>OZ244034.1:0-3121534 GCA_965215185.1 Acidimicrobiia bacterium
GGCGGATCTGTTGTAGGCGTCTCTTTTTTTGTGGGCTAGGACGGCTTCTGCTACTTTTTCGGTTATGTCGTCCTGCTCCTCTGCCTAGGTCCGGAACGATGCTCTGGCCCCATGAACGTCCGCGGGGATATCGCAGTCTTCGAGGAGTTTGTGCAGGGTGCCGGAGGACATGATCCCGCCTCTGCGCGCGGGGAACACCAGTCCGGTGCGGGTGCCTGTGAGTTCGGCGGTGTCTTCGAGCACTCGTATCGCCGCTTCGGAGAGGGGCACTTCGTGCTCGCGAGAATTATTGACGTTCTCTTTGGATCCGCCAGTCGCGGTTTTCGAGGTCGATCTGGTCCCAGGTGGCTTTTTGGGATTCGCCGCTTCGGACGCAGGTGAGGGTGACGAATATGAGGGCGTTGATAGCGATGGGGGGCCTGTCAAATCCACCGCTCCGATCTCGGTAAACACCTGTTTTGGAGAGGTCCCGTTACGGTTGTTACCCGTACCATGACCCATCGGATCACCGGACTCATAACCCAAATGATCGGTCATCTCCTCAGCCAAAGCACGTTCCAGAATCCGCTTCGTCAACTCCGCCAACACCCCATCAGGACCCAAAAGATCCACACCACCCGCAGCAGCGTCCGAAACCACCGCCTCCACTACCTCATCAGACACCACACCAGCGGCCCACCCCAGCCGCCTCCGTCACATCATGTTCAACAGGCATCAAAACACTCGCCTCTCCGACCGGCTCTCACACCAGCCACAGCAATTAGAGAACCTACCTCACACAGACATGTATACAGGCTCGTCTCCCATGGGTCGAGCACAAGGGGAAGGCAACCGTAGAGCCTCAGCCGGGACCGACGCCTGCTGTCCCCCCGGCCTGCTAAGGGACAATCCGTAGGGACGCTGATTAGGAAATCCTGCCACCCTGTTGCTTTCTACATGAAGTTCGCAGTCGAGAGTTGGGCCTGGGGCCTGTCGCAAAACGAGCTGCGTTGCATCCTCCGCGAGATCAGGTGGATACCCGTACCTGGCCAGTAGCCATCATCCGTATGCGCAACGACCCCCGCACCCGCCAATACGTCCAAAAACGCCAGGCAGAAGGCAAAACCCGCCGAGAAATCATCCACTGTCTCAAACGCCACATCGCAAGAGAGATCTACCACCTAATCACCAACCCACACCAACGGCGCCCACCTGCGCACCCAACGCCACCAAGCCCAGATCAGCCTCACCCACACCGCCCAAGCGCTCCACCCCTACCACACCCTCCTCTCACGACTCGAACGAGGCCTATACCACAACCACCAACCCACTACCAACACTGGCCTCACCCAACAACCGACTTGTAGAAAATAGGATCGTCATAGAAGTAGCCGCTTAGACGATCCCTAGCGCCCGAGCCAAGAACGTGGCCATCTCCCCCCGAGTAACAGAGTTTGTAGGACAGAACCGGAGCGGATCGGTTCCACATCCTACCGTTATCTCAGCGGCGGCTAACGCGTCGATGTTTGCCTCATGAGTATCACCCCCGGTGTCGGCAAACCCAGCCGCTGGCGCCGCGTCGAGGTTGAACGCACGCACAAAGAACGTGGCCATCTCCCCCCGAGTGACAAGCTGGTCAGGACAGAACCTGAACGGTGCTCTAGCACAACCCACGGTGACCCCAAGGGAGGCTAAGCGGTCAGTGTAAGGCGCCCACCACGAACCGTTGTCCACATCCACGAACCGTGTTGCCGTCTGCGCCGTCGGGTCCTCTCGGTCCAAAACCCTTACCAGCCACACAGCCATTTCCCAGCGCTGCAGTGGCCCGTCCCCGCACAGACCGCCTTCGCAGCCCGTACCATCGAAAATGCCAGCAACGTGATCACTCAGCGCCTCTATAGCAGGCTGATGCGTACCCTCAACAGGTACCTGTTGCCCGCCGGACACCACCAGCGGCAACTCGCCCCAGCACTCTATCGACCCGGTGCTGCGCAGCCCACAGGAATGACTCGCGCCAGCGGACACTGAAGTGAATGAACCCCCCGGCGGCGACGCCCCCCCGGACCGGATGTCACCCCAGCACAACACCGACCCGCGACTTTGTACCCCACAGGAATAGCCTTCTCCCGCCGATACCGCCGCGAAGGAACCTGCTGGCGGCGTTGCCTCCCCGAACTCGTCTTCACCCCAGCACACTACCGACCCGCTGGTGACCAGCCCACACGAATGCCTCGCCCCTGTGGACACTGCGGTGAATGAACCTGCTGGCGGCGTTGCCTCCCCGAACTCGTCTTCACCCCAGCACACCACCGGCCCACCACTGCTGCGCAGCCCGCACGAATGACCCTCGCCTGTGGACACTGCGGTGAAGGAACCTGCTGGCGGCGTTGCCTCCCCGAACTCGTCTTCACCCCAGCACACCACCAGTCCGTCGCTGCGTACCCCACAGGAATGATCCGCGCCTGCGGAGACCGCACTGAATGAACCTGCCGGCGGCGACGCCTGTCCGAAAAAGCTACTGCCCCAGCACACCACCAACCCGCTGCGCAGCCCACAGGAATGACTCAAACCGGTGGACACCGAAGTGAACGAACCCCCCGGCGGCGTCGCCTGTCTGTCATCGTTTGCACCCCAGCACACTGCCGACCAGCCGCTGCGCAGCCCACAGGAATGATCCGCGCCTGCGGAGACCGCACTGAATGAACCTGTCGGCGGTGACGCCCGCCTGGACCCGTTGTTGCCCCAGCACTCCACTGACCCGTTGCTGCGCAGCCCACACGAATGCTCTGCGCCTGCGGAGACCGCACTGAACCAGGGAGGCCGGATGCCGGTTTGGGAGGAGGCGTATGACCAGGTCATAATATTGGATTTTCCGCTTAACTTGGCTGCGGGCCTGCCCACACCAGGTAAGGCATCTTCCGCAGGCAAATCACCTGCATGGACTGACCCAATCCCCGCTGACATGGCCACTAACAACAACGCCATCACCCACAGAACAGGTCGAACTCTAAAAGCCGCCACGAAATCCTGCTTACTACGAAGCAGCCCTGCGGCTACCAAGAGGGATATTCCTTCTAAAAGCCGGATTTTTCACACAATGGGTGTTTCGCGTCCTGGAAGGAGACGAGGTTGGGAGGGAAGGGACCGAGATGGACGTTCTATCCGGTGCTGTCAGTGTTGGTGATGGTGATGGCGCTAATGGGCACCGTGTGGTCGCAGGGGTTCAGCATTTCATCCAACCCTCGCACTGCTGTTTCGTCGGAGGTCCGGTCCCATACGGTTTGACCGTTATTCAATCGGTCGCATCATCGCACCAGGCGTCCTGGTTGGTCTGTTCCATTCGCCGGGATCCCTCTTATGGTGCGGCGCATCGGTCCGACCGTTTTTTGTCAAACGCGGAGGTGAGGTGCGCGATAGCTTCGTTTCCTCGTTTGGTGTATATGGCGAGCGTGCGCGGGTTCTGGTGTCGGCTCTTGGCCTGGAGCAGGATGGTGGAGGCTCCTTTCTCGCCGAGGTGGGTGAGTGAGGAGTGGTGGAGTGTCCACCCGCCACTTGTTTGCTTGAATAGGGTGGAGGCGCGTTCGTAGGACAGCCTTCCCTGGCTGGCGTGTGGGCATTCGTCCCCCGTGCGGGGATGACGTTGGGTCCTCGGCGTCGTCCGGCCAGGTATCGGGAGAGAAGACGCGCTGCTCCGGATGCCCAGAACACGTATTCTTTCTGGCCGCCTTTGCCGGTGATCACGGCTCGTTTGCGGGGAAGGTCCAGATCCTCCACGTTGAGTGCGAGGACTTCCCCGGCCCGAGCGGCGGTCTCGTACAGCATCCTCCACAGGGCCTTTTCTCGCAGGTCTATGTCTCTTCGTGACCAGTGTTTTTCCAGGTCTTGGTAGGGGATCGCTTTGGTCTGGTCGCGGGGTTCCGCCGGCGTACTACCAGCATCATCGGGTCGTGGTCTATCCACTTGTTGCGTTGACAGTAGGACACGAACGACTGGAGGGCGGTGATACGGGTGTTCCAGGTGGCGGGCTGCGCCGACCCCCACCGTTGCTGGAACACATCCAGGAGTCTGCGGGGGTCCAGTTGGTCCAAGCCAAGGTCCTCGACCACGGCCGATAGTGCCTGCCGATATGCCCGGCGGGTGTTAGAAGAGAGTTGCTTGTCCGAAAAGAACGCCTCGACCGCCGACCGCAATCGCGGTGTTACCCGGTAGTCCGCCAAGGCCACCACCCGGGTGATGGTCCTCCAGGAAACTCGGAGCGGTTCGCCTGAGGTTTGATGAGAGTCTTGCGGGATGCTCCCGGATCGTCATCATCGTCCGAGCAGATGGGTTCACATGCGGGGTTCCCAGTGGGCTTCCATCGGTTGCAGGTTTCCTATGCCGATGGAGTGAGCAAAGTGTGGTGGACATCACCCCCCGATCTCTGGTGGACAGGGTGGGGAATTCGGTGATCAACTCTGGGAGCGGTATTTCAGTGATCGCCATTACCACAACTAGCATCATTATCATGACGCCGTCACACTCGCTTCACGACAACCTCATAGCATGGGTTTCAGGCCGCGGCGCGCTACTTGAGCTCTGCGGTTTGTGAGTGGGATGTACGCAGCCGTCGCCGCGGCCCGGAGGGGGGCGGCACGGGCGAGCATGGGGTTTGTCATAAGCAGGAGGGTCCACGCCATATCGGCGGCTGGCCCCTGTGGCGTTCGCGTAGGGCATATTCGGATCTATGCGGTGGCGCAGCAATAGCTAGCGCAGCCTCGGCTGGTTTCGGCATGCCGTCTAGGCGGAGGGAGCGTGGCCAGTGCCGACGCCTCCCCAGTTCGGTGCTTGCGAGAGAGCCTGGATGATCGCAGGCGCGGCCATGACGGAAGGGTGAAGGTGCACAAAGCACGCTGGCGGCGTTATGCGCGCGCCAGCGCTGTCCCATGTCAAAACCGTGGGTCCGGGAGCGGGAGCGTCTGGAGGGTGGCGGTTTGGTTGGCAGTGTTCGCTGTCTTGTTGCCGGTGTTTCCTGTCGGTGCGGTGGGTGCGCCGGGCGCGGTTGATGCGGACGAGGCGCGGTCGGGAGCGCAGGATCTGGGTGATGTGACGGAGTGGGACGAGCCTAGAGTCTTCGATAGCGAGGTGGACGGCGCCGACGATTCGGTGGACTATTTCAGGTTTTCGTTGAGCGAGCCGAGGCTGGTGGTGCTGCGATTGCGCCGAATGGAGTTCGACGCCGATCTATTTGTGGAGGTCCCGTCGGGATGGGTGCTGGCATCCAGTCAGAAGAACGGAACCGCGAAAGAGGGATCAGCGTTGGGCTGGCCGTGGGCGTTTATTTAGTGAGGGTGGAGGCTCGGGAGCAGGGCAGCAACGCCTATCGGCTAAAGGTGGCCGCCAAGGTCGCGCCGGAGGGGACGGTGTTTCATGGGAATACGGAGGGGGTTTCTGATAAGGAGTCCGAGGATGGGGAACTGGTCGAGGGGTCGGTCCTGCGCTCCGCGCACGACCCGGACTCGACGCCGTCGGGAGCGACCGATTGGGGGGACGTAACGGGTTGGTCCTCGCCGCGGACGTTTGATGACTCGGTGGATGGCGGGGACGACGTAGTCGATTATTTCGCGTTCACTTTGACCGCCACCAAGCGGATCGGGGCGGGGCTGAGCTTTATGGAACTCAATGCCGACATTTTCCTGGAAAACTCGTCCGGCACGGTGCTGGCGTCGGGCAGGAACCGCGACAACCGCCGGGAGCGGCTTAACAGGGAACTCGGACCGGGCGACTATCTGCTTCGAGTGCAAGCGCAGCAGGGCGGTCTCAACACGTATGAGATCTTCTTGCAGACCGCCAAACCCGATAGTGTCACTGCGGGATTCGACACCTCTGCGGTGGTCAGGGTGGGCGCCTGCTTCGAGGGAGCCGACGGCGCGAACATTGTACCGTCGTGGGACATCGACTGGGTGAGGGTCGAGCTCACCGCGGGCGAGGTCTATGTATTGGAGGTGCGGGGCCGCGACTCTGGATCGGGCGCTCTAGTCGACCCTGAGTTGAAAGCGGTGTATGTGGATCCGGACGGGGCGGTGTTCGACACCTACGACCAAGCCGGCCGGAGTTCCTCCGATGGACTGATCCTTGACAACGGCTTGTCATCCGAGGACCTAGACGAAGACGGATCACCCGACATATTGGACATGTACCCGAACCTTCCCGGTCCAGTGGGGTCGCCCGATCCGTTCGGGGAGAAACCGGTTCTGTCGTTTACCGAAGCATATGACCTTGACGACGGTCTTGGCCAGGATGCGTGGCTGCTGTTCCGCGCCGAGAAGACCGGATCGCACTATATCGTGGTCGAGTCCCAGGGCGGATTCCAGGGCACCTACACCGTGGCCGTGGCGACCGCAGCAAATGCACCCGCGCCGTGCGCCCTCCCGCCAGAAACGCCCATGGTGTCTGCCGAGGCGATCAGCGACACAACGATGCGTTTGCGCTGGGAGGAGCCGGACGACGGCGGCGCCCCGATCAAGGGCTACGTTGTCGAGTACCGTAAGGTCGGCGAGAACCAGTGGAGTCGACACAGCGAGCCCGGGCCGATGGCTCGCAGCGCCGTGGTCGCGGCCCTCGAACCGCAGCAAGACTACGAGTTCCGGGTCCTGGCCCAGAACTCCGCAGGCGGCAGCGAGTGGTCGCCGTTCGCCGAGGCCACCACCTTGACGCCGGGCGAGGGCAACCAGCCACCGGTGCTAACCAGCCCCCAGCCACCGGTGCAACGAGACGAGAACACCGGATTGGACGTGGCGGTGGTTGCCACGGACGCCAATGCTCAGGACGACATTGAGCGGGTGGCGTTGGTCGCGAGCAACCCGCCGGGCGTGTTCTCACTTGTCGGTGATCTGCTGAACGATGACTTGCGACTGATCTCCAACGGACCGCTCGATCACGAGGAGAGTCCGCATTGGGCGACATTGGAACTCACTAGCGGTACCGGCGATCGGGAGCTGTCAGTCGAGGTGCGGTTGACCGTGACGGTACGAGATATCGCTGAGCCGCCGACTGTGCCGCAGAACTTTCAAGCGACTCCCTCCGCCACTTCTGTCACGTTGGCGTGGCACGCCTCGACCACCACCGGACCACAGGAGATCAACTACGCCGTCGGCTACCGGCCCTCCAGTGGCTCATGGAACGCCGGGGACACGGGTCCCGAGTTGACACAGACCGTCACGGGTCTGACGCCGGATACTGATTATCTGTTCCGTGTTGAGGCCATCAACGCAGAGGGCGGCAGCGGCTACACCACCTTGACGACTCGCACGCTCGCCGGGCCCGATCTGGTGGCTGTGGAGTCGTTGACCGTTGTTGAGGGCGGGACGGGCAGTTTCGAGGTGGTTTTGGCGACTCAACCGTCGGCGGTGGTGACGGTGACGATCGGTTCGGGTGATACCGGGGCGGTGACGGTGACCGATACCAGTTTGGTGTTCACTACTGGTGATTGGGGCACCGCACAGTCGGTGATGGTGTCGGGTGTGGAAGACGCCGACGCTAACAGCGAAGCGGTTAATGTGTCACTGTCGGCTTCGTCGACCGACACCCAGTATGAGGGGATAACCGGCACGGTAGTGGTGACGGTCACCGATAACGACACCGCCAATTTGGTGATATCCGAGTCGTCGTTGACGGTGGCTGAGGACGGGACGGGCAGTTTCGAGGTGAGTTTGGCGACTCAACCGTCGGCGGTGGTGACGGTGACGGTCGGTTCGGGTGATACCGGGGCGGTGACGGTGAGCGATTCCAGTTTGGTGTTCACTACTGGTGATTGGGGCACCGCGCAGTCGGTGACCGTCACAGGTGTGGACGATGACGACGCCCGCGGTGAAACAGTTAATGTGTCACTGTCGGCCGGGTCGACCGATAGGGATTATCAGGGGAAGGTTGGCACGGTAGTGGTGACGGTCACCGATAACGACACCGCCGATTTGGTGATATCCGATTCGTCGTTGACGGTGGCTGAGGACGGGACGGGCAGTTTCGAGGTGAGTTTGGCGACTCAACCGTCGGCGGTGGTGACGGTGACGGTCGGTTCGGGTGATACCGGGGCGGTGACGGTGAGCGATACCAGTTTGGTGTTCACTACTGGTGATTGGGGCACCGCGCAGTCGGTGACCGTCACAGGTGTGGACGATGACGACGCCCGCGGTGAAACGGTTAATGTGTCACTGTCGGCCGGGTCGACCGACACCCAATATGAGGGGAAGGTTGGCACGGTAGTGGTGACGGTCACCGACAACGACACACCCGGTTTGGTGGCTGTGGAGTCGTTGATGGTGGCTGAGGAGGGGACGGTCATGTTTGATGTGAGTTTGGCGACTCAACCGTCGGCGGTGGTGACGGTGACGGTCGGTTCGGGTGATACCGGGGCGGTGACGGTGAGCGATACCAGTTTGGTGTTCACTACTGGTGATTGGGGCACCGCGCAGTCGGTGACCGTCACAGGTGTTGACGATGACGACGCCCGCGGTGAAACGGTTAATGTGTCACTGTCGGCCGGGTCGACCGACACCCAGTATGAGGGGAAGGTTGGCACGGTAGTGGTGACGGTCACCGACAACGATTCACCCGATCTGGTGGCTGTGGAGTCGTTGACCGTTGTTGAGGGCGGGACGGGCAGTTTCGAGGTGGTTTTGGCGACTCAACCGTCGGCGGTGGTGACGGTGACGATCGGTTCGGGTGATACCGGGGCGGTGACGGTGACCGATACCAGTTTGGTGTTCACTACTGGTGATTGGGGCACCGCACAGTCGGTGATGGTGTCGGGTGTGGAAGACGCCGACGCTAACAGCGAAGCGGTTAATGTGTCACTGTCGGCTTCGTCGACCGACACCCAGTATGAGGGGATAACCGGCACGGTAGTGGTGACGGTCACCGATAACGACACCGCCAATTTGGTGATATCCGAGTCGTCGTTGACGGTGGCTGAGGACGGGACGGGCAGTTTCGAGGTGAGTTTGGCGACTCAACCGTCGGCGGTGGTGACGGTGACGGTCGGTTCGGGTGATACCGGGGCGGTGACGGTGAGCGATTCCAGTTTGGTGTTCACTACTGGTGATTGGGGCACCGCGCAGTCGGTGACCGTCACAGGTGTGGACGATGACGACGCCCGCGGTGAAACAGTTAATGTGTCACTGTCGGCCGGGTCGACCGATAGGGATTATCAGGGGAAGGTTGGCACGGTAGTGGTGACGGTCACCGATAACGACACCGCCGATTTGGTGATATCCGATTCGTCGTTGACGGTGGCTGAGGACGGGACGGGCAGTTTCGAGGTGAGTTTGGCGACTCAACCGTCGGCGGTGGTGACGGTGACGGTCGGTTCGGGTGATACCGGGGCGGTGACGGTGAGCGATACCAGTTTGGTGTTCACTACTGGTGATTGGGGCACCGCGCAGTCGGTGACCGTCACAGGTGTGGACGATGACGACGCCCGCGGTGAAACGGTTAATGTGTCACTGTCGGCCGGGTCGACCGACACCCAATATGAGGGGAAGGTTGGCACGGTAGTGGTGACGGTCACCGACAACGACACACCCGGTTTGGTGGTTGTGGAGTCGTTGATGGTGGCTGAGGAGGGGACGGTCATGTTTGATGTGAGTTTGGCGACTCAACCGTCGGCGGTGGTGACGGTGACGGTCGGTTCGGGTGATACCGGGGCGGTGACGGTGAGCGATACCAGTTTGGTGTTCACTACTGGTGATTGGGGCACCGCGCAGTCGGTGACCGTCACAGGTGTTGACGATGACGACGCCCGCGGTGAAACGGTTAATGTGTCACTGTCGGCCGGGTCGACCGACACCCAGTATGAGGGGAAGGTTGGCACGGTAGTGGTGACGGTCACCGACAACGACACACCCGATCTGGTGGCTGTGGAGTCGTTGACCGTTGTTGAGGGCGGGACGGGCAGTTTCGAGGTGGTTTTGGCGACTCAACCGTCGGCGGTGGTGACGGTGACGATCGGTTCGGGTGATACCGGGGCGGTGACGGTGACCGATACCAGTTTGGTGTTCACTACTGGTGATTGGGGCACCGCACAGTCGGTGATGGTGTCGGGTGTGGAAGACGCCGACGCTAACAGCGAAGCGGTTAATGTGTCACTGTCGGCTTCGTCGACCGACACCCAGTATGAGGGGATAACCGGCACGGTAGTGGTGACGGTCACCGATAACGACACCGCCAATTTGGTGATATCCGAGTCGTCGTTGACGGTGGCTGAGGACGGGACGGGCAGTTTCGAGGTGAGTTTGGCGACTCAACCGTCGGCGGTGGTGACGGTGACGGTCGGTTCGGGTGATACCGGGGCGGTGACGGTGAGCGATTCCAGTTTGGTGTTCACTACTGGTGATTGGGGCACCGCGCAGTCGGTGACCGTCACAGGTGTGGACGATGACGACGCCCGCGGTGAAACAGTTAATGTGTCACTGTCGGCCGGGTCGACCGATAGGGATTATCAGGGGAAGGTTGGCACGGTAGTGGTGACGGTCACCGATAACGACACCGCCGATTTGGTGATATCCGATTCGTCGTTGACGGTGGCTGAGGACGGGACGGGCAGTTTCGAGGTGAGTTTGGCGACTCAACCGTCGGCGGTGGTGACGGTGACGGTCGGTTCGGGTGATACCGGGGCGGTGACGGTGAGCGATACCAGTTTGGTGTTCACTACTGGTGATTGGGGCACCGCGCAGTCGGTGACCGTCACAGGTGTTGACGATGACGACGCCCGCGGTGAAACGGTTAATGTGTCACTGTCGGCCGGGTCGACCGACACCCAATATGAGGGGAAGGTTGGCACGGTAGTGGTGACGGTCACCGACAACGACACACCCGGTTTGGTGGCTGTGGAGTCGTTGATGGTGGCTGAGGAGGGGACGGTCATGTTTGATGTGAGTTTGGCGACTCAACCGTCGGCGGTGGTGACGGTGACGGTCGGTTCGGGTGATACCGGGGCGGTGACGGTGAGCGATACCAGTTTGGTGTTCACTACTGGTGATTGGGGCACCGCGCAGTCGGTGACCGTCACAGGTGTTGACGATGACGACGCCCGCGGTGAAACGGTTAATGTGTCACTGTCGGCCGGGTCGACCGACACCCAGTATGAGGGGAAGGTTGGCACGGTAGTGGTGACGGTCACCGACAACGACACCCGATCTGGTGGCTGTGGAGTCGTTGACCGTTGTTGAGGGCGGGACGGGCAGTTTCGAGGTGGTTTTGGCGACTCAACCGTCGGCGGTGGTGACGGTGACGATCGGTTCGGGTGATACCGGGGCGGTGACGGTGACCGATACCAGTTTGGTGTTCACTACTGGTGATTGGGGCACCGCACAGTCGGTGATGGTGTCGGGTGTGGAAGACGCCGACGCTAACAGCGAAGCGGTTAATGTGTCACTGTCGGCTTCGTCGACCGACACCCAGTATGAGGGGATAACCGGCACGGTAGTGGTGACGGTCACCGATAACGACACCGCCAATTTGGTGATATCCGAGTCGTCGTTGACGGTGGCTGAGGACGGGACGGGCAGTTTCGAGGTGAGTTTGGCGACTCAACCGTCGGCGGTGGTGACGGTGACGGTCGGTTCGGGTGATACCGGGGCGGTGACGGTGAGCGATTCCAGTTTGGTGTTCACTACTGGTGATTGGGGCACCGCGCAGTCGGTGACCGTCACAGGTGTGGACGATGACGACGCCCGCGGTGAAACAGTTAATGTGTCACTGTCGGCCGGGTCGACCGATAGGGATTATCAGGGGAAGGTTGGCACGGTAGTGGTGACGGTCACCGATAACGACACCGCCGATTTGGTGATATCCGATTCGTCGTTGACGGTGGCTGAGGACGGGACGGGCAGTTTCGAGGTGAGTTTGGCGACTCAACCGTCGGCGGTGGTGACGGTGACGGTCGGTTCGGGTGATACCGGGGCGGTGACGGTGAGCGATACCAGTTTGGTGTTCACTACTGGTGATTGGGGCACCGCGCAGTCGGTGACCGTCACAGGTGTTGACGATGACGACGCCCGCGGTGAAACGGTTAATGTGTCACTGTCGGCCGGGTCGACCGACACCCAATATGAGGGGAAGGCCGCCACGGTAGTGGTGACGGTCACCGACAACGACACACCCGGTTTGGTGGCTGTGGAGTCGTTGATGGTCGCTGAGGAGGGGACGGTCATGTTTGATGTGAGTTTGGCGACTCAACCGTCGGCGGTGGTGACGGTGACGGTCGGTTCGGGTGATACCGGGGCGGTGACGGTGAGCGATACCAGTTTGGTGTTCACTACTGGTGATTGGGGCACCGCGCAGTCGGTGACCGTCACAGGTGTGGACGATGACGACGCCCGCGGTGAAACGGTTAATGTGTCACTGTCGGCCGGGTCGACCGACACCCAGTATGAGGGGAAGGTTGGCACGGTAGTGGTGACGGTCACCGACAACGACACACCCGATCTGGTGGCTGTGGAGTCGTTGACCGTTGTTGAGGGCGGGACGGGCAGTTTCGAGGTGGTTTTGGCGACTCAACCGTCGGCGGTGGTGACGGTGACGATCGGTTCGGGTGATACCGGGGCGGTGACGGTGACCGATACCAGTTTGGTGTTCACTACTGGTGATTGGGGCACCGCACAGTCGGTGATGGTGTCGGGTGTGGAAGACGCCGACGCTAACAGCGAAGCGGTTAATGTGTCACTGTCGGCTTCGTCGACCGACACCCAGTATGAGGGGATAACCGGCACGGTAGTGGTGACGGTCACCGACAACGACACCGACGACTGCACCGCAGACACGGCCACGTTGTGCTTGGTGACAGTGGATGGGTCGGCGGACGGCCAGATCGAAAGAAACAGGGATGTGGACTGGTTCGCCACCGACCTGGACCCGGGCATCGTTTACAAGATGTATGCCGACGCTGGCGATCCTGATAAGGGCGAGTTGGAGGATCCGCAGATCACCGGCGTGTACAACTCGTCGGGTACGCTGATCGCCAACACGTCAGACACCGACTCGGGAACCGCAGAGGACAGCCTGTTGACGTTCGAGCACACCGAGGCCGCTACCGCCACCCATTATGTGGCTGTGGCCCGGGAGAGCGGTACGGTGGGCACTTACCGGCTGTGGGTGGCGCGCCAGCATCCCGACACAAGCGTCTCGGAGTTGTCGGGGCAGGACTTCCCCAACCATGCCGGCACTCCGGGTTACGTGATGCCTGGCGACACTGTGTCAGGAGAACTCACGACCACAAACGACGCGGACTTTTACGGGATCTCGATGGAGGCGGGCCTGTCGTACCGGATCGACGTGCGGGGCGAGTGCACCGCCGATGCTGACGAGGACGGCGGCACGCAGCCCAACCCCTATGTGCAGCTTAGACGGAGCGACGGAACGAGGACGTTCACGGGCGTCGCCACTGACCTCAACGCGGACCCCGAGGCCCCATTTCTTGACTTCACAGATGACCACAGCGGCAGTTGCAACAACCCGCTCATGGAAGTCGAAGCCCTCGCCGACGGCTTGCATTACATCGGGGTGACATCCTTTGGCCAGACCGGCACCTACACCGTGACCGTCACCGACATCACCGAGTATGAGGTCATCGAGATCACAGCGGGCGGGAGCCATTCGTGCGCACGGGTCGAAGACGGCGCGGTGGAGTGCTGGGGTCTCGGTGACGACGGCCAAACCACTCCGACGTCGGGCGAGTCGTTCACCCAGGTCGAGGCCGGGGCGACCGCGTCGTGCGGGGTGACCGCTGCCGGTGAGATCGAGTGCTGGGGGGTGGACGATTCCGGTAACGCCTTCTCGCCGTCGTCGGGTACCGATTTTGTGTGGGCCGGGACCGGCGAAGCTCACGGCTGCGGCCTTGAGAGCGACGGCGAGGTCAAGTGCTGGGGCAGCAATTCTGACAATCGCGCCACTCCACCGTCGGGCGCGACGTTCACCGCCATCTCGGTCGGCAACGAGTACAACTGCGGCGTCAAGACCGACCAGTCCCTGGCCTGCTGGGGCAAAGACCAAAACGGCCGCGCCACCCCGCCGTCGACGGGCCAGTTCACCGCGGTGACTACCGGAGGAACGCATGCTTGTGCGATCAAGTCCGACAGCACGGTGGAATGCTGGGGAAACAGCGCTGACGGCCGCGACGATGCAGGCACCGCAGCGTTTGCGTCGATCGACAGTCACGGCGACTTCTCCTGCGGCGTCAAGACCGACAAGAGCCTGCACTGCTGGGGGCTCGACTCCGACGACCGCGCAGTGTCCGGCGTTCCCGACACCGGCACCTATCTCGCGGTAGCGGTCGGCGCCGGCCACGCCTGCTCGCTGGCCGAAGACCACTCGGTGCGCTGCTGGGGTTCCAACGACAACGACAAGCTTCTCCCGCCGCTGACGCTGCCAGGGTTCAATGCGCTGCCACGGTTCACGAGCAGCGACGTGGTGTCCGTGAACGAAGGAGGGAACTTGAACCACACAGTGGTGGCCGTCGATGACGACACAGACGACACCGACCTGGCTTATGAAATCACCGGCGGCGACGACGCGGCAGTGTTCCAGATCGGCCCCTCAACGGGTGTGCTGACCCGCGCGGCCGCCGGATGGTTCGACTACGAGTTACCCGAGGACAACAATGTCGACAACTCGTACGAACTGGTGATTCAGGCGGCCAGCGGCACCGGCAACCGTGAGCGCACCGACGAGCAGGAAATCACCGTGACAGTGGTAAACAAGAAGGACCCCCCGGCGCCGGACACGCCGAGAGCCAATCGAATCGGAGATGACTTCGTGCAGATCATTTGGGCCATGCCTGTTAGATACACAAGGCCTCCGCTCACCAGTGTCACAGTGCACTACCGCAAAGCCACCAGTCCGGACTATGTCGACTTCGTGACTTTTGCGCCGGACCCGCCCGACCTTTTGGTCGGCATGGTCGACGTGACCGGACTCGATTCAGACACCGTCTACGTTTTCAGCCTGCAAGTCGCCAACCCGAGAGGATCAAGCGAATGGTCCGACGACATCGAGGTCACCACAGACATCGAGGTCACCACCGACATCGCGGACGACTGTTCCGCCGACACCACCACCACATGCTCGGTGACGGTGGGCGGTTCCCAGAACGGCACGATCGGGCGGGAGGACGAGGTCGACTGGTTCGCGGTGGATCTCGAAGCGGACGTTGCCTACAGGATGTATCAGACTCGCTATCCTTTCGGCGGCTACGTTGGTTTGGTGTTGATGGAACTCAGTGGCGTCTACGACTCGTCGGGACAGTTGGTAGAGGGCAGCGACAAGCCCGGGGAGGGCACGAACCAAGCGAGCTATCTGGTGTTCACGCCCCAGACCACTGGCCAGTATTTCGTAGCGGCGACCCGAATAGGCGCTGCTGGCAACACGTACCAGCTGTGGGTGGTGAAGCATCTGCCGGATGACAGTGTCTCTGAGACAACAACCGACTTGCCGGGCCACCCGGGAACGCCGGGTCATGTAGTGGTCGGTGGCACTGCGACCGCACAGTTGCACGATATCTCTGAAGGTGATTACTTCGGGGTGCTACTCGAGCAGGACAAGACCTACCGCATCGAGGCCAAGGGCGAGTGTTTCCTCGACGACGGCGGTGACCTGCCTGATCCCACTGTGTACATAAAGCACATCACGGGGCCGGTCAACTCCCTACATATGGAAGAGGTGAACGAAACGGAGCCCATTGCATTCGGCGACGACAACAGCGGCGCTTGCGACAACGCCCGGTTTGACGTCAGAGTGAAAAGCGGCGACGTTTACTACATCCAGGTGGTCAGCCGCCGTGGCGCGCCGGCGGACAACATCGGCACCTACACGGTGGCGGTGTCCGAAAGGCCGGATCCGGCGCTGGTGGTCCCTTCGACGCCGGTGTCGGTTGCAGAAGACGGTACAGCCACCTACAACGTGTCCTTGGCGGCTCAGCCGACTGCGTCCGTGACGGTCACGGTGTCGGCGCCCGCCGGCAGCGGAGTGTCGGTGTTGCCGGCGTCGCTGCAGTTCACCACCGGCGACTGGAACACGGCACAAACAGTGACCGTCACGGGCATCCACGACGATGACGCTGTTGACGAGGAAGTGACGATCTCCCATGAGGCGTCCGGCGGCGACTACGAGAATGTGACCGCGGATGTGACTGTGATCGTGGACGACGACGACACGGCTGGTCTGAACGTCACAGGAACGCAGTTGATGCTCGACGAAAGCGGGTCGGGAACCTACGAGATGTCCTTGACGTCGTCGCCGACCACCGATGTTGTGGTGACGGTGAGGCGGACCGGCCGCGGCCTGTTGGTGTCACCAGCTAAGTTGACGTTCACCTCAGGCGACTGGAACACGGCCCAGACAGTGATGTTGACCGGCCTCGATGACAGCGACGGCGACGATCAGACCGTGACCCTGGACCACAACTCTTGGGGTGGCGAATACGATTTGGTGACCGGCGATGCGGTGACTGTGACGATCACCGACGACGATGCGCCGGGCGTGACGGTGGACCGGTCAAGCCTCGACCTTGACGAGGGCGGATCCGCCGTGTACACGGTGGTGCTGGACACGCGACCCTTGACAGATGTCACGGTGGAGGTCACCGACACCGACGAAGTGGTGGCTTCACCGTCGACACTGCGGTTCACTGACTACAACTGGGACGTGCCGCAGACGGTGACCGTGACCGCTCGCCATGACGGCGACGCCCAAGACGACACGGCCTCGCTGACCCATGCTGCCACCGGCGGCGGCTACGACATGGTGAGCATCGACTCGGTGGCTGTTGCTGTTGACGACGATGACACTGCCCGGGTGACCGTGATGCCCGCGAGCTTGACCATGAAGGAGGGCTCGTCGGGGGTCTACCAGGTGGTGCTGGACACCCAGCCCGCCGGGACGGTGACCGTGACGGCGACGGTGACCGGCAGCGGTGATGTGTCGGTGTCGCCGTCAACGATGACGTTTACCGCCGAAAACTGGGCGATACCCCGGCGGGTGACTGTCGACGCCGATACCGACACCGACACAACCGCGGATACCGCGACGGTTTCTCACACCGTGTCGGGCGGCGGCTACGACTCGGTGATCGCTTCAGACGTGGCGGTGTCTGTGACCGACGGTGCCACGCTGGGCGTTACGGTCTCGCAGACTGATCTGGCCCTGACCGAGGGGGACAACCTCGACTATACGGTGGTGCTCGACGCCGAGCCGACCGGCCCAGTGACGGTGACGGTGGCAGTGTCCGGCAACACCGACGTGACGGTCTCGTCTTCGACGCTGGTGTTCACGACCACCGACTGGCAAACGCCGCAGACAGTGAACGTGGAGGCGGCGGCCGACGCCGACGCCAGCGACGACCTCGCCACCGTCACCCATACGCTGAGCGGCGGCGGCTACGACTCGGTCGCCGCGCCCTCGGTCGCGGTGACGGTCTCCGACCCGATCGGCCCGGCGGTGCTCGCAGCCGTACGGGCCGGCGACGCCGCGTTCCGAGCCGAATGGTCCCCCGTCCATGTCAGGGACGATGTCACGATCACGCGATACGAGGTCCGTTACCAAACCGGGCAACTGGTTAAGACGGTCCAAGTGAATGGATCGGCAACCTCAGTTGTGGTGGACGACTTCACCGATGGGGGCAACTCCTACGGAAACAACTATCGCTACAACGTGACGTTACGGGTCGTCACCGACGCGGGCACCACCGACTGGTCGGACGTCAAGGATGTGCTCATTGGACGCCCGGAGGAGCTGAAATCGCTCAGGGCGGAGGGAGCCAACGGCAAGCTTCTCATCTATTGGAACCCTCCTCCCAACCAGGATCTCCTCACCCGTAACGGGAACCGCGTCAGATACTTCACGGCGGCCAGCGAAGCGGGCGGAACGCGCCAAAGCGGCTTCTTCACATACGATACGCACGAACGCCATGATCGGACATCTTCAGGTGTCAGCCTTGTGAATGGCACTACATATCAGGTCGGAGTGACACCGAGCTTGTACGACACCAACGGAAATGAGATCGTTCGGGGGTCCGAAAAGGTAGTGGCAGGTATCCCGCAGGAAATCACGGTGCCGGAGAACGATTGGCGCCACCCCCAATTGCGGGAGGTTGCCGAGCACATAATCGCCGGACTGGAGTCTACCGATCCGACATACAGCGGCTGGGTTCGACAGGCTTGGGAGTGGATTGTGGAACAGGAAGACAACCCAAGCAGTCCTCCGTCTCTCAACTGGACTTACTACGGTCCACACGTTCAGGACGCCGCCAGCGGCATCCTGGGATACGTGTCGGTTCTCTGTACAAACACGGACACTGGACCGAACCGAAACCATCTGCCTTGGTGCAACGCCCCGAACGTTGTGATCGACATGTCTCTGTTCTGCGGCTTCCCGACCGATGAGTCGGCGTTCGACACATGCGTCGACAGCGACACGGACGCAGACGTTGATCCGCAAGAGCTGAGCATGAACACCCAAATTCAGAGGACTTTCGTGCACGAGATGGGTCACACCTACTTTGGGTCGGTGCGGGAGATGACCACCGATGTCGGCGAGGACTCTCTGCCGTGGGGGACAGCGTTGCTCTATTTCTTGGCCAACGGCCGTTCGACTTGGACACTGCCGGGCGGCACATGCCCCCATGAGTTGCTGGCAGTCATCGCCCAAATGGCCGTTCACGACGCAACCGTCACCAATTATCTCAACGACTGTCTTGGCATCAGCGGGACTACCGAGGTGACCTGCAACGATGCCGCGGTCGTGGCGTACTGCCAGGTCGTGCAAAGCGTGATAAGGGGCGAGGTTCCGCAGTGGTACTCCGACAATTACGGGGACGACTCCGAGAAACTCTGGTCCGACATTATTGAAGCGACAACCCTCGGAACAATGCGCGATCCAACCCACTTTAAAGCATCAAAGGTCGGCTTGATCAACGCTTTTGCCGGTGAATTCGGCGGGTACTGCTCGCCAGCGGCGGTGACCAACGCCATGTTCGACTCCGACACCACCATTTCCAATCCGTGGGTGGATGGCGGCTGCGAGCCCAAGGCCCCACCGACGGTGACCGTCACCTCGGGCACTCTCGCCAACACATTCGAGGTGTCATGGACCGAGCCCGATGCTGAAGGCGGCGCGAAGCTCAGCGGCTATGAGGTGCAATGGAAGCGGGGCAACCAGGCCTACGACGACACGCGGCTCACGACGGTGGCAGACAATGTGCTCACGACCACCATCGACGTGGGCACAGGCAACCAGGACACCTACATCAGGGTCCGAGCCGTCAACGAGATCGGAAAGAGCACCGGCGGCGAGGCGACCTGCACCTACAGCGGCGGCGCCTGGACATGCACCTTCGAGCCGCCCGCTTCCCGCAGTCAACGAAGCGACAGCGACGCGCCCCGACGCTGGCCCGCCAGCCCTGAGATCCCGAAACCAGAGTGAGAGAGACCCGTTTGACGATCAGCGCGACTCGCCGACGCTTGCTAGGAGATTCACCAGGTTGTCGCCCTCATAGGAAGACATCAGATCATCCATCACTGCCGCACTTACCTCCAAGACAAAAAGGCTTACGGCTGTGATGCGCCGACCCCGGGCTTCCGACAGGTGATCCGTGTCAGTGGGTCCTAAACAAAGTAAGGGGGAACTTTCAGTGCTGTTGCCTGAGCCTGATGCCGATTGCGCCAACGTATGTTGGAGCAGTTGGCTGAGCCAGTTTGTCGGTTCTCCGCGTTTTGTGGGGTTTGTGTCCTGACTTTGGGTGGCCGCGTATCATCTATTGCTGTGGGAGTCGCAACCCGCCCGCGCATCCCCGGCTATCCCGCTGCCGATCTCACCGGCCACCCCTCGGAAGGTGGTTGCGGAACACGTGGATGCTCCGATATTTAGCCCAAGACACCATTTGGCTTGGAACTGCAAACCAAAGCGTCGGGCGAGGGAAAAATCAGACCATTCCCGCCGGATAGTCGGTGTGCTGCGTCGAGTACCGCCAAAGCTCCCGTACTCAAAGGCACTCGGTGCTCAATGGTGGTCCCCCACTTTCGTGGGGTCGGGGTAGATGGATGCTTTTGCCGGTTGTTCGGTTGGCGGGAAAGAGTCCGGCGTAGGCGGCGAGCCGTGCTCGGTGGTGAGACGGTAGGGATTGCGGCAGGGGTAGTCGGCCAGTATCCACGCGTCGCGGGGGTCGGTTTGGCGCCGCGCCGGGGTACAAGTCGGTAGCGCGGCGGATCACTAGACGACTCTCATATGCCACTCAGTCTCAACGAAAGCCGGGGTGATGCAGTAGCGATCTGAGCCGTCTGTCCCAATCGGTGGCATGGAATGGTTTGCCTCTCAGATGTTTAGGTATTGGCTCCAGTTTTGCATCAGTTGGCGGCGTCTTTCCAGTAGGTCGGTTCGAGCGTAGGCCTTTTCGACCGCGTTTCGGATCTCGTGACCGAGGGCCCGTTCCGCCACTTCACGGCTAACACCGGTTTCCCCGCACCAATCCCGAAACGAGCTTCTCATCCCATGTGGTACACAACCCACATCGTTTTCCTTGCACAGTTTGCTCATAGTGGCACTACTAAGCGGCCGCCCGGTAGGCGAGGGAAAAACCAGACCATCCCCGCCGGACCGTCGGTGTGCTGCGTCGAGAACCGCCAACGCCCCGCTGCTCAAAGGCACCCGATGTACTCGCTGTGTCTTGGTGTGCTCAGTGGGTATCGTCCAGATTGCGGCGGTGAGATCAATCTCTGCCCATGTGGCGTGTCTGACTTCACCGCTTCTGGTGGCGGTAAGGGTCAAGAACTTGAAAGCGGCGATCGTTGCCCAATGAGCATCGGTTGTTTCGACGGTTCGAATAGCAGCGCCGACCTGGCTGTGGGGTAGGGCCTTCATGTGTTGGGGTCGTTGGATGTTAGAACCCAACGCGGCGGTGATACGGTCGTCGGCTGGGTTGTTCTCTCGGAACCCCTGAGCGATGCACCACTTCATCACCGCCGAGATCCGCTGCTTGACACGGCGAGCCGTTTCGGGTTTTGGGTGCCATATGGGGGTGAGACAGGCCATGACATTGGCGGTCGTGATTAGGTCCACCCGCTTTTTCCCAAGGTGAGGATAGGCGTAGGTTTGGAGGCTCGACCGCCAGTGCTCTTCGGATTTGCCACCAGGTTTCCACTTGGCGGCATGAAGCCGGATCACCTGTTCGGTCGCTTGGCGAAAGGTAGGTGCCCTGCGGGCGCGGGGGTTGCGGCCTTCTTCGATGGCCTGGCGGTTTCGGAGGGCCCGTCGGCGGGCTTCGGCAAGGGTCACTGCCGGGTAGCTACCCAGCCCGAGGTTGGTTACTGTGCTGTTGATGCGGATCTTCTGAGCCCAAGACTTGGAAACTCGTCCCTCGATCTTGGTAGGTTTGACCAACAGAGAAAGCCCATGCCCGCCTCTACCGTCGCCATAGCGACCAGGTTGGCGTATAGTCCTAACGAATGTGGCCGAAAGTGTTGATGGTCGTTTCACTCCTCATCTCCCTTCGCTCTACCCTCGACATTGGGGCAGGGCATTCACGATTGTTTCCCTCTGTGAGTTATTCCGGCAGTTACCCCTTAAATCTTGGGATTGTGTGGAACCGCATGGGACGGCATGGGACAACCCCACCACCACAAACAAACCCATGACCTGGCCAAATACGCGCCTAAAGGACACTTCAACCACCTAGGAAACCAATCTGTCTTGACGTCAGCTCCACCACCATGGGTGGTGTTTACCCAGGTCAGAGGGAGAATTAGGGCAGTTGCGTTCCTTTGAGGTCTTGCTGGAGGATCTTTATGGCTGCTAGAGACCTGGATCCGCGGTTGACCGGGAGAAATTCGAACCCTCATCCCGAACCGGTAGTCACCACACCCAGGTTGTGAGAGGGCGTGATTATCAACCCTTGACCAGCGCTCGATCCTGGTAGATGCCTAAACCCAGGATGAGAAGCCAAACCAACACCACAATCCGCAGGGATGTGTAGATGCTGGTGAGCAGGCCGAAACCGAATCCGTGAATGTGCTCTGACGGCATCAAACCAACGAACCCCACGGCCAAATAGATGGCCATGATCTTGCCAACCACCACATGGAATCGACTACTGAACAAGCCAGTAGCACACCACGCGAAAAGAGCGAATTCCACTAGGCCGAGAGTTCCTCCTACGTAGCGTAAGGACACTCGCATCATTTGAAGGCTTAGAGCCAGAATGTTGCGCAACTGTTCCGCGCCTCCCCTACGCCGTGTTCCAGGACATGGGCAACAGCGTGGTATGTTCCCCTCGCAAGTAGACGACATACGAGGAAGAAGACCACCATAGAAACGCCCAACAGCAGCAGGTTTCGGGTCGTGCCGCCCAAACCTTGAGCCATTTTCGGAAATTTGAGTACCCCGGAGAGGAGTATCGAGAGGCCGAATAAAGGCTAATACCGTCGAAATGTGAGTCAGGCTGGGATAGTTGGTCAGCGCTTCGTTCAAACCGACCATGTCAAGGGCTTCAACAGGTTCGATCAGCAACTACCCTCAGCAACTACCCTGGGTGCTAGATATGGGACGCGGGACCTGCAACATCTCGGGGTATTGCACCCTCCGGGAGGGTTTGTGAGCCAAAACGGGTATTCAGGTTCCGATGTCCTGGTGGTAGGCGGCGGGATTGTCGGGCTCTGTTCTGCGCTCCATCTCCAGCAACGGGGTTACGCCGTCACCATTATCGACCGCGGCGCCCCGGGCAATGGAGCATCCGGGCACAACGCCGGGATCTTCTCGATCGGCAATTGCATTCCGACGGCCACGCCCGGGGTGATCCGCTCTGTGCCGAAGATGCTCCTGGACCCAGCCTCACCCCTCGCAATCCGATGGCGCTACCTGCCGAAGTTGACTCCCTGGCTGGTTCGGTTCCTCTTAGCGAGCCGTCCGAGCCGGGTCGAGCATCTGTCCTTGGCCATCACGAGCTTGCAGAAGCAGGCGGTGCGAGCCTATGCGGATCTTGTGCCAGTGCCGGATGAGGATGCTGCACTCTTCGCGGGCGGCCACCTCCTCGCCTTCGGGTCGGACGAGGTCTTCAAAAAGGCGACGTACAGTATCCAAATGCGCCGAGCACGCGGCATCGACATGGAGATCTTGGATGCAGCCGGGGTCGCCGCTGCCTACCCCGTTCTGGCCGGCCGCATCCCCCACGGCGTGCTGGTCACCGGCTCGTATTATGCCGACCCGCGAGCGTTCACCACCGCGGTCGCCTCCCGCTTCACCCAAGCCGGGGGGCAGTGGTTGCAGAGCACCGTGCGGGGTTTTGACATCAGAGGGAAGAGGGTGGCTGCAGTGGAGACGGACGACGGCCGAGTTGAGGCTTCCGCGGTCGTTATCGCTGCCGGGGCGTGGTCGCGATCGCTGGTACGTGCCCTGGGCTTCGAAACACCGCTGGACACCGAGCGCGGATACGGAGTGCGGATACCCGACCCGGGTGTCGAACTCAACGGACCGGTGATCTACATAGACCACCACGTCGGGATAACCCCGATACCGGGTTGGCTCATGCTGGCGGGAACCGATGAGCTTGCCGGTCTCCACGCACCCCCGGACTACGCCCGCGCCGATATGCTGATCGAGGCCGCCAAGAAGCTGTTCCCTGGGTTGAACACCGACGGCGCCGAGAAGTGGATGAGCTTTCGCCCCTCTCATCCAGATTCGCTTCCAGTCATCGGCCGATCACCAAGGCAGGAGAATGTGTACCTCGCCTATGGCCACGGTCATGTCGGTTTCAGCCTCGGTGCGATAACCGGGGAGCTGATCGGTCAACTCGTCGCTGAGGAGCACACCACCGTCGACCTCGAGCCGTTCCGCCCCACCCGTTTCCGGATGCTGGGGCGCCGGAAACCTGTGAACTCTGCTTGAGATTCGGTAGGGGAATTGAAAGGAGTGCCCTGATGGAAAGAAACGAAACCCTCGACTCGGGAGAGGTGCTGGTGCCTGCCGCCCACCTCAGACGCTTCGCCTGCAGCGTCTTCTCGCAGCTAGGTATGACGCCAGAGCACGCCTTTTTGATGGCAGACCAGATCACCTGGGCGCATCTGCGCGGCCATTCTTCACTGGGCGCCCGCAAGATCATCCAGTACGGGACGAGGGTGCTCAACGGTGGCACCTCTGCGGTTGGCGAATCCGAGGTGATCGTCGAAACTGCGGCCTTTGTACTTCTCGACGCCAACCACACCTTCAGTCAGGTTGCCGGTGTGGATGCGATGCGCAGGGCGGTGGCAATGGCCGGGAGTGTCGGCACCGGCGTGGCCGTGCTGCGCAACACGACGTCGGCAGGCGCCCTTGGCTACTTCGCTGAAATCGCCGCGAAGGACGGAATGATCGGCATGGCGATCAACAACGGTCCGGCCCTCCTCCATCCTTGGGGAGGAAAGACCAAACTCTTCGGAAACCAGGCGTTTGCCATCGCCAGCCCTTCCGATAACTTCGACGACGTCATCCTCGACACTGCGCTTGGCGAGATGACTCATGTCGGAATGCACGGCTACCAAGAGCGCGGCGAAACGCTGCCCGAGGGGGTCGCACTCGACGCATCGGGTCGTCCGACGGTGGATCCTGCCGAGGCAATCGCGGGGATTATGGTGCCGATGGGAGGCCACCGAGGTTACGGTCTCGCGGTGATGTGGGAGGTGTTAACCGGCGTGCTGGCCGGTGGCGGCCGGTTTATCGATGACATCACCATGCCGGACGTCTTTGATCGTCCCCAAGGCGTCAGTATGTTCTTTTTGGCGATCAACCCGCAAATCTGTATGCCTCTGGATACATTCGCAGCAAGAGTCGATCAACTGATCGACCGGATCCACGCCTCTCCGCCGGCCCAGGGTGTGGAAAGGGTTCTGTTCCCGGGTGAACGCAGTGCTGAAAGGGCGCGACGCAGGAGCCGCAACGGTATTTCGTTGCCGCCATCTCTGATAGCGGCACTTGAGGCATTCGGCGCCGAACTCGGCGTGCCATGGAATTGACAGAACTTAGGTGGTATTTGAACTCGCCTGTCCAGGAGGCCTCATGTGACCTCGGCAAACAAGGACCATACCGGACAGTAGGAACACATGATGAAACCGAACCGTCTCGGAAGGTCCGTCCACGAACTCCTCAATTCAGCTTTCGAGCCTGTAGCGATGCCGCTAGGAATAGACTCCCAGGAACAAATCGTTCCATTCTTGGGTGACAAACGAAAGTCTTATGGAACCGCGCATCAGCATCATCACCTTGGGGGTGACCGACCTGCCCCGTTCGGTTGAGTTTTACCGGAACGGATTGGGACTACCCCTCTTTGACGAAAACACCGAGGACATCGCCTTTTTCCAGAACCGGGGCACTTGGTTGGCCCTGTACCCGCGGGAGTCTCTGGCGGCCGACGCCGGCATTGCCACGGAGGGAAGCGGATTTTCGGGCGTCACTCTGGCTCACAATGTCCGCACCAGGGAAGAGGTGGACGCTCTGTTGGACGTGGCCGTAGCCGCTGGCGCCACTCTGGTGAAGCCGGCTCAGGACACCTTCTGGGGCGGTTACTCCGGCTATTTCGCCGACCCGGAGGGCTACTTGTGGGAAATCGCGTGGAATCCCCACTTTCAGATTGAGTGAGGAGATAGTCGAGTGGGGCCCAAGAGACAGTGTCATGGAGCCACTTTGACGCAGGGGGGCACGACAACCGGCTCGTATACTCCATAATCGAATGGGGTTCGGGGCTTAGGGGAACAACCAGGCTACGGCAGATGGAGTTGAATTGTGACCGCAGCGCATGATATGGGCGGCAGGCCCAACGACCAGCCCATCGATATGTCCGAACGCCCCCGGATGGAATGGGAAAGCCGGGCCCACGCACTCGTGGACGTGCTCTGTGAGAAACGGGTGATCACCTCCGACGAACTGCGCCGGGGCATCGAGACGCTCTCGACACAGGACTATCAGAGGCTCAGTTATTACGAGCGATGGTCGGCATCGTTGGAACTCCTTTTGGTCGAGAAGGGTTTGCTCAATGCGGAGGAGGTTGCCGGACGAGCGACTGCTTTGAAGGAGAGGTGGGTCTGAGATGGCAGGGTTGCTCCCCGGAGACACGGTCAGAGTACTGCCGAGGGTGGTTGACACTCATCACCGGACCCCCGGGTACGTGAAAGGCAAGGTGGGACGGGTGCATGCTTTGTCAGGGAACTTCTATGATCCGGAGTCTCGAGCATACGATGGGAAGGGGCTCCCGAAACGGGCCCTCTACCGGGTTGAGTTCGATATGAGAGGTCTGTGGGGGCGGCGATATAGTGGGGCGGCGGGAGACAGTCTGCTTGTTGACATTTTTGAACAGTGGCTGGAACCAGTCAACCAGCCGAGCGGCGATTGAGGTAAGACATGAGCGCGCAGGAGCATCATCAACCCCATGACCACGGGGACCATGATCATCCGGGAATGGAAGATGATGTCGAGTTGGGTGACCGCGCCTGGCGCTTGCTGGCCATGGAGGCGGTCCTCGTAGAAAAGGGTGTGATCGGCCCCGACGAAGTACGCCGGATCATGGATGTAGTGGCGGCTCGGTCACCGGTTGATGGCGCCAGGGTCGTGGCTCGGGCATGGGTCGACCCGGCCTACAAGCGCAGTCTGCTGGAAGATCCGCGGGTGGCTTTGACCGATTTGGGTTATCCGCTGGTGTCCGGCTCCATGCTGACGGTGCTGGAAAACACCGAAAAGGTGCATTACCTGGTGGTCTGCACCCTGTGCTCGTGCTATCCGAGTTCGCTGCTGGGGTCTCCGCCCGACTGGTACAAGAGCTTCGCCTATCGTTCCAGGGCCGTGGTCGACCCTCGTGGGGTTATGCGGGAGTTTGGTCTGGAAGTGGGGGACCACGTTGAGGTTCGGGTTGTCGACAGCGCCGCGGATCTGCGGTACATGGTGCTGCCTTTGAGACCTGAGGGGACCGATGGGATGGAGGAGGCGGAACTCGTCGAACTTGTCACCCGCGACAGTTTGATCGGTGTCGGCGTAGCCAACTCACCGGTTCTCGATCTCTGACAGGTGAGACCCTCGGCGACAACCTCACCGCACGGTACCCTTTGACTTGTCCGACCGGTTCTCATGGCGAAATAGTCAAACCAGAACACGGGATTTACTTGACAGGCGCGGCTTGGGTGTCTAGAGTAAGCACCGGAGGGTGGTCTTGAATAGGGATTTGTGCGATTAGAGCGCACAAGTATATACTAAAGAACCTGCCTGTTCACGCCCGTATGTTTTAAGGAGGACGCATTTTGTCTACGCGTCTGCCCGAGCGTTTCTCTTTCTCCCGTATCCCTACCGTCCACGAACTTCCCGATCTCATAGCTATCCAAAGAGATTCCTTCAATTGGTTTCTCGATGCCGGGATCGACGAAGTCTTCCAAGACATTTCTCCCATTGAGGATGTAACCGGCCAGTTGATTTTGATGCTGGCCGACCACACTTTCGGTCCACCAATCGCCACGGTGGAGGAGTGCAAGTCCCAGGACAAAACCTATGGGCGCCCCCTCACGGTGATGGGTCGTTTCCTGAATCGCCATACCGGGGAGATCAAGGAGGAAAAGATCTACCTTGGGGACTTCCCCATGATGACTCCCAAGGGGGTTTTCGTGATCAACGGTACGGAGCGGGTGATCGTTTCCCAGCTAGTCCGTTCACCGGGAGTGTATTTCAATCGCACCCGCGACAAGAACTCCGACGCCTACTTCTACAGCGCCAAGGTCATTCCAGGGCGGGGAGCATGGTTGGAGATGGACACAGACCGAAAGGACACCATCGGGGTGCGGGTGGACCGCAAGCGTCGTCAGCACATGTCTTCCTTTATGCGGGCCATTGGGGTTAAGGTCCCCGGTACCGACCACGTAGTCGAGACCGACGAGGAGATCCTGGAGATCTTCAATGGGGCCGAATCGGTGAGGAACACATTGGAGAGGGATCCCGTTGCTCCCAACCGCGAGGCGGCGCTGATCGACCTTTATCGCAAGCTCCGTCCTGGTGAGCCGGCCTCGGCCGAATCGGCGCTGGGGCTGATTAACAACTGGTTTCGCAATACCAAGCGCTACGACCTCAGTCGGGTGGGGCGCTACAAACTGGCTCTGAAATTCAACGACGAAATTCCTGTCGACTCTCGGACTTCGGGACAGGACGGTGCTTGGCAAGAGTTGCAACTTCTCCGCGACGAGGACATTATCGACACTTTGCGCTATGTAGTGGCGCTGCATGCGGGCGAGCCCATCATGACCACCCACCGGGAGGCAAAAGTACCGGTCCTCACCGATGACATCGACCACTTCGGTAATCGGCGGGTAAGAACTGTGGGAGAATTGGTCCAAAACCAATTGCGAATCGGTTTGTCCCGGCTGGAGAGGGTGGTGAAGGAACGGATGTCCACCAAGGATCACCACTCCATAACGCCCCGGATACTCATCAACAGCCGCCCGGTCACCGCCGCCATCATGGAGTTTTTTGGGACTTCACAGCTGAGCCAGTTCATGGATCAGCCCAACGCCCTAGCCGGTCTTACTCACCGGCGCCGGCTGTCGGCGCTGGGGCCGGGGGGACTCTCCCGGGAGAGGGCCGGTTTCGAGGTCAGGGATGTCCACCCCTCCCACTACGGGCGGATGTGTCCCATCGAGACGCCGGAAGGTCCCAACATCGGGTTGATCGGCTCCCTGGCGACGTATGCGCGGGTCAACGGCTACGGGTTCATCGAAACCCCCTATCGCAAGGTGGAGAACTCCAAGGTGCTGGACACGGTGGATTACCTAGCGGCCACCGAGGAGGAGCGGTTCGTGATCGCTCAGGCCAACGCGCCCATCGACCAAGACGGGTCATTTGTCAACGACACCGTTTTGATCCGTCGCGCAGGCGGTGAGGTGGATCGCGTACCCCCTTCGGAAGTGCATTACATGGACGTTTCCCCTAAGCAGATCGTCTCGCTTTCCACTTCTCTCATCCCTTTCTTGGAACACGACGACGCCAATCGTGCCTTGATGGGTTCAAATATGCAACGCCAAGCGGTTCCCCTGCTGCGTGCTGAAGCGCCGCTGGTGGGAACCGGCATGGAAGCAGTGGCCGCTCGGGACTCCGGAGATATGGTTGTTTCGCCGGTGGACGGCGAAGTTGTGGAGATAACCGGTCAAGAAGTGGTGGTGCGCGCCAACGACGGAAAACTCCACTCCAGGCCACTGGACAAATTCACGCGCTCCAATCAGGGAACCTGCATCAATCACAAACCGGTGGTGCAGGAGGGCGATCAGGTCAAGCAGGGCGACCTGCTCGCTGATGGGTCGTCCACCGACAACGGCGAGTTGGCGTTGGGCAAGAACCTGCTGGTTGCGTTCATGCCCTGGCAGGGATACAACTTTGAGGACGCCATCGTGCTTTCCGAACGGCTGGTAAAAGAAGACATCCTCACCTCGATCCACATTGAGGAGTTGGAGACCGAGGCCAGAGAGACCAAGCTGGGCGACGAGGAGATCACCCGGGACATTCCCAATGTCCCCGACGAAGTGTTGGCGCATCTGGATGAGAATGGGATCATCCGGGTGGGCGCTGAGGTCACCCCCAATGATTATCTGGTGGGCAAGGTGACTCCCAAGGGGGAGACGGAGTTGACTCCCGAGGAGCGGCTACTGCGAGCCATCTTCGGGGAGAAGGCCCGGGAAGTGCGGGACAGTTCCCTGAAGGTGAAGCACGGTCAGGGAGGCAAGGTCATCGATGTCAAGGTGTTGCGACGCGCTGAAGGGAAGAACCTCAAGTCAGGGGTGAACGAGCAGGTACGAGTGTATGTGGCGCAGCAACGCAAAATCTCCGAGGGCGACAAACTGGCCGGTCGGCACGGCAATAAGGGCGTTATCGCCAAGATACTTCCCGAGGAGGACATGCCCTTCCTGGCGGACGGAACCCCGGTGGACATTGTGCTTTCGCCTTTGGGGGTGCCTTCCCGGATGAACCTGGGTCAAGTCATGGAGACCCATCTGGGATGGGCGGCCGCTGCCGGTTGGAAGAAATTCGCGGTGCCCGACAGCCCCCTGCCCGCCGGTGGCGAACCGTGGAGCCGCCTGGCCACCCCGGTGTTCGATGGGGCCCGAGAAGAAGAGATATTGAAGCTGTTGCGATGCGCCCTCCCCAATGAAGACGGGAACAAACTTGTCGACAAGAACGGGAAGGCCTATCTGTACGACGGCCGAACGGGTGAGCGATTCGACAATCCCATCACCGTTGGGTATATATACATTCTCAAGCTGGTCCACCTGGTGGATGACAAGATCCACGCCCGTTCAACCGGACCCTATTCGCTGATCACCCAGCAGCCCCTGGGTGGTAAGGCGCAGTTCGGAGGACAGCGATTCGGAGAGATGGAAGTGTGGGCGCTGGAGGCCTATGGCGCCGCCTATGCGCTCCAAGAGTTTCTAACCATCAAATCCGATGATGTTCGAGGCCGGATCCGGGCCTATGAAGCCATCGTTCGAGAGACAATCCTCCCGAACCGGGTGTTCCTGAGAGTTTCAGGGTGCTGGTGAAGGAGATGCAGAGCCTCGGATTGAGCGTTGAGATGCTTTCCGCCGGTGAGCGCGTCGACTTGCGCGAGACCGATGAGGACGCCTACCGGACTACCAGCATGCTCGACGGGATCGATATCTCCCGTCCCGAGCGACCGGAAGAAGCAACTCCCACCCCTTCCTATTTCTAAGACGACGGACCGACTGGGAGATATAGCCAATGACTATGACTGAATCCAAGCTTTCCGCAAATAGCCGGATCATTTTCGACGAGGTGCAGATCAGTCTGGCCTCCAGTGATCAGATCCGCGCCTGGTCATTTGGCGAGGTGAAAAAGCCAGAGACCATCAATCACCGTACCTTGAAGCCCGAGCGCGACGGTTTGTTCGACGAACGGATCTTCGGCCCGCAGCGAGACTGGGAATGTTATTGCGGCAAGTACAAAAGGGTTCGCTACAAGAGTCTGATCTGTGAGAAGTGCGGAGTGGAGGTGACCCGCTCCAAGGTGCGACGAGAGAGAATGGGACACATCGACTTGGCGGCGCCTGTGGCACACATCTGGTTTTTTAAAGGCGTACCTTCCCGACTCGGATACCTCTTGGACATCTCCCTTCGGGACCTGGAGAAAATCATCTACTTCGCTGCACATGTGGTGACTTCTGTGGACCGAGCCCGTCTGATACGGGATCTCCCTGAACTGGAGAAGGAGTACCTCGAAGAAGTGAGGGAGGTCAAACAGAGATTCGAGGAGTGGCGGATGGTCCGGCTGGAGGCTCTTGAGATTGAGATGTCCCGCATGGAGGAAGGCGGCGCCAAGCCATCGGAACTCAGACAGGCTGACAAAGTGGCACAGACCCAGATCGCCGATCGCGAGCGGAGAGTGCGGGAAGAATGCGAGTTGGCGTCTGAGGCGTACGAGACCATTCGTCGTCTGCAGGTCCAAGACCTAGTGGAATATGAGCAGCTTTGGAAGGTGATGGAGTACAGCTACGGTGACTACTTCAAAGGAGGAATGGGGGCGGAGGCGATTCGGGATCTCTTGGCCAATATGGATCTGGACGAGGAGATGGAAAAGCTGCGCAACGATATGGATGCCAGTTCCGCTCAGCGGCGCCAACGAGCCACGCTACGCATGAAGGTAGTCCGTCCCTTTGCGGAGGGATTGAACGACCCGACCAACATGGTTCTCCATACCCTGCCGGTGATCCCACCCGATTTGCGGCCCATGGTGCAACTGGACGGGGGGCGGTTCGCCACTTCCGACCTCAATGACCTCTACCGGCGGGTGATCAACCGAAACAACCGCCTCAAGCGATTGTTGGAGTATGGTGCTCCGGAGATCATCGTCAACAACGAAAAGCGCATGTTGCAGGAGGCGGTGGACGCTCTATTTGACAACGGTCGGCGGGGCCGCGCCGTGACAGGTCAGGGTACCCGGCCACTGAAGTCGCTCTCCGACATGATCAAAGGAAAGGCAGGCCGATTCCGCCAGAACTTGCTGGGCAAGCGGGTGGACTATTCGGGCCGGTCGGTGATCGTGGTGGGGCCTCAACTCCAGTTGCATCAGTGCGGACTCCCCAAGGAGATGGCGCTGGAGCTGTTCAAGCCGTTCGTGATGAAGGGTCTAGTGGACGGTGATAAGGCGCCCAACATCAAATCCGCCAAACGGATGGTGGAGCAGCAGCGCGATGAGGTCTGGGATGTGCTGTCGACGGCTATATCGGAGCATCCAGTGCTTTTGAACCGCGCTCCCACTCTCCACCGGCTGGGCATCCAGGCCTTTGAACCGGTGTTGGTGGAAGGAAGGGCCATCCAGATCCATCCGTTGGTCTGTGAGGCGTTCAACGCCGACTTCGACGGCGACCAGATGGCGGTGCATCTACCCCTTTCTCCCGAAGCCCAGGCCGAGGCGCGGATTCTGATGCTGTCGACCAACAATGTGCTCTCGCCGGCATCGGGCCGTCCCATCGTCACCCCCAGTCAGGACATGGTGATCGGGATTTACTATCTCAGCGAACTGGAACCGGAGGCGCTGGGCGCTGGTCGGCTGTTCGGATCGGCCGATGAGGCGATCATGGCCTACGAGGTGGGAGAGTTGAATTTGCACGCTCCCATCAAGATGAGGTTGGGTGTTCTGGCGGGGGATGCCGAGCGTCATGCGGAGTTGGCCGAAGAGTTGAAGGGGCTCATTACCCCCGAGCCGGTGGATGGCAATGGTCTGCAGGAAACCACGGTAGGCCGGGCCATTCTCAACAGGGCGTTCCCCGACTCTTTCCCTTATGTGAACGCGCGGATCATCAAATCCGGTATTCGCAAACTGGTGGAGGTGGCCATTAACAAATATCCGCGCTCCGAAGTGGTGAACACCCTCGACCAACTCAAGGAACTGGGTTTTCGCTATGCCACCGTGGCTGGCCTGACCATCGGCTTGGAGGATGTCAAGACACCCAAGAAGAAGAAGAGCATTCTGGACAGGCATTCTCGCAAGGCCGACCGGGTTCAGGACCTCTACGAAAAGGGAGTCATCACCGATGGCGAGCGCCGCTCTGAACTGATAGAGATCTGGAGCGAAGCGACCGAAGAGGTCAAAGACGCTATGGAAGCCACGCTCAAGGCCGAGCGATTCAATCCTTTGGAGATGATGGTCGGTTCGGGTGCGAGAGGCAACACTATGCAGGTGCGTCAGATCGCCGGGATGCGAGGACTGGTGGCCAATCCCCGAGGAGACATTATCCCCAGTCCCATCACCTCCAACTTCCGGGAAGGGCTCTCGGTGCTGGAGTACTTCATCTCTACCCACGGCGCTCGCAAGGGTCTGGCCGACACCGCTTTGCGGACGCGGGACGCTGGATACCTCACCCGCAAACTGGTGGACGTCTCCCAGGAGGTGATGGTCAGAGAAATCGACTGCGGCGCCGACCGGGGGGTGGCGTTCGATGTGGTCACTGCCGACGGTCATCCGGTGCGGCATCTGCGCAGCCACATCTTCGGAAGGGTGCTGGCCGAGCCCGTGAAGGTCGGGCGAAAAGTGATTTCCACGGACCGAGGAGATAAACTGGCGACCGGTCGCCTCATCGATCCCGAGGTACTGCGAGCCATTATCAACCACGCGGACGCAGTGGAGAAGGTCCGGGTGCGCTCGGTGCTCACCTGCGACACTCGCGCTTCGGTTTGCCAGATGTGCTACGGCATGAGTCTGGCTACGGGTAAGTTGGTGGAAGAAGGAGCGGCGGTGGGAATCATGGCCGCCCAGTCGATCGGTGAGCCGGGAACCCAGCTCACCATGCGGACCTTCCACACCGGAGGAGTGGCCGGTTCGGATATCACCCAGGGTCTACCTCGGGTGCTGGAACTTTTTGAGGCAAGGAGCCCCAAGGGCAAAGCCATCCTGGCGCCCATCAGCGGGTCGATCGAGATGATCGCCGAAGAGGGACGACGGATCCATATCACCGGCCGAGATGAGTTCGGCAAGCCCAGTGAGATCGAGATTCCTCTTTCCCGCCACTCCCGAATGAGAGTGGCGAACGGCAGTTCGGTGCTGGCCGGTGATCCGCTCACCGACGGGCCGCTCGATCCCAAGGAAGTCTTGGAGTACCGGGGGGTAAGAGATGCCCAGCAGTACCTGGTGACCGAGGTGCAGAGCGTCTATCAGTCTCAGGGTGTGGAGATCCACAACAAGCATATCGAATTGGTGGTTCGTCAGATGTTGAGGCGGGTGAGAATCGTGAGGACCAACGACTCCGGTTTCCTTCCGGCCGAGCTGGTGGATGTAATGGTGTTCTTGGACGAGAACCGCCGTCTCTTAGAGGAAGGCAAGACTCCCGCCACCGGTCGCCCGGAGCTGATGGGAATCACCAAGGCCTCACTGGCCACCGATTCATGGCTGTCGGCCGCCTCTTTCCAGGAGACGGCCCGGGTGCTCACCGATGCCGCGATCTTTGCCAAATCCGATCACATGAGAGGCCTTAAAGAGAACGTCATCATCGGTAAGTTGGTACCGGCCGGCACCGGGGCTGTCCAATACCGAGACCACATGCCTCACGTTGTCGGCTATGAGCGACCGGTGGTTCCCGATGATATGGAGTTGGGGATTCCTATGACCGAATCGGAGTTGGGTGGATCGTTTAACCCGGTCGATGATTTGACCCGAGGGTTAGGAGTCAGCCCGGAGATGTTGAGCGCGGTCTTCCCCGGCGCTTCTTCGGAGGCGGCGGTTCCCACCAACGGTCGTACCGTTTCCCAGGGCGAAGACCCGCCTTCGGAATAGACAGACCGAGGTAGCGCCGGCGATTGGTTGGGGCTCTCGCTAGGGGCCCGACATTCTTCGGACCCGGGCGGGGCCGGAGATCAAGCCGATGAGGATGCCCATTCCATTGGAGAGTTGCACTATGGCTGCGGCCAGCCAAGGCCGCGGTCTGGCACCGGTGACGACGGCCAGATAAGCTATCCAGCCGCCTGGCGCCAAAGCAAGAGGCCACCACCATCCGAGCGTGGGCCCGGTCAACGCTGACGCAGCCAGCATTACCATCAGGCCCAAGGGAGCCAGAGGACGGAGGCTGGGCAGTTCTCGGTTGGCATAGAGCATCTCGGCTTTTCCCTTACCGTATCGGTAGAACTGTCTCCAAAGCTTGGTTGGGGTGGATCGGGGCCGGTATCGGGAGCGGATGGCAGGGTCCAGCACCACCGTGCCGCCCTTTTTGCGGATTCGATACGCTAAATCAGCGTCTTCGGCCACTCCACTGGGGAACCTCCTGAAGCCCAGTTCCAGAAGATGGCGACGTTGGATGGCGCCCAAATAGACGGTGTCGGAGCGGCGCCGTCGGCGGGCCCCCCGATAGGGAGCAGGCCCCACCACCCAGGGACTAGCCATCACCGACGCAACCGCTCGTCCGAACGGGTCCGACCCTTCCGGGCGCATCAGCCCTCCCACCAGATCGGCGCCCGTTTCCGCCAAGGCCTCCACATTGCGGCGTAGATAGTCAGACTCGTAAACGGTATGGGCGTCGGCTCGGACCGCGATCTCTCCGGTGGCCTGCTGTGCGGCCAGGTTCAGGCTTTCGGTCAGGTTTCTCGGGCCATCCGCGGAGGGAATGACCACTAGGCACTCCAGCGCTTCCTTCCAGGAAACCAGAGTTGCCACCGTGTTGTCCGCCGAACCCCCATCCACGGCCACTATCTCCCATTCTCCCTGATAATCCTGATCTCGCAGGGATTCCATCACCTCTCCCAGCCCCGCAGCCTCGTTGAGAACCGGCATCAGAACGGAGACACTTGGCAACTTAATGGTCACGGGTAATCACCATAGCCACCGGCCGGTCTGGTTGCGCCAGCAGGTCAAACGGCATGCGTACCATTCACGGTCTATGCGCAGCAAATTCGTAATGTCGATGGTGGTTATCGACCTCGCTCTCTTGGCGGGGTCGGTGGCGCTTTCCTCGGGGATTCTATACGGTACGCCCTTGCCGTGGAATGCCCGGGAAGTGGGATCACGGGTCTTGCCGATGTTGGGGTTTGTGATGCTGGCCGGGCTGGGCGCCTCCGCCGCCATCTTATCCATGTCGAGGGCGGGAGTGCCCCGCCCTAGCTATGGCAGAGGTCTGGCCACGGTGATGATCACCCTTTCGGCCGCTGCCCTGATGATCCTGACCACTCGGATATATTTCTCCAGATCTCTTCTGTTGACGACGATGGTGGTATGGGCCGCCACCGTCGTCCTGCACCGGGTGGGCCGACGCAGACGCCCGTGGATCGAGCCGATGGTGGTGTTCTCCTCTGATCAGGACATGGTCGCCGAGTTGCAGCGAGCCCCCCACGCTGATGTGAGGGCCGTGATTGATCCCTCCTCCAATCCCGATCAGCGGCCGCTTGATCCGGGGATCACTTTGGTTGTGGACATGGCGGCGGCCCATTCACCGGCGGTGGCCGTACTGCTATCCGGGCACGACCTGGCCGGACGGTTGGTCAAGCCACTGGCTTCCGTCTATGAGGAACATACCGAGCGGGTTCCCCTTCTTCGGTTGGTGGAGGACTGGCAGATGACCACCACTTTGCACCGGATCCGGAATTGGCTGTGGGGTAAAAGGGTGTTCGATCTGGCAGCGGTGATTGTCACCCTGCCGCTTTGGGCGCCGGTGGTGGCGGCCGTGGCGTTGGCGGTGCGGGTGTTCTCCGCGGGGCCGGTGCTATTTCGCCAAACCCGGGTGGGCAAGAGTGGTCGGCCTTTCACCATGTACAAATTCCGGACGATGCGCAGCGACGCCGAAGACCAAGGTCCCCGATTCGCGGAGGTGGACGATCCTCGGTTGGTGCGGGGAGGGGGGTTGTTGCGACGCTACCGGCTGGATGAGATTCCCCAGTTGTGGAATGTGCTGATCGGCGATATGAGTCTGGTCGGCCCCCGAGCCGAACAGGTCCTTTTCGTTGAGGAGTTTTCCCGGGAGATACCTTTCTACTCCCTCCGGCACCTGATGAGGCCGGGGGTGACCGGATGGGCGCAGATCAACGCCGCTTACGCTGCCGACCTGGAAGGCACGGTCACCAAGCTCACTTACGACCTCTACTACCTGAAACATGTGTCTCCGATCCTGGATTTGAGAATCCTGTGGTCGTCGGTGTGGACGGTTATCACCGCGTCGGGCTCCCGATGAACCAAAACGAACCGGTTCGAGCCGCTGCTGACCGTCGCGGCACAACGATGATGGTGGTCGGGGCGATGGTAGGGGGAGTATCCGCCTATCTGTTCCATGCCTGGGGCGGGAGGAGTTTGGGCGCCGAGGCCTATGCCCCCATCGGGGTGATGTGGACGGGTGCCTTCATCACTGTTGCGGTGTTGTACCTACCACTGGAACAGTGGGTCACCCGCGAGGTCACTCAGACTCGAAATCCACTGTCAGGGGGAAGGGGATTGGTGCTAGGGGTGATGGCGGTGGCGATGGCTGCCGCGGCCGTGGCAACCGGCTGGACGTTGTCTTCCCTCACCGAGCAGGTCGGAACACATGTCATTCAGATGCTGTTGCTGATGCTCGGATACGGGTGTTTTTGGACGGGAAAAGGGATGCTTCAAGGAAGAGGACGGTACGGCCGGGTGGGCTGGATGCTGTGTGCGGAAGGGGCGGTTCGGTTGGTGGTGGAGTGGGTGGTGCTGGAGACGGGAGGGGAGGCGACCGGCTTGGGATGGGCAATGGTTGCTGCCCCGTGGGTGGTGTTTCTCTTCGGTTTCTGGCGAGGGGAAGTACCTGATCGGCCTGCCTCTGCGGGAGCGGTCTTTATCCAGCAATATGTTCTGGGGGCGCTCGCCGCCCACATCCTGGTGGCGGCCGCCCCGCTGGTGGTGACCTATATGGGCGCCACCGCGGCGCAGGTGAGCGCGGTCTTTATCGTTTTTGTCCTGTTCAGGGCACCGCTCACCCTCATGTACAGCCTCCAGGGTCGGATACTTCCCCCCTTGGTGCGGATGATGACCAGGGGTGAAGAAGAGTCTCTGCGAAGGCTCGGGGTGAAACTCTGGGTGTGGTCGGCGGGATTCGCCGTCTTGGCGGGATTGGTGGGGTATTTGGTAGGACCGCTGGTGGTGGAGGTGCTCATGGGTTCCACCTTCGTGCCATCTGCTCCGGTTGCCGCCCTGGTTGCCGCCGGGACGATGGCGGCTGCCGGTGTGCAACTGATGGGTCAGATACTGGTGGCGGGATCACGGACAGGGCGTTTGGCGACCGCCTGGGTAGTGGGTTTGGCAACAGCCGCTCTGATTGCCGCAGTGATCCCCTCAGGGCCGGTGATGGCTGTGGCGATCGGGTTCGGGGTGGGAGAAGCATTCGCCCTGATCGTGATGGGGAGGATGGCCATGTCCAGTTCAACCCTTGCAGCGGTCAGGTTAGCCCCTCTGCCCAACGGCGATGATCGGATCGCAGACCAGGACCTAAACGGCTGACCAGCGGGGAAGGCAGCGGAGGCACCCGAGAGGTCATGCGTATGCAATCTCCTGCCGCTTCCACCAGTCCGGCTGACATCAGCACTCTCAGATAGAGGGGTTCATGGACGATGCGTTGCCGGAGCCCGGCCATGAAGAGCTCCAACAGGTCGCGAATCGCCCCCTTGCCAAGGGCAGCGGCCCAGAAAACGGCAGACATGTTCATGCCCAGGTGAGAAGCCCTCCACAGCGGGATGAACGAGTTCCACTGAAAAGGGGCGGATGCGGGGAAAAGAACGGACGGCATATTGGACCGTCTCCGTCCTAGGGAGGGAGGGGGTAGTAGTCATAGTATATATACTGCTAACACTTGTTACATAACGGTTGTTCCTATAGTCGAGTTCTTTAGCGTGGTAGCGGAGGAAACCGCGAGCCGCCCCGCATGGGAAGCAATTAACTGGATTCGGAATCTTCGGATTCGGAATCGGGTGGCTGGCCGGTGGAGAGGGTGATGGTTACCTGATCTCCGGAGGTGATCTCGGCGCCGGGGGCGGGGTCGGTGGCTATCACCCTCTCCGCTTCCACCTCCAGATGGGCCGAGTAGGTGATATCGGGGACAATCAATATGCCGGTTTCCTGTGCCACCCGTTCAATGTCTGCGAGGACGTCGGCGATGGTGAGTCCGATCCAGTCGGGAAGCAGAGTATTGGTGGGAGCCTCACCGGTGGAGAGGGTGATGGTTACCTGATCTCCGGAGGTGATCTCGGCGCCGGGGGCGGGGTCGGTGGTTATCACCCGATCGGACGCCAGCTCCGGATGGGGTGAGTAGGTCACTTCCAGGATCATCAGCAAGCCGAACTCCTGCTCCAGTCGATGAGCGTCATCGAGGACTTCGGTGATGGTGAGTCCGGTCCAGTCCGGAAGCGGGGCGGCGGGCGGAGTTCCGGTGGAAACTTCCAGGACTACGGTGTCGGCGTGGAGGGCGCCGGTGCGGGGCAGGGGGTCTTGGGATAGGACTTGTCCGGCGGGCGCCGAGGAGTTCACATCCACGATCTCCCAGTTAAGCCGTGATCCCACCAACGCCGCTTGGGCGGATTCCAGATCAAGCCCAATGATCTGCGGTATGGAGGTGGAGGGTCGGAGCAGGTAGCGGTCGAGACCGGGGGGATCGGGTGGGAACCCGGTGGCCTCTACATCGTCAAGCATGATCTCCATGAACTCCGCCCAGATGGGAGCGGGCACCGATCCTCCGTAGACCCGGCGAAGGTTCTCTCCACCTATGACCACGTTTTCCAGGGGAATCTGGTTGTGTTCGTAGCCCACCCACACTGCAGTGGTATGAGTGGGGACAAAACCAACATACCAGGCGTCGCGAAACCCTTGATGAGTGCCGGTCTTGCCTGCCTGAGGACGGCCGATAAAGGCCCGGGGCGCGGTTCCCTCTGGAGTGGGAACCTTGGTGAGTGGTATCCGGGCGGCGGCGAATGCGGCCGGATCCCCGTGGTTCTCGTACTCCAACTCATGCTCGTAGAGAATTCTGGAGTCGGGCGAGATGATCCGGGAGATGATGTAAGGAGATGCCCACAGTCCGTTGGTGGCAAAGTTCGAAAACGCCGACGCCATCTCCAGGGGACTGACGGCTCCGGTTCCCAACACTATGGAAAGGACCTCTGGAAGCTCGGATTGGATTCCCAGCCGGTGGGCGACCTCCACCACCTTGGCCGGTCCGATGGTTTCCGAGAGTTGGGCGTATACGGTGTTTATGGAGGAACTGGTGGCGTCGGCCAGGGTCAGAACCCCGTAATCTCGGGTCCCCACATTGTGGACCGTCCAGATGTCGGAGTCGTCCACGCACACCGTTGGGCACTGGATCTCGATAATCGGGGGGGCCGGGAAAGCGGTTCCCAGGGGGATATTGCGTTCCAGGGCCCCCAACAGAGCGAAAGGCTTCATGCTGGAGCCGGGGTTGCGTCGGCCCTGAATAGCCAGGTCGAACTGGACGAAGTCGAAGGGCAGTCCCGAGGCCATCACCTTCACCTCACCGGTGTAGTTGTCTACGGTGACGATTGAGCCGGTGGGAGAGCAGGAGTGTTCGGTGGCGTAGCTTTCCAGATATGACAGGGGGTCGGAGGGAAACAGCGCTTGGCAGAGGATGACGTTCTGCTGATATTCGGGCAGCGGCATCCACTCTTCAAGGATGCGATGTGCTTCCCGTTGGAGAGTGAGATCGACTGTGGTTTCGATACGGAGTCCCCCACCTCCCTGGCACTCGGGGTTGTCGGCGGCGCAGCCGAAGATGGCTTTCTTGCGCTGCTCCGGAGTGTCGCCCAGGAAAGAGAATCGGGGGTGATATAGGAGTTGACGATTTACTTCCGCCACCACATGATCGGCTTCTCCGCGAAACGGGACATGCTCGGCGATGTCAAGTGGTCTGCTCTTTGCTTCTTCGGCCTCCTCGGGGTCGGCCCAGCCCTTTGCGACCATCTGGTCGATAATCAGGTCGCGGCGGTTTTCGGCTCGTCCGGGACGCACCCGGGGATTGTAAAAAGTGGGATTCCGGATTAGCACCGCCAAGGTGGCTGCTTCCTCGAGGTTGATTTTCTCCAGCGGCTTGGCGAAGAATTCCCGGGCGGCGGCGCTTACCCCGTAGGCGCCCGATCCGAAGTAGACCGAATTGAGGTAGAACTCCAGGATTTGGTCCTTTCCGTAGGTCCTTTCCAAGTCGGTGGAGACAAACGCTTCCCGGATCTTGCGCTCAATGGTTATTTCATCTCCCACGAAGTGGTTTTTGGCCACTTGCTGGGTGATGGTTGACCCGCCCAGATTGGTTTGGTATAGGAAGTTGTAGACGGCCGTGCGGGCGATGGCAGTGAAGTCGAGCCCCTCGTGCTCATAGAAGTCGTCATCCTCGGCGGCTAGCACCGCATAGATAACCACTTCGGGAATCTGTGCAATGGGTACCGGCTCTGAAACTCGTCCATCGTGGAGTTCTGCCAGGAGTTCTCCGTCAGCGGCGTAAACCCGGGAAACCCTGGATAGGTCGGGGAGTGTGAGGTCAATCTTCGAAACGTCCGGATCGAGTCTTCCGGTTACCTCCTCGAAGACTCCGAAAACGGCGGTGACCCCCATGAAGGCAAACAGCACCGCCCACCCGGCGGCGATCACCACAATGGCTAAAAGGCCGGCCAGGGACGGCATCCAACGGTCCCTGCGATCTTGGGACTCGGCGCGGTGGAAAGGTGAAGGGCGCAACATAGAACAAAGCAGGCAAGGGGGTAGTTACGATTTGCCTGACAAACGCGAGCATATAGGAGTTATGGATAAAACCGTTACCACCCCGGGCGGAATAGTGACTAAAGAGGTCTACACCGGTCCGGTGGATGCCTCCCGGTTGGGCATGCCCGGTGAGTATCCCTTCACTCGCGGGCCCTATCCCTCCATGTATCGACATCGCCAATGGACTATGCGCCAATATGCCGGGTTCGGGACCGCTGAGACCTCCAATGAGCGGTATCACGCCCTGTTGGCGGCCGGGCAGACCGGTCTGTCGGTGGCATTTGACTTGCCTACCCAGATGGGTCTGGACTCTGACCATCCACTGGCTCGAGGGGAAGTGGGCCGGGTGGGGGTGGCCATCGACACGCTGGGCGATATGCAGCGCCTTTTGCGGGGCATTCCCCTCGATGAGGTCTCCACTTCCATGACCATCAATTCCACTGCCCCAATCTTGCTGCTTCTCTACGAATTGGTGGCCGAGTCGCAGGGGGTGAAACCCGATCAACTGCGGGGTACGGTGCAAAACGACATGCTCAAGGAGTACATTGCCCGGGGGACCTATATCTATCCTCCCGGCCCCTCCATGAGGCTGGTGACCGATCTGATTGCCTACGCGTCCCGGCACGTCCCCCGCTGGAATCCCATCTCGGTATCCGGATATCACATCCGTGAGGCGGGAGCCACGGCTTCTGAGGAGTTGGCGTTTACCATCGCCAACGGCGCCGCTTATGTCAGGGCGGCGCTGGAGGCAGGTTTGGAGGTGGACGATTTTGCTCCGCGTATCTCGTTTTTTTGGAACAGCCACAGTCATCTGTTCGAGGAAGTCGCCAAATTCCGGGCTGCTCGACGGATTTGGGCGCGAGTGATGAAGGAGGTGTTCGGTGCTTGTTCTCCCGCCTCACTTCGGATGCGTTTCCACGCTCAAACGGCCGGCAGCAGTCTCACCGCTCTTCAGCCGGAGAACAACATCGTTCGCACCACGGTGCAGGCCCTGGCAGCGGTGCTGGGCGGAACCCAGTCTCTGCACACCAACGGTTTTGATGAGGCTTTGAGCCTGCCCACCCAGCATTCGGCCACCCTGGCGCTGCGCACCCAGCAGATCCTCGCCCACGAGTCGGGAACCACCGACACGGTCGATCCATTGGCCGGTTCCTATTATGTCGAAGCATTGACAGATGCTCTGGAAGAGGAGGCGAGCAGCTTGTTGGGCAAGATCGAAGACATGGGGGGCGCGGTGAAAGCCGTGGAATGGATGCAGGCAAGAATTGAGGACTCGGCCTATCGGACCGCCCGAGGGATAGAGGAGGGGAACATTACAGTGGTGGGGGTGAACAGGTACACAGACGAAGATTCCCCGGAACTCGTCATCAGCCGCACCGATCCGGAATTGGAGAAATCTCAGCGGGAGCGGTTGGTCTCCCACCGCGCAAATCGCCAACAGGAGGCCGTGGACGGGGCCCTGCGGGAGGTGGGCCGAGTGGCTGGCAGGACAGAGAACCTGATGTATCCCATCAAGGGGGCGTTGGCGGCCGGCGCTACCTTGGGGGAGGTTTCCGGGGTTTTGAGGGATGTTTTTGGCGTCTACCGGCCTGGATCATGATTCCGTTCAGTAGTGCCGAGGGCCCCACATTTGCAATCTTGGGCGCAGGTCCGGCGGGTGTGACCGCCGCGACCACCGCCGCGGCATTGGGCGCCAGGGTGGTTCTGATGGAGGAGTCGGTGGTGGGTGGCGGCGCCCATCTTTGGGACTGCATACCCTCTAAGACCATGGCGGCCACGGCCGTCACCAAGGATCTGGTTGACAAGGCGGCCCGGCTGGGGGTGGTGGCAGGTACGGCACAGGTTGACCAGAGTCAACTGGCTGAACGTATCAAGACCATTTGGCAGGACATCAACATTGGTTTTCTGGAATTGCTCCTCTCCCAGGACGTCCACATTGTTAGCGGAAAGGGGCGTTTGAGCGGCCCGCATCGGATGGCGGTTGAGGCCTCGGAGGGAGCCCTCGAATTCGATTTCGACTATGGTGTGGTCTCCACCGGATCCGCTCCCCGGGTTCCGGATTGGGCGCCGGTGGATGGGAAGCGGGTGCTTACCACTCGCCATGCATATGATCTGGCCGAGGTTCCTGCTCACCTGGTAATAGTGGGCTCGGGAGTGACCGGAGTGGAGTTCACCCACATCTTCAAATCCCTGGGCAGCGAGGTGAGCCTGGTGGTGAGTCGCCAGCAGATTCTTCCCCATCGCGACCCTGAAGTGGCAGCAGTGTTGCAAAATGACTTTCTCGCAAGGGGGGTCAAGCTTGTCATCGGCGCCTATGCGGAAGCCATTAAATTCACCGAGGACGGGGTGGTGGTGGAGTGCGACGACGGGCGTCGGGTGAAAGGCAGCCACGTCCTGCTGGCGGTGGGATCGGTGCCGCTCACTGCGGGGATCGGCCTTGAAGAGGCGGGGTTGAGACTCAACCGCGCAGGTCACATCCAAGTGGACGCCTATCAGCGCACCTCGTTGTCTCACATCTATGCGGCCGGGGACTGCACCGGGCAGATGCCGCTTTCCTCGGTGGCGGCTGCGCAGGGCCGCAAGATCGCACGTCACGCTCTGGGGTATCCGGTCTCCCCAATGGATTTCTCTAATGTGGCGGCGGCGGTGTTCACCTCGCCCGAGATAGCTTCGGTGGGGCTGGAGGATGTGACGGCTGCGGCTCAAGGTCGCAAAGTTCGCACCACCAAGGTCCCATTCGCCTCCAATCCCCGCAGTGTCCTGCAGGGAAGGGAAGAGGGCTTTGTCAAGGTAATCTCCGACCCGGCCACCCGGGTGGTGCTGGGGGGGACCATCGTCGGACACCGCGCATCCGATCTAATCGGGATTCTGGCATTGGCCGTGCAGGCGGATGTCACCGTTGACGCTTTGCTGGAGACCCTGATGGTGCATCCCTCCCTGTCGGAAAGCATCTCCGAGGCCGCCGAGTAGGGCCGTTTGCCTCAAGCTTCCTAGCGTCTGGGATTCAGGCTGCTTCGGCATGCTCGATGCCAGGAGTCCGGGGTGGTTGCTTCAAAGATTCCCAAGTTTGGGAAAACAGCAGAGTCTGATGGTCACCGCGGTGGCGGGTCTGTTGCACATTTGATGGATGGTCGTACCTGGGGAAGTCGGAGTGTTCACTCTTGCTGCGGATGGTCCCGTATTCGGGGTAGAGTTTCAAACCATGCAGCGTCGCATTTTCGGTATTGAAAATGAATACGGGGTGACGTTCACCCTGCGTGGGCAACGGCGGCTCAGTCCCGACGAAGTGGCCCGATATCTGTTCAGGAGGGTGGTGAGTTGGGGTCGTTCCTCCAATGTCTTCCTGGAAAACGGCGCCCGACTGTACCTCGACGTCGGTTCCCATCCCGAATACGCCACCCCCGAATGCGACACCATCGAAGACGTGATCGTTTATGATCGGGCGGGTGAAAGGTTCTTGGAGAGCCTCATTCACTCTGCTGAGGAGCGTCTCTCCGCTGAGGGCGTCAAAGGACAGATCTTTCTGTTCAAGAACAACACCGACTCGGCGGGGAACAGCTACGGGTGTCATGAGAATTATCTGATCAGCCGGTTGAAGGACTTTGAGCGGACAGTCAGCATTCTTCTTCCCTTCCTGGTCACCAGACAGATCTTTTTGGGAGCGGGGAAGCTTCATCGAAGCACCCGACAGGTCACCTATTCGATAGCTCAACGAGCCGACCACATCTGGGAGGGCGTCTCGTCGGCCACCACACGCAGTCGACCGATCATCAACACCCGGGATGAGCCCCACGCGGACGCCGAGAAATACCGCCGACTGCATCTCATCGCTGGCGATTCCAACATGAGCGAGTACGCCACGTTTGTCAAAGTGGGGACAATGCTGGCGCTGTTGCAGATGATCGAAGGCGACGCCATGTTTCGTGATCTGACCCTGGAGAACCCCATCAAGGCCATTCGCCAGATCTCTCATGATCTGACCTGTTCCACCAATGTCCGACTACAGAACGGACGGCTGGTGTCCGCCCTGGACATACAGTGGGAGTACTTCGACCGGGTAACCCGCTACGCTCAAGGACCCGGATTTCCGCCCGAGGTCCAGCGGGCGGTGGATCGCTGGGAACATTTGCTAACCGGTCTGGAGAAAGATCCCCTCAGCCTCGACCGGGAGGTTGACTGGGTGATCAAATATCGGCTGCTGGAGGAATACCGGGAGAGGAGAGGAATCTCGGAAAAAGATGCCCGGTTGGCGCTGGTGGACCTCTCCTATCACGATGTCGACCGAAGTCGCGGGCTCTATTACATGCTGGAGAGACACGGGCTGGTCGACAAGTTGGTCACGGACGAGCAGGTGTCGCGGGCGCAAACCAGGCCCCCCCAGACCACCCGGGCACGTTTGCGGGGCGCCTTCATCAAAGCAGCCAAGGCCCGCCGTCGGGATTTCACGGTGGACTGGATGCATCTGAAGCTGAACGATCAGACCCAGCAAACCATGTTGTGCAAGGACCCTTTCCGTTCCCATGACGAGCGGATCGAGCGTTTCATAGAATCTCTTTAAGGAGGGATGGCCGGTGAGAAAGAGGGAACGGCTGTTGAATTTGCTTTGTTTGCTGTGGTCAAGCAAACGCAAGTTCACCCGGGAGGAGATATTTCGGAGAATGGTGCCCTATCGCACCTACGCCAACTCGGAGACGGCCCGACGCACCTTCCAAAGAGACAAGGCGGCTCTGCGCCAAGTGGGCTTTGACATCCAAACCGACCAGCCTGAGGATGGACCCGCTACCTACATCCTGGCGCAGCCGAGCGACGCGGTGGGGGCAATGGAACTTTCTGACTCTGAGCGGGTGGCGCTGGGCTTTGCCGTGGCGATGGTGCGACTGGGCGAGGCTCATTCGGTTGATCGCACCCTCATCAAGCTGGGCGCAGGACTTGCCGAGAGCGTGACGGCGATCAATTTGGGTGTTCTGGAGTCGGGAAAGGTGAATGACCTGCTGCTGGCGGTGCAGTCTCGCTCGCCGGTGTTTTTCGATTACAAGGGCCGTCGTAGGCGGGGGGTGCAGCCGCTTCGGATCGTGAACCGCCGGGGGAACTGGTATGTGCTGGCTCGGGAGGACGGCGTCGAGAAGGTGTTCAGAGTCGACAGGATCAGCAACCTGAGAGTGTCCAATCGAGAGGACATGTATGACCTTCCATCCCTTTCGGAGGGGCCAAACATTCTGAACTCCGAGCCCTGGGAATATGGGGAGGACCCTTTCATAGAGACAACCATTCGTTTCGACGCCGACTCGGCTTGGTATGTCAGGCCTCGTCTTCCCTCTTCCGCCCAAATCCAAGAGGAGGAGGATGGCTCCCTGACTGTGCTGATGGGGGTGATCAACCGGGCGGCCTTTTTCGTATGGATGCTGGATTTCGCTCCGGATGGTGAGGTGTTGTCTCCTGATTCGATGCGTCGGGAGATGGTGGAGTGGGTACGGCGGTCTGTGGGGGAGGCCGGCTTGTGACTTACACGCGGCCGCTCGGCGGGCTTGGACGTCTGCTGATGGTGATTCCCTGGCTTATAGAGGAGCAAGAGGTACTCATCGAGGATCTGGAGCGTCGGTTTGCCATCAAGTCAGGGCAACTTGTCGAGGACATGGAGGCTCTCAACCAAGTGGATTTGTTCGTAAGTCCCGAGCAGCGCTTCTCGGTGGAGATAACCGAAGAACGCGTAAAGGTCTTAGAGGCGCCCAATTTCCCCGCCACTCCCGGCTTCCTGCCCTATGAGGCTTTGGCTTGTCTGGTGGCCGCCAAGACAGTGCTGGAAATGAACCCGGGATCGCCCGATTTGAGTTCGGCGGTGCAAAAGCTGGAGAAAGCGATCATGCCCCACGAGACGCATGCCCTGCGTGTTCTGTCTGCTTCGGATCCTCCCTGGGTGAAGCAACTGCGGGAATGGACCATCGCCGGTCAGGTGGTCTGGATGAGATATCGTTCCACCGATAAGGGAGAGCTTTCCGATCGGGTGGTGGAGCCCTGGCAGGTGTACCAGTGGAAGGGGATTTGGTACTTGTGGGGACATAGCCGGACCAAGGGTGAGCCTCGTCGGTACCGGGTGGATGGCGTTCAAAGAGCCAAGCCAACCGGAGAGACATTCGTTCGGCCCCGACGGGTTCCTCTCCCTCCCACCGACTATCGACCCGCCGCTGATGACCACCGAATGGTGCTGGAAATCCAGCCGAGAGGTCATTGGGTCATTGAGTATTACTCAATGCGCATACTCTCCGAGGACCCGTCGGGGTTGGTGCTCGCGGAGTTCTACACCCGGGATCCCCGCATCGCCGCCCAGTTGGCGCTCCGGCTCGGCCCCGATCTGCGAATCGTGGAGGGAGACGCCGCCCGCAAAAAGCTGGCCGAGTTGGCAGCTCATGTGTTGGAACGTTATGCCAATCCATCGAGGTAGAACGGGATCATTCTGCCAGCAGAGGCTAGCATTCTTGTCATGAGCGTTATGTCCCGATTGCGTGAGGATCGGGTGCCCACCGGGGTGGATCCTTCCCGGTTGCCACCCGGCCAGTACATCACCAAGCGGTTTCCGGTGCTGCATGTCGGACACACCCCCAAGGTAAAGCTGGACAAGTGGGATTTCAAGGTGGATGGCCTGGTGAAAAACCCGGTGTCGTGGTCTTTTGAAGAGATGGCATCATTGCCGCGCACCAAGATGCTGTGCGATATTCATTGCGTTACCAAGTGGTCCAAGTTCGACACCCGCTGGGAAGGCATCCCGGTCACCGAGGTGCTTTCGCACTTGGAGATTCAACCCCAGGCTACCCATGTTCTGGTGCTTGCTGAGCACGGTTTCGCATCGAATCTGTCGCTTGAGGACTTCGCCCGGCCCGAGAACCTGTTCGCCCTGCGCTTCGACGGAAAGGACTTGGCCCCCGATCACGGATGGCCCATGAGACTGGTGGTCCCCCGCCTGTATTTTTGGAAGTCGGTGAAATGGGTCAGGGGCCTTAAGTTCATCGAAGGTGACCAACCGGGATTCTGGGAGCGAAACGGATACCACATGCGGGGCGAACCCTGGTCCGAGCAGCGCTACTGGGGAGATTGACGAAGAACTCTTCTCGCCGAGGGTTTATACCTCGGCCAGCGAAGGTCGGCGATTGAACCAGGGCTGGGTCTCTTCGAGTTGGGCGGCCAGCATCAGGAGGGTGGCTTCGTCTCCGTATCTTCCTAGGAAGTGCGCTCCCACCGGCACTCCCGAGGAGGTCTGACCGAGCGGGACCGACATGGCGGGTTGTCCGGTCATGTTCGCCAAGGAGCAGAACGGGCTGAACCTACCGATCCGAGACCGGAACTGGGTTGTGTCTTCGGAGTCGGTGTCGAAGGTTCCCAGCGGTGGGGGAGGGGTGGCCGTAGTGGGGGTGAGCCACAGGTGATAGGCGCCGAAGAAGTCGGAGACCTCTCTTCCCGTTCGATGGATGGTCGCCAGCGCTTCCAGGTATTGAACGGCGTTGGTGCGGTTGCCCTCTTCCACTCGTTGCCTGATCCCCGCTTCCAGGTCACTGGGTCCGGGGGGACGTCCCAGTTGCTGGGCGCGTGCGGCCACGGTTCGGGCCACGTTGGCGTTGACCACCGTGGTGTAGGCCGTCCCGGCCTCGCCGAGGCTCCAGCGGGGGGAGGCTTCCTCCACGATGTGTCCGAGCCGTTCACAGAGCCGGGCAGTCTCTTCCACCACCCTCCGACAATCCGGATGGAGGGCATGCCCACGGGGAGTGCTTAGGGAAAACCCGACCCGCAACGTCCCCGGATCGGCGCCGACCCGGGAGAGGAACGAATCCGAGGGAGGGGGCGGGTAGTAGGGAGCGCCTAGATCGGCGCCCGCGGTTACATCCAGCAGGAGAGCGGAATCCCGTACGGTGAGGGATACCGCATGTTCGGTGCTCAGACCCCCCCAGCCTTCTCCCTGGTCAGGTCCGGGCGGAGTCCGGCCGCGGGTGGGCTTGAGGCCGAACAACCCACAGCAGGCGGCGGGGATTCTGATCGATCCGCCCCCGTCGGTGGCGTGGGCGAGGGGTAACACCCTGGCAGCGACCAGTGCCGCCGCGCCTCCGCTTGAACCGCCGGGGATCAAAGCAGTGTCCCAAGGGTTGCGAGCGGGGCCTCCGTATCGGGGCTCGGTGGCGAGATTGCAACCCAGCTCGGGGGTTTTGGTCTTACCGAATACCACCAGACCGGCTGCGCGGTGTCGTCGCACTGTCTCGGTGTCGTAGTCGGCCACCGATCCCGCAAAGAACCTGCTCCCGGAGGTGGTAGGAGTTCCGGCGTACTTTGCCCGCAGATCTTTGAGCGCAAAGGGCGTCCCTCCCAGCGGTCCGGTTGTCTCGCCTCGTCTGATCTGACGCTGCGCTTCTTCCTCCATGGTCAGCACCATCGCGCCGAGCGTGGGATCGACCGCCTCGGCGCGCCGCAGCGCCTCCTCCAGGAGTTCGGTGGGATGAGCCTCCCGGCGGGCGACCAGATCGGCCAGCCCCATTCCGTCGTGTTGGAGGTATTCTGCGCCCAGGCTCATCGGCTAACCGCCCGGCTGATGGCCTCCAGGCATCGTTCGAATCCCCGGCGGTTCGCCACTGGGCCGGACAGTGGAAAAACCATGACTTCGCTCCAGGTTGCCAGTTCCGACAAACGGGAAGCCACTTGGTCCATCGAGCCATGCACTACCAGTTCATCGACCAAGGACGGGGAAAGCGGTTCGTCGGAGGGGGGATATCCGGCCGCTTCGAACATATCCCGGTAGAACTGAAAACGCCGATATGGGTCGATTTGTTGTTGGACGGCGCGGTGCACTGCCTGGGGGTCTTCTGTCACCAGGGTGGGCACGCCCAAGATGATGGGAGGAGGGGGGCGGCCCGCCGAGTCCGCGCCCTTCCAGAGGGCCGGCAGACCGATGGTCTTCACATAGCGGGGCGGGCAAACCCAGGTGATCGCTCCATCCGCCACCTCTCCACACATGCGGAAGGCGCCTTGCCCGAGTGCGGAGGCCAGCACCGGGGTGGGGAGGGGGGTGGGCAGCTTGCCTTTGGCCCGTACGAATTCGCCTCGAAAGTCCACCCTCCCCTTCTGGAAGATGGTGCGCAGCGTTATCAGATACTCTCTTAGGTGACTTAGAGGTTTGCGAAAATCGGCGCCGTAAGAGGACATGGCGGCGGAGGTGCTGGGGCCTACCCCCAATCTGATCCGACCGCCAGCCAATGATTCCAGGGCAGTCACCTGCTGGGCCAACGCCAGGGGATGGCGCGGCCAGATGGGAACCACCGCGGTACCCATTCTGATCCGGTCAGTGACTTGAGAGGCGGCGGCGATGATGGTGAGGGCATCGGGTCGCAGCCGCCCGGAGGTCAGCCAGACAGTGTCGGCCCCGGCCTGCTCGGCAAGCCTGATCGCCTCCAAGGTGGCCGACGTTCCATCGGGTACCACGGCGATACCCATGCCGGGTTGGTCGGGAGGGGCAAGGACCATCTTGTTAGATTACCTGCGAGGAGGGCCGAGCGCCGTTCCCTGTACATGCCGGCCAATCGTCTTCGATAATGGACGACGAAGATCTGCTGACAGTCGGTAGATGTCGGGGGATGGGAATGACGACCACTGCTTGTGCCTGGCGGCCTGAATCGCCGAATCGTTTTCGTGTGAATGCTGAGGAGGGTTAAATGGTGTCCGAGAATCTCTATGCAGTGGGACACAACGCCGGAGTCGGTGGTCGGGTCGCCGGTGAGGAAACGTTCTCCTGGAAAGCCGCTTTCCAGGAGAAAGGAAAGGGCATGTATTTCAGAGCCATCCCCGCCAGTGCTGTCGGCGCCAATTCAAACAGGGCTGTTCTTCCCAGAGACTCAGCTAAGGGCCTCGGCTTCGGGGCGGTTCTGTGGCGCGCAATCTGAGCAGTAGCCGAGAACCGCCAGGTTGTGGCTGTTTGGGGAAAAGCCATAATCTTGACGCAGCGAGTCGTAGGTTTGTTCAAAGACCTCCATGGGAACGGCTATGGTCTTGCCACACTCCTCGCAAACCAGATGCTGGTGGTCGTGGTGAACTGTCAGGTGCCAGAAACCTGGTACGTGCCCCAGTTGGACTTGATGAACGAGTCCGATCCCAGCCAGATATTCCAAAGCCCGATATATTGTGGAGGCGTCGATCTCACCTGCAGAGGCCTTAACTCTTTCCAGAATGGTTGCGACATTCAGGAACTCTTTCTCGCTCTCAGCGAGCACCCGGCAAATCGCCCGTCTGGGCAAGGTAATCCGGAACCCGGCCTCTCTCAGTTTGCCGATCAGAATCTCTTCGGCGGTAGCTTCTCCATAAACCATAACTTGCAAGAGAGAGCCTAACTTGCAGCCGTTTGCCAAGGAAAATGCCCTAGCCGCCAGCCTCGGAACACCCTTAGAGCCGTGGGATCAAATCACCACACTACGAAGCGGCACGTTGGTTGCGCTAGTCCGTCGGTTGTGTCGACCGAGGTGCAGGGTCGGCCACGAGCGCGGGCGGTACATTCTGGCACAGGCATGAGAGGGTAAGGGACGGTCTTGTCGGATGGCCTGTGAGGAACACCGCGAAGAGTTCCTTGTAGATTGACTGCCATGCCGTTTAGAAAACGCCGAGGATCTGCGAGCAATCGCCGGTACCGGTGGATCGGCATGGTGACATTGGCACTGTTGTGCGTGGTGATGACAGCTTCTCCCATCGCGGCCTCCACCGCCGAGTCGGATTTGGTGTGGATTCTGGAAGATGAAGTGGTGTCCGAGGATCTCTATGCAGCGGGGAACAACATCCGAATCTCGGGTCGGGTGGAAGGTGACCTGGTGGGGGTGGCGACCGACGAGTTGGTGGTGGAAGGAGTGGTGACCGGTTCGGTGTTTGTTGTGGCGTCGCGGGTTGAGATTGTGGGAGTGGTGGAAGGATCGGTGCGCGCGGCGGCGGGAGAGGTGGTGGTCACCGGGCGGGTGGGAGGAGATGTGGTGGTGGGGGCGGGTGTTCTGCGGGTGGCCGGGGAGGTGCACCGGGACATATTGGCGGCGGCTTGGTCGGTCTCTGCCCGCGGGAAGGTGGGCAGGGACTTGAGAGGGCGGTTTCGGTCTGTGACCCTGGGCGGGGAGATCAACGGCGATGCCCAGATTCGGACAGAGCACTTGGACGTGGAACGAGGGGCATTGGTCTCAGGTGATCTGGATTATCAGGCTTCCAGTCTTTCGGGAATGGAGTATCTGGAGGAGAAGGTGGTCGGATCGGTCATCAACCGCCGCGTGCTTGCACCCAATATCCGGGTTCGCGCTTTCCAGCTTATGACTTATATATTCCTGTCCTTGCTGATGATGGCGGGAGGTTTGATCATCGTCCGCTTAGCCGGCTTCCAGGTGGCAAGAGCTGCTCGGCGGACCATCAGGTCGCCGCTGCGGAACCTGGGCAAGGGTTTGCTCCTGTTCTTGTCGCCTCTAATAGGTGTGTTGGTGGTGGGGATGGCGGTCATTTGGCTTCCGGTCTATATCTGGGGGCCACTCATGGTGGGAGCGGTCCCCCTTCTCATCATCGTGACCGGGACGTGGTTGTTGGTCGCGTTGATCGCCCATGTCCCGGTGGCGGTTGCCACGGGTAGGGCAGTGGGCAGAGTATTCCACCGAGATTGGGAGTTGCCTTTGTCTTATTTGCCGGGCGCCCTCGTCTACGTGCTGGCGCTGCAGATCCCGGTGGTCGGCCTGCCACTGGTCGCCATCGCCACGATCCTGGGAGGAGGGGCATGGCTGGGCAGAGACCGCGCAAGGTCAGGCACCGACCGTAAGGTCTAAAACCGACCTCACAGCACTGACCAATACCTGAATAGCGCAGAGAAACGCACCACTTTGGAACTTGCTGTGGGCTGCGGCCTCACCTAGGTTTCACCCAACGAGTCCCAAGGGGAGGATCAACCGCCGGGGGAGCCGTAGCGCCTAAGACCCTGGCGGAGAGCGTCGGGGGTGTCCACCGAAAACCACGAGCGGCCATCCTCACCCCAGGACCGCCAGTATTGGGGAAGGATCAGACTTCCTCCCAGGCGGGGGATCACCGGTTGCAGCGATTGCCCCTTCCGGGCAGCCTCGGCCACCGGGGGAAGTGCCCTCGCCGGATAGACGGCGCAGCTTATCTGATAAAGCATGTCGAGGGGAACTACCGGAAGGGGCCGGACCTCCAGCATGGCAGCCAGGGTTGCGGGTCTTACCCAGGGGTGATCCACGGCCACCGCCAAGACTGGCCGGCCGGCGGCCTCTGACAGCCCGGTTGCAATTCCTGCGGCGGGTCCGCGGCCTTCCGATTCGAGGTCGGGGATCGACCGGACACCCTCGGCGCGTTCGCGTCCCACCACCACCACTTCGGGAACCACTTGGGAGAGGGCGGTCACCACCCAATCCAGCAGGGTGCGGCCTCCCAGCAAGGTTAAGGCCTTATCGGTCCCCATCCGGCGGGATTGTCCACCCGCCAGCACCACTCCGAGTACCTGGGTGGGGAGAGGGGATGACGAATGTGACTTCATAGAATTTTCGGAGTCGGTATCAGCTATACAATCGAATGGAAGTGACGCCTCAGGCTACCGACATCGAACTCACCTCTGTTCGTCGTCGGTTAGTGTATGTGCTCTTTTCTGGAGCAACTTTGGGGTGGATTGCTTTTATAGCAACCATAACTGTGGCCACGGTGGCGGCCCGCTCCCTGACCGGGTCCACGTTGATCGCCGGGTTTCCCTTGGCGGCCGGCGCCCTGGGTCAGGCGCTGGGGACCAGTCTGTTCGGAAGGCTGAGCGCCTCTCGCGGACGCCGGTTCATCTTGTTGGTCGGGCCTCCCATATCAGTCTTGGGAGCTACCTTGGAATTGCTGGGGGTGGTACTCGGCTGGTATTGGTTGCTGCTGGGTGGGGCCCTGGTCGTCGGTGGCGGCATCGGAGCCGTCCATTTGATCAGGTATGTCGCCGCGGAACTCTCCGAAGAGCACCGGACGGCCTGGGCGATGGGGTTCATAGTGTGGTCGGGCACTATCGGGTCGTTGGTGGGCGCCAACTTGGTGGACGGGGTGGGCCGGATGGTGGAGGAGTGGCTGGGGACGCCATATGGAGGCGCCTTCCTCCTGGCCGCCGTGGCTTTCCTGCTCTCCTGGTTGGTCTTTTGGATGGCCCTTCGTCCTGACCCTTCCCAGGTGGCTGTCACCACCCATGAAGGGCCAGCGGCCCGTGGGTCGGTGGGCTCGGCTTTCCGGAGTCCCAGGGTACAACTCTCGATCCTGGCTTTGCTATCTGCGCAAGTGGTGATGGTGATGGTGACGACTGCCGCTCCGTTGCGCATCGAGGACGCGGGGTACGGTCTGGATGTAGTCGGGGTGGTGATCTCCACCCACGCGGTGGGAATGTTCGCCTTTGCCCCCCTAGTGGGAAAACTGGTCGACCGCATGGGACCTCTGTTGTCGCTGGTAATCGGAGTGTTGGTGACTTTGATTTCTCTGTTCCTGTCCGCAACGGCCTCCTATGAAGGATATTGGATGTTGAATTTTGGGCTCTTCGTCCTGGGCCTGGGATGGTGTTTCAGCTTCGTGGCGGGCAGTGCCATGCTGTTCGCTTCCGCTCCTTCCGATGTCCGCCAGATTGTGGAAGGGTGGGCGGATTCGGCAATCTGGACGATGGTGATGTTGGGCAGTGCAGGGGCCGGGGTTTTGATGAGCACCGTTGGGTTCGAATTTCTGAATCTGGTGTCGGCGGCGCCTCTGCTGGTCATTGTCCTGCTGGTGCTTTTTGTTCCAAGTCTCCGCGCCGAACTTGCTCGTTAGTCAGGGCCGGGAATGTCCTGGCTTCTGGTTAGGCGGTATCCCCACCAGATACGGGACCGCGGCCCAGAAGAGAAGGCTCAAGACTCGTGAAGACCCAGGACCTCTGGCCATGATCACTCCCGGACCTCTCGGCAAGGGAATGGCAGGAGGCTATGGCGGGGAAGGATTCACGGAAGTCGGGGCCGGTTTGACCAATAGAATCGCAGAGGAGTGAAGCGTCAGGTTGCCGACCTCGAGTTGACTGCAATTCGCCGTCGGTTGGTCTATGTGCTCTTTTCCGGTGCCACCCTGGGGTGGGTCGCGTTCGTGGCCACCCTGACCGTGGCGACAGTGGCTGCCCGTTCCCTGACCGGGTCCACCGCAATCGCCGGGTTTCCCTTGGCCGCCGGGGCCTTGGGACAGGCATTTGGGACCAATCTGTTCGGCAGGTGGAGCGCCCGGTATGGGCGGCGTTTCATCATGCTGGCGGGTCCTCCCATGTCGGCATTCGGCGCCACTATGGAACTGTTGGGGGTGGTGTTCGGCTGGTATTGGATGCTGGTGGTTGGGGCGGTGTTCGTGGGTGGTGGTATCGGCGCCATCCACCTGACCAGGTACGCGGCCGCTGAGTTGAGTGAAGAGGGCCAGCGGGGTCGAGCGGTGGGGATTCTGGTGTGGTCGGGCACCATCGGGTCGCTGGCGGGAGCCAATCTGGTGGACTGGACAGGTCAGATGGCAGAGGAATGGCTGGGTACGCCCTACGGAGGCGCTTTCCTGCTGGCCGCGGCTGCTTTTCTGCTCTCCTGGTTGATTTTCTTGACGGCTCTTCGTCCCGACCCCTCCCAGGTGGCTGTCACCACCCAGGAGCGGCCTGCGGCCAAGGGGTCGGTGGGCTCGGCTCTGCGGCTTTCCTCGGTGCAAATCTCCGTGTTGGCTTTGTTATCCGCGCAGGTGACGATGGTGCTGGTGATGACCGCCACTCCTCTGCGGATCGAGGATGCGGGCTATGGGCTGGACATTGTGGGCTTGGTGATCTCGACCCACGCGGTGGGAATGTTTGCCTTCGCTCCGTTGGTAGGGAAGCTGGTTGACCGTATAGGGCATCTTCCTGTCCTGCTGATCGGAGCAGTGGTGAGCTGGGGCTCTCTGCTCCTGACCGGAACCGCACCTCAGGAAGGCTATTGGATGTTGATCGCCGGGCTCTTGGTCCTGGGCCTGGGATGGAGTTTCAGCTTCGTGGCGGGCAGTTCCATGCTGTTTGCTTCCGCTCCTTCCGATGTGCGCCAAGTGGTGGAAGGTTGGGCGGACTCGGCCATCTGGACGGTAGTGATGTTGGGAAGTGTGGGAGCGGGGCTGCTTATGAACTCGATCGGATACGCCATGCTCAACCTGGTGGCGGCCTGCCCCTTGTTGATCATTGTCACAATGGTGTTTTCGACTCGCAGGCTCCGCACGGCGCTCTTCGCCTAGGGGGCTTTGGGGTTAGCGTCGCTGCGTGCAAGGCGGTATCCCCACCAGATGAGCGCCGCTGCCGCCAGCAGGGAGACCGAAAAAGCCGAAGATTCATTGAGGAAACCGAGGAGGGTGCCTCCGGTTGCCGCAGCCAGGACTCCGGCCGTGATGATCAGATTCGCCACCGCCCGCCGGGGATTGGATTTGCGAAAACGGATCGCTCCCCATAAGGCAGCGGTGATAAGCACCAACGTTCCCATTCCTCCAGCGATGGCAGCCAACAGACGGGGACCGAATCCCGCTTCGGCAATGGTGGCAAAGATGTCGGAGGGGATACCACCGTCTGGCAGGGACCGGGCAAATGGGGTGACGCTCACCAGGGTGGTGGCCATCGCCGAAAACCCGAAAAGACCCATCACCATGATGTGTCCGACCCGCCGACCCACCGAGAGGAATACCGATCCCACTGCCAGGAATGGGATATTGAGAACCGCGCCAAACAAGAAGAAGGTCCGATAACTGAACCCGCTCCATCCCCAAACTTGGCCGATGAACAAAGCCCACACCCCCATAGTGAACATGGCCATTCCGGTTGTGTAGGCTGACAAATGCGGCCGCGGTCGTCTCCGCAGATCACGGGTGAGATCCAGGGTGGCGACGGTGGCCACTACGGCTGCCGAGGCGGCTAGACCCAATCCGGCGAAGCTGCCCACCGTAGGGATGCTATCAGGTGAAAAAGGAGTTTTGTCAATGAGCGGACCAAGGCCTTGGCCCGGAGTACCGGATATGACTGTGGAGCGGGATGTTCCCGCCCGGATGAGAGACGGAACCGTCCTCTATGCCGACATCTATCGCCCGGTTACCGATGCCTTGTTACCGGTACTTTTGATGCGCTCCCCCTATGACAAGCGCAACGCCACCATGCCCTTCGGTCATGCCCACCCGATCTGGTACGCCTCTCAGGGGTACGTGGTGGTGATCCAGGACTGCCGGGGTCGGGCAGCCTCGGAAGGCGAGTTCTATCCGTATCTGCATGAAAGCGCCGACGGCTGGGACACTGTGGAATGGGCGGCGCGGCTTCCGGGATCCGATGGTCGGGTGGGGATGTGGGGATTCTCCTATGTGGGCGCCACCCAGTTGCTGGCAGCCGTCGAACGCCCTCCCAGTCTGGCTGCCATCGCTCCCGCCTTCACCGCTTCCCAGTATTACGAGGGGTGGACGTACAACGGCGGTGCCCTTTCGCTGGCATTCGTTCTCTATTGGGCGAATCTGCTGGCTCTCGACACCGCCCACCGCGCCGGGGACCGCGCCGCCTTCGAGTCCTTGGGAGCCTCTCTGGCGGAGGCGCCCGGCTGGTTTTGGTCCCTTCCCCTCAAGGACTATCCACCGTTGTCCGACGGATACGCTCCCTGGTTCTACGACTGGCTGGAGCACTGCACATATGACGACTACTGGAAACGGTGGTCCATCGATGAGGATTACAGCCGGATCACTGTCCCCGCCTTGCATGTGGGAGGCTGGTATGACGTCTTCGTCTCCGGTACGGTGCGCAACTTCTCGGGTCTGCGCAACCAGGCGGGTACGCAGTCCTCCCGCCAGGGACAGAAACTGCTGCTCGGCCCCTGGACGCACATGCCGTGGAGCCCGCAGGGCTCCGCCGAGGGCCGCCCTCCCGACACGATCGGAATCGATGACTGGCATGTCCGGTGGTTCGACCAGATGATCAAAGGAAAGGACACCGGAGTGTTGGACAGTCCGGTCACGGTCCACCTGTACGACGGAGGATGGAGACACTACGACGACTGGCCTCCCGCGGGAGTGGAGCATCAAGAATGGTTTATTCACTCCGGTGGGAGGGCCAACTCCAAATTCGGAGATGGAGCGCTGAGCAGAAAAGGACCCGCAGAAGAGCCCCCCGATCTCTTTGTTTACGATCCAGCTCTTCCTTCTCCCAGCCAGGGTGGGCATTCCTGCTGTTTCGACACCATCACCCCGATGGGCCCGGCCGACCAGCATGCCCTGGAAACTTCCCGAATGGTGCTGGTTTACACCTCGGAGCCGCTTCGGGGGGATATGACATTGGTGGGGGATGTGACCGTAACCCTGTGGGCGGCCACCACCGCCGCCGATACCGACTGGACGGCGAGACTCTGTGTGGTGGATCCCGCTGGAGTCTCCACCAACCTCCAGGAGGGAATCATCCGAGCCCGATACCGTGAGTCGCTGTCAGATCCCACCCCGATCCAACCGGATCAGGTCTACAAATACACCATTGATATGGGACCGGTGGGGGCCTTGATAGAGGCCGGACACCGACTGCGTCTGGTGCTCGGGAGCTCGGATTTTCCCCAGTGGGACCGCAACATGAACACCGGCGGACCGCTCTTCACCGAGCCCTCCACGGCCGGGATGCCCGCCACTCAGACGGTCCTTCACAATATTTCGTATCCAACCCGAATCACTCTCCCCTTCCTGGAAGGATAAGATGGCCCGCAGTATCAACCCCGAACCCGCCTCGGCACAAGCAAAGCCTCCTTCGGCGGTGGCGCGCTTTACAGGAAAGAACGTGTTGGTCACCGGAGCAGGCAGCGGCTTCGGGCGTCGGACCGCCGAGCGTTTTGCCTCCGAAGGGGCGGCCAATCTGTATCTGGTGGATCGCCGACCTGAACGTTTGCAAGAGGTGGCCGGGGTAATCAGAGAACTGGGCGCCAATCCGGTTCCCATCTGTGTGGATCTGGGAGTCACCAAAGACTGCGAGTCGGCGATCGACCAGGCGTTGGCAGTCGACCCGCGCCTCGATGTGCTGATTTCCAACGCGGCAGCCTGGGTGCAGAGACCCTTCATAGAGATGACCCACGATGACTGGCGGCGGGTGATGTCGGTGAACCTCGACGCCTATTTCACCCTCTCTCAGCGAGCCGCCCAGGCTATGAAGAACACCGGTGGCGGGGTGATCCTTTTCACCTCCTCCATCAGCGCTCTCGGCCACGGGAGAAATTTCACCGCATACTGTGTGGGCAAGGCGGCGATCGTTTCCTTGGCCAAGGCGATTGCCGTGGAGTTGGCCCCCTGGAAGATCCGGGCCAACTGCGTGAGTCCCGGGCCGGCGGACACCCAGCAGTCGGTGGACATTGCGGGGGAGGACTTGATGAACAAATGGCGGGCGGAGGGATTCCCGGTGGTGCCCATGAACCGGCTGGCCGCCACCGATGACATCGCCTCGGCCTTCTTGTATCTCGCTTCCGATGATGCCCGCTACGTGAGCGGGATCAATCTGGTGGTGGACGGCGCCTACACCGCCCAGGTGTACGACTTGCCCAAGAGCTAGGGGGTCCTGCGAAAGAAGGTCAACCGGCCAGGAGGACGGCGGTTTCGGCGATGATCTCGGCTGCCAGAGCGGTGTCTTCTATCTCTACCCACTCTTCGTCGGAGTGGGCCTGATCTATGGAACCGGGCCCGAAAATGACACTCGGTATACCTGCGGGGGCGAACCAGGCGCCGTCAGTGCCGTAGGGAACGCCGATCGGTTCGCCAGGCGCGCCCAGGATGGACTGGCGGGCGGTTTGCAGAACCTTCACCAAGGGGTGGTCGACGGGGGTGTCCAGGGGTTTCATGTCCAAAGAGTTGGGGCGCAGGCGCGTCTCGATTCCGCTCTCGGCCAGAGTGGCTAAGAGATCTTCGATGTCTGCCAGGATTTCTTTGGAGTCTTCCCCGGGGTTGACGCGCCGGTCCATGCTGATCACGCATTGCGCCGGGACGATGTTGAGCGCCGTTCCCCCCCGGATCAAAGAGGTGTTGATGGTCGGATTTCCCACCAGCGGATGGTTGATCTCGGCCAGGGTGGGGATATAGCGGTTTTCCAGGGCATCAAGCACCCGGGACATGTGGTGAATGGCGTTCACTCCCAGGTGGGGCTTGGAGGAGTGAGCGGGAGAGCCCACGGTCTCGATCTCGAAACGAAGCACCCCCTTGTGGGCGGTGGCCAACTCGAGGCCGGTGGGTTCCCCCACGATGGCCATGTCGATGTCGGAGCGTGCCTCGCAGAGTGCTATTGCTCCGGTGCCGGCAACCTCTTCGTCGATGCCTCCCACGAACAGGATCGAAGGGCGCTGCATGGGATCCAGGTCCCACACCATATGCAGCGCCTCAACCATCGCCACCAGGGAGCCCTTGGTGTCGCAGGCCCCCCGTCCATGCACTCGGGTTCCTTCCACCACCGCCTTGGGCCAGGCTTTGCCGGAGGGAGTGACCGTGTCAAGGTGGGCTTGCCACATCACCAGCGGCTTGGCGTCGGCGCCCTTCAGGCTAACCAGGATGTTGTCTCGACCCCCGGGATGAACCGGCTGGCGGGTAGGGTTCATTCCGGCCGCTTCGAGGTAGTCGAAGAGGGCGGTGGCCAACTCGGTTTCACCCGGTCCTCCATCAAGGGCGGGGTTCACAGAGTGGATGCTCACGAACTGCTCGAGTAGGGAGCGGATGCGGTTGCGGTCGGCGGTGCCTAGAAATCTGGACATGGCCATGATGCTACCGGAGCCAACATCCCCTGACTTCTCGCATATTTTTCGGAGAAGGGGTAGTTTTGCCTGGTATGAGACTTCTGGTGGTAGAGGACGAGGTTGATCTGGCCCACGCCGTTGCACGGGGACTTAGGCGCAGTCGTTATGCGGTGGATGTGGCTCATACCCTGGAGGACGCCCTTCTCAGGTTGGTCTCTGCTGGATACGATCTGGTCGTTTTGGACTGGAACATGCCGGATGGGAAGGGAGTGGATCTCTGCCGCCGCTTGGCGGACGGATCGATCCCGGCCTTTGAAGGGAAGGCGCCGCGGGTATTGATGCTCACCGCTCGAGATGGGGTGGAAGACCGGGTGACAGGCCTTGATGCGGGGGCGGATGACTATTTGGTGAAACCCTTCGCATTTGCGGAACTGCAGGCTCGAATCAGAGCCATACTGCGGCGGGACGAGGAATCGAGCCCGATATTGGAGGTGGGGGATTTGCGACTGGACACGGCCCGTTTCGAGGTGTCCCGCGGCGGCATGCCCCTGCGATTGACAGCCAAGGAGTTTTCTCTGCTGGAGTACCTGATGACCAGGGCGGGGCAGGTGCTTTCCCAGGAGACTCTCCTGGAGCATGTCTGGGACGAGGCGGCTGACCCCTTCACCAATACGGTGCGCATGACTCTCTCCAACCTGCGCAGAAAGCTGGGGGAACCGGCGGTCATCCACACCGTACCGGGGCGTGGATACGTGATAGCGGCGGATGCGCCTTCTACATTGGGATCATGAAGCTGCCTTCCACTTTCTCATCCATCCGCTTCCGTTTGTCGGTGCTTTCCACGACGGTGGTATTTTTTCTGGGTTCGGCTGGGGTGCTCTCGATCTTCTTTGTGATTCGTCATGGTCTGCGCAACGAGCGGGTGATGGGTCTGGTGTTGACGCCCGGCCAAACGGTGGTTCGCGACGGCGTCCGCTACATAATCCCCCAACTGGAAATGAGACAGTTTCAGACCGTAGAGACGGTGTTGCGGGAACGGATACTGGAGGACATCACCGGCCTTATCCTGTCGTGGCTGTTGTGGATGTTTCTGGTCAGTTTGGTGATTGGTTGGTTCCTGGCTGGCCGAACCTTGAGGCCAATCAGCCGGATCGCCGAGGTGGCCGAGAACATCCAAGCCCAAGATCTCACCCGGCGGATCAACCTTTCGGGACCCGATGACGAACTCACCCGTCTGGCGGGGACCTTCGACGCCATGCTCGATCGTTTGAGCGGGTCGTTCCGGCTGCAGCAGCAGTTCTTGGCCTCCACTTCTCATGATCTTCGCAACCCCTTGGCGGTGATCCGCTCCAATCTGGAAGTGAGTCTGGCCGATCCCGACGCCACGGTGGATGACTGGAGGGAGACCGGAGAAGTGGTTTCCCGGGCGTCCCGCAAGATGTCGGAGATGATCGACCGCCTGCTGGAGGCGGCCCGTCTGGAGGTCGGTTTGGCCAAGATCTCCGATTTGGACCTATCTGATCTAGTGACCTCCACTGCTCAGGCGGTAGCGGCGTTGGCCGAGGAGAAGGGCCTTGGCATCGTCGTGGACACTCGCCCCACTCCGGTGTCGGGGGACGGTCTTGCCCTGGCCCGGATCCTCGAAAACCTGCTCGATAATGCCATTGCGGCTGCCCGGTCGGAGACCTGCATTGGGCTGGGTTGCGGGATGACAGACGGATGGGCATGGATGGCAGTGGCCGACCGGGGCCCGGGTCTCGATCCCAGCCTGATCTCGGGAGACTCTCACGGGGGAGGGGGACTGGGGTTGGCCATCGCCCGCCATTTGACCGAGTCGCACGGAGGTAAGCTGGCCACATTCCGAAGAGTTGGAGGCGGAACAGTGATGGTGGTGTGGGTACCCTCTCGCAAGGGCGTCGGGAGCGAGTGCACTCCCGACGTTAACCCCTTAAACTGATGACATGGGACGCCTTTATGCTGGATTTAGCCCCACTTTTACATAACGAATGCAGACATGACTGAAACCCCTTCCCCTGACCCATCGGCCCAGTCAGAGCATGCTCACCCTCTGGACGACCTTCCGGGGGATGGGGCTGTCGACGATGGCCAGGTTGAGATGCGCGGCGAAGAGTTACCGGACGAATCTGTAAGTGAGATTGCTGGCGCCGGAGACGCCGGTGACTCCGAGAAGGTTGATCCGTCCCTTCAGGCGACTTCTGAGAGCGAAGCAACCGACGAGGTCCCTAGTAGTTCGGAACTGTCCGATCTCTCCGAAGAGGTTTTTGTCTTTGTCACTTCGGCGACAGCCGGTTCTTCTCTGGCCTCCAAGGTAAGAAGCAGCTTTCGGGAAATGGGCTGGAAGATGATGGCCGCCGCTGGAGTTGTGTTACTGGTGGCGGGGTTCGCGGCAGGCGTCTTCTTTCCCGATCCTTCGAATGGAGAATCGGTCTCCACAGACGAGGTCGTGACGACCACTGCTGCCACTATCCCCACTGCTGACTCCTCGACCACCACCTCCACGGCTGCGCCTTCCACTACGGCCGCCCCTTCACCCACCCCCTCCACCGTGACCACCCAGAACGAGTCGGTGGTCGTCCCGTCCCCCGACTTTGTGGACACCGGCGAGCCGGTGGCGGATGTGGCCGACCGCTTGCTGCCCTCTGTGGTCCATCTTGAAATCAGCAGCGACATTGTTTTTGAGCAGGGGGCGGGCAGCGGGGTGATCTTCGACAGCAGCGGATATATTCTCACGGCCGCCCATGTAGTGGAGACGGTCGTGGATGGGGCGGCGGAGGTGACCGTGCGACTCTCCAACGGCGACCGCCTCCCGGGCGAGGTGGTGGGAACCGATCCCGCCAGTGACGTGGCGGTGGTGAGAGTGGGCCGTTCCGGTTTGACTCCCGCGGAACTTGCTTTGGATGACGCACCCCGGGCCGGCCAGTTGGTGGTGGCGGTGGGCAGTCCCTGGGGTTTGGAGTCATCCGTTACCTCGGGGGTGATCAGCGCTGCCGATCGGATGGTGGATGGGAAAATCTTGATTCAGAGTGACGCGGTGCTTTATCCGGGCAACTCCGGCGGGGCTCTGGCTGATAGGCACGGCCGGTTGATAGGCATTAACGTCTCCATCTTCTCCAATTCCACCTCCTTGGAGCAGGTGGAGTTCCAAGGGGTGGGTTTTGCGGTACCCGTCGATATCGCCTATCGGGTTGCGCAGGCTCTGATAGCCGGGCGGCCCGTTCACACCGCTTTCCTAGGGGTGAGCGGACGCGACACACAAGGGGACGCCGGCGTGGAGGTCATGGAAATCTTCCCCGGTTCGGGCGCGGAGCAGTCGGGGTTGATGGTTGGGGATGTGGTGGTGGCGGTGGGAGGCCGCCCAGTCACCGGAATAGCCGACTTGGCTGCCCGGATTCGTCACCTGGTGCCCGGTGATGTTCTCGTCCTGAGTGTTATGCGGGGCGAGGACGAGTTCACCTTGACTGCCGCTCTGCTTCCCAGAAGCGAAGTCATGCCGGACCAGCCAAGCGAGGACTCCCCGGAGGGCGAAACGCCGTAACCGGCGCAGCGGAGCGTATCCCCGTGGTGGGTCGTCTCTCGAGTCGGCGGTCCTTCCCTCGCCCGGGACAGGGGAGGTGCTATGCTTTTTGTCTGACCGCCGGGAGACAACGGTGGTCTTTCCCAGGGACGTAGCGAAGTCCGGTTGAAGTCCGGCGCTGTCCCGCAACTGTTAAGCCCTTCGAGAAGGGACAAGTCAGGACGCCTGGTCCCGGGATGACGGATGAACCTCGGATGAAGATGTAGTTCGTCGGCGGGTGTTCCCGTTTGACTCTCTCCCTTCATCCTCCTCAAGGAGGATGTTTATGTATGCAACCACCCGGCGGAAGGCTGGAAGATTGCTGGTCTTTCTGGCATTGATCTCGCTGATATCTGCGGCCTGCGGAGCAGACCAGGATGCTCCTTCCGCCGCCCCCACCACGGCCGCGGCTCTCGCGACCACCCAAGCTCCAACTACTGCAGCGGCCCCTACCACGACTGAAGCCACCACGACTACCACCGCGGCGCCCGCCACCACTTCTACCCTGCCTGCGTTCCCCGTTGAGGTGCAGGACTCGCTGGGTACGGTGATGATCGCTACTCGCCCCGAGCGTATTGTTTCACTGTCGTCCACCATCACCGAGATGCTGTTCGCTATCGGCGCCGGCCCCCAAGTGGCGGCAGTGGACAGCTATTCCGATTTTCCGCCCGAGGCGCCCATCACGGATTTGTCTGCTTTCACTCCCAACCTCGAGGCGATCGCGGCCGCCGCCCCCGATTTGGTGATCGCCTCCTACGATCCTGGTGATCTGATGTCATCCCTCGAAGCGCTGGGGATACCGGGGATGATGATGCCAGCGGCCAACACGTACTTTGACGTGTGGCTCCAGATCGAGCAGTTGGGTCTGGCGACCGGTAATGCCATTGGTGCGACCGACCTCGTGCGCCACCTGCGGGGGAGAATCACGGAGATAATTGCGGACAGCCCAGAGGTTTCCTTCACTTATTACTACGAGTTGGATCAAAACCTCTACTCGGTTACCTCTACCACCTTTATCGGGCAACTGTTTGGTTTGCTAGGTCTGGAAAGCATCGCTGATCCTGCCGATGAATATGGCTTCGGCTACCCGCAGCTTTCTTCGGAATACATCATCGAAGTCGATCCCGATCTCATCTTGTTGGCCGACACCTTGTGCTGTGGGCAGAACGCCGAGACCGTGGCCTCCCGCCCGGGCTGGTCGTCGTTGACCGCGGTGACCAATGGGCGGGTGATCGAACTGGATGATGGGATCGCCTCCCGGTGGGGTCCGCGCATCGTCGAATTGTTGGAGGTGGCCGCCGCGGCCGTCGCCGAACTGGCCCCCAAAGGGTGAGAGTGTTCTCTCCATCCTCAGGGATTCTCCAGACCTCCCGGGTAGGGATTGGGCGACTGGCCCTAGCGATGGTGCTGGGCGTGGTGGTGCTGGGAGCGGCGCTGTTGATCGGCCCAGCCGGGTTGGATGCGGGCGGAGTGCTGGCTGCGCTATTGGACCGATTGCCGTTTCTGGAGTTGGAGAACTCGCTGTCGAATCGCGAGTTGACCATCCTCTGGGAAATCCGTCTGCCGCGGGCGGTGATGGGGGCGATGGTGGGGGCCACGCTGGCTTCGGCGGGGGCCGCCTATCAGGGAGTATTCCGCAATCCTCTGGCCGACCCTTATTTGTTGGGAGTGGCGGCAGGCGCCGGGTTGGGGGCAACCGTCGCGATCCTCTTGCGCTCCCGCGGCTTTCCTACTATCCCCCTGGCGCCCTTGGCCTTTCTCGGGGCGGTGGTGGGCGTGGCGCTGTCCTATGGACTGTCTCGAACCAGGGGACGGGACAGACGCAGCGGCAGCACCCTGGTACTGGCCGGGGTGGCGGTGGCATCGTTTCTTACCGCGGTGCAGACCTTCCTGCAGATCACCAACGTCACCACCCTGCGGGAGGTTTACAGTTGGATCCTCGGCCGTCTGGTCACAATAGGGTGGGGTGAGGTGACGGCTGTGCTGCCCTATATGGTGATCAGCTGGCTGGTGTTGCTCGTCTTTCGAAGAGCTCTTGATGTCATGGCGGTGGGAGATGATGAGGCTTCTGCTCTGGGCTTGTCTCCTCGTACCGTGCGGCTGATCGTAATTGCCGCCGCCACATTGGGCGCGGCCGCGGCGGTGTCGGTCAGTGGGCTCATCGCCTTCGTGGGGATCATCGTCCCCCATACCGTCCGGATACTGGCGGGCTGGAGCTATCGAGTGATCATTCCCCTTTCCCTGCTGATGGGAGGGGTGTTCCTTACCGCCGCCGACCTGGTGGCGCGCACGGTGGTTTCTCCCGCAGAGCTGCCCATCGGGGTGGTGACGGCGTTTTTGGGCGGTCCATTCTTCCTGATGATCCTGCGGACCTCCGGGGACTTGGAATGACTGCCCTGCAGGTGCAAAATGTCTCGGTGGTGCTGGGCGGATCGGCGGTGGTGGACCAGGTGAGCCTCTCGGTGGAAGAGGGCGAGTGGTTGGGACTGATCGGGCCAAATGGCGCCGGAAAGACCACGCTGCTGCGGGCTATCACCGGCGCAGTTCGAACCGAGGCGGGCCAGGTGGTCTACCGGGGTGCCAACCTGGCCACCCTCAGGACTCGCCAACGAGCCCAGATGATGGCGGTTGTCCCTCAGCAGCCGGTTGTTCCTTGGGGGATGGCGGTGGCCGACTATGTGATGTTGGGTCGCACCGCCCATATCGGTTGGCTGAGCCGGGAGACACGTACCGATCTTGAGATCGCCCAGGAGTCGTTGAAAGCGCTGGCGTTGGAGGAGCTTTCGACTCGCCGACTGGACGAGCTATCGGGGGGTGAACTGCAGAGAGCGGTGCTGGCCCGTGCGCTGACCCAGGCTGCCCCGCTCTTGATTCTTGACGAGCCCACCTCGTCGCTCGATGTCGGTCACGGGCAGCAGATGATGGAATTGGTGGATCGGCTGCGTCGGGAACAGCGGCTGACGGTGATCAGCGCCTTGCACGATCTGACCCTGGCCGCCCAGTTCTGCGACCGCTTGGTGATGATGTCGGGAGGGAAAGCCATCCTGGAAGGGCCGCCGCGCTCGGTGATCACCGAACGCTCTTTACGTGACCACTACGGCGCTCAGGTTCGAGTGCTCACCGGTCCGGAATTCGGGATGGTCGTGATACCGCTGCGGACCAAGAAGGACCCCGATCCGGGAAACATCTCTCCGATCGTGGCCGAGTTATAGGATTCTCGAAAGGAGACCATCTATGACCACAAAGGAAACACCTCCCACCGAAAAGCCTGCGGTTGGCTCAGAGCGGTCTCCTTCATTGGTGCTGGTTCACACCGGCCACGGCAAAGGCAAAAGCACCGCCGCCTTCGGAACTATGTTGCGAGCGGTATCCCGGGGGTGGAAGGTCGCAGTGGTGCAGTTTCTCAAGTCAGGAAGCTGGAAAGTGGGGGAGGAGAAGATCGGACGGCAGCTAGGTGTGGATTGGTGGGTGCTGGGAGACGGATTCACCTGGGATTCCGCCAATATGTCGGAGACTGAGGCGGTGGCGCGGGAGGCGTGGTCCTTTACCCAGCGTCTGGTTTCCGAGGGGGCTCATCGGCTGGTGGTGCTCGATGAAGTCACCTATCCCCTCAACTGGGGTTGGATCGACGAGGCGCAGATGCGGGACATGATTCGCAATCGCCCTGCTCATGTCAGCCTGATCCTGACCGGCCGGGATGCTCCCGCCACTCTGATCGAGGAAGCTGATACTGTGACCGAGATGGTGAAGGTAAAACATGCTTTTGATCAAGGGATCATGGCCCGCCGGGGGATCGACTACTAGCCGTGATCGAGCTCTGGCTGGTTCGTCACGGACAGACCGACTGGAATCTCAAGCGCCTACTACAGGGTTGGGTGGACACTCCTCTCAATCAGAACGGAAGGCGCCAGGCGCGGGAATTGGCCGGGCGCCTGAGGGGAGGCAGCTTTTCGGGGGTGTGGAGTTCCGATCTGTCCCGGGCGGTGGAAACCGCCCGGCTGGCCTACGGTGAACCCACCCAGGCAGGCGCACTGCGAGAACTCGACTTTGGAGACATCCAGGGATGGAGTTGGGACGGTTTATCTCCCCAGTTGCGTGATGAGATGATCGCCTTCGACGGCTTCGCCGCTCCCGGTGGTGAGTCCCATAAGCAGCTGGAGGACCGAGTTATAACATTTCTTGGCGAGTTGGCAGATGGCATCCATCTCGTCTTCACCCATGGCGGGGTCATCCGCATGCTACGCCGCCTGTGCGGGGAAGAGCGTTACCCCGGCTGGTGCGAGATAGTCCGATTGGACTGGACAAACCGGCGGGTGCTGGAACTCGACTGAGGTGGCAGTGAGGGTGGATGGTTTCCCGTCCACGGCAGGGTTAGCCTGAGGGAAAAGTGCAGGAACAAGTGACCCAGGGCCGGTGGACGATTTCCGATTTGGCGATCATCGCCTTCGCCGGGGTGGTCGGTTCGATACTGGGTGCGGGGATAGGCGCCGAAGGGGATGTGATCCTGGGGGATGTGATCCTGGTTTTGCTGGGACAGTTCCTTTTGACCGTGGTTGCCATGGTCTTGGTTGGGAAAGCCCGTCAGCGGGATTTCGGGCGGCTCGCCTTCGTGGTGGAAACCCGGGACGGGGTGATGCTGCTATTGGGGATGGGTCTGCAGGTGCTGTTTGCCATTCTGTTCCAGCCGCTGGCCCTGCTGGTGGGGCTGGAGTCGGAGCCTCAGTCTCTGGTGGGGGAGGTCGCCACCATCGGGGGTACCTATGACCGGATAACCCTGATCCTTCTGATTGGTCTGATCGGGCCCATCTTGGAGGAAACCATGTTCCGGGGGATTCTGATCGACGCTCTGGCGGCTCGGTTTCAAAAACGAGGGATCGTTTTGGGCTCCTCGGCCGCCTTCGCCGCTTTTCACCTGGCGGGGATATCCACCGTCCAACCCTTGGAGTCAGCGGCAGTGCTGATACCCCAGTTGTTCTTGTTCGCAGTGGTGTTGGCCCATCTTCGCCTCTCCCGTAAGCGACTGGGAGCGGTCATCTTCACCCATGCCGGATTCAACCTTTTGAGCCTGATCGTGATTCTCTTCTACCCGCAGGTGTTGTAACTTCGGCAGAGCTCAAAACCTGGCAGTCGCCTCCGCGTCAAAACTTCGTAGGGGTCCTCTCCCCTCAAAGATGGGCGCTGGGCACGGATTTTGTCCCAAACCGCGCGCAGTGCGGGATTGGCCCGGTAGCGACGTCCTCACTTTTTTCCGACAGCACCCAGGAATCCGGCTTCAGTGCATTGCCAAAAGGTTGCGGGTTCCTGTCATGACCCACCGACACGGTAACTTCCTTTCTATGCGCACAGGCCGACTTGACAAGGGCAAGACCGGCCTGAGTTATGTGAGGCCACAGGCGCGGCGGGGGACGTTGTTGGCCGTGCTGGTGGTGTTGTTGTTCGGGTTCTTCGCGGTGGTGGTCATCGATCTGCTCGACTATCACGCGTCGATAGAACTGGCCCAGCGTCATCTGTTCATTGCTGGGGTGGTGCTGGTTGCCGCGGCTGCTCGAAGGGGGCGCCTGCATCCTCGTGGTCGGCTCGGCACCTTGGCCGCGATGAGCGGGTGTACAGCGGTGATGGCCATGTTGTTCTTCACCGCCCTGGAAAGACTGGGCGCCGGTCCGGCTATGACGTTGCAGTTCGTTGCGGTGCTGGTGGTGATGGTCTGGGCGCAGGTGGTGGGAGGGGTCCGTGTGCCCGCGGTTGCCTGGTTGTCGGGACTGGTGACCATGGTGGGTATCTCTCTGGTGGTGGAGGCCTGGGAATGGGAACGGGTGGACTTGATCGGGATAGCCTCGGGTATGGGATCGGCGGTGTTCTTGGCCGCATATTTCCTGTTGGTCGACCACTTGGGTGGGCATCTGCCTCCGCTGACGATCTCCGCCTACGCAGTGGGGATAGCCGCTGTGGTCTTGTTTCCCGTGGCTGGGTTGGGTCCCATGGATCTGCCCGTCTCCAAGTGGTGGTGGCTACTGGCCCTCGGTGTGTTGGGGACGGCTCTCCCGGTGCTGTTGGAAGTAATCGCCATCCGCTACGCGGGTCCTGGTCCGGTGGGGATGATCATCCTCGCCCAACCGGTGGTGGGAGGGTTGGTGGCATGGCTTTTACTTGGACAAGCCCTCAGCCCGGTCCAGATCTTGGGAATTGTGATTTCACTGGCGGGGGTGCTGTTGGTTCAGGTCAAGATCGTCGAGGCGCGTTCATAGCCCACCCGGGTTGATGTATCAGGTGCCCAGGCGCCAGCCCGACATGTATTCGCGCTGAGAAGCGGTGAGTTGCTCCAGGCTCCCCCCCAGAGCGGCTATCTTGGTCCGAGCCACCATCTGGTCGATCTCCTCCGGCAGCACGTAGACCCTTGGTTCCAAGGAATCCTGGTTTTCGATCAGCCATCGAAGCGCCAGCGCCTGGTTGGAGAACGAAAGGTCCATCACATCGGCGGGATGGCCTTCGGCGGCGCCCAAGTTGGCTAGGCGTCCCTCTGCCACCAGGAACAGGCGACGACCGTCGCTCATGCGGTATTCCTCCAGATTGGGTCGCACCGTTCTTTTCGCCACCGCTTGATCGGCAAGGGACTCCACGTCGATCTCCACATTGAAATGACCGGCGTTGGCCAAGATCGCCCCGTCCTTCATCACGCCCAGATGGTCTTCGGAAATGACATGACGGTTGCCGGTGACTGTGATGAAGATGTCGCCCCTGGGCGCTGCCTCCCGGGCAGTGAGCAGCCGGTGTCCATCCATCAAAGCCCGAAGCGCTCGGACCGGGTCTACTTCCACCACGATCACCTGTGCTCCCATTCCCTCGGCTCGCACGGCCACGCCCTGTCCGCAGTGGCCATAGCCGACCACCACTACCGTGGAGCCGGCCAATAACACATTGGTGGCGCGGACGATCCCGTCCATGGTCGACTGGCCGGTGCCGTAATAATTGTCGAAGAGATGTTTGGTGGCCGAGTCATTGACCGCCACCACCGGCAGCCGAAGCGCCCCTTCCCGCTCCATGGCTCGCAACCGGTTGATCCCGGTGGTGGTCTCCTCGTTGGCGCCCAGGGGAGACAGATGGGGATGGTTTCGATGCAGGGCCGAGATAAGATCGCCTCCATCGTCCACCAGCAGATGGGGGCGACGACGAAGCACCTCGTCGATGTGACGGTGATATTGCTGTGAATCCTCCCCCCGGACGGCCAACACCTGCACTCCTTCCGAGGCCAGCGCCGCCGCCACGTCGTCCTGGGTGGAGAGCGGATTGGAGGCGCACAGAGAAAGTTCCGCACCCGCCTCGCGCAGGGCGAGCATCAAATTGGCGGTCTCCGAGGTCACATGTAAACAGGCGCCCACCCGCATTCCAGACAGCGTCTGGTCTTTGGAGAGTTGTGTTCGCACGGAGGAGAGCACCGGCATGCGGCTTGCTGCCCATTCCACCCTCAACCGGCCTTGGGAGGCCAAGCCGGGATCGGCGATGTCAGATGGCACTGGGTCGGTCCCGTGGCGAATCGGTGGAGGTAGCCATCTTGTCCTTGAGACGGTCGATCAACTCCACTTGCATCGGGTCGGCGCCTGAGTGGCGGGCCAACTCCAATGAGAAAAGGTCACCCATCGCCACCAGGCTAATCAGTCTGGCCAACGGGGAAATCCCCTGCGACCACACCTCTCCCAACCAGGCCACCCGATCAGCGGTGAGGCCTTCCTGCACCTCGAATCGGCGGGCTACGCCAGGGTGCTCCTGCAGGTCGCGCAGCGCCACCAACCCCACCCGATGTCGGGCCAACTCATAGGGCAGATCCCATCCCACGATCTCGTTGTGAGTGGCTTCGGGCAAGGCGCCCCAAAACGCCATCCGCTTGGCGTTCTCGTTGATCTGAGTTTTCCATCGATAGGCGGCGACCTGGGTGAGAGGAAGCGAGCCATACACTCCCACCATCCGGTCGGCCATTCCCGACGCCAACTCCGTGGCCAAGGCGATTCCCTCTCCATGGTGTCCAGAGATGCTGTCCGCTATCTGCGCTGCTTCTTCCAGAGAGGGGCGAGAGTCTACTATGACTCCAGCCGCCTCCGCCACTCTGAGAAGCGCCGCCAGCCCAAACCCCAGAGCCGAGCGAGGCTGGTATCCCCCCGGGATGATCACCAGTTGGTCACCTCCCAGCGCGGCTCGCTTCGCCAACGCCCCTCCGGAGGTGATCACTGTCACAGAGAGTCCCAAGTCCCGAGCGGCCCTCCAGGACGAGATCGCCTCGGCGGTGTTTCCCGAATAGGAGACCACCACCACCGAAGGGCGTTGTCGGGCGGCCCATCCGGGCAGTCCGTAGTGCTTGTGAACGGTGGTGCGGCGACCCTCAACGGCCGCCACGGCCGCCAGGAAATCACCGGTAATCCCCGATCCTCCCATCCCGCACACCAGCAACTCCTCTTCGCCTCCCTTTCTCGACCGAAGCGAAAGGTCCGTGCCCCACCGCAACTGGGCGCCCAGCGCAGTCATCTGGAATCTCATCTCGGCCAGTCGGGAGGTATTGCTAGTCATCTTCCACCGTCATTATGGGAACGCCTGCCGCGTTAACCAAGTAGGTCCGCCCGCAGGCATCACAGACAAGCGCCCGATCGGAGTCCAAAAGGCGGAGTTCACCCTTGCAGCGGGGGCAGACCAGGATGCTGTGGAGTTGGGGATCGATCCACGACATGTCAGCCACTCACCAGCGCCTTCACCCGGTCCACCAACCGGTCGACAGAGGCGGAATCGGGTCCTTCCACGTTCAAGCGCAGTAGGGGTTCGGTGTTGGAAGGGCGCAGGTTGAACCAGCGGTCCGTCCAGGAGACGGTTAGCCCGTCCAGCCGATCCTGATGCGCCGACGAGAATGCTGCCCGTACCGTCTCTAGGGATCCCTCCCGATCCACCACGGTCAGATTGATTTCACCGGACGTGTGGTAGGGCATCACCTCGGCATGCAATTCCGAGAGCGGTCGGGCCTCCTCGGAGAGAATCTGAAGCAGGGCCAGCGTCGCCAGCATTCCGGAGTCGGCTCGATAGTGGGCGGCGAAGTAGTAGTGCCCGGAGTGCTCTCCTCCGAAGACCGCCCCGGTTTGGGCCATCACCTGTTTCATGAATGAATGGCCCACCCGTGAGCGGATAGGGGTTCCTCCACCGGCGATGATGGCTTCGGGCACCGACCGGGAACAGATCAGATTGTGCACGACTTTGGCGTGTGGCTCAGAAACCAGCATCCAACGGGCGATCAAGGTGGTGATGGCGCTTCCCGACAGCGGGCCACCTTGGTCGTCCACAAAGAATGCCCGGTCGGCGTCTCCGTCGAAGGCGACTCCCAGATCGGCGCCGGAGGAGACCACCTCGGTGGTGAGGTCGATGAGATTGGCGGGGTCGATGGGGTCGGGAGGATGGTTGGGGAAGGATCCGTCCGGGGTGAGGTATAGACCGGTGAGGGAGACTGGCAGACGGGCGAAGACCGGCAATACCACGGTGGCAGCCATGCCGTTCCCGCCGTCCACCACTACCCGCAAGGGGGCTATGTTGTGGGGCTCAATGATGGAGAGCACATGATTGACATATCCCTCGGTTACGTCGCACACCTTCACGCTTCCCCGCGGGGAGGAGTCGGGCATCCCTGTGGTCGCCATCCGGCGGATCTCCTTGAGCCCGGAGTCGATCCCCACCGGAGCGGCGCCCGGCAGGCACAGCTTGATCCCGTTCCATTGCGGCGGATTGTGGGAGGCGGTGACCATCGCGCCGGCCACGGATCGGGCGCCCGAGACGTAGTACACAACTTCGGTGGCCACCTGCCGCAGATCCAACACGTCCGATCCCGTCGAAGTGATCCCATCGATCAGGGCGGAAGCCAACTGGGGAGAACTCGCCCGGCAATCCCGTCCCACCGCCACGGTCCCACCGCCGGCGAAGTGGGCGAAGGCGGCGCCGATTCGGCGGGCATGATCGGGTGTGAAATGACCGGACTCCACGTCCCCCCTTATGTCGTAGGCCTTGAACAGCTTTTCTATGGCGCCTCTCCCGTCCTATTTCGCGGCGAGACAGAGGTTGCCCACTCGCTGAGCCGCCGCCTTACGCCCGGGACGATCAGCGCGATCAACCCAATCAGGGTCAGAGTCCATCCCAACCACTCTGCCCAGGTGTTTTCAAATTCGATGACCACTTCGGAGTCGGTGGGTACCACCAACATCAGGGACGGCGCGACCAGATAAGGACCCTCAGCGCCGGTGGCCTTCCAGTTGGGAAAATAGGAGACCTTGACCAGGTGAGGAACCCCCACCGCATCGGTGATAAATGAGATCCGGTGATCTTCCACCACGATGTCCTTCACCGTCCAATCCTGAGCGGGGAGAAGGGTGGGGCGCAGCAGGGAAGGGTTGGAGACGATCGGCCATCCGTATTCGGTCGGCGCATCGGCCACCACCCACAGGTCGGCATTATTCAGCGTCTCGAACCACGACAAGGAGAAGTTGAAAAAGTCAAGATCTCCGTCAGGACCCTCTTGGAAGACCGAAGGCTCATAGCGGGCCACCTCCACCAACTCGGTGGGGGGCGCCTCGTATATGTGGAAGGGCCCGGCCACCCCCACTTCCTGCAATTCGGAGAACTTGGCGGCCTCCTCCGTCGCTTCGGGGGTGAAGGAGATGTAATAATGCACTCCGAACATGTCGAGGTGGCGAAGTCCCCTGGTCATGGCGAGGTTGTGATAGCGCAGCCCCGGTACCGGATTCGAACCCTGTTTGCTCATCTCGGAGATGGCGATGAAGATGAAGGGCATGCTCATGGAGGACTCGAAGAACAGCCCTTCCATGGAAGGATGACTCCACCCCGACCAATAGGGGATCAGCATGGGCGCCATGGGGGTCCCGTACTGGTCTATGTCCCGGTTGTTTTCCCATAGCACCCGGCCTGGTTCGAGTGCCGCCACCAGCGCGTTCATGTCCCGGTATTCATTCCAGCCGGCTTTGGCCTCATAACCCGAGTAGTTCCATCTGGACCAGCCCGCCAGATATGAGACTCCCGCCAGTGATCCGATCCCGACTCCCACCGCGACGATTCCCGCCAGGAGTTGTTTGACGGAAATCCGCTGTTGGCGGACATACAGCGCTGTTACCGCGATGATCGCCAAAATAACCGCGCCGAAGAGTATCGCCCATTTGGCCCTGGCGTTGGAGGAAGGGATCAAAACGGCGCCGATCACAACCACCGCGGTGGCGGTGGTCATAAGGGCCGCTTTGGGGGACACCGACCGGGGCAGGCGTCGGGTGATCGCCATCAAGGCAGCCCCCACCGCCAGCATGGCAAAGAACACCACGCCGAAATACCAATAGGGGAGCAGCCGTCCGTTGTAGAGCTTCCACCGGTCATCCAGGAACAACTCCGGGAATTGACGGGTGAGCCGGATGGGAAGGGGGTAGTAGATGATTGGCGCAACGGTGGTGATCAACAGCGGGACAATCTTCCAAGTCTGCCCGATCCGCCTGGCGCGGCGCAGGGCCCAGACCAGCCCGACCAGGCTCAGGGGCAGCAGCACCCAGATTTCAGTTGGGAAAAACTCTCGCCATTGGGTGAGCGGACTCCAAGCCAGATCGGAGCTGTAGGCCAGATTGGCCAGGAATGGAATCGACCAGAAGCCCGTGAGGGCGAACGCCCACGCTGAGGTCACCAACAGAGGGCGACGAGACTTCCTGAGAGCCAGTAGTGCCAAGGTGCCGAACACCAACAGCAGGGTGGTGAGCAGATGGCACAAAACGGTGACGCAGAAGACAGCCGCGGTGGCAGGGAGCAAGCGTGATTCTCCGTCTACCACCCGGATCAAAAGCCCCAGGTAGATGAAGCCCAAACTGAAGGACCATGCGTAGGTGAACTCCCCGGCCAGGGTGGAGGCCACGTTTCCCCCGTAGATGGTGAAACTCTCCATCAAGGCGTACACGGTCCCTCCCGCCGCGGTCAACAGGGCTAAAAGTCGATGGAACCCCAGCGCCCTGGTGAAGTAGTAAACGGCGGGGGGAAGCAATAGGAGACCACCCACCGTGACCAGCTTGAAGGCCACTCCGTAGGGCAGAAACACATCCAGCAGCACGATGACCATCGAAGGGAGCGGGAAGTAGAAATAGAAAAGGGGAAATCCTGCGAACCAGGCATTGGACCAACCCAGCAGGCGGCCGGCCGGGAGCAACACGTCCCGCATGGCGGCCGGACCCAGGACGTGGGCGCCCATGTCTCCCCCGGAGGGGGTGTTGTCGACAAACAGCAGATGGGGGCTGAGCACGGCCAGCACCATCACGGAGAGAATGGCCAGCACCCAACCCGGGTACCAGAATCTAGCGAGCCTATTCATCGGGGATTTAGGGGCTTATCCGGCCCGCCGATTGCTAGGCGGCTCCCGACTCCTTGGCGGATTGGAACATCTCGGTGACGTTGCGACGGTCGAATAATGTCCATTTTATGGGAGGCGTGAGACGATCGGCGTGGTGTCGGCACAGGGGCGAAAGCACCTCATGAGAAACGGAGATGTTGACATCCCACAGCCAAACCCGCCGGTTTTGATAGTCGATCGCCATCAACGAAGAGGCCGTTTTTCCACACCGATAGCAATTGGAGACCATAACCTACCCACTCTAAAGCCTCATCGCCGGGGAACAAAGGATTTCCAGCGGCGGAGCAGGCGTACCGTAGGCATACCCTCCCAAACCAGGCCATCGCCGTTTTCCTCTACCGCCGCGGCGGTAGGCACCTGGTGAATCTTGTGGGTCGCAAAGACCTGTGGCTCCTCCGCCCACCTTATTTCGCGAAACCCCTCAATCCCTAGTACCTCGATGAAACGGGAGCGTACCGGGTCACATCCCGGGCACCGCTGGGAGGTGAACAACACCACTCCCGGTTCGAGTCCTCTCATAGGCCGACGGCGCGGACGGCACCGGTCGATCACCCTGGCCGCCACCGCCACTACCAGAGCCACCGCCAGTACCGCCAGAGGTACCAGCAACTCCAACATCCCTTCCTCAAGCATCTGCCGTGCCCGTCTTTGCGGTGTTTCCGAACATCTGGTTACATAACGCGCGGAGACCGGGGCTTCGCTCCACGGGGTAGGGGGACGGGTCGATCAGATCCAAGTAATCCGGTGAGAGCCGGGCAATGTCTCGTCTACGCCTATCCCGGGCGGTCTCCAGGTCCTCCTGGATCATGGATCTCCCGTTCGCCCAGACTTGTTCCAGAAGATCTTCCCACGCTTGTCCTTCTTCGGGTTCCTCCTCCCTCAGCGTCACCAGGTCTCCACCTGCGGTCCGGTCCTGCCGGTAGTTACGCCATAGGCCTTTCCTGCCGGGTAGAGAGCTTTTGGCCAGGTCATTGGTGAGCTTGAAGGCGGGTCGCCAGGTCCGGTCTTTTCTGATGGCAGCCAGTTTGTAGACACCGTCCAGGCTGGGAGCGCCCTCTGATGTGACCAGTCGGGTCCCCACTCCAAACACCAGCCGCCCGATCAGGCGGTCGGGATCCTCGGCCCGCCGAGCCAATTCTTCGGTTATCCGGGCTATGGCTAGTTCGTCCAACCGATCGGAGAGAACGATAGCCGTCTCTTCGAAACCAGCCTCATCTAGCATCCGTGCGGAAGCCAGGGCCAGATCCACCGGGTTTCCAGAGTCGAGGCGGATTCCCACCGGCCTGTGGCCCTTGCTGCGCAATTCTTCGAATACCAAGATGGCGTTGGGAAGGCCCGACTCCAGGGTGTCGATGGTGTCCACCAATAGCACGCAGTCATCCGGGTAAACGCTGGAGAAGGCCCGAAACGCGTCGAGTTCACTTCCGCCCAGGGCCATGAAGGCCTGTACCAGGGAGTGGGCGTGGGTGCCCTTGGCTGGCATTCCCAGTTTGTGTGAGGCCGCCACATTGGAGGAAAAATCGGCCCCACCCACCAGCGCCGCTTCCGTAGCCAAGTTGGCGCCCAGGCCCGCCGCCCGGCGCATCCCGAACTCCAGAACAGATCCCGATCGGGCGGCCTGTTTGACTCTTGCGGCCTTGGTGGCGACGAGAGTGGCGAAATTGCGATGGTTCAACAGTGAACTCTCCAGTAGTTGCCCCAGCGCCAAGGGCCCTTCCACCACGGTGATGGGGGTATGGGGATGGACCACCCGTCCATCGGGGACCGCCCGGACACTGAGTTGACCAAAGTCGCCATGGTGCTCCAACCAGTTCAGGAAACCCTTCCCGAACAGGGGAGCGCCCGAACCGGATCGCATTTCGGCCAAGGCAGAGCGCTCCGCATCGCCGAATCGAAATTCTGCCAAGCGTTCCAGCAGCACCTGGAGTCCCGCTGTGACGCAGTACCCCGCACGATGCTCGTCGTAGGACGGATAGGTGCGAAAGTAGTGTTCGTAACTGGCCTCCTGCTCGGCAATACCGTGGCTGAAGTAGACCTGAGCCATGGTGAGTTGATACAGGTCAGTGAACAACACGCCGCGGTGGAGTGGATATGCCATCTGCTCCCAGATATTACGCTTGGTTTTCCTCTGGGTATTCCCGACTCGGAGGCTTGTCCACTCCCGCGACGGACGTCGGTGGATTCCTGTCCACTTCACTAGCAAATTCAAAACCTTGTTCCTTATCGATACTTTGCAACTGTTCGGCGCTAGCTTCCAAGTGATTGGCATCAGCATTGCTAATCAGGGGCCGGTGGTGGGTTGCTTTGAAGTTCCCCCCTCGAAGCCGGAGACTCAGAGGGCCCTGGCCATGGCTGCCCTGGCGGATGGAACTTCGACCATTCGCTCTCCGCTACACAGTTCGGAAACGCTCAGGATGATGGAAGCCTGCCGGGAAATCGGAGCGGAGATCATCCATGATGGAGCCGAAATTCGGGTGGTGGGAACCGGGATCGGAGAGCGCGTTTCCCCTACTTCCACGCGGCCGAATACCCGTTACGTTTGGGCCGATGGCTCTGCTCTTATTGGGCGCCTCTTTGCAACCATCTGTTCACTCATCCCCGAGCGGGTTGTGATAGATGGCAACAACGTCCTGAGAAACCGGCCTTTCGCGCCGCTCTTCTCAGCGCTGAGAGCCAAAGGCGCCGAATTCGGGTTTTTCTAGGGTGTGGATGCTCTTCCTTGCATTGCGCTTTCCAGCCAACTGCCTGGAGGTCGATATCAGGTGGAGAGCTCCATTTCTTCACAGTGTCACGGCGTTGATGGTTGCCGCCCCGCTGGCTGACGCGCCCACCACCATCGAACTCATTGGCAAGCTCTACTCTCCTTCATACATCCGCCAAACCGCGGCCATGATGAGACACTTCGGCGTGGACATACCATCAGCGCCGACGATCGCGAAATCCTGATTCCCAACGACCAGTCGTATCGGAGCCGTGTAGTCGACATCGCCGGCGAACACGTCGGCTTCCTATCTAATGGGCGCTGCTTTCGCGAGTCGGGGGAGGATCACTCTATCGAATCTGGGGTCTGACAGTTTGCAGGGCGAACGGGAGATCGTTGACATCAACGCGGCGTTAGGCGGGGAGGTGCAATGGTTGCAGACCAGCAATGAGCTCAAGATTGACTGCACCGACCTTCCCAAGCAGGTTGATATGGCCTTCGATCTCAGCGACAGCCCCAACATCCCGCCGACGGTGGCTGCAATGGCTGCCACTATTCCGGGGCGCGTACGCCTGACGGGCAGCCGCCTCACGCAGTTTCACAAGTCGGGGCGTATTGAAGCGATGGCGACGGAGTTAGCCAAGGCCGACATCGGGGTATCGCTGCTCCACGACGCTGAGGGCGCCGTGGACGACCTCGGAGCGGGCTCTCGTCGAGGCGGAGTGGAGTTCTCAACCTATGACGAACACCGGATCTTCATGTCCCTGGTGGTGTTCTCCTTGTCTCGCTCTGAGATCTTCAATGGCCATTGAAGATCTCCTTTCCTCATAGGGGAAGCACTGAGCAGTCAAGGCACAGTGCGGCGTCGGCTTACATCAGCACCAGAATAAACATAGGGAGGGAAAGGGAGAGCACAAACCCGATTTACCTGGCCGGGATCCCATGTCCCAGGGTGTGTCCGTCCCTCCCCGGTAATGCTTGAGCTCGGGGTCCGGTGCCACTACGGTTCTCTCCCATGAGCGCAGTGCTGTCGGTCATCAATGGTCTCGTGTTCAACGGCGTCTCCTTGGCGCCAACCGAGCACCCGGTTCACATGGAGGGAGGGAAGGTGGTCGGCCTCCATGGTCCTCCACCCGACGACGCCCGCGTCATCGATGCTCGTGGGCGCTTGGTCGTGCCGGGGTTGATAGACGCCCACTTTCACGCTTATGGGATCGGCTTTGAAATGATTGAAGTCGAGAGGCTACCGATGAGCTACATCGCTCATAAGGCAGCCCGGCGGCTTGATGCGGCGCTCCGCCGAGGCTTCACAACCGTGCGGGATCCGTCGGGGGGCGACATAGGTCTGCGCATGGCCCTTGACCAGGGGGTTATTCCGGGTCCCCGTTATCTCTATACCGGTCCGGCCCTCACCCAGACCGGCGGTCACGGCGATCCCCGCCCCGAACATCTGCTTGCTGAGCACTCCTGTGGCTACTTGAGCGAGATCGTGGATGGAGTCGACAACCTTCGCCGAGCGGTCCGAGAGCGGTTCCGGACCGGGGCGCACGCCATAAAGCTGTTCACCTCGGGGGGAGTGATGTCTCCCACCGACCCCATCCGATTGGTGCAGTACGACCCGGAGGAGGTCAGGTCGGTGTGTGCCGAGGCCGCACGTCGGGATTCATACGTGGCTGCCCACGCCTACTCACCCGAAGCGATCGTTCACTCTGTGGAAAACGGTGTGAGAACTATTGAACACGGGAACCTGCTGGATGCCGATTCCGCCTCGCGGATGGCCGAGCACGGCGCTTTCCTGGTACCCACTCTCATTACTTACGATGCCATGCGACGCAGGGGAGACGATTTGGGTTTGTCTCCTGTCTCGCAACGAAAGAACCGCCAGGTGATGGAGGCAGGTCTTGCTTCAATCGAGATTGCCCGGGAGGCGGGGGTTCGCATTGGCCTGGGCACCGATCTGATTGCCGACCTGGAGGACGATCAATTACAGGAGTTTCGGATGCGGTGTGAAGTCGAGGAGGTGGGGAAGGTGCTCCGGTCGGCCACATCGGTGAATGCTCGAATAATTCGCCGTCCGGATCTGGGAGTTATACAACCAGGGGCAGTTGCAGACGTGGTGGTATTGGCGGGCAACCCATTCCAAACGCCCGACGTGCTTTGGAATCCCGATCGAATAGTTGTGAAATCGGGAAGAGTTATCCGCGCCTGATCAACGCAAGACCGGTTATCCCACCCCACGGGTCTAACCCCAAGTGGGAGTAAACCAACCGATCGAGACAATCCTGCCATCAATTGACGACATGACGGATCAGATCACGGAGTTGAGCTTTTCTTCGATCATCGACGGCGTAACCGCTCCGGCGGTCCGGTGGCGTTCCTCCCCGTCGCGCAGGTAGATGAGTGTCGGCGTCCCCATAACCGACCAGGCTTCAGCCAGGTCGGGATTTTTGTCGACGTGCACGGCAACGAACCGCCAAACATCAGCGTGGTCTCCAGCTAGGCGCTCAAGATGGGGGCGGAGCACCCGGCATGGGCGGCACCAGGTACCCCAGAATTCCACTACAACCCCGCGGTCCTCTGAACGGATCACAAACCTGGTCGGTACTGAATCGCAGGGAACTCCTAGTCCTTAGTCGGGGGTTGCCGGACAGTAGATTAGAGTGACCTCGGGCTGCGAAGGCCGGCCCCTTTTCGATGTCGACCACCTTGGGGGATTTTTATGCTTACTGCCCGTGGACCCCTCGAAGTCACTGTCGAAGCCGAGCCTCCTTTCTTGGAACGCGACGGCATCAAGATCAACCGGAACATGGTCCGCAAGGAATTCTCCGGAGACATGGTTGGGTTGTCTGAGGCCCAGATGATCGCGGCCTACACGGCCACTCCGGGCTCGGCCGGATACGTGTCCATCGAGCACTTCACTGGGTCGGTCGGCGGCAAGTCGGGGTCGTTTGTCCTCCAGCACCACGGTTTGATGGAGAAGGGCGAGGCCGTGCTGACTGTGATGATCGTGCCGGACTCCGGCACAGGTGAACTGGTCGGGATCTCGGGCAACCTCGAGATTGACAACCAGGAGGGGAAGCACTCCTACATCCTCAGGTTCGCGCTGTGATGACCGCGCGTTATCTTGTGTTGCCCCGCGGCATCAACGTCGGGCGTCGCAATCGGGTTCCGATGGCGGAGCTCAGGTCGAAGCTGGCCGAGGTGGGCTACTCTGCAGTAGCCACCGTCCTGCAAAGCGGAAACGTGATCGTTTCCGCCAGTTCGCAGGGTCTCGACGAGGTGGCTTGCGCCATTCAGCGGTTGCTCAGCGACCAGTTCGACGTCAACGTTCCCTGCGTCATCCGGACGGCGGACCAAGTTGGGGCGGTGCTCGAACGCAATCCGTTGCGGGAGGTTATAACCGACCCATCGCGTTACCTGGTGAACTTCTTCTCCGAGCAACCCGATCCCGAAGCGGTAAAGGCGTTGCTGGAAGAGGACCACAGTCCCCAGGCCATCGCCATCGACGGTACCGAGGCATACATCTGGACTCCTGATGGCGTCAAGGCGATGACCCTGTCGTATGCGTACCTCCAAAAAAGATTTGATGTAGTCGCCACCGCCCGCAACTGGAGAACTCTTCAAAGGATTGCTGCCAAGCTCTGAACGCTGGCGGTTCAACCCGGAGCCCGGTACCCATGGGAGGAAATAGGGTTCCTGACCCCTCGGCCAGCCTTACGACGGTCAACGTGATTTCGGTGGTCCCTCCGGGCCTGCTTGTACGCAAGGCCCGGCCAGTGGAAGACGCCTGTTTGGATGAGAAGTGCGGGACGATCAGCGACGGTAAGGGCAAAACCGTGGCGACTCCTGGCATTCCTGACCTGCCCGGACAGGAACTGGAGGTTGATGAGAAGCATGAGCGCCGGTACGCTATTGTGAGATCATGACGCAGTTGTCCTCTCGACCCGCGCTGGTGGTGGTGGATGTCCAAAACGACTTCGCCGACCCGCGGGGTTCGCTGTATGTGCAGGGAGCGGGCGCAGTGGTGGAGGCGGTGAACCGGTTGGTGGAAAGCGCCGGTGCCCAGGATTGGCCGGTGTTCTACACCCAGGACTGGCATCCGCAGACCACTCCCCATTTCGCCAAGGACGGGGGGATTTGGCCGGTGCATTGTGTGGGAGGGTCGACTGGAGCGGCCTTTCATCCCGATTTGAAGGTGGAGGGGGTGTCGGTTAAGAAGGGCGGCGCCGGGGAGGACGGCTATTCGGGATTCACCATGCGAGACCTAGTGGAGGGCAAGGACCGGCCCACCGAGTTGGATTCGCTGCTGCGCCAGGACGGGGTCACCAGGGTGGTGGTGGTCGGGCTGGCATTGGACTATTGCGTGAAGGACACTGCCCTGGACGCGGTCCGGTTGGGATACGAAGTGGAGGTGCCGCTCGGCGCCACCGCGGCGGTCAATCTGTCTCCCCACGATGGCGACCAGGCTGTCGCGGCGCTGAAGGCGGCGGGGGTTTCGGTTACTGGCTGAGGGACGCGGCTCGACGCAGGAGTAGGCCGCGGTAGGATTTCCACAGAGGATTCTCGGTGGGCCGCAGGGTGGGAAAGAGTATCACATCCCGGATGTGAGTGCGGTTGGTCAGCAGCATCACCAAGCGGTCGACTCCCAGGCCCAGGCCTCCGGTGGGAGGCATTCCGTAACCCAGGGCCAGCACGAAATCGTCGTCGACGGGGTGCAACTCCGGATCGTCCGCTCCCAACAGAGCCGCCTGGTTCTCGAATCGGAAAAGTTGATCGACCGGGTCGTTCAACTCCGAGAAGGCATTGGCGAACTCCACCCCGGCGATGAACAATTCGAAACGTTCGGTGAGTCGGGGATCGCGGGGGTGTCGGCGCGCCAGTGGAGAGACTTCCAACGGGTATTCCGTCACGAAGGTGGGGTTACGCAGTTTGGGGACGGCCAGCCGGTCGAACAGCTCGTAAACGACCCGCCCGCTGGTCCATCCCTCTCGAATATCTAGCCCCAGTTTCTCTGCCTGTCCTTGCAGTAAGTCCCGGGGTGTGTCGAGGGTGACTTCTTCTCCCAGCACTTCGCTCACCAGTTCCAGCATGGTGACTTCCCGGTAGGGGGGTTCGAGAGAGAGGGGAGTCTCCAACATGGGGTGCCCGCCCAATGCCTCGCCAGCGGCCTCTTCTCCCACTGTCGTGGTCCCCGTCGCTTTGGCGGCCACCGCCGGGATGACCTCTTCTATGAGTCTCATCACGTCCCGGTAGTCGCAGAATGCCTGATAGGACTCCAGCATGGTGAATTCGGGGTTGTGGGAAGAGTCCACTCCTTCATTGCGGAAGATGCGGCCGATTTCGAACACCCGCTCGAACCCGCCGATGATCAACCGTTTCAGATGCAGTTCGGTGGCGATCCGCATGTAGAGCTCTAGGTCCAAGGCATTGTGGTGAGTGAGAAAAGGACGAGCGGCGGCGCCGGCTGCCCGGGAGGAGAGGATGGGGGTGTCCACTTCCATGAATCCCCGGCTATGGAACTGATGGCGCAGTTCCGCTACCACCGCCGAACGGATCTCGAAGGTCCGACGGCTCTGGGGATTTACCGCCAGGTCCAGGTGGCGGTGGCGGGAGCGTTGCTCGATATCCCGAAGCCCTTTCCACTTGTCGGGTAGGGGAGCAAGACATTTGGCAAGAAGCGATAGTTCGTTGACGTGGATGGAGAGCTCCCCCCGGCGGGTGGTGATCACCTCTCCGGTAGCGCCGATCCAGTCGCCCAGATCCAGTTGAGATAGCACCGGTCCGGATTGGGGGCTCAATGTGGAGCGGGATATGAATAGCTGCAGGTCTCCGGCTTGATCGGAGAAAGCGATGAACACCAAACGGCCGAAGTCTCGGATCGACCGGATTCGTCCAGCCACCGCCGCTTTCTCTCCGGTCTGGACATCGGGTCCCAGGCCACCGTAGGAGTCCCGAATATCCCGGGTGGTATGGGTGCGGTCGAAACGGGTCGGCCAGGTTTCCAGTTGCTGGGAGGAGAGACTATCCAGGCCTTCCAGACGCTCTTGCACTACCTTTTCCCAAAGCCCGACCGATCCCGGATCTGCGTCGCTGGGTTGCTGGTCAGTCATGAGGCTTCAACCTACCAGCCAGAGGCAACAGAAGAAAGACAGTGTCCTTGATGCCAAGAAAAAACCGACCCGCCCTCGGGAGGGGAGGGAGGGCGGGCCGGTTGTATGCCTGCCGCCCCGGGAGGGGTGGAGGGCGGACAGGCTGCCCGCCGGCCTTCCGGGAGGGGACGGGGAAAGCCGGCAGGAGGAGTCGTCTTGTTCCGCCGAATGATAGACAGTTCCCAAGGGTATGTCAACTCTTAGCGAAGGGTTTAGGAATTCAGTCGCAGCACTGCCAGCAAACCCCTGAGGGTGAGATTGTCTTCTATGTGGGTAATCGTCTCGCACACCGGCCCGATTAGCCTGGACAACCCCCCGGTGGCTACCACCGGCACGTCCTCGAGATGCTGTTCGGAGCAAATGCGTCTCACCAGACCGTCCACCAGACCCGCCCATCCGAAAACCAATCCGCTCTGAACAGCCTCGGTGGTGTTGCGTCCGGTGGCCTGTTTGGGGGCGGTGAGTTCCACACGCCGAAGTGCGGAGGCCGCTGCGGCCAGCGCGTCTCCCGCTACTTGCACTCCGGGGGCGATCGCTCCACCGCAATACGCTCCCGAGGAGTCGATCACATCCACCGTGGTGGCGGTTCCAAAATCAACGACTAGTACGGGCGCTCCGAACCGCTCCACGGCGCCAATGGCGTTGACTACCCGGTCGGCGCCCACTTCGCGGGGGTTGTCGATGCGTATTTCCATACCGGTACGGGTTCCGGGACCCACCACCACCAAGGGACCGTTCACCATCTCCGCCAGCACGGGGCGCATCGCCGCGATGGCAGTGGGTACCACACTGGACAGCGCCGCGCCGTCCAGGGGTTTGGGAACTCTTGCGAGCAGTCCCTCAAAGAGAATGCGATATTCGTCAGTGGTGCGGGACACCTCGGTCGAGATCCGCCATCGGTGTTTGAGGAATTGACCTTGGTAAGCCCCTACGACTGTTTGCGTGTTGCCAATGTCGACAGCTAAGAGCATGCTTCTACCTGGTGAAGAAGACTAGGTTGCTCCAGTCGGGTTCCCCGGTCCACTGCTAATCCGTTTGGGTGCGCATCGAAGAAGAGGTTGTCGATCAACCGCACTCCTCCCACCGTAGCAGCCACCGCCAAAAATGAGGGGCGGTCGAGGCTTTTCAAGAGCGAGCAATCGTGTTGGTCGGCCAGTTCTACATATTCCCAGGCCACGCCGGTTTCCGCCCCGGTCACCAGTTGGCGGAGAGCCGCGGCGGATCTCTCGCCAGCTTCGACGGCCAAAGCGGTCCTCTCCAGACCCCGGCTTATCTGCAAGGCGGCCTTCCGGTCTTTGGGGGATATCAGGACATTTCGGCTGGACAGCGCCAACCCGTCACTCTCCCGCAAGGTCGCACAGCCCACAATTTGGATGGGCAAGCAAAGATCGCGGGCCAGTTGCCGAATCATGGTCAACTGTTGGGCGTCTTTTCGTCCGAAGTAGGCCCGCTGCGCTCCCAATCCGGCCAGCAGTTTGGTCACCACCATGGCCACCCCCTCGAAGTGGCCGGGCCGATGGGCTCCTTCCATCGATTGAGTGACCGCTCCGGGGTCTATGGAAGTGGATTCGCCTGGTTTGTACATCTCTTCGGTGGAGGGTGCGAACAGCACATCCACTCCCGCCTCGACGGCAAGGTGTTGGTCGTGTGGAAAGCTGCGCGGATAGCTTTCAAAATCGGAGGATTGGTTGAACTGGCGAGGATTGACATATAGAGACATGATCACCACCCGGCACTCTCGACGAGCCCGGGAGATCAGCGAAAGGTGTCCTTCATGGAGGAACCCCATGGTGGGCACCAACCCGACGGGGGTCAGTTCCCGTTCTCCGCTTGCCTTGGCGGCTGCTTCGGCGGCGGCCAACCTGGCCGCCTGGAAGGTAGAAACCACTCTCATGGATTTCCCCTGGTTTCGAAATCGCCTGTTGTTCCGGCGGTCGGGTCTTCGATCCCGGCCCGGTAGGCAGCCAAACGCCCAAGCAGTTGATACTGGTGGGCAAGCTGGGGCGAAATCGCCTCGGCGGCCTTCAGATGCCCGACCAGGGTGCCGCGGTCTCCTCGGACAAACGGGCCGGTTACAGACTGATCAGGCCCCAATTGGAAGGAGTTCTCCATCACCTGCCTGGCCAGTACGCTGGCCTGCTTCAAGGGCACTCCCGCCGCTTTGAACAGGTCGGCGGCCACTCCCAAGACTGTTGGCAAGCCCAGGGCCACGGTGGCCGCTCCGGCGTGGTACAGGGGTTTGAATCTGTCTTCCAGATCAAACGTGGAGATGCTCAGGCTGTGAGCGAAAGATCGCAGTCGTTGGGCCGCGGCTTGGGATCGGGCGGTCACGGCTGCTGTGGATCCGGCCAGTACTTGAGCGCCCTGCTGGGGAGAGGGGAGGGTTTGCAGGGGATGAAGGCACCCCACTTCCATACCCACCCGCTCCAGCGCTTCCAGACGGTTGATCGAGGCGAACCCGGAAAGGTGAGCCACCGTGCGGGCTGCGGGTGGATCGGCGGCCAGTTGGCGGGCTGCTTCCTCTATGGCGTCATCGGGAGTTGCTATCAGCAACAGATCGCAGGCAGACAAACGGGCCGCGTTTTTTGTTCGGGTGGTTCGCAATTGCGGTGGGACGGATCCGGAAGGTCCGGGAACGGTCTCCACCCGGTGTCCGGCCCACTGGGCGGCGATCGCCAGGGACCCTCCGGCCCGGCCTGGTCCGATTACCGCCAGGCTGATGGGGCCTTTCACTCTCCGCCGAGATAGTTGGGTATAAGAGAACGTCCCCGGGCGCCAAGGGGGCGTCCCAGAATCTGCTCGATGATGGTTACTGCGTTGACCGGGTCCGGAACAAGACCGGTAGCCACCAGAAACCCGCTCATCAGGCCTGCCACATTCTCATCGATGACATCCCCATGCACCAATACCCTGGAATCGGGGTTGCTCAACAATTCGCTCAGCTTGTCGTACAGGCAGCGACGTTCGGTCTCTTCCACCTCGGGACTGATGGGAACCCGATGAGTGCCGAAACCGGACTTCTGGTAGACCTTGATGTTTTGATTGTTGGTCGACAAGGTGACTACATCGGTGATTCCGGCTTCTTTTTGGAGCCAAACCACTTCTTGTTGGCGGCGTACCTTGCGGTGTGCAACACCCTGTCCGCCCAGCCGTTCACTCACCGCTAAGCGGGAGGTGATGATCCATTTGAATCCGCGGGGCTTGAGGACACCGGCTGGCATGGTGACTTAGGAAGAGTGAGTTTGGTCGCGTCGGGTGGCTGCGGCTACCCGCTCACGTCCAGGATCACTGACAGTGATTCCCGGGGGTGGATGAAGGCGCATCTCGTGGGTGTCGGTGGCGTGCCACTTTGGCACGTCGTGGAGTACTTCCTCGATGCCCTCCATATCGAGTGTTTCTTTCTCCAACAGGGCCTCCACCATTCTGTCCAGGGCGGGGCGATGGGTCTCAAGTATCCGCCTGGCCTCGGAATGGGCCGCCCTGATCAGCTTGCGAACCTCATCGTCGATATCGGCGGCCATCCGATCGGAGTAGTCAGGCTGTCGGGTGTAGTCTCGACCCAGGAATACCTCAGCTCCCTGCTTGCCGTATGTCATGGGTCCGAGCTGGTCGCTCATTCCGTATTCCATCACCATCCGGCGGGCTATGGTGGTGGCCTTATCGATGTCGTTGGTCGACCCGGTGGTGGGATCGGCATAGATCAGTTCTTCGGCGCTCCTGCCTCCCAGCAGCATGGCTAGCTGATCCAGCAACTCCGAGCGCCTAACCAGGTATTTGTCGTGAGTGGGGAGGGCAAGAGTGTGACCGAGCGACCGGCCTCTGGCAACGATGGTTACCTTGTGCACCGGATCGGCCATGGGAAGCGCCCAGCCCACCAGGGCATGACCGGATTCGTGGAAGGCGATCAGTCGCCTTTCGTCGTCGGACATCACTCGGGCCTTCCGTTCCGGGCCGGCTATCACGCGGTCGATGGCCTCCTCCAGTTCGTCCATTCCCACCCGATCTTTGCTGTGGCGGGCGGAAAGCAGGGCCGCCTCGTTGATTAGATTGGCCAGATCGGCACCGGTGAATCCGGGAGTGCGCCGCGCCAGAACTTCCAGATCGATTTCGGGTTTGAGGGGTTTGCCCCGGGCATGAACCTCCAGGATGGCTTGGCGACCCTTGATGTCCGGAGAGTCGATTACGATCTGACGATCGAATCGGCCAGGCCGGAGCAGGGCCGGATCCAAAATGTCGGGACGGTTGGTGGCGGCGATCACGATCACCCCGGTGTTGGTTTCAAAGCCGTCCAACTCCACCAGGAGTTGATTGAGGGTCTGCTCGCGTTCGTCGTGCCCGCCTCCCATTCCGGCTCCCCGATGACGGCCCACCGCGTCGATCTCGTCTATGAAAATGATGGCCGGACTGTTCTGCTTGGCTTGCTCGAAGAGGTCGCGTACCCGGCTGGCGCCGACTCCCACGAACATCTCCACGAAGTCGGATCCGGAGATGGAAAAGAACGGTCGGCCAGCTTCTCCGGCTACTGCCTTCGCTAACAGGGTTTTGCCGGTTCCGGGAGGGCCGAACAGCAGGACGCCCTTGGGTATCCTGGCGCCCATGGCCCGGAATTTTTCGGCATCGGCCAGGAAATCTCTGATCTCACCCAGTTCCTCAATGGCTTCCTCCAAACCGGCCACATCCTTGAAGGTGACATCGGGGTGGTCTTTCTTGACCATCTTGGCCCGGGTTTTTCCGAACTGCATTATCCGGTTGCCCGATCGCTGCATCTGCATGAAGATGAAGACCATGAATCCAATCAGAAGCAGCCAGGGGAGCATTCCCACCAGCACACTCCAGGGTCCGGGAGGCTCATGATCAGTGTCGTATGGCACTCCCCGCTCTTCGAGCATCTCGGCCAGTTGTCCTTCATAGCCTTCCGGGTATTTGGCAGAGAAATCGTATTGTCCGGATGGCAGAACAGAGCCCTCGTAGCGTCCCCGGGCCTCTAGGGAGCGGGTGAGGATCAGTACCGACTCGATCCTGTCTTCTCCCACGGCGTTCAGGAATTCTCCGGTGGTAATCCCCGTAGTGGGGGAATCGTCGCTCCCAAAATTCTGAAATAGGAGAGCCATCATGACGATCAAGAGACCGTATACCAAAAGAATTCGGACGCTGCGGCGCAAAATTTATTCCTTAGATGACAATCGGTGCGGACAGGGAGTAATAGGGAATAAGAGTCATGGTAGGCCAACTGGGTTCTTGTAGGTTAAATGTTAATCTAAGCTTGGGACAGAATACCCACGTAGGGCAGATTCCGGTATTTTCCGTCGTAGTCCAGTCCGTACCCCACCACGAATTCCGGTCCGATCCAAAAGCCCACATACTTCGCGTCCACCGGAACCCGTTGGATGCCCTCCTTGTAGAGCAGAGCGGCGATTTCCAAAGAGGCGGGTCCGCGGACCCGAAGACTCTTGGTCAGATAATTGAGGGTGAGTCCCGAATCGACGATATCTTCGCAGATCAGGACATGTCTTCCCGATATCTCGTGGTCGAGGTCCTTGAGGACCCGAACCACCCCAGAGGTCTTGGTGGCGGCGCCGTAGGAGGAAACTGCCATGTAGTCGAACTGGGCCGGCAGTTTGATCTGGCGCACCAAATCGGACATAACCATGAAAGTGCCCTTCAGCACCCCCACTATCAGCAGATCCTGCCCGGCGTAATCGTCGGTGATTCGCCTGCCCATTTCCTGGAGGCGGGCGGCTATTTGCTCGTCGGAGATGAACGGGGCTATCGAATCCATCTATACCAAAACCTTAGCCGTTCATGATCATCAACAGCCGGTCACCGGACCGTTTCACGACTACCCCACCCGAAAGGTCGGTGCGAGGAATCTTTCCGTGTGCCACCGCCAGCACTCTCGCCACTTCGGCGCTCACCCCGGCATGGGGGCCCCTCACCAGTCGCAATGCTCTGCGCACCACCCGCGAGGCAATCGGCGGGGAGAGCTCTACCAGCCGGGAGGAGGAAACCTCCATCGACCCATCGGGCGACACAGAGATTGGGATGCTGGAGGCCGTCTCCTCCAAATAGGCGAGGTCGGCCCGGGCCAGTTCCGACAACCTCACCAGGCCCTCTCTGAGCCGGGGCTGATACTCCGCCTCCAGTTGGGGAAGCAGGCGGCGCCTGATTCGATTCCGAAGATACCGAGGGTCGTCGTTTTGGGGGTCGTCTTCCCAAGGGAGCCCGGCCAGGGTGGCTAGTTCGCGGGTCTGCGACCGCCATACTCCCAGCAGGGGGCGGTGGAACCGGCCACGGCTGATGGGTATGCCCGCCACTCCGTCCAGGCCCGTTCCACGCAGCAGGTTATGGAGAACCGTTTCGGCTTGGTCATCCGCGGTATGGGCGGTGATAACCACTTCATCGGGTTGGCTGTGTTCGGCCAGTGCTCTATAGCGGGCGGTTCGTAAGGCGTCTTCTGAACGGTCCGGTCCGGTGTCTATCACAACTTCCGCGATTTCTATTCCCAGGTGTTGGCAGATGGCGCCAGCTGCCTTGGCCATCTGGACCGAATAGGGGAGGGAGTGGTTAACGTGCACCGCTCGGCATTTCCTCCCGGCCCGGATAGCCAGCCAGGCGGCGGCCGCCGAGTCGGCTCCTCCCGAAAGGGCCACCACCACAGGTCCACCGGGCAATTCGACGCGGCGGGAGATGTCACTGAACAATTGGGCCAAGCGTCTGGCGCCGGTTCTTTGAACAGCGGACTCATCCATCCCGGGAGGGGACGAGGGTATTTTCAACTAACCGACTTGTAGCGGGATCTGACCACTTTGGTGAAGTAGAGCACCACCGTCAGGACACAAAAGATCAGGGCCAGAGCCAGGCAGGTCGGCACCAGAAAGCGGTATGTCCAGTCGGCTACCGGCTCGGCCAAGGAAGATTCCTCCACTACCACCGCCGGGACGATCTCCGCAATGTCCTCCGGTGTTTCTTGGGCCAAGGCGGGCAGGGCCACCCCCAAGGCCAGTGCCGCAGCCGAAGCCAGGATCACCCACCGTCGCCAGTTCATGGTCACAATAGATTACCCGATGGTTCTCCAAAACCTAAGTGGTGGGTCTCTTGGGCCAGCCTTCCAATAAGTCGCTCCATAAACACTTCAGGCACCTCCTCTGTGAGGTGGTGCCTGATGGTGTAGCGGACTCGGCGCTCCACGATTTCTATGTTCTTACAGGGCGGACAGTAGTCGATGTGCTGGACCAGACGATGGGCGGTCTCGATTTCCAACTCACCATCGACGTAGCCGTACAAGTGGGTTGCGACCTGACGGCACTCTTTAGACATGCGGTACCTCCGCGGGGGTCAGTCCCCTCTTGCTTGCATACTCCCACAACGCTTTTCGGAGCGTATTTCTTCCCCGATGCAACCGCGACATTACGGTTCCCATGGGAAGATCCAGCGTTTGGGCTATCTCTTTGTACGACAAACCCTCCACATCGGCCAGCAGCACCGGTATGCGATAGATGACCGGGAGGTCCTCGATCGCGTCTACAATGTCGGATTCGAAGATCTGCTCGATGATCTGATCCTCGGGCGCTCTGGCCCAGGATCGGACTTGCTCATAAGCGTTTGACCGGTAGGCCGTCAGTTCCCCGCCCTCATCAAATTCCGTTTCCATAGGGCGCCGGGAACGGCGGCGGTACTCGTTGATAAAGGTATTGGTGAGGATGCGAAACATCCACGCCCTGAGATTCGTTCCTTCTTGGAAAGTGTGATACCCCCGGAAGGCTCTCAACAGGGTCTCCTGCACGAGGTCTTCGGCATCGGCGCGGTTACGAGCCAGGCGAAGCCCCATTCCGTAAAGTTGAGGCACCAACCCCGCTACGTCATCCTGAAAACTGTCGCGATCCGCCACACCACCAACGGTAGCGACTCTCGACATCCCCGACTCCGCTTTATGCGCCTCGGCGAGCGGCCAGAGGCGGCAGGTCCCCGGAGGTTCTTGATCCGGCGCCAAGCGCTTCAACTCCTGCTCCAAAGGGAGCCGAGGCTTTCAGCGAGACTGCCTTTGTTCACAAGACAACGGGACAACTACCGGTCATAAATGGATGATGAGGTACGGCAGAGCATCAGTTTTTGACCGGTGTTTCATTGAGCGACACAGGAAAAGGATCGCGAAAAGTTTCCTTGCGGGCTCTTCCCCACCGCCACTTTTCCATGGGTTGAACAAGCTACGCCCAGCCGGGTACAGGGCTTGTTTCATCAGAAAATATGATCCCTCAACGCGGCCCGAACGACGTCGGAACGAAACGCTCTTGGTGTTTGGCTTCTACCAATGTGCACTATCTGTGGGACAGTGTCAATCCCCTGGCCGCCGGTTTCTTCCCAGTTCGGTGACGAAGTCGGCAGGAATAGCCGGAAAAAACACCCCTACCGATTTGGCCAGTTCTCTGTTCTCTCCAACCTGTCCAGCAGCTTTCCCAGCGTCGCAATGGAGTCCACCACCGCATCAGGCGCGGGGGAGGAGGGGGGAGTTGCGGTGACTCCGGTGAGGGCCAACACCGAATACCAGCCCGCGTTGGCGGCCATTTGCAGATCCGTATCGGGTCGGTCTCCCACCATTATCACTTTGGAGGAAGAGAGGTGTTCGCTGATCAGGCGGATCATGGATGGATAAGGTTTGCCCGCTGCCTGGGCACGCTGACCGGTGGCGTACTCGACGGCCGCCACCACCGCTCCGGCCGCTGGCCAGATTCCATCGTCGGTGGGAAAGCTGCGGTCGGTGTTAGTGGCGATCAGCCTGGCGCCCGCCCATACCGCCCGGCAGACGTCACGCAGCCGTTCGTAGGAAAGGTTTGGCGGGAAACCCACCAAAGCGGCGCCCGCTTTCCGCCAGTCTTCCACTACTTCCACGCCGATTGCTTCTAGAGCCTCCACTATTCCTTGCCCGCCCAGAATCACCGAAGGAGGGCGGTCCGGAAGCAAAAGGCGGGCGGCTGCCATCGCCGAGGTGAATACCTGGTCGACCCGGGCCGAATAGCCGGTGGCGTGAAGGATTTTCTGGGCCACTGCCGAACGGGTACGACTGGAGTTGTTTGTGCAGAACAGCACCTGATAGCCCCTCTGCTCTATCTCGGTCAAGGTCTTCCCTGCCCCAGGTACCCCTTTGTTGCCGAGGTAGACGACACCGTCGAGGTCGAAGATCACCGTGCCGGCTGCGGTGTTCACAAGGTATTCAGCAGGCAGATCATGGAAGGAACCAACGGGTAATCTCGGATTGTCTCCAAAGGGACCCAACGAATGTCGGCTGCGTCGTCACCGGCTTGGAGTTTTCCTCCCACCACTTCAGCCCAAAAGTCGACCAAGGCGAAATGCCAGGCCGGTGGCGACCTCGGATCCACCGCCTCACCGGCCCAGGCCACCGGGCCTATTTTCACCTCCAGGCCGGTCTCCTCCCGAGCTTCCCGCCGGGCCGCTTCCCGCCAAGTTTCCCCCCACCGGACTTTGCCGCCCGGCACCGCCCACTGTCCGATTCCCACCCCCTGGCCGCGCTGCACGATCAGCAATCTATTCCGGTCATCCACGATCACCACCCCCACCCCCGGTATTGGGCTACGCGTCTTCGATCTCCCCACAGGCGCCATCACCGGACCGGTTGGGTGATGGCGCGACCCGGATTGCCGCCTACCAGAGAACGCATGGGGGCGCTTGTCAAAGACAGTCGGTGCAGATGCTGGACCTGGGAGAGGATTTTTGGGTAATTCTCTTCACCAGAAAACAATTGTTGCACAGGAACTCGTTTTGGCGAATGGCATGGTCGTCGGGGTTAATGGAGAGTTCCTCGCGACGAAAGTGTGCCACTTCCCTGGCCTGTTCGGAGGTGAGGATCTTTTCGTTCACCCCTTCTTCCACCATGTTCAGTTCTTCGACCTCTAAGCCGGAAAGCTCGTCGTCGTCTTCGTCGTCGTCTTCCGAGACGATGTCGTCTGTGAACTCGTCTTCCGACTCGAGCTCGTCGTCGAGGTCAGAGTCGAGTTCCTCCTCCTGAAAATCTTCTTCAAATACCGAAGCTTTGCTCACAGTGATAGCGAACTCCTATTAATTAAGAACGGTTGAGCCCCTTGGAAACGGGGCGAAAGTATAGACCGGCGGATTTGTCATTGGTGGAATATCTCCTTGTTTTTTGCAACTCGCGTTGATCAGAGGTTTATTCCTCACTTTGACCCGCTAATGGTGGAGGTGAGAGGCTACCACGCCTCGGTCGATGCGACTCAGGGCGGAGTGTGCGGAATCCGACATGCCGGGGAAGGCATCCCGAAGCTGCTTCAGCAGGTCGACCAACTGACGAGCGGTTCTGACGAAGTCTCCGGGGGTTTGTCCGCTTTCCACCATATCCGCCAAGGAGGAGCCTTTTGCCCACCGGTACATATCCCCGGCGCAACCGGGTTCGGGAAACCCGGTGGGCCCGATTCGGTGGGCCAACTCGGCCCGGTTCAGATTCTCTGAAAGTTCAAGCAACCTTTGCCAGCGGTTGGCCAATCGGGCGGTGGGCCAGGGAGTTGAAGGAGGAGAGGACTTGCGTGGATCGTAGACAAAGACCGATCCGAATGCGGCGGTCTCCTCGGGGCTTAGGTTGAGAAAAAGTCCTCTGATCACCGACTCGGAGACCAGTATGTCCCGTTCGTTGTAGATCAGTCGGAGCCGTTCTCCGGCGGGGGTGACGCTCCATCCCATCAAATAGCCCCATTCTTCCATCAGGCTGCGTACTGACGCGAACCGTCTCTCCATGCCGATCGTGGCCCAAGCCCCGTCCTTCTGCAGATGGGTTAGACGACGTCGGGCGCGGATCGCTTTTCGGGCATGGCGAAGATGCCAATCCAGTTCGGGACAGTTTGCAACTGGATGGTCATTCAGTTCGATCCCGGGTGTGGACCCGGAAGGGGCCCGGGCGTTGGCCGGTAAGCGGCGCAGCCGAGCCGACATTTCTCGTTGAAGAGCCCGGCGGTCGGAGTGGCGACGTTTGGGGACAGCGATGTGACCCGACCGGGCGGTTCCCTCCACCATCTCCCGTGATCCCAGTGAGAGAGTACCGCCCGACTCCGACACGGCCAGCACCCTGGGCGACTTGGAGCGCCGGGCGACTCTGTGCAAGACGACGTAGCGACCGGATCGGGGACCGGAGGGGATCTCGAACACGTCCCCGGCCTGCAACGTGGTGACCATGGATCCGGCGGATTGCTTACCCTTGCGTTGCATCTCAAGGTATTCGAAGACCGACCCCAGCTCGCATTCACTGTTTCGCTCTTCCTGGTCGAGTCGTTGGGCAAGCTCTGCCGACAGTCGTTTTTCCGCCTCCAGCCGAGCGGTCTGCTGATAGTTGGCGAAAGAAGCCGACAGCAGGTCGCCGGCCCTCTCCTCCGGATAATTGGCTACCAGGTTGGCGACCATGTTGTAGGTAATGCGGAAGCTGGATAAGAGCGGATGGGCGCCGGTCCCCGCTGCTTTCACCACTTCATGAAAGGGGACATACCGGGAATACAGCACCACTCCGAAGCCTTCGGTATCTATGCCCCGTCGACCCGCCCGACCGGTGAGTTGGGTGTAGTCTCCCGGGTCCAATGCCTGATGGGTTTCCCCGGTGAATTTGGTGAGCGATTCGAGCACCACGGTCCGGGCGGGCATGTTGATACCCAACGCCAGAGTTTCGGTGGCGAAAACTATTCCCAGAAGACCGGCCGCGAACAGTTTTTCCGTCGCCTCCTTAAAGGCAGGGACCATTCCGGCGTGGTGGGCTGCGATGCCCGCTTCCAATCGATTCACCCAACCCGGATAATCAAGGGCTTCCAGATCTTGCTCGGAGAGATGAGCGGTGTGAGCCTCGGCCACTGAACGGATGGTATGGACGTGCTCCGGCGGTGTCAGCCGGATTCCGGCATTGGCTACCATGGCGGCAGCCTGTTCACAACCGGCCCGGGAGAAAATGAAATATATGGCAGGGAGAAGGCCTTCTGCGGACAATGTCTCCACCACCTGGGTCCGGCGCGGCGCGGCGAATCTTCTTCGGTTGCGTCCGCTCGACAACAGCATCGAAATGCGCGGATTAGGTTTTTTCCTCCCTTCCAGTTGTACGAAGGTGGGCAATAGCCGCAATTGGTCAGGGCCCCAGCGATCACGCAGCGCGTAATAGTCGCGGAGAGGAACGGGTCGCTGTTTGGCCCGCACCAGCCGGGTTTCCCCTCGACATTGAGTGACCCATTCTGCGAATTCGGAGGCGTTGGAGACTGTCGCGGAAAGACACACGATCTGCAAGGATGGGGGTGCGTGAATCATTATTTCTTCCCACACCGCCCCTCGAGACCGATCAGCCAGGTAATGCACCTCGTCCAAGATGGCCACCGCCACCCCCGACAGACGCTCCGGATCGGTGTAGAGCATGTTGCGCAGTACCTCGGCGGTCATCACAACCACCGGGGCGTCCCCTCGTATGACGTTGTCTCCGGTTAGTAGACCTACTTTGTCCTTGCCATAGAAGTTGCATAAATCGCTGTACTTTTGGTTGGAGAGAGCTTTGATCGGAGTGGTATAGAAGGAGCGAAGCCCTTTGGTCAACGCCAGGTGGATGGCAACTTCGGCCACCAGGGTTTTACCCGCCCCGGTGGGAGCGGTTACCACGATGCTCAATCCTTCTTCCAGCGCCCAGGCCGCCTCGGTCTGAAATGGATCCGGTTCAAAGGGCAAACTATCCAAAAACAGGCGGCTGACCGGCGCCCGGCTCATTTTCTCAACACCAGCCGGACTAGCCAGTAGGTGATCTCATAGAAGGCGTAGAGGGGTACCGACAACATCGCCAGGGTGAGTACGTCCCCGGTGGGGGTGATGATGGCGGCCCCTGTCACCACTAACAGCACCGCCCATCTGCGTCCCCGGGCCAGCTGCTTGGAAGTCACCAGATTGGCGGCCGCAGCTGTGAACAGAAATACCGGATAAAGGAAGGAAAGGCCGAAAGCCAACAGGAAGCGAATGACGAAAGAAAAGTAGTCGGTGAGCCGGAGGTTGTTCGCCACATCTTCGAAAATCCCCAGCAGAAATGCCAGTCCCCGCCCCATGGTCTGATAGCCAACCGCCACGCCCGCACAGAACAGGACCGTGCATGAGATCACGATCGGAATTGCCCACTTCTTCTCCCGACGGGTCAGGGCGGGAGTGATGAACATCCACACCTGGTAGATCACTACCGGGGTGGCCAGAACCCCCCCGCCGAAGAAGGCGATCTTCATCAACACGGAGAACTCCTCGGTGGGAGCCAGCACCTGCAGGGTGTTATCTTCTCCGGGAAAGGCACGGTCATAAGGGATCTGAAGGATGTCCTTTATATAGGTGCCGAAAATCAGGGCAATAGTCGATCCGATCAGAATTGCGACGGCCGATTTGACCAGTCTCCACCGTAACTCGTTGAGGTGGGTGAGAAGGGGTTGGCGACCCTCCTCGCTCATGATTCCGTATCCGGACGGGACGTCTCATCGGACACCGTGGACGACCCTTCATCAGGGGAGGCCGTGCTCGAGTCGAGCCGGGTCTCGGTTGGGACCGAGGCTGCTGACTCGACCTGGCCGGTTTGTTCGGCCTGCGGGGGATCTGTGTCCGGTTCCGGATGGTCGGGTGACTTGGAAGCGGATCGCTCCGCTCCCGGTTTGGTGTCGCTGGGCTGGGCCAGTGGCGGAGGCAAACGCAGAGCCTGTTCCGATTCGGCGAGAGATTTGTGCAGATCCTGGCTGGCTTCCTTGGTGGAGGCCATCACATCCTTGGCCGCCTCTTTCATTTCTTCCAAAGCCAATTCCTGTTCGAGTCCTTGACGCAACTCCCGGGCGGCCAGCCTGAATTCCGCCATGATCTTTCCAGCCTTGCGGGCCATGGTGGGCAGCCGGTGTGGACCGAATACCACCATGGCTACTACCAGGATTACAAAGACCTCACTCCACTCAGGCATCGAATTCCCAATGGTATAGCATCTGGGGAGCCGTTCTGGACTGTGCCGCGGGGCCCGCCGGGCATTTTTTGTTCATCGGTTGAGGACGGCCTCCTATCACCTATGCGATAGGGAATGGCTCTGTTGGCCAGGCCCGGTTAATGCCCCGACCACACCGCGGCTCGCTTCCCAACGAAGGCGCTGATACCCTCCTGGGCGTCATCGGTGAGCAGGGTGGCGGTCAGCCCGCCGGCAAGATAGTCCAGTGCTGCGTCGATTCCCAGATCGGTCACCATCCAGAAAGTGTCCTTTCCCAGTTGCAATGTGGCTGGGCTCTGGGCGGTTAGGGCTTTCACCGTCTCTGAGACGGCATGGTCGAGCTGATCCTTTTCTACCACCCTCGAGACCGCTCCCAATGCAAACGCCTCGGTTGGGGTCAGCAGTTTTCCGGTCATCATCATCTCCAGCAACGGCCGGCGGGGAATAGTCCGGGCCAGCACGGCCGAAATGAGCATCGGCCATACCCCTACTCGCACCTCGGGGGTCCCCAGCTTGGCCCCTTCCACGCATATGACTATGTCACAGGCGCACATAAGTCCGAAACCTCCTCCCAGCGCATGCCCGTTCACCCTGGCGACGGTTGGTTTTCCTCCCCGGATCATCAACCGGAAAAGGTCAGCCAGAGCCCCCCGCTGGCGGTGCATGCCCACCGGATCGTCGAAGATTCCCCCGTCCAGGTCCGCCCCGGCGCAGAAAGCCCTTTCTCCCGCCCCGGTATAGACCAGCACCCGAACTTGGGGATCTTCCACAGCCTTGCGGGTACCGGTCAGGAGAGCTTCCAGGGTTTTCACCGAGAGCGGATTCATGCGATGTGGTTGGTCGATGGTGAGGGTGGCCCGCCCGTCGCTCACTTCATATCGGACCATGATGCGCCTTTCCGGTAGGTATTTTGGACTACGTGTCCTCAGTATGCCCTGTTGAAGTCGAAGGCGGGAACTCCACGGCCGGCGGGAAGGGAGGGTTGCCCGATGACGGTAGTCTTAATCGCAGTGGGTAAGGGGAAAAGGCCAACAGGCGGGGCGGGAGCGCTTCGGTCATGAGCCGTACTTGTGAACCGCCGCTGTAAACGATCATATTGGAGGTAGCCGAGTCAAATGGCATTGATAATGCTGGTCAGACATGGTCGGACATCCGGCAATTCGAGCGGCCGGTTCGTAGGGCAGTACGACGAAGGTCTCGATGAGGCGGGACGGCAGCAGGCTTTGTTGTTGGTTCCCAGGCTGATGGGATTTGGACCGGATCGAGTGATCTCCAGCGACCTGGGGCGATGCACTCAAACCATGGAGCCTTTCGCAGCCGAGGCGGGGATGCAGATCGAAACCGATCCCCGTTTGCGGGAAGTGAGCGATGGGGAGTGGACCAACCGTACCCAGGAAGAACTATGGCAGGGTTGGCCCGATTTGATGAGGCGCTACAGCCAGGGCGAGGACGTACCCCGTCCGGCAGGCGAACGGTGGGGGGATGTGCGTGGACGGGTGATGGCGTCCCTGAGTCAGATCATCTCTGACATGGGTTCTGAGCAAAAAGTGATTATCTGCACCCACGCCGGCCCAATCCTCCTGATTTCCTCCTGGGTAGCCCGCATAGATCTACCCGGCAACATCTTCCTGGGGCCCATCCAGCCTCCGGGTAATGCTGCGGTAACCCTTTTCGACCCCCACCGGCCCACATTGGTCAGCTACAACGAAACCTGCCACCTCTCACCGGGATACCGCGTTCTGGATCAACAGTCTCGAGTGACTCCCATCCGTTGAATCAGCCGGAGGACTCTTTGATTTCGGCGGCCAGTCGCGTCCACTCCTCATCGGTGAAGATGGCGTCGCCCGCCATGCTGTAGATCCCCACTCGCTGAACCTTCCCCTCGTAGCGGGAAACTATCCGGGCGGCCAGTTCATCCAGAGGAGCCACCACCGCTACTTCGTGAAGGACCTCGTCGGGGATGACGTCCGCCATTTGCTTCCACTCTCCCCTTTTGCTCATGGCGTTGAGGGTGGGACCGAACTCCCATCCGTGGCTGTCCAGGATCGGCGCGTAGCTGGGCGTGGAGGCATAGAAGGCAATCTGCTCTTTCACCGGGCGAACGAGACGTTCCATCTCCCGCTCATTGCGCCCGGTCACCACGAACACCGGGGCGGCCAACTCCACGTCGTCGATGGAGCGTCCATTGGCTGCCGCGCCTTCCGCCATAGCGGGCATCACCACCTTGTCAAGATATGTGAGGGTGTGGAAGGGATGGATATGAAACCCGTCACAGATTTCGCCCGCCAGTCTGCTCAGCATTGGCCCAACCCCGGCGATATACACCGGAATCTCCGGTTGTTGGTTGGGACCGGGAGTAAAGAACGGAGTCATGAGCGTTAGTTGATAGAAATCTCCCTGGTACCGCAGCCTGGTCCCGTTCTGGAAACAATCCCACACCGCGCGGACCGCCCCGATGTAATCGCGCAGCCGGGCGGTGGGGTGGAACCATTCCGTGGAGAATCGGCGGGTTATGTGGGGCCTGATCTGGGTGCCGAGTCCCAGAAGGAACTTGCCGTTCGCCACTATTTGCATGTCCCAGGCCAGCTGCGCCATCACCATCGGCGACCGCGGAAAGGCCAAGGTGATAGCGGTTCCCACCTCCAACCCGGCCTCGGCCTGGGATGCCAGGCACATGGACAGAAACGGCTCATGGCCGGTTTCGGCGGTGAAAAACCCCTCGTATCCGATCCGAGCTGCCCGGCGGGCGAATTTGGGGGCGGCCGTGGGCGGAAGGTTGGGAAAGTAATAGTCGAATTTCATGGTCTGTGACTTTCTCCGGTTGATTGCACCAGCATTGACATTAGACTGACACTTGTTATGAGACGAGCCTTCAAACTAGCGGTGATGGTGGGAGGAATTGGTGCGTTGGCTTGGGGTATGCGCAAGAAGGTCCGCATCGCAATCGGCAGAGGGGATGGGTCCGACCCCGATTACCGCATTATCAACCCGGCACCGGATACTGCTGTTGGCGAGGGGGGCGACGAAGCGGAGGCGGATGGGAGTCCGGCCCCGTCGCAGGACTCGGATCTCGATCAAGACCTAGAGCCAGACGCCAAAAACGGCGTCGACTGATCTCCGACCCGACTGCCGTCGTGGAAGGGCAGGGCTCAGGGGAGCGGGGATCGACTGTCTCCTCAACGCCAGCCATCTCTCCTTATTTGGTTCACCCTGACGGCTTGGAGGAAGTGGTGGGGGCGGAGGAGCCCGCTTTTCGCTCCAGGCAACTGCGGGAGTGGCTCTACAAGAACCCGGTGCTCCATCCCCGGGAGATGACCAATCTGCCCAGCGACCTTCGGGGTTCCCTGGAAGATCGCTTGTGGCCCTTCGAAGTGGGGGAGCACCAGGTTGCCGACCAGGGGGCCACGCACAAGTGGCTGTTCACTATGCCGGACGGCGCCGCGATAGAGGCGGTGGCAATGGGCTATGGCACACGCACCACTTTGTGCGTATCGTCTCAAGCTGGGTGCGCTTTAGCGTGCACCTTTTGCGCCACGGGGCAGTTTGGCTTCGAAAGGCACCTGCAGGCGGGGGAGATCGTGGCCCAACTGACCTACGCCAATGCCTTTCTCCGCGCTCACCCTATGCAGGGTTCCCCAGCGAGGGTCACCAATGTGGTGTTCATGGGAATGGGTGAGCCCTTGGCAAACTATCCCCGCCTGAGAGAGTCAATCAGACTGATGGTTGAGGAAGTAGGCATGTCGGCTCGCTCTTTGACCGTTTCCACGGTGGGTGTCGTTCCTGGAATACGTCGCCTGGCCGAGGAGCCTTGGCCTGTCAACTTGGCGGTGAGTCTGCATGCCGCCGATGACGAACTGCGCTCCCAGTTGGTTCCGCTCAACCGGCGCTATCCCCTTGCCCAGGTGGAGGCGGCTGCCTCCTACTACTTCCAGAGGAAGGGGAGAAGGGTTTCTTTGGAATGGACCATGATCAAAGATGTGAACGATGGCCCTTCCCAGGCCGAAGGTCTGGCCTTGATCGCCCGACGACTTCGGGCTCACGTCAATCTGATCGCACTCAACACCACCCCGTTGAGCACCGATGTGCCCTCCAGTCCGGCAGCCATCAAACGCTTCGCGGCCACCCTGCGCAACAGGGGGGTGAATGTGACGGTGCGGAATACTCGGGGAACCAAGATAGATGCCGCCTGTGGCCAACTTCGGGTGAAGTCTCTCCCAGCCAAGCAACGAAGTTCGGCCCGGCGCCGGGTCCTGGTCCACGTCGAGTAGGTTGGTACTGTGGCGGTGATGGACAGTCAGACCGGCATCCTCCCCGAACTGATGGAAGTGAGGGTTGACGAGCAATTCAAGGAGGGGAGGCTCGCCGAATATCTGCGTGATCGTCTTCCCGGCAGTGACCAAACGCTGGAGGTTCGACAGTTTGCGCGGGGTAAGGCCAACCTTACCTATCTGCTCAGCTATGGTGACCCCGAGTCGCCTACAGAGTACGTACTCAGGCGTCCGCCGCTCGGCCCGGTTGCGCCCGGCTCCCACGATATGGAGCGCGAGTTCCGGGTGCTCTCCACTCTGTGGCGCGGCTTTCCCCTGGCGGCTCGCGCCTACCTCTTTTGTGACGACGATTCCGTGATCGGAGCTCCCTTCTTCGTTATGGAGCGTCGGCGGGGAGTAGTTGTGCAGGGAGCGGTTCCTCCCAAGTTTGGAGGTGGGGAGGATGTCGAGAGCAACCGCAAGTTATCCGAGGTGGTGGTGGATACCTTGGCGCAGTTTCACGCGGTGGCGCCGGACTCGGCGGGATTGGCGGATTTGGGTCGTCCGGAGGGTTTCATGGAGCGTCAGTTGCGAGGTTGGATAGGGCGTTGGAATCGGGCTCGACACGAACCCAATCCGTTGGTGGAAGAGTTGGCTGGGTGGCTGGAGAAGACCAAACCCGTTTCCCCTCCCGCCACCCTGCTCCACAATGACTGGCGTTTGGACAACATGGCCGTGGACCCCGATGATCCGGGAAGATGCGTAGCTGTCTATGACTGGGACATGTGCACCCAAGGTGATCCGTTTGCCGACGTCGGAACGTTGATGGCTTGTTGGTTCGACAATGATGAACAATCGATTCTTCTCGATCCCATGCCCACTCGTTCCCCGGGATTCATGACTCGCCGGGAGGCAATCGACCGTTACGGACGGAAGTCGGGTCGCGATATATCCGGCATGGATTGGTATTTGGTGTTCGGCACCTTCAAGATGGGCGTGATTCTTCAACAGATATACATCCGCTGGTTAAGGGGCCAAACTAAGGACGACCGGTTTGCTTCGATGGGAAGAGACGCAACCCGGCTCTTCGAGTTGGCTGCCACTCGCCGGTCCCCATAAAGCCCTATTTGACGAGATCAATCGGTAGGGGAGTTTTATTAGTCACAAAGGGTTTACGTAGGTGTGTTAAATCCTATGATGCCCTGTAGTATATCATTTCTCCCGATATGTCCTATTAGGAATAGAAAACCGATTCTATTTCAGGTTTGTCTGCTAAAGTAGATATGAGGGAACAAAGTCTTTCCGCAAAGAAAGAAAGTTTCGCGGCTTGGCTGAACAGTTTGCCGGCGTCCGGTGTTGGAATAGCGGTGGACTACCAACAGTCCTATGGGATGAGTTAGGTAGACGCCAAGGCCATGGAGTTTCTTTATGGCGCTCCCCTGGGCCCCCGACAACTTGCTGAGAAGTTGTCGATGAGTCCGGCGGGGATTGGTAAAGCGTCGCCGCCATCCCGCTGATCGGCGTCGTTCGCTGGTGTTCATTACCGACAAGGCTCTGGTCTCGAGCTTTCAGCGTGAGCAGGTTCGAGAACTCATAGACAGGGCGGTAGAGGATGCCACCGAATGCCAATTGGAGGTCCTCTACGAATTCCTTGAGGAACCCGGGCGCGAACTCTTGAGCGAGGGCCTGATCAAAACGTAATTGTTATAGGTGTTTGAACCGGTAGCCTCTGCAACTGTGGCGATTCTGGCGGTTTCTGGACCTTCTCAAAAGTGTGTTGAGGCCGGGGCCGGTATGGCGCGGGCGGGTGGTAACGCGGTTGATGCCGCGCTCTCTGCGATGATGGTGGCTCTGGTGACTGAGGTGGCCGTGATAGGTCCGGGTGCAGGCGGGTTTGTGACGGTGGGGGGCCCCAGCCAACGCCCGATTGTGTATGACGGGGCGATGGCCATGCCCGGTTTGGGATTGGATGCCGACCGGTTGGGGGGCGGCGGCGTGCCGGTGCACATCGGTTATGGAGGAGGGGTGGACACGATAGTCGGTCCGGGCAGTGTGGCGGTGCCCGGGGGATGGGCGGCGATGGACGCCGTGTGGCGCGATCACGGCACCGCACCCTGGCGAGAAATAGTGGCGCCGACTCTCGACTACGCTCGCCGGGGCTTTCCCCTGGGGTCGGTCGCTGACTACTACCTGCAGTACTCTTTTGATCCGATCTTCTCGCTTGATCCCATATCCCGGGCGGCGCTTCACAATGGGAATCGTCGACGCACCACCGGCGAGTTGATGTGGTTGCCAGGCTTGGCGGACGCATTGTCGGCCATATCTTCCGACGGGGCCCAAGTCATGTATCAAGGCGAATTGGGAGAAGCCATCTCTTCGGACATACTCGATCGGGGAGGGATCATCACTCGCCGGGACCTGGCTGAGTACCGGGTGAAGAAACGATCCCCGATCATCCTTCAGTTGGGTGAATGGACGGTGGTTCTAAATCCGCCGCCGGCGGTGGGAGGGGTAGCACTGGCCGGTATGTTGACCAAAGTCGGATACCACCCGCCTCTGTGCTCCCGACGCCTGGTCGAGGCGCAGTTAGAGGTGCTGAATTCCCGCCGTTTGAATGTGAGCGGGGTTGAGGATTGGCGGGAAGGCATTGGAATCATGTCGGCTGATATCTTGGCCGGGTTGGGCTCTCCCTCCACGGTGAACATCTCGGCGGTTGATGCCTCCGGTCTGGCCTGCGCCGTCACCTTGTCATGTGGATATGGTTCGGGAGTGGTGGCGGGGGGAAGCGGGATGTGGATGAATAATTCGCTGGGGGAGATAGAACTGACCGGTGGAAGGTTTCACGGGCAGCCTGCCGGGCAGCGTCTGATGTCGAACATGGCTCCAACGGTGATGTGGAAGGACACCGGAGAGGTAGTGGCAGCTGGATCGCCCGGGGCGGACCGGATCACCACCGCTCTCCAGTCGACCCTTCTGTCGGTGATCGTGGAGGGATCCTCCTTGGCGGAGGCGGTCGAGCGTTATCGAGGTCATGTCGAACACACCGCGCAGGGGTGGAGTCTTTGCCATGAGGAAGGTTTTCCTGTGGAGGGACTGCACATGCCCCGGCGCTCCTTTGCGGGTCGCCACATGTTCTTTGGCGGGGTCAGCGCCGCCGCCCTCAACCGCGAGGGTTCCATGGAGGCGGTGGCGGACTCCCGGCGGGTGGGGAAGGGGGCCGTGGTTTGAAGCGGGCTAACTATTCATTTCTGGCCAGATGGCAATGGTCGGTTGCGCACTTGGCGGTGCTGATGTTGGTATTGCTGCTGATCAGCCTGGGCTTTTGGCAACTGCGACGTCTGGAGGAGAGACAACTCTCCAACCAGGTGGGTCTGACTCGTAATACCGCCGCGCCCGTGGATTTGGAGTCGACGGTGGCGGGCGCCGGGTCGGAGGTGGATTCTCTCGAATACCGCAGGGCCGCAACCCGGGGAGAATGGGACCCCGCCTATGAGATATATGTTCGTTCCCAAGTTCGGGATGGCCGCTCCGGGCTGTGGGTGGTCACTCCTTTGGTGTTATCCGATGGTCGGGCGGTTATGGTGAATCGGGGCTGGATTCCAGTCGGGTTGGATCGCAGAGAAGCCTCTCCTCCTTCAGGGGAGGTGGAGGTGATCGGGGTGATCAAAGCCTCACGGTCCCGGTCCGCCTTGGGCCCCGAGGACCGGCCCGGCATAGAGGACACCGTCGCCCGGGTGGATTTGGTCATCCTCGATGATTATGTGCCGTATTCCTTGCTGGAGGTTTACCTAGAGGAATCCTCGATTAATCCTGATCCGTGGCCGCTGAGGCTCGACGAGCCGATCTTTGATGACGAAGGATCACATCTGATTTACGCTGTACAGTGGTTCTCCTTCGCCTTGGTCGCGCTGGTGGGCTACAGCGCTTTGATCAGGGCCAAAGCCCACCGTCGCCACCAGCCCGCCGCGGCAGCGGAATAGGGGTTTGCCTCATCAGGGGGATCTCGATATCACGGTGCCCTACACCCATCGGCCTCTGATGCAGGTTCGTCGGCGACTATTCGGGCACACAGCCAGGTGCGTTCGATGCTCTTGAGGGTGAACCCTTCACCACTTTCGTGAACATGGGCGAACACATGAAGACGAAAACCGATGAATGCGTCTCCGGATGGATTGGTGACATCCATTGTGATCTCGCCGAGATCACCAACCACCGGGGCACCTGCGATGGCGATCCTCGACAACGGATCATCGGCCGCCACCGCCTCGGCGACAATCTGACCGAGATCGATCATGGTCTCGGTAGTCGGGGTCTGGCCCATCGACGTGATTATTTGCCACGTGACGTCGTCGGTGGAACCCAGATATGCCAGATGGAGGCTGTTCACCCATCCGGTCGCTTCGCCCACTGACACTTCATACCACAGGTTGGCTTCCAGGACGCGGATGTTCCCGGTGGCCACGATCTCCTGGGCCAGGGAGTCAAGGGTGGCGACGACTTCTTCCCCGGCCGGCTGCCCATAGACACTCACATGTTCGGCGTGGTTTATGCCCACTGTGGCAAGCGCCGTACCTTCCGCCGGCCCTCCGCCTAACGGCAATATCGCCACGCTCTCTTCGTTGGGTCCCGACGGCTCGGCGCTCTGTTCCTCCGGGCCGGAGATACTGGAGAGGAGGGGAGCGGTGGTGGATGTCGTGGTGGGTGTGAAGTGGGTTGTCGAGATAGAGGTGGTGGAAGGCGCCGATGCCCTGCCGGAAACGGATGTGACTACCGGCGCGGATTGCCTTCCGGTCGTTACGGTCACCGAACTCTCAGGGAGGGAACCGTCGGAGGGTTGCGGGGGGCTTTCTCCGCAGGCAGACAGCAGGATCAACGCCAAGGCCGTCGAGGTGAGAACTCGGGCGATCACTGGGGAAACTACCTGTCCCTGGTTGTGGCTGGTCCTTTCCGCAAAAGCTGCACTAGCGGCCCGCCGCTTCTATGGGATAGGCCAGGCCTTCCACCACCGAGGCGTTGGGCAGGTGGGCGAGGAGCTGGGGGTGGGCGAAGATCTTGGCGGTGCGCACCCCGGCGCCTAACAGCACCTCTTGCCGATGCATCACCGCCGCGTCGATCAGCAGGGGAAGGTCTTCATCCAGCCCGAAAGGATTGACTCCGCCTATTTGCATCCCGGTGGCTTGAATGGTCAACTCCGCGGAAGCAAAAGACAACCGCGACACCCCCATCACCTGTTTTACGCGGTGGTTGACATCCAGCCGGGTGGTGGCCAGCAGCACACAGGCCGCCATCTTTCCACGGGGCCGCTTGGACGCCACCAAGATGGTGTTGGCCGCGTCCTCCAGATCCACCCCGTACTTCTCGCAATAGGGGAAGGTATCGGCGTAGTCGGGATCGCATTCCACCACCCGGAAAGACATTCCGGTGGACTGCAAGGCTGCGGCCACCTTGGGAGGCAGGAGGTCGATGCTCATCCGTGGGTCTTCAGAGCCTGGTCGAAGTCAGCTTTGATGTCGTCGATGTGTTCGATGCCCACGGACACCCTTACCAAATCAGGAGTCACGCCGGTGGTGGCCTGCTCCTCGACTGTCAACTGGGAATGGGTGGTGGAGGCTGGGTGAATGACCAGGGTCTTGACATCTCCCACATTGGCCAGGTGGCTGGCCAATGTGGTCCGCTCGATGAACCTCTTGCCGGCTTCAAAGCCGCTCGCAACTCCGAACGAGAGCACGCATCCAAACCCGTTTCGTAGATACTTGCGGGCATTGGCGTGGTAGGGATGTTCTGGGAGTCCCGGATAGCTAACCCAACTGACCTGCGGATGGGCCTGCAGCCACCCGGCCAGTTCCAGGGCGTTCTCGGCATGACGCTGGACCCGAAGGCTTAGCGTCTCCAGCCCCTGCAGGAACAGGAAGGCGTTGAAAGGAGAGACGGCTGCACCCAGATCGCGCAAGCCTTCCACTCGGGCCCGGATGGCGAATGCGATATTCCCAAACGGCCCGTCCGGTCCGAAGACATCGGAGAACACCAGGCCGTGGTAGCTGGGAGAAGGCTCGGTGAAGATCGGAAACTTTCCGTTACGCCAATCAAAATTCCCCGAGTCGACCAGCACTCCGCCGATGCTGCTGCCATGGCCACCGATCCACTTGGTGGCGGATTCAACGATGATGTCCACTCCGTGATCGAATGGTCGGCACAGGTATCCGGCGGCTCCGAAGGTGTTGTCGACCACCAGGGGAATGCCGTGGCGATGGGCCACGTCGGCGATGGCCTCGAAGTCGGGGATGTTGTAGTTGGGGTTTCCCATCGACTCCAGATAGATGGCCCGGGTCTTTTCTCCGATGGCCGCTTCGAAGTCGCCCGGATCGTCGCCTTCGACAAACTTGACGCCGAAGCCCATACGGGGGAAAGCCACTTTGAACTGGTTGTAGGTGCCTCCGTACAGGAAGCTGGTCGAGACGATTTCATCGCCGGCTTCCAGGATGGTTGTGAAGGCCAGGAGTTGAGCCGCCTGCCCCGAAGCGGTGGCCACTGCTGCCAGGCCGCCCTCCAAAGCGGCGATCCGCTGCTCGAAGACGTCGGTGGTGGGGTTCATGATCCGGGTGTAGATGTTCCCGAACTCCTACAGACCGAACAGCCGGGCGGCGTGGTCGGTGTCGTCGAAGACATAGGAGGTGGTCTGATAGATGGGCACCGCCCGGGCGTTGGTCCCGGGCGCCGGCTGCTGGCCGGCATGGACCTGTAGGGTCTCGTAGCGATAGTTGGTCATGAGAGGCTTGGCTCCTTTGCGCAAGTACGAGTGTGCATCTGAGGCGGGGGGCCCTCGTGCATCGAAACTAACGAGTCAGGCGGGGTCAGTCACACCAAATTGAGCTAAGCCTGACAAACTGCCCGAGGGCCGGTAGTCATTCGCATTCGATGACGACCGCACCAGACCCTCCAGCGAGGAGATGGCCTGCGACTGTCGGACAGATATATCATGATGGCCCGGCGCATTATAAATAAGGGAGGCGTCTGCCTGCAATCTCTGCTGGTACGCACGGCCCAGTGGAAGGTGTCGCCATCCCCGGCATCCCCCCTTTGAGCCACCCCCCCACAGTCAGGGTGTCTACGGTGTGAATCTCAGTCGGGGGATTTCTTCGGTAATCCTCATTGGTTTAAGGCTTGCTTCAGATCTGTCAAGGTATCCAGTGGGGCGTCACAGGTGAAACCGCGGCAGACGTAAGCCAGGGTCCTTCCCTGAATACCGCGGCCTCTGAGGAGGGGGACGGTTTCTTCCTTCGGTGACTGTGCGGGGCCTGGTCCCCGGGTGTGAGCCAGTACCAGCCCCGGTCGGTAACCAGCCTGCACCTCCTGCGCCCAGCGGGCCGCCTCGGGGCCCACCAACGCCACTTCCACGGGTCCGTTTCCCAGACCTTGTGCCATGGACAGGAGGCGCCCCACCGCCGATGGCGCCTTCTCCATCAAGAGAGCGCCATCCTCAACCGCCTCTTGCGCCAGTGACCACCATTGTGCTTCCCCCGTGTACTGACCGAGAGTCAAGAGGGCCTGGGCTGCCAGGGAATTTCCGGACGGGGAGGGATTGTCCATCAGATCCTTGGGACGGGATATAAGCCTGTCGGCATCCACGCCAGTGGCGAAGAATCCCCCGGATGGATCCCTGAACAGGCGAGGTATCTCCTCGGTGAATCGGGCGGCTTCCTCGTACCACTGGCTCTCGCCGGTGGCCTGGTAGAGGGAGAACAGGCCCGTAGCCATTGCTGCGTAGTCCTCAAGGAAGCCCGGACCCCCTCTCCGGCCCCTGGCCCACACCCGGGACAGGCGCCCCGAATCAGGAGCTCGCATCTCATCGAGAACGAACCGGGCGGCCGAGCGGGCTTCGGCGAGGTAGTCGTCGCGGCCCAAGAGGGCCCCGGCCTCGGCGAAAGCCTGAATGGCCAGACCGTTCCAGGCGGCCACGATCTTGAAATCCAGTCCCGGCCGCACTCTTTGGGAGCGGTGATCCAACATACTTTGGCTGGCGCGTTTGATGGCCGGGGGGGTGGACGCCAGGGCGCTCTTACGGGTCAGGATGTTGGCCCCCTCGAAGTTTCCCCCCTCGCTAGCACCGAACCAGTCGGCCACCTCCGGGCCAACGGTCGGTCCCGCCACCTCCAGTATTTCCCGCAGTGACCAGACATAGAAGAGACCCTCGACGCCTTCGGAGTCGGCATCTTCGGCGGAGTAGAAGCCTCCCCCGGGATTTCGCATGTCTCTTACCAGATAGTCGAGAGTCTGGATGGCGATTTCTGTGAAGGCCTGCTCTCGCAGTACCTTGCCCGCCCACAAATAGATCCTGGCCAGAGGGGCGTTGTCATACAGCATTTTTTCGAAGTGGGGCACCAGCCATTTCTCGTCCACCGAATAGCGGGCAAATCCTCCCCCCAACTGATCGAAGATGCCGCCGGCTGCCATTCGCTCCAGGGTCAGACCCAGCATCGAACCCGACGTCTGAGCCCAAGGTTCCCCGGAGAGGGCCAGTAGGAATTCCAAGAGGGGCTGCTGGGGAAATTTCGGAGCTCTGCCAAACCCGCCGTGCACCGGGTCGAAGGAGGACCGGATACGTTGATACGCCTGCTCCAGTTGCTCGGTTTCGGGGAGTCCTTCCCCCGATGGAATCCTTCGCCCGATCAGAGAAGAGAGTTTGGAGGCATGTTCCGCCACCTCGTCTCCTCTTTCCCTCCAAGCCTGAGAGATGGACTCCAAGACCTGGGTGAAAGAGGGCATTCCCCCTCTCGGGCGAGGTGGGTAATAAGTGCCTGCATAAAAGGGCTGGCCGTCGGGGTTCATAAACACGGTGAGGGGCCACCCCCCTCGGCCGGTGAGCATCTGGCAGGCTTCCATGTAGATGGCGTCGACGTCGGGTCGTTCTTCCCGGTCCACCTTGATATTCACAAACAGGCGGTTCATGATGTCGGCGATCGCCGGGTCCTCAAAAGACTCGTGCGCCATGACATGACACCAGTGACAGGCCGAATAGCCCACCGACAGCAAAACGGGGAGGTTGTTGGATTTGGCTTGCGCAAAGGCTTCCTGTTCCCACTCCCACCAGTGGACCGGGTTGTCGGCGTGTTGCAATAGGTAGGGTGAGGTTGAAGAGGAGAGTCGATTAACCATTTGTCCCCTTAGAGGATAAGGAGCGGCGATACCGGTGCGATCGGGATAAGTTCGCAGTTGCTTATCTGCGCCGTAATATCTGTCTAGTGAGGATGCCATCAATCGGCTAGCCCTTTTTTTGGGATTTTTCAAGGGTTTTTTGGGAAAACATCTGCGGGTGGCGCCCGTTTTTGTCTTGGTCGCCGTACTTGCGTGGGGGGTGAGCTTTCCCGCCAGCGGGGGAAGCGGATTTGGCATAGCAGGACCGGCGCCCGCCTTGGCGCAGGAGGCCCCCAACCCTCGGGGGGACGATCCTTTGAAAATCGTTCCCTTTGCCAACACTTCCCACCGGGTGTATTCACTGTCTGAGGATCTGTGGGAGGTGTGGGTGTGCAGGGTGCCCGGCTGGGATACCCAGGTTGATCTCGGGGAGGTTGTGGGTTTTCTCAACACCTCTGTCGGCCCCTATTTCCGGGAATTGTCCGATGGGAGATACCGGCCCATTTTCAGGGAGGGAGGACGAGTGGAAAGCTCCGACGAGGTGGCGAGCGGTCCTGGTTTGGAGGAGGGAGTTTTCGCTCCCGGCTGTGCCGAGGCTGTCCGTCGGGAGGCTACTGCGCGGGAGAGTGAGAGGTTTCCCGAGGAAACCGGGCCGGCCGGCGCTCTGATTGTGGTGGAGTTCGAGGGATACCGGACCGGCTACGGGACCTTTGGGAACTTGTGCCCCGAGGTCTATCAGCCAGGATGTGAGCCTTCCTATCCGTCCAACCGGCGGCTGGTGGTCGTGGGCGCGGGAGCGGTGGTTGCGCAGCCGCCCCTCACTAATCCTTTCTGGTCGTTGGTGGTGCATGAGATGGGTCATGCCTTGGCCTGGCCACATTCCTACAGTGGCAAATTCTCCACCACCCGGCCGGGAGCCCTGGGGTTTTACGACAATCCCATGGACATCATGAGCAATATCCCCCTTACCGCTCCCCAGGGAACTACTGTTTACAACCGCTATGTATCCGGGTGGGTGGCCCCCGATTCGGTGGAGATCTACTGGGGCGGCAAGGACGTTTACCGCCTTCATCGGGAAGGGGCGGCTCCCGGGCTGGCGCAGATGGTGGTGATACCGGAGCGAGTGATCGAAGGGCAGCCCGCCGAAGGAGTCAACCCGGCGGGGGAAGGTCTTTTCTATGTATTGGGAGTAAGGAGATTGTCGGGTCTGGATTCAGGCGTGCCCAAGGTGGGAGTGGAGGTCTACAAGATAGACCAGCGCCGGGAGGTCTGTGGGTCGGTCCGCAGATCATGGCCTGATCACTGGCCTTGTTTCGCGGTCTGGACCAGAGTTGCCCAAGCGGTGCTACCTGATTTCTTCGGAGGGGTGGACCATGTGATCTCCATTGATGAGCAGATAAAGTTGGGCAATACCCGGATAAGAGTGTTGAGCGCCGATTCGGTCTCGTTTGAGGTGAGCATCGAAACGCGGCTCTCCGGTCGCTTTCTTGACGATGACGGGCTGGTTCATGAGCCCGACATTGAGACCATCGCCTCTCTGGGAATAACTCTTGGATGTGAGGATCGTATGTTCTGTCCCGACCGGGCGGTCACCAGAGCGGAGATGAGCGCCTTCTTGGTGAGGGCGCTTCGGGACTCACTGCCCATCGCTCAGGGGGGTCTGGGTGCCGAGCCACCCTGGGACGGACTCACTGGGTCTGGGGATCCGGTGTTTTTGGATGTATCTTCTCAGGACTGGTTCGCGGCCTATGTGGAACAGTTGGCTGCGGGAGGAATAACCCTGGGGTATGGGGACGGCACCTACCGACCCAACCGACCGGTAAGCCGAGGGGAGATGGCGGTCTTCTTGACTAAAGCCTTCAACATTCCTGTTGCGGACCCGATCGGGATATTCGATGACGTAGCGCCCGACGTTTTTTACGCAGGTGCGGCGGAGGCTCTGTACCGAGCCGGCGTCACTGTTGGCTGTGAAGTGTCGTTAAGTGATGATCAAGCGCCGGCACTTCTCTCCTACTGTCCCGACGAGGAAGTCTCCCGCGCTCAGATGGCGTCGTTTCTGGCTAGCCCCTTGCGAGATGCTCGGTGAACCTTCATACTGCCCCCAATCACGAGTTGGCCTGAGGCGAAATCGGTTCGACTCGCCGGGCTATTTATCATGGCCGACATCACTTTGGACAATCATCGATAAAGGGGAGAAATATGGGACCACGCGAGAGATTCTTGGTAACCGGCTCGGCAGGTTGCATCGGGTCGTGGGCAATGTGTCTGTTGTCGCGGGAGGGAACAGAGGTGATGGGCCTTGATCTTTCCACCAACCACCGTCGGCTGCGACTGCTCACCGATGAGCAGGGGTCCATGAGCTTTTTGCAGGGCGATATAACCGACACCGAATTTGTCCAGGCAGTGGTGGCCAGCGAGGGAATAACTCACATAGTGCATCTCGCCGCTCTGCAGATTCCGTTTTGCAAAGCCGATCCGATCGGCGGGGCCCGGGTGAACGTGGTGGGAACTGCGAACGTACTGGAAGCGGTCCGGCGGTCGGCAGTAGCAGGACTGGCCTACGCCAGTTCGGTGGCGGTGTATGGACCTCCTGAACTCTATCCGGATGGGGTGAGGGACGACTCACCCTTGGCCCCCACCACTCTTTATGGGGTTTACAAGCAGGCCAACGAACGGTCGGCAAATGTATACGCAGCCGACTACGGTGTGTCATCGGTGTGCCTGCGTCCTTGTACGGTGTACGGCCTGGGCCGCGACCAAGGCGTGACCTCGGCGCCCACCCAAGCGATGGTGGCGGCCGCGTCCGGTACGCCCTATCACATTCCCTTTGGCGGCGCCACGCAGTTTCAACACGCCGGTGACGTAGCTCGCCTTTTCATAGCTGCTGCCCGAGCCGAGGTGGAGGGCGCTCATGTATACAACATGGGTGGCCCCTCAGTCTCCATGGCGAAAGTGGTTTCGCTCATATCCACCCAGATTCCCAGATGTGAGATCACCTTTGACGATCAGCCGCTTCCCCTGCCCGATTACTACGACGGATCGGGTCTGGATCGCTTGTTGGGAGGGGTCGAGTACCTCTCCATGGAGGAGGGCGTCAGCAATTCGATCAGCCAGTTCCGGGAACTCCTGGCCCAAGGTTTGGTCAAGCCTCCCGCATAAAGAGTTGGCGAGCGCCCCGGAGGACGCTCGCCAATCTAGCGGTTGAGTTCTTTGCTTTAGCAGCTGTAGTTCATGAACTCGTAGTTGTGGACGTAGTACGCTACCGAGCCCGGCAGGCTGTCCCATTCCAGACACGGATCCTTGGCGTACAGCAGATCCGCGAAAGCGATGGGAAGACCGAGGCGGTTGTCGACTGCATAGTCAAACAGCGCCCGGGCGGTTGTTTCCTTTTCTTCATCGCTTCCACCTTCGCCGGTCAGAGCTTCGTTGATTAACCGGTCCAGTTCCTCTGACTCTCCCGAGTAGGAGAGGCGGTCGGTGGTCCGGCTGTAGAAACTCCACAACTGTGTACCTGAGTTATACACGGGCGGTGGATAGCAGAAGGCGAAGTTGGCTTCCCGTCTGCTGGTCTGCCCTTCCAGCACTCCGTACTCGGTGAACTGGTTGTTCACTGTGATACCCAGGTTGGTCCACTGCTGGGCGACGGCTTCTGCCACCTTGCCGCACCAGGGCCGCCCGGGATGCTGAGCGGAGTCGATGGTGATTTCCAGGTCGGCGGGGCTGGCGTAACCAGCTTCGGCCAACAGCGCCACCGCCCGGTCGGGTTCAAACGGATCGGGCTGGCAGTCGGGGTCGAAACCGGGGAAGTGGGGCCACCAGGAGTGCACGCAGGCGCCTTCGGTGGTTCCTCGGCCCGCCAGCACGAAGTCAACGATGTCTTGGCGGTTAATGGCCAATGACAGGGCCTCGCGGACCAACTTGGCATTGCCGGGATTAGTGTGATCGCTCCACGGTGGCGGGTTCTCCAACGCCGGACCCGTGGGGTTCACGTAGTTACCGGTCAAATAGATGGTGGGCATGCTCTGGTTGGGAAGAGATTGGATCCCCAGTTTTGCCGCTTGCGCGGTGGTAATCTGCTCGGCGCTGAGCGTCATCAGATCGGCGTCGCCCACCGCCAGCATGGCCAACCGGGTGCTGAACTCGGGTACGGCCTTCCTGACCACCTCTCTAATGGAAGGTGGCCGGGCGTAGTGGTCGTCAAATGCTTCAAACACGACCTCCACCCCCGGAGTGTGGCTCTTGAACTGGTAGGGGCCGGCTCCGATCGGCCACAGGGAGGCTGCATCTTCTCCCACTTCCTCTATGTATTTGCGGGAAGTAATCGGGAAGCTCAAGGACATTTCGCTCAGGGCGGGCACCAACTCTGGCACCGGTTTGCCATCAACGGACACCAGTTTGAAGTTGTAGTCGTCGATGACTTCCACCGCAACCCTGATCAAAACCCCGCTGGACGGGTTGTTGGTGCCTTCCCGGATGGCGAGTTCATGACTGAAGAGGATGTCGTCGGTGGTAAGTTCTCCCCAGCCCTGGTGGAATTGGACACCCTGGTGGATCTCGAAAACGAACTCGGTGAAGTCGTCGCTCCTCGACCAGGATTTGGCAAGCCGGCCCTCTCCCTCCACTATCTCTCCGCTGTCGAAGTCGTGGTAGATAAGCGGCTCGTAGAGAGGCTGCACGTTCAGAATTGCGCCCAGGCTGCAGTTGGGGCAAAGCCAGTCTTCGCCGCGCAACGCTGGCAGCAGCACCACCATCCGGTCCTGAACCATTTCAGGCGCGGCCGCCACAACCTCTGCTTGGGCGTCCGCCAGAGCGGATTCGGCTTCGGCGGCTGCGGCCTCGGCTTCCGCCAACGCGGCCTCGGTTTCCGCCAAAGCAGCCTGAGCCGCCTCGTCACCCTCAGCGGCCGCCTGCATGGTGGCTTGCAACTCCGTTTGGGCTGCGGTCAAAGCTTCCTGCGCGGCATCTGCTTCGGCTTCGGCTTGGCCTGCTGCCGCGGCGGCGGCATCTGCTTCGGCTTGGGCTTGGGCTGCCGCTGCTTCTGCGGCTGCCGCGGCGGCTGAATCTTCAGCCGAGGTATCGTCGCCTCCGCAAGCGGCGGCCACCATCGCCAGCACGAGAGCCACGGCCCATATGCGCCGTTTGAACACGGAGATAAACATCGAACACTTTCTCCTTTTAGTAACCGGGTGGGTTTCTTCTTCTGTACGTGACAGAATGTCCTCTCATCCTAGTTGGTCGGTTTTTTGGGGGGGGATTGTCTGGCACACAGATTGACTCCTGTCAACTCGGCGTCCTCTGCGGTCTTGCTCGCCCAGTCGCCGGTACAAATGAAGAAACCCGGCAGGGTGCGGGAGGGTTCAAGTGGAAAGGGCCAGGCGAATGCCGCCCGGCGACTTTGTTGTCAGCCTGTTTGGCGTTCCCACCACTAGTTTGTCTTAGATGTTTGATTTGGCGGGCCGGACGGCGGTGATTACCGGAGCGGCTTCAGGGATCGGCCGGGCTATGGCGCGGCGCTTCTCTAGGGAGGGAATGACAGTGGTGGCCGCCGATGTCGACACCGTCGCATTGGACAAGTTGGTAGCCGATTCGGGGTTTGGTTCTCCTGTCCGGGCGGTCCCCACCGACGTGTCTGATCCGTCCTCGGTGGATGCGCTTGCGGACCTTGTCTACCGGGAATTTGGTGAGGTGGGCATTCTGTGCAACAACGCGGGGGTTGGGCCGATGGGGACCGTTTGGGAAGTGGGGGTCGCAGAATGGGAATGGGTGCTGGGGGTCAATCTGTGGGGGGTGATCAACGGCATCCGCTCTTTTGTCCCCCGAATGCTGGAAAGCGGCAGGGAGGGCCATGTGGTGAACACGGCGTCTATGGCGGGGCTGATCGCCGGGCGGGAGATGACTCCCTGGCGGCTGGGCGCCTATGCCGCCTCCAAGCACGCGGTTGTGGCCATCAGCCACACCCTCTATGCGGAACTGCGCACTGCCGGGGCGCCCATCGGAGTCTCGCTTCTGTGCCCGGCGGCGGTGAACACCCGTATCTGGGACACCGAGCGACTTCGGCCCTTTTCCTCCGGCGCTGAATCCACGGATCCCTCTTCACCGCAAGATGAACGGCTCCGAGAGCAACTACGGTCCGGGGTGGAAATCGGGTCCGCTCCCGAGGAAGTGGCTGAGCTAGTCCTGGAAGCTGTACGTCAAGATCGCTTCTACGTCTTCACCTCCCCCGGATCTGCGAACCAGGTCAGACATCACTATGACGACCTGGTCAATCTGCGTAATCCCCCGGTCCCGGCCCTGGATTAGCTGTGCATAGAGAAGAGGGACCGGGAAATCCCGGCCCCTCTTCGTCAAGCGAATTGAGTGAACCTAGCTGGTGTAGCGCAGGTACTCGTAGCGGGTCATGTAGGGGTTGAAGGGCGCGGGAAGGCCGATCCAGTCGAGGTTGGAGGCGAAAGCCAGCACCGAGTCCACGTAGCCGATCGGGATGCCAAGCATCCGGTCGTATATGTAGTCGAACACCTCACCTGAGGCCGCGTCGACATCATCGGGGAAGACCTGTGCGACACAAGTGTCTACCAGGTCGTTTAGTTCCTCCGATTCACCGGTGTAGCTAGCCCAGTCGCCGGTGCGCGTGTAGTAGCCCAACAGGGTGCAGGGGCTATCCAAGAAGGGAGAAGCGTACACGAACGCCGCGTATGCCCCTTCTTCACCCGACAGTCCCTGATAGGTCCGGAAGTCGGTCTTGGAGGTCTCCAGCTGGACACCCAACGCCGCTTGCCATTGCTGGGCGACCGCCTGCATCACCTCGTCGGTGTAGGTGGTGTTGGGGTTCTCGGCAAAATCGACGGGGATCACCATCTGGGAAGGATCGGGGTAACCGGCCTCGGCCAATAGTGCCTTGGCGGCTTCCGGATCGTAGGAGTCGACTTCGCAGCCATCGTTGTACCCGGGGCTAACCGGCCAGAAGGTCTGTACGCAGGCACCCTCGGTGGTTCCCCGTCCTCCGAAGATGAAGTCGATGATCTCCTGCCGGTCGATGGCCAGCGACAAAGCTTTCCGAACCTTGATGTTGCTCTCATCATTGTCTGTGGCCCACGGCGGCGTGTTCTCGGGGTCGTACTTGGGTTCCAAGTACTGACCGGGTAGATAAACGGCCGGTAGCCGCGTTCCCGACAGGGACACCACCTTCAGGTTGGGATCGGCTTCCAAGCGGGGGATGTCGTCGAAGTTCGTCGAGGACATCTGAGCGTCGCCGGCATCAATCATGGCCGTACGGGTGGCCTCTTCCGTCACCACGCGGAACTCAATAATCTCGATCCCGGGAGTGACCCGCCAGTGGTTGTCAACCGCCTCGTAGGCAACCGACACGTCCAGTTCGTGACTGTGGAACTCAAAGGGCCCGGTGCCGATCGGGCGGAAGCTGGCTTCGTCCCGTCCCACTGTCTCCACATATTTCTTGGAGACGATGGGCAAGACCGAGATCACCTCGTTCAGAATGTTAGGTATCTGCACGTCGGACTCTGACAAGTTGAGGATCACCGTATAGTCATCGGGAGTCTCGATACTCTCGATCCGGGAAAAGTTCGGCCTGTTGGGGTTCTCGCTGTCATCCAGCACGGACAGTTCAAAGCTGAACTTCACATCTGCGGAGGTCATCTCGCCCCAACCGTCATGGAACTGGATTCCCTTGCGCAGATTGAACGTGAACTGGGTGAAGTCGTCGTTGTTAGACCAAGTCTCTGCCAGTTGACCGGTCCCCTGGGCCACCAGGCCGGTCTGGTAATCGCGACAGAGCAGGTACTCGTACATAGGCATCGCGGTGGCCCCACTTTGGTAAGAAGCGGTTGGGCCAAGAAAGTTCTGGTCACCGAGGGTGCTGATGGCGTAGATAACCGTGCCTCTGGCGGTCTGGTCTGCCACGGACGGCGGAATGCAAGGATGGCCTTTCTGGGCAAGATTGGTCTTGCTGGCCGCTTCAGCGGCTGCCATCGCTTCCTCGGCTTCCATGGCGGCCACTTCGGCTGCCATTTCGGCTTCTTCCAACGCCATAGCTGCCTCGTCGGCTGCCATTTCGGCTTCCGCCAGTGCCGCTTGGGCTGCCTCGTCACCTTCCTCTGCGGCTTGTCTGGTGGCTTCCAACTCAGCTTGGGCTTCCGCCAGCGCCGCTTGGGCATCGGCTGCTGCGGTTGCTGCGGCTGCTTCCGCTTCTGCGGCCGCGGCCTGTGCTACGGCTGCTTCCGCTTCGGCCGCGGCTTGCGCCGCTTCTGCGTCTGCTTGGGCTGCCTCGGCTTGGGCTGCGTTGGCCGCAGCCGCATCTGCTGCTGAGGTGTCCTCGCCTCCGCAAGCCGAAGCAAACAGGGCTAAGGCGGTCAGCACTGCCAGAATCGTCAGCCTGTTTTTCTTCATAGGCTCCTCCATGACTGTTACTAGCAACGCGGCTGATGAAGTTGCTAGGTCTTGCTGACCAAGACACTGACCGAACCAGACCGGGCACCCCTTAACGAGGCCTCTTTTCTTTGTACAACCAGTTTAAGGCGCATGTTGAACCTACGAAACGGACAGCGGCGATCACGGGAGCGGCTTCGGGAGCCGGTCTGGCCATGGCGCGCCGCTTCTCACGGGAAGGGATGACGGCGGGGGCTGCGATGTCGCTGCCTCCGCCCTGGAGAAGCTGGTGGCCGATCCCGGGTTTTGTTCTCCTGTCCGGGCGGTTCCCACCGACGTGTCTGATCCGTCGTCAGTGGAGGCGGTGGCAGACCTCTTTTTCGGAAATTCGGCGAGGTGGGGGTGCTGTGCGACAACGCCGGGGTTGGCCCGATGGGGACCATCAGGAAGGTGGATGTCGCAGAGTGGGAGTGGGTACTGGGGGTCAACTGGTGGGGGGTGACCAACGGAATCCGTTTTTTCATACCCCGGATGCCGGCCAGATGCTGGTTCTGGAGGCGGTGCGGGAGAACCGATTCTATGTGAGGCTTCGCCCAGGATCGCCCGGCCAGGTCGGCCATCAATATGAGGACCTCGTCAACCGGGGGAACCCTCCGGTGTCCGGTTTGGATTGGCTCAGCATAGAGAAGAGGGACCGGGAAGGTCCCGGTCCCTCTTCGTTAGAGCTTTGAGTGAACTTAGCTGGTGTAGCGAAGGTACTCGTAGCGGGTCATGTAGGGGTTCCAGGGCGCAGGTAGGCCTACCCAGTCGAGGTTGGAGGCGAACGCCAGCACCGAGTCGACATAACCGATCGGGATGCCGAGCGTCCGCTCATAGATGTAGTTGAACACATCCGCATGCGCGTTGGCTACATCATCGGGGAAGAACTGTGCTACGCAGGTGTCCATCAACTCGTTGAGTTCCTCGGATTCTCCTGTATAGCTGAAGAAGTTACCGGTAGCGGTGTAGTAATTCAGCAGAGTGCAGGGAGCGGGGAAGAAGGGAGCGGAATACACGAACGCCGCGTATGCCCCTTCATTGCCCGACAACGCCTGATAGGTCCGGTAGTCGGTCTTTGACGTCTCGACCTGGATACCGATGGCCTGCCACTGCTGGGCGACTGCCAGCATCACCTCGTCGGTGTAGGTGATCTGGGGGTGTTCCGCAAGATCAATGGGGACCACCAGATCCGAAGGATCGGCATAGCCGGCTTCGGCCAAGAGCGCCTTGGCGCCTTCCGGATCGTAGGCATCGACTACGCAGTCCGGGTCGTATCCGGGAGCGACCGGCCAGAAAGACTGCACGCAGGCACCTTCTGTGGTTCCTCTGCCTCCGAAGATGAAGTCGATGATCTCCTGGCGGTCGATCGCCAACGACAGGGCTTTACGGACCTTGATGTTGTGTTCTTCGTCATCGGTAGCCCACGGTGGGGTGTTCTCCGGGTCGTACTGGGGTTCCACATACTCACCGGGCAGATACACCGCTGGGAAACGCGTTCCCGACAGGGATACCACCTTCAGGTTGGGATCGGCTTCCAGACGAGGTATGTCGTCGAAGGTCGTGGGGGACATTTGGGCGTTGCCGGCATCGATCATGGCTTGCCGGGTGCTCTCTTCCGTCACCACGCGGAAGTCGAAGATCTCGATCCCGGGAGTGACCCGCCAGTGGTTGTCGACGGCCTCGAATGCGACAGAGACGTCCAGTTCGTGACTGTGGAACTCGAAGGGCCCGGTGCCGATCGGGCGGAAGCTGGCTTCCGTCTGTCCCACTGTTTCCACATACGTTTTGGAGACGATGGGCATGGCCGGGATTACCTCGTTCAACAGGCTGGGGATCGCAACATTGGGTTTTACCAAGTTAAGGATCACCGTGTAGTCGTCGGGAGTCTCAATGCTCTCGATGTTCAGCCAATCCGGCTTGTTGGGGTTGTTGCTGTCATCCTGTATGGAGATTTCGAAGCTGAACTTCACGTCGGCGGAGGTCATCTCGCCCCAACCGTCATGGAACTGCACGCCCTTGCGCAGATTGAAGGTGTACTGGCTGAAGTCGTTGTTATGAGACCACGACTCGGCCAACTGCCCGGTGCCTTGGGCAACGTCGCCGGTCTGGTAGTCACGACACAACAAATACTCGTACATCGGCATCACGGTCGCCTGGCTCTGGAAGGGAGCGGTTGGGCCGAGCCAGTTCTGGTTGCCGATGCTGCCGAAGGCGTAGATAACCGTGCCTCTGGCGGTCTGGTCTGCCACGGACGGCGGAATGCAAGGATGGCCTTTCTGGGCAAGATTGGTCTTGCTGGCCGCTTCAGCGGCTGCCATCGCTTCCTCGGCTTCCATGGCGGCCACTTCGGCTGCCATTTCGGCTTCTTCCAACGCCATAGCTGCCTCGTCGGCTGCCATTTCGGCTTCCGCCAGTGCCGCTTGGGCTGCCTCGTCACCTTCCTCTGCGGCTTGTCTGGTGGCTTCCAACTCAGCTTGGGCTTCCGCCAGCGCCGCTTGGGCATCGGCTGCTGCGGTTGCTGCGGCTGCTTCCGCTTCTGCGGCCGCGGCCTGTGCTACGGCTGCTTCCGCTTCGGCCGCGGCTTGCGCCGCTTCTGCGTCTGCTTGGGCTGCCTCGGCTTGGGCTGCGTTGGCCGCAGCCGCATCTGCTGCTGAGGTGTCCTCGCCTCCGCAAGCCGAAGCAAACAGGGCCAAGGCGGTCAGCACTGCCAGAATCGTCAGTCTGTTTTTCTTCATAGGTTTCCCTTTCTGCGGGTAATCAACTAAAGGTCGAGGAAGTTCTCAAGTGGGACTTTTCAATGCCTGTTATATGGTAAACGGTGTTTTCTATTGCACCACCGGTCAAGAGTCAACGGTTTAACCAACCGCATGGCCTTTCCCCATGGTGGAGAGATCATCCCCCACCAGGCCCAGCTGTTCCAACCAGCGCATGGAATCGAATCCCACCCAGTGTTCGACGATCTTTCCGTTCTCCACCCGTTGCACCATAACGGCCTGCACTTTGACCTTCTTGCCGGTGGGGGCAGCCCCCATCACCTCCCGGCTGTGGGTGGCCTCCCAGGTCCAAACCATGGTGGCCTTGTCTCCTTCGGCGGTGAGCACATCGATGGTGGTCAGACCGTCCGAGAAGTTTGCTCCTACCGACACGAATCGATCGTACCAGGGTCGTGATCCCTGGGTAAGTCCGGGGACGCCATGCAGGATGATGTCGGGATGTACCAGTTCTTCGAAGAGTTCCCACAAGCGGTCCTTCCAACTCTCATCGCAAGGATCGGGGAGAGGAAAGTCCTTTTCACAGTCGAGGGTGAAACGCTTGACGATTCGGCGGGTTTCTTCTGTCTGCGGGTCTGACATAGCTCGCTTTCTGTTCAGTTGACGGATAGGTCGCAAGAGATGACGCCCAGTTGCTGAAGCCAGCCGAGCTGGTCGATAACGGCCCAGTGTTCGACGATTTGGCCGTTGTGCACTCTCTCGATGGTCATTCCATGCACTGCCAGCTTGATACCCGTGGGCGGGATCCCCATGAGCGGCGCCGAGTGGGTGGCTTCCCAGGTCCAGTCGATTGCCGCCTTGTCATCTTCCACCACCATGACGTTGACGGTGGTGGCGGAATCGGGAAAAGCGATCCCGAGTTTTTCGTAGAAGTCGTACCAGATGTCCCTTCCCTGTTGCACGCCGGGCACACCGTGAAGGACTATGTCGGGGTGTACCAACTCTTCGAACAAGCCCCGCAGGTTGGTCTTGAAAACCTCCAGGTTGGAGTCGGTTAGGGGAAAGTCCCGTTCACCTTCGAGGACGAATCGCTCGACGATCGCTCGGGTCTCCTCTGTTCGGGACATGGTGCTCCTTTGGTTTTAGCTTTTCTAGGCGAAGGTAAGCAGGCGACGGGGGTTTTCGATCAAGATCTGGTCGATCAGCTTCTGGGAGAATCCTTTGTAGCGCATCAGTTGCTGAACGGTTTCGGGTATGTGCTGCCAGCCGAACCCCCCGTAGCGGCGGTACCAGTGCTGGAGAGCCAGATCATGGGAGATAAGCAGTTGCTCTTCGTAACCGGCTTCGGCCAGCGTCATCAGGTAGTTGAGTCGCACCGCGTCGTTGGGATCATCGATCGGTCCACGTTGGCGGTGGGAAGCCTCGCGTCCGAACCCGTCGAATAGGAGGCCCGCCCCGGTGGCGGCCAACTCCAGGAAAGGCGCCGGATCAAAGGAGTGGGGGGCCGGTCGGGAGGGAAGGCGGTGTTCGACATGGGAGAACGCGATCCTGGATAGGTCTCCTCCTTCTTCCTCTACGATGCGGATCGCGTCCCATACGGAGTCGGGGCTGTATCCGGGGTGGATGGAAATAGGAGCTCCTGTCTCTTTTTGGGACCGTATGGAAGCGCGCAGGGACTTTTCCTCGTTGGGACTGAGCGGCCACGACAGTCCCACCTCTCCGATGATCCCGGCTTTGATGCCCCCCGCCACGCCTTGGACTATGTCACCGGTTATCAATTCCTGCAGCCGGGAGATGCTCAACTCCGACATGTTGGAGGGATGGTGATGTTGGGAGTAGAAGCCGGTTCCCATGACTATGTGCACTCCGGTTGCCCGGGCGATCTGGGCCAGGCCCCTGGGGTCGCGGGCCAGTCCGCGGGGGGTCTGGTCGACGAGACATGATCCGCCGTGGCGTTTGAAGAGGTTGGCCTCGTAAATGGCGTCGTCGATGTCGGTGAGCCGGTAGTTGCCGTAGAAGAACCAGTAGCGTTCGATGTCAGCGCGGGTATCCAGCGTGACGGGCTTTCCCCACCTGGTGGTGAATGAGGCGGCCACTCCCGGCCCGTGCTGTCCCGGTTCCAATCCCGCCTCGGGCTGCGCAGAGGCTCTTTCCACCGATTCGGTTGAGCCCAGCAGGGCCGCGGCCGAGGACTGTCCGGCGGTCATGTCGATCAGCACATGCTCGTGGGGGAGGGTGATGCCCAGAGTGTCGGGGGGGATGGTCCCCAGCACAGTCTGGATCTTGCCGCGGTGGGTAGTCATGGCCGTTCATTGTAGGGAGCGATAGAAGGGGAGGGGAGCGGAGCGGAGCGATGGGTCCCTCGATGACAGGAGCGAGGCCCCGTTTTGAGACAAAAGGCATCGTTCCTCGTCTAATCCCACAAGGATTAGTGTTTCCGGAGGCCCGGGGGAGGGCCTGGCTCACGTCCCAGGGAGGTGACGGGAGATCTATTCCCCGACCAGATCCCTACGCCTCAATAGCAACCCGGTGACGGCGACCGAGACGATCGCCAGTACGGCGGCCTTGGCGACCGCCCCCCCGACGCCGACTTCCACCCGGCCCAGCACCTCGTTGACTGTGTCGAGATTGTCGGGTGTCGTCGCTGCCAGGTCCGCCCAGGCCGAAACGACGATACGGTAGATCGACGAGGCTTGGATCCCCTCGATCACGCTGCCGAGGGTCAACTCCCAGATCAGCAGGTAGCCGAGGCCCACCATGGCGGCGCGGCCGAGGACGAGGCCCAGGGGAACGAACAGGGCAGCCGATGCCACGCTCTGAACCGCCGCGGCCACCGTCGTGGAAACCCCGATCGACCAGTCCCCGGTCACGGCGCCAGCCACCACCCAGGATGCCAGCACGCCGGCTTCCAGAATCACGAAGGATGCCAGGACCGCGGCCGTGACGACTCCCAGAGCGATCACCCATCGGGACACCGGTTTCAGCAGCAGGAACGGAAGGGTGTGAGACTTTCGCTCCTCGCCCAACGCCGCGGTCGATACGACGAGGGCGGCAACCGGGAACAGGATTGACAGCCCGAGGCCGACGGTGATGTCGTTGTAGAGGGTGGCCATCCGGTCGCCCGAGCGCCCCGGGGCCAGCACCAGGAGTATTGGAGCGAGGGAACCGGTCAGCACGAAGAGCCCGATCGACCGACGCAGGCCGAGCAGCCGGCCCATGACCGAGCGCGTGATCAGCAAGAAAGCGCTCACCGCTGCTCCACCAGGTAGCGAAAGACGCTCTCCAGGGAGTCATCCTCTGCAGACACGGCGGTGACCAGGGAGTCGGTCTGTAGCGCCGCGACTGCGATGTCGAGCCCGAGGGCGCCGGCGTCGCTGGTTTTGATCTCGACCCCGGCCGGGTCAACGCGCACAGCTTCTACCCAATCCCCAACCAGGAGCCGCCGAGCCAGTTCCCGTGGCCGGTCGGTGGTGATCCGGATCAGGCGCGGGGTGTCGGACATGGCGTCGCGAATGGCGCCAACGGATCCCGCCGCCGCAACGCGGCCGTTGACCATGGCGACCACTCTCCCGGCCATGCGCTCGACCTCGGCCAGCACGTGGGACGAGACGATGATGGTCCTGCCCTCCCTCCCCAGTTGTACGAAGAGTTCGATCAGGCGGCCGCGCTGGACCGGATCGGTTCCGTTGAGGGGTTCGTCCAGGATCAGGACCTGCGGATCGTGGACGAGAGCGGCCGCGACCTTGGCCCGCTGGCGCATACCCTTCGAGAATCCCGAGAGGGATCGGTCGGCGGCTTCAGTGAGTTGGACGGTCCCCAGCGCCCGTTGAGCGGCAACCTTCGCGTCGCGTACCTTGGAAAGCGCCGCGCTCCATTCGACGAAGCGGCGGGCGCTCATGTGGTTGTAGACCGCTTCGTCTTCGGGGACGAAGCCCACGTGTCGGTAGACGCCGTGCTGCTTCCTCGGGGTCAGGCCCAGGATGGTTGCTTTGCCGGCCGACGGTGACAGCAAACCGGCCAGCACCCTCAGCAGGGTGGTCTTGCCGGCGCCGTTGGGTCCCAGAAGCCCCGTTACCCCCGGTCCGAAGGAGCAGCTCACCTCCGAGACCGCCACCTTCTGTCCGAACCACTTCGAGAGGTCGGTGGCAACCACCGTGGCGTCGGAAACGTCTCGAGCGTCCATTGGGTGAGGCGCGCTCGTCATGTCAGCTTCCGGTATCGCCAGCCCACCAGGAGCACGCTGATGATCGCCAGGCCCATCACCACCATGAGGGAGGCTTCGGGGCCGAAGCCTCCCTGGGCCGGGATCACGATGGACGAGTCCAGGTCGAAGATCCAGTCACGGACATATCGCGGGTGCTGTTCCAGCGCGAGCAAAGAGGTCCACCGGGTGCCGGGCGTTGAGCTTGTTTCCTGGAAGATGCGGGCGATGAGGTTGAGGCCCAGCAGCACGGCGATGAACCCCGCCGCGGCTGTACCTACCCGGTTGGCGAATGAGGCGGCCAGGAAGGTCAGCGAGGCATGCAGCGTGAAGTAGACGAGCGCGGCCGCGGGGACTTTCCACAGGATGTCGGTGGTTCCTCCCAAGTAGGAGAGGAACCCGGTTGGCGAAAGGGCGGCGTATCCCAGGTGGAGAAGCAGTTGCGGGACCAGCCAGAAGCTCAGGATGACCGTGGCATAGGTCACTGCTTTCGCCACCAGGTAGTCGCGCACGATCAGAGGTCTCGAGAAGTAGACGTTCAGTACTCCCTGGGTGCGATCGGGAATCAGCAATTGGGGGCCGGTGTAGGCGGCGAAAAGCAGGGCGATGTTCGATATGAAGTCGAAGTATCCGCCGTACCGGGGGAACAGCTCCGAGGTGTCCAGCGAAACGGGAAGGGTCGATGAGATCCATTCGACTGCGATCAAGATCACCGCCGACGCCAGCGCCAGCGCGATGAGCGTCCACGGGAACAATTTGCGTTTTGCTTTTCGCCGCAGCCCCAGTACCCGCCGGTATCCTTCCCTGATAATCGCCTTCATGGCTCCGCGCCGCCCAGTGCGGGGCCCGTGGTAACTGCGGTAGCCGCGATCGAGGATGATCGCCGGGTCGTGACTGCTCATCGGGGTATCAGCCATTCGATTGTTTCGTTGCCGCCACAAACACGTCTTCCAGACTTCTCAGATCGGTGCCCATTTCGCGGACCGATGAGCCAGAAGCCGCCAGCGCATCACGCACCGCGATGAACACGTTTTCCGAGGAGCTTATGGCCGTCACGACCCGACCGGCGTAGGTGACCTCGACGCCCCGTGCGGTGAGGGCGGCTACCAGCGGCAGGGGATCCCCGAAGACCTCCACCGACACCGCAGTGCCGTCGCTGGGAGGATCGAGAGGGGCTGAGCGGAGCAACCGGCCGCCATCCAGCATCACCACCCAGTCGCAGGTTTGCTCGACATCGTCCAAGAGGTGGGATGAAAAGAGCACGCTCATGCCGAACTCACGGAAGCGGTGGATGACCTCCAGCATCTGGTCGCGCCCTGCGGGATCAAGACCGGAGGCAGGCTCGTCGAGGAGCACCAACCTGGGATCGTGCACGATGCTCTGGGCCAGTTTCACGCGTTGCTGCATGCCGGTCGAGAAGTCCCCGATGTAGCGGAATCGTTCCTCGTGCAGTCCCACCAGAAATAGGGTTTCCGACGCCCGGCGGCGGGCTTCGGTCGATGGGATTCCGGCCAGTTCTGCGGCGAATGCCACGAAGTCGGCCGCCGTCTGGTCACGGGGGAGGCAATTTCCCTCCGGCATGTAACCGATCCTGGCTCGCAGACCGGCGGCATCTTTGGCGACCGGAGTTCCGAACACCGCAACATGCCCGGAGGTTGGTGCGGTCAACCCCAACAACAATCTGATCAGGGTGGTCTTGCCCGCCCCGTTGGCCCCTACCAGCCCGGTAATGCCGGATGGGACGGTGAGATCGACCCCGGCGAGAGCGCGGACATCCCCGAAGTGTTTGTGGAGGTTCCTGGTTTCGATGATCGGCGCGTCGGCAACTGCAGGTCCGGTCGGTCCGTTGCTCACGATCGTCGGCGCCGCCGGGGGTCCATCTGGCCGAACTTAGCCCCTTTGCTGAGGAGCACCGACTTGGGATCATGCACGATGCTCTCGGCCAACTTCACGCGTTGGTGCATACCGGCTTGAGAAGTTCCGGGCTGCTAGGCGAAGGTAAGAAGGCGGCGGGGGTTTTCGATGAGGATCTGGTCGATCAAGCTCTGGTCAAATCCCTTGTAGCGCATCAGTTGCTGGACGGTTTCGGGTATGTGCTGCCAGCCGTGTCCACCGTATTTGCGCTGCCAGTGTTGTAGGGCAAGATCCGATGAAATGAGCAATTGATCTTGGTGACCGGCTTCGGCGACGGCCATCAGGTAGTTGAGCCGTATGGCGTCGTTGGCCACGTCCACGGGGCCGCGTTGTCGGTAGGACGGTTCCCATCCGAAAGTGTCGATGGAAAGGTTCACCCCGGTGGCCGCCAACTCCAGGAAGGGGGCCGGATCGAAGGAGTGGGGAGCAGGCCGGGAAGGAAGGCGGTGCTCCAAGTGACAGATAATGGTCCGGGAGAGATCTCCGCCCTCTTCCTCAACGATCCGTACGGTGTCCCAGATTGATGCGGCGCTGAACCCGGGATGGATGGAGAGCGCCGCGCCTGTCTCCTTTTGGGAGCGGATAGAGGCTCGAAGGGCTTTCTCTTCGTTGGGATGAAGCGGCCAGGTCAGTCCCACCTCTCCGATGATTCCCGCTTTGATGCCTCCCGCCACTCCCTGGGTGATGTCGCCGGTGATCAGTTCCTGAACCCTGGAGATGTCCAGTTCCGACATATTGGAGGGGTGAAACTCGTAGGCATAAAAGCCGCTGCCCATCACTATGTGGACACCGGTTGCTCGGGCTATCTGGGCCAAACCCCGAGGATCGCGGGCCAGCCCCCGGGGGGTCTGGTCGACCAGGCAGGTTCCGCCGTGGCGTTTGAAGAGATTTGCCTCGTAGATAACGTCGTCAATATCGGTGATCCGGTAATCGCCGTAATAGAACCAGTGGCGGGCAATGTCCCCGCGGTTCTCCAGGGTGACGGGCTGTCCCCATTTGGCGGTCCAAGTGGCTGCCACTCCCGGGCCGTCCTGTCCCCGTTCCCATCCCGCCTCGGGGATCTCCCCGGCCTTCTTGGCGGATTCGCCCGAGTTGATCAGGGCCGTGGCGGAGGACTGCCCCATGGTCATGTCGATGAGTACGTGTTCATGGGGGAGGGTTATGCCGAGAACGTCGGGAGAGATAGTTCCCAGGACCGTTTGCACCTTGCCGTTTTGGGTAGTCATGCCCGCCATTCTACGGGAGGACAACTGTGGGAGAGACCCGCTCTCGATGCTATATATGATGATTTCCACGAGGCCGGGTCGACTTGGCGAGCCAAGAAGTGTTTAGCCGGGGCGATCCGGCATTATCGGCGGACGCGGAAAGGAGTCGAGTCGGTAGCAATGAGGGTGGAGCGACTGATACAGGCTGTGGATCTGCACGCTGCCGGAGAGCACGGACGGGTGATCGTGGGCGGTGTGTTGGATGTGCCCGGCGCCTCGATGTTCGAGAAGATGCAGTATCTGGAGCAGCATGCCGACGGACTTCGCAAGCTCATGCTCCGCGAGCCGCGCGGCTACCCGGCCGCCAATTGCAACCTGGTGCTTCCTCCTACCGTGCCGGAGGCTGACGCCGGGTTTGTGATTATGGAGCAGACCGAATACCCACCCATGTCGGGAACTAACGCCATATGTACCGTGACCGCCCTGATTGAAACCGGGATGGTTCGCTCACGGGAACCGGTGACTGAACTCACTTTGGAGACTCCGGCCGGACTGATCGAGGTGGAGGCTCGGGTGGAGGGGGGCAAGGTCACGGGGGTGACCTTTGAAAACGTGCCGGCCTTCGCCGTTCACCTGGGCGCCACGGTGGAGATTCCCACGCTGGGAGAAGTGGAGGTGGATGTGGCTTGGGGTGGGATGTTCTTCGCCATAGCCGACGCCCGCCGCTTTGGGCTTTCCATCAATCCCGAAAACGGCGCCGAATTGGTGCGCATCGGAGCGATGATCAAACAGGCCGCCCGTGAGCAGTTGGAAACAGTCCATCCCGAAAACCCCGAGATCCGCCAAGCCAGCATCGGCCAACTCACCGAGCCTTTCGATCCGACGACCGGCAAGGCCAAGAACGCGGTCACCGTGGCGACGGGTGACCTTGATTGGGACCGGCCCGAGACATGGACGGGAGCTCTGGACCGCTCCCCATGCGGTACTGGCACCTCAGCGCGGATGGCGGTTCTTCATGCCCGCGGAGAGCTGGGTATCGGGCAGGCGTTTCATCACTACGGGCCGCTCGACACCGTCTTCACTGGGCGGTTGATCAGGGAGACAACAGTGGGAGGAACCTCGGCGGTGATTCCCACTATCAGCGGCGCGGCGTGGATCACCGGTCTCGCCCAGTACGTGGTGGATCCGAGCGACCCGTTTCCCGAAGGTTTCACGATCGGCGACATCTGGGGGTGATGTCCGCTCCTCGCTTCATCTATTAAAGATCGCTTCCGCCTCCAGGTCCAAAGCCGGAGGTGGACCCTTTTTCCATGATCGTCGTGGGTAAGGGGACGGTTGAGGATAAACCACAGCGCCCCACCCTCCGCTCCAAGGAGCCCTTTCAGACATCTGGAGCCGATCTGAATACCGCCCCTATGTGTTTCCAGCGGCGACATAGGCAAAATGAGTTGAATGGTATAAGCAAATAAATTGTGAATAATATGCAAGCGGGGAAGATTTACCGGTACGCTGACCTATAGGTTCCGGGACCATCTCCGACTACTTGTTGATCATGACTCTCCGGAAAATGTGACGGTTTAGTTTCTATAAGGAGTTGTTCATGATTGCTGGTGATACAGCGTGGATTATTGTTGCCACGGCCCTTGTTCTGTTTATGACCCTGCCGGGTCTGGCGTTGTTCTATGCCGGCCTGGTGCGTTCGAGGTCGGCTTTGTCCGTGATGATGCAATGCGTCTCTATTACCGCTCTGGCCAGCGTTTTGTGGTTGGTCCTGGGCTATACCCTGTCTTTTGGCGACAGTCAGGGCGGCATCGTCGGCGGGCTGGGCAAGGTCTTTTTCGCCGGTGTTCAAGGATCCCAATCGGGCACCATACCCGAGATAGTTTTCGCCATCTTCCAGATGACCTTTGCCATCATCACCCCGGCGCTGATCGTGGGCGCCTATGTGGAGCGAATCAAGTTCTCATCAGTTCTCATCTTCAGCAGTGCATGGCTCCTGTTGGTCTACTCGCCCATTTGTCATTGGGTCTGGGGAGGCGGATGGTTGGGCGAGTTGGGAATCATGGACTTCGCCGGCGGTTTGGTGGTCCATGCCAGCGCCGGATCGGCGGCCCTGGTGGTCGCCGCCGTGCTGGGAGCACGGCGGGGCTTCCCCGACAAGATCAAACCCCCGCACAATCCCGGCATGACTGCGGCGGGGGCGGCGATGCTCTGGGTAGGTTGGTTCGGGTTCAACGGAGGCAGTCAACTCGCCGCCGACGGCGGAGCCGGCCTGGCGATCGCCGCTACGCACTTTGCCGCGGTGGGCGCGGCCATTACCTGGTCGGTAATCGAATGGAAGAAAGTGGGCAAGCCTTCGCTGGTCGGCATGGTCACCGGTGTGATCGCGGGCCTGGCGACCGTTACTCCTGCTTCCGGTTTCATCAGCCCGGTCGGCGGCCTGCTGCTGGGCGCGGTCGCAGGCGTGGTGTGTTACTACGCAGTCGATCTGGTGAAGGGGAAATGGAATATCGACGATTCGCTGGACGTGTTCGCCGTGCACGGTGTTGGCGGGGCGCTGGGCACGTTGCTGGTGGCGGTGCTGGCCCTGGACAGCCTCGGGGGCGGCGGCCTGTCGGTCTCCAGCGGCGGCTTTGGCGCCCAGATCGGCGTGCAGGCGCTGGGGGTGCTCGCCACTCTCGTCTGGTCGGGCGGTGTCACATTCATAATCGTGAAGGTCACCGCCAGGCTCACCGGCGGGTTGCGGGTCGACTCCGAAGATGAGATGGCCGGTCTTGACCAAGCCCTCCACGGCGAGCAGGCCTATGACCTGGAGTCGTAAGAAACAAGCTATATAACGAAAATCCGAAAGCAGTCCGCCAATTTCGCGGGCTGCTTTCGTTTATTCCGACGCCAGATCCCGGGCGATGGAGCGAGGGTTCTGGCCCCCAATGTGGTCGTCGGAGGTAAGGGCGCTGTGGGCGTGCGCCACCTGGTGCAGCCCGAAGGCCGTGGACATCCCGTCCCGCAGGCCCATGCGGTTCTCGACCGCGTTGAGAGCCCGCTTGGCAAGCGCCACCCCGAACCGGGGCCGGGCCGCGCACCTCTCCGCCAACCGGGCGGTGGCGTCTCGCAGCTGATCACGGGGCACCACCCGGTTGACCATTCCCACCTCGTAGGCGCGGGCGGCAGACATGCGATCGCCCACCAGCAGAAATTCCCGGGCGATGCGAGTGGACATCACGAACTGGTGGGCGAAATACTCGATGCCGGGGATGCCCATCCTCACCACCGGATCGGCGAAATAGGCGTCGTCCGAGGCCACGATCAGGTCAGCCGGCCATATCAGGGAAAGGCCCCCCGCCACACAAGCTCCGTGCACCATTGCTATCAGGGGTTTGGGATGGTCTCTCCAGCGAAGCGGGATGGAGAGATAAGCCTCGTCCTCCCGTACCAGGATGGTCTCCGCTCCCTCCTTGTCGGAGTGGTCGTACCAGGTGGTGGCGACTCTCGGGAAGGGCTTCTCAAGATCACGGCCAGGGCTTCCCAGGTCATGGCCGGAACAGAAGTGAGGCCCGGCCCCGCCGATCACCACCGCTCCCACACCGTCGTCGGACGCAGCCTGCGTCAACGCTTTATCCAAAGCGTTGATCAGAGCGACATTGAGGGCGTTTCGATACCGGGGACGGTTAAGGGTGAGCCACATCACCGATCCCACTTGTTGGGAGAGGAGCACCGGTTCAGGCGTCATGGACTAACCTGATCAGCCTTCTCCCGCGGTTCTCCCCCCAGAAAAGTCCCACAAAGGCCCCGGGGGCGTTCTCGAAACCTTCGATGATCTCCTCCCTGAAAACCAATCGGTCTCCCACTATCCACTCTCTCATCTCGGCCATGGCCTGGCGAAAGCGGGGGAGAAAGTCCCACACAACGAACCCGGTCATGGTGATCCGCCGATTGATCATCTCACCTACCGCCCGGATTCCCCGAGGGTCGGTGCGGGCATATTCGCTTATCTGGCCAGAAATCGCTACTCGCCCCCCTTGACTCATGTTGACCAGAGCGGCGTCCAGCGTCTCACCTCCCACATTGTCGAAGTAAACATCCACCCCCTCGGGGCAAACCCGAGCGATGCCAGCCGCCAGGTCGGGTTCGGCCCGATAATCAATGCAGGCGTCGGCGCCCAGTTCCTCTGTGACCAGGCTGCACTTTTGTTCCGATCCGACTATCCCCACAACCCGGCATTCCAGATTGCGGGCAACTTGAACGGCGGTGCTGCCCACTGCCCCGGCTGCCGAGGACACCAGCACAGTTTCCCCGGGCTGGGCTTCGGCCACCAGGCGCATGCCGAAATAGGCGGTAAGTCCAGAGACTCCCAACGCTCCGATAGCGGCACGCTCGGAGATGGGAGCGCTGAAAATGTTGGGGTCCAAACGGAGCACGCCGCGACCAGAGGAGACATAGCTCTCTCGCCAGCCGTTGGCGCAGCTAACCCGATCTCCAACCGCGAAGCGGGGATTTCGGGATTCGGTGACTACCCCCACCGAAAAGCCGTCGATGACCTCTCCCGGTTGAAGGCGGGGAGCGTAGCTGTCCCGGGTCAGGCGATCCAGCACACCAGGATCAACCGAGACGAAGGTATTGCGGACCATGATCTTTCCCTCGCCCACCTCCGGGAGATCTTTAGTCACCAGTTGGAAGTTGTCGGGGGTCGGTGCTCCTTGGGGAGTCGAGGCCAGCACCCAGGATCGACTTGAAGACATCATTGCTGTTTCACTCCTTGCTGTGGGGGACGATCACGGCCCGGCTCTCCAAGCTTCCATCCCGCAGCTTCTGGTATGCGAGGGGGGCTTGTTGCATCGGGAATCTCTGGATCTCGCTTCTGATTGCGCCGGATCCGGCCAGGGCCACCACCTCGGCCAGATCGGGGATCGTACCCCAGAATACGGTGGCGGCCGACAGGCCCCTCGGAACATGGATATACCCCATTGGAAAGGACCCCGGTCCGATTCCCACCACAGTGATGTGCCCCCGGATGGCGGCAACCGAAACGGCCAAGGCCAGGCTGTCGTCGATCCCAACGATGTCAAGAATCAACTCCGCCCCCCGGCGGCCGGTGATTTCCAGGATTTGAGCGGAAGCGTCCTCTGTGGACAAAACCGTGTGATGAGCTCCGCTGCGGCGGGCGGCCTGCAGCCGGGAGGGGGAGATGTCAACCGCCACTACCTGGGTGTCCGACAACGCCCGGAGGATCTGCACCGCCAACGATCCCAGCCCCCCGATCCCGATGACCACCGCGGTGGAACTCGGATGCAGCCGGCCAAGGTTCTGCTTGATGGCGTGATAGGTGGTCAACCCGGCGTCGGTGAGTGGAGCAGCTTCCACCGGATCGAGATCGGCGGGCAGGGGCACCAGGTGACGGGATTGGGGCACCAGGAAGAATTCGGCTATCCCGCCGTCTCGCCCCAGGCCGGGTCTGCCGGGGCCCGACGCCACCACCTGAGCGGCGTTTTCACAGTAATTCTCGGCCTGTGCCGCACACTGCCGGCAGGCGTTGCATCCCCAGGCGCCGTAGACCGCAACCGGCGTTCCCACGGGGAGCCCAGAGCCTCCCGGCCCGGACGACTCCACCCACCCGGTGATTTCGTGACCGACGGTGAAAGGAAGCTCATAGGAGGGCAAGCTCGATCGCGGCCAGTCACATAGATACAGATCAGAGTGGCATACCCCCGCTCCCGCCACCCGGATCAGCGTTTCTCCCGGGCCGGGACTGGGCACGGGCACCTCCAATAGTTCGAAGTCCTTCTCCCAGGTGGTGAACTGATACGCCAACATCTTGATGCCTTTAGGAGGGTAACGGGCGCTCAACTTGCTATTTTGGAATCCTATCGCCTCATATAGGGCCTGTTAGCTGGAAGGAAGGAACCATTATGCCGTCAGGCTTCCCCGATTGGACTCCACAAGGAGACACCGAAGAGACCCGTAGGCTGTTCATGCGATGGCTGGAGGGGCAGGAAGCGGATTTCCCCAACCCTCCGGATGACTCATGGAAGCAGAGACTGCTGGACCTTGTCGAGGAGTTCGTCCATCCCGACGTGGTGCTCCACAATGTGCCGGTGCGGCGCCCCGGGCGGGACGGCTGGGTCGAGTTTCTAATGGGGCTGGGAGAGGCCTATCCGGATTCCAACACGAATTACGACATCATTATGGTGGATGGTGACATGGCGGCCGCCCGCTGGCATTACACGGCCACCCAGATGTCTTCGCACTTCGAGCATGAGGCGACTGGAAAGAAAGTCCGAGTGGACGGGGTGATGTTCGAGCGCTTCCGCGACGGCAAGATAGTTGAGCATTGGGCGCTGATCGACCGCCTCAGCTGGCTGCAGCAACTGGGGTCGGTAGAGGAGTCGATTCGTCTTTGAACCTCGACCTGAGACTGAGCCTTTAGAAAGGAGATCAAAATGCCTGTTGTTCTACCAGAGGGGAATCCGGACGGGGACACGGAGGAGACCCGGCGGGTTTTCGTGGACTTTATGGTCGGGCAGGAGTCCGACTTTCCCTACCCGCCTGATGACTCGTGGAAGGGCCGCATGCGGGCTCTGGTGGAAAAGTACGTCCATCCCGAGGTAGTGGTCCGCAACGTTCCGGTGCGCAGCCCCGGTCGGGATGGATACGCAGACTTTCTCATAGCCCTGGGAGAGGCCTATCCGGACGGGCAGACCACTTTCAACATGATCGTGGCGGACGGAGACACCGTTGCTTCCAAGTGGACCTTCAGGGCCACCCAGCAATTCGCCCACTTCGAGCACGGCGCCTCCGGTCAGAAGATCGAGGTGGACGGCATGTCGTTCGCCCGCATCCGGGACGGGAAACTGGCGGAGTACTACTCACTGGCCGACAAGCTGGCCTGGGCTAAACAATTGGGCATAGTGGACCCATCCGTGCAGCTCTAAACCTCTTGGTCTGAACTCCGCTCCGGTCCCGATACCGAATGGGTCAGGTGGCTAAGGGGCGGTAGTCGATGTCATAGCCAAAGGCCCGGGGCCCCACCACCTCCAGGGCCCTGGAGGTCTTGAGGAGGTCGGGACACGGGATCACCAGGACATCAGTCCGCAGCCCGTATCGGACCAACTCGGTGGTGATCGGCTCGCCCTCGTCGCTGGTCACCAAGGTGATGAGATCGGGGACTGTCACGGGCACCCGTTCACCCTCGCGAATCACCAGGTTCTCGTTCTGGAAGTCGATCTCCACGCGGCGTCCTGCGTCGTCGTCCGACCCGTCGATCACCAGGCGTCCCTTCGCGAAGCCTCGCGTGGCGCGCCGTTCGACGTCGACTACCTTGCCTCGGATGTACCGGCGCCCACCTGTCTGGCGCACAATGGCATCGCCCGGATCCTCGTGAAGTTTGCGGGCGGCTAGGACTGCTCTGCCTATGCGGATGGCGAGCGACAGCGTGTTGGGGATGATGAATTTGCGGCAGAAAGCCCCGTCCATCACCGCGGTGGCCAGGCCGGCGTGACCCCCCATGTCGATGGTGACCGACCGAAGAATTCTCTCGAGCCAATGGGCGTCGAGGATCCGGTCCACCACGATTCGGTTGCCCCGCTCGTCAGCCAGAGCGGCAGGGAACGGCGATCCCCCGTAGATAAGGTAGGTGATCATCTGCAGCTCGGGGAATGCCCTTCCCATACCGTCACCGTCTACAACAGGAATGCCGAGGCGGGCTCCGACGACCAGCGGCACCATCGAGTTACCTCCGCCCATCTCGAATGGGGCGATGGCGGTGAATCGGCGGCCCAGGTAGCGCTCCAACGCCTGGACGGCGTCGGTCTCCTCGTTTCCTCCCGCCACCTTCTCGTATGCAACCACGGGAGAACCCATACCGCCTGCGACCACTAGAAGATCGTCGTCGGCTATCTCCGTCGGGTCGATGATTTCAATCTTCTTACCGGCGCGCAGCTCTGCACGGGCTCTCAGCCGTCCCAGGTAGGGGTTTCCGCCTCCGCCGGTACCGAGGATGGCCGCCCCGATCGCCGCAGGAGTGAGATCTTTCTCGGTTATCTCCCACATCTGTATCTGTTCCGCTTTACGAACCCCAACTCGAGCCTGTCAGTTTACGAGAGGGATCGATTCACCCATCAGAAAGGACGTGGTTGGGGTGTCAGCATCCTGACGTCTACGTCGGCAATGTAATCCATGGGATCAAATGACAGGTCGTCCCACCGAGGATCGGCGTCATATCGTTCTTCGGCCTCTGCGAATGTCAAATCGCCTTCGTAGTGAACGATCCAAACGTACTGACATGTCTCCTCCACCAACCAGGGACCCTCGAGCCGGAACCCGTGATCCAACCGGATTGGCACAATTTCCTGGTTCACCTTCGTGGCGAACTCTTGCCACGTGTCGGGATGGAGGCCGTAGATACGGAGCTGGGCGACCATTTCCGTCATCCTAGCAGGCGTATTGACGGGGCCTGGTTGTTGCGCCGTCCATGCGGCGGGAGCCGCGTACCCACCTTTGGGTAGACTACGGTAACCGGAAATCTGAGGTGATAATCGATGCAATTCCTGGCGCCGAACACGGTAGAAGAGGCGCTTGTGATGCTGTCGGAACGAGGAGATGGTCTCCGAGTGCTGGCCGGTGGAACGGACGTGATGATTCAACGCATGACCGGCCAACTGCCTCGTTCCGAATCGCTGCTGTACATCGGGGGGATTGCCGAACTGCAAGGTGTGGATTGTTCGAATGGAAATATCCGGATCGGCGCCCTGACCACCCACCGAGACCTGCGGTGTGATCCGATCATCACCACCAATCTGCCTTCGTTTGCCGAAGCCGCCGCTACGGTCGGCGGATGGCAGACCCAGGTCGTCGGCACTGTGGGAGGTAATCTCTGCAACGCCTCGCCGGCCGCTGATCTGGCGCCCCCGATCCTGGCGGCTGATGCCACCATGGTGGTGTCCGGGGTGGATGGTCCTACTCGGATACCGGCCGACCACTTCTTTGTGGGTAGACGCCGCACCGCCCTCCCTCCGGGACAGATTCTGTTGGGGATCGAAGTGCCGGCGCCCCCGGCGGACACCTGGGAGTCCTATCTCAAGGTGGGACGCCGAAGCGCTATGGAGGTTGCCTTGGTGGGCTTGGCGGTCCGTTTCAGTGTTGTCGGCAACCGGATAGAGACAGCCCGATTAGGTGTCTGTTCGGTGGCGGTAACACCGCAGAGGATGCATCATGCCGAATCAGCGTTGGTGGGTTCTACTCTCGACGAGGGCGCGGTGGCGGTGGCGGTGCGACGGTCGATGGAGGAGGTCCATCCGATCGACGACCAGCGGGCCACCGCTACTTATCGTCGGATGCTGGTCGGGCGTCTCATCCGAAAAGCCGCCCGCGTTGCGCGTAAGAGGCTGGGGATCGAATGACGCAGACGCTCACTTTCAAGGTCAACGGGATGCTGCGAACAGTGGAGGCCCATGGGGACGAAGTCCTCCTCGACACGCTTCGGGACCGCCTCTATCTGACAGGTACCAAGCGGGGGTGTGACGAGGGCGAGTGCGGGGCCTGTACGGTGGTTGTCGACCGGGCGCCTGTTCATTCCTGCATCTTCCCGGCGCTGGCGGCGGCGGGCACCGACGTCAGAACCGTGGAAGGCCTGGCCGGACGGGACGGAGAACTTAGCACCCTCCAGAAGGCCTTTGTCGACCGGGCGGCGGTTCAATGCGGCTTTTGCACCCCGGGTTTCCTGATGACCCTGACCGCGCTGCTCGAGAGCAATGCGCCTACCTCTGACAGCGACATCGATGAAGCCATAGTGGGCAACATCTGCCGCTGCACCGGATACAGCGCGATTCGGGCCGCGGTCCGGTCTGTAGTGAGGGAGGGCGGGAGTTGACGGCTATAGGTCTGAGCACGCCGCGGTCAGATGCCGACGCCAAAGTGCGAGGGCTGGCCGTTTACGGTGTTGACTACCGGGAGGTCGGGATGCTCCATGCCCGATTGCTGCGTTCCCCGGTTGCCGCCGGCAGAATCATCCGTCTGGACGTGACGGAGGCGCGCTCGAGCCCCGGAGTCCACGCGGTGGTGACCGCCGCCGAGGCGCCCCAACACCGCAATGGCCTGGTGCTACTGGACACGCCCTTTTTTCCAGGTGACACGGTGTTGTACGAAGGGGAACCCATTGCCATGGTGGTGGCCGACACGCCCCGGCAAGCCCAGTTGGCGGTGGAGACCATCGGACTCGATATAGAAGAGGTGGAACCGGTTTGCAACGTGGCGGAGGCGCTTCAGCCCGGCGCCAGGTTGTTGCATCCCGACCTGGATTCCTACGGCGCCATTCCCGGGGTCGGGCCCTGGCCGAAGGGGGGTAACTGTGGGGGGGTTTTGACCTCCGATCCCGGGGGGGTGGACGAAGCATTCGAACTAGCCGACATCATCGTGGAGGACTTTTACACGGTTCCTCGTCAGTACCAGGCGTATCTCGAGCCCAAGTCGGCTACTGCCTCCTATGACGGCTGGCGCTGGACCGTGCACGTGTCCCATCAATTCCCCTTCAACGCGCGTAGCAGGGTGGCGCAGGCGCTGGGAGTACCCCCCTCTCGGATCCGGGTGGTAGGACATCACATCGGAGGCGGGTTCGGGGCGCGTCTCGACCTCGGGCTCGAGCAGTATGCGGCCATCGGCGCTTCCCTCACCGGCCGTACCGTCCAACTGGTCAATGATCGGGTGGAAGACCTTATCTCCTGTATGTCCCGGGAAAACGCCACCATCAGGGTCCGCTCCGGGGTGACGAAACAAGGGCGGATCGTTGCCCGGGAGTTCCAATGTCTGATGGATGCCGGCGCCTACCAGGGCGATACGGCTTATCTGACCAGCATCGCCCTTCTCATGGTGGGTTCGGTGTATCGGGTGGGACCCACCCGGGTGACTGCCAAGAGCGTGTACACCAACACGGCGCCGTCCGGGGCTTTCCGGGGTGTCAGCGGGACCTATATCTGTTTCGCCTTGGAGCGGCACACCGACCGCTTGGCGCAGGCGATCGGCATGGACCGGCGGGAGTTCCGGATGCGCAACCTCTTTGAGTCCGGCGACTCAATGCTCAACGGACAGACTCTGGACGACGCCGATATCTTGCGGGAAGCGTTCGACCGGGTCGAGGAGATCGCCCCTTGGACCGAGACCGGGAAGGGTCCCCTTAAAGGGGTGGGTTTGGCCGCGGTCATCTGGCTCACCAACCCCCTGGCCGGTTCGGCGACTGTGAGCATCCAAGAGGACGGCGCTCTGGGCGTCTCGACCGCCGCCACCGAAAACGGCAGCGGGGCGGTAACGATGGGAGTACGCCAGATCGCCGCCGCTGAGTTCGGTCTCGGCGCCGAGCAGGTGTTCGTGACTTCTCCGGACACTGACACACAGGCTTTTGACGCCGGATCCCAGGGGAGCAGAACCACCCATGTGGTGGGAATGGCCATTAAGGCAGCCGCCAAGCAGCTGAAACCACGCCTGTTCAACATCGCATCGGGCCTGCTTCACGCGCTCCCGGACGACCTGGAACTGGGCGGAGGCAATGTATGCGTGCGCGACGACCCGTCCCGAGCTGTTTCTCTGGGAGAGGTTGCCCGCACGGCTCTGGGCGTCGGCGGGCCTCTCAGCGCTACCGGGACCTACAATGTCCCCCTCCCCAAATGGGATCCGGATTCGGCGCAAGGTCTGTTGTTTCCCGTCTTCCCGGTCCCCACCTATCACGTCCATCTCGCCGAAGTGGAGGTTGACCCCGACGATGGTTCGGTCCGGGTCACCCGATATGTCGTAGCTCAGGAGGTGGGGCGGATGATCAATCCGGATGGCGTCTATGGCCAAATCCAGGGAGGAGTCGCCCAGGGGATGGGATATGCCCTCTGGGAAGGTTTGGAAAGCCAGAACGGTCGTTACACCCGCCGCACCTTGGAATCGTACGGGTTGCCGTTGGCTGTGGACATACCCGACGTGGAGATCATGGTTCTCGAACATCCGTGCGAGGCGGGTCCTTACGGAGCGAAAGGGGCTGCCGAGCCGCCCATAGTGCCCGTGGCGGCGGCGATCGCCAATGCCGTGTCGGACGCTACCGGCGCCAACATCACCAGGCTCCCGATAGATCCGGAGGAGTTGTTGTTGGCTATGGACAATCGGCGGGAAGGTTGATTTTGCGCCTCGGCATCGATGTCGGAGGCACCAATACCGATGCGGTCCTGATGAAAGGTCGGCAGGTTGTGTCGGCCTGCAAGACTCCGACCACCCCCAATGTCTCATCGGGCATAGGTGCCGCCCTTGGGCAGATTCTCGCCGCCTCGTTGGTCGATCCCCGAGAGATTGCCGCAGTGATGATCGGCACCACCCACTTCACCAATGCGGTTGTGGAGGCCCGGCAGTTGGCGGCCACTGCTGTGGTTCGCCTCGGGGCGCCGGCGACTCTTTCCATTCCTCCCATGACTGACTGGCCGGACCGTCTGCGCCAGGCTTTGGGTAGTCACACCTATGTGTGCCGCGGGGGCCACGAATTCGATGGACGGGAGATATCCGCCCTTGACCCCGATGAACTCAGACGCGTCGCGGTTGAGATCGGCGAAGCCGGTGTCACTTCGGTGGCCTTGACCTCGGTGTTCTCGCCGGTCAACGCCGAGATGGAGACTGCGGCCGCCGCCATCTTCGCCGAGGAGCTTTCCGGGGTGACGGTCTCCCTTTCGAGGGAAATAGGACGGGTGGGTCTTCTCGAGAGAGAAAATGCCACCATCCTCAATGCCTCCCTGGCTCCCCTCGCAGACCGTGTGTTCGACGGCTTCGAGGAAGTGGTGGCCCAAGCCGGGGTGTGCGCCCCTCTGTTCATTTCGCAGAACGATGGGACGCTGTTGGGCCTCGACTATGCCCGCCGCTATCCGGTCGCCACGTTCGCGTCGGGCCCTACCAACTCGATGCGGGGCGCTGCCTTCCTGAGCGGTGTTTTGGACGGCGTCGTGATAGATGTGGGTGGGACGACGACCGACGTAGGAATTCTGGTAGGGGGTTTTCCCAGAGAGGCGTCGGTTGGGGTGCAGGTTGGTGGGGTAAAAACCAACTTTCGAATGCCCGACGTGCTGTCGCTGGGCATCGGCGGCGGTTCACTAGTCAGCTCTGACGGGAACGAGGTTACGGTCGGTCCGGAAAGTGTCGGTTATCGGCTCGACGAACGAGCGCTGGTTTTCGGTGGATCAGAACTCACCGCTACCGACATCGCGGTAGCTGGAGGTTTGGCGTCTATTGGGGATCGGTCTGCCGTCAACCAACTGGATCGAGGTGTGGTAAGGCTGGCGCTGGATCGGATCCGCCACGAGATTGCGCGAACGGTCGACCGACTGAAGACGAGCGCCGACCCGGTTATGGCCATCGTGGTGGGTGGGGGATCCATCCTGTTGGAGGACGGTCTTCCGGGTGTTAGGGAGATGATCCGACCGGCCCACTTTGCGGTTGCCAACGCCATCGGGGCGGCGATCGCTCAGGTCGGGGGAGAGGTGGACCGGATCTACTCTCTTGACGACCTCCACCGAGAGGAAGCCTTGGAATCCGCTCGCTCCGAAGCGGTGGATAGGGCGATTGTCGCAGGCGCCAACCCTGCCACGGTGGAGGTGGTGGATATCGAGGAGGTGCCACTCGCCTATCTTCCTTCCAATGCGGTACGGATCAGGATGAAGGCCGTTGGAGATCTGGCATTGTCAGTCTGATTTCGCATTAGTGGGTGCTCGGACGCCTCCCCCGGGGGCTACACCATCGGCGACTTCATATCGACCATAGGATTGCCCAGACTCTTGGTCGAGGGGGCGTCTGTCCTAACCGCAGAGATCTCTGGCCCGTCGAAGAAACCCACCCTCAGCCGCGCCATGGCCGATCCGGGGGTAGCCTAAATGGGATTCGCATGACGCCACAGCAGATCCTCTTATACCTTGATGGGTCACCTGATTCGAGCGTCGCCTGCGCTCATACAAGTTAAGTAGAAAACAAATCAAGGAGGTTTTCGTGGAAAGTAGACGACTCCGGCTGGTTCGAGCCAAGAGGATGGCGATCCTGGTCACGTTGGCTCTGGTAGTAGCGGCGTGCGGAGGTGACGACCAGGATTCAGTTGCCACAACCGCAACCGCAGCCCCGGCCCAAGAGGCCACAACCACGGCGGCGCCGGCGGCGCCGACCACAACCGCTGCCGAAGAGATGGATGAGGAAGAAGCGCCGACTACGACGGCCGCGATGGTCGAGAAGCCGGTGATCGTGGCGTCCCTGGCTGACACACCCAACCTGATCGAGTTGCACACATTCCGCGCCACGTCCGCTTATGCGGTGACCAATGCGGCCTACGAGCCTCTGATCAAACAAGTCTTCGAGGAGCAGCCCAATGGGTTGTTGCAGGGGTCGTTCGTCGACCATGTCGGAGCGGGCGCCGAGTCCTTCGACATCCAGGAAACGGCCGATGGTGGTTTCCTGGCCACCTTCACGATCCGCCAGGGTCAGACCTTTTCTGATGGCACCCCGGTGACCGCCGCCGATTACAAGTACGTGTTCGACCGTTCGATCGAAGGTCCCGGGTACATAGGCCTGCTGCTTCCATTTGTGGGTATTTCGAGCACCGATCAGATCAGGGCGATCGACGATTACACCTTCGAGGTGGAGACCACCGTGCAGAGTCCCCTGTTTCACAGGTTCCTCACCTTCCAGGTGTTCGGAGCGATGAACCGGGCAGAGGCTGAGGCAAATGCCACCGAGGATGATCCATGGGCCTTTGCCTATTACAACGACAAAAGCGGCGGATCGGGACCCTACTACGTAGCCAAGTTCGACCCGGACAACGAAGTCGTGCTCGAACCCAATCCCGGCTATTGGAATGCGGAGAATTTGGCAAACGCAGGTGTCATAATAAGGCCGATCCCCGACGCCAATGAGAAGGCGCGCCTGGTTTCGGCCGGCGATATCGACGTGGCGACCGGGATCCCGCCCAAGCTGCTTGCGGTTCTGCAAGATGATCCGAATGTGAAGATCTGGGCGAGCAAAACCACCGGTGTCCACTACCTGGCCATGAACCAGACCATCGCACCGCTCGACAACGTCCATGTGCGCAAAGCCATCGTCAGCACCGTACCCTATCAGGCGCTGATAGACAGTGTGATGTTCGGTTTCGCGTCGCCTGCGGGAGGGGTCGTGACATCCACCATGGAGACCCATGACTCCTCGATCGGAGGCCAGTTCCAGCAAGACCTGGAGGCGGCTCGCGGCCATCTGGAAGCATCGGGTGTGGAAGATCTGACTCTGTTGCTGGGGGTACGTGAATCACGCCTTGGCGACCAGGAGGCGGCGGTGTTAATCCAAGATGCTCTCCGCCAGATCGGAGTCACGGTCGATGTGCAGATTCTGCCCGACGGCGATTTTGCCGGCCGGATAAATGCCAACGAACTGCCGCTGTTCATTCATGACTGGTTCTCTTGGGGTGAGGATCCCTTCTACCAGATGAGATTCCTGACCACCTGCGGCCAGTTCGTCAACTACGCGCGTTTTTGCGACGAGGCTTATGACGCTCTTGTCCAGGAAGGCACATTCACCACCGATCCGGCGGTTCGCGGCGACGTCTCTTCCCAGGCGCAGCAGATCTTCTTGGATCAGGCGGTGTGGGCGCCGCTTTGGTCCTCAGATCGGACTACCGTCACCCACAAATGCGTTACCGGCGTAGTGCAGGATTACACGCGGATACCGGTCTTCACCGAGATGTCGAAGGTCCCGGACTGCTGAGCGAAAAAAGGAAGGGCGGGGGCGGCCAGGCCGGTCCCGCCCTCCCTCAGTAGGGAATGTCCTTTCGGATGTGGAGATATCTCGGAAGAAGATTGCTGGTGTCGGTAGCCACCGTGGCCGGCATAGTGGTAGTGGTGTTTTTCATTATGCGGGTACTGCCCGGCGACGCCGCGGCGGTACGAGCCGGGCCCTATGCCTCCGAGGAGAAGCTTGAACAGATAAGGGAACAGTTCGGCTTCAGTGATCCGATGCCGGTGCAGTTCGTCAACTATGTGCGGGATGTGGTCGGTGGTGACCTGGGAACCTCGATCAGAACGGGTGGAAAGGTCACCGAAGAACTCCTTACCCGCCTGCCCGCTTCCCTAGAGCTTGCCTTCTATTCGGTGCTTCTGGCGGTGGTGGTCGGCGTCCCGATTGGCGTTACGGCAGCTTCCCGGCGGGACACCGGGATCGACAGGGCGGCGCGGGTGATTGCGGTTCTCGGATCGTCCATGGCGTTTTTCTGGCTGGGGCTGATGCTGACTTTCGTGTTCTTCTTCAAGCTCGGCTGGTTTCCAGGTCCGGTTGGAAGGCTGGCCATCACTACGCAATCACCAGATCCCATCACCGGCTTCTTCACCTTCGACGCGGCTCTGGCTGGGAATTGGGGTCTCATGTGGGAGGCCTTTCGGTACCTTGCCCTTCCCGCTGTGACCGTGGGTTTCATACTGTCGGCGCCCATCCTCAAGATCGTTCGCTCCTCGATGATCGAAGTCCTCGACAGCGAATACGTCCGCACGGCCCGAGCCTTGGGGGTCCCCAGGCGTCAGGTTCTGTTTCGAGACGGCTTCCGTAACGCCTTGGTTCCGGTGACGACCGCCATCGGCATCGTCTTCGGATACATGCTGGGCGGCAACATCATCGTCGAGTTGATCTTCGCCTGGCCGGGCGTCGGTCGATACGCATATGAGGCATTGCGGGTCAGTGACCTGGAGGCCCTCCAAGGATTCGTGATTGTGGTCGGGTTGCTGTATATCGTTCTCAACGTTTTGATCGACTTCGTTTACAGCTGGATCGACCCCCGCATCAAGTTGGGGCAGAAAGTGGTGGCGTGACTTCGATGTCCAACGCATCCAATTCCACTGGTTCGCCATTCGTTCCGCCTCGGATCGATACCCGCGAAAGACCCCTTCCCCTGGCCTCCCGCAAGCCCCTGGCGGTGGTGGGGATGATCATTTTGGCCATCTACATTTTGCTGGCCGCCGTAGGCCCCTTCTTCGTGGCGGACCCGGTGTCGACCAATCCGACGGAAGCGCTGCTTTCTCCCTCCCTGGATCACTTTATGGGAACTGACAACTTCGGCCGCGATGTCTTTGCCAGGGCCGTTCACAGCGCGCGACTCGATCTGACCTTGGGTGTTGTTATAGCCATCTGCGCGATGGTGATCGGGTCGGCGATCGGGGTGGTGGCCGGTTACTGGGGAGGCGCCATTGATGAGACGTTGATGCGGTTCACCGACATCGTGCTGGCTTTCCCCGGCTTCGTGCTCGCCCTGATCCTGGTGGCGGTACTCGGTAACAGCACCCTCAACGTCGGCATAGCAGTGACCGCGGCATTCGTACCTTATTTCATCCGCCTCACCAGGGCTCAGGCCCTTTCCGAGCGGGGACTCGAATATGTGGACGGCGCCAAATTGGCAGGAAACCGTTCGGGACGAGTGGCCTTTGTCCATGTCCTGCCCAACTCGCTCCAGCCATCTTTGGTGACAGCCACTCTGGTGGCCGGCTGGGCGATCCTTACGGTGTCAGGGTTGGCTTTCCTGGGAGTGGGGATCAAACCTCCCACTGCCGAATGGGGTGTGATGGTAAGCGAAGGCGCCCGGGATATCGATGCCGGACACTGGTGGACTTCACTATTTCCGGGCGGGATGATCGTCCTGGCGGCTATGGCCTTCCACTTCATCGGTGATGAGTTCGGAGGCCGGGAGGCATGAGTCTGCTGGAGGTGGATGGGCTAACGGTGGGATTGGACCGTAGCCCGACATCGATCCTGGCCAATGTTTCCTTCAACGTACCGGCGGGCCAGATCGTTGGATTGGTGGGCGAGTCGGGTTCCGGTAAGACCATGGCCGCTTTAACCATGATGGGCCTCCTCCCCGATGGGATAGGGGTGCGGTCTGGCAGCATCCGTGTCGACAACCGCCAACTCATGGACCCCGACACGATGACGGTGAGGCGCCGAGCCGGCGACATGGCCATGATCTTCCAACATCCTCAAGCTGCTCTGAATCCGACCATGAAAGTTGGTCGTCAGATCGCCCGCGTGTTTTCCTTGCATCAAAGCTGTGGCCGCGGCGAGGCGATGTCGCAGAGCATCGAGATACTGGGCCGGGTGGGCATTTCCGGGGCGGGGCGGGTCGCGCAAGCCTATCCCCATCAGCTATCGGGTGGTATGTGCCAGCGGGTCATGATTGCCATGGCCCTTGCCTGCCGGCCCCGTATCCTGGTCGCCGACGAACCCACCACCGCGCTGGACGTGACCATCCAGGCCCAGATCTTCGATCTCATCAGGGACCTGGTGGCAGAAACAGGGGCAGGTGTCCTGTTCATAACCCATGACTTGGCGGCGGTGGCCGAGATGTGCGACACAGTCACTGTTCTGTTCGGAGGTCAAGTCATGGAGGAGGGATTCAGGGATGACGTTTTCCGGCGCCCTCGACACCCTTACACCAACTACCTGCTTGATTCGGTTCTAAAGGAGGTGGATCCCCAGGTCATCGAAGCTGGTGTCGATTTCGGGCTGGTCGGGTGTCGTTTCGGCCATCGGTGCCGCTACGCGTGGGAGGCGTGCGGTAAGGTGCCGGAGCTGGTAACCGTGGGCGAGGGCCACCGCTCCGCTTGCTTTCTGCACACTGTGGAGGAAAACGGTGCCGGCGCTTCTTGAGGTAAGAGGGCTCCGCAAAACGTTCGGCCGTGGGCGTGGCGCCCTACCAGCGGTCCGTGGGGTGGATCTGGATGTGGAGCGAGGGGAGACTGTGGGGGTGGTGGGCGAATCCGGTTGCGGCAAGACTACGCTGGCCAGGATGGTGGCAGGCCTTACCCGGGCCACCGACGGCCTTATCCGCTTCGATGGATCGGTTCTGGATGGACATTCGGCATCGATGGAGAACCGACAGCGGATCCAGATGGTGTTTCAACATCCGGCGCAGTCGCTGAACCGCCGCATGTCGGTTGGCGCGATGCTGGCCGAGCCCCTTCGACTCTTGGCCGGAGTTCCCAAATCAGAGACAACCCATCGCATCGAGGAGATGCTGCAATTGGTGGGTCTGGATGCAGCCTTTCGGAACCGCCGCCCGCGACAACTCTCCGGAGGCCAACAACAGCGGGTGGCGATCGCCCGCGCCCTGATGCCCGATCCCGATCTGGTGGTGCTCGACGAGCCCACCTCGAGTCTGGACCAGTCGCTGCGGGGTCGCATCATCGCTCTGCTCCGCGGGATTCAGGAGATCAGGGGAGTGTCCTATTTGCTCATCAGCCACGATCTGGGCACTGTCCGCCGGATCGCCGACCGGGTGGCGGTGATGTATTTGGGCAGGATTGTGGAGGTCGCCGGGACCCGGGAACTCTTCGAGGACCCTCGTCATCCTTACACCAAGGCACTGTTGTCGGTGGCACCCACCATGGACTTGGACAAGGTGCGAGACAGGATCACCCTCGAAGGGGAGACTCCTAGTCCCACCGACCTGCCGACTGGCTGTTCCTTCCAAGATCGGTGCCCGTTGGTGTTCGATCGCTGCCGGCATGAGTCTCCGGTTCTGACTTCGGTGGCCAGCTATCGTAAGGTGGAATGCTTCGCCGCCGGACCCGAATCCGACTCCTGATGCTGGGAAGGATTCGCTCGTGACCCAAGACAGAGCGATCGGGCTGGTGCTGGGCAGTGCTATAGCGCCCTCGGACCTGGCTGCGGCCGCGCGAACGGCAGAGCAGGGGGGCTTTGACGAAATATGGCTTGCGGAGGACTTCTTCTTTACCGGCGGCATCTCCGGCGCTTCGCTGGTGCTTTCGGCCACCGAACGGACCGTGGTGGGGCTCGGTGTGGTGTCGGCAATGGTAAGGCACCCGGCCCTCCTTGCTATGGAGATCTCGACGATCTCGGCCGGGTATCCAGGGCGGTTGACTGCCGGTGTCGGACTCGGCGTGCCCGGATGGATACGCCAGATGGGCCTGCATCCCCGCTCCCCGCTAACTGCGATGCGGGAGAGCGTTTCGTCGGTCAGACGGCTGCTGGCGGGAGAAACACTCGATGGGAATGGCAAGGTGTTCGATTTCCACGATGTGACGCTCACCTATCCCGAAACGGGAGTCCCCACCCCGATCCACATGGGCGTGACCGGTCCGAAGATGCTCCGCCTGTCAGGGGAGATCGCGGACGGTACGGTGCTCTCTGTGGCTGCCAGTCACGAGTACGTGCAATGGGCCAGGGAACGGATCGATGAGGGACGGCGGTTGGGGGGACGGTCCGGGCCACATCGGATAACCCTCTTCGCCATATATTCGGTGGCCGACGATCCCCAACAAGCCCGCAGAGCGGTTCGCGGTCCCCTCTCGTTCTACAAGTCGTTGGGCGCCAATGCTCTGACCGACGTGTACGGGAATTCCGAACAACTCCGCAGCCTCATTGACAGCGGTGGCTATGAAGCGGTGCGCCAGGGGATGCCCGACCAGTGGATTGAGGATCTCACCATCGCCGGCTCACCGCAGGAGGTAGCCGCCAAGATCGAGAGTTTCTACGAGATCGGCGCCGACTGCGTAGCGCTCTTCCCAATGCCCAGTGACCAGGTCGGCCGCATGGTGGAATTGACCGCCGAGCAGGTCCTACCCCTGTTGAGAACCCGCGGCTGAACCGCTGGCGGTTAGCCGAAAGCGCGGCGGCTTAACACGAGTTGCCTGGATCAGTCCAACTCGTTGATCGTTACCGAGTTGATCGTCACGTCGGTCAGCGGCCGGTCGTTGCGGCCGGTCGCCACATTTTGCATGGCGTCCACCACGTCCAGTCCTTTCACCACTTTGCCGAACAGCGAATATTGCGGCGGGAGTCGGCGGCCGTTGGGCCCGCTGATGATGAAGAACTGGCTCCCGTTAGTGTTTGGCCCGGCGTTGGCCATGGCCAGCGAGCCAAGTTCGTAGCGTCCCGGCTTGGGCAACTCGTCGGCAAAGCGGTACCCAGGACCACCCCGCCCCGTGCCGGTGGGATCGCCGCCCTGGCAGACGAAACCTTTGATGATGCGATGGAAGATCACACCGTCGTAGTAGTGGTAGCGGGCCAGCACTACGAAGTTGTTCACGGTGCGGGGAGCGGAGATCGCATCCAAAGCGATGGTGATTGTGCCCATTGACGTCTCCATCACCGCGGTGTAGGACTTGGCCGCATCGATACAAATGGGGGGCGGTTTGGGGAATTCGCGGCGGACAGGACTGGATCCGTCCTCGGCGGGGCAAGGGGTGTCGGCCACTGGAGGCTCCTTTACTGCTGAATCTTCGGATTGGAGGGACGGGCTAACCCTAATCACGCCCCCTACGTGCAGGGGCATGTTGGAGGGATCCGCTCCCGGTGGGCAGTGCGCGGCGGCGATCAGGCCGCGGGCGACGCTGAGGTAGTCTCGTCATCTCTCGCCATATGTCTCCCGGATAAGCGGCTCCTTGGAGGCGACCCTGCGTAGGGCCTCCATCCGCGACTTGGATGGTTGCCTCGCCTACTCTGGAGACGGTCGACACCGAGTGTCAGGGGTGATCAACTTAGTCGGTCCTCGCTGCGGCGAGAACGTCGAAGGACGATGTGATGGCCTGGCGAAGTTCGTCGAGTTGAGTGTCTCCCATCGCCGTTGAGAGCGCCACTATCACTCGCGACGGTGCGGTGAAGACGCCGCGTTCCATAAGGAGGTAAAACAGGGCGGTCAGCGGCTCCATCTTCCGCGTCTTGGCCTGCCGGTAGCTGGTTGGCAGGTCTGATCCCACATGTAGCTGCAGAAGGCTCCCGTAGCCGCCAGCTATGAGCGGCAGCCCGAGCCGGGGGCACTCTTCGTTGATCCACGCCCGCAGGTGGTCGCCGTTGGCGTTGAGCCGGTCGATGGCTGCGGGGGTGAGGTTGCGCAAGGCGTGGACACCTGCGGCCATGGTCAGGGGATTGGCGTTGAAGGTGCCGCTCTGGGTCATCACCTGGTTGCCTCGGGGGTCGGTCATCGACATCAGTTCCTCCGAGCCTCCGAAGGCGCCGACCGGGAGGCCTCCGCCGATCAGCTTGCCGAGGACGGTGAGATCAGGGGTGAGGCCGAGGGTTTGCTGGATGCCGCCGTAGGCGTACCGCAGGGTCTGGATCTCGTCGAGGATCACCAGCGTCCCTGTGTCGGCGGCCGCCTTGGAGATAGCCTCCAGATAGCCGTCCGGCGGCCTGAGGCCGCCACCGAAACCCTGGATAGGTTCGACGATGAGCGCCGCCGACGTGCGACCGTGCTCTCCGATTAACCGGACGGCCTCGTCGTTGTCGTCGAACGGGATCACGTGCGTTGCGGTGGCCACGCTTTCGGGGACTCCTTCCTCCGGCAGTGCCGCCGGCTGGTCGAGGCCCAAGCGCTTCACGCTGACTTGCACGGACTCGTTTCCTCCGTGATATCCGCCCTCCACCTTGATCACGTCGGCGCGTCCGGTGGCATGCCGGGCGAGGCGGATGGCGTACAGGACCGCCTCGCTGCCAGAGTTGGTGAACCGCACCTTCTCCATGCTGTTCACCCTGGCAGTGATCTCCTCGGCCAACTCAATCTCCGACGGCGACGGCGCGGCGTAGGCCGTGCCGCGGGCTGCCTGCTCCGCGATTACCCGCACGGTCTCGGCGTCGGGGTGACCATGGATCAGGCTCGTGTAGTTGTTGACGACATCAAGGTAGCGATGGCCGTCGAGATCGTGGAGGTAGGGACCCTCGGCATGATCGATATAAAAAGGAAACGGCTCGAAATACAGTTGGGTACGCGAGTTGCCGCCCGGCATGACCGCCAGCGCGCGTGTAAAGGCGGCCTCCGACCGCGAATTCCTGGCGGCGTAGGCCGTCTTCAGGTCGGCGATCAACGAATCCAGTCCGGTCACATTCACCTCCTCTTGAGAGCCCGGCCGGGGGTGGCGGAGGTACGGCGATGGTCGTCAACCACCGGGACACCGTTGACGATCACGTGTGGGATGCCGGTCGGGAATTGACATGGGTCTTGCAGGGAGGCCGTACTACCCACGGTGTGGGGGTCGAACACTACGAGGTCCGCTTTGGCGTCGTCGCGGATGACGCCGCGGTCGCCGATGCCCAGCAGACCGGCGGGGTACGAGGTCATCTTGCGGATGGCCTCTTCCATGGTCATCAAACCCTCATCTCTCGCCAGGCCCCCGAGCATCTTGGGGAAGGTGCCATAGCTTCGTGGGCTTGGTGCGGTGCCCACCAGCAGCGCATCGCTTCCAACCGCACACAGGTCGTGGCTGAGGATGTGGCGCACCGTTTCCATGTTATTGGAGTCGTGGCCGACGTAAGAAAGGCCGAGGTTTTCGGCGATGAGCAGGTCACAGAGCGCCTCCAGCGGGTCGAGGCCCATCGCGGCGGCGATCTGGTCGAGAGGAACACCTTCGAATTGCCGGTAGTCGGGGTTCTCGAACCCGCTGAGGTGCCAGCCGGTGGGATTTCGCCAGCGGCTCTGCCGGGGATCTGTCTCCTCGCGCATCTTGGCTCGCGAGTCCGGACTGCCCAGGTGCTCGAACAGGCGGTCGGGTCCGCCGTTCTGAATCCACTCGGGAAGGGCGACCTGCGCCCGCGAGCCACCCTGGTTGTAGGGATAGGCATCGAACGACACCTGGAGACCTTCCTGGCGGGCCTCCTCGACGAGGCCCAGGAGCTCATGGAACTCGCCGTCCTTTTTGGAGAGCGACGCGTAGTGCGAGATATGCAATGCGGCGCCGGTGCGACGGGTGATCTCGACCACCTCGTGGAACGGATCGGCGAAGGTGGCGCCCGCCCCGTAGCGCACATGCGACACGTGCATGGCGCCGTTCCGGGCCGCCACCTCGGCCAGCTCGGTGAGTTCGTCGATCTCGGCGAAACTGCCAGGGGGGTAGGTCAGTCCCGTCGAGAAACCGAATGCCCCCTGGTCGAGACCTTCCTGCAGTAACTGTCGCTGCACGGCCATGTCCTGGGCGGTGAGCTCGGCGTCATCCCAGCCGACGCTGGCCACCCGCAGCGGCGTGTTGCCGATGACATAGGCGATATTCACTGGTACCGACCTGTCGTAGAGATCGAGGTACTCGGCAACCGAACTCCACCTGAAGCCCGGCGGGCGGCGCCCGTCGAGCCCCGCGTTCATCACACTCCAGCCATCGAGGTCGTCGGCGGACGGGAATGGGGCATAGGAGTTGCCATCGACGCCGATCAGCTCCGTGGTGACGCCCTGCCGGATCTTCGGCTCATGGGCCGGATCGGCCAGGATCGCCATCGTCGAATGGGCGTGCATATCGATGAAGCCAGGGCATACGGAGAGGCCGCTCGCATCGATCACGCGACCGGCTTCCATACGGGTTGTGTCGCCGCGCAGGACGATGATCGTGTCTGCATCGACGCCGATATCCGCACTGATCCACGACGATCCGGTCCCGTCGTACACGCGGCCGCCGCGGATCAGCAGGTCGAGACTCATGCCTGTCGTCCGAAACGTGCCAGGTACCGCCCGTTCTCCGGTCCAACCAGCTCGCCATCCGACATGACCACCGAGCCGCCGTGTACCACGAGATTCGGCATACCGCTGGTGGAGAGTGACTCGAATAGCGAGTACCCGGCACTGGGTTCGAGGTTGTCGTGGGTCAGCCGTACCTCGGGCTGTCCCTCCGCAATGACGACCAAGTCGGCATCCGAGCCTTCCGCCAGCACGCCTTTCTGCGGGTAGATTCCGTAGATCTGCGCGGCCCTCGTGGAGGTGACCTCGGCAAGTCGCTCGATCGTCAGCCGCCCCTTCTTGAACCCCTCGCTGAAGGCGAGAGGCAGCATGACGCCGGCGCCGGCGATGCCGCCGAAGGTGGCGTCGAGGATGTTGTCGGCGGCCAGCTTCACCTCCAGGCTCTTGGGTGAGTGGTCCGACGAGAGATGATCGATCCGGCCGTCGGCCAGAGCGTCCCATAGCTGAGGGAGGTGTTCGGGGTCTCGCAGCGGCGGACCGACCTTGCCCAACGGCCCGCGTTCGAGGACCTCGTCGTTGGTGAGCAACAGGTAGTGGATCTGCGTCTCGGCGGTCACCGAGCCTCCCGAGACCTTTAGCGCACCGAGCATTGCAGCCCCCGGCGCCGAGGTGCAATGTACGAAGTGGAGATGGCACCCGGTCAGTGCGGCGAACATCGCGGTGCGGTTCATGCCTTCGGGCTCCAGCTCCACCGGCTGGCTGCGCAGGAAACTCGCATTGATGACTCCCCGCTGGCGTTCGATCGCGTCGAGGTAGTCGATGGCGCCGCCGTTCTCGGCATGGACGAGGGTGATGCCGCCCACCGCCGCCGCCCGTTCCATGAGGAGGCAGATGGAGGCGTCGTCGAGCATCTGGCCCCGCTGAGCGTAGGCGACCATCGTCTTGAAGGAGCTGACGCCGACCTCGGCGCTTCGGGCAACCGTCCCTTCGATGTCGTCGCCGGGCATGAACAAGGCGTTGATGAAGTAGTCGGTGGCGACGCCGTCACGCTCCCGCCCGATCTCGGCTTCGACCGCCTCGGCCACAGTGGTCGCTGGGGTTCGCTGTGCGTACGCGCCGATTGTCGTCACGCCTCCTCGCAGGGCTGCCCGCGCGGCCTGGTGCAGATCGTGCAGCAACGGCTCGCTGATGGAATACCCACCCAACGAGATGTGGACGTGAGGATCCACCGCCCCCGGCAGCACCCAGGCGCCGTTCACGTCGGCGATCGTCCTGCCTTCCAAGCCCGTTCCGATCTGGTGGATGACACCGTCCCGGAACGAGATGTCGCCCTCCACAACGCCGTCTGCGGTGACCAGACGTCCATTGCGAACGACTCCCATCATGCATCTCCCAGCCGGGCGGCGATGCGTTTCCGGGTTGTGGCCGACGTGATCGCCTCCAACGAGGAAGCCCACGAATCTTCGTCCCATGGCATGTCCCCGAGCGCGTTCAGGTGCGCCTTCATCGCAGCCAAGGCCGAGGCGTCAAGCGCGGCGATCTCCGCGGCAAGATCCATCGCGGCTGCGTCGAGGTCCTCGGGGGTGTGGACCGAACGGACGAAACCGATCCGCTCGGCCTCTGCAGCAGTCAGCCGGCGGCCGGTCAACAGCATGTCGCTAGCCATCGATTCCCCGACCCCCCGCACCAGCCGAGCGATATCGCTTCGGGTGATGACTATCCCCAACGTCGCCGCCGGGATCGAGAACCAGGCCCGATCGGAGGCGATCCGAACATCGCAGGCCGCGGCAACCTCGGTCCCTGCCCCGACGGCGGCTCCGCTCACCACGGCAATGACCGGCTGCGGGCATGCCTCGATCGACGCCATCACCGACTCGACTCCTTCCAAGGACACTCGCACCGCGGCCGGGTCTGCGCCGCCGAACTGTTCGAGGTCGGCGCCGGCGCTGAACACCCGGTTACCGGTTGATGTCACCAGGACAACACGTACCGAGTCGTCCTTGGCGCACTGGCTCATGAGGCCGGCCATCTCGGCCCACATCGGCGTCGACCAGGCGTGCTTGCGCTCCGGACGGTCAATGGTCACCCGGGCCACACCGCCATGGCGAGTCAGGCTTAGCTCGGACATCAGAACACCCCGCGGGTGGATGCGCCGTCGAGTTGGATTGCCGAGCCGGTAGCCGGGGCCGCGGCATCCGAGCAGAGATAGGCGATCGCTTCGGCCACTTCCTCCGGGGTCGTGAAGCGACCGAGCGGGACCCTGTCGTCCAGGTAGGCGGCCCGGAACGCCTCGTTGGTCATGCCGGCGTCTGCGGCCCAGACCTCGATTGCGTCCTCCATGCGATCGGTCGTGGTCAGGCCGGGATTCACCGCCATCACTCGGATACCGTGCGGTCCGCACAACTCCGCCACCGACTTGGTGAAATGGAGCAAAGCGGCGTTCAGCGAGCCGAGCACGTAGGCTGGGGAGGCGAAGCGCCCGGCCATCCCGACGACGTTGACGATCACACCGCCTCCGCCCTCCTTCATGATGGGGAAGACGGCCCGGGTGCACCGCACGTAGCCCATCAACTTCAAGTCGATCGAATACGACCAGTCGGCGTCCGTGACCATTTCGAGGCTGCCGAACGGCGAGGAGCCGGCGTTGTTGACCAAGACGTCGATCCCGCCGAGCGCATTGGCCGCTTCTTCTACTGTTCGATCCGGCACCTCTGGCCGCGAGAGGTCGGCCACTATCGTCACCACCTTCACCCCGTGTGTCGAGGCGATGTGGGCTCGTGCTTCGGACAGCCGGGCCTCGTTGCGAGCCACGAGCGCCAGATTGACACCTTCGGCAGCCAGCCGATCGGCCGTGGCAAGACCGATGCCCGCGCTTGCGCCGGTGACAAGGGCACTGCGACCGCGCAGCCTTCGGCTCATACGGGATCCTCAAACACCATCGTCTGGTTGTGGCTGAAGTTGACCCGGGGAGGAGAGAAGACCTCGATGGTGATTACCGGGTCGTCGGACACCACCCGTCCACCGTGCTCGACGCCGGACGGGGCGTGGATCACCTGTCCGGGTCCGACGGTCCGTGTCTCGCCGTCCACCGTGAATTCGAGCTGTCCCTGCAACACGCAGATGATCTGCTCCTGGTGATGGGAGTGGAGGCCGAAGTCGGTTCCCGGCGCTATCTCGGCGCGAATCACCTGGAGGTCCTTGCCGGTGACGTTCCACACGAAGTCGCCCGGAAACGCCTCGAACCCGTCCTGTTCGTTCCAATCGGTGAAACTGGCCATGGCGCCCCTATTCGTAGTAGCCGTCTGGTGACTTGAGCGTGGTTTCCCACTGCTCGATGTCATGCGCCACCAGGATCGTTGCTCCGTCGCGGTCTTCGAAGCCTTTAAGCCGGGACAGCGACTTGATGGCTGCATACTCGTCGGTAGTCGTCGGCGGTGGGAGGCGCCGGTCGATCTGGTCCCGTCGATAGGCCGCATCGCCGGTGAGGACGTAGCGACCCGAGGGCAGGTCGACCACCAGCGATTGATGCCCCGGGGTGTGGCCGTCGGTCAGCACGGCATTAACACCCGGGACGATCTGGACATCGCCCTCGTGGTATCGATAGGTGATCTCGGGCCGATCGAAGTCGTTGCGCACGAAGCCGGGCGCTCCGAACCGGTCCGGGAACTGGCCCCATCGACGCTCGGCTCGCTGCAGATGCACGGTGGCGTCGGGGAAGAATCGGATGCCGCCGGCGTGATCCATGTGCAGATGCGACACCACCACATGCGCGACGTCCGCTACCTCGATGCCCGCCTCGGCCAGGCGTGCCATCGGATGGTCGGCGTCTGACATCTCCATCCGGAACGCCTTCGCCAGCCGTCCCCACGTCGCCTCCGGATCGGTCGCTGCCGCCGGGTCGCTTCCCGTGTCGAACAACACCCAGCCGTCGTCGGTCTCGATTGCAAAGATGGCGATCGGGACCCCGACCTCGTCGTTCGACCCTCCCATCTTTGTTCGGAACTCGGCCAGGTAGCAGGTGCCGGTGGGCAGCACGAACATCTTACGAGCGGCCATTACACCACCGGCATCTTGTCGGGGGCAACGGTGATTACAGCGCCGCGGTGGCTCGTGCCCCGATCGACCTCGCCGTCCTCGTACAACACCTCGCCCCCGGCGATCGTCATGCGGGGCCAACCCCGCATCTGCATGCCCTCGTACGGCGTGTAGTCCGAGTGCCCGTTGAGCATGTCCGCGTCGATGGTGACCTCTTTGTCGAGGTCGATCATCACGAGGTCGGCGTCACTGCCGACTTGGATCGCCCCCTTGCGCGGTGATGCTCCCATGAGACGGGCGAAGTTCGCTGATGTCAGTTCGACGACCTTTTCGAGCGTCAGCCGTCCCTGGTTGACGCCTTCCGACAAGAGGACGGGGAGGATCATGGTCATACTGCCGGGGAGACCAGGACCGACGTCCCAGATGTTGCCTTGGCGCGTCTGCAGGTCGTAGTCGCAGTGGTCGGACCCCATCCAGTCGATGGTCCCATCCGCCAGGCCGGCCCACAACAGTTGCTGGTCGGCTTTCGTCCGAAGCGGCGGGTTGACTTTGCCCCACGTGCCCAGTGGCATGTCCATGTCCAGCACAAGGTACTGCGGGCAGGTCTCCATGTAAAGGCGTGGGTAGCGGTTCCTCGCTGTGCGGATGAGTTCTGGGCCGCGGCCGACGCTGGTGTGGATCACACTGAGGGGGGCGCCGGCGTTCTCAGCGAGGATCGATGAGCGGATGATCGCTTCCTCTTCGGTGAAGTGGGGGCGGTGCCTGCTCCACGAGGCGGTGTCGGTGGCGTCGGGGTTGGCTGCGATCGCCAGTTCCCGGTTGTGGAGGATCACGTCGATGTTTTCGGCGTGGATGAGGGACATCACGCCGGGGCGAGAGGCCACCTGGCGCATGCCTTCGAAGATCAGTCCGTCGTCGAGCCCTTTGATCCCGTATGCGGCCTCGGGTCCCTTCATCGCCATGTGGAACTTGTACGAGGTAAGGCGCAGTTGATCGACCGTCTGGGGGATCTCGGAAACCTGCTGCGCGTTCGTGACCAGCCCGTGAAAGCCCACGTCAACGATGCTGTGTTCCTCGATCTCGTCGACATGCTGCTGGTGGTTGTCCTTGAAGGAACCGGGCGACAGCAGGTAGTGCCACATGGTGGTCACGCCCCCGGTCACGGCTGCCGCGCTCTCGGTGCGGCACGAGTCGGCAAACGATAGGATCACTCCGAGATGGACGTGTGAATCGATCAAGCCGGGCAGCACGTAGGCGCCGTCGGCATCGATTACCCGGTCGGCGGAGGGCGCGTCGCCCGGCGGAAGGAGCGCCTGGATAACCCCATCGCTGCAAAGGACCGTGGCTCTTGTCTGGCCGGCCGGGCTGACCAGTGTGGCGTCTTTGACAGTTAGTGACGTCATGTCTCGTACAGCTTCTCGATGAGTCGGACCTTCTCCCGTCCGGGTGATGGATATGTGCCAAAGGATACGACCTCGACCTTTGCGTTGACCCTGCACATGTCGGAGATGGCTCGGGTCAGCTTCGAGCGAAGTTCGTGGTCGTCATCGGCGGACCTCTCCTCACCCCGTTCGATCCGGATGTGGAGGGGGCCGGGCCAGGTGTACTCGGGCTCGTGCTTGAGGATCCGGACGGCGCCGCTGGTGGCAGGTCGCATCCCCATGACGATGTCCTGGAGGGCGGTCGGGAAAAAGTTGACGCCCTTGATGATCAACAGGTCGTCGGTGCGCCCGTAACACTTGATCTTGGGGCTCGTCCGTCCGCACCGGCATTCGGTGTCGAGCACCTCGACTATGTCGCTGTGCCGGAAGCGCAGCACGGGAGTCGCCGCCCGGTCCAGATGCGAGTACACCAACTCTCCCGTTGCTCCCGCCGTGATCTCCACCGGATCGCCGGCGTCGTCGACCAGCTCCCAGTAGACGAATTCGTGGGCAACGAAGTGCATGCCGCTTTGATCCTCACATTCCGCCCACAGAACAGGTGAGAGGTCGGTGCCGCCCATCACTTCCCGCATCTGCGCTCCCCATAGCGCCTCTGCTTGTCGGCGGAACTCCGGGATGCCGCCCCCGGGTTCGCCGCCCACGTAGATCCGCTCGATCGACAGTTCCCGGGCGTCGACCCCTAACACATCCCGGGCCTGTTTGCCGAGGTATCGGGCGAAGTTCGGGGTGGCGACCAGCCCGGTTGGGCGCAGGTCGCTGATGGCATGGAGCAACCAGGTGGTTCCCGGCTCGGCGCCGGCCGGGATGCACGCTGCACCCAGGGCTTCGAGGCCCTGTACGACCGGCAGGCCACCCACCCAGCAGCGGGACATTCCCAGCCCCTGCAGCACCCGGTCACCCGGGCGGAAGCCATGGGCCCAGAAGGTTCGGCGGGTGATCTCGGCCCAGTTCGCCCGGTCGCGGGCGGTGAGCCCGACATAAGACGGTCGTCCGCTGGTCCCGGTTGATGCTTGGAATTGAACGACATCGCCTGGTTCGGCGGCGAGATGGTTCCCGAGCGGTGGGCTCGCCGCGATGGACTTGCGTATGTCCTCCTTGTGGGTGAACGGGACCCGATTCAGGTCTTCGACCGACCTAACCGAGTCGGGGTCCAGGCCGGCGCCCCGCAGCTTCTCCTGATAGAAGGGTGAGCGCTCCCAGAGGTAGGCGAGTTGCGTGGTGAGGTGCTTGTTCTGGATCGTCCGGATCTCGGCCGGTGGCAAGCCCTCGATTGCCGCTCCGAGATCAACCACAGGGCACCGCCGTTGCGCGGTCGGTCAAGGCGGCGCCGAGTGCGACCACGGCGCCGGGTCCGAGCGCATGGTGAGCCACGACTCGGTCAAGGCCTGCATCCCCGAGGCGGGCCAGCCGTTTGGCCACATCGGCCGGAGTGCCGGCGACCGCCAGCCGGTCGACCAGATCGTCGGGTACAAGAGCGGCCGCAGCTTCGGCGCCGTCGCTCGCCTTCGTCTCTACGATTTGGGAGCGGACGGCGAGAATCGCGTCGCGCGAAACATCGGTCCCGACCAGTCGCGCCGACACGTCGGGGATCTCCCCCAGGTAGTACGCGACGGATCGCCGCGCCACGTCCCTTGCGTCTGCCCGATTGTCGGCCACCGCGGTGAGCACCAGCGCGCCCAACGAGTAGTCGTCCCGGCCGCGTCCGGCTTTGGCCAGGGCCGCGTCGAGCAGTTCGGCGCTTGACTCGATGAATGTCGGCGAACACATTACCCCCAGCAGCGCCCCGTCGTAGTGGGCGGCCGACATCGCCAGCGATTGCGGACCCATCGATCCGATGTAGATTGGTACCGGCGGCGGCCGAGAGGCGAGCTGGGCTCCGTTGTAGGCGGTGTCCCCGCTGAGGAGGGTGCGGGTGGCCGTGGCGGCATCTCGCAGGCCGGTCACCTGGTTGGCAGGGATGGTTCCGAGCCGTGATGCGCCGTGATGCGCCACCCCGTATCCGAGCGTGAATCGGTCGCCCCATCGCTCGGTGAGGGATGCCAGTTCCATCGCCACAGATGCCGGGTGGCGAATGAACGGACTCAGTACCCCAAAGCCGATCCTGACCGAGGACGTGGCCTCGGCGACTGCGGCGGCGATGGTGAACACACCCCGGTGGAAGTGTTGCTCGGCGATCCAGATTGTCCCGAACCCGCCCTGCTCTGTCGCCTGGGCCACGGCGACGATCTCATCCACCGTCCGGCCATTGTCCAGGCCGACGTCGAAGCTCGGGGCAGATCGGACCGTCATGGTCTGGTAATGCGGGTCTCACCCCCGATCATGACCCGCTTGATCCTGTGACGTTCTTGGAGGATGCGGACGTCGTCGAGAGGGTTGCCGTCGATGATGAGCAGGTCGGCGACCTTACCCACCTGCAGCGTTCCGAAGTCGCCGTCGATCCGGAAGAATTCGGCGTTGCCTCTGGTGGTCGTGACGAGGGCATCCATGGTCGAGAGGCCGAGGCTGGTCTGAACCTCCAGTTCATAGGCCTCCTCACCGTGTGGATCGGCCGGCGTGCCGAGGAAGTCGGACCCGATGGCTCTCTTGACGCCGATCGACATAGCGCGGGGCAAGGTGTCGGCGTACGAATCGAGCGCCATCTTGCAGCGCTCCACGTACACCGGGTTGAGACCGAGATCGCCCCCGCGTTCGACCGCCCGCGCCAGATATCCCACGTTGGGATCCCACGTGACATCATGACGCGCCATCATCTCGAGGGTCTCGTCATCGATCCAGTACCCGTGCTCGATCGAATCGGCCCCCGCCCCGATGGCGCGCTGCATACCGATGCACGACTCCCCGATGAGGGTGTTGCTGTGGGCGGAGAGGAGAGCACCCACGTTGTGTGCGACATGGGCAGCGGCCTCGATCTCGGCCCCGGTCCACGCCGACTCGGCGCGAATAAACGACGGATCGATGCCGCCGGTCACGCCGAGCTTGATGTCTGTCGCGCCGCCGCGAATCTGCTCGCGAGCCGCCTTGGCCACCTCGGCGACGCCATCGGCCAACCGGACGAATCCGGGAGGTTCGGGGCCTTGCATCCACTCGAGGCGGATGAACGGCAGGTCCGGGATCCCGCCGGTCTCAGCGATGAACCGCCCGACCGCCCGCATGCGGGGACCATTGACCTTGCCTTCCTCGATCGCCTTCTTCAGCTCGAGGCTGTGATCGCTCCCGCAGTCCCGGATGAGCGTGTAGCCAGCGCCGAGGATTTCCTGGACCTCGATCGCCGAGCGGATCGCATGGAGCTTCGGTGACTCCATGGCCCACGACATGAAGTCGTACCCCTGGATGCCGAACAGGTGGAGGTGGGCGTCGATGAGGCCCGGCAGCACATGCGCGCCGGCCGCGTCGATTACCTCGGCGCCCGCGGGAACCTCCACGTCGGCGCCGATGGCGGTAATGCGGTCGTCCTCGATGACCAGGCTGGCCGGGCCGTAGGGCTCGGCGCCTGTCCCGTCGAAGATCGACGCATTCGTGATTGCTGTGGTGCCCATGTGTGCCTCCTCTAGCCCTGCGGGGCCAGTGCTTCGATTCCGCGTTCGATGTCACCGATCACCGTGATGATCGGGTGATCGATCCCGGCGTCGATGTAGCGCTGCAGGCCCTCAAGACAGTCGTCCCGGGTGCCGTTGATCGTGATCTCATCGATGGTCTCGTCGGTGATGTATCGCTTGCCGGCCTCGCCGCCTCCCTCGTCCACGGCGGCTGCCAGCCGCTCCCATCCCGCACCGTTCTCACCCCACACCGAGGTCCGCTTGGTGATGTCGGGAAGGCGAGCCAGGTAGAGGGCGAGAAGGGGACGCAGATAGTCGCGGGCAGCCTCCTTCGAGTCGTCCACGGCCGCCACCACCATCATCCCCACCTCAATATCGTCGACCGTGCGGCCAGCCTTCTCAGCACCCTTGTTGAGATGCTCGCGTGCCCACGTGACATAGTCGGTGCTCAGAAAGGCGTTGAGCGATGCGCCCTCGGCGATCTCACCGGTCAACTGGCACGCCAGCGGGCCGGTGGGGCCCAGCCACACGGGCAGGTCGCGGCGTACCGGCTCGAAGTCGAGTTCGGCGTTCTCGAGGTGGACCATCTCGCCCTGGTAGTCAAAGTGCGTCCCGTGAGCATGCCACACGGCCCGGCAGGCTTCCACGTATTCGCGCAGCGCCTTGAGCGGCTTCTCGAAATTGATGCCCTGGGCCTTGATGAGCACCCGGGAGCCGGCGCCGATGCCAGCCACCATCCGGCCGCCGGACAACTCGTCGAGGGCGGCGAAGGTGGTTGCCATCAGCAGCGGGCTGCGAGTGAAGATCGGCACGACGCTCGGGCCGATGATGAGGCGCTCGGTCACGGCGGCGGCCGCTGCGCAGGCGGTGATGCCGTCGCGGGAGAAGTTGTGCTCGGCGTACCAGATCGAGTCGTACCCGAGATCCTCCACCCGCTTGGTGAGCCGGACGGTCTCCGGGAGGGGCGTCGTTTGCAGCAAGCCGATGCCGGTCTTGATCATGTTTTCTCCTTGGTTAGGTCAGTTGAGGTAGGGGCGGAGGATGCGTTTCTGGAGGAGTTGGAATAGGGTCCCGAAGACCAGGCCGAGGATGCCGACCAGGAGGATCGCTCCGTACATCTCGGCGGGGAAGAGGCTGCGGCGCATGAAGAGGATGAACCAGCCGAGCCCGTTGGTGGAGAGGATGAGCTCGGACGCCACCATGAGCACAAGTGCGATACCGACCGCCTGGCGAGCGCCGGCCACGATCTGGGGGACCGCCAGGCCGAACACTGCTCGTCGCAGCACCAGGGTTTCGGATCCGCCGAAGCTTCTCACCACGTCGGGCAACAGCGACTGCTTGGCGGTACGGACGCCGAAGATCGTGTTGATCGCCACAAAGATGAAGGAAGCCCAGGCGATCACGATGATGCGGGACAGATCCCCGATCCCGACCACCAGCACGAGGACGGGCAGGAAGAGGATGACCGGGATCGGTCGAAGGAACTCAAGCAGCGAGATCGCCACGGACCCGGGTTTGTTCCACCACTCGACGACCACGCCGAACACGACGCCGACTACCACCCCGATGAGCCAACCCGCCACGGCGCGGTAGACGCTCTTGCCAATCTGGAACAAAAGACCGTCGCCCGACCGGTACGGAGGGTCGGTGAAGGCGGTGAGAGTGTCGGTGAATACCTGAGTGGGCGGCGGAAATAGGAATGGGTTGACCATCTCGGCGCGGCTCACGTACTCCCACACCCCGAAGATGGCGGCCAGCACGATCATGGTCTTCAGTCCGCGAATCCACACCGAGGTGGTCATGCGCGGTCACCCCGGCCTTTTAGGAGGCGCCAGACCTCTTTATATCTCGTCCGAAACTGGTCCGAGGCGATGAACTCCTCGAAGCTCGAGGTCCGCTCGCCCTGCATGAAATCGGTGAGCACGCGGGCAGGGCGTTGATCGAGGACCACCGTGCGGTCGCCGAGGTAAAGCGATTCTTCGATGTCGTGGGTGACGAACAGCACGGTTCGGTGCAGACTCTCGAGGATCTTGCGGATCTCTTCTTGCAGGACACGCCGGATCTGGGCGTCGAGCGATCCGAACGGTTCGTCCATCAACAGCACGTCAGGCTCATAGGCGAGCACGCGGGCCAACTGCACCCGCTGCTGCATGCCCCCCGAGAGCTCGCGCGGATATGCGTTTTCGAACCCTTGCAGACCGACCATCTCTATGTATCGGGCGGCCGCCTCGGCCCGCTCGGCCCGCGACGCTACGCCCTCGATCTCCAGCCCGAACTCGACATTTTTCTGCACGGTCTTCCATGGCGCCAGCGCGTTGGCGTAGTCCTGGAAAACGAAGCCGATTCGCGGCTTCGGTGAGCTGGGCTCGAAGGTGATGGACCCACCGGTCACCGGGGTCAACCCGTCGATCATCTTGAGGATCGTCGATTTACCGCAGCCGGACGGCCCGACGATCGTCACCAGCTCGCCCGGCCGAAACGAGAGGTCCAGTCCATCGATGATTTTGAGATCTTCGTCTTGGCCACGCCGGGCGTAGCTCTTGGTCACACCCTTCAGGTGGATGGCCGGACTGGAGGAGGTCTTATGGGTGGTCATGCCAACGATGTCTCCGACCACCAGGGGAACAGCCTCCGCTGGGCTACCTCGAGCAGGCGGAATGCCCCGTACCCGATGACTGCGATCAGGGCGATAGCGGCATACATCCGTCCAAACAGAGCGTTGCTTTGGGTGCGGAGAATATAGAAGCCGAGTCCCGACAGCCCGATGACCATATCGGCGACGACGATGACGATGAGCGCCACCGACACGTTCTGTCGCAGACTCGAGAGGAAATAGGGGAGCAGGCTTGGTATTCCGACCTTGCGGAGCACTTTCACCTCTCCGGCGCCGAAGCTGCGGGCCGCGTCCTGCAACGTGTCCGGGATGTGTTTCACGCCGGCGACTACGTTGATCACGGCCAGGAAGAAACAACCCCACGCCACGGCGAACGCACCCACCAGGAACGAGTCGGCGAGCACCAGGAGCGCCATGGGGACCATGGCGACCGCAGGGATGGCGCGAAAGAAGTCGAGCGGCCCGCTCATCCACGAATCGACGGAGGCGTACCGCCCCACGGCCATTCCGACCACAACCGCGGCGCCGAACCCGATCGCGTAGCCGACGAGCGCGGTCCACATGCTCTCAAGCGTGGCGGGGCCGAGGTTCACCCAGTCCTCGGAACCCGCCCGCAAGACCTCGTTGGGTGGTGGAATGAACTTTGAATTAACGAACCCGGTGGCCGTAGCCGCCACCCACGCTACGAGGATGACGGCTGCGGCAGTGAGTCCAGCGAACCGCTGGGCTCCTCTCACTTCAACTCCCGATCGAGTTGGTTACGGCAGTTGGCTCGGATCCCAGGGGAAGTAGCGACCGTTCTCGATCAACTCGTCTTCGGTGAACGGGAGGTCCGAGATGAACGCTCCCACGTCCAGCCCCTCTCCGAGCAGATCCGCATTGACCATCAGGTCGGCAACGCGCTGCATCTGATCGACCCAGTTCTCCGGCCAGGTCACGTACAGGTGCGGCGGATTGTTCCTCTGCGCCTCCTCCGGCACACCCGAGATGGCCACTGAAATGTCCAGGGCCTCGGCCGGGTTGTCGACGATCCACTGACTGGCGTCACGGATGGCGAGCGCCCATGCCCTGACGGTATTGGGGTTCTCAGCTACGAACTCGGGCGTGGCCGCCATCGGGAACATGCCGGCGCCACGGTCACCCAGCATCTCCGGGATACCGTTTTCACCGCCGATATAGGGGTCACCGATCGAGCGGAAGCCGTTCCCCTCGGTCTCTCCGAACGGAATGATGGCGCCGACGAACGGGTAGATCATGTATCCGACATCGATCTCCCCCGACGTGATGAGATCCGGGTGCGCGCCCCAGAACGCTTCGATGAGCTCGACGCTGTCCGGATCGACGCCCACCTCGAGCATGATCGATATAAGGAAAGCCTCTTCGTTCGACCCGCGGGCGATCACGCCGATGCGGGCACCTTCGAGATCTGCGACCGTTTGGATCGGCGAGTCCTCGGCGACGATCAGACGATGCGTGGTGTAGTCAGCGCCGCCTTCGCGGGCGTAGAACGCATGCGTCGTGATGAACTTGAGCTGCTGGCCACGCTCGGCCAGCGAGAAGGCCAGCGGCCAGCTCGTGTAGCCCATGTCCGCCTCACCGGACAAGGCCGCCTCAGTGGAGCGGCCTGCGCCGCCCTCGAACGCAAGGATCTCCGGCGCCAGCCCGTAGTCGGCGAAGAAGCCTTTTTCCTGAGCCACATAGAGGGGTAGGAACTGCGCGAGTGTGGCCGGCATCACCTTGATGTTCGCCTTCTCGGGTGTCATGTCGACCATGGCTGCGGTCGTGGTGGGGGCTGCGGTCGTGGTCGGGGCTGCGGCCGTGGTGGTCGTGGCTGCGGCCGTGGTGGCCGGCGCCTGGGTCGTGGCTGGGGCCACCGTTGTTACGGGGGTCGATTCGTCGCTTGATCCACATGCGGTGAATACCAGTGCGAGGGCGACGAGGAGTACCAGCGAACCCCTGTTCCGAATCCTGTGCATTTTCTCTCCTTCTTCTACGAAAAACGCTATTAGCTGGGCCGGAGTCTAACTCTCCACCCAGGTTGGTGCTGGGGTGAGTCCCACATGAATCTCTTTAGTCGGCGATTGGGTAGCCAGGTTACGGAGTCGAATGGTTCCCGACTATCGAACGTGTAGCCGACCGGCTGTGTGGCACCCTTCCGCTCTATTACTCAGGTAGATCAGCGTCGAGGTTCCCCTTGACCGACCACGCTGCGCCTATGTGGGGGTTCGTCGCGGCTGAGATGACCTGCGCCGGGGGTTCTTTGGTCTGGACCGCCTGGCTTTGGAGACCCGGGTTCTCTCCAAGATGGGATCGGGAGTGCTTCTAGCATTGCTGGGGTGATCGACGCTTAGACGTAAGGAGTGTGCGTTGAACGCTTGCATTGCCAGAGTGGGAATCTGTTTCCTGGATCGTCCCGACGCCCGCACCCAGGTGGCTCTTGCCCAAGAGGCCGAAGCGCTGGGGTACGAATCGGTCTGGATATGCGAGACACGCACCGCCCGCGACGCCATCTCGGTGATGGGGGCGGTCGCCCATCAGACCGAGCGGATAAAAATCGGGGCCGGGGTGGTGAACACCTGGACCAGACCCGCCTCGCTCATGGCCCTGACCTTCGCCTCCCTCGACGAGTTGGCGCCCGCTCGGATGCTGCTGGGCCTGGGCGCTTACTGGGACCCGCTGGCCTGGAAGCAGGGAGTGATCCGAAGCCGGCCGCTGCGACAGATGCGGGAGTATGTGGAAGTGGTGCGCAGACTCCTAGCTCTGGAGACGGTCACCTTCGAGGGCGATCTGGTGCAGGTGAGAGATCTACGCCTGGAACTGGGGGAGGGCGCGTCTGATGCCCCGAGGCAGGTCCCCATCTATATCGGCGCCACCGGTCCCAAGATGCTGGCGCTATCGGGAGAGATCGCCGACGGGGTGCTGCTCAACGGATTCACATCCCCCTCCTATCAGGCTCAGGCCTTCGACCGGATGGCGCAGGGCGCGGCCCGGGTTGGCAAATCCCTTGACGATCTCGACCTTCCGCAAGTGGTGGTGGTAAGCGCCGATGACCGTCATCCCGAGCGGGCGTTCGAGGTGGCCCTTCGGATGACCACCATGTATCTGGGACAGCAGCCCCACATCGCCCTGGCCAGCGGCGTTCCGGAAGACCTGCTGGCTGAGGTCAAAGACGAGATGGGGGGCTGGCCTCCCAGGGCAGGGGGGATCGATGATGCGATGCGGCTGGTGCCCGCCGAAGTGGTGAGCGCGCTGTGCGTGTGGGGAGATCTGGCCGCCTGTCGGCAGGGTCTAGCGGCCTACGCTACCCGTCCCAATGTGTATCCGGTGGCGCTGCCCATCACCGAGAATTATCGGGAGATGGCAGAGGCATTCGCGCCCGGCGGCTAGATCCCAAAAAGCGCCGCCATCAAGTGGCGATGGCCCCGTAAAGGTCGGGACGGCGGTCGCGAAAAAAGCCCCATTCGTTGCGGATCTGGGGAACCACCGAGAAGTCGAGATCGGCCAGCAGCACCTCATCGTCCTGATCGCTGGCCTGGCTGATGATCTGTCCCTTGGGATCCACCCACACCGACGATCCGTAGAAGTGCGAGTCGGAGCCGTCTTGGTCGACTCCCACCCGGTTCACTCCTCCCACGTACATGATGTTGTCCACTGCGTGGGCGCGAAGTTCCAGTTCCCACAGATAGCGGCTCATCCCGGTGGTGGCGGTGGGCACCACCATCAACTGGGCGCCCTGCAGGGCAAACGCCCGCACCCCTTCCGGGAAATGGCGGTCATAGCAGATGTACACCGCGAACTTGATCCCGAACGGCGTGTCGAAGGTGACAAAGCCGGTGTCTCCCGGTGCGAAGTAGTACTTCTCGATTCCGGTCAGGGTGGGCGTGCTGACCAAAGGGATGTGGCTCTTTCGGTAGATACCCAAAAGTTCCCCGTCGGCGCCGATCACCGGGGCGGTGTTGAACAGCATCCCCTCGATGGTCTTCTCATAGATTGGCGCTACCAGCACCACTCCCGTCTCCCGAGCCACCTCTTGCATCCGCTCGGTGGTGGGGCCGGGGATCGGCTCGGCGAGATCAAAATGGCGGGGGTCCATCTCATAGGGGAAGTAGATGGTGTTGAACAGTTCCTGCAGACAAACGATTTGCGCCCCCTGGTCGGCGGCCTGGCGAACCAGTTGTTCCCCCTTGGCGATGTTGGCCTCTTTGTCGTAGACGGTTGACATCTGGATGAGTGCGGTTCTGACGGTGGTCATACTTTCTCCCCGGGGTCAGGAAATCATTTCGGTGGTAAGTGTTTCAGAGGGTCGGCGTTTGATGAACCGACCCGCGCCGGCCCGGCCCACGAACTTACCATCCCGGACCACCGGCTCTCCTCTCAACAGCACCGTCTCCGCAGCTCCCTGCAGCACCCACCCCTCATAGGGGTTGTAGTCGCAGTTGGTCATCTGGGTTTCGGCCGAGAGGGTCTGCCGCCGGTTCGGATCAAAGATCACCAGGTCCGCATCAGATCCGGGCGCGATCTCGCCTTTTTGGGGATACAGCCCGAACAGGCGGGCGGCATTGGTGGAAGTAATCTCCACCCAACGGTTGTGAGATATCCGGTTCTCCCGCACTCCGAAGTGGTAGAGGAGGCTCACCCGCCATTCCACTCCGGGCATCCCGTTGGGGATCTTGGTGAAATCCCCTCTTCCCATCTCTTTTTGCGCCTTGTAATGGAACGGTGCATGGTCGGTGGCCACCAACTGCAAGTCACCGGCGGCCAGTCCTTCCCAAAGCCGCTCGCGATGGGATGGGGACCGCAGGGGTGGTGAGCAGACGTACTTGGCGCCCTGGAACCCGGGCGAGGCCAGCACATCATCAGAGAGCAGCAGATACTGGGGGCAGGTCTCGGCATACACGGGCAGTCCCCGCTCGCGACCCTGCCCCACCGCCTGCAGGGCCTCGGCCGCGGAGAGGTGCACCACATAGACCGGTACCTGGGCGATCTCGGCCAGGGCTATGGCCCGCGAGGTTGCCTCTCCTTCGGCTATGGAAGGCCGGGTCATGGAGTGAAAGCGGGGTTCGGTGTGCCCGGCGGCGATCGCCTGCTGGATGAGCACCTCGATGGCGGGGCCGTTCTCGCAGTGCAGCATGATCAGACCCCCGTGGTCGGCGGTCCACTGCAGCGCCCGGAAGATGGCGCCGTCGTCCAGCATCCAGGCGTTGGGGTAGGCCATGAACAGCTTGAAGCTGGAGACGCCCTCTTCGATCAGCGCGCCCAAAGACGGCATATAGGACTCCGGAAGGTCGGTGATGATCTGGTGGAAGGCCCAGTCCACCGCGGCTCTGCCTTCCGATTTTCCGAACCACTCCTCGAGCGAAACCCGTGGATCATTGCCCTTTTGCTGGATGGGGAAGTCGATGATGGTGGTGGTTCCCCCCACTGCCGCGGCCACGGTGCCGGTGTAAAAGTCGTCGGAGATGAGGGTGTTGCCGGCCGGTGTGTCCATGTGGGTGTGAGGGTCGATCCCTCCGGGGATGACCAGTTTGCCGGTGGCGTCCATAATCCGGTCCGCCGGGAAGTCGCCCAAGTTCCCCACCCTGGCAATCTTTGCGTTCTCGATGAGAATGTCCTCTACCGTGTCCCGGGAGGCGGTTATTACCCGCCCTCCCTTGATCAGGGTGGTGCTCACCAGCCTCTCCTTGTCATTTGCCCCTAGCCTATTCCAGTATCTTGCTGGGGTAATCCTTTTGGAGGATCAACTTGACCGAAAAAGCGTCCGGACCATCAGCGGAGATGGATTTTTCTTCTGCAGACGAGGTGGCGGAACTTCTGGGCCGCCAAAACTATCTGGCCGACCGGGGATTGGCCACCGCCATCTATCTGGCGCGGGCCCTTCCTCAGCCGCTGATGCTGGAAGGCGAGGCCGGGGTGGGGAAGACCGAAGTGGCCAAGGCGTTGGCGGACGGGTTGGGAGTTCCACTGGTGCGTCTGCAGTGCTATGAAGGCATAGACGCCGCCCAGGCTCTATACGAATGGGACTACACCCGCCAGCTTCTCCACCTGCGGGCCGCCGACCTGCGGGACGGGGGCGGTCGCGACATTTACGGGGAGGAGTTTCTGTTGGAAAGACCGCTTCTGCGGGCCCTGAGGTCCGAGGGCAGATGCGTGTTGCTGATTGATGAAATAGACCGCGCCGATGATGAATTCGAGGCTTTCCTCCTGGAGATTCTATCCGAATTCCAAATCTCAATTCCCGAGTTGGGGGTTATCCAGTCCGCTGCTGCTCCGATGGTGGTGCTCACCTCCAACCGCACCCGGGAATTGCACGATGCTCTCAAACGCCGCTGTCTCTATCACTGGATAAATCTCCCGGATCCCCTCCGGGAGGTGGCGATAATAAGAGCCAGAGCGCCGGAGGTGTCCGAGGCGCTGGCCCGCAAGGTGGTGCGTGCGGCCGCGCGCCTGCGCCAGGCCGATCTGGTGAAGACGCCGGGAGTGGCGGAAACCATCAGTTGGTCGAGGGCGTTAGAGCGGCTGGGGACCAAACGCCTTGACACCGAGACGGTCCGACTCACCCTGGGGGCGGCGCTTAAGGAACGCGACGACCTGGAAACAGCGGAAGGATTCATTGAGGAACTCGCCGACCTTGAATGATGGCGAGGAACTTTTCGGGTCACTGATCCGCTTCGCCCAACATCTGCGAACCCACGGTTTCACGGTGGGACCGGGTCGGATTCTGTCTTTCTGCCGGGCGGCGGCCCAACTCGATCCCACCGATCCGGCTGACTTGTACTGGGCAGGCCGGCTGACCCTGGTGGATGACCATCGCAGGTTCGCCGACTACGACCGGGCTTTCGCCGAGTGGTTCTCTCGTTCCGAGCAGGAGCCCTCCACTCGCCCGGGAGAGTTCACATTCGGAGGATGGGACGATGAGGCAGCGCCTATCGGAACGCAGACGGTTGCGACTACCCAAGAGGTCTCGGTGGTTGACCCTTCCGAGGACGGCGCCAGCTCCAGTGGCCCAACGGCTTCCGAAGACGAGATCCTCAAGGAAAAGCGGTTTGATCACTGGAGCGAGGAAGACCTGCGTCGGCTTCACCAGTTGGTGGCCGGGATAGCGGTGAACCTGCCCAAGCGGGTGGTGCGGCGCACCCGGCCGGGACCAAGAGGACGCATCGATTTACGGAGAACCGTACGCCGTTCACTGCGCAGTGACGGCGAACCCTTTCACAGGGCGTTTCGTCGCCGACGGATCAAGCCCCGCCAACTGGTGATGATCCTCGACATCTCGGGGTCCATGGCCGGATTCTCCCGACCGCTGCTCCACTTCGCCTATGCCACCCATCGCGCTGCCCACGGGGTTGAAGTGTTCTGTTTCGGAACCAGGCTCACCCGGATAACCCCTCAGCTTCGCTGGCGCGATCCCAATCGCTCGATTGAAGAAGCCGCATCCCGGGTGGTGGATTGGGAGAGCGGCACGCGGATCGGCGAGTCGCTCACCGAGTACGTGCGGCGCTACGGCCCCGACTCCCGCAATCGGGGGTCGGTGGTACTGATCTGCTCGGACGGCCTGGAAAGAGGGAGCCCCGAGGTTCTGGGGTCGGCGATGGCCCGCCTGTCCCGGCAAGCGCACCGGGTGATATGGGTGAATCCCCTGATGGGAGACCCCGGATTTCGCCCTCTGACCAGGGGACTGATAGCTTCCCTTCCCCATATCGACTCCATGTTGCCGGGGCACAACCTGGCTGCCTTGGATCAAATGGCCGGGTTGTTGGCTGAATAAATCTCTCTGAGCGGACTTCCTGCGGAGCGCACCTCTATATTTGGCGTGCAAGACTTACGCGAGATGGGAGAGCGATGAAACCCGCAACTTTCGAATACCACGCTCCCGAATCTGTCGACGACGCGGCCGGACTGTTAAGCAGCCATGAGGACGCCAAGGTGCTGGCCGGAGGCCAGAGCCTGGTCCCCATGATGAGCTTCCGACTGGCCAGGCCCGCACGCATCGTCGACATCAACGGGATTTGTGACCTTGATTACATCCGATGCAATGGGGGTGACCTGCAAATCGGGGCCACGGCCCGGCAGACCGCGGTGGAAGAATCCTCCGAAGTGGCCACCCATGCCCCGCTCCTGGTGGCCGCCACCGGCTATGTGGGCCATCGGGCGATCCGCAACCGCGGGACCCTGGCGGGAAGCCTGGCGCACAACGACCCGGCCTCGGAATACCCGGCGGTACTGATGGCTTTGGGCGCCTCCGTCACCGCAGTCTCCTCCGGGGGATCCAGGGTGCTGTCCGTGGAAGATCTGGTCAGGGGGCACTTCCTCTCGACTGCACTTGGACCCGATGAACTAATCACCGAGATCTCGGTTCCCGCCCAATCCGGCGGTTACGGTTTTGCCGAGTTCTCCCGTCGCCACGGGGACTTCGCCATAGCCGGCGCGGCGGTGGTGGTGAGTATGAACGGAGACTCGGTGGAATCGGCTTCCATCACCGCTTTCGGAGGGACGCAGCCCGCCCGTCTGGACGAAGCGGAAGCGGTCCTGGCCGGTACCGATGGAGGGGCCGCCGCTGTGGCGGAGGCCGCCGCCCGGGCCGCTGCCCAGTTCCCTACCACCGACGACATTCACGGAAGCGCCGACTACCGGCGCAATTTGATCGATGTGCTCACCCGACGGGGGTTGCAGCAGGCGATCGCCCACGCTCAGGAGGTGGAATGATGGCCCAAGTGGCGATAACGCTCAACGTGAACGGAAGAAACCAAACCACTTTGGCTGAACCCAGGGAGATCCTGGCCGATGTGCTGCGAGACCAACTGGGACTCACCGGTACCCATTTGGGGTGCGAACACGGGGTGTGCGGGGCGTGCACCGTTCTCCTGGACGGAGAGATGGTGCGTTCTTGCCTGCTCTTTGCCGTACAAGTCCAGGGTGCCGAGATCACCACCATCGAAGGTTTGGAACAAGATGGCGAGCTTCATCCCATGCAGAAGGCCTTCTCGGAGTACCACGGTTTGCAATGCGGGTTCTGCACTCCGGGAATGATCCTGGCCGGAGTGGATCTGTTGAAGCGCAATTCTGATCCCACAGCCCAAGAAGTGCGGGATGACATGGGCGGAAACATCTGCCGCTGCACCGGATACCAGAAGATCGTCGAATCGGTGCTGGGTGCGGCTAGGGAAATGAACGAGGTGACATCATGACCACCACCCAATGGATCGGCGCGCGTGCGCCGCGGCGGGAGGACCCGGCTCTGATCAGGGGACGGGGCCGTTTCATAGCCGACATAAAACTGCACGGGACCCTGCACATGGCAATACTGCGCAGCCCCTACGGCCATGCCCGTATCAACTCGGTGGACGCCTCCGAGGCCAGAGCAATGGACGGCGTTCACATGGTCATTACTCCCGACGACATCCCCGATCACATCACCCCTTTCCCGGTGGTCTGGAGGCTGCCGGGCCAAAAGGATTCATGCACTCCTGCCCTAGCGGTCGGCAAGGTCCGCTATGTGGGCGAGCCGGTGGCGGCGGTGGTGGCCGAATCCCGGTATCTGGCCGAAGACGCTCTCGACGGCATCGATGTCGACTACGAGCCCCTCGATGCGGTGACCAACGCCGAGGCGGCCTTGGACGAGGGCGCCCCGGTAATCAACGAGGAGTGGGGCGACAACGTCGCAGTACACCATGTTTTTGCGGGATACAACGCTCTGGGCGTGTGCGGATACGAGCCCGAGGTTTTCGACAATGCCGATGAGATAGTCCGGGGCAGGTTCACCATCGGGCGCCACTCGGGTATCCCGCTGGAGACCCGGGGCATTGTGGCCGACTGGGACGAGGTCCACGGACGGCTCACTGTTCATTCCGAGTCGCAGGTGGCTAGCTTGTTCCGCACGGAACTGGCCGCCTCGCTGGGTCTTCCCGAGACCGCGGTCCGGGTGCTCACCCCCAACATGGGCGGAGGGTTCGGCAATAAGTGGGACCGCTACCCCGAGGATCTGTTGGTCAGCATTGCCAGCATGGAACTGGGCAAGCCCGTCAAATGGATCGGTGACCGGCGCGAGGGCCTGATGGCCACCGTGCACGGCCGGGGGCAGATCCAGGAGTGGGAGATGGCTCTGAACAGCGACGGAACCATCCTGGGACTGCGAGGCAAGGTCATCAACGACCTGGGCGCCCATCTGCACAGCGTCGGAATAGGCCCGGCTTGGGTGACCGGCGCAGCCGCGCCTAACCAGTACCGGATCACCAACTATTACTGCGATGTGATAGCGGCTGCCACCAACAAGACCCCAGTCAGCACCTTCCGAGGTTTCGGCGGACCCGAGGGAATTTTCGGGACTGAGCGGATGGTGGACAAAGCGGCGCGCCAGCTGGGCATCGACCCGGCTGAACTGCGGCGCAAGAACCTGATCCAGCCCGACGAGTTCCCCTGGTTCAACGCGGCCGGCGCCGTCTATGACTCCGGCAACTTCCCGGCCTGTCTGGAAAAGGCGCTGGAAGCAGCCGATTACGACCGGCTCCGAGGGGAGCAGAAGGAACTGCGCGAGCAGGGCATTTACCGGGGAATCGGCATCTCCAGTTACATCCATGTCTCGGGCTTCGGGCCCTCGCCCATCCTGGGGTATCTCGGCTACTACACGGGCGGTTACGAAGGTTCCACGATCAAGATCGACCCGAACGGAAAGGCCACTGTCTACACGGGGATGATCCCCATGGGACAGGGAACCGAGACCACCTTGGCGCAGGTTGCGGCTCACCATCTGGAGATCGACATGGCCGACGTCCGGGTGGTGTGGGGCGACACCGATCAGACTCCCTACACCGGGTTCGGCTCGGCAGGCAGCCGCTCCAATGTCGCGGCGGTGGCAGTGATCAAGGCCATTGAGGAGATCAAGGCCAAGGCGGTCCGCATCGGAGCGGGAATGCTGGAGGCAGATACCGAAGACGTGCAGTACACCGACGGCATGGTCTCGGTGAAAGGCGCCGAGGAAATGCGTTCGGTCAGCCTGGCGCAGGTCGCCCAACAAGCCTATTGGGCGCATGCCCTTCCCGAGGGCGACCAGCCCTTCCTGGAGGCCACTTACGTATACGACCCGCCCAACTTCACCACTGCCTCGGGTTGCCATCTAGTGGTGTTGGATGTCGACACCCAGACCGGCAAGATCACCTGGCAGAATTATGTGGTGGTGGATGACTGCGGACCGGTGATCAACCCGCTGCTGGTGGAAGGACAGATCCAGGGCGGCATAGCTCAGGCTTTGGGCGGCGCCGTCTTGGAAGAGTTCGTGTACGACGAGGACGGCCAGTTGCTCACCGCCTCCTTGATGGACTACCTGCTGCCTTCTTTCACCGACGTTCCCGACTTCGAGATTCATCATGTGGTTACCCCCTCTCCTCACACCGAAGGGGGCTTCAAGGGCATGGGCGAGGCCGGCACCTTCCCGCCGGGTGCGGCGGTGGCCAACGCGGTCACCGACGCTCTCAGCCATCTGGGAGTGGAGGCCGATGAGCTTCCCATCACTCCCAGTCGGCTCTGGAACCTCATCAGGGAGGCCACCGGGTAAGCGCGATGGATACTCAGCTAACCGGCAAGGTGGCCCTGGTCACCGGAGCCAGCCAGGGCATTGGCCGCGCCATCGCCATAGCCCTTGCCCAGGAAGGCGCTCAGGTGGCGTTGATGGCGCGCAACCGCCAGGGCCTGGAGGAGACCCTGGAGTTGATCGGAGGGTCGGGCATGATCATGCCCTGCGATGTGACCGACCCTCCGGCGGTGCGGCAGGCGGTTGAAGATGTGGTGTCGGCGTTGGGAGGACTGGATGTGGTGGTTAACAACGCCGGCCAACGACAGAACTTCAAGACACTGGACAAGCTGTCCATCGAGGAGTGGAGGAAGGTGGTCGAGGCCAACCTCTCGTCGGTTTTCTACGTCACCAACGCCGCCGCGCCTCATCTGATCGAGCAGCGATCGGGCGCGGTGGTGAATGTGTCCTCCATCGCTGGTCCGTTCGCCTTTCCCACCATCGGGTCCTACAGCGCCGCCAAGGCGGGAGTGATCGGCCTCACCAAAACCATGGCCGCCGAGTGGGCCGAGTTCGGGGTGAGGGTCAACTCGGTGGCGCCGGGATGGACAGAATCTCCGATGAATGTCGAGTTGCGCACCGACCCCGGAAACGCCGAACTCTTGGCGACGATAACGTCCAAGATTCCCCTGGGCCGTTTCGCCTCAGGTACCGAGATAGCCCAGGCTGTGGTCTTCCTGGCAGGCGCCACCGGCAGCTACATCACCGGTGAGACGTTAATGGTGGACGGCGGCTGGGGCATGGTCTAGTAGAAGGTCGGATCTTGCCTGACAAATCACAAATCCTGGCTGCCCTGGATCGGGAGTTGGCGCAATACCGCCGAGCCAATCCCCGCTCGGTGGAATTATCCCGCCGGGCACAGAAGGTGTTGCCGGGCGGCACCACCCGCACCACCACCTACTTTCCACCCTTCCCTCCCTTCCAAGTGCGCGGAGAGGGGTGCCACATCTTCGATGTGGACGGCAATCGACGGGTCGACTACCTCAACAACTACACCTCTCTGATCTGCGGCCACGCCCATCCTCACATCCTGAAGGCCGCCCAGGAAGCTGCGGACGGGGGTACCGCCTTCGCGGCGCCAACAGAGTACGAGGTGCGGCTGGCGGAGGTGTTGTGCGAGCGGGTTGCCTCTGTGGAATTGGTGCGATTCACCAATTCAGGAACCGAGGCGACCATGGCCGCCTTGCGGGTGGCCCGCGCCTATACCGGACGGTCCAAGATCGGTCGTTTCGAGGGCAGCTACCACGGGACGCACGACTACACAACCACTCCGGGGCCAGGGGTTCCCCAAGAAATATCAGGGTTGGTCGTCGATCTTCCTTACAACGATTTCGAGGGATGCCGGAAGATTCTGGATGAGGTGGGCGAAGAACTGGCTGCCATCATAGTGGAGCCGGTGTTGGGCGCCTCGGGGGTCATCCCCGCCCAGCGTAACTTCTTGACCTTCCTCCGTTCGGCCACCACTGCCTTCGGGTCGGTGCTGATCTTTGACGAAGTGCAAACCCTGCGGCTGCACCCAGGAGGCGCCGAGGCCATCTACGAGGTCCGTCCCGACCTGAGCACCTTCGCCAAGATCATCGGCGGCGGTTTCCCGGTGGGCGCCTTCGGGGGAGCCGGCGAGATCATGCAGATCCTGCACCCCGTTTCAGGAGACATCTCGTGGGGAGGCACCTTCAACGGCAACCCGGTGACCGCCGCGGCTGGCATCGCCTGCTTGGAGATGCTCACCGACCAGGTGATCGCCGACCTGAACCTCACGGGGGAATACGCCATCGCCGGGATAAACGGGGCCTTCGCATCCGGTGGCCTGCCCGGCCAAGCCACCGGATTGGGATCGCTTTTCAACCTCCATCCAACCTCCGAGCCGATCACCGATGTCCACGCAGTAAACCGGGTGGATCCCGACCTTCGACGCCTATTCCACATCGGCCTGCTCAACCGCGGCTTCTATCTATCTGCACGTGGCACGGCCTGTCTCTCAACGCCCATGACCACCGCCCATGTCGATAACCTGATCTCCGCTACCGGCGACGTCATTGAGGGCGTCTTCGGATAAGTTTGCACGTATTGCCGGGATGGCATTGCCCAAAGGTCTCTTGCCACGGTCAATGCGGCGCCACTCTTGTGTGACTAGCCCCCGGGTCAACGGCCCCGACTCAGGTCGGGCTGCTTCTTGTCAGGGTCTTCTCAGACAATCCTGAACATGGCAGAGCCCTGCTTCGGTCAGGTGATCCGGTCGGAGGCCAAATCTGTGGAGGGGCGGCGTCTTAAGAACCGGCCCATGCCGGCCCGACCGACGAACTTCCCGCTCCTGGCCACGGTCTCACCCCTCAGCAGGACTGTTTCCGGAACACCGCTCAGGGTCCAACCCTCATAAGGGTTATAGTCGCAGTTGGTCACCTGGGCCTCGGCCGTGAGGGTCTGTTCCCGTTCGGGATCGAATATCACCAGGTCGGCATCCGACCCGAGGGCGATTTCACCCTTTTGGGGATAGAGTCCGAACATCCGGGCCGCGTTGGTGGAGGTGATCTCCACCCAGCGATTGAGGGAGATTCTGTTCTGCAGCACTCCGAAGTGGTAAAGCAGGCTCATCCTCCACTCCACCCCCGGCATCCCGTTGGGGATCTTGGAGAAATCCCCTCTCCCCATTTCCTTCTGGCCCGAGAAATTGAACGGGGCGTGGTCGGTGGAGACCAGTTGCAAGTCACCGGAGGACAATCCCTCCCACAGCGGTTCTTGGTGGGAAACGGGCCGCAGTGGAGGAGAGCAGACGTACTTCGCCCCTTCGAATCCCGGTGCTCGGAGAGCCTCATCGCAGAGCAGCAGATAGTGAGGGCAGGTCTCCGCGTAGACGGGCAGTCCCCGTCGACGGGCCCTTCGGACCGCCTGCAATGATTCCGCGGCGGAGAGATGCACTACGTACACGGGCACCTGGGCGATCTCGGCCAGGGCGATGGCCCGGAAGGTGGCCTCCCCTTCCACAGTGGAAGGCCGGGTGAGAGCGTGGTTGATCGGATCGGTCCGTCTGGCGGCCAGCGCCTGCTGGATGAGCACTTCGATGGCGGGCCCGTTTTCGCAATGAAGCATCACCAGGCCCCCGTTGTCTCGGGTCCACTGCAGGGCGCGCAGAATGGCGCCGTCGTCCAGCATCAGGGCATTGGGATATGCCATGAACAGCTTAAAGCTGGATATCCCTTCTTCGATCAACTTGCCCAAGGAAGGCAGGTAGGCGTCTCGGAGATCGGTGATGATCTGGTGAAAGGCCCAGTCCACGGCGGTTTTGCCCTCCGATCTTCCGAACCACTCCTCCAGAGACACCCGGGGGTCTTCTCCCCGGTTCTGGGTGGGAAAGTCGATGATGGTGGTGGTGCCTCCCGCCGCCGCCGCGGCGGTGCCAGTGAAAAAGTCGTCAGATCCGATAGTGTCGGCCGACGGCAGGTCAAAGTGAGTGTGAGGGTCGATACCCCCCGGGATCACCAACTTTCCGGAGGCCTGAAGCACCTGGTCGGCGGGAAAGTCGACCAGATTCCCCATCCTGATGATCTTCCCATCCTCAATGAGGATGTCCTCTTTGACATCACGGGAGGCGGTTATCACCCTCCCGCCCCTAATCAGTGTGGTGCTCACCCAAGCCTCCTTCAGCTTTTGCTTCTAGCCTATTAAAACATGTTGCCGAGCAGATCTCATCCGAGAATGCAGCCGGGTCCACGTAGGTGCGAAATGTTGGGAAAAGCGTGTTCCTCCCAAGTTGACCCATCTGTCCCGATATCGGAGGCCAAGTAGCGCATGGATACCAAACTTGCCGGCAAGGTTGCTTTGGTCACCGGAGCTGTGGCCCTTGCCCGAGAAGGTACGCAGGTGGCGCTGCTGGCGCGCAGCCGCCCGGGTCTGGAGGAGACGCTGGAGATGATCGGGGGATCGAGATCCGGTTTGGTGGTGCCCTGTGACGTGACCGACCCCGGGGCGTTGGCCACCGCAATCGACGGCGCAGTGGCTGAACTGGGCAGACTGGACGTGGTGATCAACAACGCCGGACAAAGCCAGCACCGTGCCCGGCTGGACCAATTGGAAGCCTCAGAATGGGGAAGGATGATCGAGGTCAATCTCTCATCGGTGTTCTACGTCACCCGCGTCGCAGTGCAACATCTCATAGAGCAGCGATCGGGATCGGTGGTGAACATTGCTTCCATCTCAGGTCCGCTCGCCATTCCGCGGATAGGCGCATACGCTGCTGCCAAAGCTGGGATTATCGGTCTTACCAAGACAATGGCGGCCGAGTGGAGCGAGTGCGGGGTGAGAGTCAATACGGTGGCTCCGGGATTCATAGAAACACCGATGAATGCCCCGTTCCGCAACGATCCCGCCAATGCCGAGCAACTGGCGACCATCAACTCCAACATTCCCGCCGGACGCCATGGCTCGCCGGAGGAGGTAGCTCAATCAGTGGTGTTCCTGGCGGGCGCCACCGGCAGCTACATCACCGGCCAGACCCTGATGGTGGACGGCGGCTGGAGCGTGGTCTAGTTACAAGTACCTAACCATGCCTCAGAACTGACAAAGTAAGACTGCGGTTTATATCGAAGGTATCACGCTCGGGAGGTACCCCCCTTGGGTGAGTAGCCCAAGGCCGACGGCCCCTGCCACGGTCGGGGCCGTTTCGAATGGCGTTCGCGTAACTCAAGGATCGGAACCTCCCATGATTCGACCTGGAGGCGGTCACGGTACTTGGGGTCACCGCTGTCGTCCTCGGTGCGGCACACCATTCCCAGGACCCGGACTGCATCGATCTGCTCAAGGCGAGTGGCGGCCATCGCCTAGCGGCTTCTTCAGAAAGGAGCGCTACCGGAGCATGCTGCTCGTCCAACACCCATACCCCGACCGTTGTAGCCGCATTCCAAGTCGACCTTATCCCCTTCCTGCAACCTGGCTAAAGAGGAGTGGATTCGATGACGTTCCTTCTTCTGCCCGGCGGAATCTATGAACAGGTCTGTCATTCCCAGCACCCTATATCCGAGATTGACGGGTTGAGCAGACTCGCCCCTAGCTACCGCTGCCTTTCGATTGAGGGTCGAATTTCGGATCTCCGCAAAGTAGGGATTGGGGTTATTAAGGGAGTCGATCAGGGCGAGCGTGTGACGGGCGCGGGTCATGGCAACGTAATAAAGCTGCCCTTCTTCCTCGGCGGAATCATGACCCGCACGACGGGTTTTCCTTAGGCCTTCCACCACCAACACGTGATCGAATTTCAATCCCTTCGCGGTATGGATCGTGCTCACCAGAACCCCATCGCCGATGAGACGGTGCGCGGAGCAATTCGCCTGGAGAGACCACGATCTCCTCCACATCGCGGCGGCGCGCCCGGCGGATTGCCCTGAGGATCTGTGCTATATCCCGTTTGGTCAACTGGCCCGATCCGGGGGGTTGGACGGTCTATGTTCATCATTTGCCCCGGTTCTGGCCCCGTGCCCGGGGTACGCCTCGCGGGCAGTGGGTGGAGTGGCCGCTGCCGGATGGGGTGCTTGATTTGGAGACAGCTTCTGGGGGTTAGCTGCGTCGGGCGGGCGGGGGCTGCATGAGGGGGTTTGTGATCAGCGGTTGAACGGTTGGTGGGTGTAACAGGTGTGGGGTTCGGGGTTTGGTGTAACAGGTGGTGGTGGAGGTTTGGATCAGCGCGTGTAGGGTTTTGTTCTTCCGCCAGCCGGGTGGGTGTGTTACGTGTTACACACCTGTTACGGTTACAGCGGGCGTAGTTTGATTCCTCGGCGTATCCGGGTGACTTTGCCGCCTATTCGGGCGGTTTCTGACGGTCCCCATTTGTTGGTGATGAGCTGTTGAAGTACCCGCTGGGGAACAGGTTGGGTGTTGTTTTTTTGGCACCATCTGCTGTGAGAGGTGGTGAGAGCAGCGGTGGCTGTGATGGTGTCCGGCGTGGCCTCCATAACGCAGTCGTTCACCCACGCGGTGAACTGCTCGGTGGGGGTGGTGGGCTGCGGTCGGGCATGTTTTTGAGGGTTGCTGCCATTGATGGACGGCGGGTTGGGCTGGTTGTTGATAATGTTTTTGTGTTGACGTTCGATCATTTTGTCGGTGGTTTTTGGTTGTCCGGTTTGGAGCCAGTGCGCGATCTTTTTGGGGAGGGTGTCGTAGTGGTCAAGTCTCTGTTCGACGGACACCAGTCCGGCAAACCGGGGAAACCTCAGTTACTTGTTGAACAGAGCTTTCTCTAGTTGTAGAACTGAGGCAAGCCTCCCGCCGTTGCAAAGCCTCCGTCGGCTATCAGGGTGGCGCCGGTTACGTGGGCGAAGTCGTCGGAGCAGTAGGCGAGGATCAGACGGGCCAGTTCTTCGGGTCTGAATAAGCGACCTAGGGGAGTCATGGCCAAAATGGCCTTTTCCCGATCCGAGCCTGGTTTCATGTTCTGGCGCACGATGGGGGTGTTCACTACTCCCGGGCTCACTGCCACCACCCGGATCTGGTGGGCGGCCCACTCCAGGGCCAGCACCTCGGTGAGCGCCTCCACTCCCGCTTTGGCTGCACAGTAGTTGGCGTGGAGGGCGCAGGCCCGTTGGGCGGCCAATGAGGCGATGTTCAACACCACCGCTCCCCGGGCTTGGCAGAGGTTGGGATAGAACGCCTGTGAGGTCATGAAGGTTCCTGTCAGACACACGTCCAACACGCTTTGCCATTGGTGGGGGGTCATCTCGGCCGCCGGAGCGCGATCTCCAAAACCAGCCCCGTTGATCAATAGTTTCACCGGGCCGGTTTCCGCGGCAACCTTGCCCAAAGCATCCCGGTCGCGCACATCCTCCATGTGCCACGAGACATGTTCGAGGTCCGCCGGCGGGTCGATCACGTCGATCCCGGTTATGGTCCACCCACGCTCGGAGAGCAGGCGGACGCATGCCGACCCGATCGCGCCCGAAGCGCCGGTGACCACTGCATGTGAAGGTGTCTCGATGAATCAGAGAGTAGTTGCCATCCGGTCTGACACAGCCTTCGAGTCACTCGGTAGGCACAATCTCAGAGATGTCACATCCGTGGATACTCTGCAGCAGGTTGAGGAAGGCCAGGAGAGGGGGACTGTAATGCTGAGCGCGGCGAACCAGCACGTGAGTTGGCAGGTGAACCCGATGCTCGCCCAGCAACTCTATGACCCGGATCGATCCCCGCTTGACTTCACCGAGAATGGCGCTTCGGGGTAGGAAGGATATGCCCAGACCCAAGGCGACCATGCGTTTGGTGGCTTCGATGTTGTCGAGCATCGTCTCGATCTGGGGGACGATTCCTGCTTGGCGGCAGGCCTGGTTGATAAGCAAGAAATATGTGGAAGTGGGGTCATAGAGTATGAGGGGTTCTTTGGCCACTTCGGTTATGAGTGCCTGTCCTCGCCTGGCGAAGGGGTGGTCAGCAGAGGTGACGAGAACGATCTCCTCGTCGTAAAGATGTATGGAGAAAACCTCCGGGTGGTACAGACCTCTCGACAGGCCCAAGTCGACCACGCCGCTGGCAACCATCTCAATCACATCGGAGGAGCGGCCGGTGCGGATGCGGGTTGAGACGCTGGGAAACTGGCGGTGGTAGCGCCCGAGGAGCGGGGGGAGGATGTAGGTGCCAATGACCCGCGCCGACCCGATCGTGATCGTGAGTTTTCGGGTTTCCTGGGAACTTTTCACCGCTTCTTTTCCCAAGTCGAGGGTGTGGAGGGCTTGCTCGACGAAGGGCAAGAATGCCTCCCCGGCTTCGGTGAGCCGCACTCCACGTCCCATGCGATGAAAAAGCGGTGTGCGAAGTTCCCGCTCCAGTGATCTGATCCGACCGCTCAGCGAGGGTTGACTGAGATACAAAGCCCTGGCCGCGCCACGAAAGCTGCCGGCTTTGGCTGCTTCCAATAACGATTGCAGTTGCGAAAGTTCCATATCGATCCGCCCAGTGGAAATATAGGCATAGCCTATCACTGCGATATGGAATTAGGGTCTTATCCTATCACTCGGACAGTTGCATACTTTGCCCAACCGTCCTGACCGTCGCTTTTAGAACTTGACCTCGAAGGGCCGGTCGGTGCGGCGATTCCACGAAAACAGTACAACCCCTACCGCCAAAGGAGGACGATGATCATGTCGAATAATGGCCACAACGGGTTTGCTGGGAAAGTAGCGGAACTCCGAGTCCGCTGGGACCACGAGGCTCGGTGGCAGGGAATCGAGCGCAATTATTCCCCCGAAGATGTGATGTCCCTGCGGGGCAGTCTCAACATCGAGCACAGCCTTGCCCGGGCAGGAGCGCAGCGACTGTGGAGCTTGCTCCACACCGAGCCAATGGTCCGTACGTTCGGAGCCTTGACCGGCGCTCAGGCGGTCCAGATGGTGAAAGCGGGGCTGAAGGCCATCTATCTGAGCGGTTGGCAAGTGGCCGCCGACGCCAATCAGGCGGGTCAGACCTATCCAGACCAGAGTCTGTATCCCTCCGACAGTGCGCCGCGCTTGATCAAGCGGATCAACAACGCTTTGATACGAGCCGATCAGATCGCCTATAACAACGGGGAGTCCAACACTGAATGGTTCGCGCCGATTGTTGCCGACGCCGAGGCCGGTTTCGGCGGTCCGATCCATGCTTTCGAGCTGATGAAAGCCATGATCGAAGCGGGCGCGGCAGGCGTGCACTTCGAGGATCAACTCGCCTCCGAGAAAAAGTGTGGCCACATGGGCGGCAAGGTCTTGGTGCCGACCTCCCAGTTTCTCCGCACCCTGAACGCCGCGCGGCTCGCCGCCGATGTCTTGGATGTGCCAACCGTGCTGATGGCCCGGACCGACGCTCGCGACGCGACGCTGTTGATGAGTGACGTGGACCACCGTGATCGCCGGTTCATCACCGGCGATCGGACCGCCGAGGGTTACCACATGGTGCGGGGCGGGATGGAGGCCGCCACGGCCCGCGCTTTGGCCTACGCTCCATACGCCGACATCCTGTGGTGTGAGACCTCCGAGCCGGACCTTGAGGAGGCGGCGCTATTCGCCGAAGAGATACATGCCCGGTACCCCGGCAAACTCCTTGCCTACAACTGCTCGCCGTCCTTCAACTGGAGACAACATCTCACCGAAACCCAGATTGCTCGGTTCCAAGACGAACTGGCCAGGTTGGGATACCGATTCCAGTTCATCACGCTCGCGGGATGGCATCTGCTCAACTACCACACTTTCGACCTCGCCAGGGCCTACAGCACCTGGGGAATGTCCGCCTATGGCGGTCTGCAAAACCGCGAATTCACTGCCGAGGCCAATGGCTACACGGCCACCAAACACCAGGCAGAAGTCGGAGCGGGCTATTTTGACCGGGTAATGCAGGTTGTTACAGGTGGCCAGGCGTCCACCCTGGCGTTGGCGGGATCCACCGAAGAGATGCAGTTCAACTGACCCGGGAGCTTCCCCTGTCCGGTTGACGGGTTTCAACCGGGTCTATATCCCAGGCGGCGCTGATCTACGCCGGATCGGCGCCGTCCTGGGAAAGGCTGCGCAAATAATTTGCCCGGCCTCGTTCTCCGATGCGAATGAAGAAGGGTAGAAGCCGGGGGATCAAACCGGGTGTCCACAGGGCAGCCCGGGCGGAGAGGCTTTCATGATAAGGGATGTAAATCTCAAGTTTCGGCTTGTCGAGAGCGCGCTCGTAGGCGTCCGCCACTTCGTGGACCGTGAGAACACGGCTGAGGAAGTTGAGGGCGCTTCCTAACCGGGCCTCCCCCTCCAGCATCGGTGTGTTCACGGCGGTGGGGTAGATGCCGCTGACGTGCACACCGGTACCCGCCACCTCACAGTTGAGGGCAGCCAGGAATGCACGCAGCCCTGCCTTGGCCGCGGAATACGAGGCCGAGCCCGGCAGCGGACAGATCCCTCCCAGGGAGACGGTAGCCATAACGTGGCCGCGGTCGCGGGGCAGGAAGACACCCAAAGCGGCATTGATGAGATGCATGGAACTGCGCAAGATCACATCGAGTTGAAGATCGATCTCCTCAGGTGTGTGATCTGCCACGTCGGCCGGGACAGTAACCCCAGCATTGCAGACCAGAACTTCCAGGTCTTTTTGCCACTCGGTGGCGATGCGTTGGCACAGGCTCCGGGTTTCCGCGGCAACGGAAAGATCGCAAGCCACCGGAATCGACTCGCCGCCCAGGGCAGTTGCTGCTTGATCGGCTAATTCCTCGGTGCGATCCACCGCTATTACTCGATAGCCACGGCTGTTGAAACGCTTTGCGACCTCGGCGCCGATGCCCGAAGCGGCGCCGGTGACGATTGCCAAGCTCTGGGTCATTGTTGTTCTCCCATCCGGCCGATATCTGTGATGTGAGGGGCGCCAACCAGAGAGGGTCGGCGAGAACGGAGCATACGCTACCGGTCCTCGCCATCCTCCGGAAGGCCGATCTTGGCTTTCACCTTGCTCAGGATCTTGAGGTAGGTGTCCAATTCGACATAGTTGGAGTGCCGGTCCGAGCCGATGTAACGATGTCCGCCTTTGAGATCCGGGAAATGATTCGTTTTCAGATCCTGGAACCCTTCGGCAGTGGAGGATTCCGGGGCCGCGGTGGCGTCGGCCACGATGAGTTCGGCCATCGCGTCGAAAGTGGGATAGGCGGCGGCTGCAAACTCGAGAAACCCCAGAACCGCCAGGTTCGGGCAGTTGCGGGCAAACATGCCCAAATAGAGATCGGGTCGACCCTCCTTGGTCTGCAGCACGCCGTCATCGAGAAACGGGCTGACCTGCTGATAACCCGTAGCGGTGATCACCAGATCGATCTGCTCTCGGGTGCCGTCTGCGAAGACGACCGCGTCGCCGTCGAAGCGATCAATGTCGGGTCTTGCAATACAGTCGCCATGGCTGAGGTAATGAAGGATCTGGGTGTTCATCAGCGGGTGCGACTCGAAGATCCGGTGGTCGGGTTTAGGAAGCCCGTAGCGGCGGAGATCGCCGGTGAGAAGGCGCAAGATCGCCGTGAAGATCGGGACCTCGAGCCAGTGGGGGAGCTTGGGGCCCTGGGAAGCAAACACGTCGGCAGCCTTTCCGAAGACGTGCTTGGGAATGAGGTGATAACCGCGGCGCAGGCTCCAGAAAGCCTGATCGGCGCGAGCGGAAGCGTCGCAGGCGATGTCGGCGCCGGAGTTGCCGCCGCCCACCACCAGCACCCGCTTGCCTTCGAACTCCTTGGCTGACCGGTAGGTGACTGCGTGCCTTATCTCGCCACGAAACTCTCCCGGCCAGGTCACGATGTTGGGCACCCACGTCACTCCGTTGGCGCAGATCAGGTAGCGACATCTGCGAGTGCCGCCATCACCGAGGCGCAGTTCCCACAACCCACCGGGGATCGGAACCGCTTTCTTTACCGGCGTTTCGAAGCGGATGTGGCGGCGAAGATCGAACCGATCCGCAAAAGCGCCGATGTAACTGCGCACTTGGCGGTAATTCGGGTAGTCCGGATAGTCCTCGGGCATCGGGAAGCCCGGAATGCCGGACAGCGTCCGCGATGAAATGAAATGAGCGGACTCGTACATCGGCGAACCCGGTGCATCGATATTCCAGACTCCGCCCACGTCGCTTTGGCGCTCGAAGAGCTCGAAGGTCGCCTCCGTTCGGGCCAAGCAGCGGGCCAGGAGCAGGCCTGCCGGGCCGGCGCCCACGACTGCCACATCAAGGATTGTCGGGTTCTTCATAGCCAGAGCCCGGGCCGAAAGTTTGCGGCGACCGTATTCAGTCTTGGATCGGAGACGCTCATCTCACTAAGTGTCGACTCCTGAAAAGCAAAGGCCAAATTCTGGCATGGGGCGCTGTGATGCTGTGCTCGAAAGATTGGCGCCTGCCTCCTTTCCGAAGCTATCGGGAGTGATGTGGTCGGCTACTAGTCTTGCCCGAATGAACGAGGAGCCAGCAGTTGCCAGACGTGATTGACCACAACTACGTAAGCCGTGTCGAGAAGGTGGTCCGCGAGGGAGATTTCTTTGGGAAAGCCGCCCGAAACGACCGGGAATCACGGTACCCGATCGAAAACATGGAGGCGCTGAAGTCGGTAGGGGTGCCTTCCATGGCCATCCATCCCCAGTTCGGCGGACCCGGACATAACATTGCCACTCGCACCAAGGTGGCGGAAACGATCGCCTACGGCGACCCGGTTTCGGCCGCCTGCACCAACATGCACTGGTCGGCGCTCGATCTGATCGGCCCCTATGCCTTTGGGGACAAGAACATGGCGGCTTTGCTCAGGGACTGTGCTGAGAACCAGTCCATGTTCTGCGGCGCCGCTTCGGCGCCGTCGGACGAGTTGGATGTGACCAAGGTCGGGGCCAGGTTCCACCGAGTGGACGGAGGGTGGCTCGGAAACGGCCGGGTGGGTTTCGCCACCAACTCGGACGGGGCATCATATGTGGGAACCATCGGCTCGGTGGTCAATGAGCAAGGTGAGTTGCAGGGACGAAGGCTTTTGGTGCTGTTCGTTCCGGTGGGGACACCTGGTCTGACCATCAACGACGACTGGAACGCTATGGGGTTGCGGGGGACGGCCACCAATTCGGTAACAATCGAGAATGCCTTCGTGCCCGACCGCTACACCATTGTCCGAGACCTAGACCAAACCCAGGCCACTTTCACCGATGATGAGGGAGAGGTGCAGCACATGGCATTTGGGCTGCTCAATCTCTCGGCCGGTGGGATGCAAGTGGGACATTGCCGCCGGATCCTGGACTACATGGCCGGGTTCCTGCGCAAGCGCAAGGGTGGGATAGCGGTGGCCATCAAAGGTCAGGTGACTTTGACTCGAGCCGATGTGGGATGGGCGCAATCCACCTACGGCAGGATGAGTTTTTGGGTGCGCTCGGCCTCCACGGTGTTGTACGACATTGCAGCCAAGCTCTCTGACCCCCAATACCCGCAGGAGAAGAGAGCCTGGATCAGCCTGATGGCTCTCTACCATGTGCGGCGCATGACTGAGGAGGTGGCCAAAGAGTCTTTCCGCTTGGCCGGGGCCCACGGGATCGTGGCTGCCAGTCCCTACGAGCGGATGTACCGGGACCTGTTGGCTCAGGCCGCCATCATTTTCAAGGCTCCGGAGATGGAAGAACACCTGGGCAAGGCCGAGCTGGGCATGGCCTTTGATCCCATGCCGGGCGGCTAGTAGTAGCCCGGCGGAGAATCGGACGACGATGATCCGAAGTCACCTCTACGTACCCGGCGACCGTCCCTCAATGCTGGCCAAGGCGTCTACCCGGGGGGCTGACATGATCATCCTCGATCTGGAGGATGCCGTTGCTCCCAATGCCAAAGCGGAGGCTCGCCGGATTATCAGAGAGGCCATCCCGCAGATGGATGCGGCGGGGGCGCGATTTGCGGTTCGGGTCAACGGCGAACCCGAGGAACAGGAGGCGGATCTTGCGGCTTTGGTCGACAGGGGAGTCAAGGTCTTGGTGGTGCCGAAAGCCACCGCCGAGGCGATCGCGGCTGTCGCCGAACGGTCCAGACGACTGGGATTCTCATCTTCTCTTCGTCTGGTGGCTCTTATCGAAAGCGCCCGGGGCTTGTGGGAGGTCCTCTCAATCGCCGAGCATCCACAGGTGGTGGGTTTGGCGATCGGGGAAGAGGACCTAGCGGCCGACCTGGGATTGGCACACGGCGCCGATCCGATGCTATGGCATCCTGCCCGGTCGCGGCTGGTGTGGGCGTCGGCGTGCGCGGGGCTCCCCGGCCCCTCCGGTCCGGTGTGGGCCGATTTCTCCGATCTGGACGGGTTGAGGGAATCCACCCACCTGCTTCGACAATGCGGATTCTCATCCCGCCCCGCCATCCACCCGGCGCAGGTACGGGTGATCAATGAGGTCTTCACCCCCTCGGTAGAAGAGCTGGAGGCGGCCCATCGGCTGGTCGAAGAATACGATCAAGCTAAAGCCGGAGGCAGGGGAGCAATCCGCGATTCTCAAGGAAGAATGGTCGACGAAGCAGTAGTCCGCCGCGCCCGCCACCTGCTAGATCGACAAGATAGCCAGTAACCATCTCCCGCCTTAAAGTGGCACGGTGAACGAAGTGTCACCGGACGTGATTAGCCCCACTCTTGCAACACCCACCGGATCTACCATCCGATCCGATACATCAGGATCAATTCCGGAGCCTGACTTGATCCTGCCTGGTGGTGGGTGAATCGGGCCTAGTCGAAGACAACGGCGATGGGTCTGACAGGCGATCCGGTGGCGCCCACCAGCTTCAGGGGGCAGGCCACGAACAGGCATGCTCCCACGCCCAAAGCGGCTAGTTTGCCCAGGTTCATCACCTCGAAGATGTGGATGCCGGTCTCGACCAGGAGCCGGTGGTGAACAGGCAGGATGCTGTGGCCGGTACCCGCTTTGATCACCTCGAAGGCAATAGTCTCGGCGCCCGCCGCCCGCACGCGGCGGTCGGCCAGCCAATCGGCGGCTTCCGCGCCGGGTCCCGGTGACCCATGAACCTGGGCAAGAAACATTTCGGGATCGTCCCATAGCAGATTCCAGCCACTGTGGATGAGCGCCACATCACCGGCTCGCACCGGGGCGCCGGCCGCCTCCTCCGCCGCGGAGAGATCGGCGGCGGTGATCTCATATCCGGCAGGCAGATGTTCGACCGAGTGAACACGAGCCACGTCCAAGAGCACGCCCCGGCAGAAGAAGGGTTCCACTGTTTCGATTCCCATCTGCGTGTAGCCATCGGTGGTAGTTGCCGAGGCGGTAGTGACACCTCCGTGCATCAAGCCTTGATGGGAAACATGGCAAAAGGCATCGACATGGGTGCCGACATGCCCTCCCAACAAGATGATCTCGTTGGCGGTCGACCCGCCGTCGGACCTCACTTCGTCCCCGTGGCGTTTCATGAGAGTCATTTGGTACGGGGCATGAGTGGGGGAGACCGGCATGCCTCGGAACCACGGATGGGCCAAATCCACGATCCTCCCACCTAAAAGAGCCGTCCAATCCGTGCTGGTCACTACACCACTCCTTTCCGAGCGAACCCGGCTGCTTCTCTGCGCTGCCCGAGGATCTTGCAACTAAGAACGGTATCAGCTCTGCTGGTCCGTCACCAGGCGGCGCCACATGGAAGCGGGGGTGAGTCCACGGCGTATTATCCGCGTGACTACGAAGGTAGCGGCAGTAACTGGGAGCAGCACGGGTAGTCCCGAAAGGGCCCGCTGCACCAGGAATCTCAACATGGGAATAACGCTTTATCCTCCCAGGACCGGGTCGATGCCGCCCATTGCCTCATGAACCCCCGCCAACCGGCGTCGGGTGTCCCAAGCGACGGTATGTACAACCCGCGACAGCTGCTTTTTCCGGGAGGGGGACTGGTGATGGGCACCCTCCCCGGCGGTTCCAAGCCGGTGATGGCCCGCGGCGCCGGTTCTCGGATCTGGGATAACCGCGGCCGACAATACCTGGATTGTGTATTGGGATCGGGGGCACTGATTCTGGGACACGCCCACCCGGAGATGGTGGCGGCGGGGGTCTCCCGTCAAATAGGGGAGGGCACCACCTATTACGCCCTCAGCTCGCCCACGTTGGAGCTGGCCGAGCGGATCGTCCATCATGTACCTTCGGCAGAGCAGATACAGTTCTGCGGTTCGGGAGGAGAGGCGGTCGGCTACGCCCTTCGTCTGGCCCGGGCGGCTACTGGAAGGCAGTTGGTCCTCAAATTTCGAAGGCGCCTTTCATGGCTTCAGCGATTATGCCTAGATGAGTTGGGTCCCCTCCGTCCCCTCCCAATATCCGGTCCCCCAGCCCGACACCGCCGGAGTTCCCCTCGCAGTGTCCGACACGGTATTGGTAGCTCCGTTTAACGACCTGGAGGAGACCGCCCGCATCATCTCCGCCCATGCCGACCGGTTGGCAGCGGTGGTGGTAGAGCCCCTGCAACGGGCAATTGTGGCCGCGGACGGGTTTCTTCAAGGTGTCCGGGAACTCTGCACCCGCCATGCCATAGTGTTGGTCTTCGACGAGGTGGTCACCGGCTTTCGACCCGGTTTGGGCGGAGCTCAAGACTATTACGGAGTGCTTCCCGACCTGACCTGTCTAGGAAAAATCATCGGGGGCGGCTTTCCTTTGGCTGCTGTGACCGGTCCTGGCTCCATTATGGGGTTGGCCGCCCACGGACGCCCCGCCTCCCGTTCCATCTTTCCTGATGGCAGCCAGGACTCTTGGCGGTACACCAAGAAAGGTTTCGCTTTCGAGTTTGGCCCTCACCCTGAGCGGGTGATCGAGCGCAAGACAGGCGCAAACCCGCCGGTCCCTTGTGAAGGGATTCGGTCGTTTCTGTCTAGTTGCTGGCCATCTGGCGGAGGACGTAGGGGAGAATGCCTCCGTGGCGGTAATAGTCCACCTCGATGGGGGTGTCGATGCGGATGATGGCTTCGAACGCCTTGGAGATTCCGTCCTCGCCTTCAGCTTTCACCATCACCCGCTGGCCTGGCGCCAGTGACTCGTCAACGGGGATGTGAAAAGTCTCGATGCCTGACAGTCCCAGAGTCCGGGGGTTTTCACCTTCCGCGAACTGGAGGGGCAGCAGGCCCATCATCACCAGGTTGGTGCGATGGATCCGCTCGTAGCTCTCGGCGATCACCGCCCGCACGCCCAGCAGGAAGGGGCCCTTCGCAGCCCAGTCACGGGAGGATCCCATCCCGTAGTCCCGGCCCGCAATAACTATGAGTGGCGTTCCAAGGTCACGGTAATTGCCCGCCGCTTCGAAGATGGTTTTGACCTGCCCATCCCCGAAGTCGGTGGTGTACCCTCCCACCGTTCCCGGGGCCAGGAGATTCCGCACTCGGAGATTGGCGAAGGTGCCCCGGCTCATAACCCGGTCGTTGCCCCGTCGGGCGCCGTAGGAGTTGAATCTAGAGGGTTGGACCCCCCGTTCTATCAGGTAGCGTCCGGCGGGAGTCTCCGCCGAGATGGAACCGGCGGGGGAGATGTGATCGGTGGTGATCGAATCGCCCACCATCACCAAAGTGCGGGCTCCCACAATGGGCTGCACCGCACGAGGCTGGGGGGTCAGGTCCGCAAAGAAGGGCGGCGACTGGATGTAGGTGGATTCCTCCGACCAGTCGTAGAGCCGGCTTTCGGGCGTAATCACCGAGCGCCACTCCTCGGCTCCGGTGAAGACGTCTGCATAGCGTCCCGTGAATTGTTCCCGGTTCACATTACGGCTGATGACAGAGGTGACTTCCTTCTGACTCGGCCAGATGTCCCTCAGGAAGACCTCCCGGCCTTTGGAGTCGGTTCCCAGCGGCTCGGTGGCCGGATCCCAGTCGACCGTGCCCGCTAGGGCATAAGCCACCACCAACGGAGGAGATGCCAGGTAGTTGGCCTGGACGTAAGGGTGGATGCGGCCCTCGAAATTGCGGTTCCCCGAGAGCACCCCGGCTGCCACCAGATCGGCGGAGTCGATAGCGTCCGAGATCGGCTCCGGCAGGGGACCGGAGTTGCCGATGCAGGTAGTGCATCCGTACCCGACCAGGTAGAACCCCAACGCCTCCAAGTCCTCAGTGAGCCCGGCCTTGTCCAAATAGGCTGTTACCACCTGGGAGCCGGGAGCCAGCGAGGTCTTGACCCAGGGCTGGCGCCGTAGACCCCGGCGGCGGGCGTTGCGGGCCAAAAGTCCTGCTCCCACCATAACCGCCGGATTGGAGGTGTTGGTACAAGAGGTGATGGCGGCGATGACCACCCGACCGTGTTCCATGTCGAAGGTGTCACCGTTCATGCTCACTTCCAAAGCGGCGGCGGCGCCGTTGGGAGCGCGGTCGAACACCGCGGCGAGGTCACTGTGCCATTGCTCCTTCATACGGAACAGCGGGATCCGGTCCTGCGGGCGGCGAGGGCCGGCCAGGGACGGCTCCACCGTGCCCAGATCCAACTCCAGATGGGCGTGATAAGAGATCTGGCGGTCATCTCGCCACAGGCCCTGTTCCTTGCAGTACTGCTCGACCGTCTCCACCAGCTCTGGGGACCGGCCCGAAAGCTCCAGGTAGCGGATGGTCTGGCTGTCCACTGGGAAAAAGCCCACCGTCGCTCCGTATTCGGGCGCCATGTTGGCGATGGTGGCGCGGGTAGCCACCGGCATGTCGTCAAGCCCCGGGCCCCCGAATTCCACGAATTTGCCTACCACCCCGTAGGATCGCAGCATTTCTGTGACCCGGAGCACCAGGTCGGTGGCGGTGGATCCTTCTCTGAGTTGGCCGGTGAGACGGACTCCCACCACCTCGGGAAGAAGCATGGAGATGGGCTGACCCACCATCACCGCTTCGGCCTCTATCCCACCTACTCCCCATCCTGCCACCCCCAAGCCGTTGATCATGGTGGAGTGCGAGTCGGTGCCCACCAGGCTGTCGGGATAGAGCCACTCCCCATCGTCCCATACCACTTTGGCCAGGTATTCCAGGTTGACCTGATGGACAATGCCGGTGGCGGGGGGGACCACCCGGAAATTGTTGAAAGCCGACTGCGCCCATTTGAGGAGTTGATACCGCTGCTGATTTCTTTCGAACTCCCGCCGGGAGTTGATCATCAGGGCGTCAGGTCGGTTGAAGGCGTCGATCTGAACGCTGTGATCAATCACCAAGTCCACCGGGACCAAAGGGTTGACCAAGTCGGCCGCGTCGGGATCGCCGGTCATGGCCACGATGGCGTCGCGCATGGCGGCCAGATCCACCACGGCGGGCACCCCAGTGAAGTCCTGGAGGAGCACCCGGCCGGGAATGAAAGGGATCTCTTTGGCAGAGGAGAGGGCAGGGTTATAGGCGGCGATGGTATCGATGTCCTCGGCAGAGAATCCAGGTCTGCCCAGGTTCCGTACCGCCGACTCCAAGAGGACCTTGATGGAATAGGGAAGAGCGTCAACCCCGGGCACTGAGTCCAGCCGGGCGATCTTTCTTTGCCCAAGGGGCGTGGAAATAGTATCTATGGAGCTTTGAGCGGTGTTCATGGCCTTCTTTTTTAGGAACGGATGGTGATCTCGACCGGTATTTCGGTTACACAGTCCTCGAGATTGTCGTGGTGGGGAGTCAGAACTGTCTGCGAGCATCTTCCCATCGCCTCGAACAGCCCCGACACTATCCCTCTGTCCAGGGAGCACACCACCTCGGGATGGCTCGTGGCGGCTTCGCCGAAGGGACAGTGATAAGTGAGAAGGCGCCCCGTCTCCCAGTCGGGATTCATGGCAAAGCCGATCCCGCTCATGGCCCCCATCACTCCCCGCACCGCCTCCTCATATCCCGCGCCGGTGGGCGTGCCGATCTCGGCGGCCAACTCCTGTCCGTACTCCCTGCCTATCTCCTCGGCCACTTCCGAGAGACCTTCGGGGGACAGACGGTTGAGGATTTTGGTCAAAAGCTCCACCAACAGGTCGTATCGAATCGTCGGGTAACTTATCTCGATGAGGCGAGTGGTGGCTTGGTAGTGCTTGGGAGGCCTTCCCGCTTTTCTGATAAGAGATGTGGGTGGGATGCCAACCTGCAGATACCCGTCCTCGGTGAGTATTTCCAAATGATGACGGGCCAGATTGCGGTGAATTCCGAACAATTCGGCAACTTTTCCCACCGTAAGGGGTTCAAGGGATTCCCGCACTGCAATGAAAATTGCTCGGCGAGTTGCGTCTCCCAGCGCAGAGGTCAAATCGGCTATTTTCTTGTCGATTACCTGATTACGCATGCAACACCCTCGTATCTACAGGGGATTATAGTTAAAGATGATCCAGTCACAGGGTGCATTGAGGGCTGCCATATCGGCGGTCGAAGACCCGCTGTTGCGACATTCTCTTGACTCGCTGGGCATGGTCCGGGCGGTGAAGACCCGGCGGTTCGGGTCGCCTACCATCACCGTCGCCCTGCCCGTGCCGAACTATCCGGTGCTTGGGGAACTGGTCGGAAGATTGAGGGAAGCAGCGGTTGGCCTGGTTTCCGACCTAGACATCCAAACCGAGGTCATGAGCGATGACGAGCGGGCAGAGATGATGACGAAAATGAGCCGGCAGGCCGGTCCGGGTCCGGGAGAAGTCGGATCTGCCGCCAGGGTGGTGGCGGTGTCATCGGGAAAGGGCGGGGTTGGAAAGTCGTCGGTCGCCACCAACCTGGGGTTGGCGCTGCAGGGACTTGGGAAAAGGGTGGGTTTGATCGACGCCGACATCTGGGGTTTCTCGATTCCGCAGATGCTGGGCATAGACCGGGCGCCGGTGATCATCGAACAGGCCATCATCCCTCCCCACGCCTACGGGGTGAGCGCCATGTCCATGGACTACTTCGTGCCCGAGGACAAGGCGGTGATCTGGCGCGGTCCGATGCTCCACAAAGCATTGGAGCAGTTTTTGAAGGACGTTTTCTGGGACGCTCCTGACTATCTGCTGATCGACATGCCGCCGGGAACGGGGGATATCGCTATCTCCATCAGTAACTTCCTGCCGCGGTCCCAGGTGCTTTTGGTCACCACACCTCAGCCCACCGCCCAACGGGTGGCCCGCCGGGCCGCGTTGATGGCGGCGCAGGTCAACCAGCAAGTGATCGGGGTGGTGGAGAACATGTCCTGGTTCACCGGCGACGACGGCAAACGCTACGAGTTGTTCGGAGCGGGGGGAGGCCAGGCGCTTGCCACGGAACTGAAGGTGCCGCTGATGGCCAAGATTCCGCTGTTGCCCCAAATGCGGGAGGGCGCCGACCACGGTCTTCCCGTGACGGCGGCCGCTCCCGGCAGCGAGGCTGCCCAGGCGTTCACCCAGCTTGCCGAGGCGGTGGAGAAGGCCCGTCCCCGGATTCGTTCCCACCCCGAGTTGGTGATCCGCTAGCCGGCCACGCCCGGTGATTTAGAGGGGTACTTTGGGCGACTAATCTGGAGCCAATGGTGGAGATTCGCTCCCCGAGCGTCAGAAAACGATGGTCGGAAGCCACTCGGGCCCGGGCTTCGGAGATCGTCAAGAGATATCCGCAGTCCCGTTCGGCGGTGATGCCGCTTCTGTACCTCGCCATGGCCGAGGAGGGTTACCTAACCGACAACGGCATGAGAGAAGTGGCGAAAATGGTGGGTCTGACTCCCGCGCAGGTCAGCGCGGTTGCCTCGTTCTACACCATGTACAAGAGGCAAGACCCCGGCCGCTACTTGATCTCATGCTGTACTTCGATCAGTTGCATGCTGCTGGGATCCGACGAGGTGTTGAGAGCCATCGAGGATGAGTCGGAGGTCATGGGCGGCCAGTCAGACGCTGAGAGATTGATCACGGTCGAGCATGTGGAGTGCATAGGCGCCTGTGGGGGAGCGCCGGCCGTCACAGTGAACTACGAACTGATTGAGGGAATCACGGTCCAGAAGGCCCAGGAGTTGGTGAGGTGGCTCTACAGCGCCCGACCCGAGGCCATCGGAGGCGCCGAGTGCCAGGAACTGTTCGGAGGCAGGCGCAGCTTCGACTGGGGAGCTTTCGACCGCGATTCAGCCGTCGGACCCTATCCGGCTTTCGGTCCGTTGGGCACTGTATCCAACCGTCGGCACGGCCAGGACGGATAGGGCCGTGAGCATCCCGTACATCATCACCGACCGGATGAGCCGGTTCCCATCCGACAGCCACACCCTGGAGCGTTACCTGGCAACCGGCGGATATGAGGCGCTTCGCACCGCCCTGGGAATGTCGCCGAAGGAAATAACCACGGAGGTGAAGAGCGCCAACCTGCGGGGCAGGGGAGGAGCGGGTTTTCCATGCGGCGTCAAGTGGGGATTCCTGGCTCCGGGCAAGCCGGCCTATTTAGTGGTGAACGGAGACGAATCCGAGCCAGGGACTTTCAAGGACCGCCAACTAATGGAACGCGATCCCCACCAGATGCTGGAGGGGATGATCATCGCCTCCTACGCCAGCGAGGTCAATCACGCTTTCGTTTACATCCGGGGGGAGTACACCCGTTCCGCCCGTCGGATACAGCAGGCGGTCGACGAGGCCTACACCGCCGGTTACTTGGGCACCGACATCCTGGGAAGTGGTTATGACCTGGATGTCACTATTCATCTGGGGGCGGGCGCCTACATCTGCGGGGAGGAGACGGCTTTGCTCAACAGCCTGGAGGGGCGAAGGGGCGAGCCCCGGTTGAAGCCCCCCTACTATCCGGCCGCCAAGGGTCTGTACATGAAGCCCACCATTGTCAACAATGTGGAGACGCTTTCCAATGTTCCCTGGATCATCCAAAACGGCGGAGAGGCGTTTTCATCCATCGGACCGGACGGGTCGCGGGGCACGCGGCTGTTCTCCATCTCCGGGCATGTCCGCCAACCCGGCAACTACGAGTTGGTGATGGGGATCAGTTGGCGGGAGCTGATCTTCGAAGTGGCGGGAGGAATACCGGGCGACCGGGCGCTCAAATGCTGGATCCCCGGAGGCGCTTCGGCACCCTGGTTCGTGCCCGACCTCCACCTGGATCTGCCGGTGACTCTGGACGATACGGCCAAGGCAGGTTCGATGCTGGGGTCCGGGGCGGTGGTGGTGATGGATGAGACCACCTGCACCCTGCGGGCCGCCGAGCGGGTGGTGCGGTTCTTCGCCCACGAGTCGTGCGGGCAGTGCACCCCCTGCCGGGAAGGGTGCTCGTGGCTGGAGCGGGTGCTGCGGCGCATCGAGGAGGGCGCCGGCCGGGAGGTGGACATCGATATGCTGCTCGACATCTCCGACAATATCTCCCCGGGCCTGGCCTGGCCGCCCCGCATGACCACCATCTGCCCGCTGGGGCCTTCGGCGGTTTCTCCCATTCTCGCTATCACCAACTACTTCAAGGACGAGGTCATGGCGCACATTCATCAGGGGGGCTGTCCCTTTGACTGAGCCGGTCACCGTAACCATCAACCGCCGGGAGGTGAGCGCCCAGCCCGGGGACCTGCTCATCAAGACCGCACAGGACAACGGGGTGTACATTCCCCGCTTCTGCTGGCATCCCCGCATGAACCCGGTGGGGATGTGCCGCATGTGCCTGGTGCAGATCGAGACTCCCCGAGGTCCACTGCTGGTTACTTCCTGCACCACTCCGGTCTCCAACGGGATGACGGTGGACACCACCAATCCTATGGTGAAAAAGGCCCAGGAAGGGGTCCTGGAATTCTTGCTCATCAACCATCCGCTGGACTGTCCGGTGTGCGATCGGGCCGGCGAGTGTCCTCTGCAGGACCAGACCATGGCCTACGGGCCGGGAGAGAGCCGGTTCGTAGAGGAAAAGCGCCATTTCGAAAAGCCCATCCCCATCTCCGAGTTGGTCATGCTGGATCGGGAGCGGTGCATTCTCTGCGCCCGGTGCACCCGCTTTTCGGAGGAGATTTCCGGCGACCCCCTGATCGAATTCCAGGACAGGGGAAACCACACCCAGGTGAACACCTTCCCAGACGAGCCCTTCCGGTCCTATTTTTCGGGCAACACCGTGCAGATCTGTCCGGTGGGCGCCCTAACTGCAACCCCCTATCGCTTCCGGGCCCGACCCTGGGATCTGACCGCGGTGGAGTCCACCTGCCAGCATTGCTCGAGCGGCGATCGCATCAACCTGCAATCCAGCCAAAACCGGTTGCTTCGCATTCTGGGTGTGGACTCAGAGCCCACCAACCAGGGTTGGCTCTCCGACAAGTGCCGGTTTGGCTTCGAATATGTGAGCTCGCCGCAGCGGTTGACCGTTCCTTTGGTGCGAGATGAAGGGGGGCAGTTGCAGGAGGCCTCCTGGGGGGAGGCATTGGACTATGCCGGTCGGGCTTTGGGTGAGATCATCGGCCGCTTGGGCGGGCGAGCCGTGGCGGGATTGGGCGGAGCGCGGGCCACCAACGAGGACGCGTACGCCTTCTCCAAGTTCCTCCGATCGGCGGTGGGCACCAACCATGTGGACTGCCAGATGGATGACGGACTCAACCCCCGGTTGCTGTCGGGAGTGGTGAACCGGGCACGCATCGCCGATTTGGAACGGGCGGGTTCCATCTTGGTGTGGGGACCCGATCTGAAGGAAGAGCACCCCACCCTCTATCTGCGGGTGCGGCGGGCGGCCCAGGAACTGGGAGCGCAGTTGGTTGTCATCCATCCTCGCCGCACCGGACTGGACGATCGGGCTTCGCTGAAGATCACTTACCAGCCCGGAAGAGGTGGGGAAGTGCTGAGCGAGTTGATGAACGGCGAGGGAAGGATGGCCAAAGCCAGGGAGCTTTTGTCCAACGGTCCCGTGGTGGCCCTCTTGGGCAGACCCGGGTACGGGGAGAGCCCGGATCTGGTGGAAGCCGCCGCCGCATTTGTCCGCTCCCTTCCCGACGCCACCGTGCTGCCGTTGGCTCGCCGGGGCAATGTGTTCGGAGCGCTGGACATGGGTCTCAGTCCGGCCCTACTGCCCGGGAGAGTCCAGCGGGGCACTTTGGCCTCTCAGCTGCTGGCCGAACGATGGGGGGAGATACCCACCTCCTCCGGAAGAGACTGCCGAGGGATCCTGGAAGGTTTGGAGGAGGGGAAGATCGAGGCGCTGATCCTGATGGGGTCCGACCCAGTGCGAGATGTCCCAGATGGAGATCTGGCCCGTCGGGCGTTGGAGAACGCCGGTTTTGTGATGGCGATCGACCAGTTCCTCACCGACAGTTCACGCTTGGCTGATGTGGTGTTTCCCGCCATGGGATTCGCCGAAGTGGAGGGAACCGTGACCAATGTGGAGAGCCGGGTGCTCAAGGTGAACCGGGTGACGCCCGGCCCGGGTCAGAGTCGGCCCGACTGGGCGATCCTGGTTGACCTGGCTTCCCGGATGGGTGTGGATCTTGGTTTGGTTTCAGCCCAGCAGATCAGCGAGGACATCGAGGAGTTGGCCGACATCTACCGCGGGGTAAGTTGGGACCGGCTTGACTGGGAGGAACGGGATGGAATTGTGGTGAGCGGCGACCTTGGTTACGTGCCCGTCTATTCGGAATGCCGCTCCGTTGTTCCCGGGAACGGTCAAATGGCCCTCCACTATGCCCGGACCATGTATGACGATGGGGTGATGATGAGAGAAAGCTCGTCGCTGCGACCGTTGGCCCCCGGCGCCGCAGCCCACCTGCACCCTTCAGATGCCGCCCTCCTCGGTTTGGAAGAGGGAGACCCGGCCACAGTGACGACCACCGCCGGATCGGTGCGGACCAAGGTAGTGATCGATCCCACCCTCCATCAGGGTGTGGTGTACGTTCCTTTCAACCAGCCCGACACCCCCTCCCTGGGCTCGGCGACAGAGGCTGTGGTCAGCAAATAGGCGGGCTCCCGGCAGTCGTTGAACACAACGGCAAAAGTCGCGAAAGAACTATCCCTTTTTGGGCCCTCTCCTGTCGCCACCTTGCCATGGGTTGAACAAGCTCCGTACAGGCCGGAACAGAACTCGTCAAATAGAGTGATGTGATCCGTCGACGCGGTCCGAACGACGCCTGAACGGACCGTCTTGGTGTTTGGCTTTTATCAGTATGAACCCTGGGTGGGACAGAGCCAACCCCCCGATGGCGACTTTTTTCACAACCCCTTAGGGAGCTCGGCCTAGTTTCGGCCACTCACCATTTGAAATATGGCGGTCCAGTCCAGGCGGCCCAACCCCTGATGGTGGGCCCTGTCATAAACCGGCAGAGCGCAAGCTCCCATTACGCTCGGTGAACCGCTGTCGGCGCTCATCTGCAAGGCCAGGCCCAGATCCTTGCGGGCCAGGTCGACCATGAAACCCGGTTCCAGGTCGCCGGCCAGCACCTTAACCGGATAGGTGGTGCCCAGATGCCCACGCCCGGCGGTAGTGCCCATCAACACCTCGATCACAGTGTCCCGGTCGAGACCGGCGCCTGCGGCGATGGCCAACGCCTCGGCCACTACCACGTTGGACACGATCGCCAGGTAATTGTTGACCAGCTTGGTGCGAATCCCCGCCCCGGCGGGGCCGCAGTGGATGATCGTGTCACCCATGCACTCCAGTATCGGAAGAGCCTGCTCCACATCCTCGGTCTCCCCACCCACCATGATCAGCAGGGTTCCGTTTTCGGCCTCCTTGGAACTGCGCCCGACCGGGGCGTCCATGGCCCGCTTCCCGTCAGACCGCAACCTCTCCGCCAGTGCATCGAACTCGCGGGGAAGCCCGGTGCTCATATCGATCAGCAGCGAGTCGTCGCCCAGCGACTCGGCGGCGCCGCCGGGGCCGAAAACTGCGGCCGCCACATGTTCGCCGGTGGGCAGCATCGTGATGACATAGTCGGCCCCTTCCGCGGCATCTCTCGGAGATGTGGCTGCCTCGGCTCCCCGCCGCCTGATGGCTTCCAGGGCGGTCGCAGATAAGTCAAAGGCCCGCACCCGGTGGCCGCCCCCGATCAGGTTAAGGGCCATGGGCAGACCCATCACTCCCACGCCGATGAAACCGACCTTGCTCATCTCGATCCTCCCTTGCCGGGCTAAGGTGGCCCGGAGGTCACCGGGCACAGGTAATTTGCTTGTTGGATGATAACCTCGCCCGATCATCAGCAGCTCTGGCTCCCGGGCGGTCAGTTCTCGATGGGGTCGGATCACCACTACCCGGAAGAGAACCCCGCTCGAACCGTTGCGGTCGGACCATTCTGGATGGACGTCTATCCGGTCACCAACCGCCAATTCCGCCAATTCGTGGAAGCCACTGGTCATGTGACCATCGCCGAGCGGCCTCCCGACCCGGCCGTGTATGCGGAGGCGGAACCGGAGGATCTGGTTCCGGGGTCGTTGGTGTTCGGGATGACATGCGGTCCAGTGAACCTGGCGGAATTCTGGCGCTGGTGGGCTTGGACACCCGGTAGCGACTGGTGCCATCCCCTCGGTCCGGGATCGTCCTTGGACGGTCTCGATAACCATCCTGTCGTCCATGTCACCTACCCGGACGCGGCTGCCTACGCCCGATGGACCGGGATGGAACTGCCGTCGGAGGCCGAGTGGGAGTACGCCGCCCGGGGTGGTTTGGACGGCGCCGAGTTCACCTGGGGTGACGCGGACCCCCAAGAGTACGCGCCGGTGGCTAATACCTGGCAGGGCCGGTTTCCCTACGAGAACGCCGAATTGGACGGATGGACCCGCACCAGCCCGGTCGGCTCATACCCACCCAACGGATACGGCCTGTATGACATGGCAGGCAACGTGTGGGAGTGGACCGCCGATCCCTACCGCCTCCCCTCGGCAGGAGAGTCGGGACCGCCCTGCTGCGCTCCGCAGGCCGTTGGTGGTGATGACCTGCCGACCAGGGTGATCAAGGGGGGATCACACCTGTGCACAATCCAGTACTGCTTCCGATACCGACCCGCCGCCCGCCAGCCCCAGACCATCGACACTTCCACCAGCCACATCGGTTTCCGTTGCCTGTCGCGTTCTCGACGCCTGATGTCAAGAGTGTCCGAGCCCAACTAACATGGCGCTGATGCGTATAGCCGACACCGACCTGCTTGGTTATGGCAGCTACCAGGCGCTGGTGGAAGGCTTCGAGTGGGACATCCCGGAACGGATGAACATGGCCTCGGAGATCTTCGACCGCTGGAGTCAAGACCGAGGCCGGGTCGCTCTATATGTTGAACATTCCGATGGGCTCCGGGACACCTGGTCCTACTGGCGCCTGATCAGATTGGCCAAGCGTTACGCCAACTTCCTTGTGTCGCTGGGAGTGCGCCCCCGAGACCGCGTCTCACTGGTGATGCCTCAGGGCGCCGAGTTGGCCGCCCTCCATTTGGCGGTTTATTCGGTGGGGGCCACCGCCCTTCCCATGTCCATCCTGTACGGTCCCGACTCCTACCGGCACATCCTGTCTGACTCCGCAGCCAGTGTCATCGTGGTAGCCGAGGCTTACGCCAACCCCATCCGACTGGTCCGCGATGATCTGCCCTCTCTGACCGCGGTCGTAATCTCAGGACAGGCGGAGAATGGCGAGCGGGCGCTGTCCGAAGCCGACAGCTTTCCGGCTGAATTCGACCCGATCGACACATCGTCGGAAGACCCGGCCCTGCTGCTGTACACGTCGGGCAGCACGGGTCACCCCAAAGGCGCCCTCCATGCCCATCGGATTCTTGAGGGCTACCTTCTGACTTTCAAGCTCTTCTTCGATGTGGAGTTCGATGAATCCACGGTTTTCTACACCCCATCGGACTGGGCCTGGGTGGGCGGCCTGCTGGACATACTGCTGCCTGCTTTGGTGTTCGGTTGCCCGGTGGTGGCCGACGAGGAGCGTTTCTCCGCCGAGCGGGCCTTCGAAGTGATTGGTCGCAATGGCGTCACCCATGCTTTTCTAACTCCTACCGCCCTGAAAGTGATGGCGCAGGTGCCCGACCCCGGCCCCCGTTTCGATCTCGATCTTCGGGTCATAGCCAGCGGCGGAGAGTCGGTGGCCGACGAATTGCACCGCTGGAGCGAGCGAGATCTTGGAGCCGTCATCAACGAGTTCTACGGCCTGACCGAAGTGAACCACCTGGTGGGTGGATGCCAGGCCTTATGGCCCGGCCGGCCCGGGTGGATGGGACTGCCATATCCTGGCCGGGAGGTAGCTGTATTGGATGACAAAGGGGAGGAGATCTCGGCAGGTGAGATCGGCGAAATCGCGGTGCGGCCCGGTGACCCCACCCAGATGCTCGAGTATTGGGGCAACCCCACGGCCACGGCAGCCGCCCACCGCAACGGCTGGATCATGACCGGCGACCAGGCCACCGTGGATGCCGATGGCTACATCCGGTTCCTCGGACGTGACGACGACATGGTCGCCAGCGCCGGTTACCGCATCGGGCCTGCCGAGGTGGAGGAGTCGCTGGTCCGCCACCCCGCTGTTGCAGAAGTGGCTGTCATCCCCGCTCCGGATCCGATCCGGGGCCATGTGGTCAAGGCGATGGTGGTCCTCGCCGATGGCTACCGGGGAGGAGATGATCTGACCGCCGAACTCCAAGCCCAGGTCAAGACCCAACTGGCTGCCTACAAGTACCCGCGGATAGTCGAATACGTAGACCGCCTTCCCAAGACTTCGACCGGAAAACTCAACCGGAAACTGCTTGCCGCCCAGGCACGGTCAACCTGAGTACCGAGACAGAACCATCGGCTGCGTGGGCGCCCCCCTTGAACACCACTTGCGTGACCGCCCGGCCGATATGGCTACCGGATTGTCACCCCGCCGACGTGTCACCCACCCAGTCCAGGGAGCGGGTTACCGCCTTGCGCCAACGGGCGTATCGGGATTCTCGGACATCTTCTGACATCTGCGGGGACCAGCGACGGGCTTCCTGCCAGTTGACCCGAAGATCGTTGAGGCTCTCCCAGAAGCCCTCGGCCAGCCCGGCGCCGTAAGCGGCCCCTAAGGCGGTTGTCTCGCTCACCTGGGGGCATACCACCTCGACATCTAGGATGTCCGACTGGAACTGCATGAGCAGGTCGTTGGCGATCATTCCTCCATCCACACGCAGCTCGGTCAGCGCCACTTGCGAATCGGCACGCATCGCCTCGAGAACCTCCCGGGTCTGATAGGCGGTGGCTTCCAATGCGGCCCGGGCAATGTGACCTTTGTTGGCGAATCGGGTAAGGCCGGTGATGACTCCCCGGGCACCCGTTCTCCAGTGGGGGGCGAAGAGTCCCGAAAAGGCCGGCACGAAGTAGACGTCACCGTTGTCCGGCACCGAGGCGGCCAGCGCCTCCACCTCATGCGTCGCAGAGATCAATCCGAGGTTGTCGCGGAGCCACTGCACCAGGGCTCCGGTCACGGCCACCGATCCCTCCAGGGCGTAAACGGGATCGGAGCCGGCGATCTGGTAACCGACGGTGGTGAGCAGGCCGTGGGTGGACGGCATCTTCCGAGTACCGGTGTTCATAAGCAGAAAACACCCGGTCCCGTAGGTGTTTTTGGCTTCGCCAGGCTCGAAGCATGTCTGGCCGAACAGGGCAGCCTGTTGGTCTCCCAGGATCGCCGAGATGGGAACCCCCTCGACAACGCCCGTTCCGGTCCCCACTCTGCCGATGGAGGGGAGCACCTCGGCCATCATCGAGCGGGGAATCCCCATCGCTTTGAGAAGGTCATCACTCCAGTCGAGGGTGTCGAGATCCATCAGCAAGGTCCGCGAGGCGTTGGTGACGTCGGTTACGTGCTCACCTTCATCAACTCCACCGGTGAGGTTCCAGACCAGCCAGGAATCGACGGTGCCCATCACCGCCCGGCCCGAGGCCGCCTTCTCTGTCACACCTTCCACATTGTTCAACAACCAGGCTGCCTTCGGACCGCTGAAGTAGGTGGCCAGGGGAAGGCCGGTTCGATCCCTGAACCGGTCAATGCCCCCTTCCCGAGCCAGTTCTTCGCATATCTCGTCGGTCCTGGTGTCCTGCCAAACGATCGCATTGGCCAGGGGTCTTCCGGTGGTGCGGTCCCATACCACGGTGGTCTCCCGCTGGTTGGCGATCCCCACCGCTGTCAGATCCCGGGCGGTCATACCCGCCGAGGCAAGGGCCTCGCCAACCACCGCCTCGATAGTGCCAAGGATCTCCATAGGATCATGCTCGACCCAACCCGGCCTGGGAAGGATCTGCTCGAATTCCCGCTGAGCCATGGCAACCACCCTTCCGGCGTGATCGAAGATCATGAACCTGGTGCTGGTGGTGCCCTGGTCGATGGCTCCTACCGCTCGTCTGTTGTTCATCCCGCTAAAACAGTAGCCCTATTGGCCGGTTGGGACCCGTCGGTGTCGCCGGGCCGAGAGGGCGAAGGCCAGGCCGATCACTCCGTAGCCGGCGTAGGATACGGCCAGTGGCGTGACCGATCCGGCGATGGCACGGTCGACGAAGGTGGCCAGCACCGCACCGCCGCCCAACGTGACTGTGCCGATAACGGCGGCGGCCGTCCCGGCCAGTTCACCCATGGGCTCCATCGCCTGAGCTTGGATCAGCGGAATGACGAGTGTACGGAGCGCATTGATCACGGTGACCAGAGCAAACCAGGCCAAAAACGCTGGCCGCCCATCGGTTTGCCACGACAATAGGGTGACCGCCACCGACAGTGTCACCGCCGAGGGCAAGGCTATAACGATCACCCGGTCGGCGCCGACCATCTTCACCAGTCGGCTCCCAGCGAAGATCACTGCTCCCATGAACAGGCTCATCCCGACGATGTAATAAGCAAACTGGTCGCCCCGGTGGTACACGTCATCGAAGAGGAGTTGGATGCTCCCCAGAAACGCACTGAAAGAGGCGAAGTCGAACATGATCGCCAGTGCCGATCTGGTCGTCACCCGGTTGGTGAAGACCGCGGCAATGGCGTGGCGGGTGCGGGCGAGGGTGAGTGGGCGCCGCTTGGCCGGAGGGAGGGACTCCGGAAGCCGGATGAACTAGATCGCCAGCACCAGTATCCCGGCTGCCGGGGCAGCCATGACCCAGCGCCACGACCCGAAGCTCAGCACGGCCTTACCGAGCAGGGGAGCGAAGGCCGGGACGACCATGAACACCGAGGCGACCACCGCCAGAATCCGGGCCAGTCGATCTCCTTCGTACAGGTCACGGCCGATTGCCAGAGCCAGGGCACGAGGTCCGGCTGCACCGATGCCCCAGATGAAGCGGCTGACGATCAGGACCCCGAAGGTTGGGGCGAGGGCCGAGCCCAGGGCGCCGAGAACGTAGAGGCCAAGGCCTGTGTAGAGCACGGGTTTGCGGCCGAACCGGTCGGTGAACGGACCGTAGAACAACATGGCGCTGGCCACGCCCAGAAAATAGAGGGTGACCGTCAGCGAGACCCTCGGCGAGTCCGCAGCGAGACCGAACCCCACCCGGATGTCGGTGAAGGCCGGAAGCGTCATGTCGATCCCCAGCGCCATAGTGGCGCTGATGGCGGCCAGCATGGCGATGAATTCCCGCTGGGAAATGGTACGCGGTCGCCGCCCCTTGCTGGTCGTCATAATCGGTTGGTCGGGATCAGGGGGCCTCTCCAGGATCAAAGGGCGCGGCCAGCTAAAAGGAGAAGACCAAGGGCTCCACGCGGTGGACACTCTGAAGGCGCAGTTGCGCCGCCAGGGTGATTGGAAGGCTACCGTAGCCGGGCCGCATGGCCAGCTATGTGAAATAGACGCGGTACTCAGTTAATTGTTGTAACCCCGAGACCTTCCCCGATCCGGCCGTCCTGGCCGAGATGGCCGGCAGTTTGCGGCATAGTCTCAAGGACAGGCACTGGAGAATTCTCTCGAACTGACGGAAGAGGCGGACGTAATAGTGAAGATAAACCTCAACCAGCGTGTATGTAAATGACCAGGGCAAGGCCCTCAGGTGCTATACAAAGATCCTGGGGTTCAAGAAGCACGACCTTCCGGCAGGGATTTCAAGTGGTTGACGGTTGTCTCACCCCAAGGACCGGATGACATCAAGTTGCTTCTCGAACCCAACGACAACCCGGTTGCCAAGAGTTACCAGGAGGCGATCTTCGAGCAGGGCATACCCCAAGCGGCGTTTGCTGTTGAAAATATCCAAGCAGAGGACGAGCGATTGAAACGGCTGGGCGTGGTATTCACGATGGACCCAACGGCACAGGGCCAGTCATGCTAGCCATTCCTAATGACAGCTGCGGCAACCTCATACAGCTGTATCAGATCTAGCTTTGGCGCTGTGACTGCTAGACCGAAGACGGTGCTCGCCCGTCGTGGGAGCGAGTAATGATGCCGAATAGATCCAAGAATGTGACCTCAAGAGCCTGCCGGATGGTTTCCGCGGCTCGGTCACCGTCCTGTTCCAGGCAGGCGGCATAGAAGGCGGTTGCCACTGCTTTCGACTCATCGTGTCTCGAGGCAGCCATCAGTGTCCGATGGGTATAGCGACGCGAGCGATCGTAAAGCTCCGCGGTCTTTTGCAACAGGCTGGGACGATCAGCGGCTTCATAACAGACAACACGCATCTCCCATGCAATACCCACCAAACCCTCACTGTCTCGCTGTTCTGCGGCCGCCTGGAAATTCTTGAGCTTCTGCTCCATCAGACGCAGCGACCGGCTCGACAACCGGGGCGCGCCCAGTCGAGCCAGCCACGATTCAAAACCCATCCTGGTTAGGTACAACTGTTCGACCTCATCAAGGGACAGCGCCGATACGTAGTTGGCGGCATTCGGACGCGCGTCTATCAAACCTTCGTGTGCCAGTTCCCGTAGAGCGGCGCGAACTGGCGTGACACTAACGCCGAACTGTTCAGCGAGATCTCGGTAGCGCACCCGGATGCCCGGTTCGAGGTCTCCTGCGACTATGAGATCCCTTAGTTCTTTCGTGATCCGTTGTTCAATCGTCCAGTTGTACAACTTGCCGCACCTTTCGTTGAGTTATCGATCAGTCTTGACTGGCGCTGGATACAGCATATCGGACATTTCGTCTAGGACAGTAAACACGGCTTCGGTGACGAATTCGAGGTCCTCTCTGGTGGACACATAGGGAGGGGCTACGTGCAGAATGCCCTCTGACATCCGAGCTGCGGCACAACCGATCCTCATTAGCCGTCGAGTGAGCTCTCGAGCCACTTCGTATTTGCCCCGAATTCCTGTCGCGTAGGATTCGCCGGTCACCGGATTGACAAGTTCGATTCCGACCCAGAGGCCGAAGCGGCGCATGTCTCCTACGATCGGGAGCTTTCGGACTCCGCTCAGCATGTTGAAGAGGTCCGTTCCCAGGGATTCTGCGACCCGATCCATTCGCCCTTCCACAAATATCTCCATGGCCTTGGCGCCTGCAGCTGCGCTGGCGCCGTGACCCCCGTAGCTCTGGACCGAGGGAGAGCCCGTGTCGTTGCCAAAGGCCGAGAAGACGTGCTCACGGACGATCATCGCAGCAACAGGAGCGTATCCGCCGCTCAAAGCCTTGGCCACAACCATCACATCGGGCACTACGTTCCAGTGTTCGATTGCCCACATCCGGCCGCTGCGACAGCAACCTACCAGTGTTTCGTCGATGATCAGCAATACACCGTACTCGTCACATATCTGTCTGACCCGTGGCCAGTAGGTCTCATCAGGAATCCGGAACTCGGTAATCGCCACCGGCTCACCGATCACCGCTGCTACCGTTTCCGGTCCTTCCAGTTCGATGGTGTCTCGGATCTGTTCAGCGAACTGAAGGTCCGAAACTCCCGTCGGCGGCATGACGTGAACTGCTCCCGGCATCAGGGGGTAGTACATGGCATCGCGGTGTCGACGACCCGACATGGCCAACCCGCCTGCACCGGCGCCGTGATACGACCCATAGCGGGATATGACCTTATAGCGATGGTGATCGCCTCGCATGCGGTGATACTGGCGGGCCAGCTTGATGGCGGTCTCGGTGGCTTCTGAACCAGAACTGGTTAGGAACGAGTGTTGGAGATCGCCCGGCGCGGAGGCAGCAAGCCGCTCAGCCAGTTCCACCGCCCCTTGGGTGGTGAAGAAGATCGGCCCAGCCGTAGCCACCTTGCGGGCTTGGTCGGCCATTGCTGAAGTGATGTCGTCACGACCATGCCCCAGGGGCGTCTGCCACATCGACGAGCAGAGGTCAAAGTAGCGACCACCCCGAGTATCCCAAAGCCATGGGCCTTCACCCCGTTCAAAGACCCTGAGCATGTCGTGATCCACCAGTTCGGATCGAGGACTTTCGTGGATCCATAGATAGTCGAGGGCCCGTTTTTCGAGGGACCTCTCTGCGGTCATGCCCTTACACCGGTTTTGGGCTTCCGCTCGGCAAAGTAGTCCTCAAGCACAAAGGCCGCCCGGAAGGCCGTGTATTCGTCAAAGTGGCGGGCAACGATCTGAACCGAGGCGGGCAGGCCATCGGCGTCCAACAATCCGGGCAATGAGACTGCCGGATGGCCGGAAAGATTGAGCGGCGATGTGTTGAAGGCCACACTGGCTTTTGAGTCTGCCAGCAGATCCTCGATCGGGGTGGGGGCCTTCGGCAACTTGGGGGCTGTGAAAGGTATGGTCGGTGTGATCAGCAAGTCCCACGCATCAAGGAGTTCGCTGATGCTTCGTCGCGATTCCAGTCGTGCATTGTGCAACCGTGCGTACGGAACATTCATGTACCGCTCCATCAGATACCGGCTGGCAATGGTCCAGCACTTGACGTAAGGATTCAGTTCACGGGATTGGGCACGCCGACTGGTGGCAAAGGCATGCAACCGATCAACATCGATGTATCCCATGTGACCGTGGCTGCCTCCCTCGGTCCGCAGCATATTGCCCACCAGGTGGGCCACATAGGGGCCGAATATTCTGTGGGCTTCGCTCCACATGGGAGCCGATATCCGTTCAACGTGGGCACCGGCTTGCTCGAGTGCATGTATGGCTTCCTTCATCGTCTCGACCACTGCGGGCTGGCAATCGGCATCCGTGATGCTCTCCTCGATGACGGCGACCCGCAGATCTGCTACGCCGTCCTGTTCAGCACGCCGGTACTCGGGGATATCGATAGGAATGTGGATCCCCTGCGGGTCACGCCAGTCCTCTCCAGCAATCACCTCCAACAAGATGGCGACTTCCTTTATCGACCGGGCAAGTGGTGTGACAAAGTCGATGGTGCGGTCTATCGGCGTCACCCCGAAAGTGGGGATAAGGCCGTGAGTGGCCTTGACGGTCGCAATCCCGCAGCAGGCGGCGGGTATACGCCCGCTGCCGCCCTGATCCACTCCCAGAGCTGCGTTGACCATGCGTGATCCAACAGCCGCTCCTGCGCCTCCCGACGATCCTCCGGCGGTTCGCGATGGGTCGATCGGGTTCCTCGCCGGACCGAAGGCGCTCATAACCCCGGTTGCTCCTCCACCGTGGTCGTCCATGTTGAGCGTTCCTACGATCGAGCCTCCGGCTTTGAGGATCCTTTCGACGACTACCGAGTCCAGCGTCGGTGTGAACGGGGTAAGAGCAGATCCGTTGGTCATCGGCACACCGGCCACCGCGATGTTGTCCTTCACCCCCAAGCGCCAACCCGCAAGAGGACCATGTTCGGCGCCTGCCACATCGCAGACCCGGATGAATGCGTTCAGGGGGTCCTCACTCGCAGACGGCCGACGACCCGGATCGCGCGAAGTCGCATAAGTGGAGAGGGCGGGCTGGTCGAACCTATCGGCGTCTGCTGCCGCCAGCACCAAGGCGGTAATGATGCCGGACAGGTCTTCGGCTTCCGACTGGGCGAGCTCGATTCCATCAAGAGCTGCTGTTTCTGCGATGTCGATGAGCGACGGAGGCCGCACAGTCTGGCGATTGCGTTCCTGTCGAGTCATGGTTTCTCCCTAGCGTCTTTGATCACTGATATCTGTCGACCGCCTTACTCGCGGGTTCCCACTATTAGATGGACAATGTCGGCGGTGGTCGTCTCTTCTTTTCGACGTGAACCCACTATCCGACCGCCCCTCATGACCACGATTCGATCAGCCACCCGAAACACGTGGTCGAGGTTGTGGCTGACCACGATGATTGACACTCTCTGTCCCTTCAGACCTTCAATGATGTCCAGTACCTTCTGGCCCTCCTGCACTCCCAGGGCCGCCGTCGGCTCGTCCAGAATCATCAGCCTTCGACCAGATCTGAACGAACGGGCAATCGCCACCGCCTGACGTTGCCCACCCGACAATGAGGCTGTTCTAGCTCTGACATCGGGCACATTTATGGCCAGGGAACCGAGGAGTTCTGCCGACTCCCGTTCCATCCGTCGTCTGTCTACCCTGAGCCACCTGGTCGGCACCCGACCCAGAAACACGTTTTCGGCTACGGTCATATTGTCGGCAAGCGCCAGGTTCTGATAGACCGCCGTCACTCCCAACTGCAAGGAATCTCGGGTAGTACGGAAAGCAACCTCCCTCCCGTTCAGCTCCAGAGAACCCGTATCCGGTTGTATAGCACCTGTCAGAATCTTGACCAGGGTCGACTTGCCGGCGCCGTTGTCACCAACTATCGCTACTGTTTCCCCCGCCTCGACTTGAAAAGTAGCGTCGATGAGGGCGCGGACTTGACCGTACGACTTCCAGACGCCCTTGGCAACCATCACCGGCTGGGTGGACTGGCCTCCATCACCTTTACCGTTGGGTCCATTCATGCTCTGTGAAAGGGAAGCCATCATCGCCTTCCCAACCTCGGTAGCAGTTCTCTAAGGTCCATTTCGCCCTTGATTATCTTGTCCACCAAAACCGCGGCCAAGATCAGAGCACCGACTGCGACCTGCTGCCAGAAAGGATCCACTCCCAAGAGAATCAAGCCGTTTTTGATGGTGCTGATAAGGATGATCCCCAACAGGGTGCCAAACGTATTGCCAGCGCCACCATTAAGCGATGTACCTCCGATTATCACCGCCGCCACCGCATCGAGTAGTGACTCCGACCCAAAGGACCCATGGCCGGCGTTCAGTCGGGCACTCAGTACGAGCCCTGCAAGTGTACAAAGCATCGAACTAGCAATAAAGGCCAGCATCAAGACTCTTCTGACACTTATACCCACTAAGCTGGCCGCCTCTCGGTTACCACCAGTCGCGTACAGTTCTACGCCGTATCGTGTTTGGCTTAGCACCAGTTGCACGAGCACCGTCACAGAAAAGAAAATGATTACAGGTAGTGGAATCACACCTATACGACCGTGACCCAGGACTTTGTATGCTTCTGGGAATCCACCAATTGTTTGTCCGCTGGTCATTACAAAGGCAAGGCCTTGTAGTACCCCTAGCATTGCCAGTGTCACGATAAATGACGGGATCTTTGTGAACAGAGAAAAGTATCCGTTTAAGTTACCGACGATTAGACCCATGGCTAGAACTATCAGGACGCCAGCCCAGATTGATAGCCCTCGTTGGATGATAAGTAGTGCAGCGAGCGTTCCAGCCAAGGCCTGAGTGGAACCGATCGCCAAGTCAATCTCTCCCCCGATCAACAAGATAGTGAACCCAACAGCCATTATCCCCACCACAGAACTCTGCAATGCGATGTTGGTCAGATTTTGTACTGTCATGAAGTATGGGCTGGCAAAGCTCAGGACAGTCCAAAGGAGCAGAACGGCAGCTAACAGCGCTACGAGTTGCCGGTATTTACTTAAACCATATCGCAACGCTGGGAACCGTCTAGTATTCACTTGTGAAGCCTGAGTTGCGTCAACCACAGAAACTCATTGACCTTTCAATCCGGACCTTTTTTTACCTACGCAACTCTAACAGTGCAAGGTAAAGCCAATGGCTCCCTCCCACCGCATCCTCTTGGATTGGTAGGAGAGAGCCATTGCCACATGATGGGTTAGGAGTTGTCCGTGCTTAGCACCCAGCCGCCGCGGCTTCCAGTGCTGTTTTGAGGTCAACACCGCTTACTACGGCTGGTTCTGAACCGTCTAGTACACCTTCCGCGAACGCCTGGTCGACGACAACCATTCCAATCGCGATGAACTCGTCCCCGGGGTCCTCTCCTCTGGCGATCTTCACGGCCGCCTCAACAGCCAGGTAGCCAGCCGGATAGAGCGGTTGGATCACCGTGAGCGCCTGCCTGCCCTCGAGAATATTCATAAGGCCTTCGCAGGTACCACCGAGGCCGGTCAACACCGTGTCCTTGTATCCCAACTCTTCCATCGCGGTAAGGGTCGCTCCGGCAAGGAGGTCATGCAAGCCGACGATGATGTCCACATCCGGATTGGCGGTCAGCAGAGACCTGGCTGCGTCGAGACCCGCGGCGCGGTCCCAGTTGGTGGGTGGGGAAACAACCCTCTCGACATCGGCCAGTCCACCGGCTTCCAGGCCATCTTCGATTCCCGCATATATAGCGGCAATCGATTCATCAGCCTGGTTGGAGTCAATGAAAGCGAGTTTCGCCGGTGCGGGCTCGTAAGCGGCGAGCCAATCACCGAGTGGTCGGCCCATGTCAGCACGATAGTCGTAACCTATCTCGATAGCACTGACTCCCTCAGTAGCACAGGCAACCGAACATACCACCGGAATTCCTTGTTCATTCAAGGCGAGAATCGCAGGCGACAGGGCTTGGGCGTCAATCGTGTCATAGACGATCACGTCAACACCTGCAGCCGCATAATTCTCGATTGCCGCTACCAGATCTTGGGCGCTACCGCTACCCGTCACCAAAAGTTCGACACCTGCATCGGCGGCAGCGTCTTCTGCGCCGGTCTTCAAAGCAAGGATCAATTCATTCTGCGTGAAGTCCGGAATCACCAATCCGATACGGATCGGCGCCTCGGGCGCGGCGGTCGTTGTGGGCGCCGCGGTTGTGGGCGCCGCGGTTGTGGGCGCGGGCTCATCCTCACCGCAGGCTGCCGCCAGCATGGCGAAAGCGATGGTGACAGCAATGAAATAGCGCAGTTTCTTAGGCATCTATTTAATTCCTTTCGTTCAGGAGTGACATGGTTGAGCATGTCGCCCCCAAGGTTTTTGCAGAGCAGCAGAGATGGTTAGCAAAAGCCGACCTTTCCGCTTGCTTCACAATATGTATTTGGTAACATATAACCTGCATGGTAGTGAACCACCTCTGGCCCGGTCAGGGGGTGACGCAATATTTTTTCCCCTCCCCGACCTCGGACTTGTGCCCTTTACTCCGAAGGCAGAGCGGATATCCGCTGCAAGACGGGTTAGTTGAGAGCTTGACTCAAACGGATTAGCCGGAACATGTTTGACCTCCTTATTCGTGGCGGCGCCGTTCTCGACGGTACCGGCGGTGAGCCCATACAGGCCGATATCGGCATTGTGGGCGACCGTGTCGTTGCGATAGGGGACCTGGCCGACAGCCAGGGTGAGGAACTGGACGCAACCGGATTGTTTGTCGCCCCGGGATTCATCGATATCCACAGCCACTCTGACTACACCCTTTTGGCGGATCCCCGGGCAGTCAGCGCCATCTACCAAGGAGTCACCACGGAGGTTGTGGGTAACTGCGGCCACGGGTGCTTTCCGATCAGGGATCCGGATCTGGCACTGAAGGCCATATATGGATACTCGGAGTCGGTTGCTCTTGATTGGGACTCGGCCTCGGGGTACTTTTCCCGACTCGAGCGGGCAGAGCCGGCTTTAAACGTTCTGAGCATGGTCCCCCATGGTCAGCTTCGTTTGGCCGTCGTAGGCCTGACCGACCGGCCATCGACAGAAGGGGAACTGGAGGAGATGTCCCGACTTCTGCGGACGGCACTTGATGAGGGTGCATGGGGGCTGTCGACGGGCCTGGAATATGCCACCGAAGCGGGCGCTTCCGAGTCGGAGGTCACGACACTTTGCAAGCCGCTGGCCGAACGGGACCACCTCTACGTCTGCCATGCCAGATACCGGGACGCAGGGGCGCCCGAAGGGGTTGCCGAGGCCATCAGGACTGCCAGAGCCGCCGGCGTAAGACTTCAGGTCTCGCATCTGGTTCCCCGCAGTGGCGATGCGGACATGGAACAGTGCCTGGAGCTGGTCGATGAGGCCCACCGAAGCGACCTGGACATCGCCTTCGATCTGCATACCCGCCTGTTCGGGTTCACCTACCTCTATTCGGTGCTCCCGCCATGGGCCTTGGCGAACGGCCTAGACGAACTCACCTGCGTGCTGACGAGCCAGGACGCACGCCGGCGAATGAAGAGTTTCCGCAGCATTCTCAGTGCGGGCGGCGACTGGGACCGCATAGTGCTGCTGGACCACGACGCCTACCCCGACTACGGCCGGCGGTCAATCAGATCGATTGCTGCCGAGCGGGGACAAGAGGCCCTGGATTGTATCTACGACCTGCTGCTCGGGGCGATCGAAACGATGGAGTCGCTCATGGTCCTGATTGACTGTCACAGCGCGGATCAACACCGCACGGCTTTCACGCATCCGCTGTCGATGCCGGCCTCTGACGCCACCACCATGGCTCCGGACGGTCCTTTGGCCGGCAAGACGTTCCACGGCGCCTACACCTGGGCTTCCTACTTCTACAACTTCTCCGTCAACCAGGAGGGACTCTTAACACCGGGCGAAGCAGCATACCGGTTGTCCGGTCTTCCGGCGCAGCGCCTCGGGCTGCGTGACCGGGGCGTACTGAGGACGGGCGCCTTCGCTGACATCGCGGTGTTCGATCCAGCAGGTTTTCGCGAAAAGGCGACCCGGTACGAGCCGAATGTCCTGGCGGAGGGAATGGTGCATGTACTGGTCAACGGCAAGCCCGTGTTGCGGGCCGGTACGCTCTCGGGGGAGAGGTCCGGTCGGGTGCTGCGAAGATGACGCCCAGGCGGGTTGAGCAGCCAGGACCCCCCGCGCCGGCAGAACGCGGTGAGGAAAACGCCATACCTGCCGAGGAACACGTGACATGATTCGTGACCGCATTGCCGATCGGGGTGCCACCTGGCCACCTGCGGATCTCGCTTCCGAAATTGCCCGGCCCGGAACGATCCACCTTGAGGGACGCACCTACATCGCGCTTGCCTTGAACGACTATCTAGGGCTGGCTTGCGATCCCAGGGTCATAGCTGCCGCACAGGTTGCCCTGGCGACCTTCGGCGCCGGAGCACGGGCATCCCGCCACATCGGAGGGGACACGGCGGTGCACCGAGAACTCGAGGAGGAACTGGCAGACCTGAAGTCAGCCGAGTCATCGCTGCTGTACGGGTCCGGATACGCCGCCAACCTGGGAGTTGTGTCTGCTCTGCCTGGACGGGGAGACACTGTGCTCAGCGATGAACTCAATCACGCCAGCATTGTGGACGGAGCACGCTTGAGCGGCGCCAAGATAGGGGTCTACCGGCACGGTGACACGGACGACCTGAGCCGCCAACTCGACCAGGCTTGCGGAGCAAGTTTGATCGTCACCGACAGCGTCTTTTCGATGAACGGCGACCTCGCTCCGGTGGATGAGATAGCCGACCTGGCTGATGCACATGACTCCGTACTGGTTTTGGACGACGCACATGCCACGGGCGTTTTGGGATCGGGTGGGAAAGGTTCGAGCGGCCACTACCGACGGGCAGACAGAGCCGACGTGATCATAGGAACACTGGGGAAGGCTTTGGGAAGTATGGGGGCCTTCGCGACCGGGTCGGCAGAGGTGATCGGCTACCTCAGCGAGGTGTCCCGCACCTTCTTATTCACAACCGCTCCCTCTCCGGTAGCCGCGGCCGCCGCCTTGGAGGCGATAAGAATCATGCGGTCCGAGCCGCAGCGTTTGGACCGGTTGTGGGAGAATGCCGCCACGATCAACTCTTCATTATCACAACTGGGGTTTTCGGTGCCCGAAACGGTTGCTCCGATAACGCCCGTGATGATTCCCGATCCTGCCAAGGCCAAGATGGCCGAGAGGGTACTCACTGACCATGGCATCTTCGTACGAGCCATCCTGCCGCCCTACGTTTCTCCAGAGACTTGTCGAATTCGTATCATCGCTTCGGCCGTACACAACGACCAACAGATGGAACGAATACTGACGGCCTTTGCGGACGTAGCAGGCCTGTTGAGTCTATCCAGCTAGAGGGAAACGATGAGCGAAACCACAAACCAAGCACCACCCGGGCAGGTCCAGACCGTGCTGGGGATGGTGGATCCCAATCAACTGGGCCCAACCATGATGCATGAACACATCCTGATCGACGTCACGAGTATCTTCGAGCCTCCCCAGACAGCCAGCGCGAAGGCCCGAGCCTACGACTCGATACGGCTCGACAATCTCAGCTGGATCCGGCGGAACTACTTCCAGCATCATGGCAACCTCCTACTGGGAGACATTCCGTCAGCTATTGATGAGATGCGCCTGTACAGAGAATGGGGGGGTGGTGCGGTCGTCGAGGTAACGACTCCGGGTGTTGGCCGGGACCCGGTTGGCTTGGCGCGGGTCTCACGGTCAAGCGGCGTACACATAATCATGTCCACCGGGTTCTACGTTGCCCATACGCATCCGTCCCACATACACAACAAGACCGAAGAGCAGTTGGCGGACATCATGAGGGCGGAGGTTTTGAACGGTGTCCAGTTCACTACTGAGGGTCATGATGACTGGCTGGAGAGGCGGGAGGAAACTTCAATCAAGGCGGGAGTAATCAAGGTTGGATGTACCTGGCCGTTGGAAGAGCGTGAGAAACGTGTCCTGGCTGCCGCAGTTCAGGTACAAAAGGAGTGCGGTGTAGCGATCACCACCCATACGGGCCGAGATCAGGAATCCCCATTGGAGGTTGCCGAGTTCCTGGTCGACGCCGGCGCCGACATGAGTCGGGTGGTGATGGGACACGTTGGTCTGCGTGTACAGGACATGCGCATACTCTGGGAGTTGGCAGAGCTGGGATGCTATCTCCAATTCGATCTCTTCGGTACCGAGTCCTCGTTTTATGGAGCGACACCCTTTGACATGCCCAGCGACGCGCAACGGCTGGACCGGATCGTGAAACTGCTAGAACGTGATATGGCTTCTCGTCTCCTCATTTCCCAAGACATCTGCACCAAACATCGGACCACCAAATACGGCGGGCACGGCTACTACCACATCCTCGAGAACGTGGTCCCATTCATGCGCAAGAAGGGGATATCAAACGAAGTCATCAGACAGATCATCGTCGACAACCCCGCACGGCTACTAGCCCTACGCAAGCCCGACAAATAGCCGGTTCTTTTGAAATGGGTGGGGACTGGGGGAGTAAAGCCCGTCGAATGCCAGTCACGGGCAGGTAGGTGTCATGCGGGTCGCCGGGAGCCATCGGTGCTGCAGAACAGCTGTAGGGGTCTATTCTGCCGTAGGGCGAGTGTCACTACCTAGTGGCATCATGGGGTCCACCGAAGGAAGGATTCAAATTGGCTGTTGAAATGGCGATCTGGCGAATGACCGATGCCGGGCCGCGTAAGTTGGCGTTGTTGCCGCTTGATTTCGAGCGGCGTCTTGAGCACATGCTCGCTGAGGACCCCAGCATGAGTGGGATCGACCTGCTTGTCATTGGGAGACACAGACCGCGTATGGCGGCTATATAGATCTCCTGGCCCTCGATGTCGACGCGCGCGTCCATGTCCTCGAACTCAAGCGTGATCGCACCCCTCGAGACGTCGTCGCCCAAACGCTCGACTATGGGTCCTGGGTGCAGGGTCTAGGTCTCGAGGACCTCGAGCAGATCTACCTCGACCACCATGATGGCGAAACCGACCTCGGGGAGGCCTTCGCAGAGCGATTCGGCAGCCCTCTCCCGGATGTTGTCAATGCCGCTCAGCAGTTCACGATCCTCGCGTCAGAACTCGACCCGACGTCTGATCGCATCGTCGAGTTCCTCGCGGAGTCCTACGGGGTGCCTATCAACGCCGTCTTCTTCCGCCACTTCCGCGACGAAGATCGTGACTACCTCGCTCGGACGTGGCTGCTCGATCCTCTGCCGACCGAAGGCACCGGCGGGGGACCATCGCGCCGCAAGAGTCGGCCGTGGAACGGCCGGGACTTCTACACCGTGCTGGGCCGAGCCGACAGTACCGAACGCTGGTCGATAGCGAGCAAGTACGGGTTCCTCAACGGGGGCGGTGGATCGTGGTACTGGAAGCCGCTGCGGAACCTCACGCCGGGAAAGCGCGTGTTCGCATATGTGGGCGGGGCCGGGTATGTCGGCATAGGCCTAGTCACCGGGGAGATGATCCCCGCGCGTGATGCCAAAGTCGAGGTCAATGGACAACTCCAATCACTTCTCGATCAAACAGAGCTGAGCGCGGAGTGGCGGGGGAGCGCGGCCTCAGACGACCCCGAACTTACCGAGATGGTCGTGCCGGTCAAGTGGCTCGGCATACGGCCCCTCGAGGAGGCGGTTTGGGAGAAGGGGCTCTTCGCATCACAGGTCACCGTCTGCAAACTGCGCGACGAGCGCACAATCAAGACGGTCGAGGCGGCGTTCGGGCTCCAATCTGCCATTGACTGATCGACCAGCCCCCAAGGCAGTCTCCCACGGTTTGTTTGATTCAATAACCTAGGCTCGAAGACGACCGGTGCCTGGTCGCAAAGACCGTTTGTCAACGAAGAGGTAAGATCTTCCCTGATGCTCGTAGCGCATCGCTGATTCGGTCTTCTAAGGGCGTCGGTTCCGATGGAGCGACCGGGGTGGTCGTGCTCTCCTGCTCGGACCTGACCCGGCGCGCCGTCCGTTCTGCTTGGGTGGCATCCGGATCGACCTGGGCCGTGTCCGGCTTGAATACGACTCCGTATTCGTTGAACGCTCGCTCGGTTGACAAGATTCCGTTACGAACATCCAATGCAACAAGCTGTATGTCCCGGTCGAGAGGATCTCCCCAGCCGCCGGCGCCGGCCGTACGGTGAATCAAACGAGTCCCGGCCGTAACCCGCTGAGAGAACTTGGAGGGCATGAGCATCTCTTGGCCATCTGTGCCGAGACGGTTTTCCGAAGGTGTGCCGGGCTTTCCGGCGCCGATCCCGTAAGGCCAGATTGTGGCCCGGTCGGAACGAACGCTCAGGTCGCATTCCTGGAGAAACGTGTACTCGCGCTGAAGCGAGAGGCCACCCCGGTGAAGGCCCGCGCCCCCCGTGTCGGGAACATAGCCGTAGTGATCGACTCGGACGGGAAGTGACGACTCGAGCATCTCGACGGGGATGTTGCTCACATTGGCGCCGATATTCGGCACGCCATCCTCGCCATCACCAAGAGACTGGCCGCCCCACGCCCCAGAAATCAGTTCCACGACAGAGAACCGCTCGCCGTCGGGTCTCATGCCCCCCACCGTGACCAGCGACAGCCCCCCGTCGGAAGCTCCCATCACCCGGTCGGGGAGAGCGGGTGCCAGGGCGCCGAAAATGGCGTCCAATACCCTGAAACCGGTCAGGCCACGGGTTCCCGTAGCGGCCGGAAGGACACAATTGAGGATGCTCCCCAACGGCGCCTTGACTGTTATCGGCCGAAAGAACCCGGCGTTGTTGGGAATGTCGGACCGCAGCAAGGTACGCATCGCCGCGTAGGTATTCGACTTCGTAAACGACAGGGTGTTGTTCAACGAAGCCCGAACCTGTGGCGAAGTGCCTTCGAAGTCGAGGGTAACTCCACCGTCGCGGATCTCTATGGATACGGCTATGGGCACCGGATCATCACGGACACCGTCGTCATCCAGATAGTCGGTGAACGAGTAGGTTCCCTCCGGGAACGTACCGATCTCGAGGCTGGTGAGCATTTCCGTATAGTCGAGCAGCGCCACTACATGGGCTCTGAACGTCTCGAGTCCGTAGCGGCGGATCATTTGGTGGAAGGCCTTGACCCCGGTCGTACACGCCACCAGCTGGGCTTCGAAGTCTCCGAGGACAATGTCCGGTACCCGGGTGTTAGCAGCAAGAAGGGCGAATATGCCTTCCTCCCGCTTTCCACGCGAAAAGAGCTTGACAGGCGGGATCCGCAGGCCCTCCTGAAAACACTCCTCGGCATAGGGCGACATGCTCCCGGCCACCAGTCCACCGAGATCGGCATGATGCGCCACCGTCGCCACGAGTCCTACGAACTGCGAGTCGTAGAAGACGGGGCGCACGACGAAAATATCAGGAAGGTGCATACCACCGTCAAACGGATCGTTGACCATGGCCACATCGCCTGGATGCAGATCTCCTCGGAATCGGTTGAGAATCGCCGCCACAGCATCCGGAAGAGCACCGAGTTGGTTGGGCAGGGTGACTCCTTGTGCGATTATCTGTCCGGTCTCGTCACACAAGGCTGTGGAGAAGTCCATCGCGCTCTTCACCGTCTCCGAATGTGCAGTCCGCAGGACGCTCACCGCCATCTCTTCGCATATCGCCGCCAGACCCTCGCGGATCAGTTCCCGCTCGATCGCGGCTGTTCCTCTGGATGCTGCGGTGGTCATGACGAACCCTCCTCAATGAACACATTCCAGGACTGGTCACGGAAGACTCTGTAACCGGGTGGGACCACCGTGGTGGCGTCGTAGTCCTCTATGATGAGTGGCGCTTCTCTGGGTGTAGGCGTGAGATCGCCGCGGCGGATTACCGGTGTCGGCAGGAGGCCGATGGCCTCGCCGAAGAAGACTTCTCGCTCCCGTGACACATCTGGCTGTGAGTCGGGCCGGTTGCTCGCAGGTACGCCGGGTGGATTCAACTCGCGTATCACCACCAGTAGTTGCACGATCTCGGTTGGATTGTTGGTCCGGTGGCCATAGATGTTCTGGTGCTGCTCGCCGAACGCCCTGTCCAGTTCCACCAACCATGATGACCAATCATCGACAAACGGTGGCATCCTGACGGGAAGTTCAAAACCCTGACCCACATATCGCATCTCCACCCAGGGTTCGAATTCAAAGGAGACGGTCTGCAGGCTCTTATGTCCCACGCCCTCCTGTGCCTGCGCCTCCAGTTCACCGATCTCCGATCGCAGTTCCTGGCGGGACAGGCTGCTGGTGCGCCGCAGGTAGGTCTTCTTGGCATGGAATTCGAGCCGGGCCTCCAGAAGTCCGACAGCCGAGAAAACCCCAGGTTGGGGCGGCACGATTACCCGCTTGATCCCCAGTTCCCGAGCAATTCCCACGGCATGGACGGGCCCGCTGCCCCCGAACGCTATCAGGGTGAAGTCGCGTGGGTCCCGGCCCCGCTGAACTGAAACGGACTTGATCGCCCGGATCATGCTGGCGTTGGCGATCTGATGGGCGCCATAGGCGGCGACCGGAACATCGAGACCCAGGGGAGCGGCGACCTTGCTCTCGAACACGGCTCGGGCTCTGGCAACATCCAGCTTCACCGCCCCGTCCAGCAGCCCCTCGGGGTTCAGATACCCGAGCAACAGGTTGGCGTCGGTAACCGTAGGCTCGTCGCCTCCCTTCCCGTAACACACCGGACCGGGAAGCGCCCCGGCCGAAGAGGGGCCAACCTTCGGAGCACCGGCGGAATCGATCCATACGATGCTGCCACCCCCCGCTCCGACCTCGGCGAGGTCAATGAAGGGCACACTCAGGGCGTAGCCGCCTCCGCTCCTCAAGCGGCTACCGGCGGACATCGATGACGCCACCTCGAATTCGGCCGTGAAGTGCGGTTCGCCATTCTCCACCAAGGCGGTCTTGGCGGTGGTGCCGCCCATGTCGAACGTGATGACCTTATCCATCCCCAACGATCGCGCCAGCCCACTGGACGCGATCACCCCGGCTGCGGGACCCGACTCAACAACGTATGCAGGTCGCTCAGCGGCCGCTTCGCTGGTCATGACGCCGCCATTGGACTGCATAATGAGCAACGGGGCCGTCACGCCCAGCGAGTTGAGCTTTCCCCGCAGCGCCTCGAGGTAGGAGGCGACCACTGGCCTGACATAAGCGTTGAGCACCGTCGTGCTGGTCCTCTCGTACTCACGAATCACCGGTAACACCCGGTGTGATAGTGAGATCCAGACATGGGGGTATTCGTTGGCGAGCATGTCACCGATGGCCGTCTCGTGGGAGGGATTGGCGTAGGAGTGGATAAGGCTCACTGCAATCGACTCCACCCCCAGTTCGATGAGCTTTTCCGCCTTCCGCCGGGCGTCGTCGAGATCCAGGGCTGTGATCGTGGAGCCGTCAACACCGATTCGTTCGATGACCTCGAGGCGCCGCGAGCGTTCGACCAGAGGCTCGGGTTTCTTCCAGGTCACGTCGTACAGCTTTGGAACACGCAGTCTTCGCAACTCGAGGACGTCGGCAAACCCCGCCGTGGTCAACAAACCCGTGAGGGCGCCCTTTCGTTCGAGAATGGCATTGGTCGCCATGGTGCTTCCATGCACCACGTCGCGCGTGTCAGCCGACTCGATACCGTGAGACTCGATGATTTCGTGGATCCCCTCAATCACCCCTTTGCTGAAGTCCCGTGGGGTGGACAGCAGTTTGTAGGTATAAATATCGCCACTGGCGCTGGTAATGACGACATCGGTAAAGGTGCCTCCCACATCAACACCGATTCTTGATTCCTCTGGCAGCCGTAGGCCGGAAGCGCTCATACGGAAGTTGACCTCGATTCCGCCTCCGCGCTGGTCATCGTCTCCGTGCCGACCGCGACTCCGCGCCGACGGTCGGGATCAAAGGATCGAAGCGACATAGGCCCGTATCTTAGGAGATATGTGACAAAATATCACAACAACAATCGCCCAAGGCCACTGACCGATTTGACTGCGAGGAATCGGGGGGTGCTTTGCAGGCTATCGGGTTTTCGGGTGCTGGTGTAAGTGTCGTGACCCTCGATTTGACTGACCCGGCTTGGTGTCTCTTGTTTGACCTGTCCGGCATTGACGCCGGTCCAGAGCCTGGCGAACCCGGGGTAGCTTACAGGCATGTAAACGTCCCCTGAAGAAAGGGCAGCAATGAAGAGGGATAACTTGATCAAAGGTGTAATTCCCGGTGTTATGGCCGGTTACCTGTTCCTGGCTTACGCCGGAGGGGGCATGCAGGACATGATCGGTGGCATGATTGACGCCAACGACTTCGCGGGCTTCATCATGCACGTCGTCTTCAGCGCCGTTATTGGTGCTCTGTATACAGCCTTTTTCGTGCCCTATGTGAAGCTGGGTAACGCCCTGTTGAACATCGTGGTTGGTGGTCTGATCTACGGTGTCATCTGGTGGGTATTGGGTGGCAACATCATTATGCCGCTTATCGCGGGTGGCGACGTGCTGCAGTTTGGTCTAGGAGCAAGCTTCTATGGTCACATCATCTTTGGGCACGCTCTTGCCTTCCTCGTGATCTTGCGTGATATGGCGCTGAAGAGCCAGTAAAAGGGGCTCTTCCCCTAGCCAGGGACGGCAAACGGGCCCCGTTCTCCCACTGGACCCCAATAGCGGTGATGGGTCAATCGTTTAGGGAATGCTCTAACGGTTGACCCGTTGTCCGCCTTCCACTACGATTCGACCGCCGATGATGACATGCCTCACGCGGGTGATGTCATCTCGGTCGACCACAACCATGTCGGCTACGTGTCCCGGTTCGATGAGTCCCCTGCCAGGAGCTAGGCCAGGGATAATGGCGGCAGGAGAGCTGGTGGCGAGCCTCACAGCCTGCGGGAGAGAGATCACTCCGTATTCGACCGCCTTCTTGATCAACAACAGGATGGGGTCGTGATAGCCCCCCGAGTAGTCCGTGGACACCACGTCAACCAGCCCCTCGGCCAGCAAGGCGAAGGTGGTCTCCGGACTGGGCTCCAACTGGCCGACGCCGAAATGGTCGGCGGTGATCACTTCCACGAAGCCTCCGTAACCCCTGACCTCCTTCGCAATCTGCACCGCCTCTTCGGGTGTGGCGTGATAATTGGCGTGTAGCGCCACCATCTGGTCGCCAATTTCCTTGGCGACCTCTCGGATGGGGACATAGGTGTCCGGTTCGGTGTGGCACAGGGCAGGTACCCCCAGCCTCGGGGCATAGTCGATGGTCTCGAGTATCGCTTCTTTAGCGGCCGCCATCGGTTCGACGCTGGTCTCTCTTACCAGCGTCTTCGCTTCGTCTAGCGTCATCGGTTCCAAACCCGCGTTCTGGATGATTCGAGCGATTGCGCGGTCGTCTCCCGACATGTAAGCAGCGTCCAGAGCGAGTGCGTGGCCCACGGAAATCGGCCGTTCGAGCCGCAGATTCTTCTCGTACGTTGCGCCGGTGGTGGCCCAGGAGCCTACTTCTCCCATAGCCACGGCGCCCGAAGACACAGCCTCCTCGGCGGTGAAACTGCGGTGATACGCTCCGAGGCGGTTGCCGCCCAATTCCCCAGAAGCAACGTTCTTCGGCGTGTGGAGAGTCGACATCTTGACGTTCAGCGGATGGATCTTGTTTATGGCATCGTTCTCGAAGGGCAGGGCAAAGCCGTCCAGGCTGAGCACGGTCGTCGTCCCTTGGAACAGGTGGTTGGTGAGGTTCGCGAGAACTCTTTCTTCGGGAGCACCATCTCTCGGAAGCCCCGGACAGAACGGACCGAAGCTAACTACATGCGTATGAATGTTGATGAGTCCGGGCAGTATGAGACCGCCTTCAGCATCGAGGACCCGATGCGAGTACACCCGGTAGGGGAGGTGTCGGATCCTGTGAAGAGCGGTGATCAATCCGTCTTCGGTTGTGACGGAAGTGTCCTCTAGGTAGGACCGCCCGTCACCGGTAACGACATGCCCGTTGACGATATCGAGCCGCATTGCATTCCCCCAGGTTGGCATGGATCAAGACTGTGCCCTCTCGAACTCTACTGGCGCGGTGAGAACGCCGACAGTTTCACACTCATTGGAGTCGCCTCAGGGTCACGGTGAATAGTGGTCACTCGTGGGCGGCGGTAATACCCAGGACATTGCCAGGCTCTGCCGCTTTTGCCCGCCTGTTTGCGGATCGAAACCGACCACTAGAGTTACCGACTGTAAGCGCTTACGGAGAAGGGCGGATGAAGGGCAGCAGGCCGCAACAGGTTACCACCGGGGGCTTCGTGACTTCATCGTTGGAGGACGCTGCCGGGTGCCATAAGACTCCCTGGTGGGAAGGAGCCGTCGGCTATCAGATCTATGTACGTTCGTTCGCGGACAGCAACGGGGACGGCATGGGCGACCTGCGCGGCATCGCCCAGCGCCTTGACTATCTCACTTGGCTGGGAGTCGGTGCCGTATGGCTGACGCCCTTCTATCCGACGTCCGGGCACGATCACGGCTACGACGTCAGCGAATACTGTGATGTGTCGCCCCAACACGGCAGCCTCGACGACTTCGACCACCTCGTGGAGTTGGCCCACAGCCGCGGTCTAAAAGTGATCGTGGACGTGGTCCCCAATCACACCTCAATCGACCACGAATGGTTCATCCGGGCCCGAGGCCAGCGCGACAGCCCTGATCGGGATCGCTACCTGTGGGCTGATCCGGCGCCCGGCGGCGGGCCGCCCAACAATTGGCGCAGCCACTTCGGCGGACCCGCCTGGACCCTGGACGAGGCCTCGGGTCAGTACTGGTGCCATCTCTTTTTGCCGGAACAGCCCGATCTCAACTGGCGCAACGAAGAAGTGATGGCGTCCTTCGACGCGATCCTGCGGTGGTGGATCCAGCGCGGCGTTGACGGGTTCCGCATCGACGTCGCTTCCGGCCTGGTCAAGGACGCCCAAATGCGAGACAACCCCCAGATCGCGCCCGTCAATTCGGACATGGATCCCTTGGAGGTGTTCGCTGCATTCGATCACCGCTACGACATGGACCAGCCAGAAACCGTTGACATCTTCCGCCGTTGGCAGCGTGTTTGCGAGCCCCACGACATACTCCTGCTCGGCGAGGTCGGCCTGTCGGCGCCCGAGCGAGTCGGCCATTACGTGGCGCCGGGTGCGCTCGACCGCGCTTTCTTCCTGCCGCCTTCCTGGATGGTGTGGTCGCCGACCGAGATCGTAGCGATGCTGAGATCGATGCAGCGAGCCGCTCCCGGCGCCGTGGCGTGGGTGTTGAGCAACCACGATCGGATGCGGGTGGCTGACCGCTTCGGCGGAGGCAACGCCGGGCAGCGGCGGGCTCTGGCCCTCACCACGCTGATGATGGCGCTTGGGGGGATGCCGTTTCTGTACCAGGGTGAGGAACTCGGGCTTGGCGACGGGGTGGTCCGGGCGGGAGGCCAGCAAGACCCATTCGCGGTCCGGAACCCAGGCGCGGTGAACGGGCGCGACGGCTGCCGTACGCCCATGCCTTGGGACGGCACGGCCTACAACGGCTTTTCAACCAGCGCGCCTTGGATCGACTCTGAGCCCCGCTCCGTTGAGGAGACAGTCGCGGGCCAGCGCAGCGATCCACACGCTGCGGTGCATCGCTACCGCGAGTTGCTGGCGGCCCGCCGTCGACATCCGGATCTCTGGCAGGCGCCGGCCGAGTGGATTGAGACGGGGGATCCGTCAGTGGTCGTGGTGCGTCGAGGCTCGGCTGTGGTCGTCGCCAACCTGGCCGACCGTCGCACGAGCGTGCGGCTGGGCTCCCCCGGATGGCAACCCGTCTTCGCCAGCCGGGAAAGCATTAGCCTTGACAGCCCGGCACGGGACGCGGTATCTGTACCTGCCGAGTCAGCCGTGGTGTTGGCGAGCGGTCATTAGCAGCCAAAGGAGAAACAGCCTTGGGAGAGAGCGGGACCACAATAGAGGACATAGCCGAGGCGGCGGGAGTGTCGATCGCCACCGTCAGCCGCGCCCTGCGCAACCTCCCCAATGTGGCGCCGGCGACCCGTTCGAAAGTGCTCGAGGTGGCGGCCAAGTTTCGGTATGAACTCCATCCTCAGGCGTCGCGCCTGGCCTCAGGGCGGACCTGGACGGTCGGCGTGGTAGCACCTCTGTTCGGGACTTGGTTCCCGTTCCGCGCCCTGGGTGGCATCAACTCGGTGTTCGCCAAGGCAGGCTACGACCTGCTGATCTCCATGATGACCAATCCCGAGGACCGCCAGCGGTTCTTGCAGGGGGCCAGGTCGTTCTGCCGCCGTGTTGACGGGATCGTCCTGATCGACACCTTTGTCAGCGCCGACGTCAGCTCGGCAGACGCTTTATTCAACCGGCCGGTCGTAGCGGTCGGCGAGAGACTCGAGGGCGCTTCTTCGATAGCCATCGACAACCGCCTCGCTTCCCGGCGCGCCGTTGAGCATCTCATCGATCTCGGGCACGAGCGCATCGGCCTGGTTGCTGGACCGCAGCCGGCGGGCCTGCCGACACCGGTTCCAAGGCAGCGTCGGCTCGGCTACGAAGACGCCCTGCGGGCCGCGGGGCTGCCGATCGATCCTTCACTGGTGGTGGGCGGCGAGGGGTCCGCCACCGGCGGCGCCGCTGCACTGGCGAGGCTCCTTGAAGGCTCCGACCCCCCCACCGCGGTGTTCTGCGCATCCGATGAGATGGCCATTGGTGTGGTGCAGGCCGCGGCTCGCCGCGGCCTCGGCGTGCCGGGCGACCTCTCTGTTGTCGGGTTCGACGACCACGACCTGTCAGACGCTTTGGGGCTTACCACGATGCGTCAGGCTGTCGACGAGATGGGCGTCCGGGCGGCTGAGACGGTGCTGGCGCTGATCGACGGCAGCGAGCCGGTGAGCGACATCACCTGGGAAGTCCCCCTGGTGATACGTAACACAACCGCTCCAATAGGTTGAACACCACCGTGTAGATGGGTTGACGCAGCGCGGCGAGTACGCTACAGTAAGAACTGTAAGCGCTTACATTCAGGAGGTGCGCCATGAAAAAACACCCGCGCTATAGGCTCGTTCTCGCAGCCCTACTGACCTTTGCCTTAGTGGCCGGCTGCAGTTCACCAGGATCGGAGAGCAGTTCGGAATCGTCGACTACCACCACGGTCGAGTCGCCGACGGATGACGCTGTAGTCGAGTCCACCGAGCCGACCGAGTCCACCGAGCCGACCGAGTCCAGCGAGCCCCCCGAGTCGACCACGTCGAGCGAGCCGGTCGCTCCGGGAGTGAGCACCGAACTGACGGCTGACCCGGTCTCGCTCGTGTTCTACATCGAGCCCAACTTCCCCTACATCGAAGCGCTCGGGGCGGAGTTCATGCGGCAGTATCCGAATGTTGAGATCGAGTACCGCAAGGACCAATTCGCCAGCCTGATGGAGAACACGCCCCGTGTGCTGGCTAGTGACGATCCACCGGACATAGTAAGGTTGCCGACCCTTATCGATCTCGTCGCCAATGATCTGCTGCTCAACCTCGATCCGTACGCTGACGCCTTCGGCTGGGACAGTTGGCCGCAGTCGATCCTCGCCCAGATTCGCGTGAACGAAGGCGGCTCAAGGGGTTCAGGATCGCTCTACGGTCTGGGTCTGGGATACAGCGTTACCGGAATCTTCTACAACAAGGAGCTGGCCGAACAGATAAACATAACGGCCGCCCCCGAGACTCTGGCGGAGCTCGACGCGCATCTGGCCGCGGCGAAGGTAGCGGACATTCAGCCGATCCTCGGGATGAACCTTCCGATGGCGGGAACAGCTCTGCCGTATCAGATGGTGCTCAACCAGTACGTTGACATAGATGACCTGAACGGCTGGATTCTCCAGCAGCCCGGTCACATCTTCAATTCACCTGCGGCACTGGAGGCAGCCGAGCACTTCAATGACTGGATCGAAGCCGGCTACTTCCAATCCGATGTAAATGCCATTGACTACCCGACACACGTCGGCCAGTTCATCGACGGCGAGGGGCTCTTCCTGTTCATCGGTGATTGGGAGTCCGCCAATCTTGGCGCACAGATGGGTGACAACGTGGGCTTCTTTCTCGTTCCGCCTCTGGAGGCCGGTGATCCCCATGTGGCGATGTCTGCGCCGGCTACTTACGGTGTGGCTGCCGCCTCCGCCAACCCTGATGCAGCGGCATTCTTCCTCAACTGGGCACACACCAGCCCCGAGGCCCGTCGTATCATCATCGAGGCCAGTGGGCAGAGTCCTGGTGGCCCGGCTGACTTGCCGGTTCCGGTTGTCGAGGGAACGCTTGCAGCAGAGACGATCGCCGCAGCGGCCGTCCTGGGAGAAGACGACGGAGCGGTCGACTTCATCGCCAACGCCACTGGCGCTATCTTGTCAGCGGCGATAAGCCCGGAGTTGCAGAAGATGTTCGCCGGCGAGCAGACCCCTCAAGGACTGATCGATGCGATTCAAGCAGAATACGAGGACCAACTGGAGAGATAACACCTCTGCGGGGGAGGGTATCTCTCTCCCGAACGGCACGCGCGGCCGTGCTGTCGCCTGCGGAGAGCGAATCTCTGCGTTGAATGACACGCCCGGCCGCGCTGTCTACTGCACGACTCCTCTCTGCTCGTGAGGCTTAGGGTTCGAAGCGCCGGTCTTGGGGGATGGGTATACGTTCTGCCGGCGCTGGCTATCTATGCGTGGTTGGTGCTTGGTTCGCTCGCCACTGCGTTCCAGTACTCGTTGTACTACTGGGACGGAGTGGGCGAATCACGGTGGGCCGGCTTCGACAATTACATGGAAGTGTTCCGCGACGACGAACTCCTCGGCGCGGTCGTTCACTCCCTTGTCCTCATTGGCTTCTACACCTTAATTCCCGTGAGCTGTGGGCTGGTGATGGCCGCCGTGATCCACAGGAGCCGCCAACGCTCTCTCAGCGGTCTCGCTCAGACAATTCTCTTCGTGCCGCAGCTGGTTCCACTGGTAGCAGCCGGCATCGCCTGGAGATGGATGTTCTCGACCACTGGCGTCATCAACCAGTTCCTGGGCGTCATAGGCCTCGGCTCGATCACGAGAGCTTGGCTGGCTGACTTCGACACGGCCCTTTCTGCGGTGGGACTGATCGGTGTCTGGGTGCTGCTGGGGTTTTGCACGGTGCTGCTGTTGACCGGCATGAGCAAGATAGACCCGACGCTGTACGAGGCAGCCAGAATCGACGGAGCCGGACCGGTTCGCGAATTCTTTGCTGTGACGCTTCCCTCAATACGTAACCAGATAGCGGTATGCCTGACGGTGACCGTCATCCTCTCCCTGGCGAGCTTCGACATCGTATTTGTGTCGACCGGGGGCGGACCGGGTCTCCAGACGATGGTTCCCGGTGTGCAGATCTACAGACTCGCGTTCGCCCACCGCCAGGTCGGGCTCGCGTCCGCCTTTGGGCTGGTTCTCATGGTCCTGGTGATGGTTCTGATCCTTCCCATTCAGCGACTCTCGGTGAGGAGCGACTGATGATCGCGAGTAAGCGGGAAGTTCTCCTGGGCAGGCTGATTGTGCTGGTGGCTATCGTCTATACGCTCATTCCTTTGCTGAGCATGCTTTCTGCTGCCTTGCAGCCTCAAGGGACGATCCCCAGAGGGTTCGAATGGCCTGATGATCCACAGTGGGGGAACTTCCGCGACGCCTTCAACACGGCCAACATGGCTGCCCTGCTCAAGTCGAGCCTCATCATCGAGGCTGCGGTAGTTCCGATCTCGGTCTTGATGGCCACCATGGCTGGCTTCGCACTTGGACAGCTCCGTATTCCAGGCGGCAGGGCGGTATTCCTGATCATGCTATTGGGTTTGACGATGCCGTTCGAAGTGGTAATCACACCGCTCTACTACGAGATGCGTGATCTGGGTCTTGTCAATACCAGATGGGCGATCATCCTGCCGTTGATCGCGCTGTTCATGTCTTTTGGGGTCTTTTGGATGCGCTCGCACTTCTTGAACTTGCCCTCGGAGTTCTCCGACTCGGCCAAGGTGGACGGGGCAAGCACGTGGCAAGAGTTCCGCCATGTCCATCTCCCGCTGGCCAGACCGGCCATGTCGTTGCTGGCGATTCTCTACTTCATCTGGACGTGGAACCAGTTTTTTCTCGCTCTCGTCATGGTCAACGACGCTGAACAGCGCACGATGGCCGGTGCGTTGGGCTACTTTCAGAGCCAATGGGGTATCGATGTGGTGCTGCTGTCCGCCGGTTCGCTGGTCATCCTCACCCCCACTCTGATTCTCTTTGTCCTATTCCAACGACAGTTCGTGGCAGCGCTACTAGCGGGAGCCGTCAAGGGATGATTAGCAGGGTCCTGTCAGCTCATAAGCAGCGGGAAAGCAGTCGGGCCGCTGGTAGGGAGTCTCCCGAAGTGATTGAGGCAAGCTTTATAGAGCAACGGCCTCTTTCCGAAGGCCATCCGCGGCCCGACGCCGCCGATGAGCCTCACTGCATCACCCGGGAAGAACTTCTGCAACTCGCGGTTGGGATTCACGCCGCAGAGAGAAGGTACCTGATCGGGCTGACCGGACCGCCCGGATCGGGGAAGTCGACCCTGGCCGAGTATCTCGCTAAGTTGCTGTGCCCTTCCCCACCCATCGTACCGATGGACGGATTCCACCTGGCACAGGCAATGATCGAAGGGAAGGGATTAGGGGGCAGCAAGGGCTCGCCCGAGACCTTCGACCCTTGGGGCTTCGTCAACCTGATCAGGCGGATAGCGAGACCGGCTGACGACGCTGTGGTGTATGCGCCACAGTTCCATCGTGAAATCGAAGAACCGATCGCCGGAGCCATCCCGGTCAGACCCGCCGACGGCCTGGTGATCGTCGAAGGGAACTATCTGTTGTTGGGCGAATCTCCGTGGGATCGGATACCGCCGCTACTCGATCTCTGCGCCTACTTGGAAATCGATGACGCCACCCGGATAAGCCGTCTCGTCGATCGGCACGTGCGATACGGAAAGTCCAGCATTGAGGCCGAACGCTTCGTTCGTAACTCTGACGAGGTGAACGCTCAACTGATCAAGGCAAACCGTCATCGTGCTGACCTCATTGTGCGCCTCAGTTGAGTTGGCCGGTCGGATGTGGCTTCGCGGAACGGTCACGCGCCTTGGATAGGGAGGCTTGCGGATCGAAACCGACCGGCGCCGCCTGCACCACCGTCGCGTTGAACCTCCTGCTCGGGGCTTCTCAGCCATGCCGGAACTCGTTAAGATGGGTCAACGACATCGCCGAAACACGCCAATGGCGGCAAAGGGCCGCAGCGGCGCCGAGAGATCTCCCAGGAGGTAGCCATGTCCATCCGAAGGTTTACCGAAGTCGAGGCATACCAGCATGCCGATGACGGCTACTACTACCGTCCGCTGGTCGCCGGGAAGGAACTGTTCTCCTACGTGGCCCACGTGCCCGCCGGCGGTTACATGCCACCCGATGCGGAGGAGGCCGAGCTGTTCGAGCTTTCGCTGTTCATGCTCGAGGGGAATCTGGACGGGATCCTCGACGAGGACCGGGTGGCCCTGACCGCGGGAGATGCGCTGCACATTCCCAGGGGGATGCCGTTCGGAGTGGAGAACAGGGGTTCTGCTACGGTCTCGTTCGTGCTCAGCTTCGCCCCCCCGCCGCCCAATGTGAATCTCGCCACGATGAAAGAGTCGGCCCTGCAACGGGGCCGGGTGGTGATCGAAGCCGCCGACGTCGAGGATGTGGTGGGCCCGGTCACCTTCCCCGGATAGGCATCATGACGATCGGCGCACCCGGCGAGTCGATCGGCGGGAAAACCGCGGGCTGCAGGTCAACTTTCCGCGACGAGACCCGGTTCGTCGAGGTCGACGGCGCAACCCTGGCCGGAACCCTGACGTGTCCCACCACGGACGGACCGTGGCCGGTGGCCCTCCTTATAGGCGGGACGTTCTCGGACCTGCGGGACGCGGATGCGGATCCGAGGCGGTTCCCAGGAGCTCCCAAGCGCGGCATGTACAAGATCCTCGCCCACGGGTTGGCGGAAGCGGGCATCGCCTCCTACAGGTTCGACCGCAGAGGCGCCGGTGAGAGCACCGGGGAATTTGGGGTGGAACGCGCCCAGGAGGTCGCCGACGCCGGCGCGGTGTGGCGCTGGGTCAGGTCTTTACCCGAGTGCAAAGGGAAGGCTGCCATGGTGGGCCACAGCTCCGGCGCCTACATCCTGTGCCGGGTGGCGCTCGAAGTCGGGCAACCCGACGCGGCGGTGCTGCAGGGCGCCCTGTACCGGTCCATCGCCGATCTGTTCAGGTACAACGGTGGCCAGGTGCTCGACTACATGCGGCTCGGGGCAGAGCAGGCGGCATGGGTCAGGGAGCACTCTCCCAAGACCTACGAGGATGCGCTGATGCTGGACGCCACCGTCGGCGCCCTCGAGAACGGCGACTTCATCGCCGAAGCCGAGGTTGACGGTGTGACAAGGACCCGCGACCTGTCGAGCCTCCGATACGACCTGGAGTTGCCTCCCGAAGACCAGTTCCGCCATCTCGCCGCCCCCACCCTCGTCCTCCACGCCTCGGAGGACCTGAACGTCCCGGTAGAGGACGCCTTCGACACCGTCCGCGCCCTATGGGCCGCCGGGAACCGGGATGTAGAGCTGCGGATACTCTCGGCCGGCAACCATTCGTTCCAGTTCGACGCCCAGGACTACGAAACCCGGGTTCAGGAGAAGATCACCAAGCAGAACTTCGCCCGCCCTTTCGATCCGCTGTACCCCGCCGTCGTCATCGACTACCTGGCGCGAAGGCTCGCCTAACCCGGCCGCGGACCGGTCACGAAACCTGCTCAAGATTCCATCGGCCCTGGAATCGTAAACGTTGCTGGCGATCAGCGAAAGTTCCGGGCCACGGGTTGTTAGAAGCCCCTGCGCGTCGTCTCAAACGTCGCGGAGGCCTATTCACCACCAGAGGTCGCCCTGACCACCCACGCGGTTATCGAGTAGCTGATCAAAGTAACCCGCAAATCGTGCTGACTTCATCGTGCGCCCGGGTTGAGTTGGCCGGTCGGATGTGGCTTTCTCGCGGCTTACGGGCAAAGGTGAGCGGAGCGAGTGCGGTTGGGTTGCTAAGGTGTCCTGTTTCTGAGATGTAGCGACACCTCGGGTTAATACCGGGCTCGGGGGGTTCGGCGGTGCATCCTGTTGCTTGAGCATCGGCGAGAACCGCACTTTCGGATTACCCCAAAAACCGCACGAACCGAGCAGCTCGCACACCCGACAGGAACACGCTTGACGACGGATACTATCCCAATATCTTTCGTAAGCGGTTGCTAAAGCGTCGATCTAGCTGGGGGTTTGGTCCTAGGATCCATGCATGAACCATGTTGAATATCTTTTGTATGAGGGGGTGTGTGCTGTGAATAGCCGAGTGGTGGCCCTGGCCGACTACCGGGGAACACCACGACTGCGGTCGGCGGTGGAAGCGTTCTTCTCGGACAAACAACTTGAGGCTTCGCGATATGTTGGGATTTGGGTAGGGAGGGGCTCTGGAGTTGCCCCGTTTTTGTGGACGGTTTGATGGTCCCCCGGTTTCTTGGAGTCAGCTCACTTGGATCAGTGGAGTGACGGTTCGGTTGTCGTCGTAGTGTATTTTCTCGTATTCGATGGGGGTGTGCATCTGTAGGGCGGTGTGGCGCCGCTGCCGGTTGTGGAAGATCTCCACGTACTCGAAGATAGCGTTGGCGAGTTCGATACGGGTCCGCCAGCGTCGCCGGTCCAACAGTTCAACCTGCATACGAGCCCAGAACGACTCCATTGTGGCGTTATCGAAACAATCCCCGACGGTTCCCATCGACGGTACCAGTCCGGATTCGAGGGCCCGTTGGGTGAACGCCCAGGAGGTGAATTGGGTGCCCTGGTCCGAATGTATAACCGTGCCGGGATCGGGTTGGCGGTTCCCGATTGCCATTCCCAACGCCGAGGTGACCAGTCCCGAGGTCGCCGAGTTATCGATCGACCAGCCCACGACCCGGCGACTGAACACGTCCAGCACCACAGCACAGTACACCTTGCCTTCCCGGGTGGGATGTTCTGTGATATCGGTCACCCACAGTTGGTCCGGTTCGAAACGGGCGAAGTTGCGGTCGACCAGGTCCACTGGCGTGTCTGCGTGGCGGGTCCGCCGTCTCGGGGTGCGGTCACCTACTAAGACCAGCTAGACCAGCTCTGCGCATCAGCATCGCTACTGCGTTGTGTCCTACGGTTATTCCATGACCCAATCTCAGTTCGGCGTGCACCCGCGGTGCCCCATACGTGCCGCGTGACTGTTCATGGATGTGGTGGATGACGTCGGTCAACCAGGCGTGGCGGATGCAACGGGCTGACGGCGGTCGGGACCTCCAGGCGTAGAACCCGGACTCTGACACTCCGAGCACTCGGCACGCCACCTGGGTGGGAAGCCGTTCGGTTCTCATGGTCCCGGATCACGGCGTAGCGTCTTTTGGGGACACCACTTGGTCTCCCAGCAGTTCAATAGCTCGCTTGGTCACGGCCAGTTCGGTTTCCAGATCGACGATCCGACGGCGAGCGGCGCGCAGTTCGGCCTGTTCCTCCGAAGTGGCGCCGGGTTGTAGACCGCGGTCGATTCGGTCTTGACGCCGCCAGTTGTAGATCGTCTGATCAGACACCCCGAGATCCGCTGACAACGACGCTACCGACCTACCAACTGCCAGCAGATCGAGCACCCTGCGGCGAAACTCGGGGGGATATCGATAAGGCATGAAGACTCCTTTCGGGTCAGTCATACCACCAATTCAAATAACCCGACTCCACGAAAGTGGGGTACCACCAGGGGTTGAGGCCTCGCTGGAATTGGCGGTGTAAGCATTGCCTATCCAGGAGGCCTCAATGAGTTTCGATGTTATGAGGGTGCGGTTGCACCTGCGTGGTGTTCGTGTGACCGGTGTGGAAGTGGACACCCCCGCAGAGTTGGTGGTGGGGGTGGTTTCTGTCAGGAAGTTGTCATCGTGCCCGTTTTGTGGGCTTTCTTGCCAGCAGGTGCATGACCGTCGCCGCAGGGAGATCCGCGATCTGGAGCACGGCGGCCGCTCGACGGTGGTGCTATGGACCCAGCGGCGGTTCGTGTGCGGTGCTTGTGGGAAACGGCACATGGAAAACCATCCCCAGTTCGAAGGCAGTATTACCCGGCGGCTGGCCCGGCGGCTGGTCCAAGACGCTCAGGTGATGCCGATCAGTGCGGTGTCCCGACATCATCGGGTGGGGTGGCATCTGGTCATGGGACTGCTCTGTGACTGGTCCGGGCTGGTCGGAGATCATCGTCGCAAACAGTCCTGTCGGGTGTTGCTGATCGATGAGACATCGATCCGCAAACGGCATCGGTATGTGACCGTGATCCCCTAGCGGTGACACCGGAGAGATGTTGGCGATGATCGAAGGACGCTCCAAAGCTGCTCTGAGCAGGTTCTTCATAGAACAAGGACCCCGATGGTGCCACAGTGTGCGTACCGTGGTCACCGACGGTTCCCACTCCTACCGGGCAGCCGTCCATCGCTATCTTCCCGGAGCCCGTCACGTCCTGGACCGGTTCCACGCCGTCCGCTGGTTCGCCCAAGGACTGACCCTGGTACGCAGAGAACTGCAACGCCGCCAACCGCCCGGTGTGAAACCCGCCTTCGAACCGGACCTGTTCCGCGCCCGGTTCTGTCTGCTACGCAGAAACGACCACCTCACCGCCGCCGACCGGAAACGCCTCGAATGGCTATTCGCCGCCCACCCGCGTCTTCGGGTGGCCTGGGACGCTCTACAAGAGCTCTACGGCCTCTATCAGGCCGACGATCTCCAAGGCGCCCTGGACGCTCTCCAACGCTTCGCCGACCTCTACGAAACCGGCCAGATTCCCGAGTACCACAACACCGTGGACACCATATTGAACTGGTCAGACGAAATCCTGAACTGGCACCACAGCCGCCGTTCCAACGGACCCCTCGAAGGCACCAACAACCTAATCCAAACCCTCCGCAGAACCGCCCACGGCTTCACAAACCCCCAAAACTACGCCGCCCGAGGACTCCTCCTAACATGAACCCCACCACCAACCAGCCAGACCACAATCCCACGAATTCGCGAAGGGCCCAACATCTAGGGTCTTACACTGAAGGGCATGGATGTCTTAAAGTCGGTCATCGTAGATCATCTAATCGAGACTGGCCACCAATCGCGATACAACAATGCGTTTGCTCGTCGGTTCCGCTCTTACCACTCGGGGATGTTGTGGGGGCTGTCTGCTCTCGGCATAGTGGAGATTGTCTTAGTGGTGATAGAGGTACCAGCAGTGACTCTTACCATCGTGCCAGCGGTGATGGCCGCTATGGCTGGATGGCTGGAAAGAGCGGACTTGCAGGCGAAAGCCGTCACCCTCTCGAATTTGGCGGGCGACTATCAAATCATCGAGACGGATCTATGGAGATTGTGGCATGGCACCGACGATGACAATGCCGGACACACCCTAGCAACTGTGGAAACCCAGTTCAAGATTCTGAACGCCAAAGCCTCCTCTAACAGAATCTCTGTTCAGAGCACCATCAGCAAACGATCCCTTGAGAACACACTGAAGGTTCTTGAGGATCGGGGCATCAGCGTTTCTTAGGCGGAGGAGACGGCTTATCTCGCCTCGCGGGTCGTACTGGACGATCAGGTTTATCACGTCGTAGCGGGCGCCGGTCCCTCTGTGGAGGCGGAGAGGGTTCTCTGCGTTTCCTCTCAGTCAGGTCTGGTCTTGGGGGGTGGGAGGTGCTGTCTGGGGTCAGGATTGTCTCGATCTCCCGACGGAGGCATTGTGCACGTTCTTGTACATCACGAGGTAGTTCGGTGTCTGTGATGGTCATCGCAACCATGATACCAAAGGCGGGTCAGTTCGTGATGGGTCCGCACTTCCCTAACTGCTCCTTCACAAAGTCGTACTCGCCCTGGTCCATAGTGGCCTTCCAGTCCTCCTTGACAGCCACATGGATGTACAGATACTGACACCACCCCGGATAGTTCACCCTCTGTGGAGAAGCCGCATCCTCGGTGTTCCACCACTCCAGAGGATCATGGGCACCTTTGGATTGATCAACCGACGCGGCGATGGTCCACAGGTTGTAGGCGTCCAGGAGGATGCCGGGTTCGCGCACGCCCGAGCACCACGCCTCTCCAATGGACACGACGAAATCCGCGTCTAGCACCTGTCGTTGATGTTGATGGCTCAGGTAGCCAACATCATGCTTCCACAACGACCAATAGGGCAGGTTGTCGTCCCAATAGCCGGTAGCTGGTGGCCACCCGTCGCAGTTCTCGGGTGCTATTTGAATATTGGAAAGCCGCCGCAACCCATCCCTACCGGGATTCAGAGTGGCGTTGGGTGTGTAATAGGTGACGCCGTCGATCACGGTGGTGGTTGTGGTGGTGGGACCGGGTGTTGGTGCGGTGGATCTGACGGGTGGCGCTTCTCCGGTCTGCTGGGCATAGCGGTACAGAAACGTGACGATCTGAGCTCGGGTCACCGGCTGATCCGGGCAGAACCTGTCCGTGGCGCACCCCCGGGTGATCCCGTTCTCTACTGCCCATGCGATGGCGTCTTCTGCGTAGTGCCCAGGGGGCACATCGGTGAACGGGTTGGCGGCTCTGGCTAGGACCACGCCGCCGGTCAGCCCGAGAGCAAACGCTAGGACGATAAGCAGTTTTCTCATGTCACTCAGCACGTAAAGCTCTTAAAGGATACGAACGGTTTGGAATACCCCGTGAGAGTCGCCACATTGCGCCCCGCTTTCAGATTGACCCACTCGTTGATACGGTCAACTTGGAACCCCTCCTCGTCATAGAACCGCACCTCGAAGTAGACATCATCTTCGTCCCCGCCCCAGTCAAGTTCAAGGCGGCATGACACCTCCCAGTATCCGCCTGCAAAGTCGTCATCTATCACTTTGCACCGTTCCTCGAAAAACTCGGGGGACTGATGTTGTGGAGGCGGTGGCTCGGGTGGTGATCGGGCTGTCTGTTTCGACAATTGCTTGTGCGTCCGAGCCGAGTTCTTCCAGTGCTGTGCATCCAGTGAGCAACAGGAAGAGCAAAGCCATCGCGATGGCCTTGCTCATGGTTGTTGTCCTTTCTCGGGTTAGGCGCAGTAGACGAAGGCTAGCAGGAGCGTCCCGATCAGCCCGATACCCATGAGGAAGTTGGCGAATTGATGAATTCCCCAAGCGACCTTGCCTGTGGCTGGTTTGCGAGCGCCGCACTTGGGGCAGGCTTTCGCTGATCGGGACACCTCGGTCTGGCAGTCACGGCAGGTAGGTGGCGGCAGCATACGACCTCATGGGAGCCTTGATTTCACAACTTTGGATGTCCTGTCGACGCCCCGCCAGTGGTGCTGACCCTTTTCAGGTCACGGTGGACGGATATTCGTTTCTCGGAGACCAACGAGTCGCGCCGACGTCTTCGCAGGCATTCGTCGCCATGTGGTTCGACCCGTCCATGAATCATGTATACACCGAAGGAATCAAACCGGCTATCCAACACGCTGGTTACGAACCTCTGCGCATAGACCGCACCGAGACATCAACAAGATCCACGACGAGATTATCAGAGAACTCTGACGCTGGTTGTAGTTGCTGATTTCACGTCCGGCTCGGGTGGAGCGCGAGGGGTGGGTGGGTTAGTGGAACTATGCGAGATTGCCGACGTTGTGGAGGGCGGTGTGGTAGGCGTGGCCATGGACATCGGACGGGGAGGCGCAGTAAAGCATGTGCGCCGTGGTTGCGGTTCTTCGATCCTAGGAGCCATTGTTCATCTCGGTAACCGTTGTTTGTCAAATGTGGATGTGAGTTCCGCGATGGCTTCGTTTCCTGGTTTGGTGTATATGGCGAGTGTGCGTGGGTCTTGGTGTCGGCTTTTGGCTTGGAGCAGGATGGTGGAGGCCCCTTTCTCGCCGAGGTGGGTGAGTGAGGAGTGGCGGAGTTGGTGCAGTGTCCACCCCCCGGTGGTTTGTTTGTAGATGGTGGAAGCCCGCTCGTAGGACAGTCTTCCCCGGCCGGTGTGGGGGCATTCGTCTCCTCGGGCGGGGATGACGTTGGGTCGCCGGTGGGTTAGAAACACAGGTCCTCGACGGCGGCCGGCCAAATACCGTGATAGAAGCCGTGCGGTGCCGGATGCCCAGAAGACGTATTCTTTGTGGCCGCCTTTGCCGATGATGACTGCCCGCTTGCGGGGAAGGTCAAGATCCTCCACGTTGAGCGCGAGGATTTCCCCGGCCCGGGCGGCTGTTTCGTACAGCATCTTCCACAGGGTTTTTTCTCGCAGGTCTATGTCTCTTCGGGACCATAGATTTTCGAGGTCTTGGTAGGGGATGGCTTTGGTCTGGTCGCGGGGCTTCCGGCGGCGTACTACCAGTGTCATCGGGTCGTGGTCTATCCATTTGTTGCGTTGGCAGTAGGAAACGAACGACTGGAGGGCGGTGATTCGGGTGTTCCAGGTGGCGGGTTGAGCGGACCCCCACCGTTGCTGGAAGACCTCTAGAACATGGCGGGGGTCCAGTTGGTCAACGGAAAGGTCCATGCCAAGATCCTCGATTACGGCCGATAGCGCTTGGCCATATGCCCGCCGGGTGTTGGCTGAGAGTTGCTTGTCGGAGAAGAACGCTTCCACCGCCGACCGCAGTCGTGGTGTTCCCCGGTAGTCGGCTAATGCCACGACCCGGCTGTTCACAGCATGCACTCCCGGTTATGAAAGATATTCAACATGGTTCATGCGCGGATCCTAGGACCAAACCACCAGCTAGATCCACGTATTACCGGCCGGTTACGACAGATACTCCATAAATATCAGCCGCTATGTGTATGCAGGAGGGGAATGTGGGTTTCAGAAGCAGGACCGGGATCGTCATAAAGTGTCTGGGGTGACGTGTTTTGGGAATCCAGTTGGTTGGCTGTTCGGTAAGGGAGGGTGGTATTAACACCGGAGCCGTGGTCGGTCAGGGGCGTTGTGTGTCCACCGGTCATATTGAGAGCGGGCAATGGCACCGGAGGGTCGGGCCTCTCGGCTCGGCCAGCCTTCTTCTGGTCAGGCCGCTATAGGTGGGGCCACCGATGGCTTGGGGTCAAAGCGCGATGTCAAAGCCTGTTTCGGGGTGGCAGTGGTCGCGGAAGGGCCTGTTAACCCCCGGCCGGTTCTCAGCAACAGGGCCGAACAGAGGTCCCTCATGTCCTGTATTGGTGGGTGGTGGAGGTCCGTTCTGGTTAGGGGCTTGTTGGTAGGGCTGTTTCTAGAGTGCGGAGGGAATCGAGGAAGTTGTAGTGGTCGTAGAACGTTCGAGCTTGTTGCACTAGAGCGGTCTGTTCATCCGTGAGTTCCATGGCGGCGAGTTGCGCGAATAGTTTGTCGGAGTTGGCTTGCATCGTTTGCATTTCGTAGTAGAGGTCTTGTGCTAATAGGAATTGCTTCAACTCCGTTTCGGTATCGAACCCGGCTGACAGTGTTTGCCCTTCTTTGAGTCTCTCGATTTGATGGGCGAAGGCTGTTTCTGGGTGGTAGCTCGCCAGATCCCGGTCCCATAACGCTTCCTGGTCCTCCCACGTGAACAAGGGATCGATATGTTGAAAGAATGTTTCGATGTCCCCGGCCTCAAGTTCCAGGCCTCTGTTCTGGTTTATGAAGTCGGCGGTGATCTGCCATCCATCGATCCTGGTTTGCGGGTCTTCTAGGTAAGCCATCGTCCGGTACCCCACCGAAAGCAGACGGAACATGGTGTCCCGGTTCTTTTCTACCCATTCCCGGTTGGCCAACAGTCCTGTGCCACCTACTGTTGTGCTGGCTATCGCTGCCGGCCGGGAAACAGCGTCGTGTTCGAAGATCATCGCATAGCTGATCAGCGGATCCCAGCCGTTGCGGATCAACTCGACAGCAGTCAGAGCCCCTAAAGGCATGGCGAACTCGACTCTGCCTGGAACCTTGGAATCTTGGGCGATAGTGGGGTCATCGAGGTACCGTGGGTTGGCGTAATAACGCCAGTCCCGGCTGGTGATGTATATCGGCTGGGGATTGCCATCGGCGTCCAACACCGGCGAGCCATCATAGTTCATCAGGACTGGGTTGTTGCCGTCAGCGTCCAAGGCCAGTTGATGGGGCTGTTCGTTCTGCCACCACTCGGGCAGATAAGCAAAAAACGCGTCCGCGTACTGCGCTTGGGTAGTGCTGTGGGGCGGCATGTGGACTGTCTTCCCCAACAGTTGGCGCACAGCCGCTTGGGCCGCTTCGGGAAAGGACATCCCTTCTGACATGAACTCCAAGGCGGTCTTAGCATCGCTGTCCGGCGCCACAAGAATCAGGTACCCGATGTAGATGTCCTGGAAGAGAATCGGCGGATAGTTCTGACCGTCGCGTTCCAGGAGTCCGAACACTCCGGGCACCCAGGCGGTTGCAACATCCAATTGGTCCCGTTGGAGAGCAGGGACGATCTCCGCCGACGTAGAGAAGAGGTGCCCCCCCTCGGGCGCGATGGTTATTCCAAGTTCTTCGAACCAGCCTTTCTCTATGGGAATCTGCAAGAACGCAAGATCAGCGCAACAGGGATAAATCCCCATACGAATCGTCCCCGAGTCAGAGGTGGTGTCGGAAGAGTCGCTGGGGGTGCCTCCTAGGAGGTTGACGGTGCGGTAGAGGAAGGTAACGATCTGAGCGCGGGTTATTGTCCCGTCTGGACCAAAGAGACCTGCACCGATTCCAGAGGTTATCCCGTTTGTGAAGGCCCAACCTATCGCTTCGTCGGCCTCGTGTTCCCTAGGGACATCATCGAAGAAGTCGGATCCTCCGCCGAGTCTGCGGGATGACCATGCCTGTGTTGACAAGTCGTCCTCGGAGCTGTTGTTGGTGATTCGAAGCCGGTTGGTGCCGTCAGCGTTCATTGTGTAGATTTCAAAGTTGCCGACGTGGCCTTGATCACTTCGGAAAGCGATTTGGGTTCCGTCCGGCGACCAACTGGGACGGCGGTGGTTAGCGAAATCATCGGTAAGTTGGTGCTCGTTGGTCCCATCGGTGTCCATCACCAAGATTTGCCAACCCCTGCCCCGGTCACTTTGGAAGGCGATTTGGGTTCCGTCCGGCGACCAACTCGATGCCCAGTCGATGTGGGTGTTGTTGGTGAGTTGGCGAACGTTGGTCCCATCGGCGTTCATCACATAGATTTCCATGTCCCCGTCTCGGTCACTATTGAAAGCGATTTGGGTTCCGTCCGGCGACCAACTCGCCTGTCCGTCACGGTAGGTGTTGTTGGTGAGTTGGCGAACGTTGGTCCCATCCGTGCTCATCACATAGATTTCCAGGTCGAAGTCTCGGTCACTTTGGAAGGCGATTTGGGTTCCGTCCGGCGACCATCTCGGCGCCTCGTCATAACTAGGATGGTTGGTGAGTTGGCGTACGTTGGTACCGTCGGCGTTCATTACAAAGATCTCAGCCAGGTCCCCAGCCCGGTTACTAGCGAAGGCGATTTGGGTTCCGTCCGGTGACCAACTCGGTAACAGGTCATTGTAGGTGTTGTTGGTGAGTTGGCGTACGTTGGTACCGTCGGCGTTCAACACAGTCCCGTCAGCGTTTGTCACGAAGATCTCGTGGTCCCCGTCCTGGTTGTTGGTGAAGAGTATGGCACCATCTGGATCCGTTGTTGTCGTCACCGGTCTGCCTTGGATCAGGTTGACCGTGCGTTGGATGAAAGTGACCATCTCCGCGCGGCTTACGGTCCCATCCAGGTTGAAGGTTCTACCGTCGACTCCACTCACGACCCCGTTAGAGACTGCCCATCCGATCTCCTCGTCCGCCCAGTGCCCAGCAGGAACATCATCAAACAGTTGGGATCCCAGAACAGAGACAGGAGTGTTCTGCAGAAGGTTGATCGTGCGGAAGAGGAAAGTGAAAATCTGTGCGCGAGTGACGATTCCGTTCAGGTCAAATCGACCCTCACCCACTCCAACAGTGATGCTGTTCGCCACCGCCCATCCGATCTCTTCGTCCGCCCAGTGCCCAGCAGGAACGTCATCGAAAGTATCAGACCCTTTAGGGTCTTCCGTCTGAGCGATGGTTGTTCCACCCAATGACACCACCATCGCGATCGCTATCAGAACAACAATGACGTTCCCGGGGCTGGCAAAATGTGCTCTTTCATTATCTCTCTTTAGACCAAACATATGCAGGAGTCCCAGCCTTCCATCGTATATTGTGACCTAAGCGTAGAAACGCCTTAGGTTGCACCTATAGGAAAAGCGATATCAATTTGTATTATCCTGGATGCTACATCTGTCCCCTTTGGGAGGCGATAATGAGGCCTGGATGAAGGAGCGTTTGGGGCTGCGGGTGGTTTTGCCGTCGCTGGTGTGCTTCGGTTCAGTCGGTGGCGGATGGGTTGCCCGGAGGAGGCTAGGGGTGGTGCGAGCGGGCAAACCGAGCGAAGGGTGCTTCGTTGCGACATCGGCCTGGATGAGACAAGACGATGTACACTTGGGAAGGCGGTGATGGGTCCTATTCCTGGCTGGTCCAATAGGCGGCGGGGCAACAGAGTTGACCAGTTCGGCGATGGATGCTTTGAGGGCTTGGGAAGGGCAAGACCATCAACAGAACTCGTGATTGAGTGGGGAGACGGGACTCGGGACACCATTTTGAGTGGGGTCGTCCTCGGTGATGTCCCCTACCCGCACCGGTAGTCGCAGCCAACTCAATCCCGGGAGAGTCAGTTCCGCGCCGGTCCTGGGTGTGCTTGGTGAGCACACGGATGCGTCTGGCCAGGCTGTGGAGCGCCTGTTTGGTGGCGGTGAGTACGTTCATGGGTGACCGCCCTCTTCGGGACATTACCGTAGGCTACGACTGATACTCCATAAATATCTGTTGTGATGAGTGCCCGCCGCAGGCAGGTCAACCCCTCTCGTTCCTCCGATGCCAAACATAGGAGATCGACCCTCATTAATCTCGGCCTGGGTCACCCACCGTCGCAGACCGGAACTGGAAGTCCCAACCGGCGAGCAACAACAGACAGCACTTTCTCCCTCTCCCGAAGCAAATCCACTGCTCGACGGTGGAACTCCTCCGGATAGGCAGCCGGATCACAACCTCCTTGCCAAAGAGCCCAAACCGGCTCTTGCACGATCACAGAGTACGTGCCCAGAAAACGGAGGAACTCCAACAACCGACTGTGGGGGCTGTGGAGTGGAGGAAGTCCAGGTTGATGGTTCCTTGTTTGGGGAACCGGGTGGTGGGGAGGGGGGTTCTTCTGAGAAGGACAGCAGTGACACTGTTTGAGCCTTCTGATGGTTCTGGTGTGGAGGGCGCTGGTGGGGTGCCTCAGACAGTGTTGTTCAGGTCAAACCTGATGCGGGAGCCCGCAGGCCTAGCCACTACCGAGGTCAGTTTCTGCTTGAGCGTCGGTACTATGGAGGCGCACCCCGGCTATTTGACCGCTCGGGCAGCCTACTGTTCACGTTGCTAGGTCGGCCTCTAGATGGATCGCAAATCTATGAAGGTTATTGAGATTGGAACTCTTGATCGCATCGCGGTGCGTGAGGTATGGCCGCAGGAGGCCGGGGATTTCACGCCATGGCTTGCAGAGAACGTCGAACTAATAAGTGAGGCAATGGGGATGGACCTTGAACTTGTGGGTCAAGAAGTCTCAGTCGGCAAATACAGCGCCGATCTGGTGCTGAAAGAGGTCTCTTCTGGTGCTGTGGTGGTTGTTGAGAACATGTACGGCCAGACGGATCATGACCACATCGGCAAGCTCATCACCTATGCGGCTGGCCTGGACGCGAGTTACGCGGTGCTATTGGCCGAGAACTTCCGTCCCGAGCACCGCTCAGCGCTCAATTGGCTGAACTCGATCTCAACTGAGGACTGCGGCTTTTTTGGTCTCGGTCTAGAAACATGGCGTATCGGTGATTCGAGCCCGGCGCCGCAGTTGCGGATTGATGTGCAACCCGACGACTGGACCAAGAGCGTCAGAGCGACAAAGGGCCGGCAGGACAGCCAGCGTGAAACGCTATTCAGACGGTTCTGGGCTGAGATGCAGTCGAGCTTCAGAGCAGACAGCACAGACTGGGCAGGAAGAGGCAAGCCGTCAAAAGAGGCGTGGATGCCCTTCAAGTCGCGCAAAGGCGTCCAGTTCATTGTCACATTCTGCAAACCGGGCAATGTCCCGGCTTTCCGTGCCGAGGCATATATCGACACAGGGGACAAGGAAAGCACAGCCAAGCTGTATGAGGCTCTTGAGGCAAGACGAACTGAGATCGATACCGCATTTGGCAAAGAACTCGAATGGTCAAGGTTGGAGAAGCGTCGGGCTTCCCGCGTCAGTACCTACTATCCGCAACCGATCGGGATCGAGGACGAGGACCACTGGCCGCAAGCCCGGGCCTGGGCAGTGTCCGCACTCGGTGGCCTACGTGCGGCTATTGAACCGGTACTTGACGATCTGTAGGTCGGCTCAACTGGATTAATGCCGGCACCAGCGGTGATCACAGCACCGTCACCTCCACCCGACTAGAACAGTCTCCTTCTTCCCCGATGTGACGGATACTCTGGGAATATCCGTCATTTGTGCTAGGTCTCTACACACTGCCCTGGTGTTGAGGACGTGACCCAAATCAGGACAGCAAATACTGTGGAGCCAGTCATGGTCCGCCTATGAAACTCTTACAGTGTTGCTCTTTGTTGCCACGGTCGTACCCTTGGCTGAGGTGACGGGCTGGATCGATTGGCGCAGGTGCAGTCTTTTGCAGCGGCCACAACGCCTCGCAGCGATTCTGGTGTTGGTGAGCGTCACTTGTGGTACGCATGACTGACCGGCCGTCTAGTGCGGATCACAGGTCCGGCTTGTAAGCGTCGAACTGACAAGCGGATGGTTGCCACAGGGAGAATTCACAGGCGAGAACATCACCAGTCCGATTCTCGCGCTGCGACGTGGCCCACCGAATGCTTGGTATACGAATCCCTTCTGCGCTGTGACATTACCCTGAGCGTTTGACCGGCGTTACGAAACTGCGGAGATATTCCTGAGTTCCTCAACCCCGCGACGATCTCTATCGCTGGGCGCGCTTCTTCCTAATGAGAGCCTGGTTCTGCCTTACCACACCGGTAACGCTCAATCTGTACCGGGCCATCTTTTCGCTGACACCGTACTTCTTGGCTACATCTTTCGCTCCTGACCCCTTACGGACTTCCGCCAAGAGCAACGCTCTGGGCAGAAGGAGGCATCCAGACAACCAGCCAGCCTCTTCCTCCTGAGTCAGGTCACAAGAAAGAAAGGTGATATCGCCAAGCCGCTCAACACGGCTCAAATTGTGGTCGAGGAGAACATGTGCTAGTTCGTGGGCGACATCGCTCCTCTGGCGCGACTTTGCCGATAGAGGGTTGTATACAACGACCGCTCGATCAGGCGAAGGCTGAAGCGTGCATGCAGAGAAGGAATTGGGCTGGATGTTTTCGAGTTCGTTGAAACGTTCTCGCGGTATCAACTCGTCTCCCGCTCGGACCTCAATACCCAGCAGCTTCGCAAGAGCTTCAGGCTCAACGGACTGAGCGGCCTTCATCCCCAGTTCCGTTCGCACATCCCTTGCGATTCTCTCCGCTTCGGACTTAAACCCTCTGCGCAGGGCCATGAGCGGCCTCCTCCATGAGGGCTTGATTCAGATCGCTCAGCAAAGCCCCTAGAGCGCGGGCCGCGTCAGGGCGGAAGGTCTTCGCAGCCCGCAGGTGTACAGCAGCGATCTCCTGGGGGCGCGCCAGAGCCTGGTAGAGGTCGCCGACGATGCCTGCGATCCGTTCCGCGGCTTCAGGGGGGAGGTTGCGGTCTGCACGCAGGTGCTCAGCGATTACATCGGGGGTCGCAGTTGCCTTCTGCTGAATTTCAAAGAATTGATTGATATCGGCGCCGCACCACTCGACAAGGCGCTTGAATTTAGGAAGGTCTGGTACGTGTCCCTTCTCGACCCGTGCCAGAGTATTGAAGGGGATTCCTAGGGCAAAAGCGGCTTCTCGGAGGCTCATCCCTCTCCGGTTTCGCTCGGCTAGGACAAGGCGGCCTAGGTCGCTGAGTTCAAGCTTGCCTGCGTTCATCCATTTTGCCCCTTGTGCGTATACTGGTACAGTGTACTGATAGTGATCGACAAGGCGTCGGTCACAGTACCGCAAATGGTACTTTGAAGGTTCTTTGGAACCTAGAAAGGAGTCTGGACAATGGTTGCAGACAAAGACAAAGTCACGATTGTCGTGAACGGGAGAAAGAGGGTAGTCCCTTCAAAAGATCTCTCCTCTGATGGAGAGATCTCCTTCAAGCGGGTCGTTAGCCTAGCGTTCGACCCACCGCCCTTCGGTCCATACATCGTGTTCACGGTGAGTTACCGGAACAGTGCGGGGAGGCCGCCAGACGGAAGGCTGATTGCGGGCCAGAGTGTGAAGATCCAGGACGGGACTGTTTTCAATGTCTCTTTCACTGATAAGTCGTAGCGCCGACCTCAAGCTCCTTGAAGACGAGGGCTACGAAGTGGAGGTGCGCTCCGACTACCTGCTCTTGAACTCCATCCCCTACGTCACCGAAGCCAGAGCCATCAGGTACGGGACTCTCGTTTCTGAGTTGAGCTTGACGGTAGACGCCACCACGATGCCGAGCACGCATGTCGTGATGTTCGCCGGAGAGATGCCTTGCGACCCAAAAGGGCGCCCTTTGACCCAGATCAGTCACTCCAGTGATAGGCAGGAGCTTGCTGAAGGCTTAGTCGTGAACTACAGCTTCTCAAGCAAACCGCCTGGAGGCTATGCGGACTACTACCAGAAGATGACCACCTACGAGGCCATCATTTCCGGGCCAGCCCAGTCGATTGACGCGAGTGTCACCGCTCGAACCTTTTCTGTGGTCGAGGCTCAGGACGAGGACTCCGTGTTCAAGTACATGGATACAGCGTCGACCCGTGCCCGAATCGGCCCCATAACTGGAAAGCTAAAGATCGGCGCGGTAGCAATCATAGGGCTGGGGGGGACAGGTTCATACATACTCGACCTGGTGGCGAAGACACCGGTGAGGGAAATCCACCTGTTCGATGGCGACAAGTTTGGACAGCACAACGCCTTCCGGTCGCCAGGAGCGCCGTCCATCGAAACGCTGAAGGCCGCACCACAGAAAGCCTCTCATTACAGAGACATTTACTCCGAGATGCGGCGCAACATCGTCGCCCACGGATACGTGGATGAATCAGTGGTGGAGCGCCTGCGGGCTATGGACTTCGTCTTCATAGCGGTCGATAAGGGTCGCCCCAGGAGGCTCGTAGTGGAGAAACTGGAGGAATTCGGCGTGCCGTTCATAGACGTTGGGATGGGCGTGGACGAAGTTGAGGGTTCGCTGCTGGGCCAATTGAGAGTGACTGCGAGCACGGACCGGTCTCGTGACCAAGTGCGCTCGACACTCCCTATTTCAGACCGCGACGACGAAGACGACTACTCCCGCAACATTCAGATCGCTGATCTCAACGCACTGAACGCGGCTCTGGCCGTGATCAAGTGGAAGAAACTTTGCGGATTCTATGCCGACCTTGAGAAGGAGCACACGAGCTTGTACCAGATTGACGGCAACTACCTGATCAACGAGGACAAGGTGTGACTCGAATCAACACGCTCCGACACGAGTTTGTTGAATACATCCCAGATGCAGTGAATGAGGGCGTGTTGTACGTGTCCATGCCCTTCGCCACAGTCGTGCACCGGTGTTGCTGTAGGTGTGGAAGCGAGGTGGTGACACCGCTGGATCCCAGCGACTGGGAGATGACGTTCGACGGGAAGTCCATCTCCCTCTACCCGTCGATTGGAAACTGGAGCCTAGCCTGCCAATCCCACTATTGGATCCATCGCAACCAGGTCCGGTGGGCTCGACGCCTCTCGACATTTGAAATCAAGAAAGGCCGAGCCATCGACCGTATTAAGAAGGCATGGCTCCCCGGCTGTAAGTGGCAGTCTCTTTGGCGGGTGTTATCCAGGCGGTTCAGGCGAATGACTAGGGGCTAGACAGCATGGGTTATTTCTTTAGAGACTCTGTTCGGCTGTTGGCGATCACTGAAATTCGCTCATAATGGATGGTGCCCCGTTTTACGGGGCCGCCCTACCATGATGGGGGGTGACCCGTAGACCGGGGAGCGATCTGACCCAATTGAAATCTGGCGTATGAGCGTCTTTAGGGGATCTATCGGCCTGTCCCCCAAGTAGGGCGAGGTGGGCGGTTTCCAAGGGGCGCTGGGTGGCCGAGAGGACCTTACCAACCCTGCCGGATAGTTAGGCGCCCAGCCTCGGTGAAACGAACGCTGACGGTACAGCCCTCGTCGGTCCCTGAGGACGCTCAGTCCTCGACCAGTGACCACACCCGTTTCAAGGGAAGATCCCCGCTCGCAAATCGTCGCTGAGGCTGTGATAGTTGCGTAGCACAGCGTCGATCAGTTGGTCAACTCCCACTCGGACACGGAAGAACTGGCTTCGCATCTCTTGACGTGCGGGCTTGGTCACTCCCACCCCAAGCGACCAGCAGTCTTGAACAGCAGCCTGGGCACTGAGCACGCCGTTAAGTTCTCGAACTACCTTGACATCAACGGGAGATGGACTGGACTTGACGGCGGCGCAAGTCGTAATTATCAGCCTTGGCGTAACAGACCAAGAACCCGTGTTTCCAGAGGGTCCCCAAATGCGGAGACCCCTGGGAACCGCTACATCTCCCCAGGTTAGAGGTGGTGGCTAACACTCCACCCACTTCAACTAGATCCTCCTCTCCATCGGAAGTCGAGGTGTCTCTGTCCTTTCTAAACGGCCACCTTCTGCTCCTGGCGGAGGCAACTGTGGGGACTTTGGAGTCCGGTATACGAGAATCTTTCCGGCAGGACCTAGCTTCTCTGGCGAGAAAGACTTCAAGTGCTCTTCTGCCTTTTGCGCTCTCGTAACGAGCCATTTGCCGCGATTCGCCATTACTCTGACTCCTTTTGATTGTCAGTGTTGTCGGGTAGTGTGACATTAATTGATGCCTTGCTCTTGCGTCTATTTTTGGAAGACGCTCGTAGCGTAGTGAGCGAAAAAATCTCAGCCCACCTTGTCTGATAGTTCATCCTGAGTTGTCCATGGATCCGCTCGGGCGTCCCTCTCTTCAGTTGCGGCGGCGACAGCATCCGTGGCCGAATGCTCAATAAGAACCTTGACCACCCTCAAGATTGCAGCAACGGCTGCTGATTCACGTTCCTCAATTCCGACTTCACTCCATCCCGCAGTCCGAGGGCAGGCGGTTCTTCTGTCAAACGTAACCAAGTGGGCACCCTCACGTCGCTCCTCAGCTGTAAAGGCTCGCGAATATCGGCGAGGTGCTATTCCGAGGAACTGGCGGAATGGCACCTTGCCTCCTGCTAGACCCTCCTCTGCGGAGATAGTTGGCGAAGTCTCGATCATGTCTCGGTAGAGGAGGGCCACAAGGCTTTTCGGGTATGGCTCAATGTAGTGAACTGCAATGACTCCTGCGCCGATAATCAACTTGGCGCACTCATGGCAGGGGAAAGTAGTGCTGAAGAGGACAGCGCCCTCTGTGCTAATTCCGGATCGTGCGGCGTTCACGATAGCAGCCTGTTCCGCGTGCAGGCAACGGGTGAACTCGATCAACGCGTTAATACGGGCCCCCATCAGGAGTGAAGAGCCGGAAATATCAGGCTCATTCGCTTTGATTAGAAGATCTGAGCCGCTTAGCCCTGCGAATTTCTCCGCCAACCAATGCCGTTCCTGCAGCCGTTCGAGTAACTCCTGAACGACTCGCCGAATGTAGATCGGATTAGGGTCCTCTCCCGTCTGAAAATCCCGATAGTCAGGTTCGTCCTCCGTCCAATACTGGCCACCTCCCGGCTTGGGTACTTCATTCGTTCCGGCCACGACAGGGGTGCCGATCTTTGGAATGAGTGCTGCGCCGACCTGGCGTCCCGCAGATGCAGAACGCAAAGCTGCGTCTTGAGCGAATCGCATTCCCTCCTCACGGAACGTAGGAGTAAGGAAGGGATGACCGAAAATGGAATCGACAAACCTGTCAACATCCTTCTGGACGTCTATCCCTCTAGTGGCTGGGATGAACACATCGGCCATTGAGTAGGTGTCTCGTACGTTCTGGCCAAACTCTAGGTCATCGCGATCCGATTCATCCCTCGCGATCAGACGATCCGCTTCCTCTCGGGTCCTTTCGAGCGGCGCTAAAGAGTCCATAAGGGCTTCGCTACGCTCTTTAACGCCACAAGCGACTCCCACTAGCGAGAATGCTTCGCCATAAACATGGCGAAGCAATTTGGCCTCGTCGGGATGTTTGAGACTCCTGAGCAGAAAGCAGGTCGTGATACTGTCATCAGGTTCGGAGGGCATCTTCGCGATGGCGAGTGCTGCCAACGCTGCTCCGTTCCCGACTTTAGCCCTTAGCTTGTCGCATGCATCCATTCTCCTTGCGTAATAATCCCGGGAGTCCCGACCAGGCAGTTCTCCCAACAGCTTGAGATCAAGGTCATCAATCAAACTGGCCAAGTGGATCACCTTCGAGGTGTAGTTGAATTTCTGCATTGACACATCAAACGCTTGCAGGATCGGATCCAAAGGCGTACCGATTGCTGCGACGAAGCCCAGCACCAAAGGGTGCCTCTGAGGCTCCCTGTTGACTAGCTCGGTGAGAGCCAGACGCGCTGATTCCACCTCCGAGTCTTCGGCTGCGTCTACCTCTCTCAATTCAGAGCCTTTCACCATAACTTCGATCATAACTCTTCTTGCCGTGGTCAGAACGGTATCGTCGACCGAGCTTATTGTTCTGTGTATCCGCTGATGTTCTTCCCACAGAGGTGTGGGTTACAGGTCGGGTAATGGGTGTTTGGCCTCCGAGTGAGCTGTGTGGTCGGTGGTGATTGGAGGTGTGGAGGAACTCGATTAAGGAGGTTCCCAAGAGCATGCACATTTGATCACGTTTCCAGGTAGCGAGCCCACTTTTCCATGATCGGTCGTCGTGCTTCGAGGAGATCGCTTCTGGCGTAGGCGCCTTCTACGCCTCCCACGATGTGCGCCAATGCCGCCTCGGCTATCTCGCGAGGTACTCCCGAGGCTCTACACCAGTCACGGAAGGATGATCGCATCCCGTGTGGAAACGGCATCGATTCCGTTTTCCCGAACCAGTTTGGAGATCGTTGAGTTGGATAGCGGCTTTCCTGTGGGTGATGGGAATACCAAACCCGTTGCGCCCGTGAGGTCGGCAGCATCGTCGATGATGTGTCGTGCCGGCCTGCTTAGGGGCACCCGATGCGGGCGACCCGTTTTGGTCCGGTCGCCAGGAATCTCCCATGTGTCCGTGGTGAGGTCGATCTCGTCCCATGTGGCGTTTCGGACTTCGCCGCTTCTTGTTGCTGTCAGAGTAAGGATTTTGAAGGCGGCGATGGTTGCCCAATGAGCGTTCGACGCTTTTGATGGCAGCGCCGACGTTGCTGTGGTGCAGGGCTCGCATGTGATTCCGTCGGGTGCTGTTCTTGCCTAACCCGGCGAGAATGGCCGCGCTGGGATCCGACTCCAAGAAACCCTCCGCGATCGCCCACTTCATGATCGCGTCGGAGTTGGTGGTTCAGCTAGTGCAGCCTTGGCCTTCGCCGTCACGGTCTCGAAATGATTAAACTACTGAAACCTCCCAGTAGATGCAGAAACTTCACATCATTCTCTCGTGCACCGCCCGCAAGCGTGGGTCAGAGCCTGGGTACCCGCGGTTGCGTAGTGTGGGCCGGGCACCCGTATCGGACCGCGTCGAACAGTGGGCAGCCCTTGTCTCAGCGGCTTCCCGTTGGTACGTCGCGGCCGACTTGTACGCTGGGGAGTACTGGCAGACTGGAATGGAACTTGCATCTCGCGCCGCGTTGGCAGGGCAGATCAGTGTCTCCGTTGCTTCGGCTGGTCTCGGTCTCGTTGGCGTCCACGACGAAGTGCCCATATACGGAGCAACCTTCGCTGCTCGCCATCCCGACTCTGTGCTCGAAACCTTGAGTTCGGCAGCACCCAGCCAGGTGCGGCGTCAATGGTGGGACGAGTTGACGGGCGCCGAGGTCTTGGGTGGACACGGTCCCCAGCGTCTTGTTGAACTTGAGGAGCATGGATCAGGCACGGGCGTGATCGTATGCCTCGGACGAAGCTACCTCGATGCGGTGGCCACCGACTTGATAGCCTTCGTAGAGCGTCTCGCTGATCCCGAGCGGGTGATGGTCTTCGCTTCCGGTACGCCCCTGGCCGGGCTTGAGGAGTGCTGGGTGGCGGTCTCCGGAAGCCTGAGGCTCACCCTCGGTGGTTCGCTGTCCTCGACCAACGTCCGCGCGGCTATGGCCGTACTCGCAGAACTTGGCGCCTCGCCTCCCAATGTTGACAAGGCTCGTAGTATCGTGGCCACACTGAAGGCGACGGCGGGCGAACTTCCTTCCTTTGATCGGCGGCGGCAGAGCGACGAGGTCATTTTGGACTGGATTCTCGATCACTTGGCGGAGGCGCCGAACCCGACCAAGACGGCGGCGCTTCGGTGCTTCCGGGACGGGGGCAATGCCTGCGAGCAGGCCCGGTTCGGCCGGCTCTTCGACGATGCTTGGGAGAAGGCAACGTGAAGGTCCTATGTCGTCGGGCACTCGTATCGAGCAGGCGAAGGCCGGACCTATGCACCTCTTTACGCTGCGCGCTGATGAGGTGTGTCAGGTAGCGGAGATCGTAAGGTTTCAACCGGAGCAATGGCGACGAGTTGGTCGACTATCAGCGCGCAGAGGTTAGAGACCACGTCCAGAACATCCTCGAGTACTTGGACCGTGATGACGTGCTATTTCCCAATGCGCTGGTCCTCGGGATGAACGGTACGGTTCCGTTCCGTCGAAGCAGGGGTCCGGCCAACGACGATGGCCTCACCAAGGTCGGCATGCTGGAGATCCCGATCGCTGAGCCGGCTACGTTTAAGCCCGCCTGGATAGTCGACGGACAGCAGAGGGCTCGCCGCTACGCGGACTCATCCGCCGCGCCTCGACCCACGAGGGTGGCGAGCAGTGATTACCGGCACGAGCATCGTTGAGATGCTGTGGGAGAGCCTTAACTCGCCATCGGGTTGTCTCTTCCCCTATCGGAGAACCTGGCCACCGGCGAAACGGATTTCGAGCCCATCTGGGAGATCCTCGTCGGATACTGGAGTGCTGATCGCGACGGGTTCCCTGAAGCATGGGGGAGAACTTCCCAGGAGAGCCACCTGATGCGCGGCGTCGGCATCCGCGCGCTGGTACGCTGGTGGACGAGGTGATGGGCTTACTAAGCGCTACCGAGACGAGCGTACGCGACCATGCGCCGCAGGCGATGGAGCGGATCGCTCCCCATTGCTGGAAAGACCTCGAGAACACAACCCGGACCCAGCGCCTGCTAGCCAACTACTTGATCCGAGTCTATTTCAATGTCGGGCAGGGGTGATGCAGTTCTACTTTCCCGACAGCCAAGACCAGGTGGACCCGAGTTTCGACTTCATCACAGAGCAGCGATCAATCCATCGCGTCCGCCAGAGAGACGATCGCTACGCTCATGAAGTCATCGACCCGCTACCCTACGATGGGCTGCTGATCTCCAAGCCTATCGTGGACGGCCTTCCCGGGGCGACGGCCAAGTACACGGGGGCCCAACGCAACCGGCTCCACCGGGAAGGCGCCAAGCGATTCTTCCGGCTCGATCAGAGAGACGCCAATCTCAAGATCATGGGCGATTGTGGCGCGTTCACCTACGTGCGCGAGCACGAACCCGTGTACACCGTCGAGGAGGTCCTGGATTTCTACGAAGAGTGCGGCTTGGACCTTGGAATCGCGACGGATCATCTGATCTTCGGCTACGACTCTGAGTTGGATACGAAGAGCGCCGCAGACGTACCGGAGGACTGGAGGTTCCGTCAGGACCTCACCATTGAACTCGCAGCAGAGTTCCTGCAGTTGCACCGGGCACGCAGGTGCCGGTTCGAACCCATAGCAGTGGCGCACGGTTGGAGCCCGTTATCCTACGCGAAGGCAGTGACGCAACTACAGGACATTGGGTACAGCCGGATTGCTCTTGGGGGGATGGTACCGCTTAAGACCCCCGACATCCTCGATGCGCTCAAGGAGGTCTCGGTAGCGCTTGATCCAGCGGCGCAACTGCACCTTCTTGGTGTCACGCGCACTGCGCACGTACAAGACTTTGCAGGGTTCGGTGTGACAAGCTTCGACAGCACATCCCCCTACCGTCAAGCCTTCAAGGACGAGACGGACAACTACCACACGCTGGATGGCAGTTTCGTTGCCCTTCGCATCCCTCAAGTCGACGGCAACACCAGAATGCGCAGGCAGGTGGCCGCTGGCCTAGTCGATCAGAGGTCGGCTCGGCGGCTCGAACGCGATTGTCTCAGCCGGCTGCGAAGCTACGACAAAGGGGGCGCGGACGTGGAGAGTGTCCTCGACGCGATACATGGGTACGCGGAACTGCTCGGGACAAAAAAGGATCGGAGCATCGACTACCATCGAACGCTCGAGGCGAAGCCGTGGAGGCAATGCAGTTGCACGGTCTGCAGGGAGATCGGGGTCGAGGTGATCATCTTTCGAGGGTCCGACCGGAATCGGCGACGAGGATTTCACAATCTCGCCGTGTTCTCCGAGAGACTGCGCCGGGAACTCGACCGGGCCGACGGGAGGAGTTAGTTGGCACCATGGGCGGCGCTTCAAAATACGAACTGCGGTTTCCTGCACTTGAGGTGCGACAGGGCCGTGAACGACGAATCTACACGTTTGCCGTTGACGGCAAGGAATTGCCGAAGTTCACGACGGTCAGCCGGGTACGGCGCGATGAGCGGCGGATCGCGGGCTACCAGAGACCCGAGGTTCTGGCCCATGTCGCTGCGATCCGTTCATACATCGAGACAACTTCGCCGATAATCCCCAACGCGATCGTCGTCGCCTTCGATACTCGAGTTCGCTTCGTGCCGACAGAGCCTGTCACCTCAGCCGATGGCTATGTAGCCACAGGCACGCTGATTGTTCCCGTCGATGAAGACCTACCGGACGAGGACAAGCCTGGTTGGATCGTTGACGGTCAGCAAAGGTGCGCCGCCGTCCGAGAAGCGGAGGTGGAATCCTTTCCCCTGTGCGTCACAGCGTTCATCACTGCCAGCGAGGGTGAGCAGCGCGCTCAGTTCATACTCGTGAATTCAACGAAACCACTTCCCAAGGGCCTCATCTATGAGCTACTGCCATCCACAGAGGGCCTACTCCCCCCTGCGTTGATGCGCAAGCGCTTCCCCTCGTTTGTGGTCGAGCGGCTGAATTTCGACGAGGACTCACCGTTCTACCAGTTGATTCAGACACCAACCATCCCGGACGGAGTGGTTAAGGGGACCTCGATCCTCCGCATGGTCGAAAACAGTTTGACCAACGGCTGTCTCTACTACTTCCGCGACCCCAATACGGGAAGGGGCGATATAGAGGAGATGCTGTTGATCTTGAAGCCGTTCTGGCAAGCGGTTCGGAAGGTCTTCGACGAAGCATGGGGTCTTCCGCCGCGCCGGTCGCGCCTAATGCATGGTGTTGGGATTGCGAGTTTGGGCTACCTGATGGATGCTATCACCGACGATTACATGACGCGAGGCCTGCTGCCCGGCGAGGCCGACTATGCAGCGGAACTCGAACTTCTGCGTGAAGAGTGCGCGTGGACTGGCGGCTACTGGTATTTCGGTGATGACTCGCTGCGGCGGTGGAACGAACTCCAGAACACCCACAAGGACATCAAGTTGCTGACGGACCACTTGCTGCGCAAGTACCGGAGGCTCTTGAGAATTAAGCCCCGAGGTGCATGAGCAAGGCAGGACAAGGTGGTACAGGACGAAGCATTCGGGATACTTTCAGGCCTTCAGCGGTGATCGAGATGAAGCAACCTAACCTATCGGAACATATCAGAACCCAAAGCCACTCCTACACCCTGTGTGACTTATCCATAATCTTGCTAAGCGTGGCGGAGTAGTCCGCTGGGGGTGCGGCGCGGACGACGAGTTGGCGGAATGGCACCGCGGGTGGTTGGTCAATCTGATCTGGGCCGGTTCGTTGTCGGTAAGCCAGAACTCGGCATCGGGCGCCTCGTAGGCCTTGATAGCACAACAACTCGTATCCGTTACTTCCGAGGACCGGCTACGGATCCCTACGTCGAGCGAGAATCAGATATGTTGAAGGTCGCTATCGCTGAGATCCGCGCTCACTCGCGGGTGTACTTCCACGATGGACGTCGCTGGAGAATTGGGCGGGTCGAGGCTGAGCATCCCGACGGTGATGGGCGGTATCTCGTGGCCCTGCCAAACAACGAAGGTGGGATCCTGTCGAGCGACCAGTTCGACATCCGATGGGCACTTAGGATTGAGGACCCCTACGAGATTCTCGCCTCGCTCGGTGGCGACAGCCCTCTTGTCTACGAGCCAAGAGCCGATTTGATCGCGTCGTGGTATACGCTGCGGGCTGCTGCTGCTGGGGTCAGAGGACTTCTCCTGGGGTCGGTCGAACTCCATGACCACCAACTCACGGTCGTGCGCAGCGTCTCAAACGACCGCGAACGTCGATACCTCCTGGCCGATGAAGTCGGCCTAGGCAAGACCGTCGAGGCGGGAGCACTCGTCTGGCAGTCGTTGAGCGACTATCCCACCGGCGAGGTGCTCGTTCTGGCTCCCGACCACCTTCGTCAACAGTGGGCCGAGGAGTTGATCAACAAGTTCCATGTCGATGGGTTCCGCGCAGCCTCGATCCAAATCCGTGCCCATGAAGAACCGGAGACGTGGCCAGACGTGCCAGTTCAGGTACTCGTAGTCGACGAGGCTCATCACCTCACTCGCTCTGGACCGTTTCCACCAGAGGTGCTGGAGCGCGTGGCCGGGTTGGCGCACGGCGCGAGCGAAGTTTTCCTCCTTTCGGCGACACCGGTCCGGTCGAACGAGGCGGCGTTCCTTGATCTTTTGCACTTGCTGGACCCGAAGAACTATCAGCCACAGGATCTCGAAGCGTTCACTCGCCGGGTCGAGATGCGGGACGAACTCGCGCTCATTCACCACTCGCTCACATGCGACTTGGATGAGTTCGACTTCTCGCTCTACGCTGACCAGTTGCGAACACATTTCTCGGACGATGAGACACTCGTATTGCTCGTCGATCAGGCTCTTGACTGCACCGACGACCAGCGTCCTGACCGGATTGTGAAAGTCAGAGAGCATCTCTCGGAGACCTACCGGCTACACCACCGACTTCTACGAACGCGCCGGACCCCACAGATCAGTGCAACCTTCGGCGTTAGAGGCCGTCGCCGTGGTCGGCCTTTCACAGTGGAGATCAGCGACAACAGCGACTACGTTCGCTTCGACCTAATCGAGAGCTTCCGGCAACATATCGCCGAACTTGTCGACTCCGAGGAGGTCGAAATTGACCAAGCTACAGAGGCGCTTCGGCTACTCGGCCAAGCTTGCGGTTCGCTGCCCCATGCAATCCTGGAGTTTCACTGCCGCAGGTGAGTCCGACGGGGCGCTCGGGCTTTTATGCCGATGGCTCATGTCTACTGGTAACGCCTGGCGACGGGATCTAGGCGCCGTCGCGCCAGTCGTTCTTGATGAGGTCGTCCGTCAGATCGGTGCGATGGCCATATCTAAGGACTGTGGGAAGGTCCTTGTAGCGAGCGCCTACACAACAGTGGCGGAGGTCGTCACCGCGGCCGTAGCGGACTCCTTCAGGGGGCACCACGTGGCCAAGCACGTGAGTGCTCAATCGCCGGAGGAGAACGCAGCAAGCGTCGACCGATGGCGGTCTGACATTAGCTGTCGGCTTCTAGTATGCGATGCGAGTGCTGAGGAAGGCATCAACCTCCAGACAGCAGATGTGATTGTCCATTTGGACCTCCCATGGGACGTGTTTCGTCTCGAACAGAGGCTCGGCCGTGCCGACAGATTCGTCCGCGGTAAGCCACAGCCCGTGGAGTCGATGGTGTTCCTTTACGGCGAGCAGATATACGCGCAGGGGTGGTTCCTTTTCGCGGCTGACTCCTGCGGGGTGTTCGACCGGTCGGTCTCATCGCTGCAATATGTTCTTGCCGACCTGGAGTCCAAAGTCGTCGGTAAGGCGATCACTGGTGGAGCCGGGGTGTTTGACTCTGAGATCGAGTTGCGACGGGAGCACCTCCAAGTCGAGGCAGAGCGAATAGCTGCTCACGATTCTCTGGACTCGGTAAGCGGACTCCACCGTGGCCTCAACGAACGCCTTCTTCAGGAGGACGATGCCCTGCGACTCGGCGCCGCGCTTAAAACTTGGTTGACCAGTGTCGGGGCGAAGGTGCGGAGTCCTGCTAGAGGCAGCCTTCAGATAGCCAGTCGACCGCGTCCTCAAGTTCCCTTTACCCTTGAACTCGCGATGGCGCCGTGGGTCGGTAGCGAACTGGCGCTGTCGCGCCAGGCGTCGGTGGAGCGAAGCGTGCCGCTCGTGAGGCCCGGTCACGGGTTGGTGGATGAAATCGTGCGTCACCTTCGCGATGATGATCGCGGCGTTGCGTTTGCCTTCATGCGGCCGGAGCGTGGTTGCTGGCCGCCTATGCCAGTGTTTCGGACAGACTTTCTAGTGCGAGCGTCGACGACGCATGAACTGGATCGCACAGCGCGCGAGCAGGGGGTTACTTCATGGCTGCAGATTCAGCGTGAGTCGCTGCTACCCCCTGTGCTCGAGACTGTGTACATGTCCGATCTGGGTGTGGAGATTGAGAGTCCGGCAGCGACGCGTCCCTACAAGCAGGCGATGGGGGATCGGAACCTAGTCTCACGACCGGGATTATTCGCTGAGGTAACGGCGCACCTCGATTGGGAGGCCGTGTGCGGCCAGGGTCTCACGAGTGCTAGGAAAATCCTCGACCGCCGTGACTCCGTCGGACCACGAGCGGCCCGCTCGGCGCAGGCCCTTAAGTCCTCGATCGACAGCCATCTTGTAGCACTTCGCGCTCGGGCTGCGACCGACCTGGAGCCGGTTGACAAACGGATGCAGGCCTTCGAAGCCCTTGCGCTAGCAGTTCCCAACCGCCTGGAGGTGGTGGTCGACGTGATCGGCAGCGGAGTGATCATTCTGGCGAACCCTGGCCTGATCGGCGAGTGACGTGCGCACTGTCCACGACGTTCAGTCGTTGCTCAACCGTCTCGCCGCCAAGCAGCAGATCGAGGTAACCGACCGGGTCTCGGCAGCGCTGAAACTGGCGACGAGTGGGCGTGGGGGATCAGCGGACGCCGCGGTGCTGCTTCGTCAGGTGCTTCGCTCCGACGACGTTCGCCGAAGCGCAGGTGTGCCCGGGTCTGACGTTGACGCCGAGTCCAACACGACCTCTGCCTGGCTCGACGTGCCGCATTCCCAATCATTCCCACCTGGCTTTCGGTGGGCCGACTTTGGGTTCGATTCCCAACCTCGCAACGGAGCGGTGACACGGATTCGTGCTGCTCCGTGGAGGCCTCGGTGGCTCGACTGCGACTCAGTCCCTGCGGTTGACCACGACGTGTCGGATCTTCGTATTGTGAGACGAGACGAGTCGGTCTACGGAGATCCATTCCTCCCGCTTGTTGACCAAGACTTCACGACATATCGGACACCTGGGCAGCGGGCGGCTGTTCGGAGCGCCCTTCTCGCCTCTTCGGGCAGCACGCTCGTCATTAATCTCCCGACGGGTAGCGGGAAGACCCTGGCGATGCTCGCGCCCGCGGTCACCGCTCCAACCAGTGGCTCCGTTTCGGTGATAGTGGTTCCAACGGTTGCGCTTGCACTCGATCAACAGCGGCGATACGCCAGTCGGTACCCTGAGGCTCCGCCAACCGCCTACCACAGTGGCCTGACATCGGATCAGAAGGCGGATTTTGTTGGCCGCCTGCGATCCGGCGGCCAACCGATCCTCTTCACGAACCCTGAAGCCTTAGTCACCTCTCTCGCACGGGCCCTCAGTTCTGCCGCAGCAGGTGGTCGGCTCCGACTGATGGCTATCGACGAGGCGCACGTTGTAGCGTCCTGGGGAGACGCCTTCCGCCCCCACTTCCACGCACTGGCCGGATTGCGCACTCATCTCCTGCGCGAAGCAACTGCTGCCGGCCATGAGGCATTCAAGACGGTGCTTGCGAGCGCCACTATCACCGAGGATACGTTGCGTCTCCTTGAGGCCCTCTTCGGCCAGCCAGGCCCGTTTCTGCACGTCGGCGCGCCGGTAGTGCGGCCTGAGCCGAGTTACTGGGCTGCATCCGTATCGCACGCGGATGAGAGAGACGCCCGACTCATCGAGTCGCTCAGGCACCTTCCGCGGCCGGCGATTGTCTATACGACTCTGCGTGACGAGCGAGTGGCGCGTCCGGGAACCCTGACCCCGAAGCGGCTCAGCCGGCTTGCGTCCACACACGGGTTCACCCGCTTCGCGGTAGTGGACGGACAGTCAACGACTTCTCACCGAGAGGCTGTCCTCCGGAATCTACGTGACTCACCAGAGCGACCCCCACCGATCGATCTTGTGTTCGCCACGTCAGCCTTCGGGCTCGGCCTCGACGTTCCGGATATCCGTACCATCGTCCACGCGTGCATACCTGAGAGCCTCGACCGCTACTACCAGGAGGTCGGGCGAGGTGGGCGTGACGGGCGACCGATGATCTCTTTGGTCGTCCCAACGAGATCGGATGAGGATGTCGCTACCGGCATTGCAACTCCGCGCCTACTGACTGCAGACCGTGCGCGGGACCGTTGGACCGCAATGGTCCAGGTTGCCGAGGCGCTCGGTCCCGACACGATTCGGGTGCCTCTGACGACAGTTCCAGGTAATCTGGAGCAGCACACCGACTACAACGAGCTATGGAATTTGTTCACGGTCAGCCTGATGGTACGCGCTGGGGCTCTTGCCTGGGACTTCAGTCTCAACGAGTTGCCGACAGACTCCGGTCCGTTCCTCGACGACCGTGGGTGGTTGACTGTCCGCGTTCTTCGCGATCACCAATCGCCGGAGTTCTGGAGCGAAGTCGTTGAGAGCGTTCGAGCCAGGATGGCCGACAGGTCGCGCGAAGGACTCACAAGCCTCAGAACAGCACTGTCCGGTCGACAGTGCATGGGCGAACTCGTGGGACTGAACTACTCGATCTTGAGCCCTCACAAGTTTCAGACGGCGTGTTTGCCGAGTTGTGGGGGATGTGCCTACTGCCGCCGGAACGGCCATAGCCGGCGGTCTTCGCCCTCGCCCAGCCCCAGCGGAGTCGAGGCCGCACCTGTTCCTGACCCAACCCGGCTCTATCAACTTGCCGCGGAGGGCAGGTGGGGACCGCGGGTGATCGTCGGGACTGATCTCTCGGTCATGCAGTCCCGCCGCAAACTTCGGCGCGCTATCCGGTCGCTTATCGCTGCCGGGGACCTCCAGGTGATTGTGGTGCCGCAAGACAGGCTTCACATGGTTGAAAACTGGCTGCCGCCACATGATCGTGAGCGGCCGCCGCTGATGGTGAATTCGGTGGACGACTTCGATCCGCTCACCGAGGTGGGTGTACCGACGCTCGTGATCGTCGATGAAGGCATTGATCCCGGGCCTTTCCTCGACGGGAGTTCGCGATCGAGTCTCTTCGTCGTTCTTGGCCCAAGTGATCTGCCTGTAGGAGCGTCAGGCCTGTCACTAATTGACAGCGATGCGGCGTTTCGGCTCGACGATCTCAAGCGCATTCTCTAGGAGACGGTGATATGGCCTTACTCAATCCGCCAGAATTGCGGGCGAGCATGATGAGCGTCATCATCCTCTACTTGGCCCAGTGTCGAGGTCAGCGTGATGGGCGGACCCGCATCGTCGACGCAATCTCGCCTCCGAGCCTCACGGAGTCGCCGCAGAGGCACCAACTTGACGCTAGCCGCAATCTGACGAGTGCTGTCGAAATCGGCATTGCGATTCGTGATGGCGACCGAGTACAACTTAGCCCGGAGAGCATCAAGGCAGCTAGGAAGGGAACCTCAGCGATGGCGGGGCTCATACGTCAGCGCATCCTGTCGGAGGATCTGAACACTGCCCCCTGGGGAAGCCAAGAAGGCGCGCGTGACCTCACCAACGCCCTCGGTTGGTTCCTCACCTTTGGTCCTACCAATGCACCCGCTCGAATGGAAGGTGATGCGCCGTCGGCGAAGGCCCTGCAAGAGGCCGACTTCGGCACGCGGTACGGCGACGACGATTCAAGCGGCTGGCCGATCTCCAACAGCACTCGCTGGGTCGCTTTTCAGCGCTGGGCATGCTCCCTCGGGTTTGCGTGGCGCTCTCCCTCCGGACGTCTAGTCCCGGATCCCGCTCCGGCCGTTCGCGACTCAATTCCTGCGATATTCGAGAGCGAAACGACGCTGGATGGCCGATCCTTCGTTCTAGCCCTTGGTGCACAACTGCCAGTTTTGGAGTGCGGAGCGTATCGACGGTTCATCGAGGAGAATTGGAGCCGTACGTCAGAATCCAGTGCGGCTCTCAGCACTGCTACGACGGATGCGTTGCGGCGGCTCGAGGCAAGTGGGCACTTGGCGTTCGAGGACCGGGCGGACGCTCCAAGGGAAGAACGGGCTGACGGATCGACCTTTTCGCACGTCTCAAGGGGGCGAGCGCGATGAGTGTGATGCGTCAATACGTGTGTTGGACGGACAGAGCAGTGAGGGCAACTACGCCCCGCGATGCCGCGTCGCTCGAGCCCGGTCACTTCCAGGCCGTGCATCACCCCTTGAAGCTTCGGCAACGGCCGTTGGGCACCCTAACTGGAGGGAGGTGGGTGGAGGAGACCGAGATCGTCCGAGTGCTTGAAGGCCCGCTCCGGCCTGACGGCTATCTACTCGTGCCGATCGTCGGCGGGTCCGGCACGGGGAAGTCTCACCTTGTTCGATGGGTGTGGAACCGCACCAAGGACCGCGACAACTGGGAGAGCCGATACCTTGCGAAGAACCGAACCAGCATCCGGCGCGCTATCGCAATCGTAATCGAAGGTCTAGAGGGCCCTGCTATCAACGATGCACGCGAAGCGCTGCAAAAGGCGCCGGTCCAGTCGGAGAGCGAGCCGGTACTGGCGGAGCGACTCCTAGATGAACTTGCCTTGATCACGGCAGAGGAATCGGCCATGGAAATCGATGTCACTGACCGCAGGGCAGCGCAGATGGCGGCCAAGCTTCGCCGCGAACTCCCAGACATCCTCCGCGACCCAGTCGTGCGTCGACGTCTCACAGGGGATGGTGCAGTTATACCTCGTCTCGTAGGACTCGCGAAACGAGGCCGCTGTGACGGCGACGGGCTTGACGACGATGCGATCCGAGTCGTCGACGATGACCTGCCGTTAGCGTTTGCAGAGATCGGGGAGGCAAGCAAAGGCGCCCAGAAACTGTTGACACAGTTGGGGGTGATCCCCTCTCTCAGGTCGGCAGCCCTGGGTATGATCAACGAAGCGCTTCCCTCCGCGGTCAAGCGCGTATTCCTGTCGGGCCAAGTCGACCTGATCGAGGTCTTTCGCGAGGTTCGCAGGGAACTTTTCGTCTCCGGTAAGGAGTTGGTCCTCTTCATCGAGGACCTGACGGTCCTTCACGGAGTTGAGCGCGAGTTTCTTGATGCGATCATCGAGCCAGCGCGATCGCCCGAAGGCGATCTTTGTGCGTTACGGGTCCTGTTCGCTGTAACAGAGGGGCATTTCGCCGGACTCGATACTGTGCGCACCCGGTGCGATGACGGCTATCGGCTCGACGCTGCTTACGGTCCGAACGGCGTCGGCCACGAGGAAGCCATGTCGTTCCTCGGGCGCTACCTCAACGCATGCCGGCAAGACCCGGCGGAGGTCGAGAACCTATGGGCCAATCGGCAGGGCGATGCGTGGATGCCCAACGCTTGCGACGCTTGCGACCACCAGGTGCACTGTCACGACACATTCGGCCGAAGCGAAGAAGGGTACGGGCTCTACCCGTACAACCCAGCGGCCGTGGACCGATTCGTGGACTCGCTGTCCAGCGAGCGATTCGATCCGCGAGAGGTAGTCAGGGAACTGGTGAATCGCTTCCTGATAGTGGCGGCGACCGATCTTCAACGAGGTGACTTCCCATCTGATGAGTTGGTCGGGCCGTTCGACGAGCGAAGCGAAGCACTTGCTCCGCTCGTCGAATCCGAACTCAAGTCGAAGCGTCCGGCCGACTTCGCGCAGGTCGTGAATTCGATGCGGTACTGGTCAGAGTTTTCCACGGTCGTGGGAGACACCACCCTCGCAGCATTCGGACTTGATGTGCTTGGGACGCTGCAGGTATCTCCGACACCACGACCACGGGCGAAGGGCAAGTCCACATCGAGTGGAGCATCAGGCCTTTCCAGAGGCGGACCAGTGGCACCGCGCGAAGCAACGCTCGCATCGCGACTCCGTGCCCCCTGGGCGCGGATATTCAATGAACTGAACACATGGGCGGGCAACCAGCGAGATCTGGGCGCGAGCGCGACAAACAACTTGAAGAAGCTTATCCATAAATCAATCCTCCAGAACCTCGACTTCAGCGCTCTGCCGATCAACCTTGGCGCAGACTTTGATCAGCAGAAGCGGTTCGACCAAGGGAAACATCTACACATCGCTGGATCCGTCACAGGCCAGCGTCGAGGCGACCCAATCGTGGCAATCGAACAAGACGCGGATACTGCCGCAGCACTTCAGGGGTTGATTCTCCTCGCGGAACTCCCAGACGCCGACGACTACCCACGGGCCAACAACTATCGCCGACAAGCAGCGCGGTATCTAGAGGAGTGGACCCTCTCTGTCACGGCGAGGCTTGAGCAATCGCCCGAACCGGCGGCGACTCAAGCAATCAATGGATTGCTCCTGTGCGCTGTCGTCGCGGGTGCGTGTGAAAAGGCATCCGACCCGCACGATTATCTCGCTGCACTCTTTGGGGCAGCCAGTTCGGCCGTGGGCCCCCACCGTTCCCAGAAGTGGCAGGCCGTGGTCGAGGCTGCCGACGCCACCTATCGTCGGCTTCGCCCGGGCGTGGAGGCTCACTTCGGTGAGGCGCGTGGTACCGGTGGGGCCCGGGCTATCAGAGCGGACCAGATCCTCACAGTGATCCAGGACTTCACCGAATCGGGTCGTCTCGAGTCAACTGACCCAGCTATCGATCGATTCATGCGGTCCGTGGCGCCGGCTGTGGAGGGCGAGTGGGAAACCTTGGAGCACCTGGCTACTGGAGCGGCACCTCTCGTTGACCCCAACCGCTCCTGGTCTGACCAGACGAAGCGCGTGCTTGAGCTAGTTGAGGCCGCCCACCGGTCGGGACGGTTACTCGACCACGACGCAGCGCGCTACCTCAGAGCGCAAGCCTCCTCTCTGGACGAGAACGCGCACAGGCTTCTGCTAAGGGCCGCCGAACTGGTGCGTTTGAACTCTCCACTCCTCGAGCGGCTTCGAGTAATCGCCAGCAGTCTCCCGGACACCGTGATGACCACTAGCAGGTTCGTCACACGAGCGAAACAAGCAATGGCTGGGATTGCAAAGGACCTCGATGAGCGCCGAGCCGGTGAGTCAGAGGACGAAACTCTTGAGGACGTTGCGTCGGGTGTTCTAGCTGCGGTTGGTCGACTTGCAGAGGCAGTAGAGGAGCTCGAGAAGTGACACTCTTCGAAACCGCTACCGAACTCCAACTCCGACTTGAATCTGCGACCGCAGCGGATACGGGAGATCAGTTGCTGTCGCGCGGACGAACTGTGCGAACCGACATCGCGTCGGCGGCGGAACACTTTGAGGCCGTTCAGTCCTACCGAATCACGATTGGTCGGACGGATAGGCCGCCGCTGGCTGCGAAAGAGATCCGCCAAGCCATCGGTCGCTTCCGAGGAACTCTCTCCAACAGCGGACCCAAGGCAGTTCAGCAGCGGTCGGCAGTCACGCTCCTGAAAGTCCTGGATACACAGATCAAGCGTGTGGATCGCTGGGTCAAATCCACGTGGCAAGAGAACTTTGCCGCTTCTCAGGAACTGCTGGAGCGTGCGGACTCGGGGGACCTGCACGGGTCGCCGGTAAACAGGATTAGGGCGCTAAACCGTGCCAGGAGGGTTAAGGTCCTTCGGAACACAGATCCGGTCAGGGAACGAGCGGCTTTGGAAGAACTCCTCAAGGTAAAAGGTCTGAAGGCCTGTCTCGAAAAAGCCAACGAGCTAATCGACGACCTTCGCGATGCGATCGCGGCGATCGATAGAGAACAGGCTGCAATGACGCCACAGGTACGGGCGGTTCTTCAGCGCGCAGCATCTGGTGATGGTCTACCCCTTGGGGAGGTGACGCCCGAACTCTTGGTCGCGCTCCAGTCAGGTGGCGTGCTGGATGACCTCGTAGTGCGTCGGTTATGACTGATCCAGGTCTCGTTGACGTACTCAACGAACTGGAGGCGCGCGAACTGCCCCTCCTCACCTGGGGTGTGACGAGTGGCGCATACGACGAGGACGAGATCCTCGGCTTGCTGGAATCGGCAAGGCCCGAGAAGGATCCCGAGGATCTCCTGGAACGCCTTCTCGCAACTGGATTCGTCTTCGAACGTGGTCTCACCGGGAATCGATTTCGGACGCGCATGGCGGAGACAGTTCGCCTTGCGCGGCACTTGAGGCAGTGGTTCCACGGCCCCCGGAGCGACTGGCGAACAGCCAAGACGCTCGTCTCCGACATGCGCTTTCTTGCCCGACCACGTGTTGTTCCTGTCCGAGAAGTCAATGAGCATGAGTTGACGAGCCGTCTCAGCGCCGCTCTGAACGAGCGGTGGACGACGAGCCATGAGGCAACTCTGAAAGCAGTCCTCGGTGGGCGATTGGTGTCCGAGTTTCAGGCGAAATCAGCTGAGAGACTCCTGAGTTCGGTTGGCAACCGTGGCGGGACGTGCGTTACGGCCGGCACCGGAGCGGGCAAGACGCTGGCCTTCTACCTTCCCGCGCTGACTCATGCGCTCAGCGTGCCTGGGCCTCGGGGGATTCCCCGCATCGTGGCCATATACCCGCGTGTCGAGCTACTTCGTGACCAACTTCGCACCATCCTGAAGTTGGTCACGGACTTGGAGGCCCGTGATGCAGGACGCCTGCGAGTGGGTGTCCTCTACGGAGCGACCCCGCACCATCGGGCGGATGCGCAGCGGGACGTGCGCAAAGGGTGGCGCTCAACGGCGGATGGACTCACATCACCGATAGTCGATTCTTGCCTGAGGGAAGGGTGCTCCGGCGATCTCATTTGGCCGACCGGCGACGCGGAGGGCCGCCTTCTTCGGTGCGTCAGATGCGGGTCCGAATTGGAGTCGCTCGTGTTCTCTCGCCGGACGCTGACCTCCCAACCCCCAGAGATACTCTTCACGACAACAGAGATGGTGAACCGGCTGCTCGGAATACCCCGCATGCGGCGATTGCTCGTCGGGGACTCGAGCAGTTCCCCAGACTTCGTTCTGCTCGATGAGATACACAGCTACTCCGGAACCCACGGCGCGCAGGTAGCTCATCTGATTCGCCGATGGCGCGGTGAGATGGTGTCCCCGAGCCATGTGGTCGGGCTGTCCGCGACGCTTGCCGACCCCAAGGGGTTCTTCTCCCAACTGATAGGAGCAGGCACCGGGAACGTCGCGGTGGTCGCTCCGAACGACGCAGAGATGCGCGAGTCTGGTCGGGAGTACTTCATGGCACTCCGTGGAGACCCCGCCTCGCAGACTTCCCTTCTCTCGACAACTATCCAAACGGCGATGCTGATGCGTCGCATGCTTGATCGCGAGCCCGGTATACCGAGCGGCGGGACGTTCGGGACCCGTCTCTTTGCATTCACGGACAAACTCGACGTGGTCAACCGGCTCCACTCCCAACTACAAGATGCCGAAGGCTGGCAGCCAGGGGGAGTGGACCGTAAGCGAGAGGGAAGCCTGGCAGTCCTTCGGGCCTCCGGTGCCGACAACGGTCCCCGAGACGACGTCGGTCAACTCTGGGACGCCGCCGAGGAGTTGGGCACGCTGACCCGCCGAGTAGTTGTTGACCGGACAACATCGCAGGACGCTGGCATCGGCAGTTCCAGTGACGTGGTTGTCGCCACCGCCTCCCTGGAAGTGGGATTCGACGATCCAAACGTCGGCGCAGTGCTCCAGCACAAGGCTCCGCGCGACGCGGCGCAGTTCCTTCAGCGTCGCGGTCGAGCAGGTCGCAATCCAGCGATGCGGCCCTGGACAGCCGTGGTCCTGTCTGACTACGGGCGAGACCGCCTCGCATTCCAGGCCTACGAGGCGCTGTTCGACCCCAAGGTTCAACCCGCCCACTTGCCGATCAGGAATCGGGTCATCCTCAAGATGCAGGCCACGTGGTGGCTGGTCGACTACCTCACGCGAGCATCGGGTGGAACACCGCTGCGATCCGTGCTCGCGTCGCGGTGGCTCCGCAACCCTGACCGCCAGGTCCGTGCAGCACGCGATGCGTTGGTCGCTGCCAGGAACCTGCTAACCGACGAAGGGCTTGGCAAACTCGAGAGCGGGCTCAAGTGGTCGCTCCGAATCAGCGAGGACGACGCGCGATCGGTTCTCTTCGACCATCCGCGTGCCATTGCGACGACAGTCCTGCCGACGATCATCCGGCGGCTCGAAGGCGTAGTTGGCCAACACAAATTGCCTAGCCACTTTCGATGGAGCGATCCTCTCCTTGACTTCGTTCCGAGTTCGCTCTTTGCCCCACTGCAGACCCCTGAGGTGCGGGTCGAACTTCCCCTCGCTGGGCAATTCCAACCCGAGCCTCACACTGAGCCGATCGCACAGTCGATGCGCGAGTTTGCGCCCGGAAGGGTCAGCTACAGGTTCGCGCTCCGAGGTAAACGCGAGCGCATGTGGGTCAACCCGCCAGCGTCAACGGAACCAAACCTCGACCTCGAAACCTTCTGCTCGGACTATCTGCAGTTGACGCGTCCACCTGGGTTACAGGAGCCCGTGGTCCAACCCCGTTCGATTCAGTTGTCGCGTCCCACTACGCGAGTGCCCGACTCGTCGTACGGCAGATGGAACTGGGAGGTGTTCTTCCGAGTCAACGGCGTGCCGGCCGAGTTGGACGTTCCGTCCGGCAGTCCATGGACGAAGTGGGTTCGATCAGTCGCTGTGATGACGCACCACGTCCGAGCACCTCTAACCGTCTGGCGGATAGCACGGACTGCGGAGGTCGAACGACAAGTCTCGTCCGAGCCGTCAACAACGCAACACCGCGTGCGCCTCGCAGGAAGCAACGCCGCGATCGGATTCGCGATGGAGGTCGACGGACTCCGGATCGACGTGTCGCTACCGGAGCAAGTGCCTTCCCAAACCGGGACCAAACTCGATCGCGCTCTGCGCACCACCTACTTTGAGCATCTTGTCCTCACCGACTCAACGCTAGCACGACTTCCGTCCTCATTCCTTCGCGAATGGATGGCGCAACTCTCTCTGTGCGCTGTGGTGATGGCCTCTGTTGACGCCGGATCAGACCTCGCTGAACTCTCCGACGCAGGTCTGTCAGCGGGGATGGTCCAGGCCGCTCGAGCAGTATTCGGCGCCGAAGGGCCGTCAGATGACCCAACTGTGCCAATCCACGACCCTGGCCTGGTCACTGACGTGGAGGGCGCTCTCCACGACGGGGAGATCGTGACCGCACTCCAACGATGCCTGGCGAATCTGCGCGGGCCACTGCCAGCAGAGTCACTCACATGGGTGCACGAGCGCTACGCATCTACGGTTGCGGCTGGGTTCATCGGAGCCATGCAGGCAATGTGCCCCGACCTCGATGTCGACGATCTGCGAGCGGACTTCGAACTCCGGTCGTCGGATGACGACGAGCCGTTCGCTCGGATCACGATTTCAGAGGATCAACCCGGAGGGACCGGCGTAGTGGAGACAGCGGTGGAGCGGATAGTCCAGGACCCACGGGCGTTCTGGTCTGTAGTGACGAGCGTCCTCGGCCCATGCGATGGCGAACGCATCGACGAGGCGCTTCGACGTTTCTTAGGAGACCGCGCCGATGGACGCCTCGCCCGCGAGGTTGACCAAGTTCGAGCGTCATCGACTCTCGCCGCCACGACGATGGCATGGGCGTCGCTTCGGGAGAGGATGTTCCGAAGCGGGATGGATGCGGATCCGACAGTGATCAGCGCACTGGCGACCCGACTTCTCCGGCCAGGCAGTGACGCGACCGTCGAGCAACTGTGTCGGGACCTGCTCGGCCGCTGGGACGCGCTGGAGGACAATCTTGGACTTGAAGTGGATCTCCGCGTGTTTGCCTACATCGCGGCTCGACATGACGAGACTCGTCGGTCTCTGGCCGCCATCACGTCTTGGACCAACCAGGATTCAGAGTGGCTCGTCGGGCAGATCGTGGGGTTGCTCTGGTCCCGCGGGAGCAAACTCCGTGCAACGAGCCTCGAGAATTACAACCCGTACTGTCAGGCGCCGAACACCGAGCGTCTGCTCGTCGAGCCCATCACACGAGCACCAATCACCACCGTGCAGTACGGCACCGCCGGCTGGAGGACCAACCTCGATGACCAGTTGAGCCTCGACGGCATCGCTCAGATCGCATGCTCAGACGAGGCGGAAGCAGTGCACGCCCTGCGTCAATTAATGACAGTGCCGACTGTAGTTGGAGTTTTGGAGTTTCATCCCCGGGTGGTTGGCGTGGAGCGGCCGAACGCCGAAATCACACTGACTGTGGACATCCGAGAGGCACAACAGTGACAACTCGAAGCCTCCGTACGAAGGCCTTCGCTTCTCGCGTGGAGTTGGCGGATGCACTGCAGTGTTTGTTCGTCTCCGAGGTTCTTGTGCCCAGCACGCCTCTTTGGATCGTTACGCCGTGGATCTCTGATGTTCCGATCGTCGATAACCGAGCGGGCCGATTCAAAGGGTTGGTCCCGGCGCTCCCAGAACGCTGGATTCGACTTGGCGAGATTATCGAACAGCAGTTGGTTCGGGGTGGATCCCTAGTGGTCGCCTGTCGCCCCGACGACCACAACCGATCCTTCACCGACCAGATCCAGCGGAGAGGTAGGGAGATCGGTCGTGAACAGCGCGTGCGCGTCAGATTGTCTCCCGAACTGCACGAGAAGGGGATCCTGTCTGCAACCGCCTTTATCAGCGGGTCGATGAACATGACCTACAACGGGCTGCGAAAACTTGAGGAAGTAATTCATCTCACGGATGAGAGCGACGCGGTGGCACGCGCGCGGGCTGCTTATCAAGACAGGTGGGGCGAGCCATGAGGGATATCGACCCTCGCGTGAGCACGCTCTACGACGCGCCCAACGAGATAGATATCAGTTCCCTTGGCGGGGAGGCTGCAGATCTAATCCAGGTTCTCCTGGGCCGGTTCGTGGAGGGCAAGCGGACATTGCTTCCGGCCAGAGTCAACAATTCGACGAGGTGGTACGGGATCGCCGGGTCTGATCGTGACGGCCGGCTTCTGACAGAGGAGATGGCCTCGTGGCTCGGTTCTCCCCTGTGCGACCGGACAACTGTCGTCGAGAAGCCCGAGGATGTGGTTGATGAAAGGGCAGCACTGCTGACCAGCAACGGGATCCTCTTGCGGACGCGTGTTACGGCCGGCTGGCAGGGCGAAGCGCGCGAGAACGTTCGCTCATTGGTCGATGTGTGGACGTTCACCCCGGAGCGCGCTCATGACGCGCCGCGACCCGTTGGCAGAGTCCTACGGCACTTCTACGAAGGGATCGCGGCGAGAGATCGAGCCTCGGCGACGGATGCACTCGAGGAGATCCGCGCAGGTGGCTTGCTGTCGGCGACGAACATCAGGTTCCTCCGTGTCGAACTGCTTGCTCGCCTCGGGACGCCAGAAGAACTCCGGAGCGACCCCCTCCTCGCGGACATCGCGCTGGTGAGGCGACCCCCGGCCGTCAGCGATCATCTCGCTCGTGCCGCCGATGCCCTCTATGTCCCTCCGAGCGCGGAGAAATCAGGGCGCGACAACTGGCGGTCAATGGCGTCGGACATTGAGCAGGGGTGGCCTGGGCTAGTAGCGCACCCGAGTCAGATTCGGTCTGTACATGGCGCGAGGTGCCTCGCTCTGACCGAACTCCTCGCTGAGCTTCCAAGGAGCGGGGTGATCGACGCCCTTCGATCGAACTGGAATGAGGACGTCTTGGTGGCAGGCGTTGTGGCTGCCCTCGAATCCGAGTCGAAGCGAGTCCCCGGGGAGGCTGGAGTTCCAGACGGTATCTCCGCGGTCCGGGGTCACTACCAGCGTGGGGAGTTCGAACTGGCACTCGATGCCGCCGAGCGGGTGAAGCCAGATCGAGGCGTGGCGACCGCGGTCATGCATGCCGCGCTCAATCTGGGCGATGCCGTCGCCGCGGCGCGTGCGGTCGCCCTTGTCGATCGACTGCCGGAACTCGACCGCGACGCGCTGCTCTCGCAAGCTGTTGGCGGCGTGTTCTACACACAGTTGGTCGATCGCAATCAGGGCACTCAGGTTCCCGACGGCTGGATCGACTGGCTGCGTGGCGAATGGCCCGACCGTCCAGACCTTCTCAACGACTGGTCTTCAACTTGGGGGAGTGACGATCCCGTAGCGGATGAGGCGGCCGACGTGCTCGCTGGCGAACTGCTCGATGCCCTGAACGACAATCGTCGGGGCCGCGTGCGGAATGGTCTTCCAGCCCTGGTGCGGTGGCTCGTGACAGAGGACGGTCTTCTGCCATCGTCCATGCCGCTGGCCGTCACGATCTTGGACATCATGCTTGGCAGCGATCCCGGTCGAGCGGAGAGGAGCGCCGCTCTCGACCTGCTCGGCGAGGTCCTTCTCACGGGTTGCTCACTTGACGAGTATCGGACCGCCGTAGCCGCTCTGAGCGACCAACTGGTCCGCCTTGGCCCACGCGAGGTCGACTGGTTGACAGGGATGTTGGACCTTCAGTTGCTCAGTACCGTCCCAGATACCCGCTTGCGCGACGAGTTGTTTGCCAATGCACTCGGCGTTGTGGTCTCCTGGTTCGGGCGGATCGAAGATACCGAAGCGATCGTGCTGCGGAAACTGTTCATGGACGTAGGCATCGACTTGGACCCGCCGCTGACAGATCACCCTGACCCCCAAACCTCTCGAAGGATCAAGACTTTCAAGCGCGTTGGGATCTATTCGTTGGCAGAGTCTGCAGCCAACAAGGCCGCACACTGGATCCGTGATGAGTGGCCCAGCGTTGAAGTGCGGCTATCGCACGCTCACTCGAACAACTCTGAGTTGGATGGTCTCGTGCGCAGTTCGGACGTCGTCCTTATGCAAACGAGCCATGCGAAGCACGCAGCCACCATCGCGATCGAGCGCTCGATCGAGACAACGCGTCTGGTGCGTGTGAACGGACGTGGTGCCACGTCCCTCTTTCGCGGTCTGCTGGAATGGGCTACGATCGGTCGCCGCCGCGCATGGTCATGACTAGGCGCACCACTTCCCAGTCTCGATCACTGAAATCCACTCATGGTGGGTGTGCCCCGCTTCTTAGGGGAACTCGACCTGTCAGTTCGGCTTCTTCTCGGTGAACGCAGGCCAAATCATGTTGTGAGCAGGCGGATCGTTCTGGCTAGGCTCGAGATCACTGGCGCTGTATTTGCTGGAATCGATGAGGGTCAGGTGAGCCTCCGCAGCATCTGAGAGTGACCATCGCGCGACCGCGATCGACCAGAGCGGTTCGATCAGCACACAGGTCATATCCCGGATCTTGCTGGTCTCACCGAACCTGATACATTGTGTCTCGACAGTCCAGTACGCATGTTCTCGGTTTCACTTGACCCGACGGGCTGCTCTTGACAGTTGGTGTGGGTAGGAAAGCGATGCTCGGACCGTGGCCGATGTCCACAAGATCCTCGCCGACCGGCCGACGCTATACACAGCGTTGCTCTGCGTTACAAGTGGGTCAGAGGTCTTCTATTGGGTCGGGGGCCTGGCCAGTTCATTGAGTTCTTAGAAGACATTGGATCATCCACACCTGGACAGGGGTCAGTTTGATCCTGACCTGGCACAGCAGTGACAGGCATTCCGCCACCAAATGCTGGAAAGAGACCGATCCTGCCGATCCAACAACGAACCCTCACAAGGGTGTTTTACGAACAGCGGCCGCTCTTTGGTAACTGAAGATCAGGCGGTTGCGAACAACAACGAGCCGTAGGGGGCATGCACATTCGATCACGTTTCCAGGTAGTGAGCCCATTTTTTCATGACCGGTCGGCGTGCTTCGAGGAGGTCGCTTCTGGCGTAGGCGCCTTCTACGCCTCCCACGATGTGCGCCAGTGCTGCTTCTGCTATCTCGCGGGGCACTCCCGAGTCTCTACACCAGTCACGGAAGGATGATCGCATTCCGTGTGGAACGGCTTCGATCCCGTTTTCGCGGACCAGTTTGGAGATCGTTGAGTTGGATAGCGGCTTTCCTGTGGGTGATGGGAACACCAGCCCAGTTGCGTCTGTGAGGTGGGCAGCATTGTCGATGATGTTCCGTGCCGGCCTGCTTAGGGGCACTCGATGCGGGCGACCGGTTTTGGTTCGTTCGCCGGGTATTTCCCATGTGTCCGTGGTGAGGTCGATCTCGTTCCATGTGGCGTTTCGGACTTCGCCGCTTCTGGTTGCTGTGAGAGTAAGGATTTTGAAGGCGGCGATGGTTGCCCAATGGGCGTTTGACGATTCGATGGTTTTGATGGCAGCGCCTACTTGGCTGTGGTGCAGGGCTCGCATGTGGTTGCGTTGGGTGCTGTTTTTGCCTAATCCGGCGAGAATGGCTGAGGTGGGATCCGACTCCAAGAAACCCTCTGCGATTGCCCATTTCATGATGGTGCCGGTTCGCTGTTGGACTCTTCGGGCTGTTTCGGGTTTGGTGTGCCATATGGGCGTGAGGCATTTCATGATGTCTTTGCTGGTGACCTCGTCGACCTGTTTGCGTCCGATGTGGGGGAACACATAGGTTTGCAGGCTTGATTCCCAGATGTTTCGGCTTCGGCTTCCCGGTCGCCATTTTCCGGAGTGCAGTTCGATCACTTTGGCGGCCGCTTGTTGGAAGGTGGGTGTTCGGCCTGATCGCGGGTTGTGGCCTTCTTCAACGGACTGCCGGTTCCTGAGGGCTCGTCTTCGGGCTTCGGCCAGTGTGACGGCGGGGTAGCTTCCTAGTCCCAGGTTGGTTTCCCGCCCGTTGATGCGGAGTCGCTGACTCCAGGTCTTCGACAATCGAACCTGGATGTTGGTGGTTTTGACCAGTAGACTCAGCCCATGGCCGCCTCTGCCGTCTCCGTATCGTCCTGGTTGCCGGACTGTCTTGACGAAGGAGGCCGACAGGGTTTTCGGTCTTTTCACATCTCTGTTTCCAATTGTTTCCTCTTAGGCTATCCGGGCGATTATCAGTTGCTATCAGTATAGGGGTGGGTTCCTATGGTCGTCAGTGGAACACCATGAGAGGGCTAATCTGTGGCATGACCTGGGATGATAGGGATCTCATGGGTTTTCCCTGGCATCCCAGGTAAAGTGGACGTTGGTTGCCCGCACCTCCACTGCACCCACAGAGAACTATTACCTAGGCGGAATCAAGATGCGTGACTTGGCCCAAACGAAGTTGGCCACGGCCCTCTAGACAGGAGAGCCCTGTGACGGTTGCTTCGACGAATGGCAGTCCTCAGAGTGGAGATGCGATTTGAGGCGGTTGTGGGTTTCGGTTGGAGCTATGGCTGCTGTCCTTTCTTATTAGGGACTGTCCGGTGCTTGCCGCTAGCTCTTCGGTAATCTTGCCGCTGTCGATCCCACCGGATGTTCCCCCACGGTGTTGAAGTTGAATTGGAGGACGACCCGAGGCCTAGGATTTCTGGTTTGGAGGTGAGACCGACAGTGACGGGCGACCCGGTTCCTTCCTATGAGGGCGACAATTTGGTGAATCTTCTAGCCGAGTTGGAGATCCGTCTCACCGGTCGGTCTCCGACCAGGGGGCTCCGCTCTGACCTGGCTGACCTGATTCCCCACAAACGCAACTATGTGCTAGTGATCAACGACGGTCTTGGCGCACGGCAACTGGCTCATTCCGGTGCCGGTAGGTTACGCCGATTTCCAGCGGGCTGTTCTGAAGGCACCGTTTCCAACAACGACTGTGGTCGGTCTCTCTTCGGTAGCCACAGCAATGGCACCCATGCAACATGGACTGATCGGCTTCACCCAATGGCTACCCGCCCTGCAAAGGGTGGTGAACATGATGTTCTGGGAAGACTTAGAAGGTAACCAGGTGGACTACGACCCGGCTGGTTTCCTTCCAACTCCCAACCTTTGGGAACGCCTCACCGCCGCTGGGGTCAACGCCTTCATAGTCCGCCCATCACGCTTTCTGCACGACTCGCCTCTTAGCAACATGCTGTACCGGGGAGCCCAACGACACGGATACTCGTCTCTGGCCGATATCAACCCGTCAGCATTGTTAAATGACACCACCCGCACCCTGGTGGTGGTCTACCTTTCACCAGTGGACCGAGCCGCTCACCAGCATGGACAACAGTCGGTGGAACACCGCAAAGCACTGAAAGAAACCAGTCGCCTCTGGAAGCGCCTCACACGTTCTATCCCGTCCGAGACCGCGCTGATCGGCACAGCTGACCACGGTCACTGCGACATCCCCCAAAACGGCAAGACAAGGCTAGGTACACATCTCACCCAAGGAGTCGTCTACTGGGGCGAGGGGCGAGTGCTCATGTTTCGTGGACCCACCGAACAGATATGCCGCATTGCTGAACAAACCGGTGCCCTGTACGTGGACCCTGATCGGCTCCGGGAGTGGCTAGGAGGAGGAGACCCCCACCCCGCTTTAGAGGAATTCCCGACCGCCGCGTTACTAGCGCCACGGGAGGAGGAGACCCCCACCCCGCTTTAGAGGAATTCCCGACCGCCGCGTTACTAGCGCCACCGGGCACTGTCATTCTCCACATTTATCCTCACGAGATCGGACATCACGGAGGGATCACCCCCCAAGAACTGCTCATCCCCCTAATCATTGCGTAAAGCCCAGCCTCGAACTGCTCGGAGGAGCGTTCTTCGATCTTGGTGGTTAGTTCCCGGCGTCGGGTTTGGGGTTCGTTCCCGATGCCGAAAACGATCGGTATGACGGATGCTCTGTGAAAGGTGTGGGCTTCAAAGCGACCTAGGATGGCTGCGGAGAAACACGGGGCCGGCAGCGGCGTCGCCTTCCGCCCACAAAGGGTAGCAATCGACACCCCACCCGTCTGGTGGGTGGATGCCTTTACCGTTAGTTTTCGATGTAGGTGCTCCAGTTTTCCATGAGTTGGCGGCGTCGTTCTAGGAGGTCTGTTCTGGCATAGGCTCTTTCTACAGAGTTTCGGATTTCGTGGCCGAGGGCTTGTTCTGCCACTTCGCGGGCTATTCCGGTTTCTCCGCACCAGTCCCTAAAGCTGCTTCTCATTCCGTGTGGCACACAGCCCACGTTGTTTTCCTTGCATAGTTTGCTCATGGTGGCATTGCTCAGCGGTCGCCCGGTAGGCGACGGGAACACCAAGCTCTTGCCGTTTGACTGTCGGCGCGCTGTCTCGAGAACCGCCAAAGCACCAGTGCTGAGTGGCACCCGATGCTCTTGTCCGGCTTTTGTGTGGTCTGGCGGGATTGTCCACGTCTGCGTTGCAGGATCTATTTCGTCCCAGGTGGCGTTCCTGACCTCGCCGCTCCGTGTCGCTGTGAGAGTCAGGAACTTGAACGCGGCGATGGTCGCCCAGTGCGCATCGGTGGCTTCGACCGCTCGAACCGCGGCGGCGACCTTGCTGTGGGGTAGCGCCTTCATGTGCTGGGGGCGTTGTTTGTTGGTACCCAGCGCGGCGGTGATGCGATCGTCGGCAGGGTTGTCTTCTCGGTATCCCTGGGCGATGGACCACTTCATCACCGAAGAGATCCTCTGTTTCACCCGGCTAGCGGTTTCAGGGATCTCAAGCCATATAGGAGAAAGACAAGCCATGACATCCCCCGAAGTGACCAGGTCCACCCGCTTGTTCCCAAACCGCGGATACGCATAGGTCCGCAGACTCGACCGCCAATGCTCCTCAGACCTACCACCCGACTTCCACTTCGCGGAATAAAGGCGGATAACTCTCTCGGTAGCCTGACAAAAAGTGGGCACTCTGCGAGCGCGGGGATTGCGCCCTTCCTCGACGGCCCGTCGGTTGCGAAGAGCCCGCCGGCGGGCCTCCGCCAACGTAACAGCCGGGTAGCTACCCAACCCGAGGTTTGTTTCCCTTCCGCTGATCCGGATTCTCTGCACCCAGACCTTCGAAAGCCGTCCCTTAATCTTGGTCGGTCTAACCACCAGGCTCAGACCATGACCGCCCCTACCGAGTCGGGTTACGCCCTTAACGAAGGCGGGTGAGAGTGTCTTGGGCCTCTTCACTTATTTCATCTCCCTGTGCTAAGATTTGGAAGGCTAGTTCATCGGTGTCGATTGTCCCTGTGAGGTGTCGGAACCTGTACCCGTTTCTGTACCGTTATTGTAAGTGCCCTTCAGTGACGCCTCCTGCCACCGCATGACACAACCCCCACCACAAACACACCGCTAACAGGGCAAACAAAGACCCATAGAGACGAAATAGCACGGGAAACAGCTAGCGCGCGCGTACTCCCTCTCCGCTCAACCCGGCGCGGTTCACTGGCACTCGAAACACCAGTTAGGAGTGCCTGTTCAACGCCTCTGGCGTAGGGCAGGGGACAGTTTCATGCTCCGGATGCTGGGACGTGTCGGGAATGAATCGATGGCAACACGTTTCCGTTCTTGTATCCTCCATCCGGAATTGGGCGATGCGGCTGTTGAAGCCATCCGGCAGATCAACAATTCGTATCTCGCCTTAGGATGTCCTATTTCTGAGATGTAGCGACACCTCGGTCACCAACTGGACCAAGAGCATGCACATTTGATCACGGTTTTAGGTAGTGAGCCCATTGTTCCATGATCGGTCGTTGTGCTTCGAGGAGGTCGCTTCTGGCGTAGGCGCCTTCTACGCCTCCCACGGTGTGTGCCAGTGCCGCCTCGGCTATCTCGCGAGGCACTCCCGAGTCTCTACACCAGTCACGGAAGGATGATCGCATTCCGTGTGGAACGGCTTCGATCCCGTTTTCATGAACCAGTTTGGAGATCGTTGAGTTGGATAGTGGCTTTCCTGTGGGTGATGGGAATACCAACCCGGTTGCGTCTGTGAGGTCGGCAGCATCGTTGATGATGTTCCGTGCCGGCCTGCTTAGGGGCACCCGATGCGGGCGACCGGTTTTGGTTCGTTTGCTGGGAATTTCCCATGTGTCCGTGGTGAGGTTGATCTCGTTCCATGTGGCGTTTCGGACTTCGCCGCTTCTGGTTGCTGTCAGGGTCAGGATTTTGAAGGCGGCGATGGTTGCCCAATGGGCGTTTGACGCTTCGATGGTTTTGATGGCGGCGCCGACGTTGCTGTGGTGCAGGGCTCGCATGTGGTTGCGGCGGGTGCTGTTCTTGCCTAGCCCGGCGAGAATGGCCGCGCTGGGATCCGACTCCGAGAAACCCTCCGCGATCGCCCATTTCATGATGTCTTTGCTGGTGACCTCGTCGACCTGTTTGCGTCCGATGTGGGGGAACACATAGGTTTGCAGGCTCGATTCCCAGATTCTTCGGCTCCGGCTTCCCGGTCGCCATTTTCCGGAGTGCAGTTCGATCACTTTGGCGGCTGCTTGTTGGAAGGTCGGTGTTCGGCCTGATCGCGGGTTGTGGCCTTCTTCAACGGACTGCCGGTTTCTCAGGGCCCGTCTTCGGGCTTCGGCCAGTGTGACGGCGGGATAGCTGCCTAGTCCCAGGTTGGTTTCCCGCCCGTTGATGCGTATTCGCTGGCTCCAGGTCTTCGAGAACCGACCCCCGATGTTGGTGGTTTTGACCAGCACCTCATCCAGATAACTCAGGCGCCAGGTGGTACGTTGGGCGCGCCACCAGGAACCGGAACACTCCATCCCAAGCATCCCGGTCCACCAACCCGCCCATCACCGGTGAGGCGGACCCGCCTCACCGGTTGAAGGCCAGGGAAAAATGCCGCTTGGCTGGGCCACCCTCGGGAGTGAAGTGGATCCGCGGGAAGAGACCTAGCACCAGGGAGGGTGACGCTCCGACCATGGCGGCGGCTACCGCGGCGAGCCCCGCGGCAAAGTTAGGTGTTTGGAATAGGCCTGAATGGAACGGGAAGAACGCTTTCACCACGACTGGGGTTGGGGTCTCAGTGTGCAGGTCCGGTGAGGGCGCTCTCGATGATTTCGGTCGCAACCGTATTTTCGCATTCCCGCCAGTCTGTGTAGTTGAGCTTGCGGAGTCGGGACCAGTGGTTTTCGAGTTGCTCGAGATCGGGGAAGGTCCAGATTTCCAGATGCTCTTGTCGGGACTGGCCGCGGATGGAGAGAGGGCCCATACGAGTGGCGCCGGTATCGATTGAATCGGAGGCGGTTTTCTCCCAACTGGCGAGCATCTGGTCGCGTGCCGGCCGGGTCTGCTGGTACCAGCCGGGGCGTGGACGGTAGGTGTGTAGCCAGGTGATCACGAGAGCTTTGCCTCCAATCGGTCGAGGGCGATCGGACGCCCGATGAGATGGTATGAGGTGGTGAACATGAAATCGTCCTGGATTTCGTGGCCGTGCATGGCTTTGGTGAGGGTATGCAAGTCCGGCACTTCCCACAACGCAGCATGGTCCCAGTCTGACGTTGCCCCGACGTCGAAGCGGCCGAAGATGTCGCATCCCAGTTCGACGTCGTACTCGAAGGCGACGTCGCAGTCGAGATCGTAGGCGGCGCGCTCGTCGGTTGATGCCCTGTGCCAGGCATCGTTCCAATCCCAGAGGGCGAGGAATCCGAGGCCTTGATCGAACGGCCCATCTCCCAGGGACGGGGGGATGTCGCGGGGGCCCACGATCCACTGGGTTCGTTCGAACATCTGCCCCCAATCCGCTTCCATGAGTTCGGTGATTCCGCGGTGGGCTTCGTCGAGATTCGGAGCTTCGAACAGGCCGAACGCCGCCGCCTTGTGGAACGGCTCGGACCAGTAGATGGTGGGTGTGCTCGCTTGCCGGCGACCGGCGATGTGTTGGGGATCGAGCAGCCAACCGGCATCGCCGAGACCCTCGAGAGTTCGTGATAGGTGGCGGGCAGTGGCCGGGAACCGTAGTTCGTCGGCTATGAAAGTTACACCTGTCGTCATTTGAGAGATCCTTCCGTTCTGTTCCGGATCAAATACCGTTCCAGCATGATCCCGAGGACCGCTGCCGGAATCAGATTGGTGAGGGTGAGGGCGGAGAGCTGGTCCCATTGGGCTCCGAATGAAGTGATGCGTGAGGCCAGAAGCAGGGGAACGGTGGTGGCTCCCTGGAAGGTGAGCATCAGGGCAAAAAGATATTCGTTCCAGGCGAAGACGAAAGCGAACAACAGTGACCCGACCAGGCCGGGAACGGCCAGTGGAAGCGAGATGCGAAAGAAGGTGTCGGCGGCGGATGCGCCGTCCACCGCCGCGCTCTCATCCAACTCCAGCGGCACCTGGGCAAAGGCGTCGCGCATGATCCAGACGGTGAATGGGATGGCGAAACCGGTATAGGCGATGGTGAGCCCCAGTTGTGTGTCCAACAGCGAAAGCCATCGGAACATTAGGAGGAATGCCAGCACGATCGCTACCGGTGGGAGCATGCGCTGGGAGATGAACCAGAAGGCGATGTCCTCGTTCTTCCAGAATCGCCACCGGTACTCAAAGCGCGTCAGGCCATATCCTGCCCCGGCGCCCAGCAGGGTGGCGATGAGGGCACTGCCCCCGGAAACTATCAGGCTGTTGACGAGTGCTCTGATGACGTCCGCCCTTGCTTCGGACAGCAACCAGCGCCAGCCATCGAGGGTGGGGAGGAAGTCCACCCACGGCAGGTAGGTGGGATTGACGCTGATATCGAGTTGGGTTTTGAAAGAAGTGATCACGATCCAGTAGAGGGGGAACAGGGTGATGAACGCCGCCACTGCTATGAACGCCCGTGTGATCCAATGACCCTTCATGTGTATCGCTCTGATACGCGGCGACTGATATATAGTGCTGCGAAGCTGACTGCGATCACGACGAACAGCAGTACGTAGGCGGCCGAAGCCGCATAGGCCAGGTCTCCTTGCTTGGCGCCGATGTTGTAGACATAGGCAGTCACCGATTCGGTGGCGCGGCCTGGACCGCCGCCGGTCACCACCCGGATGATGTCGATGATCTTGAATGCTTCCAGGGCCCGGATCAGTATCGCGGTGACGCTGATCGGGAGCAGAAGCGGGAAAACAATGAAACGGAAGATCTGCCATTCGCTGGCGCCGTCGGCCCGGGCCGCTTCGAGCGGCTCGGAAGGGATGCCCTGCAGACCGGCCAGTATCAGGAGCATCACCAGTGGTGTCCATTGCCATGTATCGACCAGGATGATGGTCACCTTCGCCATGGTGGGGGAGGTGACCCACGCGACGGCTGGTAGGCCCACCGCCTGGAGAATGTCGTTGACCGGTCCGAAGCCTTCGCTGAACACCATCCGGCCGATGATGAAGCCCACGGCGATCGGGCTGACCATCATCGGCAGGAGAAAGAGGATTCGCATCAAACGCTGTTCCCGCAGTCCTCGGTTGAGCGCCACCGCCAATGCCAGGCCGAACACGTATTGCAGCGCCACGCCGCCACCCACGAAGATCATGGTGTTGAGCAGCGTTACCCGCAGGGCCTCGTCCGAGAGGATCCGCTCCCAATTCTGCAGACCGATGAAGCGAAGCGGGACTCGCCGGAAGAGATTGACGTTGGTGAATGTGATACCCAGCGAGAAGACAAGCGGGAAGATGCTCAGGGCGAGCACCGCTGTCGTCGCGGGCGAGATGAACCAGCGTGGCGCGTTACCGGTCCGTCCCAGCGGTGTGCTGGGACGGACCGGTGCGCGAGTGGTTGTTGTCGTCAGCCGGTGATACCCAAGGACTCGCGGTAGATCCGCAGTTGCTCATCACGATCGAAGCGGTCGGTGATGGCTTCCCACTCCGCCGCGGCCTTGTCGAGTGCTGCTTGGGCGCTGGCCTGACCGGAGAGGGCCTCCGACACTGCCAGCTCCAATGCGTCCTTGTATTCGGGGAACCCGGGCAGCCTCATGTCGAACACCGCGTTGGGATGATCGAGCGATGCCCGGATGGCATCGGTATAGGCCTTTGCCTCTGCTTCGGGCCATCCTGCGTTCACCCAGAGCGAAGGCTCGAGCGTGGCCGTCGTCCCCGGATTGACTCCGGTTCCGGCCGTCACCGCCGCCTCGCCGAGGACCTCGGGGCTTCCCAGGAAGGATGCCAGGTCGAAAGCGGCAGCAAGGTTGTTGGACGTATTGGGAACCAGGTTGAACCATCCACCAAAGCCGAGGAACGGGGCCTTGTTCGGTCCGGAACCCGCAACCCATTGCCCGGCGGCGGGATCCCAGTATTCGTCAGCGCCGGGGGCGATGCCATATCCGACCGCGCCTTCCACAACTGACGCCTCGGGGTCCTTGGACATGGGGCCGATGTCGCCCCACTGGATGTCCTGGGCAGCGATACCGCCCACAAAACTCAGGGCGTTTTCGATCCAGCCAAAGTTGAGCATTCCCGGTGGCCCGTACTGTATGACGGCGTCCCAATCTTCGAGTGCACGGACAAAGCCTGGGTTGTTGATACGAGCGTTCATTGTCTCGGGATCAAAGAAGAAACCCGGATCGGTAGGAGCTTTGGCGTATCCCGCTGCTCGAGTCATGAAACCGTTCCAACCTTGGTTGTTGCGCATGGGCAACTCCACCAGGCCGTATGCGTCGCCTTGAGCGGACCATGCGGTTTCGGTGAAGAACTTGGCGATGGAGGCGTACTCACTCCAAGAGTCAGCCGGCTCGAGAGCCTGGCCGGTGGCCGCCTGGTACTCATCGGCGTACTCCTCGAATGCATCGGCGCGCCAGTAATACATGAGAACGTCGCCGTCCCAGGGCATCCCGTAGGCGACCCCGCCGAACGACAGCTGATTTGACCGGAAGATCGGCAGGATGCCTTCCCAGTCGGCACGCTGCTGAGCCCACTCCGGAGCGGGAGCCATAAACCCGCCGCCCATCAGATCACCGCCCAGGTTCGAGCCGATGTTTATCACATCGGCGATGAAGGTATCGGTGGCGAGCGCGGCCAGCACTTTGTCGTTGAGTTCGCCAAACGGGATCTCGTCGACCCGGACGGTGGCGCCGGTCTCGGCCGCCCATACGTCCGCCTTCTCCTTCATGTAGCCGAGCTGGCCGGCAGGACCGGCTACGACCACTTCGACGCCATCGAAGCGCCCTTGCTCGGTGCCCGGATCGTCGATCTCGCCGCCGGCGTCGCTATCTGAGTCGCCGCATGATGCGGCGACTCAGAGCCAGGATGGCAATTAGTGCGGTTACAACCGCAGATTACGTTTCACTGTTTTTCTCCTTTGTCTTGTTTTTCACGTTCTATTCCTTACACTCCGCACGACCTCCATCAGCCTCTTGGCTATTGCAAGGTCGACCGGGTTCCACCAAACGCCTCCGGTTTTCAGCGAACTGCCCACAATTGCACCGTCCGCGACCGAGAGCAATTCGGCTGCGTTATCCACATCCAGGCCACTTCCCACGATGACCGGAAGTGAGGTGCCCGCCTGGATGGCGCGAACCTCGCCGGTCTCGGTTGGTGATCCGGTGCGCTGGCCGCTGGCGATCAGTAGATCGGCATCGAAGAACTCGGCGTCACGGGCCTGCTCTTCAACCGCCCGATCGGCGGTGATGGCATGCGCTCCGAACTTGACGTGGACATCGGCGAAGACGGCCACGTCGCGGGCGCCGATCGCTGACCGATAACGAAGAGCGGCCCCGGCAGGGCCGTTGAGGATCCCTTCGTTGGCCACGTAGGCGTTGACCCACTGGTTCGCTCGAATCCAGCGAGCACCAACTGCTTTGGCGATGGCCAGGGCAGGTATGACCCCGTTGGCAACGCATGTGATCCCGATCGGGAGGTCCACGGCATCGCCAACCCGCAGACAGGCCGCAGTCAAGGCAGCGACCGTCTCGGGTCCGATCGACTCGGGCCGAGCGAAGGGAAGGTCGAAGGCGTTCTCGACGATGATTCCGTCGATGCCGGCTTCAGACATGGTTCGTGCGTCGGCGACCCCTGCTGCGTAGATGTCTTCGACCGGTTGTCCGTCGTATCGGGGTGCACCGGGAAGCGGCGCGAGATGGATCATCCCGATGATCGGTTTCGGTTGATCGAAGATAGCTGCCAGGGGATCAGGCTTTTGGGGTAGCAAAGAACTCACGAGATGCCCCTGCGCTGGGTCCGCAGCAACGGATCGATCTCATCTCGGTGTGGAAACGATGCGAGTGCCCCCAGCGTTCGGCATGCCAGCGCTGCGACGAGAACTCCGACTTCCAGTGCTTCGACGACCGTTGAGCCCGTGGTTCGAGCCCAGATGTATCCAGCGGCAAAGCCGTCGCCGGCACCGGTCGTATCGACCGCGTCGACAGGGTGGGCAGGGATCCGTCCCGAATTCCCCTCCGACCGGAAGACGATACCCCCAGATCCCTCGGTGACCACTGCGTGACGACCGCCAAGTGGCCCGGACAGCACATCGAGAGCACCCTCGGCAGAGTCAGCCAGCAGATCCCTGGTCCGGGCATTGGCGATCAGCGTGTCAGCGCCCTTGGTCACCGCGGCGATGTCGGTCGGATCGGAGGGAAGGCACGCCGGCTCGAGATCAACCGAGAACGGGACCCCCAGCGACCGCCACCGGCCGGTGACCTGCGCCGCAGCAGCCAGATCGAAGGGAACCGTGTGACCCCACTCGCTTAGGCCCAGTGTGGCTTTTTCGGGGTAGAGGCCGGGTGTCACCGCCACCACCATCCGTTTTTCAGGTGAGTCGTCGGTGATCAGCGACATTGTGAAATAGGTAGAGATTGAGGTGTCGACCACAACGCTAGTGGCTTCCACGGCTTCGCGCCCCAGTGTCTCCAGGATCATCGAACCGAATGCGTCTTGACCGATGCGGGCGTGGAGCGCCACTTGCGAACCCAGCCGGGCCAGGGCGACCGCCACGTTGAGCGCCACCCCTCCCGGGCTCACGACCACCTGTTGAGTGTGCACCTTCTGGTCCGGTTCCGGCACGGCAGGAACCGACAGGACCAAGTCGACACAAGCGTCTCCCACCACGTCGATCATGGGCGCTGCAACTCCACTCGGAAGCGATACCGGTCGGCTCGGTACCACAGGCGAACCCATTCAACTGGCCTCTGGGACCGATCGAGGGACAGGCGGGTCGCCCGGAGGAGAGGTGATCCCTCCGCCACCTCCAGCAGGCCGGCACGGATGTGATCGGCGGGAACGGCTTCGATGGTCTCCTCCGCCGTGGCTGGATGGGAGGCCGTCCGTTCCTCCATCGTCTTGTAGAGCGACTTGTTGTGGAGGTCGGTGGCGGTGAACTCCTCGTTTCCCATCACCCAGATAGGCAGATATCCGTGTTGAACCGCCATCGGGGTGTTGTCGGCGAGGAGGAGACGCTGGACCTCCATCAGGTCCTCGCCTTCGGCGCCCAGGGCCGACGCAACGTCCGAGGGTCCAGAAACGATCCGCACTGAGAGGGTGTGCGCGGAAGGGATGAAGCCCCGGCTGGCCATGTCCTCGTGGAAACCTGCCAGACGGGTGACTGGCCGCTCGAAGCTACGTTGGGCGACGAAGGTGCCCCGTCCTGGGATCCGTTCGACCAAGCCCTGGTCACCCAGCCGTTCGAAGGCGGTGCGGACCGTGATCCGGCTGACACCAAAGAATTCGGTGAGTTCGTTTTCGGTCGGCAGTTGCTCACCTGGCGCCCACTCTCCCAGGTCGATAGCGTGTCGGAGTTGCTCTTTGATCTGGAACCACAGTGGAAGGGGGCCGCGTTGGAGATGCCGATCGAGGTGACCAATGAAGTCATTATATTATGACAAATAGGTTTTCAACAAGCGGCAGTCGCCTTGAAAGCGCTGAATGCCGGGGCTTCCCACCGTTAGTTGCCCAACACTAGGTTGCCCCCGGCCCGGGCCAGTAGCGACATTGATTCGGATGCTGAGGCTCTGCCAGTCTGGATTTCGGGGAGGGCATTCTCCTACTCTGAGCCTTACTTCTTCCAGATGGCGTTGAGCTTCTCCGCTTGAGATCCTCGAAGCACTTGCCTGGCGGAGGCCAGACACACTCGAAGCCGTCCACCTAACAGTTGTTTCACTTGCTGGCAGAAACCCACCGCAGGCCCTGGTTGGTGATGCTTTTCCTTGTTTGACCGGGGGGTGTCGTGTCCGCTGTTTGGGGAGTAGGCTTGGCGTTCGATGCCATACGATGACCCGGCCAGCCTCGCCACGTCAGCGGCAACTTTGACTGCCTTGGTTCTGACCGCCTACTAAGAGGTCCGAGCCGAATAATGTTGGATCTGGTCATTCGGGGTGGGGAAGTTGTTACACCGATGGGTGTTGGGGTGTGGGACGTGGCGGTTAGGGGGGAAAAGATCGTGGCCGTGACCGAGCCGGGTGTTTTGGTTGGCGAAGTCGGTCGGGTCATTGACGCGTCGGGGATGGTGGTGGTGCCCGGTGGCATCGAACCACACGCTCACATCGCCGCTCCCATTATCGGCCACGGCGATGGTCGGACGGCTCCTCCTGAGCAGGTCAGCCGCGCTGCGCTGTTCGGCGGCACTACTACTTTGTTGGATTTCGCGGTCCTATATCCAGGGGTCGACATTCCCCAGGCCATTGAGGAGCGGACCGGCGTCTGGAAGGGCAATTCCTATGCCGACTATTCCCACCATGTGATGCTTTTGGGTGACATTCCGCCCGAGATCATCGGCTCGATTCACGAGGCGGTGGAGGATGGCTTCCCCACCTTCAAGGTTTTTACGACCGAGGTGCGTCCGCCTACCGCAGGCGACGTACCCCGCATGGTCCGCACCGGGCACCTGCGCGACCTTATGAGCCAAATCCAGGAGTTGGATGCCATGTTGTTGGTTCATGCCGAAGAGGACGACATGGTACAGCATATGCACCAAAAGCTGATCCGGGAAGGGCGCACCGAGTGGCCCAATATGCCGTTGGTGCATAGCGCCGAATCAGAAGACATTTCGTTTCGGCGGGTGCTGCGGGTGGCCGAGTGGACCGGCGCTCCGGTCTATTTCGTTCACGTCAGCGCCCGGTCGGGCGTGCAGGCTATCGCTGAGGCCCGGGCCGACGGCCGCCCGGTCTACGGCGAGACACTCCACAACTACTGCTGTTTCAGCGAGGCTAACTATCAGGAGGAGTTCGGGATGAAATACCACACCTACCCCTCTTTGAAGTCCGAGGACGACCGGGCGGGGCTGTGGAAGGGCATCATCGGGGGCGACCTTCAGACGATGGCCACCGACGAGTACTGCACATCGTGGGAGACGAAGACAGCGGGGCGGACCATCTTAGATGTCACCGGCGGCCACAACGGGGTCGAGACGCGGATGGGCATCACTTTTAGTGAGGGGGTGTCCCGGCAGGGAATGGGATTGGAGCGGTTCGTGGATGTCACGTCAACCAACGCCGCCAAGATCATGGGTCTTTATCCACGCAAAGGTGTGCTGGCGCCGGGCAGCGACGCTGACATCTGCCTAATCGACCCGAGTGTCAAGCGGAAGCTGACCGCCGACGACTTTCACATCTCCGACTACAGCATTTGGGATGGATACGACATTGAAGGCTGGCCGGTGACCACCATCCTGCGCGGCGAGGTGGTGGTGTCTCACGGTGCCTTCAGCGCCGCTCCCGCTGGCCGGCTACTGCCCCGCAAGATCGATCACGGGGTAACCATCCGTCCTGCCTGCTGATCCCTTCCCGGCGCCGAACTCGACTTAACCCATCCTCTATGCGGTTGGCCGGACTGGTGGCTGGCAGGAATCGAGAGTGATCTCCAATGCTGCTTCCCATACGGTGGTGTTGGCCGCATCGAGACGGGTTTGTTCTCCGGGGGAGAGTGGGTCCAGGAAGCTGCGGTCGGCGTCGAGTTGGTCCCACACGGCCAGCAGGGCGGTGGCGGCGAAGCCGAAGTGTTGGGCGACGGCGTAGAGGGTGGCGGCTTCCATGTCGACCGATCCGTAGCCACGTTCCCGCCAGTCTTCGACCATGGCGCCGCTTTGGGCGAAGATCGAACTCCAGGTCAGATGCAGGGAGTCGGCAGCCGTCACGCCTCTCTTCTCGAGGGCGGTTCGTCCGAGTTGGGTGAGGTGCGGGTCGGCGAGGACGATGCCGGTGTGTTCGGCGACTCCTTTGTACAGGTGGGCAACCCCTTCCCGTGCGACCGCTTGGGATGGTACGAGCACATCGCCGGTGGCCAATCGGGGGTCGAGAGCGCCGCAGGTGCCGATCATCACCATCCTGGGTGTGCCGAGCACGCCGAACAGGTGGGCCAATTCGACGGCTCGCGGCGCCCCGTAGACGCATGAGTACACGATGGGTGATCCTTGCCACAGACCGTAGAACATGTCGGGAAAGGCCAGTTCCCTCACCTCGTCCAGATAACTAAGGCGCCAGGCGGTGCGTTGGGCTCGCCACCAGGAACCTTCCATGATCACTGCCTTCGGGATGTCTGCCGTGTCCATTCCCAGGGCATTCAGCCACTCGCCGCGATTGAGGTCCATCACTGCTTTGTGTCTGGATTGGGGTTCGGTCATCAGACGGTTTCCTCGGTCGGGAAGTGAGAGCGCGCCCAGAGATACCAGCCGAGGGTCCAGAGCGCTCCGACCAGGACCAGCCCGGCCAACAACAGGAACACCCCATCCCACGCATCCCGGTCCACCAGCCCGCCCATCACCGGTGAAGCGGACCCGCCTCCCAGGTTAAAGGCCAGGGCATAAATGCCGCTGACCAGGGCCACCCTGGGGGGCGAGGTGATCCGGGGGAAGAGACCCAGAACCAGGGACGATGACGCTCCGACCAGGGCGGTGGCGGCGGCTACCGCGGTGAACCCTGCGCCCAGACCCGAAACCTGGCTGACCATCGCCAGGGCGATCGAAGTGGCCACCAGCACCATTCCGCCTTTCCAGGCGGAACCCGGACCGGATGATTGTTGGAACCAGCGTCCTAGTGTGATGGTGGCCCCAATGGCGATGGCGGGCAGCGCCGCGGAGAGCAAACCGGATCTCCCCATCGTTTCATTGTGGACCTCAACGAAGTAGGTCGGCGTCCACACTATCAGAGCGACATAGGCGGCCCCGATGGCCACGGCCGCAGGTAATAGCCACAGCGACCGGACGATCGAACCGTCCGAGGGCTCGGCAACAGGGGATGCCTTGATCGGATCCCGGGCGCCGATCCACCAGGCAATGCCCACCGGTATCAGCACCGCGGCGGCGGCCATGAACAGAGCCTCGACCCCGTTTCGTTCGACGATGAACCCCCCGATGGCGAAGGTGAGAGCGGTACCGGCCACGAAGCAGGAGCCGAACGAGGCGATCACCCGACCTGATCCCTTGTCTTGTACCCATCGGCCCACGGCGCCGATCAGCGGCGTCCATCCCATCGCCTGGAACATTCCGTTGGCCGACCAGAACACCAGGGACAGGGCGAAGTTCTGGATGGACAGGATGAACAGGACGTTCATGATCCCGCTTCCCACCAAGCCCAGTCCGACCAGCAGGCGAGCGCCGATCCGGTCGGCCAGACGCCCGATCAGTACCGCGGAGAGGGAGTAGACCCAGAAGAACCCGGCCGCCAAGGCGCCGATCTTGGTGGCTTCCAAACCCTGCTCCTCCCCGAGCCCCGGCACCGCCACCGAGAAGTTCACCCTCCCGAGGTAGTAGATGGCGTAGACGGACCATCCGGAGATGATCAGACCCCACCGGGCCTCCGATCCACAGATGGCAGCCGATGGGCCGGGGCGGGTCAAGCGCCGGCTACCCGTTGGAATCCGAGCCGACCGGTTGCCCTGTGGAATTGGCTTCCAGGACCCAGATCTTGTCGGGGTGGAACTTCACCGCCACGGCGTCACCGTCGGTGAACAACTTGACTTGTCCGGGATCGGTTATCGCTTCGATCTCCGTCTCGCCGATCGTCACCCGAAATCGAGCGTAGCGTCCCGCATAGACGTGAGAGCGGATGGTCCCCTGGACGCTGTTGTGGCCTTCGACGCCCAGTTCGATCGCTTCCGGGCGGATGCTGAGCATCGCATCTCCGGCCTCAATCGCCGAGTGTGGCGCGGTAAACCTGCCAACGGCAGTGGTTATCTCACCATCCTGGTAATGGCCGGGTATGAAGTTGGTGCCGCCGAAAAAGGTAGCGATTTCCATGGTTTCGGGTTTGTCGTAGAAGGCATCAGGCACATCGAACTGCTGCAATTTGCCGTCAAACAGCAGGGCAACTTTGTCGGCCAGCACCACCGCCTCTTCCTGATCGTGGGTGACGAAGACGGTGGTGATCTCCATTTCGGTCTGAATGCCGCGGATCAGTTCACGCATTTCGTCTCGCAGGTGGGCGTCGAGGTTGCTGAGCGGCTCGTCGAGGAGGAGGACATTTGGCTCAACTATCAAGGCCCGGGCCAGGGCGATGCGTTGCTGCTGTCCGCCCGACAGTTGCTTGGGTTTGCGATCCTCGAAGCCGGGCAACTGGACCAGGTCGAGCATGTCGGTCACCCGCGATCTGATCTCCTTGCGGTTGACTTTGCGCATCTTCAGACCGAATCCGATGTTGTCGGCGATGCTCATGTACGGAAACAGCAGGTAGTTTTGGAACACCATCACCGCCCCACGTTCCTCGGGCTTGATGTTGAGAATGGAGTCGCCGTCGAAGAGAATGTCGCCGGCGGTGGGCCGCAACAGTCCGGAGATCATCTTCATGGTGGTGGTCTTGCCGCACCCAGAGGGTCCGAGCAGGGCGGTGAGTTTTCCGGATTCGATCTCCAGATCCAGATGGTCCACAGCAGGATTCGATTTGGCGTCGAATATCTTGGTCAGACCGCTAAGTGTCAGTTGGGTCATATGTTGCCGATACCTCCTACTGCGGCACTGTCACCGGACAGATACTTTGAACTCAAGAGCAATACCACTATCCCCGGCAGGACGAAAACCACGCTCAGCGCGCCTGCGATGGCAGGTTCGGAGCGGGCGAAATTGAACAACAGAATCGGCAGGGTCTCCACTTGGCCGTCCCCGATCAGCAGGGTCAGGATGTATTGACTCCACGAGATCAGGAAGGTGAACAAGGCGCCCACCACCACCCCGGGGAAAACGGCCGGCAGGGTGACAAACCGCTGCGTGGCCCAGCGTCCTGCTCCCAGGGACCGGGCCTGTAGCTCGTAGTCGACGTCGTAATTGGAGTACACCCCCGACATCACCAACGTCATGTAGGGGAGGGTGGGGACCAGATGAACCAGGGCCACCCCGTACACGCTTCCGGAGAGCCCGTAGCGAATGAACAGGGTGTCGATCCCCAGGACCACCGCCAGGCCGGGAACGATGATCGGGGCCAGGATCATTATCTCGACTATCCGTTTTCGGCGGACTCCCTGACTGGAGGGCTGCTTTGAGACGACGCCTCTTGAGCGGGTCGTGGGAGAACACGGGCGGTTCGAGGCGGTCGTCCAGCGTTCCGACCTGATGCAAACCATCGTTCAGGCGCGCTCCTGGTATCTGGCGAGGCTGGACGGCTGACAGGTGCGGCCGGCGGTTGCGCGGCCTGTGGAGGTGTCAGACGATGGGAAGGGGGGCAATCGCTTCGATATCGGTTACGACATCGACGATGACAGGACACCCCGCCGCAAATGCCCGTTCCAGGGCAGGGCGGAGGTGGTCGGGTCTCTCCACCCGGATGCCCATCGCCCCCATTCCCTCGGCGAGTCGGGCGAAGTCCACGTCGGTAAAGGTCCAGAGGCGGCGTCCCTCTGGGGTCTGCTGTCCGCCGTAGGCGCGATCGAAGCCAATGGTCGACTGGTTGCCCGAGGAGTTGTTGTTGACCACGGTGACGGTGTTGATGCCCCATCGAACCGCGGTCTCGACCTCGGCTATGTGGTACCAGAACCCCCCGTCGCCGGTGAAGCAGACTACGGGGCGATCCGGCGCGGCGCATTTGGCGCCAAGAGAGGCCGGGAAAGCCCAGCCCAGGTGACCGGCGCTGCGCAGGTAGCTCTGCTCGGGTGTACGGGTGTCGAACATGCCGCCCATCCACATGCCGGCGTGCCCGGTGTCGACCACGACACACGCGTTGTCCGGCACGTGGGTGGTCAGCTCCGAGCAGATCCGCTCCGGGCGGATGGGCACCGCATCGGATTCGAGATGGCGCTGGTGCTGTTCTCGCCAGCCGGTGACCTCCCGGCGTACTTCAGCCAGCCACTCTTTCCGGCCTGGATCCCGCGGGCCAGCCTGTTCCAGGAGGGCGGCGAGGGTCAAGCGGGCATCGGCGTTGATAGGCACCTGCAGAGGGTAGTTACGGCCCAACATTTCCGGGTTGATGTCGACCTGGATGGCGGTTACTCCCGGTGCCGGAACCTGCCAGAAATGGGTGGTCATGCTGCCGGTGCTCGAACCGACGAAGCACGCCAGGTCGGCCCGGTTCGCGACCCGGTTGGCGGCGCTACGAGAGTAGGTACCGACCACACCGACGGCCAGCGGATGGGTACCGGGGATGGTGTCCTTCCCGTTGAGGGAGGTCACCACCGGAATGGAGAGACGTTCGGCCAGGGCCACCAGTTGGCTCGAAGCACGGGAGGTCCGGACCCCTCCTCCCGCCACAATCACGGGCCGCTCGGCGCGGTCGAGCAGGTCCAGAGCCGCCGCCACGTCTTCGGGGTCGGGGAGGGGCCGCACCGCAGGTACAGAGGCGAATCCTTTGCCGACCCACGGGTCGAGATCGCTCTCCTCGAGGTCGATCTGTCCCTCGTTGCCCGCGAACTGGACATGGGCCGGTCCCGGACAGCCCGACACGGCGGATCGGAAGGCCTGCCGGATCGAGTCGGGGATCCGCTCCACCCGGTCGACGGACGTGTTGAACTTGGTGACGTTGACGAAGGCGGGCAGATCGTCGACCTCCTGATAGACGCCCCTGCCGGCCATCCGCGGATGGAGGCCTCCCGTGAGAGCGACTACCGGGGAGTTGGCCAGGTATGCGTCACGCAACCCGGCCGCCAGGTTGAGCGCACCCACCGCCTGGGCCATGCACACGCCGGGCCGGCCCGCCATCCTGGCGTAGCCGTCGGCCATGTAGGCGGCTGATTTCTCGCCATGCGTGTGGATGCGCTGCACCCCGAACTTCTCTAGTTCCACCAAAGTGCGCCGCAGGACCGCAGGGACCATGAAGACGTGGGTCACCCCGTACCCGTCAAGCATTTCGGCGAGCGCCTGGGCGCCGGTCATCATACTGGAAGACTCTAACAGCCGCCTTCCATGTTGGGGATGACAGATCTACCCTATCCCAACATCCCGACCGCGTGGGTACGGGGTTCCAAATGGTACCTCTTCCTATATTGTCAGCGCAGCCAGGCGCCCTTGCATCTGAGCCCAAAATTGCACAACCGGGGATGGTGGCCCCTCGAACGACGCGGTTTCGGGGTAGGAGCAAGTGAGCGACACAGCTGTTCGCGCTGACGACCTTTCCGTTCTGCCTCTTGGTGGCAACACTCGAGGCCACACCAATCTTGTCTGAGCATTTACGAAGATTTGCCGGGGAGAGCAGTCGGGGTGGGAGAGTTCCGTGACGCGCCTCAGCCCGTTCTTGCCGGAGCAGATGCGGTACGGAGACCCAGGGGCTGTCCGGAGGCAGCCATCTACGCTGCTCTTAACCTGCCCGGTATCTTTTGACCGGCCTCGGCTACGAGGTTGGCGGTTCACTCCGGTTGGGTTTCTTATGACTCAGGTGGAGCAGGTAGGCCACTCGTGCTGAGCTGATGGTTATCGGAACGAACATCTTCTGCACGGCCAGAGGGATGCTGGGTCGTTCCACGAACCGGTAGATGGTGAAGAGGGCGAATGCACCGTGGAAGGTCGTTAATGCCATCCACATCCCGTCTGGTCCCACCAAAGTCATCAGGCCGGCGCTCAGGACCGGGCCGGCTATGGCCCCCAACCCCATCAACGTAACCAAAGCAGCCATTCCCGGGACGAGTTGTTCGGGCGCCAGCAAGTCGTTCATATGGCTCATCGACAAGGCGTAAACCGGGAAGGTCAGGGACCCGTAGACGAGCATCACCCCCGCGAACAGGAAGGGGTCGGTCGGGCCGATGGACATCAGCAGAGAAACCAGGGCTGAGCCGAGGGTGATGGCCAGGATTACCCGTCGGCGGGGGATGCGGTCAGACAGCCGCCCCAAGGGGATCATGTTCACCATAGCGCCGACCAACAAGGCGCTCATCACCCACCCGATCTGGGTGCTGCTCAGGCCTACCTGGGTGCCGTACACCGGGCCCATGGTGAGAATGGAACTGTGGGTGAGTCCCGCCGCCACCGCGCCGACGGCGGCCAGTGGAGTGGTTCGATACACGGCGGCGATGTTGGCCTTGCGCCGTGGTGGGATTTCCGGGGGATTGGTACGGGTGAGAGAAAGCGGCACCAGCGAGATCGAGAACAGCACGGAGACCAAAATGAATAGCCCGAATCCACCCGGGTCGTCGACGCCGATCAGAATCTGCCCGAACGCGGCCCCTCCCATTCCCATCACCATGTAGGTGCCGAGAATGCGACCTCGGTTACGGTTGTCTACTTTGTTGTGCAGCCAACTGTCAGAGGTAATGAATATGCCCGACATGCAGAATCCGGTTGCCAGGCGCAGAGCGAACCAGATCGTGGGGGTTAGGAACAGGCCATGCAGAAGGGTGGCCGACGAGGCCAGGGAGGCAAGCCCGGCGAACACCCGGATGTGTCCAACGTTGGCCAGCAGATCACCGACGAACCGGCTACCCAACAAGAAGCCGACGTAATAGCCGGCCAGCGAGATTCCGACGGCCAGGGGCGAGAAATCCTCGATGGTGGCGCGGATTCCCAACAGGGAAGTTCCCAGGCCATTACCCATCCCCAAGAGGCACATCGACGCAAAAAGCGCGGTGAGGTGTTTCATTGTGTCACAGGCGGTCAGTCGTGCGGCGGGTGGTGAAATACATCCGAAGAGGTAGCTCCCTAGGGGGGTGATCGATCTTGAGGGGTGCGGGTCCCGCTGGGAGGCATCCTCTCCTTTAAAGTCTATTGAGAAAATGAAGCTGTGTTGGAGGGGTTAATGTCTCTCAGGCGGTTGTGGGCTTTGACGACTTTCCGACTCGGGGAGGTCGGCTATGTCGCCGGGCTTGTCCCGTCCGCGGCCGATGATGAGGAGGGCAAAGCGAGCCGTGCTCCGGAAGGGGACCGGGACGAAGACCTTTTGCAGGGCAACAGGAATGCGGGGTCGTTCCATGAACCGGTGAATGATGTAGAGGGCAAAGATGCCGTGGATGGAGGCCAAGACTATCCACATCCCATCTGGTCCTACCAGGGTAATCACACCGGCGCACAGCACCGGGCCGGCTATGGCGCCCGACCCCTTGAAGGTGACCAGGGCAGTGGCCCCCGGGATGATCTGCTCCGTCGGCAACAGATCATTCATGTGGCTCATCGACAAGGCGTACAGGGGTAGGGCGAGGGCGCCGTACACAAGCATCGCGAGGGTCAGTAACAAGGGGCTGGCTGCTGCGGTGATCATCAGCGCCGTTACCAAGGTCGATCCGAGGGTGATGGCCAGGATTACCCGTCGGCGGGGGACGCGGTCGGAGAGCCGCCCCAGCGGAATCATGTTCGCCACGGCGCCAAACAGGAGGGCTCCCATCATCAACCCCACCTGAGCGTTGGTCAGACCTACCAGTGTGCCATAGACCGGTCCCATGGTGATTATGGCGCTGTGGGTGAGTCCCGCTACTGTGGCGCCAACCAGAGCCAGTGGGGCGGTTTTGAACACCGCGATCGCGTCGGCTTTCCGTCGGGGCTGGACCAGCGGTGGATTGGTGCGAGTGAGAGACAAAGGAACCAGGGAGATCGAGAAAAGCACCGATACCAGAACGAACAGGCCAAAACCACCGGGATTGTCAAAGCTAATCAATAACTGTCCGATAGTGGCGCCCCCCATAACCATCACCATGTAGGTGGAGAGCAACCGACCCCGGCTTCGGTTGCTAGCCAGATTGTTCAGCCAACTCTCGGCAGTGATGAAGATGCCTGACATGCAAAGACCGGTCAACAATCGCAGGGCGAACCAGATCGAAGGGGTCAGGAACAGGCCGTGCATAAGGATGGCCGATGAGGCCAGGGAAGCGAGCCCGGCGAATACCCGAACATGCCCCACATTGGCCAGGAGGCCGCCGATTACCCGGCTTCCCACCAAGAAGCCCACGTAGTAGCCGGCCAGGGATATTCCCGCTGCCAGCGAGGAGAAGTCCTCGATAGTGGAGCGGATTCCCAACAGGGAAGTTCCCAGGCCGTTGCCGATCCCCAGGAGGCACATCGACGCAAATAGCGCCGCTACCTGCTTCACTCTATTGGCGCTTTACGGCAAGAGTCGCCGATCCCGTCTTCGGGTAGTAGGAGCCCATCGAAACCTGGTATGGCGGACGGTTCTTTGACCTCGAGCGGTCTTGGTTTCTCCGTCTCTGCCACATCTGTTCCTAAGGGTATATACGGGACCCCTACCGATCAGGGGGTTTGATTTCGTGTCCCGAGGTCGGTGGGGGAGAGGGCTAGCTCAAAAGGGGCTGCTAAGCGCCCTTCCAGCGTGGAGGGCGCTTCTCGGCGAAGGCCTGGGGGCCCTCTACTGCATCGGAGGAGTCGAGGGCCGCTCGGTAGGACGCCACTTTACCGGTCCTGATGTGAGCCAGAGCTTCAGCCACCCCCATATGGGTGGTGGCCCGGATCATGTCTAAGATCGCCTGCACGGCCAGCGGCGCGGCTTGGGAGATGCGTTCGGCCAGCTGGCGGGTGGTGTCCATTAGTTCGACGGAAGTCACGACCTTGTTCACTAGCCCCCATTGCTGGGCTTCCTCCACCCCCATGTGTCGTCCGGTCAAGAGCATTTCTTTGGCTACCAACGGTGGGATTTGTCTGGGTAAACGCACGGTGCCGATATCGGGGGGAAAGCCCAGGGAGGCCTCGGGAAGCAGGAACCGGGCATTGTCGGCGGCCACCACCAGATCGGCGGCCAGCACCATCTCGAAACCTCCTCCGGCGGCTATTCCGTTGACCGCACAGATAACCGGCTTGTTCAGACCCTCCAATTCCGTGAATCCGCCGAACCCACCCACTCCCCAATCCGCTTCGTAGGACTCGCCCTCCGAAGCGGCGCTCAAGTCCCAGCCGGCGGAGAAAAACCGTTCCCCGGCGCCGGTCAGGATGGCTACCCGGTAGGCGGGGTCGTCGCGGAAGGCTTCAAATACCTCACCCATCAAGCGGCTGGTTGCGGCGTCTATGGCGTTGGCCTTGGGACGGTCCATCACCACCTCCAACACGGGAGGTGTTCTGGCTATTCGCAGACCTTTACCCATAAGTGTTTCAGTGTAAGGAGGACTTCCAGGGCGTGCCTCTAACAGCCGGCGCCCTCCTGGTACTTGGCCGCCAGTAGTAATAGTTACCAGTCATGTCAATTGGCCCCTCGGGCCGCTTCGAGCCATTGATCTACGCTGTCTTGGTTGGCGGCTATCCAGTCGGCGACATGGTTGTGGACGTCTTCATCGGTGTTTTCCCCGAGGCTGTATTTCACGTTTTGTAGAGCCACATCGATGGGGCTGATCACCACCAGTTCCAACAGTCGGGCGGCGCCTGGGTGGGCGGCGAGGAAGTCCTTGTTGGCGGTGACTCTGATGTCGGCTGTGTCCCACCCCAGGTTGCACGGGTCAGCTGAGCATTGGCCTGCCTCTAGCCTTGATGGGCCTTGCACCTGCATCGGTGATATGGACTCGTCCGAAGTGGACAGCCAGGTCGCGTTGTCGCCGGGTCGCAGGTCAGCCACATAGGAACTGGGACCCCATGTAAATACGATGTACGGGAGGCCGGCGGAGTCCTTGGATAGGGCTTCAGCAAACAGGGCGTCGTAGGAACCCGCCTCCACCTGTACGACGGTAGCCCAGCCGGCGTCCTCGATCATAGAGTTGATATTTAGGTGACATCCCCAACCTTCAGGACACCCCAACAATTGAAGGATGCCGTCCTTGGGGATGCTGTCGGTGGCGTCGTAAATGGCGAACAACGCAGGATCATTGACGATCTGATCAAGGGTCCTGATGCCGTACTCTTCCACCAGACTCTTGTTGGTGACCATCCCCTGCAAACCGCCGGCACGCATTTGCCAACCGAGGGTGGTGACGTGGTCGCTTACCAATGAACCGTCGGGCATCCCTGCGGCTAGGAACTGGTTGTGGTTGGGGAACCACGAGTTGACCCAGAAGTCGAACTCGCCGTTGGCCATCGCCACGAAGGCGTTGGACGGGGCCAGTTCCAGATCAGCAGGGTGGCTCGCCTCATAGCCGAGCTCGGCCAGCAACGCCGCATAAATAGCGGCCTGCATATAACCGGTCGACCAGTTCCCCCTGGCCATCCTCACCGTTATACCCTTACCCGGAAGCATCATCTTGGCCCCCACATCAGTTGACCTTTCATCCTTTTCATCTACCGGGGTGTTTCCGGTGTCGGTTGGAGGGGCGGTCGTGGAAAGAGGGGCCGTTCCTCCGGCTGTGTCTTGTGGGTCATCTGTTGAGACTCCACATGCTGATAGAAGAGCGACTATTGCAACAACAAGCACACCATTGATCTGCGCTCGGCCTAGCCGCTTGTTTCCCGTCCCAATGATTGAAGAGTCGGAGTCTTGGGTTGCTTCCCGCGGTGTGGAGTGATGGCGGTTGAAAACCTGCGCCGCTCTCATGAGGGTCGGGTAATAGCTAGGAAGCGGCTCAACTCACTGTAAGAGATAGTCCGGCAGGTCGGACCCGCTTTCGCTTGGAGAAAACAAAGGGGGAGGGCGCCGGTTGGCGCCCTCCCCCTTCAGGGTTTAGCTGGATATTTACTTAGGAGGCTAGACGGGAGGCGTGGAGCCAGGCGTCGACGGTGTCGCGGTTGTCCGCGATCCATTCAGCGGCGTGGCGGCGGACGTCTTCCTCGGTGTTCTCCCCGAGGCCGTAGGCCACGTTCTGGAGGGTCACGTCTACGGGATTGACCGTTACCAACTCGAACAACCGAGCGGCGGCCGGGTTGGCAGCCAGGAAGTCGTTGTTCCCGGTGACGCGGATATCAGCCGCGTCCCAGCCCAGGTTGCAGTTTTCGGTGGTGCACTGGTCACCAAGTGACTTCGGACCTTCTATCTGGGTGTCCGAGATCGCTCCGTCGTGAATGGACAGCCATACCGAGTTGTCGCCCGGACGCAGATCCTTCACATAGTGACTGGGCGCCCATGTGTAGACGAGGTAAGGTTCCCCGGCTGCATCACGAGCGATGGCATCGGCGATCAAGGCGTCATAGCCGCCAATGTCGAACTGTTCGACGTTGGTCCAGCCGGCGTTCGCGATCCACGAGTCGATGTTGACCCGGCAACCCCATCCTTCCGGACAACCCATTATCTGAAGGACGCCGTCGCCTGGTGAGACGTCAGCGGCTTCATAGGCGGCGAACTGGGCGGGATCGGACAGCAGGGCGTCGAGGGTGGTCACTCCGTTCTCTTCGGCGAATGCCTTGTTGGTGATCAGGCCCTGTACACCCGACCGGGGCATTTCGTAACCCAAGGTGGTGACATGTTCACTGACCAACGAACCGTCAGGCATCGGAGCGGCCAGGAACTGGTTGTGGTTGGGGAACCACGAGTTGACCCAGAAGTCGAACTCGCCGTTGGCCATCGCCACAAAGGCGTTGGACGGCGCCAACTCCAGATCAGCTGGGTCAGACACGTCATAGCCCAACTCGGCCAGCAACGCCGCATAAATAGCGGCCTGCATATAACCGGTCGACCAGTTAGCCCGCGCCATCATGGTCGACACATCCTCACCCGGAGTCATGTTGATCGGCTGTTGGGCGGCGTGGAGCCAGGCGTCGATGGTGTCGCGGTTGTCTGCGATCCATTCAGCGGCGTGGCGGCGGACGTCTTCCTCGGTGTTCTCCCCGAGGCTGTAGGCCACGTTTTGGAGGGTCACGTCTACGGGATTGATCGTTACCAATTCGAACAACCGAGCGGCGGCCGGGTTGGCAGCCAGGAAGTCGTTGTTCCCGGTGACGCGGATATCAGCCGCGTCCCAGCCCAGGTTGCAGTTTTCGGTGGTGCACTGGTCACCAAGTGACTTGGGACCTTCTATCTGGGTGGGCGAGATCGCCTCGTCAGAGATGGAGAGCCATACCGAGTTGTCGCCCGGACGGAGATCCTTCACGTAGTGGCTGGGCCCCCATGTGTAGACGAGGTAAGGTTCCCCGGCTGCATCACGAGCGATGGCATCGGCGATCAAGGCGTCATAGCCGCCAATGTCGAACTGCTCGACGTTGGTCCAGCCAGCGTTCTCGATCCACGAGTCGATGTTGACTCGGCAACCCCATCCTTCCGGACAACCCATTATTTGAAGGATGCCGTCGCCCGGCGAGACGTCAGCCGCTTCATACGCGGCGAACTGGGCGGGATCGGAGAGGAGAGCGTCGAGGGTGGTTACCCCGTTCGCTTCGGCGAAGGCCTTGTTGGTGATCAGTCCCTGTACACCGGACCGGCGCATCTCGTAACCCAAGGTGGTGACGTGTTCACTGACCAATGAACCATCGGGCATCGGAGCGGCCAGGAACTGGTTGTGGTTGGGGAACCAGGAGCTGACCCAGAAGTCGAACTCGCCGTTGGCCATCGCCACGAAGGCGTTGGATGGCGCCAGCTCCAGATCAGCTGGGTCAGACACGTCATAGCCAAACTCGGCCAGCAACGCCGCGTAAATAGCGGCCTGCATATAACTGGTCGACCAGTTAGCCCGCGCCATCGTCACCGACACACCCTCACCCGGGAGCGCCATGTCGTCCATGTCGTCCATGTCGTCGGTGTCGTCGGTGTCGTCGGTGTCGTCGGTGTCGTCCATGTCGTCGGTGTCGTCCATGGTGTCGTCGGCCGTGTCAGCCGGGGCGGTGGTCGCCGTGGGTTCCTCAGGCGCCACTGTTGCATCGTCCCCGTCGCCTCCGCATGCCGCCGCTAAAAGCGCCAGCACCGTAAGCAAGGCGATCAGATGCTTGAAGTGTGTTTTTTTCCTCATTCAGTTCTCCTTATTCCGTCGTTTTTCCTCGGTGTTCCTTAGTGTCTTGGAGAGTTCCCCTGACTATCCGTCCACCTCATAGCAATCAAGTCACTTTCTTTGGTCTATCTTCCTTTCGCTTCCACTTGGTCTATCAGCCCTGCGTCTCCGGCATAGATCTTGGTCCGTCGAAACTCTTTCACCACACCCCGCGAGGAGATGAGCAGGAAGAACCCTGCCAACAGGCACAGGAACGAACCGGGTCCGCTGACGAAATTGGGATCGGAAGATCGGACCAGCGCGGCGATCCAGCCAGCCGCGGCCAAAATCACTCCCACCCCCAACGCTGAGGAGGCTACACTCCACATCCAACGCCGCCGCTCGCCGCCGCCGAAAAGGCCAGCGGCCGGAAGGCTGAAGATGACGCCCACCAATCCCAACAAAAGGGTCAGGAGCCCCAGGCCGGGCCCCGCATCGGAGAAGCCGTCCGTGGCAACGGGATTCTTACGTTGCGCCTCGGCGACCAGGGTCGCAATGGTGATGGCATTCTGCCCAGCTATGGTCGTGTCTTGTCGGGCCTCCTGGTCCAATTGGTCAATCCTGGCCTGCAGTTCGGGGGTGATCACCGACTCTGTCCGGGCGTCCACAAACCACGGCGAAAGACCTGCAACCACCAGCACGCCCACGATGAACACGGAAATGACGATGCGGCTGATTGAGACGTTGATCTTCAGGGGACGAAGGGGGCTGTAGGGAGCGTTTCGTATCCATATCACCGCGCCAACGACGGTGATAACCCCGGCTGCCAATGCCACCCACACCCCGACCCCGTCCTGGTGGGAAATGGCCTCAAGGGGGGATCCGATCCACCGGTAGGCAACTGCGGAGATCAGCCCGCCCACGGCGAACAACAGGGCTCCATCGGCGCCGAACCACCGCGCGATCCGGCCAGGTCTCATCAGGGTGGTGAGGGCTGAGCCCAGCACCATGAGACTCATTCCCAGCACGGCGATGCCCAGAAAAGTGCCCCCTTCGGCGGCCAGCCCGTTGGCGCTCAAGCCTGCCAGGTCCAAGTCAGAGGCGCGTCCGTAACCTGAAATCAGTCCCGAATCCAGACTCCACGGCAGAAACACCGAGACGATCCCTAGGACCGCGCCGGCCAAGGCTATCAACACCCCGGTCCGCTCGGCGGCGCCCACCGGGGCGGGTCTTCCTTCAGAATCGGTGTCTGGTGCGGCAATATCGGTGTCTGCCTCGGCGTGGTCGTCTTCTTTTGCCAGCAGCGCCTGGGGATCGCTGCGGTGCGCCCATGCCCGATAGATGCGAGTGAACAGGTTGGCGCCCTCATCGGCTTCGGTCTGGGAGATACGATCCAGCACCACGGCCACAATGAACAAGGCCAGCCCCGCCGAGGCCGACAACGGGGTGTCGATATTCACTACCGCCCGGAACACCAGGAGGCCCAGCCCGGAAGCGCCCATGATGGCGGCGATGCCGATCATCGAAATGGATAGGAGAAGGGTCTGGTTGAGGCCGGTCATTATGGCGGCACGGGCCAGCGGTAGTTGTACGTCGAGCAGCACTCTCCACTCTGAAGCTCCATAGGCGCGGCTAGCCTCCACCACGTCAGCGGGGACTTGGCGGATGCCCAGGTTGGTGAGGCGTATCAGCGGCGGTATAGAGAACACCATGGTTACCATGGTTGCCGGCTCCGGTCCCAAGCCGAAAAAGAAGATGACGGGGATGATGTAGACGAAGGCGTGTACCACCTGCATGGCGTCGAGCGCTGGTCGCACCGCGTTCCACACCCCGTCGAAACGCCCGCACAGCACGCCCAGGGGGATGCCAACGATGGCGCAGATCACCACCGCCACCACGATCAGCCCGATGGTGATGGAGGTCTCCTCCCAGAAAGCGTTGCCCAGCAGTCCGCATACGGCCAGCAGCAGGGCCAGACCCACCCCCACCTTGAAGGTGCGGGTGATGGTTGCCACCACCAGCACTCCGGCGCACACCAGCACCCACGGCATGTCGGTGATTTCCCACCACGGGTGGTATTCGTGGCTGACCACGAAGTTGCGGAACAGGAATGTAAACGGCCATTCTATGACATCGAGCAGGGTTTCCAGGTTGGCGACTATCCACGACACCATCTCATCGATCCAAGACCCGAAAGGGATCTCCCATGAGTCGAGGAACGCGTTGTCCCAAAAACGCAGGGGAGCCTCTGTCTCCGAGGTCTGGGCGAGGAAGGATCCCTGGGCGCTCACATGAACACCTCGCGCTCGTAGTTGTCGATGAGCTGTTCGACTCTACCCATCTCCTCCATTATTCTTCGGGGGTCGAGGTTGCCAATCAGCCTGCCCTTGGTATCAACCACCGCCATGGGCAAGCCGCGGCCCGCCGCCGCGTAAGCATCGTTCAGGTGAGTTTCCGACGCAACGGTATCGAAGTCTTGGCGCAGCGCCGGGTTCAGCTCGGTCGTCCCCATGCCGGCGGCTCTCAGTCCGTCTCCAATGGTCAGAAGGTGGGTGGGCCGTCCTTTATCGTCCACCGCAAAGGCCCCGGCGTGTTCATCTATGTGGGTGATGGCTGCAGGCAGAGACATGCTTAGGTTGATGGCGTTAGGAGGGTCCATTACCTCGTCGACTTTGATCACTCTGCCCTGATCGACATCCTGGACAAACTCGGCGACGTAGCCGGTGGCTGGCTTGGTGAGTATCTCATCCGGGGTTCCTATCTGAACCACTGCGCCGTCTTTCATGATGCACACTCGGTCACCGATGCGCAATGCCTCGTTCAGGTCGTGGGTGATGAACAGGATCGTCTTGCGAAGCTCGTTTTGGATCTCCATCATCTCATCCTGCATCTGGCGCCGAATAAGGGGATCCAGGGCGGAGAAGGCTTCGTCCATCAGCAGGATGTCGGGATCGGAGGCCAGGGCCCGGGCTAATCCCACCCGCTGCTGCATCCCGCCGGACAGTTCCCTGGGGTAGTAGTTTGCGTAAGCCTTCAGCCCTACCAGGGATAGGGCCCTCATTGCGGCGGCATCTCTCTCCGTTCGAGGAGTTTTCTGTATCTTGAGCCCGTACCCGACATTTTCGATGACGCTCCGGTGGGGGAACAGGGCAAAGTGTTGAAACACCATGCCCATCTTCTCCCGCCTGAAGGTTTGTAGCTCTCTACCGTCGAGGCTCTGCACGTCTGTTCCGGCTACCCAAACGTGCCCGGAGGTGGCTGTGAAGAGCTTGTTCACGGTACGCAGGGCGGTGGACTTACCGGACCCGGACAGGCCCATCACCACGAAAATCTCGCCTTGCTGAACAGAGAAATTCACATTGTTGAGACCGACAACATGACCGGAGTGACGCAATACCTCTTCCTTGGTGAGGCCTGACTTGGTCAGTTCGAATGCTCTTCCAGTGGGCTGGGGCCCGAATATCTTGTATACGTTCTCCAGGCGGATCAGCCCGTCAGATGTGGCGGTCATGTGACTCCTTCCGGTCCACTATCGATTAGCAAAGCACGAACCGTGCGGCCTGAGGTGCAGACCCTTACCGCTGACTAGATTTGTCACAAGGCTGCCTACTTCACAGATCTCCCTGACGTGCAAGTCAAATAAGCCGTCAACGAAGGGACTGGAGATATTCATACTTGTCTTAAAGTTAACAGATTGTCAACTATAGAGTTCTGAAAAGACGGAACTAAATAGTTCCACCTGGTGGAAATCAACGAAGGCGCCCGGTTCAGACCACTGGCCCCTGTGTTGTGGTCGTTGCCTAGGTCATGCTCTGCGGGCTTTGAGTTCGGAAATCACCGCCGCCAGAACCTCGTGAAGGTCCCCGATCACGGCGTAATCTGCCTTGGTAACCAGGGGGGCCTCGGGGTCGGTGTTAATGGCCAGGATCTGCTTTGACGCCATGCAGCCCACCCAATGCTGGACGGCGCCGGAGATGCCGCAGGCAATGTAGAGATCAGGAGCGATCCGGGTGCCGGTTTGCCCGACTTGGTCCGAATGGGGCCTCCATCCGTTGTTGGTGGCGACGCGAGAGCATCCCACCACTCCTCCCAACAGGTCGGCCAACTCTTCGAGGATGGCGAAGTTTTCGGCGCTGCCCACGCCTCTTCCCCCGCTGACAACCACCGGGGCGGTGGCCAGGGTGATGCCCTCCGCCAGTTGGACCCGTTCCACCACCCGGGTGCGGGCGAGGTAGTCGGGGAGGTCGGGAACAAAGGTATTGGCCATCACCGGAGCGCCGAGCGCAGATTCCGGGGGTGAAAAGGCATGGGGTGCGATGGTCAGCAGTTTCCGAGATGAACAAAGCCGGGCTTTCTCCAAGAGACTCCCTCCCCATCTCACCCGGATCATTTGCCAGTCATCGCCCGGTTCTTGCGAGACCTGCACTATCTCGGCTACGTTGGCCATTAGGGGCTCGTCCAGCACCGCCGCGGTGTGAGCCATGACCTCGGCTCCACGATCGTCGCCCACTGACATCAGCACCGAGGCGCCGGTGCTGTTCACCAATTGCGCCAGTGCCTCGCCATAGGCTTCCGGCGCGTAGTCGGACAATATGGGATGGGAAACCACATATCCGGGCAGGCCCACCGATTCCAAAGCCGCTTGGCCGTCCTCGCCGATGGTCGCCACTTCCAAGACGGCGCCCAGTGTCTCGGCCAGAGAAAGGGCCGGAGCGAGGACTTCGGGTCCGGAAACGGAGAACGATCCACGATCGTTGTCCAAGAACACCAGTATTCGGCTCATATCAGGCCCACTTCCTCCAGAAGCCGCACCACTTGGGGAGCAGCCTCGGTGCCATGGCCGAGAATCACTGTCTCCGTGACTTCCTCCGCCGGTTTCAGCAGGTGAACGATCTTCTGGCCTCCGGGTGTGATGTCGGCCGGAACATTCTCTATTTGCGCTCTCCTGGACTTGAGACGGCCGGGAAGGGTGGGATAGCGAGGCAGGGTGATGCCTTCCTTGGCCGCGGCCAAGGCCGGTAGGGGAAGGCGGTAGACCTCGAAGCCCCCGTCGGTTTCTCTGCGACCCACCATTTGCCCACCATCGATCTCTATTCCCTTCAGACCGCTGATAATGGGACGACCCAAAGCCCGCGCCACTCTGATTCCCACCTGATACCCACCGGAGTCGGCAGACTCATTGCCAAACAGGATCAGATCAAAGGGGGATTGGTTCTCAAGTGCCCTTATCGCTTCCACCAGGGCGGAAGCGGTGGCCTGTGGGTCCAATTCGGTGGTGTCGGCCGGTACCAATACCGCCTGATCGGCCCCGACCGAGATGGAGTAGCGCAGTTGTTCCACCGCCTCGGGCGGTCCCAGGGTGAGCACGGTGGTTGTTCCGCCGTGCTTTTCCTTCAACTGGACGGCGGCTTCCACTGCGCACTCCTCGTGAGGACTGGTGGTGAACCCGAGGTGTCGAGCGTCTATGGTCATCCCGTCGTCGGTGAGGACGATCCGGGCGCCGGGGGCGGGCACCCGTTTAACACACACCAGGATGTTCATCTCAGGACTTCATCCGTTCATTGTCGGGGTCAAAGAGGGGAGTGCTGCCTGCCACCGCCACGGTCACCGGATAGGTTTGGTTTATGTACATCACGGCCAATCCTTCACCGACCACCGCATGAGAGGGAGGCAGATAGGCCAAGAGCAGGTATTTGCCCACCGAGGGGCCATTGCCGGCGCTGGTGACATAGGAGGGTCGGCCATGGCCGTCCACGATACGCTCCCCATCAGCGGTAAGGATCGGCTCATTGCCGCTCATGTAACGCTTGATACCGGAAGCCGATGTGTGATCCTCCACGGTCAGGGTGCACAGAATCGCCGCCGGGTCCTGTTGGCGGGCAGCCAGGTAGGGGGTCTTGCCGATGAAGTCGGCCGCTTTCACCTTAGGTCGAGCCAGTCCAGCCTCGACCGGATTGTATTCGGACTCCAATTCGGCGCCCATCAGCCGATAACCCTTCTCCAAGCGTCCGGTGGTGCCGTATACCCCGATCCCAACCGGGACGATGCCCCAGTCTTGTCCGGCCTCCCACAACATGTCCCATAGCCGGAGCCCCTGTTCCATGGGGACCGAGATCTCCCATCCCAACTCTCCCACATAGGAGATGCGCAGCATCAGAGTGTCGATCCCGCCCAGGTTCACATGTTTCACCCATCCGTAGCGGAAGCCCTCGTTGGAGACGTCGTCGGTGGTCAAACTTTCTATCACCCGGCGGGCGTTGGGACCCCACAGACCCACCGTGGAGATGGCGGAGGTACGGTCCACGAATGTGACCGATCCGTCGTTGGGAACGTGCTTGCGGAACCAGTACCGGTCCCGAGCGCCATCGCCCCCACCACTGATCACCCGGTAGTGTTCCTCTCCGAGCCGAAGAATGGTGAGATCGGCCCGAAAGCCCCCGGTCTCGGTCAGAAGCGGGGTGTAAACCGCCCGACCCACCGCCACATCGCACTGGTTGACAGCCATCTTCTGGATGTAGTCCACTGTCCCGGGACCGGTGACGTCGAAAATGGCGAAGGCGGTTAGGTCCACCATCCCGACGTTTTCCCGCATGGCGAGATGCTCGGCGTTGATGACTGGTGACCACCACCGAGCGTCCCACTCGTGGTCTCGTCCCAGGACGCCATACTTTTCCACCAGTGGGGCGTTGACTTCGTACCATTGGGGCCTTTCCCATCCGCCTCCCTCAAAGAAGACGGCGCCCAGCTCCACCTGGCGGGGGTAGGCGGGCACGGTTCGAACCATCCGATTGGATTCCCACTGCTCGCGGGGATGGACGATGCCGTAGGTCTTGTTGAAATGCTCGGAGCAGCGGGCGTATATGTGGTATTCGCTGCGGGCGTAACGGTAGAAGCGGGCGATGTCGGAGGAATGCGGATCGATTTCGGGGTATCCCTGGGTCATCCACTGGGCGACCATTTTCCCCACACCCGGTCCTTCCTTGATCCAAACCGCTGCCGCTGACCACAGGTTCTTGACCTCCACAGTTTCCCCCAGTAGCGGCATGGCGTCGGGAGTAAGGGACAGGAGTCCGTTGATGGCGTAACGAATCTCGGCCTGAGCGAGAATCTCCGGCATCAGTTCCAGGGCGTGTTCCATCTGCAAGTCAAAGTCTTCGTCTGTGAACGGAAGTTCGGTGGGGGAGAGCAGTGATTCCCCCAGAGAGGGGATCTGATCAGGATGATGGAAGATCGGGCGGTGGGCGTACGATCCCACCTCCATGGAACCGGCGGTCTGCCGCTCGTACATGTAGGTGTCCATGTCGCGTACGATCGGGTAGCCGATCTCGGACCGGGTGTCCTGTAGAACCGGAATGGGTCCGACATCAATCATCTGGTGTACGGCGGGGGTAAGGGGGATAGTCGCCCCGGCCATTCGGGCCATCTGTGGGCTCCACACCCCGCAGGCGATAACCACGTAGTCGGTTTCAATCCGGCCCCGGTCGGTAATCACAGCCCGTATTGCGCCACCTACCACCTCCATGCCCAGCACCTCGGTGTTGGGAACAACAGTGAGAGCATCCCGGGTCTGGGCCCGCTCGCGCATGATGGTTCCCGCCCGCAGGGAGTCGACCACCGTCACTCCAGGGCTGTAGAAGCCACCCAGAACCACATCCTGGTTGATGAAGGGAACCAATTTCTTGACTTCGGCGGGAGAGATGAGGTATGACTCGACTCCCCAGGCGGTGGCAGATGTCATCCGTCGCCGAAACTCTTCCATACGCTCGGGGGTGCGCGCCACTTCGATTCCCCCCGAGACCGTCATCACTCCCATCTCCCGATACTGGGAGGTGGAGTCGAGGGTCAGCATGGTCATTTCTTTGGAGTGGTCGACCGGAAAACAAAAGTTGGAGGCATGGCCGGTTGAACCACCGGGGTTGGGCAGAGGGCCTTTGTCGATCTGCACGATGTCCCTCCAACCCATCTCGGCCAGGTGTCCAACCAACGAGTTTCCTGCTATGCCGGCCCCAATGACTATGACCTGGGCGCTGGTGGGAAAGTCCATATCTTCACTCCCTATCATGGATTTGGTTCTTGTGGCTAGTCGACGCGGTTGCGCGAGGCGTTTACAATGTGTAAACTTTACTCGAATCTTAGGTAAAGTTCTTCTCTTGAGTTCTCACCGTAAGATCTCTTGTCCATCGGCAGCGGCCATCACCTTCCAATAGGAGAAATCATGAGCGAAGATTTCGACTTGGGGTCCCTCGACGACGAGGAACTCGTCTATCAAATGCATGACGATCTCTACGACGGCCTAGCCGATGAGATCGCCGCAGGAACCCTAATTCTACTGGGTCGTTCGTGGGAGGCCCAAAGGGTGCTGAATGATGCGCTTGTGGAGGGCATGCGCATCGTGGGAATAGATTTCCGCGACGGGATCCTCTTCGTACCTGAGGTGCTCTTGGCCGCCAGAGCCATGAAGGCCGGTATGGAGATACTGCGACCCATACTGTCCGCCTCGGGCGTGGAGGCGGTCGGCAAAGTGGTGATCGGAACGGTCAAGGGAGATATTCACGACATCGGGAAGAATCTGGTGGGGATGATGTTGGAGGGCGCCGGATTCGAGGTGTTCGACCTGGGCATCAATACCGACGCTGCGGAGTTTCTGGAGGCCCTTGAGGAACATGAACCCGACATTCTGGGGATGTCGGCGCTGCTGACCACCACTATGCCCTACATGAAAGTGGTGATCGACGCTCTCAAGGATCGGGAAATCCGGGAGGAATACATCGTCTTGGTGGGCGGTGCGCCCCTCAACGAGGAATTCGGGGAGGCGGTGGGTGCCGATGCCTACTGTCGGGACGCAGCCATTGCTGCTGAGACAGCCCAGACCCTGATTGCCAAGAAGCGCGCCAATGCCTAGCACGGGAATCCGGAGATGACCGAAACGGTTGTCTCCTCTGCCACTCGGGAGTGGGTGATTGGACCGAATCGCCCCTTCACGATCATCGGCGAGCGGATCAACCCCACCGGAAGGAAACTGTTGGCCGCCGAGATGAAGAGCGGAGACTTCAGCAGGGTGGAGGCTGACGCCCTAGCTCAGGTGCAAGGTGGCGCCCACATGTTGGATGTGAATGCCGGGATACCACTGGCCGACGAGCCCGCCATCCTGGCCGAGGCCATAAAGCTGGTGCAGTCGCTTACCGATGTTCCTCTTTCCATCGACTCGTCCATAGTGGAGGCGCTGGAGGCAGGATTGGGGGTCTATCAGGGGAAGGCCCTGGTCAACTCGGTGACGGGCGAGGACGAGGTGATGGAGAGGGTGTTGCCGCTGGTGGCCAAACATGGAGCGGCGGTGGTGGCCATCTCCAACGACGAGACCGGTATCTCCGAGGATCCGGATGTCCGCTTTGAGGTGGCAAAAAAGATCGTGTCCCGCGCGTCGGACTACGGGATTCCGGCACGGGATGTGGTGGTTGACCCATTGGTGATGCCGATCGGTGCGCTGGCCAACGCCGGCCGACAGGTCTTCCACATCCTGGGTCGCCTCAGAGACGAACTGGGCGTCAACTCCACCTGCGGAGCATCCAACGTCAGCTTTGGGCTCCCCAACCGGGCGGCTATCCACTCGGCTTTCCTGACCATGGCGATCAGCGCCGGACTCACTTCAGCTATCACCAATCCACTTCACGCTGAAGTTCGCACCGCGGTGATGGCAGCCGATGTGATGATGGCCAATGATCCGGAGTGTGCTCGATGGATCCGGGCCTACCGCGCTCCCCTCGCTTCGGGTAGGGGCTCTTCTCGAAGGGGAGGTGGTCGTCGGCGGACCGGACAAGGCGCCGATGACCGAAACGGTTGAACCCCGGATAATCTTCACGCCTTCGGGGCGGAGGGGTCGGGTACCCCGGGGGACGACGGTGCTGGAGGCGGCGCGGTCGGTGGGCGCCGACCTCGCTTCCTTGTGTGGGGGGAGGGGGATCTGTGGTCGGTGTCAGATGACTCCGGTTTTGGGGGAGTTCGCCAAGCACGGGATCTCGGTGGGACCGGAGGCGCTGAGCGAGTGGTCGGAGACCGAGTCTTCCTACCGGGAGCGTCGAGGCTTGGAGTTCGACCGGCGACTGGGATGTATGGCCAGGGTGTTGGCGGATGTGCTGGTGGATGTGCCGCCCGAAAGCCAGACGCACCGCCAAGTGGTGAGAAAAGAAGTGGATGTGGGAAAACTGCGGTTGGATCCGGTGCTCACCCTCCACTATTTGATAACGACTCTTCCTACCCTCGAACATGCGCCCGGAGACGCTCAACGGCTTTTGGCGGCGTTGGAAGAACAGTGGGGACTATCGGGACTGACCGTGCGATCAGACATGTTGAGAATGCTGCAGGAAGCTGTGCGGCAGGGTCAGGGCAGGGTGACCGCGGTAGTCCGGGACCGGCGGGAGGTGGTGGCGGTCTGGTCAGGATTTCGGGAAGAGGTATTCGGGGTGGCGGTGGATGTGGGTTCAACCACCATCGCCGGCCATCTGGCCGACTTGACCACCGGTGAGGTGCTCGCCTCCCAGGGCTTGATGAATCCTCAGGTCAGATTGGGAGAAGACCTGATGAGCCGTGTTTCCTATGTAGCCATGAACGAGAATGGGGCGCAGCGACTCACCTCGCTGGTGCGGGAGGCGGTCTCGGACTTGTGCTCGGAACTGATGGAGGCGGCCGGGGCCGAGCGGGAGGCGGTCTTGGAAATGGTGGTGGTGGGCAATCCCATCATGCATCATCTCTTCCTGGGACTGGATGTGCGTCCGTTGGGGGAGGCCCCTTTCACACTGGCCACTGACGGCCCGGTGGAAGTAGCCGCCTCGTCGGTGGGAATTGACTTGGGGGAGGCCGCCCGTATTTACCTGCTTCCCTGCATAGCCGGGCATGTTGGAGGGGACGCGGCGGGGATGATCCTCTCCGAGCGCCCCTATGCGTCGGCGGAGCTCACCTTGTTGTGTGATATCGGGACCAATGCCGAGATAGTGCTTGGGAACTCCGAGCGACTGCTGGCCGCCTCCAGCCCCACCGGTCCGGCCTTGGAGGGCGCGCAGATCTCCTCGGGGCAAAGGGCGGCGCCTGGTGCGATAGAGCGGGTGCGCATCGATCCACACACCTTGGAACCCCGGATCAGGGTGATAGGGGTGGACCACTGGTCGGACGAACCGGGTTTTTTGCAAGGGGTGGAGAAAGTCTCGGTTACCGGCATCTGTGGATCGGGAATCATCGAGGCGCTGTCGGAGTTGGCGGCGGCCGGAGTAATAGCTGCCAACGGGCGGATATACGAGTCTGCCGCAGAACGTTCCCCCCGGGTGGTCAGCGAGGGTCGGACCTTTTCCTATACCCTGTGGGATAAGGGATCGGTGGTGAGAATCACGCAAAACGACGTCCGGGCGGTCCAACTGGCCAAAGCGGCCCTATTGGCGGGAGCACGGCTCCTGATGGATCACCTGGGCGTCGATCAAGTGGACCGCATCCGATTGGCAGGGGCATTCGGTTCGCACCTCAGCGCCTCCCATTCCATGGCGCTGGGTTTGATCCCTGATATTCCCGTCCACCGGGCCTCTTCAGCAGGAAACGCGGCGGGCACCGGGGCTCTGATGGCCCTGTTGAGTGGGAAATGCCGACGAGAGATCGAGCAAGTCGTGGAAAGAGTCGAAAAAATAGAAACCGCCATAGAGCCCCGCTTCCAGGAGCATTTTGTGGCGGCCATGTCATTCCCAGGCGCCCGCCAGGGCCCGGCGGACAACCAGCGGTTGGTTTCCCGCCGATCCAGGCGCGGGACCGCCGGTAGGAAAAAGGAGAAGCAGTGATGAGCAGCAGAAGACGATCCGGCGGACGGGCGGCGCGGGCAGCGGCGCGGGCGGCGGCCCAGGAAACGAAACGGGCTCCTTTCTTCACCAGCAAGCTCCCTCCCTATGAGGTGCTCAGCACTGAAGGTTTGGAGATCATCGAATCCAATGCCGAGACCATATTGGAGAGGGTGGGGGTAGAAATAACCGATGAACAGGCGGTGAAAGACTTTGGGGAGGCCGGCGCCGATGTTCAGGGGACCAGAGTACGGTTTCCCCGGGGAATGTGTCGGGAGATCGTCACCGCCACCGCTCCCTCCATGTTCACCCAGGTGGCCCGCAACCCGGAGCGGTCGGTGGTGATCGGCGGGAACAACCTGGTACTCGCCCCGGCCTACGGGTCGCCATTCGTCAGGGATCTCGACGGGGGCCGGCGCTATGCCACCCTGGAGGACTTTCACAACTTCGTGAAGCTGACCTACATGACTCCCTTCCTGCACCATTCGGGAGGAACGGTGTGCGAACCGGTGGACATCCCCATTCCCAAGCGTCACCTCGACATGGTGTATGCCCATCTGCGCTGGTCGGATAAGCCGTTCATGGGCTCGGTTACCGCCCCCCATCGGGCGGCCGACTCGGTGGAGATGGCCGCTTTGGTCTTCGGGGCGCAGTTCTTGGAAGAAAACACTGTGATTCTCGCGCTCTGCAACGCCAACTCCCCTCTCTGCTGGGACCGCGCCATGTTGGGATCAGCCCGTGAATACGCCAAGCGCAACCAAGCAGTCATTATCACCCCCTTCATCCTGGCGGGGGCGATGGCCCCGGTGACGGTGGCGGGAGTGGCCGCCCAGACCCTGGCGGAGGCGCTGGTGGGGATGGCCTACACGCAGTTGGTGCGACCCGGAGCGCCGGTGATCTTCGGTTCGTTTGCCTCTTCCATGTCCATGCAGTCGGGAGCGCCCACCTTCGGCACCCCCGAACCGACGCTGACCATTTTCGTGCTGGCCCAACTTGCTCGCCGGTTGGGGGTTCCCTTCCGAACGGGCGGGAACCTGACTGCATCGAAGATCCCTGATGCCCAGGCCGCCTACGAATCAGCCGCTACTTTCCAGCCCACCCTCCTGGCTGGCGTCAACTTCGTGCTGCATGCGGCGGGATGGCTGGAAGGAGGGTTGGCGATGGGATACGAAAAATTCATCCTCGACACCGACCAATGCGGCATGGCCGAGTCTTTGTTGGCGGGTGTGGATCTCTCCGAGAACGGACAGGCGCTGGAGGCGGTGATCGAGAACGGACCCGGCCAGCACCATCTCGGAACTGCTCACACTCTGGCCAATTTCGAGACGGCCTTCTATCGTTCTTTCACGGCCGACAGCAACAGCTTCGAGCAGTGGTCGGAAGAGGGGGGGCTGCGGGCCGTGGAGCGGGCCAACTCTCTGTGGAAGAAGTCCCTTGCCGAGTACCAGCCGCCCCCGCTGGACGAGGCGGTGGATGAAGCGCTGCACGAATACATGGCCAAAAAGAAGCAAATCTATCCGGACTCGGAGGTGTAGTGGTCTCCTCCGACTATGCCGAACGGCTGGACGGTTTAAGTCCCGCCATCCGTTCGGCGATAGCCCAGGTTCTTCAAAACGCCCGTTATGAGATCATCCCGCTCAAGAACGCCACCGTCCAAGCCCGTTTTCTGCCTCCCGGGGCGGTGGCGACCGTCACCGCTTCTCCCAACAAGGGCATGGAGGCCACCTTGGAGTTGGCTGCCGAGTTGGTCGAACAGGGCTTCGACGTCACGCCTCATCTGTCGGCTCGTCTCCACCGGGACCGGGCACATCTGGAAGGCACTCTGGACAGGGCAAGAGAACTGGGGTTGCGCAGGGCATTTGTCGTGGGAGGAGACCATCTGCACCCCGGCGAGTTCTTTGACGGGCTTTCCCTGCTCCGGGCAATGGAGGAGATAGGACATCCCTTCGACGAAGTGGGGATCCCCGCCTACCCGGAGGGACATCCCATCATCCCCTCCTCCAAGTTGGATCAGGCGTTATCAGATAAACAGCCTTACGCCCATCACATGGCTACCCAGATGTGCTTCGACGCTGAGGCGATCCGCTCTTTTCTCTCCGACGCGCGCGGGCGCCAAATCCGCCTTCCTGCTCTGCTGGGCGTGCCGGGGGTGGGAGGGCGGATGAAGCTGCTGCAGATCTCGGCCCGGATCGGGGTGGGGGATTCGATGAGATTCCTCTCCAAGAACGCTCGAGTGGTAACCAAGCTGCTGGGCCCCGGGGGCTACGACCCCGGGGAGTTACTGGAGGATTTGGGAGACAATCTGCTCGATCCGGTGCTTGGCGTCAAGGGCTTGCATATTTACACCTTTAACCGCTGTGAGGCGACCGAGGCCTGGCGGCAGGAATACCTGGAAGCATTGAGGCAATGATGGCCTCTACTGTGGGGTAAGGTCATCCTGATGTTGGGTGATCTGGTCTGGGTAGTGGTGGGAATGGCGATTCTCATCTTCGGAGCGGAGCGGCTCGTGACTTCTGCTGAGCGACTTGCCCACCATTGGGGGATGTCCCCAGTTCTGATCGGAGCGGTCGTGGTGGGACTGGGCACTTCCCTGCCGGAGATGCTCATCTCAGGATTGGCTGCCGCCCGACCCAATGGGCTCGATTTGGCCACTGGCAACATCGTGGGATCCAACATCGCCAATCTGTCGTTGGTGCTGGGCATTGCCATGATTATTGCTCCTCTGAAGAATGTCCAATTGGACTTGCGTAGGGAGTGGCTGGCCATGTTGGCGGGATCCTTCCTGCTGGTCGTGCTGGCCTGGAACAATGCTTTGTCCCGATGGAACGGGATAGTGTTGGCGGCCGGCATGGGGGTGGGTCTGCTGTTGCTATACCGATGGTCACTCGATGTCAAGGTGGTCAATGGGGACGCAGCCGATACGACAGAAAAAAAAGACTCTCCCCACTCCGCCGGCATCCAGAAATGGAAAGGGAAAGCAGAGGTGGTGACCGCTTTTCGGATAGTCGGTTTCCGGCTTCGCCTTCGCCTACTCCTATGGAGAGAGGTGCTAATGGCCCTGATTGCCTTGGGGTTGACTCTTTGGGGAGCGGACCGGTTGGTGGAAGGGGCTACCGGAATTGCCGACCGGCTGAATATCTCGGGAGGGCTGGTCGGCCTCACCCTCGTGGCGCTGGGAACCTCTCTTCCCGAACTGGCCACCGCCGTGGTCGCCGCTCGGCATGGAAACACTGAACTGGTGATAGGAAATGTGCTGGGCTCCAATCTCTTCAATTCGCTGGCGGTGGGTGGCATAGCGGGATTGGTGGGGGACGGGGCCTTCACCGACAATTTCAGAGGCAGCCTTCTGTGGATGATGGGCGCCGCTGTGACTGCCGGGGGTATAGCCAATGGTGTGCGTGGTTTTGACCGTTTTCTTTCTGCCCGCAGTCCTAATCGTCTCTTCCGGATGGCGGGGACCGCCCTGGCATCCGGAGATGTGGTGTTCTCGCGTTGGTCTCGAAGCCGGACAGCCGGGGTGGCGCTGGTCGTTTTCTACCCTATGGCCTTGATGCTGGCCGGGTTATGAAGATCGCCTCCGAGAAGGGGCTCTAGGAGAAGAGTCCGGCAAGTTCAGATGTGAGTTGATCGGCGACCTGGCGGATCAGGCTTCCGATCTCCGACTCCCCTCCTTCAGAGGGAAAGCGATAGGAAGGGCCGTGGACGCTCACTGCGGCAACGACCCTGCCATGGGGGCCCGTCACGGCAGCTGCCACCCCGCTGACGTCATCTGAATATTCGCGGTGGGTCCACGCATATCTGTACCGGCGCACGATGTCAAGCCGAGCCTTTAAGGCCTTGGGCGTGACCAAGGTGTTAAAGGTGAACTGCACCAGATCTCCCTGCAGATAGTTTTCAAGCTGATCCCCATCCCATGTTGAGAGGAAGATCTGACCAGGGGCCACGGTGTGGTGCGGGAAGGTGACTCCGGTCCAGTCCTGTACCTTCACAGTTCGGCCGGCTGTCTGCTGACAAATGTACAAGACATCGTTTCCTTCTGGTACGGAAAGCGTGGCGTCCTCTTCCAACTGGGAGACGAGGCTCTGCAGGTGGGGGCGAGCCAACTGTTTCAGAACCTGGGGTGAAGTGCCTCCTCCCGCCAGCACTTCCAAACCGGGCCCTACCCGGTATCGACCCCTTTGGCCTACCTGCTCCACCATGTCGAGGTGTTCCAGAGTGTTGAGAAGGCGGGACACGGAACTCTTGGGAAGGCGGGTGCCCTTGGCGATCTGGGCCAGACCGGCGCTCCTTGGAGACGCCGCCACGACCTGCAGCACGGCGAAGGCTCTGGTCACCGCCCGAACCGGGGCGGTCATGGCGCCCCACCGGTGGTCGCAGCAACCGTTTTGTACAAAATGTCCTCAGTTTCCCAGCGTGCCATCAGTCGGAACATACTACAATACGGAACGACACAGAGGAGTTAGAGGTAGATGGCTGCTCATAACAAAGTGATCCTTACTTGTGCGGTGACAGGAAGTTCACACACTCCCACCATGAATATAGGGATGCCGGTGACTGTCGAGGAGATGGTCTCCCAGTCGGTGGCAGCGCATGCCGAAGGGGCCGCCGTAATCCACATTCACGCCCGGGATCCACGGGACGGGCGTCCCAGCGCCGACGTGGGGCTTTTTCGGGAATACTGCGTGGGCATCAAGGAGCAATGCGATGCGGTAATCAGCATCACTACCGGTGGGGCTACCGGACAGACCATGGAGGAGCGGCTGGCGGTAATCAAGGCTCTGCAACCCGAGTTGGCTACCTGCAATTTGGGCACCATGAACTACGGGCTGTTCCAGATGATTCCCCGCTACGAAGGACGCTGGAAACACGACTGGGAGGAGCCGTTTTTGGAATCCACCCGCCACGAGCCTTTCATCAACCGGTTTTCCGACATTGAGTACATGCTCACCGAGTTGACCGAGGAAACGGGTTGTCGTTTCGAGTTCGAAGCCTACGATATTGGCCATCTCTACACGTTGGCCTACTACGCCGAGCAGGGCCTGGTAAAGCCCCCGATATTTATGCAGTTCGTGGTGGGGACTCTGGGTGGAATCGGCCCTGACATCGAGAATGTGGTGGCGATGAAGCAGACCGCCGATCGCCTGTTCGGCGCCGATATCGAATGGTCGGTGTTAGGAGGAGGTCGTTTTCAGTTCGACATCGTCACTGCCGGGGCGGTGCTCGGGGGTCATGTCCGGGTCGGTTTGGAGGACGGTATCTATTTGCGCCGCGGCCGGCTGGCGGACAACAATGCCGAGCAGGCGGCCAAGATGGTTCGCATCCTCAATGAGCTGTCCCGTGAGACAGCCACCTCTGCCGAGGCTCGTGAGATACTCGATCTCAAGGGTCTCAACAATGTGGCCTTCTGATAGTCCAAAGCTCCTGACAAGGCGTGCCGCGGGCCAATGTCGGGAGTGATGGGAGGGTCGGCAGGGTCCATGGAGCGGTTTCGTTCCAAAGTGGAGGTGGTGGGGTTGGTGGGCACCGGGGTCATCGGGCGAGGATGGGCTGCCCGCGCCCTTTCCCGGGGTTGGGAAGTGGTGGCCACCGATCCGGCGCCCGGAGCACCTGAGGAGCTTGTTTCCTTCGTTGAGCGGGCTTGGCCTGCAGTCATGGCTCTGGGTCTTTACCCCGGCGCCCGACCCGACCGAGTCCGGTTCGTTTCCAGTGTCGAGGAGGTTGCCGCCTGCGCCGACTTGATCATTGAGGCGGTTCCCGAGCGAGAGGGCCTCAAGAAGAAAGTGGCCGCCCGGATCGACGCGGCGACGCCCTCCGATGTTCTGATCTGCTCCAGTTCTTCGGGACTTCTTCCCAGTCGTCTGCAGGAGGGCCTCCGCCACCCCCAGCGATACCTGATCGCCCATCCCTTCAACCCTGTATACCTGCTGCCGCTGGTAGAACTATGTGGAGGCCGCCAAACCGACCCTGCCGCGGTGGAAACGGCCAGGATTATCTACCAAGACCTGGGGATGCATCCTTTGGTGGTGCGGAATGAAATAGATGGTTACCTCTCCGATCGTCTGCAGGAGGCCTTGTGGAGGGAGGCTCTATGGTTGGTCAATGATGGAATCGCCACCACCGATGAATTGGATCAGGCCATAATCTATGGGCCGGGTCTGCGTTGGGCCGCCATGGGGACCATGCTCACCTTTCACCTGGCGGGGGGAGAGGGAGGAATGCGGCACATGCTTGAGCATTTCGGCCCGGCTCTCGAACTACCCTGGACCGCGCTGGCGGCGCCACCTCTGACCGATCGGCTCATCGAGTCGGTGGTATCGGGAGTCGAACAACAAGCGGTGGGAAGGAGTGTGGCGCAACTGGAGCGGCAACGAGATGATTATCTGATCTCGGTGATGCGGGCGCTTAGACCCCACAACCTGGGCGCCGGGCGGTTGGTGGCCGACCGGGAGGCCATCCGGCTGTCGGCCCGGGCAGAGATTTGGCGACCTGGCTCGCAGGTGGCGGCGCCTTTGCAGTTGTACCACTGCCAGGTAGAGTCGGATTGGGTGGACTACAACGGTCACATGACCGAGAGCGCCTACCTGACGGCCTTCGGCTGGGCGTCCGACGCGCTGTTCCGCTACGTGGGAATCGACGAAGATTATCGGGCCGCCGGCCATTCTTTCTATACCGTGGAGACCCACATCCACTACCGACGGGAAGCCTCTGTTCACCAGGAACTTTTCTTTACAACCCAGGTGTTGGGAGTGGACGAAAAGAGGCTTCACATTTTTCACACCATGCTTGACGGGGAGGGACGGAGATTGTCCTCCACCGAGCAGATGCTTCTTCACGTGGACACCGAAAGGGGTGCGGTGAAACCCTTACTACCTGGTCCGGCCCGGGCTTTGGCGGCGGGCGCTGAAGCACATCGGGTGTTGCCGACTCCTCCGGAGGTCGGATCGCGCATGACGCTCGACCGACCCCGCTGACCGAAGGGATTGAGAATGGACTTTGCGCTTACCGACGAGCAGGAGTTGATCATCTCCACTGTTCGGGACTTCACCGAGCGCGAATTCATGCCGCATGAGGAAGATGTGGAGAGGCTCGGATACGTCCCGGTGGAAGTCGGCGAGAGAATCAAGAAGAAGGCGATCGCAGCGGGAATCTTCGCCGCCAATATGCCAGTGGAGGTGGGGGGCGCCGGTTTGGACAACCTGACCATGGCGTTGGTGGAAAAAGAGTTGGGGAAAACCTCTTATGCCCTCCATCATCTGGTTGCCCGGCCATCCAATATTCTTTTGGCCTGCGTTGGAGACCAGCGGGAGCGGTACCTGTATCCCACCGTGGCAGGGGAGCGGATGGAGGCGCTGGCCATGAGTGAACCCGACGCCGGCTCCGACCTGCGGGGCATGAAGTGCCGGGCGGTCCGGGATGGGGACGAGTTCGTGATCCGGGGAGTCAAACACTTCATCTCCCACGGCGACATTTGCGACTATGTGATCCTTTTTGCATCCACAGGCCCCGATCCAGGGGCGGGCGGGGCAGGAAGGAGAACGACGCAGCGCATCACGTCGTTCTTGGTGGACGTGGGGACTCCCGGCTTCGAAGTGCTACGGGGCTACGGAAGCGTCTCCCATCGGGGATACAACAATTCCATCTTAAATTTTGATGACTGCCGGGTCCCGGCGTCCCAGATCTTGGGGGAGGAGCACCGCGGCTTTGAAGTGGCCAACACCTGGCTGGGGGGCACTCGCTTGGCGGTGGCTGCCAACTGCCTGGGCAGAGCGGAACGGGCGATGGGGTTGGCGGCCGGATGGGCGGCCCGCCGCACCCAATTCGGGCAGACCATCGGACGCTTCCAAGGAGTGTCGTTCAAGTTGGCCGACATGGCCACTCAACTGGCGGCGTCCGAGCTTCTTACCCTCCGCGCCGCCTGGAAGGCCGATCGGGGGGACATGACTTCCGCCGATGCGGCCATGGCCAAGTTGGTCGCCACCGAGATGCTGGCTTTTGTAACCGACGAAGCCATTCAAATCTTCGGAGGGATGGGATTGATGGACGAACTGCCGCTGGAGCGGCTGTGGCGGGATGCGCGGGTGGAGCGTATCTGGGATGGGACCTCTGAAATCCAACGCCACATCATCTCCCGTTCGATTCTCCGTCCCCTGGAAAGCTGAATTCCTTTGTCCAGGTTGGCGCGGTTGCTGAGCCCCCGGACGGTGGCGATGGTGGGCGGCGATTTGGTGAACCAGTTGGTGGAGTCCTGCCGGCAAATGGGATTTGACGGCGAGATCTGGGCGGTGAACCCCCGCCGCGACCGGTTGGCAGGGCTGGATTGTTATCCCAGCCTCGAAGAGTTACCGTCACCACCCGACGCCGCCTTTTTGGCAGTGAATCGCCGCCGGACCATCGAGGCGGTGGCGACCCTGGCGGAGATGGGGGCGGGGTCGGCGGTTTGCTACGCCTCCCTATTCGCAGAGCAGGGAGAAGATGGCGCCGATTATCAACGCCGCTTGGTGAAGGCGGCGGGAGATATGCCCATTCTCGGCCCCAACTGCTATGGGCTCATCAACGCGGTCGACCGGGTGGCTTTGTGGCCCGATCTATTGGGTTGCGTACCAGTGACGGAGGGAGTTGCGCTTATCTCCCAAAGCGGGAACGTGGGACTGAACTTGTCCTTTCAACGCCGGCAGCTTCCCATTTCCCATCTGGTCACAGTTGGGAATCAAGCCATGTTGGGGATAGAAGATCTAATGGAAGAACTGCTGCAGGACCAAAGAGTCCAGGGAATCGGGTTGTTTCTAGAATCGGTGCGGGATCCTCACCGATTCCTGGCCGTGGCGCGTGCCGCCCTGGCTGCCCGGATTCCAGTGGTGGCCCTGCTGGTGGGCCGCTCGCGTCGGGGGGCGGAGATTGCCCGCAGCCACACCGCCTCGATGAGCGGATTGCCTCACGCTTATCGGGCGCTCTTCGACCGGGGCGGCGTGATAGGGGTCAGGACCATTTCGCAGTTGTTGGAGACACTGGCAGTGCTGGTGGGGACCGGGCCCCTCTCGGGAAACCGGATCGTTTCCATGTCCTGCTCGGGGGGAGAGGCGTCATATGTGGCCGATTTGTCACAGGGCCGCGGGTTGGATTTCGCCCCTTTGCCGGCGAGCCAAGCCGCCCGGGTGGACCGGATCTTGGAAGGCAGAGTGACGGTGAGCAATCCTTTGGATTACCACACTTTCATTTGGGATGACCAGGCTCGATTGGAGGAGTTGTTCTGTGAGGTGATGTCAGGGCCCCAGGACGCCACCATGCTGGTTCTGGATTTGCCGGAGGCGCCGGGTGACTTTTCGGCGTTCAGAAAAACCGCCCAGGCCATGATTACCGCCCGATCTGTGACGGGGCGCCCGGCTCTGGTTGTTTCGGGTCTTCCTGAGAACCTCTCTGCCGATCTGGCCCGAGAGCTGGCCGCCGGGGAGGTTACTTCCGTACGTGGCATAGTCCAGGCGGTGGTAGGGCTGGAAGCCGCTGCCCGATGGGGCAGAGCGGTCGATGCCACCACCCCGCTTCCCCTTTCCCCGGTTCCACCGCCGGCGGCCGAAGTGGTCTATCTGAACGAGGCCGAGGCCAAGGCTCGCATCAAAAGTTGGGGGGTGGCAGTCCCCCGGGGAGAGGTGGCGTCGGCCGATAAAGCGGTGTCGGAGGCGGAAGCTATCGGGTATCCTTTGGTCGTCAAAGTCTTGGGCTTGGATCATAAGACCGAGCGTGGAGGGGTACGCATAGGACTAAGGAATCCCACAGAACTGGAAGAGGCGATTATTGCCATGTCGCAACGGAGCGAACCGGTGTTTCTGGTGGAAGAAATGGTGGAAGAAGTGGTGGCTGAGATACTGGTGAACGTACGCCGCCAATGGCCGGTAGGGTGGCTGGTCACCCTGGGCGCAGGAGGGGTGCTCGCCGAGTTGGTGGATGATCTCGCCCACTTCTTGGCGCCGGTGAGCCTCCAGGAGGTACGAGACGGTTTGGAGAATCTGAAAGTCGGTCGGCTGTTGGCTGGATATCGCGGAGCAGCAGCTGCAGACATGGATGCCTGCGTTACCACGGTTTGCGCTTTGGTGAACGGAGCCCTGGGTGATGGCGACGTGGTGGAGATGGAAGTCAACCCGTTGCTGGTCACTTCTTCAGGCGCGGTGGTCGCCGATGCGTTGCTAAGCGTGACCCGATGAAAAAAGTTTGGCCACTGATGTTGGCCATCTTTCTGTTCATGCTGGGAAACGGGTTGGGGACCTCTGCCCTGGGAGTGAGGTCTACTCTGGAGGGGTTTTCCGCCCTGGCCGTGGGAGTAATGATGGCCGCCTATTACCTGGGATACCTGGCCGGAAGCCGCCTGATCCCCCAAATGGTGGGCATGGTTGGTCACATCAGGGTCTTCGTAGGTCTTGCTTCGGCCGCCTCCATTGTGGTCCTGTTGCACCCCCTTCTTATAGAAGTGGCGGTCTGGAGTGGAATGCGGCTACTCACCGGCTTTGCCCTGGCCGGTCTGTACGTTGTCTCAGAGAGTTGGCTGAACGGCCTGGCATCCAACTCCAACCGGGGACAGATTCTCTCGGTTTACATGGTGATGGTGCTGGGTGGGCTGGGGGCCGGGCAGCTCTTTCTTGGGATTGGATCACCGGATGGCATGGAACTGTTCATTCTGGTGTCGGCGCTGTTCTCGCTGTCCTTGATTCCCCTTTCCCTGACTCCCAGCGAAACCCCCACCTGTGACCAGCTTGAAAAGAAGTCGAACTTCCTCGAGGTTTTCCGATTGACTCCGCTGGCAATTTCGGGAGGGGTGGTGGTGGGACTAACCAACTCCACGCTGTTGGGGATGGGGCCGGTTTATGGGGCACAGCGGGGCTTTTCAGAAGTGTTGATCGGACAGCTCATAGCGCTAGCCATGGCAGGGGCTGTGCTGTTTCAGTGGCCGATCGGCAGATTGTCCGACCGGATCCCGCGGCGCCACGCCATATTGGGGGTCAACGTTGCCTCGGTGGCGTTGGCTTGGGCGGGAATCTGGTTTTCCGATTCGACATTGGCGATCGCGGCGGTGATGTTCGCCTACGGCGGTCTGTCCTTCCCTCTCTACGGGTTGGCTATGAGTCACATGAACGACTGGATTTCCCCCCGCAAGCTTGTGTCGGCGGCGGGTGCGTTGGTGTTTGCCGTGGGTGTGGGCGCCGTGGCTGGTCCTCTGGCGGCCGGAGGTTGGATGGCATTGGCGGGTCCGGTGGGCCTGTGGTGGTTCTTGGCCTCGGTGCACGGCCTTTACGTTTGCTACATTCTCTACCGGTTGACCGAGCGACCCAGCATACCGGTTGCCTTGCAAAAGGTGTTCGCTCCCCTTCCTGCTCGGGGATCGGCGATGGTTACCACTCTGACGCCTTGGCGGCGTACCCGCTCTCGTCGCAACGGGTTGCAGCGCGAATCGGAGAAACTTCAGCGCATTTGATGGGTGTCGGACGGCCCTTGGCGGGGCTTGCGAAAGCGACGATCCCGACCCCGCGGCGAAAGACCCCCGCGTGATATGATGGCCAAAGGAGAACGGTATTCCATCCCATCTCCAGGTCCGCAGGGCCAGTCCGATTTAGCGAGCCACAGACGGAGGCACCAATGGTTGATGCAGATAGGCCTCCGGATCGTTTTACCGGCCTTCCCATCGTGGCATCCGGAGTCTGGAAGGTGTTCGGCAAACGCATCGCCGACGCTATGGAAATGGCCAGAAACAATGTGGACCAGGCTGGCATCTTGGAGGAATGCGGATGTGTGGTCGCGGTGCAGGACGCTACTTTTGAGGTGAACCAAGGGGAGATATTCGCGGTGATGGGGCTGTCGGGGAGCGGTAAATCCACCCTCATTCGATGCCTCTCCCGCCTGATTGACGCCACCGCAGGTACGGTGCTCATCAACGGACAAGACCTGGGAGAGATGCCCGATGTCGAATTGCGGGAACTTCGCCGCCACACCATCAGCATGGTTTTCCAGAACTACGGGCTGTTTCCGCACCGACAGGTTATCGACAACGTTGCCTTCGGGCTGGAGGTAAGGGGAGCGCCCAAGGAGGAGCGTTACCCAAAAGCGACAGAGATGATCGAAATGGTGGGCCTGGATGGCTGGGCCGACAAATATCCGGCACAATTAAGTGGAGGGATGAAGCAGCGGGTGGGTCTAGCTCGGGCCCTGGCGGTTGATCCGGAGATCCTTCTCTTCGACGAGCCTTTTTCAGCCCTGGATCCGCTGATTCGCCGCGACATGCAAGATGAGTTGTTAAGCCTCCAGGACCGGCTTCACTGCACCATGGTTTTCATAACCCACGACTTCTCCGAGGCGCTGAAACTGGGAGATCGAATCGCGATAATGCGATCGGGGGCAATAGTGCAGGTAGGCACGCCCGAAGAAATCGTTGCTCATCCGGTCGACGACTATGTGCGGGACTTCACCCTGGATGTACCTCGACACAAAGTGCTGTCAGTCGGAGCAGTCATGGTGCCGCCACCAAAGGGTCATTCCACGAGGGTGGACCTGGAAGGAGAACCGGTGGCGGTTTCCGCCCGCTTGGAGAGCATTCTTCCTCGGTTGCTGACCGAGGGAAGGCCGGTACCGGTGGTCGACGCCGGCGGTGATTGGTGTGGTGTCCTAGAACCAGCGGTGGTCTCCCAGTTTCTGTGGCCCGGATGACATCGTTGACTCGACGGCTGACGAGAATGCCCCGCCCGCTCCTGTACCTCGGGGCAGCCGTCGTGGTGCTGGGAGGGTTGACCGTCCTGTTGCCGGAGAGCATCGGGGCATTCCCGGCCGAGTGGGATATCGGGCTCGGCCCGGCGGTGAACGAGGTACAGCAGTGGTGGATCAGCAATCGCCGCGATCTGGGCGTGTATCTGTATTTCTTCGACCCGTTTTCCGACTCCATCGACTGGCTCCTGCGGGCCTTCGAGAACCTGCTGCTTGCCATTCCCTGGTATGTGCACGTACTGGGAGCGGGTTTAGTCTTCGGCCGCTTGCTGGGAAGGTCGGGAGGCGTGGCGGCGGCGGCGGGCATGGTCTATTTTGTGGCGCTAGGGCTCTGGCAGCAGAGCGTTCAGACCTTTGCTCTGATGACGGTGGCGGTGGTCCTTGCGGTGGTGATCGGGATGCCGATCGGGATACTGGCCGCCCGAAGCGAATGGGTGAACAGGGGGTTGAGGCCGGTGCTCGATTCCATGCAGACCCTTCCCGCTTTTGTGTACCTCATTCCCGTCCTGCTCTTCTTTGGAGTGGCCCGCGTGCCCTCGTTGATAGCCACGATTATCTATGCGCTACCCCCGGTTATCCGGCTTACCAATCTGGGCATTCGGCAGGTACCCATCGAAAGCCTGGAGGCAGGAAGGATGTTCGGCACAACGTCGGGCCAATTGCTCCGGAAGGTGCAGTTGCCACAGGCCGCTCCCTCCATAATGGCGGGAATAAACCAGACCATCATGATGGCGCTGAGCATCGTAGTGATTGCAGCCATGATCGGTGCAGGAGGTTTGGGACAGGAGGTGTTGTTGGCCCTTCGCAACCAGGCAGTGGGTCGAGCGGTGGAAGCCGGGATGGCCATTGTCCTGATGGCCGTGATGCTGGACCGATTCTCTCACTCCCTGGTGGGACAGGGCCAGGCAGGGGCTGGGTTTTCCTTGGGAGACTGGAGGCATAAGGGTTGGTGGATTGGGGGGCTGGCGCTGGCCGCAGTGGCGATCGTCGGTTGGTCAGCGGGGTGGAACGACTATCCGGAGGCCCTGCAGTTCAGTTACGCGGCACCCATCGACTGGATGGTGGACTGGGCGAGGGACAACCTCTACCAACTGGGCAACCTACCGCTGGGCACCGGACCCTTCAGCGATTTTCTCACCACCTATGGCACCCGGCCGATGAGGCTATACCTCAGTTCGGAGGCTTGGCCGGCCGTCGTGTTTTTTGTCGGATTCGTGGCTTGGTGGGCGTCTGGCAAACGGTTAGTGGTCGGGTCGGTGATAGGAACCTTTGCCATCGGCCTCTTGGGTATGTGGACTTTGACCATGGACACCTTGTCACAGACGGTGGTGGCGGTGCTGATTGCTATTGTGATCGGACTTCCCCTGGGGGTGGCGGCATCTCGGAGGGACTGGTTGGAGAGAGGCATGCGCCCTGTCTTGGACACGTTGCAGACCATCCCCAGCTTTTGTTTCCTGGTACCGGTGGTGATCCTTTTTAATGTCGGCCGGATACCGGGAATCATCGCTTCGGTCCTGTATGCCATTGCGCCGGTGGTGAGGCTAACCAACCTGGGAATTCGCAGCGTCGAGAGCGAAATTGTCGAAGCCTCCGAGTCATTTGGGGTCACTCGGCGCCAAAAGCTGTGGAAGATTCAGTTTCCCCTGGCCATGCCCACTGTATTGGCGGGGATCAACCAGACAGTGATGCTGGTGTTGGCCATGGTGGTGATCGCCGGGCTGGTGGGAGGCGCAGGACTGGGACTGGAAGCCGTCAAGGGGTTGGCCAGAAGCGATACGGGTCTGGGATTTGAAGCAGGCGCTTCAATAGTGATTCTGGCCATGATCTTGGATCGGATTACCCAAGGGTGGGCGGCTCGTTTCCAACCTCCCGCGGCGGACAAGACTTAAAAATCCCGATCTTCACGCAACGGGAACCATGTTTTTGCAGCACCGGATAGTCCGTTAAGGTCGAGGCAGTCCTAAGATTGTGACAAAATGTAAAGAGTCGAGCGAAAGGAACATTTCAGTGAAACGGACAGCAATTTTCAAAACCTCTCTTTTCTTGGCGGTTTCTGCCCTGCTAGTTGCCGCCTGCGGCGATGACCTTGGTGATACCGACACCATCAAGATGGCTGTCAATCCCTGGGGGGGTTCGGCGGCCAACGTGGCGGTGGCCAAGGCAGTGTTGGAGAGTGTGGGTTACACGGTGGAAACAGTTGACATAGACGAGAACGCTCAATGGGCGGCAATCGCCACTGGTGACTTGCATGGCAGTTTGGAAGTGTGGCCTTCCGGGCATGCTGACAATGTGGCTTCCTACATCGATGGCGGCGGCGGAGTCGTCAACGGCGGTGAACTGGGAGCAGTGGGCAAGATCAGTTGGTGGATCCCCTCCTATGTGGTGGATGAGAACCCGGCTGCAGGTTCCTGGGAAGGTCTCCAGGATCCTGCTATAGCCCAGTTGTATGCCACCGCCGAGTCCGGTGACAAGGGACAGTTCCTGATCGGGGACCCGAGCTGGGTTTCCTATGAGCAGGACATAATCGACAATCTGGGACTCGACCTGGAAGTGGTTTATGCTGGCTCCGAAGAGGCGATTCTGGCGGCTTTGGATTCGGCTTCGAGCCGCGGTGAACCGTTACTGTTCTACTTCTGGACGCCCCATGTGGCATTCGCCAAATATGACATCACCGAGTTTGAGTTGCCGCCCTACTCGGACGAGTGCTATGCCTCAGCGGCGGTCGACTGTGACTATCCCGCCGATGTCCTGTTCAAGATCATGTGGGACCAGTTGGAGGACCAAGCGCCAACCGCGTTCGCCATTCTCTCCAACTTCAACTACGCCAACGAAGATCAGATCTTCATGTTGGGCCTGATGGATGAAGGCATGTCCGTGGACGAGGCTGCTGCCGAATGGATGGCTGCCAACGAGTCCGTCTGGCAAAGTTGGATTCCAAGCTAAGCCTTCGAACACTATCTAACAGTGAGGCCGCCCATCTGGGTGGCCTCACTCCTTTAACCGACATCACCAAAGGGACTCCGACGCCCACCAAACCGGGTCAAGGCTATCCGGTTCGACCCCCGCCGGTTAGCTTGTTGTAATGGAAGGAGAGTGCGGCGGGCGTCAAGAAACAACGACGACGCCATGCGGTGGGAGGGTTGTTCTTCGCAGTACTCTTGATCATCGCCGAAGAAGTGGTCGAGATTGAGTTCTAGGGCGAGGCGGTGCTCGGGCTGCGGTTGAGGATGCTCAAGCCGCGAGGGTGTTTGGGAATCCGTCGTTTTGACTATTCGGCGGCAATCGCCGAAGTTGGGGAAGGCACAACACAGTAGGAAGGTGTCCATTGTTTGAGAGTCTTTTGGCAGATAAGGGGATTCTTGTGGCCGATGGCGCTATGGGAACAACCCTGTTCGACTTGGGGCTGGAGAGCGGCGAGTCTCCGGAGAGGCTTAATGTCGAGCAACCGGAAATGATTGCCCAGGTGCACAGAAACTTTGTGGAAGCGGGAGCTGACCTGATTCTCACCAACACCTTCGGCGGCAACCGGCGCCGTATGGCTTTGCACCGTTTGGAGGAGCAGGTGGGCAGTTTTAACCGGGCTGGCGTGACAATCGCTCGGAAAGTCGCGTCAGAGGCAAAAAGGCCGGTGGTGGTGGCGGCAAGTGTGGGTCCCACCGGGGACTTGTTCGAACCCTTGGGTCTGCTGAGTCACGCTGAGGGGGTGGAGGCTTTTTCCGAACAGATGGATGCACTGGTGGAGGCCGGCGCAGATCTGTTGTGGATAGAGACTTTGTCTGCCTGGGAGGAGATCGCGGCAGCCACCGAAGCGGCGTCTGCCTTTCCCGTCCCCCACGCGGTGACTCTCAGTTTCGATACCCACGGCCGAACCATGATGGGGTTTCGGCCTTCGGAATTCGGTCAGTGGTGGACGGATCTTTCTCCACAGCGTCGGCCTGTCGCCTTGGGCGCCAACTGTGGGACGGGTTTGGATGAGGCGCTGACGGCTGCAGCGGCCATCAAGGTGGCCGCTCCCGAGGCGCCCGTCATCGTCAAATCAAACTGCGGCATCCCGGTCTTCCAGCAGGGAAGGCTGACCTATCCGCGGGGTCCCGAGCAAATGGACAACTACACCCGCCGCGCACTGGAGGCGGGATGCACCATTGTCGGGACGTGCTGTGGCTCAACTCCTCAGCACACTCGGGGTATCCGCTCCACGCTGGAGTTGCTTTGAGAACCGACCTGCGCCATGACTGAAGCGGCTGCAAGCTCATGCAGTTGCAGGCCGAGGGCCGAGATTGCGTTGTAGTCACTCGAGATCGGAAAAACCGTCCCGGTAAGTTGTCTCCGGTGGAAGCATGCCGGATACTCAATGCCCCACGACCAACATTGAGGAATGCCTTGGGTCGATCCATGCCCATTTCCCCACCGGGTTAGTGAAAAGGCGGCGGTTAGATCCGAGAAGTCTCGCAAGAAGTAACCACGCCCTCCTCTGTCAAAAGAGATCCTTCGGTTGATGGGCCTGGCACATCAACAACCTCTCCCGGGCCGCCAACTATGCGATCGGGATGCTTTGCACCAATTAGGGCCAAAGTCCCGGGGGTCATCGACCTTCGAGGCCACGTGATGAAGCCGGAGCGAAGAATGTTGGTTTGTCCCCGTCTATTCATACACTGCCCATATGCGGTTTGTGGTCTTTGACTTGGAAGCAAATGCGGACCATCCCCACCCGGAGGGCCAGGAAATTATCGAGATCGGTGCTTTGCTGGTGGAGGAAGAGGAGGTGGTCGACGAATTTGTGAGCTTGCTGGCACCCACCCCAGGTCGAAAGCTGGCTTCGCTGACTGTCGATTTGACCGGCCTCACCGACGAAGACCTGAAAGGCGCTCCGGCCCGGACGCCCACCCTGGAGCGTTTTCTGGAATTCTGTGGCGATCTGCCGCTGGTGGCACACAATGGCAGCACTTACGATCTGCTGTTGCTCCTGGCCGAACTGGGGAGGTCGGGGTTGCCAGTGCCCCTGGGAAAGTCCCTTGATACCCTCGAGTTGGCTCACTTGGTGTTTCCCCGCGCCGGGAAAGAGTCAACTGCCGACATTTTGGGAAGAATGCCTCCCCGCTCCCGTCGCCTGACGGAACTGGCGGACCACTATGGGGTCAAGGAAAACTGGGGGCCGGCTCATCGAGCCTTGTCCGATGCCCGGATGGTGTGGGGCGTAATGAGAGGGATGCTGGAAAACTTGAACAGCGATGACCCCGCCCGGCGCGCCCAGCGATGGCTGCTGGAGGTCACCGATCACCCCTGGGCAATGTTTTGCCGGCCCGATGTGCGCAGCCTGGCAAATGTCTATAGGCCCGATTTGGTGGAGATCATCCCCTTTACGCCGGCGTTGGTTGAAGAAAAGAGCCCGCCCATTTGGCCGCGCCAGGACGATGAAATCCAGGAGGAAGATGAGGAGGTACAAGTGGATCTCAATGATTTGGTTGCGCCCCTCACCGGGGGATGGGAGTTGATGGCCGAGGGAATGGAGCGTCGCCCCGCCCAGGAGAAGATGGCAATGCAAGTGGCCGCCGCTCTTGCCCACTCTGAGAACCTGATGGTGGAGGCGGCCACCGGCACCGGCAAGACCCTCGCCTATTTGGTTCCCGCCTGCCGGCTGGCCGAAGCATGTGACACCCAGGTGTTGATCTCGACTTACACCAAGGCTCTTCAGGATCAGGTCTGCCAAACCATTCTGGAATTATCTCATCGTATGGCGCCGGTTCGCTGGACGGTGCTGAAAGGCCTGAGCAACTATGTGTCGGTGAGCGCCCTGGCTGACGAGTTGGCAATGGTCGATCCCATGGAGTCCGGCCAGTTAGTGAACAATCCGCTCTTCCAGGATCAGATCGCTGAACCGGTTTCCGATCATCATTTCGGGCTGGCCTTGGCGGTGGTGGTTGGCTGGGCAGCGGAGACCCCCACCGGGGAATGGGACGATCTGCGGGATGGGTGGCTTAGAAGACACAACCCGACCATGTATCGGCTCCGTTCCCGGCTGTCCATGACCGAATCACCGGGCCGGGCCCGCGGCGACTTGGAGAGGCGGTGCTTTTTTCGCCGGGCCTTGAAGCGGCTGTCCGAAGCGCAGATCGTTGTGGCCAATCACACTTTGATGTTGGTTCGTGATCAGATGACTGCAGAGAGTCCCCACCTAGTGGTGGATGAGGCGCACGAGTTGGAGTCCGCTGCCCGGTCCGCCTTTACCGGGACGGTGGGTGAAGGTAACCTGTGGCGGTTCCTCTCATCGGTCTACGGCACCAAGTCCTCCGCGAATCTGCTCTACCGGTATTTGCGCTCCCTTCCAGCCGGTCCGGCCCGCGACCGTGGTCAGGCCAGAGCGGAACAAGTATCCCAACACTGGCGCCGCTGCCAATCCCCCATCGAGGAGGTTCGGGAGGTCCTGATGGATTTCTTCCAGGATACGCGGGGGTGGTCGGGCGTTTGGAACGACGAGCCGTTCTCCTCCCGCATCACCAGGGTGGACCTCAACCGTTCAAGCTGGCAAACGGTGACCAAGACCCTGGAGGGTCTGGCCGAATCGGTCTGGTATCTGGGAGAGGCGGTTACGGCTCTGCCGGTCCCCGACCGTCTGGGCGGGGACCGATCTTCCCGGGAACTTAAGCGCCGGATCGCCCAGGTGGGCGGCGAAGCCAAAACCATCGCCGAGTTGCTGTACAAGTTGGTCAACATCGAGCCTGACGACTTGTTGGAGGGGGCCTTCGTTTGCGATTTGAACCTTTGGGAGGAGAAATGGACCTGGGAGTTGCGGGCGGTTCCCCTGGAGGTGAATACCAAGCTGCAAGAGATATGGGACGAGAAAGAGTCAGTGGTGATGACCTCTGCCACTCTCACGGTGGCTGGCTCGTTCGACTACATAGCCACCGGTTTGGGCTTCGCGGAGAGTCGACAGGTGCTTTTGGAGAACCCTTTCCCGGATCTCGACCGTCAGATGTTGGTAATCATCCCCGGATATCTCCCCAACCCCAGCGGATCGAGTCTGGAAGAGTTCGCGGAGGCTTCCCAGGCGGAGATGGCTCGGCTGTTTGAGGTGAGCCAGGGTCGGGCCTTGGTCCTCTTCACCGCCAACGGGCGTATGCAACGGGCCTCTCAGTATTTGCAGGAGCGGCTTTTTCCCCGGTTTGCGGTGCTCTGCCAGGGCGAGGGCTCGGTGCCGGAGTTGACCGAGATCTTTCGCAATCCTTCCCAGCCCACCTGCCTGTTGGGAAGCGGAACCTTCTGGCAGGGCATAGATGTTCCCGGGGACGCCCTGAGTCTGCTGGTGATGGAGAAGCTTCCCTTCAAATCACCCGATGACCCGGTGGTGGCTGCTCGACAAGAGGTAATCGCCCGCCGAGGCGGCCGACCATTCGACGACTACCTCCTTCCCGAGGCGGTGCTGGGATTCCGGCAGGGCGCCGGTCGACTGATCCGCTCCCCCCGTGATCGAGGGGTATTGGTGGTGATGGACAAACGCCTGGGCTTTGCCCGCTATGCCTCCGCTTTCCTGGACAGCCTCACCGGCTCCCCTCCGGTGTTGAAAGCCGCCCTGCCCAATCAGTGTTATCAGGCCATTGCCCGACACTTGGGGGCGGAAACGGGTGCGATCAAATCGGACGGCGACGCCGGGAGGAAATGACGCCGGTATTGAAGCCGGCACAGTGCAGTCCGCCGGCGAACCGGGCGTGCTCTATTTTCAGGCAGCGATCCTGCACAACTTGCATTCCTGCCTCTCGGGCGCGCCGGGCGGCTTCCTCGTGGCGAAGCCCCAACTGGAACCAGACCACCTTGGCGCCGACTTCGATAGCCTCCTCCACCACTGCGGGGAGTTGATCCTGGCGGCGGAACACGTCGACGATGTCGGGAGGCTCGGGAAGGTCGGCCAGGCTCGGGAAGGTGGGGATCCCCAGCACTTCGGAGTAGGCGGGGTTGACCGGGCGAACTATGTAGGGGGTGCGGACCAGGTAGGTGGCCACGAAATTAGAAGAGCGAAGCGGATTGGCGGAGACCCCCACCAACGCCACGCTGCGCGCTCGGCGGAGTATGGCTAACCGCTCGGCGGCGGTGGCGTCGTGAGCAAACTCAGACACGGGCGGCCTCCGACAGCGCACCGTCCAAGTCGGCCAGAATGTCCTCGATGTCTTCCAATCCCACTGAGATGCGGATGGTATCGTCCCCCACGCCTGCCGCGGCTCGGGCTTCGGGAGAGACCTGTTGGTGGGTGGTGGAGGCGGGATGGATCACCAGCGTCTTGGTATCGCCCACATTGGCCAGGTGACTGGCAAGGCGTACCGACTCGATGAAGCGCACGCCCGCCGCGTAACCCTTGTTGAGCCCGAAGGTGAACACGGCGCCCGGGCCAGCCGGGGTGTATTTTTCGACGAGTTCCCTCCCCGGACTGTCGGGAAATATCGGATAGCTCACCCACGACACGGCTGGATGCTCAGCCAAGAAGACCGCAACCTCCCGGGCGTTTTGGACATGACGTTCCATCCGCAGGGACAGGGTCTCCAGCCCCAATAGCAAGAAGAAAGAGTTGAAAGGGGAGATGGCGGCGCCCACGTCGCGCAGCAACTCGGCGCGTGCCTTGGTGAGGTAGGCGTATTCGCGGAAATTCTCCCAGAAGCGCAGGCCGTGATAGGCGGGGGAAGGGTCGGTCAACACCCCGAACCGGCCGTTGTCCCACGGGAAAAGGCCCGACTCCACGATCACTCCCGCGATCACCACCCCATGTCCACCGATGAATTTGGTGGCCGAGTGGACCACTACGTCCGCTCCCCACTCGAAGGGCCGGCATAGCCAGGGGGAGGCGAAGGTGTTGTCGATCATCAGGGGGATCCCGTGGTGGTGGGCGAGCTCTGCGATCGGCTCGATGTCCAAGATATCCCCTCGGGGATTGCCGATCGTTTCTCCGTACACCAGCTTGGTTCGATCGGTTATGGCCTCTTCGATGTTCTCCAACCGGGAGGCGTCCACGAAGGTGGTGTGGATTCCCATGCGCCGAAGCGTGACGTCGAATTGGGTGATGGTGCCGCCATACAGGTTGCGGGCTGCCACGATCTCATCGCCTTCTTGACAGAGCGTGAGCACCGCCACCAACTGGGCAGCCTGTCCCGAAGCGGTGGCCAGTCCCCCCAAACCGCCTTCGAGCGAGGCTATCCGCTCCTCAAAGGCGGCGGTGGTGGGGTTGCTGATCCGTGTGTAGATGTCCCCGTAGTTCTGGAGAGCAAACAGGTCGGCAGCCGACTGAGCGTCCTCGAAGACGAAGGAACTGGTGGCGTAGATGGGCATGGCTCGGGCCCCGGTCTCGGGGTCGGGTCGTTGTCCGGCGTGTATGGAGCGGGTGGCAAAACCCGCCAAGTATTCAGAAAAGGCCACGGGCCGGAGTTTAGGGACTTTCGCCCACCCCCGACCCGCGGCTGGGGCGGTTGATTGGCTACTGGTCGTTGTGGCTGGCCACCGGGTTCTTACGAGGCCGGGACGAGGCCGCAACCGGGATGTTGAGAATCAGAACGCCGTTTTCATAGCTGCTGGTCGTCTCTGAAATGTCGAGGTCGTTTCCAATTACGAACTTGCGGCGAAAGCTCCCACTGGGGCGTTCCACGAAGAAAACGCGAGCGTTCTCCGGGCGGGCGCTGGCGGTGTCCCTATGGGCGGAGACGGTGAGGGTGTTCTTGGACACCTCCACATCAATCAACTCGGGGTCCATCCCCGGCATGAACCAGAGAAGTGAGACTTCTCTCTTCCCTGAAATGGATCGATTGAGGCAGTCGCTGTTGCCTCAGGAAGAAAACAGAAGCAATGTGGGTTCAGCGGGGGATGGTGGTGTGTTTGTATTCGTTAAGCCGGTTCCAGGAGAGGAGATCGAGAGCCCGATCGAGGTCGTCCAGGCGGCCTTGCTCCATGAAGCGGATGAACACGGCCTGATCTTCGGTTATGAAGGTGGGTACCCCGAAGGCCATCCAATCTTCAACACTTTTCATGTGTTCCCCGGCGATCTTGCATAGGGGCTCCCCGGTAGCGACCACCCTCGCCACTGCGTCGGGGTCGCATCCGGCGCTGGCCACTGCATCTGCCAGCACCGCGGTGTCCTTGAGATCGAGTCCATGGTCGTGTCGGGCCGCGAACAGGGCAAGGTGGGCTTCTCCGAACTGCTGCGGCCAGTGGTCGCGGATAGCCACCCCCCATTGCAGGGCTTCGAGGCCCGACTGTCCCGCAGGGTTGTACCAGACTGCTGTGTCTTCCTCGCTGGTGTGGGCCTGGGCGAGGGAGAAGGCCAGGAAGTCGACTTTCCAGGGTCTGCCCTCCTGCAGACCTCTCACCACCGCTTCATGAGCGTTGCGGGCAAAGGGGCAAAGGTAGTCGAAGGTGATTCCGAATTTCATCTCTTTGGTTCTCCTTCAATCCCACACGTAGGGTTCGGGTACGAATCCGGGGTTGAAACGTCCTATTTCGGCTCTTGCCACCGCCCGCTTGTGCACTTCGTCAGGTCCGTCGGCCATCTGTAGCCAGCGGCCCATAGCGTAAAATGAGGCGAGAGGGAAATGGTCGGTGAAGCCTGCCCCTCCGAACACCTGAATGGCCCGGTCGGCCACATAGCAGAGGGTCTCGGGCACCACCACCTTGATGGCTGAGATCTCCACCCGGGCTGCTTTAACTCCCACCTTGTCGATCATCCACGCGGTCTTCAATACCAGTAGCCTGGCCTGCTCGATCCTCATGCGCGACTCGGCAATCCATTCCCGGACCACACCCTGTTGGGCGACGGTCTTCCGGAAGGCGGTCCGTGCCTTGGCGCGGCTTACCATCATGGCAAAGCACCGTTCGGCTGCTCCGATGGCCCGCATGCAATGGTGGATACGCCCCGGTCCCAGTCGGGCTTGGGCTATGGCAAAACCCGATCCCTCCGATCCCAAGAGGTTCTCGGCCGGCACCCGCACCCGGTTGTAGTGGATGGTGACGTGGCCCCCTCGGTGCTGATATCCGTACACAGTGGGAGTTTCTTCGATTATCACTCCCGGGCTGTCCAGTGGTACCAGGATCATGCTTTGCCGCCGATAGGGATCGGCGTCGGGATCGGTGACTCCCATCACAATGGCCACCTTGGCCCGCGGAGAGGCGCCGCCCGAGGAGAACCACTTACGTCCCCTGATCACATAGTGATCCCCATCTCTTTCAATGCGGGTGCGGATATTGCGGGCGTCGCTGGAGGCGACATCGGGCTCGGTCATCGAAAAGATCGAGCGGATCTTTCCGTCCAGCAATGGGTGTAGCCAGCGTTCCTGCTGATAAGGGGTTCCGAACATGTGGAGTATCTCCATGTTTCCCGTGTCCGGCGCCGAGCAGTTGATGGCCTCGGGAGCGATTTCGGGGCTGTGTCCGGTTATCTCGGCCAGGGGAGCGTATTCGGAGACGGTAAGCCCTCCACCCAATTCGGAATCGGGCAGGAACAGGTTCCACAGTCCCTGGGCGCGGGCTGCTGATTTGAGGTCCTCTATGACCTGGGGATGGTGATGAGGATTGCCGGAGTCCTTGATCTGTTGTTCATACAGAGGTTCTGACGGGATCACCCGCTCCTCGACAAATGTCGAGAGTTTTTTTCGGAGGGCCTCAACCTTTGGTGTGTAAGCAAAATCCATATCCCTGATACATTATCGGGAATTAGGGGTGACCCGACCCGTCACGGGCCACTGGAGAATGTCAGGAGGAAGCTCTAAAGGGAGGCTTGGAGTGTGGTGTTACCGGGTTTTGGAGGGGGATGCGTATTTCTACGCGTAAATTGTTGAGGTTCCACCGGCAAAGCTGCTGACCAGCCTGCCCGTGGAACCTTGATGAATCCGCCGGTACTGTCCTCTCAGGGAGGAGAGGGCCGCGCAGTTAGTCCTGCTTGGGAATGATCTTATCCCACCACCTTCGCGCGGCGGGGATACCGCCCACGCCGAAGGCGATGGCAAGGGATACCCCCACTGTGCCGACGATGGCGATGAACAGGGTGTTTACGATCTCCTCGGCGATGTTCAGGGTGTTCAGAGCAGCAAGTGCACCGAAGCCGACCACCATCCAGCGCGCCACTTCGGGCAGCCAGCGTATGCTGTGATCCTGTGACCAAGGAGTCGAAACCTCGGCGATAAAAGCGCCGATGGCCGCGGCCACGATCACAATGATGATCGCCACCACTATCAAAGGCAGATAGGAGATAAGCGCAGTCAGCAGGTCGCTCAGGTTATCCACTTCCAGCGTTTGTGCGGCGAGCAGCAGCACCACCAGCAAGGTGGCCCAGTAGATAACGCGGGCTACCAGATCCGTGGCGGTGATGCCGGCGGCCTTGATCCGCTCAGCGAGCCCCGCACGTTCCAGTATCCGGTCCAAGCCGACCCCCTGCAGAAGCCGGGCAGCCCCCCGGTGGATGACCCGGGCGGCTATCCAACCAACAAAGAGAATTAAGAGGGCCCCTAAGAACTTGGGGACGAATGTGATGACATCTTGCCATGCCTCTTCAAGGCCGTCTGAGATGCCATCAAGAAAGTCACTCATCAGAGAGCAATCCTTTCGATAGTGGGGAAACGCCTTACTGGGTTCCCCTGTAACAGATACCTATTCATTGTAGTTGCCAAGGATCCTGTCAGGCGTCGATGTTGCGTTTCCTTGCTGTGGGCCGACCCGCCTCCCGGAGTGGATGCGATTAGGAGGACCATGACCAACATTTGGAACAATGTGGTCGTGGCTGAGGGATTCCGAGTCGAAACGTCTTGAACCGAAACCGGAAGAGTCGCGCTTTTGGAAGTTCAAGGTGATCCGTAAGGAAAGGCTTATTGGTTCAAATGGTCTGGACGATGGTCGCGACCTGAGGGAGGAGGATGGAGTAGAAAGTGCTCGGAGGGGGGTGGAGCCATGGGAGGACGGGGCTTCGGCGTGACCGCCAGGAGACGTCGCACTTCCATGATGAGCATGTAGACGGCAAACAAACCGGCTATCGGGAAGTCCAGGCGAAAAGCCAGCAGTGCGGCGGCCGTCGACGAACATAGGAAAAACACGTTGGTGATTCTGTCGGAGCGTCTCGGCCACACCACATCAATGACTGCTTGAAAGATGTGGCCTCCGTCCAGGAGACGTACGGGTAGCCAATTGATCAGGCCCCAGCCCAGATTCACCCACACTATCCAGCCCAGGGTGAGAGAGAGCAGGTCTGTGCCGGGTCCTACCAGCTTCCACAGCGGGTAGGCGGCTGCGCCCACCACCAGCCCCAGTGCCGACCCGGCCGCGGCAATAGCGGCTCGCCGAATGGGGGTGATCTGCCGGGCGCCGGGCTTCCAGGAGGTGAGACCCCCCAGGGCCCACAACTCCATGGACACCGTCGCTCCGAAACGCCGGGCCAACAGGGCGTGTCCCAGTTCATGGATGATCACCGACACCACCACCACCGCCACCCAGATTCCCAGCCTTCCGAGCAGCATTAGCGGGTCGACGGTGACGTTGCGGACCAGCGGCATCCCCAACAGACATATCACTATCACGAAGGAGAGCTTGACCCGAAGCGGGATGCCGAGCAGTCTCACGGTCACTGTGATCCCCAATGATGGCTGGACGCTGAGGCTATACCAACCGGTTTGGTATGAGTAATCTTGCCGGTTGTGAGAAGCCAAGCAATGGGAGGGCGTGGTCCCGGCCGGCCTGCAGGTGGCTGTCCGACCCGGTCACTCCCCAGCGTCATGAGCTACCGGTGGGTGAGGGAGGAATACTCATTACCGATAGAGATTTCAGGAGTATTCCATTAATGAGCCAGGATTTGACGTCACACCAGGATTTGCGGGATGCCGTAGCATCCTTTTTTCCTGATCTGGTTCAGGATCTAGCGGGATTGGTCGCCATTCCTTCGATCAGCGCGTCCGGGTTCGACCCCGGTGAGGTGAGACGATCAGCGCAGGAATGTGCCCGTCTTTTGACCGAATCCGGGTACCAGGACGTCCGGTTGTTGGAGATAGAAGACGCCCATCCCGCCGTTTACGGTCATATTCCCGGCCCCGAAGGCGCCCCTGCCGTTCTCCTCTACGCCCATTATGATGTCCAGCCGGTCGGCGATCTCCAGGTGTGGGAGACCGATCCGTTCGATCCGGTGGTGAAGGGAGGCCGGATGTACGGTCGAGGGACATCCGACGACAAATGCGGAGTGATCGTTCATTCGGGTGCCGCCCGGGCCTTCGGCGGATCGCCGCCGGTGGGGATGAAAGTGTTTCTGGAGGGCGAGGAGGAGATCGGCTCGCCCAATCTGGCTGCCTTTTTGGATCGGTATGGGGATGAGTTGGCGGCCGATGTGGTGGTGATAGCTGACTCCAGCAATTGGGGAGTGGGGATTCCCGCCATCACCACCTCGCTTCGGGGATTGGTGGGTTGTGTGGTGGAAGTGCGGACTGCTCGGGTGGGAGGACATTCAGGATCCTTCGGGGGCTTGTTTCCAGACGCATTGATCACGCTGGCGCGCCTTCTGTCCACCCTTCACGACGATGAGGGAGCGGTGGCGGTGAAGGGACTGGTCCGAAACGAGGCTCCGGATCTGGAGGTACCGGTGGAGAAGCTGGCGCAGGAGTTGGGGGCCGTCGACGGTCTTCACACCATAGGAAGCGGTTCGGCCGCCTCTCGGCTGTGGACCAAGCCGGCCATCTCGGTGCTGGCGGTGGATGCCCCCCGGATGTCGGAGGCTATAAACCTGTTGGTCCCCGTGGCCCGGGCCAAGGTGAGCATGCGCATCGCCCCGGGTCAGGATCCCGCTTTGGCCAGCCAGGCCCTGCAGCGACATCTGATGCAATACTTGCCGTGGGGTGCGCAGTTGACGGTGAGTTTCGGGGAGGAGGCCGAGGGTTTCCTTCAGGTCTCCCAGCATGCGGCCATCGATGCCTGGCGTCAGGGTCTGGAGGTCGCCTGGGGTGTTTCTCCTGTTGAAATGGGGCAGGGTGGAACCATCCCTTTCCTGGCGTTCTTTGCCAAGAAGTTTCCCCAAGCTCCGCTGTTGCTGGCCGGCATCGGGGATCCCACCTCGGCGCATCATGCTCCCAACGAGAGCCAGGATCTGGGGGAACTGGAGAAAGTGATAGTGGCCGAGGCGGTGGCGCTGAGGATCCTGGGGACGGGTTCCCTCTAACCATGCGGCTGGTGATCGCCGACTGCACGGTGGACTACCATGGGCGGCTCGACGCTCATCTTCCCCGCTCCCGGCGGCTGATCATGATCAAAGCGGATGGGTGCGTGGCGGTGCATGCCGACGGGGGCGCCTACAAACCCCTCAATTGGATGGCAGCCCCCAATAACTTGGAGGAAGGGGAAGGTCTTTGGCTGGTAACCAATCCCAAGGGGGAGAGATTGGAGATCACAATCCATGAGGTGTGGTCAGATGACACCCATGACCTGGGGATCGACCCCGGCTTGGAGAAGGACGGGGTGGAAATGCATCTACAAGAGCTACTGGCGGAGAATCCTGAAGTGATCGAGCAAGGCCTGAAGCTGATCCGCCGGGAATATCCCACCGCTATCGGACCCATCGATCTGCTGTGCGCCGATCCCGAAGGAGGCACGGTGGCGGTGGAGGTAAAGCGCCGGGGGGAGATATCGGGAGTGGAGCAGTTGACCAGGTACATAACCCAGCTGAGGCTGGATCCGAGGCTGACGCCGGTGCGTGGAGTGCTGGTGGCCACCTCTGTGACTCCCCAGGCGCGGGTGCTGGCCGAATCCCGTTTGCTGGGGGTGCGGGAAGTGGACTACCAGTTACTTCGCGATCCGGATTCGGGAACGCCCCGGCTTTTTTGACCATTACCATGGAGGGAGCAGACACGGGAGCTCGGTGAAATCGGGCTGAGAGGGAGGATTTGATCCTCCGACCGTTAGCACCTGATCCGGGTAATGCCGGCGAAGGAAGCTTTCGTTGGTCACAAACTTCGGGTTTCTCGGGGCTCCCCATCAAAGAAGTAAGGAGCGCCGTTCATGTGCAGAAAACTGACGATTGGGATAATCATGCTCTCGCTGGCCCTGGCGGCCTGTGGCGGAGAGTCAGGTCCGCAGACTTTGACCATCATCAGTCACGACTCCTTTGCCGGAGGGGTGACCGAGGAGACATTTGCCGCATTCACCGCCGAAACCGGCATTGCGGTGAAGATGGTTCCGGCGGGAGACGCCGGTTCGCTGGTCAACCAGGCGATCCTGACCAAGGACAATCCCTTGGCGGATGTTCTCGTCGGCGTGGACGACACCTTCCTGTCCAGGGCCCTGGATGCCGACATCTTCCGTCCTCACCGTTCCTCCTTGCTGGACAAGACGCCTGAGAACATCCGGCTTGACTCCGAATACCGAGTGACGCCCGTCGATTTCGGGGATGTATGCCTGAACTACGACCGGGATGTAATCGGGGATGCCGAGGCGCCCCGCAGCTTGGATGATTTGACCACCGCTGCGTTTCGCGGGCAGTTGGTGGTGGAGAGTCCGGCCACCTCGTCTCCGGGGTTGGCCTTTCTTCTGACCACCATCGCCGTCTACGGGGAAGAGGGCTGGAAGGATTACTGGCAAGCCTTGGTCGACAACGAAGTGGAAGTGGTGTCTGATTGGGACACGGCCTATTACGCTTCCTTTACCCGATACGGCGGTGACCGGCCCCTGGTGGTCTCCTATGCGTCGTCACCTCCGGCCGAGGTCATTTACGCCGATCCTCCCACCGATGTGGCGCCCACCGGTGTGGTGGTGGAGGGCTGCTATCGACAGATCGAGTTCGCTGGGATCCTGGAGGGGACCGATTATCCTACCGCCGCCGGGGAATTGATCGACTTTCTGCTGTCGGTGGAGTTTCAGGAGCAGATCCCTCTTACCTGGTTTGTCTTCCCAGCTAACACCGAGGCTTCCCTGCCGCCCGAGTTTGTGGAGCACACCGCCCTGCCTGATCAGCCCTCTTCGCTGGATCCGGCGCTCATCGACGCCAATCGGGAGCGGTGGATACAGGAATGGACCCAACTGGTGCTGGGATGAGGCGTCGGCGGGTCTTGAGTTTATTGGGTACGGCCAGAGCCGAATAGGACCTAGACGGTGCGACGGATGCCGCCCGGTATGGTGACCCTGCGGGTGAGGGACCTGTGAGCTATAGGTGGTTAACCGGGGGGGTGGCGGCGGTCTTTTTGGGCTACCTTTTCCTGTACCCCATGGCCCGAATCTTTGGGTTGTCGCTGGGAGAGGAGGGCGCTTTCGGGGCGTTCGGGCAGGTGCTGGTCAACCCCGGCCTGAGAAGCGCTCTCTGGTTTTCGATATGGCAGTCGGCCGCTTCGGTGGCCCTCACCCTGGTGATGGCAGCTCCGATCACGTGGGCGATTTCCCGATTCCAGTTCCCGGGTCGCTCCCTGGCCAGAGCACTGGTAACAGCTCCCTTTGTGCTGCCCACTGTGGTGGTGGGATCGGCCTTCTTGGCGCTGGGTGTCGAGGGGAGCGTCTGGGCGATCCTGGCTGCCCATGTCTTCTACAACCTGGCAGTGGTGGTGCGGACCGTGGGAGGGGTGTGGGCTCGGATCGACCGGTCCCTGTTCGAAGCGGCGCGAACGCTGGGAGCCGGTCCTCGACAGGTCTTCTGGCGACTTACCCTCCCCCTGCTGCGTCCCGCGTTGGCCGCTTCGGCCGCCATCGTCTTTTTGTTCACCTTCACCTCTTTTGGGGTGGTGCTGATTCTGGGCGGCCTTCGCTACCGGACGTTGGAGGTGGAGATCTGGCAGCAAACGGTGGTGTTTCTGAATCTTCCCGTCGCCGCCGCTTTGGCCATTGTCCAACTGGTGGGGGTGACCGCGGTGCTGGCCTGGTATTCCCGATACCAGGAGCGCAAGTCGGTGGGGTTGGAATTGGCCGCAGAGAGCCGGAACCTTCGCAGGCCCTCCACCTCTGGTGAGAGACTGGGGGTGGCGGCGGCGGTGTTGGGCACGCTGGGGGCCATCTCTATTCCGCTGGTGATGCTGGTGGCGCGATCGCTGCGGGGAGGTGGGGCGGGTTGGCGTTTCTTGGCGGATCCGGGTGAGCTGGCAGTCACACCTGGTAGGGCGATGGCCAACTCGCTGTGGTATGCCCTGGCCACCGGGGTGATTGCGGTGACGGTGGGACTGTGCGCTTCGACGGTAATCGTCTCCGGCAAAGGCCGTCCGGCCCGATGGTTTGATGTGGTGTTGATGCTGCCGCTGGGCGCCTCGGCCGTGACCGTGGGATTCGGGATGTTGGTGGCCCTGGATTGGCCGGTCGACCTGCGGGCCACGGTAGTGCTCGTGCCGCTGGCGCACGCTTTGGTGGCCACCCCCTTTGTGGTGCGCACGGTTACCCCGATGCTGCGCTCGGTCGGCGCAGGGCTACGGGAGGCCGCCTCGGTGTTGGGCGCCTCACCGTGGCGAGTTTTTCGGGAGATTGATCTGCCCATAGCGGCCCGGGCGGCGGCGGTGGGGGCCGGTTTTGCCGCAGCGGTTTCCCTGGGCGAATTCGGAGCCACCTCCTTTATTGCCCGGCCCGACACGATCACGGTTCCCGCTCTCATCTTCAGGCTGCTGGGACGTCCGGGAGCGGTCAGCTACACGGGCGCCATGGCCATGGCAGTAGTGCTGGCGGCCATGGTGACGTTTCTGATCATGGCGGTTGATCGGGTCCGGCTGGGAGATCTGGGGAGCTTTTAAACAGCAGGCCCAGGCCTGCAAGGCCTATTAGGACGCCTTCTTCGGTTTCTCATCCAATCTTCAGGCCTGTTTCAGGAAAGGTTCAGGTTTGATGAAACAGATTGTTAGTGCATAGCCCACTGCAGAAAGGAGAAGGTGCATGCGTAAAGCAATCTTTGCGGGGGCGGTGGTTCTGCTGCTCGGCATTGGATCTGTGGCGTTGGCGCATCCTGGAAATGGTCTGTCCGAAGATGGAGACGCCGCCCATCGAGGCAGCTTCCTGGAAGAGGTCCTGACCGATCTGGTGTCCGACGGCACTATCACCCTAGACCAGCTTGACGCCATCACCGCCGCCCTGCAAGAAAAGAGGGAGGTGATAGCGGCGACGAGGCAAGAGGCAAAAGAGCAACTCGAGTCCTTCTGGGAGGACGACGTGCTGACCGAAGATGAAATCAACCAGCTTGCCTTTGCGGATCGCATTCTCGAAATGGATGGCGTTTCCGACGCTCTTGCGGATGGACAGATCACCCGCCAGGAAATGGAGGACCTCCGCCCTGAGGTAAGAAGCGGTCACGGGCGAAGGGGGTTACGAGGTCACGGGGGTGGACGCCGCTAAGCAATTCAATCCCCTTCCCGCCGCTTGATCGGTGAACGGGCCCTGGGACTATCCCCGGGGCCCGTTTCCGCTTTAAGGTCGCAGGAGCGGGAGCAAAAGTCCGGCTGATCTGGCCGTCCCTTATGCTCGCTCGACCGGAAGGCTGAAACCCACTTCGGCGCCAACGCCGGCGCGATTGCGGGCGAAAACCGTTCCCCCGTGGGCAGTTATCAGATGTTCCACGATCGCCAGTCCCAGACCGGAGCCGGGGGTGGAGTGGGCTTGGCGGGACCGGTAAAAGCGCAGGAAGATGTGGGGAAGGTCATCCTCGGGAATGCCGGCGCCGTCATCTGAGACCGTCACCCTCCCACCCTCCAGGTTGATCTCCACTGTCGGAGCGGCCCACTTGACGGCGTTCTCGACCAGGTTGCCCAAGGCCCTTTCCAGCTGGGACCGCCGTCCCCTCACTGACGAACCCTCTCCGGAAACCTCCACTTCCTTGGCGCCCATCCGGCGGAACCGGAGGGCCACATCGGAGGCCAGTTCATTGAGATATATGTTGGTGAGATCCTCGTCGTGGTGTTGTACGTCGGTGGCCAGATCTACCAGTTCGGTCGTCAACCCCGCCAACTGGTTCGATTGGGTCAGGGCAGCCTCCAGCAATTCGCGGCGTTGAGCGTCGGCGAGCCCCCGGTCTTGGCGGAGCAGAGTCTCCAGGTTGGTCTTGACAGCGGTGATCGGGGTACGGAATTCATGACCTGCGTCGGCGACAAGTCGCTGCTGTTCCCGTCTTGAGGCCGCCAGTGAGGCGACCATCGAAGAGAAGGCGCCGGCCAGCCGTCTCCGATTTCCGCAGGCGCCTCCAAGTCGAGATGCTCTCCCGCGTCCAGCCTCTCCGTGGTGGCAATCTGTTCCGCAGCTTCCGTAAGGTCACTGACCGGTCGGACCGCCCTCGAGGCTAGTACCCAGCCTGTACCCAACTGAGACCTACACCCATCGGTTTCCCGTCGTGCCTCCTGAACGAGATTGTTTCGATCAAAATGTGACCGGGCCGTCGCCTATCGGTTTCCCGTCGTGCCTCCTGGATCTCACGCGCCGACGAAGGCAGCAGTGGAGTCCATTCTTGTGGTGTACGGGGGCCTGGTGGGGTTCAATGGGTTCGATCCTCAACGAAATCCCCTGTGACATGGTGCGGTAGCCAATCTAACTCCTCCCCAGACAAGATTTACCTTGGCCAGCCTCGACAACGTGAAGCTTCTCCTCCAATCACTGGATATCGCCGGTGAGAGCCTGCCTGGGATTCGTTATAAGAATCGTAGAGACAGTTTCATCAGAGACGCCTTGCTTACGCAACTGAGGAACGATTCTGGTCAGAAGATAATCATAACCATTACCGCCTCTAGCCCGCAGAGAGCTCCGAAAACAGACATCTTGTGATAGCAGAATATGCCTAGTAAAACCTTTGTCGATCAAGGACACTACATACTCAAGAGCCCTGATATCATCAAACGAAGAAGCCGCGGTTCCAAAGTGATCAAAGGAGACGAAGGCACCTCGGCGTACCAACGATTCGTGATAGTCAATCACATCATTTGACGACATCCAACCGGCATCTGACACCGAATCGCAGTGACCGATGATGACGCGACACGGACTCACTCCTTCCTCTTCAAGGAGATCAAGTTGCACATGGCCCACCGGCCAGCGGGCGGCGTGCGTGCTTATGGTTACCCCGGTTCGACGGTGAGCGCGGGCAGCTGCCCTGAACACGCGTTCTTCATGAGCTGTCAGGAATGCGTCACAACCTATCTCACCAATGATTCCCGCACGTATTCCTGTACCGTCAATGCCGACCTCTATTTCGTCCACCATCCAGCGAGCGAGCTGATCTACGCTGTTCTGGTCAACCCATTCACTGTCCAGGTAGGGGTGCCTATAAAGCCCGGTTCCCACAACGATGTTCAAGCCCGTCGCTTCACTGACCTGCTGGACCTGCTGTGGTTGACGGCCCATCCCTCGGAGAGTGAGATCCACAAGGCTTTGACCCCCGGCACTCTTGAAGCGGCTTAACTCCTCCACAGCTAGAGCACCGTCATTCAGCCAACCATCACCACGATACTCAGAAATCAAAGTGCAGAACACGTGCTCATGCATCAATGTCACTCCAAGATCGTCTGGTGATATCTCACCGAGCACCGTCGTAATATGCTGCCTGCTATTCATGGGTCTGGGGTTACAGCATGAAACCACGGGGTTGAATCACCAGGCACGTGCTTCTCGCTGGATCCAATTTCATTAGGCCAGTCCAAGCTCATTTGCCATTGTTGTATACCAAGCACCCAGAATGGTGTATTCGTGCTCCAAGGTGAACGCCCTGCGGGTTCACCTTGGAGCACTGTATCGAGCAGCCTGTTTCTGTGAATGGACCTGTCGCTCTGTTGAGATATCATGCCATCGACTTCGTTCATACGTCGGCACCAGAAGATCTATCATTAGCAGCCTTTTCTACCTCAAACGCAGCGTTAAACAACAGATCTTCATCGAAACGCCTACCGATGATTTGTAACCCGATAGGTAAGCCATTGTCACCCGTACCACACGGTACCGTTATTGCAGGATGTCCCGTCAAGTTCGCAGGACATGTATTGAGATTATTGCGGAACAGGCCACGTTGCTTCGCCTGTCCGACTTCCGACTCCTCCAGGGTAGGAAGCCGAACAGCCTTCATCGGTGTCGTAGGAGTAACAAGCACATCGTATTCCTTGAACGTATCGTCCAGTTGCTGTGACCAAAAGTGCCGAAGATTCTGGGCCTTCGAAAAGTAGGTACTGCAATACTCTTGCTGCAGATATTTAGCAAGAATTAGATGTACGATCAGGAGGGGCGATAGAAGACGGCCTGAAGCGCGTCGTGCCTTTCCAAACAAGTTCTGCCAACCAGGATCACACATACCAGGCCGGGAATATCCTTCGAGGTCAGAATCGACCATCGCAGCAAGCGAATGAGTCATTATGGTCAGTATCACCGATTCGCATTGCTTCCACCACGGAAGGGAGATCTCTTGCACCTCCGCACCTTGATCCCTCAGTCCCTCCACAGCATCTCGGACGCTCGAGTTGACGTCCGATTCCCCGTCTAGCCAATCCATCGATTCCTTTAGAACGCCAATCCGAAGATTTCCGACGCCCTTCTCCCCAAGGCCCTGACTGTATGCCTGAGATTGGTATGGAACCCGAACAGACACTGGGCTTCGGGGATCTTCACCAGCCAACACCTCAAGTGCTAAAGCAGCATCCTTCACAGTTGACGCTATGGGACAAACATGGTCAAGCGTGTGGTCCACATAAGCGATGCCGAAGCTTGGCACCAAGCCATGTGTCGCCTTGATCGACACGACACCGCACCAAGCGGCCGGAATACGGGCGCTACCCCCCTGGTCTACTCCAAGCGCGATGTCAACTTCCCCGGCCGCAACCGCTGCCGCGCTCCCGGACGAAGATCCTCCCGCGGAATACGCTGGATCATGAGGATTCCTCGCTGGACCAAATTCGCTGGACTCTCCTCCCGCGCCGAAGCTGAAACTATCCATGTTCAGTTTGCCCACGATTGTCCCGCCCGCATCAAGAATCCTCTCAACGACAGTCGCGTCCATGGATGGCACATACCCGTCCATCAGCCGTGAACCGTTGGTCATCGGGACACCAGCGAGCTTAATGTTGTCTTTTAAACCAACTCGTTTCCCTAACAGCTTGCCCGATTCTGAGCCTCTCACTAAACAGCGCCGAATGTATACGTTGAACGGATCGCTCTCGTTATCGGACGGCTCGCCTATCTCACGTTCAGGATATCTGACTGGAACTGAAGGAATGTCTAGGTCATTAATTTGGTCGATTTGCGACAGTATGTTCCAGATCTGATCCATATAGGACTCGGCCTCGTTAGCGGACAAGCGAATATACTGAGAGGCCGCAAGTTCCTGTACCTCGGACAGCTCTGGACACCGCAGCCGCCCATGCAATCTATCACGATGCTCCATCTGTGTCATCCGACTCCTTTACAGGCGAGCTCGATAGCTAGCCGTCTTTCCGATCTTATGCTATTCACTTGTGCAACGCTGGCATGCATTTCATTATCCTTACAGCACGAATCATTCGCGGTTGTCTTGCAGAGTCTCTCCAGTCTCTATGAGACCGGTTCTTTTTGGCACGTTGACTACACTAGAAAGAAGAGCTTTTGTGTAATTGGATTGTGGATTAGATATGACGTCTCTTGTGGCTCCAGTTTCTAATATTGTCCCTCGTTGCATCACCGCTATCCGATCACTTATGAAACTGACAACGCCTATGTCATGTGCAACAAACAAATAGGTCAAACCGAGCTCCTCTTGGAGATCCATAAGCAGATTCAAAACCTGTGCTTGGATCGAGACATCTAGAGACGAAACGGGCTCATCCAGGAAAACAAACCGCGGCTCGATTACAAGGGCTCTAGCAATGCAGATTCTCTGGGCTTGCCCGCCGCTGAACTCATGAGGGTATCGGTCTGCGTCTGCGCTTTTGAGGCCAACTAGGTTCAAGACTTCGGCAACACGTTTCCGGCGATGTAGCCGGGAAAAGCCGAAGTTGATCAGTGGTAACTCGATTGACTGCCCAACGGTCTTGACGGGATTCAACGCCTCCAATGGATTCTGCGAAACCATCTGAATCTCTCTTCGGAGTGGCCTCAATGCCTTTTCAGAGACTCCCGTGATCGACTGGCCTCTGTATCTGATCTCGCCGGAGGTTGGTCTGACTAGTCCCATGATCATCAGTCCTAAGGTGGTCTTCCCGCCACCCGACTGCCCGACGAGACCGAACGTTTCGCCTCGCAGTATTTGAAGATTGGCGTTCTCGACTGCGACAAATGTGCGGCCTTTGTACCCTTGGAACTCCTTCGATACGTCAATTACCTGAAGGAGAAACGAGTGCTCACTCATGTCGGTGAACCCGTTTCAAAGAGCCAACACTTCACTAGTGTGTCATCGGCTAGTCTAAATTCTGGAGGCGAGGATTGAAAACATCTCTCCATGGCATGTGGGCATCTCGGAGCGAATCTGCAACCTCGAGGGAGATTCTGAGGATCGGGTAGGCTTCCCTGAATTTGAGGGAGCCGCTTTCCCTTAGTTTCTAGGTCAGGAACGGAATCTCTAAGTCCGATTGTGTATGGGTGTTTCGGAGAGGTGAGAATCTCGCCAGTTGATGCCTGTTCCACTCGCTGGCCCATGTACATCACGACCACTCGATCAGATACCTGAGCTACGACACCGAGATCATGGCTTATTAGAAGAACCGACATTCCCGTTTCACGCTGTACCTGATCAATGAGCTCGAGTATCTCGACTTGAGTGAGAGAATCAAGCATCGTCGTTGGCTCGTCAGCTATCAATAGTTGCGGCTCACCTATCAATGCAAGCGCGAGCATGATGCGTTGATTGATACCTCCGCTTACCTGAAAAGGGCGCAAACTAACAATCCGCTCCGGGTCCTCAAGATCAAGGTACGATAGTAGTTCAAGGCTCAACTCCCGACCCTCGTCTTTAGTCACTGCTCGGTGCTTCCTAGCTGTCTCGATGAGCTGATCTCCAAGGCGAATTACCGGATTTAATGCGGCGTAAGGATTTTGAAAGATCATCGCGATCTGTTTGCCTCGAATCTCTTGCATCTCTTTATTGCTCTTTTTCATCAGGTCATGTCCTTTGAACATCAGCCGACCGTCGACTATTCGACCCTGATGCTGCGGAAGGAGCCTAAGAATGGACAATGCGGTTACGCTCTTGCCTGATCCTGACTCCCCGACAACAGCAACCACTTCGCCGCGCTCAACCTCCAAACTCATCCCGTCAACCGCCTTCAAGACACCATTTGGTAAGAAGAAGTGCGTGTGAAGATCGTCGACCTTGAGAAGGGCCCCGCCCCCATTGTCTTCGAGCATTGATGACCTGCTCAATACGACAGAGTCCGTTGTTTCGCTTATCCGGTTGTCCACGTCCTCGTCCTATGTCTCGGATCGAGAGCGTCCCTGAGGCCGTCTCCTACAACGTTGAAAGCGAGTGCTACGACAATGATCAAGAATCCTGGAACGGTTGCGATATGGGGCAGTTCCTGCAGAACCACTCGTCCGCCAGCGGTCATGATTCCCCAGTCGGGAGTCGGAGGTTGAACACCAACCCCAAGAAAGCTGAGTCCAGCCGCCATGACGATCATCCCTCCCACTCCCGTCGATGCGTAAATGATGACAGGAGGAATCACATTGGGAAGCACCTCCCGCAGTAGCTTCCTCCTTTGAGGGGTGCCAGCTACCTGCGCTGCTCTCAAGTAGTCACTCCCGCGAACTGAAACCGCCTCGACAAACACCACGCGGGTCAAATATGGGATGGATACCACGCCGATTGCAAGCATCAGGTTCATCATGCCTGGTCTCAAGATTGTCGCTACTGCTATGGCCAGTAGCACAGGAGGGAACGCGAACATCACGTCCAGGATCCTCATCGCCAGACCACCAATCCAGCCTGCCGAAAAAGCTGCCATCAGCCCTATCGCGAGCGAGGCTGCTAACGCGCCGAGAACAGGTAGGACTGCTACTGGAATTGAAACCCGTCCCCCCCAGAGAAGCCTTGTGAACACATCCCGTGCCTGTCCGTCGGTTCCTAAGAAATGGCCCGGGGTTCCCAAAGGGGCATAACGCCCGACTTCTCTATGAGCTTCATTTGGGCCGTAGGGGGTTAGGAGATCGGCCCCGAACGAAGCAGCCACAACAACAACAATGAGGATTAGGCCGGTAAGTGCAAGCCGGTCACGAGCGAACGTCCGGATAATGAGTCTGAACTGTCCGGTTTGCGTTGTCGTGAGCGGATCAGTCTGCCGGGTCCCTTTGTCTCGAGCTACCGCTCCTTCCAGCACATCTCCCTCTTTTCTCATTGCTCTTGGCCGAATTCAGGCTCAACGGGTTCTGAAACTGATAGCTTCACGTTCCAGCACCGACCGAAGCCATCGTTCGCGGGTCGACTAGTCCTTGAATAACGTCGCTGACGAGACTGATCGCGACGAACAAGAGACCGGTGAACAATACGACAGTCTGGATGACGGGTATGTCTCGCGCCGCAATCGCCTGAAAGACGAGAAAGCCCACACCCGGCCATGCAAAGACGACCTCAACAAACAAAGTGGCCGTGAATATAAACCCAAGCTGTAAACCGCTCACGTTTGCGATGGGGGCCACGATGTTTCTAACACCGTGACGAAACACGATAGAGGCTTCGGTTATACCTCTTGCTCTCGCTGCCTGAATGTACGGTTGATCCAATGCATGAGCTAGCTCGGACCTCGTCAAACGGAAGATCACTGCCATCGGAATTAGGGCAGCCGTCACTGATGGAAGAGCGGCGTGATGGAGCAAGTCCACTACGTCTGACTCGGCTCCCACCGTGCCAATCCCTGACACAGGGAAGATTCCCAGCCTTACACTGAAGATCCACACAAGAACCAAGCCGAGCCAGTACACCGGGGCACTCGCCAGTACGACAGCGAATGTAGTCATGATTCTGTCAACCGGAGAAAAGCGCTTCACTGCTGCCAGGATCCCACCAAAGAAGCCGAGAACGAACGCTATGGCAAAACTCAAGGCAACCAAGATCGCGCTGTTTACAACTGCTTGTCCGAAGATCTCTGAGACGGGTGTCTGGTATCTAACGGACGTACCAAAATCACCTTGAACGAAGAGACCGAGCCATTTCACATACTGTACCGGCCAAGGCTGGTCCCATCCCAGACTCCTTAGCAGCGCTTCACGAGCCTCTGGTCCAGCGAAGGGACCAAGAAGGAAGGAACTTGGATCCCCTGGCACAAGCTTCATAAGAAGGAACCCAACAACCGAGATACCGACCAGCATCGGCAAGATAGCAAGCGCCCGCCTGCCTATCATTGGTACTATCACGCTGATAACTTAATCGTTTCCTCAAGACTGCCACAGAACGTGGAGATCTGGTTTAGCTGAGAGGACCCCGGTTCATCAAGTGCCCGCTGGGGCTGAACTGGAACCACCTGCACCCTCTTTCATCGGACGATTGCCACCATGCTCCGGTCTCCTGAGCAACTGTGGATGACCGCTCTCGCATGGGATGGGGCCGAGACCCCATCCCATGCGATTACGAGACAGACTTGAGTCAACTATCAACGGTCAAGCCACACAATGGAGTAGTCCACAACCCAGTCCCCGGTTCGAATGAAGCCATTGACATCCGCCGCCATCGCGAGAGGGAAAGTATCTGACACGATGGGGGCATGGAAGGCCAGTTCGTGACCTCTACGAGCGGCTGCTTCGATGAACTCACTGGCTTCTTCTTGACTTGCAGCTTCATTGGCAGCTATCAAGAGCGAGTCATATTCTCCATCAATCAGCCCTCCCGAGTTGATACCTGCAGACGGTGACGTGGACTCATACAGCCAGTAGTCGGAGTTGTCCCCCCACGATATCTGGTTCATATCGACGTCATCCGGCATACCTGTGTACCACCGGCCAACGTACGTATTCCATTCGTAAGTACGAAGCTCCAGATCTATTCCGATTTCGGCCAGGTCTCGCTGAATCCATTCAGCCATCTGTACAGGCAAGATCTGCCCGGATCCCGATGTCGACGTCTCAAACACCGCGTCAAACCCACCCTCATAGCCTGCTTCGGCAAGGAGCTCGCGCGCTCGCTCTGGGTCGTACTCATACCCCGCCCAATCTGGTACAGGGTTGAATGTCGCCGACGTAGACGAGCAGAAGCAGATAGCCGCCTCAACTGTACCGACAAGCAGTTCCGCCGCCATGCCATCTCTGTCGATCGCCAGATTGACGGCTTGTCGAACTCTCGGATCGTCAAAGGGTGGCCGCCTGTGCTGGAATTCTATATACCAAAGATGCGGAGTCGGGCCCGATGCAATCTTGAAACCGTCGTCTTCAAGCTCAAGTATCTGATCCGGAGGCACGACACGGATCATGTCGACTTCGCCGGCCCTCAGGGCGTTGACGCGACCAGACTCATCTTCAATCGGTCGGAATATCAGTTCATCCACGTAGGGATGGGGAGTCCTCCAATAGTCCCGGTTTGCCTCCAGAGTCAAATGCTGTCCTCTTACCCACTCGACGAACTTGAAGGGACCGGTGCCAATGGGATGATCCGCGACCTCTTCGCCATACTCAATAACAGCTGCGGGGCTAATCATCCATGGATGACCCAGACCTGTTGTGGTGGCGAGCTTCTCAATGAAGAACCCAAAGGGTGCTGACAGGACGAACTGAACCGTGAATTCATCAACGACTTCAACAGCCTCGAGATTCTGGAATACTGTCGCGGCAAGCCCTGACAGTCCTTCTCCGATGTAATGATCGAAGCTTGGATCCCACACCCTGCGCACATTGAACTCGACAGCTCCCGCATCAAAGGGCGTCCCATCATGGAAGGTCACACCCTCGCGCAGTGAGAATGTGTGGATCAAGCCATCCGGACTCGATTCCCACTCGGTGGCTAGCCGTGGCACGATCTCGGGCGGGCTGCCATCGTTTGGAACGGTGTAATCGGCAGTAATGAGCTTCTCAAAGATCTGCTCGTTGACTTCATGCGTCTGTCCTCCCGAACTCCGATGTGGATCGAGAGTGCTGATCGTTGCTTCCAGCGCTACTATGAGAGTCCCTCCCTGCTGAGCCTCTGAATCGGCGCTTGTCTCAGCGGGCGCCGTCGTCTCAGGGGGCGCCGTCGTCTCAGGGGGCGCCGTCGTCTCAGGGGGTGCCGTCGTCTCAGCGGGCGCCGTCGTCTCAGCAGCAGCATCTGCCGCTTCGTCCCCGTCGTCGCCGCAGGCCGCAGCCAGCAACGCCAAGACAGCCATAAGGGCAATGGCTACTTTGAATTTCTTCATTGCTTATTCCTTCCTGCCGGGTGCTCGTCGGGCCAACGGCACTCGACTAAAAAAAGTGACCTGGGTCGGCAGATCAGCCGACCTCCAGTTCTAAATATATAGCTGGGTCTATCAATTCTTCCCTCGCAGGGGCATTATTTCTTGGGCACATCTCAAAAATTGAGTGTTGTTGGGGTTGGTGAATCCGTGAGCGACGCGTCGTGGGACCTGGAGGAGGTTGTTGATCCCTTCGATGGGTCCGTTCGATGCTCGTCTGCTGGTGTGGTAGGCCAAGATCTCTTCTCCCCACGCGATGATCGTGTCCACGATGTCGCGGTATTCGCGGATCTGGCCTGTGGCGTAGAGATCAGCGAACCGTCCCAGAGCCTCGTTGGCCTGATCGAGGTCGCCGGCTTCGTAGAGTTGGTAGAGTTCCTGGAGCGCGTCCCACGCGGTACGGAGACGTGGATGAGCGTCGACCAGCCGGTCGAGGTGCGCCTGGTGGGCGTCGCTGAGATGATCCAGTACACTACATCAGTTACAATCGTCTGGAGAGTCAAAGTGATTGATCTTGATATGAGGCTAGACCCGATTCAGTTTGAGGTGATTCGAAATGCTCTGCTTGAGATCACCGAAGAAATGAGCGCCACCGTTAGGCGTAGCGCGTATTCCACGAACATCAAGACGAGAGCCGATTTCTCATGTGCCCTGTATGACGAGCACCTTCGCGTCGTCGCTCAGTCGTTCGCCCAGCCGACCCACCTTGGATCGGCCGTCGAAGTGGTGCCCAACGCCATCCGCGAATACGGTGCTGACAACATTGGACCTGGCGATAGCATCGTCCTGAATCACCCTTACATCGGTGGAGGACACCTAAACGATGTGACCCTCATCTCTCCGGTGTGGTACAAGAATCGTCGACTCGGATATGTAGCCAACATCGCCCATCACGTTGACGTCGGCGGGGGAGCTCCATCCAGTATCGGAGCATTTACGGAGGTATTCCAGGAGGGGGTGATCATCCCGCCTCTGAAATTGGTGCGTAGCGGAGAGGTCGTTGACGAGATCTTCCAACTCATTCTGTCTCAGATACGCTCGAAGCGGGAGTTCGCGGGCGACTTTCGTGCCCAGATCGCCTCAAATCAAGCTGGAATCCATAGGCTAACGGCATTACTAGACCGTTTCGGCCCTGAAGTAGTCGAGACTGGGATCGAACAGATTCTGTCCTACACGGAACAGCGTATTCGAGTCGAGGTGGGAGCTCTTCCGCGTGGCGTTTTCACGGCAGAGGGCTACGTGGATACTGACGGGTACACGGCTGATCCTGTTCGACTTGCTGTCAAGGTTGTCGTCGATGACGACGGTGTGCTATTTGATTTCGATGGCTCGGATCGTCAGCGGAAAGCGCCAGTGAACGCTACGTTCGCGATGACGTTCGCGACGTGTGCGTACGTCCTCAAGGCATTGACCGATCCCGATGTGCCAGTGAATGCGGGATTCTACGGCGCAGTACGCATAAACGCACCCGCAGGGTCCGTCGTGAATTGCGTGTATCCTGCTCCCGTAGTGGGGGGATGGGAAACTCAGATGAGACTCACAGACATCATTTTCAAGGCGTTGTCCCCCGCACTGCCTGAGATGATTCCCGCAGGTACAGAGGGGATGATCTGCCACGCTGGTTTTGGCGGAGAGGACCCTCGTACTGGCGAGTATTACTGCTTCCTTGAGACGCTCGCTGGCGGTTATGGGGGTAGGGCTAAGAGTGACGGTCCCGACGCAGTCCAATGCCATGGGAAGAACACTGAGAACGCTCCAATCGAGGAGACCGAATCGAGTTACCCCGTCAGGATCGTTCGTTATGAGTTGGTAGAGAACTCAGAAGGTGCGGGAAGACACAGGGGGGGACTTGGGCTACGACGTGACTATCTTTTTCCCGATCATGAAGTGTCCTTCACAGTCCTCGCTGACCGGGATCGCTGGGGCCCACACGGGCTGTTCGGAGGACTTCCGGGAACTAAGGCTGAGTACGTACTCGTCTCGAAAGGCGAGACCAGCAAGGTCGGCGCTAAGTCAACCTTGCAGTTGAAGCCAGGGGACCTCGTCAGTTACCGAACCTGTGGCGGTGGGGGCTTTGGCCCGCCAAGTGAGAGGGATCCGGTCAGTGTTCTTGCCGACGTAAGAGATGGAAAAGTCAGTGCCGAGAGAGCACGAGAGGTCTACCGCGTGATGATTGATCCCAAGGATCTGGTCATAGACGAAGAGCAAACCAGTGTTCTTAGGGGTTCCAATAGCGTGGATAAGCAGTGAAGACGCGCCCTTCACGACCTGATTGAATGGGAGCAAGGCGAGCATGACAAGCCGGATTGGAATTGACATTGGTGGCACGTTCACAGATGCAATTGTGATTAACGAAGCAACTGGCGAGATTTTCATCGACAAGGTCACTTCCACTCCTCGTGATCCATCGATTGGTTTTCTACAGGCGACCAATCGGATATTGGAACGCAATGAGCTGGACCCAAGCTCTATAGCATATCTAGTTCATGGTACGACTGTTGCTACCAATGCAATTATTGAGAATAGTCTGGCGAAATCTGCGTTTATCACGACGGATGGATTCAGGGATATGCTTGAGATTGGACGGCAGAATCGCCCCGTACTGTATGACCTTGGGTTTGAGAAACTTCGACCGCTGGTACCGCGCTATTTGTGTTTTGAGATACGAGAGCGGCTCGATGCCTCGGGCAATGTTGTCGTTCCAATTCATGTGGAAGATGTCAAATCAGTGGCCCGAAAGATAAAGGAGGAGGAAGTTGAGTCAATCGCTGTGTGTCTTCTGCATGCACATATCAATCCAGTTCATGAGGTAACCGTTGGCGAAATACTACGGTCCATGCTTCCAGAGACGGCCGTTTCGCTTTCGAGCGAGGTGGCACCAGAATTTCGGGAGTATTTCCGCGCCAGCACCACAACGATCAATGCTGGAATTCGCCCAATCGTTTCGCGATATCTTGAGAGTATCGAGAGTCGCCTTCGAGCTGAAAGCATGACAGGTGAGCTTCTTGTGATGCAAAGCAATGGGGGACTGCAGACGTTCGAGGTAGCGGCCGAGAAGCCAGTATTCATGGTGGAGTCGGGGCCGGCCGCCGGAGTCATGGCGGCGACCTACCTCGGAGAATCGCTCGGGTTCAGCAACATGATCTCGCTGGATATGGGCGGGACCACGGCAAAAGTCGGCCTGATTCTGGATGGCGTACCGAACGTGACAAAGGATTACGAGGTGGGCGCAACCGCCCGACCAGGAATGGGGAGTGGTCGCGGTTCGGGCTATCCGATTCGTACTCCTGTCATTGACCTGGTTGAGATCGGAGCCGGAGGTGGATCAATCGCTTGGGTGGATTCAGGCGGTGCACTAAGGGTGGGGCCAAGAAGTGCTGGCGCTGATCCGGGCCCAGCGTGCTACGGCTGGGGCGGCCTGGAGCCGACGGTGACTGATGCCAACCTCGTCCTCGGACGGCTGAACCCCGAGTACTTCCTCGGCGGCGAGATAAAGCTCGACGTCGAGAGGGCTTCGGAGGCGATCGAAGGATTGGCATCCCAGTTAGGCATGGATCTAATCGATGCAGCTTACGGAATCTTGGAGATTGCCAATGCCGCAATGGTGAATGCCCTGAGGTTGATCTCCATACAACGTGGATATGACCCGCGCGAATTCGCTCTTGTCGCCTTCGGTGGAGCCGGTCCTTTGCACAGTGGAAGAATCGCCATCGAACTCGGATTCTCTCACACCATCGTGCCGCTTAGCCCTGGCATCTTCTCGGCATTGGGACTTCTCGTGACTGATCTGAAGCACGACTTCTCGAGAACGGTTCTGCAGAACGTCGAAAGACTTGATCTGACGATCATCGAAGGGCTTTTTCAAGAGCTGGAAAAAGAGGGCCGTGACCTACTTGGGCGTGAAGGCGTCAAGGAGGAGGATGTTCAAGTTCGACGTTACGCTGAAATGCGCTACGTCGGTCAGAGCTATGAGCTCTCCCTCGACCTTCCAGATGGCGTTCTCACTCATAGCGACTTGGATCAGATCCTCGACCAGTTCGCCAAAGAGCATGATCGGGTCTACGGGTTCAGCGTCCCAGGTGAACCCGTAGAGATCGTCAACATACGTTTGAGTACCCTCGGCGACATTCGCAAGCCTAGACTGAGAGAAATCGGGAACAGTGGAACTGGGTTGGAATCTGCACACAAGGGAGCCCGATCTGTCTATTTCGACGAGAGCGGCGGATACATTGAGTGCCCCATATTCGACCGTTACAAGCTTGCTCAGGGCATTTCACTGATCGGTCCAGCCATAATCGAAGAACCGGATTCTACGACGGTTGTGCATCCCGGCTACAGCGTGAACATCGATCAATATGGAAACCTGTTGTTGACCTCGGATGACGGATAGCCGGAGAGGCTCGTCACGCCGAACAGAGAGCTGACTGCTTCGCCAAGGTTGCTCTAACGCAAATCACGCGCACGCCGGAAACCAGTTGGCCCTGCGCGGAAATGTGGGGTTGGGTGGGTTGAAATCCTTGGATTGGGGGTGAGGCCTCGCTGGAATCGGTAAAGTACCAACTCGCCGATTCGAGGAGGCCTCGATGTCTGATGTTATGTCTGTTCGTCTGCACTTGTCGGGTTCGCGTTAGGAGCGATCGCGCAGTATCTACCGGACGGTCTTCACGTACTCGATCGTTTTCACGTGGCGCGCTGGTTCACCGAAGGCCTCACCCTGGTACGACGCGAGATACAACGCCGCCCCCTGATCAGCGTCCGCCGACCTACGAACCGGATCTGTTCCGGGCCCGCTTCACGCTCCTGCGGCGCGCGGATCATCTCAGCGACGCCCACCAGGCGCACCTCGACCGGCTGGTCGACGCTCATCCACGTCTCCGTACCGCGTGGGACGCGCTCCAGGAACTCTACCAACTCTACGAAGCCGGCGACCTCGATCAGGCCAACGAGGCTCTGGGACGGTTCGCTGATCTCTACGCCACAGGCCAGATCCGCGAATACCGCGACATCGTGGACACGATCATCGCGTGGGGAGAAGAGATCTTGGCCTACCACACCAGCAGACGAGCATCGAACGGACCCATCGAAGGGATCAACAACCTCCTCCAAGTCCTATGACGCGTCGCTCACGGGTTCACCAACCCCAACAACTACGCAGCCCGAGCGATCCTCGTAACATGACCTCAACACCGAGCACAGCATGCCAAAACCCACGATTTCGCGCAGCCTCATCCGTTCCACTACTGGCTAGAGACCCTCTGAGTCATGATGGCTGGCAGGACTGAGTGGTATCACGACACTCACATAGAATGTAGCTCAGACCGGCTACGCACACCCGCATCCCAAGCAGAGGAGAAACAGCAACACCGTGTCGACGAATCAGACCGGGCGAGCCTACGAGGAAGTGAAGGATCCGTTGCGGCTGGCAGGCGGAATATCGATCAGCATTCCAAGGCTGAGAACGTGGATTCGGGATCGGAGTAGAAACCTGTTGCTGTCCGGTGCCTAATCAGTAGTTATCTTAACTCCGAGGAGTGGAGCGTGCTGCTGACAACCGTACACGTCCCGATCCCTGGGGCTACCAGAAACCGCTGGTCGTACGATTGTGATCTTGAGGCCTCGAGCTGAATCGTGCCATGCAAGGTTGATTACATCGCTCTTGTCGATTCCGTAGCACCGCGAAACCAAAGAATCGGTAATGATGCCCGACATCTTCACTTGACTAAACGCCTCGGCGCTATCAAAAAATACATCAAAAGTCAGCAAATACGGCCCAGCATTCTTGCTTCTGAGGATGCTTGCGACCTCGCCCAGGGTCGTGTTCATATCAGCTATAGCTCCCAACAGCTACTTCAAAACATTCATCTGGCGAGTCGAGAGTCATCAAGTGATGCACGCTGAACTCATAGACCGGCCCGCACGATAGGGTTCCCGGCGCAAGAGGGTATGCCAAGTTAGCCGCAGTTGCCTTGATACCAGGATACTTGAAGTGATCGATCGATGACCGGACGAAGGCAACGATGGTATCTGCCAGCGTTTGCGACTCAGCGACAACCCTGATTAGGAGGCCTACTTCGTGAGCGGGGATTGGGGTGGGTTCTAGATGTCCCATCACTCCATCTCGTCCATACACTACAAAATCGAGATCAAAGTCGTCACTAAACCGCTGGGCGGTAGCCTCGTGGACGGCGTCGACGATCAAATCAATATTGGATATGAAATACGGATCTCGTGCGCCAGCAATAGTGATCGAACGATATCCACGCTGGGTGGCACCCTCGATGAGCACTTCATACCGATCACTCTCGCACCATTCACTCCCGGAGATGTTGACCCACCCATCCTGGGCTTGCTCGAATTCACTGTTTCCCATCCAGACGTGCCCACCGGGCAAGTACAATCTGGCTGGGTCTGATTCCTCATAAAAGCTTTGGGCGGCGACAGAACGGGGTGAGCAGACGATGGAGTGTTTGGGCGAGCCGACCGTGAAATGGTCTTCCCTGATTATTCCCGTCATGGACTCGGCGGCACCATGGTCTGCCTCAGAACACATGGCACCACATTCGAGAATCTGACCCATGTGCCAAGCTAGGCCCTTGGGATAGCCTTCCCTAATCGCCAAAGCAGCAAAAATTGCGGCATCGCAGCTTCGGCCAGCGATCACGAGATCTGGTTCGAGATCGAGTGCCTCCACTATTTGTTCGACACCCATTAGGCCGACTATGTGAGTCGTTTCTTCGATCGTTTGGACGGAAAGTTGCTCCTCTGGCCCCAGACTTCTTATCTTGCCGGCACGGAGTTTTCGCTTGATGTAATCCTTGTGCAGCTCTGAACGAACGGTTGCGATGCGGAGGCTCCATCCACACTCACGAGCAATTTCGTGGGCGATGTCAAGCATCCATTCGATCCCAAAGTCAGACCCGGACGTTCCAGCGGAGCCGATAACCACGGGAATGCGCCGTGAGCGGCTGGCAGTCAGAATCCTGCCTAGGTCGTCGGCCGTTGTGGATCGTGCTGCCTCCACAATGCCCCCACCCAGATTGTGTGGACCAGAGTCTGTTGAGCCTGCATCAATTCCTATGACGTGCGGGTTCAGAGCTAAGTTCATTTCGAAGCTGTCATCAGGGAATCCGAAACCCAGCATGCCCGTAGGGACTAGAGTCCGTAGCTCTCGACTTGCCCTGTGGACCATTTCTCTCCTCTGCCGATCCGCACTCCGTCTTTGGTGTGCCAGTTACTATAGCGGCTCTTCGATGCTCCTATGGTTGTCAAATCGATGCTTCTATGTTTGCCAAATCGAGTTTTTGGGGTCGGGGTTTAGTTTGGCCGGTTTAGGGGGTTTGGGGTGTTGGTGGTGGGTTTTGGAGGAGTCGATGCTCCTATGTTTTGCAAATCGGGTTCTGGTGGGTGAGCCAGTGGTGGTATCGGGTGGCGAGTTGATGGTTGTGGTATAGGCCTCGTTCGAGTTGTGAGAGGCGTGTTGGCTGGGTGTGGAGGGCTGTGGCGGCGTGAGTGAGCGATGTTTGGGTGTTTTGGCGTAGGCAGCGGAGATGGGCGCCGTTGGGTGTTTGGGGCGGGTTGGTCAACAGTTGGTAGACCTGGCGGGCAATGTAGATGCTCCTATGGTTGTCAAATCGAGTTTTGGTGGGGTGTGAGGGCGGTGAGCCATTGGTGGTATTGGGTGGCGAGTTGGTGGTTGTGGTATAGGCCTCGTTCGAGTTGTGAGATGCGGTTGGGGTGGGTTTGTAGGGCGGTGGCGGCGTGGGTGAGGGTTGTTAGCGCGTTTTTGCGTAGACAGCGAAGATGGGCGCCGTTGGGGGTTTCGGGTGGGTTGGTGAGCAGGTGGTAGATCTCCCGGGCGATGTGGCGTTTTAGGCAGCGGATGATCTCCCGGCGGTTTTTGCCTTCTGTTTGTCTTTTTTGGGCGTAGGCGATGGTGGTCTGGTCGTAGCGCATGCGGGTGATGGCGATCCGCCACAGGGATGCTTCTATGATTTCCAAATCGAGTTTTTGGGGTCGGGGTGACCAACAGGGCAGCGGCTTGTTTGGCGGGTTTAGGGGGTTCGGGGTGTTGGTGGTGGGTTTTCGAGTAGTCGGTAGAGGTGGCGGGCGATGTACCGTTTGAGGCAGCGGCGGGTTTCGCGGGTGGTTTTTCCTTGGGCGGTGCGTTTGGCGATGTAGGCCCGGGTTTTGGGACAGTGTCGGGTGCGGGTGATGGCGATGGTGTGGAGGGCTCGGTTTAGTTGGCGGTCACCGCGTCGGTTTAGTCGGTGGCGGGTTTGTTGTCCTGAGGAGGCTTGGAGGGGGGCTACGCCGGCCAGGCGAGCGAAGGCGGCTTCGTTGCGGTATCGGCCTGGGTGGGACCAGGCGATGTAGATTTGTGCGGCGGTGATGGGGCCTATCCCGGGTTGGTCGAGCAGCTGGGGAGCGACGGTTTCGACCAGTTTGGCGATGGGTGTTTGCAGTTCTGCTATTTCGGTGGTGAGCGTGCGGATACGCCGGGCTACAGATCGCATGGCCATTTTGGTGGCGGTGTGTTCGTTTCGGGAACCAGGGGTTGGTTGACTCGGTCGGAACTTGTGGCACTTGGTGATCAAAGCGGTGGTGGTGAGACTTCGGAGTTGGTCTCTGAGATCGACCGGCGCGGTTACTACCAGGGCTTTGAGCGCGTTATGGCTGCTATCCGGGCGGTTTGGGCGCCTTGGCGGGTGGTTTCCAGTACTCGGAGGGCTTCTCGGTCTCCCCGAGCGCGGGGTACCGAAGGCCGGCGTCCCAGCGCCTGGCGGGCGGCTCGTCGAGCGTCCAGCGCGTCGGTTTTGGCGCCGTCGCGGGTCGGGTAGGGATGGTTGAACTCTATTACCCACTCGCCAGCAGCGCCAAGATAGGTGGCGGCCCCTGTTCCGTAGCTGTCGGCGCCTTCCACCGCCCACGCCCGTTCTGCGGATGTGTGCTGGTTTGCCCACTCCAACATCTGGGCATATCCGCCGCTGGTTGTCCCAAACCGTGCGGACGCCAACTCTGCGGTGGTGGAAGCGTCCACCACCGACGCGGTTACCCAATCACGATCAGGATCGATCCCGATCACATGGTCTACCATTGTGGCCAACATAAGAAAACCTTCTCTTTCTTGTGAAACTGGGCTGTTCGCCTCACGAGGCGCAAACCGTGACGGCAAGACTGTGATGGGTCACACCAATTTTGGTGGACAAGCTTCTGATCAGGCCAGCAACGCAAACGCCCAGAAGGCGCAGTGGGCGGTATCGGACATATCCCTATAAAAGACACAACGGTCATGGTTGTTGTGGGTCACGACACCGCCTACTGACGCCTATCCTGGCAACCTCTAAGGAGGCTCCCCTAATACTCACAGCGTTGTTGGCTTGGCGGTCGCCGCCCCGGTTGAGCCGGTGGCGTATGGTCCGTCCCGACGACGCCTGGACGGGACTGGCGCCGCACAATGCTGCGAAGGACGCTTCCGATTGCATGCGTTCGGGGTTGTCACCAGCGGTGACCAACAGGGCAGCGGCGGTGTCGGCGCCGACTCTGGAGGCGGCTAACAGCGCCGGGTTGACCTGGGCGCAGAGATGGTTGATCTGGGTGGTGAGTTCTTCGATCTCGGCGGTGAGCGCCTGATATCGGCGGGCCAGGGAACGCAGCGCCTTTTTGGCGTAGGTGACGGTGATGGTGGCTGTTCGGGGACGGAAACCGGCGCAGGCCTTGACGCGGGCTTTGGCCGGCAGTCTCTCTAGCTGGTGTTTGACCTGGTCGGGGGCGGTTACCACCAAAGCGTGCAGCTGGTTTATGGCCTGGGTGCGGGCTTTGGTCGCCGAACGGCGGGCCACCGAAAGCATCCGTATTGCTTCCACCCGACCGTTGCCGCTTTTGGGCACTGCGGTGGCCTGTCCGTTGAGAACCGCCCGTGCCGCTCCTTGGGCGTCGGTGGCGTCGGTCTTGCCCAACCGGCGGCGCAGCTGCCGGTTGGGACGGTTCACCTCTGTCACCTCGACACCGGCCTCGGTTAGATAACGGGCCAGGCCGGCGCCGTAACTGCCGGTGCCCTCTATACCGACCCGGACCACTCGACCGTGTGACCCCAACCAGTCGCCCAGTTGCTGATAACCGGCCGTGTCGGCCACGAAGGAGGCTGTTCCCAGGACCCGACCGGTGCTGTCCACCACCGCCGCCATGTGAACATCCCGGTGGGTGTCCACCCCACCGCACACATCTACCTGCTGACCTACTGACATGAACAATCCTCCTTGGATAGAATTCTGGCTAATCACCCAGACCCGGTGGCGGGTGGACAGATCAAGCCAAAGGCACAACGGCCAGGTTGAGTTTGGGTCAGACCTGCCCCGGCCTAGGGGCCCTTACAAGTATGAGTGGTTGAGTTGGCGGTCGCCTCGTCGGTTGAGTCGGTGGCGGGTGTGTTGCCCCGAAGACGCTTGGAGAGGGGCTACGCCGGCCAGGCGAGCGAAGGCGGCTTCGTTGCGGCAGCGGCCTGGGTGGGACCAGGCGATGAGCACTTGGGCGGCGGTGATGGGACCTACCCCGCGCTGGTTCAGCAGTTGCGGAGCTGCGGCTGTGATCATTTCGGCGATGGGCGTTTTCAGCTCTGCTATTTCATTGTTGAGGTTGCGGATGCGTCTGGCTGTAGAACGTAGGGCTTGTTTGGTGGCGGTGAGTTCGTTGACGGGTGCGGGTGGGATTCGAAACACCGAGCATTTGGCCACCAGAGCAGTTGTGCTCAGACCTCGGAGTTGGTCCCGAAGATCGACCGGAGCGGTTACTACCAGGGCTTTTAGCTGGTTGATCGCCGATACTCTGGCCCCTTGGGCGCCCTGGCGGGTGGTTTCCAACACTCGCAAGGCTTCGCGGTCTCCCCTGGCCCGCGGTACGGATGGCCACGGGCGGCCCAGCACTTGGCGGGCGGCCCGGCGGGCGTCCAGTGCGTCGGGTTTGGCGCCGTCGCGGGTCGGGGCGGGATCGTTGAACTCTTTCACCAGTTCCCCTCGGGCGATAAGGTAACCGGTCACGCCGGCTCCGTAACTGCCCGAGCCTTCCACCGACCACACTCGACCGGCGGCCTGGGTGTGCTGGTCGGCCCATTTCAACAACCGGTCATACCCTGACCGGGTGGTTCCGAACACTCCGGATGCTTGTTCTCCGGTAGTGGCGGTGTCAACTACTGAGGCGGTGACTCGGTCCCGATCAGGATCGATCCCGATCACATGCTTTACCATTGTGGCCAACATAAGAAACCTTCTCTTTCTTGTGCGAACTGGGCTGGTGCCTCGCAAGGCGCAAACCGTGACGGCAGGACTGTGACGGGTCACACCCTGTGGGTGGACAGGCTTCTGATCAGGCCAGCAACGGAACGCCCAGGGGCGTCGCGGCGGTGTCGGACATATCAAGTCAAAGAAACAAAGGTCAGAGTGGCCTCGGGTCACGACACCACCGCTGACGCCAATCCTGGCAGCCTCTACAAGGCCCCCCAATACCCACAGAGCGGCCTGTGACTCCAGCTCCAGCAGGGTTTTTTGGTGTGGTGTGGCGGCAATCTCCCTTGCCGAGCGATTGGCCAGGGCTTGTGGAAGATCAGCCAGAAGATCCGGCTGCTGGCCGGCTGCCGGTGGGGAATAGCCACCCAACAGCCTTAACACGGTTCCAAGTTCCATGTACTCCCCATCGCCCAAAGCGATGTTTCTTTCCCCACACAGAGCTACCCCTCCTGCTCCTATGACGCTTAGTTCTCCTTTTCCGAAGTCGATCACCGCCACGGTGTGTTCATCCACTCCGATTATGCCCAAACCGGCGGGAAGCATGGCTTTCAGCAGTTCAAATCGCCGGCGCCCCATGTAGCACCGGCTCGTGTCGAAGCCCTGGCCCTCGGTGTTGTTCCAGTGTGGAATGAACACCGCCTCCAGGCCCAGATGGGAGGTGAGGTCCAATCCTTCCAGCCACCCCAGCCCGGAGCCCACTTTGTAGATCTCGTAGACGGGAAGAGTCTTCACTCCGGCCGTGAGGGCGGCGGCCGACGCCACTGTCACGGTGGCGCCAGTCGAGAGAAGATCTCGCAGCGCCGAGGCCAGCGGCGTCTCTTTCCACACTCCCAAGGCATAGGTAGGCGATCCCGGTCCGGCGAAGACGTAACGGGCGCGGCGGACGGCGGCCAGCATCTCTTCGCAGGCGAGGGCGCCCGCTTCGGCAGAGCGGTAGGAGACCACCCCCGCCTCTATGGACAGGCTGGTGGTGAAAAAGGTAGCCAGCTTTTCGGAATTGAGGGTGGCGTTCTCCTGGAATCCGTAGGGGGTGTCGAGCACCAGCACTTGATGGGCCTTGGCCGCTTCGATCCCCAGCCGATGGGCAGCTAGCAGCCGATTGGAGGTCTCTCCAGATCCCATGAGAATCAGGCGTCCCGCTCTCAAAAGGACGACTCCTCGGCCAGTCCCTCAAGCCAACCGGCGGTCAGCCGTGGATATTGGGCATGCAGGTCATGATGGGCGTCCAGCCAGATAACCCGGCCTCTGGGAAGGAGGTCTACAAAGCGGGAGACGCTTTCTCGCTTGGCGGCTCTCCTGGCAACGGTCTGGGCAGTAGCCACTACCAAGACCGGGCATCGGAGGTGAGGTGCGATCATGCAGGGCTGGTGCTTCCACATCTCATGTAGCAGTCGAAAATGGTTTTCTCTCTTCAGGTGTGGACCAGCCGTTCCGTCTGGCGCCACTACGAAGTTGGCTAGTTGTCCCCGTACACCGCTTTCAGGCCAACCCGAGAAGTGTTTCCGAAGTTTTCGCTCCAGATCGGAGTGGAGGACTCCGTCAAAGGAAGGGGGGGCAAGTTCCCGGGCGGTGGTCTCCCAGTCGGGAAGGGATCTGCTCAAAGTAATGAACCCCCCGTCTATGCAGGCAAAGGGCGGCAATGCGACGCCGGTAGCGGTGGGCAAGCTCCAGCACCACGTTCCCTCCCAAGGACTGCCCTGCCGCGATAACCGGCAACTCGGGTTGAAATGTTTTCTCGATCACCTCAACCAGATCTTCGGCCAAAGTGGCGAAGTCGAAGGGTCCGTCCACCTTGTCTGACCGTCCGTGGGAGCGCTGATCCACAGCCACCGAGAAGTAGCCTCTCGCCGCCAGGTACTCGGCGACCCCATCCCATAGGCGTGCGTTGGAGGCCAGTCCATGCACCAGCAAGAAGGCCATCGGTCGAGAACCCGAGCGGACCACTGTGCTGAGACCAACCCCCTTTTTGGTAATGATGCGCCTCCGCAGGGGCTCTTTCATAGGTTGGTTCCGCCTTTTGTCCCTTCATTCACCCCGGCAACTATGAGTACCAAACATGAGAGAACCATGAGATTTACCCTACCCGGTGGGTGGGGTAAGATATGTGCCTGTGACAGCCACCATCGTGTTAGGCGCACAGTGGGGCGACGAGGGGAAGGGCCGGGTAACCGATTTTTTCGCGAAGTCCGCTGATTTTGTCGTCCGCTATCAGGGAGGGAACAATGCCGGCCATACCATCACCATTGGCGACCGCGTCTATGCACTCTCGGTGGTCCCTTCCGGGGTGATGTACCCAGGGTGCGTGCCGGTGATTGCCTCGGGCTGTGTGCTGGACCCGGTGGTCCTACTGGAAGAATTGGACATGCTTACCCATGAAGGGATCAGCCCCGAGCGCCTCCGCATCTCTTCCAATGCTCATCTGATCATGCCCTATCACCGGGTGCTGGATGGGATAATGGAGCGTTACCTGGGACGCAACCGAATCGGCACCACCAAACGGGGAATAGGTCCCGCTTACACCGACAAGTACTCCCGAGTGGGAATCCGCGTTCAGGACCTTTTTGATCCCCGGATCTTCCGGGAGAAAGTGGAAGCGGCCCTGGTAGACAAGAACAAGATACTCACCCGGGTTTACAACCGTCTTCCCATGGGCCCCGAGGAAATAGCCACCCAGTATCTGGAGATGGCCGAGCGCCTCCTACCCTATGTCACCGACACTTCGCTTCTCCTGTGGAATGCGATTGCCGAGGGGCGACAGGTGCTATTCGAAGGCGCCCAGGGGACGCTATTGGATATCGATCACGGCACCTATCCCTTTGTCACTTCGTCCAATCCCACGGCTGGGGGAGCGTTGATCGGCGCTGGACTAGGTCCCACAGCGATAGACGCGGTAGTCGGGGTGGCCAAGGCCTATATCTCCCGGGTGGGCAGCGGGCCGTTTCCTACCGAGTTGTCTGACGGGGTGGGGGATTGGCTGGTGGACCAAGGTCGGGAGTACGGCACGGTAACCGGCCGCCGGAGACGCTGTGGGTGGCTCGACCTGGTGGCCCTCCGCTACGCGGCCAGGATCAATGGGTTGACTCAGCTGTTCATCACCAAGCTGGATATTCTCTCCGGTCTGGATACTTTGCGGGTGGCAGTGGGCTATGAGGGTGAGGGACAAAGCTATTCGGAGTTTCCCCGCCAGCAGCGGGTCCTGTACAAGTGCACCCCGGTGTATGAAGAGCTTGAAGGGTGGTCGCAAGACATAACCGGGGCAAGACGTTTCGAAGACTTCCCTGCGGCCGCTCGTCGCTATATAAGGTTCATCGAGGAGGCAGTGGGAGTCCCGGTGGCATGGGTCTCGGTCGGTCCCGAGCGCAGCCAACTGGTCATTCGATAGTTCTGATCGAAAGAGCCTTTTTAGAGGTGACGGGAGAGGGGTGAAGCAAGGTCGCCATTGGGAGACACAGTTACTTTCTTCGCACCAAGCCATTGCGCCATCTCAGAGAGTTCTTCGGCCAGATTCCGGCCCACCCTGTCCACGTCAATGTCGACCTCGCCAAAACTGCCCAACACCCGCAGGCACCTGGCCTTCCGATCCAGCTTGAGGTCCACGCGGGCGACCATTCTGTCTTCGAGCAGGAAGGGCAGCACGTAGTAGCCGTGAATCCGCTTAGGGCGAGGAACGTAGATCTCAATCCGGTACCGGAAGTCGAACAGCCTTTCCAGCCTCGGTCGGAACCAGACCAGGGGATCGAAGGGGGAAAGAAGCGCCCGTCCCTCCACCCGGCGGGGACAAACGGCATCCGGATCCAGATAGGCCGGCTCCGACCAGCCCTCCACCTCCATCTCCCGGATCTCACCGGAGGCGACCAGGTCAGCGAGGGCGGCGCGGGCTGGCGAAATTCCTATGCGGTAGTAGTCGGCGAGATCGGCGGCGGTTCCCACGCCGCATTGCGCAATCGCCAGCCGCAGTAGCCGACGGTGGGCCTCCGGCGCCTCGGTCGGCGGCTGGGCCATCGCCCCCGGGGAATGGACCCGCTCGGGAAGGTCATACCATCGGATGAAACGTTGCCGGTCAGCGACGGTGACCGCGCCTCTCCAGAACAGCCACTCCAAAGCGCGCTTTCCCACCGAATGTCCCCACCACGATCCGCCGGATTCCCCCGGTTCGCTCAGGTCGGCAGAGCGCAGTGGCCCCTTTGCCATCACCTCCCGGTACACCTGCTGCACATACTCTGGGTTGTCGTAGTTGACAGACTCGATCCATCCCCGCAGCGGTTGGCGCATGCGGTGGACGAAGAGGGGACGATGGGCGATCGGGATCAGGGATCGTTCGTGCCCCCAGTACTCGAACAGTTCCCGCGATGTCCACAGCCATTGATCGAGACGATGGCGGGGATAGGAGCCCAGCCTCGAAAAGAACGGGAGGTAGTGGGCTCTGGCCAGCACATTCACTGAATCCAGTTGGATGAGGCCGGTGCTTCGGACGACCTTACGATAGTGGCGCACATCCAACTTTCCGGACGGTCGCATGGCCCCCAGTCCGGCTGCGGATATGGCTAACCGGCGGGCCTGGGGGGTGGTGAGTCGAGTCATGGTTCCAATAGGAGGAGGCCATTTGCGCCGCCGGTGGAAAGAGTCGACGAATCCATTCAAAGGGAGCCTATATGGGCCGACATTCGAGCAAGGACAGCCCGATCCCCGCAGTGGCTCTTAGGCCAATAGCTATCTGCGGTGTGGAGTGCCCGGGTTCGGGCGCTACCAGGGTTCCGGACAGCGGAACATGGGGACGATCGTTTACCCATGCAAGCACTTCTGGCAGTGGTGTTTCCATAGACTGAGTGTTGAAGTCTTGTTTTTCCCGTGCATCTGGAGGTGCAACGATGACTGGTCTTAACGCCGAACAACTGGCCAGTTTTGAAAAGGACGGCTATCTCATTGTTGAGAATGTGCTTTCTGAGGAAGACCTTGCGGGATTGGAGTCCGAGTATCGGGAGATTGTGGACCGCGTAGCCAAGGATCCTGTGAAAACAAGGGAAGATGGAGGCTTTGACGGGTGACAACTTCTCGGAGCGCTACATCCAGGCATTGCAGCAGGTCGATGACATGTGCACCCTTTACCTGCATCTCGATATCTCACTGCGGCTGCTCAACCAACTCGACTTTTCTCACACTATGAACGCCGGGCCGCAGGTATTTCGTCTGCTGACCAACCCTCGACTGCTCGACATCGTGGAGTCGGTGATAGGGACCGAGATCTATTCCAACCCGGTGCAGCACACCCGCATCAAGCCTCCGGCCAACCGTCTGCCCAAATCCATAGTGGACTCCAATGTGGCTGCGACGATGTGGCATCAGGACTCGGCGGTAATTACCTCCGACGCCGACGAAACCGACATGCTGACCGTATGGCTGGCGGTAACGGACGCCACGGTCGAGAACGGGTGCCTGATCGCCGAACGGGGAAGCCATCGTGAGGACCTGACTCTTCATTGCCCGGGTCGGGGCTTCGCCGCAGATATATATCCCGGAGTCGATCATTGAATGGTGAGCAGGTTGTGCCCCCTTGAAGTCGGGGCAGGTGGCGCCGTCTTGCTTCACCGACTGACCGAGCACGGTTCGTTCGACAATCTCAGTGATGATATCCGGTGGAGCTTTGACTTTCGCTACCAACCGATCGGTCAGCCCACCGGCCGCTCGGTCTTCCCCGGTTTCGTGGCCCGAAGCACTGCTAATCGCGAGCAGGTGCTCACTGACCACGCCCAGTGGGCTCACTTCTGGTGGGAAGCTCGGGATGGGATCGCCAACCGCGAAGTGGCGATGAACCTCAACTCCAGGTGGGAGGCAAACGCCCTTCAACCCATTTGTGCCTGACGCACCTGTTGCTGGCAGGTAGTCTCAGGTGGGCAGTGGGAGTAGTTGAGCCCAGCCAAAAGAGATGATTGATCGCTACACGCTTCCGGAGATGAACAGGCTCTGGTCGCCGGAACGGCGCCTAGCAGCCTGGAAACAGGTGGAAGAATTGGCCTTGGAGGCTTGGTCTAAATTGGGAGTCGTTCCTGCTGAGGCGGCGGAAGAGATTCGGAGAACTCCGGTTCCCACCCCCGCCCAAGTGGCGGAGAGGGAGGCGGTAACAGACCATGATCTTGCCGCTTTCGTCGATGTGCTTGCTGCTTCTATGGGGCAGGGAGGGGAGTGGGTTCACTACGGGTTGACTTCTTCCGATGTGATAGACACCGCCTCCGGGGTGGTTATGGGCGAGGCGGCTCGACTTCTCACCGGTGAGGTGGAGAAGCTATTCGCGGTGGTTAAGGAGGCGGGCCTGGAGCACCAGGAGACCCTGATTCTGGGTCGAACCCACGGGATGTGGGCTGAACCAACCTCATGGGGTCTCAAGCTGGCCAGCTGGACGTTCCAACTGGCAAGAGATTATGAACGGCTGCAGGCGGCGGGCGAAGCGGTGGCGGTGGGGAAGGTGAGCGGAGCGGTGGGAACCTATGCGCAGTGCCCTCCCGCCATCGAGGAGATAGTGTGCCGACGGTTGGGAATCGGCTCCGAGCCGGCTTCCACCCAGGTCACCGCCCGAGATCGCCACGCCCAGTTGCTGGGAGCGATCGCCCTGGCCGGAGCTTCCCTGGAACGGTTCGCCACCGAGATACGGCTGCTCCAGCGAAGCGAAGTGCGGGAAGTGTCGGAAGGTTTTCGCCCGGGCCAGAAGGGTTCATCAGCCATGCCTCACAAACGAAATCCCATCGTCTCTGAGAGAATGGCCGGCATGGCCCGGCTGCTTAGGGGTTACTCGATGACCGCCTTGGAGAACGTGGCGTTGTGGCATGAGAGGGACATCAGTCATTCATCGGTGGAGAGGATCATCATTCCCGATGCCTGCACGATCCTCCATTACATGTTGGTGACCTTCACCGGGGTGATGCAACGGTTGGAAGTGGACGCCGTGCGGATGCGGGCCAACCTGGATGCGACCGGCGGGCTGGTGGTGAGTGGCGCATTGTTGTCCGAACTGATCAGCCAGCAGAGATTGAGCCGCAACGGGGCATACCGGATTGTGCAGCGCCACGCCGCGGCGGTGCTGGAAAGTGGGGGCAATCTCTGGGAGAAGCTGGCCTCCGACCCCGAGGTGACCATCACGGCCGCTCGGTTGGAAGAGCTTTCCGACCCCAAACGTTTCCTGATGGAGACACGGGTGGTTTTCGACCGACTACGTAATCTGAACCTCCCGTCTGAGAGCTAGCCGGCAAGGGGTCAACGTTGACAGCAGACCCGAGGTTGGTCGGCAAAGTGGGAAAAGACGGCCCGGTCTGAGTTTGACTCGGCCGCATCTTTGGTCACATGATGTGGGTAGCTGCAAAACCCCTTCGGTGCGGGCATCGGGCTCACCCGGACCGAAAAGCCCGAAGGCACGCATGCGAGAATATCCACAAGCAGGCGCGGCCCTTCTCGCATCCAATCGGTGGTGGCGGCGGGTCACTGCCAAGGGCAGTGGGCTTGCCTTATGGCCTGCTAGGGGACTGGCGAGTGTTCAATGCGGGTTCTGCGAAGGCTTCGCGACATTACCGGGTGACTTAGCCCATATCCCTGCCAAACCTACCAAGAAGCAGTGGTTGGGTTTGGTCGGCGGGAGCGCCGACCAAACCCAACCTGATAGTGAAAGTTATCCTCGTGCTGTTGCCAGCCAGCTGTCGACTTTGTCGCGGTTGGCGGCGATCCAGGCTTGGGCGTCAGCTTCGATGTCAGCCTCGGTGTAAGCTCCGGCGGCCATTTTGGTGTTTTGAGCTGCGATGTCACTCAACGGAATTGCCATCACCTCGAGGAGACGGCGGATATCCGGGTTGTCATCCAGGAAGTCGGTGTTGGCCACCGCCCGGATGTCATTCACGGAGGACTGCAGCCATACCGCATTCTCGCCTGCCACCAAAACGGTGTTTGTCCAGTTGGGCGTCCAAGCGTAGAACAGCGCCGGTTCACCAGCGGCTACCGTCGCCACAACGCCTCGGGCCAAGTCGTCGTAATCACCAGAGACCTGCTCGACGTTGGCGCCCCAACTGAGATCGGCGATCTGTTGGTTGATGGAGGTTTCGCATCCCCATCCGACGTTGCATCCGAACAGGTCGGCCTTGCCGTCACCGTCGGTGTCGAAGAGGCCGGCGTTGGCGGCCACGCCATCCATCGAGGTGATTCCCATTCTGTCAGCCGTGGCCTTGTCGACCATCAAGCCGTCGGTAGCCCCATCATCCACCTGCCAGCCGACAGGTTCGATGGGCAACTCGACCGCCTGGCCGGTTACATTTTCTCCTTCCAAGTATATGTCGTGGATGGGGAACCAGCCATTGGCCCACAGGTCGTACTGGCCGGTGGCCAGGGCGGGATAGAACGAGTAGGGGCTCAGTTCGGCGGCGGCCGGATCGGTCACCTCGTGTCCAAGCTCCTCGATTAGCGCGGCGTAGATGGCGGCCTGCATGTAGCCCGAACTCCAGTTGGCCCGAGCGATCTTCACCGGCCCGGCAACTTCGTCGGTGGCGCAAGCCGAAAGCATCAGCACGAAAGCCGCAAGAGCGGCCGTCAATACGTTCGTTTTCTTCATGACTCTTCACCTCCTACTCCCAGTCTCTCGATCAAGCCGCTGTGCTGGGATTGGAAGATGGCTGCGTCGTAGTGACTCTCTAGGAGGTCGAGCTCTTCATCGAAGGCCTTCTTGAGGCTATACAACATGATCAAAAGCACGAACAGGAATGGCAGTCCGGTAGCCACAGCCGCCGTTTGGAGCGCCGACAGGCCACCTCCTATCAGCAACACGACCGCTACCAGGCCTTCCATCAACGCCCAGGCCACTCTCTGGGGCTTGGGCGAGTCGAGTTTTCCTCCTGAGGTGAGGTGGTCCACCACCAGAGATCCCGAGTCCGAAGAGGTAACGAAGAACGAAACCAACAGTAAAACGCCGACTATCGAGATGAAGTTGGTCCATGGGAAGGCCTCCAACATCACGAACAGGGCGGTAGCAACGTTTTCGTTGACCGCAGTAGCAACGTCCAGTTCGCCACGCATTTGCAGATCCATGGCCGCTCCGCCGAAGACCGCAAACCACAAGAAGCACAGTAGGCAGGGAAGGACCATCACACCGAGGATCATTTCCCGCACCGAGCGCCCCTTAGAGATTCGAGCGATAAACATACCGACGAAGGGAGACCAAGAGATCCACCATCCCCAGTAGAAGATGGTCCACCACTGTTGCCATTGGGTATCGACCAAGGCGGCGTTCCAGAACGAAAACTCCGGGAGCACCTGGATGTAGACACCGATGCTTTCAACATACAGCGAGAGAATCAACAAAGTGGGACCCACCGCGAGCACAAAGACCAAGAACGCCCCGGCCAGCCACACGTTGATCTGGCTCAGCCTCTTGACCCCGGCGTCCAGGCCCGCCACAACCGAGATGGTTGCCAACCCGGTGATAACGGCGATAAGAACGATCTGAAAACCGGTGCCCGAAGGGAGACCGAAGAGCTTGTTCAACCCCGCGGCCGCCTGTCCGGCGCCGAACCCCAGTGAGGTGGCAAGACCGAAAAGGGTGGCCACCACGGTGAGGACGTCGATCGCGTTGCCCCATCCACCGTAGATCCTCTTACCGAGAATCGGATAGAAGACCGAACGGAAAGTCAGTGGCAAGCCTCGGTTGTAGGCAAAGAACCCCAAAGCCAGTGCTACCAGTCCATACAGCGCCCATCCATGGACCCCCCAATGGAGGTAGGAGGTCGCCAGTGCGGCTCTGGCCGCGCCAGATGACAAGGGTTCCACGTCGAACAAGGGAGGCGGCGCTGTGAGGTGGAAGATTGGCTCTGCCACACCCCAGAACATCAACCCGATGCCAATACCGGCGGAGATCAACATTGCGTACCAAGCGCCCGAGGAAAACTCCGGAAGAGCTCTTGGCCCACCTAATCGAATCTTGCCGTACCTGCCAAACGCAAAGTAGAGCGCGGCACCGATGAAGATGTTGAATGAGATGATGTACAGCCAACCCACCTTCTCGTTGATGAAGTTGAGAATGGTGCCGAAGACACCACTGGCCTGATCTGGGTAGAACAAAGTGGCCAGGATGAAGACCAACATGAATCCGGCAGCGGAGAACGTCACCTGCGGATGAATGTCGAATCCATACTTGACGATGTTCCTGTCACCGGGCTCGCGATCCGCAACATCTGGATAGAAATCGATGTCGGGGTCGATTTGGAGGCCTTCGAACTGGGCTCGATTACGGATCGCCGCCTCGCGACGGCTTTCCTCTTTTTCCTCCCAGTCTTCGTAGGCTTCCGCAACCGTGGTGAGATCAAGATCTTGGTCTTTGTCAGCCATCGCGGCTCCCTTCTAATCGCAAATCCATCATCGGCGTCTCCTTTCAGTAGCCCAACAACGGCTGACCGCACTGTTCAGGGGCGGCTTGAGAAAGACCATAGCCAATGACGGCCCGCCGAATTGCAAAAACCGCACAAAGTTTCTAACCTTCTCCGGTTTTCTTTTTCCTCCCCCTTCCCATATTGGTTGCTAATCTTCGGTCTACCCCTTACCTCTGGATGCCGTCCATGCGCCGAATCGTCTTCACAGCCTTGGGAACACTGACGGTCTCTTGGGCACTGCTCCTGGGGGCTGGCATGGCGATAGGCCAGCCCGAGGAGGACTCATCCGCAGAACCCACCGTGCGGATAGCGCGCGCCACATGGGACACCGGTTGGTTTCAAGCCGAGGTTTACCGGCTGCTCATCCAACGGCTTGGCTATCGGGTGGAGGGCCCGTTCACCATGGACAATGACGAGTTCTATGAGGCTTTGGCAGCCGGCGAGGTGGATCTTTGGGCCAACGGGTGGTTCCCAACCCACGACTCTCACATTCGGGTGGGAGTGGTGGAAACGGTGGGTACTCAGGTCGATGACGGCGCGCTGCAGGGATACTTTGTCGATAAGGCCACTGCCGAGACTCATGGCATCACCAGCCTGGGTGACCTGGCCGCTCCGGAGATTGCCGCCCTGTTCGATCGGGACGCCGACGGCTTGGCCGATCTGATCGGGTGTGAAGTTTCCTGGGGATGTGCGGCGATCATCGAGCATCACCTTGAGGCATATGGGTTGAAGGAGACCGTCGAACAGGTGCAAGGCGCCTACTCGCCTCTGATAACCGAGACCATAGACCGCTACCACGCCGGTCAACCGGTCCTCTTCTATACCTGGACCCCTAACTGGACGGTGGGGGAGTTGGAGCCGGGTCGGGAGGTTATCTGGTTGGAGACGCCGTTCCCTTCCCTTCCCGCCGACCAGATCGCCTTCTTGGACCGGACGGCCATTGCCGGGATTCCCGGATGCGCCAATGATCCGTGTCAGGTGGGCTGGCCTCCCAATGACATCCGGGTGGTGGCCAACTCCGGTTTTCTGGAGAACAACCCTTCGATTCGGAGGCTGCTGGAACAAGTGGTCATTTCCCTCCACGACATCTCCGCCCAGAACGCGCTGATGGTTGCCGATGAGGGCGATCCTGAGGACATTCGCCGCCATGCTGAGGAGTGGGTGGCGGCCAATGAAGTAGTGGTTACTCGCTGGATCGAGACTGCCGACCCCAACGCGGTCGGTTTGCAAAACCTCCAAGGGGACGAGTCGGCGTCGGGAGGGACGTTGAGAGTGGCGGCGCGCGCCCTCCCGCCTTTCGTTATTTATGAGAATCGGGCGTACAACGGCTTTGAGGTGGAATTGGTGCGCCTTCTTGCTGCCCGGTTGGGCATGGAAGCCGAGATATATGCGGTGGACACTGTCGCCAAGCAAATTGACGACGTTAACCGCGGTGTAGCCCGAGTGGCGTTGGGAGGGGTGGCCATCACGGAGTCGCGCGAGCAGGTGGTGGACTTTTCTATGCCGGTTCTCGATACGGGTCTGACCATCTTGGCCCCCACTCACGCCTCACGCGGTCTCGGAGACCGGATCGGGACATTCTTCACGGCCATCGTCTCCTCGGACCTGCCCTGGTTGCTAGTGCTCTTCGGGGTGGCAGTCCTGATCTCCGCCCATGTGATCTGGTGGTTGGAACGTAACCACAACACCGATTTCGCCGTGCCCTACCGGCAGGGTATCTGGGACTCGTTCTATTGGTCGGTCGTGACCATGAGCACGGTCGGATATGGTGACAAGGTGGCTCGGGGAAGCATGGGGAGAGTATTCGCCCTAGTATGGATCGCCCTGGGGACGCTGGTGTTCGCCAGCTTCACCGCCTCGATAGCCTCCTCGCTGGCGGTCAACGAGTTGCGCAGTGAGATCTCCGGACCCCAGGACCTGCCTGGTCACCGAGTGGCGACGGTGACGCGCTCTGCCGGGGAGACCTATCTGTCCACCATAGGGGTGGGTTCGGTTCCGGTGGATGATATTGAGCAAGCCTATGGTCTCTTGGCGGAGGGCGATGTTGATGCCATCGTGTTTGATGCTCCGGTTCTCCGTTTTCACGCCGCTCGGGAGGGGCAAGGTGAAGTGGCCACATTCGGGCCGGCGTTCGAGAAGGTGCAATACGGGCTGGCGGTCAGTGAGGATGACGCCGAGTTCCGAGAACGGCTCAATCTTGCTCTGTTGGATCTGATCGAAAGTGGCGTCTACGGACAACTCCATGACCGGTGGTTCGGCGCTTTGGGCTGAGCCGGTCACCGTGGGTCAACGCGGTTGCCCCTGACGCGGGCAACTGGTAGCCTTCCCCCTATGTCATGGCGCAAGAAGCCCAAAACTGTTCCCGATAAGAATCAGGCTCTCCCCGGCAGGCAGACTCCCCTTGCGGTATCCGAATTGCACCATGTCTCCGGAGCGCGGATCGTCGCTCCCTTCCCCGAGGACACCGAAGTCATCTGGTTCGGCATGGGTTGCTTTTGGGGGGCGGAGCGGATGTTTTGGCAGACCGAGGGGGTGTATTCGACCGCAGCCGGCTACCAAGGGGGGTTGACGCCCAATCCCACCTATGAAGAGGTTTGTTCGGGCATGACCGGACACACCGAGGTGGTGCAGGTGGTGTTCAGGCCCCTTGATGTCAGTCTCGATCAACTCATGCGGGTCTTTTGGGAGGGACATGATCCCACCCAGGGGATGAAGCAGGGCAATGATTACGGAACCCAGTATCGCTCCGCGGTTTATGTCAGTAGGGAAGAGCACCTGCCGGTGGTCTGGGCAAGCCTGGAGGCCTATCAGGCAGAGCTTTATCGCAGCGGCTATGACCAGATAACCACCGAAATCGGTGTGGACAAGCCCTTTTACTACGCCGAGGACTACCACCAGCAGTATCTATCCAAGAACCCGTGGGGATACTGCGGAATTGGTGGGACCGGCGTTTCCTACTGCACTCCGGCTCAGGCCCAGCAACCTACCGGATAAACCGGGCGAGCGGTGAAGGAGTCTCTCCGCTCCCAAGTTCCTCCGTTCTACGTGATGGAGGTGATGAAGGCTGCCGCCCGCCGAGAAGTTGCGGGCGGCGACGTGCTTCATTTGGAGGTGGGCCAGCCTATGACGCCTGCTCCGGCACGGGTATTGGAGGCGGCCCGGAGAGGTTTGACGCACGATCGTCTCGGCTACACGGCGGCTACCGGGCTAGTGGCTCTCCGGGAGAGGATCGGGCGTTTTTATGGGGAGCGTTACGGATTGGATGTGTCACACGAACGGGTGGTGATGACAATTGGCGCCTCCGCCGGTTTTGTCCTGGCTTGCTTGGCGCTGTTCGATCCCGGTGATCGGGTGGCCATGACCGTCCCCGGCTATTCGGCCTATCGCAATGTTCTCACCGCGTTGGGCCTGGAATTGGTGGAAGTCAGGGTGGATGCCGAAACCCGTTTCGTTCCATCGGTAGATTGCCTGGAGATGGCCGGTCCCTTGGACGGGTTGGTGGTGGCTAGTCCCTCGAATCCCACCGGAGTAACCTTGACGGGCGCCGAAATGAGGACGGTTGCCGACTTCTGCTCGAAAACGGGAACGGCATTGATTTGCGATGAGATATATCACGGGATCGAATACGGGGAGAGAGCTGTCAGCGCCCTCGAGTTCAGCGATTCGGCGGTGGTGGTGCAGAGCTTTTCCAAGTACTTCTCCATGACCGGTTGGCGGTTGGGATGGTTGGTAGTGCCTCCCGAGATGTTCCGATCCCTGGAGCGCCTGGCTCAGAACCTGTTCATCGCTCCCCCCACCATCTCTCAGTTGGGAGCTTTGGAGGCGTTCGATTGCTCAGAGGAGTTGGATGCCAATGTCGCCGCCTACGGGGAGAGCCGGAATGTTCTGGTGAAGGGGCTGGCAGAGGCGGGTATCGACCGGATCGCTCCACCGGATGGAGCTTTCTATGTGTATGCCGACATCTCCCACCTGGGCATGGACTCTCCCACCCTGTGCGCCCGTTGGCTGGAAGAGTTGGGGGTGGCCGCCACCCCCGGCATCGATTTCGACCCCGAATATGGCGATAGCTGGATACGGTTCTCCTACTCCGAATCCACCGCCGATATAGCCGAGGCGGTTCGTCGCCTGAAGAACTGGGCGGTCGGGCGATAGCCGGACGCCGGTAGAGTTGGCGGTCGTGTTGGACCCTGCTGTGTTAGGTATCGGCGGTGGATTTGCCGAGATGGTGGGCTTGGTGCTCGACGAGTTCTCCTCCTCGAGGGTGAGAGGGCATGTTGAAGTGGGGAAGGAGCATCATCAACCCTTCGGGATGGTGAATGCCGGACTGCACGCCACCATGGTGGAGACCCTTGCTTCAGTTGGCGCTTTCATATGGGCGCAGGAGCAGGGGATGGCGGCCGCAGTGGGAGTGAACAACGCCACCGATTTCTTCCGTTCTCATCGTTTCGGTCGTCTGGACGGCGAGGCAATACCTGTCCATCAGGGTCGCAGCCAACAGATCTGGCAGGTAACCATCACCCGGGCCTCTGATGGGAAAATGGTGGCCCAAGGTCGGCTTCGCCTTCAGAACCTGGGTCAGGTCCGCTGAGTAACACCGCTTTCGTTCAAACGAAGGCGCAGAGAATTAGTTTTGGTTTTTTCGCTGATATGGTGGTCTGCCTTTCGGGGGGAGTGATTTGGAGGGTGCGTTCGGGGGAATCGCAAATAATTACTTCCGGTTTTCCCCAATTGGGCGAGTGTTGGCTATTACTGTCCGTATATCGGAATGTAATTCCGCTAATTGGACATTTCGAGCAGAGTGCCCCGGTTGAGCGATATCAGTTGGAGTGTTCTGTTCAATGTTTACAGGGAACTAGAGAAGGTAGTAGCACCCGAGCGACCGGCATGGTCGCATGGGTCTGGAAGGAGAAATAATCGATGAGTAAACGCAGATCTTGGGTACGTGCCTTTGTGGTGTTGTCCGTTCTGGCCTTGGTCGCCGCCTCCTGTGGCGACGGATCAGATGAGGTGGCGCCCACCACGGCCGCGCCCACCACAGCGGCGCCCACCACGGCCGCTCCCGAGCCCATCATGTTGGGAACCATTTGGTTCAACTCAGGTGTGGCTGTTGGGCTGGGCGACATTATGCGCAATGGGTTCGACCTAGCCGTGAAGCAGCAGAATGAGGCCGGTGGTGTCTTGGGACGTCAAGTCGAGGTGGTCGACTACGACGAGGGCTATTCGGCTGATGAGTCGGTTGCCTCAGCCCGCAAGGCGATCGCCGATGGTGTGGCTGGCATTGCCGGGGGCAACGACGCCACCACTTGTGTGGCGATGAAGGATGTCGCGGCCGAGGCGGGGATCCCCTTGGTGGTGACCGCCTGCGGTTCGGAACTGATTACGGCCGAGGGCTATGAGGGAGTGGTGCACGTCCGGGCTCCGGTGAAGCAGAGCCAGTCCGACAGCAACGCCCTATCCGTGTTGGCCCGGTGGATGATTCAGCAGGGCTACAACCGCGTGCAGGGCGTAGGTGTCGACTCTGACTGGGTGCGACTCACCCATGACGAGTTCACCCGCATCTTCGCGGAGGAAGCTCCCTCCGACTTTGAGTACACCGGTATGGTGTACTTCCCCTATGGAACGGCTGAAGCCCGGATTGAAGTGACCAAGGGCGTCGGCAATGATCCCGATCTTCTGTATCTCGGGCTGTGGGGCAAGGACGTGGTAGTCAACGCCGTGCAAGCCGCCCGCGAGATCGGCTATGAGGGTGACATCATGATCAACGAGGTCGTGTTCACTCCGCCTGAAGTGGAAGCCTTGGGCGATCTTGCCGAGGGTGTTTACAGTTCGACCGGGTGGATTCTGGATGAGTCCATTCCGGAGGCGGCGGCCTTCTCCGCGGCGTACGAGGCCGAATACGGGTCGGCCCCGGATTGGTGGTCCGAACTGGGGTATACGGCTGCCCAGCAGTTGATGGCGGCTATCGAAGCAGCCGGCACCACCGACTACGCGGCGGTCGCTCCGCTGATGAATGATGAGCATGGATTTATCACCCCTCGTGGTAAGCCGTTGCGTTTCAACGACAAGGGCCTGCGACTGGTCGACGACTGGATCATCATCCAATCCCAGGGCGGCGTCCTGCTGCCGGTGGATGCCGTTCCTCTCGCTGGCTAGTTAGATCCTTCCATAAATAGTGATGTATCGGTCTGCGCCCATCTATCTGGGCCAGACCGATACACCCTACGGATAACCAAGGAGGCTGGGCCAAAGTGAAGAGAGTTTACGTACCAGTCGAAGAGGCGCTGTTCAAGGCCATCGGGTCAAAGAGCCGTTGGAACGATGTGGTCCGAGTAGGTAATACCATGTGGGTCACCGGGCAACTGGGCTGGGATCGCAGCACCGGAGTGCTGGCGGATACCTTGGAGGAGCAGACGGAACTGGCTCTCCAAAACCTCGAGAATGCCTTGAGCCGCGCAGGGGCCGCCTTGAGTGATGTGGTGCTGACCAGGATCTATCTGACCGATCATGACCACTACCACCGCTACGAGGTCATCTACAACCGCTATTTCCCCAGCCAGCAGCCCGCTCGGGTCTCGGTGGTGGTGGCGGAGCTGATCCACCACTCACTGATTGACATCGAAGCCGTAGCAGTGGTGGATGAGGAGTGACTGGTTCCCGACGCATTGGACCTTCTTGGTGTCGCTCTCTAATCCAATGAGAAGAACATGATCAAGACGGTGACTTTGCTGAACAGGAGGCCCGACCTGACCAGCGAGCAGTTTCATGAGCATTGGAAGACTGTCCATGCTGCTCTGGTGCTGGCCATGCCCAGGGTGCGGCGTTATGTTCAATGTCGACCCTTGGAGGTTCCCGGTCGCGAGGCGCCCTGCGACGGTGTTGCCGAGGTGTGGTACGAAAGCGTCGAGGATTTTCTGGCCACGGCCGCTTCCGAAGAATACGTCCGGCTCTTAGCCGACGAGAAGAACTTCATGGGCGCCAAAACTCAGGACTCGGTGTTCGTGATAGTGGAAGAGGACGAGTTTCCTGTTGAATAGACTCACCGGCCACAGATGACTGCTGCTCCTGACAACCAGCGTGGATCTCTATCCAAGGGATTGCGCATCCTGGCCTCTTTCGACGAGAAGTCCCCTGCTCTGACCATCGCCGACATCTCGCGGCGCACCGAGATCAGCCGGGCCAGCGTCTACCGACTCACCGGCGTCCTGGAGGAATTGGGATACATACAGAGGGATGAACGATTCTTCCGTCCCTCCAGTAAGGTGCTGAAACTGGGAGTGGCGGCCGTCGAATCCCGGGAGTTCGTTGAGCACATTCGACCCTATCTGGATCAGATAAGCGCATTGCTTCCCCAGGCCACCGCCATCAACTATGGGGTGCTCGAAGGGACCGACATCATTTACCTAGCCCGTCGGCATCAAGACGACATCATCACCATCAACCTACGGGTGGGGAGTCGCCTTCCCGCTTATCTCAGTTCGCTGGGCAAAGCAATCCTTTCCGCCATGCCCCCCGCAGATGTGGAGGAGGTGGTGGCGCAAATGAGTTTCGAGCGACGGACCTCCACCACCATCACCAGCGCAGATCGCTATCGGGCGGAGGTGGAGCAGGCTCGCGTGAAAGGGATCGCGGTTAATGACCAGGAACTAACCATGGGGCTGCGCTCGGTTGCCGCTCCGGTCTTCCATGGATCGGAAGTGATAGGGGCGGTAGGAGTGGCCACGCTGGTCATAAGAGCGGATCTTGAGACTTTGGAGAACGATTACGGCCCGGTTCTGCAGTCCTTCACGAAAAAGATCAGCGAGGAGATATCCGCCATAAGGCTCGACAACCGGGTCCCAATCTACGCTAGCCATGAGTGAGACAGGTCCGTATAGGTCGGGTGTTTCAGGCAAGGGGAGGTCTGGACGATGAACTGGGACATCATCGGCCAGCAGCTTTGGAACGGCCTTCTCAACGGCTCCATTTACGTGATTTTCGCGGCCGGATTGAGCTTGGTGTTCGGAGTGATGCGGGTGATCAACATGGCGCACGGGGAACTAACCATGCTCGGCGCCATGATCTTGTACACGGTGACCAAGCTGGTGGGTTTGGGGTACTTTGTCGGCGCGGGCGTGGTGGTGGTGATAATGGGCCTGGCCGGTTTCCTAGTCAACCGGGTGGCGGTCCGACCTTTCTTGGGTCAGTCGGAACTGGTGGTGATCCTCTCCACGGTCGCGCTCAGTTTCATGTTGTTGCATGGCAGTTTTGTGGTGTGGGGGTCGGAGCCGAAGGGTGTGGACGAGCCGTTCAATGAAATCCTCAAGGTGGGGGGCGTCTACATCACTACCGCCGGTTTGCTTTTGGTGGGCGTGTGTTTCACTGCGGTGCTGGCTTTGTACCTGATACTCACCCACACCAAGCTCGGGAAAATGACCCGCGCCACCGGCCAGAACCTGCTTGGGGCTCGCCTGATCGGCATCAATACAACGGCAATCTACGATGCGACTTTGATCATTGCCTCCGGTTTGGCGGCGCTGGCCGGAGTGCTAATAGTCCTTGTGTCGACCGCGTCTCCCAACCTGGGCCAGCCCCTTCTTATCACCGGTTTCGCGGTTGTAATTGTGGCCGGAATGGGCAATGTTGGGGGTGCGGTGGCGGTGGGACTGTTCCTGGGTGTCACCGAAGCATTATTCGGCCAGTTCATCTCCACTTACTATCGGCAGGGTTACCTGTACGTGGTGATGATCATTGTCCTGCTGCTGCGGCCGCAGGGTTTGTTCGGGAGAAGGTGAGATGCGTTTGAGACTGGGTCCGGGGTTCTGGATCGGGATTCCGACGCTGGTGATTGCGCTGTTGGTGCCGCTCACCCTCTTTACGAACCCCTACAACCGCGGGTTGCTGGTGTTGATTGTGATCTACGCCATAGCCGGTCTGAGCCTCGACTACATCATGGGGGAGATGGGGCAATTCTCGTTCGGACATGCCGCCTTCTGGGGTTTCGGTGCTTATGTTTCCGCCAAACTCGCCCTCGACCTGGGCATTTCACCATGGCTCGGTTTTGTGGCCGCCCCTTTGGCGGCCGGCTTGGTGGGTCTATTGATCGGCTATGTGGCTTTGCGCAGGACCCGCGGGTTGGAGTTGGCGATCGTCACCCTCGGGTTCGGGGTGCTGGCGTGGACGGTGGCTTTGCGGTGGAGGTCGGTTACCGGCGGCCCGTCAGGACTGCGCCAGATTCCTCCGCCCAGCCTCTTTGGTTGGGAGATACGTTCGGAATTGGCCTACTTCTATTTCGCCCTCTTGTTGCTTCTGGGGGTGATCTTCATCTTGGGGAGGTTGCGGAAGTCGCGTTTCGGAAGAGGAGTGCGCAGCATTCACGAAAATGAGGATCTTGCCAGATCCATCGGTGTTGCGGCCACCAAATACTACGTATTTGCCTTCGCATTTGCATGCGGGTTGGTGGGGTTTTCCGGAGCGTTGTACGCCCACCATTTCAGATTTGTCAACCCCAACCTTCTCGGTCTGCAGCCCATGTTCATCTTTTTGATAATTGTCTTGGTAGGCGGAACGGGGACCTTGTGGGGCCCGGTGTTCGGTGCGGCGATCTTTGTACTGGTGAGTGAGTGGTTGCGAGCTCTTCAGGAGTACCGGTTTTTGATTTTCGGGGTGGTCTTGCTGCTGGTGGTGCTATTCATGCCCAGCGGCGTGTACCCGGCGCTCCGGAACGCCCTGACGCGGCGTGGGGCGCGACACGGCCCTCAAGCTACCTCCGTATCTGCGGTTGAGGCCCCCGGGCCGGATGAGTCTGAGGTGAGATAGTGCCGATACTGCAAACCACGGGGCTCACCAAGCTGTTCGGTGGCCTGTCGGCGGTCGACGATTTGGATCTTCGTGTGGAGGAGGGCGAGATCATGGGTTTGATCGGTCCCAACGGCTCCGGGAAAACCACCGCTCTGAACCTGATAACCGGTTTCATCAAACCCACCCGCGGCGGGGTGACTTATCAGGGAAACGACATAACCGGCGCTCAGCCTCAAGATCTCGCCCGCGTGGGATTGGTTCGTACTTTCCAGATAACCACGCTCTTTGAGAATCTCAGGGTTCGGGACAACGTGCTCCACGGCAGCCATCTTGCCAACCCGACATCCTTGGTGGGAGCTTTGACCCGTTCCCGCAAGTACCGGGAGCAGCAGGCCACCATGGAAGAACGAGTATGGGAATTGCTCGAATTCGTGGGTCTTCAGGGCCGCATCGACGCGATGGCCCGTGACCTCTCGGCGGGTGAGCACCGCTACCTGGAGATTGCTATCGCCCTGGCGGCCAACCCCAAGATGCTGCTGCTCGACGAACCGGCGACCGGACTGAACCCGGAAGAGGCCGGCTTTTTGATGAGTCTGATCAGGACGTTGAGAGATCGGGGGGTGACGGTGCTGCTCATCGAGCACAATATGCGACTGATCATCAACATTTGCACCCGGATCACGGTGCTGAATTTCGGCGCCAAGATCGCCGAAGGCTCGCCTGAGGAGATCGTGGGCGATGAAGCCGTTGTGGCGGCCTATTTGGGGAAGAGGCGCGGTGCTTGAGGTCAATTCCCTCAATGTGGCCTACGGGCGGGTACAGGTGCTATTCGATGTCTCGATCAGCGTCGGAGAAGGCGAATTGGTGACCGTGATCGGGGCCAACGGAGCCGGCAAAACCACCCTGCTTCTGACCATCTCTGGGGTGCTCAAGCCCATGGACGGAAGTATCTCATTTGCTGGTGAGGGAATCGACGACCGCCAACCGCATGAGATTTTTAGTATGGGGCTGGGTCATGTCCCACAGGGCAAAGAACTCTTCCCGGCCATGACCGTCCTGGATAACTTAGAGATGGGCGCCCACTTGGTGAAGGATCGGGTCGAGTACCAGGAGCGACTGGCTCGGGCTTTCGAGTTCTTTCCTCGTCTCTCCGAACGGGCCCGCCAGCGGGCCGGCACCCTGAGCGGTGGGGAGCAGCAGATGCTGGCCATCGCCCGGGCGCTGATGGGCAAGCCCGATTTGCTGCTCTTGGACGAGCCTTCGGCGGGACTGGCGCCGATCATCGTTGATCACCTGGCCGAGATCATCCTTGACTTGAACGAACAAGGCCTGACGGTGCTCCTGGTTGAGCAGAACGCGTACTTGGCGCTGGAGATCGCCAAGAAGGCCTACGTCATGGAGTCGGGCCTGGTTGTGGAAAGCGGTGACACAGCAGCGGTGCTCGAAAGTGACCTGGTGCGGCGCGCCTACATGGGGATCTGACAATGGGTCTGCGAATCGGGGTTGACATCGGGGGGACCTTTACCGATTGGGTGATGGTCGATCAACAGGGAAGAGTGGAGGTTATCAAAACACCTACCACCCCGGATGGGTTCAGTGGGGTGTTCAATGCCATGGACGAGGCCGAGGTGAATGGCCAAAAGTTCAATTTCTTTGCTCACGGAACCACGCTGGGTACCAACGCGCTTATCCAAAGGCGACTCCCCCGGGTGGCCATGGTCACCACCAGGGGAGTCACCGCCGTGTTGACCCAGGCTGCCCGGGGCTCCAAGGAGGACATTTGGGACATTTATGACGAATCTCCCCGACCTTCGATCGTTAAGCCCCGCGATCGTCTGGAGGTCACCGAGAGGACGCTTAGTTCCGGGGAGATCCGCATTCTGTTGGACGAGAAAGAAGCAAGGAAAGTGGCGCGGGTCCTGCGTGGTCGGGGTATCCGGACCATCGCGATCTGCTTTCTCCACTCCTACACCAACGGTCGGAACGAGCAGAGAATGAAAGAGATCATCCTGGAGGAGTACCCGGAGGCGCTGGTTCGTACCTCCAATGAAACCATTCCCCGGATTCTCGAATACGAGCGTTTCACCACCACCATCCTCAATGTGGCGCTCATCCCGGTGATGATCGATTACCTGCAAGCCCTGGAACAGGGCCTTAGAGCCCGGCATTATGAGGGTGATGTGCTGATTGTGCAGTCGGCAGGTGGGCTGATGGGAGTCGAGGCCACTGCCAACATCCCGGTGAGGACTGCCAACTCCGGCCCCTCGGCGGGGGCGATCGCCGCCCGGGAAATAGGCTCACTGGCCGGCTTCGACAATGTCATCGGACTTGATATCGGGGGCACCAGCACTGATGTCTCGGTAACTCTGGACGGCCAGGTTCGGACCACCGGAGCCTGGGAGGTGGAGTGGGGTCATCCGATCATGTTCCCCGCAGTGGACATAATCACGGTGGGGGCCGGGGGAGGGTCGGTGGCGTGGTTCGATCCGGGCGGCAAGCTTCGATCCGGACCTCACAGCATGGGAGCGGTTCCCGGTCCTGCATGCTATAGCAAAGGAGGAGATCACCCCACCAACACCGATGCCCATGTGGTGCTGGGAAACCTGAGACCGGGCGCCATGTTGGGCGGAGCGATGGAGATCTCAGCCGCCTTGGCGGGGAAGGTAATCAATGACAAGATCGGTCAGAGGCTCGGCGCTGACGCAGTATCCGCCGCGGCGGCGGTGATAGCTGTGGCCGAAGCGAACATGGCCAACGCCATCAGGCTGGCGACCATGAGGCGGGGCCTCGACCCTCGTGACTTCGCCATGGTGGCATTCGGTGGGGCCGGCCCCTTTCACGGAGCCAGGGTGGCGGCCGAGTTGCGGATTCCGACGGTGGTGGTGCCTCCCAGTCCGGGACTCACTTCGGCCCTGGGGTGTCTGATGGCCGACATTCGTCACGACCTGGGGGCCAGCATGTTCTATGGGGATGCGGCTGCGGTCGACCTCGAGGAGATGAATGCCCGGTTTGATGAATTCGATGCCTATGTGAGGGCTGCCCTGGACCGCGAGGGCATTCCCCACGATCGCCAGTTCGTGGAGCGGACCATCGACATGTGCTACGCAGGGCAGTGGAGGGTTTTCGCAATACCGGTCACCGGCATGATGACCACCGAACGCCTTTCTGAGAGCGTGGAACTCTTCAAGAAGCTGTACCTGCAGAGGTTCTCCTTCGATCTGGGTGCGCGGGAGGTGGAGATCCATGGGATCAATGTGACTGGAACGGGAATCTCCGATAAGTACCGTCCTCGGCGGGGGAGAGCCATGCCCACTGCCAGTCCTGTCTCCGACTCCCGTCCGGTGTACTGGAGAGAGGCAGGAGGGTGGGTGGATACACCGGTATGGTCTCGATCTTCTCTACCGGCGGGTTTCCGGACAGTGGGTCCGGCAGTCGTGGAGCAAATGGATTCCACCACCCTGGCGCCACCCGGTGTGAGTCTCTACGTAGACGAGTATCTCAATCTGGTCTTGGACATCACCGGGAGTGGGGGGACCTTGTGAACCCGCAAGCGCCGAATCCGAACATCGTGCCGGGTGTGGACCCGGTGACCTTTTCCATACTCTCCAGCGCATTCGTAAGTCTGGTGGACGAGATGGTGGGCGCGTTGCAGGATGCCTGCCTGTCATTCGTGATCTATGTGGGGGATGTCAGCGGGGGACTGCTCAATGCCAGGGGCGAGCTGGTCGCCCAAGGGACACGCGATGTGGCGGTTCACGTGGGGGCGCTGCAACCGAGCACCAAGGCGGTGATCGAGGACTTCATCGAGGTGGAGGGCGGTATCGAAGAGGGTGACGTGTACGCCTTCAACGAGCCTTATCGGGGTGGAACCCATCTTCCGGATATGACCTTTATCAGTCCGATCTTCTGGCAGGACGAACTGATCGCGTTCACGGCCACCAAGGGCCACTGGTCGGATGTTGGCGGCGCCACGCCCGGCTCCATGAATGCCCTGGCTGCGGATATTTATGCTGAAGGCCTGGTCGTCCCACCACTCAAAGTGGTCTCCCGGGGTGTTATTCGCCACGATGTCCGCAACCTGATAATGGCCAACATCCGCATACCCATCAACGCCACCGGTGACCTCATTGCCCACATAGAAGCCGCCCGGGTGGGGGAGAGGCGCCTGCATGGTCTCGTAGAGAAATACGGGATCGACACCGTCCTGGCGTCCATGGAAGGAACCCTCGATCATTCCGAGCGGGAACTGGCCGCCGAGATCCTCCAATGCCCGGAAGGGACCTGGGAGACCGAGGACTTCATCGACTACGATCCTCAGGCACCCGAGGATGGCCCGGTCCGCGTCTCATTGAAGATGACCATCGAACACGACCCGCCGCGGGTCATCTATGACATGAGAGGGTCGGGGCCGCCGGTTCAATCCGGTATGAACGGCACGCGCGGTTCCACCTTCGGCGCCTTGGTGGCCGGGACCCACTACATCTTTCCCAAGCCTCTCATGAATGCCGGATGGCTTCGCATCATCAAAGCGATCTTTCCCGAGACAAGCGTGGTTAACGCGGTCCGGCCCTACGCGGTCTGCGGGGAGGTGTCGGGGGCCTACGAGAAGACCACTGCTTGCATCCAACGGGTGTGGGCCGAAGTCTTGCCCCGAAAGTCCTTTGCCGGCAACTTCAACCTCGAGTACGTGGTGGCAGGGGGCATAGACGATCGGCCCGGTCGAAACAACAACTACTTCGTCTACTACCACTGGCACACCGGTGGCTGGGGAGGAAAGTACGGCGCAGACGGAAGAGACTGCGGAGCGGCGATCTTCGGGCTGGGCATCCTGAACCAGTCGAGCGAGGTCATTGAGAGGATGTGGCCGGTCACCTTCGAACGCCTGGCGCCGGTCACCGACTCCATGGGGGCGGGGAAGTGGAGAGGAGGGGCCGGGCTGGAGTCAGTGCTTAGAGTCGAGAACGCCGGTGGAGTCCGCCTTTCGTACATAGCCGACCGGGGGGAAGATGGGCCCGGCGGTCCCCGGGGCCTCTTCGGAGGCAGAGACGGCATCCCGATCCGGGTGGTAAAGAACATCAACACGGATGAAGAGGAGAACCTCCCGATCTATTTTGCCGACGAATTCGTCGGGCAGCACGGAAACTTCTATCACGTCTCCTCGGGAGGCGGAGGATACGGTGATCCCCTCCAACGGGATCCGGAGGCAGTCTTGGAAGACGTAATGGACAGATATGTTTCGCTCGAGTCCGCCCGTGCCGACTATGGGGTGGTTATCGAGGTTCGAGACGCCGACCTTCTCGACTACCGAATCGATATCGAAGCCACAAGAACTTTGCGGGCCAAGCGGCGCCGCGCCCGATCAGACACAGGAGAGAAAAAGCCATGAACGACATCCGAGCCCAATTTGTGGAGCGCTACCGGCAGCGCACCCCCCGATCCCGCCGACTATACGAGCAGGCAAAAGAACATCTCCCGGGTGGAGTTCCCGGTAACGCCGGATACCGGCCGCCCCACCCGCTGTATGTGGACCGCGCCAGCGGACCCTTTCTCTGGGATATCGACGGTAACCGGTACATCGACTCTCTGATCGGCGGCGGCCCTCATATCCTGGGCCATTCTCCACCGGCGGTGATGAATGCGGTGGCGGAACAACTCTCGGCGGGTACCAGCACCATCGCCCCCCCGCCCACCGCCGTGGCTTTGGCCAGGCGGATCAAAAAGCACATGCCACACATGGAGATGGTGCGTTTCGTGCATACCGGCTCGGAGGCGGTCCACATGTCAATGCGGGTGGCCCGCGCTTTCACCGGGAGACCGAAGATCGGAAAATTCGAGGGCAACTTCCACGGCGGCTACGACAACCTGCTCGTCAGCGGAACGTCGTTCGGTGGACCCGAGGAGCGGCCGCTGTCTGTCCCGGAGGGGGCAGGAATCCCTCAGAGTGTTCTTGACGATACGGTGGTGTTGCCGTTCAACAACACCGACGCTACGGTGGCTCTCATCGAGCGGCACGCCAGTGAACTGGCCGCGGTGATGGTCGAGGCGGTGGGCGGAACCTGGCTGGGAGGTATTGTGGCCGAACAGGGGTTTTTGGAGGCGCTTCGGGAGGTAACCGCCCGCCACGGGATCCTGCTGATCTTCGATGAGGTGATCACCGGCTTCCGAGTGGCCCTGGGCGGAAGCGCCGCCGTCACCGGAATTACTCCCGATCTGACCGCCTTGGCCAAGACAATCGGAGGAGGGTTCCCGATGGGAGCGTTCGGTGGTCGACGCGATGTTATGGACCAGGTGGTCACTCCCAAACGGGATGCAAGCGATGACCGCGTCACCATTTTCCAGTCGGGGACTTTTCAGAGCAATCTGGTGTCCTTGACGGCAGGGCTGGCAATGCTCTCGGAACTGGAGAAACCGGGCGTTTATGAAAAGCTGAACGATCATGGTGATCAAGTGCGCCAGGGGATGGAAAAGATCGGCGCCAATTTGGGCCTCCCCATCCAGGCCATCGGGCAGGGATCCATCTTTGGGGTTTATTTTGCCGAGGAACCGGTCCGCAATATCCGGGATGTGGTGCGAAGCGACCGAGAACTGGCCGGGATCTTTTATCTGGGACTATTGGCCCATGGAGTGTTTATCACCCCCTATCACCTGGGATTCACCAACGCCGCGCAGACTCAGTCGGAGATTGATGGGATACTCGACATCTGTCAAGCCGTGCTGGAAACCATCATGGAGGGCTGATTGTTTGACTGGCGCGCAGTTGGGTAGGAGACCGGAGTCGGTATGACGGGAATGCTCTCGGGAGTGACGGTCCTGGAACTGGGCCAAGTGATCGCTGGCACCTATGGCGGCATGATCCTGGCCGATCTGGGCGCCGAGGTGATCAAGATCGAACCTCCCTGGGGCGACGCGGCCCGGAACCCGACGATTACTCCGGTGGGAGGGGAGAGCGCCATTCATTTGCAGATGAATCGAGGGAAAAAGAGCATGGTGCTCGACCTGAAGAGCGACGCGGGGCGGGAGATCTTCTATGGTCTGGTCGCCAAATCGGATGTGGTGATCGACAACTTCCGTCCCGGGGTTATGGCACGCCTGCGGATTGGCCACGAAAGTCTTCGTCGACACAACCCGCGGCTCATCACGGTTTCCATCACTGGGTTCGGCGCCACCGGACCTGCCCGAGACCGGCCGGCTTTCGATCTGGTGGTGCAGGCTTACAGTGGTCTTCTCAGCATGACCGGACCGGCCGACGGACCGCCCGCTCGAGTGGGGATTCCCATCGCTGACATCTCCGGTGGAATTTTTGCCTGTCTGGCGGTGCTGGGAGCTCTGGTAGGTCTGCAGCTGCATGGAGAGCCCAAACACGTTGATGTCTCGATGCTCGACGCGCTGGTCTCCATGTTGTCTTATGACGCCTTCGATCATTTGAACACCGGTGCCCGAATCGAGCGGCGGGGAACCGCCCACGCTCACATCGTCCCGTGGCAGGCCTTGGCGGTCAAGGATGGCTACGTGGTGGTGGCCGTCCGCGGTGAGAAGTTCTGGGGAAACCTCTGTGACGCGATCGGTCGTCCCGACCTCAAGGAAGACCCGCGCACCAGGGACAACGCCGCTCGTTTGGAGAATCGTTCCTACGTGGAGAAGATCCTGTCCGAAGCATTTGCTAAGCGGACCAAGGACGAGTGGACCGCAATGATGGAGGAGTACGATCTTCCTGTCGCCCCGGTCAACGACATAGCGGAGGTATTCACCGACCCGCAGGTCCGGGCCAGGGGGATGGTGCAGCAGTACGGGCATCCTTTTTTGGGGGATCTCTCATACCCGCCCAGCCCCATGAAGATAAGTGAGTGGAGCTATCCCAACCAGCCCGCTCCCATCCTGGGTCAGCACACCGCCGAGGTGCTCCTGGAAAAGTTGGCCTACTCGACCGAGGCAATTGAGGAGTTGGTGGCTCGCCGAATCGTGCAGACCGGACCAAGTCAAGGCGAGGGGTTATAGGAGTTATGGACACTGTGTCTGATATACGGACACTTCCCGAGGGATTAACGATCGGCTCGGCAAGGCGTAGGGTGGAATGATGAGCAACGGCACAGGAATCATCCCTTCAGTCGTCTCCCATCCCGCCGATCCGGGTTCCACCGACCGTCCGGAAACAGGGGAGGCAGTGTTGCACGGTTGGAGCGATGCCCAACTTCACGACATCTTCCGATCCATGTACACGATCCGACGGTTTGAAGTAACCATGGAGCGGGCCCACCTCGCCGGTGAACTGTATGGTCCCTTTCACTCCTCAATGGGGCAGGAGGCCATTTCGGTGGGAGTTTGCGCGGCTCTCCGTAGTGATGATGTGGTCACTTCGACTCACCGGGGGCATGGACACGCCATCGCCAAGGGCGCGCAACTCGGCCCGGTCTGTGCGGAGCTGTGGGGGAGGGCCACCGGTTACTGTGGAGGCAAAGGCGGATCGATGCACATCGTGAGCACCGAGCACGGGTTTATCGGCCAGAGTCCGATCATCGGGGGAAGCAGCCTGCTGGCCACCGGCGCCGCTCTTTCTTTTGATCTGACCGGGGACTCGCGGGTGGCCGTGGCGTTCTTGGGAGATGGCGCGGTGGGACAAGGCGTCTTCCATGAGACGCTCAATCTGGCGGCCATTTGGCATCTTCCGGTGGTATTTGTGGTGGAGAACAACGGATACGCCCATTCATTCCGGGCGGATCAGATGCAGTTGAACCCCGACGTAGCCTCCCGGGCGGAAGGCTACGGGATAGCGGGGGTGGTCGTCGACGGTATTGATGTTTTTGCGGTTTACGCGGCTACCAGGAATGCGGTGGCTCGGGCGCGGGCGGGCAATGGTCCCACGCTGATAGAAGCCAAGTGCTACCGGTGGCGGGGACACAACCTAGGGGACGCCGAGCATCTGTACCGGGAGCGAGGAGAAGTGGAGGAGGCGCGAAGGAACGATCCGCTGGAAAGATTCCGTCGCGCCGCATCCGAGCGGGTGCCGTCCGCTATCTGGGCCGAAATCGAGGCGGCGGTGGACAAAGAGATAGATGAGGCGGCCAGATTCGCCGCCGAATCCCCTTTTCCCGATCCGCAAACCGCGTTGGAGGGAAGTCTCTGATGCGGGAGATCATGTTCATCGAAGCAGTGCGGGAGGCACAGGCCGAAGCCTTGGTGGCTGATGACCGGGTGTTCGTGATGGGACAGGAGATCGGTTCCTACGGAGGGGTATTTCGGGCTACGCAGGATTTCGTCCGCCGGTTCGGTGATAAGCGGGTGCGGGACATGCCGATCGCCGAGCAGTCGATGCTGGGCGCGGGGGTGGGAGCGGCGGTGATGGGGATGCGTCCCATCGTTGAGGTCATGTTCATGGACTTTGTCGCCTGCGGGATGGACGCCATCGTCAACCACGCCGCCAAGATGCGTTACATGTCCGGTGACCAGTTGCGGGTGCCGATGGTCATCCGCACCCAGGGGGGCTCCGGCACCCATCACGGGTCACAACACTCGCAGACTCTGGAGAGTTGGTTCCTGCACGTTCCTGGTTTGGCGGTGGTGGTGCCCTCCACTCCCCAGGATGTGAAGGGCCTTTTCAAGAGCTCGATAGATCTTGACCATCCGGTACTGTTTGTCGAACACCGAGCTCTGTACCGGACCAAGGGAATGGTCACGGATCCGGTGGCGCCGATCCCGCTGGGAAGAGGGGTGATCCGACGCAATGGGCAGGACGTCACGGTGGCCACCATCGGAAAGTCTGTCCGGCAGGCGCTGACCGCGGCCCGGCAAATGGAAGAGGAAGGAATCTCGGTGGAGGTTATCGACCTTCGGACCCTGGTGCCCATGGATGTCGAGATCGTGTTGGAGTCGTTGTCCCGCACCCATCGGCTGGTAGTAGCCCACGAGGCTGTGGAGAGGGGAGGATGGGCCGGTGAGTTGGTCAGCCGGGTGGTCGCGGAGGGATTCGACGAACTCGACGCGCCTCCCCTGCGGGCGGGCAGCCGGGCGACGCCCATCCCGTTCGCCCGGGAGTTGGAGGCAGCCATGATATGCGATGAGAGACTGATCGCAAAGCGCATACGACAAAGCCTGGGAATGATGGAGTACTCAACATGAGCAGGGCGGCGGTCGATATCGGGGGGACCTTCACCGACGTGGTCACGGTGAACGAGTCCACTGGTGAACTGATTCAGGCCAAAGCCCTGACCACCTACCCCGATCCCACGCCAGGCTTTCTGACTGCGCTTGCCAAAGCCACCGATCGAGCCGACCTCGATACGGTCGGGTACGGGACCACCCTGGCCACCAACGCGGTATTGACCAAATCAGGCGCCAAGACGGCGTTGTTGACCACCGAGGGGTTCCGTGACGTCCTGGAGATCCGGCGCACCCACCGGTCCACCCTATTCGACATCTATGAAAAGATCCCCCCTCCCATCGTCCCTCGACCATTGCGGTTCGAGATCCCCGAAAGAACTGCTGCGGATGGCAGTGAGGTGACAGCGCTCGACGAGCGGGCGGTGCGGGCTGCGGCGGTGCGTATGCGCCGGGCCGGGGTGGAGTCGATCGCGGTCTCCTACCTCTTTTCCTTCATGAACCCCGATCACGAGCTTCGCACCCGGGAGATACTGAGAGAAGAGTTGCCGGATCTGCGCGATGACATAACCATCTCATCGGAGGCGCTTCCCCTCCACCGCGAATACGAGCGGACCAGCACCACGGTGATGAACGCCTACCTGACTCCTTTGGTGCGCAGCTACTTCAGCCGGCTGCGGACCGAGCTTCAGGAGAGCAAGCTTTATGCATGGCTGCAGATGATGCAGTCCAACGGTGGTCTGGTGCGTCCCGAGCGGGCCGCCGCTTTTCCGATCCTGACTCTGTTGTCAGGGCCGGCCGGGGGAGTGATGGCGTCAGCCTATTTAGGACAGCTGTTGGGTGAGGCCCAGCTCCTCACCCTCGATATGGGAGGCACCAGTTGTGACGTGGCCGGCATAACGGACGGCGAACCGGACACGCGCCTGGATTTTGAGATTGGCGGCTATGCGGTCTCGTATCCCACTTTAGACATCCACACCGTGGGCGCGGGTGGGGGGAGCATCGCCAAAGTCGATGATTTCGGAAGGATGTCGGTTGGTCCGGATTCGGCGGGCTCCGATCCGGGTCCGGCCTGTTACGGCCGGGGCGGAGATTTGCCCACCGTCACGGACGCCAACCTGTTGTTGGGTGTCTACGATCCCGATTTTCAGTTGGGAGGGGAGATATATCCGGACATCGATTTGGCCGCCCGAGCCATCGAAAGGCATGTTGGCAAACCGCTGGGTATTTCGGTGACCGAGGCGGCTGTGGGGATCGTGCGGCTGGTCAATGCCAACATGATGCACGCCCTGCGGACTGTCTCCATAGAGCGGGGCCGGGATCCCCGTGACTTCTCGCTGGTGCCCTTCGGTGGAGCCGGTCCCACTCACGGGGTGCACATCGCAGAGGAACTGGCGTTGCGCCGGGTGTTGATTCCCCCCATTCCAGGTTGCAACTCGGCGTTGGGAATCCTCTCCTCCGATGTCCGTCACGACTTGGTGGCAACTCTGCGAGCCCGCATGGTTCACCTGGATCCGTCCGACTTGGGAGAGGCTTTGTCGGTGATGGCGGGGGAAGCGGACCGGGAACTTGAACAGGACGGTATCCATCCCGAAAGCCGCAGCCTGCGGGCCAGTCTCGATATGCGCTACGCCGGTCAGGCCTATGAGATCAACGTGCCCCTCGCCTCGCTTTGTCCGGGTTCTGGCACGCTGGGCAGGGCGATCTCCGACTTCCACCTCGCCCACAAGACCCGCTATGGGCATGCCTTGGGCGATGATCTGGTCGACCTCGTGAACGTGAGGCTTACCGGTCTGGGCGCCACACCCAAGCCACTTCTGGGCGGCGCCGCCTCCACGTCGGGGGAGGCCGAACCCCGCTCGCATCGGAGGGTGGTTTCGGTCCGTGGAGAGTCAGCGGTGGTCCCCATCTATTACCGAGCCGATTTGCTCCCCGGACATACCCTGTCCACACCCTCGGTGATCCAGCAATTGGACTCCACCACCTACCTCCCGTTTGGTGAGGCCCGGGTGCATGCGACCGGCGCCATAGTGGTGGACTTGCCATGAGTGGCTACCAGGTGGATCCCGTCACGGTTGAGGTGGTGACCAGCGGCTTGGCCGCCGGCGCCCGGGAGATGGGCATCACCATGCGTCAGACCTCCAGCTCGACGATCTTCAATGAGGGAAACGATTACTCCTGTGGGATCTTCAACGCTCAGACCGAGTTGGTGAGCCATGGTGAATTTCTTCCGATCCATCTCGGCTCCCTGCCCTACTCAGTGAAATACTCCATCGAAGAAGTGGGGGTCGATCGGTTCCGTCCGGGGGATTCGATCATCTTGAACGATCCCTTCCGCGGGGGTTCCCACCTGCCGGACGTAACGCTGGTCACTCCCATCTTCCACCAGGGCAAGCTGATCGGCTGGGGCGCCAACCGTGCTCACCATCTGGATGTGGGTGGAACGGTGCCGGGCAGCTTCTACGCTCAGGCGCGCGAGAATTACCAGGAGGGTCTGCGCATACCTCCGGTCAAGCTGATCAAAGAGGGGAAGGTCAACGAGGAGATCATGGACATGATCCTGGCCAACGTGCGACTCCCCAAAAACATGCGGTCCGACCTGTTGAGCCAGGTTTCGGCCAATCTCACCGCTCGTAGGCGCTTGATCGAGTTGGTGGAGCGATATGGACTGGAAACCGTGGAGCGGTGCATGGCGATCGAGATGGACAACTCGGAGCGTCGTATCCGCTCGGTGATAGCCGGTTGGCCCGACGGCCGGTATTCCGCCGAGGATTCCATGGACAACGATGGGATCACCGATGTTCCCCGGACCGTGCGGGTAACGGTGGAGGTCCGCGGAGACGGGGTGGTGGTGGATTTCACCGGCACCGACTCACAGGTGGAGGGTCCGCTCAACAGCGTTTTGGGCTACACCGCCTCTGGTGTGTACATGACCATTCAGGCCGCCACCGATCCCACCATTCCTCCCAACTCCGGTTGTTACCGTCCGATCCAGATCATCGCTCCCGAAGGCACGGTCGTCAACCCGCGCTTTCCGGCGGCCTGCACCGGCGGCAACGAGATCGTCTCGATTATCCACAATGCGGTGTATCGGGCGCTGGCGGAGATCCCCCGCGACATACCCAATCCGGTTCTACTGATGGCGGCAGACCAGGGTTCTTCCAACAATCTATTTCTGAGCGGCTTCGGCGAAGATGGAGAACGGTTCGTTCTCTACGAGTATCCCGAAGGCGGGTGGGGCGGCGCAGAGGGCCGAGACGGTCAGAGCGCCATCTATTCGATCATCGGAAACACCTGGAACCTTCCGGTGGAGGCGATAGAGATGAAATATCCGCTCCGCATCGATCGCTACGAGCTTCGCCAGGACTCCGGGGGGCCTGGAAAGTGGCGCGGTGGGCTGTCGATTCGACGTGATTACCGGTTATTGGCCTCCTCGGGAGAGTTGTCGGTGCTCGGGAACCGGGTGCGAGTTCCTCCCTACGGGCTGTTCGGGGGCCATAGCGGCGGTGCGGCCCGGTACCGGCTGGACCCGGGAACCGACAATGAGCGACTGGCTGCGCCGGAGTTCGGCGCCAAGAAGTCGATGGTTCCCTTGGTGCGCAACCAGGTGGTCGGCCAGGAAACTGCTGGGGGCGGTGGATACGGCGATCCGTTGGACCGGGATCCTCTGGCGGTGGTCCGCGATGTCGAGTATGGCTATGTCTCCCTCCAGAGCGCCTTGGAAAACTACGGGGTGGTAATCGATGAAGAGGGCGCACTTGATGAGGAAAGAACAGCAGCCCGCCGAGCGAGGCTGAGGGCGAGCCGCCAATGAAAGACACCGAGCCTCTGCGCAGAAAGGTTGAGGCCCTCTATCGGGAGCGGACCCCGGCCTCGCGGGCCGTCTGGGAACAAAGCAGTGGCGTCTTGCCGATGGGCGTCTCCGGCGCTGCCAAGTTCTATCCGCCTTATCCCGTGGCGCTGGCTTCGGGCCGAGGGGGGTGGGTGACCGATGTGGATGGCAATGAGTATGTCGATGTTCTCATGGGTGCCGGATCGTCCCTTCTCGGCCATTCCCATCCCGCGGTGGTGGACGCGGTGCGGGAGCAAATCGGTCGACTGGCCACCGTTCTGGCGCCCACTCCGATCGAGGCTCGTTTCGCAGTGCGGCTGCGAGAACTCATGCCATATCTGGAACGCATCCGCTTTGCCAACACCGGGTCCGAGGCAGTACGAACGGCTCTCCGCGCGGCGAGGGCCTTTACTGGTAAGACTCGCTATGGCAAATTCGAAGGGAACTATCACGGTTCGGATGACTACTTCCTGGTGTCGGGAGGGTCGCGGATCCTGGCAGGATCTCCTCACCGTCCGCAGCCGGTTTTCGACTCTGCCGGAGTTCCGGACCGCATCGCAGAGGAGGTCCTCTTACTTCCCTACAACGACACGGAGAACACGGTCTCTCTGATCTGCGAACATGCTTCCGAGTTGGCCGCGGTGGTAATGGAACCGATGGCGTTTTCCACCGGTGGGGCGGTGGTTGCCGACCGCCACTTCGCAAAGGCGGTCCGGGAGATCACCCGCAAACATGGCATCGTGTTGATCTTTGATGAGGTGGTGACCGGTCTCCGTTTGGGGACCGCCGGGGCACCCGGTTACCTGGGCGTGACGCCCGATCTTTCCTGTCTGGGGAAAGCTATCGGAGGGGGGCTGCCGCTCTCGGCGCTGGGTGGTCGGGCCGACATTATGGAAGCTGTGCTTGGCCCGTCGGCGCATGCCAGGGGAACCCGCATATTCCATTCGGGCACCTTCACCGGGAACCCGTTGTCCCTGGCCGCCGGTACGGCGGTGCTCGATGTCCTGGAGCGGGAGCCGGTGCTCGAACATATCGACTATCTGGGCGCCAGGTTGCTCTCCACCCTCCAGGAGGTCCTGGATGCTCACGGTATGGGCCATATGACCGGATACGGCTCCATTTTCCAATTGCACTTCACCGAGGCGCCGCCTCGTAACCGGCGGGAGATACTGGCCGGGGATCACGCCCTCTTGAGCGCGGTTTTGCTGGGTCTCTGCGCCCACGGGATACTGTGGCCACCCGTGCATCCAGGGGTGGTGTCCTACAGCCACACGGAGTCGGACATCGACCGGCTGGCCACGGCCCTGGACACGGTATTGGGGATGGCATCTTGACTCGGGCCGGTCATTCCGGGGAGAGGAGGGTTGCCATCCTCACCGGTGCGGGACGGGGCATCGGCAAAGGTATCGCGGCGATTTTGGCCGAACGGGGATACAACCTGGTCATCACTTCCCGCACCGGTGAGGATCTGGAGGGGACCAAGCAACTGGTGGAACAGGCGGGAGCTTCGGCGACGATCGCGGTGGCCGACCTCAAAGATCGGGCGACCCCCTCCCGGCTCTTGCACACCGCTCTCGATCGATACGGTCGCCTGGATGGGCTCGTCAACAACGCGGCTGTCAATTTTTTCGCTCCGTTCTGGACCCAGCCCGACAGCAATCTCGACGAGATAATCGAGACCAACCTCACTGCGCCTTTCTTCCTGTGCCAGGCCGCGGCCAATTACTGGGTTGCCAACGGCCTGACCGGAGCGATCGTGAATATCAGTTCGGCAGAAGACACCATCGCCTATCCGGAGCAGGTTCCCTACGCCTGCTCGAAGGGAGGGCTCCTCTCAATGACCAAGGTTCTGGCTCTTGAATGGGGGCCGCTGGGGATCAGGGTGAACGCGGTTAGCCCCGGTTCGGTGGACACCGAAATGACCCCCGATGTCTATCGCAAAGAAGCCCCAAAGCTCATGCCGATCGGCAGGCTGGGCCGCCCGGAGGATATCGGAGCCTGTGTTTTCTTTCTGCTGAGCGACGACGCCGCCTTCGTGACCGGCACAGCCCTGTATGCCGACGGGGGGTACATGCTGCAATGAGTGGGAAGCTGGCCGGAAAGCACGCCATCGTCACGGGAGCCGCCTCGGGCATCGGAAGAGCCACCGCCATGAGGCTGGCGGCGGACGGCGCCAACACCTTCTGTGTGGATCGGGATGAGGCGGGTCTGGCGAAAGTGGTCGACATCCTGGGTCAGGGCCATATCGGATTCACCGCCGATCTGAGCCTCGCCTCGTCATGTGAGGAGGTAGTGGCAACGGCCCTGAAGCACTGGGACCACCGGATTCATATCCTGGTCAACGCCGCGGCGATCCTGATCCGTGAACCGACATTGCAGCATTCTAGGACTGCTTGGAATCTGACCTTCGACATCAACTTGAAGGCGCCGTTCCGTCTGTCCAGAGATGTGGTCGCATCCATGATCGAGGCTGGAATTCGCGGAGCGATAGTCAACCTGGGTTCCATCGAAGCAGTGCTCCCGGGACGCGGACATGCCGCTTACACCGCCTCCAAGGGAGCGATCACCATGCTGACTCGGTCGGCGGCCTTCGAGACTGCACCGTACGGGATCCGCGTCAACGCGGTGGCGCCGGGGGTTGTGGCCACCGGCATGAACGCCGATCTGCGGGAGGATCAGGAAAGCTGGGAGCAGATGCTGGCAGGCACCCCGATGGGCCGCCATGCCGAACCCGAGGAGATCGCCGCTGTTATAGCCTTCCTGGCATCCGACGACCCCAGCTTCGTAACCGGAGCGATCGTCACCGCTGACGGCGGCTGGACGCTTCATTGATAAGGAGGGATGCGATGGCAGAGGACATGCGACTGGTGAAGATGCCCCGGCTGGGTCAGGACATGGAAGAAGGGGTGATTGTGCAATGGCTCAAGTCGGTGGGAGATGAAGTCGGGGAGGGTGAGATCTTGGCGGTGATCGAGACCGACAAGGCCGAGGTGGCCTTCGAGGCGCCTTCGGGCGGCTACCTGGTGGCGGTGTTGATGGAGCCGGGGTCCACTGTCGCCACCGGCGAGCCGATCGCCTGGATCGCCGATGACCCTTCCGCTCAACCCCCTTCGGTCGAGTCCCAACTGGTCCCGAGCCCCACCGATCCGGCGCCCTCGGGGAATGCCACCCCCCGGCAGCAGGCGCCACCAGCTCCGCCCCCGCGTTCTCGCCGGAAGCCGGTCTCTCCGCTTGCCCGCCGAAAGGCAGGGGAGCTAGGGGTAGATCTGGAGGATGTGGAAGGCACGGGACCGGGTGGCAGGGTCACTGCCGATGACGTATTGCTTGCCCATCGCAGCGCACAGGCGCAGGTCCGACAATCGGGTGAGCTGTCCCGCATGCGTCTGGCGATCGCCGCCCGCATGTCAAAGTCGGCCATGGTGCCCCAGTTTCAACTCATGCGGGAAATTGTTTTGGACAAGCTTGAACACACCGGCGATGGTCCGAAGGTCACTTACACGGATCTCCTCCTGTGGGCGACCGCCCAAGCCCTGGACCGGACCCCGGCGGTCAATTCCAGTTGGATCGAAGGAGACCCGCCCAGAATCCGAGTCCATCCCACCGTTAATCTCGGGTTCGCCATGGCGGTCGATGAAGGGTTGATCGTGCCGGTGATCCGGGACGCCGCCACTATGAGCCTTGCCCAAATAGCAGCGGCGCGTCGTCGTTTGGAAGGGGCGGTCCGCCAGGGAGGTCTGCGCCCCGAAGAATTGCAGGGCGCCACCTTCACGGTCTCCAACCTGGGGGGAGCGGGTGTGGACGAGTTCACGGCTCTGATCAACCCACCGGAAGCGGGGATTCTGGCGGTGGGGGCCGTCAAACCCAGGCCCATAGTGTCGGACGGGGAACTGGTGGCGGCATTGACAGTGCGGCTCACCCTGACCGGGGACCATCGGGTCTTCGACGGCATGGAGGGGGCCCGTTTCCTGGCCGCCATCGCCGGACGGCTGCAATCCTTTTAATACCCAAACCGCGACATCAAGAACAACCATACGAAAGGGGCATGATGAGTCTTTACGAGCCGACATACATGGAGGGCACCTTGGGGACCATGGCCGTGGACTGGGAGGAGCGTATCAATATGGCCCGCATGCGCGACGAGCGAAAAGCGCGGGCTCAGCATCACATTGCCGAAGCCGGTCTGGGTTCTGTACTCCTGTTGGATGATCCCAATATCCGTTATGTGACAGGTCTGGCGATGCTAGGCGGCTCCGGGGCGGACCACTACAGCTTCCTCACCGCCGGAGGGGACACCGTGCATTGGGATACCGCCGACCACGCCAGCAACGAACGGGCCAACTGCCCTTGGTTGCCCGACATCCGTTACGCGGCGCCGGGTCTGGGCAATGTCCCCCGGGCCAGCGGATCGCCCTCGGCTCGGGAGTTCCTGCTCAACACCATGGCAGACCTGATTGTGGAGGCAGCGCATGACTACGACGTTCACCGGGATCCGGTGGGCATCGACTCCACCCAGCCGGCTCTGGCCGCCAAACTCCGGGAACGGGGACTGGAGGTTAGGGAAGGCGCGGCCGATGCTCTCCACACCGCCCGCCAGACCAAGACCAAGGACGAGATCGAGTGTTTCCGGGTGCTCTCGGCGATCTGCGAGGCCGGGTTCATGGCGATCAAGAAGACCGCCGAGCCGGGAGTTACCGAACAGGAAGTCTGGGGAGCGGCGTCGGAAGCAGTCCTGCGCAGGGGAGGGACGGTGGAAGGAGGGTATGTCACCAGCGGCCCGAATACCTGGCCCAAGCACCAGGCCAACACCACCGACCGGATGCTGCGCCCCGGCGACATCATGTACGCCGACTTCTACAGCGCCACTTTCCAGGGCTACCGGTCGTGTGTCTACCGGACTTTCTCCATCGGCAAGCCGAAGCAGCGTTCCGTTGACGCCTATAAGCGCGCCCGTGACTGGATGTACAACGTGATCGAGGCGATCCGTCCCGGCGTGACCACCGGCGAGGTGGCGATGCACTTTCCCGACCGGGAAGGCGAGCATATGGATTGGTACGGCGCACAGCACTACTGGCAGATGACCACCAACCAGTGGGCGCACGGTCTGGGACTTCAGCTTTACGAACGCCCTTTGATCTGGCGGGGAATCTCGGTGGACCATCCGATCGAGATACAGGAAGGCATGACCATGGCGGTGGAAACCCAGGAACCCGACGGGCGCTCCGGCATGCGGGTGGAAGAAATGATCGTGGTCCGCGAAAACGGTGCCGAAGTCCTAACCCGCTGGCCGGTCGACGAGATTACGGTGATCGACTTCTAAGTCCTGTTACAAGGAACCCATGGAATAGGGTTACTCAATTGGCTTGACCGCGTCCCCGGGCCGCAAATCCTCTATTTCCCAGGGACCAGCCACTGTCAGTATCTCGGGATCTCCAGTAAGCAGCACGGCTTGGTGAGCCTGGGCAGCGGAGATGGCCATGGCGGTGGCGAAGACCGTTTGATGCCTGGCCATGATTCGAGCGGCTGTCATCACTCGATGTTCAGATGCCTCGTCTGCTATCGGGTGGGACTATTTCTCGGCGCGTTGTGCAGCTTGGGCGCGGGCCAGCACGGATCTTGCAGTTCGGGCTACCGCGTAATCGATCATCTTGCCGGCGGCGCCCACGGAAGCCGTTCCATCCGCCAGGGCCCTTTCGAACACCTCAAGGATTGAGCGGTGATGCGCTACTTCCTCGGCGGTAGGGGTGAAGACCTCGTTGATAATGCCCACCTGCGCGGGATGGATGGCAAGTTTGGCCACATACCCCAGACGGCGGGCAAGCTGGCTCTCGACTCGTAACGCGTCTTGATCCCGGAAGTTCATGAATACCCCGTCAATGGGATGAGGGAGGCCTGCCGCGCGAGCGGCCAGAAGTACCCGGGATCGGGAATAGTGGAGACCTGTTCCAACGGGTTCCCACTCTACGCCGAGGTCAGCCACCAGGTCTCCCTGTTCTCCGCTTCCGAACATGACTGCCTCCACCCTCGGGCATCCATCGAGGATCTCAAAGGCGTTCTGGACTCCCACCGCAGTCTCGATCATGGGGATGAGAGCGATCGAACCCTCCGATCGGCCCCCTGCCGTCTCGAGTGCGCTCAGGGCGCCGCACACTTTCAGCATGACCTGTCTGCTTTCGGCCTTGGGAAGGATCACGCCGTCCACGCTGGCATGGGCGGACGCAACCAGGTCTTCCCACAGGAGACCGGTATCGAAGCCATTGAGACGCACGAAAAAGGGGATGGAACTATCAGGCAGGGAGGCGAGATTGGCGCGCGCGTCTTTCTTGACGTTGGTCGCCACGGCATCTTCCAGATCCACGATCACAGCATCTGCAGATGATCGGGCCGCTTTGGCGATCAGGTCGGGCCGATGCCCGGGAGTGAAGAGCATCGAACGGACTGCGTCCATGACAGGTTTCCTTGTCTCTTGTTTGATTGGTGACGGGCTCGCCCGGGGCCAAAGGCTGATTTGAGACTCCAGCCTAATGTGTCCTATTCCAGCATGCGGCGACTCTTTCTGTACAAGATGACCGCACGTCTACCGGTGTGCTGCCACACCGTACCCCTATCCCGGTAGGGGTCCTAAATGTCACCGATCTTTGCGCCACACCGCTTGACATCAGCTCTTCTACGGACTATGGTCTGTGATCTGTGATCACTGATCACAGACCACAGATCACTCGGTCTGAGACTAGACAAAGGAGTAAGGTATGAGGACGGATTTCAAACCTGGAAGCCGCAGGGCCCCACGTAAGAGGGGGCTAGGTCTGCAGGTAATGATTGCTGCCAGCCTGGTCGTGGCTCTGCTGGCGGCGGCGTGCGGAACAGACGCTGAGCCCGCGGCCACCACCGCTGCGCCGGCCACCACAGCCGCGGCAGCCCCCAGTGACCCCGATGCAGAAAAGAGAGGCGGAATATTACAACTTGGGACGCCTCAGCCGATACAGACACTTGACCCCCATCAGTTCGGTATCTACAACAACCGCAACGCTTGGCCAGGTCTCTATAGCGGCCTGACACGTTATACGGAGGAACTCGAACCAGTTCCAGATTTGGCTGTGTCCTGGGAGTTTGATGAGTCAGGAACAGCTTGGACGTTCCACCTGCGAGAGGGTGTGCAGTTCCACAATGGTCAACCATTTACGGCTGCCGATGTGAAGTATTCACTTGACAGATTGCTCCACCCCGATACAAACGCAGGCGTTTACGCCGAAGCGGTATCTACGATCGAAGCAGTCGAAGTGATTGACGATCAGACCGTCATCTTGCACCTGTCAGCACCTTCAGCGATCCTGTTGGCGGGTCTGGCGAGAGCCATGATCATTCCTGAGGGGTCAGGCGACACCATTGCCCTAGAAGGCATCGGAACAGGTCCCTTCGTAATGGTCGACTATGTTGCCGACGAGCGCCTGATCATGACTCGAAACGATAACTACTGGGAAGAAGGCTTGCCTTACCTCGATGGAGTCGAAGTAACTGTGCAACCCGATACCACTAGCTTGTTCACGGCTTTGAGCGCTGGCGACGTTGACATCTATTGGCAGCTCGAGCCGCGTTTCGTCCAGCAGATCGCCGCCGAGGGTGAACTGCGTACGCTATTTGCCCCCAGTTCCTCTGTTGTTACGTATATGAGCATCTACAATGGCGCTCCGCCGTTTGATGATGTGCGTGCACGCCAAGCGTTGCTTCACGTCCTTGATCTGGATACCATCAACACTCTTGCGTTCTTCAACACGGGAATACCGGTGGCTACCAACAACCTGCTTCCTCCGGGGCACTGGGCTGAGGCCCCCGGTCTAACCGAGTATCCGTATGACCTTGACCGCGCCAAGGCCTTATTTGAAGAGGTAGGCGTCACGGAACTGACATATGTCGGACTCAATATCGTGCCGTGGACTCGGATCATCGGCGAGGTGATGGAGCAGTCCTTTGCAAAGATCGGGATCAAGTTGAACGTTTCGGTGCCGGAACTCGGTGGGTGGCGCGAAGCCTTTACCCCTCACCCGGCGCCCGGCGTCATCGTGGCCAATGCCGCGCTGCCTGACTACGATCCGGCCTTCCTATGGAATCTCGCCCACCCCGATGTCAACCCGTGGGGATTTGGTGACGAGACGTTCACACAACTCCTTGCGGATGCTTCGGCCGAGCTGGATCTGGACAAGCGCATAGCAGCTTACGGTCGTGTGCAGGAAGTGTGGAACGCGGAAGTTCCGACTCCGATTCTGTACTTTGACCGGTGGTTCCATGGTGTGCGAGACCGTGTTCAGGACCTCAAGCACCTCAATAGTGGCGACCTTGACTACAGGGAGACATGGCTCACCGATAAGTAACGGGTAGCCTGTCAAAACCGATAAGTAACGGGTAGCCTGTCAAACTCGTGGAATCGTTCACGAGCCCGCTTCCGATGGAGGACGGTACTCGGTTAGCAACCGATATCTTCCTTCCATCAGGAAGCGGCGGTCCCTACCCCGCGCTGCTCATGAGAACGCCCTACGACAAGGCTCGGGTGGAAGATGGACGGATGATCTATACAGGGATCATTGCCGAGGCAGTCAAGGCCGGCTATGCGGTGGCCATTCAGGATCTTCGTGGGCGCTTTCAGTCCGAGGGCGACTTTGTGCCATTTCACGAGAACCCCGACAGTGATGCACGGGACGGTGCATCGACCGTTTCCTGGATCAGAACTCAACAATGGTGCGACGGTTCTGTGGCGATGTGGGGTGATTCCTACGGGGCTTGGACACAGTGGAAAGTGGCTGTTGACGGGGAGGACAAACCGGACGCCATCTTTCCGTCCGGCCTTCCGATGAGCGCGCTCGATTCGCCGGTCTTGAGGCCAGCCCGACGAATCCTTTGGTATGTCGGTCGCATGGGGCCCGATTCCCGCAGGCGCGCAGACCGCCGCGGCCGCTCTCTCGACGAGCAGGCTGCCTACCGGTACTGGCGAACGGTGGAAAGAAGCCGTTGGTTGTGGTTCCTCCCATGGAACGAATTGCCGGATTACCTGCTTGGTGGACTGTCACCGCATTACCAGAGCCTGCTGAGAAGCAGGCCAAGCGACTATCTATCATGGCTGAGGCGTTGTGATCAGTTTGAAGGGCCTGTGTTGCTCCTCACCGGTTGGTTCGACATAGATGTGGGTAGTGTGATCGAACTTTATGAGAAGTTGAGGAGTCGGCCGGACAGGTCCTGCCCTACTTATCTGATCATTGGGCCCTGGAAGCACATGGACCCCAAATACGATTTGAGCCGATGCCGAGGACCGATCGACTTCGGCGAGGCTGCTCAATGGTCTTATCCGGACGTTCTGGTCCAATGGTCCGACTTTGTTCTGAAAGGCAAGCGCGGACCTCTGTTCCCTGGGCCACCGATCCGGTACTTCGCAATGGGGGACGGATCCAACCAGTGGAAAGAGGCGAATCGCTGGTCTGAGGTCGTGGCATCTTCGCAACGCCTTTTTCTTACATCCACCACCGCATCCGAAGAAACTGGTGGGGGCCTCTCGGATTCTCCGTCTAAGGAAACCGAAGTCTGGCGTTACGTATACGACCCCAGGGACCCGGTTCCCTCGGCCGTGGACGAGGATGCATATTACGGCCCCTTCGATATCGGCTACATGGATATGCGACCGGATGTGCTGTCTTTTGCGACTGCACCCATTGACCAACCGGTCGAACTGCGAGGATCGGTAAAAGTAGAACTCGTGGTGACGAGCAGCGCGGTTGACACCGACTTCTGTGCTTGGATTGCCGAAGAACGCCCAGACGGGGCATCAATTCTCCTTGCGAGCGGTTTTCTCCGCGCCAGGTACCGTAATGGGATCGATCAGGAACAGTTCCTGGAACCAGGAAAGCCCGAGACAATCCGGATTCAGTGTCGCCCGACCGTCTATCGCTTAGCAGCAGGATCTCGCCTGGTGGTGAAGGTCTCCAGTAGTGACTTCCCGGACTATGACCGGAATCACAATCTTGGAACCGATCCCTATTCGGATGCTCGACTCGTATTGGCTACCCAGTCACTGATAAGTGGACCAGAAAATCCATGCAGCGTCTACCTGCCAGTATCAAGGCCGCTCCGATGACGCCTCCTGGGGAGTCGAAGGGACTATCCAACGGGTTCATTGACTTGCGTAGCGACACATACAACCTACCTACGCAAACGATGTTGGCTCGTTTGAGATCTGCGGTCGAATCTCCACGAGATGGTGGTGCAGAAGAGTACACACGAGACCTGGAGCGGGCAGTGTCCGAACTGACTGCCAAAGAGGCGGCTGTTTTCCTCCCTACCTGCAGTGCGGCGAATCTCCTGGCGCTGATGGCGCTCGCCAAGCCAGCTGAGAACGTTGTTGTTGATGGCGACTCACATATACGGTGGTTGGAGGCAAACAGCGCCGCGGTTACAGGTGGTGTCCAGTTGGTTCCCGTGCGAAGATCCGGCAGCATCGTTGACCTTGCCGCCGTTGTCGAATTTGCTGAGCGATCGTCTATGTTCGGACTTCCGCCCTTGGGCTTGATCTGCGTTGAGAACTCTCACAACAACGCGGGGGGAACGGTGGCGAGCCTGTCAGACATGAAAAGAGTCTCGAGTATGGCGCTCGAGTATGGCGCCCGTGTTCATGTCGATGGGGCCCGAATCTTCAATGCTGCAGCTCAACTCAATGTTGAGATCAGCGAACTGTGCGCTTCAGCAACCACGATGTCGTTGAGTCTTAACAAGAGTTTGGGAGCACCGTACGGCGCCATGCTGACGGGTCCCGAAGATGTCATCATGCGAGTGAGAGGCCTGCGCGGTCAACTCGGGATCGCGTCTATACACCAGGAAGGCCTGTTCGCAGCGATGGCGTTAGAGGCTCTCGAGAACAACATGGAACATCCACACCTCGACAACTGCGCAGCGAGCGAACTGGCGCGGTCACTCACTCAACACTTCGAATCCGAGCTGGAAGTTGAGGCCCCCCAGACGAACATCATTCTCTTTGACGTTCTTGTGGACCTGACCGCTGCCGAGTTCTGTAGACAACTTTCAACCAAAGGAGTGCTGGCAAAACCGCGCTCGGTGACCCGGTCAGTTCGTCTCGTTGTCAATAGTGGGTCAAGAGAGCACGGACTCGGGCGAGTGATAGAAGCGTTTGCCAGTGTGCTAGGCCGTTAGAAGGAGGGCTCATGGGTTCCATCGCAACTGTGACAGGTGAGGTCCCGAGCGCCGACATCGGCGCAGTCCTGATGCATGAGCACATTATGTGTGACCTCTACCGGATGTCCGGTGATTCTAATCATCTGCTCGACGACGTTGATCTTGCCATCAGTGAGCTTCGCCATTTGGCCCCCACTCCGGTGCGAACAGTAGTTGATGTGACTAGCGTTGGATTGGGCAGAGATCTTGAGACTTTGCGAGAGATCGCTTTGAACACCGGAATTAACATAGTGGCCGGCTGTGGATGGTACCGTGACCCTTACTTCCCACAAGAAGTCTTTGAGACGACTTCTGATGGTCTGGCAGAGATACTGATCTCCGAGATGACTAAAGGGTCGGTCGACGGTGGAATACGACCGGGGATAATTGGAGAAATCGGGGCACATAGGAGTCCGATGACTCCTGCGGAGGAGCGAGTGTTACGTGCCGGTGGGTTTGCGCAACTGGAAACAGGCGCCTCGATATATACGCATGCTGCTAGGAGCACAGTCGGGATTGAGCAAGCAAAAATACTGCTCAGAATTGGCGTACCGCCTGACCGTATAGTCATTGGCCATTCTGATACGGTGCCCCGTAAGGAGTACTGGGCAGAGTTGCTCGATATGGGTGTCACTCTCGGCTTTGACACTGTAAGACCTCACTTTCCATATGATGTTGAAGTTCGCATTGCTGGTTTGCTATGGTTGGCTGAGCGAGGCTCTATAGATCGCGTTGTGGTCTCTAATGATGTGTGCTTCCGATCACATCTGCGTGCATTTGACGGAGGTGGGTACCCATACTGTGCCACGGAGTTCTTCGATGCTCTGCGAAGCGTCGGCTTCGGCGACCAGGAGTTTCGTACGATCTTCCATGAGACTCCCGTTCGGCTTCTCGATCTACCGTAGATCACTGATGTTATGAACGCGGTGACCAAGACTGGCGATAGATCTGATGGGAGCAGTTGCTTACCGACGCTTCAGATCAGGGAATTGACGTTGTCCCTGGAGGGAAACGACCCTCATCCCGTGGACTTGGTTCGTAGCGTCAGCCTGGATATTGAGCAAGGCCAATGTCTCGGACTGGTTGGGGAGTCCGGGGCAGGAAAGAGTCTGACTGCCAAGGCCATTGTGGGACTTCTGCCCAGAGGAATCAATGTTACGAGCGGTTCGATCAGTCTCGGCGGGCACACTCTGACGTCAACTCGTGTCAACTGGCGAGAGGTTCGAGGCGTTCTGGTTGGAACCATCTTCCAAGACCCCATGTCAAGCCTCAACCCGGTGATGAGAGTGGGGACTCAGGTGCATGAGGTGATCAAGGCACATCTGACTTTGAATAGGCGTGATCGAGATCAACGAGTGTTCGAGCTGATGGAATCTGTGGAGCTTCGGGGTGACAAGGACTTCCTCTCGCGTTATCCGCATGAGTTGTCAGGCGGCCAACAACAGAGGGTCGCCATCGCTATGGCAATTGCCTGCGACCCGTTGCTGTTGATCGCCGACGAGGCAACCACGGCTCTGGATGTTCGAACACAGGCCCGAATTCTGAAACTGCTTCGTGCCCTCGTGGACGACATGGGATTGAGCATGTTGCTGGTTACCCACGATGTGGGGGTCATCGCCAGCGTTTCGGATCGATTGGCAGTGCTCTACTCCGGCCGCGTGGTTGAAAGGGGGAAGACTCCGAACGTTCTCTCCAAGCCGCGCCATCCTTACACGAGTGGTCTCATCGAGAGTTGTCCACTAGACCTAAGGGGCGGGTTCCGCACCGAGGTGCGACCCATCACCGGAACCGCTCCGATCAATTTAGAGTCGACCTGGGACAATTGCGTCTATGCTCCGCGGTGTTCTCGGGCCGCCAGCAAATGCCGAAGCCACTCTCCCCCGCTCGAAGATTACGGCGAACTACACAGCGCCGCCTGCTTCTATCCACTGGGGGATGGACTTGGTGATCACGTTCCTGAGAGACCGGATAAGACACTCGTAGGCCGATCCTCACCATCCACACCGCTTGCTCTCAAACCGGCGGTCCATGTCGTTGGGTCCTTCTCGGAAGTTGGAGGGGAGTCCGAGAGCAGTAAGGAAGTCATCCTCAAGGCGACGGGGTTGTCGGTGGCGTACCGGGAAGGACGCGTCGTCTCCTATGGAACCAAAGCTATTCCAGCCGTTCAAGAGTTCAACCTTGAGTTGAGAAGAGCAGAGACTGTTGCGGTGGTAGGAGAATCGGGGAGTGGAAAGTCGACTGTCGCCCTTTCTCTGATACGGCTGGAGCCGCGTAATGCTCTAGTCCAGGGACGTCGCGAAATCCTTGGCGCCGATCTTGATGAATTGGGTAAGGGCGCACTTAGAAATATACGGCGCCGAGCACAGATCGTCTTTCAAGATCCTTACGGAAGCCTCAATCCGCGTCGCAAAGTTGTTGATCTGCTTATGGAAGGTCCTCGGGCGCACGCTCTCGAATCTTCCGATTCTCCTTTGGACCAAGCCGGTCAGTTGCTGGAACGTGTCGGTTTGGATCCGTCCTTCGCTGATCGTTATCCACATCAAATGTCAGGCGGACAGCGCCAAAGAGTAGCGATAGCTCGAGCACTTTCGGTTGAACCTCAGGTACTGATATGCGACGAACCAGTCTCCGCACTGGACGTCAGCGTCCAGGCACAGATACTGGAACTCCTAGCCTCACTCGTTGAGCAAGAGGGGCTGGCATTTGTCTTCATCACTCATGATCTGGGGGTGATGCACATTGTCGCCGACAGGGTCATTGTCATGAAAGAAGGTAAGACTATTGAGACGGGTGCAGTCGACGAAGTTCTTACGCAGCCGGACACCCAGTACACCAGAGAGCTCATACAAGCCAGTTTGGTTGTGATATGAGGCCCTCTGTGAGGCAAGTCGCCCAACCCATCGGGTTTCACCGCTCTCTCGGTTTCCGTGCGGTGAGCGGCAATACGACTGGTGAAAGGTTGATCTCTTGAGCAACGATCCTATGTATAGAACACTCGAAGATTTCGCCTACAACACCATCCGTGAAGCAATCTTGTTTGGGCAACTGGAAGCGGGACAGCGGATCTTGCTCAAGGATCTGGAAGCCACCTACAGTATCAGCCGCACCCCGATTCGGCAAGCTCTAAGACGACTTGCAGAGCGTGGATACGTCACACTGCAACCGCACTCCTCCATGCGAATTCGACCATTAAGCCTCCCCGAAGTCAATGAGCTTTACGTTCTACGTCAAGCGATTGAACCGATAGCCATGGCCGAAGGTATTCGAGGCGCCGATGACTCCGTGATGGTCCCTCTACTTGCGCTGCTTGGCGAAATGCATGCTGCGACAGAAAAGGAAGACCGTGTGCCTCTTATAGCGCTCAATACTAAGTTCCATAGATCAATGTATGAGCCCTCGGGAATGGCTCACCTGCTCTTGATCTACGACAGATTGCTCGGCATATGCGAACGGTATCAGTGGACCCAGGCGAACGCACCCATCGCAGAACTTAGACGAGACCTACAGCATCACGAAGAAATATTGGATGCTTACCGCGCTAGGAACGAAGATCGGGCAATCGTACTGACTAAGATGCACTTAGAACAGGCCCGTGCGACCATTCTGCGACACCTGAGTTCTCATGAGGCGCCCGCATAGCATGAATGAGATGAATCCAGGTTACGACAGGGCATGTCGGGAGTTCGAGGTAGCGAATAGCAAGCTGAACGCCTTCATCTCGATATGTCATTCTGCCGCGAATCGCCAGGATCAAACAGGGAAAGACCTAGAGTCCCACTGCTCATGCGGAGACGATCAGGTCACAACGTTGGCTGTGAAGGACAACATCGGTCTAGAGGGCTTCCCACTGGCGGCGGGTCTCGGTGTACCGGTACTTGAGAGGGACGAATCGGTCTCCGGGGCGTGGGTTAAGTGGCTGGTTCGCCAGGGCTTTGCAATTAAGGGCAAGACCAACATGTACGAACTCGGTTACGGAGCTCCGGGCTGTGGGTTGCCGCCGGCTGTGAATCCATGGAATCACTCCTTGATCCCTGGCGGCAGTTCAAGCGGCTCTGCCGTGGCCGTTGCTGCAGGGCTCTCCAGTTTGGCTTTAGGGACAGATGCAGCCGGATCCGTGCGAATTCCAGCCGAGTATTGCGGGGTTCTCTCTTACAAGCCATCTGGGAAACACGCCTGGCATAAGGATGGCGTCTGGCCTGGTCCTTCCACCCTGGATGCCATCGGCGTCATGGCTCGTGACATAGGCCTCTTGGCGCAAGCCGTTCCATCCCTGGCCGACCAGGGCGAGGCAGACAACAACGGTACCCATGCGCTTTCAGATCCAGGGCGGAAGACCCTGTGCATCGGGATACTGGATCTGGAGAATGAAGAGGTGGATGACGATCACGCTCTCTTGCAGAATGAGGTGCGCTCCTGGGCGCAGGATGCTGGTTTCTCCACAGTGAGGGTGCAGCTACCAGGTTTAGGTAGCCACGTCCGGGATGCGATCTGGAAGATATTTGCCTATGAGTACTCGCGCGCTCTCGAGTCGCATCTGACCGAGGAGGCCAGGGCAGTGCTGTCAGCCCCGTCACTCCAACTGCTTGCGGATGGACCCAAAACCTCTACAGAGGAGTATTCGGGGGCCTTGAGCGCCCGGCATCGACTGAAGCAACAATATGCGGAGGAACTAGGCGGTTGTCATGCGGTGGTAACCCCGGTCACTCCGGTGCGACCGTACTCACTGGCTTGGTCTCGCGCGTTCGCTCAATGCGAGGAAGACAATGTCTCGGGCAGTCCGATCGAGTTGTCAAACGTCGAAGCGTTACTGACAAAGAAGACCCGGTATACCGCGCCGATCAACTTGGTCGAGTATCCAACTTTGACTCTTCCTATGCGTCTTCATACCGATGGACTTCCGGTGGGAATACAAATCGCCTCAGTCCCTGAAAAGGAGCTTGAGATGTGGAGCATTGCTCGACGGATGTGGCAGGAGCTTTGGCATGAAGGGGTCAAGCTGCATCGGCCTGGCAAGTTATTTGGAAGCTTTGCGGACATCTAGAAGGGAGCTTCGAGATTCTTAAGGTATCCGGTCAGCGTTTCCTGCAGGCGATCCCAGTACTGCTGATCGCGTCGGCCCTCCTCTTCTTCGCCATGAGGTTGGCGCCGGGTGACCCGGTACTTGCCATGTATGGTGGGCAACCCGGTGTATCAGTTGAAGAGCTCGATGCAGCGAGAGAGAGACTTGGTTACAACGATCCGATCGTGGCTCAGTATGGAGTCTGGCTGTCTGACATAGCTAGAGGTGAGCTTGGGAACTCTGTAGTGAATGGTCTGCCTGTCGAGCAGGTCATCGCCGAGAAGATCTGGCCTTCGGCGCAATTGGCATTTGTCGCGCTGTTCTTGTCAGTCTTCATCGCGGTTCCCGGTGGCGTCTTGGCAGCACTTCGGCGTGGAAGCCTAATCGACAGGTTCTTGACCGGCTTCGTTAGCGCGGGAATCGCCGTACCACAGTTCTGGCTGGGAATTTTGCTGATTTTGGTCCTGGCGATTCAGTTTCAAATCTTCCCGGCGTCTGGCTATGTATCACCGACCGAGGGCCTCGGTCTTTGGGCCATGCACATCGCATTGCCTGCTCTAACGCTCGCCATAACTCTCGCGGCGCCCACGATGAGGTTCGTGAGGTCAAGCATGCTTGACGTTCTTTCGGAGCAGTTCGTGGACGTAGCGAAAGCTAAGGGGCTGTCCGGTCGCCGTGTCATTTGGGTACACGCATTGCGGAATGCTCTGCTGCCAGCGCTGACGATCGTTGGCTTGCAGGCAGGCACCCTCATGGGCGGCGCCGTTCTCATCGAATGGGTGTTCGGGTTCCCGGGTTTAGGGTGGCTGTTGGTCAACGCCGTTACCTCAAGAGATTATCCGGTCCTGCAGGCAGCGCTTCTTCTTTTTGTAACGGCCTTCTTGCTAGTTAATTTCGTTGTTGACCTCCTATATCGAATCCTTGATCCGAGGTTGAGATGAGTTTTTGGAAAACCATGCTCAACCGGGACCGGGTGGCGCTCGCCGCAGCCGTCACACTCGGTTTAATCTGTGTGTTCGCTCTGATATGGCCGTTTGTTAGCCCCTACGGCCCTCGAGAAATCCACGCTGAGGCCGCCTTAAGCGGCCCATCAGCCGAGTTTTGGCTGGGCACAGACGACACAGGGCGTGACATGCTGACCCTGCTGGCTCATGGAGCTCGAATCTCGCTGGGTATCGCGGTGGCAGCAGAGATACTGGCGGTGCTCTCAGGCATCCCGCTGGCAATGATTGCCGGCCTGCTGGGAGGCATCGTGGACAGCATAATCATGCGTACTACAGATGCTCTTTTGGGGTTCCCGGGTATCTTGATTGGGCTTACGGTCGTCGCCCTGTTCGGAGCATCACTGACAACCTTGATGATTGCTATTGCGCTGATGACCGTGCCCTACTTGATCAGAGTTGTCCGCAATGCTGTCGTTGTTGAAAAACAACGGCTTTACGTTGTTTCCTCAACTGCCCTTGGTGTCAAGACCGGGACATTGCTCCGCCGGACGATACTGCCCAACATCGTTTCGCCGGTGATAGTCCAAGTGTCATTCGGTCTGGCGGTAGCCATCCTTACAGAAGCGTCATTGGGCTTTTTGGGTCTCAGTGTGCAGCCACCTGCCGCCTCATGGGGAACGCTTCTCCAGGTGGGTTACAGCTATATCCGCATTACACCGTGGCTTGTGACTTTTCCCGGCATTCTGATCTTCGTCAGTGTTTGGGCACTGAACACTCTCGGTGACGCAGGGCGTGATGTCTTGGATCCGCGCCTTCGAGATACCTTTGACCGAGGAACCCATTAGGCCGCAGCATCATCGCTGTGGTCATTGAAGGAATGCAGCAGTCGACTTAAGCCGTCATCTTCTGCAAGTCTTCGTATAAGGCGCGGGGGACAAGTATTCCCTTGCTGGTGGATTCCTGGCGCGCCGCGTAGCGCCGATCAGAAGGTAGGCGGGTTCCGGGCTGGCTGAGCACCCGACCAAAGAGTTTCTCCGAGTGGCCAAGGGGATCTTGCGGATCTGCATGAAAGTGAGTCGGGTCGATCGCAATGATCAACTCTCCACCCAGTGGGGGCATGTCCTCCCGGGGATCCATCTCGGTAGCCTCGAAACTAAATGGGGTGCCAATCAAGGCGCCGGCAAGTAGTTCGACCATCACGGCGATAGCAGCGCCCTTATATCCTCCGAACGGCAACTGTGCACCCTTCAAGCCTTCTGCAGCGTCGGAAGTCGGTTCTCCATCGGCGTCGATGGCCCATCCAACCGGAATACTTTTCCCATCACGCTGATGGAGCAGGAGTTCTCCCCGGGAAGAGGCACTGGAAGCCTGATCGAACACGAGAGGGGGAGCGCCGTCTCGGGGCCAACCGAAAGCCATTGGGTTGGTGCCGTAGATCCGTTTGGTTCCGCCAGCTGGAGCCACGAATGCCAGATACTGGGTGAAGGCGAAAGAGACGAAGCCACGTTCGGCCAACCATTCCACTTCGGGCCAGAGTGCAGCTACGTGATAGCAGTTGACAATGGCGACGGCGGCAATTCCACTTGCTCTTGCCCTTTTCGCAAGCTCTTCGATACCCACCTGGATCGCTAGAGGCGCATATCCTCGTTGAGCATCGATCCTCACCAGGCCGGAAGAGATGTCCTGAATCTCGGGAACGGCCGTTCCGTTTACCTTGCCGTCGGTGAGGCCTCTCGCATAGAACGGCACTCGGAAGAGGCCATGAGCTTTGCAGTCGTCTCGCTCGGCCGCAGTGATGGTTCGAGCTACAGCATCGGCGTTCTCGGCAGATGCTCCATGGACTCGTAGTGCAGCCTCGGTGACCCGATGGACTTCTTTCAGCGAAATTCTTACTTGGTCATTCTCAGGCATGTGCAGATCCCTCCTCGCAAAAGCCCTCCATTAGAGCTTACCGGTAGCGTTCCGCCGATGCTATGCCCACACCTATTCTGGTGTTGAAGCCGCCAATCAGGGAGGCGAGATTGGCGCGAGCGTCTTTCTTGACGTTGGTCGCCACCGCATCTTCCGGATCCGCAATCACCGCATCTGCAGCTGATCGAGATGCCTTGGCAATCAGATCGGGCCGAGGCTCCGGAGTGAAGAGCATCGATCCGACCGCATCCACAGCCGGTTTTCCCTTCTTTGCACTCAGATCAGCGTGCCAGGAAGTCTAGAGTACTGGTCATGGGCTCCATCATGACGGTGACGGGTGAAGTGCGCAGTGATGAAATCGGCGCGGTCTTGATGCATGAGCACATGCTGTGTGACTTCCACAGGATTTCAAATGCCCTGGATCATCTACTCGATGACGTTGAACTTGTTACCACGGAGCTTGGCCATTTGGATGCCACTCCGGTGCGAACAGTGGTGGAAATGACGAGTGTTGGATTGGGTAGAGACCTGAAAAGCATGAGAGACATTGCCTTACGTACTGGTCTCAACATTGTTGCCGGCTGTGGTTGGTACCGCGACCCTTTCCTTCCACAAGAGGTCTTTGAGACAACTTCAGATGGTCTGGCAGATATTTTGATCTCCGAGATCAATGAAGGGGCTGGCGACGGTGGAGTCCGGCCAGGAATTATTGGAGAGATCGGTGCCAAGAGGAGTCCGATGTCTCCAGCCGAGGAGCGAGTATTGCGAGCTGGTGGATTTGCGCAGTTGCAAACAGGAGTCTCGATTTATACGCATGCGTCCCGGAGCACAGTTGGGCTTGACCAGGCCAAAATCCTGCTCAGCATCGGCGTTCCACCTGAGCGGATCGTTATCGGACATGCTGATACGGTGCCCCGGAAGGAGTACTGGTCGCAGTTGCTCGATATGGGTGTCACCCTCGGCTTCGACACGGTAAAACCTGGCTTCCCATATGAGTTTGGAGTTCGTGTCGATGGTCTGACGTGGCTGGCTGAGCGAGGATCGATCGATCAGGTTGTAGTTTCCAACGACGTGTGCTATCGATCACATCTTCGCGCATTCGGCGGCAGTGGTTACCCGTACTGTGTCACAGGCTTCTTCGATTCTCTGCGACAGGTCGGGTTCGGCGACCAGGAGTTTCAAACGATCTTCTATGACACCCCGGTTCGACTTCTGCAGCGGCCCTAGACATTTGATGTGACTGGGGACGGCAGTGATGGTAAGTGTGTCCAGATCGGGTGTCGTAATCTTGTAGGCAGGCAGGCCATAGGGTCTGCTGATCTATTGCCGCAAAACAGCCTATCTATGGTCGCATCGTTGCTTTCAGGAGAGCACGGTAACTTGACCCCGGTCGCCATCCAAGGCCACAATCAAGTCCTCCTTTTGCTCTGATTGCTCTGCATCCTCACCGATCCATTGGCTGATATTTACTCCGCACAGAGCAGGAACAGCAAGCCATTCAGCCACTTCGAATAGGTGAGCTCCGGGGCTCCCTTCCATTGTCAGGAGGCCCGCGGCATTCCATAGCAGCGGAGCTATGTTGCCGACCGGCAGGGAGGTGGCGATGACTTCCCGGGCAGAGAACAAAGCGGCGTCGTCGGCGTTGCGGATGAATCTGAGTCGGCCGACACCCCATCCCCCCGCCGCCGGGATTCCAGCGATGCTTTCACCTTGGGAAGTGACCACACCGTAGATCCATGCATCCCAGTTTGTGGTCCCGATTCGACGCATAGGACTTTGTTGGTCAGGAGGCGGCTGGTCCAAGTTGTCCGGGTCGAGGTACCAGATCCAGCCGGGGTGGGGAATCACACCGGAAGTGGTAAGTGCCTGCCCCAGTTCCTGGAGATTGTGCAGGTGCGCGGCAGCGATGCGCCGGTCAACCGACGGATGCCGGGAGATCAGGTCCAGGAGTGGCGAAGAGTCGCCGTTGCGCAACGCCGACCAAGATTGGTCGAGGTCGGCCAAAGAATCGGTGTGTCCCCAACGCATTGACATCAGGAGCGCAGCGCCTTTCCGAACGTCGCTGATGAGGGTCGTCATAGGCTTGCGGGTCTGCTCCATCAGTGGGGGGGAGAGGTCTTCGAGGCCGATGGCCCACGACCAGACAAGTTTTTCTCCCACCGGACCCGGGTACCGAATCATCATACGAACCACACCGCTCATCCATGGTTCCCCGTTGTGGACCAGATCGGGTGTCTGGGTTTTCATCCCCTCCAGGCGCATATCAACCTTAGGTTGAGCTTGAACCAGATGGAGCTTCCCCTTTTGGTCAGCCATCCATTCGATGTGATTGCACTCGATCGTCTCCGCGGTGGCTCTGCTCAGATCGGCGATCTCGCGGAGAAGCCGGGAACCCAGGGGCGATGAATCCGCCTGGACGTCGCCGCGGGGAGTGACGATGGCAGTGTGCCCTCTTTCCCAACCGGCCACCAGGCCGGCGGGGTGTCCCGGGATGCTGGCCACTGTAACAGTCCCGTCATCTGCGACGGTGGCAACTCCTCCGCAGGTCGGTCGAATCTCGGGCTGGACGAGCACGGCCATTCCTACCTCGTGTGGTGATGTCCCTGTTACTTCTCCCCGCTTCAGAGTGTTGGGGTTGAAGACCGAAGCCCAGCAGCCTATCACACCCTGAGTGAGTACTTCGGGGCTCGCCCCCAGATATGACGAGAAGGCTCCGGCCCAGATACCCTCGGCTTCCGCTTGGCTCGATGAACGCACCACCAGGGAATCGCCGAGTTTCCGGGCGCTGTCCGCAAGATCGAGGAGAAGCAGGGGGGGCTGGTGGTTATAGACCGCCGATCTGGCCGCGCCCGAGTTGTTCGTTGATCTAAGTATCGCTGCCCCTGCACGGATTACCGGTACAGAGACATCTACCGGAACCACGAACCCGTTGAGTACCGGCAAACCCCTGGCGCGGGCTGTGGCCAGCCAGCTGGCCTTTGCTCCCACCAGGGCGGGGTTTTGCGCGTCCGTCTCGTCGAGCCATACCAGACGGGCCACTTCGGGCATGGTTAGTCCACGACGATTATTTCGTGAGACTTGTAGGTGGAGACCATTTCGATCCCCGTTTCGGTCACATACAGCATTTCTTCGAGCCTCACTCCGAAGTCATGAAGTTTTCCGTGCTGGGTTTCTAGGGCGAAAGTCATACCGGGCTGGATTTCGACAGGGTGGTCCAAAGACCAGATGCGGGAAATCACCGGCGGGTCGTACTGGGCCAAACCCAAGCCGTGACCCCAGAGATTGGCCGCCGCTTGGTCTTCTTCCTCGTATCCCCAGATCTCCTTGGCGCTCGGCCACTTGGAAGCCACGTCGGCGGTGGTGACCCCCGGGCCGGTGGCTTCGATCGAATCCCACAGCCACTTGTGTGCCTGGTCGTACACGCGCTGCATCTCGTCGGTCGGCTTTCCACCCACGCAATATGTGCGATAAACGCAACTCTTGAACCCGTTCCAGGTGAGCGCGGCCAAGTCGATGATCACTAGTTCTCCAGGGCGGATCATCCGGTCGGAGAAGTTTCGCCAGTTGGGCCAGGCGTTGGGGCCTGATGAGACGATCACGTCTTCTACGTCCTCCATGCCGGGGATCGAATAGAGCTTTTCGAATCCGAAAGCAGCCACCTGGTTTTCGGTCATCCCCGGTTTGATGAAGTTGGCTATTTCGTAGTGAACGAAATCGCAGATGGCTCCCACCATCGAAAAAGCTTTGACCTCATCGGGGCTCTTTATGGCCCGCGCCTCCATCATGGGAGTCATGCCGTCGGTCCACTCGATTCGGTGCTGCTGGAAGGCCGAGATCAGGTTTATGTCAATAAAGTCGACACCGAGCGGCCTGTCTCTGACCCCGGCGGCCTCAAGGTCGTTGATCAGGGCCTTTGTGAACTTGTTGACCTGTTGGGTGGAGGCGGGGCCTACCGCGCCTTTGATCCAAGCGTACGAGTAGCGGATGTTCTCCTTGGGGATCCACGGATTGTGGACCTTCAGGTGGAATCCGATGTCGCCCTGTTCGTAGACGATCGGTGGTTGGTCCTCGATCAGGACCACATAGCGAAGACCGGGCTTGAGCCGGTTCCATCCAGGAGTCAGGGTGGACGAGACATAGCGCATGTTCTCGTCGTAGAAGAGGAGCATGGCCCCCAGCCCGTGGCGCTTCATCGCTTCGTGGGCTCTCTTCAACCGCCACTTTCGGACGGCGTCCCAGTTGATGCCCTCTTTCCAGTCCGTGCTCAAGACCCCGAACGCTTCCCGCATATCTTTCCTTGTTCGACTGCTGTGAAATCATACTTGCGGACACCTGGACGGGGGAGTGAAGAGGCTGGTTCAGGCGGTGAGAAGAACCTTGAGGTGTTCCCCTCTATTAGCAGCGGCGAAGGCGGAGGTGGCATCCTCCAGGGAATAGGTGGCGGTCACCAACGGAGCCAGTTGAATCCGGTCCGCGGCGGCGAGAGCAATGGCGGCGTCATAGTCACGGGGTCGCGCCGCTCTCGGGTTGTGGAGGGTGATTTCTTTGAAATAGAGCTGGTAGTAGGGCATTTTCGTGCCTCCACCGGTGACGGTGCCGTAGACGATCACATCCCCGCCGGAGCCGCAGAGTTCGATCGCCTGCACCACTGTGGCTTCCGTTCCTACCGCCTCTATAACCAAGTCCGGGCCCCGCCCCCCAGATACCCTGGCCACGACATCGGCCGCCCCATCCGGGGTGGCAACTGCGTCGGCGCCGAGTTTCCTGGCCATATCCAGTTTCCACGAGGACCGGGTGATGCCGATTACCAGGCCGACACCCCGTTCTCGAAGTAGTTGAACATGCAGCAAACCGGACACTCCCAAGCCGATAACTACCGCCACCATCTCGCTAGAAACCGCCACTGTCTGCTGAGAATGGACCACCGTGCCCAGTACTTGCAGGAGACCCGCGGCGTCCGATGGGATCTGCTCGGGGACCACATGAAGGAAACGTTCCTCGATTTCTAATTCCTCTGTAAACACCCCGTCGAAATCTCTTCCCAACAACCCACCGCGGTGACAGAGGTGAGGCCTGTCTTTGCGGCACAGATGGCAGGCGCCACAGTGGATGCCGGGGTTAATCAGAACTCTCGTTCCCGCAGCGATCTTCCCGTCCGAAGTTGCCACCTCCACGGTTCCCACCAGTTCGTGCCCTAGCACTCGGGGGTAGCCGATCCGTGTTGAACCATCAAGGATCTTGAGGTCCGTTCCACAGATCCCGGCCCGCTCCAGGCGCACCAACGATCCCTTCCCCTCCCGCGGGGAAGCGACTTCCACGATTTGGAGCCTGCCTGGCCCCGCGGTTTGAACGGCTCTCAACGCTTCACCCTTTCACCTGCTCAGCGCGGAGACTACCGCGATATCTGCTTGGAACCCTGGGCCAGCGTCCGCCCACTCACCTAGCCTTCCCACCTGTAGGTCGGGTGTCAGGTTAATGGCAATTAACATGGCTGGTGTCGATCCCAGGCGCCACGCTTCTCCGTGATCCTTGGATGCGCCTAGGGCGGGGTGTGGCGTGTATATCGTGGGGCGGGATGAAAGCCTGCCGGTGACCGACCAACACACTTCTCCACCGGGGTCTCGACTTTTTTACTATTTCTTGTTGGGCGGGATTGTATTGATTTTGGGCTTTAACTGGCCGATATTGGACAGAGGGGTGGACCTTATCCCACCTTTTTGGCTGGTTACCTTCCGTCTGTTGGGGGGAGCGTTGGTCGGATTCGGGATGAACGCCGGCGCCCGTCAGCGGGCTTCCTTTCCCCGCCGGGATTGGAAGATCGTCCCGATATTGGGCTTTTTCCGCCTCGCCGCCGTCGCCGGGTTGACGTTCTTCGCCCTTCAAATCCTGCCTCCCGGCCGGTCCTCCATCCTGGTTTGGACCAGCACCCTGTGGACGGTTCCTCTGGCGGTCGCCTTTCTGGGAGAGCGGATGTCCCGGATGCAGGTGAGCGGCCTGGCGATTGGGATGGTGGGGGTGGGGTTGGTTTTCGAGCCTTGGGAACTGAGTCTCTCCGAGCCGCGGGTGATCTGGGGCTATTTGATGCTGCTGGGCGCCGCGCTGTCCGTAGCGTGGACCTCCGTGTACATCCGGGGCCATTCCTGGGGAGCGAATCCTTTGGCTTCCACCCCCTGGCAGATGCTGGCCGGGGCGGTTCCCGTCTTGGTCCTGGCGTTGGCTGTGGACGGGGCTCCCGATGTCCAATGGACCTGGGAGTCGGGGGGTATCGTGGCTTATCAGATCACACTGGGCGGCCCGCTTGCGCTTTGGGGGCGGCTGACGGCTTTTCGACATATCTCGGCGATCTCGGTCAACCTGACCTTGATGGCCACCCCGGTGGTGGGACTGCTGGCCTCGTGGTGGTTGGTCGATGAGATGCTCACCCTGACGGTGGTAGGGGGGCTGGCTCTGATCATTGCCGGGGCGGCGGCCAACATAAGGGGAGACGAGAACGTCTGGCCTTTGCGTTCCGGTCTGGCATGAGTCTCGGGTCCTGCATGAGGCCAAAGTCCCGAAGAGAGCAACTGGTTTTGCTGATTACGCTCAGCTGTTTTGGTAGCACTCACTTGTCTGTGCTGCCGCCTGCCCTGCCCGAGTTGGCCGAGGTGTTTGGAGTTTCCATCGCCGCGATTGGCTGGGTCCAAGGTTCGGCAGTGATACCTGGGATCATTTGCTCGGCTCTGATTGGTTTTCTTGCCGACCGGTTCGGAGCAAAACGGGTAGTGCTGACCTGCGTGATTGTTTTCACCGTGTTTGGCGCCGCGGGCTTCTTTGCTTCATCCTTTTCAATGCTGCTCGGGCTTCGCATGTTGCAGGGATTGGGGACCTCGGGGGTTCTGGGGTTGTCAATCGCTTTGATCGGTGAACTTATCGAGGACGACAAGGACCGTACTCGGGCGCTGGGACTCAACCTTGCCTTCATCTACATCATCCAGATGGTCATCCCTGTCACCTCTGGTGTCCTGGCCGCAGGCGGCGTCTTTCGCCCTTTTCTGCTCTATCTGCTGGGCGCGCCAATCGGCATCTGGGCGCTCCGGTTGGCGATTGGACAGCCCAAGGGAACCGCGTCTTCTCCTTTCCGGCACGCCCGGGAGGCTCGCGAAGACATGCGCCGCCGCCAAACCGGGGTGGATACGTTGGGGTTGATAGCCGTGAGCATCCTGGCCATGGTGGTGCTTCACGGGATTGCGTTCACAGCTATTCCATTGCTTTTGGATGAAGTGTTCGGAACGGGGAGCGCGGTGCGGGGTGTGGTGATCTCAGCCTTCCAGGTGGGGGCCATAGTTACCACTCTGGTGGTGGTGCGGATGTTTTCCGGGCGGATATCGGGTCGGGTGATGAGCGCCGGTATCTGGTTGATGGCCATCGGCCTGGCCCTGGTGTTTGTGGCAGGCTCTCCTACGTTGGTGGCTTTGGGTCTGGCGGTTAGCGGCGCGGGGTTCGGGTTGGTGTACACCCTGGCGCAGCGGGACGCCATTGCCTCTGTCTCCCTGGCCTATCGGGGACTGGTGTTTCTAACTTTGGTGACAGGAGTGAGGGTCGCTCAAATGGTTGGACCTCCTACAGCGTCGCTTGTCACCGATGTAATGGGTCCTCGTTCGTCACTGTTGATCACTGCGGTAATCACTGCCCTGGCTGCCGTTATTTGGCGCCCGCTCCGTCATTGGGTTCGCAAGTTGGCCTATCCATAGGGGGCCCGGTGTTCGGAGGTGTCCCACAGGGGTTTGTGGGCCAGCGGCTTATCTGGAGAAAGCCTTTTGCAAAGGGATATTGGTGACGGATGGCACGGTACGCCGAAGAAGTCTCTATCAGGTTCAATAGCCGGTCGTCCTCCTGGTGTTTTCCGTTCGGATGGTTGATGGTCTGTGACTGATCGTCGGTCTTCGGTGTGAGGATTATTGGGTTGGGGCGAAGGCTTGGGAGGGCCGACCAAGGTTCATTTGCGGGGTCTATCGTAGGCGGGAATGAAAGCTCGCCGGTGACATTTAACCCAGCCTCGCCGTCGGCCTCTCGGTTGTTTTGCTATTTCTTGTTGGGCTCGGTGGTGCTGAGTTTGGGTTTCAACTGGCCCATTATCGCCATGGGGGTGGACGTCATCTCGCCCCTGTGGCTCATGACCTTTCGCTTCTGGGGGGGAGCGTTGGTGGGATTCGGGATGAACGCCTTGGCCGGTCAGCGGGCTTCCTTTCCCCGCCAGGACTGGACGATCGTGCCGATACTGGGGATTCTTCGGTTGGGCGTCATCTATGTGCTTATTTTTTACGCCCTGCAGTTTCTTCCTCCCGGAAGGTCTGGCATCCTGGTTTGGACGGGCACCCTATGGACCGTCCCTATTGCGATGATTTTCTTGCGGGAGCGGATGTCCAGGATGCAGATAGCTGGACTGACGGTGGGGATGGTGGGACTGGTGATAGTCGTGGACCCCGGGACGCTGAGTGTGGCCGAGCCCAGGATCGTTTGGGGCTACGTTATGTTGATGGGAGCCGCTCTGTCGGTGGCTTGGACCTCTGTGTATATCCGGGCGCACAGATGGGGGGCCAATGCCCTGGCCTCCACTCCGTGGCAACTGCTGGCTGGTGGGATTCCCTCTCTGGCTGCGGCTCTGGCTATCGATGGGATCCCCGACATCCGATGGACCTGGGGGCTGGTGTTGATCGTGGTGTATCAGACAACACTGGCTAGCCCGCTGGCGGTGTGGGGGCAGTTGGAGGCCTTTCGCCGTCTACCGGCGATTTCGGTCAACCTGACCTTGATGGCAACCCCCGTGGTGGGACTGTTGTCTTCGTGGTGGTTGGTGGATGAGCAGCTGACACTGGGAGTGGTTGTGGGGTTAGCTCTTCTCACCGCGGGAGTTGCAGCCAACCTACTGGGTGATGAGAACATTCGTCCGGTTCGCTCTGGCCTTACATGAATCCCCTCTCGCGAAAAGAACAATTCGCCCTCTTGGTGTCGGTCAGTTGCCTGACCACTACCACACTGCCGGTACTCTCACCCGCCCTTCCCGAACTAGCCGACGCCCTGGGAGTGTCGATCACGGTCATCGGATGGGTTCAGGGCGCCGCCTCCTTCCCCGGGATCCTGACCGCGGTTCTGGTGGGTTACCTCGCTGATCGCTTTGGGGGGAGGCGAGTAGTAGTGGTTTGTGTGGCGACTTTTACGCTTTTCGGAGTGGCCGGGCTTTTCGCTAGTTCATTTCCGATGTTGATCGGTTTGCGGCTGCTGCAGGGCCTGGGAACTCCGGGACTAATGGGCCTTTCAATCGCGTTGATAGGTGAACTCTTTGAGGACGAGAAGGATCGAATGCGCTTTTTGGGAATGAATCTTGCATTCGTCTTCATGGTGCAAATGATCATGCCGGCTATATCGGGAATCATTGCGGCGGGTGGCGCCTTCCGTCCTTTTCTCATCTATCTGGCAGGGGTGCCCATCGGGTTGTGGGCGCTGCGGTTGAAAGTGGGTCGGCCCAAAGGAGTTGCTTCCTCTCCGCTGCGTCATGTCCGCGCTGCACGGGAAGACATGCATCGCAGACGGACAGGTGTGGATCTGCTGGGGCTGGTGGCCGTCACCGGCTTGGGGGTATTGGTAAACGCGGGGGCCTCAATGACGGCGGTGCCGCTGTTCTTGAACGAGGTATTCGGGACGGGGACCGCCGGGCGGGGCCTGGTGGTATCCGCTTTCCAGGCCGGGGCCATCGTAACGGCCTTGGGCGTCTTGCGGTTCATCAAGGGACGGATGTCGAGCCGGATGATGACGATAGGCCTGTGGTTGATGGCCATTGGTTTGCTGGTGGTCTTCCTCGCAGCCTTTCCTGTGATCGTCTCTTTGGGTTTGGCGCTGGCCGGGGCGGGGTTCGGGTTGGTGGTGACTTTGGCGCAACGGGATGCGATAGCGTCGGCCTCCATTACCTATCGCGGGCTGGTGGTGCTCACCTGGGTGGCCGGAGTGCGGGTTTCTCAAGTCATCGGCCCGCCAGCCGCGTCTTTGGTTACCGGCTTGATTGGTCCTCGGTCCTCTTTTCTGATAATTGCAGCTATTGTCGCTTCTGCTGCCGTCACCTGGCGTCCCCTCCGTAGGTGGCTTAAGCGGGTGGTATACGGGTAGTGGTGGTCTTTCGAGAACGGTCGTGAAGCCCGCCGGAAACAGTAAGGTGAGCGTATGACAAAACTTCCACAAATAGGTTCCGCTGCGGCGGTGGCAGAGGGAGATTCACCGGTTCTGGTGGTCCCGATGGGCGCCGACCGCCATCCCGGCCCCGGCGCCGAATACGTATTGGATCAACTGGGCTTATGGGTGGATGAACACCTGGAAGCCGTGGGGTTCTCCGGCAAACCTGGAGAACAGGCGGTGATCCCAACCGCAGGAGCGCTCCCGTATAGCTGGGTGGTGATGGTGGGGGTGGGGGATGACCCCGACCACGAGACGGTGCGCCGCGCCTCGGCCACGGCCCTGCGGGCCGCTCCCCGAACCGAACGCCTGGTTACCACTCTCCATCAGCTATCAACTCCTGGCGCCTTGGGCGCGACTGCGGAGGGAGCACTCATGGCCGGATATCGCTATGAGGCCTATAAGAGCGAACCGTCGGAGCATCCCCTGCCGGAGGTGTTGTTGGCTGCGCCACTCTCGGCGGACTGGACGGAGACGGTCGAGCAGGCCCGAGTGGTGGCGGAAGCGGTGGCCACCGCCCGAGATTGGGTCAACCAGCCTTCCCTCGATAAAGGGCCCGCCGACCTCGCCGAACGCATCTCCGCGTTGGCGGTCGAGGCGGGGATGACGGCCGAGATCTGGGATGATGATCGGCTTCGAGAGGAGGGAATGGGTGGGATACTGTCGGTGGGACGGGGATCGCACCGCCCGCCTCGGCTGGTCCGATTGGAAGGCCCCGGGGAAGGCCCGAGATTGACCCTGGTCGGGAAGGGCATCACCTTCGACTCCGGCGGGCTGTCTCTAAAGCCGGCCAAGAGCATGGAGACAATGAAGACCGATATGGCGGGAGCGGCCGCGGTGGTCGCCGCCGGGGTGGCCATCACCCGACTGGGTCTGAATGTGAAAGTCGAAGTGATTGTCGCTCTGGCCGAGAATCTGCCCGGAGGAGCGGCGTCCCGGCCCGGGGATGTGTTCACCGCTCGCAACGGGAAGACAGTGGAAGTGATGAACACCGACGCCGAGGGACGTCTGGTTCTGGCCGACGCGCTGAGTCTGGCTGCCGAAGGATCACCGAAACTAGTGGTAGACGTGGCCACTCTCACCGGGGCCTGTGTAGTGGCGCTCGGCCTCGAATATGCGGGGCTGTTCGGGTCGGAGGAGTCTCGTCAGGTGGTGGACGAGGCGGCAAAGGCGGCGGGAGAGCGCGTTTGGCCGCTCCCGCTTCCCGAGGACTACCGGAAGATGCTTGACTCCCCGGTCGCTGACATGAAGAACATCGGCGGCAGCTGGGGCGGCGCCATCACTGCGGCGCTGTTCCTTAAGGAATTCGTCGGAGATCACCAGTGGGCGCACCTGGACATCGCGGGCCCGGCTCGATCCGGCAAGACCGCTCACTATCTGTCGGAAGGCGCCACCGGATTCGGGGTGCGAACCTTGGTCCAGCTTGCCTCCAACATGGCGCAAAACTGACCCTACGGCCTTTTCGCGATAACTACCTGAAGGTCGCGATACAACACCTAATAGACACCTCCAGCCGTCTGCTTTCAAATAGCTAGCGTGTGGTCTTGCCACCGAGCAGGGAGGGAAAGTGAAAGCAGGGGTCCAATGGCTGACAACCGCAATCATGGCAGGAGGACTGTCAGTGTTGGTGGCGAGTGGATGCGGGAATCCGGATTCTCCCACGGGTCTGGAGTGGACATCCACCGCCCCTGCTTTCTCATCGGATGTAGTCGAGCCACCAGGGCAAAATCCTGATCCAACCCAGCCGGCTCCCGAGGAGAATCTGGCGGAAGACGTTGCCACCAGCGCAATCTCCCCCGCCGCGGTCAACACAACCATCGTTCCGACCACTGTTCCTGCGACTGCCACGACCGAATCTCCCGTAACCTCGACCGCGCCGGATCCAGAAGTGACGGAAGAGAGTGTCCTCGACCAGCTCCTCGAGGAAGTACCGAACTCAACTACAACTCAAGAGACGGAGGAGAGGCTGATAACCCAACCGGGTGCTGTTATGGCCAATGATTACTGGGCCGATCTTGGGTTTCCCGACCCCGCGGCGCCACCGGTGGAGGACCCCGGACGGATTCGCTACGCGGAAGGCCAGTTACGGAAGATCTACTTCAAGTGGACGACGCGGTCTACCGCAAAGATTCTGAAACCCTTTGGGAAGCGGTGACCACAGAGGGTGCATATGAGAAAGGAGTGGCGGCCATGGAGCGTTTGACCTTCACTGCGCCGCCGACATTGGAGGGGGTGAAGGTAAAAGTACTGGAACTGTACATCGACCATCCGGATTGTCTGGTGGCGGCATACGAGATGGACATCAGTTCTTTTCGAGAGACGGGTGGTCTCATCGAACAGACAACGGTAATGTGGTCGCACCCCCGCTACGGATGGCGTAGCAACATCTCTTTTGGGTGGCCCATTATCTATGGGATGTGGTGGGAAAACTGCTTTATAGCGGAGAGACCCGATTTTCCGTGAGAAGAGGCCGCGGGGGGTGGGTGGGGATCACTTCGGTGGCAGGTGTATCGGTGTCGACGCCCGCATTGGCCGACTCTCATGGGTATTCAGAGGCGGTTTGCACTGTCAGTTTTGAGGTGGAACCGGAGTCAGAGGCACTCAGACCTGTTACCGAGTGCGTCCACACTGAGGAAGGCGAGTCCAGTTCGGTTTCTTCCTCCGGCACCTACCACTTGCAAATCGCCTCCAGAGGTTGCTTCTACCTTGGAACCACGTTCACTCAGTGGGTCAGGCTCGAATATACCGAGGACGGTGAACTGGAGTACGGCTGGTCGCCCGATGGCAGGCCGGGTGGGCACACCGTGATAGGTACGGCTCGACCTTGTTCATGGACGGGGGTGGAGAGAGAGGAATTTGAAGGGTTTGTGTGGAGCAGGATCGGGAACTACGCCCATCAATCTCCTGAGGTCTCTTTGGATCCGCCCATTCCGCGCGGCTTGATGGGCATTGAGACTTTCGCGGCCATGAACGTTCCCTCTCCCTGGACATTCTCTTCGACTTCCCCGTACACCGGCACGTCCCTGATGGCAGAGGTCAAAATGCGACAGGTGACTATCGACTGGGATGACGGCCCCACGCAGGTGTTCAGCGGTTCCGACCTGTCGGCGTTCACCGGATACCCCGACGGGGTGGCCAGTCACACCTACCAATCCAAGAGCTGCGAAACAGCAAGCCCGCGCTGTCGCGATGAAACAGGCCCTTACCAGATCGAAACCTCGTACCCATGGTCAGGCTGGTATCGAGTTGGAAGTCGGCGAAGGAGTCTCAGCATTCCCAACACTTCCTCCTCCACCGACTATCCGGTCGCCGAGATGATTCCTCTGGTTAGGCAGGCGAATGGGGGTAGTGACCAGATCGAAGGCGACGGCGGCACCACCAGCCAAACCAAAGGATCAGTGCGAGGAATGGCAGAAGCAACACGACGAAACCCGCCACCAAAGGGAAGCGGCCGGCGATGGACAGCAGCGTATCGGCGCCGGCGCCCACGGCCGCGGTGAAACTGGTGGATCCGTCTTCTTGAACTTGCACCAGGATTCTGGAATTAGCCAGGATCTTCTCCAGTTCGACACCACCGGGGCCCACGGGAACCGCGCTGGCCTCCAGCCACACCTCGAGGCCGTCATTGGCTACCTGACCAGCGAGTTTCCCGTCCACCACGGGCTCAACCAAGGCGGCTATCAGGAATCCTTCCGGGTCAATGTTGGCGAAGTCTCCTTCCGCAACTATGAACGATCCAATACTGAGACGCTGATCTGTGGAAAGGATCTCCACATCGGTGAGGGGGATCCTGCCCTGGTTAGCCACCTCCACGCAGAAGAACAGCAGAGCATCGGGTTCGACTGTGATCTCTTTGGCCCCGACACAGGCGTCATCGGCATTGTCTGCCACCGAGGCTTTGAGGGTGATGCCGGTGTCGGAAGTCTCCACAGAGCTTGGGGCGAGGGCGTCGGATTGGGCATCTCCCATCGTCTGTTCGGGAGCCTGGGTGACAGGTTCCGGGCTGACGGTGGGCGCAGTGGTATCGGAGACTTGAGGGGTGTTGAGTGATTTATCGTTTCCTCCACAGGCACCAACCAGGAGGAGAACGAAAGCAATCAGGGCTGGCAGGAAGCTATGCCGTGCCCGGCGACCTCCCTCCCTTTCCCAGATGCGCTGGAACCGCACTTTTGGCATGTATTTGCCTCTCTACCAGGGAGACGACCCCTGGCACTATCAATTTTATAACGGGCACCGCAGATATGAGGGGGTATTTTCTGGGGGCCTCCCCAGGTCGGCAATCATCTGCCTTAGACAGCCCCTAAAGCGACGGAGAAACCTGCCTAGCGGGATCGAACACCGTGCTTTCCGAAGAGCACCAAGCCGCCAAAGGCAGACCCGCGCCATTGGCAGGATCCTCAGTTACAGGATTGTCCTCCGGTGTGCAGCAGCCTCTCCGGACCTGGCTGTCAGTCAGTCGGGGAGGAAGAATCCATCTCCGCCGGTGCGGGTGGGTCGGAACGGCGCCGGCGCCGTCGGCGGATCCACAACCAGATGGCCACCAGGATGGCGATGACGGGCGCAAACGGAAGCAGAGCCCCGACCACCACGGCCAAACCCATAACGATCGAGACCAGTGTTTCGAAGCTGGCGTCGAGAGCGTCGCTGAACCCGGTTGGCGAGTCATCTGGCCGACCAGCCAGTACATCCACAAAGACCCGGGTGTCAGTGGAGACATCTTCCAAGGCAGCGCCTTCGGTGTCGACCGGAGTGGCGGTGGCCTCGATCATGATGTCGATGCCTCGCGTCGCAATGCGACCGGCCAAACGCCCATTCTCGATCGGCTCGCTGAGGGTAGCCGTAAGGAATTGACCGGGTTCGATCCGTTCAAAGTCACCGTGTTCGGGTGCGAATGGATTCTGGTCCAGGCGCATGCTGTTGGATCGGATCTGGATGTTGGTGAGGGCAGTATCCCCTAGGTTGCCTATCTCAAGACAGAAGTTCACGGTGTCCTCGTCAGGAGAAATGGCGATGGACTGCTCGCCTAGACAGGGGTCGCTGTTGTTGGCGGAGACCCAAGCAGTGATGATCATCCGGGTGTTGGGGAGCACCTCTTGTGCGGCCACGAACACTCCGGTGGTGTCGGAGACAGTCTCCAGTTCGGACCCGTCGGTGTCCACCGGGGTAGCTATCGATGTGATACCGATGTCGAGGCCGCGGATGGCTACCCGTCCGTTAAGGCGTCCCTTTTCGACGGTTTCGGTGAGGGTGGCGGTGAGGAACTGACGGGGTTCGATCCGGCCGAAGTCGCCGTGTTCCAGGACCAACGGGTTGGAATCGAAGTCCAGTGCCGCGGACTCTATCTCGATGTTGGTGATGGGAACGTCGCCCGGGTTTGCCACGAAGACACAGAAGTTCACGACATCGTCGTCGGGCTTGACGATGATGGTTTTGGCGCCGAGGCAGGGATCGTCATCGTCGCCGGAGACCCAAGCATGCACTATTACGCCAGTGTTGGGAATCACTTCTTCGGCGGTGACGACAACTCGGGCCCGGTCAGAGATCACTCCCAGTTGAGGTATACCCGGTTCCATCGGGGTGGCGGTCGCCCCGATCAGGATGTCCAGACCTCGGGTGGCTATGCGATCAGCTAAACGACCCTTGGTCACCTCCTCGGTGAGAGTGGCGGTGAGGAACTGCCCCGGTTCGATCCGGTTCAAGCTTCCTCTTTCCACCACGAAGGGGTTGTCATCCAAGGGCAAAACGTCTGAGTAGAGCTCAACATCGGTGAGTGTTACCTCTCCCTCATTGGCTACTTCCACACAGAAACTGACTGTGGCTTCCCGCTCGACCGAGAGGTTCTTGGTCCCAAGGCAGGGATCCTCATCAGCGGTAGAGACCCAGGCGGTGACCAACAGTCCGGTATTGGGAAGGATTAAGGGTCGGTCGGGCAACTGACTGATCGCCAAGGTGATGGTGGCGAGGCTCACATGGTCCTGCAGGGTGCGCAACTGGCCCCGCAACCGTTCAAGATCTGTCTCTCGGACCAGCAATTCCCGTTCATAGAAGGCCACGTTGTCGATGTTGGTGGCGGTTTCCAGGAAGCTGCGCAGACGGGCCACGCTGGCTTCGGAGGTGATGACCTGGCTTTGCAGGTCGACGATTCGCTCGGTCACATCATCGGCGCTGATCTGCTGGTCGATGAGTTCCCCGATCTGGGAGAGCCTCGACAGGGCTACTGAGAAGTCTTCCGGCAGCACCTTGAAAACGATCTCGGAGTAGGGCTGCGGCTGGGTGCGAGTTTGCTGGCCGAACACGAAACCTCCCAAGCCCTGCACTATGGCTATGGCCTCCCGGGTGGCGGCAGCTACATCGGGCGCCTCCACGGACACCCAGGCCCGGTAGATGACATCCCGTCCAAAGGCGGAGGGAGTGTATGTAGTCGACACCTCGAGTACCGCGCCAGCCGTGGAACGGTCAACGCCAGCATCGTCGCTATCCACTATGTCGTCGAATGCTTCCTCCATCTCCATCTCGTCGTCGGAGGCCGCCATCTCCTCCGCCGCCTCCGCCTCCGCCATAGCCATGACAGCAGTTGCCTCCGCATCCCCGGCGGCTGCTGCGGCAGTTGCCTCCATCTCGGCCAGAGCCGTCTCCAAGGCCACCGTTGCTTCCTCCGCAGCGGCTGTCGAAGCGGCGGATGTCGTAGTTGGTGCAGCAGCGGCTGTCGTAGCTGCACCAGCATAGGTCGCGTCAGAGGCCGCCGCGGAGGCTTCGGACTCCGAGTAATCATCTCCGCCGCAAGCGCCGGCAAGTAGCAGGAACAGTGTCAAAACAACCAAAGAGGTACGGCGCGGCGACCCGCTCCCACCTTCGGACCTTCCAATTCCTGTGAAACGCCAGCGACCCATACTTCTTACCTTACCTTGGCCCTGTTAGACGGGATAGATACAGGCGGTCTCTTTACTTACCTGGTTACCCGCCACTCCTAATCAGTGCTTACCAACACACCGTCAGGTCCGTCTTTCAGTAGTGAAAGGAATTGTTCGTCGGTGAGGATCGGGATTCCCAACCTCTCGGCTTTGGTCAGTTTGGAGGTGCCGGGTGAGACACCCACCACCAACGCCGAGGTCTTTGTGGACACCGATGACACGAACCGTCCACCTCGGGCGACAATGGCCTGCTGGATGGCCTCCCTATTCATCGACTCAAGACCGCCGGTTACCACCACGGTCAGCCCTGCCAGAGTCGGGGAGGTCTCTTCTTTCGGCTCGGGATCTGCCAGGCTGACCCCGCCCTTTCCCAGGTTTTCCAGCAGTTCCCGGTTGTCGGGATCGTCCATCCATTCCCTGACTGAGCGGGCGATGGTCTCCCCGATCCCGTCGATAGCAGCCAATTCCTCTCCGGAGACGGCAACCAGTTGTTCAATCGATCGGTACCGAGCGGTGATCAAGCGGGCTCCACCGGGACCCACGTGCCGGATCCCCAGCGCCACCAGCAGTCTCCACAGCGGGCGATAGCGGGCTGCCTCGATGCCTCCCAAGAGATTGTTGATCGACTTTTCCCGCCAGCCCTCCCGGTCCTCGAAGTGCTCAGGTCCCAGAAAGAAAATGTCGGCAGGCCCGCGGATAGTGCCGTCTCTGAGCAACATGTCCACGGTCTTGAAGCCAAGGCCGTCGATGTCCATTCCGCCTCTCGACGCGAAGTGGAACAGCCACTCCCGGAGTCGGCTGGGGCAAGTCAGACCTCTGGTGCATCGGGCCACGGCCTCGCCTTCGGGACGCTCGATCGGGCTGTGGCAGAAGGGGCAGTCCTTGGGCATCTCCCAGGGTTTCGTTCCATCGGGCCGGGCCGAGAGCACCGGGCCCACCACCTCGGGGATGACGTCACCAGCGCGGCGCACCACCACCCGATCACCGACTCTCACATCCTTTTGATGCACCTGCTCTTCGTTGTGCAAGGTGGCCATACTGACGTTTGCCCCGCCCACGAACACCGGCTCCAGCACCGCAAATGGGGTAGCCGCCCCGGTTCGCCCGATGTTGATCATGATGTCACGAAGGGTCGTGACTCGCTCTTCGGGCGGGAATTTGTAGGCCACCGCCCAGCGGGGGGCCCGGGCCGTGGCGCCCAGCTCGTCCTGATCGGCGAGGCTGTCCACCTTCACCACCACCCCGTCGGTCTGATACGAGAGGCGATGGTGCCCGTCCAACATTGTTTTCACGTACTCTTTCACCTTTGCCAACCCGGGTGACGACAGTGACCCCGGGTTGACCCGCAATCCCAGTGATTGGAGGTATTCCAGCACTTCCGAGTGTCGTTGGAGAGACGGACCCCCCTCCAGCACTCCCGCCTGATAGACCCAAATCCCCAACGCTCGGGAGGCAGTCACCGTGGGATCCTTTTGACGGACCGAACCGGCCGCAGCGTTACGGGCGTTGGCGAAGGTGGGCAGTTGCGCTTCGCGGCGGCGGCGATTCAATTCATCGAACCCGTCCAGGGTCATGTACACCTCGCCCCGCACTTCCAACAGGGTGGGAGGGTTGTCTCCCAGCAGGCGCAAGGGCACCGATTTGACCGTCCGCAGATTGGCCGTTATGTCTTCGCCCACCTCTCCGCTCCCGCGGGTGGCCGCCACCTGCAGGACCCCGTCGCGGTAGGTGAGCACCACCGCCAAACCGTCCACTTTCGGCTCGCAGACATAACCTTCGGGCGGGCGACCCAGCATGCGAACCAGCCTTTGCTCCCAGGCGTCAAGTTCCGCACTGGAGACGGCGTTATCCAAAGAGAACATCGGCCGGAGGTGGTGGACCGGCGAGAACAACTCCGAGACCGGAGCGCCCACCCGCTGGGTGGGGGAGTCCACCGTCACCAAGTCGGGATGCTCCCTTTCGAGACCGACCAACTCCCGCCACAGCTCGTCATATCCAGCGTCGTCTATGAGGGGATCGTCCAGCACGTAGTAGTGGTAGTCGTAGCGGCTGATCTGGGCCCGCAGTTCCTCTAAGCGAAGAGTGGCGTTGCTCATCTCACCAGTTGGGCGATGGTGCCTCCGCCCAGCACTTCGTCGCCCCGGTAGAAGACAGCCGCCTGGCCGGGCGCCGCCCCCCGCTCGGGGTCGGCGAAGGTGATTGTCCAACGATCTTCGTAGAAGTCTGCGGGCGCCAGCGTGGCTGCCACCGGATCACCATGAGCCCTGATCTGAACGAGGCACTCTCGGTCGGGCGGTGGAGTGCCGTCAACCCAGGAGACCCTCTCCACTTCGACGGCCCTTGTCTCCAACTCTTGGGCCGAGCCGATCACCACCGTGGAGGTGTGGGGGTCAAGTTCCACCACATAGCGCGGCTCTCCCACCGCCACGCCCAGCCCCCGGCGCTGTCCCACCGTGAAATGGGCCACTCCCTGGTGCTCGCCCAACTGCCGATGGGAGGTGTCTACGATCCGGCCCGGCCGGATGGACTCCGGCGCCGCCTCGGCGATGAAGTTGCGATAGTCGCCCTGGACGAAGCAGATTTCATAGCTGTCCCGCTTGTTGGCGTTGCGTAGTCCCAGGTCGGATGCCATGCGACGTGTTTGCGTCTTGGTGATTTCCCCCACTGGAAACCGGGTTCGGGACAGTTCATGCTGCCCGAGCATGTGGAGCACATAGGACTGGTCCTTGTCCAGGTCCACTCCACGTCGCAGCTTCCATCGGCCTGCCTCCCGGCTGACCCGCGCGTAGTGGCCGGTCACTAAAAGGTCGTAGTCCAGCCGGGCGGCCTCTTCCAAAAGAATCGAGAACTTGATGGAGCGGTTGCACTCAACGCACGGATTGGGGGTCCGACCGTTGCGGTAGGCATTCACGAAAGGGTCCACCACTGCCTCGGCGAAGTCATCGGTGTAGTCGAAGACGTAATAGGGTATATCCAGCACAGCGGCAACCCGGCGGGCGTCCTCGGAGTCGGACACGGTGCAGCACCCGTGAGTGGGAGCCTGGCCGCCCGGACCCTCCCATAGCTTGAGAGTTACCCCGATCACCTCGTGCCCTTCCCGCTCCATAAGCGCGGCCGCCACCGAGGAATCCACCCCACCGCTCATGGCGGCCAGCACCCTCATAGCAGGCCCTCCAACGCTCTCAGAGTCAGCTCGGCGGCGCGGTCGCCATCGGCGGGACGGGTGGTCCATCCAAATGAGAAACGGACGCTTGATCGGGCTCCGGAGTCGGAAATCCCCATGGCCGCCAGCACATGGGAGACCCGGGCCGCCCCTGATTGACAGGAGGACCCGGCCGAAGCAGCCAGTCCCAGCCGGTCGAGGCGGACCAGCAGGGTCTGGTTGGCCACTCCCGGAAAGCGCAGGTGAGAATGATGAATCGTTCGGACGGGTTGCGAGGTGATGGCCAAGCCGGGCACCTTCTCCAACAACGCCGCCTCGAATCTGCGGCGCGCCTCCCTCACCTCCCGGTGAAAACGCTCACGGTCCGACCCCGCCAGTTCCATGGCCCGCGCCATGCCGACCGCCCCCAACACGTTGTGGGTTCCTGACCGGCGGCCCAACTCCTGTCCTCCGCCGTGCGCCACCGGCTCCAGCCCCACGCCGTCCCGTACATACAGCATGCCCACTCCGGGGGGACCGCCGAACTTGTGCGCAGCCAAGGAAAGAAGATCCACTCCCAACTCATCCACCCGCAGTTCTTCGGAGACGAATGCCTGCACCGCATCGGTGTGGACAAGGGCATTGGATCCCGCTCGGTCGCGAACCGCCTCGGCGATCTTTCGCACCGGCTGGCGGGCGCCGGTCTCGTTGTTGGCCGCCATAACCGACACCACCGCCGTCTCAGGAGTGACCGCCTCCGCCACCTCGCAGGGATCAACCATGCCATCGCGGTCCACTCCCACCCTGGTGACAGAGCATCCCAGGAGCCCAAGGAATCCGACGGAACTCAAGACCGCCTCGTGTTCCACCATAGAAGTGACCACCCCTCCCCGCCTTCCGCCTGCCAGAGCCGCTCCCTTCACCGCCAGATTGTCAGACTCGGTTCCACCACTTGTGAAGACCACCTCCAGGGGACGGCAGTGCAATACCGCCGCAATGCGCTCCCTGGCCTCCTCCAACGCATTCTTGGCAGCACGGGCCGGAGCATGAAACCCGGTGGGGTTGCCCCACCCACGGTCGGCCAAACCCGACATTGCCTCCCAGACCTGGGGACGAATCGGAGTGGTGGCGGCATGGTCAAGGTAAAGCATGGAAAACCTGTTCATCAAATTATGGGTCCGTCCGGTCTATTTTCCCAGAGTTGATGGTGATCGATTGACTTCAAAGGGGCAAGTCGAGTAGCGCTCCGGTCAACCGTTGAGCGACGTTGCGAGATCTTCGTCATGCTATACCGCTGCCAGGACCGAGGGACACGACATCATCTGCCCCATTGAGAAGGTTAGACGTGTCGGCGGTTCAATCAGGTTCGGGTCCGGCCGTGAGCGGGCTGTTTTCTACCTGCTGACTGCCGGTGGACTCCCTGCCAGAATGGAGTGAGTCGAGGGAGGTGTGGCGCTCCCTCGACTCTGTATTTACAAGCGTCCGAGGAGGGGCGGGCGGCAGCTAATTCCCTGAATCGGTTTCCACTGTCTGTACGGAATCGGCGGCTAAGGCGGCATGGGAGAGCCCGGCTGCGTTACCTGCCCTGTCAAAAATGCTGCCCCCATTCAACGCCAGGCTGTTGGCGCTTACGCCGATTCCGTCGGAGTCGGCATCGCCTCTTTGGATTTGATACTCGAAAACCATGTCGTTGTTGAAGCGCCGGTTCGGATTGGTTTCGGGTCGGAGCAGGGCATGCCGTATCGTTCCACCGACATCCAGTTCGAGTTGGAGGTCACCGGCTTTGGTCACCGGTTCGCTGAAGACCATTTCTACCCTGATGAACTCCCCGACTCTGTAGGCCTCCCTGTTTCCCGGCCGGGACGTGATGTAAATGCCTGAGATAGTGGGTGGAGCCGTGTCGATCTTGTGATCCGGTAGATGCCCGGTGGTCGGAAAGTGCTTCAGGTACTCTACATCGGCGCCCTTTGCCTTGATGTTGCCGCTCCCTATCACCGCGGTGGCTCCATAGGGAATCATGATGCCCCTGGTATCCATATCGCCTGGTTGGACGGCATAGCCGAACACCAGAGTGTCAGTGCCGGAGCCTCTGAGGTACACGGATTCTCTCCAGGCTTCTGCCCAGTTGGAACCATGGAGTCCGACGTACAGGGCCAAGCCCACGTCTCCTTCAACCACCACGTCGATGTCGAAGTTGAGGGAGATCTCGATTATCTGGTTGGCCCGATATGCCTCCCATCCGTCCGGTGGAATCGAGGTGACCCCGACATTCATCACATAGGGTCTTCCATTCACTTTGTGGATGGAGGCATCTTTGATACCCGAGTGCACGTAATCGATCGGTACGTCTGTTCCCTTCGCATATATGTTCCCGCTGAATCCGCGGCTTGGGTTGTGATTTCTACCAACGGCGGCACTGCTGACAGTGATGCCGTCAAGGTCCCGGTCGACTGGCTGTACTTGATAGCGGAAGATCAGAAACCGGCCCCCCGAACCCTGGTGGTATCTCGCCCCTCTCAAAGTGCCACTGGCGCCCTCACCCAAGTAGAGGTGTATCAGAGCGTCTCCTCTCGCTTCCACTTCCGCTTCCTGGTCAAGGGTCACCCTGACGTCGATGCTCTCTCCGGTGCGGTAGGTGTCCCCTCTGATAGGCACGGAGGTGATTTCTACATCCGTGATCCTCGGCGCATCGTCATCATCGATTGTGATCACACAACTGTGAAACGAGCCTCCGAACTGGGCGCCGAGTTCAAACGTCTCGTCATGTTCGGGTACCGCGTCGTCCTTCGTCATTACCGGAATCCATACGGTGTCGCTGTCTCCTTGACTGGTCATTTTGATCCTGTCATAGGGGACGAAGTCGTCGGTGTCGGCAGTGTGGTGGCTGTGGTAGCTGTACACGAACACCTGGATCTTGTGGTACCCGGGCCATTGAAGTCCCATGAAGGCTGATTCGCCCTCCGAGATCGGGTCAGGACATATCGGGATGGGATCCGGCACCGCATAGGCGAGAGACGGCGAAACAGGCATCACCGCCAGAAGGGCGAAGAGTACCGCGGCGGCTATCCACGTTGCGCTAAGTCTGCCTCGCCGCTGTCCGAACAAGGGTGCTGCACCTTTCATCTGTTGCCTCCTACTCCTACTTGGTTCCTACCGCGGTCAGGGTCCAGAGCGCCCGACGCATAGAATGGGTCAACGGTCATAGTGATGACCGGGACACGATTTGTGCGTCTGTGTCTAGTCCTCACGAGAGGTATCCACTCTGTGGGCTGAGTCGGCCGGTAAGGTCCCGTGGCTGAGGCCTGCGGCGTTGCCGGCGCTGTCATGGATGCTGCCTCCGTTAAGTCTCAGGCTGTTGGCACTGATACCGATGCCGTCTGTATCGGTGTCGCCCTCCTGTACGGCATAACGGAAAACCATCGTGTCCCCGTAGCTTCGCTCCTGGGTGACAGGGGCCTGCAGTTGCGCCCTCCGCGTCACTCCGCCGATGTCCAAGTCCAGTTGCAGATCTCCGCTGATGGTGACCTTTTCGCTGAAGGCCACTTCAACCTTGACCAGTTCGCCGGCGTCGTAAGCTTCACTGTTCCGAGGTTGTGATTTGAAGTTGATCGACGAGATGGTGGGCGGGGCCGTATCGATCTTGTGGTCCGGTAAATGTCCCGTGCCCCAAAAGTACGGATACCGTTCCACATCCGTTCCCTTGGCTTTGATTTTTCCATCCCCATAGAAGCCGTTTCCAGGGCTTCCAAAACCTATCATGACGCCGTTTCGGTCCATGTTGCCCGGCCTGACGGTGTAGCCGAACACCAGTGTGTCGGTTCCGGATCCCCTTATGTACCGTGCGTGTCTCCTCGCTGCATCCCAGTTGTCGCCGTTGAAACCGACGTACAACCCCAATGAGACGTCACCTTCCACCTCCACCTCGATGTTGAACCGCATAGAGGCTTCAATAACCTGATTGACGCGGTAGGCATCCCATCCTCCCGGTGGCGCGGAGATGATGCGGGGATCTATGACCACGGGCCGGCCGTCAACCTGGTGGCGGGACGAATCCCCGATACCGGGGTGGGTGTAGTCGACCTGCACGTCCGTTCCCTGGGCGATAATCTTTCCGCTGAAGCCGTAGGCGGGGCTACGATCCGCGTCCACGCCGGCGCTGCTGACGCTGACGCCATTGGTATCCCTATCGATCGCCTGCACCGTGTATCTGAAGGTCAGCGTCCTGGTCCCCGAGCCTCGGCGGTATCTTGCCCCTCGCCAGGTGTGGTCGCTGCCATCACCCACATATAGACCCAGCACAGGACTCCCTTCCACCTCAACCTCTTGGTCAAAGGTCACCGCCACAGTGATGCTCTCACCAGCGATGTAAGCGTTTCCTACGGCCGGGGTTGATGTGATTACCACGCTCGTCACTTCGGGGGTGTCGTCGTCGAGAATCGTGACCACACAACCGTGCCATGTGCCGTTCACCTCAAAACCGATGGAGAAGGTCTCGTCGTATTCTGGCGAATAGTCTTCTCTTGTTTCTACTGGTACCCGCACAGTGTCTTCGTCTGGGTCGCTGGTAATCGTTTCGCCGTCGTAGGGGATGTAGTCATCGCCGTCGGCCGTGGAGGCACTGTGGTCAGTGGAAACACTCACTGAGACCGATCTGGCGCCTGGATCACGTATCTGCATGAAGGCCGTGTGACCCTCCCGGATAGAAGCCGGACACACCACATACATCTTGCTGTGATCCGCCAAGGCCGGAGGCGCAGAGGTCAGGGCAAGAAGCATCACCAATGGCAGGATGGTGAGAGCGCCGGCGGCACTGCTCTTTCCTGTTGGTCTGCCCCACCGCCATCGGAACATTTGCGCTATTCCTTTCATCTCCTGTCTCCTGTCGCTGCCTGCTTGCTGTCTTTGTCGCTACCTGATGCTTCTTCGTTCTTTCATCTCTCAGCTCCAATCACGACCCGGCGCCCTTTCGATCCCTACCTCCACGTCTCTGTTTCCACCTCGCAGGTCGTCAGGCTGGCTGCCCGGACCTGACAGCGGGAACCGATGGCCGTAGCGAGTCGCTGATCACCGGTCACGAGATCGCACCGCAGCGCCTCGGCCAGGGCGATATAGCAGGCTTCCCGGGTTGTCGCATGAGCCCACAGCGAGAAGGCTCGAGGTAGAAGCGGTCGAGTAGGGCACGAGGACATGGGAAGGTCGTCGAGGTCCTTGATGGCCGTGCGGCAGCGTTCAGCGAGTAGAGCCCCTCTCAGCCACTGCTGACGCAGGAGATCTACCGTTTCGACGTAAGCCACATCGGGGACAAAGACGGCTGTCGACTCGGCAAAAGCCTTCCTAGCGGCCTGACCAGTTGACCCCCCGTCGGTCAGCAGGCTGACCAGCAGGGAGGCGTCGGCGACAATCACGTCTGCTTCCGCCTTCCCTGTTCCAGGTCGCGGACGACTATTTCCATGTCCACCTTTGCGAGGCTGCGGTTCTCTATCCGCTTCAACACCTCGTCCATGGTGGGTTTTTGGGCCAGGGCGGTCAGTTCTTTCAGCAGGTATTGCTGCAGGGACTGCCCTCTGGTCTTGGCCCGGTGCTTGAGTTGAAGGTGAAGCTCGTTGGGAACTTCCCTTATCAGTATGGACTTCATTGACAACAATTATCAAGTAGTCGCGAAATAATGCTGGGGTATTAATAACCGAATGCGTTTGATAAAGGCGTCGCATAGATATTTGGAAGTGGTATTAAGAGCCCGGTCCCAGAAACTGAGTTCCGCTTGAGACTTCAGCAGACGGATGTATTCGCCGTCAAGGGCATGACCTGTGCCTCATGCGACAACGGGTGGAGCATGCCATCATGCAGAGGTGTTCCCCTCACCCAGGATGTCTTGGGGATCCGGGCATAGTGGCCGGTAAACAACTGGCCGCAGGCGGTTCGGGCCGCGCCTGCCATAAAATGGCGACATGAAGGTTCCTCTCACCATCCGCGACCACCTCGACCGGGCCTTGGCCGTGTACCCCGACCGGGTCGCCTTCGTCGACGAGCCCGACCAGCCCGCCCCATCGATGGGGGATGTGACCTTCTCGCGTCTGGGAGAGTTGGCAGACGCCACCGGAGCTGGCCTAGACGCGTTGGGCGTGCCCGTAGGTGGGCGCGTCGCCATGGTGTCGCACAACGCCGGCCGCCTGCTCACCTCCTTCTGGGGCGTGAGCGGCAACGGCCGCATCTTCGTGCCCGTCAACTTCCGCCTCAGCACCGACGAGGTGACATACATCGTCGAGCACAGCGGCGCCGATGTGTTGCTGGTCGATCCCGAACTGGCCGACACGCTGGCGCCCATCGAGTGCCGCCACAAGTTCGTGCTCGGCACCGAGTCCGACGAGGCCATGTTCCGCTTCGGCTCGGCCCCTCGGCCCTGGACGCCCGACGAGGACGCGGCCGCAGTTATCAACTACACCTCCGGCACGACCGCCAGGCCCAAGGGCGTGCAGCAGACGCACCGCAGCCTCTGGCTCAACGCGGCGGTGTTCGGCTGGCACACGACGGTCAGCGACCGCGACAATTACCTACACACCCTGCCCATGTTCCACTGCAACGGCTGGGGGATGCCCTATGCGCTGGTGGGCATGGGGGCCAAACAGGTGGTACTGCGCAAGGTGGACGGCGCAGAGATTCTGCGCCGGGTGGACGAGCACGGCATCACGATTATGTGCGGTGCGCCCGCGGTGGTGGCGGCCATCCTCGCCGCCGCCGCCGAATGGGAGGGAGCCATTCCCGGGGCGGGCCGCACCCGCATCGTGGTGGCCGGTGCGCCACCACCCACCCGCACCATCGAGCGGGTGGAAACGGAGTTGAACTGGGAGTTCATCCATCTCTATGGCCTTACCGAGACAGCGCCGCTGCTCACCATGAACCGTAGACGGGCCGAATGGGACCACCTGTCACCGGGCGAGAGGGCCCGGAAGCTGGCCAGCCAGGGTGTGCCCGGTCTGGGCGTGCGCATGACCGTGAGCCCAGACGGCGAGTTCCTGGCCCGCACCAACCATGTGCTCGAGGGCTACTGGGAGCAGCCCGACGCCACCGCGGCGGCCATCGTAGACGGCTGGTTCCACACCGGCGACGGGGGATACGCCGACGCCGACGGCTATTACACCATCACCGACCGCAAGAAGGATGTCATTATCTCCGGCGGCGAGAACGTGTCGTCCATCGAGGTGGAGGACGCTCTGTTCTCTCACCCGGCCGTGGCCGAAGTGGCCGTTATTGGCGTTCCCCACCCCAAGTGGGGCGAAACGGTCAAGGCACTGGTGGTGCCGGCCCCCGGCGCTGAGGTGACGCCCGAGGATCTCATCGCCCACTGCCGGGATCTCATCGCCCACTACAAGTGCCCAACCTCGGTGGAGATCCGTACGGAACTGGCCCGCACCGCCACCGGCAAGCTCCAGAAGTTCAAGCTGCGGGCCCCCTACTGGGAGGGCATGGAGAAGGCCGTCAACTAGCTGTCCTACCAAGGCTTCCTGAGCTTCATGGCCAATACCGAAAAAGACTGTGGGGTGGAAGCAAGTGTCGGTAGTGGGTGCCGGCGGGGCTTCTAGAATGGGAGTTAACATGGCTTCTACTAAGACGGATGGTTTTTCGGTCGGTGGCATGACCTGCGGTTCATGTGCACAACGGGTGGAGAACGCTCTTTTGCAGAGGGAGGACGTGACGGAGGCTTCGGTCGATCTGGCGGGTGCCAAGGTGCGGGTTACTCACGATGCGGGCACAGATCTGTCAGTGCTTTTTGATGCTGTGAGAGCCCTTGGATATGAGGTGGGTCCGCTCCTTTAGCGGGCCCTTACTATTGGAGGTTTGACTGTGGCTATTACTAAGACGGATCGTTTTTCGGTCGGTGGCATGACCTGCGGTTCATGTGCACAACGGGTGGAGAACGCTCTTTTGCAGAGGGAGGACGTGACGGAGGCTTCGGTCGATCTGGCGGGTGCCAAGGTGCGGGTTACTCACGATGCGGGCACAGATCTGTCAGTGCTTTTTGATGCTGTGAGAGCCCTTGGATATGAGGTGGGTCCGCTCCTTTAGCGGGCCCTTACCATTTTGGAGGTTGGCTTGGGCTCCACTCAGACGGATGTCTTTTCGGTCGGTGGGATGACTTGCGCTTCGTGTGCACAACGGGTGGAGAACGCTCTTTTGCAGAGGGAGGACGTGACGGAGGCTTCGGTCAACCTGATGGGTGCCAAGGTGCGGGTTACTCACGATGCAGGCACAGATATCGCATTGCTTTTTGATGCCGTGAAAGCGATCGGATATCAGGCGGCGCCGCTGCCATCTGATCCGCTCGGTCCGGATATTGAGGAACCCTACTACGAGGAGGCCAAAAGACAGCGGCGGGTTTTTGCAGCATCGGCGCTGTTTGCAGTTCCGTTAATGGTCATCTCCATGCTGGGGCTCGACCAGCCGGTCTGGTTGGTGGTGCAAGGGGTGCTGGCCGCGGCAGTGGTGCTCTGGTGGGGGCGCCAATTCCATAGGATTGCCTGGCTGCGGGTGAAGTTGGGCCAAGCCAACATGGACACCCTGGTTTCGGTCGGATCTCTGACTGCCCTCGGATATTCGACCTGGGCAGCTTTCAGTGGCCAGGCGGTCTACTTCGAGACGGCGGGGATGATCGTCACCCTGATTCTTCTGGGCCGCTTTCTCGAGGCTCGCGCCAAGGGGCGGGCTTCGCAAGCGGTTGCAAAGCTGGTGGAACTTGGGTTTAGCGCCTCGGTGCGGGTGATGGGTGCGGACCGCGAATATGAAATCTCCCAGGACCAACTCCAAGTGGATGATCTGGTGGTGGTGCTGGCGGGGGAGAAGATACCGGCTGACGGGGTTGTAACCAGCGGGCACTCCGCAGTGGACGAGTCGATGCTCACCGGGGAGTCCCTGCCGGTGGAGAGATCCGTGGGCGACCCAGTGTTCTGTGGCACGATCAACCAGATGGGACGGTTGGTGTTCAGGGCGGAACGAGTGGGAGTTGACACGACGCTTTTCCAGATCGTGAAGATGGTGGAGGAGGTGCAATCGTCCAAGCCACCCATTCAAAGGCTGGCCGACCGGGTGTCTTCAGTTTTTGTGCCGGTGGTGATAGTGCTGGCCATTCTTACCTTCGCAGGGTGGCTGGTGGCCGGAGGTGACCTGTGGGAAGCCATCAGAAACGGGGTTGCGGTGCTGATCATTGCCTGCCCCTGCGCCTTGGGGCTGGCGACTCCCACCGCCATCATGGCAGGAAGCGGCCGAGGGGCCGAGCTGGGGGTGCTGTTCAAGAACGCCGAGGTTTTCGAGCGTACCCGGGAAGTTGACACGGTGGTGTTTGACAAGACCGGCACTTTGACGGAAGGCAAGATGACCCTGACCGATGTCTCGGCCGATAATCCGGGCCGGTTCCTGCGGCTGGTGGGTTCGGTGGAGGGGGGTAGTTCCCATCCCATCGGTCAGGCGGTGGCGAAGGGCGCACAACAGCGTGGAGTGGAGATTGTCTCGCCCGACGAGGTGGAGACAATACCGGGCCGGGGGATTGTAGGTGTGGTGGACGGCGTCCGGGTTTGGGTGGGTAAGCCGGACTTCCTGGCCGAGGCGGGACTAGAGACCAGCGCCGATCACTTGCAGACCATGCGGGCCCTGGAAGACGAGGCCAAGACCGCCTTCTTGGCGGGCTGGGAGGGCGATATCCGGGGTGTCCTGGCGGTGTCCGACACTCTTCGCCCGACGGCTGCCGAAGCCATTTCCCGACTGCGAGACATGGGTGTTACGTTGGCTCTGTTGACAGGAGACAACGCACGGTCCGCCTCGGTAATGGGCCAGCGCCTCGGGATCGACCAGGTCAAGGCCGATGTCCTGCCGGCCGACAAGGCTCGTGAGATAGAACGACTGAAGGAAGAGGGAATGGTGGTCGCCTTCGTGGGCGACGGGATCAACGACGCGGTTGCGCTGGCGGCCGCGGATCTGGGGATAGCCATCGGGACCGGAACCGATGTGGCAGTGGAGGCGGGCGATATTGCTCTGATGAGCGGGGACCCCTTGGGAGTGCCCACCTCCCTGGCGCTGGCACGAGCCACTTACCGGACAATCATTTCCAATTTGGTCTGGGCGTTCGGATATAACGTGGCTGCCATTCCCTTGGCGGCAGCCGGCGTGTTGAATCCAATGGTGGCTGCTGGGGCCATGGCCTTCTCAAGTGTGTCGGTGGTTACCAACTCATTACGTTTGCGCCGGTTCAAAGCGCCTACTGCACTCTGAAAGTCCAGGTGAAATCCCCTACTTCGGGTAAACCGTAGGTCTTTTCCCACTCCACCCGGATGGTGTGCTCACCCACCTCCCAGCGACTCATGAGCAGACTCCGTTCGCCTGGTCTCCACCGGTAGATCCCCACGCCCTCGGTAAATGAAAGCTCGGATGAGGGTATCGGATACCCGTTGACGTAGATGCGTGCCTCATACCCCACCTCCAAGTCGACTTCCAGGCTGCTTTGCATCGGGACCGCGTCGTAGGGGCTGGGGGATACACCTTCCAAGGGAGGAGGCAGGGTCAAAGGGTCGCCGCCTCGTCCGAACACGTAGCAGAGCGACAGGGTGGCCACACTCAGAAGTCCCAAACCCACATATATCAACCGGTAACGCACGCCGGGCAATTGTACGCACTGCAGGAAGTCACTAAAAGAGGGGGTCTTGCCGTCCTGTCTTGTCGGTTCGTTGGATTGCCGGTTGGCATTGCGCTGATTTGGTGGGTGTGCGGGATGACTCCTGCCTAGCGGGGCGAGAGGGGCCCAACGTCTTTGTCTCTCTTTTTCTCGATAGGTAGTTCAGCCACCGGTAGGCGGTTTGAAGGGACACACCCTGCCCGTATGAGCGGGGACCCACCGTCCAATCCCTCCGGATTGGCCTCATCCCCAGCAACTTTCTCCCAAAACGGGGTCAATCGTGCTTCGGACTATCCGCCAAGGGACTCCTCTGGATTGGCGGGTTTGGTTACCCACAAGTCAAACCGGGAGGCCCTTACTCATGCAGACATACCGTCAACAACGCCTCGGTGAATACAGCTAGTTGGCTTCCTCCTCGTCGAGGATATCGCAGTATTGGTCGGCTTCGCCTGTGCTGTGGGAGATCTCACGGGACCATTCCCCGGGCCCGTTGGCATTGAACGCTCGAACCCGAATCCTGTAGGTGGTTCTTGTGTCGAGGCTGGTAATGGTGGTCGAGGTTGCGGCGCTGCCGTGTGGTTGGATCTGCCAGTCGCTGTAGGTCGGCCCGCCGTCGACGAGGTCTAGGCGTCGGTACTGAACTTCGTAATAGTCAATCGGTGCGCCGCCCTCGAACTCGGGCGCCTGCCATATCACCGTCATGCCTGTGTCGGCGGAGCCGTGGCCATCGGCAGGGCACACTGCCCGCGTCCGTTCCGGTTGCCCGGGGGGCGCCGCCGCCGGCCCGCCGTCGTCATCGGCGATTGTCAGGGTGATCTGAGAGGGTGTACCGATCACACACCCGTTGCGCTCGCATCCGGTGATGGTCACTGTGAGCGTGCTGTCGGGATTGCCCACCGTGTTCTCGGAGATCTGCACGACAGTGTCCCAGACATCAAACCTGGGCAGGCTAAACACGACTCTCGAGATCTGCCCCGAGGTCGGCACCAGAGGCGAGTAGTGGCGCCACTGGAAGGACAACTCCACATCGGCCCCGCCCGGTGCGGGCCCGCCGTCTTCAGCCGACGCCAAGATCCTGAACCATGCCCGCTCGCCCTCCTCGAAGGTAGAGCCGTCAAGCACCGTTCCGCCTATGCTGGCCGTCGAGTTGTCGGGAATCACCGTCCCATCCGGCACGCGTACCAGGGTCACAACCACCCGTTCCATCTCCTTCTCAGCGATCGGGACCGGAACTGCGCTGACGCCGTTGGCACCGTAGTCACCCCCGGCGACGGTGTGGGTGATGGTGGCAGAGCCATTCACATTATTGTTATCGTTCCCAGCTGTCACGGTCACCGTCTGTGGGATGTCCCAGTTTTCCGGCTGGAAGGTCAGGGCTTCCGACACTGAGATGTCAGCGTTGGTGGCTTCCTGCACCCGGGGGGTCACGGTGACGTCATCGGTCGGTTCGCTGTTCAGCACCGCGGTGTAGGCTGCGGAACCGCCTTCGTCGATCTGCAACGTCCCGGTCGGTTTGACGGTGACCCCCCTGGTGTCGTCATCCACGATTACCACGGTCGACCTGCATTCGGATCGAATGCAAGGGTCTGCTGAGGAGTCGGCGGGGATCAAGCTGACTGCGCTCGGTATGCCAGGAGACTGTTGCAACCGTACCTCGAACTTCTCATCCTCTTCATCCAGGTCGTCTCCGACAATCTGGAGGGGCACTTGAACAGACCACACATATGAGTCTCCGTCGGCGATCCAGGCTCCCGTTGAACCTCCCTCAATCTCGACTATGCGGGACAGGGTCTCATAGTCGTCAGGCGAGATGGCAGTGCCCTTGGCCGTCACTACCGAGACGTAAAAGCCGGAGAATGGCGGGGAAACGTCAGCCTTAGTCTCTGCGATCAGGCTGACTCCGTCCAACTGGCCGGTGCTCTCGCTGACGGTGTAGGAAGAGGAGTTGAACCGCACGGTTACGAGACTGTTGCCAACATACACCTGCACCGAAGCAGATGACGGATCGCCGATGTCGTGGAATTCGCCGTCGCCTACGGTGGCCGTCACCTGGCCGGTCGCCGCGTCCGGATCCCGGGTGGAGGTGCTGACCGTCAGCGTGGCCGAAGTCTGGTTGGCCGCAATGGTGACAGTGTGGCTCAGACTGGTGGGATCCAGGATTCCCAGTGATATCTCCACCGGAACCTCCAGGTCGTCGATGGTGGCGATTTCCCGGGTGACGGTGAACGCTAGGTTGTCGATTCCCTGGAGGGCAGTCGGGCGATCCGCCGTGATCGTAACCACGCCGGAATGCAGGGTGTCGCCGTCCTCCGCGTCCTTCTCAGCCACCAGGACCGAATAAGCGGTGACGCCGCCCGACCCGTAGTCACCCCCGTCCACGGTGTGGGTGACGGTGGCAGAGCCATTCACATCATTGTCGTCGGCCCCGGCCGTCACGGTCACACTCTGCGGCGTGTTCCAGTTCCGGGGAGTAAAAGTCAAAGTCTCCGACACCGAGATGTCAGCGTTGGCGGCCTCCTGCACCTGGGGCGTCACGGAGACATCCCCAGTCGGCTCGCTGTCCAGGACCACTCTGTAGGCCGCAGTGCCGCCCTCGTCGATCTGTAGGGTGCCGGTCGCTTTGACGGTGACCCCCCTGGTGTCGTCGTCCACGATTACCACGGTTGACCTGCAATTGGATCGACTGCAAGGGTTTGCTGAGGAGTCAGCCGGGACCAACTTGACCGTCCAAGGCAGCTGGGGGATACGCTGCAAAACGAGACGGAACGTCTCGTCCTCTTCATCCAGTTCGTCCCTGATGGGCCAAACAGGCACTTGGACCGACGACACGTAGGAGTCTCCGTCAGCCCTCCATCGACCCCTGGACTCTCCCTGAACCAAAATTGTCCGAGAGAAGCCCCGGTAGTCAACATCCCCCCTGGCGGTGCCCTGCTCTGTGATCACCGCCACGCTGAGACTCTTATATGGCGCGGGAACGCCAGGGCTGGTACGGGCGACCACTTGCACCTCGTCTGTCGACCAACCGACGCTCTCGCTAACAGGAAGTGACGACGCTTTGAAACGCAGTGTGACGAGCCCACTGCCGATGTAGACCTGCACAGAGGCGGATGACGGATCACCGATGTCATGGAATTCCCCGTCACCTACGGTGGCAGTCGCTTCCCCCGTCTTCGCCCCAAGGGCGCGAGTGGCGGTGCTGATGGTCAGCTTGGCCGAGGTCTGATTGGCCGCAATGGTGACAGTGTGGCTAAGAAGGTCGGGCGCCACGATTCCCGGTGACACCTCCACGGGCACCCGCAGTTGGTTGGTCGTGGCGACTTCCCGGGTGACGGTGAATACCAGATCGTCGATTGCCAGGAGGGCCGTGGAACGATCGGCGGTGATGGTCACTGCACCGGAGTGCCGGGCGTCGCCATCCTGCGCCCGAGCACTAGTCGGGACTCCAACAATGGCCACCGCGATGGCGATGATCGCCATCTTGCGGGCGAGGGTGGCAGGACCTCGGGCCGACACTCCAGCCGCTGTCGCCTGGCGGCGGGTCCAACGCATACGTCCTATCCGACTTGATCGAAGGAACAGTTTTGAAATGATCATTTCCGATGGTGCCTTTCCTCATCCAGATCGCGAACGACGATCTTGGGGTGAACCTGTTCGAGGCTGCGTGGCGGTCTTCGCCTCAATGCCTCTGTCATGGTGGATCTGTCGGCCAAGGCGGTCAGCTCTTGCAGCGGGCATGGCTGGAGGGGCTGTCTCTCGCTCTTGGCGCAGTGGCTGGATCGCACGTGGAGTTCGCTATGAACTTTCCTCTTGTACGTGGACCTCACTGCTATCAATTATCAGAACGCTTAAAACTTATGTAGGGGTAGTTTTCCCGGGTGATTCGATCACTGCGATGGTGGGTGAGTTCAGATCTGCAGGGCGATCCTGGCTGCTGTGCGGCGGGTGCTTTTGGCTGGCTCAGAACTTGCGCTTCAAGGTCTGCTTGCTGAGGGTGTTCTTTCGGTCAGGTCTCACTTCTGGTTGGTTCCCATGGATTCAGGATGTCAAGTTGGGGGAACCGCTGGAAGTATTGGGTGTTACGAGTCACCATCACCATGTTGTGGGCTATGGCGGTGGCGGCGATGAGGGCATCGGTGGTGGGGGCGGGATCAGGTATGTGCAAGGCTGCAGCAATGCGAGCAACCCGGGCATCGACCGAGAGGGTTCTTTGGGCGAAAATGTCGCACACGTCGTTGTCGAGCCCACTTCGGAGGGTGGCGCCTGCCACCGGGTCTCGGCGCTCGGCAAGCAGTACTCCCATTTCGAGTTCCTGGAGGGTCATAACCGAGATATAGGTGAGATCGGTTTCCACTCCGCTCACCCAAGCCATGACTTGCGGGTTAGCCTTTTCGACTCTTATCTTTGTTGATTTCGGATACGACATTTGTGTCTAGAAGAAACATCAGTCGAAGGACGCTGGGTGAGCTACATCTCTCAATCTGGGAATCTCTAGTTCAATGTCCCCTATCCCTGGTGTTCTGCACAGTGTGTCTATGAGGGTCGGTTTGTCTTGCACGATTTCCATGTACTGGTCGTAACTCAACAGGACATGCGATGGCCGGTTGCGGTCCGTGATATAGACCGGCCCCTTTTGTGCGGCTCTCTTGGCTGCGCCGGTCCCTTGGTTGAATTCCCGGCTACTCATGATTTGTGCCGGATTCCGCATCGGGTTTGCACTCCTATACCCCGCTTGTATGTATGTTGCTACATTGCACCCCCCTCTCCTGGGCGTGCAGAGTCAAATTAAGGACAATTTGTAGGCTGGATAAGCGGCTAGCGTGGTGGTGATGCGGATCAATCCGGTGCTGAGGAAGATGGGAGCCTATCCGATCGCGGCTATCCAGGATCGGGCCCGGGACATGAGAGATGCTGGGGAACGGCTCATCGACTTCTCTATCGGTGATCCCCGAGAGCCCACACCTGCGTTCATACCGGAGGCTTTGCGTGACGCTGTTCCCGAGATATCTCAGTACCCGACCACCCGCGGCCTGCGGGTTCTTCGAGAGGCGATTGCAAGATACGTGCTCCGTCGGTTCGGAAGGCAGGTGGACCCAGATACCCAGGTGCTGCCCACCACCGGTTCCAAAGAGGCGATCTTCTCCACTCCCTTCGCATTTGTGGATTCCCGTCGAGAAGAGGTGGTGATATGGCCCACGCCCGGGTATCCCATCTACGGTCGGGGCGCCCTGCTGGCGGGAGCGGTCGGGTATCCAGTTCGCTTGGAGGGTGATTTCCTGTTCCGGGCCTCTGATGTGCCTGATCAGGTTTGGGCCCGCGCTGCCTTGGTGTGGACCAACTCGCCGCACAATCCGGCCGGGTCGGTTACGAGTCGTTCGGACATCGAAGCCTTCCACCGCAAATGCAGGGAATTCGATGTTCTGTTGTGTGCCGACGAGTGCTACGTGGATCTCTACGAAGGTGATCCGCCCTCCTCGGTGTTGGAGGTGGCTGATTCCAACTTGTCGGGGGTGGTCAGCTATCTGAGCCTTTCCAAGCGCTCGGGTATGACCGGCTATCGCTCGGCGGCCATGGTTGGAGACGCTCAGGCGATCAAGGCGCTGGCTTCCCTGCGCACCTCCACCGGGACCGCACCCCCCGAGTTCACGCAGATGGCAGCGGTGGCCGCCTGGTCGGACGACGCCCATGTGGTGGAGCGGCGGCGGATATTTGCAGAGAAGCGGGCAATCCTGCGGGAGGTCTTCGGTGGGATGGGATATCGGACGGTGGAGTCAACGGCCGGTTTGTACCTATGGGTGGAGGTGAGGGATGACATGGAGGCGACCACCCGCCTTTTGGAGGCAGGGGTGGTGGTCTCTCCGGGTAGGGCGTTCGGTGCTGGGGGAGAAGGTTATATAAGGTTGGCGCTGGTTCCCAGCCCCGAGGAATGTAAGCAAGCCGTGGAGGTGTTGGAAAAATGTCTGACCAAGATGTGATAAGAGCGGCGTTTGCTGGTGAGACGGAGTTGGCCGAGGCCCGGGATTCGGTGATAGCCACCATCGACCTTCTGGACCGGGGAGAGATCCGGGTGGCGGAGAAGATCGCCGGTGAATGGGTGGTGAACGACTGGGTGAAAGAAGCCATCCTGCTCTACTTCCAGGTCACCGGAATGGAAGAGATGGACGGGGGAGCCCTGATGTGGCACGACAAGATCCCCACCAAGCGGAATCTGGTGGAGGCGCAGGTGAGAGTGGTGCCTCCCGGAGTGGTGCGGTACGGCGCATATTGCGAGCCGGGGGTGATCGTGATGCCCGGTTACGTCAACATCGGCGCCTATGTCGGGGGTGGGAGCATGGTTGACACCTGGGCGACAGTGGGATCATGTGCACAGGTGGGCAGAGGCGTCCACCTCTCGGGTGGGGTTGGAATCGGAGGGGTCTTGGAGCCGCCCGGCGCCCGCCCGGTGATCATTGAGGATGGGGCGTTCATCGGTAGCCGGTGCATTGTGGTGGAGGGCGTGGTGGTCCAGGAAGGTGCGGTCCTGGGCGCCAACACCACCATCACCGCTTCCACCCGGATCATCGATGTGCGAGGGGCCGAACCCGTCGAATACCGGGGAGTGGTGCCGGCCAACTCGGTGGTGATCCCCGGCGTGCGTACCCGGTCCTTTCCGGCGGGGGAATATGCGGTGCCCTGCGCCCTGATCATCGGGGAACGGACCGCCTCTACCAATCGGAAGACGTCGCTTAACGAAGCGATACGGATATTTGGGGTGCAGGTTTGAACAACCTTTCCGACACGCTGGCACAACTGATCAACATTTCATCGGTTACTGGCGACGAAGCCCGCATATGTGATCATGTCTCCAAGCACCTGGCCGCCAACGCTCCCCATCTTTCCCAGCAGCGGGTCAACAATTCGTTGGTGGTAGCCGCTCCCGGCGACGGACCGCTGGTGGTGCTGGCCGGCCATCTGGACACCGTTCCCGCCCAGGGCCAGCCGCCCGCCTATATCGAGGGCGAGAGGATGCACGGCCTGGGAGCTTCGGATATGAAAGGCGGGGTGGCGGTGATGCTCCATTTGATGGAGGAGGCCGAACCCACCTGGCCCTATCGTCTGGCCGGGGTTTTCTATGAGGCGGAAGAGGGAAAGTTCGCCAACAACGGCCTGGAGCCGGTGCTAAACGAGTGCGAGTGGCTGTCGGAGGCCTCCTTCGGGGTCTTGCTGGAACCCTCAGATGGTGAGATTCAGGCGGGGTGCAATGGGGTGATCAACGCCAGGGTGTCGTTTCGGGGCAAGTCGTCTCATTCGGCGCGGCCGTGGTGGGGTGAGAACGCCATTTCCAAGGCCGGGGCTTGGCTGACGCAGATGCATGCCCGTGCTCCGGCGCCGGTAGAAGTGGGAGGGCTGGTGTTTCGGGAGGTGATGTCCGTAACTCTTGCCCAGGGCGGTTTGGCCGCCAACATCATCCCGCCGCTTTTCGAGGTGAACCTGAACTATCGCTTCGGTCCGCACCGCACCATCGCCGAGGCGGAACAGGAGGCACGAAAGGCGTGCCGGGCGGCCGACGAGGTAAAGATTGTGGACGCCGCTCCATCGGGGCGAGTGGTGACCGATCACCCTCTGGTGGAGGAACTGGCCACAGCCGGGGCGGTGGGGATCGGCTCCAAGCAAGGCTGGACAGATGTTGCCCGGCTCATCGCCCGGGGGATCCCTTCCATCAACTTCGGACCAGGCGAGACTTCGCAAGCGCACACTGCCACCGAAAGCATGCCGCTGGATCACCTGGGCCTGGTATATGAAAGTATGCGAAAGGTATTCTCCGGCTCTTCATGAGCCAGCGACCATCCTCAATAGACGCTTCGGAACTAGTCTCGCTTGATCTGATCACGGTAGGAAGGGTCAATTTTGATCTTTATTCACAGCAGATCGGGGCGTCCTTTGCGAAGGTAACCCGGTTCGATAGCATGGTGGGAGGAAGCCCCACCAACATCGCCATCGGCACGGCACGGTTGGGATTGCGATCGGCGGCTTTCACCGCGGTGGGGGAGAACCAGGTGGGGGACCTGATCCTGTACCAACTGGACGTTCCAACCGGCATCCTCCGGTTTTAACCAGATCGAGTCGCTTCCATTTGTCAGGGAACCGGCCGGCCGGAATAGGGTCTGCGCCCTCACGGCCGAAAGCCTTTAACGAAGATCGGGATGGACAATCCGGGCAGCCCGGTCGATCCACCCCGCTACGTCGTTGTTGGCAGGGTAGATCAAACTACGCCCCGCCACCAACCCCCTAACTGTCGGCGCCTCCATGGCTTCCTCCCAGGAGGCGAGAAGTTCTTCGGCTCGATCACCCGGGTCTCCTCCCAAGAGCAGGACCGGCAGGGTGGAAGCCGCGAAAACCTTGAGGGGATCGGAACTCGGAGGGGGGAGCTTCAGCCAGGTGTGAGCGCTGGTGGGACCTAGCCCCGAGGCAATGGCGATCACCCCGATCAGAGCTTCCGGACTGGTGTCGATCCTGAGCAGTCCGTTCTCATCACGGTAGGCGGGAAGCGGTTCCAGCATCACCGCCAAAGGAACTTTCTGGCTGGTGATGACGCGGATGGCCCGGGAGCAGTAGTTGATGGTCTTCAGGCTGTTCGGGTCTTGGAGGTCGATGCGGAGAAGGAGCTTCCCACCATCAAGATTCATCTTGAAAAGGCCGGCCGTGTGGTAGGCGGTGACGGGATCGTCCAACTCCCAGGCGGAGCGGGCCAAACCGCCCCGGTTCATGGAGCCGAACACGACCTTGTCATCCAGAAGGGAGGCGCCATCTGTGAGTGATCCCAGCAGTAGCAGATCCTCGATAATGTCGGGAGTCGCCAGCAGCCCGTCCACTCCCGGACGGGAGAGAGCGATGCTCAACCGGGAGAGAAGGTCCTGACGATCAGCCATCCGCAACGGGTCCCCGCCCACGCCAATGGCTCCGCGGGCAGGGTGGTCGGCGGCCACCAGGAACAGACGTTTGCCACGGGGAAACCCTAGATTCAACTGATCGTAGGGGACGAGAAGAGACCGACGTCGACGCATCCGGGCGAGCTCCAGCACCCTTCCCGGCGCGTGGGCGCGGATGTCGATCAGACGCTTGTGCAGGGCTTCGGTAATCATGGGTGGGGGGCGCCTTCTATAGAGTCGGTCATGACATGTCCCCCTCCCGGAGACTAACTGGGACGAAGCCCGGTCCCGTCCGCCTCTCGGCGCTCGGGTGGCTGGGTGCGGCAATTACGGAGGTAGGTGGAACGGCCTCCCCTCTTTGGTGTTCGCCGAAGGTACTCCCTCCGACCTGCAGGATTTGGGTGTGGAGGCTTGAAGTTATGGGCACCGCGCTAAGAGCGACTTCATGAATGCTCTCCAATCATCCGCGCCGCCTCCAGTAGATAGCGGGTGCTGGCGGCGGCATCCTCGATCGGTCCTTGATGGAGGGCTGGCGCTCTGTTGAGGATCTTGTCCTGTTCCAGGACGTACCAACCTTGATAACCGGTCTTCTCGAGTGCGGTTATCACTCCCTTGATATCCACGTCGCCCGTACCCAGAGGGCGAAACATCTCCTGTTTGACCGCTTGGCGAAATGTCATTTCGCCCGCCCTTACCCGGGCGGCGGCTGCCTCGTCAACATCTTTGAGGTGTACATGGGCGACCCGCTCGGGGACCACGCGGGCTACCTCCAGCGGATCGATTCCCGCCAGAAACATGTGCCCGGTATCCAGGCAGAGCGAGACTTGGGTATCAGAAAGCACCCGTTCCAGATGATGGGGTTTTTCCACCGCCATTCCCCAGTGCTGATGGAGCGCCACTTCCAGTCCTTCCTCTCCCGCTTGCTCTACCAATTGCGTGAGGTTGCGATCAAAGGTGGCCCAGTGCGTGGGGGTGAGGTCGCCCGACAGGTCGTATCCGTTTTGGGGGAGAACCGGTCCCAGCACCATTACCTGCGATCCACAGGCAGCCAGCGTCTTGATGGCCCGCTCGGCATATGCCGACTGGGTTTCCTGGTAGGAAGGGAGATGAAGCAGGAGAGGAACAAACCCTCCCACCACCGAGAGTCCGGCTGCGGCCGCGTTCTCCTCGGCTTCCTGTGGGGTATCGCCCAGGAACCCGTCGGGTCCCAACTCGGTGGCCGACAGACCGATGGAGGCCATTTCTCCCAGCACCCGGTCGCTGGGTAGTAGATATCCCCAGCCCGGTGATCCGTCCACACCCCAACTGATGGGCGCTCCGGCGATTCTGTCGCTCAGCGGAATCATTGGTTGCCCCCTGATCGGGGGAAAGGCTGGGGTGGGCGTCCCGCCCCGAGCACGCTCTGGTCGTAGTCGATCACCGCTCCGGTCATCAGGCCCGACGCTTCGGAGGCCAGGAAAGCGATTGCCTCGGCTATCTCATCCACCTTCAGGAGTCTGCCAAAAGGCGATCTGGCTTCCGCTCGGGCCAGCCAGTCGCTCCCGGCACCGTGGCTTCTCTGCATGACATCCTCGGCAGGGGTGTCGGACCACCCGGGTTGGAGGCAGTTAACCCGGATCCGATCCGGCATCACCGCGTAGGCTACGTTTCGGGTCAAAGCGGCCAGGGCGGCCTTGGACGCGGAGTAGGGGGCGATGTGCGGTTGCCCCCCGTGGGCGGTAATCGATCCGACGTTGACGATGGTTCCCCTCAGTTGCTGCCTTCTCATGATCCGCACCGTCTCTTGCATCAGAAAAAAGGGCGACCGAATGTTGATCGCCATGATTTCCTCCCAATGTTCCAGGGTGGTGGTCTCGATAGACCCCCATGACGTGCTTGCCGCGCTGTTAACCAGAATGTCGATCCGACCAAAACGCTGGTCGGCAGTCTGGATTACCCGGCGGTAGGCGGTGGGGAGTGCCAAATCGGCGGCGACGAATACGGCGTCTGTGCCTTGGCGGCTCCGGAGGGATCGGGCCACCCTTTCCCCGCGCTCGGGGTTTCGTCCGGTGATCACAATGCCAGCTGCTCCTCGGTCGGCCATCAACCGGGCGGCGGCTTCTCCTATACCGGAGGTACTTCCGGTGACGACGGCTACTTTACCCTCGAAAGGTCGCATGGCAGCAAACCAGAGGCCTAAACGCCCCTCTCAGCGGGATCACTGGTTGTCCCCTGATCGGGGAGGGGGCTGGGGTGGGAGTCCGCTCCGGGCACGCTGTAAGGGTATAAACTCCCAGGTAGATGAAGGTATGGGTAGGAACCATCACCACTTCCAGCACCACCACACGATCTGGGGATGGCACAGCACCCGGTAGAGCGTTGGTCATTGGTCCTCTTCGTGTTGTATCGTGTCGTACCCGGTGGGGAGTCGAACTCCAGCTATGACCATTCGGGTGAGGAGTGACCGCTACCGGGTCACCCTATCGTAGGCGGCTAGCTGCTGATCGTCCTGCCAGTCGGTGATGCGCTCCTGGTGGGTGCTGATGACACCACAGCTAGCGCAGATGGTTTTCTCAGGAGCCATCAGGTGATCACACCGGAAGCAGGGTAGAACCTGCTCTGCCATCTGGTACAGGTAGGAGCCGGAAGAGTGCCACATTACCGATCCGGTGATAGTGCGGCTGTGACGATCTCACCGTTGGTGAGTTGATAGAGTTATAACGATGGAACAGCCACCACAACGATGGGACAAACGAGCCTACCTACAGGCCAGGAGGAGTAATAATCTAGGTGATGCACCCCACACCCATCACTAGACCAGCACCCGTACTGGCCATGGAAAAGCGGTGTATGACCCTGGCTATCTGTAGGCGTTGCGGCCACCAGGGCACCTATCACGAGGTGGTACAGACCATCAAGGTGTGCGGTCTGGTGTCTGAGTAACCCATGCCATTCACAGAGATGCGCTGCTTTAGCGTGAAGTTTTCCCGATACGGTTCGGCAGATGAGACCATTACAACCCCTCCGGCTGAGGTCAACCTAGCAGCGTCCGTATCCGTAATACCACGGGATGCCCGGCCATTGTGGTTTGATGCTGACTCGCCAATAGTGCCTGTCATGATTCAAGATGTCACCATGACCGATGGCATCCTGACCTGTAGGCTGATACCTAGTGAGTACCTGATGCCAGCCAATAGCCGCTACCGGCTAGCGGTGGAGTATCTCGGGCCTAGCCCTATGCTTGACTTCCGTATGCCAGACGAGGACAAACGGCTAGAGCCGGACATGGTCATACCGTGAGGGTGTACCGGGTACCAGTTGCCATAGGGGGGCAACCTCCTGGCGTGTGCGACTGCGGTGTGAGTTGGGGCTACTCTGTGGACCGCAAGCTAAACGCTCGCCCTCGGTGTATTTACTGTGATCACTGGTGCGAATGATGGGACGCCCCTGGATAGATAGACCGGCTGGCCGGTGTGGGTGCGGGTTTCCATGGACATGGTGGTTAGTACGTAACAGTTTGAGACCGTACCCAATGTGTGTGTGGTGCGGCCATCGGTGCGATCAGTGTCTAGCCGACACGCTCAAACCTCTAGCCGAATGCGGGGCAGTGTAGGTAGGAGTTGGCCTTATCCTCTTCAGGACATCGGAGGCGGGTGGCGTCATGGTACAGGGCCTCATGTAGCTCCTCCTGGGCAGTCTGGGCTTGACTAGCCGTGCTGCTGGGGCCATCAATTACCCGCCTAAAGCGCAGGATCAGGGACCGGTAGGTTTTCAACTCACGGCCATGGAGCGGCTGGCGGTCAGCTATACGAGCCGGGTCTACTAGGGAAGCAGCCTCAATCTCAACCCTAGCCCACACTCCCATAGCCTTGGCGGTGCGGATCATTCGGTTAGCGGCTATCAGGTGCTTACGTCCGGTGCGGGGTTGGTAGCTGTAGCCATTTGGGTAGGGATTATTACGGGACCGCTCCGGGGTGGAGCGATCGGGTGTACGGTAGGTATAAATGGGGACTTATGCATAGTGGAAACAACACCACAACCCCGACATGGAACACTTTCCCTCTGAGTTGAACATGTCGCATTTCGACCGGATGAAAATGTTCACCGACGTGAGACGAGACCATTGGGTGGGACTCCCCCGATGACAGAGCGCAATAACAATTCGGGTGGTAAGACCTGTTTTTCTTCCGAGGAAAACACGGCAACCCTGACGCTGCAGAACCATACACCAAAAACAGACACAACACCCCGTGGCCACTTAGGTATATAAGTCCCTACCTATCTACCGCTCCGACGACGCACCGCACTCCATGCCTGACGAGTCACAGACCGGGAAGAAGATCAAGTCCGCCCAGCAACGACAGGACAGATGCTCAAAGAGTTCGCATCAACACAAGGAGACGGGCACGCAAGGTGAATGCCTTACGAAGAAGCCAGTCCAACCGCAGGCAGAACCAGCGCAACCGCATCGCTAAGGAGATAACTACTTCCGGTCATGCAGCCGTAGTAGTGGAATATCTCAAGGTGAATAACGTGGTATTCTCAGCCAGGGAACTATCAAACACCCAGGTGTGAAGGTGTCTCAGAAGAAACGTGGGACAACGCGAGAAACAAGTGTTTTCCTGTGCGGATTGCGGAGTGGTCACTCATGCTGACCGCAACGCTTCGCTGTATCGCAGGGTGTTTGGTGAGCGTTTAGCACAGGTGTGGCTTTTTGGGTCTAGGGCAACCGGGGTTCACCGTCCCAGTTCCGATGTTGACCTTTTGGTTGTTCTCCACGAAGAATACGCGATAGGTTCGGAGTTGGATTTGTTGTATTCGGTAGCGGAACCGATCCGGTTGGCTCACCGGGTGTACATTGACGGGCATCCCACCACTCTGCGGAAACTCACCACAAGCGACGACGATTTTCACTATTTCGTGAGACGCGAAGGCAAACGAGTGGATTAGCGAACATCACGTGGTTGTGTCGCATGATCTAATGGAAAGGGTGTCGCCCTCCCTCACGGCGACAAACCCCTCTTTGCTCCATTGTTTTGCTGTCAGCGTGTTTTTTTGTCGGGGTTGAACAGTGTTTTGCGTACCCGAGGCGCGATTATGGATGCCGCGGCCACCGCGATAACAACCATTATTCCGCCGAGCGACCGTCCCGCCACTTAGGTATATAAGTCCCCATATATAGATGGTACCCGGTGGGTACGATGTGTGTCGTAAAAGGTACGCTGACCTGGTCAGGTACGGTTTTACCTAGGTTTAGGTGGCCTGGGTTTAGGAGTAGACGGTGTGCCCGCTCCGAGCACGCTCTGGTCGTAGTCGATCACAGCTCCGGTCATTAGGCCGGACGCTTCGGAGGCTAGGAAAGCGATTGCCTCCGCTATCTCATCCGGCTTCAGGAGTTGACCGAATGGAGATCCGCTTTCTGCTTGGGCCAGCCAGTCGTCCGCTGCGCCGTGTTTCTTCTGCATAGCGTGTTGGGCAGGGGTGTCGGACCACCCGGGTTGCAGACAGTTAACCCGGATCCGATCCGGCATCACGGCGTAGGCTACGTTGCGGGTCAGGGCAGCAAGGGCGGCCTTGGAGGCGGAGTAGGGGGCTAAGAACGTAGGCCCCCCGTGGGCCGCGATGGAACCGACGTTGACGATGGTTCCCCTCACCCCTTCCCGTCTCATGATCCGCACTGTTTCTTGCATCAGGAAGAAGGGCGACCGGAGGTTGGTCGTCATGATTTCCTCCCAATGTTCGAGGGTGGCGGTTTCGATTGAGCCTTGTGCCGTGCTTCCCGCGCTATTCACCAAGATGTCGATCCGACCAAAACGCCGATCTGCAGCCTCGGTTACCTGGCGGTAGGCGGAAGGCAGCGCCAAGTCGGCGGCGACAAAGATGGCATCCGTGCCGGTGCGGCTACGAAGGGATCTGACCACCCTTTGTCCGCGTTCGGGGTTTCGTCCGGTGATGACAATCCCCTCTGCTCCCCGTTCGGCCATCAACCTTGCGGTGGCTTCGCCTATTCCGGAGGTACTACCGGTGATGACTGCCGCTTTGCCCTCGAATGGTCGCATAAGGATGCCTAAACGCCCACTCGCTGGTGTTTTCTTTCCGCGTCAGATTGACCGCGGGCCACCCTCACCAATTCTCGTTCGCTCACCTCGGGGATACCTACTTCCCACCAGGCCCCTCCCTCGCCCCACTGGTAGGGGTGGGTCTCGATCACGATCACGTAGGTGCGGTCAGCCGCCTTGGCACGTTGATAGGCGTCGGCCAGTTCATCGACTCGCTCCACCCGCTCGGCCAGTGCCCCCATCGACCGGGCGTGCTCCACAAAGTCCACGCGGGCCAGCCGTTGATGGCGAGAGGAGGACAGCAGGTTGTTGAACTCCTCTCCTCCCGTGTTGACTTGCAGACGGTTGATTACCGCGAAGCCGCCGTTGTCACACAGGATCAGGATCAGTTTGTGGCCGCTGAACACACTAGAATAGATGTCGGAGTTCATCATCAGATACGAGCCGTCACCCACCCAGGTCACCACGTCCCGATCCGGAAGGGCCATCTTGGCGCCCCACGCTCCCGAGATTTCATACCCCATCGTGGAATAGCCGAACTCGGCGTCAACCGTGCCCACCTGTTTGGACCGCCACCCGAGGTTGAGCTCCCCGGGAAGCCCTCCTGCTGCCGAGAGGCAATAGTCGTCAGGGTCGCTGATCCGCCAGATGGCCTGGATCACCGACTGATAGGAGGGAGGCACGCCGCTGCGACCCTTCCAACCGTTCAGGTAGGCGTTCCACTTATCCATTTCGGTCTGGGCGGTCTGAAGCCACTCCCCGGGCGCCCGGTAGCTGCCCAATTGCTGGTCGATTTGGGTGAGGCTCAATCGGGCGTCGCCGACAACGGACTGGGCGTGTTGTTTGAGGGCGTCCCAGCGGGCGGTGTTGATCGAAACGAACCGGACCTCGGGGCGCTGGAAAGCTGTCCACGATCCGGTGGTGAAATCTTGGAGCCGGGTCCCCACCGCTATCACCAGATCGGCTCGGGCGGCCAGATGATTGGCCGAAGCTCCTCCAATAACCCCCATCGCCCCGGCAAAATTGGGATGACCGTGCACCATGACCGACTTGCCGGCTACCGTTTCCACGACCGGGATGCCCCTTCGAACGGCGAAATCGGTCAACTGCGTGACAGCGTCCGAATAGTGAACACCCCCGCCGGCGATGATCAGGGGTTGGCGGGCCTCGGTGATCAGGGCGGCCGCGGCGGCAGTCTCCCTGGGGTCGGGAGCGGGACGCCGGATATAGTGGACCCGCTCGGAGAAAAAGGCGACGGGATAGTTGTAAGCCTCCGACTGGACGTCCTGGGGAAGGGCGAGGAAAGCCGGTCCGCAGTCGGCTGGGTCCAGCATCACCCCCAGCGCTTGGGGGAGGGATGGCACGATTTGCTCAGGGCTGGTGATGCGATCCCAGTACCGGGTGACAGGGCGGAAGGTGTCGCACACTGAAATAGTGGGATCACCGAAGTTCTCCACCTGCTGGAGCACCGGGTCGACGATCCTATGAGTGAAGTAGTCGCCGCTGAACAGGAGTAGGGGAAGACGGTTGGCGTGGGCGGCGGCGGCGGCGGTGATCATGTTGGTGCTGCCTGGCCCGATAGAGGAAGCCGCCACCATGATCTGGCGACGGTGACGGGCCTTGGCGAAGGCCATGGCTGCCAAGGCCATCCCCTGTTCGTTCTGACCCCGCCAGGTCGGCAACTGGTCCGAGACCGGCTGAAGGGCTTCCCCCAGGCAAGTTACGTTGCCGTGCCCGAAGATGGCGAACACCCCGGGGAACAACGGCACCCTGTTACCACCAATTACGGTTTTTTGGGCAATTAGCCATTTGACCACGGCTTGGGCCGTAGTCAACCGGATGGTTTCCATCCGCAGTTGTCTCCTTGTTGCGCTATTGGCCGTTGTCTAACAGGGGCCCTTGATTTTAGCCCCCAACTCCGGGAACCTCCGCCGGGCGTCGGGTAGCGGTGATTGTATTTCGATCACCCAGGGCAGCGTCTGGAAACCCAAGGGGTCTTGCCGTTCCGGTTCACACCAGCGAGGGTATGTCAACGGTGTCGTCGGGTGTTCTCCCGAGTGGCTTTCCGGCCTGAGCGGCTGCCTCGGCGATCACGCGGTGCATGGACATAGGGGCGTTATGTCAACAATCTCCACCTAGGGGGTGGTTGATCACCTCTTCCCACTCTGCGCCGCCTTGTTCGGACCCGAATTGCCTCACCGCGGTTTCCATCCGCTGGGGAACGGGGTCGGCCATGCCACCAATCTCGGTTGGATATCGCTTTCGGGAAAATTGACCGGCAGGTTGCGATAGGCGTGGGTGTGGGATTGGCCCATACAGCCGAATCCGATCAATGCGATGCCGGGGCGTTGCCGGGTCAATTGAAAGGCCTTAAAGGTATTCCTTTACTCCAAGAGGCTACGGTCTGCCCTGCTGAGGACTTCGGGATTGACCAGATGTTTGGGCATACGACCGGTTAGGACCGCCAGGACCTCGTCTCTGGCCGTAAACAGCATGCGCAGCTTGCCCTCGGGCGTCCAGGACGCCACGTGGGGGGTGATCAGCACATTGTCGAAGCCCAGCAGAGGGTGGCCAACTGGGAGGGGCTCGGGATCGGTGACATCCAGGCCTACCCCTCCAAGGCGGCCGGAGGAGACGGCCTCCACCAAGGCGTTGGTGTTCACCAATCCCCCCCGGGCGGTGTTGATTAAAATGACGCCGCGCTTCATCCTTCCGAGGGCTTCACTGCTGATGAGACCCCTTGAGTGGGCGGTGAGCGGAATGTGGAGAGAGACGACGTCAGCGGAGGCAAGCATGTCGGATAGGTCATCGGCTCGAGTTGCATTGAGGAACTGATCATCGGGCAGGTAGGGGTCGAAGGCGGCGACTCTCATTCCTATGGCGGCGGCGATGGCGGCAACCCTCCGGCCTATCCTGCCCAAACCCACCAATCCCAAGAGCTTGCCGTCCAGTTCGGTGGAGGTGTGAGACTCTATGATGCTGAAGTCTCCTTGGCGAAGATGATGCTGAAACGTCGGAAGCTGCTTCGCCACCGCCATCATCAAAGCCACGGCGTGCTCGGCTGTGGGTACGGTTGGCGACTCAGGTGTGTTGCACACGTATATTCCCCGTTGGGTCGCCGCCGCCACGTTCACCGAGTCGTATCCGATTCCGGAGCGGGCGATTACGACCAGTTTGGGTGCACGGTCCATCACCTCGCGGTCGTATCGGCGTACCCCCGCCACTATTGCGACTGCTCGTTCTACCCGGTGGTAGGGATCTTGGGAAGTCCCCGGGCTAAGGACTTTGATTCCCGCCCGGCGCACTTCATCCATACCTGGCCAATGGCTGCGCTCGAACCAGACGGGATAGGGGGTGGAGATTGGTGACAAATCACTCATGGAGTTCGGTTAGAGGTTAGAGGAGACCGTCCGCCGGTTCGGCTGAGGCTCCAGGCTGCTCCTCCTCGGTTGGTTCGGTGGGAACTGTCGCAGACTCTCGGTGTACGGCGTCATTGGACTACCGAGAATGATCAGGCCGGGGGAGCGCCTCTTTTTCTGATGCGTCCCCAGAAGAGGGCTAGAGACAAAAAGATGAGGACCACCCCCGCCAGCAGCCGCCATCGCGTCAGAAGGAGGATGGCTCCCCCTCCCACGGCCAGCACGACTCCCCACCGTATGGAGCGAAGCGACGGGTAAGCCAGCCACACCGCCGCTAAGAGAATATCCGCCCGAAGCAGTACCGATCCTATTTCCGTATTGCCTTGCCACCAGGTCACGGCGGCTGCCACCGCCAGGCACACAGCTCCCAACCCCAGTAGAAGGCGTCGATGGTCAGTGGGGGTGGGGCGTTCTCCGCTCATCTGCATCAAGCTAGCGACTCCACAGATTTCGTCTTCCTAAACTTCTTCCGTTATGCCTATAGATGTTGATGTTGCTCATGTCGCCAACTTGGCTCGGATAGCCCTTTCTCCTCGAAAGCTTGACCGATACCGGGAGGAATTGGGTGTCATCTTGGATCATGCTTCCCGTGTCCAGGAAGTAGACACATCCGATGCAACGCCCCTCTCCCATCCTCTGGGACAGACCAATGTGTTCCGCGCCGATCAAGTTGGGCCGTCGCTTGACCGCGAAGAAGTTCTGGAGATGGCGCCGGAGAGCCGCGATGGCTTTTTCGTAACCTCCCCGGCGCTTGACTGACTCGCCAATGTCCTCTGGACCTTTATCCATAGTTGCCGCAGGCGCGGCGTTGCGCTCGGGGGAAACAACGGCCATCGAACTTCTGGCCGCGGTGCTTTCCCGGGCAGAGATGACCGAGTCGGAGTTGCACTGCTATCTCAACCTGGATCGGGAGGGTGCCCTGGAAGCCGCGGTGAGGGCCGATCGGCAATTGGAGAGGGGTGAGGACCGGGGACCTCTTCACGGCATCCCGGTGGCGGTCAAGGACAACATGTGCACCCGAGGACTGGAGACCACCTGCTCCTCGCAGATACTGGCTGGTTATCGCCCTCCCTATGACGCCACCGCGGTCACTCGCCTGCGGGAGGCGGGAGCAGTGATCGTGGGAAAGACCAACCTGGACGAATTCGCCATGGGCAGTTCCACCGAGAACTCGGCCTATGGGCCTACTCGCAACCCCTGGGACACCGAGCGGGTGCCCGGGGGTTCTTCGGGAGGTTCCGCGGCGGCGGTGGCGACGGGTTCGGCGCTCGCCGCGTTGGGTTCGGACACCGGTGGTTCCATTCGCCAGCCCGCCTCCCTGTGTGGGGTGGTGGGGATGAAACCCACTTACGGTTTGGTGAGCCGGTACGGTTTGGTGGCCTTTGCTTCATCTCTCGACCAGATTGGACCCCTCACTCGCACCGTGGAGGACGCCGCGGTGTTGCTGGAGGCGGTGGCCGGGCATGATCCGGCAGACGCCACCTCCTATCGCGGTCCACTCCCTGACTTCACGGCTGGTTTGAAGGGCGGTCTCAAGGGCCTGAGGGTGGGGGTGGTGAAGGAGTTGGGAGGAGAGGGTTATCAGCCACAGGTGCTGGGGGCCACCAACCAGATGCTGAATCTATTGGCCGAGCAGGGCGCGGAAGTGATGGAAGTCTCGCTGCCGCTCTTCGAAGTAGCCCTGTCCGCCTACTACCTGATAGCTCCCGCCGAGTGCTCGGCCAACCTGGCCCGCTTTGACGGGATGCGCTATGGGCTCTCGATCAAGGGACCAACGGCTTCTGCCACCATGGCGGAGACCCGGTCCGAAGGGTTTGGTCCAGAGGTGATCAGACGCATTCTGCTGGGCACTTATGCCCTCTCGGCCGGGTATTTCGACGCCTTCTACGGGCAGGCCCAAAAGGTGCGATCACTGCTGCAGATCCAGTTCGACCAGGCATACCGGAAGGTGGACGTGTTGGTCTCCCCGACCACCCCCACCACCGCCTTCCGGCTGGGTGAGAAGACCAGGGACCCCTTGGCCATGTACCAAAGCGACATATGCACCATTCCCTCCAACCTGTCCGGACACCCGGCCATATCGGTGCCGATCGGTCTCGATTCAGGAGGACTGCCTATCGGGTTCCAAGTAATGGCTCCGGCTCTTGGCGAGCAGGTAATGCTGAGAGTGGCTTCGGAGGTGGAGCGGTTGGCGGCATTCGATGCACTGCCCCTACCGGCGCTGGCCCCACCCACCGGGGTGCCACTGTGAACTGGGAACCGGTGGTCGGTATAGAGGTCCACGTGGAACTGGAGACCGTATCCAAGATGTTTTGCGGATGCCGCGTCTCTTTCGGAGATCCACCCAACACCAACATTTGCCCGGTGTGTCTGGCTCTGCCCGGCTCACTTCCCGTTCCCAACCGGGAGGCCATCGAGCGGATCATCCGCGTGGGTTTGGCTCTCAACTGCCGGATCAATCCCCGGTCGGTATTTCACCGGAAAAACTACTACTACGCCGACCTGCCCAAGAACTATCAGATCAGCCAGTTCGACGTTCCGGTGTGTGTGGACGGGTGGCTGGATGTGGAGACCGATGAAGGTTCATTTCGGGTTGGGATCGAGCGGGTACACATGGAAGAGGACACGGGCAAGTCGGTTCATGTGGGGGAAGGGGGAAGAATCCACACCGCGGTGGAGACTCTGGTGGACTTCAACCGGGCGGGCACCCCGCTGGTGGAGATCGTCTCCCGACCGGATTTACAAAGCGCCGCCGATGCCCGGGCCTACGCCCAGGAACTGCGGTCGGTGGTGGCGGAGACGGGGGTTTCCGATGCCCGGATGGAAAGGGGCTCCATCCGCTTTGACGCCAATGTCTCGATCCGCCCGGTGGGTAGCAAGCAACTGGGCGTGAAGGTCGAGATCAAGAACATGAACTCCTTTCGATCGCTGGAAAAGGCCATCCGAGCCGAGGTCCGTCGACAGGAGGAAGTCGCAGAGGCGGGGGAGAGGGTGGTGATGGAGACGCGGCACTGGGACGAGCAGGCAGGGGTTACCCACTCAATGCGCACTAAGGAGGGGAGCTCCGACTACCGCTATTTCACCGAGCCGGACCTGGCGCCGATGGTCTTTGATGACTCCTGGCTGGCGGCGGCCCGTTCCGCCATTCCCGAACTCCCCGCCCCTCGCCGGGAACGTTATCGACAAATGGGGCTTGGTCATTCCGCAGCTCGGATATTGGCTGCCTCCGAGCCGGGGTTGCGTGATCTTTTCGAGGAGTCGATGGACTCGGGCGCCGAGCCGGCGTCGGCGGCAAACTGGGTGACCGGTGAGATCACTGCTTCTCTTCGCCGCCGGGATGTCGCATTGGCTGAGGTTCCTCTCGGCGGAGCGGACATTGCCGCTCTGACCGGGATGGTGACCGAAGGCCGGGTGTCGGCCAGCGCCGCCCGGGAGGTGCTGGAAGGGGTGATGAACGGGGAAGGCAGTCCCGCCGAGGTGGCCAGAGTTCGGAACCTCGAACAGATATCGGATCATGCCGTTTTGGATTTGGTGGTAGAGCAAATCATGTCCTCTCACCCGGAAGCGGTGGAGCGCTACCGATCGGGGGAGAAGAAAGTGAGAGGTTTTCTGGTGGGTCAGGTGATGAAAGCCACAGCAGGCCGGGCCGACCCTCGGGAGGTCAACAGGATTCTCTCGGCCCGCTTGTAGGCAGAACCTGCCGATCAAGTCTAGACGGGTCCTATTCGCCGTAGGAGACGTATTCGTCGAGACGTGGGTCTGGACGATCGCCACCGCTGTAGGTGAGGACCCGGTAATTCGCCACCGAGGGTTCGCCTACATCAACAAACTCGTACTGTCCGCCTACCCCGTCGTAGTCAGGATTACCGCCGGAGAGGATGACATCGAGGCATTCGGTGAAACTGAAACACTTTTGCCCGCCGCGGGTTATGTTGTTGATCTTCCCGGCAATCACAACGGGAGCGGTGGAGCGTGCCATCTCCGCGGCCAAGGCCGTGATGATCACCGCGTCGTAGGTCTCCGCCCCATAGCCGTAAACACCGTCCAGCCCGCCTTCGTACTGGGTTTCGAGTCGGTCGGTAAAGGCGCGAATGGAGTTGAGATCCACCGAATTCTCGGCGCCTCGCATTCCAGTGAGGATGGAGGGGTCGGTGACCGACGATCCGATAGTTGTGATGTGACCCGCCGTGCCGTATACCTTGGTTTCGGAAGTGGGCCCTATCCCTCGTTCGTGCATGGTGGTCACCAAAGAGGCCGCCTCTTCAAAGCCGATGATGAATATGGCGTCCGGATCGGATGCGACCAGCAGGTCGACCTCGCTATCGAAGGAGTCTGTGCCTGGGGCATAAGCTATGAAGGGGTCGATTGTTCCGCCGAGATGTTCAAAACTGTCGCGGAAGGCAACCGCCAGCCCGGTTCCATAGGACTCCTGTCGATAGATGACTCCCACCTTCTCTGCGCCTTCCGCCGCCATTAGTTGCGCCATCATCTCCGACAACAGCAGGTCGGGCGGGGCAGTACGGAAATAGAGACCGTCGTCGGGATAGGTGGTGAAATCTGGGGAAGTGTTCGATGGTGCGAACTGGATCACCCCGGCGCCGGTGATCTTGTCGATGACCAGCTTGGAAACTGCCGAACTGGCGGCTCCTACGATCACGTCCCCGCCCAAATCCATCAGCCGGTCGACTTCCGGGTTGGCGACATCCTGGCTGAGGTCTCCCGAGTCGGCTTCATACAGGACCACGTCGGCGCCCAAGACTCCTCCTGCCGCATTGATGTCACCGACTGCCAGCCGGGCGGCAGCGGTCAGAGTTGGGCCGAAAGACGCTAGGTCGCCGGTTAGGGGAAAGAGAGTGCCCACCACCAAGCGCCCATCATCCCATGGTGAAGGGGGAGGGGCTGAGATCAATTCTCTGAAGGTCAAGGCCCCGAGAACCAAAACAAACAGTACGATCCCCACCAATCGTTTGGGGGTGTTCTTGGAAACGCTCTTCTCGGACAATCGAACTCTTAGCCTTTTTATGCGCCCTCATATTAAAGCCTAACGGATGGTGCTTCCGCCGTGGTCGGCCTTGGAACAAGATAGACCAACCCTGGGCACGTTTGTGCGATGAATACTGCGAAGCGCCGAAAGCTAGAATTCAGCACCATGCGCACCGGGATCTATCTGTTCCTGATCTGGGGAGTTCCGGTTATCACCACCGGGGTCCTCATCTATTTGGCGTATGCCCGCCGCACCTCACTAGGGCGGTCCCCCGAGAAGCGCTGACCAAGGAGAGTTGGGATGGAGTTTTTGTGGGAGGTGTTGACCGACGCAGTCCGGAGCCTGACAAAGATAGACCCTCAACTGTGGACAGTGGTGGCTCTTACGCTGGTCGTTTCGGCCGCCTCAACCCTGATCGGGGTGGTGTTGGGAGTGCCTCTGGGTGCAGCCTTGGCTCTGGGGCGATTCCGGGGAAGGGGCGCGCTTCGCTTGGCGGTAAGTGTGGGAATGGGATTTCCCCCGGTGCTGGCTGGGCTCTTGCTCCTCCTCGTCTTTTGGCGGTCGGGTCCGCTGGGAGGACTCGGCCTTATCTTCACCCCCGTCGCCATGGTGGTGGCTCAGGTGGTCTTGGCCACACCCATAGCGGCGGGAGTCACCGCCGGGTCGATCAGGGGACTGGGAGCCGCAGCAGTGGAACAGTTGGCCGCTCTTCGCCTGAGCCGGATCGCTCGAGGAGTGGTGGCGATTCGGGAAGCCCGCGCGGGAGTGGCAGCCGCGGTGGCGGCCTGTTTTGGGCGAGTGGTGGCCGAGGTGGGGGCGGTCTTGGTGGTGGGCGGAAACATCGTGGGTGAAACTCGGGTGTTGACCACCTTGATAGTTGAGGAGTCCCGCCAGGCGCGTTTCGGGGCGGCGGTGGCGGCAGGTACCGTGCTACTGGTCATCTCGGTGGTGGTGAACATCGCGGTAGATCGGTTGGGCGGAGACGGGCTATGAAAGTCTCGCTGCGGTATCCCCGGGAAGACCCGATCCTCGACCTGCAAGGATTGAACTTGGCCGAGGGCCGGAGGACAATCGTGTTCGGACCCAACGGGGGGGGAAAGACCACCCTCCTGCGGCTCTTGGCCGGGACCCTTCCCGGGGGACCCGGCTGGGAGTGCGCGTATCTTCCCCAGAGTCCCCACCTTTTCCGAGGCAGCATCGGATGGAACCTCGGACTGGGTCTGGACACCGAACGTGCTGTCCTCGCCGCCCGATTGGCTGCCCAGCTTGGGATGGGAGACCGGCTGTCCGAGCCGGCAAACCGTTTGAGTGGCGGGGAGATACAACGTATCGCCTTGGCCAGGGTGCTGGCCGGGCCAGAACGATGGGTCCTGCTGGACGAACCGTTAGCGGCCATCGACGCCGAAGACCGGGTCGAGGTGGCCAGGGTGATTGCCGAAGCGGTTGCGGATAGGGGAGCAGCGATCGTCACCCACGACCTGGAGACCGCTGCCTCCCTTGGGTCGCACATGGCAGTGCTGGTGGAAGGTCGGCTTCGCCAGCAGGGACCAGTGGGGGAGGTGCTCTCCAGGCCGGTTGATTCGCGGGTGGCCGCGGTAGTGGGGGTCTCCAACCTTTGGGGAGGGGTGGGCATGACCAGGACCATGCGGGGAGGATTTGCCGGCGCCCGGGTGGGAGCAGTGCGGATCTGGGGAGTCGGCGCGGTTGAAGTCGGCGCGCCTTGTCGGGCGCTTTTTCGAGGGGAGTCGGTGGCAATCTTGGGACCGGGAGGGGCTGCCGGTTCGGTTCGCAACCGGTGGCTGGGAAAGATAACGGAAATGAGTCCGGGCGGTCGTTGGGTGGAACTGAGGGTTGATGTCGGAGGGGTGGAAGTTACCGCGGTCATCACCCCTGGTGCGATGGATGAGATGGAACTTGAGGTCGGATCACAGGTGGTGGCGGCGGTGAAGGCATCGGCGGTGCGGTTGCTGGCGGGCGGTTGAGAATGGGGAGCCGATGGTGGCCGCTGTTTTTCCTGGTGTGGTTGGCATTGGGGGGATTGACGGGATGCTCTCGGCAGGAGACCAGGGTGATTGTGGTGGCGGGCACCACCCTGGTGGATGGGAAACTGTTGGCCAAGGTGGTCTCCGATTACGAGGAACAGCGCCCTGGGGTGCAATTGAGTGTGGTGGCGGCGCCCACCGCCCGGGCGTTGGCGTTGGCCAGGGAAGGATCAGTGGATGTAACCATCACCCATGACCCCGACCGAGAAGAAGCATTGATTGCCGAAGGCAGAGCGGAATTGGCGGTGGAGGTGTTTTCGAGCCGGTTCATTCTGGCCGGTCCCCAGAGCGCGGATCAGGCGCTTGGCGGGCTGACGGCGACCCAAGCCCTTCGGCGAATCGCCGACGAGGGGAGTCTGTTCGTCAGCCGCGCTGACGGGTCCGGCACCTATCAAGTCGAGCGGGAGATATGGGAGCAGGCAGGGGTGAACCCCACCAACCAGGAATGGTATGTGCAGACCCGTCAGGGGATGGGGCTCACCCTGCAGGTTGCCTCGCAAAGGGAGGCCTTTGTTCTGGTAGAACTGAGTGTCTTTCTGACTGCCGAGGAAGTGATTGGATTGGTGGACGCCAGACTCGATCCGGTTGGCTTGGAGAATCCCTATCGGGCCATGGCGGTGAAGGGTTCGCCGGTCATGGAGGATGCCGTGGATTTCGTAGACTGGCTGGACTCCAAGGCCGGGCGGGAGTCGGTGAACCGAGCCAACCTGGAGTTGTATGGCACTGTGGTGTTCGTTTCCTAAGCGTTATCTCACAGTTCAGGTAATCGGTCTCCAGTTTTCTCACAGAGTCGGTAGCGTTGCGGTTGTCAATGGAGAGATTCACCAAAATCGTGGCCACGATGGGGCCGGGAGTGGCATCTCTGGAGAAAATCAGGCAGTTGGTGGTGGCCGGAATGGATGTGGCCCGACTCAACTTTTCCCACGGGGACCATGATCTGCACCGCCAGTTTGTGGAATGGGTTAGACAGGCCGGAGAGGACGAGAAGAAGACAGTGGCGGTGCTGCAGGACATCTCGGGCCCCAAGTTGAGGGTGGGAAAGATGGCGGGAGAGAGGATCTCTTTGGCTTCGGGCGACCGGGTCAATTTGATCCCGGGCCGGACCCCAAACGCAGACCCTCGGACCATCCCCATCAATTACTCGCGGCTGCTCGATGATGTGGGGGAGGGAGAAGTGATTGTGCTGTCCGACGGGATGATCAGGATGCGGGTCGCCGAGCGACGCTCGGATCGGCTGGTGGCGGAAGTGACTTGGGGGGGTGATCTGTCCAGCGGCAAGGGAGTGGCTTTTCCCGAGACCGTATTGAAACTTCCCAGTGTCACCGACAAGGACCGGCGTGACTTGGAGTTGGGAATCGAGTTGCAGGTGGATTACGTGGCTGCTTCCTTTGTTCGCACCGGTGAAGATGTTCGAACGATCAAGGCGTTGGCGGGTGGTGCTCCGGTGATCGCCAAAATTGAGTTGGCGGCAGCCTATCAAAACCTGGATGAAATCCTGGCAGAGGCGGCGGGGGTGATGGTGGCCAGAGGTGATTTGGGCGTGCAACTCCCGCTGGCTCGCCTTCCCATAGTTCAGGCGGACATCTTGCGTCGCACCAACCGGGCCGGGCTGATTTCAATCACTGCCACCGAGATGCTGGAGTCGATGACTCGCTCTCCTCGTCCCACCCGGGCGGAGGTAACCGATGTGGCCACGGCGGTATCCACCGGTACCGACGCCGTGATGTTGTCGGCCGAGACGGCCGTGGGCGATTATCCCATCCGGGCCACGGAGGTGATGTCCGAGATCTGTGTCGAAATGGAAAAAGAACTTTTGAAGGCCGAAGGGGACCCGGCGGTTGCCTATATCACAGATGGTGGCGGGACCGCGTCGGCGGTGGCGCGTTCGGCGGTGGGCGCCGCCCACAACCTTGGTGTCGACACCTTGGTGGCCTTCACCGAATCCGGTGCAACTGCTCGACTTCTCTCCAAATACCGTCCTCGGGCGAGAATCATCGCTTTCACCCCGATAACCCGGGCGCTGCGACAGGCGGCCCTTCTTTGGGGAGTAACTCCAATGTACTTCAAACGGAGAGATCACACCGACTTGATGTTCGCCGCCGCCGAGAAGATCTTGGAGAAAGAAAAGATATGCCAGCGGGGGGACCTGGTGGTGATGGTGGCGGGGGTGCCTCCCAACATGGAGGCCAGCACCAACCTCTTCAAAGTCCAATCGATCGGGGAGCGCTACCGCACTCCCTTTCTGCCTGACCGCAAGGCCCCCCGGAGCCGCAGACGCCAATGAAGGCGCCGCCGAATACTGGTTGCCCCAATATTCGGCGGACCTCGCGGGGGTAGCTACTCGTAAAGTCCTCGGTTGCCTGACGTGGTGGATCAAGTGGTGGATGGCCAGTTAGAATCTTCGGGCGATGAAGAAAGGGGAGATTTGGGACAGCAGATAGAGGTTCTCAACACCCACTTGGTTGGTGATGTGCTGCTGATTGACACCAACCGCACCTTGGGTGGACAAGACGGGGAGGGTTATTCCGACCGGGACGCTGCTCTGTCCGGCAAGACCTTTCCTGCCCTGCTTTCTGCTCGTCTGATGGATGTCGATCCCCAAATCAACCGGGTTTTCACCCTTTCGAACGCTCTGACGGTGCGCCGGGAGGGAGGATGGTCACCCGGACAAGTTCAGGAGATATCCGAGTCGGTTTCGAAGTTCTTTCTGTTCTACTCCTCGGACTAATCAACTGAGGTGGCCTCTGCAAAGACACAGGCCGGGGACTACCAAACAGGTCTACCTCTCCGAACGGGGATCCTGGCGAGGTTGACTGGAGAAAAACCATGCCACCAGCCGAGGCATCTGGTTGGTTTTCTATAAGAAGGCCGCACGGAAGCCGAGTCTGGAATACGAAGAGTCAGTTGAGGAGGCGCTCTGTTTCGGTTGGGTGGATAGCCGGACCCGGCGCTTGGACGACGAGAGGTACATGTTGATGTTCACGCCCCGTCGGCCCACGAGCCCATGGTCCCGTCCCAACAAGGAGCGGGTCAAAAGGCTGGTGGCAAGCGGGAAAATGGCGTCGGCGGGGATGGTCAAGATCGACGAGGCTAAGAGAAATGGCGCTTGGATTGTCTACGACCCTATTGAGGATCTGGTGGTTCCTGATGATTTGGCGGCCGCCCTGGCGAAGGAGCCATCGGCTCGAGAGAATTTCGAGAATCTGCGTATCTCGGCGCAGAAGAACGCACTGTGGTGGATTGCCTGTGCCCGCCGACCCCAGACCCGGGCCCAGCGGGTGGCCAAGACAGCCGCGGCCGCAGCCCAGAACAAGAGTCCTCTGTAGATAGGCGTCCTAGCCAACGCCTCTTGACGCCACTCATAGCGCTTCGGTCGCATTGGTGATTCCCACGGCCGGGGGTTGTTCAGGCCCCGCCCCGCCATCATCGCGTCCTGTTCCTGCCGATCCCGGCCTGAGGTCAGGGTGTTTTACTCTCCGGCATCGTCCGTGGAGGACGGCTGTTCCTCTTGGTCGGTCTGGGTCGGCTCTTCTTCTTCGATGGGTTGCTGTTCTTCTCCGTCGGCGGGGGGTGGGTCGCCTTCTTCTTCGATGGGTTCCTGTCCAAGATCTTCAGGGGCGAGTTCCGGGAACTGTTCGTACAATCCCTCGGGAAGCTCGGTGGATTCCTCTTCCTCTGGTGAGGGACACACGACTTGGCCTTCGCCCGCGGGGGCTGCTCCATCTCCCGTATTCGGCTCCTCCGACACCGGCACCGCTCCGGACTCGGTCAACAGCGACATCACGCAGGGATGAACTTCTATGATCTCCTGCCTTGGTATATAGCGCACATTCCGGACTTGGTCGGTGATTTCCTCCCCCTGTTGGATGGTGCGGGTAACTACCACTGTCCAGCCTTCCTTGGCGGTTTGGATTTGCTCAACTTCCCCAACGGCCAACTCCGGATTGGGGCGATACAAAGTCTCGGGTGGCGCTATTTGATTGATTCGGTTGGATACGTTGGCTGTCACCACCCGGGCCAGAGGACCCCCTTCGGACACGACCTCCAGACGGTCCCTCCCATCCTTCCAGCTTCCAACCAATTTCCGCCCGTCGTTATTGCTGAAGAACTTCACCGTGATGGAGGTTCCTGTGTACTCGGTTCGGATCAACAAATGACTGGAGGTGTCATTGCGAAAGATCAAGTCCACCTCCGGCCAGTTGATAGTGGCTTCTATTCCTTCCGGATAGCGAGAGAAGTAGAAACTATGGGTCTTGCGTCTGACTGTCTCGTAACCGCCCCAGAACACCGCGTTGAAGAAAGTGGTGGCGAACTGACTCACGCCCCCTCCCACCGTGTCCACCAGTTCACCCCTTACCAGGGTGCCTGCTTCCACGAAGCCATCCTCGAAAGTTCGCCGGCCAACGTAGGTGTTGAGGCTGAACGTTTCGCCTGGTAGCACGAGCGCATCGTGTATTTTGTCGGCGAATAGCTGGATGTTGGATACCCGGGCGGCACAGCAGGGGTGGTAGGTGGTGTATTCGGATACCAAGTGGTGGATTCCCAGCATTTCGATGTCGGCGGTGTTTGTCTGAGGTTGGACTCCTTCCATAATGGGAAGGGTCCCCTCACGGATGTCCCCGGCGGTGAGTTGTTCCAACAAATCACCGATCTTGGTCACGTCTATGACGGTGCCGGGCATCGAGGGGTGGATAATGACTTGGTCGTCTTCGTCTATCTCGTAATAGGCATCGACCGGGGGGTTCCCTACTTGGTCGCTTATTTGGGCCACCTTGCGGGTAATCAGCCTTGGGTCGATGCTCAAAGCGATAGGGGGAGAGGCGCTTGGATCGAAGTCGAGAACGGTGGCATCGCCTATCTCCTGGGCGGTGAATATCAACTCCGCCTCTCCTTCTGGGTCTTTCAACACCACCGGGGCGGATACCCATAGTTGTACCTTGGTCAAGGCGTTCTCAACCAGGCCGAGTTCAGTCTCGGGCATCACGAGCACCGTATTCAGCCGCACCGTTCCACCGCCACCGACGGCGGCCGCGGTGATCTTGCTGGCCGCCTCTGAGCTGTCCAACAGCCATCCTGGTGACGGGTAGGTGACGGCGGGTCGCCCGTTCACCAACTCCAAGTTCCCTTCTATGGGCGCCACTCCATATTGCTGGTCCAATTGACGGATCAGATCCTGCACCAAGTTCTGGTTGATGGACGATTGGGGGTGTAGCTCCACGGGTACGGGATCGTCAATGAGGTTTCTCAGCCACCGTCTCCATCTGGAGACCACGCCGCCGGCTCTTTCCTGTTGCAGAGCCCGGTCGAGCAGTTCTTGGGTATTGATCCGGTATCCGAACTCGGCGGCGCTGAACGTCGTAGATTGGTCGTCGACGAAGATTTTGATCAATGCCGCGGCCTGCTCCGATTCCAATCCGTTGAGGACCGCCTCGGCATCTTCCCTTTCCAAGCCGCTCACGCTCACCCCCGAGACAGTGACCGACCCGAGGATGGTTTGGCTATTTGCTCTACTCCATAACACGAAGATGATCAGGGCGATGATGATTAACGCCGCCCCGCCGGCAACAGCGATTAGTAACGAACGAGCCGCTCTGGACATGGCGAAGGGAGCAAGAAAGAGATAACTCGGTTAAAGTGTAGGGAGCAAACGAGATGTCTAAGTGTCCAATTAAAGAGACCAGAACAGGAAGTCCAGACCATGTGGGAAGCAATCACCGACTGGAGTTTTATCGAGGAGACATGGGGGACCGTGCTCACCGTCGCAGGTCTTTGGATTGCCTACCTAAGCGCAAAGCGGATAGGGAAGCGGGTCGTTTCGGAGATGGCCGAACGCGGACCGGAGCATGGCGCCCGGGCCGGGACATTGTGGTCGCTGGTACGTCGGATCCTGCTAATCACGATCGTGGTCACGGGGGGACTGATGATCATCTCCGTGTGGGGATTGCCTCTGGCGCCTTTCCTGGCGGTTGGGTCGGCGGCCGGTGTGGCAATTGGCTTGGGAGCCAAGGGATTGGTTCAGGATGTCATCGCGGGTTTCTTCATCTTGGCTGAAGACCAGTACCGCATCGGGGATCAGATCAAAAGTGGGGCGGCCAGTGGGGAGGTGATCGACATCCGTCCCCGGGTGACCATTCTCCGTGACGAAGCTGGCATCACCTATTACGTTCCCAACGGATCTTTGGGTGGATCGGTCTCCATGGTGTTTCCATCGCAACCCCCATCGGAGGGGGCGGGTACATAGGTCACCCCGGGATTGATACCCCGCAGAACGTATAGGGCAATCGCGGCAACCACCATCAGGCTGACCATGGCGACATGGCGGCTCCAGCCCACAACATCGACTATGAAACCCCACAGGAGTGGACCGAGGACAGCGGCGAAGCGGCCGACCGTGGCGTACAAACCATAAAATTCGCCCAGCCGGTGGGGTGGAGCGAGGCCGGTCATTAGCACTCGATCGGTTGCCCACAGACCTCCCAGAGCCACGCCTCCCGAAAGTCCGGCCACCCAGATCAACACTGTTGCCCCTGACACTCCAGCCGTAACGCCCAAGGCTATGGTGACTATCCACAGTTTCATGATCAGCCGTACCCCGCGCCCGGGCCCGATACGACCCGCCAGCCAGCCACCCAGGAAACCTCCTGCTATGGAGGCGGCTATGGCGGCGCCCAGCAGAGCTGTCACCTCGGACGTGGACAGACCGACCTCCTCGGTGGCGTAGATGGCCAGAAACCCCCCAATCAGGGTGTTGACGGTCTCGGTGTAGCAAAACCTGCCCACCAAAAATCTGGTCAGTTGAGGATATTCTCTGGTCGCCTTCCAGGATTTGAACAGGTCGCCGACAATTCTCCGCAAGGGGGGAGGTTCACCCACCGCCTGGGGTCGGGGTGCGGGGCGGATCAGGAAGAAAGCCGGGAGAGAAAATACTGCGAAACCAACTGCCAGAGACCGGAACACTGCTGCATAATCTCCTCCCGAACCCAAGACCAGCGTGCCGATGCCCAGTCCTATGAAGGAGCCCACGTAGCCGATCGCCACCCCCATTCCCGAGACTCGGCTTCGGGTTTGGGGAGTGCTCACGTCCAATAGCAGGGCGTCGTAGACGGCCGATCCCACGTGGAATCCGATCAATGCCGCGGCAAAGATAAACATGGTGAGGAGGATGGGCCCCACGGCCAGAAAAGCGCTGCCGCAAACGGCTATCCCGGTGGTGAACGCCAGAGCGCGGATACGGTTTCCCTGATGGTCGGTGCGTGCTCCCACCCATGGGGCCAGGAAAGCCACGGTTAGGCCAGCGCCGGCGGTTGCCAGGGACAAGGCCGAGTCCGGGAGGTTGTTTTCCAAGATCCACTGGGGCAGGTAGAGCCCGATTACCCCCAGAGAGAAGATGGTGTTAGCCAGGTCGTAACCAACCCAGGCCCAGACCGACGAACGGGAGGGCTGCCAATCGGGCGAAGAGGTTACCCCAGTCACCGCCTGTTCCCGGTTTGGTCTGTCAACAGCTGATTGCCACCGAGATCAGTTCCTCGTGCCCCAACTTGCCGGAGGTGGCTGCCAGAGCCAAGTGAGATTCGTCCAGCGGGAACTGATGACTGATCAGGGTGTCAAGGCGAGGGTCGGTCTCCAGTTGCTGAACCCCCCACCGGAATCCTTCCTTGGAAGGTCCCAGCACCCCCACCACTTTGAGCTGCTTGGTAACGATCACATCAGAATAGAGCGAAGAGATGGGTCGCCCGCCTTTGGTGGAGGCCAATATCACCCGTCCTCCCGGTCTTACTATTTCCAGAGCTGTGTAGATAGCTTCGGGGTCGTTGGAGGTTACATCCACCACCAGATCGGGCCGGGTCCCGAGGCTGTTTGCCACCGCGTCTTGCAGGTCGTTGGCGGTGACGTCCACTGCAAGATCGGTGCCCAGAATACGGGCCATCTGCAGGCGGTCGGAGTCCACATCAAGTCCACTGATTCCCACCCATCCGGCTCCGGCGCTCCTGGCAGCCAGGAGACAGGCCAAGCCGCGGGGTCCGGGGCCGAGGATCAGCACGTTCTCTCCTGCTTGCAGCCGCGGGACATGCACCGCCCAGGTCCAGCCGTCAGCCAGGGCGTGGGCGATGGTGGCGGTCACCGCCGGGATGTCGTCGCTGATCTGATGAAGTCGTGCGTCGGGATCGATGTAGAGAGTCTCGGCCATCCCTCCCCACAACCCAGGATGCTGGGTGGAGGGAATCAAGCCGTAGGAATTGACCGGATGGCGACGGGAGCAGAAGGACAACCCGGCCAGACAGGATGAGCAGCGGCGGCATCGGATTATCGGCTCCACCAGCACCCGGGAGCCGATTGGATAGGGCAGATCTCCGTTGATAGAGTCGGCAATTCTTCCCACTATCTGGCGGCCCAGAATGACCGGATAGTTCAGTTGAGAGATCTCCCCTGCCCAAGCCTGAGCGTCTATTCCAGAAAGGCTGGTGGCCTCCACTGCCAGCCATCCGCCTTCTTGGACCGGGCGCCTCGGCAGGGTTCTCGGGCGCAGGGTGTGGGGTTCAACCAGTATCTGGGCTTTGACGCCGATTCCTCTTATGGCTGACCCTCTCGCTGCTAGGCAAGAGCGTACATTTACGGCGGTATCTGCTGAAATCCCCCCGAGGCTGGTGGAAGAGAACAGTTGGTAAAGAGCAGCTACGGGCCATGGGCGTGGGGGTGGAGACCGCATCTCCAAGAGCTCATACCTGTTGCGCTCTATGCACGCCATCCAGGGTTCGCGAAATAGACAGACCGCCCTGGGTTTCCACCGACTGCTGCCCAAGCTGTCAGCGGCGATCGGTCAGGATGCGTCGGAATCCGGGTCGACGGAGGCCAGAGATTGAGAGCCGGGCGGCTCCTAACTCAAGAATTCAGCGAGGCGTTGAGTTCCCTTGGCTAAGTCGTGGTCGGAAAGGGCATAGGAAAAACGGACGAAACCCGGAGAGCCGAATGCCTCCCCGGGCACTACCGCCACTTTGATCTCCTCCAGGATGACCTCGGCCAGTTCTATGGTGTTGTTCACCGCGCGGCCCGCCAGGCTGCGCCCCAAAAGGCCCGAACAGTCGGGAAAGGCGTAGAAGGCGCCCTGTGGAACGATGCACTCCATCCCGGGGATGTTTGACAACACCTCATACATCGCGCGCCGCCGCCGGTCGAAGGCCGCTTTCATCTTGGTTACCGGTTCTTGGGGTCCGGTGAGAGCGGCCACGGCTGCCCGTTGGGCGACGTTGCAGACGTTGGAGGTCGAGTGGGACTGCAATCCGCTGGCGGCTTTGATGACATCGGGGGGTCCCACCATCCAGCCCACCCGCCAACCGGGCATGGCGTAGGCCTTGGCGACTCCGTTCACAATCACCCATCGATCCTCCATCGAGGCGGCGATGGAGGCAAAGCGGGCCCCGTCATAGACGAAGTGTTCGTAAATTTCATCGGTTAGTACCCATATGCCCCGTTCTGACGCCCAAGCGGCCAACTCTTCGACTTTCTCGGGGCTGTACACCGCGCCGGTGGGATTGGACGGGGAGACGAAAATCAGCATTTTGGTGCGTTCGGTAATCACCTGTTCGAGTTGCTCCACGGTTATCTGGAAGCCGGTGCTCTGGTCAGCCAGCACCGGTACCGGTACGCCCCCCGCCAAGCGGATGGTCCACGGATAGGAGACCCAATAGGGTGCAGGCACGATCACCTCGTCACCAGGATCCAACAAGGCGGCGCAAGCCGCGTAAACCGCGTATTTGCCACCGTTGGTTACCAGCACCTGTGAGGGGGAGACCTCGACATTCGAGTTGGTCGTCGTAGCGACCGCCACCGCCTCTCGCAACTCGCTCAGTCCAGCAGTGGGGGTATAGCGATGGTTCTGAGGATCCCCGCAGGCGGCAACCGCGGCGGCCACGATGTGATCGGGGGTGGGAAAGTCTGGCTCCCCTGGCCCAAAACTGATTACATCGTGTCCCGCTGCCGCCATCTGCTTTGCCTTGGCGGAGACAGCTATGGTTGCCGAAGGGGCGATGCTTCCAATCCGATTTGAGATGCGATTCATAGCGGAGAGCCTAATAGGTTGTGCGGCGGGCGGCGATATGGATCAGATCCCACACTCCCGAGAAGGGTGGGGCGTAGGCAAGGTCAGTCCAAGCCAGTTCGTGAGCGGTCATTTCGTTCCAGATGGCGGTGGCGAACACGTCTATTCTTTTGCCGGCGCCGGGTCCTCCCACGATCTGGGCGCCGAGAATCCGGTTGGTGGCTGCTTCTGCGATGACCCGAATGGTCATGGGGGAGGCCGCAGGCCAATATCCGGCGGTGGTGGTGCCCTGGGCGTCTCCGATCACGATCTGGTAACCGGCCTCCCGCGCTGACGCGCTGGTCAATCCGGTGGAGGCGATTTCCAGGTCGCAGACCTTGGTGATGGCCGTTCCCAGCACCCCTGGGAACTCGGCTTTGCCACCGCCGATATTTATGCCGGCCACCCGTCCGGTTTTGTTCGCGATCGTTCCCAAGTGGTAGTTGACCGGCTTTCCCGTTATCCGATGAATGGCTTGAGAACAGTCGCCTGCCGACCACACTCCCTCGACCTCGGTGCGCTGGCGCCTGTCCACCGCGATGCCTCCGCTGTTCCCGATCGGTATGCCGGCATGAAGGGCCAGTTCGGTCTCTGGTCGAGACCCAAGTCCCAGCACCACCAGGTTGGCAGGAATAGTTTCGTCTTCACACCCCACACTTTCAACTTTTTCTCTGCCATTGATGCAATTCACACGCATGCCGGTAATCACTCTGATCCCCATGTCCTCCAGGGCTTTAACCACTTGCCGGCCAAGATCCGGGTCGAGGGTACGGTCCAACACCGCTTGCCCGGATGTGATCACCACCACCGGAAATCCCCGATGATGGAAGGCTTCGGCGGTCTCCAGTCCGATGTACCCGCCTCCGATAACCACCACCGGACCGGTAGGGCCGTCGGCTCGTTGGCGCAGCCAGGCGGCGTCGTCGAGGGTGCGCAACTCTGATACACACCGAAGGCCTATTCCCTCGATGGGCGGGCGGACTGCGGTAGCCCCGGTTGCCACCAATAGCTGATCGAAGTCGAGATGGTAGGTGGAGCCGTTTTGTATGTCCCGCGCCGTCACCTGGCGGGTATCCAAATCAATCTCGAGCGCTTCATGGCGGATGCGAACCTCGATATCCCGGTCGCGAAACTGCTGGGGAGTACGGGCCACCAGTCGTTCCAGCGGATCGACGTAGCCGGCTACGTGGTATGGCTCTCCGCAAGCCGAGTAGGAGACGTAGGAAGAACGCTCCAGGGCGATAATCTGCAAATCATCGGCCGACCGGCGGCGACGCGCCTGACTGGCTGCCGACATTCCGGCGGCGTCCCCTCCGATCACCACCAGTCGTTCGGTCACTCTTTTCCTTCAGCCCGTTTCTTGCGCCGGCGACGCCACAGCACCAGGGTTTCCCACACCACGATGGCGGCCACTGCCACCGCTGCCATCAGGAGGATCATCGGGTATTCGCCGCTCCACCAAAACAGATTGACTTGCACGGAGTGGGAATTCTGGATGACGAACCAGATCAAGAGCAGGGCCAGCGCCCCGCCGCCGGCTACCTTCCAGGGAAAGGAGGATTTCTCCTTGTGGCTTTCAACCGTTGGTGGAACCGGGGCGGGTAATTGTCCCTCTGTAGTTTTCTGGTCACGGTCTTTCATCTCTTAAGATTCAATTGTATAGACCTTGTTTAGACGTATTCCCCGGTTTGGGCGTGAGGGCAGGTGAGCCCAGGGCCATCGGACGCGCGGCCGGGAGTGCGGTCCATAACGGCTGTCGGGCTGGAAAACGGCTTTATGTGAGTTTTGTCAACAATTCGGCTATAACGGCGTGGGAATAAGATTAAAGAAGACACATGGCAAATCAGTCTGACCGAAACATGGAAGAACCACCGACGGCCGAGCCGGAGGTGATGGAAGCCGGGGCGCCTGCTCAGAAAGGACGCTTGCGCCGGAGTTTCGGATCCTTGGGCTCTTTTACGTTCTGGGTGCGCCTGGGAGTGGGGTTAGTGATCCTGGGAACAGGGGTCCTGATCGGGCTAGGGATTGCCTGGTTCATAGACGACCGAGGCGCCGATGATTACGGGCGCCGGGATGGGGAGTTCTTTGCCTTCCGAGTGGACCCCTCCGGAGAGTGGATGGGCGGGCGGGGGTTTCGATTGGATGGAGAACCTTTCCCACTTCCCCGGGTTCCCGGCGGACCATCCGATTGGCAACAGGACCCCAATCCCGGGGATTACCCCGAGCGGGGGCCCAAAGGCTTTTTCAAGGATGACTCCCAGCGGCAGCGAGAGGGCTTGAAGAAGGAATGGCCCCAAGATGATGAGTCCACCTTAAAGGGTTTCGCCGACGAGAAAGGCTTCTATATCCCAGATGAAGCACTGGAGTTGGTTGAAGAACTCATCGACAAGTTGAAGCAACTAATCGACAAGGTAGTGGAGTATCTGGAAGAGGGACGATTCGGTCCCCCCATGGAATGGCCGAAGGGGTTCTTCGGTGGCGACGGTGGCCTTTGGAATGGTGATGAACAGGATGAGGACCGCCCGGGGGACCGGGGAGACGAGGATGGGGTTGAGGAATACCAGGAAAGTGATGACGAAGGATCAGACGGCCCGTTTTCGGGTACTGGCTTTCTGTTCGGAAAATTCTTGCCAGGCTTGGCGTTCTTGGAGGACTGTGAACTCGACTTCCAAAGCCTCCTAGGAGTTCTGGAAGATCTTCCGAACTTCGAGGACGGGCAAGTCGAAGGCGAGGAGGATCCGGATGACTTCTTTGGGCAGTTTGACGAGTTGTTCGAAGAGGCTTGCGCAACGCCGTCTGAGGGCTGAGGCTCGCTGCGGGTCTAATCGAAACGCCTGGTACGGTGTAACCCGGCCCACCGGAGTGGTCTTAACGAGCAACGACTTTCTGTAAGAAGCACTACGAAATCTTTCCCTACGGGTGCCAAGTGGTCTTGAGGCGGTTAGCTTAAACTGGAAGCAAACGGCCCCTTTAGAAGGAGGAAACCTTGACGCCCAAGAAATTTGATTCCGAGGTAACCCGTCGCCAGTTCCTAGGCAAGAGCTCGGCGTTGTTGAGCTTTGCGGCTATGGGTGGTCTTTCCACTCTGTTGTCGGCGTGCGGGGACGATGCGGTCCCCGGTACAACTGCCGCGCCCGGTACAACTGCCGCCCCCGGTACAACTGCGGCCCCCGGTACAACTGCGGCCCCCGCTACAACGGCTGCGCCGACCACTATTGCGGCCGCCAGCGGCCCGAATGGCCAACTGGGAGTGTTGATCGGGACGCACATGGATCCGGTCAAGCAGTTGCTTGCGCAATACGAAGGAACTTACGGATACGCTCCCGATGTAGAAGAGGTCACCACTCCCGATCTCAGAAGCAAGCTGACTACCTCTTTCCTGGCGCAGAGTTCTCCTTGGGATGCGGTTTTCGTCACAGCCGAGCTAGGCGCCGAACTCAGCAACCGGGAATGGCTCATCAACGCCAGTTCCTTTATGAATGAGCGGGTCCGCTCTGAGCCGGACCTTCTGACCAGAGGAATGGGAGCGGTCGAGTTTGGTGGCCAGACCTGGGCGGTTCCCTGGACCATGGGCAGCCAGCTGCTGCACTGGAACAAGAAGCTGATGGAAGATGCCGGGCTGGACCCGGACGCCCCGGCCGACTGGCATTCCACTCCCAACTCCTGGGACACCTTTATTGAATACGGCAAAGCTATGACCGGAGAGCGGGATGGCGTGCAGTACTACGGGTACACCGATGCCTGGGCTGACAAGCACGTTCTGTGGACCTGGGGCGGCATGCTCCACATGCATGGCGGCGCCTTCCTGGATGAGGAACAGCAGCCATCCTGGAATAGCGAAGCCGGGGTAGAAGCGCTTCAGAAGCTTCATGACCTGCTTCATGTCCATCAATGCATCGATCCGGCGGTCAGCACCTACACGTGGGTGTTCGACGCCACCCCCGGGTTCTTTGATGGGACTCGTGGCATGTTCATCTCCTGGCCGTTCGTGGCGGGAGTGGCGGCCATCCCTGAGGCAGCCCCCGGGCTCGCCGGGCACAGTGCGTTTGCGCCCAACCCGGCAGTGGTAACCAGCGGGTCTGTGGACGGATCCGAGTTCTTCGGAGTCCCGGTCTATGCGGAGAACCAAGAGGATGCCTGGCAACTGTTGGAGTTGATCTCCTCACGCGAGGGCCAGCGGGTAGTCGCGATGGGCGGATGGGGTTCCATCTACAGTGGAGTGCTCAACGAGCCCGAAATTGTTGAAGCCTTCCCCTTCTATCCGGCGCTGGCCAAGGCTTACGAGTATCCGGTTGAAGGAGGATGGTCGGAGGATCGTCCTCGCTGGACGCAGTTCCTTGCTGATGAGATCCATGAGGTGTTGGCGCAGAAGAAGTCACCGAAACAGGCTCTGGACGACGCGACGGCGGCCGCTTTGGAAGCTCGTAAGCAGGACGAAGCGTAAAACCTCGCTCGACTCCATGACCTCCCGGATGCAGGTGGTCGAGAATCGGGTTAGTCGCTCTCGCCGCCGCGGTCGTTTGATCGCGGCGGCGATGGCGGCCCCCGCGGTGCTGCTCGTGGGTGCCGTTTACGCCTACCCGGCGGTCTCCACTCTCATCTACAGCGTCACAAAAATCGATCTGGCGCCCCGCTTCCAGATCGAGCGTTTTGTCTGGTTCCGGAACTTCATCAACCAGTTGACCAATTCCGCCTTTTGGGAGGCGACCTGGATCACTCTCTATTTCGGGGTGATGCTCTGTTTGGTAACGGTTGTGTGTTCCTTTCTCATAGCCCTGCTTCTGAACAAAACCTTCTTCGGTCGCGGCCTCTTGCGGGTTACCGTGTTGCTCCCTTGGGCGGTACCGCCGGTGGCTTCGGGGGTGCTGTGGGTACAGATGTTCCATGCCGAGTTCGGATTCCTGAACGGGTTGATCCGGGCGTTTGGTGGTGAGGGAGGCATCATATGGCTGGGGGGTTCGACTATCGCCCTCCATTCAGTCCTGATCGCCGAGGTGTGGCGTTGGATACCCTTTGCGACCCTGTTCATCCTGGCCGGGTTGCAGATCGTTCCCCGAGCTGTCCGGGAGGCGGCTGCCATCGACGGCGCCGGACCATGGCGGGGTTTTCGTCATGTCACCTTCCCGCTCATGCTTCCGGTGGTGGTTCCGGTGGTGATCTTCCTGTTTGTCTGGGCTATGAAAGTGTTCGATACCATCTTCGTCTTGACCCGCGGCGGCCCTAGCCGCGGTACCACTACCCTCAACTTCCTCACCTACCGGCAGGGGTTCGAGCAGTTCGACTTCGGGAGCGCCGCGGCCACCGCCTACCTGCTGTCGGCTCTCACCGTGTTGGTGATTGCCGGTCTGAGTTGGATGCTGGTCCGGTCCCGTCGGCTGGCGGGTGTGTACGGTGACTAGCCCCGGCCGCAGGTCGATCGTCAAGCGCTTCAAACGCCTGACGACCTACGCTGCCGCCGTCTTGGTATTGGTGGTGATGGCCTTCCCCCTCTACGGGATCATCCTGACCAGCATTCAGACCGAACCCGACATCCGATCGCGGGACGTGGCGTTTGTGCCTACCTATATTGAAACCGAGCATTACCAGCGAATATTTGACGAGGCTTCGGGAATTCCCGTAGCAGAGTCGATGGTCAACAGTCTGGTGGTGGCGATCGCCACCGCCTTCCTGACGGTCGCTATCGCTGTGCCTGCCGCCTACGCGTTGAATCGGATGGGGGTCCCGGGGGCGAGAGTCATCCTGGCTGGATTTGCGGCGATCTACATTCTCCCCACGCTGTTGTTCGTGTTGCCGTTGTTCATCACTGTCGTACAGTTGGGACTGTACGACACCTACATAGGGCTGATCTTGCCCTATGTAGCGTTTACCCTGCCCTTCATGGTGTGGATAATGGGTTCGTTTGTCCGGTCGATACCGGTGGAGGTGGAAGAGATGGCCAGGACTGACGGCGCCGGACTTCCTCAGTTGATTTTCCGCATCGTCATCCCGCTGCTTCGTCCAGGCATCTTTGCCGGATTGCTTCTGGGTTTCATATTGGCCTGGGTGGAGTTTTTGACTCCGTTGCTCTTCACCAGCAATCTTTCCATGCTCACCGTGACGTTGGGATTGTTCCGGTCCACCATGGACATCGCTATCGGGCAACTGGCGGCCGCCACCGTGATAACCGCCTTGCCGGTGATCCTCATCACCGCCTTTTTCCAGCGCAATATCAGCGAAGTCATCACCGCCGGGGTGGACCGATGATGCGTGCGATCAACTACCAGGGGGAACCTTTTGTCCTTTGACAACCTGAGAGGAGTCAACAGATGCCGAATCAGATAGACGTAGTCATCCAGCCGGTGGTGCTGAGGTTTAGCTTGTTGGATGACGAGGTCGTCTACTTCTTCGCGGCCGACACCGAGGCAGTCCTGGACCGCATGGAGTTGATGATGGGCATTAATCCGGAGGAAGACACGCTGTTCGACTCCAACCTGGGATTCTTGCCGGTATCCACCACGGTGTTGATCAGAGGTGAGAAGAACATCCTGGTCGATCCCGGCAACCATCACACCGGCTTCTACGGGCAACTTGCCATCGGACTGAAGCGCTTCGATCTGACGCCGGCAGAGATCGACCTGGTGGTGTGCACTCATTGCCATCACGATCACATGGGCAGCGCCTTCCGCATTCCGGGCGCCGACATCGTGCTGGGGGAGGGCGAGGCGGATTTCTGCGAGGAGTTGTATGGAACGGCCGAGACCGAAGCGCGGCTGTCGGTGATGGGGTCCCTGATCGAGGTGGGCAGGGGACAAGAGTTGGAGTTAATGCCCGGAGTGGTGGCGATTTCCACCCCGGGGCACACCCCCGGTCATATCAGCGTGATGGCCGAGAATGAAGAGGGGGAACGGGTGATAGTGGCCGGTGACACGGTGATGACCCGCCGGGAGTACTCGGAGCGTTCGTTTTCCCACTGGTACACCGATGATCAATTGCGAGGACTTCACTCCAGCCTGGACCGGATTCATTCCCTCCGGCCCAACACGGTAATGCCGGGCCACGATCGGGCTTTCGCTCCCCGGGAGCAATAGGATGGCGCTCCTGCGGACCGCGGTAGTGGGAACGGGGGCCATCGGGTCGCTTCACGCCCGCATCTACGCCGAACATCCTCTTTCCCAGTTGGTAGGAATCGTCGACGCCAACCCCGAGACAGCTCAGACGGTGGCCGAAGGTTTGGGGGTGCCCTGGTTCACAAGCGTTTCGGATCTCATGGCTGCCTGCGATTTCGATGCCGCCTCGGTCTCGGTTCCCGAGCACTATCGCTACGAGACGGCCATGCCTTTGGCCAGGGCCGGGAAGCACCTGCTGCTGGAGAAGCCGTTGGCGCCCACCTTGAATGAGGTGGACCGGTTGGTGACCGATTTGCGGGCCACCGGGGTGCTCACCATGGTGAATTTCATCCTCCGCTTCGATGCCCGGTATTCGGAGGCCAAGGCGGCGGCGGCGGCCGGCCAATTGGGGGAAATCAACACCATCTTCACCCGCCGCCGGGGCTCTTACCTGGGAGCTGATATCTATGGAGTCTGGACCGATCTATTGATCTCCACCGGCATACATGATCTGGACGCCATGGCCTGGTTGGCGGACTCCCCGGTCACCCGGGTGTATGCCGAAACCATCTCCCGCCGCCTGGCGCCCTACGGACATGACGATGCGGCCATGGTGATGGTGCGATTCGAAAGTGGGACGATCGGGGTGTTGGAGACCAGTTGGGTGCTGCCCACGTCAGTACCTGCTCCGTTGGATGCCTCCCTGCAGGCGGTAGGAACCGAAGGCGGAGTATTCATCGACGGGTCCAATCACGGATTGTCCGTGGTGGGCGGCGATCGCTATTCCATGCCCGACCTCGCCCACTGGCCGATAGTGCGGGGCCGGGTGGGAGGAGACCTGGCCGCCTCGCTGGATCACTTCATTTGCTCGGTGAGGGCGGGCGTCGCTCCCCAAATGACTCTCGAACAGGCCCGCCACGCCCATGCCATGGTGGATGCCGCCAAGCGCTCGGCGGCTGTCAACGCACCAGTGGGGCTAACTCCACCGCCCTGCGGATAGGGGCGGCGGTCGCCGATGGTAAAGCCCAGGATTGGGGTGGCGTCTCTGGTTCAGGAGACCAACACCTTCAGTCCCAAACCCACGGTATGGGAAGACTTCACCGTCCTGTGGGGCAGGGAGGCGGAGGAGGCTTTGGTGAATACCAACACGGAGTTTGCCGGAGCCATGGCGGAAGTCGGGCGGTTGGGGGTGGAACCGATTCCCCTGATCGCAGCATGGGCTATTCCTTCGGGACCCGTCACGGAGGAGACCTTCCAAAGACTGGTCGGATTGCTCGGCGACGCCTTGCAGAAGGCCGGTCCGCTCGATGGGCTGGTGTTGTCCCTCCACGGAGCGATGGTTTCCGAAAACACATTTGACGCCGATTCGGTGCTCATAGAAATTGCCCGCAGGAGGATGGGCGGGGCACCGGTGGGGGTGTGCCTGGATCTTCATGCCAACTTGACCGCCCGGATGGTGGAGTTGGCGGATGTGATGGTGGGGTATCACACCGAGCCGCATATCGACATGGGATCGACTGGGGAGCGAATCGCCCGTCTGTTGGCTGCCACGGTGCGAAGCGAGATCACGCCTGCCATGGCGCTGGCCAAGAGGTCACTCCTGATCCCCGCCGAGGGGATGCGCACTGACGTGGGTCCGATGTCGGAAGTCAGAAAAATGGCCGATGGTTTGACCAGGGATCGGATCTTGGATGTATCCCTCTTTCCTGTCCAACCTTGGTTGGATGTGCCAGAACTCGGCCTGGGAGTGCTGGTGGTTACCGACGACGATCACGAAGGCGCCTCTATGGTGGCCGAGGAGTTGGCATATGAGGTTTGGAGGCGGCGGGGAAGAATGATCACCCCTCGGATCCTTTCTACCTCGGTGGCTTTTGCGACCGCCCGCCTTTCATCGACCCGGCCGTTTGTGATGGCGCACACGGCCGACTGCCCCACTGCCGGGGCTTCCGGAGATGATCCGATACTGGTGACCGAAGCTGCTCGACACGGGGCCGACTTGAGAGTAATGCACTCGGTGTTGGACCCTGACGCCGCCCGGCACTGTGCCCGCGCCGTGGGGACCAGAACGAGGGTCGAAGTGGGGGGAGGCATCAATCCCGCCGCCCACCCGGTGACCGTGGAGGGGTTGGTGACCGGTGCTGGAGCGGGGAGCTACCGGCTGACGGGATGTTCTTTTACCGGTAGGGAAGTATCGATGGGGGAGTGGGCCGTTCTCACTACGGGCCGCCACCATCTTCTCATCTCTTCCCGGCCCGCCATTACCGCTGACCCGGCCACCTGGCGACACGCTGGCTTGGATCCTGACCGGACGGATGTGTTGGTCGTGCGATCCTGTAGTGACTACCGGGCAAACTTCCCGTCGGCGGCCCCCGAGGCCATCACCCTTGACTTGCCCGGCGCCAGCGCCCCCCGCCTGGAGTATCTGCGCTTTGAGAACGCCCCCCGGCCCCTCTATCCTCTCGATCCAACTTTGATCTGAACCCCGCCGACACGCATGAACTAGTTGATTTCTCAACCGCTGTCCTCGTGATGGCGATCATCGAAAATCACCACCACCCGAATAAATCAGCAGAGTCCTAGGGCGGGTAGCGGCCTACCAAATGGCGTTGAACCAGGTCGGCATTTTGGAACGGGTAACACAGACCAAAGCCTGAACAGCCGGTGACGCGTTTTTGCTGTCCCCGACCGACACCCCCCACCCCCATCGCACCCCCGACGGCGGCAAACCCCTCAAAACCCCCAAATTCACGGTTTTGTGTACAAAATGTCAGGTTTCGAGCGACCGTACGGCGCGTTTCGGGCGACAAAAGGCCCATCAGGAGTGGTCAAACCGCGCCCCAGCAGTGGCCCGGCCGGCCTTTAATTGAGAATATCTGTGTTCCTACACGCGCGTAGGAACACAGATCCGGCTTTTGTTTCGTGTTCCTACACGCGCGTAGGAACACAACCGCCGCCCTGCGGGCCGCTGTCCTGGGCATCGCCTGGTCCCTTTTTGGGTGCCTGGTTTAGTGCCCCTGGGACACTGCACTCACAGCGCTCCATGGGGTATCGCGTGACTGTTGGTGGATGATGTTGGTAAGCGCAGCGTGGCAGATGGAACGGGCTGACCGCGGTTGGGAGCGCCAAGCATAGAAACCGGACTCTCACTTCTAATACTCGACACGCCACCTGGATGGGTAGTCCTTCGGTTCTCATGGTCTGGATCACTGCGAAGCGTCTTTTGGGGACACCACCTTGGTTTTCAGCAGTTCTATGGCCCGTTTCGCGGCGGGCAGCCACCGGTTCCGCCTGTTCCTCCGAAGTGGAACCCGGTTCGACACCGCGGTCGATTTGGGCTTGACGTCGCCAGTTAGACCGTCTGGTCTCACACCCAAGATCGGCTGACAAAGACGCCACCGACCCACCAACCTTGACATCTACTTCTGCGACCCCCAAGCACCATGGCAGCGTGGAACCAACGAGAACACCAACGGTTTGCTCCGCCAGTACTTCCCGAAAGGCACCGATCTCAGCAGACACTCCCGGGACGACCTCGACGCTGTCGCCGCAGCTCTAAACAGCCGACCCCGCAAAACCCTGGATTGGAAGACCCCCGCCGAGACCCTCAACGAACACCTACACTCTCTCAAACAAGGCAGTGTTGCGACGACCCCTTGAACCTGAGCCAGCTACCGGAGGTTGGTGTGGTCGCCGGACAGTTCACGGCTGGTGTGCAACACACCACATGTGGACGAGGCCTCCCTGGTCTTTCTTGACCTTTCCAAGGGGGAGACGTTGAGTGTGCCCGTGGGGTGGGCACGAAAGGCGGTGTGGTCACCCGACAGCACCGGAGTGGCCTGCCACACAGACAGCGGGTTGTTCATCATTGCCGCAGGCGATGGGCGAATACACAGGGTCGTTTCCGACGGCAACATAGCGGACATTAGTTGGGTAGCAGGCTGACCCACCGGCGGCCGCCTTACCTCCATCAGAGACAAACCAGGTGCCAAGGGCTAGGCTGGCGTCCCCTTCGTCGCCCCTGTCCTCAGGCAAACCGGGATGAATTGATTCGACACACCCAAGATACTCCGCGAGGGACGCCACGGACCTGCCGGCTGCAAGCCGGTCCAACACTTTGCAACGGTACTCGGGCGGATGTCGATAAGGCATGACAAACCACTACCGTTCGGCAACACCTCGCGCGGCTAAGTCCGGGGTCGGCAACTGTCCAGCAGACCGCTAACACAACTGGCATGGCGCACACAGCAGGCAACGACCAGCGCGAGCGCTCACTTGTGGGTGTGACGACCGCCGGCGCGGAACTCTGAATAACGGGTAGTGGGCCAGTTTGACTCTCTGATCTCCGGCTTTACCCAGCAAAGCGACCCGAGTGGGGTTCCTCACCTTCGGGTTGGCCCCGCCGGTTGCATGCCCCAACCCTAAGAAGCTACCTACGGCCAGGAAACGGTGCTCACCTATCTCACCTACGTGTCCACCGGAAACTCCACAACCGGGTACGCCCAAGTGAAACCCTAACCAAAACGGTTTGGCTAAGAACTAAAACACGCTTCAAGTATCGTCGGAGTCGTTGGTTCCGCCGGGCATTTCCGTTTCGCCTCCCACATGAATGTACCCACTCACGCGAGCATCGCCGAACACCCGAGCATCCGCGAACACCTCGGCATGGCGAACACCCCTCCCGGTGTGGGTGGGACGGGCCGGATGGTCCAAGCAAGGGGGCTTCGAGTTGTACTTGCTTGATCGCCGCCGGGCATCATCCCGGGTGCACCCAACAACGCCGAGCGTATAGAGAGTTTTCTCTTGTCCTACTGGGGTGACACTCCTGACGACGTTGATCCTTTTGAGGCGAGACTGGAGCGTTTTCTGGATCTGGACTCGGGTATCGATTTCATCGGCAGGGATGCTCTGCTGCAAAAGGGGGCCGATGGTCTGAAGCGACAGTTGGTGGGTGTGTGGATCGAAGGCCCTGACATGGGGGCTCTGGAGCACCCTTGGCTGGTGACGGCAGGAGCCAAACCGGTGGGGAGCGTACGGGCCGCAGCCTGTTTACCGAGGCTGGCACGCAATATCGGATTGGCATTGATTGACGTCCCCCACAATCGGACAGGCACGGCTTTGACGGTTCACCATCCCACTGGTCCCCGTGACGTCGAAGTGGCTGATCTACCACCCTGCAGCCCCGGCCGACTCTGACACATAGGACATCGGGGCCTTCGCCGACAGCCCGTTTAGTTGGCGGCTAATGTCTTGGTCGTGCCTGAGTTAACTGCCCTTGAACATGATGTGCTTTCCTATTTGGAAGACACCGCATCCGAACAATTGGCGTTCGCCCGAGAGCTGATTGCCACCCCCAGTCCGAATCCACCCGGTGATGAGCGGGCGGTGGCTGCCATGGTGCGAGAGCGGCTGGAACGGCTGGGAATCACCGACATAACAGAGTTAGCCGTGGTGTCCGAGCGTCCCAATCTGGTGGTGAGGATTCCCGGCGCCGGGGACGGACCCAGTCTTATTCTGTCCGGGCACCTGGACACCAAGCCGGCGGGGGACATGGCCCGCTGGGAGACGGATCCCTGGGATCCCGTGATTCGCAACGGCGACCTCTTCGGGCTCGGTTCGGGGGACATGAAAGTAGCGGTGGCCGCCATGGTGTACTCGGCGGCGGCGCTCTCCCGTACGACGGGATGGCCGGGCGAACTCCAACTGGTGTTCACTGCCGACGAGGAGGCAGGTTCTACTTTGGGCTCCAAGTGGATGGCCAAAGAGGGATACCTGCGGGCGGATGCGGCCATCATCGGCGAGCCGTGTGGGGTGGTGGCCGAATGGGAGAACATCGGGGTGGTTTCCCGGGGTGGGGTGCTCTTCAAGGTGGAGGTGATAGGCACCCAGATGCATTCCAGCGTCTCCGACCGGTTCGATCCGATCAACGCCACCGTGGAGATGGCCTGGCTCATCCAGAGGATGCACACTCAGATGAAGGGCTACTTGACTTACGAACCCCATCACCTGGGTGGCTCCGGTCCAACTGTGAATGTAGGGGTGATGTCGGAGTCAGGGGTTTTCTACGGCGTATATCCGGGGAACGGTTGGTTCGCCTGTGATATCCGTACAGTTCCCGGAATGACCGTGGAGAGCGTCACTGCCGACCTACATCGTTTTCTGGACGATGCGATGGCCGAAAACCCACGCCTGCAGGCCGCGTTGAAAATGGAGGGAGGGATCGAAGCTACTGAGATTTCCTTTGATCATCCGGTAGTGAGCGCCATTCAGCACGCTTCCTCCCATGTGTTGAGAAAACGGCTGGCCCCGGCCATATTCCCCGGCGCCACCGACGCCTACAGCTTTCAGGCCACGGCCGGCATCCCTTCGATAGCGGCTTTCGGACCCGGTTATCTACCCCGTGCTCACTCACCCAACGAACACCTGGCAGCCACCGGCGTGTACGAAGCCTCTCGCATATACGCCCTGGCCGCCCTGCGTTACCTCACCGACACTGAACGGGAAGGGATCTGAGCCGTTTCTCGGGTGCCGAGCGCCGGGGCCCTATATCGGGACCCAGGAGGAGGGAACGAGTTCGCCTGTAAGCCGGATTCTGTGAGGGCCGCTTCCGACCCCCGGTGACCATCCATCTGGGGGCACCGTTGCCGGTGACCTCATGCGGCTCACCCGGGACGATTCAACGGGCCATTTCGTTCCTGCTTAGCCTTGCTCCGAGTGGGGTTTACCGAGCCGCCCCGGTTGCCCGGGGCGCTGGTGGTCTCTTACACCACCGTTTCACCCTTACCTGTGCGCTCTTTTCAGAGGCCATCGGCGGTCTGTTCTCTGTGGCACTTTCCGTCGGGTCGCCCCGCCTGGGCGTTACCCAGCACCCTGCCCTATGGAGTCCGGACTTTCCTCAAGCGTCGAGAGTAAACCCGCCGCCCGCGGCCACCCGGCGAACTCGTTCCCTCCATATGATATGTTCACCTTTGCCGCAACGCTGTGGGGTTGGAGAGAGGGAGACTGGATTTGGTTTGGGTGGTACTCCGTGGACGCTCGGTCAACGGCGGCCGGTCCACCATCCGGCCAGGCCGCCGAAGACTGTTCCTAGGGCTGCTGCTGAGAGGACTTGCAGGGATGTGACGTTGGCTCCTCCACTGGCGGCAAGCATGACCAGGGCTGCGACTATCAGCAGTCCGGTCAGCGACCCGTGGAAACGCTGGCTCACCGCGACTGATCGCCCGGACACCCATCCACCCACCAGGACCCCTACCACTAAACCCGCCACCGCCCCACCACCGCGACTGTCAGCACTTCCGAAGCCGGGAAACACTTCCCATCCGAGAGCGCCCAGCCACCATTCGATCAGGGTTACGAATGCCACCGCCAGCAGTCCCACCGCGGTCCCCATCACCAGTGCCCGCAACCTGATTCGTGGAATTATCACCCTTTTCGCCTCTCTGTTGGACGTTGGCCCTCAACCTGTAAGTTGAGAAAGGTAAAGTCTTGCATTGTTCATCGTATAGGCAGGAGGACAGTTCTATGAAGCAGTCGTACGTCGCCGAGTTAATCGGAACCTTCATTTTGGTGGCAATGGGATCGATGGCTGCCCTTGCCTCAGGGGGGAATCTGCTGATCGTCGCATTCGGCTTTGGGTTTGCTCTAATGATCGCTCTCTATGCGGTCGGCCACATCTCCGGGGGACATTTCAACCCTGCAGTCAGCTTGGCAATGCGTCTGGGGGGCGCCCTCCGCACCTCCGACATGATCGGATACTGGGTTGCCCAGGTGGTGGGTGCAGTGCTGGCCTCCTTGGCAGTGCTGGCCATGCTGGGATCGGATGCGGTGGCCGACACGATGAACACCTTCGCGGATGCGGGGCCGGCTTTCGGCGCGGAGATCCTTCTCACCGGCGCCTTTGTGTTGGTGATCATGGTGGTGGGTAGCCAAAACCTTGGGCACGCCCGGACTGTGATATCCCTGGCTCTGGTCGGAATCCATCTGGCCGGGGTCCACATTTCCGGTGCGTCGGTCAACCCGGCCCGCTCGCTGGGCCCGGCGTTGGTGGCCGGTGACTTGAGCGACATGTGGCTGTATATCGTGGCTCCGTTGATCGGTGCGGCGGTGGCTTGGCTGATCACCAAAGTGGCGCGCACCGAAGCGGTCGACGCTTAGAGGAGTCCGGCGATGGACTGGTCCGAAGTCCTCGGAAAACTGACAACCGGTGTGGATTTGAGCCGCGCCGAAGCGCGGGCAGCTTTGAACGACATCATGAGTGGTGGAGCAACTGCCGCTCAGACTTCGGCCTTCATAATCTCCCTCCGCATCAAGGGCGAGACCGCTGAAGAGATGGCGGGGCTGGTAGAGACGATGAGGGCGGTGGCCGTCACGGTTTCCATCGGGGAGGCGGTGGTGGACACGGCCGGCACCGGAGGCGACCGCTCCGGCACCTTCAATATCTCCACAACTGCTGCCCTGATAGCAGCAGGGGCGGGGGCCAAAGTGGCGAAACACGGCAACCGGTCGGCCTCTTCCCAATGTGGATCGGCAGATGTGCTGGAGGCGCTGGGAGTGGGGATCGAACTGGCGCCGGAACAAACCGCAGAGATGGTGCGTGAAGCCGGATTCGGGTTCTTTTTTGCTCCTCGTTATCACCCGGCAATGAAATACGTGGTCCCCATTCGCCGACAACTGGGTATACCCACTGTCTTCAATTTTCTGGGACCGCTGACCAATCCGGCGGGCGCCACCCGTCAGCTGATAGGGGTGTACGACAGCCGGATGGCCGAAAGGATGATCGGAGTGCTATCTCGCCTGGGAACCGAACGCGTCTTGGTAGTCCATGCCGACGACGGGCTGGATGAAGTGTCCGTTTCGGGACCTACTCGCGGCTTCGAACTATTAGAAGGACGGATATCCCCCGTTGTGCTGGTTCCAGAGGATTTCGGTGTGACTGCGTCGGATGTCTCCGCGTTGGTGGGCGGCGATGCCGAAACGAACGCCCGGATCCTACGTTCGGTGCTCTCGGGCGAGGTGGGCCCCCGCAGAGATGCGGCGGTAGTTAACGCCGCGGTCACCCTGATGGTGGCCGGATTGGCGGAAACTCCGGTGGAAGGGGCGCGGTTGGCGGCCGGGTCTATTGATTCGGGAGCGGCGGACCAGGTACTCAACCAGGTAATCGCACTCAGCAGTGTGTGATAACCCCAGAGTGGGCACCACTGGCTGAACCCGGGATACGCTGAAGTGTTTCACAAAAGGGGTAATGTCTGATCACTCACCTATACTTTTCCAATATGAAACGCGGCGGGCGCTGGTCAAAGATAGCCGGGTTGCTGCTGGTGGCGATGGTTGCATCCTCCTGCGGTGGTGGGGATTCGGGCAGCAGTGAAACGGCGGAGACTGTCGCTGCGGTAACCAGCCCCCCTGAAACCACCACCCCAACCACCTCCGCGGCGACAGCTGGCACCGCGGCAGTTACCGAAAATTCGCAAGCCGTGCCTGAAACCACCGCTGCCCCCAACTCGACCGCGGCTGAGCCTGCCACCACCACCACCGCTGAACCTCTCGGTCCGCCCGCTCCGGATTTCACTTTGGAGTTGGCCAACGGTGGTACGTTCGTTCTCTCGGAGCACACGCAGCCGGTGGTGGTTTTCTTCTGGGCTGAGTGGTGACCGTCCTGCAAGCGGGAGTTGCCCGCTGTCGACCAGTTGGCAGGAGAGTACGAAGGCCGGGTTGTGGTTGTTGCGCCCGCTTGGAAGTCCAGTTTGGAAAACACCACTAAGGTTGCGGAAACGCTGCTGCCTTCGGGGAAGGTGTTGTGGGGATTAGATGCGACTCAGGAGATTTTCGCCGCCTACGGTGTCGGAGGTCAGCCGGCCGGGGCGATTGTCGCTGCTGACGGTTCCCTTGTCTCCACTTGGCGCGGAGCCAGGAACCCCGATGCGATCCGGGAGGTTCTGGACACCCTGTTGGGTGATGCCTGATGAGCCGGACAAGGCTTTCCAAACCCGCCGGCCGGGTGATGATGGCCGTTTGGATTCTTTCCGGGTTGGTGTGGGGCTCTTGCGGATCCGCTGACACTACCCCGCAAGTGGATACCGCTCCTCCCACGACAACCGCTGCATCCCCAACCGAACAGCCGGTGGAGCCACCTGCTTCCGATGTTGAGGCTCCTCCCGACGAAAGCGAGCCCTCTCCAACCACCGAGGCGGCAGAGGAGGCTTCGTCCACTCCGACTACTATCGCCGCTGATGCCTCGGCTGGGACGGCGACGGACAGCGAAGATACTTCTACCGGTGGGGCCGAAACCACCACCACGGTCGCTCCCACAACTACGGTGGTGACTGAAGATACGTATGTCGCCGTCACCACCACCACAGCCGCGGTGGCGACCGACACTGTCACGACCACTACGTCTGCTCCAAGCGCCACGACAGCCGCCCCCACAACCACTAGGGCGGCAACTGCAACTACTGGGGCTCCTACTACTACCACGACGGCTGCCCCCACGACCACTACCCGACTACGACTGCTCCCACTACGACTACGACTGCTCCCACTACGACTACGACTGCTCCCACTACGACTACGACTGCTCCCACGACCACCACGACCGAAGCTCACAATCGGCCTGCCGCTCCCGATTTCACCTTGGAATTGGGTAACGGGGGGACATTTACTCTCTCTGCGGAGCCTCGTCCTGTTTTCATCGTGTTTTGGGCCGAGTGGTGACCGGCTTGTCAGCGGGAGTTGCCCGTTATCGATGGTTTAGCCGCCGAGTACCAGGATCGGGTGGCGTTCGTGGCACCGGCCTGGAACGCCAACTTGAGACAAACGCGCCAGAGAGCCGATCAGCTATTGCGTAGCGGGATAGTGATGTGGGGACTGGACGAGAGCCAGCGGATCTTTTCTGCCTTTAGAGTGCTTGGTCAACCGCAGACAGTCTTGATTGGAGCCGACAAAACGATTGTCAACCATCTAAGAGGGGAACAGGGTCAATCAACCTTGAGGAACGCCATCGAAGAGCTGCTGGCGATTTCCGGGTAATCCCGTCCCCGCCAAGTTTCTACCCAACGCGTTTGTCGATCTGACCGAGACATGATCGGGGTTTGATGAGACTCTGGGAATTGCTCCTGACAGGCGCATGCGTTCTGGCCGTGTTGTGGCCGGCGCTGGAGGGTAGAAGACTGCGCCGAGGGGTTATGGCCGCGGTGCTCCTGGTCGTTCTCGGTCTTCAATTCCTAGTGGAAGGGTTCCGTTGGCAATTGTGGGGTCTGTACGGCGTGGCGCTGGGAATGGTGTTGGGCGATGTGCTGGTGGGAGAGCGAGAATTGGTTTCGTATCAGCGTATTCGCAGGGTTGTACTGGGGCTGGTGGGAATCATCCTGGTGGTCGCTCCCGCCTGGGCTCTGCCGGTGGTGGAACTGCCTCCCCCCACCGGTCCCTATCAGATCGCCACCGCCACCTTCGAGATTCGCAGTCCGGACCGCCTGGAGGTCTACGGCCCAAAACCGGGACAAGATCGTCGGCTGATGGCCCAGGTCTGGTACCCCGGCAGGGTCCCGGAAGGAGCCGAACTCCTGAGCCCATGGATAGCCGATCTGGAGGTGGTGGGGTCGGCTCTGTCGCAAACCATGGGCGTCCCCGGGTTCTTTCTGGACTACACCGCCTATACCTCCTCCCATAGCTATGAGCGAGCTGTCCCATATCAAGGGCAGATTCCGGTGGTCATCTATTCGCATGGCTGGCGGTTGTTTCGCAACTCGGCGCTGTACCAAATGGAATCACTGGCCAGCCACGGGTATCTGGTGATTGCTGTGGACCACACCTACGGGTCGGTGGCCACCGTTTTTCCAGATGGCGAAACCGCCCGGCTGGACCCCGAAGCTCTTCCCGATCCCGACGAGGTAGGAGACGAGGCTTTCGAGGAGGCGGCGGTACGGTTGTTGGAGACTTACTCTGAGGATCTCCGCCTGATAATCAGGAGCCTGGAGCAGGGAACCAGTGGCCCCTTCGGATCGCTGGCCGCCATTGCCGATATGGACCGGTTGGGAATCTACGGTCATTCACTGGGGGGAGGAGCGGCTGTCCGAACCTGCCTGGTGGAGACCGTATGTGGGGTGGTGGCGGCGCTGGACGGTTGGGTGGAGCCCATCGATTCTTCGGAACTCTCCGGAGAACTGAACATCCCTTCGATGTTCATCCGCTCCGACCCTTGGCGGGAGTTGGAAAACGATCAGGTGCTACGGGGATTGGTGGAACGCAGCAACCGGCGAACCTATTGGATCGGCATACAGGACACTGTCCACAGCGATTTGACCATCGCCCCGGTGCTCACTCCTTTGGGTAGTCGGCTCGGACTAAGAGGGGCCATGCCCGCAGCCCAGGTGTTTGCGATCATCGACCGCTATTTGGTTTCCTTCTTCGATCGGCACTTGCTGGGAGTGGGCGGACGAGATATAACTGAGGCGCCTCCACCGGGGGTCTTGTTCGAGTTGATCCCCTGAGGAGGCTGTCGGCGCTGCCCGGCTAGTTACCACCAAGGATCCGGTCGATCTCCCTGCCCAACATCAGAGCATTGGAAGGGCCGGCAATTCTCTGGGTGACCTTGCCGTCCGGCCCGATCACGTAGGTTTCAGGCACTCCGAACACCCCGAAAGAGATGGCGGCTCTGCTGTCAGGATCCGACAGATAGGCAACCCGAGGCGATACTCCCATCTCATTGAGGAAAGCGATGGCGTCATCGGTTCGATCCTGGTAAGCGACTTGAATGAGGCGCACTCCCGAACCGAAGAAGGCATCGGCCACTGCCAGGAGGTCGGCGTGTTCCACCCGGCATTCCAGGCACCATGAGGCGAAGAAGTTGATCAACGTCACCTGCGCCTCCGGAGGCGGTATGGTTGTCTCGGCGGACCCGTCCAGAAGGGGAAGGGTCAAGACCGGAGCAGCAGCCCCGATCAGCGGAGAGGGGGAAGGCTGGGGGTCTCCTGAGAGGCGAGAAGCGAATACCCCGGCGATCACCGCGGTGGAGATCACGATCAGTGAAGCCAGAATCAACCCGGCCCGGCCGCGACTTACTTTCATGAGCATTCTTCCTCAGCTTGGGCGGCAGCCAATTCGGAGGCGACCGCGGTCTGAGTTGGCAGGGCTTCTACCACTTTTTCCAACAGCGGAACGGCCAGACCGGGCTGGCCCGTCCCGCACCACAGCACTATGGCTTTGAAATACAGAACCTGGGGGTGATCGGGCGCCACTCCCAGAGCGCGGTCCAGGGTTTCTATGGCCAGTTGAGCTTCTCCTGATCCCGCCCAGGCCATCCACCCCAAGTGGCCCAGGGCTTCCGCCTCCTCACCCGGGGTCGGATTACGTTCCAGCACTCCCCGGTATTCAGTGAAGGCCCCCGAGAAGTCCCCGGCCTGAAAGTAACGGGCGGCCAAGGCCAGACGCATCCCGTTTATCTGGGGGTGCTCGGCGTTGGCGGCGATGACCGCCTCCATGGTCTCGTTGGAATACTGCGAGGGATCGAAATCTTCGCCGTTGCCCACGGGCTGCTCATCTGGTTGGGTAAACCATTCCACCGTGACCACCAGCGTTAGGGCCGCGATTGCGAGCAGAGCGGCAATCACCGCCCTTCCCTGGGTCCAGAACGGTGTTGACTTTTGGTCCTCCTCGGTGGTCTCCGGGTTCCTCATGGCGGAGGAGGTTGTCTCGGACAGCCTCAGCCTGGCTCTTTCCATCTCTTCCAGGTACAGTTCACGCAGCCTCTGACCGGTATCGGGAGGGATTTCGTTCTCGTCCAGTTGCTGTTGCAGCTCTTCCAAGTCGCGGGCGGCTTGGGCAAGCCGGGCTTCCCACTTTTCATACTCGTTCACGGCGACTCACCAGAATCTGCAGAGGAGGCGGGTCTTCTTAGACGGGAGAGGGCCAGGCCCACTCCCGTCAGCAAGGCCGCCAAGGGCAGGGCCCACAACAAGGCAGTGGTGGCGCTAAATGGGGGATCAAGCAACTGGGAGTTGGGGTAGGAGGCCATCAGCCGATCGAGGACCTGTTGCTCGGAGAGGCCCTGTGCCACCATCTCTCGCACATAGGCCATCATGTCGGCCGCATAGGAACTGGGCGACTCGGCGATTGATTCACCTTCGCACGCCGGGCATCGTATCTGCTTGCCGATGTTTTCGGCGCGATCGGTCAGCGCCGGGTCAGCGTTGAGTAACGAAACCACCACGAATAAGCCGAGCGCGATGGTGATCAGGGGAGAGACCCAGCGGAGAGGGCGGGGCGTTTGCGACAGGTTAGACACCTGCACGCGCCGTTTCCCTGGAGGACAGGGAGGATGATTTGCGGCGTCTTCTGCCCCGAAGGGAATACAGACCGCCAGCCGCACAGGTTAGCCCCCCCAACCACAGCACCCATTGCAAGGGAGCGGTGGCCACCCGCAAGGTGATGCCCTGTTGATCGATACGCGTCACGCTCAGATAGAGGTCTTCTTTCCAGGTACGGTGGATGCCGGGAGTGGCTATCGGCAATGCCAAGTTCTCAAATCGGCTAAGGGCCGGTTCCGCCCGTCCCCGTAATTCGTCGTTTCTCCAAATCTCCACGAGAGCGGAGCTTTCCAGTCGATTGGGGGTTCTGGCGGTGGACACGCCCGTATGGACCAGTTCGTAGCCAGCGAATTCCACCCTATCTCCGGGCGCCATCTCCACCCGGTCGAGAGTCTGCCCCAGGTTCGAGGTGGCGGCGATTGCCACTGCCACCAAAGCCACTCCGGCATGCGCCAACTGGCCGCCCCAATAGCCCCGATCAGATCTGATCACTCTTGCCACGGCGCTCCTGAGAGGGACGGTCCGCGCGGTTGCCACCCTTTGGGACTGCATCCAGAGACGGTTGCCCCCCACCGCCACCACCCAGGTGCCGGCTATCACGGCCAGCACCGCGTACCCCACCGAGGTGGTGGTGATGATCACCAGGGCTCCGGCCCCGAGCGCCAGTTGGAGAGGCAGACGAAGGCGAGGCCACACAACGCTGGGTCGGGCCACCCGCCAGGGCAGGGCGGGTCCCACACCCATCGCCAACAGCAGTGCAAAGCTGATCGGAACGGCCAAACGATCAAAGAAAGGCCGCCCAACTCCAACTTCGGAGCCGGTGAAGGCTTCCAGTACCAGCGGATAGAGGGTTCCCGTCAACACCACCAAGGCATAGACCGACAACAGCAGGTTGTTGACCAAAAAGCCTCCCTCCCGGCTGGAGAGCGACTCCAGCCGAGGGGGTGAGGAGATCTGCGGGGAACGGACCGCAAACAAGACAAAAGATCCCACCACCACCACCACCAAAAAGCCCAGGAGCGCCGGGCCGATAGGTGATTGGGTAAAGGAATGGACCGAGGCGATCACCCCCGATCGAGTCAGGAAGGTGCCCAGGATGGTCAGAGAGAAAGCTCCGATCACCAATACGAAATTCCAAGCCTCCAACATTCCTCTTCGTTCTTGAACCAGGGAGGAGTGCAGGAAGGCGGTGGCCACCAACCAGGGCATGAAAGAGGCGTTTTCTACCGGATCCCAGGCCCAAAACCCTCCCCAACCCAGCACCTCATAGGCCCACCAGGCGCCCAGGGTGATACCCGTAGTGAGAAACACCCAGCTCACTCTGGTCCACAGGCCGCTTCGGCGAAGCCACTGAGCACCCATCTGGCCAAGGGCCAAGGCTGAGATGCCGTAGGCAAACGGAACGGTCAACCCCACATAACCCAGATACAGCAGCGGGGGGTGGATGGCCATCAACAGATGGTTCTGCAGGAGCGGGTTTGGTCCCGCGCCATCTGCTGGACCCACGGCGGCAGAAAAGGGAAAGGGGCTGGAAGCGGCGCAGGAACGGGCGGCGGCCTCGACACACACTTCGAAGGGGTTGGCCACCGTTGCCATAAGTCCAAAGAAGAAGACCCCAACTGCCCCGATCACCGCCAAGGCCCCCCAGTCGAGGGTGTCCGGTTCGGTCTTTCTGGTGGTTGCTCTTCGCCACACTGCGTAGGCGTAAGCGGCAAGTACCAGCCCCCACAAGACTATGGAGCCTTCCAGGGCCGCCCAGGCGGTGGCGATGTTAAAGGGAAACGGGGTGTAGCGAGAGTGGTGGTCGGCCACATAGGAGATGGTGAAGTCGTTGACCAACAGGGCAGTCTCCAAGATGACCATGGCGCCCAGAGCGGCGAAGACCATGCCATAAAGGGATCGTCGGATGGTGGCGGTGGAATGGGATGCAGACGACCGGCTTCGAGCCGCCCGCCACGAGGTCACCGTCAGCCCGGCCGAGGCTGCCAACGCCCCCCACACCGCCAAGGTACCGGCGAGCGAAAGCATCAGGAGGAGGAGTTATCTGTGACTGACGGAGCCTGATAGTTCTCATCGTGGGAGATGAGAGCTCCATCGGCTCGGTAGTCATCACCCCGCCAGGCGCCGTCCAATAGCACGTTGACGTCTTCGTCGAAGAGCAAAGGGGGAGTGTCGGTGAGAATCACCGGGATGGTGGAAGCGCCGTCGGTGATTTGGAATCGCAGCGGGTCGGCACCTTCCTGCAGGGAACCTTCAACCACGATTCCTGCCAGCCGGAAGCGTCGCCCGTCGGGGAAATCGGCCCGTTGGGCAACCGCTTCGCGAGGGGTTAGATAGTAGACAAGGTCACTTCCGATGTTTTGAAGCAGGAAAAACCCGGCTATGAGGATGGCCAGCCCTGCTGAGATCAGAAACGGCCAACGGCGTTGTTTCATCACTCTCGGGGGTCCGTTGCCCTCCGCCATCGCACCGCCAAGCGGAGGATGTAACCCGCCAGAATTACTCCCGTGGCCAGATAAGCCGCCCACACCCAGCCGATGCTCAAGCTTTTGCCTGTCCCAGTTGGGGAGCGGAGACCGGGCTATGGACGGTCAATTCCACAGTGCCAACTGCCTCTTCCAGGCGGGCGAGTTCCGTGCGGAAAGCCAGTAGCGTCACGTAGAGCAATGTGAAGGCTGCCAGGTTCACCAGCAGCGCCACGACCATTGCTCCTTCCATCTGGATACCGTCGGGGCGGATGGTCAGACCTTGATGGAGAGTGCGCCAGAGCTTCACCGAAAAATAGACGAGGGGGACCTGCACGACGGCCACCGCTCCCAACACCGCCGAGCGTCGCGCCCGCAGGTGTTGGTCGACAGTGGTGCGACGCAGGGCCAGGTAACCGATGTATACGAAGAACATCAGGGCGGTAGTGACCAGGCGGGCGTCGCCCCAGTCCCAGTAGGTGCCCCATACCGGCTTTCCCCAGATCATGCCGGTGGCCAGAGCCACCGCGGTGAACAGCACTCCCGTCTCGGCGGATGCCTCGGCCACTCGATCCCAACTCATCCGCCTGAAAAACAGCCATCCGATGCTGGCCGCGGCTGTCACCCCGAAAGCCAGGAACGCAAGCCACGCCGAGGGAACATGGATATAGAGGATGCGCACGAAATCGCCTTGGAAAGCATCGGGGGGCGAGGTGAAAGCAGTGACCAGTCCCCCTCCCAGAGCCGCGGCGGTCACTGTGACCAACAGCCTCTTTTTCACAGGGCGATTTCCTCCAGAGCCCGAGCCGACATGACTCCTGCGGCCGCCAGGCCAAGATCGGCGATAACCAACACCAGTACCCAAGCGATGATACTCCTGTCCGCAATCAAACTTTCCAGCGCCTGGGAAGCTCCCATTAGCAGGGGAGTGGCCAGCGGCGCCATCAGGAGGGGAGCGAGGCTGGTGCGGGCCCGCAGCCCGGTGGTCACATCCGCGGCTAGAGTGCCAAGCAGCGACAGTCCCACCGTGGCCAAGCCGATGACCGGCGCCATGAGCCATGCTCCGGTGGGCGCCCGGTAGTCGTAAAAGACGATCACCGGGATCAGCAGTGTTCCAGCCACTGTGGTCAGGATCAATGCGGAGGCGGCCGAACGGCCCGCGAAACGGGCGGCCGGATCGAGGCCGGTGAGGGCCAGGACCCGTCGCTGGGTAGATGTCTCCAAAGCTGTCTGGCGGAAAACGATCATCATTCCAAACAGCAGGGTGATCAACCAGTACACAGGGGCGGCCAGATCACGAAGCAACATGGGAGATGCGTTCGTGGCCAGGGGCACCACCCAGGTGGCCACCACGGCGAAGGGAAACACCACTGAGTAGGCCTCGCCGCTTCTGACCTCAACCCGCAGGTCGCGGCAGGCGATGATTCTCGCTGACTTCCAGAACCCGGTCATGCAATTTGTCCATTCGAAATCTCCACCACTCGGTGCGTCCAAGACGACAGTCGGGCGGGATCGTGAGAGACGCACAGCGCTGCCCCTCCCCGGCTGGTGGTTGTTTGGATGAGATGGTCGACGATCAAAGCCGCGTCTCGGTCCAGCCCGGCGTCGGGTTCGTCGAGCAGCAGGAGGCGGGGGGCGCCGATCAGCAGCCGGGCCAGGTCGGCTCGGCGTCTCATTCCGTTGGAGCAGCGTTCCGCTCGGATGCCCGTGGCGCCGGCCAAGCCCACCTTCTCCAGGGCCAGATGGCCCACCCCGGCGGGGTGTCCACTCAACTGTGAGGTAAGGGCCAGATTTTCGCCGAGAGTCAGATCGGGATAGAGCGCCGGGAGATGTCCGGACCAGCCAATCTGCGAGCGCACCGCCGGAGTTTGGGAGGCGCCCAACGGAACCCCCAGCACGGTCCCCGAACCTGCGGTAGGAGCGATGAAGGTGGCTATCACAGCCAACAGCGTGGACTTGCCGGCGCCGTTCGGTCCGGCCACACCCAGCGACTCGCCGGGCTGGAGAGTGAGGTTGCAACGCGAAAGCACTCTGACGCCGCCCAAGGAAACGGAGAGATCAACCAACTCGACCAGTGGGGCAACGGGGGACGGGGTTTGGGCAGCTGATAGGTGGGCCACTCGCTCTGAGTGTATGGGCTTTTGCTGTGCAGGCGCTCCCATGCGAAATCTCCCTCTGTTCTCCGCTTGTCCTGCGGAGAACATCCCCGCTCTCTCCGTATCACTTACGACGAACAGAGACCGGAAATAACCGCTGCCGCGGATGCGCCTTAGGGCCGAGTGGTGATTGTGGGAGTGCGAGGGGAGGGCCAAGTCTGAAGTTTGCGGAGGGTCTATTTCAGCAATGCCAATCCCGAACACTTGATCTGCACATTCCTGTGCAGATCAACGGCCCAGGAAACACCACAAACGGGACCCTTGACACGGTATGTGAACCATGGTAAATTTGCGACTGATCGTCAGGATCAGGATAAGAAAAGGGTGTGATCGAATGACACAAATGGCCGCTCCAACATCATCTCTAAGCAAACGGCGGGGCGCACGATGAAAAACGGAAAGATCGGCTTCGGTCTGGTGGGGATCGGGATGTCGGGTGACTTCATGGCCAAGGAACTCACCTTTGTCGAAGGCGGCGACCTTGTCGCGGTCTGCAGCCGGAACGAGGCCAACGTCCGGGGATTCGCCAAGACTCATGGTGCGAGACACTGGTTCACCGATTACCGCCGGCTGGTGGAACACGAAGACGTCGATGTTGTGGTCGTATCGGCTCCCACCGGACTGCACGCCGACGTCACGATCGCGGCGTCCAACGCCGGCAAGCACGCGCTGGTGGAAAAGCCACTCGAAACCACCTTGGAGAAGGCCGACAAGGTGATCGGCGTTTGCCGGGCGAACAACACCAAGCTGGGGGTGGTGTTTCAGATGCGTTTCGGCGTGGTGGCCGCCACCCTTAAGGAGGCGGTGGATTCAGGCCGCCTGGGACGAGTGTTTCTGGCCGACGCATTCGACAAATCAAGCCGGACTGCGGCCTATTACGCCTCCGCCGCGTGGCGCGGGACCAAGGTGCTCGAAGGTGGCGGTTGCATGATGACCCAGTCCATTCACATCATCGATCTCTTGCAATACCTGATGGGACCGGTGCGGTCGGTGATGGGACGGGTAGCCACCCATGTACACGATATTGAGGTCGAGGACACCGCCACCGCGGTGGTGAACTTCGAAAGCGGAGCGACCGGGATCATTGAAAGCACCTCATCGGTCCGCACCGCCCTCAAGTCGCGGCTGGAACTTCACGGAGACAGCGGCACCGTCGTAGCCAACGCTCAGTACGACAAGTTCCTGCTCTGGGATGTGAAAGGTGACGAAGGCCGTGTCGAGGTGGAGAAAAACGTCGAGTTGACCGACATCGATGACCCTTGGGCCTTTCCCCAGACCCGCCACCGGATTCAACTCCAGGACATGGTGAACGCAATCCATGAGGACCGCGATCCGGTTCTCACCGGCGAGGACGCCCGGGTTCCGATGGCGATCATCGCGGCAATCTACGATTCCTCGCGGAAGGGCAAGGAGATTTTCCTGGATGCCTACCGGCCGGCAGCCTCTAACCGCTGACTGCGGAATCGCCACGAGGCCTCATTAAAAGGACGCTGCAGACCCGCCGGAAACCGGCGGTTAGCGATATGAGGCTCCGGGGGTGGGACTTGAACCCACAACCTTCGGGTTAACAGCCCGCCGCTCTGCCGAATTGAGCTACCCCGGAAAGGGAGTGGTTGGTGACTGGGATGGACACCGACCTGTCGGGGCAATTGTAGACCGTTCGACCAATGCCAAACACCTGCTTAGTTGGCACAGCGTGGTTTGTGAAGAAGATGGTCATGTATGAGATTTTGGGTGCATAACATCCTGATTGGCAATGAATAGGAAAATGGCGGTCTTGGGTGTGCTGGTGGCCGTGTTGACGGCCAGTTGCGGTTCGGATCCGGGCGCAACCCTCGAAGCGGTGTCGGTCCCCGACAAATTGAATTGGATCACCCCCGAGGAGTTGTCGGAGGAGTTGGCCCTAGGCCCGGCGGCGGTGGTGAACTTCTGGGCTTCGTGGTGCGGCCCGTGCCGGGCGGAGGCGCCGGTACTGCGGAAGGCTCATCAAGATTACGGCGACAGGGTGCGGTTTATCGGGGTGGCGGTGGACGACACTGCTTCCGGAGCTTTCGACTTCATGGAGTCGTATGGGATCACCTTTGAGAACTATTTGGGGGATGGCGGTCCCATGATGGCGCAATACGAGGCTTTTGGCATTCCTTTTACCGTGTTCACCGATACGGCCGGAGAGGCGCTTTACGTTCATCGCGGGATAATTGATGAGGACCTCCTCCTCCTGTGGACCGATGAACTTTCCCGTCTCGGTTGACGGTGGAAAGCTCAACGCCATCCTTGTAGTAGGGTGCCGTCGTCTCGTTAAGGATGCTTTGCGGCAAGAGTTTGACGGCCACACGGTGCTTTAGATGGATCTGACGCTGCTGGGACGGGTGGTGGGCGCCATGCTCGCCGCGGCTTTGACTGTGCGGGCGCTCAGGGGAAGGCGGCCTCCGGAATTTTCGGAGCCGTTCAACGATTTGCTGGGTGCCGTGCTGGTGGGGATGGCGGCAGGGCGCCTGGCCTATGTGGTTGGAGAGGGAATCAACGTCATCGCTCATCCACTTGAGTTGGTACTGATACGCGGCGGCATTGTTCCTGTGCCTGCAGCTATGGCGGCCATTGGTTTCTTGGTTTGGGCCTGCCGCCGTGATCTGTGGAGCCGCTTGGATCATCTTGTTCCGGCGGCGCTGGTCGGGTTGGCGGTATGGGAGGCCGGGTGCTGGTGGCAGGGATCTTGTCTGGGTTCGCCGTCCGGTCTGTGGTGGGCAATTGCCCTGCCGGGCAGCAACCTCACCCGTCACCCGGTGGGCATGTACGTAGCCGTGCTATTGGTTGCGGCGGCGATTTGGCTGTGGAGGCGCCCTCTGCCCTGGAGTGGGGGCAGTGCCGCGGCCGGGCTGGGATGGGCGTCGGCTGTCCGGTTGATGGTTCCCATTTGGTCGGTGGGGGGTTGGTCCAATTGGACATGGTGGTATCTGGTGGGCTTGGTCCTGGGTCTGGGTGGGGTGGTGGCGGCGCGGCACAGATCAAAGGGCCGATAACCCTAATCCCGTCCCCGGTTAACAACCTTGCAAAGCTTTGTTAAGCGGGAGCGCTTTTGACTCTCCTTGCTGCTGTCGGGGGAAGGAAGCGAGGGGGGAAAGCAATCGCTGGGTTGGCAAAAGACACGATTTCTGCGAAAAGCCCAACTCCTGTTGGATTCCGCATATTGAAGCATAAAGCAGTAGGCGACAATGGTTGAGTCCTTCTGAGAGACCCTGGCCGTGGCGGGTATCAGACCATTGTGGGATCTGATGAGGAGAGGAAAATGAATGCAACCGTTGAACGCCATCAAATCCACAGCACCCTGCGGAGAATGGGGACCGGGGTCGGCGCGGCCGCGCCGATGAATGTGAATGCCTCATCAGGGAAGGTGAACTTGGTGGCGGTCGGGAAAGAGTCGATCATGCACGCCGAGCTGGACGCATCGGTGAAGATGCCCGGATTCGCTGACGTCATGCTCCGACAGATCACGTCGGTGGTCAAGTCTTTACCGAATGGGAAGGTGGTCTTGGAGTCCGGAGGGGAAGGGGTTGGGTGGTACCCGCGTGGTCCTGGCCGACCCGGCCGAGCTGTGCAACGCTGGTTTGCCGGAGCCGGAGAGTCCCGGTCAAAGGGTCGATGGAGGGCTATTGCGTGCGGCTCTCGACGCAGTGATTTCCTCAACAGCGACCGACAATCATCCCATTTTCGGATCTGTACGTTTCGACGCGTCGAATGATGATTTGCGGTTGGTTGCTTCCGACACCTTCAGATTGGAGGTTCGTATGTTCCCGCACACCCCTTGCGGACCTGGCGAGCCGGGTGGTGGCCTTGGACCCTAAGGCGCCCGCTCCGATCAAGCTGATATTCTCGACGGAAGGGATCGAGTTTTCGGCCAAGTCGCCCGCAGGCTATGGTGAGTGGTTACCTGGAAGCCGATCATCAGGATTTGCCCGGGGAGGTTACGCTGCGGTTCAACTCTCGGTTTTTAACGGACGCTCTTTCCAATTTGATCTCTGACCGGGTGGAGACCGACTGGCCGAGGAGCCGCTGGCCCGGCCCAAGCCGGTTCGAATCGGCGACGCTGGCCATCCCGAGGTTTGGAATCTGGTAATGCCCATGCGGGCCGGATAGGCGGGTATCCAAGACATTGGCCGCAGCCGGTCCGCCTATTCAAGTGGTCAGGCGGTAAAGTCGCATTACGAAGGATCGCCAGGATGCCTTCGGCGATAACCCGAATGACGACTGGGCTTGTTGCCTTGAGGATGAGTGCTGATGTCCCAAGAAATGAACATGTTCCCCGAATTTCCCGACGAGACATTTGAGATCATCTACGCCGATCCACCCTGGGATTATCGGGGCCAACTCCAGCACGCGGGGGTCGGTTCGGGCGATACCGGGGGAGCGGTTCGACACTACCCCACGGTAAAGCTCTCGGATTTGAAGATGCTCAGGGTTTCGACCATTGCTGCTGATGACTGTCTGCTGTTCATGTGGACCACCAATCCTCACCTCGACCAGGCGGTGGAGCTGGGGAAAACGTGGGGATTCAAATGGGCGACTGTCGCCTTCGTGTGGGATAAGGAACGGGTCAACCCGGGGTTTTACACCTTGAGCCAATGCGAATTGTGCCTGGTGTTCAAGAAAGGCCGGATTCCGACTCCCCGGGGAGCCAGAAATGTTCGGCAAATGGTGAGCAGCAGCAGGGGAGTGCATTCGGAGAAGCCCGATGAGGTGAGAAGAGGAATCGAAGAGATGTTTCCCTCACAAAGGAAAATCGAACTGTTTGCCCGAAGGAAGGCGCAGGGGTGGAGCAGTTGGGGATTGGACATCGCCGGGGATATGTAATACGTCAATGGTATGCGTTTTGATGGGGGGCGGTGTGCCAGGAACTTCTGCTACTGGCACACCGCCCTCGCGCCGTCTCCTGTGTTACTCTCAAGAAAGAGGTGCAGGTGGCTATCTGATGACAGGAGACGAGATATATGGCCAGTTTTTTGCTTTCGAATAGCAACTCCCCCCGTTACACCTCCAAGGGCAAGCTGGCACGCAAGTACTACGAGCGGGAGTTGCGGAGGCTGCAGGAAGAGCTGGCCATGCTGCAGCGATGGATAACCTCGCAGGGACTGAGGGTTTTGGTCATCTGCGAGGGCCGGGACGCCGCTGGGAAGGGGGGTGTGATCAAGCGCATAGTCGAGCGACTCAATCCCCGGGTCTGTCGGGTGGTGGCGCTGGGAGTGCCAACCGAACGGGAGCAGAACCAGTGGTATTTCCAGCGGTATGTGGCGCATCTTCCCGCTGCCGGGGAGATGGTGCTCTTCGACCGGAGTTGGTACAACCGGGCAGGAGTCGAGCGGGTGATGGGGTTCTGCACCGAGCAGGAATATCAAGAGTTTCTAGTGTCCTGTCCCCAGTTTGAGCGCATGCTGATTCGCTCCGGCATTCAGATCATCAAGTACTGGTTTTCGGTCAGCGACGAAGAGCAGGAACGACGTTTTCAGGCCCGCCTCACCGACCCCAGGCGACGGTGGAAACTTAGTCCCATGGATCTGGAGTCCCGTACTCATTGGGTTGACTATTCCAAAGCAAAAGATGAGATGTTCGCTCACACCGACATCATCGGGTGCCGCTGGTATGTGGTGAATGCTGACGACAAGCGCCGGGCGAGGCTCAATTGCATAAATCACCTGCTGCGCAGCATTCCCTATCACAATGTTGAGATTCCTGAATTGATACTGCCGAGTCGACAGAGCGGGGAAGAATATGTCCGTCCTCCCTTTACCGATCAGACGTTTGTGCCCGACCACTACGTCCCCCCGGCGAAGAAGAAACCATAAACAGGTTGTTGAAGCGAAGAGGGATTCGTAGCTGTAGGGGCGAGGTGCCGAGCACTAAGTCGGTGGCCTGAATTGCCATTCCAGACGGTGATGGTTTGACGCGGTGAAACCGGGTTTGGGCGTAAGTCCACAGGTTGCCAGGGGTCCGAAGCGGTTGAGGGACAGGGAGGGGGAGCTTGATCCGGGAGCACTGCAAGGTCAGGGTCGACTGGGGTGGACCACCTTGAGCGAGGGTGGCAATGTTGCAGGAGGTATGGACAGGTGACAGCTCTGGACCGCCTGGAAGGTCGGCCGGGCGGCCGCGATGGATACTGGTCTTCGGCATGGCCGGTTGAATGTGGAGGCAACCGACGACAGAAGGCTGCCACCGGGCGACTCGACGCCGCCTTGAAAACGGCGTCTGTGACTACCCGTCGCAACGGTCGCTGGAACGTGATGTTCGTGGAACGCGAACCAAACCAGTGGTATCTCGGTGGGACTATGCCCGCCTTCAGTGGCCCCGAGCCTTACGGCTGGGTGGAGCGGCTCGACCTAAGCGAAGGTGGCGCCGGTGCGAAGACCCTGGAGCCAGAGGTCCGATCACGGCGGCTGCCGTGCGGAAGCCATGTGTGGTGTGGTTCGATTTTGGCTCACGCCAACGGGGCTGTGTACAGCGTCAACGGCTCCTATCTTCACAAGTTGGACGCGATTGACCTTTCGGTGCTGGCTGAGAGACGGCTGCCCGCTGATCGTTCGCACAACGGAATGCTGGCGCTTCGCGATGGCACCATCGTCACCAAGGATCTTCGCCTGGAGGGGCAGGGGGGAACCACCCTCACTCGCTTGGAGCCCGACTCTCTGGAGTTGGTGGGTGAGCCGCTGGTCCTGCCCGAGGGTTCCATGGGCCGCATCGCCGCCGACCTGATAACCATCGACGGGGCGCCGACGGAAGTGGTCTATGTTCCGGGCACTGAACATATTTGGCGTTTGATTGTTTCGCAGTTCCGTGGTCCCACCTCCGCTGGGTCGGGAATGGGCTGTGGTCTGGAGATCGATGCGAGTTGGTGGCCGCGTTACCGGGAGAAGAACGATAGATACGGGCTGGCCTGGGATTGTTGCATCTCGGGTGGCCACTGTTGGATCATGGATTGTGGAGATGTGGGGTCGGTCAGGGCCATCCACCGCACCGAGCCCAACGGCCGCTTTGCCGAGCCACCGGGCGCAAGGCTCTCGTGGCGCCAGCCGGCGCCCTGGTCGGGCGCGCAGCGCCTTCTACGGGTAAGCCTTTCCGATGACAGGGATATGGATGTTATTGAACCCTTCGGCATCCCGGGAGGCGGCATTATCGCTCCGCCGGTCCACATACCGGACGTCGCATCGGGTGTTGACATGGCGATTGCCTGGGACTCGATCAACGGTGGCTTGGCCGGGATCCAGATCCCGACCCATGCCGTGGGTTCACGAGTCTCAGCCAACGGCGAATCGCGCCCATTGGAGTCGGGCGTCGCCGGGCCGATGAGAGTGGCCTGGCATCTGGACGTGCGGCCAACCATGCAGCCCGTGGTGTATCCCGAATCTGGTGAGTTGGTCATAAACGACTTCACGGTGGGCGCGGATGGCGGCCCGCCTTCTGACGATCTGGTTGTTGTGGAAATCGCCACCGGAAACTTGATTGATCGGGTCGCAACCGGTTCGCGGGTGGCAAACGGCATGTTTCTTAGCGCGGCGGGAGTCGGGAGGGTTCTCTACGCCACCACCACTGCGGTGGCGCTGGTCACCTGGTCCTAGACCTCTGGAAGAACCTGACTCCGCAGTCGCCCGACGCCTGTGGAAGTTATGAGGGTGTTAGCGATAGACAACGGTATGTGGTCACACCCATGTGCCATTCTTGTAGACATGAAGGAAGAAGTTTTGAACGGGCAGGTGGTCAACCGGGTGCGGGTGGTGGCGCCCAATTTGCCCCTTGCCGAGGCGACTATGGAACAGTTGAAAGAACGGATCCAGTCCACCATCTGCGCAGATAACCAAACCGCCGCCATCCGCGCAGAAGCCTTGGCAGAGACGCGCCGTCGGGAAGGAACCGAACGGTGGAAACCGTGTTGAAAGAAGATGATCTCCTTTCACGCCGCAGGGCCCGTTCAGAAGTGGAAACCGCGGTAAAACTCAAGGAATTGCCAAACACCGCAGACGGTTTTGAGGAAAGGAGCGATCTCCTACGACAACGTCCGGATCAGCACCAAAGCGCTGCTGCTCGGCATGGTCCTAGCTGTCTACGAAGCATCGAACTGGCCGACATTGCCAAAACCCAGTCACCGGACAATTTTGCCGGAACGGTCCGCAAACACCAACAACAACGTTCCCAAGATGACGGCCTGTCACAGCTGGAGCATCAACGGTCCCAGCGGTACGTCAAGATAAGCACCGACCTCACCGACGGGATGACAGTTCTCTACGGACGGTTCGATCCCATCACCGGTGCCCGGATCGAATCGGTGCTGTCGAAGAAGGTCAACGAACTATGGCGAGAAGAAAACCCCCAGGCCCGGTCCACCCGGGAACAGCGGATAGCCGATGCCCTAGAGATATTTCTCACCCGCCCGGAAAACAACTCCGGGGGCCGGTCGCAGGAGGCCAGGCTGTTGCTGATCGCCCAACACGAGGCCATCACCGGAAAACTGGGGCAGGTTCGCCTTCCCGACGGGACACCCATCCCCCTCCAAAAGCTCCGGGAGATAGCCTGCGAAGCCGAAGTGCTGCCCGCCATCTTCCAGGGGGCTTCCCAACCCCTTGACCTGGGAAGAGCCAGACGGGTAGCCAGCCCCGCCCAACGCATCCTCTGGTAGCCCGCGACCGAAACTGCATAGGCTGCGGAGCCTCAGCCAACTGGTGTCAGGCCCACCACATAATCCACTGGATAGACGGCGGCCCCACCAACCTCGACAACATGTGCCTACTATGCAACCGCTGCCACCACAAAGTACACGACGACGGATGGCAAGTAGGCGAGCCCCCCACCGGAAAGTACTCTCTCGGCCCACCACCCACGCACCATATGCCCCCACCCCGCCCGCGCAATCACCCCTACCGCGGTCGGAAGCAAAGAAAATAGGCCATACCCTTTCAGGTGCGAAGAGCCAGCAGTCGGGGAAAGCCTCCAGGCGAGTCTTGGCCGCGGCCCACTAGACCACACATCCGATGCACTGACATCGGAACCGTTGTTGCCGGACCGGTGTGGGTTATATTTGCTTGATGGGGAGCGAATCTTTACCGCGTCCACCGCTCATTTCGCCTGGCTCTCGCCCTTGGAGAACGAAGTGTTCCAGAGTTGCCGGGATGCTATCCGGTGATGTGATCAACTTAGTCTTTAGAAGATGAACAGGCAACCGACGGTGCTGATTGTTGGGGCTGGTGTTTTCGGTTTGACCGGTGCGTTGACTTTACGCCGGCGGGGTTACCAGGTATCGGTGATCGACTTCGGGCCGGTACCCCACCCGATGGCGGCGTCCAGCGATGTCAGTCGCATGGTGCGCATGGACTATGGAAGTGACCGGATGTACTGTCGGCTGGCGGGAGCAGCCATTGAGGGATGGCATCGATGGAACGCCCGCTGGGGGCAGGATCTATACCATGAGGTCGGCCTTCTGCTACTCAGCAGCCGACCTTTGGAAGAGGGCGGTTACGAAGGCGACTCCTACCGGACCCTCACCGAAGAAGGGCGGCCGCTTCAGAGGTTGCGAGCCGGGGCACTTGCGTCGCGGTTTCCCGGATGGAACCGCGATTACTACATCGATGGTTACTTCAATCCCCGGGGTGGTTGGGCCGAAGCGGCGGCGGTCATATCCCGGTTGGCTTCGGAGGCGGAGGACAGTGGAATTGCCATTCGGACCGGGGTTGCAGTCGAATCGGTGCTGAAAAAAGGCGGTCGGGTGGTGGGATTGACCACCGCAGACGGGAAGACTTTGCGGGCTGACCGGGTGGTGGTGGCGGCCGGTGTGTGGACCTCTACTCTGCTGCCCGAACTGGATGGATTTCTAAGACTGTCGGGCCAGCCGATTCTCTACTTCAGACCGTCTGATCCAGGATTGTTCGCCGCTGAGCGTTTTCCGCCTTGGGGCACCGATCTGGCCCGTTCGGGTTGGTATGGCTTCCCAGCCACCCGGGAGGGGATAGTCAAAATCGGCAACCACGGCCCCGGATACGCCGTCTTTCCAGAATCTCCCCGAGTGATTCCGACCGAGGAAGACGAGATAAGTTGCCGGGAGTTCCTGTCTCACTCCCTATCCGAACTGGCTGATGCCCCTCTGCATGCGTCGAAAATGTGCATCTACACCGACACCTGGGACGGCAACTTCCTGATCAGCCCCCACCCGGAAGTGAACGGTCTCACAGTAGCCACCGGCGGCAGCGGCCACGGCTTCAAATTCGCACCCGTCCTGGGCGGAGTGATCGCCGACGCAGTGGAAGGGATCCCCAACCCCTATCTGGACCGTTTCACCTGGAGACCCGTCGGAAACCTGTACTCTGAAGACGCTCGCTACACCGGCAAGTAAGCGAGCGACGGATTAGTTGTCGGAGGTTTGAACTACCAACTCGTCGGGTTCATAGCCGAAGGCGCTCAGAAATCTGTGAGCCCGCGGTATTCTCCCTGTGCCGCCGGCATATATCCAGTACTCGCCTACCAGACGCTTTGATTTCAAAGATCCAAGTTCATCTGGGTCTTTGCTAATTATCCACCTCTTGGTTCCTCGGAAAACCTTCTCGTTGTGTACCCGTTCGGCGAAGTCGTTCGGATGTCGGGTCTGCAATGCGGCTACCACCGAGGCCAGCATTTCCATGTAGTTCTTGGCACGGATGGATTCTCCGAACAACCAGGCCCCTTTGAGTTTGTAAGGCCCAGGGGGGGGGAATGGACTTCCAACTCCTTGGGCCTGTGACCGAAGGCGCTCAAGAATAGGTGGGAGCGGGCCACCGCGCGGCTGGCACTCAGGTTGACATCGATGAAATATCCCCCAACCTGTCGTTTCTCGTGTGACGGGCTCAGATCCTTTTCGTTTTTGCTTATGTATTGCCAAGTCCTGTTGTGTTTCACAAAGGGCTCTTTTGATGTTCGTATGGCGAAGTCGTTCGGATGTCGGGTTTGCAACTCAGTAACTACCGAGATCAGAATCTGCCTGTATGTTTTTGTAGGGAGGGGATTTTCGAACAGACTTGCCAGGACTGTTGGGGCTGGTGGAGGAGGGGGAGGTGGGGGCCTGCGGTCACGGACGAGGGCCTCTACGACGAGGGGTTTCAAGAACTCAAGGTGGGGTTTAGTAAGTGGCTTGACCCCGGCTTTCTTGCCAACCAGCCTCAGAAACTCTTGAGATGGGGAGTTCAACTCTTGGTCCACGATCTCGTTAACCCGAGTTCTATAATGCTCCCGCTGGGCCTGTTCACGAACGGCACTCGGCTGCACACGACTTCTGGTCAATGCCTCAAGATGGTGGATGTCGTTATCGGTGAGGTTTCGGATACTGATCTTGCGGTACGGTTCGGAATCCATGACGTTCGTCTTGTCAAGATCGGTGAAGAGCCAGTAGTCGATGCCGTTGGTCAGGATGGCGGCAGCCGCTTCTGAAAAAGTGAAATATGACCGCAGTTGATTGGTTTCCTTCTGGCTCAGGTTGATGCCGGCCTTCTTGGCTTCTACTGCGATTTTGACGTTTGCCTCGCCGGTAAGTACGTAGTCGATTTTTCCACCCAGCTCGGTAGCGACTTCCAGCATGACCTGTTGCGGATGGCTCGGGTCGTATCCAAGACACCGTAGAAAGGGTTCGATCAGGCTGTTCTTAGTTTGTGCTTCGCTGGTAGCGATTTCGGGAAATGCCTGGAGCCGTTCTCTCGCCCGTGTGGCCTGTATCTGGATCTCTTCCCGGAACATGAGGCCATTGTAAACAACAGGACAGTATCCCGTTTATCCCGTATAACTCAGGAGCGGAATTTCCTCTAACCGGATAAGGTGAGGCCCAGCTGGCGGGACATGGCTACCAGGTTTCCTTGGGAGTCCCAGATGTTGCAGTCTTCTTCGAAGGTCCCGTTGAGGAGGTGGCGGGAGATCAGGTCAACCGTCAGCCAACCCGGGCACGGGCGAGCGCGGAAGTGGATGGTGAGTTCCAGGGTGGGCGCCCATCCGTAATGGCCGAGTTGGAAGATGGCGGGTGGGAACCCGTCGGCGATGGTTGGCATACATAGCAGGTCGGGTGGACGGCCATCTGTGAATCGCATCCGACCCCGCGCTTCGGCTTGGCCGGTGGGTTGATCGGCAGCCCCTCGGGCTATCTCGTGGGGCATTTCGTAATCGAACCTCTTGGTGAAGGTCGTGTCCAGTTTCATGTGAGGACCCCGGTGCATCTCCGCCTCCTCCGGGAGGTTGGGTGGATGCAGCAACGGTCCGCTGGGCCCGGTGAACCTGGAGAGATCTCCCCAGGTGATCAAAGAGGTAATGCATATCCGGTCGTTTTGGATGAGGTCAACGGCGGAAACCGAAAGGCTGCGACCTTTCTTGATCACCCGGCTTCGGATGCTCGCCTCGCCGGGCATGGTCCGGCCCACAAAGTGACTGTTCATCGACAGCGGATCCGGGTGGGGGATATCCTGTCCCGCCGCGATGAGACACAGGGCCATCAGGTATCCGCCGTTGGGGACCCCCTCCACGTTCCACATGGGGCTGACCATGACGGCCCATGTCCCCTCTCCATGCGGGGTCAAGGCATCGCGGGTGTCTCCGTCGAATATGTAATCGGTCATGTCGCGTTCAGCCAGGTTCGGTTGCCGGATAATGGGGATCCGCCTGCGGTCAGCCTAGCCAAAGCTGAACGGTCCAGCCAACTGCCAGGCCGTACCCTCCAGCCACTACGTCATCACCGGTGATTCCCCAGCCGCCTGGGAGCCGTTCCGCCCACCTCACACCGGGGAAACCCTTCTTTCGGATGTCTACGATGCGAAACATCACCCATCCGGCCACCGCCCCTGCGGGGCCGAGTCCCATTACCGCCAGCGCGGCTCCGGCCGCCTCATCTATCACCACCCACCCGGGATCGTCAGAGAAAGGATGGGAAGCCCACACCGAGAGTGCCGCAACCAGTGTGGCCAGGATGAGCTGCGTCGGCCAGCCGAAACCCCCGGCCGCCATCGCCGCTGCCAGGCCCACCGCCGCGCCCAAGGTTCCCGAACCGGAGTCGGATCCTCTCATCTTGCCCAGAAGAAGGCCCAAACCAAACAGAGAGGCGAACCACCTACGCATCAGTCGGAGGTTATCGAAGACCACCATCGACGGGAGGGGTACAAAAATGCAAAGTTCGGATAAAAGGCGTGGCGAGCGTGCCAAACTAAAGGCGGATGGAACCCTCACTGTATATATGGATGGACGGGAAACTCGTCTCCTGGGATGACGCCACTGTCCATGTGCTTAGCAACGCCCTACATTACGGAACCGGGGTGTTCGAGGGGATCCGGGCTTACGAGACCAATGATGGGACGGCCGTCTTTCGGCTGACCGAGCACATCGAGCGGCTACACCGTTCTGCCCGGATCTACCGCGTTCCCCTGGAGTGGTCGGTGGAAGAGTTGGTAGACGCCTGCCGCACGGTAATGAGGGAAAACGGACTGGAGTCGGGTTACATTCGTCCACTGGCGTACTACGGGCTGGGGGCGATCGGACTCAACCCGACCGGCGCCACCGCTCATACTGCGATTGCGGCGTGGAGATGGGGGGCTTATCTTGGCGAGGAGGGGGTATTGAATGGAATCAGGGTGGGAGTGTCCTCCTGGCGTCGGATCAGTCCGGCCGCCTTTGTCCCCGTGGCCAAAGGGTGCGGGCAGTACTTGAACAGTGTGATGGCCAAGATGGAGGCCATCAGCAACGGATACGACGAAGCTCTGCTTCTGAACGCCGACGGGAACATCTCTGAGGGCAGCGGAGAGAACGTGTTTGTGGTGCGCGACGGGGTGGTATTCACTCCTCCGATCTCCTCGGGGATTCTGGATGGCATAACCCGGCACACAGTGATGACTTTGTTCGCTCGAGATGGGATTGATATTCGGGAGGCGACCTTAACCCGGGGCGACCTCTTGAATGCTGATGAAGTGTTCTTCACTGGTACGGCAGCCGAAGTGACGCCGGTACGGGAGATCGACAGACGCCCGATTGGGAGCGGTCGTCCGGGGCTGATCACCCGACGCGCTCAGGAGTTGTTCCAGCGGCTCGTCTCGGGTGGCGATCCGGAGTTGTCGCACTGGCTCGAATATGTGTAAGCGGTCCGCGTTCGCTTTGGTATAGATGCCTCGCCAACCCAACATTGATCCCCCCGTTCAGGACTTGCCGCGTAGGGTTCTGACCCCCGCGGCCCCGGCGCGTTGGAGCCCCGACCGACCGGGAATGATTACCGCTCCCCACCAGGTATCGCCCGGTGGCCTGTTCGGGCGGCCCGGCCCCGATGCCGGCTGGGCGCTTCGGATTATTCGCCAAGCTGGACTGGCCGCGGTGGAACTGGAGGCGGAGTTGATGCTGGCGACATTGATGTTGGCGCGCGCCTCTATTTTCGGGCGAGCGCCGGTACCCGAGGACCTGGAGGTTGCGCGGATCCTGATGGGATATGACCGGGAGTCTTCGGCGCCTGTTGCAGCCCGGCGACGCCGCTGGCTCAAGGAAAGCCGCCATGAGGTGGTCCCCGGAGCCGCCGCTGCCGAGGAGATCGGCGCCGAATGTCTGTCTCTAACGCCGGGGGCCCTGCAGCCTGTGATGGCAGACTTGGACTGAGTTCTCCTTGGCAAAGATTGTTAGGTTTCGTTACGGCGATCAGATTGCTTACGGCGTGGCAGAGACAGGGGGTGTCACCTTGTACGAGGGATCTCCTTTCGTGGTCTGGGAGCCGACCGAGATCATGTTGGGCTGGGGAGAGATAAAGGTGCTGGCGCCGGTCCTGCCCACCAAGGTGGTGGGTGTTGAGCGCAATCACTGTGAGCCCGATGATTACTCGCCCCACCATCCCTATATCTATTTGAAACCAACTACCTCGGTGGTTGGCCCTGGAGCGGGGGTGGCTATGCCACCGGCGGCATCGGGAGTGATTTACGAGGCAGAGTTGGCGGTGATTATGGGGAGAGTTGCTCGCCACATACGGGTGGAGGATGCCGGGGCTTATATCTTCGGCTACGCGGCTGTCAACGATGTGAGCGTCCCAGAACTACTCGGGAGCCCCGAACACGTGACCCGTGCCAAGGGATTCGATACTTTCTGCCCACTGGGACCCGTGATTGAGACCGAATTCGATCCCCTCGAGCAGCACACGGTGGAATGTCTGATCGATGGCGACCTAAGACAGTCGGCTTTGACTTCCGAAATGATTTTTGGGCCCGGAGAACTCGTCTCTTATATTTCCTCGATGATGACACTGCTTCCCGGGGATGTGATTCTCACCGGTACCACCGCTGGAAAGGATGTTGCTTACCCGGGCGAGGTGATGGAAGTGCGAATTGAGGGAGTGGGAACGCTGGTGAACCCGGTGATGAGAGGATGACTCCCCGGCTGCGGGTGGCGCCCTCTCCGACTGGGCTTCTTCATGTGGGGACTGCCCGCGCTGCCTTGTTTAACTGGTTGTACGCCCGCCGCCATGGGGGTGTATTCATCGTCAGGGTGGATGACACGGACCAACAGCGCTCCAGATCAGAATTCGAGGAGGCGATTCTGGAGGGCCTCCGCTGGTTGGGGCTTGATTGGGATGAAGGGGTGGAGGTGGGTGGCTCGCACGGCGCCTATCGCCAAAGCGGCCGTTTTGAACGCTACCGAGAGGTGGCGGCTCTGTTAGTCGATAGCGGCGCCGCCTACCCGTGCTTCTGCAGTCCCGAAGCGCTTGCCGAGCGGCGAATAGAAGCACAGAAGGCAAGCCGTCCACCGGGATATGACGGACGGTGCCGATCGATGGAGGCCGGACAGGCTGGGCGCCGTGTACAGGCGGGGGAGACCCATGTGGTGCGCTTCGCGATGCCCCGGCCGGGGGTTACGGTGGTAAACGACCTGGTGAGAGGAGAGGTGCGTTTTGATCACAGGGTGATTGACGACTTCGTGATTCTGCGCAGCGACGGGTCTCCCACCTACCATCTCGCTTCCACGGTTGACGACGTGGACTATGAGATCACCCATGTCGCTCGCGGGGAGGATATTCTGCCCTCCACACCCAAGCATATTCAGATCACCCGGGCGCTGTCCGCCCCAGAACCCGTCTACGCCCATCTTCCTCTGCTTCATGGGCAGGACGGGCGCAAGCTCTCCAAGCGTCACGGCGCCACCGATCTGGGGGAGTATCGCCAGCAGGGATTCCTTCCAGAGGCGCTATTCAATTATTTGGCGCTGCTGGGGTGGTCGATCGGTCCGGAGTCGACCATCTTCAGCCGGCAAGAGGCGGTGGCCTCCTTCGATCTGGCGGCTGTCTCTTCCAGCCCGGCGGTGTTCGATCCGGTGAAACTGGAGTGGATGAACGGCGAGTACATCCGCAACCACATTTCGACTGCCGAGTTCTCGGAACGAGCCCGTCCTTACGTGGAGGAATATCTGGGGGTTTCTCTATCCGATGTGGCGTGGGAGCGAGTTGTCCCGGTGCTTCCCCTCGTCCAGGAAAGAGTCAAGCTCCTGTCGCAGGTGGGTCCACAACTTTCATTTCTTCTAACCCCGCAGATCGAGTACGAACCAGGGTCATGGCGCAAAGTGATGAAGCCCAAGGTGGTGGAAGGCGTGCTGCTCGAGGCGACCTCCGCTTTGAGGGATGTGGGGGAGTGGCGAACCGAGACGATCGAGCAGACATTGCGGGCGCTGGTAATCCGTTTGGAGATCAGTGCCGGACGGGTGTTTCAGCCGATTCGGGTGGCGGCCACCGGGTCTTCGATCAGCCCCCCTCTCTTCGAGTCCCTGGCGGCACTGGGGCGAGAGACTACCCTGCAAAGATTGAGGGATGCTCGTGAGAGGCTTTCTCTCTGAGTTGAGGGAGACGGGTGGGAAAGTGACAGGTCTGTACTCATATACCATTAATCAATTGACAGCAGCCAAAAAGGGGATATTTCCATGAGCCGACCGCAACGGGTGACTGTAACGGGCGCCGCCGGACAGATCGGATACAGTTTGTTGTTCAGGATTGCCGCTGGAGAGATGCTCGGGCCGGATCAGCCGGTGATCCTTCAACTCCTGGAGATCGTGCCGGGTTTTCCAGCTCTGGAGGGTGTGGCTATGGAACTGGAAGACTGTGCATTTCCTTTGTTGAAGGGGATGGTTTTGACCACCGATGTCGAGCAGGCCTTCGCCGACACCGATGTGGCTTTGCTGGTGGGCGCCATGCCGCGTCGGGCGCATATGAAGAGAGCCGACCTTCTGGAGGCCAACGGACGGATATTCTCAGAGCAAGGCCGGGCCATTTCCGAGGGTGCTGATCCCGGTGTAAAGGTGCTGGTGGTGGGAAATCCGGCCAACACCAACGCCTACATCACGGCCGCCAACGCCAAGAACATCGATCCTTCCCAGATCACCGCCATGACCCGCCTGGATCACAACCGAGCTATCGCCAAGGTGGCGAACAAGGTGGGTCAGCCCTTCAATGTGGTCAAGAAGATGAGTGTATGGGGGAACCATTCAGCCACCCAGTATCCCGATCTCTTTCATGCCGAGATCGGAGGGAGAAACGCCTATCAGGTGGTAGGCGACCATGACTGGGTGGAGAACAATTTCATTCCCACCGTGGCTGGGAGGGGGACAGCCATCATCAAAGCGAGAGGCAAGTCCTCCGCCGCCTCGGCGGCCAACGCCGCGGTGAGTCACATACATGATTGGGCGCTGGGCACCCCCGCGGACGACTGGGTGAGTATGGCGGTAATCTCAGATGGATCCTATGGGGTGCCGGAGGGTCTGTGCGCCTCTTTTCCCTGCGTAGCCCAGGATGGAAAATGGGAGATCGTGCAAGATTTGGAGCATGACCAATTCTCCCAGGAAAGAATCGACCTGTCGATAGCTGAACTGGTCAGAGAGCGCGACGCCGTTATTGGAATGGGGTTCGTATAACCCAGCGCCGGTTGAGATGAAGTTGTGGCCTCGGGTGCCGGCCGCCGCTAGTACTGGACCTCTATGTTGGCCACCGCCGCCAGCCACTCTTCCACTCCTCGGCGATGGACCATCAGCTTGGCAAGATTGCCTGACACCTTGATTTTGCCGGTTATGAAGGCGGCCTGCACGTTCAGGTCTCCCCTCATGATGGCCGACGCGACTTCATAGTTCTGGCTGATGGTGATATCGAGATCGTCCCGCATGCCCAGGGAGATGGTGACGGCCTGAGGGGTGATCACCAGGTTGTAGCCGGTGTTGCCAAACGGCGCGTCGAGCACGTTGAACTGAATGCCCATGTCCACGCCCCGGACGGCTTCCTGGAACCCTTGATGGTTCTCCAACGCAGTGGTTATTTCGGCCAGCCATTCGGGGCTTAGGAATTTCACTGCCATGACGGGTTTCCTTGCGATGAGTGCATGGGCAAGAGGCTAGTGGCAGGGTGGTCTTATGCCGACCATTAGAGGATGGTGAGGCGGTTGTTGTCGATCGACTCGACGATGGCTGCCGACACGACTTCCCAACCATGGCTCTCCAACAGGGAGCGTCCTCCGGTGAAGGTCTTTTCGATTACGAATCCGAATCCCGTCAACCGGTTGCCCGCCTCTTCGATCATGGATCCGAGCGCCTCAGCGGTGCGCCCTCGTGACAAGAAGTCGTCCACGACCGCGACGTCCCTGCCCGTCCCGAACAGCTCCTTGCGGATGGTTATCCAAGTCGTGCCGCCCTTGGTGGGGGAGCTGATTTGCCGGAGGATGTGCAATTCGGGATCCAGCCGGCGGCTTTGCTTCTTGGCGTAGATAAGGTCCACTCCCGCTGCCTTGGCAGTTGCGAATGCGGCCGGAATGCCCGATGCTTCGGCTGTGATCACCAAGTCGAAATCTCCGAGGCGGCCTGCCAGCCATTCCCCTACCGTGGTCAAAAGCTGCGGGTCGGTCCGGTGATTCAAGAAGCTGTCCACGATCACCAATTGGGACTCGGCCCTCCCTTCTTCCAGGATTCTTTTTCGCAACTCTTCCAAACCGATGTCCTTCACCTCGAGGTAGCTTCACTCTGAGGTTAGGCGATTGGAAACTGCTCCAAGGCGGCGAAGTCGAGGTCGATACCATGTCCGGGTGGCTCCGGCGCTGGGGCCCAACCTGGCTCGACAACCATCGGATGCCTGAGAAGCGATCAAGCGCGAAGCCGTGAACCAAGCCGCAGAGAGCAGCGGCGGTAAATCGTCAGATCGCAGTTGGTTAGAAATTGCGTTGGTCACGCCTTCCATACCAGTGGTACAGGCTGTGTCCTCTACCCAAGAGAGGGAAGATGGAGGGGGCGGGCCGACTCGAACACGTCGATGTCTCCGGTGTGCCTGAGAGTGAGCCCGATGTCGTCAAACCCGTTGAGCATCCGCCACTTGGTGAATGGGTCAATATCAAAGCGGGTGAAGACTCCTGACGCAGCCACTGTCTGCGCCTCCAAGTCGATGGCGATTTGGGTGTCGGGGCGGTTTTCCGCCAGTGCGGTCAGCTTGTCAACCTCCGAGGACGAAAGCTGAATCGGTAGCAATCCTATTTTTGTGCAGTTGGTGTGGAAGATGTCGGCCAGTGAAGGAGCGATGATCGCTTCCAAACCCCAGTCCTGCAAACCCCATGGAGCGTGTTCACGAGAGGACCCACTTCCGAAATTGGGTCCGGCCACCAGCACCTTGGCATTCCGGTACTGAGGCTGGTTGAGAGGGAAGGCAGGATCGAGTTCACCACTGGAGGTGCGTTTCCAGTCCCAGAACAGGTACTTTCCGTAGCCGGTCCGCTCCACGCGCTTGAGAAACTGCTTGGGCATTATCTGATCGGTGTCAACATTGGCCCGGGGAAGGGGAAGCATGGCCCCGTTTATCACCGTAACGGCTCTCAACTTTTTCCCCATTCCCTGATGTCTACGAATCGGCCGGAGACGGCCGCGGCTGCGGCCATCTCCGGAGAGACCAGGTGGGTTCGTCCGCCTTGGCCTTGACGACCCTCGAAGTTGCGGTTAGAAGTGGATGCACAGCGTTCTCCAGGCAACAGTATGTCGGGATTCATGCCCAGGCACATCGAGCAGCCAGCGTCGCGCCACTCGAATCCGGCCTGTTGAAAGACGGCGTCAAGGCCCTCCGTCTCGGCCTGCAGCTTGACCAGTCCCGATCCGGGAACCACCATAGCCGAAACCGAAGGATGGACTTTGCGGCCCCGGATAACGGCGGCGGCGGCGCGCAGGTCTTCGATCCGGGCGTTGGTGCATGACCCCAAAAAGACCCGGTCAACGGTTATCTCGGTGATCGGCGTACCGGGTTCCAGATCCATGTAGGCAAGGGCCCGCATGGTGGAGTCGCGTTCCAGCGGATCATCGAATTCGTCGGGAAATGGGATGTGATCGGTTACCGCCGCGGTCTGTCCCGGGTTGGTGCCCCACGACACATAGGGATGCAGATCCCGGGTCTCGATTCGCATTTCGGTGTCGAAGGTGGCGCCGGGGTCGGTGGGTAGCGCCCGCCACTCCTCCAGGGCCTGTTCCCAAAGGGATCCGCGGGGAGCATAGGGGCGTCCCTCCAGATAGGAGAACGTAGTTTCATCGGGGGCGATCATTCCCGCCCGGGCGCCCGCTTCGATGGACATGTTGCACACCGTCATCCGCCCCTCCATGGATAATCCTTCGATAGCCGATCCTCGGTATTCGATCACATGTCCCTGTCCCCCTGCCGTTCCGATCCGGGCAATGATCCCCAGGATGATGTCCTTGGCGGTGACCCCGGTGGGAAGATCCCCCTCGATGGTGATGGCCATCGAACGAGGCTTGGGTTGGGGGAGGGTTTGGGTGGCGAGGACGTGCTCAACTTCCGAAGTGCCGATTCCGAACGCCAGGGCGCCGAACGCACCGTGAGTGGAGGTGTGGGAGTCGCCGCAAACTATGGTCATTCCCGGGTGGGTGACGCCCTGTTCGGGGCCGATTACATGGACGATGCCCTGCCGGGGATCATCCAGTCCGTATAGGGTGATACCGAACTCGCCACAGTTGGTGACCAAAGCGTCGATTTGCTTCTTCGACAGAGGGTCACGGATGCCTAGTCCCCGACCGGTGGTGGGCACCCCGTGATCAATGGTCGCCAGAGTCAGATCCGGCCTTCTCACCGAGCGTCCGGCCACCCGCAGACTGGCGAAGGCCTGGGGGGAAGTGACCTCATGCACCAGATGCAAATCAATGTAGAGCAGGGCTGGCTCGCCTTCGGCCTCCCGCACCAAGTGGCGGTTCCATACCTTTTCAAAGAGGTTCTGCGAGGTGGTCATGTACTCCGGTGAAGAGGCGACAACCAAAGGATAGCGGAATAGGCGACATTCAAGGTGAACCGTCAAGTGGTGTTTGGAGAGGTAAGGTTGCTCCCATCGGTTAACCTTGGTGTCAAGCCACATTGAGGAGAGGAATTCTTGGCAACGAGCAAGATCGCCCATGTAGTGGGCACCGGCACGATTGGTGAGCCCCTAATCGGTCTGTTGGCCGACAATCGGGAGGCTTTCGGTCTTGACGAAGTGACTTTTCACAAACGAACTCCCGTGCTGTCCGAGCGCGGGAAGGTGGAGGAGTTGGTGCGCCGCGGCGCCATGCTGACGGTTGATGAAGGCCGTCGGCTCGAGTTTCACGCATTGGGGCACACTCCCAAATACGAGACGTGGGAAGCCTTGGAGCGGGCTTCAGTTGTTATCGACTGCACGCCCGCCGGCAATCAAAACAAAGTGGACTTCTATGAGAGGCTGTCGGGTCCGCGGGGCTTTCTGGCGCAGGGGTCGGAATTCGGGTTTGGGAAGATGTACGCCCGGGGTATCAACGACTCCGTTCTGGATGTCGACCGGGATCGCTATCTGCACATCGTGTCCTGCAACACCCACAACATCTCCGCCATGATCCAGAGCCTGGCCATCGATCCGGATGGCTCCGATCACCTGGTTAACGGAGATTTTCTATGCATACGGAGGGCCAACGACATCAGCCAGGACCGCGGATTCGTTGCCAGTCCCACTGTCGATGCCCACAAGGACCCAAGATTCGGGACGCATCACGCCCGAGACGCCCACCATCTCTTTGCCACGCTGGGTCTTGATCTGCCAGTCCACTCTTCGGCAATCAAGCTCAACACCCAGTACATGCACACCCTGCATTTCTCCCTGACCCTTGATCGAGAGATCACCAAAGAGGAAGTGGTGGATCGTTTTCATGCCAACACCCGGGTAGCGGTCACGTATCGGCGCTCCGCAAACCAAGTCTTTTCCTTCGGGAGGGACCACGGCTACTACGGAAGGATTCTCTCGCACTCGGTTGTGTCGGTCCCCTCCCTGACGGTGCGCAACGGCGTCCAGGTGGTGGGCTTCGCATTCACTCCTCAAGACGGGAACCCGCTCCTTTCCACTGTGGCTGCCATGCTTTGGTATTTGTATCCCCAGGAGATCGACAAACGTATTGATGTCTTGCGGCCCTATCTTTTTCGAGAAGTGTGATGCAAAAATCAGGACGGTTGCAACGCCAGGCGCTCACCGCCGCCGAGCGGGCCATTGAGGCATTGGGGAGAGGCGATCCGGTGTCGGCTCGGATGGCGTTCTCCACCGCCTTGGACAAAGATCAGACTGGGATGTACTGGGGAGTGGCCGATGCCTTCGACTTAGTGGTCGGCATGTTGGAACGGAACGAAGGCATCGCCGAGCAGGCTTGGAGCCAACTCGCCGATGCAGTGGGGCCCGGGCCACTGCAGGCATTGGTGGAAGCTGTCCGAAATTAAGGGGACTCTTTTGGGCAAGGTGCTCCATGTCTGACTATCACATGCACCTTTATCCCCATCGTCAACATCCTTCCGATCCAATCCCCGAAGGTTTCCCGCCGGCGCTGATTGAGCGTTACTGCGAGATGGCCGAGGCCCGCGGCGTGCCCGATTTGGGGTTCACCGAGCATCTATATCGATTCAAGGAGTCTGAGCCGGTCCTGGGACGGTACTGGGAGGAGGACCGCCAAAAAGGACCCGCCTACGCGGCTCTGGCCGATTTCACCGCTCGGATGGTTGAACTCGACCGGGTCTTTCAGATTGAGCAGTATGTGGAAGAGGTGTTGAAGGCCAAGGACAGGGGGCTGCCGGTGCTACTGGGACTGGAGATCGATTTCATACCGGGAACCGAGGAGGCGGTGGCGGAGTTGCTGTCACCTTATCCCTGGGACTTCCTGCTGGGGGCGGTGCACTGGGTGGGAAGTTGGGCGATCGACACTTCCGAGTGCGCGGAAGAGTTCGAGCGGAGAGGGGTTCAAGAAAGCTGGGAGCAGTACTTCGGATTGGTGGTGGAGATGATCCAATCAGGCATGGCGGATGTGCTCGCCCATGTCGATGTTTGCAAGAAATACGGGTATCGGCCTCCCCAGGAGCCGCTTGGCCTATATAAACAGGTTGTGGAGGCCGCGGCTGCCCAAGGGGTGGCGGTGGAGGTGTCCAGCCAGGGTCTGCGCAACCCGGCCGGCGAGGTTTATCCTTCGCCAGCCTTTTTGAAGATGTTTGGGGAGGCCGGAATATCGATCACTCTGGCCAGTGACGGGCACACAGCTGCGGAGGTGGCATGGGGAAGAAGGCAAGTGGTGGAGGCCGCTCGCCACGCTGGATACCGCACTCATCTGCGTTTTGATGGGCAGCCCCGTGAGGCGCCGCTTCCCGAGTCATTCCCGGGGGAGGACGGCGGATGATCGTAGAGGTGATCACGGTGGGGACCGAATTGCTGTTGGGGCAGATCGTCAACGGAAACGCCGCCACCATCGGCCAGATCTTGGCCACGCAGGGATACGATGCCCACTTCCAGGTTACGGTGGGGGATAACCCGAAGCGGATGGAATCGGCGATCACGGCAGCCTTGGGAAGGGCGGACGCCGTGATCATCACCGGAGGTATCGGACCAACCCCCGATGATCTGACCAGGGAGGCGATTTGTGTGGTGGCCGGGCGGACCATGCTCTTCAGCGACGAATGGGCGAAGACTCTTCGGACGCGGTTTGCCGGGAGAGGATGGGTGATGCCGGTCAGCAATCTTCGTCAGGCCGAATATCCCGAAGGCGCAGAACTGATCGAAAACCCGAAGGGCACCGCTCCGGGTTTGGCTCTTGCTCACCAGGGCAAGTGGATATTTGCTTTGCCCGGGGTGCCCATGGAGATGGTGGAGATGCTCACCAATGATGTGATCCCCCGCCTCAGAAAGGCGTCAGGCGTCTCGCAGACGCTGGTGAGCAGGGTTATCAGGACCTGGGGGCGGTCGGAATCGCGGACCGCAGAGTTGCTGGAGCACATTTACCAGCGTTCAGAGAATCCGAGCCTGGCCTATCTGGCCTCCTCCGGCGAGATCAAGGTGCGAATCACCGCCAAGGCGCCGGACCGTGCGACTGCGGAACGGATGATCGCTCCCATCTCTGAGCAGGTTTGCCAGCGTTTGGGATGGGCGGTGTTCGGTTTTGATGATCAGACCATCGAACGCAGGCTCCTGGAATTGCTGGAAGAGCGAGATTGGACGATCGGGACGGCTGAGTCCATGACTGCGGGGATGGTGGCGGCGCGAATTGCTTCCATGCCCGGTGCCTCCCGGGTGTTCCGGGGGTCGGTGGTGAGCTACGCGGCCGACCTCAAAGAAGAGATGCTCGGTGTGAAGGCTGAGACTCTGGAGAGCGGGGTGGTGTCGGCTCCTATCGCCCAGGAGATGGCGGAAGGCGCTCGGCGCGTCCTGGGGGTGGACGTGGGGGTGGGGATAACCGGCTCGGCCGGCCCGTCTCCCACCGAAGAGCCCGTTGGAGTGGTTTATGTTGGTGTGGCTACCCCCGAGGGGTCGGCCACCCGGCGGCTGCAGATGCCCGGCGACCGGGAACGGGTGCGTACCTACACAACCACCGCCGCGCTCCATCTGGCCCGGCTAGCCATCGGTGGAAGATGGTGGAATCAGTAGGCCGGATTTTTTTGGCGGTGGATCTCACACCGGATGCTCGCCAGGCGTTGAGCCACCGGGCTATGAACATGGCCGGGGACCGAGAGCTTCCCGGGCGGCTTGCCCTACCCCGAAATTGGCACATCACGCTTTGGTTTCTGGGCAATGTCTCTCAAGATAGGTTTGAGGTGATGCTGCATTTTCTGGCCGAGACGCCTCTAGGGCAGGCCTTCCGGTGCCGGTTCGGAAGGCTGGGGGCCTTTCCCCGGGCCGCCCGAGCTTCGGTGCTGTGGGTGGGTGTGTCCAAAGGAGCGAGGGAACTCGCTTCCTTGGCCGCCGGAGTGGGAGAAGTGGTGGAAGGGTCGGGGATACCAGTGTCGGAGCGTCCCTTTTCACCCCACCTCACCTTATCCCGGCTCCGCCCACCCCAAGATCTGCGGCCGCTGTTGGCCGCGGCTCCTGCGGCAGAGGTGGAGATGATGGTGAGGGAGGTTACGGTCTTTCGAAGCCATCTGGGAGGCGGGCCTCCCCGCTATGAGGTGATGGAACGGATCCCCCTCGGTTGAGGGGTGAGCGCCAGGTCGGCCAATAGGCGAAGATTTTTGGTATCGAACGTGTGTTCGATTATGATGTTGGTAAAACATTCGGCCACGATCACTTGACAAATGCTTCGCAGTCGAAGCACAATTATGTAGTTTTGTCACAGCGGTCCTGTAGCTTGTCTATGACCGTCCAAATAGAAAGGAACAACCGATGGACAGGGATAAAGCCTTGGAGATGGTGTTAGGTCAGATCACCAAACAATATGGGAAAGGGGCGGTGATGAGAATGGGCGCCGCTGCCCAAATAAGGAAAGAGGTAATCTCCACCGGTGCCTTGTCCTTGGATGTGGCTTTGGGAATCGGGGGTATGCCGCGGGGTAGGGTGGTAGAGATATATGGCCCGGAGAGTTCGGGAAAGACCACACTGGCGTTGCATGTAGTGGCCGAAGCCCAGCGCAACGGAGGAATAGCGGCTTTCATAGATGCCGAGCATTGCATGGATCCCGCTTACGCCAGTGTGTTGGGAGTGGATGTGGACGAACTGCTGATCTCTCAGCCGGACACCGGTGAACAGGCTCTGGAGATCGCCGATATGCTGATCCGCTCCGGTGCTTTGGATGTGTTGGTGATCGACTCGGTGGCGGCGTTGGTGCCCCGGGCGGAGATCGAAGGTGAGATGGGGGATACGCATATGGGTCTTCAGGCCCGATTGATGTCGCAGGCGTTGCGGAAGCTGGCCGGCTCATTGAATCGTTCCCGGACCACCGCCATCTTCATCAATCAGTTGCGAGAAAAGATCGGAGTGATGTTCGGATCCCCGGAGACTACGCCTGGGGGTCGCGCTCTCAAGTTTTTTGCTTCGGTTCGGGTTGATGTGCGTCGCATCGGTTCAATCAAACACCGGGGCGAAGAGGTGGGAAACAGAATCAGGGCGAAGGTCGTGAAGAACAAGATGGCGCCCCCTTTCCGTAAAGCCGAGTTCGACATCATGTTCGGCAAGGGTATTTCTCGCGAGGGAAGTATTCTGGATGTCGCCCTGGACATGGGACTGGTGCAAAAGGCCGGTTCTTGGTTCTCTCTGGGCGATGATCAGCTTGGGCAGGGTAGGGAAAACGTCAAGCAGTTTCTTACTGAAAACCCCGAGATCGCCATGCAACTGCAGGCCAAGGTCTACGAAAAGGTTGGTTTCAATCTTCCCGGCCTGGATTCGGACCGAGAGGTGCGGGCAGTGTTGAACGTGATGGACAGTTCCGCGGCTCATTAATCCGATTGGCAGGATCAGTGGATAATCTTCCGTCGCCGGCGGGATGACCATCTACAATGGGTATTGGATCTTGCTAACGATGTAAACCGAGATACAGGACCTTCCGCTTAGCGGGAGGTCCTGTCCAATAGCTCGAGTTTGGGAACATTCCAACATGGAAATAAGTCAATTTGCTTTGATCGTGGCCTTGGTGGTCATGGTGGTGGTGGTAATTGTGGGTTTGATCATCACCCTGATCCGAGGACGGGTAGGTGGTTCCTCCCCTGTGGAAGACAAGGTAGCCGAAGCCCGTTTGGAGGCGCAGCGGATTCTGGCCAGGGCTGAAGAGGAGGCGCGAGCGCGCGCCGAGGAGAGAAGGGTTGTTGAGGAGGAGACCTTGGCCCGCCAGAGGGAAATGGTGGAGGCCCGCGGTAGGCGGACCTTGCAAAGGGAGGAGAGGCTCGACGAGCAGGCCGGCAACCTGGAGAAACGGGAACGGCTCCTCATAGAACGGGAAGTGGAGGCCAAGAGACTGAGGCTGGAAGCCCAAGATGTGGAAGACAAGGCATGGGCCGATTTGACCCGGTTGGCCGGTCTCGAACGGGGTGAAGCCCGCAAGCAAATCATGGAAAAGGTCGAGCACGAAGCCCGCCGGGACGCCATGATGTTGATCCGCGACATCGAGATCCGCTCCCGAGAGGAAGCCGAGTGGCGGTCACGGCGAATACTGGCGGGTGTTGTGCAGCGTATGTCCCATCAGGTTGTGAAGGATGCCACTTCTACAGTGATCGTATTACCGAGCGAGCACATGAAAGGCCGGATAATCGGCCGGGAGGGTCGTAATATCCGGGCGTTCGAAGCCGCTTCCGGGGTCAGTTTGATCATCGATGACAAGTTGCCCGAGGCTGTAGTTCTTAACAGTTACGATCCGATTCGACGGGAAGTGGCCCGTTTGGCGTTGGAGAAGTTGATACTTGATGGTCGTCTCAATCCCACTGCTATTGAAGAGGCGGTGGCGAAGGCCGAGTCGGAGGTTTCCCATTCCATCCAGGATGCCGGTGAGGGGGCGCTTTTGGAAGTCAACCTAAGCAAGATGCGCCCGGAATTGATTGAGCTTTTGGGGCAGCTTCGATACCGCACTTCCTACGGTCAGAATGTCTTGGATCATTTAGTGGAGTCGGCTCATGCCGCAAGTCTTTTGGCCAGCGAGTTGGGAGTAGACCCCGTGCCGGTGAAACGGGCGGCGTTGTTGCATGACATCGGTAAGGCGGTCAGCCACAAACTGGAAGGTTCCCATGCACACGTCGGCGCCGAGATTGCTCGCCGCCTGGGAGAAGACCCCGAGGTGGTGCATGGCATCGAGGCGCATCATAACGAGGTGGCGCCCCGTACCGTCCTGGCGGTGCTGGTACAAGCCGCAGATGCGCTGTCGGCTGCCCGGCCTGGGGCTCGTCGTGAATCATTTGAGCAGTACACCCAGAAGCTGGAGAATCTGGAAAAGATTGCCGCTTCCTACGACGGCGTTGATAAGGCCTATGCATTTCAGGCGGGGAGGGAGGTGAGGGTGCTGGTCAACCCGCGGCACGTTGACGATCTAACCGCCGGAGCCCTGGCTCGACAGATCGCCCGCAGGGTGGAAAAGGAGATGCAGTATCCAGGCAAGATCGAAGTGACAGTTATCAGGGAAAGTCGCTATACGGATTTCGCCCGATGAGCACCGTATTGCTTTCCCGCCCGGTCCGTAAGGTCCGGGAGTCTGGTCGGACGCCGAAGAGAGAAGGGCAGACGTACTATTTGCGCACTTTCGGGTGCCAGATGAATGAGCATGATTCCGAGCGAATCGCTGGCTTGTTCGAGTTGGATGGTATGGCCCCCGCTGCCTCCCTGACTGAAGCTGATGTTGTTTTCCTCAACACCTGCACCATTCGCGAGAATGCCGATAACCGCCTGTACGGGAATCTGGGACAGTTGAAGCCTTTGAAGGATGAACGGCCGGACATGATGCTGGTGGTAGGAGGATGCGCCGCTCAGAAAGACCGTCAGTTGGTGAGAGAAAGAGCGCCCTGGGTGGATGTGGTGATGGGTACCCACAATCTGGGACGGGTGCTGGATCTTCTTGACTATGCCCAGGAATGGGGAGGCGTCACCGAGATATATGAATCGTTGCATGACATGCCGTCGCTACTGCCCACTCGGCGGGAGGCCGAACACACGGCATGGGTTACGGTGCAATTGGGATGCAACAACACTTGCACATTCTGCATTGTGCCTGCCGTCCGGGGCCCTGAAGTGAGTCGTCGACCGGGCGAAATCGTGAGAGAAGTTGAGCAGTTGGTATCCGAGGGAGTGGTGGAAATTACCCTGCTGGGCCAAAACATCGACACTTACGGGCGTGACTTGGCGTTGGGTGGACGCCGCCGGCCTATCTTCGCAGAGTTGCTGCGGCGCGTGGGGGACGTGGAGGGGGTTCGACGCATCCGTTTCACCAGCCCGCATCCCGCTGATTTCCGGGAGAACGTGGCAATGGCCATGGCTGAGACCGAGGCGGTATGTGAGCAGTTGCATCTTCCTCTGCAAAGCGGCAGCGACCGTATCCTGGCCAAAATGCACCGGGGCTACAACGCTGAACGATTCCTGGGCCGTTTGGCAATGGCTAGAAGGATTGTTGCCGACCTGACGGTTTCAACCGATATCATCGTCGGCTTTCCGGGGGAGACCGACGCCGATTTCGAAAGGACGTTGGAGGTGGTGGCAGAAGCCCGGTTTGATCAGGCTTTCATGTTCATTTTCTCCGCCCGGCCGGGAACGGCCGCGGCCGCGATGACAGACCAATTTGTTGATCCCGGCCTGGTAAAGCAGCGATTTCAGCGTCTGGTGGAACTTCAGAACCGCATCTCGGAGGAGATAAACGCCGAGATGGTCGGCAGCAAGGTGGAGGTGTTGGTGGAGGGACCTTCCCGCAAGGATCCTCAAGTAGTCAAGTCCCGCACTCGGGGAGGAAAGATCGTTCATATACCCGGGGAGTATCCCGTCGGATCTTTCCTAGAGGCCGAGATCACTTTAGCCAGGAGACATCACATGATGGGGAGGCTGTACTGAGCCCACTGATGGCGGTGGTGGGTCCCACCGCTTCCGCGAAAAGCGAGGTGGCGATGGGTTTGGCCGAAAGAACCGGCGGAGAAATCATCTCTGTGGATTCCGTGCAGGTTTATCGGGGAATGGATATCGGCGCGGCCAAGCCATCGCCGCTTATGCAGGCTCAGATTCGCCATCACCTGATCGATGTGGTTGATCCGCAAGAGCCCTTTACTGTTGCTGAGTTCCAAAAGACTGCGCGGAGGGTTATCGCCGAATCAAGTATCCCTCTGATCATCTGCGGTGGCTCCGGTCTGCACTTTCGGGCCGTGGTTGACCCTTTTACTTTTCCTCCCCATGACCCGGCGGTACGAGCCGGTCTGGATCTTTTGGCGCCTGCCATAGCCCGTGACCGGTTGCTTGCGGCGGATCCGGCCGCGGGCCTCCGTCTGGATTTGGCGAATCCCCGGCGGGTGGCCCGCGCCTTGGAGGTGCTGACCCTGACCGGATCCACTCCTTCGCAGCGGGCGGAAGGACCCTTTCGTTCTGAGGTGAATAACTACCAGGCGATGATCCCCTTCAGGGCAGTAGGGCTCGACCCGGGGGAGAACATCGGCGAGCGGGTTTCCGCCCGGTTGAAGGCAATGAGAAGGGAAGGGTTCTTGGACGAGGTGGCCTCTTTGGCCGACCGGATGGGCCCCACTGCTTCCCAGGCGGTGGGCTATCGCCAACTTCTGGACGTGGTGCGGGGCGAGATTACCGAAGAGGAGGGGTTTAGGCGGGCCGAGCGGGCTACATTGGCGTTAGTGAAAAGACAGCGGACCTTTTTTCGGCGGGATCCAAGGATTCGATGGCTGCCTTGGTCTCCGGATCCCGATGAGAGGCTGGCCGGGGCCTGGGAGGCGTTTTCGGGACAGTGGTCATGAAGTTTTGGAAAATGGAGGGTTTGGGAAACGATTTCGTTGTGATCGTAGGTCCCTGCTCGCTCTCGGCCCCGGAGGTGGCTGCTCTTTGTGATCGACGCCGGGGAGTGGGCGCTGACGGGGTGCTGGTGGTTACGGGGGATGGGGAGCGGGTTGGCATGTCTTACTTCAACGCAGACGGGTCGACGGCCGAGATGTGTGGAAACGGGCTGCGCTGTGTAGCCAGGCTGGCAGTGGACCAGGGGATGGTGCGGACTTCGGAGTTCGTAGTCGAAACGGCGGTCGGTGCCCGGATCGTCAAGGTTTCCGCTTCGGAAGTTACGGCTGAGCTCGGGAGGGTCACGGTGGGAGAGAGTCGGCGGATCGCGGACCGCGATTTCCAGTTGGTTTCGGTGGGCAACCCTCACGCGGTCACCTGGGTGGATGAACTGGATGGTATCCCGTTGGAAGCAACCGGGGAGGCGTTGCAGGAGCGGTTTAGCGCCGGGGTCAATGTGGAGATGGTGAGAGTGGCGTCCCCGCAGCGACTGTTGATGCGGGTTTGGGAAAGAGGTGTGGGGGAGACCAGGGCATGCGGTACGGGAGCGGTAGCGGCGGTGGCCGCTGGCTTGGCCCAGGGCCTCACGGCGCCGGAGGTGCAGGTGCGGTTGGCCGGAGGTGAAATCCAAGTCAAATTGGAAAGTGACACTTCGTGGATTACGGGCCCGGCTCGGTTGGTCTACCGAGGAGAGTGGCCGGATTGATGCATTGCTCGCGCCAGTAGCCGGCGCGGAGCAATATCCGACACAGGTTACCTGAGGGAGCGGAACACCGTAACCACCTTGCCGAGGATGCGGGGCTGGTCGGGGGAGAACGGAGGGAAGTCGGGATTCTCCGAATGGAGTTCAATCCGCCCATCCGACCGAAAACGGACCCGTTTGACGGTGGCTTCGGTTTCGTCTACTAGGACAGCAGCTATCTCGCCGTTTTCCACGGTGGGTTGGCTTCTCACCACCACGATGTCACCAGGAAGAATCCCTGCCCCGGTCATAGATTCCCCATTCACCTCCAACATGAACAGCTCCCCCTTTCCCACCAACTGAGTGGGAAGGCTCAGTACCTCTTCGACATGCTGGTCGGCCAGGGTTGGTTCCCCGGCGGCGATGGTTCCCAGCAGGGGGATCCGTTGGAATGAAGGCGGGCTTTGGGACCGTGATGGCGCCATTGGCGGACGCTCCTCCACCACCACCAGGGCGCGGGGCTTGGAGGGATCCCGGCGAAGCCTGCCGGCCCGGACCAAGGCCGAAATCTGGGCATGCACCGAAGATGGGGAAGCCAGACCCACTGCCTCCCCTATCTCCCGTACGGTGGGCGGATATCCGCGGTTTTCTATCCGACGCTTGATGAGGTCCAATATTTGGCGCTGGCGGGTGGTTAGGTGGGTCATAATGGGGAACCCTAGCCGAATCCGATCGCTAAAACAAACATATGTTCGGTTTGGGACTCGAACATATGTTCTGTATAGTATCGAACATGCGTTCGACACATACAGAATCACGGACAGGCTGGCGAGCCATTGTTCTGGGGCTTTTGCTGGTGTTGATCATCGGGGCATTTTTGTTGTTGTTCGAAGAGGAAGCGGTGAGCGCGTCCGGTGGACCGCAGGTGACGTCGGTGGTGGTGGAGCCCGGGGACACCCTGTGGGAAATCGCCGACAGATTCGCACCGGAAAGCGCCGATCTTCGGGTAGTGATCAAGGAACTGGTAGCGCTGAACGAGTTGCAATCAAAGGTGTTGAAACCTGGTCAGGTACTTCAGGTTCCTTCTGAAAGGCTTTGAAGGTCCGAAGTCAGCGACCGGATCTCGCGTTCGGTCATTTCGTTGATTTCGTTGAAGGCCCGCTCGAAGTCCTGCCTGACTGCCGTGAGCAACGAGGATATCTGTGACATTGCGACGGTAGCCTGTTCCGGCTGGCCGCTGCCGACGGCTTCGGAATAGGCTTGGCGATGCACTGCTACGTAGGGCAGGGTCGCTTCGATGGCCTGCTGGTTTTGTAGCAGTCGCGGCTGATTGGGTGGCGTTGCGATGGCTTGGTCGAGTCGGAATTGCCAATCGGTCAGCAGGGCTGCGTTCTCTGGAAGATTGGAAATCTCCAAAGGCCCGTTCAGGGAGGGCGGTGTCAGTAGGGGCTCCACTTGCCCTCTGTAGGAGAATGCGGCGCCGAAGGTTTCTCCTAGGCGGGACACACGACCGGCGAGGGCGGTGGCTGACATCCGCAGCGCGGCCAGGGAAGGTTCGTTGGTGGGAAGAGCTGCCGCGGATTCCACCAGACTACGAGAGGCGGCTCCCAGCGCGGAGATGGAGGAGACGTGTTCGGGTGTGAAAGAACTGCCCGCCCGGAGGGATTCTAGTGTGATGAGACTATCTTCCACGGACCCGACGGCGACCGAGGCGGCATTGGTCACCGCCGCCCGTATTTCGGTCTGGCCCGGCTCTGAATCGTTTAGGAACAACAGGACGCCGACGGTGATTGCGGCCGCTATGGCGACGAAGACAAGAGTGGTCCACAATCCGTTTCGCGATCGGTGGGTGGTTATCTGTCGCAGAGAGTGAAAGGAACTTGGTTGCAAGGGGGTGAGGGGGAGACCGGTTTCGGGTGCATTCCACATTTGGTGGATGTCAGCCTCGGAGAGCTTGTGAGCCTGTTGGGGAGGTGGGGCTTGCACGGCTGTTGCCCCCAGCAACGAGGAGGTGGCGGTTCCGTTGGCGCTGCTCCGGTGGCCGTTGTTTCGAGGTGACGGGTGGTGTGTGCCCGAGGCAGGGCGCATGCCGTTGCCGTTGGTGGGCTCGACAGGGGGATGGGTGGCTGGGGCGGTAGGTTGATCGGCGGGACGCGGTGTTAATAAAGTGGAGTGACGACCAGGATTCGGTTCCGAGACATCCTCCCGCTGGCGGTGCGAGGGACTCCGCCGGTTACTGGGCATGAGATGTCTACCACGCGGTTTGCCACGCCGGGCACTAAAGTCTGTATTGGGCAAGCACACCTGCTTTATGGGTGTCCGCCCGACTTCCACTATGCAGAACCCGAAGGTTAGCGTCCGCAGACTCAATACAAAAGGTAATTTGCCGCGTGCTGCCTATCCGGGGGACGCCGCATTTGATCTGCCCACCGCTATCGATGTTGAATTGTCGCCAGGTGAACGTAGGAAGATACCGACGGGTCTGGCCTTTGCCATTCCCGACGGATACGCCGGCTTGGTGTTGGCCCGCAGCGGTTTGGCCGATCGGTTGGGGGTCGGAATCGTCAACAGCCCAGGGTTGATAGATTCGGGGTACCGTGGAGAAGTCTCGGTTGTCCTGATCAATTTTTCGCAAGAAACCGTTCGATTTGCCGAAGGCGATCGCATAGCCCAACTCATGGTGGTGGCGGTCCCTGCTGTCCGCTTGGAGGTAACCGACAACCTGGATGAAACCGAACGCGGTGAGGCCGGATTCGGGTCGAGCGGGCGGTGACCAGGCGTATATACTCATTCCCCAGGCGCGGAAGTAGCTCAGTTGGTAGAGCGCAACCTTGCCAAGGTTGAGGTCGCGGGTTCGAGCCCCGTCTTCCGCTCGTTGTTAGAGTTAAAGTCTCTGCTTTAGTGCAGAGAAGCCCGGCGACGTGGCCGAGTGGATTAGGCACGGGTCTGCAAAACCCGTTACTCCGGTTCGATTCCGGACGTCGCCTCCGCGATTAGGTATTTTCCGATTGGGCCCTTAGCTCAGAGGGAGAGCGCTTCCTTGACACGGAAGAGGTCAGTGGTTCAATTCCACTAGGGCCCACCCTTTCCCTAACCTGCTCGCACTGCAAGCAATGTGAAGCTGTTGTGGGTGGCCGAGTAAATGACGGCCACGCCGGGCTGCGAACACCGCCTAACTGGGGTGAACATGGGTGGTTGAGCCGTGTGTCTCCGCTGCAGGCATGATGCAAAGCCGGTTGCATTGCCGCACCAGGCTCCCCGTCCGACGTTACCGGCCGGCGTGGCTTACATTCTCTGCTATCGCTCTACTAGCGGGATAGCAGAACCCAGTCTTGGTCAATGGAATGGGGGATAATGGCTTTGGCGGTGGTCTTTTGGGACGGCAGTGTCGACGATCTACAAATGTACTAAATGTTAAATACGTGGGCTGATACGCAGATGTGTAAAGAAAGATCAATGGCTGCATCCAGTGAATCTCTATCGATGTATCTCCTTTATGTCTTGGCGTTTCTATCCGCTAATATCCTTCGGAACGGGATCCCAAAACAAAGGAGAGGATTGTATGGATAAACGGAGAAACCTTTCGCCGGAAGTACGAGAGGCAAGAGCTGCGGCCCGTGCTGAAACCAGAGCCGTGCGGGGATACTTGGAAGGATTGCAAGCATCTGCAGGGCGTCGCGGGCGTCGCAGTTCTCCTCAGGAGGAACTGGCGGCAGTGCAGGCACAACTGGAATCGGAATCGGATCAAATCTTACGGTTGAACTTAATCCAAAAGCGGATTGATGCCGAGGGGCGTTTGGCGGAGCACCGCGATCCTGTTGACATTGAAGCTCTGGAAGCGGAGTTTGTGAAAATAGCCAAGTCCTACTCGGATCGTAAGGGCATCTCCTACAAGGCGTGGAGGGAAATGGGAATTGCGGCATCGGTTCTGAGCAAGAGCGGAATCGCCCGGACCCGTTCATAAAGGAACCCCGGGTACAATTCTCTCTTGAGAGGGCGCTTAGCTCAGCGGGAGAGCGCTGCCTTCACACGGCAGAGGTCACTGGTTCGATCCCAGTAGCGCCCACTCCGCATGTGTGTCTGGTGTTGCTCAAGGGCTCTGGATAGGTCACTTGAGCGCCCTGCGCAGCTTCTTGAAGGTGGATGGCAACTTTGAACCTCCGTAACGCTGATCTGCCGAACGATCTGGTCGGCTTGGAAAGTCTGATAGCTCACATCGAAAACCATGATCTGCATTCTGCTTTAGGGGAGCGCAAGTACTTTCATGTGGTCGATCATCTTCTGAACACCGATTCCACATCCCCCGGACTGGTGGCCGAGGATGATGCTGGAATCATTGCGTATCTGGCGTTCATGGAGGAAAACGGGGGACTGTGGACGGTGGAGACTGTTGTTCATCCCAGCCATCGAACTGATGTGCACCTGGATCGCTTCCTGGATGCTGTCTGCCGGGAAGCGAAAGACCGAGGCGGATGCCGTATTCGTCTTTGGGCGTATACGCCCAAGGTGATGCAGGCTGCGCAGAGAATCGGTTTCAGGTTGGAACGGGAACTTCATCATATGCGGGCGCCCCTTCCCCTTGCGGAAACACCGCGGTTTCCACCGGGAATGGAGATCCGCGGCTTTCGGTCGGGAGTTGATGAAGAGGCCTGGCTGGAGGGGAACAATCGGATATTCTCCGGGCACCCCGAGAACGGCAACTGGGAGATGGCCGACCTGGATCGGCGCCGTCGTCGCCCCTGGTTCTCATCGGAGGGCTTGCGGATGGCATGGGACGGCGAGGAACTGGCTGGGTACTGCTGGACCAAAGTGCCGTCCCCTCGTGCGGGCGAAATCTATGTAATTGGCGTCCTCCCCGGCTACCAGGGAAGAGGCCTGGGCAAATCTTTACTTTTGGAGGGAATCCGTTACATGCATAGCTATCAACAGGCCCGGACCTGCGTTCTTTATGTGGAGGCAAGCAACGTTCTGGCGTTGAACATGTATCGATCCATGGGTTTCGAGCATCATCACACGGACCGCTCTTATCTCTTTAGGCTGGAAAAGGACGATCAGAGGTTTGTGGAGGGTACCCTATCTGTCGAGTTGAGGAGAGAAGCTTGATGTTGCAGTGGGAGTTGCCCGACGGGAGCCTTAGGACCGGCGAGTTGGGTGTTACCGGTAGAGACTTGGCCAGCCAAATCGGTCCTGGTCTGGCCAAAGCCGCGGTGGCGGTGCAGTTGGATGGGGAATTGTTGGACCTGACGCGTCCTCTGGAGAAGTCGGGGAAACTTCAGATCATCACCGATCGGACCGAAGAGGGTCGAGAGGTTCTCCGGCACTCTGCGGCTCATGTGCTGGCCCAGGCGGTGTTGGATCTCTTCCCGGGGTCCACATTTGCGATCGGGCCTCCTATTGAAGACGGCTTTTATTACGACTTTGGGATTGAACGTCCCTTCTCTCCCGATGACTTGTCTCAACTGGAAGAGAGAATGGCCGCATTGATTGCCGCGGATCAGCCTTTTGTGCGCCGATCGATAAATCGCGATGAGGCAATGGAGATGTTCCATTCACATCCGTTCAAACTGGAGATAATCGAGTCGGTGGATCCCTCCGAAGTGGCTGACGAAGAAGAAGTGACTATCTACTCCAACAATGGATTTGTAGACCTGTGCCGTGGTCCACATGTGCCATCCACCGGGCGACTGAAAGCGGTTAAGCTGCTGCGCACCTCGGGCGCCTATTGGAGGGGGAACGAAAACAATCCGCAGTTGCAGAGAATATACGGTACCGCCTGGGAATCTCCCCAGGCTCTCCGGGATTATCTTTATCGTTTGGAAGAGGCGGATCGGCGTGATCATCGAAAGCTCGGTCCCGCCTTGGACCTCTTTTCTTTCCCCCGACGATTGGGGGCCGGATTGATGGTTTGGCATCCCAAAGGTGGCATGGTCAGGAAATTGATAGAGGATCACAGCCGCAAACTCCATGAACACTTTGGATTTGAGTTCGTCTTTTCTCCGCACCTAGCACGTAGCCAGCTGTGGGAGACCTCCGGCCACCTTGATTTCTATTCAGAGAACATGTATCCGCCGATGGTGCTGGATGGAGGTGATGAATACCTGGTCAAACCGATGAACTGCCCGTTTCACGTGCTGATTTATGGTAGCCGGGGCCGTTCTTATCGAGACCTGCCGATTCGAATGTCGGAGTTGGGGTCGGTGTATCGCTATGAACGTTCGGGAGTGATTCATGGGGCGTTACGCGCCCGGGGTTTCACTCAGGATGATTCCCATACCTTCTGCACGCGCCAACAGTTGCCGGCCGAATTGGATATGCATCTTCTTTTTGTGTTGAGTTGGCTCAGGGACTTTGGATTCGAGGAATTCGAGGCCGATCTCTCTACTCGTCCCGACAAATTCGTAGGAGATCCACTCCTGTGGGAAGCGGCAGAGGAGGCTCTGTTGCAGTCACTGCTGAATGCAGGTGTCTCTCATCGGCAGGCAGAAGGGGAGGGAGCATTCTATGGGCCCAAGATCGACGTCCACGTTCGGGACGCCATCGGTAGGAGGTGGCAGATGTCCACCATTCAGGTTGACTTCGCCCTCCCGGAAAATTTTGGGCTGCAATACACCGATACAGACAATGTCTTTCGTCGGCCCGTGATGATCCACAGCGCCAAAGCCGGATCGATAGAGCGCTTTTTCGGGGTGTTGGTGGAGCACTATGCGGGCGCGTTCCCCCTGTGGCTGGCGCCGGTGCAAGTGGTAGTGAATCCAGTGGCCGACCGTCACATCGACTATGCACATTTGGTGGGGGAGAGGCTGAAATCCGCGGGCCTGCGGATCCAGGTGGATTCCTCGTCTGATCGGTTGGGAGAAAAGATCCGGCGAGCCATGACTGCCAAACACCCGGTGGTGATGGTGGTGGGGGACCAAGACGTCAAGAACGAAACGGTAGGAATGCGCCGCTTCGGAGAACAGCGAGAGAGAAGGGCGGTTCCTCTCGCTGACGCCATAGCCGCGCTGGCGGAGGAGGCCCTTACTCCCTTCGACTTCTCCGATTGATTGGCCATGAGTAAAAAGGGACACGACGGGATACTCATTCCCGAGGACTTGGCCCGAGCCGAGGCGGTGCCCGATGACCTCGATTCGGGGACGGTGGGCCCTTATCGATTCCCGGACCCTCTTCGTCGCCGGTGGGCGGGATGGGCGTATTTGGGCGGGGCGATCATTTTGGCCGGGTTGGCCCTTTCCACCCCCGGTCTGTGGATAACGGTTGCTCTCCTGGTGGCGATGGCCGCCTATCACCGGTGGGCGTCGTGGCCACTGTCGCTTGACCAGGCTGGAGCTTTGAAGGCCGCGGCAGCCGAGGTCCCCTTTGGGGTGGGGCATGCGTCGGTGGCGGTGAGTTTTGTGGGGGTGCGGTCTCGACCCCGTTGGCAGGTGATTCTCTATTCTTCCGAGAGCCCTCCTCGGCATCGGGCTTTGGTAGAGATCGACGCGGTGAGCGCCGCGTTATGTTCGCAGGTGTACATAGAGGAGCTGGAATCGCCCCTGCCCTGAGGGCGAGTCACTCAGGACGTTCTCCGAGCTTTCGTTCGGTCTTTCCCACAAACACCTGCCGAGGCCGGAAAATACGGCTCTTGGGGTCCGAAGCCATCTCCCTCCAGTGGGACAGCCAACCCGGCAGTCGCCCTATCGCGAAGAGCACGGTGAACATGTCGGTGGGAAAACCCAGCGCCCGGTAGAGGAATCCCGAATAGAAATCAACGTTGGGGAAGAGCCGCCGCTTGACAAAATACTGATCGGCCAGCGCCCCTGACTCCAGTTCTTTGGCCAGTTGCAGGAGGGGATCGTCCGTGCCCATACCGGATAACACATTTGCGGCAGCTTCCTTGATGATCTTGGCTCTCGGGTCGTAGTTGCGGTACACGCGATGGCCAAAGCCCATCAACCTGAACGGATCGGAGCGGTCTTTGGCTCGACGCAAAGCCAGCCCGATATCTCCACCCTCGGCCTCTATTTGTTCCAGCATCCCCAGAACCCTCTGGTTGGCTCCACCATGAAGTGGTCCGGAGAGGGCGTTGATCCCCGCGGCGACAGATGCGAAAATGCTCGCTCGGCCGGATCCCACCAGTTGCACGGCCGAAGATGAGCAGTTCTGGCCGTGGTCGCCGTGGATAAGCTCCAGCATTTCCAGGACTGCCAACTTTTCAGGGTCGGGAGGAGGGTCAGACTTGGAAACGGCAAAGGCCGTGTGATAGAACCGGGAAGTGTATGGGAGGTCGATTCTGATGCGGATCGGCGGCAATCCCAGGCACCGGCGGTTGATGAGCGCAGCCAGCATGGGTACCCCGGCCAAGAGGATGCGAATCGCTCCTTCCCACGTCTCCGGCCGGGTGGATTGAGCTTCCCCGTGATGGCGGCCGCCCATGGCGAGGACACCCGCTGCCAGAGCGGTCATCGGATCGGTATTGGTCGGGAGGGCATCGAGAAAAGAATCCATGTAAGGCTGGACATCGGCATAAGCACGAATCTCTTCCTCGAAACGGTCGAGGTCCTCCGGGGAGGGAAGATCCCCGTAGAGAAGCAGCCAGGCGACGTCCAAAAAGCCCACCCGTCCAGCTAGTTCTTCGATCGGGTATCCCCTGTAACTCAAGGTTCCCTGCTCACCATTCACATAGCTAATGGAACTGGGATTTTGGGAAGTGTTAGCAAACCCCCGATCTACCGTGATCAATCCCATGTCCGCCCTCAGTCTGGAGATGTCTATCCCCCAGTCGCCCACGGTCGGCTCCACAAGCGGGAGAACCAACTCGCGGCCTTCAAATAGGATTCGCGCCTGCTTGTCCATCTTCTAGCTGTCCTCTTGCCGGGCAGCGCTTATCACTTTTTGTGCTTCCTGGTGAGGGACTTCCGCATAGTGGTCGAAGGACACTTCAAAAGTACCGCGTCCGCTGGTCATCGAGCGCAGATCGACGGCGTACCGTTGGATTTCGGCCATTGGAACCTCGGCGGAAATGACCCGCAGTGATCCGTCGGTATCCATGCCGTACACGCGTCCTCTTTTGGCATTTATGTCCCCGATTACGTCTCCGGTGTACTCTTCCGGCACCTTTACGGAAAGTCGGGTGATCGGCTCCAGAAGAATAGGCTGAAGGTCAGGGCCAGCAGTTCGCACGGCGGAGATGCCAGTCATGCGGAAAGACAATTCGTCGGAGTCCACGGAATGGTACTTACCGTCGTAAACCTCAGCGGACACGTCGATAACCGGGAAACCTGCCAGAATTCCACGGGCGAATGCTTCTTGGACTCCCTTGTCTACCGCCGATATGTACTGGCGAGGTATGGAGCCTCCCTTGATGGAGTCGATGAACTCATAGCCCTCTCCCTGTGGTTTGGGGGCAAACCGCACGAAAGCTACGCCATACTGTCCCCGTCCTCCGGTCTGCTTCTTGTGTTTCCCTTCTGCTGCGGCCCGGCCTTTGATGGTCTCCCGATAAGCGATCTTGGGAAGGGCCGTGTCCACTTCCACCCCGTATTTACGTTTGATGCGGGCCAAAGTTACGTCCAGGTGGACGTCTCCTAAACCAGCCAGAATGGTCTGCCCGGTTTCGGGCCGACGCTCCACCGCCAGAGTCGGGTCTTCCTCGACTGCTCGCTGCAGCGCGGTGGAGAGTTTTTCTTCGTCCTGGGTGGAATGTGGGAAGATTGCCAGTTCCATGACCGGCCTGGGGTAGACCACCGGGAGCACCACTGCGGTTTCCCCTGGGGAACGGAGAGTGGAACCGGTGGTGGCCTTGTCGACCTTGGCCACGGCTGCCACGTCTCCACAGAGAACCTGATTGGTTGTGACGGGATTGCGGCCTTGGAGGTAGAACAAGTTGCTGATTCGTATCGTCGAACCGTCTGCCAACTCCAAGTGGTCGTCGGTCTTGAAAGACCCTCTGAACAGCCTCAAAATGGAAATGCGGCCCACGTAGGGGTCGCCGATGGTTTTGAAGACATACGCCACGGCGCCGCCATCCGCCGCTATTTCCAAGCCGCCCTCCGAAAGCGGAGGGGCGGGACGCTCCAAAGGTGTCGGAGCGAAGACCTTGAGAAAGTCGGCAAGGACGTCAATGCCTATCAATTGAGTGGACGAACCGGCCAACACCGGGAAAATCTCCCCGGCCACCATGGCTTCTCTGAGCACCGATACGATCACTTTCTGATCGGGTTCCTCTCCTTCGAAGTAAGCATCCATCAGATCGTCATCGGTTTCCACGACCGACTCAACCAACTCGGTGTGGGCCTGCTCCAATAAGGACGCCACTTCGGGGGGCGCCTCGGGGGAAACCTTTCCGCGAGGATTGCCATCTTCGTAGAGCTCTGCCTGGCCGGAACTGACTCTGGCTACCCCTCGAAGATTGGATTCCTCTCCGATGTTTATCACCAAGGGGGCGATCCGGGTCCCGAACGCCTGCCGTAGTTCACCGAGAGTGCGACTCAGAGATGAGCGGTCCCGGTCGAGCTTGGTGACGAATATCGCCCTGGGAGTTCCTTCCTCGGCGGCCCTTTTCCACATCAATTCGGTCTGCACCTCCACGCCGTCCACTCCTGAAACCACGAACAGCGCCAAGTCTGCCACCCGGATGGCGGAGCGGGCGTCGCCTGAGAAATCTGCGTATCCCGGGGTGTCGATCAGGTTTATCTTGCAGCCGTCCCACTCGAAAGATGCCACGGACAGGTTTAAGGATTGTTTTCGTTCCTCCTCCTCCGCCTCGTGGTCCAGCAAGGTGGTTCCCCTGTCCACCGAGCCCAGGCGGGTAGTGACTCCCGCGGTGTACAAGAGGGCCTCAGCCAGGGAAGTCTTGCCGCTTCCGCCGTGGCCAATCAGGGCAATAGTGCGAATCGAATCGGGTGACAAACGGTTTCCTCCGAGTTTTTAACAGGTGTTTTCAGGATAGCGGAATCAATAGTGTTCAACTCTTTCCGCGGTTCGCGGTTGGGCAGCCCAGGTCCGTGCATTCGCCGCATGGCGCCCCTCCCAGATCCAACGTGCCCTCTCTCGTGTAGCCCCATGTTCAGTAGCGGCGTACATTGAGTCTCATGCCACAGACTGGGTGGGGTGCGGCGCCAGCCAAGGTTTCGGTGGGCGGTCGGAAGGCTGAGAATGTGTCATGCCATCTAGAAAGAAGCAGCCCATTCAACCGATTCTGTGTGAAGAGTCGTCTAACTCTTTGAAGGAGAACAGCGTCACGATGGCCCAGTGCCATCGTGAATCCACTTTAATCCCCGCGCAACTCTATTTGGGCGGACAGCCTAAATTCAGTGGTGTGAACAAACCTTGTTTGGTTGAAGCGAACGATGCTTGTGTTTCGGAGATTGCTAGTGTGGTGAAACCGTGATCGATATTTGGGTCCGCCCTCGTGTAAGAATGGTGCTAGATCCGATTGGCCGGTTTTTGCACCGTCGGCGGATCAGTCCTGCCGCCCTCACCTTTTTCGGTTTGGGGGTCACCATTGTGGGGGCAGTGGTGATTTCACTGGAATTCCTGATCACGGGGTCGCTGATCGCTCTGGCGGGGTCGGCTCTCGACGGTCTGGACGGGACCTTGGCCCGGGCGGCGGACAAGGTGACCAAGAGGGGCGCCTTCTTGGACGCTTCGGTGGATCGGCTGGGAGAGGTGGCATGCTTCTCCGGGCTGGCGGTGGCCCGCGCCGGAGAACCGCGGATGCTGATGTTGATCGTGCTTTCGGTGAGTGGCGCTCTGATGATCCCCTATTTGCGGGCCCGAGCAGAGGCGGAGGGACTCAAAGGTACCGGTGGCTTCATTGGTCGGGCGGAGAGGGTGATCCTCTTTGGCTTGGGATTGCTCACGGGTTGGGTCGAGCCGATGTTGTGGGCGATGACGGTCTTATGTTGGATATCGGCTCTTCATAGGTTCGCGGTTGCATATAGAGAACTGAAACGGTGAAAGCCCGTCTTACCTACTGGGGTGTGAGAGCGGCGTCGGGTTTTATGCACATGTGGCCGTTGACGGTTGCGCAAAAGGTTGGCTCCGCTGCCGGGTTGTTGGCCTATCTTTTGCTTCCCGGTCGCCGGCGGATGGCAGGGCGCCATGTCCAACGCACCGGGCTGGACGTCACTGTGGGTAGCCGCGCCGGGGCGGTGAGGAGGGTGTTCGCCAGCTACGGGCGTTATTGGGGGGAGGTGCTGTGGGCGGGACCTACAAATGTGCGGAGAGTGGTTGACCGCTTTGACGTGGAGAGATTGGACTTGCTGGCCGACGTTATCGACGAGGGCCGAGGGGTGGTGGTGGTTTTGCCCCACCTAGGCAATTGGGAAATGGCCGGGGTGGCGGTGTGGGATCTGAATGTGGAGGTGGTGGCTGTCGCCGAGAATCTGCCCAACTCCTACATCAGAGACTGGTTCGCGAGGGTCAGAGGGTTATCGGGGATAAAGGTGGTTTTCGCCCGCAAGGGTGTTATCAATGAGTTGGAGGAGATGTTGAAGACCCGGACCGCGGTCTGCCTCCCCGCCGACCGGGATCTAAGCGGCAGGGGCATCCCTGTTCGTTTTTTCGGTGAGGAGACCACTGTCCCTGCCGGCCCCCTGCTGCTGGGGATTCGCTCCGGCCGGCCGGTTGTTCCGGTGGCGGTCTACAGTGAGAAAAAGGGTCGTTACCGGGTTGTCCTAAAGCCGCCACTGCTGATTCCCCAGGAGGGGAGTCTTTCCAAAAGGCTTCGCTGCGGGGCGCAATTGATGGCCGATGTCTTCGAGGAGTTGATTCGCGCAGCTCCCGAGCAGTGGCATCTTCTCCAGCCCAACTGGCCTTCCGATCGGGCTTGAAACTGCTCAGATGAGGGTCTGCCTGGTTTCCCCTTACGATATGACCGCGGAGGGGGGAGTTCAAGCGCAGGTGCGGGGACTGGCCTCGTGGTTGAGGGGGGAAGGTGACGAGGTTCAGATGATCGCCCCGGCCTTGCCCATTGGCCATCCGGGTGCGGCGGTGGGAGGAGTGACACGCATACGGGCTAACCGGTCGGTGGCGCCTATCTCTTTGTCGCCGATGGTGGGTGCCCGCATAAGGGGGACCATCCGTTGGGCAGATGTCATACATGTCCATGAGCCATTGATGCCCAGGTTGGGAGTGGCGGCTTTGCGTTCGCCGGGTCCCAAGGTGGTCACCTTCCACGCTGATCCACCGGGTTGGGTCAGGACCATGTACCGTGGTTTGCGCCCCTGGGTGCGATCCTTGTCCGATTCCCGGACCATGGTCACCGCCGTGAGCAACCAGGCGGCAGAGGCTCTGCCGGCCGGATGGGAACCCGAACGGATAATCCCCAACGGGGTGGAGATGAAGGTCTGGACCCAGGACGTGGAGCGCCGCAGGGGCAGGGTGGTTTTCCTGGGTCGGGATGAACCACGCAAGGGCCTGAGTGTGTTATTAAAGGCTTGGCCCCGTATCAGGGCGCGTTTTGCTCATGCGCAACTCGTGGTGATGGGCACCGAATGCTCGGATTCACTGCGGGAAATCACCTTTTTGGGCAGGGTTAGTGAGGAAGTGAAAGAACGAACTCTCAGATCGGCAGAGATCTACGTTGCGCCCCACCTGGGTGGGGAGAGCTTTGGCATAGTGCTAGTGGAAGCGATGACCGCAGGTTGCGCGGTGATCGCCTCCGACCTTCGGTCTTTTCGGGATGTGGCAGGTTCGGCGGCGAGGTTCTTTGAGAAGGGAAGTGTTGAGGGGCTGGTGGATCAAATCTCGCTGGTGTTGGCTGACCCTTCGCTGTCAGAACGGCTGTCGGCGTCTGGAACCAGGAGGGCTGATAGGTTTTCTTGGGACAAGGTGGGACCGGCCTATCGGGAGTGCTATGAGCAGGTAATGCGACAGATCGGTTGAATCTCGGGTTCGATTGAGCGGCTCTTTTTGTGGACGGGGCCGGGCGTTACGTTGGTACGATTAGGGCGATGGAGCAGAGCAACGGTATGAAGACCGGCACCGAACTGGTCAAGCGGGGCCTCGCAGACATGCTCAAAGGCGGAGTGATCATGGATGTGGTCACCGCCGATCAGGCACGCATTGCAGAGGAAGCCGGAGCTGTAGCGGTGATGGCCTTGGAGCGAGTCCCGTCCGATATCCGCAAGGATGGCGGGGTTGCTCGGATGGCTAACCCCGGCAAAGTGACCGAGATAATGAAGGCGGTGACCATTCCCGTAATGGCCAAGTGCCGGATCGGCCACTTTCTGGAAGCCAGAGTCCTGGAATCTCTGGGGGTGGACTACATCGATGAATCTGAGGTACTTACTCCCGCCGACGAGGAGTACCACGTTGACAAGTGGCCGTTCACTACCCCGTTCGTATGCGGGGCACGCGATTTGGGGGAGGGACTGCGACGACTTGCGGAGGGAGCGGCCATGATCCGCACTAAAGGTGAGGCCGGCACCGGCAATGTGGTGGAGGCGGTGCGTCACATTCGGGCCATCAACAGCCAGATCGAGGCTTTGAGAGACCTATCCGACGAGCAGATGGCTCAACAGGCTCAAGCAATGAGGGTCTCCACCGATCTGGTGAAGGAAGTGGCTGAGTTGGGGCATCTGCCGGTGGTCAACTTCGCGGCGGGCGGCATCGCCACCCCGGCCGACACGGCCCTGATGATGGCGCTTGGTTGTGATGGAGTGTTCGTGGGCAGCGGCATCTTCAAGAGCTCCGACCCGGCCGCCTACGCCGCCGCCATTGTGGAGGCGACCACTTTTTGGGACCGTCCTGAGGTGGTGGCCGAGGCCTCGAGGGGCCTGGGAGCGCCCATGGCGGGCATCGAGATAGGAACACTGGAACCAGCGGAGCGTTTGGCCTCCCGGGGCTGGTGAACATGCCGCCCACCATCGGGGTGTTGGCTCTCCAGGGCGACGTGCGGGAGCACCGGTGGTCTCTTGAAAGTCTTGGTGCCGCTTGCCGAGCAGTAAGACTCCCCGAAGATCTGGAGGGGCTGGACGGTTTGGTGATCCCCGGTGGTGAGTCCACCACTATGGGTCGTCTCGCTGAGCGGTTTGGAATGCTGCGGCCCCTGCGCGCCGCCCTGGTCGAGGGTCTTCCCACTCTGGCCACCTGTGCAGGGATGATCCTGGTGGCGTCATCGATCGTTGAGGGAGCCCAGCCACTGCTGGGAGTGCTGGATGTGGTGGTGCGTCGCAACGCCTTTGGAAGGCAGAACGAGTCGTTCGAGATGGATTTGGATGTCAAGGGTCTGGACAGGCCATTCCACGGAGTGTTCATCCGGGCTCCGTGGGTGGAGAAAGTCGGTGGTGATGTCGAGGTCTTGGCCCAGGTGGGGAACCGGCCGGTCATGGTGCGCTCCGGCAATCTGATGGCCGCCTCCTTTCACCCGGAGTTGACTGAGGACTCCCGAATCCACCGTTTGTGGTTGGAGGGGGAAACAGAGTAGACCATGGCGGGACACTCCAAGTGGGCCAACATCAAGCACCGCAAAGGTCGTCGGGATGCCGTCCGTGGGCAGTTGTTCGCAAAACTGGCGCGGGCCATCGAATCCGAGGCGCGCAAAGGTGGGGGGGATCCCGAGGCCAACTATTCGCTGGCCGCGGCGGTGGCCAAGGCCAAGGCGGCTTCCATGCCCAACGACAACATCACGCGAGCCATCAAACGAGGTACCGGCGAATCTGGCGGGGTGTCCTACGAGGAACTGTGGTACGAGGGATATGCGCCGGGGGGTGTGGCGGTGTACGTGCAGGTATTGACCGATAACCGCAGGCGGGCCGCTTCTGATGTAAGGACAGCTTTTACCCGCAACGGAGGGAGTCTGGGAGAGCCTGGATCGGTTGGCTATCTGTTCCAGCCCAAGGGCTTGATCACCGCCTCCGGCGACGAGGACGAGGTCCTGTTGACGGCGCTGGAAGCGGGCGCCGACGACATGCGGGAAGCGGGCGACTCTTGGGAGGTGATCACCTCACCCGAGGCCATGGCCGGGGTGCGGGACGCTTTGGAGGAGTCAGGTTTGGCGGTGGAGTCGGCCGAAGTGACGCAACTGCCCATGTCCGAAGTGGCAGTGGACCAGCGCACCGCCCCGCGGGTACTGCGGTTGGTGGATGCTCTGGAAGACTTGGATGATGTGCAGAGCGTTTTCTCCAACTTCGAGATCAACGATGAGGTGATGGCGGCCTTGGCGGACTAGCCATGGGGTGATGTGGAAGGGGCGGGGACCTGAAAGGCCAGGATGAGAGTTCTTCCTTCTTTACACTTTCTCTAGGTGTTGGTATTGGGAGTAGATCCTGGATTGGCCCGCACCGGTTATGCGGTGGTAAGCCGAGGCAGCCCCCATCGGGTGATTGTGATGGGAGTGATTAACACACCGGTGAAGTGGCCGACCGAAAACCGTCTGCACGAACTGTCCAACGATATTTCGCAAGTGATCAGTCGGTTCCGGCCGGGCGCTCTGGCTTTGGAGAAGGTCTACATCAAGGGAAACCGCTCAGCCGCATCGGCGGTGGAGAGAGCCACCGGAGTGGTTATGCTGACCGCCGCCGAGGCTGGGATGCCGGTTCGCGAATACACCCCCAGCACCATCAAGAAGATCGTGACCGGAGACGGAGCGGCCACCAAGGAGGCTGTCAAGAGGTCGTTGCGAAAGACGCTCAGCCTATCCGAGGAAGGTTTGCCGTATGATGCTTTCGATGCAGTGGCGGTGGCGATTTGCCATCTCCAGCACCTGCATCTGGAACTGGTGTTGTGATAGGCTCTTTGAGGGGAACGCTCATAGAGAGGAGCCCGGAGGGGATCATCGTTGATGTGGGAGGTGTGGGATACGAGGTCATGATGGCGCCATCGGCGGTGGACAGTCTTCCTACGAACCGGGGGGAGATACTGATCAGCACCCATCTGCAGGTATGGAGTGAAGGCATGAGGCTCTACGGATTCGTCCATTCCGAGGAACGCGATCTGTTCCGGTTGCTGATCTCCGCCCAGGGGGTGGGGCCGAAAGTGGGCTTGGCGATTCTGTCCACTCTGGGGTCACAATCGGTACGAGAGGCGGTGCGTCAAGAGGACGTGAACACCCTTGTCAGGGTGAACGGGGTTGGGAAAAAGACCGCTCAAAGGTTGATTCTGGATATGAAAGGGAAGCTGGAAGCCTCGGAAGCCAACGTGATAAAGGGCGCCGCTCGCTCCTCCGATCTGTGGGCGGCCCTGTCAGGTTTGGGCTATCGCAGCCACGAGATCCGCCAGGTAGCGGCTATGGTCGATCCCGGCGCCCCTATTGAGGAGCAAATACGTTCGGCGCTTCGGGAACTGGCGAAGTGAGGGAGGAGCGGGTGGTGGCCCAGCAGCCGACCACGGATGAATCCGCACTGGAAACCTCGCTACGGCCCCGTTTTCTTGGGGAATTCATCGGACAACCACTCCTGCAGGAGAGGTTGCTGATTTCTATCGAGGCGGCCGCCAAGATGGGGGTTCCCATGGGGCACGTGCTCTTCTCGGGACCTCCGGGGCTGGGCAAAACCTCGATGGCGAGCGTGATCGCCAATGAGTTGGGGGTGAGAATGCGAAGAACCTCCGGTCCTGCCCTGGACCGACCCGGAGACCTGGCTTCCATTCTCTCCGGCCTGGAAAAAGGGGAGGTCTTTTTTGTGGATGAGCTTCACCGACTGTCTCGGATGGTGGAGGAAGTTCTCTATCCGGCGATGGAGGACTTCGAGTTGGACATCGTCGTGGGAAGGGGTGTGGGGGCAACCACCTATCGGCTAAACCTGGAGCCCTTTACTTTGGTGGGCGCCACCACCCGTCTGGGTATGATCTCTTCCCCGCTGCGTGATCGATTCCAGATCATCGAGCGGTTCGACTATTACACCACTGAAGAGCTGCGACGGATAGTGGTCCGCTCGGCAGGGATTCTGGGAGTGAAGATCAGCGGCGCCGGGGCGGAGACCATCGCCGCGCGCAGTCGAGGCACCGCCCGGGTGGGCAACCGGCTCTTGGCCCGGGTGCGGGACTATGCCATTGCCCGCGCCGATGGCTCGGTGACAGCTGAGGTGGCTCGCCAAGCGCTCTCCCTGTTGGAGGTGGACGAGTTGGGTCTGGACAAGGTGGATCGGGCCATCCTGGAATCGGTGGTGCACAAGTTCGGGGGTGGTCCGGTGGGTCTAGGCACTCTGGCTATTTCGGTTGGAGAGGAACCGGATACCGTGGAGGAGGCGTATGAGCCCTATCTACTTCAGGCGGGACTGTTGCAGAGAACTCCGCGGGGAAGGATGGCCACCGAAGGAACCTATCTGCATCTGGGGTTACCGCCTCCGTCCGACCCTCAGCTTCGATTGGTCTGACTTTCTCACCGCCAATGCGCACTGTCGAGTTGGACTACTTCCTTCCTCCCCAAGCGGTGGCGCAGACCCCAGTGGAGCCCCGCCACTCTTCGCGCCTGCTTGATACCCGCACTTTCGGTGACCGGACCTTTTCGGATTTGCCTGACCTTTTGGAAGAGGGGGACCTGTTGGTGGTCAACCGGACCAGGGTGCGGGCCGCCCGGCTTCTGGGCCGGAAAGCCGGAACGGGAGGGAAGGTGGAGGCGTTATTGGCCCGCCGTCTCTCCCCACACCGGTGGGAGGCGCTGGTGCGCCCGGCCCGTCGGCTTCGCGCCGGATTGATATTGGATTTTGGCCCGCTTCGGGGGCAGTTGTTAGCAGGCCCCGTCGACGGAGTGGCGGAATTGATGTTGAGCGGAGACGGGGATGTGGAGGAACTGGTGGAAGAGGCGGGAAAGGTGCCGCTTCCACCTTACATAACCCGTGATCTACCGGATCCGGAGCGGTATCAGACTGTTTTTGCCTCCCGGTTGGGATCGGCCGCCGCCCCGACTGCTGGTCTCCATTTCACTTCCCCATTGTTGGAGGCTCTCGCCCGAAGAGGTGTGGAGCGTGCCGAGATCGACCTGGAGGTGAGCTGGGCGACCTTTCGTCCGATTGGTGTGGAGCGCCTTGAGGATCATCCCATGGGTTTGGAGCGCTTTCGGCTCTCGGAGGAGACGGCAGAGGCGGTGACCCGATGTCGGGCGAGGGGGGGACGGGTTGTGGCGGTGGGCACCACAGTAGTAAGGACCTTGGAGACCTGCGCCGTCCAGGACGGTCTGGTGACCGCCCGAGAGGGGGAGACCGACTTGTACCTGACGCCGGGCTGCCGTTTGCAGGTGGTTGATTTGCTGATCACCAACTTCCATGCCCCCCGATCAAGCCTCTTGGCGCTGGTGTGGGCCTTCATGGGCGAAGAGTGGCGGGAGGCGTATCGCATCGCCTTGGAACGGGGATATCGCTTCCTCTCCTTCGGGGATGCCATGTTGGCCGAACGCCACTGCGGCAAGGCCCGATTGTGAACGCGGTCTCCTGGACGCAACAGGCCACCGAGGGCGCCGCCCGGGCGGGCATGCTTCACACTCCCCATGGCGAGGTTCCTACTCCGGTGTTCATGCCGGTGGGGACCCGTGCTTCGGTAAAGGGGTTGGACGCCGCTGATCTGGAGGAGATCGGCGTCCCGATCATGCTGGGCAACACCTATCACCTGATGCTGCGGCCCGGCTCGGAACTGATCGAGGAGATGGGAGGGCTGCACGGGTTCATGTCCTGGCGGCGCCCGGTGCTGAGCGATTCAGGGGGCTACCAGGTTTTCTCTCTCAATCCGCGCATCACCGAGGAGGGAGCGGTCTTTCGTTCCATATACGACGGTTCGAAGGTGAGCCTCACTCCCGAGGAGGCGGTTCTCCACCAGGAGCGGTTGGGCGCCGACATTGCCATGGTGCTCGACATCTGTCTGGGCCTGCCCTCGCCACTGCCTGAACTCGAGGAGGCGATGCACCGGACTTTGCGCTGGTCGGAACGGGCCTTGGCGGCCCATCGCCGCGATGACCAGGCGCTGTTTGGAATAGTGCAGGGGGGAGTCTGTCCACAACTACGCCGCCAAAGCGCCCGGGCCACCGCCCAACTGGGGTTTCCAGGATTTGGTATCGGGGGATTGTCGGTGGGGGAGTCGGCTGCCGAACGCAACATAGCGCTGGAGGCCAGCGTGGGGGAGCTTCCGTCCGATCGTCCCCGCTATTTAATGGGCGTGGGGGATTCTTTGGGCATGCTTGACGCCATAGCCAGGGGAGTGGACATGTTCGACTGTGTTTGGCCCACCCGTCTGGCTCGACACGGGAAGGTGCTCGGTTGGAATGGCGATTACAACTTACGCTCCGCCGCTCACACGCGGGATGAGGCGCCCCTCGATCCGGACTGCGAATGCCTTGCGTGTAGCCGCTACTCACGGTCCTACCTGCGTCACCTGCTGCGGGTGGGGGAGACAACTTCCCAGCGCCTCATCTCCATTCACAATCTCACCTATGCAACCGAGTTGATGGGATCGGCTCGACGGGCGATTCTGGCGGGGGAGTTTGCCGGGTTCCTTGACCGGTTCCATGGAGGGGAGTTTCCCAAGAAGAGCGCAATCCACTAGTCTGATATCTTTCGGCGGACCAAGCAGGAGTTGTCTATATATGATTTTCGCTCAAGAGTCGGCGGGAAGCCCAGTCTTTACTTGGTTGGTTCTCGGCGGGTTTCTTTTGTTCTTCTATTTCCTACTCATCAGGCCGCAGCGAAAGCGCGCTCGCCAGCAGCAGGATCTGGTGGCGCATCTGATGTTGGGGGACCAGATCCAGACCATCGGGGGTATCATGGGACAGGTCCGCAGTGTGGAGGATGACGCGGTGATAATCGAGTTGGAATACGGGTCGATGCGAATTGCCAAAAAGGCCATAGCTTCCAAACGAGCCTCGGAAGGCTGATCTGTGCTTCGGCGGGTCATCGGCCTGCTGATTGTCGCCGGGATTGCCTGGGGAGGTCTGATCGCCGTCTATCTGCTGGAGATCGAGCCTAAGCTGGGCCTGGATCTTCAAGGCGGGACGTCAGTGGTGCTAACCGCTCCGGATGATACCGACCCTGACGTAATGGAATATGCCGTGGACATAATGCGCCGCCGCATAGAAGATGTGGGGGGAGTACAGGAACCGGAGATCTCCATCTCGGGGGGGACAACCGTCTTGGTGCAGCTGCCCGGTGTTCAAAACGAACAACAGGCCCTGGACGCCATTGGGCGAACCGGACGTCTCTCGTTCCGTCCGGTGCTGGAGTCCACTCCCGGTTTTGAGGGGCCGCTGGTCACAACCACCAACACTGCGTCGTCCGAACCCGGAGAGGATGCAGCCGATTCCGAAGAAACCGTGGTCATCACCACTACTACCACCACCCTCCCCGATGTCCCCGAAGGAGTGGATCCGGTGACCGGGCACACCATCGATGAAGACCCGGACAAGATCGCCTATCTGCCGAGCTTCAGCTTGTTCGGAGTTGAGGTTCTCACCCTCGGGCCGACCTCGATGACCGGTTCGGACGTCTCCCAGGCTCTTCCCGGATTCAGCAACACCTCTGCACAATGGGTGGTGAACCTTTCTCTGACTTCTCAAGGGTCTGACTTATTTGCCCACCTCACCGGCGTAGCAGCGTCCTATCCGATTGGCGATCCCCGTCGCCAGATCGCCATTGTGTTGGACGGACAGATCATCGCTTCTCCCCAGGTGGCTGAGGATGTGACTGCCGGCGTGGGAATCACCGGTGGTGACGCAGTGATCACTTTGGGTACCGACCCCACCGCCGAGGAGCAGGCCCAAAACCTGGCAGTAGTTCTTCGATACGGTTCGCTGCCGGTGGCATTCGAAAGGAGTCAGGTAGAGAAGGTCTCGGCGACTTTGGGGTCGGATTCGCTACGGATCGGCTTGGTGTCAGGTATAGCGGGATTGATCCTGGTGGCGGTGGTGCTGCTGCTCTATTACCGAGCGTTGGGACTGGTGGCGGTTTTGGGGATCGGGGTCTTCGGGTCCCTGCTGATCGCTATCTATGCGCTGTTGGGACACTTCCAGGGTGTGACGCTGACGTTGGCGGGGATAACGGGGATAATCGTGGCGGTAGGGATCACCGCCGACTCCTATATCGTCTATTTTGAACGGATCAAGGACGAACTGCGCGCTGGCAGAACCGTCCCGTCGGCCACAACTCAGGGTTTCCGCACCGCTTTTCGCACCATTCTCACCGCTGACACCGTCTCCATTCTGGGGGCCACTCTTCTGTGGATATTGACGGTGGGAGCGGTGAAAGGGTTTGCCTTGTCGTTGGGCATCGCCACTGTGCTTGACATCTTCGTGGCCCGGGCCTTTACCCGCCGGGCGGCCTGGGTGTTGGCTCACACTCCCGTGGGCCGTTCCGGTTGGTTCTCCATCCCAGCCGCCGCCGGAGAAAAGCAATGAACGCCTGGCAGAAGATCTCTCGGGGTGAGACACAGATCGACTTCGTCGGTCTGCGCCGCCGCTGGTTCTATCTCTCGGCGGTTCTGCTGGCGATCTCCGTGATCATGTCCACGGTGTTCGGACTCAACCTGGGTTTGGAGTTCACGGGAGGCGTGCAGGTGCAGACCGACAATCGCAGCGGGGCAAGCGTGGCAGAACTAGAAGCCGCTTTGAGCGTTTTAGGGGTGGTGGATTATCGTATCCAGGAGATTGACGAAGGGCAGGGAGTCCGGGTGCAGACCGGACCCATTCCTCCCTCGGTCGAAGACGAGATGGTGGCTACCCTGGCTAATTTGGTGGGAGCGCCGCCTGAGGACGTAAACCGACAAGCGGTGGGGCCGACCTTCGGAGCCCTGGTGGCTCGGCGAGCATTGTGGGCCTTGGGGGTGTTTTTGGGGGCGGTGGTGATTTTCATCTCGATCCGCCTCCAATGGAAGATGGCTCTTTCGGGAATCGTTGCTCTGCTACACGATCTCATGATCACCGTCGGAATATATGCCATAACCCGTTTCGAGGTAACCCCCGCCACGGTGGTGGCGGCCCTCACCGTGTTGGGTTATTCGCTCTACGACACAGTGGTGGTTTTTGATCGGGTCAGGGAATTGGAAGGCGATTACTCCGATGTCCTGACCTATTCGCAGATTGTCAATCGGTCGATGAACATGGTGCTGGCCCGTTCCATAAACACCTCGCTCACCTCGCTGATCCCGGTGGGAAGCATCCTGTTCGTAGGGTCTTTGATTCTCGGAGCCGCCCCCCTGCGCGACTTCTCCCTGGCGCTGTTCGTGGGAATAGCGGCGGGGACCTACTCGTCTATCTTCGTAGCTTCTCCTCTATTGGCGCTGTGGAAGGAGAGGGAGGTCACCTGGAGGAATCAAAGGCGCAGAGTGGACAGAAGGCGCCCCGAGATTGATCCTGATTTACCCGCGGAGATCGAAGAGCCGCTCCAGCAGGCACCCATCACTTCTGGTGTCCTGCCCATAGATGGAATGGGAACCCCTCGTCCGCCCCGGCGCCGTCGAAGTCGCCGTAGGGCCCGATAGAACTCCTGAGAGAGGGCCGTTCAGTTAGACTGACGAGCGTGGCCGACAGCTTAGAGCGGCGCCCTGCTACCAGTGATCTCAACGGGTCGGATGATCCGTTAGCCGGGGTGGTGTCGCGCTTTTTAAGCCATCACCCCGCGGGCGACACGGACTTGTTGTATCGGGCTTACCAGGTGGCTGAGGAGGCACATCGGGGGCAGTTTCGCAAGTCAGGGGATCCCTACATCGTGCACCCGGTGACGGTGACCCGGATTCTGGCCGATCTGGGGATGGACGGATCCACTTTGGCGGCGGGCCTGCTGCATGACACCTTGGAGGACACCGATCTCAAATACAAGGATGTGAAAAAGCTATTCGGCGTGCAGATAGCTGATCTCATCGATGGGGTCACCAAGCTGGACCGAATCTCCTATCCCAACCGCGAGGAGGCGCAGGCGGCCACCATCCGCAAAATGGTGGTGGCCATGGCCCGGGACGTGCGGGTGCTGGTCATCAAACTGTGTGACCGTTTGCACAACATGCGCACGGTGAGCGCTCTCCGTCTTCCCAAGCAGCGAGCGGTGGCCACCGAGACCTTGGATGTGTACGCACCGCTGGCCCACCGGCTGGGAATCCAGGAGATCAAGCATGAGTTGGAAGATCGTTGCCTGGCCATTCTCTACCCGGGTCCGTACGCCGAAATCGACGACAAGCTGCTGGTACTGGCGCCTGAAAGGCAACTGGTCATCGACAAGATGATGGAAGAAGTCTCGGGCATACTCAAAGATGCGGGAATCTCTGCCGAAGTGAGCGGACGGCCCAAGCATCACTACTCCATATACCGAAAGATGATGGAGACCGGGAAGCAATTCGAAGAGATCTACGATCTGATTGGGATAAGGGTGGTGGTTCCCCGGATCCGGGATTGCTATGCCACCCTGGGTGATATTCACTCCCATTGGTCGCCGTTAAGCGGCAGATTCAAAGACTTCATCGCCATGCCCAAGATCAATCTTTACCAAAGTCTGCACACCACGGTGGTGGGGACCGACGGCAAAGCGATCGAGATTCAGATCCGAACTGCGGAGATGCACCAATTGGCGGAGCGGGGTATTGCCGCCCACTGGCGCTACAAGGAGGGACCCGCAGCGGCCGACCTGCAATGGGTAGGGGATTTGGGGGGATTGAGGGATGAGTTCGAGGATCCCCGCGAATTCCTGGATCACCTGAAGCTGGACCTCTATCGGGATGAGGTTTTTGTGATTACTCCCCGAGGAGAGGTGAAGGCTTTTCCCTCTGGGGCCACTCCGGTGGACTTTGCCTATGCCATCCATACCGAAGTGGGTGACCGATGCGTGGGAGCGCGGGTCAATGGGCGGCTCCTACCACTATCGACGCGGCTTTCCTCAGGTGACATAGTGGAGATCATCACCTCCCGGTCCCAGGGTGCTGGGCCCAGTAGGGACTGGTTGAAGACGGTGCAGACTTCCCGGGCCCGCACCAAGATCAAGCAGTGGTTCTCCAAGGAGCGGCGCGCCCGGTCCATCGCTGACGGTCGGGAAGCGCTTTGGTCGGAGCTTCGCAAAGCCCGATTGGGGCTCACTGCCGCCGCCCGTGACCGACTCTTGGCCTCCATCGCCGAGGACCTGGGCAGAACCGAGATCGACCACCTCTTCCTGGCGGTTGGCGAGGGAGAGATCGCCCCCTCCACCGTGATTCAAAGGTTGGAAAGAGCCGTCAGGCCCAGCCTTCCGGAGGTGAAGGAAAAAGTGGGGCTGCTGTCTTCTACAGGAATACGCCACCGGCCCGACGCCGCTTCGTCGGGGGTATTGGTGGAGGGAATGAGCGACACAATGGTGACACTGGCCAAATGCTGCTCTCCGGTTCCCTCCGACACGATTGTCGGGTACGTGACGACTGGCCGGGGCGTCTCCGTACACAGAACCGAATGCACCAACTTGGCCGATCGCTTCCCGCAGATGGAACGGATGGTGGAAGTGGCCTGGTCTCCCGACCGCATGAGCGTCTTTACCGTCTGGGTGCAGGTGGAAGCCTTGGACCGCACCCGTCTGCTGCGAGACGTCACCGCGGCCATTTCTGAGATCGGAGGCAACATCATTGCGGCTGCGTCGGCGGTCGGGGACGACCTGGTGGCTGTCTTCCAGTATGAGGTGGAACTCTCCGATGCCGGGCAGTTGAGTCGGCTGCTATCGGATCTCAAGGGAGTGGACGGGGTGTTCAAAGCGTTCAGAGTCTCCTCCGACCTCCCGGACTGAACGGAAATCCCATGCTGGTCGATAGCGTTCCTCTATGGCTTGCGCAGACCAACTGCTATGTGGTGGCGCCGGAACCAGGTGGCCCGTGCGTGGTGGTGGACGCCCCTCCCGATCCCCAGGGAATTGCGGATTTATGCGCCAGTCATGATCTGGCGCCGGTGGCCCTATTGGTCACCCACGGTCATGTGGATCACATTGGAGGGGCGGGGGGGACGGAGGACATGTTGGGGGTGGTTACCTATGTTCACCCCGACGACGATTTCCTGTCATTACATCCCCACCGGCAGCTCCTTGGCCTGATGGGGGCCATACCGCCTGGCGATTACCGGCCTCCCACCACTCGCCAGGATCTATCGGATGGTCAGGTCCTTCACTTGGCCGGGTTGGAGATATCGGTACTTCACACACCCGGCCACACTCCGGGACACTGTTGTTTTCATCTTCCCTCCGAAGGCATCCTTTTCTCCGGAGATCAGCTGTTCCGAGGCTCGATTGGGCGCACCGACTTGCCGGGTGGCGACTTCGACACTCTGATGGACAGCATGCGCCAGAAAATTCTGGGACTGCCGTTCGAGACAATGGTGCTTCCTGGTCACGGGGAAAGCACTACCCTCGGTCTGGAACGTAACCACAATCCCTTCCTGGTAACCCTGATTTAGATAATGGTGATCCGCTCTCCCAAGGGGACCGATGTAACCGGTCCGCCCCAATCTGCCCGATGGCGCCAGGCGTTGGCCAAGTGGGAAACGCTTACGGCCTCTTACGGCTACGAGTTGGTTATCACTCCCGTATTCGAGTTCACCAATCTATTCGAAAGGGGGGTAGGGGACACCTCGGAGGTGGTCACCAAGCAGATGTACACGTTCTTGGACCGTCGAGGCCGATCTTTGAGCCTTCGCCCGGAAGGAACGGCTGGTGTGATGAGGGCGTACCTGGCTCAGGGAGGGACGGGACAGTGGAAGGTGGCCTACTCAGGACCCATGTTCCGCTACGAACAGCCGCAGGGTGGTCGGAAGCGACAGTTCTGGCAGGTGGGGGTGGAGTGCATCGGTTCGGCGTCACCCGCCGCTGATGTGGAGGTGATCGCCCTTGCCGTTTCATTTCTGGCGGAAGTGGGGGTCGAGACGCAGCTATTGATCAACAGCCTCGGTGATGTTTCGTGCCGCATGTCATATCTGATGGATCTAAAAGATGTGTTGAGCCAATCGACTTCGCAGCTTTGCACCAATCACGTCGGTGTGGTGGAAGTCAACCCGCTTCGCATCCTGGATTGTTCGACCTGCCGACCCGATTCGGGGAACCTGCCGGATATAGCGGACTACTGGTGTGCCGAGTGCCGAGATCACTTCCGGCAAGTCCGCGACGGCTTGGACAGCTTGGGCGTTGATTATCGGCGGTCGGCGCGGCTGGTACGAGGACTCGACTACTACTCGCGAACCACTTTCGAGTTCGTCTCCACCACGTTGGAGACCACCCAAACCACCCTGTTGGGAGGAGGCCGGTATGACGGGCTGGCCGAATTGTTGGGCGGAAAGCCCGCGCCCGGGGTGGGCTTCGCGGCAGGGATCGACCGGATTCTCCTGGCTCAAGCGTCGCGGGCGGACGCAGCTCTGGACGTGTACCTAGTGGCGGAGAGGCCGGTTACTCCCATCGATTTGATGGAGTGGGCGGCACCGCTTCGCGAAGAAGGACTGCGGGTGGGTTTTGACCTGGATCACCGCAGCGTTAAAGCCCAGTTCCGAGCCGCCACTCGCTCGCAGGCCAGGTACGTGGGAGTTGTGAGCGGGTTGCGGATGGAGATGCGAGAGGGACATGCCCGTGAGACTCTGTTCAAGCAGAACCTGGGAGACTGGGCAAGAAAGGCGGCGATCGAGGAGGGAAGATCGTGAGAAGTCACACCGCATCCCAAGTGGGGTTGCAGATGGTGGGTGAGATGGTCACCCTGGCAGGGTGGGTGGGCCGCAGACGCCACCATGGAGGAGTGGTGTTCGTGGATCTGCGGGACCACACCGGGGTAGTGCAGGTGGTGCTGCATCCGGAGCGGATCGGGGAGTCTGACCAGTTGCGTCGCGAGTTCTGTGTGCAGGTACGGGGAGTGACGCGTCGTCGTCCCGAGGGCTCGGAAAACCCGGCCATGGCCAGTGGAATGGTGGAAGTGGAAGCGCAAGAGTTGTGTGTCCTGAGCCGATCCGAGGAGCCTCCCTTTCCCATAGAGGATCGCACCCACGCCGAGGAACTCTTGCGTTTGGAGTATCGCTATCTGGATTTGCGTCGTCCCAGTATGGCCAGGAATCTGCGATCCCGCTCGATTGCCCTTCGAACCGTGCGGCGCACCCTGGAGGACATGGGATTCTGGGAGGTGGAGACCCCCACCTTGATTCGGTCTACTCCCGAAGGTGCCCGCGACCTGCTGGTCCCCAGCCGACACAATCCCGGCAGCTTCTACGCCCTGCCCCAGTCGCCCCAGCTCTACAAGCAGCTTCTGATGGTGGCCGGGGTGAACCGGTACTACCAGATGTGCCGCTGCTATCGGGATGAGGACTTCCGGGCCGATCGGCAGTTGGAGTTCACCCAGATTGATCTGGAGGGCGCCTTCTGGGGCCAGGAGGATGTGCTGGCCACCGTGGAGGCAGTGGTAGAAGCGGTAACGGCGGTTCTACGCCCCGATCAGGTCGTTGCTGCGGCGCCGTTCCCTCGTCTCACCTACCGGGAGGCCATGGCCCGCTATGGCACCGACAAACCCGATCGGCGGTTTGGCATGGAGATCGTCGAATTGTCGCAGGTGTTCTCCCAAACCGGATTCCGGGCGTTCGCGAACACATTGGGGTCCGCAGGTGTGGTCCGTGGCATCAATGCCGGACAGATCAAGATGAGCCGAGCCCGGGCCGACGCGCTGATAGCCAAAGCCCGGCAGTGGGGAGCGGGAGGGCTGGTCTGGATGGTGGTGCAAGAGGATGCTCCACCCCGTTCACCGGTGGCCAAATTCCTGTCTGACGCCGAGTTGGCTGGGGTGGTGAAGCGTTTGGAGGGTCGACCGGGAGACGCTTTGCTGCTGGTGGCGGATACGGAGAAGACGGCGGCGGAAACGTTGGGTCGTCTGCGTCTGGAACTGGGAGAACCCGACGACCCGAACCGACTTGAGTTTTTGTGGGTAGTGGATTTCCCCATGTTCGAGGAGAAGGAGGGTGAAATCACCTTTCTTCATCACCCCTTTACCTCTCCCATGGACGTGGAGATAATGGGGGAACGTCCTTTGGAGTCGGTAGCCAAGGCTTACGACTTGGTGTTGAACGGGGTGGAACTGGGCTCGGGGAGTGTCCGGATTCACGATTCGCAAGTTCAGCGTCGTGTGTTTGAGATTTTGGGAATCTCCCCATCCGAGGCCGAGGAGCGGTTTGGCTGGTTCATCCGCGCTCTCGGTTATGGAGCTCCTCCCCACGCCGGGTTTGCGGTGGGATTCGACCGGCTGGTGGCGGTGCTGTGCGGGGTCTCGAGTATTCGAGAGATCATCCCCTTCCCCAAGACCCAGAGCGGCGCCGAGCCCCTCAGTCGTAGCCCGGCTGTGGTGGACCGGGGCCAACTGGCGGAGTTGGGCATTCAGGTCGATCCACGCCGGACCAAAGCTGCGCCGTCGGAATAACCATATGATCTACGGTGCCGATGATCTGTTCGCCGCCCGGCGTTCGCAGGTCATGGCAGGGGTGGCTCCGCTGGCAGAGCGAATGCGTCCCCAAGACCTGGATGAAGTGGTGGGCTTGCCCACCCTGCTGAGCCCCGGTGCGGCCTTTCGGGTGTTGGTGGAGTCGGGCAGACCGGTCTCCATGGTGTTGTGGGGCCCGCCGGGCAGTGGCAAGACCACCCTGGCCCGACTGGTGGCCACCTACTGCTCGGCCTCATTCGCCACGCTCAGCGCCACCGCCGCCGGGGTGAAGGAGGTGAGAGGCATCCTGGCCTCGGCCCTCCGGAGATTGGAGACCGACGGCCGGCGTACCGTGCTGTTCTTGGACGAGATCCACCGTTTTTCCAAGAATCAGCAGGACGCACTGCTGCCAGGAGTCGAGAACGGGACTCTGATTCTGATAGGGGCGACCACCGAAAACCCCTTCTTCGAGATCAACACTCCTTTGATGAGCCGCATGATTCTGTTCCGCACCCGCCATATCTCCGAGGAGGCCCTGGCCATCCTGGTGGATCGGGCGTTATCGGATGAGGGAAGGGGACTGGGGAGGGAAGAACTGCGCATCAGCGACGCCGCTCGTGAAGCTCTGGCTGGAAGGTCGGGGGGAGATGCCCGGGGGCTGCTCAACGCCTTGGAAGTTGCTGCCTATCTGGCCAAGGGAAGGGGATCGGAGAGCATTGAGATCGCAGATGTCTCCGAGGCGCTTGGCCGACGCATCGTTCAATACGACAAAACAGGGGATCGTCACTACGACGTGATCTCGGCATTCATCAAAAGCGTGCGCGGTTCGGACCCTGACGCTGCTCTTTACTGGCTGTTTCTCATGCTGGAGGGTGGCGAGGATCCGGAGTTCATAGCGCGGCGACTGGTGATACTGGCGTCAGAGGACATTGGTCTGGCAGATCGCTGGGCCCTTCCCGTTGCGACGGCGGCGGCCCAGGCCCTCTCTTATGTGGGGATGCCCGAGGCTGCCCATCATCTGGCTCACGCCACTGTGTTCCTGGCTTCCGCCCCCAAATCCAACTCGGTCACCTCCGCTATGTCCCGAGCCAGGGAGGCAGTGCAGAAAGGACCCAGTCCTTCGGTACCACTCCATCTTCGTAGTAGCGGCTACCGGGGGGCGGATAGCATAGGACACGGAAAAGGATATGTCTACCCGCACGACCGCCCAGGGCATATCGTTTCACAGGCCTATTTCCCGCCGGAAGTGAGTCCCCAAGTGTTTTTCCGCCCCAGTTCCAGCGGTTTTGAAGCCGAGATCAGTCGCCGCCTTTCGGAGATAGACCAAGTATTGCGCAGGACAGGTCGCCAAGGGGAATGAGCATGCTGGCTGTGGGGGTCGACATCGGTGGGTCGGGGATCAAGGGCAATGTGGTGGACACCTCCACGGGGCAACTGTTGTTCACACGCCTTCGCATCCCAACTCCGCGCCCCGGTACCACCGCCGCCGTGGCCGAGGTGGTGAGAGAGATAGCCGACCATTATCGTGAAAAGTGCGGTGATGTATCCGTGCCGGTGGGATGCGGCTTTCCCGGTGTGGTCAAGTCGGGAATAGTGGGCAGCGCCACGCACCTGGACGATGCCTGGTTGGGCGCTGATGTGGTCACCATCTTCTCTGAAGCCTTGGGCCATTGCGTGACGGTTATCAACGACGCCGACGCTGCCGGCGTTGCCGAGATCGCCTTCGGGTCGGCACGGGGCCACCGCGGGTCGGTACTGATCATCACTTTGGGAACCGGTGTCGGCAGTGGAATGTTCTGCGGCGGTCAGCTGGTTCCCAACTTCGAACTGGGCATGCTGGAGTTTGGGGGGCACCATCCCATTGAGGACCGGGTGGCTTATCGAATCTACAAACAAGAATCCATAAGCTGGGAGAAGTGGGCAAAGAGGCTGAATCGGTATTTGCGCCATGTCAGTTCGTTGTTTGCCCCGGACTTGATAGTTATCGGGGGAGGGGCGGTCAACAAGTGGTCAAGCTTCGGCCACTACTTGGACGTTCCGGTCGAATTGAAGCCGGCCCGCTTCGGCAACCACGCCGGGATAATTGGCGCCGCCCTAGCTGCGGCCCAACCCTCGCTCTTAGGGCCACCAGCGCTATAGGGATCCTATTAAGACTGAATGTCAGTCTTGGGGGTCGTGAAGGCCGAGAAGCGACTGATCTGATCGGGGGGAAGTCGAACGGTCATGTGCAGGCCGTCGGCCAGTTCGTCCGTGGAAATCACTTCACCGGTGCGATGAAGGGCCGCGATCACGTCTCCCCGCGCGTAAGGGACGAGCACGCCTATCGGGGTAGACCGAGAATTCAGCCAGGTGACGAGGGCGTTGATCAGGTCATTGGTTCCTTCTCCGCGCAGCGCCGATACTGCCACTGAGGTGTCGCTTCCTCCCATCAGGCGTTTGACCACTGCCTGCGGGGCCACATCGATCTTGTTGATCACGGTAATGGTGGATGCCGTATTGGCTCCGATTTCAGCCAAGACCTCGTGGACGGCCTCGATTTGCCCCTCCGGGTCGGGATCGGCCGCGTTGACCAGATGGAGTATCAGGTCGGCGTCCTTCACCTCCTCCAGGGTGGACTTGAAGGCTTCCACCAATCGGTGGGGGAGTCTCTTCACAAAACCCACTGTGTCGGCCAGGAGGATTTCCCGTCCTCCGGGCAGACTCAGGCGGCGGATGGTGGGGTCCAGGGTGGTGAATAGGCCGTCCTCGGTAAGTATCCCCGCTCCGGTGAGCTGATTGAGCAGGGTTGATTTACCGGCGTTGGTGTAGCCTACCAGGGCTGCGGCAGCAACCCCGGCGCGTTTGCGGGCGCGGCTGCGGGTCCGGTGGTGTTGCCGAAGGGCCGAGAGGTCCTTTTTGACGACCGTGATCCGTTCTTGGATTCGGCGCCGATCACTTTCCAGACGGGTCTCTCCCGGTCCCCGAGTTCCGATTCCTCCCGCCTGCTGAGAGAACCCCTCTCCCTGTACTCGCAGCCGAGGCAGTCGGTAGCGCAACAGGGCCAATTCCACTTGCAGTGACCCTTCCCGGGAGGTGGCGTGCTGAGCAAAAATGTCCAGTATCACCGCCTCGCGGTCGACCACATCACATTCGCACAACGCCTGCAGATTCCGCTGTTGGGCGGGCGTGAGGGCATGGTCGAACACCACCACATCGATGTCCTTGCTCTTGGTGATTTCCACCAGTTCAGCGGCCTGGCCCTTACCGATCAAAAGTCCAGCATTGAGAGTGGGTCGGCGGAACACTTCTTGTTCCACCGGATCAGACCCGGCAGTGTCGGTTAGGAGCGCCAACTCTCGTAGGGAATGTTCCACCTCGGTCAAGGAAGCCCGCCCGACCTGCACTCCCACCAGAAAGGCTCTCTGGCGGGGTACTCCCAGATCTTCGACGGTAGCTGTAAGCCGACGCCGCTCCCGTCCGAGATGTTGGTAGGTCATATCAGCGCCCGACGGGCTGCGAGCTTACAGATACTGACCCTCGTCCAGAGGCTGTTCGGGTTCTTCTTCGGCGATGATCTGTGACTGGCGTACGGCCACCACCGGCTTGCCGGTGAGTGGCCACAAGAAACGCCATGCCCCGGTGGGCACGGCCCAGAAATGTCTTCCGGTGGTCACATCGATCAGAGAAAGCGCGTCATTCTGGCCGTTGCCACCCGTTGACACCAATAGTCCCGAACGGGTGGTGGACTCCTGGGGAACGTGCCCCACTCGCCACCCATTGGAGACGTTGTATTCGGTTGTTGCCTTCGGATTTGAACCCATGATCCTTAGTTTGGCGCGTTCGGCGTCCGTTGCAGCCATTTGGCAGTCAGCACTTATCCCCCTATATAACTCATCTCGACTCTTTGTCCGATCCCTCTCGTTTCCCCCGAGCGGAGTTCGGAATACTGGTCCACCCGTTCTGACCACACTCCTGTGATCAACCTACGCAGTTGGCGGTCGGAAACTCCGGAACGGACTGCTTCCCTTAGGTCGGTGCCACCGATTGCGAACAGGCAGGTGTAGAGCTTACCGTCGGCCGAAAGCCTGGCCCGGGTGCAGGCACCGCAAAAAGGCTGGGTTACCGAGGCGATGACCCCCATCTCCCCTTGCCCGTCCACATAGCGCCAGCGGCGCGCCACCTCACCTCGATAATTGGGTTCCAGCGGCTCGATGGGGAAGACTTCGTGGACGCGGCGGACGATCTCGTGGGCGGGTGTCACCTCGTTCAGTCGCCACCCGTTGGTGACGCCCACATCCATGTATTCAATGAAGCGGAGGATGTGGCCGGTTCCCCGGAAGTGCCCCGCCATGTCCACTATGGAGTGATCATTTACACCCCTCTTGACCACCATGTTGATTTTGATGGGTCGCATACCCGCCGCGGCTGCGGCCTCGATACCCGCCAGGACATCGGCTACCTTGGCGCCCACGTCGTTCATGGCCCCGAACACCTCGTCGGACAAGGAGTCGAGGCTCACAGTTACCCGATCGAGGCCCGCGTCCGCCAAAGCTTGAGCTTTTCGGGGTAGCAGGACACCGTTGGTGGTGAGGGTGAGATCGACCACTCCGGGAGTCTCCGAAAGCATGGCCACCAGCTTCTCCAGTCCGGCTCTCAACAGGGGCTCACCGCCGGTTAGCCGTATCTTTCTGGCGCCCAGGGAGCTGAAAATGCCGGCGAGGCGAGTTATCTCTTCGAAGCTGAGCAGGGCCGAACGTTTCAAGAACTGGTAGTCGCGGTTGAAAATCTCCTTGGGCATGCAGTATGTGCATCGGAAGTTGCACCGATCAGTCACCGAAATACGCAGGTCTGCCAGCGTCCTGCCCAGGCGATCATATGGTTTCATCACTAAGTTGTCCACTTCGCCAAGACCTTAGCAATGCGGAAAGGTCCTTGTTCCCTGATATTGTCCGCGCCAGACTTGAAAGTGACGCTAACGACGAGGAGAGCCATGCGAAGCCACGAAATCGACTATCAGGTCTATGGAGAGGATCTGCAGTTTGTGGAGGTGTACCTCGATCCCGGCGAGTCGGTGATTGCGGAAGCCGGAGCCATGATCTTCATGGACGAAGAAGTCACATTCGAGGCCAAATTGGGCGACGGGTCCGAGCAGGAGAAAAAAGGTGGCTTTCTCCGAAAGGCGGCCACTGCCGCGGGAAGGGCGCTCAGCGGCGAGTCGCTGTTCATGACGCACTTTACGAATTCGGGGGGTGGCCGCACCAAGGTGGCTTTCGGAGCCTCGGTGCCGGGCAAAATAGTGCCCCTGGATTTGAGAGAGATAGGCGGTTCGGTGATTTGTCAGCGTGACGCATTCTTGTGTGCGGCCCTCGGAACGAGGGTCTCCATGCACTTCAACCGCAAATTCGGCAGCGGAGCTTTCGGCGGGGAGGGTTTCATTCTTCAAAAGCTGGAGGGAGACGGGATTGCCTTTGTCAACGCCGGGGGGATGGTGGTGGAGCGACGTTTGACGGGGGAGATGATTCGGGTGGACACCGGCTGTTTGGTGGGGTTCGAGGAAGGAATCGAATACTCCATCGAGCGGGCGGGGGGACTCAAAAGCATGGCGTTCGGCGGTGAGGGCATCTTCCTGGCCACCCTCAGCGGAGTTGGTCGGGTTTGGCTTCAGTCGCTTCCGTTCTCCCGGCTGGCCGATCCCATCATCAGGAAAGCAGTAGCCGAAGCCTCAGCAGCAGCGAGAAATTAGTCTCAGCCAGCGGTTTGGGCGGTTTGGCAATCCCCGCCGGTCCGTTTCCTAGAGGTGATGGGCGGTGGGACCGCTTAGAAACCAGGGTGCTCTTAGATTGCGTGTCTCTTGAGGTCGTCGAGATTGACCCACTCCAAGGCGACCAGGGCAGTGGCTTCCAGCTTGACCCGCGGGGCCATGCCTGCTTCGAAGGCTTCTTGCCAGCGAGAAGCGCAGAGGCACCAACAATCTCCGGGACGTAGTCCGTCGAACCCGTAAAAGGGCATGGGGGTGCTCAGGTCGTTTCCGCGGGACTTGCTGAATGCCAGGAACTCCTCGGTCATCTCGGCGCACACCGCGTGAACGCCGACATCGTCTCCGCTGGCTTGACAGGATCCGGTGCGGTAGTAGCCGGTGAGCGGTTGCATGGAGCAGGGCTCAAGTTCGCCTCCCAGCACGTTAATCAGCATGGAGGGGGTTGAACTCAAGTTGCGGCCCACGTCCCGGCGGAGGTGAACAGCGCGTCCAAGTCCGCTGGTCCCCTATTTTGGGCCTGCACGATTTGCAGTTGCATCTCCTCGCCGTAAGTGGGATGCGACACCTTACGAAACACTCCCAGAGGGGTGGGACCAAACGGACCGTGGGCCAGCCGGCTGATCGCGAAAGCCACACTGGGGTTCTCACGAGAAGGATCGTGAACCACAATCTGCTCTCTTTTCACCGAGGAAGTGGGTTTGATCGTGGCCTCGCCCCCTTCCATCACCACACAGTTCTCTCCCGATCTCCCAAAGACGATGGGCTGGCCGGCGTGCAGATTGATCCGATTGGCGACCCGTTCGGTCTTGCCGGTCAACTGGACAAAGGCCTTGTCGTTGAAGACATTGCAATTCTGATAGATCTCGATGAAGGCGGACCCTTTGTGGGAGACCGCTTCCCCCAGAACATGCGTGGTGTGATTGCGGTCCATATCGATGGTTCTGGCCACGAACGTGGCCTCCGCTCCCAAGGCCAGGCTCACCGGGTTGAAAGGAACATCGATCGACCCGAAGGGACTGGACTTGGTTCGCTTTCCCACCTCTGAGGTGGGTGAGTATTGACCCTTGGTTAGCCCATAGATCTGGTTGTTGAAAAGGAGTATCTTCAGATTGACGTTGCGCCGCAGGGAGTGAATCAGATGGTTGCCCCCTATGGAGAGGGCGTCTCCGTCTCCGGTCACCACCCAAATCGACAGGTCGGGACGGGAGGAGGCCAAACCGGTGGCAATGGCCGGGGCTCGACCATGAATGGTGTGGAACCCGTAGGTCTTCATGTAGTAAGGAAAGCGGGCCGCGCAGCCTATGCCGGAAATGACCACAATGTTCTCCCGTGGAACTCCCATTTGCGTCATGAAGGTCTGCACGGTGGCCAAGATCGTGTAATCGCCGCACCCAGGGCACCACCTCACCTCCTGGTCGCTCTGGAAATCGGACCGGCTGAAGGTGATGTTGCTCACGATTCGAGAATCTCCAAAATCTTGTCTCTTACTTCCCCGATATAGAAAGGAATTCCGGCCACCTTGTGGAGACCCACCGAATCTTTCAGGTAGTTGGCGCGGATCACATAACGCAACTGTCCCATGTTGAGTTCCGGTATCAGAATCTTCTCATAGGAATGCACCACATCCCCCAGATTGGCGGGGAAGGGATTCATATGACGCAGATGAGCGTAAGCGACCTGGTAACCCTCACGGTTGAGGTTGCGACACGCAGCACCCACAGTTCCTTTGGTGGAACCCCAACTCAGCACCAGCAGAGGAGCGTCGAGTTCACCCTGCACTTGGAGCTCAGGGATGTCGTTGGCGATGTTCGCCACTTTCCAGGCACGGGAATCGGTCATCAACTGGTGGTTTTCCGGGTTGTAGGAGATATCGCCGCTGATGTTCTCTTTTTCCAGCCCGCCGATCCTATGTTCCAAGCCCCTGGTGCCGGGGATGGCCCAAGGGCGGGAGAACGTGTTGAAATCGCGCAGATAGGGGAGATACTGACCATTGGCGCCGTTTGGAGCCGAGGCGAAGGGCACACTGATGTCAGGCAGGTCAGCGGTGTTCGGAATCCGCCAAGGTTCGGAGCCGTTGGCGATGTGGTTATCGGAAAGAAGGATCACCGGGGTCATGTATTTGAGGGCTAATCGGGCCGCCTCTATGGTCGTTTCCACCACATCGGAGGGAGTGGAGCAGGCAATAACCGGGATGGGAGACTCACCGTGTCGGCCGAACAGGGAAAACAGAAGGTCGGTCTGCTCCGGTTTGGTGGGCATTCCCGTGGAGGGACCGGCCCTTTGCACATTCACCACCAATAGTGGCAATTCGGCGGTGAGAGCCAGACTGATCGCTTCACTCTTCAAGGCGATTCCCGGCCCCGACGACCCGGTTACCGCCAAGCTTCCCCCGAAGGAAGCTCCGATCGCGGCCCCCACCGCGGCGATTTCGTCCTCGGCCTGGAACGTCCTGACCCCTAGCCGTTTGTGGCGTGACAGTTCGTGGAGAATGTCGGATGCAGGGGTGATGGGGTAGGAGCCGTAGAAGAGGGGGAGCTTGGCGCAATAGGAAGCAGCGATCAACCCCCAAGCCAGGGCGGTGTTACCGGTGAGATTGGTGTAGATGCCGGAGGGAAGGCGGGCTGGCTTCACCATGAAGACGGTCCTGGAAGCCTCGGTGGTTATCCCGAAGTTGTACCCGGCTTGCAGGGCGGCCAAGTTGGCGTCGCGCACCATGGGCTTGCGGGCGAATTTGGTGTTGGTCCACTCCTTGACGGGATCGAGAGGCCGCTGGAAGAGCCAGGCCAAGAAACCCAAGGCTACGAAGTTGCGGGAGCGGAGCACCGACCGCCCCTTGACCTTGTCTGACACCGCCTCCTTGGTGATGGTGTTCATGGGAATCTCGATCAGGTCGTATTGGTTGAGACTGCCGTCGATCAAAGGGTTGTCGTGGTACCCGGCTTTGGCGAGGCCCCGCTCGTCGAATGCCTCGTTGTTCACGATCAGGGTTCCACCCTGGCGGAGGTCGGCGATGTTCGATTTGAGGGCTGCAGGATTCATGGCCACCATGCAGTCGGGCTGATCGCCCGAAGTGGAGATGTCCCAGTCCGCTATTTGGATTTGAAAGGACGAAACTCCGGGAAGGGTACCCGCAGGGGCCCGGATCTCGGCAGGAAAGCTGGGCAGGGTGTAAAGATCGTTGCCGAAGGCCGCCGAGGTGTCAGCGAAGCGATTCCCGGCCAACTGCATTCCGTCCCCCGAGTCGCCCGCGAAGCGGACAGTGACTTGTGTTAGTAGTGTGGCGTCACCATTGGACGACGGGCTGGAAATGCCCGCCTGGGCGTCGGTGGTTAGCGATGTCACAGTGGGAAAATCAAAGCTCTCTCGTTGGTGGCCAATGATAGCCCCACCCGCGTTCCTTTCAACTGTCTATTGGCCCTCAGTTAGAGGATTGAGCGCCGATGGCCAGGATCGATCGGGCAATTCCCGCTCCTTCCAGGGCGGTGGCGGTCCTGAGCAGCAGATCCTCCCGCCACCAGGGGGCCACCAGTTGCAGCGAGAAGGGAACCCCTTCGGTTTGATCGGAACGGGGAACCGGAATGCTGATGGCGGGACAGCCGCTGATGTTGACCAAAGAGGTGAACCAGGAAAACACCATCCGATACAGAAGTCTGCCCTGGTTGGTCTCCATTTCCTGGTTGCCTATCACTTTGCGCAATCCCCCCGAGGTGGGAATCGCCAGCACATCGAAGCGGCGGAAAGCAGATCTAAAGCGGTGCCGCAGAAGAGCCTGCCAGGCTTGGGCCCTCAACAATGCCTCGGCTGGGTACCTTCCCCCGATCTGAAGGGTTTCCCGTATCCGGTCCGCCACCTCCGCGCCGTAGGGTTTTCCTGCTTCCCACCAAAGACGGTGGACGGTGGCTACTTGGGGATACAGGATGTCATTGATTCTTCCCGGAGGCCCCAGAACCGGATCATCGAACTGTTCGATCCGCGCTCCCATGTCCTCCAGTTGCCCTACGACCTCATTAAACCGCTCCCGGATTCCGGGTGTGTAGGGAGCACCTGCCAACCACTGTGCAGGAAGTCCGACCTTCAGGTCTTCAAACGATAGCGGATCCTCGAGTTGGTGGAGTTCGGTGGGACGGGGCGACGACCAGTGGTCCCGGGGATGCCAGCCGGCCAGGGCGGCATAGGTGAGAGTCAGATCCTCAGAATGCGCCGCCAGAGGTCCTACCGTGTCCAGGGAAGGCCCCAGCGGGAAGACTCCGGTCAGCGGGACGCGCCCGTGGGTTACCTTCAGTCCGAATATGCCGCACATGGCAGCCGGAACCCGGATGGAGCCGCCGGTGTCCGTACCGATGGAAACCGGAGCCAGTCCGGCCGCAACTACTGCGGCTGACCCACCCGACGACCCTCCTGGGGAAGTGGCGGGATCATGGGGATTACGGATCGGGCCGAACCACTGGTTCTCGGAAGAGAACCCGAAAGCGAACTCGTGCAAACCTGCTCTGCCCACAATCACAGCCCCGGCTTCTTCCAGGCGTTCCACCACCGGGGCGGAGTTTTGGGGCACGATCCGATAGAAGGCCGAACCGCAGGTGTTGGGGATTCCGGCTTGATTGATCAGGTCTTTGACTACCACTGGCACCCCGCACAGGGGGCCGGGATCTTCTCCCGCCGCCACCCGCGCATCCAGAGCGGCGGCGCGGACCAGGGCCTGCTCATCAATGAAGGTGGTGAGATTGAGGTCCGCCTGGCGGATGTGCAAGGCGCCCAACGCTTGCCGGGTGATTTGTTCTGCTGATCTTTTGCCGGCTCGAATCTGGCGGGCGATGTTCCGGGCGGAGGGCCTGATTTCCATACCTACCAGGAGACCGGTCGGCCCTCAGGGAAAAGGCTGATCCAGGGTCGACCGGCTGGAACGGTCATGGGAGAGCCGTCGTGCAAGAGGAAGGAGAATGGCTGGGTGGTATCCGCCCGTTCCCACTTTCCTTCCGCTACTTGGCCCTTGGCGAAAACAAGCATCCGTCCTTCACCGGTGGTTTCCATGGTTGGTAAGGCGTATCCGTTTCCGGTGGGAGGCTGGGTGTAGAACAGGTTGGAAAACAGTACGACCAACGTGTCGGCGGTGATGATCTCCTCCACACCATTGCCGCGGGTCCAGGTGTGAGGGCCATCCGGCAGGTGGCGCTCCCACTCCACTCCGTTCCACCGCCAGGTTATGGCATTGGTGGGCGCCCATTCCATCTCCACTTGGGATACTCCACCCAGGTTGGCGTCAGGAGATAACTCTCCGAATTCGAACAGAGGGGGAGGGCCGGTATTCGGATATAGTCGATCGTCGGCGACGGAGCGCAACTCGGCGGTGTTGACATAGTAATTGTGGGGCGCCTTACGAGTGGGGTCGCGAAAGCCCCCCACGCCGATCTCACCGATAACACCCACGCCGTTGCGTGGGAAGGATCTGAGTATCCAGTCTTGGCCTCCGCTGGTCAGGAGGGTGGCGTTGAAGGGTCTAAGCAAATGGGGATCGGTGGGCCGCACGGAGCGGACCGGACCCACTGCGGATGAGTCCACGGAGTGAAAGAGGGCTATGAACCGCGTTATGCCCGATTCGACCAGAATTTCAAATACCGCCTCCGCCTCTCCGATGCCCGATTGAGGACGCGCGTCCCAGTGATTGTCCACCTTGACGGCCATGGTGCGCCGGTTCAGCAAGTCTGAGTTCTCCACTCCCAATCCCGTGAGAGGACTCGGGGGGAGAACCGGTTCGGGGATCGTGGTTGTAGAACTGGTGGTGGTGGGTCCGACAATGGTGCTGGTTGTGGAACTGGGGGCCACTGTGTCGGTGGTGGTTTCGGTCGCGCTGGTGGATGTTGGGGTGGTGGTTTCAGAAGCAGCGCTGGTGGCGCCAGTCGTGGAACTGGTGGTGGAGTCAGAGATGGTGGTGGGAGTTGCGGTCGAGGTAGGTTGCTCTACAGGGTCCTCTGCAGCTTCTCCTCCACAAGCGGCCGCCAGGATGACCAGGACAACCGACAACACAGTCTTTCGCATTAGGGGAGATGCTAAAGGCAAACGCCCCCCAGCTTTGGTGTTTTACTTTTGACATCCCGTTCCCCCGGAGAGAGCGACCAGTTCATCCTCAGAATCGGGTCCAGAGAAAACACCCAAAAGGTAGCCTGGTCCGGGCACATCCACTTCCATGATGGTCCCGTGGACGGAATGGTCGAGCGTGATGGAGGACTCACCATAGATTGATGAGGAACGGGACAAGGTTGCTCCTAGTTGGAGGCCCTCCGAAGTTCGAAGAGATGTCCCATCCGGTGATGAAGAACCATCCGGGAGTGAGTAGATGAAAGAAAAGAAGTGTTCCTGCCCGTCCGGTCCCCAGTCGGTGGGACCATCGGAGAAATACGCAGCCAGACTCCCCCATGTGACCACCCGCGCCCTGGTCCCGGGGCATTGCAGGTTGTCGAGGTCGGCGGGTAGCCACCCTGTATCACTATCCGGGGCCCCCAGCGCTTCGGTGAGGATGGAGACCGATCTTCGAATGTCGGTCCCGAAGGGAAGCGGTCCCAGACCTTCAGGTTGGAGGCGGAGATCTGAGGCGCGAATGGGCTCTTCCACAAATGTGGCCGGCGGGGGAGGAAGCGTTGGCAGGGAGGTTTCGGAGACCGCGGTGGTGGGGGTGTCAGTCGGCTCCGGCAAGGTTGTGACAGATCCGCCGGGTGCGGTGGTGGTTGAGGTGGTCACGCTGCCGCTGGTGATGTCTTGCGAGGCGACGGGCCCACCGGTGAGCCCGGAGCTTCCCAGGGCGTTGCGAATAACCAGCAGCACCGCGGCGGCAGCCATGATAACTACCAGGGTTCCCAGAGTCACCAGGACCCTTCTCTGCCATTGTTCCATACGGCTTGGGGATCGGGGAGGTGGGTGCATCGGATCAATCTGTTAGAAGGGGTGCTGATCGGGAGGTCGGGTGGGAGGGGGCCCAAGCCTTTTGTAACTGTGCGGGGGGAAAAGCAAACGGTACATGTTGCTGGCGCGGATTGGTCCGAAGTTGCGGGAATCATCTCGGGTCAGAGAGCGCTGGTCGGAGAGGACGAACAACATTCTCAGAGGCACTGCCCACTCTCCGTCGGGCGCCGACCATCCGCGACCCCACTCGTCCAGACCGGGTTGCCCGTTAACAAGCACTTCTCCGGTTTCGATATTAATGCGCTCTTCGCCGAGCCCCACCACCCGTTTGACCAGCCAGAATCCAGATCGACGAGGATGGGGGAAAGCCACCACCGTTCCTCGTCTGGGAGGTTTCTTATTGTTGGTGCGCCACCCGATGAACCGGTCACCATCCCGCAGGGCAGGGCTCATGGAGGAGCCCGAGACCACGAACGACCTGAATCCGAGTCTGCCCATTTCCGCTATTCTGGCGAGAACAGGATTTATTTTTTCCCCAGAGAGGAGAAGCCTATGGCCCTTTTCAGGCCAGCAACCGTTGTCCATGCTCACTGCGATCTTTTTTGTGGAGTTTATGACCCCGCCCAAGCCATGATTGAAGCGCGCTCGGTGCTCAACGCCTGCACCAAGTACGCCGGTTCCGAGGATCCGGTGTTCCAGAAGAGGTGCATACTCATCAAGGAGCAGCAGGCTGAGTTGGTGAAGCACCATCTCACGGTTTTGTGGTCGGACTTTTTCAAGCCCCACCATGCGGAGCGCTTTCCACAATTGCATGATCTTTTCTGGCGGGCGCTCAAAGCCGCCGGTGATGCCAAGAAGTCAATGGATCCGGCCGTCTCCCAGGGCCTTTTGGATCTAATCGGCGAGATCTCCGATATCTTCTGGCAGACCGACGAATCGCAGGCCGCAGGGGTGTATCCACCTTCCTAGCCGGGTAACCCTCTTGAGCTAGTCGAGCAGGTCTTCGTCCAGCTTGGCGAACAGTGGCTGGGGAGCTTGGAGTGTGGCGTCGGCGAGCGGAGATCGCTTCCATCCGCCGTCTGTCAGGGACCCTGGTTGCCCCAGCATGTCGTGGAGCTTTTCGCAGGAGAAGGGCAAGTAGGGGGAGAACCCCACCATCAGTCCCTTGATGGCTGAAAGGGCAGTATGGAGCACCGTCTGCGCCCGTTCGGGGTCATGACGCCGCAAGAGCCAGGGAGCTTGGGCGTTCAGGTAGATATTGACTGACTGAGCGCCTTCCATGGCTTGGCGCAGGCCGGCCCGTAGTTCGACCCGCTCCAGCATCTGGCCCGCCTTCAGCAATCCGGCGTCAATCTCCCTCAGAAGTTCCCGGTCATCTGGGGAGGGGGACTGGCGGGCAGGCATCCTGCCCGCATACCAACTGTGGGTCATGGAGAGCACCCGATGCACCAGGTTGCCCCAGGTCGCCACCAGTTCATCGTTCACCCGCCGGATGAGTTCGGAATCGGAAAAGTCGGTGTCGTTCTGTTCGGGCAACGCCGATCCCAGCGCGTACCGCAGGGCGTCTGCCTGGATGCGGTCGGCATACCATCCGACCGATCGGCCTATTCCCCGACTGCTGGAGGCCTTCTCCTGACGGAAAGTCACGTATTGGTTGGCGGGAACATCGGTAGGGAGGTTGAGTCCTCCGTATCCCATCAGCATGGCTGGCCAGATCACCGCGTGAAAAGGTATGTTGTCCTTTCCGATGAAGTAGTACGACTCGGCCTCCGGGTCCTCCCACCAGCGTTTCCACTCCTCAGGGGTTCCTTGGATTTGCGCCCACTCCTTGGCGGCCGACAGGTAGCCGATCACGGCGTCGAACCACACGTAGATGCGCTTTCCCTCTCCCAATTGGTCGGCGGGAGGGGGAAGGGGCACTCCCCAAAGAAGATCGCGGGTTATGGCACGTTGGGGAAGTCCCTCGTTAACCATCCCCATCGCCCAATTCTTCACGTGACGCCGCCATCCCTCTCTCGTGGACAGCCACTCGGACAGGCGATCCTGGAAAGCGTCCAACCTCAGAAAGAAGTGCTTGGTCTCTCGTGTGACCGGCGTGGCGTCCGACATCCTGCTGCGCGGCTTGATCAGTTCGATGGCGTCGAGAGTCCTCCCACAGTTGTCGCACTGGTCTCCCCGGGCATCCTGGTAGCCACAGTTCGGGCAGGTTCCTTCTACATACCGGTCGGGGAGAAACCGTTTCGCCTTGGGGTCGAACAATTGAGTGGAACCGCCCTCGGTGATGTAACCCTTCTCCAGCAAACGGGAGAAGACATCCTGTGTGACTGCATGATGGTTGGGGGTGCCGGTGGACGTATACAGGTCCCAGGAGATACCCAACTTCTCCCAATCGGTCAGGAATTCGGCGTGGTATCGGTCAACGATCGCCTGAGGTTCCACCCCTGCCTGGTCGGCCAGCACAGTTATGGGGGTTCCGTGCACGTCGCTGCCGGAGACCATGAGCACCCGATTGCCTGCTATGCGGTGATAACGGGCGAAGATGTCGGCGGGGAGATAGGCGCCGGCGAGATGTCCCAGGTGACGGGAACCGGCCGCATACGGCCAAGCCACCGCCACCAGGATATGACGTGGAGAGTTCACTGGTGCTGGCATTTTACCGTGACGAGGACTGGTCGGCCGCTGCCTTCCGACGGTCATCCTGTCGGTCGGGGCGATCGCTTACCGCTATTCCAATGCCGATCGCAACGATTCCAATCACCAGTTGCAGGGTGACCGGCTCCGACAAGAGCACCACACCCAACGTCGCGCCCAGCAGAGGCGAGATATAGCCGGTAAGAGCCGCTCTGGCGGCGGTGGTGATCCGGGAGGCCCACATAAACGCTGCGAACGAAACGGCGGTGGGCACCGCCCCCAGATAGATGATAAGCCACAATCCGGTGGCGTCGATGGTGAGGTAGCCTTGGTAGCCCCCGAAGGGAATTGAGAGCAAGCAGAGGATCACGGCGGAAGTCAGATACTGAGAAACTATCAGCGGAGCATTGCGGTGTCGGACCGCGTAGCGGCGAGTCAGCGCCCCACCCAAACCCGCTGATACCGCCCCGACCGTCATCAGGATGACTCCCACGAGCCAACTAGATGAGGGTTGCCCCACCGGAGCCCAGCCCATGACTCCGATACCGAAGACCGCGATCATCAGGCCGGGCAACCGGGCAATCGTGAACCTCTCTCCCGGCACCACCCAGTGGGTCAAAAGAATGGAGGCCAGGGGGATGATTCCTACGATCACCGATCCTATGCTGGCCGGAATCACCTGGAATCCCAGAGTGAAGAGGATGGTGGGAATGGTCATGTTGAATATGCCGATGGCCGCGCCGGCCTTGACCGTTGCTCGGTCCATAGTGAGATTGCGTCTGGTCAGTGCCAGGGTGCCGATGATTACAGAAGTTCCCACCAGCTGTTTGAGGGGAAAGATGGTAAAGGGACTCACGCCAAGCAACAGAATCGCCCGATTGGAAGCCGGCGCGCTTCCCCAGGCCAGAGCGGCGATGGCGATGGGGATCCAAGGGTTGCGGGTGATGGCCTGCAACCGCCCGCCCTCGCCGGATGCCGCCTGACCAGCATCTGCGGGGATTGGGGTTTTGTGCCCGAACATGGGGTGGCGAATCCTCCAGATCTAGAGTGGTCGGCAGGTAGCGGTGAGATTCTATGGTGACGTGTCGGGTGAAGAACTCACTGGGAAGGTGAAAGTGGGAGGCAGGTGAGGGCTCTACGCTCCCGTTCTGCTAGCCACTGGGGTGACCCCTTTTCCGATCACTTTAGCAAGAGGGGGCTTTTTGTACAGTGGCTCTTCGGCGGTCGTCCTGCCGGTCGGGGCGGTCACTAACCACGATGCCGATTGCCACTGCCGTCAATCCTACGATCAATTGGAGCGTGATCGGTTCGGATAGAAGCGCCACCCCTCCTATTGCTCCAAAAACCGGCACCAGATATCCGGTGAGGGCGGCGCGGGCAGCGGTGGCGATTCGGGAGGCCCACATGAAAGCAGCGAAGGAGACGACGGTTGGTACTGCTCCCAGATACACGATCAGCCACAGGCTGGTGGTATCGATCGTGAAATAGCCGGCATAGCCGTCGAAGGGGATCGATATGACGCACAAGAGCACCGTGGAGGTGATGAACTGGGAGGCAATCAACTGTCTGTTCGAGTGACGGACCGCGTAGCGGCGGGTGTAGGCCCCTCCCAACCCGGCAAAGGCGGCCCCTAGGGTGGTTATGGCCACCCCAAGTACCCATCGGGAGGAGGCTTGGCCGGCCGGTGCCCATGCCATGATTCCCACTCCGAGTATCGCCACGAAAAGGCCCGGCAGCCTGCCGATCCGGAAGCGTTCTCCTGGCACTACCCAATGAGTGAAGAGGATGGTTACCAGGGGGATGATCCCCACGATCACCGCCCCGATACTGGCTGGGATTATCTGGAACCCCAGAGTGAAGAGAATGGTGGGAATGGTCATGTTGAATATGCCGATGACGGCGCCGGCCTTGAAGGATTGGAAGTCGAATCTCGGCAGGCGTCTGACCAGAGCCAAGGCTCCGATCATCACTACGGCCGCGACCACCTGCTTGAGGGGGAAGATGGTGAAGGGGTTCACCCCTTTCAACAGGATTACCCGATTGGCAGCGGGAGCGCTGCCCCAGGCAAGCGATGCGATGAGGATCGGTATCCAGGGATTGTGGGTAACGGTCTGCCACCGGCCTCCCTCTCCGAACCTGCTTTGAGGAATACACTTTACAATCGGAGTCTTATGGCCAAACATGCGGTGGCTCTTTCTCCGGAACGGGGGTGGGCCGATTTGTCAGAGCGGGAGTTCCGGTCTTTCATAACGTCGGTGCGGCCCACCGACGAGGTGATGGTGGAGGAGCGGGTTGCGGCGCTTGCGACCCGCTCCATAAAGCGGGAAGCCAAGATGTGGGCTTTGCGGGCGGCGATAGCCATGACTGACTTGACCACCCTGGAGGGGATGGACACCATTGAAAAGGTAAGACAACTGTCCTATAAGGCTATCAGACCCGACCCGATGGATACCTCGATTCCTTCGGTGGCTGCGGTGTGCGTCTATCCCAATCTCGTGGAAACGGTGGCCGAGGAACTGCGAGGGAGTACGGTGCGGGTGGCGTCGGTCGCCACCTACTTTCCTTCTGGTCAGGCTCCGCTCGAACTGAAGGTCGCCGAAACGAGGCGGGTGGTGTCGGACGGGGCCGACGAGGTGGATATGGTTATCGACCGGGGGTCTTTTCTGAGTGGAGACTATGTGAAAGTCTTCGCCGAGGTGGCGGCCGTCCAAGAGGCGTCGGGGGCAGCCTGTCTGAAGGTGATCCTCGAGACTGGCGAATTGGGCTCCTACGACAATATTCGGCGAGCATCGATGTTGGCCATGGCGGCGGGCGCCGACTTTATCAAGACTTCCACCGGGAAAATCCAGCCTGCTGCCACCCTGCCGGTTACCTTGGTGATGTTGGAGGCGATTAGGGATTTTCACGTTATGACCGGACGAGCAGTGGGAATGAAACCCGCCGGAGGGATCAGCACCTCCAAACAAGCCATCAAGTGGCTGGTGTTACTGAACGAGACTCTCGGTTTGGAGTGGATGACTCCCGAACGCTTCCGGTTCGGCGCCTCCTCATTGGTCAATGACCTGCTTATGCAAATCAGGTGGATGAAGACCGGGCGTTATCAGTCGGCCGACTATTTCACCAGGGCCTAAAGAAAGTGAATATCCGTGATCCTCTGACCCCCGGTGTTCCCAGGTGGGAATACGAGAGGTCTCGAGAGAATCCCGATCTGGCCGCCATCCGCCCCAGCTATGGGTTGTGGATCGGGGGCCAAGAGGTGGAGCCACTTTCGGAGAAGTGGTTCGCCACCATTGAGCCGGCCACCGAGGAGCATCTGGCCACCGTGGCGGAGGCGGGGCCAGCCGACATTGACCGGGCAGTAGAGGCGGCGAGATCAGCGGCGCCCGCTTGGGCGGCCCTGCCCGCGGTGGACCGGGCCAAGTTCCTGTTCCGTATCGCCCGGCTGATCCAGGAACGTAGCCGGGAATTGGCGGTGTTAGACACCAGGGACGGGGGCAAGCCCATCCGCGAGGCGCGGGATGTGGACCTTCCCCTGGTAGCTGCCCACTTCTTCTACCACGCCGGCTGGGCTGACAAACTGGAATATGCCTTTGTGGGGGTTCAACCGAGACCGCTGGGGGTGGTGGGACAGGTGATACCCTGGAATTTCCCCCTGTTGATGGCGGCCTGGAAGATAGCCCCAGCTCTAGCCACGGGTAACACGGTGGTGCTCAAACCGGCTGAGACCACCCCGCTTTCGGCGCTGCGACTGGCGGAACTGGCCACCGAGGCCGGGTTGCCTCCTGGTGTGCTGAATGTGGTTCCGGGGGCGGGGAGAACCGGGGCGGAATTGGTGGGTCATCCGGGAGTGGACAAGGTGGCATTCACCGGCTCCACCGAAGTGGGAAAGGAGATACGAAGGCGTTTGGGGGGCTCGGGAACGTCGCTCACCCTCGAATTGGGCGGAAAAGGCGCTCATGTGGTGTTTGAGGACGCTCCCTTGGACCAAGCCGTGGAAGGGGTGGTGAACGGCATCTTCTTCAATCAGGGTCAGGTGTGCTGTGCGGGAAGCAGGCTGTTGGTGCAGGAGTCCATCGCCTCGGAATTCGTGGAGTTGCTTCGGCGTCGTCTTTCCACTCTGCGGGTGGGGGATCCGCTGGACAAGAACACCGACATCGGAGCGATCAACTCGGCGGCCCAGTTGCGCAAGATCACCGAATTGGTGGAGTCCGGCCAGCAAGAGGGTGCGGTGATCTACCAGCCTCCATGCCAACTGCCGGAACGGGGATTCTGGTACCCTCCCACCCTCTTCACCGGGGTGTCTCAGTCACACCGCATCGCCCAGGAGGAGATCTTCGGTCCGGTGTTGTCGATACTGACCTTCCGGACTCCTGCCGAGGCGGTGGAGCGAGCCAACAACACCCCCTATGGTTTGGCGGCCGGGGTGTGGACCGCCAAGGGATCTCGCATACTGTGGATGGCCGACCGGCTGGCGGCCGGGGTGGTGTGGGCCAACACCTACAACAAATTCGACCCGGCTTCTCCGTTCGGAGGGGTGAAGGAGTCCGGGTTTGGGCGGGAGGGTGGTCGCCATGGCCTGGCGGGCTATCTGAAGGGAGTCGAGTGAGTGGGTGAACGGGTAGGGGTCCGCAAGACCTACAAGCTGTATATCGACGGGAAATTCCCCCGCTCCGAGTCGGGACGCACCTTCCCATTCGAGTCACGGGACCACTCGGTGGCAGTTCATCTCTCCCGGGCTTCCCGCAAGGATTTGCGAATGGCGGTACGAGCCGCCCGAGGAGCCTTGACGGGATGGAAGGAACGCTCGGGCTACAACCGGGGCCAGATCATGTACCGGATCGCCGAAATGGTCGAAGATCGCGCCGAGACCTTCGTCGCTCAGTTGGCGCTGAGTGGATCCCTGGAAGCGGCCCGCCGAGAAGTTGAGGAGGCGATCGATCTCTTGATCTGGTATGCGGGTTGGTGTGATAAGTACATACAGGTGATCGGGAATATGAACCCGGTGGCAGGGCCGTTCTTCAATATCTCTACGCCCGAGCCGGTGGGAGTGGTGGGGGTCCTGTCCTCCCCTGCGCCCGCTCTGCTGGGCTTAGTCGGAGGGCTCTCCCCGGTCATGGTGAGTGGGAACACCGCGGTGGTGGTGGCTTCCCCTTCCCAGCCCCTGACCGCGGTCACCTTTGCGGAGGCCCTCGCAACCGCCGATGTACCGGCGGGGGTGGTGAACATCCTCACCGGTTCCTCAACCGAGCTCGCTCCCTGGCTGGCAGGCCATATGGACGTCAACGCCCTCGATCTGTCGGGCGCTGCTTCAGAGATGACCGCCGGTCTGGAGGAGGCGTCTTCTCACAACTTGAAGCGTGTCGGTAGCTGGAAGAAGGCTGATCCAAATCTCTACAGGATCGCGGCTTTCACCGAGATCAAGACGGTCTGGCACCCCAAAGGCCGCTAAAGGGCTGGAGAGCGACTTCCCTTACGACCCCGTTCGGAGGGGAAAACTTTCCCGGCTTGGGAAGAAGAAGACCTGACAGGCAACGCTACGACGGAGGTGACTTCCGGGGATATCACTTTTGAGGGTCGCTCTTTGTTGGGACTGGACCCAAACCGGGTGACCTATCGGGGTATCGCCCGCACGTTTCAGAACGTGCGACTATTCGCCAATATGACGGTGCTCGAGAACGTGATGGTTGCCCAGCACTGTCGGACGAAACAGGGCGCCTTCGCGGCACTGTTTTACACCAAGGCCTCTCGACGTGAGGAAGCTGAGATACAAGCCCACGCCAAAGTAGTCCTCAGTTGCTTCGGTCCCCGTCTCATGGGATTCCGTCTCGACCAGCCGGCTTCGATGCTGTCGTATGCCAATCGGCGTCGCCTGGAGATAGCCCGTGCCATGGCCACGCATCCCAAGCTGTTGCTGCTCGACGAGCCGGCGGCGGGAATGAATCCCATGGAGTCGGCTGAACTGACCAGGCTGATCGGCAAGCTTCGCGATGAATGGGATTTCACTATTGTCGTTATCGAGCACGATATGGCGGTGGTGCGCGAAGTGTCCGACCGGGTGATTGTGCTTGATAACGGCAACAAGATCGCCGACGGCGCCTATCGCGAGGTAGCCTCCGATCCCCGCGTGATAGAGGCCTATCTCGGCCACGGGGCGGCGTCATGAAAGCCGACTCCCCTTTGTTGGAGATGCGATCGGTGAACGCTCACTACGGAGCTGTACACGCGCTGCGCGATGTGAATCTGGCCATTTTCGAAGGCGAATTGGTCTGTTTGCTGGGAGGCAACGCCAGCGGCAAGTCCACCACCCTCAAGACGCTGCTCGGTATGATCACTCCCACCTCTGGGGAGGTGCTGCTCGCCGGCGAAGTGGTCAACGATAAGCCCACCAGCTACCGGGTGAGGAAGGGCGTCACCATGGTTCCGGAGAACCGCCGCCTGTTCAAGCGCCTCAGCGTGAAAGACAATCTCGAGTTGGGCGCCTACCTCCGCAAGGACACCGAACAGATCGGCGCCGATATGGAACGCGTGTTCAAGTTGTTCCCCCGTGTTAAGGAGCGGCTGAGCCAAAAGGCAGGTACTCTCTCCGGCGGTGAACAGCAGATGGTGGCCATGGGCCGGGCGCTGATGGCCGGACCGCGGGTACTGTTGATGGACGAGCCGTCGATGGGTCTTGCTCCGGCTTTGGTGCAGCAAAACTTTGAGTTGATTGAACAAATTCACGAGGCGGGTATGACGGTGTTCATGGTGGAGCAGAACGCCAACATGGCACTCGCCATCGCCGACCGGGGCTGGGTGCTGCAAACCGGGCGTGTGATACTGGACGACACGGCCGAAAACCTATTGGCTCACCCCGACCTGCGCGCTTCCTACCTTGGTGATGGAGCCTCATAACGGCTGGCCGAGGTTTGTCTGACCACCCCGCTCCGGACCGAGAGTCGCTGATCGAACTTGATGGTCGGTTTCTCGATTTGCGGGCCACCCTGGCCCCGTTGGGCAAAATGGTTGCCCGTTTCTCTGCGGGCGGATGGTGGAAGGCGATCCGTACCCCCGAGGGGGTGGCCACGGTGCGGATCAGCCGTCCGGAGAAGGAACAGGTTCTGATCGGGGCTTGGGGAGAAGGTAGCGATTGGATATGTGAACGGGGGGAACGCTGGGTGGGCCTGGCCGACCATCCTGAGGATTTCGTTCCAGAACATCCTTTGGTAAGCAGGCTCCATCGTCTCAACCCTGGAACGCGGTTCGGCGCCACCGGTTTGGTCTCCGATGCTTTGTGGGCTGCAATTTTTGCTCAAAAGGTCACCGGGCGGGAGGCGGTCCGAAGCATGAGGGCACTTATCCGCAATTGGGGAGATTCGGCCCCGGGCCCGCCAGTGGGAGTGGCTCTGCTGCCCGCTCCCGAGAAACTGGCCGCGGCCGCTTACTACGACCTCCATCCTCTGGGGCTGGAACGCAAGAGAGCGGAGACCTTGTTGAGGGCGGCGCGTTGGCATGGGCGAATCCAGCAGACTGCCGATCTTTCTTCAGCGGAGGCCAGTCGGTTTCTACAGCGATTACCCGGAATAGGAAAGTGGACTGCGGCGACGACGGTGGCGGTCAGCCATGGCGACGCAGATGCGGTGGCGGTGGGTGACTACCACTTGAAAAATGTGGTTGCCTGGCATCTTGAAGGTCGCCCGCGTGGTACTGACGATGAGATGATGGAACTTCTGGAGCCGTTCCGGCCCCATCGCGGCAGGGTGGTGAGACTGTTGGAGAAGGCGGGTCCGGCGCCGCGGTTTGGGCCGGGCATGCCGCTGCGCGACTTTCGGTATCAGTAAGTGGTTCCCAGGAAGGCGAGGATCGCCTGTCCCACCAGTAGAGGGTCCAGCATCGCGGCATGATCTTGGTGAGGGATGATCTCCAACGACACGTCATGTTCGGCTTCGACCAGCGCCTGGGCGAAGCGTTCCGATTGGGAGGGGAAAACTAGTTCGTCCTCGCCGCCCGTTAGCAACAAAAAGCGCCGTTGCGGGTGGTTTTCCACCAGTTGGATGGGATTCAGAGCGTTCCATGAGTCCGGGTCCTGTGGGGTGGAGCCGGTCAGCAGGCGGAGGAAGACTCGCATGGCCGTCTGGCCCCCCTGTCCCAGCCAGGCTGCCGTTTGCGGAAGATGCTCAACAATGAGTTCTGGTTGCCACAGCTGATCAAGGATTCCTTCGTTCCACAGCACATTGAGATCGTAGGGTCCGGCCAGGCCGATCATCCCTGCGATCTCTACCGGATCGTGGGGGCAGGTCTGGGGGAGAGGGTGGTTGGAGAGGGCGACCAGGGCGGTGAGATGGCCGCCCGAGGAGAAGCCCAGCAGCCAAACCGGACCGGCCGGTCCGGTGAGGTGGGCCCGTGCAAGGCCAGGCGCGGCGGCCGCCAAGCAGGCCACTTCTCCCACCATGGAAGGAATGCGCCCATTCTTCGACAAAGTGCGGTAATCGGCGTTCACCGCCACCACTCCTCGGCTGGCCAGATGATCGGCCAACGCCGAGAGCTGCGCTCGGTCCGTGAAGGTCCATCCTCGTCCGAAAGAAAGCGTCGTTACCGGATAGTTACCCGGTTGGGCGGGGGCGTGGACATCGGCGTATAGCCCGGGCATGAACTCCACGGTGGTAATTGAGACTTCATATACAGGCGGATTCTCGATCTGACTGGCTTCGGGGGTGGTGGTGGTCGTGGTGGTTGTGTGGTTGTGGGGGTGGTTGTGGGGGTGGTTGTGGGGGTGGTTGTGGGGGTGGTTGCCAGGGTCGTGGTCGTGGTGGTTGTGGTTGTGGTTGTGGTTGTGGTTGTGGTTGTGGTTGTGGTTGTGGTTGTGGTTGTGGGGGTGGTTGCCAGGGTGGTTGCCAGGGTGGTGGTCGTGGTGGTTGTGGTTGTGGGGGTGGTTGCCAGGGTGGTGGTCGTGGTGGTTGTGGTTGTGGGGGTGGTTGTGGTTGTGGGTGGTTGTGGTTGTGGTTGTGGTTGTGGGGGTGGTTGTGGTTGTGGTTGCGGTGCTGATCGTGGAATCCGCGGGCAAGGTCACCTGTGGATCGGTTTCGACGATGCATGCCCCCAATAGCAGCCCGGCAATCATCAGACGCGCCGCCCAGTTCCGCATAAGTCAGAGCGTAGAAGCCCGTTGGATCTATGGGACCTGCGGCTAGCAGCGCCATGTACCCTTTCGGGAATGAAATTGGCCGCCGCTCGGGTGGAATGGACGCCAGGGAGGCGGGTCAGCCTATGGACAGCGGGTGATAAGGGGAGGGGTCCGGTGGTGATTCTGGCTCACGGAGCCGGGGCGGGCGCAGACCACCCGTTGGTGGTCGGGCTGCGGGATCAATTGGTGGCGGCTGGATCGTTCTGTGTCACTTTCAATTATCCCTACATGGAGGAGGGCCGCCGTTGGCCTGATCCCACCCACCGGCTGTTGGCTTGTCATCGGTCGGTGTTGGCATGGGTAAAGATGGAGACCAAAGATGTTCCGGTGCTGGCGGGGCGTTCCATGGGAGGCCGGATGGGAACCTATCTTGCCGAGGAGGGAGAAACCGTGCGGGCATTGGTGCTTTACGCCTATCCCCTCCATCCGCCAGGGCGACCCGACCGGTTGCGTTCTGAGCACCTGGGGCGCATTGCGATCCCGATGTTGTTCTTCCGAGGCAGTCGGGATGCTTTTGCCAGTGCCGAATTATTTGATCGGGAGGTGAGGTCGCGGAAGTTGGCCACCGTGGTAGATTTGGATGGTCTAGATCACGCTTTTCGAGGCCGGGGTCAAAGGCCAGAGGATGTCAACCGGCTCTTGGCCGGCGAAACAGTTTCCTGGCTGAACAGCCTCCCCGAATACGACTTTGGGAATTAGTGTCCATTCAGGGCATAATTACCCATTCCACTTGGAAAATGGAGAAACCACAATGGAAGAAAACACGCTGACGGCCGAGTTGGGCCGCTCGACGGGCAGCAGGGAATCCCGTCGCATAGTCCGCTCCGGAAGGGTTCCCGCCATCATCTACGGTGGTGGAGAGGAGTCCGTGCATTTGACTCTCGACGCCCGGGAGTTGGAGCGGTTCTGGCGCACCACCCGTCCAGGTGAGCGGGAAGTCTCCTTGCAGTTCGACAACGGAACCAAGATGAAGGTAACGGCCCATCAGGTGGATCGCCACCCTTATCGGGACCACTTTCGGCACGTCGACTTTCTGCGGGCTTCCGCTTCTTGACACAATAGGGCCCCGGTCCTGCTCCAGGCAGGGACCGATGCATGGGGAGGGGCCTTTAGGGAGGTGTATGCGTACAATCGTCGGACTCCGCAATCCCGGTAGGGAATACGAGGCAACTCGGCACAACGTGGGTGCCCAAGCGGTGACCGCCCTTGCCGAATCCCACCAGGCTTCCTGGAGGCGCAGACCTATGCGGTCCCGCTCTGAGACGGCCGAGGTGCGAATAGGTGGAGAAAGGGTGCTTTTGAGTCTGCCGCTTCGGATGATGAATGTCTCGGGTGGGCCGGTTAGCTATGTGATGAAGTACCACCGGGTCGCTTTAGGGGAGTTGTTAGTGGTCCATGATGACATCGACCTGCCGTTTGGAAGGCTGCGGGTCCGTTCCGGCGGCAGCGCAGGTGGCCACAACGGGGTGAAATCGGTGGCCAAAGCCCTGGGCAATCCGGGATTCTGGCGACTCAAGATCGGGGTGGGCCGCCCTCCGTCAGTTATGGACCCCGCCGACTTCGTTTTGAAGAGGTTCCGGTCCGCAGAGCGAGGCGTCATAGAGCAAGCTGTGGATGCCGCGGCCGAAGTAGCCGAACTATGGGTGAAAGACCCCCAGGCCGCCCGCCAGTCAGCTGGGGAGTGGAAACCCAGTAACTGACCTGGGTCGAGCCAGGTTTGTGATTTGGGAGGCGGGAGGGCCAAGGGCGGCTATGCCCAGTTTTCCGGCCCGGTTCGACCCACCCAAATGCTTGACAGCGGGTAAAGTAAGAGAGGCCTGTGATGAACTATCAAGGAGGCGGCTAATCACTATTCCTGATGCGATGGCGCTGGCCCGGGTGCTGTTGGCGCCGGTCATTATCGCTGTGATCAGGGCGCATGACCGGTTGGAGCATGCCTATGGCTGGGCCTTCGCTCTTTTCTTGGTGGCGGCTTTCACCGACTTTTTGGATGGCTATTTGGCGCGCCGTCTGCAGAGCGAATCGGTGCTTGGCAACTTCTTGGACACCACGGCCGACAAGCTGCTGGTGACAGCCACACTTTTGGCCTTAGTCTCCGTTTCCAGGGTGTCGGTGTGGGCGGCCCTGGCCATCATGATGCGAGAATTCGTGGTGATGGCTCTTCGGGGACTGGTGGCGGTGAGCGGAGGGCTCATCAAACCGTCCATGTGGGGAAAAGTCAAGACCACCGCCCAGTTCACCGCCATCGCCTTGGCGATGATGCGACTCCCCGATACCTGGGGGTGGTTCTATCTTGATCAATGGGTGATGTGGGTGGCGGTGATCCTTACTATCGGTTCGGGTTGGAATTACCTGGTCGCCTATTGGAGCACCATCAGTTGGAAGGGATCATCCTCCTGAAAGGCCCATCCGGATCGTGACCACCCTCATCACCGGCGCCACGGGGGTGGTGGGTGGGGCGGTGCTCCGTCATCTATCACAACAAGATGATGACCTTCGAGCTTTGGTGCGTTCCGAACCGGGAGCGGCTGCGGTGGCGCGGTGGGGGGCCGTGCCTTTCCGAGGGGATGTCACCGATCCCTCCACATTGTCGGGGGCAATGGAGGGGATCGATCTGGTCTATCACGTGGCCGGACTCAACCTCATGTGTCCCCGTAGACCGGAGAGGCTGATCGAAGTAAACGTGGACGGGGCGGTGAATGTCATGCGGGCCGCCCGACAGGCCGGGGTCCGGCGGGTGGTGTTCACCTCTTCGGCGGCGGTGATCGGTGAACGCCGTGGTGAGGTCGGAGACGAGGCATCTATCCACCGGGGTCACTATCTGTCCCACTACGACCGCTCCAAACATCTCGGAGAGCAGGCCGTACTGGCCGAGGCGGGAGACATGGAAGTGGTAATGGTAAACCCCTCCTCGGTGCAAGGGCCAGGCCGCACCACAGGGACGGGAAAACTGATCCTCGACGTGGTGAACGGAAGGCTTCCGGTGATGGTCGACACCTGGGTGAGCATCGTGGACATCGACGACTGTGCCCGAGGGCATCTGTTGGCGGCTTCCCAGGGTCGGCCGGGCCGCCGTTATGTGCTCAACTCTTTCAGCTTGCGGATCCGGCGGGCATTGGAAATCCTGGAGGAACAACTGGACCGTCCGTTGCGGGTGCGTTATCTGCCGCCCTCGGTGGCTTTCACGGCCGCCGCGGTTGTGGAGGGTATATCGAGATTGCGCGGCCGTCGCCCGCCCTTTTGCCGGGAGATAGTGCGCACGATTAGCCACGGCCACCGCTACGACGGGAGCCGCGCCGTCCGAGAACTGGGGATGTCCTATATCGGAGCGGAGAACTTTCTGAAGAAACTGGTGGCCTGGTATCAGGAAGAGGGACTGATCCGGCCCTCTTCCTAGAAGCGGATCTACCCTATAATTCTTTGAGCTTGGCATCGCCGCCGCTTTCAGTTCTGGTAGAAAGATGGCTTCCGGCCCGTTTCCCGTCACCCCCGGGACGCTGGGCGGTGGCCCCAGAAGGACGCGCCATAGCGCTCTCGGCGTTAGCCCGCCGCTCCCAACCGTTGGTGGTGGTGGTCGCCGAGGAGCGGGAGGCCGAAGAGCTGGCCGACGACATCTCGCTGTTTTGCAATGGAGTCATGTTGGCGCCAGCCTGGGAAACCCTTCCTTTCGAACGTCTGTCTCCCAACCTGGCGACCATGTCCCGTCGTTGTCGTATCCTCCACGCCCTTTCCAACCCGGCGCCGGGCATGGTGGTGGTGGCTTCCGTCCGGGCCGCAACCCAACGGCTTAGCCCCTCCGATCCCTCCCCGCTGGTCATCTCCCGCGGACAGTCGATCACCCTGCAACAACTGGTCACTACCCTCGCCTCCTTGGGTTTCGAAAGGGTTTCCCAGGTAGAGGCCCCGGGGGAGATGGCCGTACGCGGTGGCATCGTGGACGTATACCCCGGGGCAGCAGGACGGCCGACCAGGCTCGACTTCTGGGGAGATGAAGTCGAGGAGATCAGGTTCTTTTCTCCTGCCACCCAGCGATCGGATGAACACGGCGAGCGGGCGGTTTTCTACCCGGTGCGAGAATTCCGTCCGGATGCGACGGTGGCGTCAGGGGCCGCCGAACTTCTGTCCACTGATGCCTGGGCGGCGGACCGATGGGAACTCTTGGCGCAGGGCCAGATGTTCGAGGGCATGGAATCGTGGATGCCGTGGATGGCGCCCCCACTGTGCCTGCTGGATCGAGTGGGCTCGCAAGCGCGGGTGGTGGTGGCGGATCCGGTGCGGGCGATTGGCCAGGCTCGTCACCTGCTAGCCGAAGAAGAAGAGATGGCGAAAGCGCTTTCCAATACCCGGAAGGCCACTGCGCAGATAGCCGACCATGCCCGGCTCTATCAGTCGCTCGAAGAAGCGTTGGAGCACCGATCTGTGCTGGAGATGCCGTCGGTGCCGATCAGTCCAGCTGACGAGGTCCTGGTGGTGCGGGGCATCGGGGTTACCCCCGGGGACGGCTCCTCGATCGCCTCGGCGCTTTCGGGGCTGCGTTCCAAAGGGGTAAGAGTGGTTGTGGCTGTGGAGGGGGAGGCCGCGGCCGACCGGTGGAGCAGAGTCTTGGCGGAGGAGGGAATAGCCATTCCTCACCGAGAGAATCTCACCGATGAGGGGGCGGTGATCATCCCTCGTGGCATACGCAAGGGCTTTGTCTTGGAGACGCCTCCGGTGGCGGTGGTGGGCGAAGGGGAATTGGCTGGGCGACATAGGGCGCATCGCCCGCCCCCCAGGAAGTCGAAGAGCACGGTCGGCACCCGTGACCTGGCGCCGGGTGACTATGTGGTTCACTACCAACACGGGATTGGGAGGTTCGAGGGGTTGGTCTCCGAAGTGATGGCCGGAGTGGAAAGGGATTATCTGCTGGTGGCCTACGCGGGCCATGACCGTCTGTACGTGCCGGTTGACCAACTTGCCCTGATCACTCGTTATACCGGGGGAGAGGCGCCTCGGCTCTCCCGTATGGGAGGCAGGGATTGGGCGGCCACCCGGGAGCGAGTGAGAAACGAGGTGGCGTTGGTGGCTGAAGAGGTCGTGGCTCTGCACCGCGCCCGGTCGGCCTCGCCCGGATTTTCCTTCTTGCCGGACACGCCGTGGCAGCAGGAGATGGAAGCCGCTTTTCCCTACGAGGAGACTTCTGACCAGAAAGAGGCGATAGCCGATGTCAAGGCCGACATGGAGTCGGACCGCCCAATGGACCGGCTGATCTTCGGAGATGTGGGGTTCGGCAAGACCGAGGTGGGGGTGCGGGCGGCGTTCAAAGCGGTGATGGACAAAAAGCAGGTGGCGGTGCTGTGTCCCACCACCATTCTGGCACAGCAGCATCATCAGACCTTCTTGGACCGACTCGCTCCACACGGTGTTGAAGTTGCTGTCTTGTCCCGTTTCTTGACCCCCGCTCAGGCGCGCAAGGTCGTGAAGAGGCTGGGGACGGGAGAAGTGGATGTGGTGATCGGAACTCACCGGTTGCTATCCAAGGATGTGAGGTTTCGTGACCTCGGGTTATTGGTCGTGGACGAGGAGCAGCGTTTCGGGGTGGCCGCCAAGGATGCCCTACGGCGTATGAAGGTGGGGGTGGATGTTCTCACTCTCACCGCCACTCCCATCCCCCGCACTCTGGAGATGGCCCTCACCGGCATCCGAGACGTTTCCCACATCAGGACTCCTCCCCAGGGACGGCGGCCCATTCTCACCTATGTGGGTCCCTACGACGAACAGACGGTCTCGATGGCCATCCGGCGCGAGTTGCTGCGCGAGGGTCAAGTGTTCTACGTGCACAACCGGGTGCTATCCATACACCACGCGGTCGCCAGACTGGCCGATTTGGCGCCAAGGGCCCGATTCGCGGTGGCGCACGGTCAGATGTCGGAGTCACAGTTGGAACAGGTGATGATCGACTACTGGAACCGACGTTACGACGTGTTGGTGTCCACCACTATCATCGAATCCGGTCTCGATCTGCCCCGGGTCAACACTTTGATCGTGGAGCGGGCCGACCGGATCGGACTGGCGCAACTCTATCAACTGCGCGGCCGGGTGGGAAGGTCCCATCAGCGAGCCTACGCCTATCTCCTCCACCCGGTCGACCAGGTGCTTCCCGAGTCGGCACACCGTCGTCTGCAGGCCATCGGTCGGGCCACCGATTTCGGGGCGGGGTTCGATGTCGCCTTCCGGGATCTGGAGATCAGGGGGGCGGGGTCCATACTCAGCAAGGTGCAGTCGGGTCATTTGCAGGCGGTGGGATTGGATCTTTACACCGAACTGGTGGCCGACGCGGTGGGCGCCCTGGAGGGAAAGCCGGCCACTCGGACGTCGGATGCTCCATCGGTGAGGATCGACTTGAGGGTGGACGCCCACCTTCCCGACGATTATCTCTCCGACCAGGCATTGCGGTTGGAGGCATACCGTCGCCTGGCGTCCTCCCACACCCACGCTGATGTGCAGGAGGTGGCGGAAGGATGGGTGGACCGATTCGGTCCCCTCCCGCCTCAGGCCCAGGCGCTGGTTCAGGTCGCTGACCTGCGAGCTGAGTGTTTTCGGGTGGGTATCGGCGAGGTGATGGCGATCCGCAACGAGGTGCGCGTTTCCGGCGTAAATTTGCGGGAATCCCAACGGGTGAGAGCGCAGCGACTGGCGCCGGGATCTTTCTATCAGTCGAACACACGCTCTCTTTTCATTCCCGCCCCACGGCCGGTTTTGGCGGGGCTTTTGGACTTCATTGGCAGGATGTGGCCACCAGAAGCCGAGGGGACGATGCGGCGGAAGGCTTCTGAAGCGGCTATACCCTTTAGGGGATGATTCGCATTTGTTCCATGGGATGGAAAGGCCGCTTGGGGCTTTTGTGTCTGACTGTTTTGTTGGCGGCGGGGGCCTGTGCAAGCGACGGGGATTTGGTGGCCACCGTCAATGGGGTGGATATCTACATGGCCGAACTCGAAGATGCCGCCTCCGACGAGGGGGAGGTCGTGGAGCGGGTTGCGTTCGAGGATCGACTGCTGAGCATGGTCATTACCCAGGTGCTGCTAACCAAGGCACTGGAGGAGTTCGGAATCGATACGGAAGAAGACCCCTTCCAAGCAGCCGTTGAAGAGGAATACCAGGCCCTGAGGGCCCAGGCTACGTCCGTAGACCCGGACTATGAGGCTTTTTTGGCTTCACAGGGTATCACCGACGAGCGGGTGCGGTTGGTGGCCACCCAGCGGGTGGTTGTCAATGGGGTGCGTGATGAATTGATCAAGGACACGCCGCAGATGACTCCCGAAGAAGTGGAGGCCGTTTTCGAGTCGAGCCGGGTGCGGCTCACCGAAAATGTGTGCGCCACCCATGTGCTTTTGGAGACCCGAGAGCAAGCCGAGGCGGTTCTGGAAAGGGCCGAGGCCGGAGAGTCGATCTCAGACCTGGCCAGAGAACTTTCGATCGAGCCCAGCGCCTCGGAGACCGGAGGCGATCTGGGGTGTCTTCCCGCCAGTACCTATGTCGAAGAATTTGCAGAGGCGGTGGTGAAGGCCGAGTTGATGGTGCCCTATGGTCCGGTGGAGTCCCAGTTTGGCCACCATGTCATCTTGGTGACAGACAGGACCGATCCTCTCTTGGCCGATCACGAGGAGGGGATTCGCGCCGAGAACGCCACCCGCCTGGAGGGTGAGGTTATCGAGGAATGGTTCCTTCGAGTAGCGGCGGAGTCGGACGTACAGGTCGAGCCTCAGTACGGGACATGGACAACCCAGCCCACCCCTCGGATTATCCCCCCCGTCTGAACCTGGCGGTAGTGGGGTTGGGCCCCGGCGGTCTCGACCGGGTCCCCTCCTCCACCATGGCGATACTCTGCGATCCCCGGCGCCGGGTGATAGTTCGTACCAAAGAGCACCCGGCCGCCCGAGAATTGGCCGCCCAACGTCCAGTTAAGGACTGCGACGACCTCTATGCGGCCGGTGAAGACTTCGAGGCGGTATACCGGGCGATCGCCTCTCGGGTGGTGGAGACAGCCAGCTCGCACCCTGTGGTGTACGCCACGCCCGGAAGTCCTCTGGTGGGGGAGAGGGCGGCGGGGATGATTCTCTCCCTGGCTAGGAGCAAGGGCATCGAGACAGCCGTTTACCCCGCCGAATCTTTTCTGGACGTAGCTCTGACCGAACTGAGAATAGACCCTCTCGATCGGAGCCTGACGGTGCTCAACGCCCACCGGCTCCCTTCCCCGCTTCTACTGCGTGGCCCCACTTTGGTGGGAGCCCTCGACACACCCGCCGGACTTGCCGACTTTTGCGGGTTGCTCACTCGGCTTTACCCCAAAGGACCCGAAGTGGTGGTGCTGATCGACCTGGGCGCTCCCCAGGCGAGGGTGGTGCGTTGCGATGCTGAAGAAGTGGATCCGATGCTGGCCGGACCCCGCACCTCGGTGTATGTCGACGCCCCCCCGGTTGGCTTGGCCGGGGCGGTGGCGGTGATGGAGCGTCTTCGCTCTGAGTGTCCCTGGGATCGTCGACAAACCCATCACAGCCTGGTCAAGAACCTGATTGAGGAGACCTACGAACTGGTGGAAGCCCTGGCTGCCCTGCCACCGGATGCGGGTGTCCAGGGCGGCGGGCAGCCGGATGAACAGCCGGATTGGATGGCCTTTTCGGGCGTGTCCGAGGAGTTGGGTGATGTGCTCCTCCAAGTGCTCTTCCATGCGGTGATCGCCCAGGAAACCGGGATTTTTGACATAGAGGACGTCGCCGAGGGGCTTCGGCAGAAACTGATACGCAGACACCCCCATGTTTTCGCCGGTGTGCAGGTGGACAGCGCCGAGCAGGTGAAGGTTAATTGGGAACGTATCAAACAACAGGAAAAACCTTCCGAGGAGGGCGCCTCCCTGCTCGACGGGGTGCCTCTTGCCATGCCGGCCCTGGCTCGGGCAGCCAAGATCCAGCGCCGCGCTGCGCAGGTGGGGTTCGATTGGACCGAAGTTGGGCCGGTGGTGGAGAAGATCGCCGAGGAGGTCGAAGAGTTGCGAGCGGCGCTGTCAGATCGAGAATCCGTGCAGGCAGAGTTGGGGGACCTGCTGTTCGCGGCGGTCAATCTGGCCCGACACGTCGCAGTCGACCCCGAGACGGCGCTTCGGCGCGCCACCGCCAGATTCACATATCGCTTCCAATGGATGGAAGAGGAAGGGCCACTGGATGGCTTGAGCAACGACCAACTGGAAGAACGTTGGGAGCGGGCCAAGCGCTACGAAGCGGAGAGCAAAGGTTGGCCGGGAACCGGCCAAATTCATTGAAGAGGTCGCTGAGGCGTCACTCAGGTAGGTCCAGTTGGCCGAAGCTGTTGCTGCCCCAGCACACGGCGGTACCGTCATTCTTTATTCCACAGGAGTGACGATCCCCGGCGGAGATGGCTTGATAGTGACCTTCAGGTACGTCCAATTGGCCTTGTTGATTCGATCCCCAGCAGACGGCGCCGCCATCGGTTCTGATTGCGCATGAATGCGTGTAGCCATCGGAGATCTGCGTATACGTTCCATCGGGGACATCCAAAAGACCCCAGTAGTTTTTTCCCCAGCACACGGCCCTACCATCGGTTTTGATCCCACAGGAGTGAAAAAACCCGGCTGAGATGTCTATGAATTCGCCTTCGGGGATATTCAACCTGCCCAGATAATTGGATCCCCAACAGACGGCCGCGCCATCGGTCTTTATCCCACAAGCCTGACCGGTACCCACCGAGATGGTCTGGTAGTCGCCTTCGGGGACATTCAACCGTCCATAGTATTGATCTCCCCAACACAGAGCGGTGCCATCGGTCTTGACCCCGCAAGCATGAAGGGGGCCGACCGAGATGGTCCGGAATGTGCCATCGGGGATATCCAACTCTCCGTTATGGTTATCTCCCCAACAGACGGCCGCGCCATCGGTCTTTATCCCACAGGAATGTCGACCCTCTGCAAACACGGTTCGGTATTCACCCGCAGGGACTTCCAGTTCTCCGCTGTGGTTCGACCCCCAGCACACCGCGGCCCCGTCGGCTCTTGTCCCACAGGAATGCTCACTACCTGCAGAAATCTCCACATAGACGTTGGCTCCCAAGGTGGTGTAAGTTGTGGTTGGATTCCTCGTGGTTGTTGAACTGGCGGCGGCGGTGGCGCTTGTTGGCATGGCGGTAGGAGAGGCCATTGCCGTTGTGACGGTTGTGGTGGCTGGCGCCTGCCCACAAGCAGACCAAAAAACCGCACCGACGATCATCCAACGGCCCACCCTCCAGCGGGGTTTATGTTTCCAAGGGCGCATCACGTGTATGAACTTTCGAGCCAGACGTTGCTGTGCGGTGTTTTCCATTGACGGGCGTTTCCTGAGCACTCCGCAGAACTCCCGGCTCCGGATTCCCGGAAGCCTGAAGGCTTTCAAAACGTAGTCGCAAAGGATGGTAGTGGGCTGCTGTATGGGGGGGTAGGGCAAGTACATCCCCGTCTTCGGCGACCTGCAATGGTGAGAACGTCCTGGGTCGGTTCTTTTCCTGATAGACGAAAGTTCGCGTGGTGTCGCGATAGTCGCCCGAAAAACGGGGACAGTCTGTTAGCGTTTCCCTCCATGGTCTCCACCACGATTAAAAAGGTATATGCCCGTCGCATTTTCGACTCTCGGGGTTTTCCCACTGTGGAGGCAGAGGTAGTGTTGGCCAGCGGTGTGCAGGGGCGGGCGGCGGTCCCCTCGGGAGCTTCCACCGGTTCGCGGGAGGCTTGGGAATTGCGTGATGGTGGTGATGCCTTCTCCGGCAAGGGAGTGCAGCAGGCGGTGGCGAATGTCAACCGGGTGATCGGTCCGGAATTATTGGGTCATGATGCTCTTGATCAGGCCGGGTTGGATCAGGCCATGTGCGATCTTGATGGCTCACCGAACAAGAAACGACTGGGCGCCAATGCTATTTTGGCGGTTTCCCTGGCGGCGGCTCGGGCCGCCGCCTCGGCCGGGGGCCTTCCCCTTTACCGCTACCTGGGAGGGCCCACTGCCCGGATTCTCCCCGTTCCCCTTCTCAACCTGATCAATGGGGGCGCTCATGCTTCCAACGGCTTCGAGATTCAAGAGTTCATGGTGGTCCCCGCCGGGTATCCCACTTTCGAAGAGGCTTTGACGGCGGGAGTGGAGATATACCAGACTCTTAAAGGGATTCTTCGCTCCGAGGGTGGGTCGGTGAATGTGGGTGACGAGGGGGGTTTCGCTCCCGATCTTTCCTCCAATCGGGCCGCTTTGGAAGCGTTGAACAAGGCCGTGGAAAAAGCGGGCTGCCGGATGGGGACAGACGTCGGATTGGCATTGGATGTGGCCGCCTCCGAGTTCTACATTGACGGTCGCTACCACTTGGAGGGAAGACAACTGGAGAGTTCGGAGATGGTGCAATACCTGGCGGGCCTCGTTGACGACTACGAACTGGTCTCAGTTGAGGACGGGTTGGCGGAGGACGACTGGGAGGGTTGGGAAATCCTGACCCAGGAATTGGGGAACAAAACCCAATTGGTGGGTGACGATTTGTTCGTAACCAACGATGTGATCCTGACGGAAGGAATCAAAAGGGGGGTTGCCAACTCCATCCTGATCAAGGTGAACCAGATTGGTACGCTGTCGGAGACTCTGAGCACCATGGATAGAGCGGTTCGCTCCGGATATACCAGGGTGGTCAGTCATCGTTCCGGTGAAACTGAGGATGCCTTCATTGCCCATCTGGCGGTGGGGACAGGCGCGGGTCAGATCAAGACCGGGGCGCCGGCCCGTTCGGAGCGAACCGTCAAGTACAACGAGTTGCTGCGCATCGAGGAGGAATTGGGCAGGGGAGCGCGGTTTGGGGGATGGGAGGCTCTGGGGCGTTGAGCGGAGAAACGGTGTCCTCCAAGCCAAGTAAGTCGATGAGTGAAGGCGAATCGCCCCCCACGCGGCCCAGGTTGTGGAGAGGGCGATTGCTATGGGTGGCGGGAGTGGCGATCCTGGCGGCTGGCGCCACAGTCTATGCCGTGCCGGTTTTGGATCGGCTGGAGGAGCAGCGAACCGAGATATCCGATTACACCGCCGAGCTGGATGTCCTTGTGGCTCAAAACACAGACCTGCGAGAGCGACTGGATGCTCTGAATACTCCCATCGAGATCGAGAGGCTGGCCCGGGAAAGACTGGGATATGTGCGGGAGGGGGAAACGGCTTTTGTGGTCGTTGCTCCTCGTGCCTCGTCCCCGGGGACCTCCGAGGAGGAGATGGTGGTTATCGAGACTGTCGAGGAGGATGCTTGGTATGCGAGATGGTGGAGCTACATCACCGGGAGTGATCTGGCCTCTGAATCCTGATGGGCTCCGATCTGAAACGCCAGAATATCCGCCAAGTGGTTGCCTTGCAGATCGGTCGGCCTCCCCGATCCGACTCTAGAGTGATATCAGTTTGCCATTTGGGTTTGCCGGTGGTGGTGCAGACCCCACCGATTCTGGATGATGGCACTCCATTCCCCACCCGCTACTGGTTGTCCTGTCCCTTGGCGGTGAAAAGAATCTCTCGAATCGAGGCGGAAGGAGGGGTGAAGAAGATGGACGCCCGGGCGGAGTGGGACGCGGCCTTCTCCGCCCGCCTGAAGACCGCCCATCTGCGTTACGCGGATCAGCGGGACTCTGACCTTCCCGCCACCGCTCGATACCGGCCTTCGGGCGGGGTGGCAGGTTCCCACCGGGGCGTTAAGTGCCTCCATGCCCATTTCGCCGACCATCGGGCCGGAAATGACAATCCAGTGGGGGAGTGGGCGGCGCCGCAGGTCCAACCGTTGGATTGCGTCGAACCTTGTGTATTGATCCTCCCCGATGGGCCGGTGCCCAACCCGGATTGGAGAGAGCCTTGATCAAAGGGGCAGTGGACATCGGGACCAACTCGACGCGCCTGTTGATGGTTTCCGGGGAGGGGGAGGTGGGACGTTGGCAGACCGTCACCGGGTTGGGAAGGGGCCTCGGCGAGCGGGGTCTTCTTACCGAAGAGTCGATGGCTCGCACCCTGGCGGCGCTGGAGCAGTATGGGAAATTGATGTCTGACCGGGAGGTGAAAGCCCGGCGAGCGGTAGCTACTTCGGCGGTGCGGGACGCCGCGAACCGGGTTGCGTTCCTGGATAGAGCGGAGAAAGCTCTGGGGGTCAGGCCGGAGAACATTTCCGGGGAGGAGGAAGCCCGCCTGTCCTTTACCGGAGCTGTTTCGGAATTATCTGCTACAGAGAACTGCATGGTGGTGGATATCGGCGGTGGCTCCACCGAGTTCGTCTGGCGCAATCGCCAAGGGGTGACCGAAGGGGTGAGTCTCGATATTGGTACAGTACGCATGACCGAGACGGTGTTGCCCGACCGTCCGCCCTCGCCCATGCAGATAAGACGGGCCTTTGACCAGGCCGCGAAGATGATGGCGGAAGTTAGCCTTCCTCTTCGCTCCAAGGTGGTGGGCGTGGCCGGTACTTGGACAAGCTTGGCGGCGATTGGACTACGCCTGCAGACCTACGACCGCCATCGAGTGCACCACTGCACTATGACATCGGCCCAGTTGGCCATACTGTTGTCGGATTTGGCTCGGTTGACCGTCGCCGAGACAGTTGCCTTACCTTCCTTGGAGCCAGCCCGAGCGCCGATGATCCTGGCTGGGGCGGTGATAGCTCACGAGGCCTTGCGCCGCCTGGCCTGCACCGAGATACTGATCTCCGAATCCGATCTGCTGGACGGGATAATCGCATTCCTTTAGTGGGGCCAGATGTTTGATGAGTGGTCCTTCAGTCGTTGGATTGGATAGCCGACCGATCTGCCAGCGTCTTGGGAGCAAGGATCGGAATGAAAAGAGCAGAGGCCAGGACAAGTAAGTCTTTGTCACCTGTCACCATTGCATCAGTCGGTCCGGCCAGCGCCAATTCCAATAGTGGGCGATCAATAGGGATCCCGGCACTCCGGGACAGGTGGCGACGCGGCGACTTCTGGCAGGCAGGGTATCTTCGTTGTTGTCGGAACAGATTTGAACTTTGGGGGCTTTTAGTCGCCGAACTCGGGCAGCAGCCAATCGGCTAGCCATTCCAGTTGTTGCATGTATTGGCCGAAGCGCAGCCGCACATCGAGGATCACCAGTTCCAGACCCAGATTGGCGAAGGTCTCTATGGATCGCAAACAGTCGGAGCGATTTCCCACCACCAACAGGCCCTCCAGATCGTCAACGGTGTTGAATCCTCCCGAAGCGGGAGTCACCCAATGTCGGGCCCCGGCCGAACTGACTCCCAGGGCGTTGACGTCGATGGAGTCACGGGCCCGTTGGCGATCCGGGTCGGCTATAACCAGTGGAATGGTGCCTAGGAGGATGTTCTTTCCGTGTTCTTGGGACAGTCGGTTCAGATAGATGAGTCGATCCTTGAGGGTGTCGATGGGAATCCGGCCCGGTATCCACCCGTCCATCAGGGTCACCGCTCGCCGCGCCGCTGCCCTGGTGCTTCCCCCATAAAGAAAAGGAATGGGAGCGGCCGGTTTGGGTCTCAACGTGAAATTCTCCACCTCGAAGACTTCCCCCTGAAACGACACGTTGTCCTCTGTCCACACACGGTGACAGATTGCCACGGTGTCTTGGAGGATGGGGATGCGGCGGTCTTTGTCGAGTCCCGCTGCCGCAAATTCCGCCTCGTTGCTTCCCAAGCCCATGCCAATCATCACCCGACCCTCTGAGAGGTAGCTGAGAGTGGCCAGGTTCTGGGCGAGTTTCAAAGGCCAGCGCAGGGGGATCAACACTGCGGTACCCAACATCATCCGGGTGGTGACCGAGGAAAGGGCGGCCAGGGTCAGAAGCGGCTCCAGGAAGGTGCGGTCGTTTCCTTCCATTCCGTGAGGCTCCCACACCAGGTGGTCTCGCACCCACAAAGAGTCGAAACCCATTTCCTCGATGATTGGGGCGTTGTTGACCAGGGTCTCGCGGGACGCCCATTGTCCGAAATGGGGGACGAGCACACCGAACTTCATCAGCGGTCCTCTCTGTACGCGGTCTTCGGTATCGACGGCAGGCCGGAGCCTGCGGTCAGGAGCGGGGACGCAGGTAGAGGCCGGCGTTCTTGGCGCTGGCCATGTCCGGGTCGGGCTCCTGGGGCACGCCAGCTATGTAGCGCCCAAAACCGGGTTCTGCTGTGATCTTCCCATCTTTGAAGATGACTTTTCCCCGCAGCATGGTGAGCACCGGCTTTCCCATCAGATTCCAGCCGTGATAGGGAGTCCAGTTGCTCTTGCATTCCATTTCTCCGTCTTGGGGCACGAAAACCTGATTGGGATCGACGATCACCAGGTCGGCGGACGATCCCGGCAGGAGAGCGCCTTTCTCCGGATAGAGTCCCAGCACCCTGGCGGGCGCTTCGGTCAGAGTATGCACCAACCGTCCCAGCTGGAGGTTTCCGTTGTGGACGTCGGTAAGCAACAGAGAGAGCAGGTGCTCGTAGTGAGGCGCCCCGAACGGCCCGATCAGCGGGCTTTCTTCCATTAGCGTCAACTCTTCCAGAAGGTGAGGAGCGTGGTCGGAGTCGATGATGTCTATCAAGCCGCTGTCGAGGCCCTCCCAGATGGCGGCCATCCGGTCGGGATTGGAGGTGACCGCTCCGCCCGGGATGGCCCGGGCACCCTGGCTGCGGATGTCCTCGTCCCGTAGGTGGAAGTACTTGGGATCCGACGCCACCGTTACTGGCAGCCCGTCCGCCTTGGCCTGGGCCAGCAGCCTAAGGCTCCCGGGGGCATGAGTGTGGACCACCTGCATGCGCATGCCGGTCTCTCTTTGTACCTCCAAGAGGATGGCTACGGCCAGTCGCCACACGATGTCGCGGGTGTAGACATCGCTGAAGGTGAAAATGTCTCCGGGTCGCCCTTTGGCGACTTCCTGGTGGTAGAGACTTTCGAAAAGGGTCTGGGCGAAGGGGTGCACTACGCAAGGGAGGCCGGTCTCCGCAATGGCGTTGAAGGTGTCCAGCAGCCGGGCGGGGTCGGCGATGGCGAGCCGGGGATCGTGGGGGTATCCGCCCGTTACCTGGAAAAATTTGTAACCTGTCGCTCCCGCCTTGGCCAGCTTGGGGATTTCATCCAGTTGGGTGGGACCCACGAAATGGCCCCAGTCGATTATGCACAACTGGTCGGCGATCGCCTTCTTTTCTTCGAATTGTTCGACGGTCACGGTGGGGGGTTCCACATTGGGCATATCCACAAAGGTGGTGTACCCCCCGGCGGCGGCAGCCCGGGAGGCGGTCAAGAAGTCCTCTTTCTGCTCGTATCCGGGTGAACGGGTGTGGGCATGTAGATCGATAAGACCGGGGAGAACCCAACGACCTTGAGCGTCAATCTCCTGATCGGCGGAGATGGGGCTGGACGGATCCAGCAGGGCCGTGACCTTTTCTCCTGAGATCAGCAGATCGCTCTTCAAACCCCCGGTGGGAGTTTGGATGGTCCCCCCCCGAACGCGCGTAGTCCTATCGTTCATCTGGTCTATCCGTCCTTCCGTGTTTAGATGTCCTGGGTTCAGGATAATCGGCCCAATCGGTCTTACAATCTTCAAGGTATCAGGCCCGGGTGGCGGAATCGGCAGACGCGCTGGACTTAAAATCCAGTGTCCTTCGTGACGTGTGGGTTCAAATCCCACCCCGGGCACCTGAATAAGGCATAATTATGCTAGGTCAGAGCCTAATTGGAAATCGCTAGTACTACTTATGGTACGAAAACGGAACGTGAGGGCCTTTGGCGGTGGGCGGTTGGGAGGTTACATCGGTCAAGCCGCCCGGTTCGTTAAACTTTGGTGTTACATAGTGGATAGCCCGACGGCTGAAGATTCTTGGTCGTTTTGATAAAGCCAGAGGGCAGGACACTCTGAAAATATCAGGCCTTGAAGGCCCCCGTGGAGCACCACCTCCGGCGGGGGCCTTCAAGTATCCGGGCAGAGTGTTCCCACCCTGGGCACGGACAACCTGATCGAGAATTCGCCCAAACTGGGGTCTTCGCGTGTCCCCACCAGTCGGTTCGGGCATGGGCGGGTTACCGCCATTCCGTTCTTTATCAATCTAGCCTTCGCGGTACGGAGGTTCCTCAACCGATATTCCCCACGCTGACACCCCTTGATCCTCCGGATGGCGGCGCAGAACCTGTTTATGCATAGAGATACACATTCGGGGAACCGCTGGACAAGGCGAGTCGTGGCTGTGATTGCGATTCTGATCATCGGGTTCCTGTGGTTCGCATTGACCAATGATGGTGGAGATCCACCAGAAGACTCGTTCGTCGAAACTAACGGAACTCTTGATTCTACCCCAGACCCTTCCTCCGGCGGTCAATCACCTGAATTCCCTGCTGAGTCACCGCCCACATTCACCCCTACCCCATCCGGCGCCACCACAACCACCGCCGCCGCAACCACAACCACTCCAACTACAACCACGGCTATTTCCTCGCCTGACACCATCACCACCCATCCGCCCAGGGTGTGCGATGTCAACCCTCCCTCCACCGAAACAGAGGGGTCGGCCTCGCCCAGGATCGTGCAGCTGACTGGCGAGCATTCGGCTGCCCTTGCCATAGCCATTTCACGTAATCTCTACACCTGCGCCAACGACGTGATAGTCACTCACCCCACTGACTTATATTCTGCAACCATCGCCGCCCAGTTGGCCGTCCTTCATACCTCTCCCATGCTCTATTATCTTCGCGGCGCGTCTTCGGAGGAGACGTTGGCCGAAGAACTGGAGCGGCTGGCGCCGAGAAGGGTGTGGCTCATGGAAGGAATGCCTGCCTCTTTGGTCCCGCCGGGTGCGCAGATCATACGAATGCCTTCCCGACCCGAGGATCTGACCGAGTGGATACAGCTGCATGATCCCACGGTGGAACTCGGATATTTCCCTACGCTCGGCCACCGTTCCCTCCACTCGCTGGTGATGATCGCGGGAGGGTTGAAAATGGTTCTCGCTCCCTTTACCTGGCCTCTGCTAGAGCCTTCCGAGGAGATGGTCATGGGTAGTGCTGACCGGCCGTTGCGTTCCCCCCGCTTGTGGGTGGTCGACCCCAACCGACCGGCAGCCGGATTGGCCGTGGCTGCAGCCGCCTTTACGCTGGGGGAAGCCGCCATCTACTGGAATCCGGACCAGCAGGGCGGATGGATCGAGGTGGGCAAAGTCCTTGAAGCGCAGGCGGCGGACGTGGCGGAGATCTGGGTGGCGGGACCGGTATCGGACTCGGGGCGGTGGCTGCTGGAGTCCACGGTTTCCGGTCCGGAATTGCCCGGTGGAGGCAGAACCATGTTTCCCGATCGACGACTGGTGGCTTTCTACGGCGCTACCTCCACCAGTCGTCTGGGAGTTTTGGGCGAACAAGGGCCGCAAGAGACCCTGGAACGTCTGCAGCCCTACCTCGGGGAGTACACGGCCGATGGGACAATGACCATCCCGACTTTTGAGATAATCGCTACCTTGGCCACCGGTGCCGCTGGAGAGGACGGTAACTACTCAGGAGAATTCTCCATCGAGACTTTGATGCCCTGGGTGGATTTCGCTGGGGAAAACGGCGTCTATGTGGTATTGGACTTGCAGCCGGGCCGAACCGATTTCTTGACCCAGGCCAAGCAGTACGAGGAACTTCTCAAACTTCCCCATGTGGGACTGGCCCTCGATCCGGAGTGGAGGCTGGAAGCCAACGAGGTGCATCTGGTGCAGATAGGGTCGGTGGACGCCCTGGAGGTCAACGCCGTTATTGAGTGGCTGGCAGCGCTGGTCAGAGAAGAGAGGCTGCCTCAGAAACTGCTGATGGTTCACCAGTTCAGGTTCTCCATGTTTCCCAACCGAGAGCTTTTAACCACTCCTCCCGAGTTGGCAGTGGTCATCCACATGGATGGTCAGGGTTCTCTGGGATCCAAATACAACACCTGGGAAGCATTGGTGGCGGGTACCGAGGATCGAGGGTGGTTTTGGGGATGGAAGAACTTCTTCGATGAGGACTTTCCGCTCGCCACCCCCCAACAAGTCCTCGATCTGACGCCAGTGCCTTTTTTTGTCAGCTACCAATAGGTCTCTTTGGTGGCCCTATTCAGCGCTGATGATGCTGCATGGCCAAGGTCCAAGACACCAGCGCCTGGAGCAACCTTTCCACCTGCTCGAGAACCCGAGGGTCCAATAGCTGCAGGTTGTCATCGAACTTGTTCCAGATTTGTCGCACTTTCACCGGGGGCGCCGGCAGTTCGAACACCCCGGTGTTGCGCAGCACATCCCGCACGTGAGACTGGGCCCGATGGCTGCCAAACCCTCCGCCGCCACCCATCAGGGCGGCAGTCATGCCCCCAAGGGGCGAATCTGGACCCCGCGATGCCCAGTCGATGGCGTTCTTCAGCACCGCCGGCACCGAGGAGTTGTACTCAGGGGTCGAAATCAGCATCGCATCGGCCGCGCGCAGTTTGGCCCGGAATTCGGCAACCGAAGTCGGCATCCCCGCGTCTTCCACGTCACCGTTGTAGAAGGGAAGATCGTCTAAGCGCACCAACTGCAGTTCGGCGCCCTCGGGAATCACTTTCCAGGCCAACCGCAGCAAAGCGCTGTTGTATGAACCTCGGCGAAGACTTCCCGACATTCCTACGATCTTGATCCGCTCACCCATGGCGCTCATGATATCTGTAAGGCGATGTGCCCCAACAACGTTGAATAGGCGGTGTTGCGATCCCCGTAACCTAAGGCAGATGGCCGGAACCACCGGGAGATACAGTTGATCGTTTTGGATGGTCCGCCCCTCCGATGGCGCCTGCCATCCTCATTGAAGGGTCTGGCTGTTTCAATCGGGGTATTCGACGGTGTCCATCGTGGGCACCAGAGTCTGCTCTCCAAGCTGGTGCGGGAAGCCGACACCCTAGGACTCACCCCGGCGGTGGCCACCTTCGATCCGCACCCCTTGGAGGTCATGGCGCCCCGAAAGGCACCCAAAATGCTCACCTCGATCACCCACCGTCTCGAGATTCTGAAGGAGATGGGGATCGAAGTGGTGGGGGTGATGCCGTTTTGCGACATTCGGGAGATGGAGGCCAACGACTTCATAACCGAAGTGCTTTTAAAAGGACTGCGGGCCAAGCTGGTGTTGGTAGGAGAGAATTTCCAGTTCGGAAAGGGCAGGAACGGATCGCCCCAGACCCTGCACGGGGCCGGATCGGAACACGGATTCTCGGTGGGAGTAGTGGGGCTGTTGAGGAAAGGGGCCTCCCCCGATTCCAACCATTTTCCGATCACCTCCTCCCGGATCCGTCGATGCGTGGCCGAGGGGCGCACCGCCGAGGCGGCCGGGTTGCTCGGCCGGCCGTTTGAGTTGCGAGGAGAGGTGATTGAAGGTGACCGGCGAGGCAGGAAGTTGGGCATCCCCACCGCCAATCTCGACATCCCCGTTCGCATGTCTGTACCGGTCAACGGAATTTATGCCGCTTGGGCCGCGATCGACGGAGAAGTGCACCCGGCGGCCCTCAACATCGGGGTTCGTCCAACTTTTGGAGAGGGCAAGCTTATCACCGAGGCCCATCTGCTCGATTTCTCCCGCGATCTCTACGGGATGCAGATGAAACTGCGTTTCGTCGGCGACCGGATCCGACCCGAGCATTCGTACTCTTCGGTAAGTGAACTGATGGCGCAGGTGGATCTCGATATCACGGAGGTGCGCAGGCGGCTGGAGGCGTCGCCGCACGGGTTGGAATAGGATTGTCGCCGGTCCACTGTTACAATGTTTCGCGAGGTAATCGGGCCGGTACTAAGTGGTGCCTGGCCCCTGTATTTCTTACGAAGGGGAATCCTTGAGGACTACATCTGAATTGGTATCTGATCACGGCGCGCACGACACCGACACCGGTTCACCGGAGGTGCAAGTGGCCGTATTAACCGAGCGGATCAAACATCTGACCGAGCATCTGAAGATTCACAAACACGACAACCACAGTCGTTATGGCTTGTTGAAGATGGTCGGAAAACGTCGTCGTCTGCTCAAGTACCTAAGCAGCCAGGACGTTGACCGGTATCGCCGGCTTATCGCTTCCCTAGGACTTCGTAGATAAACGCCCTGCGTACACCGTTACGCACGGGAAACCATTAGACGCATTGAGGAGCAATCTTGTCTGAACAAATCGTGACCGGGATGGTGGGTGGAAAGCAAATCACCCTCAGCACCGGCAAACTGGCCGTTTCGGCCCATGGAGCAGTAGTGCTCCGCTTAGGAGGGGTGGAATTACTGGTGACAGCCACCGCCAATCAGGATGTAAGGGAGGGAATAGATTTCTTTCCGCTCACCGTCGATTTGGAAGAACGCATGTATGCGGCCGGCCGGATCCCCGGCTCCTTTTTCCGGCGAGAGGGCAGGCCCAGCGAGGGGGCCACTCTGGGTTGCCGTTTGATCGACCGGGCGCTCCGCCCGTCCTTCGTCAAAGGCTTCCGGTGTGAAACCCAGGTTGTGGCCATGCCTCTTTCCATCGATGGAGAGAACCCTTTTGACGTCTTGGCGCTGATCGGCGCCTCCGCAGCTCTATCGGTGAGCCCGATTCCCTTCCGAGGTCCAATCGGCGCCGCCCGTCTGGCCCTTGTCAAGGGCGAATGGGTTCCTTTCCCGACTCACCAGGAAATCACCGAGGGCGTGTTTGAAATTACGGTGGCCGGTCGGCGTAATGAGACCGGTGAGATCGATGTAATAATGGTCGAGGCTGGCGCCTCACCTGGTGGTGTTCGGTTGGTGGCCGACGGTGACGCACCTAGCGATGAAGCAGCGGTAATGGAGGGACTGGCGCAAGCTAAGGCCATCATCGCCGAGAGCATTGATTTGCAGTTGAAGTTGGCCGAACTGGTCAGCATCCCCGCCGGGGACTGGCCGGTGGTCACCGACTACTCGCCCGAGGTTATGGAGAAGGTGGAACAATCCGCCGGAGCGGGCTTGCAGGAACTTATCAGAATGGCTGATCGGCGGGAGCGCGCTGCTGCCGAGAGGAAGTTGCGGGAAGAAACCGTGACCGCGGTAACCGGCGACAATCCCGATCTCACTGCGGAAGCGAAGAAGGCCTTCAAGCAGGCCCTCAAGTCCGCCATGCGCCAGCGGGTGGCCAGCGAGAGCGTGCGTCTGGACGGACGCTCACCATCCGACATCCGTCCTCTCACCATCGAAGTGGGGACGGTGGAACGGACTCACGGATCGGGTCTTTTCCAAAGAGGCGAAACGCAGGTGTTGAACATCGCCACTTTGGGCATGTTGAGAATGGAGCAGATGCTCGACGATCTGGGCATTGAGGAAGGCAAGCGGTTTATGCACCACTACAACTTCCCACCGTTCTCCACCGGTGAGGCCGGGTTCATGCGCGGTCCCAAGCGCAGGGAGATCGGACACGGCGCTTTGGCGGAAAAGGCGCTTCTGCCCGTGGTTCCCGGTCCCGAGGATTTCCCCTACGCGCTGCGGTTGGTCTCCGAGGTTCTTTCCTCTAACGGATCCTCTTCCATGGCTTCGGTGTGCTCCTCAAGCCTGTCCCTGATGGATGCCGGCGTACCCATCATCGCCCCGGTAGCGGGTATCGCCATGGGGCTGATCCATCAGGACGGACAGTACGTGACTCTCACCGACATCCTTGGCGACGAGGACTTCATGGGCGACATGGACTTCAAAGTGGCTGGAACTGCGGAAATGATTACTGCCCTCCAGTTAGACACCAAGATCGCCGGGCTGCCCACCGAGGTGTTGAGCCAAGCGCTCTCTCAGGCCCGGGATGCTCGCTTGTTCATTCTGGAGGAGATGAACAAGGTGATCTCCGAGCCGCGCTCCGAACTCAAGGAATGGACACCGCGCATCGAGGCCATCGAAATACCCAAGGACAAGATCGGCGAAGTGATCGGCCCCAAGGGCAAGATGGTCCGGGAACTTGAAGAGGAAACCGGTGTCTCTATCGAGATCGAAGAGACCGAAGGCAAGGGAATCGTGCGGGTGGCTTCGGCCGACAGCGCCGCTCTCGAAGCAGCCAAAGAGAGGATCAGAATGATCGCCTTTCCACCTACACCCGTAGAGGGCAAAGAGTACGAAGGGGAGGTGGTCAACATCACCACCTTCGGCGCCTTTATCAACATCCTGCCCGGACGCGACGGCCTACTCCACATTTCCAAGATCGACCCTGATCGCCGGGTCAACCGGGTCGAGGACTACCTCTCCCAGGGTCAGATGGTGAAAGTGGTGGTGGAAGGCACGGATCGGGGCAAGGTCAGCCTGATCTTGGCCGAACGGCTGGAGGGTCCTCCTCCCGGTCAGGAAAGCCCGCGACCCGAAATGGGCGACCGCGGTCCTCGCCGTGATGGTGGTGGACGTGGCGGTCCTCGCCGTGATGGTGGTGGACGTGGCGGTCCTCGCCGTGATGGTGGTGGACGTGGCGGTCCTCGCCGTGATGGTGGTGGACGTGGCGGTCCTCGCCGTGATAGTGATTCACGTGGCGGCGGTCCTCGCCGTGACGGTGACGGCCGCGGCGGCGACCAGGGGGGAAGCCGTCCGGGAGGCAGACGCCAAGGCGGACGCGGTTCCGGTCCGCCTCGCACCGGTGGCGGTGGCGGTGGCGGCGGCGGTCAACGGCGCCGTGCCAGGTCGTTTGGAGATAACCGCGACAACTAGGTATGGAGTTCCTTCGTTCAGATTTGGGCGAGATAGCCGTCTACAAACCCGGACGGCCTATCGAGGAAGTGGCGCGGGAACTGGGGTTCGAACCGGACTCTTTGGTGAAGGTGGCCTCCAACGAAAACCCCTACCAGCCGATGGACGAGGTATCGGAGGTGATGGCGCAGGCGGTGTCGGGGATCAATCGATACCCCGACAACCACGCCTACGATCTTCGGACCGCTCTCGCGCGCAGCCTTGGAGTGGGTTTTGACAACCTTTGGTGCGGGGCCGGATCGAGCGAATTAATTCGTCTAACCGCCTTGGCAGTGGGAGGCCCGGGACGGGAGGTGGTGTTTCCCTGGCCATCTTTCGCCATGTACCCGTTGTGCGCCCGGTATGCAATGATGACCCCGGTCACGGTTCCACTCACCGCCCAACACGGTTTGGACTCCGATCGTATCCTGGCGGCAATCGGCCCAAACACCGTTTTGGCATACCTGTGCAATCCCAACAACCCCTCGGGCTCATATCTGGCTGCCGACGAGGTCTCCCGGCTGATTGAGGAGATTCCCAACCGGGTGTTGGTGGTATTGGATGAGGCGTATTACGAGTATGTAACCGCCCCCGACTACCGGGGCACTGCTGCGGAGGCCCTGGAGCGTCCTAATGTGATCACGCTCCGGACTTTCTCCAAGATCTATGGAATGGCGGCGCTCCGGGTCGGCTATGCGGTTGGCCAGCCCGAGACCCTCCAACAATTGAGCAGGGTACAATCACCTTTCACAGTCACCTCGGTGGGTCAGGTAGGAGCGGTGGAGGCGCTGCGCCATCAGGATCAGATTGCGGTGCGGGTTACCGAAAACGCCCGGGAACGGGACCGGATTGAGCGGAGTTTGGCTGATCTGGGTATCAGTTATGTACCCAGTCAAACCAACTTCATATATTTCACGATCGGATTGGGCGCCGAAGAGAATGCGGCGCAGTTCTTGTCCCATGGCGTGATCCTTCGCACCTTTCCGGGAGAATGGGCCAGGGTTTCGGTGGGCACGCCCGAAGAAAACGACCGGTTCCTGGCCGCGGCCGCCGAGGTAGCCGGACGAGGCTAATCGCCTGCTCTATTCAATAACGATTCGCAACCGATGAAAGGCTTGTTGCAGGGCTGACTCCACCTCGGAGGGCCGGGGGGCGGCGGCGAACAAAAACCCCAGGTATCGGTCTCCTTCGGGAAGGGCTTCCACCTTTCCTCCCAGGGGAACAGTGATCTGTAGGTCCACAATCCCGGGGGTTGCCCGCGCCTGATCTGAGCCTTCCACCCCTACCAGCCTCCCCGACCTGGGAATGGGGAGCATCATCACTCCCGTAGCGGCGGGCTGGCGGGTGGTGGAGGGTATCGTCATTCCAAGTGCTTGGCGGAGTATCAATGACTCCCAGGAGTCGCCCATCAGCCCGAAGCGGAGAGATCGGGCGCAAAGACCTCCAATGGAACGGGCTGCCACCTCCAAGACGTGCACCCGGTCGGGTCCGATCCGCAGTTCGGCGTGGATGGGTCCTTCCTTAAGGCCCAACGAGGACACCGCCCGCCGGGTGAGATGATCCACTTCAGCCAAGACCGCAGGCGGAAGGCGGGAGGGGGCAATCAACACCGTCTCCTCGAAATAGGGTCCTTGAGGCGCCGAGGGTTTGTCGAACACGGCGAGAATGGTGAGGCGGCCTCCAATAAGCAGCCCCTCCACCGCCACCTCCCCTCCGGGGACAAATTTCTCGGCCAAGATGGGTTGGTTGGGGTTTTCTCCCGCCTTCGCCAGGATCCTTCGAATACGTAGTGCTGCGTCTTCGGCGTCGGACGCACGGTTGACGCGGATTACCCCCTGTCCGCCCGACCGGGATACGGGCTTGAAGACCACCGGGTAGCCCAATCCAGAGGCCACCCCAGCGGGAGAGGCTCCATGCTCGATGACCGCAAATCGGGGCTGGGAGACTTCATCCTGAGATAGCCGTCGACGCATCATGGCTTTGTTGCGAGTCGCCGCGGCGCTCGGAGGGGGATTGTGGGGGAGTCCTATCAACTCGGCGGCGCGGGCGGCTACCACCACGCCTTGATCGTCGAGGGGGACTATGGCATCCACGGGGAGATGGGCCGCATGGTCGGCAAGGATCTGCGCGGACCACTCCGGGCGGGAGCAGTCGATCCACACCCGTCGGTCGGGGGCTATCAAGGGCAGATCTTCCTCCGAGGCCACTGTAAGTTCGACTTCCAATTCAGCCGCCGCCGAAAGGAAATCGGAGGCCCGATAGGTTTGGGTGGGGATGATGAGCAAAACGTGAGCCATTGAGAGTCCCAATGTAGACGACCCAAGGGCCATATGGACGGATGTTGGGCGAAAAGGGGGGTACCATTAGCCACATGTCGCGAAAAGTTCTCACCGTTGCCCCGGACGCAGTGGATATGATCGTCTCGCTGCGCGACCAGGAGCCGGGCGATCAGGAATATGGACTGTCGATCGAGGTGAGTGGCATTCGGGGGGCGCAGTTCCAGTATGAGTTGAGCTTTGTGCCGGTTGAGGATCAGACCGACCATCAGATCCGAGAGGACTACGGGAGTCTGGCCATATTGATTCCTCACCATGATGTGGAAAAACTGTCGGGTGCGTCCTTGGAGTTGACCGCCGAGGGATTGGCGATGAACAACCCCAATCTTCCACAGAGCCCCACCATGGCCGGCGCCAAACCGAGGGGAGATCTGTCCGGACCCTTGGCGGAGAAGATCTCCGTGGTCCTCACTGAGAACGTCAACCCGGCCATCGCCATGCACGGCGGGATGGCGGAATTGGTGTCGCTCGACGGCACGGTGGCTTTTTTGCGTTTGTCGGGTGGATGCCAAGGATGCGGGATGGCTCAGGTCACTCTTAGCCAGGGCATAGAACGCATTCTCAGGGAATCCCTTCCTGAAATCACCGAGATAGTGGATGTAACCGACCACGCTTCTGGCGCCGACCCCTACTACGAATCCTCTAAGAAGTAACCTGACTCACTGTCTTTGGAGGCGGTGGCTTTGGATACCGCCTCGTTTACGGGATGTACTGCACACCGGGAGGTAAAGGTGCCTGTGGCAAGCGCCCCCAGCAGGAGATGGTGCCGTCCGGGTCGATTCCACACGAGTAGCCGACGCCGACCGTTATGGAGAGGAACTGGTCACCGAGTGCGTCAACCGCACTGTCTTCTGCCCTACCCCAGCAGACGATGGTGTCATCGGTGTGAATCCCGCACGAGAAGTGTTCGTTGACTGAGATATGGGTGAATGATCCCTCCGGGGCATCGGTCTGGCCGTGTTCGTTGTAGCCCCAGCAGGTGATTGCGTTATCGGTACCCAATGCACATGAATGTGAAGAACCGGCAGCCAGGGCGTCGAATACTCCCTCCGGCGGGTTGGTCTTATCTCCCCGACTGTCGCCCCAGCAGGTTATGGTGCTATCGGTGCGGATTCCACAGGAGAAGCCGTTTCCGGCGGCGATGGTGTTGAACTCTTCTACCGGAGGGTCGGTTTGGCCGTGTTCGTTGTTGCCCCAGCAGGTGACTGCATTGTCGGTTCCGATTGCACAGGAGTGGTCGGTGCCAGCCGCCACCGTGGTGTAATCACCTTCAGGCGCCTGAGTCTGGCCGGTGAGATTGATCCCCCAGCAGAAGATGGACTGGTCGGTGCCGATAGCACACGAATGCAGCCAGCCGCTGTCAAGGTAGGTAAACCTCATCTGCGGAGGACTTGCCTGACCGTATTCGTTGTCTCCCCAACACGAGACAGAGCCGTCGGTGCCCAGTCCGCAGGAATACCCGCTACCGCTGGTGAGGGAGGTGAAGGGTCCTGGCGGTACTTCGGCCTGGCTGGCCGCATTGATTCCCCAGCAAGTGATGGTCTGATCGGCCCCAATTCCACAGGTGTGGTCGAAACCGGGTGCGACGGCGATGAACTCCCCTCCGGGCGGATTCGCCTGACCGACTGTATTGCGGCCCCAGCAAGCCACGGTTTGGTCGGTCCGAATGGCACAGGAATGCAGAGAACCGGATGCGATAGAGGTGAAAGTCCCTGGCGGTGGTGTGGCTTGACCATGATCGGTGGCGCCCCAGCAGTGGATGGTCCGGTCAATGCCCAGGGCGCATGAGTGGTTGGCGCCCACCGTGATGGCGGTGTATTCACCTTCGACAAGATCTGCCTGACCCTGGCTGTTGTCTCCCCAGCAGGTGACAGTTCGGTCGTCCCTTATGGCGCATGAGTGGTCTATTCCGGCTCCAACGGTGGTGAACCGACCTTCCGGCGGGTCCCCCTGATTCTGGGTGCTGAGTCCCCAGCAGGCAATGCTTCCGTCAGGTCGTATTCCACAAGTGTGGCCTCCACCCCCGGTGCTGATGGACGTGAACTGACCTTCCGGTGGGCCGAGGCTCGCTCCCCAACAGGCGACGGTTTGATCGGTGCGAATCGCACAGGAATTGGCAGACTTGGCAGTGATAGCTGTAAAAGTCCCTGGCGGTGGTGTGGCTTGCCCGTAACTGTTGTCGCCCCAGCAGGCGACGGTTTGATCGATGCGGATGCCACACGAATGATCGGCGCCCGTTGCGACCGCGATGAATGCCGATGGCGGTTCTTCCTGGCTTACCGGGGAAGGTTCCTCGTAATGTACGGCGGCGGGTAGTGGAATTACCGACGGGAGACCCCAGCAGGTGACCGTTTCGTCGCTGCGGACTCCGCAGGAAAGATTTCCGGTGGCGCCGATGGCTGTGAAGGTTCCAGACGGAGGGGTGGCTTGCCCGTAAGTGTCGTCGCCCCAGCAGGCGACGACACCATCGGTGAGTATGCCACAGGAGTGTTGGTCGCCGATCGCGATGTCGATGGTGAAGGTTCCAGGTGGGGGGGTGGCTTGTCTGTGGGTATCGTTCCCCCAGCAGGCGAGGGTGTTATCGGTTCTCACTGCACACGAATGGTCGGTCACCGCGGTCAAAGACTTGAACCTGCCCGTGGGTGGGGTGGCTTGTCCGTGGCTGTCGTTCCCCCAGCAGGCGAGGGTCAGATTGGTGCGGAGTCCGCAGGAGACGTTGTCACTGGCGGCTACGGCTGTGAACCGGCCCTCCGGTGGTATAACTTGCCCGGAGGTGTTGTAACCCCAGCAAGCGACGGTGTTGTCGGTTCGGATGGCGCAGGAATGACGGGCGGCGCTGGTGAGGGAGGTGAACTCCCCTGATGGGTAAAGGGTCTGGGCGTAGTCCCTATTGCCCCAGCAAGTGATGGTCCGGTCCGCTGCCAGCCCGCAGGAGTACCCGTCGCCGGTGGTAACGGCTGTGTATTCGCCGGTGGGCGCATCGGTCTGGCCTGACGTGTTGTCTCCCCAGCAACTGATCGTGAGGTCCGCGCGGATCCCGCAAGAGTGATCATTGCCGAGACTGATGGTGGTGGTAAATGCGCCTTCCGGTGGTGTGGCCTGGCCGTTTTTGTTGGAGCCCCAGCAGGCGAGGGTGTTATCCGTCCGAACGGCGCACGAATGTCCGGGTCCATTCTTGATGGCGAAGAAGGGTCCCGTTGGTGGCTCAGCTTGGGTGGACGGGTTGTAACCCCAGCAGGTGACGGTCTGGTCCGCCCCCACTCCACATGCATGGTCCAGTCCGGCTGAGATGGAGGTAAAGGGTCCGGACACCCGGTCGGGCAGTTCTTCAAACTCGTCACCCCAGCACACCGGGGTCTGGTGGCTGCGGATCGCGCACGAGTAATCAGCGATACCGGCGGAGATGGTTGTGAAGCTTCCCGAGGGTGGATCGGCCAGACCGCTGGCGTTGCCCCAGCAGGTGATGGTCCCATCCGTGCGTAGACCACAAGAGTGAATAATCGCAGCGCTGATGGCTGTGAAGGTTCCCGGCGGCGGGGTGGCCTGACCTACGGAGTCAAATCCCCAGCAGACCGCGGTCTGGTCGGGGCGAATGCCACACGAATGGGCGAAACCGGCGGCAATGGAGATGAACTCTCCTTCTGGCGCCTCGGCTTGGCCGCTCCAGTTGCTGCCCCAGCAGGTTACGGTTCCATCGGCGCCAATGGCGCAAGAGTGGCCGGTGCCGGCGGCGATGCCGGTGAACTCTCCTCCCGGTGGGTCGGATTGGCTGTCGCTATTGTCTCCCCAGCAGGTGACATTGCCGTCAGCGCCTAACGCGCAGGAGTGGCTGGTTCCGGTGGCGATGGCGGTGTAAGTCCCGAGCGGTGGGGTGGCCTGTCCGGAAGCGTTGTTTCCCCAGCAGTTGATCGTCTTGTCGTTCTGCAATGCACACGTAAAGTTCCACCCGGCGGCAATGGCGATGAAACCAGGCGGCGGTTCCACCTGCTGGGAGTGGTCGATAACCAGGTTGTAGGCGCGGTGCAGGAAGGTGGCTATCTGGGCGCGGGTAAGGGCGCCATGTGGGTCAAAGAAGTCATCACCCACTCCGGCAGTGATGCTGTAGAACAGCGCCCACCCCACCGACCCATCCGCCCAGAAACCGCGGGGTACGTCGTTGAAAAGATCTGATCCTCGGACCTCTTCACCGGTGATGGGACCCCCCACGAGGCGATTCAAGCGGTGCAGGAAGGTCACCATTTGCGCACGGGTGATAAGCCCGAGCGGGTCAAAAACTCCTTCTGTCACCCCGACAGTCACCCCGTGGTTTACCGCCCAGCCGATGTGTGCGTTGGCTTCGTGCCAGGCAGGTACATCTTTGAACCGGTCCGAACCGAGGACGCCGCCCAGGTTTGCGGGGCCTTCCAGAAGGGTATTGATCCGGCTGAGGAATGTCACCATCTCCGCCCGGGTGGCCAGACCATCGAGATGGAACACCCCTTCCCCGGTCCCGTTCATGACCCCGTTTTCCACTGCCCACCCCACCGCTTGGTCAGCCCAGTGTCCGACCGGCACATCCTCGAATCGGTCGGAACCCCTGGGATCGTCTGCACCAGTCGGCACAGGGCTGTCTTGGCCGACTGGAGGTGGAGGCTCCTGTGCGCTTACGACAGTCGTCACCATCAGGGCGAGCGCCAACAGCGGAACAATGCGCGGTCGGAAGCTCTTTATTAACATGGGGTCCTTTAGTTTCACATGGTGGGGCCAATTTGAGCGAGGCGCCCTGCTCCTGGACCTGGTCCGTAGCCCACCGCAGAGTGAATCGGGTTGGGCCAATCTAACAAGGGAAGGGATAAGAGAGTCGGCAGAGGTGCATACGGGTCAGGAGAGGGTGGGATAAGCGTCGTACCCGTCTATCCCGATGGTCACCGAGGTGACGGGTTGAGCCTTTTTCTCCATGATTGCGGCCAGTCGTTTTTCCAGATGCCCGTAGCCGACCACCCGGGTCACCAGAGGCAGGTCCAGCCAATCTGCTATCTCTTGGGCCCTAGCCATTGTTCCTGCCTCTTCGACTTGGATCAGGTAGATAACTCGGCGGTAGTTTCCGAACATCATCTCCTTTAATTCCGGGTGCTGTTCGAGCCTCAGTCCCTCCATGACCAGGTTCTTCCAGGACTTGACCAGGAAATCGGTTAGAAAAAAGGTACCGGGTTCTTCCTCCATCAGCCTGACGAACTCTTCACCGCCGAACATCTCGTAGCAATGAGGTCCGAGGGTCCGCGCCACGCCGGCTTTCTTGAGCATGGGATCCAGATCCGGGGCCCCGCAATGTCCATATACCACCACTTGGCGGTCGAAATCCTCTCGGGTTTCGGCCAGCTTCTCGGCGACCGCTCCCGTGATCAACTGGGGCCGATTGTGGAGTCGGGCGTTAATAACCCGCAGTTCCACATCCCATCCGTAGCGGTCGATGATCTCGCGCAGTTCCTTGCCCAGGGCGGCGCACGCCACCATCACTGTCCGTTCTTGTTTGTTCTTCGAATGGGCCCCAGGTGAAAGTTGTTGGGAGGAGGGCGGATTCATGTCCCGCTTTGTCCTGCCTGGTGGGCGGCGATGAGCGATCGACGCAGTTCCGAAAGACGGGTGGAGGGATACTGGGCTTCGAGCCTCTCGACAATCCGGTCCGCCACTTCGTCCGGTCTTCCAGGCTCGGTAACCGGATCTGCCCATGACCAGCCGGCCATGTATGAGTCCTCGTCGGTGCGCCCGGTCATGGTGGCCACCGAATCCACCGCCACCTGAAAACGTTTGCTCAGATGCTTCCTCACCCGGCCCCGGCGACCATCCCTGGTTGCCTTCACACCAACGGGGATTTCATCCCAATAAAGAATCTGATAGGTGGCCATCCCCGGCCTCCACGGTGGAGAATGTGTCCTGCAGGAATGTTAGCGAGGTTGCAATTCGGCGACCATACCTGCCACAAGAGCCGCCCGGGGCGCCAGGCTGTCGAGTTCGATGTATTCGTTGCGGGTCATCAGGCCACCCCCTACCGGTCCCAGTCCATCCAAAACGGCGGTGGTAGGGCTGCGAAAGGACACGCTTCCGGCGGCCGGCGACCGGAAGGCTTCGATATCGATGGAGAGATGTCCTCCCACCCGTTTGGCAATGGAGAGCAAATGGGAGGCGCCCTTATCCCAATGGACACCGGGCCGGTGATTGTGGGTGAGAAGCTTGATCTTTGCGCCGGAGTCGTTTTCCACCGAGCGAGCCAAGGCGGTCATGCGCTCCACGACCGCCTCCCAGAACTGGGCACCCCTGGTCCGGATGTCCACAATCGCGGTGGCTTGACCGGGAGTGACACTGCGGCGCCGTCCGGCCTGGGCCATAGTCACCGTTATGTAGGTGCCCTGGGCTTCATTGGTGAGACCGTTGAAAGCCACGACCAGCCAGGCAAGAGCCTCCAAAGCGTTCACCCCCTCCGCATGGGCAGACCCGGTGTGGGATTCTTCCCCGGTGACCTCTATCTTCCCTACGCCGATATGCCCGCGGCTGGCCATCAGCTTCCCACCGCGGCGGGCACATTCCATGCCGAAACACCAATCGGCCCCGTTCCCCGCCTGCTCGATAACCGGGCGGGAGCCAAGGCTGCCGGCCTGTTCGTCTCCGGAGAGCACCAGGGCGATGTCAGGGAGGTCCACGCTGAGGTGACGCAGCGCCTCCAGAGCGGCGACCGTCACCACCAGCCCTCCTTTCATATCTGCCACTCCCGGCCCATAGGCTCTTCCTCCCTTGATCCGGAAACCGAATCCGGCCAGACTCCCGCGTGGGAAGGCGGTGTCGAGATCTCCCACAAGTAGCAGGCGACCGGGCTTTTCTCCGGCCCGAAACCCCGAATACGCGGAGCCCAGGCCGCTATAGGGGATACCCGGGGACATCAGTTCCTCCAGCCAGCGCAGCGAATCGGGAATCGGCTGCTGTTTCACCTCCGTGAAGGCAAACCCCAACGGCTCCAATTTCCCGATGACGAGCGAAGCCACCTCTGCCACTCCGACTGGATCGGAGGCATGGCTCTCGATGTTTACCAACTGCTCCAGCAGCTCGTTCAGAAGCGGCTGCCGGGATTCAAGCCACTGTCTGGCCAAGTGTCCGATTCCCATAGCCGTCAAGGATATTGGGAACTCGCGGATGTAAGATATTCTCCGGACAAACAAGGAGTTAAAACCTATGGCAAAAAAGACAGAGTTCGGAGTGCGGCTCCCGGTGGCCGGGCCTTTGGCTAACACGAAGGACATCCGACGTTCGGCGGTGCGCTCCGAGGAACTGGGATTCGATGCCCTGTGGGTCCACGACTTCCTGGCCTGGACTACCTTCCAGGATCGCCACCACGTTTCGTGCGGGTCCCGCGAGGCGGTGGAAGCCTCCGACTCGCCTCCTGTCTTCTTTGAGTCCTTGACCAACATGGCGTTCTTGGCGGGAATTACCAACCGGATCCGCATCGGGGTGGCGGTGCTCTGCCTTCCTTACCGCAATCCGCTGGTGGCCGCCAAACAGGTGGCCAACATCGATGTGCTCAGCAACGGTCGGGTGATTTTCGGGATCGGAACCGGCGCTCCCAAAAGTACCCACAATGTCGACTTCGAGGTGCTGGGCGTTCCCCGGAAGACCAAATATCACGTGACGCGGGACTATCTGCGGGCCATGCGAACCATCTGGACCGAGGACTATCCCTCCTATCAAGGCGAGTATTTCAGCTTTCCCGAGACGGAGATCTGGCCCAAGCCGGTGCAAAAGCCCTACCCGCCGATCTGGACCGGCGGTCACGGCCCCACAGCAATGGACATCACCGCCGAGTTTTCGACCGGGTGGATCCCGCCCTGGATCCCACCGGACATTTACCCCGAACGCATCAGCAACCTCGAGCGACTGGCGGCCGAGAAAGGACGAGCCGGGACCGAGTTCGACATTGCCACCGAGGTGTATGTGTCGTTGGCCGAAACTCGGGAAGAGGCCATCTCCTCGGCGCAGAAGACCTTGGGAGTGTTGACCGAAGGCTTCGACCACACCGCCACCCAGGAGGCGATCAGCGCCGCGGGTTTGGTGGGAAGCGCCGACGACATCGGAGAAAAGATTGTCAGGTATGTGGAGGCGGGCGTCAACCATTACGAGATGAATTCATATACCACACTGTCGATCATCTGCTGGAACAACTCGAGCACTTCGCTTCGGCGGTTGCCCCGGCGTTCCGTTAGAGACCTCGGTGAGGCAAAGCATCGGCGAGAAGGAGTCCTCTCCTTGAAGACAATCAGATTCCGTGCACCATCGGGGGTTGAGTTGGCGGCGGATGCCTATCTCCCCGCGGGGAAACGTCCGGCCTCCGGTTATCCGGTGGTGGTGGTTTGCCTGGGATGGGGAAGCGTGAAGGAATTGATGCCCCAATGGGGCAATGCCCTGGCCACTTGGGGATACGCGGTCCTGATTCCTGACTACCGGGGATTCGGCGCCAGCGGCGGTGAGCGTGGGCGCTGTTTTCCCGACGAACACATCGAGGACATTCGAGCGGTGATGGCCCACGCTGCCGAACTTTCCGAGGTCGACGCGCAGCGGATTGCCTTGCTCGGGGTGAGTTATGGTGGGGCGGTGGCGGTGGCGGCCGGGGTGGATGACCGCTGCCGGACGGTCATCTCGGTGGTCGGATACGGAAGCGGCGCACGTCACCTGGCCGCGGTGCGCACCCCCGACCAGTGGACAGCCTTCCGCTCCCGCCTGACCGAGGACCGGCGGCGGCGGCTCGATGGAACCCCCAGCGAGTCGGTTGATCCCGATGAGATTCTGCTCCGCGACGAAGAAGCGCGGGATTGGAGGCGCAGAGTTGAGGCCCAACACCCTCATATGGCGTTTCGGACCACACTGGAGTCGGCCGAAAAGATCGTCTCCTTCCATCCGGAGCAGTGCCTTCCCTACACGCCGGGCAAACCGGCCATGTTCATCCACGCCCAGGGGGATACCATGATCCCTGTGGAGGAATCAGAACGTATGTGGCGCCGCTCGTCGGAGCCGAAGCGCCTAGTGGTGGTTCCCGGTATCGGTCACCATGAAGTGCATCATGGGGAGGGATTTGGTCAGGTCATCTCGGCGGTGCGGGACTGGTTGGGTGAGCACTTGTCCGAAAGAACGAATGCCCTCTGACATTGCGCTCCGTTTTGGGCTGGTGCTGCCGCACTTCGGCGCCGACCCGCAAGTCTCGGGGGTGCTCGAGGCGGCGCAGCAGGCCGAGAGATACGGGTTCCACTCGCTTTGGGTGCGGGATCGGCTAGCTGCCGGGGCTCCCCACGGACTTCTCTTGGAAGCGGGGGGGATCACCTTCTTCGAGCCGCTCCTCACCTTGGCTGCGGTGGCGGCGGTCACCGAACGCATCACCTTGGGGACGGCCGTGCTGCTGCCCAACCGCCATCCCTTGCGCCTGATGCAAGAGGTGGGTACGCTCTGGCGGCTCTCGGGAGGCCGGCTGGCTCTCGGGTTGGGTCTGGGGGTCGGACCAAAGAACTTTGAACCGCTCGGCTTGGATTATTCCAAACGGGTGAAGTTGTTCGAGAACACGGTCGACGCGCTGCGTGGGGTCACTTCCGGTTTTGATGAGGTGGAGATCGACCCGTCGCCTGGTGGAGGACTGTCGCTTTACTACGGAGGCGTCAGTCGGGCAGCGGTGCGTCGCGCCTTCCAGTGCACCGACGGTTGGATTGCCGGGCGACTTCCCCGGGACACCTTCCGGGCCCGTATGGAATTGGCGCGCCGGTATGAAGAGCAGATGGGACGCCAGTTGGACATTGCCAGCATGCCCATCACGCTGGTCGACTCCGGCGATGGCCGTCATCTCGAAGTCGCCCGCCAGGCGGTGGGGATGCTGGCCCGAAGCGCCGAGGGGGCCGGCGACTGGATAAAACCGCCCTCGGGCAAATTCGAGACCGTCGAAGACCTTTCCGGGCTGCTCATCACCGGTTCGCCGGAGCAATGCGCGCAGCAGGCCGCTTCCATGATCGAGTCCGGTGTGACGCATCTCATCTTCGACCTGCGACTGGTCTTCGATGATTTCCAACGGCAGATCAGGATGCTGGCGGAAGAGGTCATTCCGGTTATTGGATGAAACCAACCGGTCGGATTTGTTCCAGGATTGCTCGCCCTGTTAGCTTTTCTGGCCAGATCAGGTGCTAAAGTTGAGGTCTGCGAACCGTGGTGGCCGAGGCATTCACCTTGAAACACCTAGTTCGCCTGTCGTTTCCGACTTACAGAAAGGTACGAAATGAGACGAATAGCGAAGTTCCTCGCGGCATTGCTCACTCTGGCCCTTATCGCCGCCGCTTGTGGCGATTCGTCCAGTGACGAAGCCGCCGACGATGGGGGCGTAGACCAGATATTCTTTATTCTGGACTGGGTGCCCAAGGGGCAGACGTCCCCATTTTATCTCGCTCTTGACAAGGGATTCTGGGCCGAGCGCGGCCTAGCTGTCCAGATCACCCGTGGTTACGGTTCTGGTGACACCTCCGCCCGTATCGGACTGGGCGAAGGCGACTTCGGCTTTGCCGGAGTAGGCGCTGTGATGCGCACCATCAGTGAGGGGCTGCCGCTTGTTGAAATCGCGGCCATCGCCTCCACCGCCCCGACCGCGGTATACGCCGCTGCCGGCGCGGGTGTCAACGGCGACGATCCCACCAGCCTGGTGGGTCTGCGCGGCGCGGTTGACGCAGGTGATGAGAATGACCAGCTCTTCAAGGCTTTCGCAGGTTCTGCGGGTATCAGCTATGACTCCATCGACTGGCAATACGTGGACGGGGCCGGCATCGGCTCCATCGCCACAGGCCAGGCTGACTTTGTGATGGACTGGATCACCAACCTCCCCGAGTGGTGGCTGGCCGATCCGCCGATCGAGCCGGAGACCTACTGGGTGGGCCGCGCGGTCGATATTTACGGCAACGGTCTAATCACCCGTCCCGAGATGTTGGAGAACAATCGTGACATCGCCGAGCGGTTCGTACAGGGCGCCCTTGCCGGGTACGAGTACGTGATCGAAGGCGGCGTGAGCGCTCATAACGAGTCCATCGACGCCCTCTTCAAGTACAACCCGGAACTGAAGGAACAGCCCAACGCCCGGGAGTTCCATCTCGGCAACCTGCAACTCTTCTTGACGCTGATGCTCACCGAAGACGTGCGGGAAGACGGTATTGGCTATTTCGACCCGGACAAGAAGCAGCGGAGTCTTGACTTCATCAACGACTACCTGCTCTCCTCGCCGTTGACGCTCGACCAGGCGTTCATCTCGGATCCGATCATCGATAGCGGTGATGTGGAGATCGACGACTTCGACGCCGCCCGCGATGCCCTTGCCACGGTCTTGGGCAGAGCCAACCCACTATCTCCCTTCCTCGGCTGAGTTTGGGATTCAGTAATCAACTATCCGGAACCCGCGCCCATGTCGCGGGTTCCGGATAACCCCTCATAGAAACTCCACGGATGGGTATCGAACTCCAAGGTCTGGGCAAGATCTTCCAGACCAGCGATCTCACTGTCGAGGCCCTGCGCGACATCTCGGTAAAGGTCTCTGACACCGAATTCGTCAGCATCATCGGACCCAGCGGATGCGGGAAAAGCACCCTGCTCCGACTGGTTTCCGGTCTGATCCCCCCTACCTCGGGGAGCGTCTCAATTGATGGTGTCCCGGTGACGGGGCCGGCGGGGAATATCGGTTTCGTGTTTCAGGCGCCGACCTTGCTCAAGTGGCGTACCGTCTTCAAAAACGTGATGTTTCCCTACGAAGTACTTGCCTCCCAAAAGCGAGCGGTCATGTCCCGGCAGGAATATGAGGACCGGGCGCAGCTTTTGCTGGAGATGGCGGGGATCGAGGAGTTCCGGGACGCCTATCCCAAGCAGCTCTCGGGTGGAATGCAGCAGCGGGTCTCGATCTGTCGTGCGCTTCTCCACGACCCGACGCTCCTGCTGATGGACGAACCGTTCGGGGCTCTGGACGAATTCACCAGGGAGCGCATGAACGAAGAACTGATCCGGATCTGGCGGGAGACCCAAAAGACCGTGTTCTTTGTCACTCACCACATACCTGAGGCGGTGTTCCTATCAGACCGGATTCTGGTGATGTCATCTCGCCCGGGGACCATCCTCGGGGAGATAAAGGTGGATCTGCCCCGGCCCCGCAAGGCCGAGATGCGTGACAGCGTGGCATTCCTCGAGCAGGTGGTGATCACACGTCGCATGATCGGCTCCGGCGACGGACATGGGAATTCCAAAGGAACCGTGTGAGCTCGCGTCTGCGTGACGCGGAGGCGGTCGAAGCCGTCGCGCCGAGGTTGGGAGAGCGAGCGGTCCGCATTCGCCGCGTGGTCGACCCGCTGGTGTTCGCCCTGCTCTTTGTGGTCGCATGGCAGGTTTTCATATGGATCACCGGGTTTCACTCGGTGGTGCTGCCCCCGCCCGCCAAAGTCCTCAATGTGCTGGTGCATCAAGGTGACTTCCTGGTCCGAAACATGCTCACCACCATGATCACCATCGGTTGGGGTTTTTTCCTGGGAGGGGTCTTCGGGTTTGTGGCGGGTGTGTTGAGCCACCACTTCGAACGGGTGAAAAGGGCTATACATCCGATTCTGGTGGCGCTGTATGTCATCCCCAAGGCGGTGTTTATTCCCCTGTTCATTCTGTGGTGGGGGGTCGGCTTCCAGTACAAGCTGGTGGTGACCCTGCTTTTAGCGTTCTTTCCAGTCACTGAGAACACCATCACCGGGCTGACAGGGGTGGAGCGGGAGATGGTCGAACTCACCCAATCCCTTCGGGGAAGCAGATGGTTCGGTTTTCGCAAGGTGTCCTTGCCCTTCGCCCTGCCCTTTGTGCTGGCCGGGTTGCGCATCGCCCTTACCGAGTCGTTCATCGGAGGGGTGCTCAGTGAGATACTGGTGCCCGGCAGCGTCGGGATCGGCTCGCGAATCGTGGAAGCGGCTGCGTTCTCAAACACCGAGTTCATCATTGCCTCCATCATGGTGGTGGCCGCATTCGGCATTGTCGCCTACTTCCTATTCCTGTGGGTGGAGCGCAGGCTGACGTTTTGGGTATGAGAGACACCTCCGTTTCCGATCAGCCCGCTGGGCTATTGGTCAGGGGAGCGCGGCGGCTTTGGAGCTACCGAGAACTGCTCCTGGTGCTGGTGGGCATCGTCCTGTTCTGGATGTTCATGATCGAGTGGCGCGACTTTCATCCCATTGTGCTGCCCACTCCCGGAGCGGTGATCAAAGCGCTGTTCGAAAACATCAATACTTATGTGGAGGCGGGTTTCGTCACTTTCTACGAGATGATTCTCGGTTTCATCGCGGGGGGCGCCCTCGGGTTCTCCTCGGCGATCGGAATCTTCTACTCACCATTCCTGAGGCGTTCCCTTTATCCGCTTCTGCTGGGCTTTCGGATCGTTCCCAAGGTGGCGTTCGTCCCGCTTTTCTTGGTTTGGTTCGGGATCGGGGTGGGCGTGAAGGTGGCTCTGGCCAGCTTCGCGATCTTCTTTTTGATCCTCATCCAAACCGGGCTGGGTCTGACCGGTGTCGATCCGGCGCTGATTGAATTGGGCCGGTCGCTTCGGATGAGCGAAGTGGCGCTGCTGCGAAGGATCCGCCTGCCGGCGGCGTTGCCGGCCATCATGGTGGGGGTCAAGCTGGGAATCACCTACGCTCTCACCAATGTGGTGGTGGCCGAGATGGTGGTGGCCACCAATGGGCTCGGTTTCCTGGTGGTTGAGGCCCGCTCGTTCATCAAGACCAACGAGATGATCGCGGCCATATTCGTGGTGGCGTTTATCGGGCTGGCGGTCTTCGCCGTGGGGCTGTGGGTTGAACGCAAAACCGTGTTCTGGTATCTGGAGGCCGATCACTGAGCCGGGAGGTCGAAATGGGCGATTCCAGTCGGCGGTCGACGGCGCGGTTGTTTCGATATCGGTAGGTCTGGCACCAGCGGCGGCAGAGGTCTTGGGCTGCCCCGGGCCAGGAGGGGAATTTGAAGTCGAAACCTTGTTCTTGAAGGATGCCGGGGAGTACCCGTCGGCTTTGTAGGACCAGTTCGGACTCGGACCGAAGGAGAAAGTGCCTACTTCGAGCATCCATTTGGCCGATGGCAATCCGAAGGGCATACCCCAGGCAGTGGGCAGGTCGCGCATGAAGTCCGCGTTCGGCAACGGGTTGGGCGCCGAGATGTTGATTGGGCGGCTGATATCTTCGTGATCGATCATCCACCGCACGGCTCGATAAAAGTCCCGGTCGTGCACCCACGACACGTATTGACGGCCGTCGCCCGCTTTTCCTCCCAACCCATAGCGAACCAGGGTGAGTAACGCACCGAACGCCCCGCCACGGTCGGGACTCAGGGTAATGGCAGAGCGCATTTTGACCTTGCGGGTACCGGGGACTTCGACTTGGTCGAGCGCCTGCTCCCATGAGTGGGCAACGTCGTAACTAAAGTGCCAGGTGTCGGGGTCATCGGGGTGGTTTCCCAAGATGCCCGTGGCTTCATCGTGGGGGGCGTCGTAGCGGTGGATATAGACGGTGGCGGTGCTGGCCTGTAACCAGACTCGGGGCGGCCGGTTGGCGGCGGCGATAACCTCACCTACGAGATGAGTGGTCCCGACCCGGGATTGCTTGAATTCTTGGCGATGCCGGGTGTGGTATCGGCAGTTGACGCTCCGTCCGGCCAGGTTGATAACCACATCGGCGCCGTTGATCTCATTGTCCCACTCGCCGTGGTTTGTCCCATTCCACTGGACAGTCCGCCAGGGTCCCGTGGCCGCTTGTCGGCTGATCAGGACCACTTCATGTCCCTCGGCATGAAACTTCCGAGACAACACGGTTCCGATCTGTCCGGTACCGCCCGGGATAACAACCTTCACAACTCTCTATGCAACCTTTCCAGAATTCCAGCTGACCGGAAAGCCCCAAATCCTCGAACGCCCTGCCGATGGACAGTGGGGGCAATCCGGAGAAAACGCGTGGTCTCGCCAAGGAGTTTCAAAGTGGGATTAGGCTCTCCCGAGTGTTGTCTCAACGGGCTATTGCCACCCGGGGGGTTGATCGGAAACAATGTGAAAATCTCGTCCGGCGGGAGCGTAGATCTCCAGCAGCACTGCTTTGCTTTCCCCGGAACTCCCCGCTGCATGAGGAACGCCGGGTGGGATGAAAACCACATCGTCGGTTCGGAACTCATGGAAACGACCGTCGATCACCACCTGGACCACCCCTTCCAAAACCAGATATACGTTCTCGGCGTGTTGGTGATAGTGATAAGGGCCCATCCCCGAGTCCTGGTTGAGGACATTGATGTGCATGTCCACTTTCTGGGCGCCGTGGGCGGGTCCCACCAGATGTTTGGTGATGCCCCTATCGAGGCGCATGATGGTCTGCTCGGCTTTTGCGATGCTGGTCAGCCGCACTTTTGTCATATCTGCTCCTTTGCCGAGGTGGAGACTACCCGTACAGGAATCCGCTGCAGTACCGGCCCTTGCACCCCTCCCCCGGAGCAGGCCCTCCCATCTGGAGCCCGGGACCGTGGTGAGGATCGGCTTTTTGCCGGTTTGGCTATTTAGGTACCCAACTTTGTTACCCGTCGTCCCTACATTTAGCGTGTGATGATGTCGAAGATTGTGCAAGGCCGGTTGGCCCCGACGATCTTCTCATGTGCTGTGATGGGGATGGTTGTGGTGGGGGGAGGATCCGCACTTGCCCAGGATCAGAGGCCGGAAGTGAGGCTTTCGGTGGAGGGTGGGATAGATGGCTGGGTTGATCCCTCCTGGCCGATGACGCTCCACGCCCGGATTGAGAGCGACATCCTCTTGGTGGGAGAGCTTTTGGTAGTGCAAGGACAAGGGGTGATCAGGGTGGAGGTGGAAGTGCCCGCCAACGGGGTGAGAAGCTTTGAAGTGGTGATGAGTCCTCCCAGGGCGGGTGGGGGAGCGGTAATCGTGCGGGTCATTCCCGAGGGCTCCCCGGATGACCAACCGGCAGCCTCGGCGCTCTTCCGGCCCCGGGTGGCTGAAGAAGAATTGCTGGTTGGATTGGTGGATCTCCCGCGCTTGGGACAGGTCCTGGGAGAAGTGCGGTCGGCGGTGAGCGGAGTGCCGATCACGCCCGTGGCGGTGGAGCATGAATCGCCGCAACTGGAGGAGGGGTATTTGTATCAGCTTTCCTATCTGGTAATGGACCAGCCGCGCCCACTGACCCCGGCCAGCGCATCCTGGCTGGAGGGAGGGGGACGGCTCATCACCACTTTTGCGGCACTGGAGTCGATGGGGCTCGATGTGACCTTCTGGGGTCTGTTCCCGGGGGTCGACGAGCAGATCGCCTGGTATGGAGTGGGGGATGGCGAGGTGCTGGCGCTCGACAGTCTGTCGGGCCGGGAGAACCGCCTGTGGGCCTTGCTGCTTCGGCCCCCGCCGCTGGCGCTGGGTGAATACGGCAATCTCGACTTTCGGGGACGGGCCTCCTTGACCCAGGCTGCCCTTTCTTCCGACCCTCAGATACCTAGTTATCCCTGGCTGCCAGTTGTGGTGGTGCTCTACGCGCTGGTGGTCGGTCCGCTCAACCTGGGGATCCTGCGCCGTCGTGGCCGTTCGGAGTGGGCGTGGGTAACCATTCCCGTCCTCGGCTTGGCCGGGGTGGTGGCTTTCTGGATAGTTGGTGCGGGCGGGGTGAACGAAACGTTTCTGTCCCACGGCACGGTCAAGGTGGCGGGGCCTGTTCCGGTGACGCGCAGCGGGTTGGTGGCGGCTACCAGTCGCGCCGCCAGCTTCGAGTTGATGTTCGACTCCGACTGGGAGGTCTTTCCCTACACCATCGACGAGTTACCCGAAGACGCTGCTCAGCCGAGAATAAGCGGCGCCGGTGTCTACCGATACGATCTGCCTTCGCTGGGTTGGTTGTCTGTCAATGCCTTCCGCCGGGGAGAGCCCGTCGAAGCCGATCTGGTGGTTTCCGAACACGGCGTGGAGTTGGTGAACAACAGCTCAGCGGACATTGCGGCGTGGGGAGTCCATTCTTTTCCGAAGGTCTTGATAGGCGAAGGGGTGCCGGCGGGTCAGAGCGGTTCTCTCAGTTGGGAGAGTGTCTTCAGTGCGGGGTCGTATCATGTTTTTGGAGATGCCTTCTGGGAACAGGGTATGTTGGGGGACAACTCTTGGGAAGGGAACGGTAGATGGCCGGAGGTGATCGGCGCACTGGAAAACACTGCGCGTTGGTCGGGAATGGTGGATGCCCCGTTCTACGTCTTTGCGGTTGCGGAGGAGACCTTCACCTACATTTCGGTGAATGGGCGATACCCGTCGGTGGAGGGGCTCACTCTCACGCTGTTTCCGATCTCCGCCGAGCAGATGGCCGAGGCGGGATGGGCGTATCCCCGTCCGGTCTGGTTGGATAACCCTCCTGGCCAGCAGAATTTTGACCCAAATTTTGTCTTTGCCGAGCAGTGGATCGTCAGCTACCGGTTGCCGAGGGGACTTTCCAGGCCGCTTCGTTTGGAATTGGGTGGCTTTATTGGATTCGAGGGTGGCTTTGATCGCTTCGTCGCCGATACCGACTCCGAGCGGACATGGGAGGCATGGGACTGGGACGCCACGCAGTTCTTTCCTATCGATGTCGGCGTGGACCTCGATCCCGAGCGGTTTGTGGCGCCCAGTGGTGAAGTGCTGGTAAGGGCGTTTACTAGCGATGCGGGGGTGCCGCTGCCCGTGGACGCCATTGTGGAGTGGGGGGACCTTGAGGCAGTGGTTGACTTCCCGGTCCGACTGCCGCCTGTCCCAACGGACCCCCCGAGACCATCAGGTGGCCGCCAATGATGGTCTCCTTTTCCGGGGTGAGGAAGAGTTACCGTTCGACGGTGGCGCTTGAAGAGGTGGATATGAGCATCCCTGAGGGGACGGTGACCGGGCTGGTCGGCCCCAACGGGGCGGGGAAGACCACCTCCATACTGTTGATGAGCACCCTGTTGTCCCGCGACGCGGGGAAGGTGGAAGTGGGAGGTCTGGATCCCGAACAGGATGCCCGTGGGGTGCGCAAGTTGATCGGATACATGCCGGATTTCTTCGGGGTCTATGAGTCCCTCACCGCGGTGGAGTATCTGCACTTCTTCGCGGCTGGCCACGGCATCGCGGCCGCTCGTCGCAACAGCCTGGCCTCCGACCTCTTGGACTTGGTGGGACTGTCCGATAAGGCGAAGGAGGATGTCAACACCCTGAGCCGGGGAATGAAACAGCGGCTCTCCCTGGCGCGGGCGCTGGTTCACGATCCCGATCTTCTGGTGCTGGACGAACCGGCCGCCGGGCTTGATCCCCGCGCCCGGGTCCATTTGCGGGAACTCATCGCCGAGTTGGGGAGGATGGGGAAGACGGTGGTGATCTCCTCTCATGTGCTTACGGAATTGGAGGGGATATGTTCGGAGATAGTTGTTATGGACGAGGGGAGGGTGGCCGCCCAGGGCAGGATGGATTCCATCCGGGCGTCGCTGACGCCCGACCGGGTAGTGCGGATGCGCCTGGTGGATGAGGATATTGACCGGGCGGTCGGGTTGTTGGAGACCGATGCGCGAGTGTCGGAACTGGCCGTGGAAAGGGGTCGAATGAGGTTTCATCTGACAGAGGGAGACGATGTCTCTGCACAGCTTTTGGCGCACCTGGTCACCGCTGGTGTGCGGGTGGCGGAATGGCGTATCGAGGAACTCGGTCTGGAGGAATTGTTCCTGCGTATAACCCACGGAGCGGAGCAATGAACCCGGTTCTGGCCCGTGAGGCCCGGCAGCGGTTCCGGGGACGAAAGGTCTGGCTGGTGATCGCCGGTTGGGTGATAGTGGTTGGGTTGTTGAGTTATCTGTTTTTCTTTATGGGGCGGACGTTCCAACTTGATTTCTTCTCCCCCAGGGGCCCGCTGTCGGGTCTCAACCAGGCCGGGCAGTGGGTTTTTGAGGGCATGAGCCTGGTCTTGCTCACCGCCGTTATGTTCATGGTTCCCGGCCTCACCGCCCTGTCGATAGTCGGTGAGCGAGAACGCCAGACCCTCCACCTCATCCAGGTCACCCAGTTGTCTCCGTTGGGGATTGTGGTGGGCAAGCTGTTTTCCTCGGTGGGTTACTTCGTTGTGCTGATAGTGGCGGTGATTCCCCTTTTGGGCATTCCCCTGGCTTTCGGAGCGGTGGGTCTGGTGGATGTGCTGGCGGTGCTGGGGATGTTGATTCTGACCGTTGCGATGCTGGCCTCGGTTTCGATCTGGGTTTCATCGTGGGCCCGATCCAACCGGGGGGCGGTGGCCCTCTCCTATCTTCTGGCGGTGGCGATCTTTTTGGGCTCCTTCGTGATGATGGGCGTGGAGGCATTGGCCATCCGGGACGACATCGATGACGACGGCCGGGAACTGGTCAGCACCTGGTTCAACCCCTACGTGGCGTTGGCGGATGCGGTCACATTCCCATATGATGATTCTGCGGGTTTCTTCGAGGGCGCGAACTTGCCGACTCCTCTCGAACCCTTCGAGCTCTTGGTGATGCTGCGCCAGGGTGACAACCTGGCCGAGGAGGGGTTCCTGGGGTTTCGTCGGATACCGGGATGGATCCTCACCACCTTGGTCTATGGGCTGATCACCGCCCTCTGTCTGTGGAGTGCCGCTCGTCGAGTCACCGCTCCGCGGCCGGCGCCGCTCCGGCGAAAACGCGCCCGCGCGCCTGATGTATCCACTTGAGCCCCTCGTCGGGCTGGTGGCTTCGGCCCGCCGCCGCCTCTGGTTCACGCGGCTGATTGGGGATTTGGCGCTGGGAGTGGGAGTAGGCGCGTCGGGCGCGGCGGCGGTGTGGGGGGTCTCCCGGGTGGTGGTGTTTCCCTGGGCTGACCTGGTGGCGACCGGGTTGCTTTTCGGGGCATTGGTTGCGGTCCTTTCATGGTGGGTTTTCCATCGTCCCACTTCCGCCCAGGCTGCCCTGTGGGCTGACCATCGGCTAAGGGGAGAAGACCGGCTCTCCACTGCCTGGGAGCTATCTCGAACCGACCACCCGGGAACCGTGGAGCTTCGGCAGATGGCCGAGGCGGGTAGGTGGGCTGCCGAGGCGGATTCCCGTAGCTTGGGTGGGGATTTGCCTCCGAAGAGGATGTTGGTCTTGGTGGGGTTGGCGGTGGCGGCCGCCCTGGTGTTGGCGGTGGCGCCCTCGGTTACCGATAAGGCCCTGGCAGACTCAAGAGAGGTGAAGGAGGCCGTGGAGCGGGAGAAGGCGCTGGTGGAGAATCTTGCCTCCCAGGCACCTGAAGAGTTGGCCGAGGAACTGCGGGAATTGAGGGACCGGCTGGATGAGGCCGATACTTTGGAGGAAGCCCTATCGGAACTCTCCTCCTCCCGTCTGGCCCTGGAGGAACGTCTCGGCCCTAACCGGTTGGCCGAAAGTACCGCCTTGGCAGGGTTGGCCTCCCGCCTGTCCCAGAACCCGGTGGGCAGGGGTGACGACCCCGCCTCGCAGCTATCGGATTTGGCCTCCTCTCTTGAGGGGATGTCGGCGGCCCAAAGACAGGCCGTAGCAGACGAACTGGCCGAACGGTCGGCCGATTTTGCGGGAACCAACGACGAGCTTTCCGCAGCACTGTCGGAGGCGGCCTCTGCCCTGGCCGGGGACGGGTCTTTCGACATCGGACAGGCCTCCGCCGCTCTGCAGCAGGCCGCCGGGCAAATCTCTTCGGCTCAGCAGCAGGCGTCGCGAGCTGCTGCTGCGGCGGCAACTGCGGCTCAGTTGGCCGAGGCGGGAGCACGCTTGAGGAACGCCCAACAGGGGGGAGAGGGCAGTGGGCAGTCCGGTTCCGGGGACGGCCAAGGTTCGGGTCAGGGATCGGGGTCTGGTCAAGGTGAGGGCCAGGGTCAGGGATCAGGTGGTGGGGCTGGAGGTCAAGGTGGAGGGCAAACGAATCGTTCGGGAATGGGCCAAGGCTCGGTTACCGGGGTCGGAGACAACGATCCCGCCACTGCGCCCCGGTACTCCTCTTCTGTTTTCGAGCCCCCCGCCGGCGGCTTGGGAGAAGAAGTTCGGGTCCCTATCGGCGCTACCGGTTCCGGTGAAGTGGTGGGTTCTGCAACCGCCCCATCGGTTGCCAATGCGCCACTGATTTCCTACACCGAGCGCTTGGCGGAGTACCGGTCCGAGGCCTTGGCCTCGCTGGAACGCCGCTCGCTCCCCTCTCATTTGACCGAAGTCGTCCACAGCTATTTCACGGAGTTGGAACCATGAGCAACACCCCATCTGTAGAACCGGCCGAGTTCTCCGCCCGCCTCGATCAGGCCCGAGCCGAAATCGCCAAGGTGATTGTCGGCCAGACGGCTCTGGTCGAAAAGGTCCTGGTAGCGGTGCTGTGCGAAGGACATCTCCTCTTGGAGGGAGTTCCCGGGCTCGGCAAGACCCGCCTGCTCACCACCTTGGGTCAGGTGCTGCAGATCGGGTTCGGGCGCATCTCTTTTACTCCCGACCTGATGCCGGCCGACATCGTGGGCACCAATGTTCTGCAGTCTGGTGAATTCCGTTTCCATGCCGGGCCGGTGTTTACCAATCTGGTTCTGGCCGACGAGATCAATCGGGCCACCCCCAAGACTCAGTCGGCCCTCTTGGAGGCAATGGCAGAGCGGCGGGTGACAGTGGCGGGTGCAACCCGCCCGCTACCTCGGCCTTTTATGGTGATGGCCACCCAGAACCCTTTGGAGATGGAAGGGACCTACCCACTTCCCGAGGCGCAATTGGACCGGTTCATGCTCAAGGAATTGGTGCCCTTTCCTCCTTCCGATGATCTGGTGGAGATACTCCGTCGCACCACCGGTGGGCCTGAGGCCCGGCCCGAGGGTGTCTTGGAGGGAAGCCATCTCACCGCGATGGCCGCGATGGTCCGGCAACTTCCCGCCGGCAAGCACCTGCTTCGATACGCCTCCACCCTGGTGGGCGCCACCCATCCCGACTCCCCGGGCGCCACCGAAGGTATTCGCCGCTATGTGCGGGCAGGGGCCAGTCCCAGGGGAGCGCAAGCCCTCATCCTGGGAGGAAAGGCCCTGGCAGTGATGGACGGGCGCCCCAATCTGTCGGCGGGCGACATCCGCCTACTGGCTCATCCGGCTCTTCGGCACCGATTGGTTCTGGGATACGAGGCGGTGGTGGACGGCGTCACCTCCGATCGGTTGATAGACGAAGTGCTGGAGGCTCATCCCGAGCCGGTGGCTGAGGGCTGATGCTGATCTCCGCCGACCTGCGTGAGAAACTTGGACGTTTTTCCCTGACGGCCCGGGGAAGAGTGCGGTCTGCCCACGGTGGGCGGCATTCTTCCTTCTACAAGGGCGAGAGCATCGACTTTGTTGATTTTCGCGAGTACACCCCGGGAGATGATTACCGGCGCATAGATCACTTGCTGTGGGCTCGGTTGGGGGTCCCTCTCATCAGGGAATTTGAAGCGGAGCGGGAGCTTTCGGTCCGGGTGGTGGTGGATCGGTCCCCCTCCATGGGTTTCCACGACAAACTCCCTGCGGCCCTGCAACTGGCTGGAATGATCACCTACCTGGCTTTGGCCGGAGGGGATCGGGTGGAGCTGTGGGGTATACCCGGCATTAGGGGCGAATCAGTGGTGACGCGGGGCCCGATGGGAAGACATCTTTCTTCCTGGCCGCGGCTGGAAGCCTGGTTGGAGGGAACAAGGATTGAGCCGGATGTAGGTAGGGTGGCTCCGGCGCTGGCGGCCATCACCGCGGGAGGCGGACGTCGGTACACCGTGTTGGTGAGCGACCTGCTGGTTTCGGACTGGAGCGCGGGTCTCGACCGGCTGGCCGTTTCGGTGGGGGGGATGGTGCTACATGTGCTGGGTACCCCTGAACTGGATCCGGAGGTGGTGGGAGATGTTCGGCTGCGTGATGCCGAAACCGGCGAGGAGTCGGATTTCTCCGGCACGGCCGATGCCTATCAGCGTTATCGTTCCCGTCTCGACGAGTTGTGTTCGCAGATGGCGATCCGCTCGGCGCGGTCGGGTCTCCACTATCTGCTGGTGGAGGCCGGTTCCGATGTCGCGGAACGAACCATGTCCGAGTTGGCAGGGGCAAGAGTGGTCTCCTAGCTCATGATGATCAGATCCCTGGGCTTCGACCTCACCTGTGCGAGTTCGGGAACGATCTGCGTGGTTTGGGATAATTACCGGCTGTTGGCGGTTGAATCTGTCCCATCCCCGTTTCATAGTGTGAACAGCCTCAAAACACCGGTAGGGACCGAACCGACGCGTAGTGCGGTCTGGGCCAGGGATCATCTTCTTTCAAGACGCCCCTCGCCGGGGACGGGCGGAGCGCGTCTTGACCAACGGCACGGTGGCGGCGGGGGAGGGCCCTTGCGGGGTGGTGGAGGCTGGAGGATTTCGCGGATTAGTGGGGCTTTTCGCGGGTTGTGCCATTTGTCTCAGAGAGAGCGGATCGGGGTGGGATTTTGAGTTTTCTGGTGCCGGCCGCTCTGGGGCTCTCTTCCCTGGCTCTGCCTCTGATCGCCCTCTACATGCTGCGAAGCCGTCGCGAGAGGGTCGAAATTTCGAGCCTTCTGTTGTGGGAGACGGCAGCCGACCCCCTTTCTTCTTCCCGGCCCTGGCGGCGGCTGAAAATCACCCCCTTACTCTTGATCCAACTGGCGGTTCTGGCCGCTTTTGTCTTTTCTCTGGCCCGTCCATTCGGCGCCGAAGAGGCGCGGCTGGGGGCCCATACGGTCCTGGTGTTGGACGTGTCCGGTTCCATGGGGATGGCCGGTCGCTTCGAGCGAGCGAAGGAGGAGGCCCTGGGTTGGGTTGATGAGATGTCGGGCGAGCAGTTGGTGTCGGTGATAGAGGCCGGCGCCCTACCGCGGGTGGTGGTGGCTTTCTCCCGACAACCTGACGAAGTGGCCGAAGCGGTATCCGGTGTGAAGCTAACCGGCGGGGAAGCCGACTTGGCCGAGGCCGTCCGTCTGGGAAGAGGTTTGGCCACTCCTGAACATCCTTCCGATCTGGTGTTATTCACGGATGGAGGTAATGCGGCGTTGGCCTTGGAACCGGTGGCTGCCGCCCGTCACCTTCCTTTTGACGAGACCGGCGACAACTGGGCGATCGAAGCTTTCTCACTGGAGAGAGATTCGGCGGGCGTGATCAGAGGACTGGTCTCCGTGGCCAATCACAGTGCACCCGCTGAGCCGGTGACTGTGGAAATTGAGGTTGATGGACAAGTTGCCTCCCGGATGGAACTGACCCCTCCTCCCAATGGGACGGACGAGGCGTTCATTTCTGTCCCGGCCGGTCCGGGAGCGGTGGTCCGCGCCCGATTGGTCGATGTGAGAGACTCCCTTCCCATGGACGACCAGTCTTGGGCGGCTTTGGTGGTTCCGTCTGTTACCCGGGTGGAGTTAACGGGCGTGGAATCTCCCTACCTGGGGGCCTTGTTGGCCGCCATCCCCGACCTGGAGGAGACTGACGACCCTGAAACAGCCGCGGACGTGTCGGTTGTCAACCGGGGGAGCGTTCCCGAGATCAGCGGGCCCACTTGGCTGATCCGCACCGACCCTCCGCCACCGGGATTGCGATTGACCGCATTGGCCACCAATCTGGGGGTGACATGGCAACGACCGGGTGAACCGGTGTTGGACGATGTGAGTCTGGCCGGGACGGCCGTCGCCGAAGCGCAAGTGGTGGAGACTGATCTGTGGCTGCCGGTGGTCAAATCCGGGGATGTTCCCTTGGTGCTCCTGGGCAGGGTGGACGGGCACCGGGTGGTCTACTTCACCTTCGATCTAACCCATTCCAACCTGGTTGTGCAACTGGCCTTTCCCTTGTTGGGGGTCAGGCTCCTGGAATGGTTGGGAGGGGAGGCGAGCGGGGGGATCCACCCCGCCCCTGCCGGAGAACCTATCCCGCTTATAGTCACCGGCGGCGGTGTCCAGGTGGGGACTCCTGATGGAGGCTCCGTGACCCTTGGTTCGGGCGCCGCATCTTTTGTCCACACTGGTGATCCGGGGGTATACCGGATCGAGTATCTCGACGAGAACGGGCAAGTCGAACGCTCTGAACTGTCCGTAAGGCACTTCGCGGCGGTCGAGTCGCCTGCCGCATCCCGCGCAGTGGAAGTCGAGCCCGGCTCTTTTCTCTCCGATGAGAGAACCATCACCATCCGGGAATGGGGACCGTGGGTGGCGGCTCTGGCGGCTCTGCTCATGCTGGTGGAATGGTGGATGGCGCTTCGCCAACCGATGCGTCCCCGCTCCTCTCCTTCGAGAGTGGTAGGGCCCTTCCGGACTGCCAGGAGGCGGGTATGAAATTCGAGACGCCGTGGTTTCTGGGCGTGGCTGTGTTGGGTGTGGCGGCGGTCTGGTACCTGGCTCGGCGGGGGAGATGGGCGCTGGGGAAGCGGCGTCGGCGGTGGGTGGCGGCGCTGCGCATTCTGGGAGTGGCCCTGGCACTGTTGGCCGCGGCGCAGCCCTTGGTGACCTTCCCTCAACAGCAAAAAGCGGTGCTGTTCGTCCTGGACCGGTCCCTTTCGGTGGGGCCCGAAGCGCGCGCCGAACAGGAACGGCTGGTAGCGGAGGCGTTGGAATCTGCTGGGGAGGGTGATTTGGCTGGGTTGATGGTATTCGGGGCAGAGGCGAGAATGGACACGTCGTTGACCACTGATCGAGATCTGCTGCCGGTTCGGTCGGTGGTCGACTCGTCTGCCACCGGGTTGGGAAGAGCTCTGCGCGGGGCCGCGGCGCTGCTCCCGACCGCCGGGTCCCGTCGGGTGGTGGTGCTGAGCGACATGGCCGACACCGCAGGAGAAGTCAGGGAAGCGGCCGCGGCACTCGCTGAGGCTGGAGTGGCGGTGGATGTGGTTGTGTTGGAAAGCGCATTGGGCGCCGATGTTCTGGTTGACGCGGTGCAGGTGCCCGGCCTGGTGAGGGAAGGAGAGATACTTTCTGCCACTGTGAGAATCCGCTCCGACCGTCCCGGCCCGGCACGCCTGCGGATCATCGCCGGGGACCATGTCGAACAACGGGACATCCAGCTGCTGGCGGGCGCCAACCAGGTCGAGATCCGGATACCAATCGATCGCACTGCCGTGGAGCAGGGGGGCCCATTGGCGGTGGAGGTTCAGCTCTTTGCGGCTTGGGACGAGCATTCACAAAACAACCGGGCGGTGGGGATAACCCGAGTGGAAGGCGCCGCTCGGATAGTAGTCGTGGAGGATCCTGCCCGTCGGGGTGAGGGCGCCTTTTTGCAGGCCGCCCTGGAGGCCTCCTCGATGACCGTCGAGCGGGCGGTGGGCATCCCATCGGGGGAGACTTTGGCGGAATACGATGGGGTGGTGCTGGTTAACGTGGGGCTGCGGGAATCCGAGGGGGTGGAGAATCTGGTTTCCTATGTGGAGGACTTCGGTCGGGGTCTGGTGGTGGTGGGAGGGGATAGAAGCTTCGGGATGGGTGATTATCACCGTACGCCTCTGGAATCGGTTCTGCCGGTCTCCTCGGATCCCGATGACCTGCTACGTCGCCAGCCGGTGGCCGAGGTGCTGGCGCTCGACACTTCCGGTTCGATGGGATCTTGCCACTGCGGAGGCAACGCGGTGCGTATCGAGGGGGGGACCCCCAAGACCGCCATCGCCCAGGCGGGCGCTGCCCAGGCGATCGCAGCTTTGACCAGTTCCGACCAGGTGGGGGTCTTGGCCTTTTCCTCGGGTTTTGACTGGACCATTCCCTTCGGTTCCCGGCCCGACCCCGAACACGCCACCGCCGCTCTGGCTTCTCTCACCCCCGATGGGGACACCGAGATACGCCCTGCCTTGGCCGAGGCGCTCCGGGTCTTGGAGGGTGTGGAGGGCTCTTTGCGTCATATCGTGCTGTTCACCGACGGGTGGGATCCCAACGAGGCGGGGCTGTTGCCGATGGCTCGCCGGATCGCTGATCAGGGAGTGACTCTCTCGGTGTTGGGGACCGGGGAAGGACCCGGTCCCACCCTGCAGCGCATGGCGGAGTTGGGTGGTGGGCGATACTATCCCGGGGTTGATCTTGATCGGGTGCCGGAGATTTTCGTGGAGGAGACCTTGCTGGTGGCCGAAAACCTGGTGCGTGAAGGGGTTTTCCACCCTGTGCGGGGATTGCCCACTCCGGTCATCGAGGGATTGGTGGAGTCTCCGCCGCTGCTGGGTTATGTGGCCACCAAAGCCAAGGGAACCGCCACGGTCTCTTTGGAGGTGGGCGCGGAGCATCCCCTCCTGGCCTCCTGGCAGCGGGGACTGGGACGGGTGGCTGTCTGGACCTCGGACGCCACCTCCCGGTGGAGTTCGGAGTGGGTGGACTGGTCAGGGTTCGCTCCGTTCTGGGGGAAAGTGGTGCGAGATACCCTTTCCCCGCAGAGCGATTCGGAACTCGCAGTGACAGTGGAGGGGGGAGAACTTGCCATTACGGTAGAACAACCGGGCCTGCCCGAGGGAGCGTCGAGCATTGCCAGAGTGCGGGCTCCCGACGGCGAGGTCTCAGTGGTCTCACTTCGAAGGGTCGCCTCCCAGACATTCGAGGGCAGGGCGCCGGCATCCGCGGCCGGGGCCTATTGGGTCACAGCGGTGATCACCACTGCGGAGGGCGCGATGACCACCCAGAGCGCGGGCGCGGTCTCCACCTATCGAGAGGAGTATTCGTTCTTGCCCCCCGATCCGACTTTGGCTTTGGAGGTGGCGGAAGCCACCGGCGGAAGGGTCAATCCGTCCCCCAGCGAGCTGTTTGACGCGGCACCCACGCGAGGGGTCACCGAGTTGGCGATCTGGCCGTGGCTGGCCGGGGTGGCTCTGGCGCTGTTTTTGATCGATGCCGCGGCGCGGCGTCTGCGTTTCTCGGTGGGAAGGGCCACCTCGGTCCAGACGGTTGGAAAGCGGATCGAGGGCGAAACGGCGGTTGTGGAAGAACCCCCAGCGGTCTCACCGGCTTCCGACCGTCCGGCGCCAGAGCGTTCCGAAACCCTGGAGCGGCTGATGCGCCGCGCCGGCCGATGAGCGCCGCCCCGCCCAGAAGGACGTTTAGCCGCCCCGAATTGGAAAGCTTCCGGAACAAGACCGTCCCGGATCTGGTTGGTCCGGGGCTTCGACTCTTGTTTGTGGGGATCAACCCCGGCCTGTGGACCGCCGCCACCCAGACTCATTTCGCCCACCCCACCAACCGTTTCTACCCGGCTCTCTATCGGGCGGGGGTGACGAGTTATGAGATCTCCCGAGAGCGTGGCTTCACCTGCGAGGATCGCCGTTATTTGGTGGAACGGGGAGTGGGGATCACCAACCTGGCGGAGAGGGCTACCGCCCGCGCCTCGGAGCTTTCGGCGCAAGAACTGCGGTCGGGCGCGATCGTTCTATCGGAGAAAGTGAAGAAGTGGCGTCCCAGGGTGGTGGCGGTGGTGGGGATTACCGCTTATCGGACGGCTTTTCGCAGACCGCGGGCCCGATCCGGTTTGCAGCCCGACCGTCTTGAAGACACCGAACTGTGGGTGGTTCCCAATCCCAGCGGTCTCAACGCCCATGAGACAATCGCCACGCTGACCGACTGGTACGGAAGGGTCGCTCAAGCGGCCAGCCTAGCGCCGACTATGTAGCTTATACTGCGGCGTAGTAAATGCCCGGGTGGTCTTGATCGCTCGGGGTGCAGTGACCAAAGGAGGACTTATGACCGGACAGGTCACTTTGGGGAATGGAGAGGCAAGAGACCTCGCGACGCCTGGAAGGCGATTGGTGGCGAGGCTCATCGACGTCGCCATCGTGTTAATGGTGACGATCTTCCTCGCAGTGGTGGGAATCGTCAGCTTCCTGGCAACCGCCGAGTCAAGCGATGAGGCGGCGGGAGCACTGGCCCTTGTTGGTTTTGGCGGCATCGCGGTGTTCGTGGTGATTCTGCTGCTGTACGAACCGACCATGATTGCCCTCCGGGGCCAGACTTTGGGAAAGATGGCCGCCAATATCAGGGTGGTGGGGATCGCAGACGGTGAGGTTCCCGGTTGGGGTAAAGCACTGGGTCGCTGGGTTCTTCCCAGCTTGGTGGTATTTATTCCCGTGATTGGAGGGCTGCTGTCCTTACTCGTCTACATCTCTTTGCTGTGGGACAGCCGTCGGCAGGGCTGGCACGACAAGTTGGGGACCACGGTGGTGGTCAACGTCTAAAGACTCCACCACCACTATCTGGTGGTACCCCGGGGAGTGTGACCAAAAAGAGTAAACCGGGAAGGGCAACTGAGCGGGCACGTCATAACATAACCCCGCCGATCAAACGGTGCTCGTGTATGGCGATGAGGCACGGGGGTTGCTTCGGGGCTCAAAACCTCCGCAAACCGACGGTGATCGAGAGCCTTAGCCGATGGCTGGGTGGGTCCCGATAATTCCTTGTTCATCGCTGCCATTCGCTTATAACATCAGCAGGAATGCCTCATAGCCGACCGGACAAAACTGTCCGAAGGCGTTCCTGTCGGACTCGTTTCTGTGTCCGAGGTGGTGTTGGGCGCCATTGTGCTGGTTTTGGGGTTGGTGTTGACCGCCTGTGGTGGAAGCGATGATCCCGTTTCGCGTCTGGGAGAAGGAGAGACGCAACGGATCATGATGGAATTGGAAGACCGCTCTTTTCGTCAATTCGATCCTTCCAGGGACGCAAGTCCCAGAAGAGGGGTCATTCTCGACTTCTTTGGAGGGAATCGTGTTTCTTTGTGGGCGCAGTTCGCCGCAGATGACCGGGCCATCCACGAGTGGGAGATTGTCTCCCAGGACTTTTACATAGAAGGCGATGCCGATGGTTCCCAGGTGACGATTCGATTCAACCAAGCGACGACGGAACAGTCCTTTCCGACCCGGTGTCAAGACTGCGTGGAGACAACGGGCCTCTCGATCGGAATCAGAAATGTCTTCGATCCCGACCGTATTTCCTTCAAATTGAACGATCCCGAGAGTGTTCTGCCTCTCCCGTTTCCCGTCTTCGAGTCTTGGACGAACTTCCGGGAAGACGAATACTTCGAATAGCCGAGGCTGCACTGCCGGACCATCACCGGTGGGCAGAGCTTGAAGGCGGCCCGGGTTCGATGGTGCCCTGCCGACGGGACCTCTAGGATTATTAAGCAAGTCGGTTTCTGGAGACGCAGGATGGCCACCACGGTAGTTGCCCGAACGGCCGACACTTTGACGTTGGCGCGGGTCCCCTTGGCGGTGCTGCTCGCCCTTGCGACCTCCACCGGTCGCTGGGTGCCCGCCGCCGTGATCCTGGTGTGTGGCTGGATCACCGATACCCTGGATGGCATCCTGGCCCGCCGCGTGCCGGGAACGACCAGGCTGGGCCCGTGGGACGCCATCGTCGACGGCATATTGGGGTTGGGTCTGATCGTGGGGTTGGGGGTGGGCGGGTACGTGCCCGTCACCTGGCTGATCCTGGCGTTGGTCCTTGGAGGGCTCCTTCTGACTGTTCGTAGCCTCGCCTCCGGGATGCTGCTGCAGGCAATGGCGTACGGGTGGTTCCTTTGGATCCTGGCCATCGAGGAGAAAGACGCCTTGGTCTTGGTCCTGGCGGCAATAGGGTTAGCGGCTGTAACCTACGGTCACCGGATTCCCCGAGTGCTACTGCCCAGGTTCTTCGCTGATGTTGCCCGGTTGAAGGGCGCGGGTCAACCACCCGACCCGGAGTCATAGGTCCCGCCATAGGGAGGGGTATGGTGCCGGGGTGAACGCGGATGGGTTATCCGGTTGGGCGTGACCGCAGGTGTAGACCCCGCATGGCAAGGATGTGGGGGACGGCAGCCACCAAACAGTCGTGGTATTCCAGCTTCTGTCGCCACCGGGAGGGTATGGCCTCAGCCCCATGAAGGACCCCGACCAGTCCTCCTGCTATCGCTCCCGTCGTATCGGTATCTTGGCCACGGTTGACCAAATCCACGATCACCTCTTCGAAGGTTGCATCCTGCTGGATGGCCCAGACCGCGCAACGAAGCGAATCGATCACGTAGCCGGACGTGCGCAGACGGCCCACCGGCAACCGTGGATCGATGTCCAGCGCCCCCTGGACGTTGGCGTGCAGTTTCAACCCCCGCGCTGCGGCCAAGGCATCCGGTACCTCGGCCCCTTCTAGCAATGCGTTGACAATCTCTCCGTATGCGACGCAACTGTCCGTGCACTGGACATGGGCATGGGTGATGGCGGATATCTCAGCCAGTTCCCGGCGGCGAACGGCGGCGTCGGAACGGGCCAGAGCGGTGGGGATACACCTCATCAGCGATCCGTTCCCACAGGAGGACTCTCTGGTTGCGCCGCTCGTTCGAGGATCCCGGTACCGGTCCAAGCGTCGCAGAGCCTCGGATGTCGCGCCACCGATATCGGGGGGTCCAGAGTGGGACCATTCGAGCATTTTGTCAGCAGCCTTTTCCAGCGTGTAGGGCCCATCGAGATAGGCAGCCAGCACCGCCCAGGTGAGGTCGCTGTCATCGGTCCCTTGCCCGGGCCGCCATCCGAAAGGCCCACCCCCGATTATCTCGCGGTGAACCCCGAATTCTCGTCTGATCTCGGCATGTGTCATAAATTCCAGCGTCGCCCCGAGGGCATCGCCTGCCGCGACTCCCAGCAGCCCTCCACTGATGCGATCTTGCAGGTCCGACATGACTGCTCCCACTGGCTCGTTTGTGCAGCCTACCGCATAGGACAGGTTCCGCACTATAAGACTACGAGTCGATGACAGGGTGGGTCATATCGGTCTTCGTGCTCGTATCCGTTTGAGGTCTTCGGCTGTGGAAGGATATCTGATGCGGGCAACGGACGTCAGCGGATCGAACGCGTTTGGCTCGGGGTAGCGTCGGCTGTCGGTGTGGTCAGGAGGCTTCCCACAATTCACCGGTGGCGCCGAAGAAGGCGTGCCAGGCGAACCAGAATTCGTTGCGGTGGGGAGCAAACTCCAGTTGAGTCCCGGCCAGGGGACCGTCGATGGCCTGGCCCAGCAGATTCCAAGTGCTGCCGGTCTCATTGTCGGTGAACAGATCGCCATCGGTGCTTGCGAAAGTCAGCGGACCTTGAGAAGTAACGGCAACGAAAGCCACCCCTGTCCCGATCTGTCGGCCGTCTGGGATTACGGAGCTGTCCAAGGCGTCGGCGGTGTGAGCGGCGCCCCACATCACCACGATCGGCACCTCGTCCACCATATCGTTGATCACCCGGGCCGCCGCCAGTTCTTCGAAGGGATAGGCCTTGGCTTCGTTGTTGATCGTCACGCCCACCACCCGAGAGAGGGCGGGAAACCGGTCATCCAACTCGCCGCTGAACAAAAAAGGACGGGTCGAAGAGGAATACCCGGAGTACGGATTGATCCCATAGGAGATACCGAACTCCTGGTCGGGCCCCAGCACGCATCCGCTTGGATAAGAAGCGGCGAACTCGGAGAAGGCCACGATCGCCGAGGGCAGATATGCCAAGCCTGACTCGCCGGCATATGTCCCGACCAGCGGTTGTCCGGTGATCTGCTGCCAGAGGGAGGTGGTTTCCAGATCCCACATCACCAGGTCGGAGTTGCGCAAGAGCCCCGAGACGCCAAAGCGCAAATAGGTCCCGTTCACCACCGGATCGAAGGCCACCGCGGTATTGCACAGCGGACAGTAGGTGACGGTAACCGGACGGTCGCCGAAACGGTCGTTGACGATCTCATGGCGGGTCAGCACCCGCAGCGGGTAGAAGCGGGCCTGGTTTCCGATGCGAACCAGCATCCCCGGGTCCTGGTCGGAGAGCCACTGTCCTCCCGCTGCAACATCGACAAAAACGGGCCGATCAAGGGGCGGGATCAGATCGCGTGGATCCCGGGTGTGGATCCCCAGCCCCAGTTCGCCCAGGTCGATGGTGGTCTTTGACCAGTCGGTGGGCCACGGCTCCACGGCGTTTTGCAAATGGGAGGGAGGCGAATGGGGATTGTCGTCCACCACGGGACGAGTGATTGCTGGCGTTTCGAGGGGCGCCGGACACCCTTCGGTTACGTCCACTGTGGGTTCCGATGTGACGACGGCGGTAATGGGCGAGGTCGGCGCCGGGGAATCCTCGGTGAAAGTCCCCGTGGTGGGAGCGGAGGTGGAACCGGTTGCGGCGGATGCCGCCCCGGTCTCCGATGTGCCATCTCCAGTTGGCGCCGGCGAAGTAGTGACCGGCGCGGCCGAGGTGGTTGAGCCGGCCGCTGGATCCCCTTCTCCACAGGCCGTGGCCACCAAGGCGAACGCAAAGCCTATCGCTCCAGCCCTCAGCCATGAGGGACTGCTGAACATCCTGATGAGTTTACCTATTGGGCGGTTTATGCAGATTTATAGTTATCAGTTACGGGGAAACCTAATATTCCCGCTATCAACTGCTCCATGAACAGCCACTCTCTTTTGCCTTTACCCGGTGACTCCGCCGAAAAGACCGCCTACACGGTCTCGGAGCTGGCCGCCACGATCGAACAGGTATTGTCGCAGGCCTTTCCGAGCATGGTGTGGGTGGAGGGAGAAGTGGCCAACCTCCAAAGGTCCAATACGGGACATGTCTATTTGGATCTGGTGGAGCGGTTGCCCCAAGGAGAGCAGGCCCTCTTGCATTCGGTGATCTGGAATAGCCGCAAATTCGCCATCAACCAGGCCCTTCGGAGGGCCAAGTGGGGCCAAGTGTCCGAAGGCGACGAGATACGCGCCCGGGTGGGAGTCGACTTCTACTCACGGCAGGGGAGGATCAATCTCCGCATAGAGGAAGTCGACCCCAGCTACACCCTGAGCAGGTGGAAGGCGCAGCGGGAGCGGGTGGTGGCCTTACTGCGCAAAGAGGGCGTTTTCGATAGCAACCGGAGACTTAACATGTCCGCGGCTCCCTATCGGCTGGGGCTGATTACCAGTGCCGGGAGCAACGCCTATGCCGATTTCACCACCACCCTCGCCGAAGGCGGGTTGGGCTGGGATGTACAGTTCCACCACTCCGGAGTGCAAGGCGAGGCTGCCCGGCCTGCTCTGATCGAAGCCCTTCGGCGGTTGGCAGAGTTGAGGCCGGACGCCATCTGTTTGGTCCGAGGCGGGGGATCTACCACCGATCTGGCGGTGTTCGACCACGAAGATGTGGCGCGGGCCATCGCCCGATGTCCGGTGCCGGTGATCACCGGGATCGGACATGAATTGGACCGGACTGTCTCCGATCTGGTGGCTCATCACTCGGAAAAAACCCCCACGGCCTGCGCTTCTTGGTTTGTGGAACGCAGTACCCGCTTTGTGCGGCAGGTTCACGAGTTGGGTAGATGGGTGGCGGAGGCCGCCGGAGGGCTGGTAATGGGCCATCGACGCCGTCTGGATGGGTCCCCGGGCGAGGTACGAGGGGCGGTGGACGGCGCCTTCATCCGTCGCCGGCAGCACTTGGAAAGATCGAGTCGAATGCTGCCGGCCGTGGTTAATCCCCAATTGCGCGGCGCCGAAAAAACGATAGCCGCCCGCGCCGCCTCACTGATGCGGGAGAGCAAACAAAACCTGCAACGGGAAAAGGCCGGGTTGGATACGGCCCGCCGTGTCGCCGAGGCCTATGATCCGCAACGCAACCTGGCTCGGGGCTGGTCGATCACCCGTCACCGGGGTGGGGGAATGATCGGCTCGATCTCCCAGATCAGAGTGGGTCAGACGGTGGAGACGTGGCTTTCCGATGGGACGGTAACCAGCAGGGTGTCGGAGGCCCGCCCCGCCCGTGAACCGGCGATTGACAAGGAGATATGACCCCATGAGTGACGCCCCACCCACCGAAAATCTGCCGGAAAGCTATGCCGCGGGCCTGGCTGAACTGGAGGAGATCCTGCAATATCTGCGGGGAAGCGAGGTGGACTTGGAAGCCATGGCTGAAAGGGTGGAGCGCGCCGGACAGTTGATCCGGTTCTGCCGGCAGCGGCTGGACGACGTCTCGTGCAAGGTCAACGACGTCTTGGAGTCGGTGAAGGCCGCTTTGGACGAGTAGCTGGCTTGCTTGGCGGAGCGAACCCCCCGACTCTTGAGCCGGGGCCGGTTAAATCCGGATATCTCTGCCACCTTGAGAAAAGTCGGGGGGCGACATGGTGCCTGGCAGAGCAGTCCGGTAATCGGCGAAAAGGGTCTGCACCGATCTTCCGATTCCCCCGGTGGCGTCGAATAGTTGAGAGTGGGCCATCCCTCTTCCCAGGGAAGAGAACCACGACTGCGAGCGCAGGCCAACCCATTCGCCAACCGGCATTCTCAGCAAATGGATATTCAGATCTGCGTTCATGAACACCCACGAGGTGGGAAGCACCGAACTCACCCCGTTGCCATGGTCGGCGCTGATCACCGCCCGCAGCAGGGGGGTGAGTTCCTCACCGGCTACCAGGGGAGTGATGATCCGCAGCCACACCGCCCCGGGGCCCGGTTGGTCGAAGGCTCCCTCCGCCTGGCGCATCTCAACTCCGTGACGATGAAAATACAGGCGTCCGCCTACTCCCACCCCAACGCGGTCCTTATCCACGAGCGGGGCGTCAGCCACAGGTATGGGAAGCAGTGACGGGTCAGGAATGGCGGCCTCTGGGGGAGGTCGGTCTGCCACTCTCAACCTCATGGCGGTGGCCTGGGCGACCTCGGTGTCCCCGGCGTGCATGTGGGCTCTTACCAACTGGATTCGCTTGCCCTCCCGCAGAATGAAGGCCGTGACTCGAAGGGGTACGGTGGGCACCACCCGGAAAATGTCAACGGTCAGGCGCGCTACTTCCATGGGAGTGAGGGTGGGGACCGAATCCACCGCTCTGGCCAGGAGCCCTGCCACCAGTCCGCCGTGTTGTCCGTCCTCATACCACCCGGACTGGGAGAGGGGGGTGGACTCCACAACCTGTGGGTCGGCGGTGGGTAGGTACGGGGCTGGGGGTATCTCCATCAAGTAAGCGCGGAGAATATCACCTTCCGGTAGTGTTAAATCCGAATGGCCAAAAACAAGATGTGGAAAGCCGCGGTGATCACCATGAGCGACGGGGTGATCGCCGGAACCCGCCAAGACCGCTCCGGAGAGGTTCTTTCGGGGTTGTTGACCGAGGCGGGCTATGACCTGAAAGTGCGCACCGCGGTGGAAGATACCGAGGAGCAGATCGTGAAGATCCTGGTGGATGTGTGCGTGAAGGTGGATCTGGTGGTCACCACCGGGGGTACCGGATTGGGCCCTCGAGATGTGACTCCCGAAGCCACGCGTCGGGTGATCGACCGGGAGGTTCCCGGATTGGCTCAAATGATGATGGCCGCTGGGTTGGCTGTCACTCCGATGGCGGCGCTCTCCCGGGCGGTGGTGGGTGCTCGGGGGTCCACATTGATTGTCAACCTCCCCGGCAGCCCCAAAGGAGCGGTGGAAAACCTGGAGCCTGTGCTGGGAGTGTTGCCCCATGCCCTTGACCTGCTGGCGGGGAACACGGCCCATTAGGCGGGAGGGCGCATCCCGCTCTGCTAATACCAAGGGTTGTCACACCCATGCTCCATACTTGTGACTATGAATATTTACATTGTTGTCGCCCTGGTGGTGGTGGTCTCTTTATTGGCTTGGGATATCGCCCAGCGGCGCAGAGCACTACGTGAATCGCGGATACGACAAGGGTCTGAAGACACCTTGCAGGCCGTACTCGAAGTCCTGGGCCAAGATCGACAGGAGAGGCAGGTGGAAGCCCAGGCGCTCACCGAAAGGGCCGCTACGGCGGCGGCCGTGGAGGCGGCCCGGATGGCTAAAGCCGAATTGGAGACCCAGTCCCGCTCCAGCGCTGATCTGATTGCCCAGCAACAGCGGACCTTCAGCCATACCGCCAAGCAGATCGGAAGCCAGATCGAGCGTATTCAGAGCGACCTCGCCTCGCGGCAAGGCAGTTGGTCACAGCAATTCGGGCAGGTAAGTGAAACATTGGCAAAACTGGGCGGCGCCACCGAATCGCTCACCAACATGCTGAACTCCTCCGGGCAGAAGGGGAGTTGGGGTGAAAAGGTGGCTGAGGACATTCTCCGGGCAGTGGGATTGAAAGAAGGGGTTTCCTATGACGTGCGAAAGAGGTTGCCGGGAGGCCAGGTCCCCGATTTTGCCTTCCATCTCCCCAGGGGCCAGTTGCTGTGCATGGATTCCAAGCTTCCGTTCGATTCTTACCGCGGCTATCAGGAAGCTGCCGAATCGGAGAAGGAGAAGTACCGCAAGGATTTCTTGAGGACGGTGCGAGGGCATGTGAGGTCCCTTTCCGCCAAGTCATACGGGGATGCTGGTTTGGTGCTCATGTTTATTCCGCTCGAATCCATCTACGCCTTTATTTGGGAAAACGACCAGGGCCTGTTGGACTTCGCCTTCAAGAAGGGTGTAATGCTGTGCGGCCCCTCCAATCTCTTTGCAATCCTCACCCTGGTGAGAGAAGCCAATGTGGCATTTGCTATGGAGAAGACCGGCGATCAGGTGTTGGACATCCTCAACCAGATGAAGAGGGAATGGCTGGAAACCCAGAAAGCCATCAACGTGTTGCAGAGCCACGTCATCAAGGCCAACAACAAAGCGGGAGAGATCACCGGTAAGCATTATCAAGCTATGGGCGAGGTTTTCGGTCGAGTAGATGGAGTTCGCAGTGAACGGGGAATGAGTCCCACCGACCAGGCGCTGCCTGGTGAGTCGCCACCTTTGTTGAGGGTGTCCTAACCCGAGAGAACCCAAGTGGCGGGGGTTCGCTAAGTCTTGCGTCGCGATCATCTCATTGGCTCCTGATCCCCTTCAAGCACCCTCAGGCAAACCCAATCTCCGGGCTGGTGCTCCCTCGGACCTTGATTCTCCGCTGGATCGAAAGGCCGTTGATAGTACAAGACGACTACCTCTATACGCCACTAGGGGCGTATGCTCAGAAACGCAGTGTCTGATTTGGAAACTATCCTGCAAACCACCCTGGATTGGGGTCGGACGGGGAAGCAATTCGCCCTGGCCACAGTGGTGGGAGTGAGGGGCTCGACCTACCGTCAGTTGGGTGCCCGTCAGTTGGTGGCGGAGGACTGTTATTCGGTGGGGACGGTTTCGGGAGGGTGCCTTGACCAGGATCTGAACCGGGTAGTGGGAGAGGTGTTGTCCGCCCAGCGTCCCCGGTTGGTGGAGTTCGATCTGACCGGTGACGAGGAGGCGATATGGGGATGGGGGATTGGATGCAACGGAGCCACGGAACTATTGGTAGTCCCAACTGACGATGCCCGAGACTGGGCGGAGCAGGTTGCTTTATCCCGTTCTTCGCGGCGTCCTTTGGCCGTGGTCCACGAACTGTTCGGGCCCCGCTTCGCCAAGCTCTATGTGGCAGACGACGGTAGCTACTCGGGTTCCCTATCCGACGCTTCCTTGGGGCGGGAGGCGATCTCGGTGGCACGGGAGGCGATTGCTGAAAGCGAGCCTCGGGTCGTCACATTGAAGGGGCGACGGATGATGGTGGAAACACTGGATGCGCCCTGGAGACTCCTGATCTGCGGGGCGGGCCATGATGCTGATCCGCTGGCCCACTACGCGGCCGAATTGGGATTCGAGGTGGTGGTCAGCGACGAACGCCCGGCTCTTCTCACCCCCGAGCGGTTCCCTTCGGCCCATCTGGTACCTTCCGGTCCTGCTGAGTTGAGTTCCAAGGTCGAACTCGAACGACGGACATATGTGGTGATCATGAGCCACAACTATCTGCGAGACCTCAACTATGTGCGATCCTTGCTTGGAAGCGACGTTTCCTACATAGGGACGTTGGGTCCCGGCGCCCGACTGGAGCGGCTCATCTCCGACTTGGAAGAGTCTGGAAGCTCGCCTTCTCCCGAAGACTTAGACAAAATGTACGGGCCAGCCGGCCTGGACATCGGAGCAGAGGGACCCAAGGAGATCGCCTGGGCGATAATGGCGGAGATCTTGGCGGTGCGTCGCCGCCAAGCCGCCGGCTTCCTGCGGGATCGCAAAGGGCCTGATCATCTACGTAAACTCGGGTTTTTACGATCCAAACCGATTTTTTAGAGATAGGAACGTTCTTATGAAAATTGCAAACGATTTTGAAGTCTCCCAGCCCCTTGCGGTGGTGTGGGATTTCTTTCAGGATGTACGCACTGTCGCGGAGTGCATGCCCGGAGCCGAACTCACCGAAGACAAGGGTGACGGCATGTATGCCGGCAAGGTTTCGGCCAAACTCGGGCCACTGAGCGCCAGCTTTGAGGGTGAAGCCACGATTGTGGCCGATGCGGCTACCCATTCAGCCACCATCAAGGGCAAAGGCGTTGACAAAAGGGGCGGCAGCCGCGGTCGGATGTCGGTGTTGTACCAACTCCGGGAGACGGAGGCGGGCACCGGAGTCAATATCGATGCGGATGTAACCCTGGCCGGGGCTGCGGCCCAATTCGGGCGCAGCGGACTGATCCGCGAAATTTCCAATCGGTTGATCAGCGAATTTGCCCGATGCCTGGAAGGCAAGTTGAGCGCGGTAACCGTGGAAGAAGCCGCTCAAGTGCAAGCGGGTGAGGTCAAAGGACTCCAGTTGTTCCTTTCAACCCTGGGCGCCCGCATCAAAGGTGTCTTTTCCCGCTCGGAGTAAAACCGGTTGCCAACCTAGTCGGCGTGTCCTGCTCGTTGGCGCGGTCTGGTTTGCTTGCTTCCCGAAAAAGACTGAAAGATATGGGGGTTTTTCTCTCCCTCCACATAGAAAAGGCTGAAAGACCCGGTAGCTGCCCTAGCCGACCTCAACGTTTCCAGGAGGGCCCCGACTCGGGATCTATCCAGTAGCGCTTCATGGCGTCGTTGACTGTCGACGGCGCCAAGCTTCCCTGGGCGGAGAGGGCAGACAGGACGTTCACCACCAGATAACCGGTGTCTATCTCGAAGAACCGACGGAGCCTCCTACGGGTGTCCGAGCGACCGAATCCATCTGTACCCAGGGTCACGTAGCGGGCAGGCACCCATCTGGCGATCTGGTCAGGGACGGCCCTCATAAAATCTGTCACTGCGGTGATGACCCCACCGGCTGTGTCCAGCTTTTGGGTCACATAGGGTCTGCGGGGGCGTTGGTCGGGATGAAGCAGGTTCCAACGTTCGACTTCCAGCGCTTCGCTTCGGAGAGCCTGATAGGAGGGGGCCGACCACAACTCCACTCCGACTCCGTAGTGTTCCGCCAGATCTGTCCGGGCTTGCTGGGCCGCTTTCACGGTCGCGCCCGAGAACAGGATTGATCCTTGCTTTTCTAAGCCCTCGGGGGAGTGTGCCCAGCGGTACAGTCCGGCCAGGATACCCCCGTCCACCCCAGCAGGTTTGACCGGGTGGTGATAGTTCTCGTTGTAAACGGTGATGTAGTAGGAAATGTCCTCGTTCTCCTGGTACATCCGCCGTATCCCGTCCTCAATGATCACCCCCAACTCATAGGCGTAGGCAGGGTCGTAACTCCTCATGGAAGGGACGGTAGAAGACAGCAACAGGCTGTGACCATCCTGATGTTGAAGGCCCTCGCCCATCAAAGTGGTGCGGCCGGCGGTGGCGCCCAGCAGGAACCCGCGCGCCCGCGCATCGGCTGCCGCCCAGATCATGTCACCCACTCTTTGGAATCCGAACATCGAATAGAAAATGAAGAATGGGACCATGGGCACGCCCCGGTTGGCGTAACAGGTGGCGGCGGCAGTCCAGGAGGCCAGCGATCCCGCCTCGGTGATTCCCTCTTCGAGGAGTTGTCCGTCCTGTCGTTCCAGGTAGGCGAGGATCATCGCCGCATCCACCGGTTCGTAGAGTTGGCCGCGGGAGGCATAGATACCCAGTTCCCGAAAGAGTGGGTCCATCCCGAAAGTGCGGGCCTCGTCGGGCACGATGGGCACCACCCGCGGACCGAATTCCGGCGCTCGGCACAAGTTGCGCAAGAGTCGCACGAAGGCGGTGGTGGTGGAGACTTCCACCTTTCCGCTGCCTGTATTTAATACGTCGAAGGTTTCAGGCGCAGGAAGGGTGAGGGGCTTTCTGACTCTTACTACCCGATTGGGGAGCCATCCGCCCAGGCGCTTGCGACCTTCCAATAGGTATTGGTATTCGGGAGAGGAGATGGGCGGTCGGTAGTAGGGTGGATCCTCATCTCCTTCGAAAGCCTCATCGGGTATCTCCTGGCGAAGCTCCAGACGGTCGCGAAGTTGCTTGAGCTGTTGGTTGGTGAGTTGTTTTATCTGGTGGGTGGCGTTTCTTCCCTCCACATCAGGCCCCAGTGTCCACCCCTTGATGGTCTTTGCGAGGATTACGGTGGGCGCCCCCGAGGCGCAGGTGGCGGCCTTATAGGCGGCGTATACCTTCTGGGGATCGTGTCCTCCTCGGCGTAACTCCCAGATGTCCCGGTCAGTGAGATGCTTAGCCATAGCCAGCGTCCGTGGGTCCTTTCCGAAGAAATGTTCTCGCACGAAGGCGCCGTTTTCCGCCTTATAGCGCTGGTATTCGCCATCCAGGGTCCGGTGCATAACGTCCACCAGCGTCCCGTCGTGGTCCTGTTCCAACAAGGGATCCCATCCCGATCCCCACACCACCTTTATGACGTTCCAACCTGCTCCCCGAAAGATCGCCTCCAACTCTTGGATGATCTTGCCGTTGCCCCGGACGGGACCGTCCAACCGCTGGAGGTTGCAGTTGACCACCCACACCAGATTGTCCAGTCCCTCCCGAGTCGCCAGGGAGATTGATCCCAGTGTTTCCGGCTCGTCGCATTCTCCGTCACCGATGAAGCACCACACTCGGCTGTCTTCGGTGGAGTCAACCTCCCGGTTCTGAAGGTACTTATTGAAGCGGGCGTGGTAGAGCGAATTGATGGGGCCCAGACCCATTGAGACTGTCGGGTACTCCCAGAATTCGGGCATCAGGCGGGGGTGGGGGTAAGAGGAAAGGCCCCCTCCGTCTATCTCCATGCGAAAGTTGTCGAGATGATGTTCGTCGAGGCGACGCTCCAGAAAGGCGCGGGCATAGATACCGGGCGCGGCGTGTCCTTGGATATAGAGGGCGTCGCCCGGTTGTCCGTCCCCTTTTCCTTGGAAGAAGTGATTGAAACCTATTTCGTAAAGCAACGCCGAGGAAGCGAAAGTGGACAGGTGCCCACCGATGCCTTTCTCCATGTCGTTGGCCTTGATCACCATCACCGCCGCATTCCAGCGTATGAAGCGACGGATCCTCTTCTCCAGCCGCAAATCACCCGGATAGGGAGGTTCCTCCTCGGGCGGGATTGAGTTGATGTAGGGGGTGCTAATAGAGCCTGGCGCCGCCATACCTTTTTGGCGCGCCCGGTCCATCAGCTTGGTGAGCAAAAACTCCCCCCGGGCCGTGCCGCTTTCTCCAACCACCGCATCCAGCGACTCAATCCACTCGTTTGTTTCTTGGGGGTCGGTGTCCTGATGCTGGTGGACAAACCCGTCCACGTAGGAGAGACTGTATTCTTTCCAATAGGTCATCGTCTCACGGAAGGATACCCAGATGAGGGAGGGTGTCAGGTTTGGGTAGATCAGAGGGAGGGTGCCGGGTTTGGAAGGATTAGGGGAAGAAAGGACTTTTTGTAAGTTGCGCATTCTGCTGATCTCCACCTACGAGTTGGGGCACCAACCTCTCCATGTGGCCTGGCCCGCCGCTGCTCTTATCTCGGCGGGGCATTCCGTGAAAGCGCTGGATCTGGCGGTTGAGCCCTGGGACGATCACAAGGTGAGGTGGGCGGAGGCGGTGGGGCTCTCGGTTCCGATGCACACCGCTATGCGGCTGGGTGTGGAAACCGCCCGGCGTATCAAGGCGACCCGCTCCGAACTCCCCATCGTGTTTTACGGACTGTACGCGGCCGCGGCAACCGACGAGGTGGTGGGTCAAGTGGCTGACCGAGCCATTGCTGGTGAGTACACGGCCGAACTGGTCGACTGGTTCGGCCGATTGAAGTCCACCTCTTGGCGGGGAAAGACCCCGATCACCATCTCCACTGCTTTGTCCACTTCATTGGTTCCTGCCCGTGGACTCTTGCCCTCTTTGGACAAATATGTCTGCATGGAGCACGGAAGTGTAAGCCGGTTGGCGGGGTATGTGGAGGGGAGCAGGGGGTGCCGCCACCGGTGTCGGCATTGCCCGTTGCCATCGGTTTACAACGGGCGGTACCGAATCGTGGATGGCGAAAGTGTCTTGGCCGACATCCGTTGGCTCACTGAGAACGGAGCACAGCACATCACTTTTGGCGATCCCGATTTTCTCAACGGACCTGCCCATGCCCGACGGCTGATTGAAGCCGCCCATTCCGAGTTCCCTGATATCACCTTCGACTTAACGGTTAAGGTAGAACACATCCTTTCCCATCCAGGGATTTGGCGGGAGATGGCCGGGCGCAATGTGCTGTTCGTGGTATCGGCTTTTGAGACAGTGAACGATCGGGTGCTCGAGCTCTTGGACAAAGGCCACACGGCTGCCGATTTATCGCGGGCGGTGGGAGTGATGAGAGAAGCGGGGATAGCGGTTCGACCGTCATGGCTTCCTTTCACGCCGTGGACCCAACTGTCTGATCTTGACGACATCTTCACCTTCATTGCCGATCATGATCTGATGGGGGCCACCGACCCCGTCCAGATGGGGATTCGACTGCTGGTTCCCGAAGGATCGCTGGTGCTGTCTATACCCGGCGCCCGTGAGGAAACACTGGGCAGGTACGACCCACAGGCTCTGGGCTATACCTGGGAGTCTGCTGATCCAGCGGTCGATGAACTTCAGAGACAGGTTATGGCTTTGGCCGAAGTCGGGAGCTTGGGGGAAATGAACACCCGCCAAACTCTTCACGCACAATGGTCGCAGGCCCGCCTGGTGGTGGGGCGACCGCCGCCCTCGCTGGAAGAAGTGGAATGGCTGGATCAGGTTCCCGGTCTCACCGAGTCCTGGTTCTGCTGTGCGGAGCCCACCGAAAGGCAGATGGCGGGTATATCCCGATAGAGGTCTTCATCGGTGGGAACGGCATCTTCGCTCGAAGGGGCAGGTGCTGCACCATTCTCCCACCTGAAAGGGAGGAGACGTGGCGTCGAGGTAGTCCCACTGGGCAGCGGATTCGGCGATTCTGCCCAGTTGAAGAATTAACTTCTCCATCTGGCTTCGCTCCCATACCTTGCGATCACAGACCGGGTCTTCCCCGATGGTGGAGAGGCGGTGGATGTGAGTGGCCACGGTAGCGCATTTGAGTCGGAGAAAGGCGCCGAGCGCGTACAACTCCGCTTCGAAGGGTTGTGCCCTTGGTGACGAACCCGTTTTGTGGTCGATCACAGCTGCCGTGCCATCCCCTTCCCGTCCCACCCCGTCGGCGATGCCATACAAGACCACCGAGACAGGTTTATGACCAGCGCCGAACCGGACCGAGAATCCCAGCGGAAACTCGGTCTCTTTGATGTTGAGGGTGGATGTGCAGGGGAGGCTCAGGTGCTGTCGGTACAGAGACTCCATTTCCAGGTCCCCTGAGAAAACCGAGGCGGGTTCATCTGACAGCAAGGCCTTGGCCATCAGTTGATGAAACCTGTTCCCCACCACCAAACCGGGGGAAATCTCACGGGAGTAATGATCTTGATCGGGGGGGATGGAGAACCATAGCCTCCAAGCTGCTCTTCTTTCGCAATAGGCCATTTCCGGCAGACGCGACTTGGAGATCATCAGTCGGAAAGCCGAAGACTTGCGCTTCTTGGGAGGGTTGATCTTCTCCGCTCCTCGGTCGAGGCGGGGAAAGGCATCACATAGGTCGGTCACCTTGCAGGTTACGCAGTGGGGACCCGCCACGATCATTGGGTCGGAGTTCGCCATCTTTTGGTAGTCGGCCTCCAATTCGGCCAGGACCTCTCGCGCCTGGTGCCGAGGCATCTCCAGGCGGATCAACTCCCCATCCGCGGTTCTCATCTCATAGGCTTCCAACCGGTCTGGATAGCGGGGGTCGGTGACGATGGCGGCGATCTCTTCTGCAGCTGTGGCGAATTCGGTCTCTTCGTCAATCTGCGCTGTCTTGAGTTTGAACATTTTCAACAGACCTTCGGAGCTCGTCTGTGTGAACTGAAAGGAAACCCTCAGCTTTTCTGTATCAATCGGGATGATCAGATGTGGCCAGTCGCGGTCGATTTCCCCTTGATCGAGCGAGGGCAGGAGCTTTCTGACTCTATTGACCTGGGCGGCTACGATCGCAGCTTGGACAGGATCGAACTGCTCAGGGGGCGCGGGCTTTGGTGAGTCGATCAGTTCCGCTTCCAGGGCTTCCCATGTCGCATTCCATCTCCTCAATGAAGGAGTATTCGGGTTCACTGCCGGCGATCGTTCTCCCAGATTGGCAAAGGAACCTGGACACTTTCTTTTGCTCGGTATGTCGATCAGTTCTTTGGGTGTACTCATGTTGTTGGCCTCCTGCCGGGGGTACTGCCGAGGATTATCTTTCCAGCGAGACTTCTACCATCATGGCTCAGATGCGGGTAGTGGTGCAAAGGGTTTCCAGGGCGCGGGTGGTGATGGACGGCGAGACGGTCGGGGAGATCGCCGAGGGTCTCGTGGCTCTGGTCGGGATCACTCATGATGACACCGTGGCGGATGCCCGGGCGGCGGCCTCCAAGATGGCTGGCCTTCGGATATTTGCGGACTCCGAGCGAAAAATGAACCTCTCCCTGGCCGACACGGGGGGAGCGGCGTTGGTGGTGAGCCAGTTCACCTTGTACGGCGACGTTCGCAAAGGTCGTCGCCCTTCGTTCGTTGCAGCTGCGCGTCCTGAACCCGCCCAGCGCCTGGTAGACGAGGTGGTGGCCGAATTGCGGGGCCGGGGGATCAATGTAGCCACCGGAAGGTTCGGAGCGATAATGGAGGTCTCCCTGACCAACGACGGCCCGGTCACCATCCTTTTGGAAACCAGTGGAGGCCGAGTGGTCTGAAGCTCTCTGGTCCTCGATCAAGGCTTTCTCCCGATCGAAGCAATGAAGGTTTTACCTGCCGGGCAGACTTGCAGAAAGTCACATTTTCGGCATTCGGTCGAGGGAGTGGGGTCCCAGCGTTCCGCGGTGATGGAGTGGGCCATGGCCTTCAATCGTTCTCGGGCTGAGGACAGCCACTTTTGGTCCACCGCCTCGGCGCTGGGGAGTTCTGCCAGGCTCCCCCCTCCCAGGTAGGCAATGGTCACCGAGAGGTTGGTCGGGGTGGGGCCAAGTTCGGGTATTTCCCGCACGGCCAGGGCATAGACCTGCATCTGAGCCAAACGGGCTGAATGGGGGTCGTCGGCTGGTGGCTGCCCGGACTTGAAGTCAACGATTTCCCAGGTGTCGGAGGCATTTTGGTACACGGCATCAATGCGGCCTCGCACCAAGAAGTTGTTTTCCAGGTGGAGCGTGAATGCCTTTTCGAGCCACTGGATCTTCATGTCCGAGAAGCGGGACTTGCGGAACACCCCGAATGGGTCAGCGCCGGCTACAGAGTCCACCGGGCGGTCGTCACCGGTGAGTTCGGGGACTTCGGTGTCCGGTTCCAGCAGAGGGACTTTGCCTTGGTGGTATAGCTCGATCTGGCGGTGGATCCGAGTCCCTCGACGGGTGACGTAGGAATAGCGGCGAGGAAGAGGCTCCACCTTTGTCCAAAAGTACTTCTTGGGGCATTGGGCGTAACTCACCAGGTCCGTTGCCGAAGCGGTGACCAGTTCCGGGCCAGTTTGGGGTGTTGGGTCGGATAGCCGGAACAGCAGGCCCGAGAATTCCTCAAGAGCGGATTGGTACTCTTCTTCGACTCCCTCCAGGCGGGCCATTTCGGCTATCGAGTCTGGATCCTCCAAGGCGAGGCGTAAACCCTCGGGCCATCCTCTTTCTTTGAAGAGAGGATCGGGTGCGGAGGCTGCTTGGGTAGAAGTGACGAAGCTGTTAGGGCGAGACCCCGCTGGGTATAGCTGTTCCAAAGCCTCATCCACATTGGCGGGTGGCTCTTTCTGGGTGGCCAGCCAGACGGCCTTGAAAAAATCGCTTTTCTGGGGGGGTCTGGCTTGTTGGGTGGGTTCCGGATAGCCGTACCAGTGTGCGCCGGAAAACACCAATTCTTCTCTTGCGCGAGTGGCAGCCACGTAGGCGACTCGCCATTCTTGGGATCGGTGAGCGGTTTGGGCTCTACTGTAGTTTTGCGCCAAGCTGGTTTGGATCTTAAGGGCGTTCATGGTGGCCCTGATCTCATTATGAGGGGATGGGTCGATCTGCCATTCCCAGGGGAGGGTCTCGGCTTTCCTATAAGGATCGTCGTATCCGCCCACGGCTAGGGAGGGAAAGTTATGCTGGTAGAGCGCCGGGATAAACACCACCGGCCACTCTAGGCCCTTGGCTTTGTGGACGGTCAGCAGCGGCACCGCGTCCTCATCGGATAGCCGCGCGGCATCTACCTGTTCGGAGGGTTCCTCCAGTAGAGCATCCAGGTAGTTGAGGAATTCCTCCGTAGTGGATGGTCCTTCCAGCGGTGACCAACTCTCCGCCAGGTCAAGGAAACGGTAAAGGTTGAGATGGGCGGAGAGACGTGTGTTGTCGGACATGGACTCCACGTCCACCCAGGCCCGGGTCCTCTTGAGGATCAGCCGACACGAATCTCCCGCAGTTCTGCCCTGACAGACACGCAACAGTTGGCGATATTCGTCGTGGAAGCGACGAAAGGGCTCCTCCAACGATTCGGGCAACTGACTCCAGAACTTGGGATTCTCCAATCCGTCAAGCAGGGCTTGGGGGCGATCATCGCGGTCCCGGTAGGCAAAGCGGGTCAAATGCCGGATATCTCCCAGCCCCAGTCGGTAGCGACTTCCGCCCAGCAGGCGGGCGGCTGCTTCCCGGTCGTCGAATCGGCCGATCACTCTCAGCCAGGAGTGGATCTCCACAACTTCGGGCACGGTGAGCAATCCCCCTATGTTGGCCACTTCCGCCGGGATGTCGTGGGCCTTCAGCTGCCTGTACACCCCCATTATGTCCTTGGTTTTGCGAAAGAGCACCGCCATGTCCCGCCAGTTTCTGCCCTCTTTGTGGCGTTCGATCAGCTGTTCGGCGATCCACACCGCCTCGTCTATGAATGTGTTGTGCCACTGGGCTGTCACTTTGGAACGGGGCGCGGTGTGAAGAGCTTGAAGCCCGGGCGTATGCGATCCTATTTCCGCCTTTATTCGGTTGGCAAACCGGACAATCTCCTCTCCGGAGCGGCGGTTCAAGGTGAGGGGGAGGGTTGCGGCGGGCACTCCTTCCTTGTTGGGAAAGTGGGTGGGGAAGTCTTGAAAATTCTCCAGTGAGGCTCCCCGCCATTCATAGAGGGTTTGATCGGAGTCGCCCACCACTGTCAGAGGAAAGCCATTGCCGAACAGCTCTTGGAGGATTGCCCGCTGCGCGACGTTGGTGTCTTGGTATTCATCGGCCACCACCGCCCGATAGCGTCCTATGATCCGCCGGGCGATGTGAGGCTGTGTGGTGATGATCCGATGGGCCTGGGTGATCAGGTCTCCGAAGTCCACCACCCCCAGTTGGCGTTTGAGAGCCTGGTAGTGGCGGGCGGCCTCCACCATGCCCCGGCGCTTGGAGAAAGTGGCTGCCAGTTTTTGGTAGTTCTCGAAGTCTTTCTTGCGCCGAAAATCTGCTCGTACAAGTTCGGGGATTGCGGCGGACAGCATCGCCTCTTCGATCTCATCGGGGTCGCGCAGGTGATCAGCCAGGGAAGAGCAGAAACGGATGATCACGCCCGGCAGATAGAAGAAGTTGGTGTTGTCAAGCCCGGGAAGGGAGTGCTCTCTGACCACCTGTTTTACTAGCTGGCGGGTCTGCGCCGGACCGATGATGGACAGATTCCGCTCGATTTCCACTAGCGCCCCGAACTCGGTGACGATTTGGGAGCAAAAGCCGTGATAGGTGTTGACTTGGACTTCCCGGAGAGGCTCAGTGTGGTTGAAGAGCACCTGCTGGATTCGATGCGCGAGTTCTTGGGCCGCCTTGTTGGTGAAGGTGAGCCCCAGAATCTGCTCCGCAGGTATGCCCTTTTCCACCAGCTTGGCGATCCGATAGGAGACAGTGGTGGTTTTACCCGTACCGGCCCCCGCCGACACTCGGAGAGGCTGGAGCGGATAGTCCACCACCTCCTGTTGTTCGGAGGAAAGCTTGATTGGGGGAGCAGCGTTCACGATGTGAAGGCCCCCTGTCCCTCCGGGCAGGCCGGACATAATGTGCGCACCTGGCATTTCCGGCACTCCTTGGAGGGTCGGGGTAGCCACGGTTGAGGATCAGCTTTCTCCGAAATGATGGCTTGACCGATCTCGCCCAGAAGCTTGATCACCTCTTCCAGCCTGACCGGGTCGAAAGAAAGCTTCCAGGACGGCTTTTCACAAAGCGGATACCAAAACTCGGCGGCGGAGGCGTTGGCGCCGGGGGTGAGTCGAGATTTCGCCCATAGGTAGAAGCCCAGTTGCAATGCGATTCTGGCGTCCTTTGCGGTCATTGGATTCTTGGAAGTCTTGTAATCGACGATGCGCAGGGTTCCGTCTCCCATCCGGTCTATACGATCAATTCGGCCCTTCCAGGAGATCCCGTCCAGTTCGGTGGCGACTTTCCCTTCGAAACTGATGGCTTGCCCGCTCTCTTTTTCCCACCGTTGCGCCAATTGGTCGAGGAGTTTTATTCCTCGTTCCCGCCAGGCTTGGTTGAGAACGGGGGTACCGAAATCGTAGGTGGCGAGTTGGTTGTCGAGCTCTTTCATTGCGAAATGCAGGTTCAGTCCGCTTTCGGCCCGTTCGAAGGACCTCTGTCCGCTTCTTTGGAGAACATGGTGGATCAGTTGCCCGAATTTGGCAGTGGGTTTCTCGTCAACCGCCCTGATTTGCAACCGATGTTCCAGGGCGTAACGCCGGGGACAGATCTGGTAGGCCTCGGCCTGCGACGCCGACATGATATGACCCGGATCAATCAGTCCGAGGTCGGATCCGGGGGATAGCATTCCCGCGAAACTGCGGGGATCCCACAGGTCCGTGCGGGGAGGGTGGGCGAGCACCATGGAGGCCGCCAAGCGGCGGGGGCGGCTCTGGTGGATGTCCTGTTGGGTACGTCTCAGGTATCCCTCTGTCTCGAGCCGGCCAAGGGGAGAGGAGTTGGGTTTTGGGGAGGGTGGTCTCAGTTTCTGGCCGGTGAAGTTGGCTAGGCGGAGCATGAATCGGCTGACCGCACTGCGCATTTCTTTGAGATCTGGGGAGGTGGCGGTCCACACCACCCGGAGGCGTGCGCGGGTCATGGCCACATAGGCGAGATTCAATTCCTCCTCCAGCCGGCTCTCAAGGATCTGGAGGTATTTCACATCCGGGCGGGAAAGGAATTGTCCTTCCAGAAGGGATGTGAAGGGACGGGTGTCGGGGAACGCTCCCTCCGTGGCGCTGGCGATGAACACCACCTCGAATTGCTGGCCCTTGGCCTGATGGATGGTGCTGATTGTCACCCCACTCTCATCCGGGCTGTAAGGCTTGAGCAGAGGCGAGGCTTCAAGATCTCCTCCCAGGGTTAGCTTCCGGTAATCGAGCAGAGAAGTGAGGGGAGAACGTTCCGCCAGCCTGCCCAGAGTTTGGGCAAATGAGAACAGGGTGGATCGGTAACTGGCGGGCTGATCTGATTCGACGAGTCGATGAAGCTGGGGAAGGCGGCTCCAGAACTTCCAGAATCCGGTGGTGGCTGGAGGGGTTTTCGCCCAAGATGGTTCATTGAGGAGGTTGGAGAGCGCCTTGGCATTGGGCAAGTTCTCTGCCAGCACCTGCGCCCAATGCTGACCGGACCCGCGGCGAATGACCTCCAGTTCCCTGGCCCGACCCTGGGTGAGCGAGAACGAGGGTCCCAGCAGTGCGCCCTTCATTATTCGGTCGACGGCCTCCTTCTCCGATCTGGAGAGATGTGGGTCGGTGTCCACCGCCGCCACCCAGGCCAGATCCAGCACCAGACGCACCGCCGGATGGTCTATCAGCTGGGCGTTCGGTCGGGCGTGGGGTATATCCTCCCGGTCCAGTGCTCGGGATAGGGCCGCCAGTGGACGCAAGGCGCGGGTGAGCACTGCGATCTTGGAGTAGGGGAGTTGTTCGGTGAGGTGAAGGCGTTTGATCTCCGAGGCGATCCAGTCGTTTTCGGCCATCTCCTGGTTGAAGACATAGATCTCGACCTTGCCCGCGTGGGGGGCGGGGGCGGGAAGAGTTTGATGGTCGATACCCACTAGCGCCCCGGCCGATGACAACACCTCCTCAGGAACCCTGAAGCTGGTGTTGAGGATGACAGTGTTGGTCGGCGAATGCGCCACGGCGTCGAAAGTCTCGGGAAAGGCGCTCACCGAGGCACGCTCAGCGCCCAAGAATGAAAAGGAGGTCTGCTGGGGATCGGCAACCGCCGTCAGGTGGCAGCCGGCTCCCACCAGTCTCTTTAGGATCTCCACCTGCACCACGGTGGCTTCCTGGAATTCGTCAACCAACACGTATGGGAATCGAGCCACGGTGTTTCTGACTATCTCGGGTATGCCCAATGCACGGTTGGCCCGAAGCAGAAGACCCGTGTAGTCGATTTTGTTCTCTTTTTCCAGCCTGCGTAGGTAATGCCGATAGAACCCGGGTAGGGCCGCCCACGCCGGTCTTTTCTTAGCTCGATCGGCCAGTTTATCCGGGCTGATGCGCTGCTCACCACACCTCAGCATGAAGTCGGCGAGTTCTTCGGCGAGGGTGTGGGTGTGGAGCAGGCGGCGATAAAAAAGTGGCCAGTCCTCGGGTGGTTCATCGGCCAGGACCTCTTTGACGAAGTGGATCTGTTCGGGAGCGGTTAGAAGCATGGGAGGCTGGATAGTCCCGAAGAGTTCCTGGCAGTTCTCTTCGACCAACGTCCGGGCGAAGGCATAGAAGGTCCCGACGGACAATTCCCCAAAAGAGCGCTGAGCCGCTGTGGTTATCCGACCTCGCAGATCAGAGGCGGTTTCCCGAGAGAACGACAATCCCAAGACTGTGTCGGATGAAGCAGTTTCGGAGTTGATCAAATGTGCGGCGCGGCAGGCTAAGAGTTCGGTCTTGCCCGTGCCCGGCCCCCCAATGACCAGTTGGGTTCCCTCTATCCGGGTGACCAGATCGTCCCATTTCCCAGGAGAGATCCTTTCACCCCGGAGCGATCCGACCGAAGGACGCCTCACCGGTGCGGCTCCCCCAAACTAGTGAAGGGGTCAGGCCGCGACATGCAGTTTGATGGGCGGGCAGATAGTGCACGCACTGGTGGGTTGTGTCTCAACCAGGTCCACGGTGACGCCGGCTTCGGCCAGCCACTCCATTACCTCATGGCAGTCGGCCGGAGTGGTTTCGACGGTATGGCTGATCAGTTGCTTTTCCATAGGAATAAGCCTATGAGAGGGGTGTGACACTTTACCCCGAAGGCGGGGAAAGGGGGATAGGTTGGGGGTTCGAAGAGGCGGGGGAGGACGACTGGGATGAGGTTTGATCCTCCCAGGCCGGGCATATCGGCTGATAGGAGCACCAGTTGCACAATCGCGATTTTCTGGTCGGGAACGTGTCGGTCATGATCGCCCGGTCGATTGCGTACCACAGGGCTTGGAGTTGCTGCTTCATTGCTCTCAACCCCAGCTGCGAGATCGGCTGGCTATAGGCGACCGAATTTCCCAGGTAGAGCAGGCGGACTTGGGCGGGTGTTCTTCCCAGGTCCTCTTGAATCATCAGGGCATAGATTTTCAGGGCGAAAAAGCTCGAATCGGCATAGTTCAGCGGGGGCGCCTTGCCCGTTTTGTAGTCGGTGATCACCAGTTCCCCGTCAGCAGCGGCGTCCAGTCGATCAATGATCCCGCGAATCTCCAGCTTCTTGTCAGAGTCGTCCGACTTGGCGTCCAGGTCGATCAGCAGGGTGACAAACTTCTCCCTATCCAGCGGTTCTATGTGGCGGGGATCCTCGATCTGAAAGTAGTGCTCAGCCACCTTCCGGCCCGCCTGGTAGTAGGCATCCCGGCCATCGGAATCTTCGGCGAACAATTCCCGGTAGTCGTCGCTTCGGAGGGTTTCATCCCAAGCGACTTCGTAAAGTTCCAACAGGCGCTCGGGGTGGCGCTCTGAGGAGGGGACTTCAAAAAGCCTCTCCAAGGCGAGGTGGATGGCGGTGCCCCGGGCCTGAGCGGGTGTGGGGACATCGCGGATTCTCTCGACATGGCGGAATTTGTAGAGCCTCGGGCAGGTTTTGAAATCAGAAGCCCGGCTGGGGGAGAGGTTGGTCAGCCCGACCGGTTCCTCAACAGAAGACGCAGAGTCCTGGGTAGGGGTAAACAGGACTCCGGACTTCTCTGCACCGGGATCGAGGACAGGCTGCTTCAACAAGGCGGGTTTAGGGTGTTCCACTCCAATGGCGAGCATACGGGAATGCCGGCCCCTTTTCTGGTCTCTTGCCCCTGAGCAACCGTTGTGCGCGAAAAACACACGTAACCTGTGGAAAGCAGATGGCGGGGTAAACATGCAACTGAGGATCTGTCCGCTGCGGGGCCCCGCGAGGTAGGGTAAACCCTTCAACGTTGCTAGCCTGAAACCCCGAACCCCTCTGTTGGAAAATCATTAGAAAGCCCTATGGAAAGTAGCAAGGTCCGCCAGACTTTTCTCGATTTCTTTGCCGAACGCGGTCACACAGTTCGTCCCTCGGCGTCTCTCATCCCCATCGACCCCACCCTGTTGGTGACCAACGCTGGGATGGTGCCTTTCAAGCCCTACTTTCTGGGAGAGGAGCCGCCTCCTTATCGACGGGCGGCGAGTGTCCAAAAATGTGTGCGGACCGTTGACATTGACATAATCGGAACCACCGCCCGCCACACCTCGTTCTTCGAAATGATGGGCAATTTCAGCTTCGGTGACTACTTCAAGAAGGATGCGATCCGCTGGTCTTACCGATTGGTCACCGATGGGTACGGACTGGACCCCGACCGGTTGTGGTTCACCGTTTATGAAACCGATGAAGAGGCTGCCGAACTTTGGATTTCCGAGGTGGGCGTGCCCCCGGAGCGGGTGCAGCGGGGAGGAAGGGACAATTTCTGGCAGATGGGAGTACCCGGCCCGTGCGGCCCGTGTTCGGAGATTTTCTATGATCGGGGGCCCGAATACGGACCAGAGGGAGGTCCGATCGGTGGCGGCGAGAACCGCTATGTAGAACTGTGGAACCTGGTGTTCATGCAGAACATTCAGGACCGGCCCTTTCATGTGGTAGGGGATCTTCCCCAAAAGGGTGTGGACACGGGCATGGGCCTGGAGCGGACCGCAATGATTCTCCAGGGAGTCGAAAGCGCCTTCGAGACCGATGTGATGCGTCCGGTGTTGGAGGTCAGTTCTTCGGTCTGCGGAGTCTCCTACGGACAGAGTCCCGTCTCCGATGTGTCCCTGCGCATCTTGGCCGATCACGGTCGGGCCATGACGGTGCTGATCGCAGACGGTGTGGTTCCCTCCAACGAAGGACGGGGATTTGTCCTGCGAAGGCTGATCCGTCGGGCCGTGCGCCACGGTTGGCTCCTGAGCTATGAGGGACTGCTGATGCCTAGGCTGGCTTCCGCCACGGTTGGCGCCTTGGGGGATGCCTACCCGGAGGTCATCGACCAGTACGACCTGGTGCTGAAGGTGGTCTCTCAAGAGGAGTACCGCTTCCTTCGCATCCTGGAGTCGGGTCACTCGATTTTGCAGGGGGAGATGAACAGCCTGGGCGAGGGCGAGACTCTGCCAGGAGAGGTGGCGTTCCGGCTCCACGACACCTACGGATTCCCCTTCGAATTGATCATGGAGATCTCCGAAGAAAGACAGGTGGATGTGGACCAGGGAGGTTTTACCCGTTTGATGGAGGAACAACGGAAGCGGGCCCGGCGAGCTTGGAAGGGCGGCGAGGAGTCGGCGGCAGCCGATCTGTACCGTGGGCTGCTTGACGACATCGGGACCTGTGAGTTCATCGGGTATGACCATGAAGACGGCAAGGCGCAAGTGCTGGCCATCCTCCAAGAGGGTGAGCCGGTGTCAGTCGCCCGGCGGGGTGAAAAGGTGGAGGTGTTCTTGGACCGCACCCCGTTTTACGCCGAGGCGGGAGGCCAGGTGGGGGACACCGGGGTCATAGTCAGTGACACGGGGGAGTTGGAGATCTCTGACACCCGTCATCCCCTGGTGGGACTTGCCGGGCACCAGGCGCGGGTAACGAGAGGATGGGTGGGTACCGGACAGACCGTGAGGACGGGAATCGACGTTTTGCGCCGGGAGGGGATCCGCAAAAGCCACACCGCCACTCACATTCTCCACTGGGCGCTGCGGGAAGGTCTGGGTGACCATGTCCGCCAAGCTGGCTCGTTGGTGACCGATGGGCGGCTTCGCTTCGATTTTTCCCACTACTCGGTGTTGGAGCCGGAGGAGATGACCGAAATTGACCTGCTGGCTAACCAGAAGGTGATCGGCAACGGAAGCGTCAATACCACCGTCATGCACATCGACCAGGCCCGCGCCTCAGGCGCTCTGGCCTTTTTTGGCGACAAGTACGGGGAGCAGGTGCGAGTGGTGCAGGTGGGTGACTTCTCGCGGGAACTGTGCGGAGGCACCCACGTTCCCACTTCCGGTCAAACCGGTCCGGTGGTGGTGCTGGGCGAGTCGTCTATCGGCGCCAATCTGCGCCGGGTGGAGGCGCTCACCGGCCAGACCGCCTATGACCACCTGCTCAAGGTTCGCGACACTCTGGACAGAACCGGAAAGAGGCTCACCGTTCCCTGGACGGCGGTCCCCGAGCGGGTGGAGTCCCTTTTGGCGAGGGTGAGCGAGTTGGAGGACGAACTGGAGCAGATGCGGTCTGTCCGCAGGGGTGACCTGGCCGCGGAACTGGCGGGCGGGGCCCGAATCTGCAACAACTTCAAGTTGGTGGTCTCCGCTCAAGAAGGACTCGACACCAAGCAGTTACGACAATTGGCCATAGGAGTGAGAGACCGGATCGGTCCGGGGGTGGTGGTGGTCGGATCGGTCGCCAGTGGCAAGGGGGCTGTGGTGGGAGCGGTGAGCCGTAATCTGACACAGCAGGGGATTTCGGCGGCAAAGGTGGTGGGGTCGGCCGCTCGGATTATGGGCGGGGGAAGTTCTCGTGATGCGGAGTTGTCCCAAGGAGGAGGTCCGAAGGGCCATCTCTTGGATGAGGCCCTTGAAGAAGCCGGTACGGTGGCGGCTCGGGCCCTTTTGGAGGTCTGACCTGGGTCGGGTTCTCGCTGTGGACCCGGGAGAGAGGAGGGTGGGGGTGGCGCTGTCCGATCCGAGGGGGATCATTGCCCAGCCATGGGCGGTCATCGACCGTACTATTTCGGATGTGGTGGCCGAGGTGCAAAAGATGGCGCAGGAAAACGGTGTGGACACCATCGTGGTTGGCTTGCCGATCAGACTCTCCGGCGAAGAGGGAGCACCCGCCGCCGCGGCCCGCGAGTTGGCCGACCAGCTGCGAAGCGCCACCGGTCTGTTGGTGGAGATGCACGATGAGCGATACTCTTCCGTGGCGGCTGAACAGATCATGAGAGAGGGAAAGGCGTCATCAAAGAAGCGCCGCTACCAGCGGGATAAGGTGGCGGCGGCCATCATACTCTCTGAGTACCTGATGGGAAGGCCCAAGGTGAACACACCGGACCGACAACAGTGACCACCCCGTCCGACCCGGACCAGTTTCCCCGCCCCTCCAGCCCCTGGTCGATTCTGCGTTTGCTGGGAGTGGCTGGGGTGGTGGTGCTGGCTTCGGTATTGGTGATAAACCTGGGTTCGAGCATGGGCGAGCAAGTGGCCGTTCGGCTCGACGCGGTGGAAACCTCCACCACTTCCACCTTGGTTCCAGGCCTCACCGTCGAGGTTGAAATACCCTTCGGCTCTTCGGCCACCAGGGTGGCGGAACTTCTGATGGAAGCGGGAGTCATTCCTGATTCAGGGCTGCTCTTGGCTGCGGTTCAGGATGCCGGTGTGGCCGCCTCCATACAAGCCGGCGTCTACCAGTTGACTTCCGGCATCTCCATCGAAGAACTATTGGTGGAACTGCTGGCGGGGCCGGTAGCCACCAGCTATCGCATCACGGTCTTCGCCGGCCAGCGGATTGATGAGATCCTTGATCTGTTGTCGGAGGGTTCTCTCATCGAAAGGGCGCAGTTCGAGGACGCTTTACTCAATGGTGCCGTCACTTCATCGTTCTTAGATCAGAGCGTGCCGATCACTCTTCGTTCGTGGGAGGGTCTGCTGTTCCCCGACACCTATGAGTTTGACAACGAAGCAGGCGCCGCCGAGATTCTCCAGCGTCTGTCCCGCACTATGGAACAGCGGATGTCGCTAATCGACTGGAGCGGGATCGCCCCCTTGGGCTATACGCCCTACCACGGGATAGTTATCGCCTCCATCATCGAGTCCGAGGTGCGGCTCGCCGAGGAACGTTCACTGGTGGCCAGTGTCATATTCAACCGGCTCACAGACGGTGTGATGTTGCAAATGGACAGCACTGTTTTGTATGCGTTGGGCACTCGGGACATCGCCGGCTTTGATCGGGGGGTGGAGTCTCCCTACAACACATACCTGGCCAGCAGACTTCCTCCCACTCCCATCGCGGCTTCCAGCTTCTCGTCCTTGCAGGCCGTCGCACAGCCTGCCGTCACAGATTTTCGCTTCTTCGTGCTCAGTTCCACCGATGGCCGACACACCTTCACGGTTACTGGGGAAGAGCATCAGGCGGCTGTGGAGAAGGCACGATCAGAAGGGGTGCTCCCCTGACCGCAGGGGTGACGCCCGCCACGCCCGCAGGTGGTTATCGCCTGGCGGTACTGGGGGATCCGGTTGAGCATTCTCTCTCTCCCCGGATGCACAACGCGGCGCTGGCCTCTTTGGGTCTGGGAGGGGTCTACAGTCGGCGACGGGTGGACAAGCAGGGAATGAAAGAGGCGGCAAGGCAGATAAAGGTGGGAGCACTCCACGGCGCAAACATCACCATGCCCCACAAGGGGTTGGCGGCCCGCTTGGCCGACCGGCTGAGCTCCGATGCGCAGCGAGCAGGGTCGGTCAACACCTGGACCATGGAGAGGGACGGAGGGCTCATCGGACACAGCACCGATGTGGAAGCGGTGCGTCGGGTATGGGTGAAGGCGGGACTTCCCACCGACTGTCCGGTGCTGGTCATCGGCGCGGGAGGGGCGGCGGCGGCGGCAATCGTGGCGCTGGAGAACCAGGTGGTCTGGTGCTCGGCGCGTCGTTCCGAGGCGGTCTCGTCTTTGGCCGAGCGGGTCGATGTCCCGATTCGCCCACTGCCATGGGGAGATATGTTGCCCGGAGCGGTGGTGGTGAACGCCACCCCCCTGGGGATGAGGGGAGGTGAGCTGCCCCAGGTGGTGCTGGAGGAGGCTGTGGGCATTTTCGACATGGCCTATCGGGGGGATGCGGCGCAGACCGCGGCGGTGGACGGGATGAGGGATCTGGGCTTGCCGGCATCGGACGGCCTGGCGATGTTGGTCGCCCAGGCGGAAGCCTCTTTTGAAATGTGGACCGGACTGCGCCCGCCCGCCGGGGTGATGAACCGAGCTGTGAGATCGGGGGGAACCAGCGTCGGATGATCGAATTGGGAGGGGTATTTCTGGCGGGGATCGGGATTGGACTGGCGGTTGACAGATGGATTGCCCGTCGGCTTGCACAAAGCGGCCTGGGAAGATCTCCCACCTGGCGACCGGCCACCCGATGGATGCTCACCGCCGCGCTGGGCGTCGGATGGGCTGCGATGTTGCGGAAGGCGGGCTGGACCTGGGTCCTGCCCGCTCATGTGGTGTGGGTGACTGTCACTGGCGCTTTGGTCATGACGGATCTGGAGCACAAATTGATTCCCAATCGCATCCTTTACCCAGGCACAGCTATAACCGGCGTCCTGCTCCTGATCGGCGCCCTGGCAGAACGAACTCCCGGGCGACTGGCAAGCGCGGCCCTCGGTGCATTACTCTGTCTGGCGGGCATGGGTGTCCTGTCGGTGTTGGGCAAAGACGCCCTCGGCATGGGAGACGTCAAACTCTCCGCGCTGCTTGGCCTGGTCTGCGGCTACCGGGGCTGGGAGGTGGCTCTCCAATCCATCCTGTCCGGATTTCTAATCGGAGGAGCCGTAGCCGTGCTCCTAATGCCTACTCGCAAAGCCCACCGCCACACCCACGTCCCCTTTTCTCCCGCCCTGGTGGCCGGCGCTTGGTGGTCCTTTCACGGTGTCCCTCTAGACGCCGTCTGAGTGTTTGCACTGTTGGTTATCTTGCCGGCAGGAGGGTGTGTCCAGCGTCACTGCCTGGATCGAGATCCTGAGCACCGCTTCGGCAGGGCATATTCAACCGGCAACTATTACCAGGCGATTCCCTGAGGGCTGGACGGGACGACTGTTGGGCCCGCCGCTCAATTCGAGGAGGCTGTCAACCTGCTCGCGGCAGATGGTGGTTGGTTGGCGCATCACATACCATCCAACCGGTTCATCGCACGGGGGAGTCGTTGTCGACCCGTCGTATCGGTAATAGCCGCTTCCGCTGGGCACGAAGCTATAAGCGTTGAGGGTGGAGCCGTCAACGACCGCGCCCTCATCTCTGGGAGCTACATCGAGGACCGCCTGTACCAGGGGGTTGTGTGCTCCCAGGTGGAACAACTGGGCCACCACCACATGGCCGGCGGCATCTGAATGGACCAGATGCAGTTCCGCCGCGAAGCGTCGTCCCTGTATCAAATGCTCGGACGGGGAATGAATATGCGCCGTTTCCAGCTGGTAGGTCTGATGGCCGACGCTTAGCGTGTTTCCTGGTTGATAGTCGACATGCACGAACCTGCCGTCGTTGCGGACGGCTTTGGCGGCCACGCGGTAGGAGAACGAAATGGACGCCGGCCTTCCCTCCAGATATCGCCGTATGTCGATAGGGGATTGTTGTTTGCCGTCGGCGCAGGTTCGGTATTCCTCTGATATCAAGGCCCAATTCTGTGGCGCTCCGGGCCCCTCGTATCCCCACTGCACGATCTGATCCTTACAACCACGGGCCCCGTCCACCGACGATCTCATGGGGGAGGCATGGTAGCGGTAAGCCAGACCTTCTTGCCACCTGCGAAATCTGCTGGGAGGGCCGGGATGACATCAGAACACAGCTGGAGGTCGTTGAGCCCCTGCCTGTCGGGTGGCAAGGGGCGATCCGAACTCCGGTTGAGCGGGGCCGGCTTGGTGAACCACTGTTCAGGAAGGGGGGGATCTGGCAGGTAGCATCTGGGTGATGCTTCGGTTTCTGACTGCGGGTGAGTCGCACGGGCCTGGATTGGTTACGGTTGTTGAGGGGTTGCCGGCTGGGTTGGCCTTCAGTGTGGAGGATTTGTCGGGGGAGTTGGCGCGGCGGCGGCTGGGGTTCGGACGGGGCAATCGGATGAAACTGGAAGAGGACAAACTGGAGATCATGGGGGGAGTTCGCCATGGCTATACGCTGGGGAGCCCGGTGGCGGTGGTCATTCGCAACACCGAGTGGCCCAAATGGGAGAAGGAGATGAGTCCCTTTCCGGGACATGAGCCGCGGCGGGAGATGACAGCTCCTCGCCCGGGGCATGCCGACCTGGCCGGGATGATCAAGTACAACACCCACGATGCCCGCAACATCCTGGAGCGGGCATCGGCGCGGGAGACTGCGGCCAGGACGGTGGTCGGGTATCTCTCCAAGCTGCTGTTGGCTGCCTTGGACGTGGAGGTCTTCAGCCACGTTGTCGCCATTGGTGAAGCGAAGGCTCCCGATTTACCGCTGCCGGTGCCTTCGGATTTGAAAACCATCGATCAGTCGCCGGTGCGGGTTTTCCACCCCGAGGCGGAACAGGCGATGATCGTCGAGATTGAGGCGGCCCAGAAGGACCGCAACACTCTGGGTGGGGTGGTGGAGGTGTTGGCCTACGGCCTTCCGCCCGGTATAGGCAGCCATGTCCACTGGGACCGCAAACTGGATGCCCGGCTGGCTGGGGCCTTGATGTCAGTTCATGCCATCAAAGGAGTGGAGGTGGGAGACGGGTTCCGCTCCGCCGCCCGGCGGGGGACCGTCGCCCACGACGAGATCTTCTACGAGGAAGAAGATGGATACTTTCGGGAAACCAATCGGGCGGGAGGTACTGAGGGTGGCATCACTTTGGGAGGGGTTCTGCGGGTGAGGGCCGCCATGAAGCCCATCTCCACCGTGATGCGTCCCCTCCAAACCGTGGATGTGAACACCCGCCAGCCACAAAAGGCCTTTCGGGAGCGTTCCGATGTGTGTGCGGTTCCCGCGGCGGGAGTGGTGGCCGAGCAGATGGTGGCAGTGATCCTGGCCCAGGAAGTGCAACGCATGGTGGGGGGAGACACAGTTGACGATCTGCGGGCAGGATGGGAATACCACCGCAGAAAGGTGGAGGGGTTCTGACTCCCAAGCTGTGGCTGATCGGGATGATGAGTTCCGGGAAGACCAAGGTGGGCCGGATAATCTCCTATCGAAGCGGCCTGCCGTTTGTGGATGTGGATGATGAGATCGTGGAACGAGCCGGGATGACCATCCCCCAGATCTTCGCCGAGCAGGGAGAGCCGGCTTTCCGAGCCCTGGAATCCGAAGAGGTGGCCCGTATCGCCCAAGGCCGAGAGAGGATGATCGTGGCCACCGGCGGGGGAGTGATCCTGGATGCAAACAGTCGCCGCCTGATGCGCGACAGTGGACTGGTGGTGTGGCTGAAGCCCTCTCTGGTCTCGCTGATTGCCCGGGGGAAGACCCGCAACCGTCCCCTGTTGCAGGGTTATGCCGACCTGGGGGCCCGCTACACCCAAATCTGGGAGGCTCGCAAACACCTCTATGAAGAAGCCGCCCACCTGAGTATGGAAATGGATGGGAAGACTCGCGAACTGGTTGCTGAGGAAGTGTGGAGGCTGTGGAAAGCATCCTGATCGGGGATCGGTGCGAGATACTCGTCTCCGATGGCTTGCCTGCTCCGCTTCTTCCTTCCCGTCCGGGCCATCCTCCCGCCCGGGTGGTGGTGCTCACCCAGCCAGGAGCGGTGACCGAGGTGGCCAGGGGGGTGGCTGCCCGCATCGCACAAGAAGCCCGGGAGGGGGCGTTGTCGGTGCACACATTGGAGATACCAGACCGTGACGAGGCCAAGACGCTGGGGGTGGCCGAAGAGATCTACCGGGAACTCGACCGGCTCAGGGTGGGCAGATACGACACCATTGTGGGGGTGGGAGGGGGAGCCGCCACCGATCTGGCCGGATTTGTGGCCTCCACCTGGTTGCGGGGAGTGGAGGCGGTGTATGTGCCTACCACCTTGTTGGGAGCGGTGGACGCCTCTATCGGAGGCAAGACGGGTGTAAACCGAGAGGGGAAGAACCAGGTCGGTACGTTCCGTCATCCCCGTCGGGTGGCGATCAGCATCAATGTCTTGAGGTCACTTCCGCGCCCGCTACTCATCGAGGGGATGGCCGAGGCCCTGAAAGCCGGTTTGATCGGAGACCCCGGCCTGGCGGAGATTCTGGAGGAGCACGGGCTGTCCGCCCCTCTGGCGGAGGTGGTGCCCCGAGCGATTCGGGTGAAAGCGCAAGTCACGGCCGCCGACTTTTTCGAGACGGGACGACGGGCCATTCTCAACTACGGGCACACCATCGGCCACGCAATCGAATCGGCTACCGGCATTCCTCATGGTCACGCGGTGGCGGTGGGAATGGTGGCGGCTGGTGCGATTTCGGAGCAAAAGATGGGTTTTGCTCAACGGCTTCGGCAGCGGGAGATGATCGCCTCCTTGGGGTTGCCGCTTCGTTCTCCGAAGGTGGCTCGGGCTGTGATCATGCAACTGCTTGGGAAGGACAAGAAACGTGGGAGAGGGCCCATCCCGAAGATGGTGCTACTGGAGGACTTCGGGAAACCGGTGGTGGTTGACGTCTCCTCGGACGATCTGGAGATGGGGTTGGCAGCGGTGGGGTTGTGATCCTCTACACTTTGACCTGACCTCTCCCCCACTAAAAGCGAACCCATGATCTCCACCAACGATGTACGTCCCGGCATGGCGCTGGAACTTCCCGACGGGGTGTTTTCCATTGTCACTTACCAGCACGTCAAACCGGGCAAGGGGAAGGCGTTCGTAAGGATGAAGATCAAGAACGCCGAGACGGGGCAAGTGCTGGACCGCACCTTCCGGGCGGGCGAAGATGTGCCCCGGGCCATCATCTCCCGACGTGACCACCAGTATCTGTACCGGGACGATCTGGGTTTTCATTTCATGAACATGGAGGACTATTCCCAGTTCGCCCTTTCCTCCGATGAGATTGGTGACGATGCTGGATATCTGGTGGATGGAATGAGTTTGACCATCGCCTTCCACAAAGACCGCCCCATCGGCTTGGAACTTCCTACCTCGGTGGAGATGGAAGTTACCTACGCTGAGCCGGGGGTGAAGGGCGACCGGGTGTCAGGGGCCACCAAGGACGTCATAGTCGAGACTGGAATCAGTATCAAGACGCCGCTCTTTGTGGGGCAGGGTGACCGCATCAGGGTCGACACTCGCACCGGCGCATACCTTACCAGAGTGTGAATATCTGGTCTGAGTGGGAGGAGACTCCCGGTCTTTTTGAAGGTCCCTCCGATGATCCGCGTTATCAGGCGCTGGGAATCCTCTATGAGATAGCGGTCTCCGACGGATTGGATTTGGATGACGCCCTGGAGGGAAAGCTCCCCAAGGCCGAGTTGATAGTGCGGGGAGTCACCGTGCAGACAGAGCGCCTCGACTCGGTTATCGAGAAAGCCTCCCAAGGCTGGAAGGCCGGGCGGATGCCCGCGGTTGATCTGGCCATATTGCGGATGGCCGTGTTCGAGTTGCGGCATCACAGCCGTACCCCGGTGGCGGTGATCATCTCCGAGGCGGTGAGGATCGCCGGGGAGTTCTCCACCGAGCACAGCGGCCGGTTTGTGAACGGGGTGCTGGCCACCATCGCCGGGTGGGTGCGACCCGACTTCTCGGCCGCCGGGACGGCGGAGGGAAGCGGACCCGTGGGGACGAGAATGTGGCGGCGGGCCAAGCCTGGTCTGCTGGTCACCGCCGACGGGGAGGTATTCGCCGGGCGATCGGTGGGAGCCTCGGGGACAACGGTGGGGGAGGTGGTGTTCAACACCGCCATGAGCGGTTACCAGGAGGTGTTTACCGATCCTTCGTACGCCGGCCAGATCGTGGTGATGACCGCCCCTCATATCGGCAACTACGGGGTCACCGATGACGACTCCCAAGCAGGGCGGCCCGCAGCAGCGGGAGTGGTGATGAGATCCTATTCCCAGCGCTATTCAAATTGGCGGGCGGAAGGCAACCTGTCGGACTTTTTGACCGCCAACGGACTGGTGGCTGTGACCGGGATCGACACCCGTCGGCTGACCCGCCACATCCGCGAGCAGGGGGCGATGCCCGCTGCCATGGGGGAAGGGGCCTCCGCGGCGGAACTGGCGGCGATGGCCGCGGCCGCCCCGGTGATGGTGGGACAGGATCTCGCCTCGACGGTCTCCACCGGATCTTCCTACCATGTCTCGCCCCAAACACAGCTTCGAGGGAAGGTTGTCGCCATCGACCTGGGGATAAAACGTGATATCTTGGACCAGCTTGCTCAGCGTGGATTGGAAGTGGAGGTGATGCCTCTCGACGTCTCCGCTTCGCAGGTGCTGGACGCCCGGCCCGACGGCGTGTTCCTCTCCAACGGCCCCGGGGATCCCGAGCCGCTTCATACGGCCGTGACCACTCTTCGTGGCATCTTGGGGAAGGTTCCGGTGTTCGGGATCTGCCTGGGACAGCAGGTGATGGGATTGGCGTTGGGTGCCAAGACCTACAAGCTTCCTTTCGGACATCACGGAGGAAACCATCCGGTGCGCAGGCTCTCTGATGGAAGGGTGGAGATCACTTCCCAGAATCATGGGTTTTCGGTTGATCTTTGGTCGCTTACTGACCGCTGCGCCCCCTCCCGTGAGGGTCTGGTGACTCCCCAACTGCTGCCCGCTTCGGTTGAGTCGGACTTCGGAGCGATTGCCCCCACCCACCAGAACCTCAACGATGGCACTCTGGAGGGACTGGAGTGTCGGGATATTCCCGCTTTCTCGGTGCAATATCATCCCGAGGCTGCTCCGGGACCTCGCGATGCTGTGGGGCTCTTCGACGACTTTATGCGTCTGATGGACCGCGGGGTGTAGTGAATGCCGGCTCGCCGAGACATACGTTCCATCCTTTTGGTGGGGTCGGGTCCTATCGTGATAGGCCAGGCCTGCGAGTTTGACTATTCGGGAACCCAGGCCGCCAAGGTGTTGCGCCGGGAGGGATATCGGGTGGTGCTGGTCAACTCCAACCCGGCAACCATCATGACCGATCCCGAGTTCGCTGATCAGACCTACGTGGAACCCATCACCCCCGAGGTGGTGGAGAGGATCATCGATATGGAGCGACCCGACACCATGCTCCCCACTCTGGGGGGACAGACCGCTTTGAACATCACCGCCGAACTGGTGCGGAGGGGGATCCTGCAGCGATACGGGGTGGAGTTGATCGGGGCCGGCATGGAGGCCATCGAGCGAGCCGAGGACCGGGGCAGGTTCCGAGAGGTGATGGCCGAAGCCGGGATGGAAACCCCACAGGCCGGGTATGCCAAATCCATGGCGGACGCCCGGCGTATTGCCGCCCGGTTGGGGTTCCCACTCATGATCCGGCCTTCCTACATCCTCGGAGGAGGTGGGACCGGGATGGCCCATGACGCAGAGCAGTTCGAAGAAGCGGCGCAGCGGGGACTGGATGCCTCGCCAGTAAGGGAGATTCTGGTGGAGGAGTCGGTGGAGGGATGGAAAGAATTCGAGCTGGAGGTAATGAGGGATCACGCCGACAACGCGGTGGTGATCTGCTCCATAGAGAACCTGGACGCGATGGGTGTGCATACCGGGGACTCAATAACCGTGGCGCCCATTCAGACCCTTTCCGATCGGGAGTATCAGGAGATGCGAGACGATGGGATCAAGGTGCTGCGGGCCATCGGGGTGGAGACGGGTGGATCAAACGTGCAGTTCGCGGTGGAGCCCGACACGGGACGGCGGCTAGTTATAGAGATGAATCCGCGGGTCTCCCGTTCCTCCGCCCTGGCTTCCAAGGCCACTGGATTTCCCATCGCCAAGATCGCCGCGCTGTTGGCGGTGGGCTACAGGTTGGACGAAATCACCAACGACATCACCGGGCTGACCCCCGCTTCTTTTGAGCCGGCTCTCGACTACGTGGTGGTGAAGGCGCCGCGTTTCGATTTTGCCAAGTTCCCGGCCACTCCCCGTCGCCTGGGCTCCTCCATGCAGAGCGTGGGAGAGGCGATGGCGATCGGCCGCACCTTTCCCGAGGCGCTGCAGAAGGCGTTGCGAAGCCTGGAGACGGGACGAATGGGCCTGGGCGCCGACCCCGGGTCCCACCAGATGGAAAAGCTTTCGCAGGCACAGCTCACCAAGACTCTGGAGGTGCCCAACCCGGATCGGGTGACGGCCGTCGGGGAGGCCCTGCGGAGAGGTTGGTCGCCAGAAGAAGTTTCCCGCCTCACCGCTTATGATCCCTGGTTCACCCACCAGATCGCAGAGATCGTCGAGCTTCGCGAGGAACTTGCCATCCGGGGTCCGCAGGATGATCTGTGGGAGGACGCCAAATGTTACGGGTTTTCCGATGCCCAACTGTCTTTTCTGTGGGGAATGAAGGAGTCCGAGATACGCCGTCAGAGGCTTTCCCGCGGGATTAAGCGCACCTATAAGACGGTGGACACCTGCGCGGCGGAGTTCGCTGCGCAAACCCCCTATATGTATGGGACTTTCGAGGATGAAGACGAGGTTCCGCCCGCCACCCGTCCCCGGGTGGTGGTGCTAGGGGCCGGTCCCAACCGGATCGGACAGGGCATCGAATTCGACTACTGCTGTGTGCAGGCCGCTTTTGCATTGGGAGAGGCCGGATACGAAACCGTGATGGTGAACTGCAATCCCGAGACGGTCTCCACCGACTACGACACTTCCGATCGCCTCTATTTCGAACCTCTGACAGTGGAAGATGTTCTGGACGTGGTGGCCGCCGAGAAACCGGTGGGGGTGATCGTGCAGTTCGGCGGCCAGACCCCGCTCAACCTGGCCCCCAGGCTTGCAGAAGCAGGGACGCCCATTGCCGGAACCTCGCCGGCGTCCATTGACCTGGCCGAAGATCGGGAAAGGTTCTCAATGCTGTGCAAGCGTCTGGGGATATTGCAACCGCGCCACGGTTTGGCCCGTTCCCGTTCGCAAGCCATGCAAGTGGCGGCGGACATGGGCTTTCCGGTGGTGGCGCGGCCCTCCTTTGTATTGGGAGGAAGACGGATGCAGGTGCTCAGAGATCCCGAGGGATTGGAGCGCTACCTCGATGAGGTTTACGGGAACATCGACGAAGCCGACTTGGCTGGAGCGCCGCTTCTGATCGACTCCTTCTTGAAGGCTGCGATCGAGATCGATGTCGACGCCGTCTACGACGGGGAGGAGTTGTTGATGGGAGGCATCATGGAACATGTCGAGGAGGCCGGAGTTCACTCCGGCGACTCGGCCTGCATCACCCCTCCCCGAACCCTGAGCTCCGCTGCCCGAGAGGATATTCATGAGATGACCGCCTCCCTGGCTGAGGCTTTGGGGGTGCGGGGCCTGATCAACGTTCAATATGCAGTACAGGGTGAGGATGTATATCTGCTGGAGGCCAATCCGCGCGCATCCCGCACTATTCCTTTCATTTCCAAAGTGAGGGGACTCCCACTGGCCAAGCTGGCGGCCCGGGTGATGATGGGCGCCACCCTGCAGGAGTTGAGGAGTGAGGGGATGTATCGGGAAGATCAGGAGCAAAAGATGGTGGGCGTCAAAGAGGCGGTGCTGCCTTGGGACCGGTTCCCGAGTTCCCATCCGGTGCTCGGTCCGGAAATGCGGGCCACCGGCGAGGTGATGGGAGTGGGAAGCGATTGGAAGACGGCCTATGGAAAGGCGCTGCTGGGAGCGGGCGACCGCCTGCGGAGGCGGGGGACGGTGCTGATGTTGCTTGCCGAGACAGATATTTCCCCGGGCCGGATGTTGGTGGACAAGTGGTTGGATAACGGCCTCACCCAAGTGGCGGATCACCGGGCGGGGGCGGCTTGGGACCATCCACAGGTTCAGTCACTGCTTCCGGGTGAGGAGGGCCGGCAACAAGCCCGGGAGATGGTGGAGTCGGGAGAGGTGACCTTGGTGATCAACACCTACGGGACCGACATTTCCCGATTCGACGGGCGGGAGATCTATCGGGTGGCGCGCCAGAAGAGCATTCCCTACATGACCACTTTGGCGGCGGCCAACGCCGTCTCGGAGGTATTGGGAGGGGACCTTGAGGCGATCGGTGTTCCCCGCAGTCTTCAGGATTGGAGTGCGTGAATTTGGAGGGCGAAAAGCTCTTGGTCCGATTGGCGGTCACCGATGCCGAAGAGGCGGTCAGAGTTGCCTCGAATATGAAGGAGAGAGTGGGCGGGCTGGTAGTCGGAGTTGGTTTGTTGTTGGACCGGGGTCCGATACTGGTAGGTGCGCTCTGTGCGTTGGGTAAACCGGTGCTGGTGGATTTGGGCATCATTGATGCCCCGGAGGTGGTGGCCAGGGCGGTGGCGCGGATGGGAAAGCTAGGTGCCCGGTGGGTGAGTGTCTCCGGCTTGGTGGGCCGAACCGCGGTGCGGGCGGCAGTGGCGGAGGCCAATGAATATCCGAACACTTCGGTGGTGGTTTCCGCCACCCTCTCGGGTTGGGCCGGGGAGGATGAGCTAAAAGGGGTGGGGATCGGCGACACTCCGGGCCGGCAGGTCTCTCGGATGACCAGACTGGCCGCCGCGTCCGGCACCGGAGGGATTGTCTTTCCGGCCCGGGAGTTGGGGGTGGTCGCCCAGGTTGCGGATTCTTCCAGATTGGGAAACTTCGAGGGCCTTTCTCGAATGGCGGACACTACGTCCGGCCTATCCTCTTCGGAACACATGACTGAGATAACCGACATCATTGGGAAAGGCGCCGACTGGGTGATAGTTGCCCAGGAAGCAATCGGGAGGGCAGGTGAGGGGAAGTGAATTCCAGGCCTGGAAGGATGATTTGGCTGAGGAGAAGGAGCAATATGTTTTTGGTTTCCAACAGTTGCTTGGTATGGTATTCGACCTGTTTGGGAGCCACCCAACCGACCTGCGATTGGACATAAGGAGCATTATGAAGCCACCACCTCTCACCCCCGAACAGCGTAGACAAGCACTGGTTAAAGCCGCAGCCGTTCGCAAAGGCAGGGCAGAAATCAAGGCAGATTTGAGCGATCGTCGCCTGAGCATGGTTGAACTGTTGGAGCGGACGGACGATCCGCTGGTAGGTGGAATGAAAGTTGCCGCCGCGCTGTCGGCGCTCCCGGGTCTTGGGAAGAAACGCACCAGCATGCTCATGGAGAGGGTTGGCATTCTCGAAAACCGGCGTCTTCGCGGTCTGGGAGAACGCCAGCGCGAAGCCCTCATCAGAGAATTGTCCTGAGAGCAGCAGTTTCGAGGTTTTGACCAAGCTCCCGAGCCTGGTTTTGGTGGTGTCCGGCCCCTCAGGGGTCGGCAAATCCACTGCGCTGGCCGAGTTGGCCAAACAGCGAAATGTCGAGATAGTCACTTCCTTCACCACCCGCAGATGTCGGACGAACGAGGCCGACACGGTGGACTACCACTTTGTGGACGAAAAGCAATTCCAAGAGATGGTCAGTCGAGATGAGTTCCTGGAGTGGGTCCAATACGACGGGCACTATTACGGCACTCCTCTCAAGGCTGTGGAGGAGATTGTGGAGAAAGGAGGGGTGGCGGTCCTGGAGATCGAGCGGCGGGGGGCGTTGGCGGTAAAGCAGAGATTTGCAGAGGCTGTGCTGGTATTGCTCCAACCCCCTTTTCCAGGTGAACTGGAGAGACGGTTGCGCTCCCGCGGCGCCACCGAAGAGTTCCTGAGCCGCCGTCTCGCTCTGGCGGAGCAAGATACCCCCACCTCAGACGACCTTTACGACGAAATCTTGACCAGCACCGAAACGGGCGAAACGGTGCAAGCGTTGAGCCGTATAATCGAAGGGCGCTAAGCCCCACTAACAGACGAACATTTTGAGAGGCGGCCTTCAGCATGAAAATCGAAGAAGTAGTAGACAAGATAGGTAATCGGTTCTCGGCCTCGGTGGTGGCGTCCCGTCGCGCTCGTGACATCCAGGGTTACTACGCCCATTTGGGACAGGGCATCGGACAGTTCATCCCGCCGCAGGTGCATACCTATGCCCGCAAACCCTTGACCATTGCCATGGAGGAGATCCTGGAGGACAAAGTGGTCATGCAAACCCGCCAGGCTTCGGAAGAAAGCGAAACTCCCCAGACCCTGGAGTCTTAGTGATCGGAGGACGCCGCATCCTATTGGCGGTGACCGGGGGAGTTGCAGCTTTCAAGGTGGCCACTCTGGCCAGAATGCTCATTGACAATCAGGCCGAGGTACGAGCCATGATGACCGCCCCCGCCCGCAAATTCCTGGGCGCCAACACGCTTGCGGCCATAACCGGCCGCCCGGTAATAACCGACCTTTTCGATGACGCCACCTCAGTCAGTCCCCACACCGAAGCGGCCGAGTGGGCAGACTTGGTGGTGGTGGTGCCGGCTACCGCCGCCTCCCTGGCCCGGCTGGCGCAGGGTCTTTCTTCCGATACCGTCACCGCTACCGTCTTGGCGGCAACCTGTACGGTGGCGGTTGCCCCAGCTATGCACTCCGCTATGTGGGAACATCCCGCCACCCGCCGCAACCTGGTGACCCTTCGGTCCGATGGGGTGGTGGTATTGGGTCCGGTCAGCGGGCGCCTGGCGGGGGGCGATCGCGGAGTGGGGAGGATGATGGAGCCCGAAGAAATATTCGCGGCTCTCGAGACCATGTGGGAGGCGCCGCTGCAAGGCGTTCGGGTGGTGGTCACGGCTGGGGGGACACGGGAAGCCATCGATCCGGTTCGCTTTCTCAGCAACCACTCTTCGGGAAAGATGGGTCACGCGGTGGCTGCCGAGTCATCCAGAAGGGGAGCAGAGACCACCCTGGTCACCTGCTCGCGTCTTTCTTCCCCACCGGGGGTGAAGAGGATCGATGTGGTATCGGCTCATGACATGGCCGAGGCGGTGGGTTCCGTGGAGGCGGATGTGGCGGTGATGACCGCGGCAGTGGCCGACTTCCGTCCCAAGATTTCCCATAGCCAGAAGTTGTCCCGAGGAGAGGGCCTGGATGTCCTGGAATTGGAACCTACCCGGGACGTACTGGGCGAGGTGTTGCGGAGAAAGCCCCGGCCCCGAGTGGTGGTGGGATTCGCGGCGGAGACGGGGAGTCTGGACAGAGCGGTCGGAAAGGCTCGGAAAAAGGGTGTTGATCTGATGGTGGCCAACGATGTGACGGTACCCGGGTCGGGGTTCGAGTCCGACAACAACCAGGTCGCCCTTATCCGAAGAAACGGTGACCCTGAGTCCTGGCCGTTGCAACCCAAAAGCCGGGTGGCGGCCCGACTATGGGATGAAATCACCGTCTTGCTGGAAGAGGACTGACGAAAGAGGTTGATCTTGAGTCCCAGAGTCTGGTCCTTCACTTCCGAATCGGTGGTTGGAGGGCATCCCGATAAGGTGGCCGACCTGATCGCCGATCGTATTCTCGATGCGGTAATGGAAGCCTTTCCCGGTTATCCACGGCCCCGGGTCGCCTGCGAGGTGCTGGTAACCGGAAACCGGGTGATATTGGCCGGGGAGACGTCGCATCCCCTTGACGAGGATGCGATTGAAGCCACCACCCGGCAAGCGATCGCCGACGCGGGATACGGGCCGGGCGACCCCGAATTCCCCTGCGACGCGGTGGAGATCACCAACCTCATCCAGTCACAATCTTCCGAAATAGCCCAGATGGTGGTGGAGGGAGAGGAAATCGGGGCGGGAGACCAGGGGATCATCTTCGGTTACGCATGCGATGAAACCGCTCCGCTCATGCCGCTTCCCATCCATTTGGCGCATGGGTTGGCGCGCCGACTGGCGCAGGTGCGGACCCTGGGGATCATCGACTATCTGCGTCCGGATGGCAAGACCCAGGTCACGGTGGAATACGAGGGCCGCAGACCCGTGAGGGTCAGCCAAGTCGTGGTGTCGGCTCATCACCGAAAGGGCGTCGACGTCAGCAGGCTGCGGGAGGATATCACCCGGGAGGTGATCCGCCCGGTGATCGCACCTGATCTTTTGGAAGGCAAGCCCCTGTTCCTAATTAACCATTCGGGTCCCTTCACTGCGGGGGGTCCGGGTTCGGACACCGGCCTGACCGGTCGCAAACTGGTGGTGGACACCTATGGCGGGTACGGTCCGCACGGGGGTGGGGCCCTTTCCGGGAAAGACCCCACCAAGGTAGACAGATCGGCTTCCTACGCCGCTCGTCACGCGGCCAAGAATCTGGTGGCAGCCGGACTTGCCCAGCAGTGTTCCCTGCAACTCAGCTATGTGATCGGATCGCCGAACCCTCTCTCGCTTCATGTCGACTGCTACAACACCAACACGGCGCCGCTGCCGGCCTTGGAGAGGGCCCTGCTGGAGGTGCTTAGTTTTCGCCCGCAACACATGATCGAAAACCTTGGACTTTGGGAGACCTGTTTCAGCGATACCACCCTGTACGGTCACTTCGGCCGGGAAGACGCCGGCTTTTCCTGGGAGAGAACCGACTTCACCGAGCAGTTGAGGGCCGCGGCGCAATCGCGGTGACTGCTGTCCGGGTAATCCCGGCAGTGCCCGCCTTTGAGGTGGAGCAGGGATTCTGGTATTCGATCCCGGCCCACTTGACCGAACGAATCGGCTTGGGAGCCAAGGTGCGGATTCCGCTGGGAAGCGGACACACCCATGGATACGTGGTGGAGCAAGGCGACCGCCCGCCCCACAAACTCAAACCCGTCTCCTCCATAAGCGGTGACCTCCCGGTTTTTGACGCGGCCCTTCTGTCGGTGTGTCGATGGGCTGCTCATCACTATGTGAGCCCCCTCTCCACCATCTTGTCCAAGACCGCTCCTCCCAACGCTCCCCGAAAGCCGGCCCCCCAGCAAGTGTCGCCCCCGCCGGCACCGATGGATCTTGAGCATCCGGCTTCCCGGCTGGGAGAGGACGCGGCCCGGGGCCGCCGCAGAAGGCCGGGATGTCTGCTCATGAACCCCGATGGCGGGGAATGGGCGAGGCCACTTCTGGGACCAACCTTGGAGGCAGGTAGGTCGGCTATGGTGGTGGTGCCCACCGTCTTGGAGGAAGAACGGATGACCCGCCTTCTTCATGAGATTTATCCCGGTCGGGTGATGGGGGCCAGTTCTCGGCACACCGACCGTCATAGGACCACGGTGTGGGCACACCTGGCTACTCGGGAAGGGATGTTGTTGGTGGCAACTCCTGCGTCGGTCCTGTGGCCGATGTCCGTCCCCGGAGCGCTGGTGGTGGTGGAAGACGGGCGGCGGGCCCATAAGAGCCGGAAAAGTCCAACGGTCGGAACCCGTCGGCTTCTTCGGGAGAGGAGCATCCGGGAAGGATCGGCACTGGCTGCGGTGGGGCCCTTTCCCAGTGTGGATTTCCTGGCTCTGGGACCCGATCTCTTTCACAGTCGGTCCCGCCAAAGGCTCTGGTCGCACATCGAGGTGGTGAACCGAAGGGAAGTTGGTTTCACCGGCCTGTTCCACCCTCTCACCCTGTCCGCGCTGCGGACGGTGGCCTCGGCGGGACGGGCTTTCGTCTTCGCTCACCGACAGGGTTATGCCCCCGCTATGCGTTGCGGGGCGTGTAAGACGCTGCGCCGTTGTCCAGAGTGTGGAGGTCGGGCAGAGAGGGATTCGATGTGTCAAAGGTGTGGTACCGAGTTGGGCGCTTGCCGCAACTGCGGCAAGGGGTTTTTCGAGCCGTTGGGGGCGGGGGTGGAGCGGGTGCGCATTGAAGTTCGTCGCCTTTTGGGGGGAAGTTCGGTGGGGGTGGTGGGTGAAGAGGCGCCTATCACGGTGGGAACCGAGGCTGCCCTGGCCGGGGCGGGAGTCTTTGATCTGGTGGTTGTGGTGGACGCTGACGGGCTGTTCTACGCCCCCCACTACCGAGCGGAGGAGGAGGCGCTTCGCGTAATGGTTCGACTGGCGGGGCGACTGTCTCACGGTGGCGGGCGTCGATTGCTGGTGCAGACCTCAACTCCGGGTCACCGGGTGCTTTCTGCTCTGCGCAAGGGGGATGGAATGGCTTTCCTCCAGGAGGAGTTGGACCGTCGGATTCAGGCGGGTTTTCCGCCGCAGGGACAGTTGATGGCGGTCGAAATTCGGGGCCAGCACTCCGAGACGGCTTCCCAGCGGTTTGGGTCCGAGATGGGAGGGCTTGGTAGCCAGAAGGCAGCAGTGCATGGGCCGGTCGATTTCTCATCCGGTCTGCGTTGGTTAGTGGAGGGAGAGGACTTGTGGGAGGTGAAAGGGAGGTTGCGCCCGCTGGTGTCCAGGTGGCGGCAGCGGGGGTTGGTGGTGCGGGTGGATGTGGATCCCATTGACTTGTAAGATTGAGAATCGCTAATGGCCACTCTTCCTATTCGTGTGTTCGGCGATCCGGTCCTGAGGGCAATCTCTACACCAGTGATGGAGATCAACGGTCGGATCAAAAAGCTGGTTGATGACATGATCGAGACTATGTATGACGCTCCCGGGGTGGGGCTGGCCGCCCCCCAGGTGGGGGTGGGGCGGCGTGTCTTCGTTTTTGACATCCTCGACGATCAGGGGCCCCGCACTGTCATAAATCCGCAGTTGGTGGAAACTTCTGGGGAGTGGGAGTACGACGAGGGGTGCCTTTCCGTGCCCGAGTACTTCTGGCCGATCCGCCGTCCGGCTTGGGCGGTGGTGAGGGGGTTGGATTTGGAGGGCAACGAGGTGGAGTGCGGGGGAGACGAACTTCTGGGCAGGGTGCTTCAGCACGAATTTGATCATCTCAATGGCGTGTTGCTGTTGGAGCGTCTTGACCGAGGCGAGCGGAAAAAGGCTTTGCGGGCGATTAGGGAAGACGCCTTGGGGTAATAACACGATTCCATTCCGGTTTGGAACGGGTGGTGTTCTTGGGGACTCCCACCGCCGCGGTCCCCGCTCTGCGGGCCCTGGCTCAGAGGGCGGAGGTTGCTTTGGTGATCACCCGTGAAGATCGCAGGAGAGGCAGATCCGGTCGAAAGAGCCCCTCAGAGGTAAAGAAGGCTGCCGGGGAGCTGGGGCTGCCCACGGCGTGTCCCACCGATCGGGCCGGATTGCTCAAGGCCCTGCAAGAGGCGGGTCCCATCCAGTTGGGGGTGGTGGCTGCCTACGGGATGCTGCTCACCCCGCCGATGCTGGAGACGGCTGCGGCCGGGTTCGTCAACGTCCACTTTTCCTTGTTGCCCCGCTGGCGGGGAGCTGCGCCGGTGGCGGCAGCCATCCGCGCCGGGGACCCGGTCACCGGAGTGAGTCTGATACGCATGACCGAGGGTTTGGACACCGGACCGGTGCTGGCGTCCGCCACCCACGGCATCGGGGAAAGGGACACCCGGGGAGAACTGACCGAAAAACTCTCGCATCTGGGGGCGGCATTGCTGGAGAAGAACCTGGTGGGGTTGATGGCGGGCGGCCTGGAGGAAAGACCCCAGCACGAGCCGGACGCCACCTACGCCCCCCGATTGACATCCGAAGACGCCCGCCTGCACTTTGACCGGCCTGCCGAGCAGTTGGCCCGGCAGGTGAAAGCCATGGCGCCCCGCCCGGGCGCCTTCGCGTGGTGGGGCCAGAGCCGGATGCGCATCCTGCAGGCTGGGTGGGCTTTCTCTTCTCCCTTGAGTCTTCGCGTAGGAGAGTTGGCCGTGGCCCATCGGGATCTTTGGTGCGGGGCTGGGCGCGGCTCATTGATACTGGAGAGCATCCAGCCGCCCGGCAAGGGAGTGATGCCGGGCGCGGCCTGGGCGAGGGGAGTGCGTGGGGAGTTGGGGTTCCTGACTTCGGAGTAAACGCCCGGTAAGTAGTCTTTGGGGACGTGGTCCGCAAGATTCGTGTAGCCCCTTCGGTCTTGGCTGCCGATTTGGGACAACTGCGATCGGAGATGGAGAGGGTTGCCTCCGGGGTCGACATGTTCCACCTCGACGTCATGGATGGGATCTATGTCCCGAACCTGACGTTTGGTCCACCGGTGATCAAATGGGTCCGCCCCGCGGTCAACACGTTATTCGACTGCCATTTGATGGTTTCCCGGCCTTTGGAGTTGCTGGAGCCCCTGGCGGAGGCGGGCGCCGATCATGTAACCGTTCACACCGATGTCTGTCCCGATCCCAGCAAAGCCAGTCGGCTGGCCCGCCGACTCGGGATGGGGTTCGGTTTGGCGCTTTCACCTTCCGTTCCGGCATCGGTGGTGCGTCCCCATCTTCCTCACTTGGATATGGTGGTGGTGATGTCCGTCGAGCCGGGTTTTGGAGGGCAGCGGTTCATACCGGAGGTGCTTTCCAAAGTAAGGACCATCCGCAGTTGGATAGACGAGGAGGGCTTGGCAACCGCTCTGCAGATAGACGGTGGCATTGACCCGCAGACAGTTGCGCTGGCCGCGACCGCGGGGGCTGATGTCTTCGTGGCGGGTACCGCCATCTTCGCCCGGTCCGATCCCCTGGGGGCGGTACAGGCATTGCGCAAGGCAATCGCTGATGCGCCCCCTTTTTTGGATGTCAGCTAGAAGCTCATGGGTTTGAGTACCCCTGAGCAGCGGCGATGGCTACGTCTCGCCTTGAAATCGACTCTGTCCACCTATCCCCATCCCAATCCCCGGGTGGGGGCTTTGGTTCTGGATCCTTCGGGGCGAAAGGTGGGTAGCGGAGTCCACCAGGGGCCGGGCAACCCTCATGCCGAGATTCTGGCGCTGGGGCAGGCAGGGGACAGCGCCCGGGGCGGGGTGATCTTCACCACCTTGGAGCCTTGCGTTCATTACGGACGTACGCCTCCCTGTGTGGACAGTATCCGCGTTTCGGGAGTGGCGTCGGTGGTGGTGGGCGCGTTGGATCCCGATCAGCGAGTTTCAGGGCGCAGCGCCGCCCTCTTGGAAGCGGCCGGCATAGAGGTGGTGGGTCCGCTGTCAACCGAGGAGGTGGAGGCGGCCGATCCCGGTTACTTTCATCACCGCCGCACCGGCCGTCCGCTCTTCACTTTCAAGGCTGCTGCCACTTTGGACGGATGGACAGCAGCCCGGGACGGGACCTCGCAGTGGATATCGGGTCCAGCCGCCCGCCGTGACGGGCATGGCCTGCGGGCTGATGCGGACGCAGTCATGGTGGGGGCCGGGACTCTCCGGTCCGACGACCCCCGGCTGACGGTGCGGATCAGCGGCCACCGGGGTCCCCAGCCGGTGCCGGTGGTGGTGGCAGGTCGCTCTCCACTGCCCCGCGTTCGAAAGCTTTGGGACCGACATCCCCTGATTGTCGCCCCACGCCCTTTGGATGCTTTCCCGCCGGATCGACAGGTGGTGGCGCCCGGTGAAGGTGGATTGGTCGATCTGACTGCGGCGGCGCGGGCCTTGGGGGATCGGGGAATATTGGAGGTGTTGGTGGAAGGAGGTCCTCGACTGGCCGGCGCCATGTGGGCTGCGGGACTGATTGACCGTGGGGTCTTCTATCTGGCGGCCCGGATGGCCGGAGGTGAGGGATGGCCGGTCCTGCAGGGACTGTTCTCCACGTTGTCGGATGCCAAGCAGGTCACATTTGAAGATGTGCGGCGAGTTGGGGAAGACATCAGAGTCGCATGGCGCGGTCCACAGGAGAGTGGCTGATGTTTACGGGAATCGTGGCCGAAGTGGGACGGGTGGTCGGCTCGGGGCGGATGGATAAGGGAAGACGACTGACGATTGAAGCGCCGAACACCACCGAAGATCTGAAGGTGGGGGATTCGGTGGCGGTCAACGGGATTTGCCTCACGGCCGTTTCGATTGATTTTCCCCGATTCGAGGTGGAGGCGGTGGCCGAGACCCTGGCTCGCACCAACCTTGGTGGGGTGAGGAAGGGGTCGTCGGTAAACCTGGAGCGACCGGTCCGCGTGGGCGGAAGACTCGACGGACATATCGTGCAGGGACACGTCGACGCGGCGGGGGTGGTGATTAGCGTCCAAGCGGAGGGGGAGAGCCGGAGAGTGAAGATCTCGATCCCCGAGGGCTTGGAGCGTTATTTGGTATACAAAGGATCGGTGGCGGTGGACGGGGTGGCCCTGACCGTGACGGGGGTAAGCGAAGGGTCCTTCGACGTCGCTTTGATCCCCCACACCCTGCAGGCCACCACACTGCGAGATTTGGAGGTAGGAGATTCGGCTAATGTTGAGGTGGACATTCTGGCCAAATACGTTGAGAGGCTATTGGAGTTTCGCAGTTGAAGTTTGCATCCATACCCGAACTTGTCGAAGAGATTAGGAGGGGGGGAATGGTAATCGTCGTGGACGATCCTGATCGGGAGAACGAGGGAGATCTGATCGTGGCCGCCGAAAAGGTCACCGCCAAACAGATGGGTTTTCTCATTCGACACACCAGCGGGATCGTTTGTCTTCCCATCATCGGCGAGCGTCTTGATGAACTGCAGATACCCCTCATGACACCCAGGACGGACCCTTCCGATTTGGGCACCGCCTTCACCGTGGCGGTTGACGCCCGTGACGGCGTCACCACCGGCATTTCCGCGGCTGATCGTACCCAGACGGTTCGCGCCATGATTGATCCCGAATCACGTCCCGTCGACATCGACCGGCCCGGCCATGTGTATCCGCTTCGCTACCAGCCCGGAGGAGTGTTGAGACGCGCCGGTCATACCGAAGCCTCGGTTGATCTGATGCGCTTGGCAGGGGTGTACCCGGCAGGGGTGATCGCAGAGGTGATGAACGATCAGGGGGAGGTGGCCAAGCTGGAGGAACTCCAACGGTTTGCTCAAGAGCATGGGTTGTTGATCGGCTCGGTCGCCGATCTGATCTCCTATCGCCGCCGTACCGAGGGCAAGCTGGTGAAACGGGTGGCGAGTGCCCGGATGCCTACCGTCATGGGGGAGTTCAATGCGGTGGGATATCACTCCTTGGTGGATGGACGACAGCATGTCGCGCTGGTGATGGGGGAGATAGGGGATGGGGAGGATGTGCTGGTGAGAGTCCATTCCGAGTGCCTCACCGGGGATGTCTTCGGCAGCATGCGCTGCGATTGCGGAGAACAGCTGACTCTGGCCATGGTCAAGGTGGCGGAAGAGGGCCGAGGATTGGTGCTGTACATCCGCGGACATGAGGGGCGGGGAATCGGATTCTTCCCCAAACTCGTTGCCTACAACCTTCAGGATGAGGGGCTGGATACGGTGGACGCCAACCGGAATATGGGACTGCCGGTGGACTCTCGCGACTATGGGGTAGGGGCGCAGATCCTTTATGACCTGGGGGTCAGATCAATGAAGTTGCTGACCAACAACCCGGTCAAGCGGGCCGGCATTGAGGGATACGGTTTGACCATCCGAGAGCGCGTTCCGTTGGTGGTGGCCCCCAATGATCAAAACCGCCACTACTTGGAGACCAAAGCCACCCGCATGGGCCACATATACGCTCCCGACCCCGAATAGGGACATAACCGGGAGCCCAGTCGGATCAGGCCGCCCGGGTGTCCTTTCTGCGAAGCACCCGCCCGGCGGTGGTATTGACCAGGCACCCGGCTTCGATGGCGGCTTGGCCGTTGACGAACACGTAGCCCATCCCTGCCGCGTTGTTTCGGGGGTAGTCGAAAGTAGCTCGGTCCTCTATCCTGGCAGGGTCGAAGACAGCGAGATCGGCGGCCGCCCCCGGTCGGATCGCGCCCCGGTCGACCAGACCGTATCTGGTGGCGGGCATGCCGGTCATTCTCCGTATTGCGTCGGGTAACTGTAGCCACCCTTTCTCACGCACCAAATGGGCCAGCACCCGAGCGTGGGCGCCAAAACCTCTGGGGTGTGGATAGCTTCCCCGGAAGAGGCCGTCGGAGCCCACCATCCCCAGTGGATGAGTCATGGCGCGGCGGAGTTTCTCCTGGTCGTTCCACCGGTACACCATCAGCACCCGGAGGCGGCATTCCACCAGCAGTTTGCACACGGTCTCCGCCAGCGTGTTTCCTACGGCGCCGATTGCGTCGCGGAGCGAACGACCCTCCAACCAGTGGTAGGGACCGTCTGGAAGTGATGAGAAGAACGCGTCTTGGGGTCGGGAGACGTAGGCCCCGAAGAATCTCTCGATGTCCGGCGCCACGCGTGATTGGACCTCGGGATCGGCCAGCAATTCGATCACCCGGCCGGGAGGACCCTGATCCACCCACTGGGGGAGGCAGAAAGCCAAGTGGCTGCTGGCCGCCATGTACGGATACGCGTCGAAGGTAATGTCGACGCCCTCGTCCCGGGCGTCCACGAGTTCCTGGTAGAGCTGATCCGATCCGAATAGATGCGAGATGTGCACCGCTATTTGCGCCTCCCGACCGACTTGCAGGGCTTCACGGACGCCGGTTGTCACATCCCCCCGAATGCCTCGGACGTGGGAGGTGTATACCCCACCGTACTCGGCCACCACCTGCGCCACCGCCACCAGTTCTTCGGTGGTGGAGTGCCCAGATGGAAAGTAGTCGAGACCCACCTGGATGCCCGAGGCGCCCTCCTCCATAACCTGGCGGGTGAGATTCTGCATGTGTTCGACCTCCGATGGCGTCGCCGGGCGGGGATCCCACCCCACCGCTTCGGCCCGCACCGCGTTGAATCCCACCTGCGGAACCAGGTTGATTCCCACCTTCCCCTCGAACATTGCCAGGTATTCGCAAGTGTCGGACCACTCCCAGTCCTGTTCGGGAGCACCGTTGAAAACCTCCAGGTAAGCCTTCATCTCGGCCAGACGCGGCGGCGACAGAGGGGTGTAGGCGAATCCATCCGGCGCCATTAGGTCGGTAGTGATCCCTTGCCGCAGACGGGCCTCCAGGTCGTCTCCACGCAGCAATGAGAACTCCGAGTGGGAGTGGACATCGATGAAACCGGGGCAGATCGCTAGGCCCCTTGCATCCACCCTGTGGTGGGTTTGGGCGTCATCCAGGCGCCCGACCGCCGCGATCCGGTTCCCGTTTAGACCCACATCGGCCCGGAACCCGGGGCTCCCCGTTCCGTCGAAAACAGTGCCTCCGGTCAGGAGCCAGTCGAACATTCCCGATCCTTGGCGTAACGCGTCACGGTTTCCGATGGTACTTCAGAACTGGTCTTCCAGAAGCCCGGCCGCGACGGTGTCAGAGAGTGATGACCAGTTTGCCGACATGGCTCTTGGCCAAAAAGGCCTCTTGTGCGGCGTGGATCTCCGATAGCGGGTAAGAGCCACCTACGATCGACCGGACCAAGCCGCCCTCGATGTAACCCACCAGATCCGAAAACACTCCAGGTTCGTAGACAGTTGCACCGTGAAGCGTGAGATCCTTCAGATAGAGGGTTCTTAGATCAAGCTCTACCATCGGCCCGGCTATGGCCCCGGAAGTGAGGTACCTCCCCCGGTGGCGCAATACCTCCAGCCAACCTCCAAAATCATCACCGCCCACCACATCGGCCACTACGTGGAAAGGCCCTCCGTTGGCCTCCATGGCTGTCTGAGGAACCTGACCGACCTGCCGGATCGCTACATGATCGGCGCCGAGGTCGCTCACCTCATCGAGTTTGGCCGCAGTGGTTATGGCGACCACCCGGGCGCCCCGGAGCTTGGCAAGTTGCACCAGCGCGCTGCCCACCCCTCCCGATGCCCCCGGCACCACTATCGTCTCCCCGCCGCGGAGGTTGGCCAGCTGCAGCATATGTTCGGCGGTCGACCAGGAACACGGGAAGGCAGCCAGTTCCAGGTCAGAGAGGTCGGTGGAGATGGGATACACGTTTTCGCTCGGTGCTGTGCAGTATTCGGCAAAGCCGCCATCACGTTCGCTTCCCACGTATCCGGCGAACTCGGGCTGGTCGGGGCGAAGTCGATCTCGCAGGCAAGGATCGACCATCACTCGACGGCCGATGAGATCGGGATTGGCTCCGTCTCCAACTTCCACCACCACCCCGACAACGTCGGAGCCTTGAATGCGGGGAAAGGACAGCCCCCTCCGACTCCATCCCACGTCACGGAGGTCAGCGTCGTCGTAACCGGATTCGCTGGTGGCGGTGGTTATCGAACGGCTGTACCAACCCACGCGGGTGTTGATATCTGAGTTGTTGAGACCGCAGGCGGCCACGCTCACCACAACATCGCCGGGTTCGGCGCGGGGTACCGGTACGTCGTCGCGGACCTGTAGCGCTTCGGGTCCTCCGATGCCCAGCAGTAGCGCGGCTCTCATGGTTTTGGGCCTGGCGGTGTTTTCACTTGGGTCCTGACCCGTCACGTTCTGTTCAACTTTGCTCATCTTGGCAGCCGATCCTTGCTCATAGAACGTCCCGCCTTCGCTGTGTCTCTCAGTGGACTTCAAATGACCATAAGGAGGCTAACGCAAACCGGCGACCGCCAATGAGAGCGACAATTCCCAAGGGGTGTTTTCCGGGTTTGGCGGCGCCCACCCTTTCTCTTAGGGTTGCGATCCGCAGGACGCGTCCAAATAAAGGAGCAGGACATGAGACTGGCATGCGAGGGTTGTGACTGGGCAATCGAGCAGGAGACAGCTGACGAACTCCACACCGCGATGATGAAGCATGGCGAGGAAACCCACTCGAACCTCTTCGAAGGGAAGACCCCCGAGGAACTCGAGGCGATGAAGAAGATGATGACCGTCCACGTCTATGAGATGATCGCAGCTCAGAACTGATCCATCTGGCCCGGTCGGCGCCGAAATCCTGATGTGAGAGCGCTGGCGCCTCTCGGAATCCGGATAGGGGCCGCCGGACTAGATTAAGCAGACTGAACCTATGTCCAGAAAGGAGCAGGGAAATGGCTAAGGCGCTGGTTGGGGGAAGGGTGATAGACGGGACGGGACGGGGTCCGATCGATGACGCGGTGGTGTTGATCGACGGAGAACGAATTGATGCGGTATTCCGCAGGGGTGAGATGGAACTTTCCGCCGATACCGAAGTGGTGGACATCACCGGTTCCACGGTGATTCCGGGTCTGATCGACTGCCATGTTCATGTGGCAGTGCTGGCCGATAACTCTTTCCTCCAGGTGGAGGATCCCAAATCGCTGGCTGATCTGTTCATGACCACATTGTTGTCTCATGGGGTGACCACCGTCCGGGACACCGGCAACTTCGATCCTGATGAGGTCTTCCGCACCTTCAAGGCGGGTAAGGCGAACTGGCCCCGCTTTTTCGGCGCGGGCACCATCTTGGACGGACCGGCCGATCCCCCTGCACCCTGGCGGTGGCTGGCCGTGATCGACGACGAGGAATCGGCCCGTCGGGAAGCGGCGAAACTCCTTGACGCCGGCATGGATTTCCTTAAGGTCTATGTGTGGGCGCGGCTCCCGGTACTGCGGGCCGTGATATCGGAGGCCCACCGGCGGGGGGTGGCGGTCTCAGCGCACGTCGGACACATGGTGACGGTGGAGGAGGCGGTCAGAGTGGGTGTCGACGCGTTGGAGCATGTTCGGATCGGACGCGAACTGGTGCCAGAAGACCGGATGGACGAATTCAAGGCGCTCACGGGCCGGATGCTCGATCCCCTGGTGGGCTTCCAGCCGTGGCGTTTCATCGATCCCGATTCGGACTTGACCGACAGTTTGATCGCGCTCATGGCCGAGAAGGGGATATACATTACGCCCACCCTCACCCTCTCCCAGGCCATCCTGCTGGGCAACACCCACGAAGCGGTCAATCCGGCGGGTTTGGACGATATGCCGGCCGCGGTTGCCGAGCAGTGGAGCCAGTATGCCTACCCGTTCGACTACACCGAGACCGACTGGGAAGCGGCGCCAGTGGAGCTACGCAACCAGATGGCGTTCATCGGGCGCGCCCAGCAAGGTGGAGTCAAAGTGACGGCCGGCACCGACCTCACCAACCCGTTCGTGGTACCAGGCCACAGCATGCATGAGGAGTTGCGTCTCCTGGTGGAAGGCTGCGGATTCTCACCCATGGAGGCCATTGTGGCCGCCACCAGTCGAGCCGCCGACCTGTTGGGCCAAGGCAACGACCTAGGCTCGGTGGAGAAGCGCAAGCTGGCCGACCTGGTGGTGCTGGAGGCCGATCCTTTGGATGACATCCGCAATACTCAGCGGATCGCGGCGGTGTATAAGGGTGGTCAGCCGGTAGCCACTTGATCTAGGCCGATGTGATCCGCATCCGCACGCCCATCGCCAGGTCCGGATCAATGTCAAGACCTCGGGCAGTCTCTGAGAATAGGACGCCTCGGCGGGACAGGACCCGGGTGGTGCTGGTGATGTCATCGGTGGACAAGACCAAACGAAATGGTCCGGGTCCATACCGTTCCAGATTGCGGGCCATGGGGCCGTCCTCAGTGGGCTCATGGATGCCCAGGTCGAATCCGCCCAATCGGTAGTGACGACTTCGGACCCCCGCCTGCGGCCAGGGTGGCTCAGCGCGGCGGGACCGAAGCCCCAGTGCCCGGTCATAGAGGCCTTCCGCCGCATCCAAGTCGTCAACTGCTAAATCAATGCCGATTGCCCCGCTTACCCCACTGTCGTGGTTTCCGGGTGGATCCCAAGCCAGCAGGTCCGACTCGTCGGTGATCCAGTCAATCAGGTAGGGCCAAGGCTTGCGCCATGGCGACCCCCCCGGCACTACCAGCCGCCATTCCAGCCGCCGTCCATCAGGACGCACCCGGTCCATGTCGAATGGTCCTTCCGCCTCGATTCCCAGTCCCTTGAGTCCGCTGGCTTCTGTTTCCAAGCCGGTCCCGGCCAGCACGAATCCCACCAGGCCCGAGGATTTCTCCAAGTAAGCCAGCAGTTCGCCGCCGAAGGGTCCCCGCCCCCTCGCCCGACCTGGGTCTTCCACTGAAAGCAATTCCAGATAGTCGAGACCAAATCGGACTATGGCGTTGTGGGTGCCAAGTGAGGGGTGGCGACCGCCTTCGGCTACTTCAAATCCCAACTGGCGGAATGCCGCAATCCCAGATTGCAAGTCGGAAACGCCGATCACCGCGTGGTCGAAACGTTCGATCATTGGGGGCTCTTCACCCCACGAGGGCCGGGAGCACCTCGTTGGTGACCCTTTGAAACTGGTGGGCCTCTTCGTAGCCTGCCAGACGGAGAGTGATGGTGGTTGCCCCGGCGTCGGCGAATTCGCTGGTGCGCCTGATGCATTCTTCCGGGTCGCCGATTGCTACCCACCGCTGCAGGAAACCGCGGTCGTAGTCTGTCCCGTAGTAGTCCCGCATATAGGAAACCACCTCGTCCATGCCTCGGTCGGGATCTTCGGTGACATGGATGTTGTAGTACAGGGAAGCCTCGAACTCTTCCCCCAGCGGGCGGTTCTCCTCTTCGGCGTACTGTCGGATGGCCGTCAGATTGACCGCGAAATGCTCGGGAGTGTTGGCGGTGCTCATCCAGCCATTGCCGAGCCGGGCCACCCGTCGTAGAGTGCGTTCGGCGAGCTTCGGAAAGGCCGGATTCGGATTTGCGGTTACCCAGATCGGCAGGGGCTGTTGCACCGGGCGGGGGAGCACGGTCACATCCTCGAACCGGTTGTAGGTTCCCTCGTAGGAGGCGTTTTCGGTCTCCGACACCAGCCGCAGGATCTCAATGGCCTCTTCCATCCGCCCACTCCTGGTGGCAGGGTCAATACCGAAGGCTGCGAACTCCTCTTCGAACTTTCCTCCGCCGGCTTCCCTCTGTCCCTGGCAGGCCACGAAAATGGAGCGACCGTTGGAAACAAAGTCGAAGCTGAGCCACTGGTACGCTATGAGCAGCGCATCGCGAAGCGGTGTGCTCGCCATGCAACCCACCCCCAGCTTGACCCGTTCGGTGTGGGCTGCCAGCCACCCTAGCGCTACGAACGCATCCAGTCGCGGCTTGGCGAAGATCGAATCACCCAGCCACACCGAGTCCCACACCTCGGCCTGGTCAGCTTGCCGGGCCAGGTTGTTCATCTCCTCCAAGGTGGACATCCCCAGCAAGACGCTGCGGTTCGAAAGCGTTATCCCGTACTTGGCCTTACCCATAGGCCTCCTATCTGTGGCCGGGCTCAATGTAGCAAGCAGTCAGAGAGTCTTGGTTCAAGCAGGCGCTTTCCTTTGCTATTACTTGGACTCTAATGAGTGAAGATCTAGCCGCCGAGGGTATGACGCATCAGTTCCCTGAGAGCAATTGTTAAGGATTGGTCTAGCCACTCGTACAGTTCGTCAGAGCGGTCTTCGACACTCTCGTCGTGAGTGAAGGTGAAAGCGTCCCATGAAGTACGCACAAAGCTATCTTCATGGGTTGATGCTTCCTCATCGGGGATTCTGATATCTCCGAACGAAGTGATGGCCATCACCCCAGTGCGGCGGCTTCCAACATGGTGGATTGATACGACGAAACGTAGTTGGAACCCATCAACTTTGACTTTTAGCATTGTCCACCAAGCATTGGACAGGTCGGCAAAATGCTCCGCCTGCTTAGCGGTCCCGATGATCTGATGGCGCCACCACTTCGATCGAGGATCACTAGACGAGGCATTATCCGTCCAAATCCCGACGCCGGTGCCCTCATCGATGAACACTTTTTCCAAATCCTGGCCGGTTTCCTCAAACCAGTGTTGAATCCGCCCATGAAGTTGGCTAGCGCGTATGAGGACTGCCCGTTCCTTTTGCTCTGCCTCTTCAAACCTCTTCCGTTCATAAGATTGGGCAAACGCTCGAGCCGTTTCTCTGGCGCTGCGGGGTACGGGTCGGTGGTCCGGTTCTTCCAACTCCCTCCTGATCGACCGCATGGCTAGCCTGGCAAAAAGCCTCCCCAGAGGAGTCAAATCCCCTTCGTTGGCTCTGTCTAAGGCGTCCAGATAAGTGTCTCGGTTGGTGCGGTCAACGACCAGGGGCGGGTAGTAGCTCTTTCCCAGGGATAGGAGGGTTAACGCTCTAGCGACCCGGCCATTGCCATCTTGGAAAGGATGGATCTGGACAAACCGGTGGTGGAGCCACGCTGCGGACACGATGGGGTGGGATTCCCCCATCCCGTTATACCACTCAACCAGTCTTTCTATCTCGCCGTTTACCTGCTCGGGTGGAGCGAATTTCAATAGGGAACCATCACTCAGTTTGACATTGTTGGGGAGGGTCTTGAATCTTCCGTGAACCAAGGCGGTCTGCACAGGTCTTCCTAAGGCATCCGTGGCGTCGTAAAAGGACTGAGCCCTAGTGATCAAGGCGTGTAACTCTTTTATGAAGGAGGTGGTAAGGGGATAGTCCTGCTGAACATATTCTGTGACCATGTTCAGCCCTTCCAACTGGGCCTCGATCATGTCCAGAACCCCTTGTGACAATTCCCCGCCGGCTCGTGCTATCGCTTCCCGAGTTAAGCCTTTGGCCACCAAGGTCTCGGTCACTCCCCACTCGATCTGATACAGACGTTCGATGATGCCGGTTTCGATGGCATGCCTGCGTAGGGTGCGACGCCTTAAGGACATTTGATAGGCTTCGTCCAAAGAATCTGCAAACTCTTTCCAGGAACGATGGAGACGGTTCAATGCAGCCAAATCACCTCTTAGATTCTCCGGGACTCTTGGGTCCAGAGGTTCAATAGGATGCCACCTGTTGTCCATGGGCCCCTGAATCTAGTGGCCTTAGGTACGAAGAAATGCCTTTGTAATCCCCCCCGGTATCAAGACTGGAAGCTCACGGCCATGAAAGCTATCTGAAGGGCAAGGCTGCCGAGGAGGGGTTGCTATCCGTTTCATCGACTCGTCGAATCAGATCAGCCCGCCGGTTATCACTTGGGCACAGTGAGAGGCGACTCATGAGAACGCTGCCGGGAATTCCTCTCAATGCACATGCCGCTATTACCAGTGTGAGGACGATCTCTGCGTGCGTTGTAGTTGCCATGGGCTATCTTGGAAAGGCCCAGCAGGTAGGACCATGATCAAGGTCCATAAGGCTCAGGCCGCCGCCGCGGAGCCGATCTCCGGCCTCCGTATCACTAGTCCCAGCGCCAGTAACACTGGAACGATCTGGACGAGGTGGCGAACCAGTGTGCCGCTTTCGATCCCAACCACCACCAGCAACAAAGCCAGCTGATCAAACATCCCGCGATCAGCGTGGCGCCATTCACCAGACTTGCGTTCCCGGAACCCGAAGGGGCGGCGCTATATGTAGGTGTAGAAACCTCGTCCGCTCTTGCGGCCAGTCCATCCTGATTCAACCAGGCGGGCCAGGAGAGGTGGGGGAGCGTTGGCGGGGTCCCGAAACTCTTCGTACAGGACCTTGCCGATCTCATAGATGGTGTCGAGCCCTATGAAGTCAGCCAACTGGAAGGGTCCCATGGGGTGGTTCAATCCCAATTTGACTGCGTTGTCGATGTCTTCACGGGTGGCGACGCCCGCCTCGAGCATCCGGATCGCCGACATCAGAAACGGGACCACGAGGCCATTGACGACGAATCCCGCCTGATCGCGGCACAGCACCACGCTTTTACCAAGTTGAATGGAGATGAAGTCATTCACGATCTTGAGCGTTTCCTCCGAAGTGGTGATCGTGGGGATCACCTCCACCAATTTCATGACCGGCGCCGGATTGAAGAAATGGATCCCCACCACCTCCTCCGGACGGGTAGTGGCGGCGCCCAACCGAGCGATGGGGATGGAGGACGTGTTGGAAGCCAGGATCGCTTCGCGGTCCTCCACCAACTGGTCAAGGCGTTTGAATATGCTCAGTTTGAGGGCGATTACCTCCGAAACCGCCTCTATTACCAACTGGCTTTGCGACAGGCTTGCCAAGTCGTCGCTCACTGTCACATTGGCGAGGGTGCTCTCCTGTTCGCCTGCCGTCATCTTCCCCCGCGCCACGGCCTTGCCGGTGGACCCGACTATGCGCTGGTAGGCGGCTTCTGCTCGGTCCATGTCGGCTTCGACCACTGTCACCTTGCTTCCGGCCCGCGCGCAAACCTCAGCGATGCCGGAGCCCATCAGGCCACCTCCGACGACTCCCACTCTTGTGATGTCCATATGCTCTCTCGATCGATGGTTGTTGATTAGCCTTGCGGCCTTTCGTCAGGGGGAGCGCCGTTGGGACTCTCTCCGAATATCAAGGCATCCTGCTCCCGCCTCAGAGAAGGGATAGTAAACGATTCGTCGAGCGCCACATCCGCGTAGGTGAGAGGAGTCCCTGCTTCCAGGGCGCGGGTGAGGCGGGCGCCGGTGGCCAAGCCCAGGGGCAGCAAGTTGTCCCGGCGGGCCACATCGGCTCTCTCGATGACCCCGTACACACAGAATCCCCCTATCCCATCTATTTCTTCTCCGCTTCGCAGGGCCTTTTTGGCGATGGTCACGGTTTCGGCGGAGGGCATGCGGTCGGTGGCCAGCGTGGTCTCCCCGCGTAGCACCATTTTGGCAATGGACACGGGGGTCTCCAGGCTGGTGAGGTGATAGGGTCGGTACAGCGCCCAATATGGGCCTGGTCCCACTTTTAGATACTGAAGATCGCGCACCAGCTTGGGATGATCGGTGGTGAACACCAAGAACACCCCGGGTGCGACGCCTCGTCCGTAATCGACCCGGTTCCTGCCTGAGAGTATCCCCCCGTCGGCCTGCGGTATGTAGGTGGAGGCCAGAGTGTCGTGGGTCACCTCCGGGCCGTGCATCCCTCGTTGGTCAGGTAGGTATCCAATCGCGTTAGAGATGGTGGTCATCTCCATCATCGTCTTGCTGCCGTCCACAAAGGAAGAGAGCATCTTGGGATTCATCATCTGGCGGCGGGCGGTTTCTGCCACAGTGTCGGGATTGGCCGTGGGAATTAGGGGGTTGTTCTTTCCCTTCCCCACGCTCACCACGTCATAGCCGAGCATGGTGGCAAACTCATATAACTCGGCGATGGCCCCGGGCTCGTCACCTCCTGACAGGGAGTAGATCACGCCCGCTTCCCGCGCCCGGCGACGCAGGAGCGCCCCCACGGTGGCGTCGGCCTCCACGTTCATCTGCATGACGTGTTTTCCCGCTTCAATGGCCTGGACAGCGACCTTGGCGCCCATCTCCGGTACGCCGGTGGCTTCCACGGTTATGTCGAGGGGCGGTGCGCTAGCCAAAGCCGCGTTGGTGGTGTAGACCCGCTTGCCGTCGGCGATCGCCTCTGACGCCTGGTCAAGATCATCGGTTTGGATGATGTCTTTTTCCTCGATCCCGGCTGAGCGATAGATCTCTGCCGATCGCCCGCTTCCCCGGTCGACGATCACATAGGCGCCCATACCCTCCATCCGCTCCATGGTGATGGCCAGTCCCTCGCCCATTTGCCCGGCGCCCACTATTCCCACCTTTATCGGGTTGTCGGCATCCTGTCGGGAACGAAGAAGGGAACTGAGAGTCACTTGACCGCCAGTCTATTGGTGATGTGGCTATTCGTCAGGTACGACCGGCTAATCCGGGACATCGGGCGGGGTTGTGGCCGCCGGGTGGTCTGTGACTGTGGTCTACGTATTTGGCCCTGGCACGATCACTCCGGGGTTGAGGATTCCCTTCGGATCCAAATGTGCCTTGGCCCGAGCCAGGACATCGCCGAAGAGCGGGGGTCTTTGTTTCTCGTACCAGGGCTGGTGATCGCGTCCGATGGCGTGGTGATGAGTGATGGTGCCGCCGTTGTCTACCACGGCGTCCGAGACAGCATTTTTGATGGCGCGCCATTGTCCGATTATGGATCCCGGATGCCCTGCACAGTGGAACGCGTAGTAGGGGGCGGGACCGTCCGGGTATGCGTGGCTGAACCGGCAGGATACCGCGCCATCCTGACCAGTGGCCGCCCGGATCGCTCGCTGCGTCGCCTCTTTCACCGCGTGGTGGAAGGACTCGAAGCGGTCCCAGGTGATGGCCGATTCGAAGGTGTCCGAGATAATTCCGCGGGGGGTGAGGTTCTCTCGGTTGTACGGCATCTTTATGAATGCGTCACGCCAAGCGCCGACCGCTCCCTTCAGGTGGGCGTCCCGGTTGGTTCGCCAATCGACATCGGGTAGACCGCCGTGATCGCGAGCGCACTGCTCGGCCCGGTCCATCCAGGCTTCCACCGGGTGGTCGGCCGACTCGAAAGAAACCACCAGCAGCGTGAACGAACCATCCCCAGCGCCGTTCACCTGCAGCTCAACCCCGTCGACGATCCGCACATTGGCCGGGAACAGACCTGCCTGGGCGATCGCCCGGACAGCCCCGGCAGCTTGGAGGAAGTCCTTGAAACGGAATCCGGCAGTGGCCTTGAAGGTAACCCGACCTTGCAGCCGCACCCAGGCCTCGGTGACTATTCCCAGGGCGCCCTCCGAGCCGAGGACCAGACGGTCCGGGCTGGGACCGGCACCCGAACCTGGCAGGCGGCGTGACTCCATCCTCCCGGCCGGTGTGACCATGGACACACTTTCGACCAGGTCATCTATGTGGGTGTAGAGAGTTGCGAAGTGGCCTCCTGAGCGGGTGGCTATCCATCCCCCCAAGGTCGAGTGCTGAAAAGACTGAGGAAAGTGACGCAGGGTCATACCGTGTGGCTTCAGACCGGCTTCGAGTTCAGGCCCGCGCGCTCCGCCCTCTATCCGCGCTGCTCGTGAGACCGGGTCGACTTCGAGCACCCGGTTCATCCGGCTCATGTCCAAGGTGACGGTCCCGCTGAAACTGTCACCGATGTCGGGCGTCACCCCGCCTACGACCGACGAGCCACCGCCGAAGGGAACCAGGGCCGCTCCTGTCTCGCCTGCCCAATCCATGATGGCTGCCACATCGGCTTCGTTTCTCGGATAGGCAACCACATCAGGAGCATGGGCAAAGTCGCGGGCAAAAATCCGGATCGAATCCGGCTGGGACTGTCCGAAACTGTGCAGGATCCGCTCGTAGGGTTGCTGGGTGCTTATCGAGGCAAGGCTCTCTGGCGGATTCAGGCGGGGTTTTCGCAGCGGTATCTCATCGAGATGAGGTACTCCACCCTCTCCAGAGCCGCGGATGCCGAAGTCCTGGGAGAGGGTGGATAGCAATGTCTTCAGGTCACGGGACGACAATCCGTCGCCCTCCCGTCCCCACCCCCAGTATTTGAGTCGCTTTGCCATCGGCTTTGACCTTCTGTTCAATAGGTGCCCTGAGGGCCACCACTGGCTGACAGGTAAACCAACGCCATCGGCATCGGTTCAGTTGCTGAATTTCCGCTTCCAGTTGTGAAGGGTAGGTTGAACCATTCGGACACGTCTGGTGGTCCTATCAGAGGGCGGCGTTTTTCGTTTGGTTTGGGCCACATTGTAGGTTCGCGGACCTGTCCTACGGTGCAGCCTTGGTGCTATTTCAAGGAGAAGGGTCTTTGGCCGGTAATCTTCTGTCTCTATGGAATATGATGTAGCCGCGGTCGAGGCGAAGTGGCAGGACCTTTGGGAGCGGGAGAAGACCTTCTACACGACAGAGGACTCCGAACGGCCCAAGTACTACAACCTGCAGATGTACCCCTACCCGTCGGGGGATCTGCACATGGGCCATCTTCGCAACTACACCTATGTGGATCTTCTGACCCGCTATAGGAAGATGCAGGGCTACAACGTCCTGTCCCCGATGGGGTGGGACTCCTTCGGACTTCCGGCCGAGAACGCTGCTATCGCCACCGGTGTGCATCCTCGGGAATTCACTGAGCGACAGATCGTTCGGATGAAATCCCAGCTTCGTCGGCTGGGGGCGGTGTACGACTGGAGCCGGGAGTTGGCCTGTCACACTCCCGAGTACTACCGATGGGACCAGTGGCTTTTCCTCAAACTCTACGAGCAGGGATTGGCCTACAAGTCCCGTTCGGCAGTGAACTGGTGTCAGCAGGACCAAACTGTGCTGGCCAACGAGCAGGTGGTGAACGGGGCTTGTGAACGATGCAATTCGCCGGTTATCCGCAGAGAGCTGTCGCAGTGGCACTTTCGAATCACCAAATATGCTGATCGTCTACTGGAGGACTTGGAGGGCCTTGAATGGCCCGAGCGGGTCAAAGTGATGCAGGAGAACTGGATAGGGCGTTCGCAAGGGTGTGACTTCACTATCCAAGTGGCCGATGGGGAAGGCCAGTTCGAGGTGTACACCACCCGGCCCGACACCATATTCGGGATGACATTCGCGGTGCTGGCGCCCGAGCATCCTCTGGTGGAGAAGTTGGTGGCGGGCGGCCCGTACGAGGAGACCATCAGGGCATACGTGGAGAGGGTTTCCGCGGCAAGCGAATTGGAGAGGATGAGCACCGGGGAGAAGTCGGGAATATTCCTGGGGCGGTACTGCATAAACCCGGTCAGCGGCGCCCGGGTTCCCCTGTACATAGCCGACTACGTGTTGATGGGGTATGGGACGGGAGCGATCATGGGCGTGCCCGGAGAAGACCAACGGGACTGGGATTTCGCCGCCCAGCGCGGATTGGAGATCATCCGCACTGTGCAGCCGCTCGCCGGGTTCGATGGTGAGGCCTACACCGGCGAAGGGATCGCTATCAACTCGGGGTTTCTGAACGGTCTGGAAATGGCAGCCGCCAAAGAGAGAATCATCGGGTGGCTGGAAGAGCGGGGGATAGGACGCCGGGCGGTGAAGTACCGACTTCATGATTGGCTGGTCTCCCGACAGCGCTATTGGGGCTGCCCCATCCCCATGGTGAACTGCCCCGCTTGCGGCTTGGTGCCGGTGCCGGAGAAAGATCTGCCGGTCATCCATCCTGATGTAGAGGAGTACCGGCCCAAGGGACAGTCGCCCCTCGCCCTGGCCACCGATTGGGTGGAGGTGGACTGCCCCCACTGTGGAGGCCCCGGTAGGCGGGAGACCGACACCATGGACACCTTCGTCGACTCCTCCTGGTATTTTCTCCGCTACTGCGACGCACATAACTCAGAGCGGATCTTCGATGACGACAAGGTCAAGTACTGGATGGGTGTCGACCAGTACATCGGGGGAGTAGAGCACGCGGTTCTCCATCTGCTCTACGCCCGGTTTATCACCAAGGTCCTCTACGACTTGGGTCTATGTCCCACCAAGGAGCCTTTCACTCGGCTCTTTACTCAAGGGATGCTGGTGAAGGATGGCGCCAAGATGTCTAAGTCAAAGGGCAACGTGGTGACTCCCGAGCCCTACTACGAGCGGTACGGCGCCGACGCCATTCGTCTATATGAACTATTCATCGGGCCTCCCACCGACGACGCGGTGTGGATCGACGGGGGTGTGGAGGGAACCGCCCGGTTTCTTGATCGAGTTTGGCGGTTGGGGATGGGGGAGGTCGGGTCGGTGTCCGACCGGGCCGAGGACCGTCGTGACAAGGCCATATTGGGGGTGACGCACCGTGCCCTGCGCAAGGTCACTTCCGACATAGACCGCTTCCATTTCAACACGGTCGTATCCACGCTGATGGCCTTGATCAACGAACTGATCGCCTACCTGCGAGAAGGGGGCCGGGCGGAAACCTTCCGGCAGGTCTACCGAATGTTGCTTCTCATGCTGGGCCCTCTGGCGCCCCACGTCTCCCATGAGCTGTGGGAGAGACTGGGGTATGGGGAGATGCTCGCCACCCAGTCTTGGCCGATGTGGGATGACAAGATTGCTCGCGAAGATACGGTGGTGATGGTCCTGCAAGTAAATGGCAAGGTACGGGACCGGGTACAAGTTCCGATCGACATCGACGAGGCGACGGCCGAGCAGTATGCCTTACGTTCCCAGCGGATGCAACGCTGGCTGGAGGGCGGACAGATAACCCGGGTCATCGTTCGCCCACCGCAGATAGTCAACGTGGTCGTCAAATAACGGCGGTTTTGGCCGAGGTACCCCCGCCCGGCGGATTACTACGACCAGTTGAACGGACAGTGGGAAGTTGGCCAAGCCGCTCTCTGCGTGGCTCAGCACGGTTAACGGATCGCTTTCACCCGTCACGATGGTCGGAGCGGTGACCGGGGAATTTCGTCAGGCAGTCCGGAAATCTATGTGATCAACGCGGACGGAACCAATCCAAAGCAGCTCACCTTCCAGGGCGGCTGGGACCCGATTGGTCGCCAGGTGGGTAGATTGATGTTCGCTTCGATGAGGTGAATGGCTTCTGGTATTGCGAAGGTAGAGAACTCTTCGAGTCTCCTCCAGGCTGAAGTTCGCGAAGCTCCGGTACAACGAGGCGCCTTTAGCGGATTTCCAGAGACGGAGCGCCTCTACTGTGAAGACGACGGGCAGCGCGGTGTCGATGATGTACCAAACCATCCAGAAAGCGCTTTGGTCGGGCGGCTCCCCCCAGCGCGGCAAACCAATTGGGCAGGAAGGCGAGGATAAGCAGTAGCGCGCTGTAGAAGATCCGGTTGGCCGTAAGCCATTGTCGGGTACTGGTTAACGGGTCGTCGTTGTGTCTTCGTTTCTCTTTGAATGTGGTGACCAATATCATCGCCAACCCGGCCAGCTGGCACCACCCCAGCACATTCCAGATGTTGTTCGCCGTGTCGCTGGCGCGGTCGGAGGATTGCGCGTAGATCGTCCAAACCGTGAACTGCACAGCTACGGACAGCGCCACCAAACCCTAAATAGACGCTTACGGCACGGTTCAACAGCATCTATTGGGACCCGGGTATCTAAACAGAGCGGGTCAGTTGTGGGTCAGGATGCCCGGATCAGACGGCGCGCCTCTGTTATGAACAGGACGGGTAGCACGGAGTCGATGAGATGCCAGACAGTCCAAGCGGCATCCACATTGGCGTGTTCGGTGAAGGCTTCCCCGAACCAGTTGGGAAAGAAGGCCAGGGCGAGAATGGCGGTCCCGTAAAACATCGCCTCCGCACCGAAGGAGCAGCAGGCATCTGATGAGGCTCCCATCTGCTTGCGTTGGTAGGTGGTCCTCAACATCAGCAACAGGCCGATCGCCATCAACCAGTCAAGCACCAGCCAGATCGTGGTTCCACCATCCGAACTGTTCCCATAGAGCGGATACAAAACGAATTGCGCCGCCACCGCCACACCTACCACCCCTAGATAGAGGCCTATTAGTCGATTTGTTCCCATTGCAAGTCCTCCACTTTGGGGCTGGTTATCTGTCCACTACGGCCCTATGTCGGTGCCGTGACTTTCGGTTTTGCTGATAAGCCTATAAGGACAAAGGCATGTCCACCGGTTCAAGCCAATTGCTACTTGTCCTCCGCAAATGACTCCGCCACGACGCTATCTGATACCTCCGATTTCCGACCACGGGGAAGTGCTGTTGACGAGCGTCGTCTCACGTTGTAGTTAAACAAGAATCGGTTCAAAGAGTGCGGTACCTTTCCACAAACACCGGCGGTTTGGTATCAGAGTTCGATCTGAACCGCTACAACCAAACAGCGAAAACACCAACCTCGCCCGGGCCTGGAATTTCGCGAAAAACAACGGTATGGAGGTGGCGGGGGAGGGAACCCGATGGGGGAAAATATTTCTCGCGGAATTTGAGCTGGCAAATGTCCCGCTATAAGGCGCTTACCGGGCTCTTGTCCAGGGTGCTTGCTAGCGTGAGGGGGGTGGGCGAGGTACTGGCTGTGGTTATCGCGGATCGGGGCGGTCCGGGCGAACGGGAGGAGGGGCTTGATTTCGCCCGGCGACATCTGCGTAGGGTGGGAGTGGAGGCGGATCAGATCGTCAGGATCGATGTTCCCTCTTCTCGAGGCGCCGGGGCTTCCCCGCCGGGTGGCCCTGATCAACACGGGACTTTCCGAGCCGAGTTGATTGGGATTGTGCCGTTGTTACAGTCTTCCAGTCTTTTTGGTCAAAAGCAGGGATTGCTGCTGGTGGACGCCAATTATCTGCTGGCCGCCGAGGCCCAGGCTTTGGCCGAGCTTCTGCCCGCTATCGACCCGGTGGCGGTGGCGGTGGCGTTGGTTGCCCAGCGTTCTTTGCCCACCGCTTTGTCCAAGAAGGTCAAAGAGATCGGCAAGGTCGAATCGATACGGGCGCTTTGGGAAAGCCAAATCCATGGATGGCTGATCGAACAAGCCAAGGAAAAGGGTTTGCGGATTGGTAATCAGGCCCGGGTCGCTCTGATACAGAGGTTCGGAACCGACCGGGCCTCTCTTCGAAGAGCCTTGGAGCAACTTCAGGGCGACAACCGGCCCATCAATGCCCAAATGATCGTTGAGCGATTCCGTAACCGACCCGACCAGCCGATCTTTCGCATTCTGGATGAGATTCTGGTCGGGAACACCCCGGCGGCGCTGCGACGGCTCGGTGACTTTTTGGCCAATGCCCGATCTTCCGACGGGCGTCCTCATATGCTGTTGGGCGCCTTGGAATCGGATCTGCGCCTCCGCCTGAAGGCTTCACAGGCCCGTGACCGGGAGCACTTTCGCCAAATGGAGGAAGAGGGGACCTTCTCCCGAATGTTGGAATCGGCGCCCGGGCCCCTGGATCAAAAGACGGAGAACAAGCTACGGACTACGGCCAAAAGCCAGGTTCGCTCCAGACAAGCGCGCCATGGGCGAATATGGTCTCAGAGAAAACCAATCAGTTCGGTAAGCAGGCGAGAGCAGATCCATGCCGCACAGAGAGCACTGTCTTTAGTGGTACAGGCCGACCGAACCCTCAAGCTGTTCCCGGCGGAGCTTCACCAACCGGTTTTGGAAAGAACTGTGGCCGAATTGTGTGGTGTCTACCAGGGTTTCGCCGGTTTACGCAGAAGATCGAACAACCCGGGCAGGACCTGGTAGACCAAAGACTCGGGGGAACTGGCTTATCAGGACGAGGCTGCGTCTCGAAACAGACGGGACTTGAGACGCGCCGCCTTTTTGGCGTGGATGATTCCTTTGGAGCAGGCCGAATCGATGCGCTTTTGGGCCACTCGCAACTTGTCCTCCACGTCGGGATCTCCCGCCTCCACCGCCGCCATGGCGGTCTTGATACGGGTTTTCATCTCTGAGCTAATGCCCTTGTTGGCGATCCGACGACGCTCGTTCTGCCGGTTACGTTTCTTTTGGGACTTGATGTTTGCCATCAGGTTTTACGACTTTCGGGGATTGGTTGTGCTTATGGAGAGAATACCCCCCGCCCGCAAAAACATTTTAGGGTTCATTTGCATCCCGATCACAATCCGACCTCTGGGAAAATGGTCCGACTGCTCCGGCCAGCGCCGGGTTGTCCTCCAACCAGGGTCCCGGCGGGGACCCGACGACTACTTCGCCCATGGGCCGAACCGCCCGCCGGGACATCAGGTGGCTGTCAGCACTGCAAGACACGTAAGATATTGCCGTGTCCCCGCCACTCCACCTAGGTTGCGCAAGCTTGTCCTCTCTTTCCCTGATCAGAAACTTCTGCATAATCGCCCACATCGACCATGGGAAATCCACCCTGGCCGATCGCCTGCTGGAATCCGCCGGGGCTGTCTCCCAGCGAGAGATGAGAGATCAGGTGCTCGACACGATGGATTTGGAGCGGGAACGGGGAATCACCATCAAAGCGCAGGCGGTGCGTTTGGATTATCCGGCCGCCGATGGTTGCACCTATGTCCTCAATCTGATCGACACTCCCGGGCATGTGGACTTCTCGTACGAGGTGTCCCGTTCGCTAGCCGCCTGCGAAGGGGCGCTGTTGCTGGTGGACGCCAATCAGGGAGTGCAGGCCCAGACCGTTGCCAATGCCTATCTGGCGGTGGAAGCGGGACTGGAGATCATACCGGTGGTAAACAAGATTGATCTCCCCTCGGCCGAGCCCGAGGGCGCTGCTGAGGAATTGTCTCGAATACTGGGCGGCGATCCCGTCGACGCCATCTTCATCTCGGCAAAAACCGGCGAGGGCATCGACGAACTCACCGAACGAATAGTGGAATTAGTTCCACCACCGGCGGGGGACCCCGAACTCCCCCTTTCCGCACTGATCTTCGACTCCTATTACGACATATACAGAGGTGTGGTCTGCTACGTGAGGGTGATGGACGGAAGCCTGACGACGGGTGAGCGTGTCATGTTCATGGCCACCGGTGAGAAGCGGGACGCTTCCGAGATCGGGGTGCTCACCCCCTCCTCCCTGCCGGTGGAGACGCTCGGGGCGGGTGAAGTGGGATATTTGATCACGGGCGCCAAGGAACTGGACCGGGTGCGGGTGGGGGACACGGTCACGTCGGCTCACCAACCGACCTCCCAACCGCTGCGGGGCTATACCGACCCTCGTCCCATGGTGTTTGCGGGGATATTCACCACCGATGGCGATGATTACCCCCGTCTGCGGGAGGCCTTGGACAAGCTCCAACTCAACGACGCCTCGCTCCAGATCTCTCCGGAGTTCTCCCAAGCATTGGGATTTGGATTCCGATGCGGGTTCTTGGGTCTATTGCACCTGGAGATAGTGCGGGAACGTCTGGAGAGGGAGTACGACCTGGATCTGGTTACCACCTCCCCGTCGGTCGCCTATCGAGTGACCCTTCCGGGCGGACAGCCCACCGAGGTGCGATCCCCGGCCGACTTCCCGGCGGCGGGGAAGGAGATGCTGGTGGAAGAACCCTGGATCAAGGCACTCATCCTGGTTCCCCCCGAATTCCTGGGAGCGGTGATGGAGATCCTCACCTCCCGCCGCGCAGAGTTGGGTCCCATTAGTTATCTGGGCGCCGAACGGATAGAGCTCACCTGCCGTGTTCCCTTGGCGGAGGTGGTTTTCGACTTCTACGATCATCTCAAATCCAAGACCAGGGGGTTCGCCTCCCTCGATTATGAGCCCGACGGCTATCAGCCTTCCGATCTGGTCAAAGTGGACCTGCTGCTCAATGGCTCGCCGGTGGACGCCTTCTCGGCAGTAATACACCGCCAAAAGGCGTACGAATATGGCCGGGAGATGGTCACCCGACTCAGGGAACTGATTCCCCGACAGTTATTCGACGTTCCCATTCAGGCCGCGGTCGGCAGCCGGATCATCTCCCGGGAGACCATCCGAGCCAAGCGCAAGGATGTGCTGGCCAAGTGCTACGGTGGCGATGTCACCCGCAAGAAAAAGCTGTTGTCCCGCCAGAAGGAAGGCAAGCGAAGGATGAAGATGGTGGGGTCGGTGGAGGTGCCTTCGGAGGCGTTCGTGGCGGCTCTCCGGGTGAAGGATTGAGTCTCCCAGTCACGGCGCCTCCCTCACCGGATGATCCCGGGCTGGCGGACCAGGCGGGTCGGTGGCGTTCACTGTATGTGCACATTCCGTTTTGTGAGGCGGTCTGCCCTTACTGTGACTTCGCGGTGGTGGCAGGGAGGGATGATTTGGTTTCCCGATATGGGAATGCTCTGATCACTGAGATAGGATCGGCCCCTCGCTGGGGGCAGGTGAACGCCATCAACTTCGGAGGAGGGACTCCATCTCGGATGCCGGTCGGATGGTTGGAGAGGATTCTGGGAGAAATGGCCGCTCGTTTCGGCCTCACCGAGGATGCGGAGGTGAGCCTGGAGGCCAACCCCGAGGATTGGACGCCGGAGAAGGCAGAGGCGCTGGTGGCGGCCGGGTTCAACAGGGTGTCGCTGGGCGCTCAGTCCTTCGATCGTCAGGTGCTCTCCTATCTGGGTCGCCGCCACACCCCAAAGGACATCGTGCAGGCCGTGTCGGTCGCCCGAGAGGCCGGTTTCTTCTCGATCAATCTGGATCTGATCATGGGCTCACCCCCCGAGAGCGGCGCATCCTGGGGCCAAACGCTGCGCGGCGCCTTCGCCTGCGATCCGGACCACCTGTCCACATACGCCCTGACTGTTGAGCCGGGGACCGTGTTGTGGAAGAACGTCCGGGCGGGCTCACCGACCCCCGACCCTGACCGGCAGGCCGACTGTTGGGAGGAGGCTGATAGAGCCTGCCGGGAGGCTGGATTGGTGCGCTATGAGGTCTCCAACGCTGCTCGGCCCGGCCATCCCTGCCGATACAACCTGTCGGTATGGGGACAGGGCGAGTATCTGGGGTTTGGAAACGGCGCCCATTCGTTTCGGGATGGGCGCCGGTGGGAGAACATACGCAGTCTGAATCGCTACCTGAAGACCGTGGAGAGTGGCGGTGCTACGACTCGGAGGATGGAAACCATCGCAGGGTGGGCCTCGGAGACTGAGCGATTGCTGCTGGGGATCAGAAGGAGGGCCGGCGTGAAACCGGGCCGGGCCGGGGAGGCGCTGTGGCACTCCTCACAGGGCCGAAGGCTTCGGCAGGCGGGTGTGATTGGATTGGGGAAGGGGAGGCTTCGGGTGGAGCGTCCCCTGCTCACCGACGAGGTGAGCCGGGCGATCCTCGCCATTCCACCCCCAGAGACCGATTCCAATGGAGAACCACCTCAATAGTTTGGTACTCTGTGGTACATGCTGGAGGATCGCCGCGCCGAGATATTGCGTTCCCTGGTGGAATGTCACATCCGCACCGGAGCGCCCGTGAGTTCTCGGGCGGTGCTTGACCACAGCGATTTGGAAATCTCCCCCGCCACGGTCCGAAAGGAACTGGCCCGTCTGGAAGAAGACGGGTACGTAGCACAGCCCCATACCTCGGCTGGAAGGGTTCCCACCGCATTGGCCTACCGCTATTACGTGGACAACCAGGCGGGATTTCGGCTGCGGCGGGCGGTTCGATCCCGTATCTCTTCATTCTTCGCCGATGTCGAATTGGAGTTGGATCGGATGCTCCATGCCACTTCCCGATTGCTGTCGGACTTAACCCTGTTACCGGCGGTGGTGGTGGGTCCTCAACTGGCCGCCGAGCGCGTCCGCAGCATCCACCTGGTCTCTCTCCAATTGCGCCTGGCTTTGCTGGTGGTGGTCACCGAATCGGCCCGGGTTCTGCAAGAGCTTTGTCGATTGCCGGCTCCGATGAGCGGAGGTCAACTCTCCGAAATGGAACGCCTGGTTCGCAGCCACGCGGTGGGAGCGCCACTGGGTGGGCCAAGTCCGTCGGCGCTGCCGGCGCCTGGGTCCCCGCCCACCACGTTCCAAAGCTGCTTTCAAGAGGTGTGGGAATCATTGGAAAGGGCAGCGTTGCGAGCCTCGGATGTTTACGTGATGGGCACCGGCCGACTGGCCGACCTATGGGATGATCTGGATGCGGTTTCCCAGGTGCTGGGGGTGCTGGAGAGGGAAGGCACGGTGTTGGAACTGCTCACTGCCAATCCGGGAATCACCATCCGCATCGGAGAGGAAATACCCGATCTGGAGGTGGATCTGGCAGTGGTTTCCACCTCATTCATGGCGGGCAGCTCCAGCGGGCGAATCGGTGTGCTGGGGCCAATGCGAATGAATTATGGCCGAGCGATTTCGGTGCTCGAGAGAGTAAGCGCCGGGTTGGCCGGTCGCATCGGCGGCTGAACCACTTCCCGCATGGCCAAGGACTACTACCGGATTCTCGGGGTCGATAGCGACGCCGATTCCAACCAGATAAAGCGAGCCTTCAGAAGGCTCGCTCGGGAGACCCATCCTGACGCCAACCCCGGCGACCCTCAGGCCGAGGCGCGGTTCAGGGAAGTAGCGGAGGCCTACGAGGTTCTTTCCAACCCTGAACGCCGCCACTCCCACGACCGGGGTGAGCAGGTCGACATCTCGGGGATGTTCGGGAATCTTGACGACCTGTTGCGGTCGGTGTTCGGTGGGTCGGGATTCTTCGGAACACCCGGAACGGCCCAAAGGTCACGTGGGCAGGACATCTTGGTGAGAATCGGACTGAGGTTGGAGGAAGCGGCCTTCGGGACCGAGACAAACGTCGAATTCAAAGCCGAAGCGGCATGTTCGACATGTGGCGGCGACGGAGTGGCGGCCGGTGCGACAGTCCGGTCATGTCAAGGTTGTGGAGGATCGGGGATGGTGCGTTCCACCCGCTCGAGCTTTTTTGGGTCGATGGTGACCACTACCACCTGTCCCAAGTGTCGGGGAAGGGGACGAGAGACGTCGCAGGCCTGCAGTTGGTGCCACGGAGAGGGCGTCCATCCGCAGGTCCATTCACTGAAAGTGGAGATCCCGGCCGGAGTATCGGAAGGCACCCGGTTGCGCCTGAGAGGCAGGGGGGCGGCTGCGCCTCTGGGTGGGATGCCCGGCGATCTCTATGTAGAGATCGGGGTTCGCCCGGACAGCCGGTTCGAGAGGGAAGGGGACCACCTATTCCACCGGGTCACCATCGGATTCACCGAAGCCGCCTTGGGAGTGGATGTCGATGTCCCGTTATTGGAGGGGGGAACATACCCGTTGCGCGTCCCGCCCGGCACCCAGCCTGGATGGGTCAGAAGGCTGGCGGGCTACGGGACCACCAGAATGGGCGGAAAAGCGCGGGGGGACATGCTGGTGGCGGTGGAGGTGGAAGTACCGGAAGATCTGACCGCCGAAGAAGAGGATCTTCTGCGGAAGCTTGCCGAAATGCGAGGAGAATCACCGTTGCCCCCGTCCCTTCGGAGAGACAGGCGCCGGCGATCGGCAAAGAGGAGGTCGTAGAGTGGGGCGGGTTGGTAGGGTTTTTTGGACACGGGGGGCACATATAAACTCCCCATGCCATTTCGGTCGGGAGATCCATTGAGTAGCGAGTGTCTTTTCTGCAAGATTGCCGACGGTTCGATTCCGGCCGGAATTGTGGCCGAAACTGAAGACGCCCTGGCCTTTCGGGACATCAACCCCCAAGCGCCCACTCATGTCCTGGTGATTCCACGGCGGCATGTCGAGTCTCTTAATGAGGTGGACGATCCCCAGATGATGAGCGCATTGGTGAAACTGTCCCAAAGGGTCGCCGCTCAGGAGGGATTGGAGGACGGGTGGCGATGGGTTGCCAATGTGGGAAGAGATGGAGGTCAGACTGTTTTTCATCTGCATTTGCATCTCTTGGGTGGCCGACGGATGAGTTGGCCGCCGGGATGATTCTCCCACACCGTGATGGCCTCTTGGCGTCATCGGTCCCGTATAGATGAGCACTGAGGCCATACACCGAGAAGTAGTGGTGTCCAGCCAGCACCTGTTACGGGACTTGCTGGGCGCCAGCGACTCCCACTTTCGGGTACTGCAGGAATCCTTTCCCCTGGTGCAGATGGTGGCGCGGGGCGCCAACGTGTCCCTGCGGGGGCCATCGGAGGAGGTGGGTCTGGCGGAGTCGGTGGTCAAGGAACTCCTCTTGCTGGTGCAGGAAGGCACCTCTTTGGACGGTCGTGTCGGCTCGGTGGTGCAGATGGTGCGCGAGGAACTTCCCGATCCGGCCGGAGTTTTGAGCCAGACCCTGTCGTTGGGGCGCGGCAGACTGGTGAGGGTCAAGACCCATCGCCAGTTGCGCTACGTGCAATCCATCCGGGAAAGCACGGCCACCTTTGCGGTCGGGCCGGCCGGCACGGGTAAGACCTATCTGGCGATGGCGGCGGCGGTGGAGGCTTTGGTGCAGGGTAATTGCCGAAGAATCGTTCTCACCCGCCCAGCAGTGGAGGCAGGAGAGCGACTCGGCTTTCTCCCCGGGGATCTTACCGCCAAGGTCGACCCTTATCTGCGTCCTCTCTATGACGCATTGTGGGACATGCTTGGTCATGATGAGACTGCTCGCTTGATTGAGCGGGGAACCATCGAGATCGCGCCGCTCGCCTATATGAGGGGACGCACTCTCAACGATGCCTGCGTGATCCTCGATGAGGCGCAGAACACCTCTCCCGAGCAGATGAAGATGTTCTTGACCAGGTTGGGCTTCAACTCCAAGATGATCATCACCGGCGATCTCACCCAGACCGACCTACCTTCGGGACGATCATCAGGTCTGAGCGTGGTCCGCCGGATCCTCCGCGACATTCCGGGAGTGGCGTTCGTGGAACTTACCAGCCGGGACGTGGTGCGTCACCGGGTGGTTGCCGACATTATCGATGCCTATCAACGCTACGAGGATGCCGACTCCTCGGGCGCCCAGCAGGTTTCGAGAAGAGAGAACCATGCACGCCCAAGGTAATGGCACTTCCCCACGGTGGGATCAGCCGCTGGTCCGCGGATTGGTGCTGGTGTCTACGGTGGTACTGGCCTGGGCAATCCTGACCATCGGGGCGGCCAGTGGAGAAGTGGATCTACGAGAAGGTGAACTGGCGACTCGAAACTATATTGCTCAGCGTTCCAACGAGGTGGTGGATCAAAACGCCACCCAGGCCCTGCAGGATGCGGCCGCCGAACAGGTTGAGAGTGTGACCAGTCGGGATGAAAGCATGGAACAACAGGTCAATAGGGACCTTTCCGAATTGTTCGCGGCGGTGAGAAGCGGGGTGCTCTCACCTGCGCCGGAGTGGGTGGAAACGCTTTCTCTCCCGCCCACCAGCACCACGACCACCACAACACCCACCACCGCTTCGACTCCCACCGCCGAACCGAGCACTACCACCTCAAGCCTCACCACTGTCACGGAACCGGCTTCGTCCACCGAAGGGGAGGATGATTCTGCCACACCCACCGATGGCGAACCTGAAACTGGTGCCGAAGGAGAGAGCGAGGGTGAAGCGCCCGTCACCACCGCTGCGCCCACCACCGCCGCCCCTTCGACCACTGAGGCCCCTCCCGAATCATTGGTGAGCACTCCGCTCCCCCCGGCCAGAGTTACCCTCACCGGCCGGGTCTTTTTGGATTTCGACTCCGACGGTGCGATCACCGAGTCGGGGACCTATCCGGAGGTGGGGTTGGAGTTGATGACGGTGAGGGCTATTTCACCTTTCGGCGAGGGTTATGACACCTTCACCCAGTCCAACGGTGATTTCAGCTTGGAGGTGCCCGAAGGGGTGTGGGAAGTGGTGGTGGACAGTCAGGACGCTGATCTTCCCCCGGGCTTCACGATTTACTTACCCAGCCGGAGCCAACAGGTGGTGTGCTTGGGAGCGGACGCGGAATGTCCGGTCGACCCGGTTCCCTTCCTTCCGTTGATCCGGCCCATCCAGTTGCAGAACCAAGAGATTCTCCGGTCCTATCCCCAGTTGAACACGAGTTCGGTGGCCACCCTGGTGGAAGTTGCCGCAGACGACGTGATCCGCCAAGTGTCGGGGATTGCCCCCGGACTGGTGGAAATCGAGCGGGCCGCTCTCACCTTGATGGTGGATTCTTTCGCCGATGAGATCAAGAGCGAGGATCTGCTGTCCGCCCAGAGCAGCATCCTCTCCGACCCGCCCGTGGTGTTTATCGACGATGCCCGCAATCCGACTGCCGGTGAGACGGCCGCTGATATCGCCGCTTCCTTCCTGAGGCCCAATTCGTTATTCGACACCGGCGCCACTGCGGAATTGCGCCAGGAGGCCCGCGAGGCGCAGGAAGCGGTGACAGTCTCATTCCGATCTGGCCAGCCCATCATCGACGAAGGACAGCCGCTGACCCGGCTAGCCATCGATGCCATCTCCCAGACCGGCGCGGCCACCGGCAGACCCGCGCAGGAGGCGGGAGTGTTGGTGGTGTTGGGAGCGGTAGTGGCGGTCCTGTCCCTGTATCTGTACCGATTCCGGCTCGATCTGTGGGAACGTGTTCAACTCATAACTCTTTTCGGACTGCTGACGGTGCTCGCCGCCGGCGCTGTCAGGGGCGCCACCTTCATAGGGGATGTCTTCGGCTACGAGGTGGGTATCTATGTGCTACCGGCGGTGGCTTTCGGGTACTTTGCAGCCGTCCTGCTGGACAACCGGGTTGGAATCCTTATGGCGGTGGCTCTGGCGGTGATTACCGCGGTGGGGACCCGAGACGCGGGCGCCACCACCTACGCCCTGCTGGCCACCCTGGCTCCGGTGGGGTTTGTCTCCGCCGCTTCCAGCCGCCGGGCCTTCCGCAACTCGGTGGCCGTCTCGGCGGCGTCTTTGGCGGTGATCGCCGCGGCCACCGCCTGGATTTTCCACACCAGCATCGCCCAAGCCCCAGGGGGCATCATGCTGCAGGCCGGGGTATTGGCCTTCGCTTCTTCCCTGATCGCCGCGCTGGTGGCGCTGGCGGCCATGTCCTTCTTCGAGAGCATTTTCGATGTGACCACTACTCTGCGGCTGCTGGATCTCACCGACCGAAACCACGAGGCCCTGCAACTGCTACAGGAAAAGGCCTTCGGAACATTCAACCATTCCTTAATGGTTGGGACTCTGGCCAGCGCCGCGGCCACCGCCATCGGCGCCAATAATCTTCTGGCCCGGGCGGCCGCCTATTACCACGATTTGGGTAAGACCGAGAACCCCCAGTTCTTCATCGAAAACCAGTTCGGAACGATCAACCCTCATGATCAGATGCCTCCCGAGCAATCCGCGGAGGTTATTCGCCGTCATGTCATCGATGGGATGAATCTGGCCACGCGCTATCGGATTCCCTCGGCGGTTACCGAGGGAATCGTTACCCATCACGGCACAGGAATAATCCGTTTTTTCTATGACAAGGCGCTGGGCGTTTACGGGGAGGAACAGGTCAACGTGGACGACTATCGGCATGTGGGGGAAAAACCCCGATCTAGGGAGATGGCCATTGTGATGCTGGCCGATGGGGTGGAGGGGGCGTGTCGAGCCGCTTTCCAGACGGGTTATGGGGAAGGAGCACCCCCCGAACCGACGCTGCAAGCCATCGGCTCGGTTATAGACGGGATCATCCGCGAAAAGATGTCCGACTTTCAATTGAACGAGGCCTCTCTCACTTTTGCTGAGCTTCAATCCATTCGCAATGCCTTCGTGGAGGCCATGTCAGGCCACTACCATCAGCGCATCAAGTACCCCAACTTCCCTTGAATGGAAGAGCCTTCATCTATCAGTCCAGAAGAACCTTCTGATCCGATCCGCAAGGTTCTCCGATGAACGTGCAGGTCATCGACGAGCAGCATTCAACGGTGGATCTGGATCTTCTGGGACGTTTGGCTTCCGCGGTGTTGGTCGAGGAGGGATACGGGCCCGGTTGCATGGTGGATGTAACGCTGGTGGGGGACGACCGCATGATGGAGATGAACCTTCGGCATCTCGGCCGTGGCGGTCCTACCGACGTGTTGGCGCTTCCCCTACAGGAGATTGAACCGGGGGACCGGCCATCTGCGGCGTCCCAGGACGGACCGCCTTTGCACTTGGGGGATGTAGTGATCGCTCCCGACTATGTGAGCCGCCAGTCGGCGCGCCATGGAACAGAATTCTCAGAGGAGATGGGGCTGATGGTGGTGCACGGGCTTCTACATCTGTTGGGTTATCGCCATGACTCCGACCAGCAAACCATCATCATGGAAGAGCGGGAACGCCGCTACTTGGCTAATGAGGGACTGAGGAGACGATGATCTTGATCTGGGTGGGAGCAGGGTTGTTGGTGAGCGCCTGTCTGCTGCTCGCGGGGCTGGGGGCCTTGGCCGTCATGGACCGGGCGGGGGAAGCACAGGCAGCGGCCGAAGGGCTTCGCCGTGCAGATCGGCACAACCGCATCCTGGGACGCGATCAATGGATGGTTCTTGCAGGGTGGCGGATGGAGGCGGCTATCACCATTGTGGCGGTGGCACTGATGACGGCGGGGCTTTCCTCCATCGGTTTGGCGGGCTGGGCGGCGGCGAGTTGGGCAGTGGCGATCACCCTCGGATGCCGACTAGTTGCCGGGTTGATAGGCCGTCGATGGGAAAGCGCAGAGCGGATTATCGGATTGGCGGAGATGGCTGCTCGAATGCACTACCGGCTGTGGGGACTGAGGTCCCCACTTGACTTCGACACCGCTGACTCCGAGGAACAAAACCACTCGGAGGAAAAAGAAATGATCTCCTCGGTACTGGAGTTCTCCGAGACCATCGTAAGGGAGGTCATGGTCCCTCGCCCCGACATGGTGACCGTCCGAGCGGATGCCGGGTTGGATGAGTTGGCTGAGATAGTCAAGGAGTATGGCTTCTCCCGCTTTCCCGTTCTAGATGGCGGCATCGACCGCGTGGTGGGAATGGCGTTGGCCAAGGACTTGATTTCTGTCCTGGTAGGGGGCGAAAGCGACGCCACCGTGGCCGACATAAAGAGGAATCCTCTCTACATTCCAGAGACCAAGGCGGTCTCCGACTTGTTGCGGGAGATGCGGCGCAACGGTGAACACATGGCGGTGGTGATCGACGAGCATGGCGGTACGGCAGGTCTGGTGACAATCGAGGATCTGTTGGAGGAGTTGGTGGGGGAGATCGTGGATGAGCACGATGAGGAGGACGAGTGGGTCCGGGCGGAAGAGGGAGGCGTGTGGTTTGTGGATGGACGGTTCCCGGTGGATGATCTGGGCGATCTGTTGGGGGTTACCTTGCCTCAGGAGGACTGGGACACGGTGGGGGGTTTGGTATTGGCCTTGGCCGGCCGAGTCCCGAAAGTGGGGGAGACCCTGGCCACCGAAGGCGTGGACTTCATGGTCAAAGAGGTCCTTGGGCATCGGGTATCGGAGTTGAGGGTGCATCGGAGTGGGGAGACTGCGGGGGGAGAGGTTAGAGCCGCGGCCGCCGGGTAGGCGGGCCGGCAGATCAGCGGTGACGATCATGAGGTCGGGGTTCGTGTCGGTAGTGGGGCGACCCAATGTCGGCAAGTCGACATTGGTGAACGCTTTGGTGGGCCAAAAGGTGGCAATCACCTCACAACGGCCACAGACCACCCGCAACACCATCCGGGGTGTGGTCACCGATTCCGATGCAGACCCACCCACATGGCAGATGGTACTGGTGGATACCCCCGGTCTGCACAAGCCTCGAAATGAACTGGGTGATCGCCTCAACCGGCTGGTGTATGGAGCCTTGGCGGATTCGGATGTCATCGCCTTTTTGGTGGACGCCCGCCAATCCATTGGCCCTGGGGACCGCAGGATCGCCGAGCGCCTGGCCAAGGATCGCTCCAAGGTGGTGGTTCTGGTCAACAAGACGGACCGGTTCTCCAAGGAAAAGATCGCCTCATGCCTGATGGAGGCGGCCCTGTGGGATTTTGCCGCCTACGTGCCGATCAGCGCTTTGCGCGGGGACAACCTCAAAGCGGCGGCCTCCGAGCTGTGCAGCCGCCTGCCAGAGGGTCCGATGTATTTTCCTCCAGGCGTGATCAGTGATCAGCCCGACTCCTTCTATGCCTCCGAGGTGATCCGGGAGAAATTCCTGGCCGGACTACGCCAAGAACTCCCGCATTCCCTTTTGGTGGCGGTGGAGGATTTCCACTATCGCCACGATGGGCTGGTGACAGTTGAGGCCAAGCTGGTGGTGGAGAGCAATTCGCAGAAGGGGATCGTAATCGGCAAGGGTGGGGCCCGGCTGCAGGGTGCGGGAAGCGCGGCGCGCCGGGAGTTGGAGTCCTTCTTTGGGGCCAAAGTATATCTGGATCTGCGGGTTGTGGTGGAAAAGAAGTGGCAACGCCAGCCGGTGCTCCTCGACCGCTTCGGGTTCTAAAAGCGCCTGGAGCGTTAGTGGGCCGCCATTGCGGTATGGTGGGTGGATGGGCTCCTCCCAGTTAATGGCGTCCGATTCTGACCGCGTTATCGCCGTAAGGGTTGACTTACGTTGTTGACGGGGCGCCAATCAAAGCCCCCTCGGGGGAGCGGTCCACCAACGGTGCAGCCCGTTTGACCGACCAGGGACGGTCACCCAAAACGCTGGCGGATGGAGACATTTGTTGATAATCTAGGACGGGCATCATGAAGAAAATCATGGCCGCCAACCGGGGCGAGATAGCCATCCGGATCATGAGGGCCGCGACCGAACTCGGCCTGCGCACCGCCACCATCTACCCGAGCGAGGATCGTTTCAGCCTCCACCGCTTCAAAGCGGATGAGGCCTACGAGATCGGCAGCGACAAAGGGCCGGTAGCAGCCTATTTGGACATCGACGCCATCGTCGCCTTAGCCAAGGAGCGGGAGGTTGACGCCATCCATCCCGGATACGGGTTCCTATCCGAAAACAGCAGGTTCTCAAGAGCGTGTGCGCAGGCAGGTATCACCTTCATCGGCCCGCCGCCTGAGTTGCTCGAGTCTCTGGGTGACAAGACCGCTGCTCGGAGCCTTGCCAAGCGGGCGGGGGTGCCCACCGTCCCCGGAACCGGTCTTGCGCCGGCTGATCCCCGGGAGATTCTCCTCAGTGCCGAGTCGGTGGGTTATCCGTTGATCGTCAAGGCCTCCTTCGGCGGCGGCGGCCGTGGCATGCGGGTGGTCAACCATCCCGATGAGCTGTTGGGAAGGCTGGAGGAGGCGAGCGGGGAGGCTCAGCGCAGCTTCGGAGATGGTTCGGTCTTTCTCGAACGCTACATTTCCCGAGCGCGGCACATCGAAGTGCAGATTCTGGCCGACTCCCACGGTTCGGTGGTGCATCTCTGGGAACGTGATTGCTCGGTCCAGCGGCGCCATCAAAAGGTGGTGGAATTGGCGCCGGCGCCAAACCTACCCGACCAACTCCGCGACAAGATTTGTGCGGCGGCTATCCGGGTGGCCCAGACAACCGGTTACGTGAACGCCGGCACTGTCGAGTTCCTAGTGGATGCCGATACCGGCGAGTGGTTCTTCATCGAGGTGAACCCGCGCATCCAGGTGGAGCACACCGTGACGGAGTTGGTCACCGGTGTCGACCTAGTCCGGTCCCAGATTTTGGTGGCGCAGGGATGCCGGCTCCACGAGGCGCCGCTCTCCATTCCGCTTCAGAGCGAGATCCCCCGCCGGGGGACCGCCATACAGTGCCGCATAACCACCGAGGATCCCAAAAACGAGTTCTCGCCGGACTACGGGCGCCTGCAGACCTACCGTAGCCCCGGTGGGCTGGGTATCCGGCTCGACGGAACTGCTTATGCCGGAGCGGTGCTCAGCCCGTTTTACGACTCGCTTCTTGTCAAACTCACCGCGTCGGACACAAACCTTCCTGACGCCTGCACGCGAGCCGATCGAGCTTTGCAAGAGTTCCGGATCCGGGGGGTTGAGACCAACATTCAGTTTCTGCGCAATGTGATCAACCATCCCGATTTCCGCAATGGCGTTGTAACGACTCATTTCCTGGACGAGACCCCCGAACTCTTCGATATCCGGCCACCCCGCGATCGCGCCAACAGGCTGCTCAGCTATATCGGCGACACGATCCTCAACGGGAATCCCACCGTGGCCGGAAAGGAACACCCGAAGAAACTAAAGGCTCCTCCCGTGGTGCCGGTAGACATGAGCGCCAAGCCACCTCCCGGGACCCGCGATCTGTTGCTGGAACTGGGACCGGACAGGTTTGCCGAGTGGGTCTGGGAGCAAGAGCGGCTTCTGGTGACCGACACCACCTTCCGTGACGCCCACCAGTCGCTCTTGGCAACCCGGGTGCGCACATACGACTTGTTGGGTACCGCCGGGGCAGTGGCAAGACGCCTCCCGAACCTGTTCAGCGTCGAGATGTGGGGAGGCGCCACGTTCGATGCGGCGCTCAGGTTCCTGTACGAGGATCCATGGGAGCGTCTCCGTCTGATGCGGGAGGCGATTCCCAACATCTGCTTCCAGATGCTGCTGCGAGCCTCAAACGCGGTCGGGTACACCAGTTACCCCGACAATGTGGTGCGAGAGTTCACCATCGAGGCCGCCCGGCAGGGTATCGACGTCTTCCGGGTCTTTGACTCTCTGAACGACGTGCGAAACATGGAGGTGGCCATTGAAGCAGTGCGCAGTACTCATGCCATTTGTGAGGCCGCCATCTGTTACACCGGCGATCTTCTTGATCCGGGGAGACCCAAGTACAGCCTGACCTACTACATGGATCTGGCCCGGCAACTCAAGGCGATGGGAGCGCACATACTCTGCATCAAGGACATGGCTGGGCTGTGCCGTCCGTATGCGGCCGATCAATTGGTGAGGGTGCTACGGGAGGAACTGGGCATGCCGATCCATTTCCATACGCACGACGCCAGCGGGGTGCAGGCGGCCACCCTCCTAAAGGGATGCGAAGCCGGGATCGATATCATCGACGCGGCTGTGGCCGCGGTTTCGGGCTCCACCAGCCAACCAAACCTAAACACGATTGTCGGCTCGCTTAGAGGTACCGAGCGGGATACTGAGCTCGACTCGCAGGCTTTAGGCGACTGCTCGCTGTATTGGGAAACGGTCCGCACCTACTATCAGCCCTTCGACAACTCGCCCAAGTCGGGGAGCGCCCGGCTCTACGACCACGAAATCCCGGGTGGACAGTTCACCAACCTCCAACAGCAGGCGACGGCCTTGGGTCTTGGGCAACGCTGGCGAGAGGTTGAGGAGATGTATGCGGATGTCAACCAGATGCTGGGTGACATCGTCAAAGTCACACCGTCCAGCAAGGTGGTGGGTGATCTGGCTCTGTTCCTGCTCTCCAAGGGGATGACGTGTGATGAGGTTCGACGGCTTCCCCCCGACCACAACATCGGGTTCCCCGAGTCGGTGGTCGACATGATGCGGGGGTCCCTCGGTGAACCTCCCGGCGGGTGGCCGGAGGACATCCGGCAAATACTGCTGTGCCGCAACGAACCGATCGAGGGGCGGGCAGGCGGGAACCTGCCTAGCGCCGATATCGACGCCTCCGTCGAGACTGCGACGGCGTTGCTCGGGCGGGAAGGGGAGTGGGCCGACGGCCTCAGCTACCTGCTCTATCCTGCGGAGTTCACCAAATTTGCCGAGACCCGCCGGAAATTCGCCGATGTTGGCTTGCTTCCCACCCCGGTTTTCTTTTACGGGCTGGAAGAAGGTGAGGAGTGCGTATTCGACATCGAGCCGGGGAAACGCCTTATTGTGCAGTATCACACCGTGGGCGAACCACAGCCCGACGGAACCCGCACGATCTTCTTCGATCTCAATGGAGCGCCCCGGGAGATACGGGTTCGCGACCGGTCCCTCCAATCGGAGAGACCCGCCGCTCGTAAGGCTGATAGCGGTAATCCGCAGCACGTCGGCGCTCCGACCCCGGGTGTGGTGACCGGTCTGTTCGTAGCTGTTGGGGACGAGGTGACGGCCACCAGCAAATTGCTGACACTGGAGGCGATGAAGATGCAGAGCACCATTTACGCTCCGGACTCGGGTCGGGTCAAGGAACTACTGGTTCAAGCGGGAAGCCAGGTCGAGGCCAAGGATCTGCTGGTGGTGGTGGAATCGTGATGAGTTGTCAATCCCGGTGGAGCGATCTTCCCACAACCTGACCAGATGCAACAGATCGCCCATCCTGGTGGCATCGAGTAGCACCTGTTGACAGGGGCAATCGTGCCAGGGAGGGTACACCTTGGACACCGCCCGGCTGGGATGCTGACAAGACGGTGTAATCTGCTTGATGGCCAAAGTATCCCAGGGTTGAGGTTGTGATAGAAGATGCCGGAGAAAATCCAGAAGAGTGCCGAGGGGCTTTCGATCCCCGACCATCCCATTATTCCCTTCATAGAGGGCGATGGGATAGGACCTGACGTGTGGCGGGCAGCCCGGCGGGTGTTTGACGCCGCGGTCGCCAAAGCCTATGGGGGCGACCGGCGCATCGAATGGCTGGAAGTGTTGGCCGGGCAGAAAGCCTTCGACCAGACCGGATCTTGGCTTCCGGACGAGACTGTTGACGCCATCAGGGAGTATTTGGTGGCGATCAAGGGTCCGTTGACGACGCCGGTGGGGGGCGGGATACGCAGCATCAATGTCGCCTTACGCCAGATCCTCGATCTGTATGCGTGTATTAGGCCGGTGCGGTGGCTGCGGGGAGTGCCTTCTCCGGTGGTGCATCCCCATTTGGTGGACATGGTGATATTCCGGGAGAACACCGAAGACCTGTACAGAGGGTTGGAATTGAAGGCAGGAAGTCCTGAGGCGATTCGGCTGCTGGCCCATCTGCAAGCCGATTTGGGCTGGGAGATCCGGCCCGACTCGGGGATCGGTATCAAGCCGATTTCGGAGACGGGGACCAAACGCCTGGTGCGGGCGGCCGTTCAGCACGCGCTCGACAATGGTCGCCGATCGGTGACCATAGTTCACAAAGGCAACATCATGAAATTCACCGAGGGAGCGTTCCGGGAATGGGGTTACGAATTGGTCCGTGAGGAGTTCGCCGATAGGGCGGTGAGTTGGGAAGATTGCGGTGGGGAACCTGGTGACCGTCTCTTGGTGCAAGATGTGATCGCCGACGCCTTTCTGCAGAAGATTCTCACTCGACCCGCCGAGTTCGATGTGATAGCCACGATGAATCTCAACGGTGACTATATATCGGACGCCTTGGCGGCCCAGGTGGGGGGGGTCGGCTTGGCCCCGGGGGGCAACATCAACTTTCAGGTTGGCTTTGCCCTTTTCGAGGCCACCCATGGGACCGCTCCCAGCTATGCCGGACTGGACAAGGTGAATCCGGGTTCGCTGATACTTTCCGGAGAGATGATGCTTCGTTATATTGGGTGGTCGGAGGCGGCTGACCTGATTCCGGCCGCGATGGAGAAGTCCATCATCGATAAGGTGGTCACCTATGACTTGGCCAGGCTCACCGAAGGTGCCACCACAGTGGGGACATCGGAATTCGCCTCAGCGGTGATCGAGAGAATGTAAGCTGCGAGTATGGCTTTTGTGGCTGGAAGGTGAACAACAGGGCGGAGTATTCTTGTCCTACACCCTTTGAGGTAGACCGACAGTGACCGTAGCCACCCTCGAAATATCCCGCAAGCCTTCGGTGTTTCCCGCCGAAGAGCGAGCCGCCCTTGAGCCGCTCATCCAGGAGATCGAACAGCTCAAAGCGGATCGCAATGCACTGATCACCGCCCACAACTACATGACCCCCGATATCTATTACGGGGTGGCCGACCTGGTGGGGGACTCCCTGGCGTTGGCCCAGATGGCGGCTCGAAGCGACGCCGAAGTGATCCTGATGGCCGGCGTTCATTTCATGGCCGAGACCTCCAAGCTCTTAAACCCCGACGCCACCGTGCTAATTCCGGATCTGCGGGCGGGGTGCTCTTTGGCCGAGGGAATCACCGCCCAGGATGTGCGGCGTCTCAAGGGTCTGTATCCGGGGACTCCGGTGGTCAGTTATGTGAACACCACTGCGGAAGTGAAGGCCGAGTCCGACATTTGTTGCACCTCGGGAAACGCAGTGGCTGTGGTCGAATCGCTGGAGACCGACCGGGTGATCTTTCTACCCGACGGGTTCCTGGGCCGGTATGTCGCCTCCCATACCGATGTGGAGATCATCATTTGGGAGGGAAGGTGCATCGTTCACGACCGGTTCAGTGGCCAGGAGTTGGAGGAATTTCGGCAGATGCTTCCCAATGTGCCGGTGATCGCCCATCCCGAGTGCGCCCCCGACGTTTTGGAGCAGGCCGACTTCGTGGGATCTACCCACGGGATTGTGAACTGGGTGCGTGAGTTGCGGCCTCCCCAGGTGATGATGCTCACCGAATGCTCGATGGCCGACAACGTTGCATACGAGTTGGAGGGCGTGGAGATCTTACGGCCATGCAACCTTTGTCCTCACATGAAGAAGATCACGCTGGAGAACATAAGGCACTCGCTTTTGACCATGACCCATGAGGTGGTGTTGGATCCCGAAATAGCCGCGCGGGCCCGGGTGTCGGTGGAGCGGATGCTTGAGGTGGGGCGCAGCTGACCTATCCGGGAGACCTCCATAACCTCTTGGAACGGGCCTTTTCGGAAGATCTGGGCACGGCGGGGGACCTAACCTCCTCAGCTCTCATCGACGAGAGTCAGATGGCGGTGGGGATACTGGTATTCAAGTCGGAGGGAAGGGTTGCGGGTCTCAGCGTGGCGGAGGCTGCTTTCCGCTTTCTGGACCAGCGGGTGGGTTTCGAGCCGATGACCACTGATGGGACGGATTTAGGGGAAGGATCGCAGGTGGCGATGGTGAGCGGTCCGGCCCGCGGGATACTGTCGGCAGAGAGAGTGGCGCTCAACCTGTTGGGTCGCCTGTCGGGCATTGCCACGGCTACTCGTGACCTGGTGCGGGCGGTGGCCGGAACCCGAGCCCGGATCAGCGACACCCGCAAGACCACCCCCGGCTTGCGCCCCTGGGAGAAGGAAGCGGTCCGGGTTGGAGGGGGAATCAACCATCGCATGGGACTATGGGACGCGGTTCTGATCAAGGACAACCATCTAGCCCTACTGGAAGACGCGGCCCAAGCGGTGCGAACCGCCCGGGAGAAGACGGGGGGGAAGGTGCCAGTGGTGATCGAGGTCTCTGATCTGTCCCAACTCAAGGAGGTAGTGGAGGCCGGGCCCGATGTGATGTTGTTGGACAATATGCCTCCCGCGCAAATGACCGAGGCGGTGCGCCGTGTGGGAAATAGGTTGACCCTGGAGGCCAGCGGGGGAATCTCCTTGGCCAATGTCCGACAGGTGGCGGAGACCGGCGTGGACATCATCTCAACAGGCTGGATAACCCATTCGGCGCCGGTGGTAGATGTCAGTCTGCGGTTGTCCAGTGTCTGAGTCGCCCGTCGCTTCCACCGAGGCGTCCGGGTTGAAGATACGTTTGCGGGTGGTGATCCCCGCCCATGACGAGGAGACGGTTGTAGGTGCCCTGGTCACAGATCTCCGCGGTCAGGATTACCCCTCCACCGCCTACTCGATGTGGGTGTTGGCCGACCGGTGCGGGGACGACACGGCCGGGGTGGCAGTCGGGGCGGGGGCTCAGGTAGTGACTCGCACCCTTGGTCCGGACGGCAAGGGAGAACTCTTGAAGTGGTATCTATCCCATCATCCGTTGTCCGGGGACGAGGCGTTGGTGGTTTTGGACGCCGACAACCGGGTGGACAAGGATTTCTTGACCCGGTTGGCCGAGGGGTTGGAACGCAGTGGCGGTGTGGTGCAGGCTTCGGTGCTTCCCTCCAATCTCGACGCCTCCCCGATCGCCGCGGCTGCCGGGTTGGGTGATTGGATGGCCAGGGAGATGGTTTATAAGAAGATGGCAAAGCGGGGTTGGCCGATGGAACTGGGCGGGACTGGGTTCGCAGCAACCGCGGCTGTGCTATCCGAGGCTGGTGGTTGGAGCGGGTCGTTCACCGAGGACCTCGATCTGACGGTCAGATTGTTGTTGGCGGGCCATCAGGTCAGGTACCTACCCGGGGCCAGGGTTTGGGATGAAAAGCCAGCCCGGCTCGGGACCGCCGTCGGGCAGCGAAGGAGGTGGGCGCAGGGCCGCACCGGGGTGCGTAGGACCTGGGGAGGGAAGCTATGGATGGCCGCCCTGAGGAAACGATCCTTGCCCATGATGATCATGGCCCTGCGTCTGGCTGTTCCCGGGAGGTCTGTGCGGCTGCTGGGTACGTTCGCCCTGGGTCTTCTGTCCGTGATGTGGGAATGGAGTTTTCCATTCTCCTGGCCGGTCTGGACAGTGGTCGCCTTGTGGTTGGGTGGCCGTCCGCTGTGGGCTTTGTGGTCGGTTAGGGAAGTTCGTCCCTATTTGCGTTGGTATCCGCTCACCCTGATGTGGGGCTTTGTGTGGCTGTGGGTTCGATTGGGTCCCCGTCGGCGGGATTGGTATCACACACCCCATCATGGAAAGCGTTCGGACCGCCGGAAAAACCGCTACTCAAACCCCTAATTTGGGTTTTGTCTGGGGGGATCAAGGTGTATATACTTGCCCTTCGTGGTCGTAGTACCTCAAGCCGTCTCATAGGGGCTCTCCGCCTGACCCAGTACCGGAGTGTCCTCCGGGTGCGGTCCGAAACGCAGAAATAGGTAAAACGGTCTCTCCTGCGTGTGCGGGGTGATCGAAATTCCGGTGAAGGAAAGCAATGCCGACGATCCAACAGTTGGTGCGCCGCGGGCGCAAACCAAAGAAGAAGAAAGTCAAGACAGCCGGTTTGGCCGGGGCTCCCCAGCGAAGGGGAGTATGCACCCGCGTCTACACCGTTACCCCCAAGAAGCCGAATTCGGCGATGCGTAAAGTGTGCCGGGTTAGGTTGTCGTCGGGCATTGAAGTGACTGCTTACATTCCCGGAGAAGGGCACAATCTTCAGGAGCACTCCATTGTGCTGGTGAGAGGCGGCCGGGTCCGTGACTTGCCGGGAGTTCGTTACAAGGTGATCCGCGGGACATTGGACGCGTCGGGGGTCTCCGAGCGTCGGCAGGCCCGTTCCCGCTATGGCGCGAGGAAAGGGCGATGAGGAGATCAGCCGCCACCCCGCGGAAGATCGATCCCGATCCGGTGTTTCGCAATGTCCTGGTCAGCCAGGTCATCAACAAGGTGTTGTGGAAGGGAAAAAAGGATCTTGCCCGCCGGATCGTCTATTCGGCTTTGGAGCGGGTGGAACTGCGCACCCGCCAAGATCCGGTAAGCGTGCTGAAAAGGGCCATCGACAACCTCAAGCCTCAGATGGAGGTGCGGTCCCGACGAGTGGGAGGATCTTCCTACCAGGTGCCCGTGGATGTGCGTCCTGACCGGGCCAGTTGCCTGGCCATCCGGTGGTTGGTCGGTTACGCTCGCCGTCGGCGAGAGCCCACCATGGCGTTGCGGTTGGCCGGGGAGATACTCGATGCGGCTAATAACACCGGGTCTGCGTTCAAAAGACGCGAAGACATACACAAGATGGCGGAGTCCAACAAGGCTTTCGCCCACTACCGCTGGTAGAGGTTTTGTTGTGGCTGCTGACCGGGAAAATCGTCTCCTGCGCATGCGCCAGGTGCCTCTGAGCCGCACCCGCAACATCGGCATCATGGCACATATCGACGCCGGCAAGACGACGCTCACTGAACGGATTCTCTACTACACCGGTCGAAACTACAAGATCGGCGAGGTGCACGAGGGCGCCGCCACCATGGACTGGATGGCCCAGGAGCAGGAGCGGGGGATCACCATCACTTCGGCCGCCACCACCTGCATCTGGCACGACCACAGCATCAACATCATCGACACTCCCGGGCACGTTGACTTTACGGTCGAGGTGGAGCGAAGCCTGCGGGTATTGGACGGCGCGGTGGCGGTATTCGACGGAGTGGCGGGAGTTGAGCCGCAGTCAGAGACGGTTTGGCGCCAAGCCGACCGCTACCAGGTTCCCCGCATTTGCTTCATCAACAAGCTTGATCGGGTGGGGGCCGACTTCTTCGCGGATGTAGAGTCCATTCGCACCCGCCTGCAGGCCAAACCTCTGGTTCTTCAGCTTCCTGTGGGAGAGGAGAGCGGTTTTCGGGGAGTTGTCGATCTGGTGGAAATGCAGCTTCACGAGTGGCGGGGAGATGACGGCAAGCAGTGGGACACCGGGGAGATTCCCGAGTCGATGCTGGACCTCGCCTACGAATACCGGGCACGGATGCTGGAACAAGTGGCTGAAGTGGATGAGAAGCTCCTTATCAAGTTCCTCGAAGATTTGTACATCACCCCCGAGGAGATACGTGCGGCGATTCGGGTGGGTGTCTTGCAGCACATGTTTGTGCCGGTGCTATGCGGCGCGGCTTTCAAGAACAAAGGGGTCCAGCTGCTGCTGGACGCCATTGTCCATTACCTGCCCAGCCCGTTGGATCTTCCTGCGGTGCAAGGCTTCGCTCCCAAGAATCCCGAAGAGATCTTGGATCGCAAACCCCAGGACGACGAGCCCTTCTCGGCTTTGGCGTTCAAAATCATGACTGACCCCCATGTGGGCAAGCTCACCTACTTTCGGGTCTATTCGGGGTCGGCCTCCAAGGGCGGAGCGGTGCTCAACACCTCCAGCGGTAAAAAGGAGCGTTTGGGCCGGTTGCTTCGCATGCATGCCAACCGCCGCGAGGACATCAATGACGTGTACGCGGGTGACATTGTGGCCGCGGTGGGACTGCACAGCACAACCACCGGAGACACGCTCTCCTCTATCCACGATCCCATCAGCCTGGAGTCCATGGCCTTTCCCGCTCCGGTGATCTGGGTAGCTATCGAGCCCCGCACTCGGGTCGACCAGGATAGGTTGTCCTCATCGCTTCAAAAGCTCTCCGAAGAGGATCCCACCTTCCTGGTGCGAAGCGATGAGGAGACCGGTCAGACCATCATCGCCGGAATGGGGGAGTTGCATTTGGAAGTGTTGGTGGATCGACTGGTCCGGGAGTTCAAAGTCGCCGCCAACATCGGTAAGCCGCAGGTCGCCTATCGGGAGACCATTGAATCGGAGTCGGGGAAGGTCGAAGGCCGCTACGTGCGACAGAGTGGCGGCCGCGGTCAATACGGTCATGTGGTCATCGCCCTCGAGCCCACCGGCCCAGGAGGGGGTTACGAGTTCGTCAACAAGATCAGGGGGGGCCGTGTCCCTCGCGAATACATTCCGGCCGTGGCCGCCGGTATCGAGGAGGCTCTGGACGGCGGCTTCTTGGCCGGCTATCCGGTGGTGGATTTGAGGGTCACCCTCCTTGACGGTTCGTATCACGATGTAGATTCTTCCGAGTTGGCCTTTCGGATAGCCGGGTCCATGGCAGTGCGCTCTGCCGCTAAGCAGGCGGGAATGAAGCTGCTGGAACCGGTGATGGAAGTGGAAGTGGTCGCTCCCGAGGATTACATGGGAGATGTGATCGCTGATATTTCCTCGCGCCGAGGCCGAATCGAAGAAACCGATCAGCGGGGAACGTCTCGGATTATCACCGCAGCCGTGCCGCTGGGCGACATGTTCGGCTTTGCCACTGATATCCGTTCTCGGACACAGGGGCGAGCAACGTATACGATGCAGTTCAAGGCTTACCAAGATGTTCCAGCATCAATTTGTGAAGAGTTGCTTCACATGCGAACAGGTAAGTAATACAGAAAAGGGGGTGTTTGGTTGTGGGTAAGGTGAGGTTTGAGCGGGTGAAGCCGCATTTGAATGTGGGGACTATGGGTCATATTGATCATGGGAAGACGACGTTGACGGCTGCGATTACGCGGGTGTTGTCTGAGCGGGTTGGTGGGAGGAATGTGTTTACTGGGTTTGATGATATTGATCGTGCTCCTGAGGAGCGTGAGCGTGGTATTACGATTCAGATTGCGCATGTTGAGTATGAGACTGTGTTGCGTCATTATGCGCATGTGGATATGCCGGGGCATGCGGATTATATTAAGAATATGATTACGGGGGCGGCTCAGGTGGATGGGGCGGTGTTGGTGGTTTCGGCTGTGGATGGTCCGATGCCGCAGACGCGTGAGCATGTGTTGTTGGCGCGGCAGGTGGGTGTGCCGCGGATTGTGGTGTTTTTGAATAAGTGTGATTTGGTGGATGATGAGGAGTTGTTGGATTTGGTGGAGTTGGAGGTTCGGGATTTGTTGACGGAGTATGAGTTTCCGGGTGATGATGTTCCGGTGGTGAGGGGTTCTGCTTTGCGGGCGTTGGAGGGTGATGTTGTGGCTGGTGATGGTGTGATGGAGTTGATGGGTGTGGTGGATGAGTATGTGGATATTCCGGTTCGGGATATGGAGCGTCCGTTTTTGATGCCGATTGAGGATGTGTTTTCGATTACTGGTCGGGGGACGGTGGTGACTGGTCGTGTGGAGCAGGGGGTGTTGAAGGTTGGTTCGGCTGTTGAGGTGGTGGGGTTGCGTGAGACGCGTGGTTCGGTGGCGACTGGTGTTGAGATGTTTAGGAAGTTGTTGGATGAGGGTCGGGCTGGTGATAATGTGGGTGTGTTGTTGCGGGGGGTGGGTAAGAGTGAGGTGGAGCGTGGTCAGGTGTTGGCTGCTCCGGGTTCGATTTTGCCGCATGTGGGGTTTGAGGCGCAGGTGTATGTGTTGACTAAGGAGGAGGGGGGGCGGCATAATCCGTTTTTTTCGGGTTATCGTCCTCAGTTTTATTTTCGTACGACTGATGTGACGGGTTCGGTGGTGTTGCCGGGTGGTGTGCAGATGGTGATGCCGGGTGATAATGTGGAGTTGTCGGTGGAGTTGATTGCTCCGATTGCGATGACGGTGGGGTTGGATTTCGCGATTCGTGAGGGTGGTCGGACTGTGGGGGCGGGTCGGGTCACCAAAATCACCAAATAACCCCCAAACCAAAAACTTTGTAAGAAGCAGACTTAGAAAACTAAAGACCAGAAAACCGGATAAGCGAGGACAGTAGAAGAGACCAATGAACGGTTCCCAGAAGATCCGCATAAAGCTAAAGGCTTATGACCACCAGAGTGTGGATGAGTCGGCGCGCAAGATCGCTGCTACGGTCACTCGTACTCAGGCCAAGATCAAAGGTCCTATACCTTTGCCCACCGAGATTCATAGATACTGTGTTATTCGCGGACCCCACGTTGACAAAGACTCCCGGGAACATTTCGAGATGCGCATCCACAAACGTCTGATTGATATTCTTGATCCGACCGCGAAAACGGTGGATTCATTAATGCGTCTTGACCTGCCTTCCGGGGTGGAAGTGGAGATAAAGCTGTGAACACCATCCTGGGAACCAAACTCGGTATGAGCCAGATCTTCAGTGAGGACGCTCGGGCTTTGCCGGTCACCGTCATCAAGGCGGGCCCATGCCGGGTGGTACAGGTCAAAACCGCGGAGACGGACGGTTATGAAGCCGTTCAACTGGCGTTGGAAGTCAGTAAACCGGCCAAGGTGGGGAAGGCCTTGGCAGGACATTTCGCCAAAGCGGGTGTGGCTCCCTCTCCCCATTTAGTGGAGACGTTGGTGGACGACTCGGGAGCGTTCCAGCCAGGATCGACCATCAATGTGGACGAGATCTTTGAACCAGGTGTGCGCGCCGACGTCACCGGCGTCTCAAGAGGCAAGGGCTTCGCGGGCGTGATGAAGAGACACAATTTCTCAGGACTGTGCGCCTCTCACGGGACCCACAAGAAACACCGTTCAGGAGGATCGATCGGCGCCTGCGCCACCCCCTCGCGGGTATTCAAGGGAAAGTCGATGCCCGGCCGGATGGGCTCCGAGCGCACCACTGTTTTGAACATCGAAGTGGTGAGGGTATTGGCCGAAGAAGGGCTTTTGCTGCTGAGGGGAGCGGTACCCGGACCCAAGGGCGGATTGGTGATGGTCCGAAAGGCGGTCAAGGCCGGTGGATGAACTGACCGCCCCTCTCTACGACCCGCAGGGGTCCCTTTGTGGAGAGAAGCCGCTCGATCCCTCGGTATTCGGTGTGACTCCCAACCTGCCAGTGCTCCATCAAGTGGTCACCGCTCAAATGGCCGGCAAACGTTCAGGAACCGCTTCCACCAAGACCCGGGCGGAGGTGAGGGGCGGAGGTCGCAAGCCTTGGCGCCAAAAGGGGACCGGAAGGGCCCGGCACGGCTCGAGTCGTTCGCCGATATGGCGGGGAGGAGGAGTCTCCCACGGACCCAAGCCCCGTGATTACCATCAGCGCACGCCGGCCAAGATGCGTCGGCTTGCCCTGCGGGGCGCTCTTTCGGCCCGTGCTTCGGAGGGGGCCATCTACGCGACTCTCCCTTGGGATTGGGAGGTTCCGCGTACCAAGGCGGCGGTGGCTTTCTTGGAGGCGATAGGTTTGTCGGCAAAGACGCTGCTGGTTTTGGAGCGGTTGGGCGGTGTGGAACATCGATCATTTCGCAACATTCCGGCAATAAGGATTATTGAGGCCCGGTATATAACTCCCTACGACGTGCTGTGGGCCAGGGATCTGGTGTTCTGCGGCGATTCTTTGGATATTGTCACCATGGTGGGCGCCGCGCAAGATACTGCGAAGGCCAAGGCTTCATGAAGTACCCTCACGACGTGATTCTGGGACCGGTGGTCTCTGAGAAGTCTTTCGATCTGATCGAAACCTTCAACACCTATTCCTTTCTGGTTGACCCACGCTCCAACAAGACCGAGATCCGTCAGTCGGTGGAAGCCATTTTCGAAGTGGATGTTCTCTCGGTCAACACCTACAACCGGCGGGGCAAGAGGAAGCGCACCCGTCGTATGCTCGGCAAGCGGAAGGACACCAAGCGGGCCTTGGTGACGCTGGCCGAGGGCGATTCCATCGATCTATTCGGGTTATAAACATGGCAGTAAAAAAACGCAAGCCCACATCTGCGGGACGACGCTTTCAGACCGTCTCTGATTTTTCGGACATCACCAGCAGTAGCCCCGAGAAGTCACTGCTGGCTCCTCGGCCCTCCAAGGGGGGCCGGAACAGCTATGGTCGTGTCACCTCCCGTCACCGGGGCGGAGGCCACAAACGTCGCTACCGGGTCATTGATTTTCGAAGAACCAAAGATGGGATACCCGCCAAGGTGGCGGCCATCGAATACGACCCGAACCGCAACGCCCGTATCGCCCTGCTGCATTATGTGGACGGGGAAAAGCGCTACATACTGGCTCCGGTGGGAGTCGGGGTAGGGGACCGGATCAGTTCGGGTCCCAAGGCTGAGATCAGGCCGGGCAACGCCTTAGCTCTGCGCAACGTCCCGGCGGGAAGCACCGTTCACGCGGTGGAGATGCGTCCGGGCGGAGGCGCCAAAATGGCTCGGTCGGCCGGGGCGTCGGTCCAGTTGATGTCCAAGGAAGGCGGGATGGCTTTGCTCCGCTTGCCGTCCGGGGAGGTGCGCATGGTTCCATTGGATTGCCGGGCAACAATCGGCCAGGTGGGCAACACCGAGGCCGAGCTGGTAAAGCTTGGCAAAGCGGGACGCAACCGCTGGAAGGGAGTGCGTCCTCAGACCAGGGGAGTGGCCATGAATCCCGTCGACCATCCCCTGGGAGGTGGGGAAGGCAAGTCTTCTGGTGGTAGGCCGCCGGTTAGCCCGTGGGGAAAGCCGGAGGGACGTACGCGTCGCAAGAACAAGCAGAGCAACAAGGACATTGTTCGCCGTCGTTACGCCAAAGGTCGGAGGTAGCCGTGGGTAGAAGTTTGAAGAAGGGCCCTTTCGTTGACGATCATCTCTTGGAGAAGGTCGAGGAACTCAATCAAGCTCGTCAAAAGAAAGTGATCCGCACCTGGAGCCGACGTTCCACCGTGATTCCCGCCATGATTGGCCACACCATCGCCGTTCACGATGGGCGCCGCCACGTACCCGTTTATCTGACGGAGTCGATGGTCGGACACAAGCTGGGGGAATTCGCCCCCACCCGCACCTTTCGTAAGCATCCGGGCGGGAAACGGGACAAGGTGGTGAGAAAGCGGTGAGAACCCAGGCCCGCGCTCGTTATCTCCGCCATTCTCCCTACAAGATGAGGCGGGTGGCCGACTTGGTGAGAGGAAAACCGGTGGAAGAAGCCCAAGACCTGCTGACTCACATAAACCGGGGCGCCGCTCCCGCTATTCTCAAGGTCTTGGACTCGGCAGTGGCGAATGCCGAAAACAATCTGGAACTGGACGTCGACCAACTGAAGGTAGCGGCCGTCTATGTTGACGAAGGTCCTACTTTGCGGTCTTTTCGCGCTCGGGCCAGAGGTAGCGTGAACCGTATTCGCAAACGCACCAGCCATGTGACGGTCGTGGTCGCCGACTCCCAACATGACGAGGAGACAAACTGATGGGACAGAAGACTAACCCCTATTCCTTCCGACTGGGTGTGGTGACGGACTGGAAGTCCAAGTGGTATTCGGACAAGGATTATGTGAACTTGGTGAACGAGGATTGGCAGATCCGCGACTATCTTCGAGGGATGCTCCTGCGAGGAGCCGTTTCCCGGATAGAAGTGGAGAGGACCAGGGACCGAGTGGTGGTGGAGATCCACACCGCCCGCCCTGGAGTGGTGATCGGTCGACGGGGAACGGAGGCGGAGCGGTTGCGCAAGGGCTTGGAAAAGCTCACCTCCAAGTCCATAAAGCTCAACATCATCGAGGTGAAGGACCCCGAGTTGGATGCTCAACTTCTCGCCCAAGGAATCGCCGATCAGCTTGAAAACCGGGTCGCCTTCCGCCGCGCTATGAAACGGGCCTTAGGTACCGCCGGGAAAGCCGGCGCACAAGGGGTCCGAGTGGAGTGCAAGGGCAGATTGGGCGGCTCCGACATGGGTCGTCGCGAGTGGTACTTGGAGGGCCGTGTGCCGCTTCACACCATCCGCGCCGATATTGATTACGGGGTAGCCACCGCCCACACCATGGTTGGATCGGTCGGCGTCAAGGTTTGGGTCTACAAGGGAGATGTGTTCAAGACCCGTTCTTCAGGGGAGAAGATGGCCGCCGAGGTGGCCTTGGCCGCCGGAGGCCCCACTCGTCGGCGCCGTACCCCTGCCAAGGCGCGGGCCGAAGCAGCGGCCGGCCGCAAAGGTCCTCGCCTGATCGAGGCGGGTGGCGGAAAGCGTCCGGTAGAGGCCACGGCTCCCAAACGGGATGGCCGCAAACGCTTGATCGAGGCGGGCGGCGGGCGCAAGCGATCCGAGCAGACCTCTCCCGAAATCTGGGACACGGAGGACGACGTGTCGGGCGCCGACGCCACGGTCCAGACTGAAACAGCCCCCGGCGCCGACGCCACGGTCCAGACTGAAACAGCCCCCGGCGCCGACGCCACGGTCCAGACTGAAACAGCCCCCGAGGAGCGTACCTGAGATGTTGATGCCCAAGAGGTCCCGTCACCGTAAGGTGCATCGGGGCCGCAGGAAGGGTGTTGCCAAGGGCGGCACCAAAGTGAATTTCGGCCAGTATGGTATTCAGGCCCTGACGGCAGGATGGATAACCGCTCGCCAGATCGAGTCGGCCCGAGTGGCCATCACCCGTTCGGTCCGCCGCGGAGGCCGGGTGTGGATAACCATCTTTCCCGATAAACCGGTGACCGCCAAGCCCGCTGAGACCCGGATGGGTTCAGGGAAGGGCAACCCCGAATTCTGGGTGGCGGTGGTTAAACCTGGGCGGGTCATGTTCGAGTTGTCCGGTGTTCCCGAAGACTTGGCCCGCGAGGCGATGCGCAAGGCAGGGCACAAACTTCCCATCAGGACCAGGTTCGTAATGCGGGAGGAATCATGAAGACGGCGCAGTTGCGGGAACTCAACCATCGAGAACTCATGGAGAAGCTAGCCGAATCCAAGAAAGAGCTTTTCAATTTGCGTTTCCAATTGGCTACCAATCAATTGGACAACACCGCTCGAGTGAAGGCGGTCAAGAAAACGGTGGCTCGCGTCCGCACCATCCTCAGAGACCGCGAGATACAGCTTTGGTATGCCCAGCAGGAGGATTCCAATGAGTGAGCGTCCCAGACGCAAGACCCGGGTGGGTGTGGTGGTGTCGGATCAGCGCGACCGAACGATCTCGGTGAAGGTCGCGACCTCCTACAAGCATCCCCGCTATCACAAGGTGGTTCGCAAGAGCACCTTGTATCACGTCCACGACCAGGACAACGACGCCCGGACAGGTGATACGGTGCGCATTGTGGAGACCCGTCCGCTCTCCAAACAGAAGCGTTGGCGGATGACCGAAGTCATGGAGCGCGCCAAGTGATCCAGAAAGAGAGCAGGCTGCGGGTGGCTGACAACACCGGGGCGCGCTCAGTGTTGTGCATTGGGTTGGTGGGTGGCACCCGTCGTCGCTATGCCCGAGTGGGGGATGAGATCATGGCGAGCGTCAAGGAGGCGGTTCCCGGAGGAGTGATCAAGAAGGGTGAAGTGGTACGGGCGGTCGTGGTGCGCACCCGCAAGGAGCGTCGCCGAGCCGACGGGACTTATATCCGTTTTGATGACAACGCCTGTGTGATCGTCGATCCCCAGCGTCAGCCCCGCGGCACCCGGATCTTTGGACCGGTGGCTCGGGAACTGCGCGAGAAGAAGTTCATGAGGATCGTTTCCCTGGCGCCGGAGGTGCTATGAAGCTGCGTGTAGGAGACCGAGTGAAGGTCATCACCGGCAAGGATGTCGGACGAGAGTCGCGGGTTTCTCGTGTGATCCCCAAGCTCAATAAGGTGATCGTGGAAGGCGTTAACACCGCCAAGCGTCATCAGCGTCCCCAAAGCGGGACCATGCAAGGTGGAATCATCGACAAGGACATGCCGATTCACGCCTCGAATGTGATGATTGTTTGCGAGGAGTGCGGCCCCACCAAGATCGGAAAACGGTCTGACGAGCGGGGCAAGCGCCGCGTATGCCGCAAATGCGGAGGTGACCTGTGAGTCAGTCGGTAAGCGCTTCGACGCCTCCCCGGCTCAAGGAGCGGTATCGGAGGGAAATCGCCTCTTCGCTCCAGGACGATTTGGGTCTGTCCAACCCCATGCAGGTTCCCTGTTTGGAAAAGATCGTGGTGAACATGGGGATCGGAGGAGCCATTCGTGATCGCAAGCAGGTCGGTAGCGCCATGGAAGAACTGGCCCTAATCGCCGGTCAGAAGCCTCGTTTGAACCTGGCCCGCAAGTCGGTGGCCGGTTTCAAAATCAGAAAGGGGATGCCGGTGGGTGTGTCGGTGACGCTGCGGGGCGACCGAATGTGGGAATTCTTCGACCGGATCATGTCGATCGCCATCCCCAGGGTGCGCGACTTCCGGGGCATGAAGCCCACCTCTTTCGATGGCAGGGGAAACTATTCGTTCGGTTTCGACGAACAGTTGGTATTTCCCGAGATACATTACGACCAGGTTTCGGAAACCCGCGGTATGGACATCACCATCTGCACCACGGCTACCGGTGATGACCACGGCCGAGCTCTTCTGTCGGCTTTCGGTTTTCCCTTCCGAGTCACTGAATCGTTGCACTAAGGAGTTTTCGTGGCGCGCAAATCACTAATAGCTAAAGCCAAACGGCCCCCCAAATTCAAGGTGCGGGGTTATAACCGCTGTCGTAAGTGTGGTCGGTCACGCTCCGTTTTGCGTGACTTCGGCATGTGCCGGATATGTGTACGCGAGTTGGCTTCCCGCGGGGAGTTGCCCGGAGTGAGAAAGGCGTCCTGGTAGCCATGATGACCGACCCGGTCGCCGACATGTTGACCCGCATTCGCAACGGGATATCCGCCCGCCACTCCCAGGTCGAGATGCCTTCTTCCCAGCTTAAGGAAAGGATTGCCCGCATTCTCTCTGCCGAGGGGTTCGTAGACGGCTTCTCGGTCAGCGCGGTGGACGATTCCAGACCGCATAGGACGCTGAAGATCAAGTTGAGATACTCCCCAGAGAAGGTTTCAGCCATCTCCGGTGTGCGGAGGATCTCTAAGCCCGGCCATCGCCGCTACAGTGCCGCGTCCGACATCACCCGCGTGCAGGGCGGCATGGGGATAGTCATCGTTTCCACGTCCCAGGGCCTGCTCACCGATCGTGCAGCTCGGCGTCGGCGCCTGGGTGGCGAGATCCTCTGCGAGGTGTGGTGATGAGCAGGGTAGGAATGGTGCCAGTAGAAATCCCCTCCGGAGTGGACTTGACGGTTGATGGGTCGACAGTGCGGGTGAAGGGCCCCAAGGGCGAGTTGTCCCGGACTTTCCATGAACGGGTGAAGATCGAGGTTGAAGACAGCCGGGCGGTGGTGACCCGGGTGGACGAATCTAGGATGTCTCGTTCCCTTCACGGCCTGTCCCGCACCCTTTTGGCCAATATGGTGACCGGGGTGGTGAATGGTTACCAGAAGGAACTGACTGTGGTGGGAGTCGGTTATCGGGCGCAACTGCGAGGAAGTGGTCTGGTCATGCAGTTAGGATTCAGCCATCCGGTCGAGATAGACGCGCCAGAGGGGATCACCTTCGAATCCCCCCAGCTCACCCGGATAGTCATCAAGGGCATCGACAAGCAGCAGGTGGGTCAGGTGGCGGCTGAGATCCGACGTATCCGTCCTCCCGAGCCCTACAAAGGCAAGGGAATTCGCTATAACGACGAGAAGGTCCGTCGTAAGGCGGGCAAGGCAGGAAGAATATGAAATCCACCCGTGGTCAGGCTCGGCTTCGGCGTCACCGGCGGGTGCGCAGGAAAGTTCGCGGCAACTCCGAACGGCCCAGGTTGGCCGTGTATCGCTCCAACCGCTACATATACGCACAGGTCATCAACGACGATCAGGGTCACACCGTGGCCGCCGCCTCGTCTGTGGAACCAGAGCTTCGCAACCGTTCCCTGACCGTGGAGACGGCCGGGATCGTTGGTAAACTGTTGGCTGAACGTTGCCGCCGCGTCGGGGTGGAAACCGTGGTATTTGATCGCGGTGGGTACCAGTTTGCGGGGAGAGTCAAGGCCTTGGCCGAGGCCGCTCGGGCCGACGGACTGAATTTTTGAGGTAGCCATGGCTGAGATACAACAATACGAAGAGCGGGTCATCAAGATAAGCCGTGTGGCCAAGGTGGTGAAAGGCGGACGTAGGTTCTCATTCACCGCCCTGGTGGCGGTGGGAGACGGCGCTGGCCGGGTGGGAATCGCCCATGGCCGAGCCAAAGAAGTGCCCGTCGCCATCCAAAAGGCTATGGAGATGGCTCGCCGTTCCATGATCACCGTCCCCATGACCGGCGCCACCGTCATCCACCAGACCACCGGTAAACATGATGCTTCGCGGGTGCTCATCAAACCGGCTTCGCCCGGTACGGGAGTGATAGCGGGTGGTGCGGTGCGCCAGATTCTGGAGGCGGCCGGTATCAAAGACGCCCTCGCCAAGTCGCTCGGTTCCTCGTCCCATCTCAATGTGGCCCGGGCGACCATGAACGCCCTGAAGGGGCAGCGTCGTCCCGATGAGGTCGCACGCCTGCGAGGCAAACGTCCCGAAGAGTTTGTTCCCCCCGCCCTGCTGGATGCCTACCGTTCCACCGAAGCGATGCGCGCCGCTCCCAAGTCCGTACGATGAGTGAGCGTAAGACCCTTCGGGTAACGTTGCGTCGTAGTTTGATTGGCGAAAAACCCAAGACGCGTCGCACGGTGCGAGGTCTGGGTCTCACCCGAATCGACCACACCGTTGAGCATGCTGATCGCCCCGAGATTCGGGGAATGATCCACCGGGTGCGTCATCTGGTGGAAGTGGAGGAATCTCATGTCTGACCGCTTAATGCTTCATGATCTTAAACCAGCGCCGGGCTCCCGGAAAACCCGCATTCGAGTGGGTAGGGGCGCCTCCGCCCGCCGGGGTAAGAAAGCCGGTAGGGGAACAAAGGGCACCAACGCCCGAAACAAGCTTCGTCCCGGATTCGAAGGCGGCCAGACTCCGCTTGCTCGTCGCCTGCCGAAGCTGAAAGGCTTCAAGAACCCTCACCGGGAGGAGTACGCTGTGGTGAACCTTGGCGCCCTGTCCGGTTTCGGCGATGGGACCTTGATAGACCCCCAAACTCTTCGGGAAAAGGGATTGGCAAAACGGCGAGGCAAAATAAAGATCCTGGCTGACGGAGAATTGGCGTCGGCGGTGAACGTTCAAGCCCATGCCTTCAGCGCCTCGGCCCGCCAGAAGATCGAGGCTGCCGGAGGGAAATGGGAAATAGTCAGTTGATGACGTCGGTTCCCGGGATGGCAGGGGCAAGGCGATGCTGAGCATATACCGCAATATGTTCAAAGTCCCCGATCTGCGGGGCAAGATTCTCTTCACGCTCGCCATGTTCGGCGTTTATCGGCTGGGAGCGACCATTCCGGTGCCCGGAATTGATCTTGAGGCGGTGCGGGCTTTCCAGGAACAGCAGCAGGCTGGTGGAATCTACGGTCTGCTCAACCTGTTCTCAGGAGGAGCCTTGGAGCAGTTCTCGGTCTTTTCGCTGGGAATCATTCCCTACATCACTGCCTCGATCATGATGCAGCTTTTGACTGTGGTCATCCCTAAATTACAGGCTCTGCAGGACGAGGGTGAAGCAGGACGGAAGGTGATCACTCAGTGGACCCGCTACACGACCGTGGTCCTGGCTCTCATCCAGTCGACCGGCTTCACATACCTTTTCCACGTCGGCCGCTTCACCAATGGCATCGACTTGGTGCCCAATTACACGCCGGGGCGGGTTGCCTTGATCGTGTTGACCATGACCGCCGGCACCGCCTTCGTGATGTGGCTGGGTGAGCAGATCAGCCAGCGCGGTATCGGGAACGGGATGTCGTTAATAATCTTTGTTTCCATCCTCAGTCAGTTCCCCTTTGTGTTCGGTCAGATCTGGGGACAGACGGCTGCGGTGGGATTGTTCCTCCGCTTTGTGGTCATCATCTTGGTTTTCATGGTGGTGATCGTCACCATCATTTACGTCGATCAAGGTCAACGACGAATTCCGGTTTCTTTCGCTAAACGGGTGCGAGGTCGGCGGGTGATGGGGGGCCAGAACACCTACATTCCCCTCAAGGTGAACACCGCTGGGGTTATCCCCGTGATTTTCGCCACCTCGATGCTGCTGTTCCCCTCTCTGCTTGTCACCGCTATACCATCCGACGCAGCCTTTGTGCAGGCCCTTTATAGATGGGTGGATCAAAACCTGGGCGGAGGTGGCCGCATCAGTTGGTGGTATGTGTTGCTCCTGTTCTCGCTCATCATCTTTTTCACCTACTTCTACAATGCCATCCAGTTTGACCCCACCAGGCAGGCGGAAATGCTGCAACGCCAGGGCGGCTTTATCCCGGGTGTGCGTCCGGGCGGTCAGACCGCTTCATTCCTGGGCAAGATTCTCAACCGGATCACCCTCCCCGGTTCGGTTTTCCTGGCCGTGATTGCGGTGTTGCCTGCTTTGGCAGGGTTGCTGTGGAATATTCCGATCAGCTTTTCGGGAGTCTCCATCCTCATTGTGGTGGGCGTTGCCCTGGAGACGATGAAGCAGATCGAAAGCCAACTCACCATGCGCAACTACGAAGGCTTTCTCACTTGATGATGGGAGGTCGGGATCGATGAGGCTCTTACTCGTCGGCCCCCCGGGCTCAGGCAAGGGCACTCAGGCGGTGCGGGTAGCCGTGCGGATGGGCATCCCGCACATTTCCACCGGCGAGATGTTCCGTCAACACGTCTCCTTGGGAACGAAATTGGGGAAGCAGGTCAAGGCTTTGATGGAGGCCGGTGAATATGTTCCCGACGACATTACCGGGAAGATGCTGGCGCAACGTTTGACGCACTCCGATAGCTCCGAGGGGTTCATTTTGGACGGCTTTCCTCGCACCATCCCTCAAGCAGAGCTGTTGGATGACCTCTTGGGAGACAATTCCTTGGATCAAGTTGTTTCCTTGGAAGTGGACAGCGGAGATCTGATGGAGAGGATGCTGGTCCGAGGTAGAGCGGATGACACTGCCGATACGATCCGTCGGCGCCTGGAGGTCTATCACAGCCAGACCGCCCCTCTACTCGATTTCTACTCCGGTCGGGGACTGATCCAACCGATAGACGGAGCAGGCGACATCGACGAGATAACCGAGCGGATCATGGCGGTGCTTCGATGACGCCCTTTGCGTGGTCTCTTTGATCACTTTCAAGACCCCTGCCCAGTTCAAAAAGATGGAGATGGCCGGGCGCTGTGTGGCCAAGGCTCATGAGGCGATCCGTTCCGCGGTTCGTCCGGGAGTCACCACCATTGAGTTGGACCAGATGGCAGAGAAGGTGATCCGTGGCGAGGGGTGCATTCCGTCGTTCTTGGGGTATCGGGGTTTTCCCGCTTCGATATGCGCCTCGCCCAACGATGTGATCGTGCATGGGATTCCCAACTTTCGTCAAATGCGGTCGGGTGATCTGCTGTCCATCGACGTGGGAGCGATCTACCAGGGTTTTCATGCCGACGCGGCATTTTCGGTTGCAGTGGGAGAGATCTCTGGGGAGGCGGCCGCCCTTTGTAGCGCCGCCGAGACAGCGCTGTGGGCGGGTCTTGCCAAAGCACGTCCCGGAGGGAGGGTCGGCGATATCGGATCAGCGGTGGAGTCGGTGGCCCGCCGGGATGGCTATGGGGTGGTTGAAGGCTATGTCGGCCACGGGATCGGTCTGCAGATGCATGAGAAGCCTGAGGTTCCCAACGTGGGTCAGGCTGGTAAAGGAGTACGGCTGCGGGTGGGGATGGCGTTGTGTGTCGAGCCAATGTTCAACCTGGGAGGAGCGGCCACTCGGGTGGATCCAGATGGATGGACGGTGCGTACTGCTGACGGAAGCATTTCGGCCCATTGGGAGCACACCGTTTGTCTCACTCCGGATGGGCCGTTGGTGACTACCTTGGCGGCTCCCGCAAATTTGCTTGAAAGATTGAACAGGTACTAAGATGTACCAAGTTGGCACGAGAAACATCGAATGACTGAAGACGATTCTGTCGTTCGGGTGCAAGGTACCGTCCTTCAAAACCTTCCGAATGCCACATTCAAGGTGGAAGTAGACGGTGGCTTGGTGGTTTTGGCTCATGTTTCGGGGAAAATGCGTATGAGATACATCCGGATTCTTCCTGGTGACCGAGTGGACCTTGAGTTGTCGGCCTACGACCCCAGCCGGGGACGAATCGTCTGGAGATACAGATGAAAGTAAAACCTTCAACTCGGAAACTGTGTGAGAAGTGCCGGATTATCCGGCGCCACGGCCGCGTGTGGGTGATTTGCGAAAACCCCCGGCACAAGCAGAGGCAAGGTTAGGGCATGGCCAGAATCGCCGGTATTGACTTGCCCCGCGACAAGCGGCTGGAGATCTCTCTCACCTATATCTTCGGGCTGGGCCGTTCGCGGGCGCTGGATATCTGCGACTACATGAGAATTGACCCTGGAACCAAGGTGAGGGACCTGACCGAGGAGGAAGCCGCATCCATCCGCCGGTTCATTGACGCCAACTACCAGGTGGAAGGGGACCTGCGGCGCCAGATCAGTCAGGACATCCGCCGCAAGACCGAAATCAGTTGCTATCAAGGTGTCAGGCATCGTCGGGGGCTGCCCGTGCGCGGACAGCGAACCCATACCAACGGTCGGACCCGCAAAGGTAGACGGATAGCGATTGCTGGCAAGAAAAAAGTCGGCAAGCACTAAAGGACGGAAATGGCTGCCAGAGGACCGCAAAAACGGGTGCGTCGACGTGAGCGCAAGAACATTTCTCACGCCAAGGCGCACATCAAAGCGAGTTTCAACAACACCATCATCAACATCACCGACCAGCAGGGCAACACGATCGTGTGGACGTCCGGTGGCTCGGTGGGATTCAAGGGTTCCCGCAAATCCACTCCCTACGCCGCCCAATTGGCGGCAGAGGAAGCGGCACGCCAGGCCGGGGAACACGGTGTAAGAAAAATCGAGGTGATAATCAGCGGGACTGGTCCGGGTAAGGATGCGTGGCGGACTCTTCAGCATATGGGTCTTGAGGTTTCCGGTTCACCCCGCGACGCCACCCCCACCGTTCACAACGGCTGTCGCCCCAAGAAGCGGAGGAGAGGCTGATGGCGCGATACACCGGTCCCCGTCACAAAGCGTGTCGCCGGGCGCGTCAGGCAATCTGCCAGTCGCGCAAGTGCCCGGTCGAGCGCCGCCCCTATCCACCCGGTGAGCACGGGCGTCGGCGGATCAGGGAGAGCGATTATCTGATCCGTCTTCGGGAGAAGCAAAAGCTCCGGGCGATGTACGGAGTATTGGAAAGGCAGTTCCGTGGTTATTACAAGAAGGCCGACCGCGGTGAGGGAATCACCGGGGAAAGTCTGCTCAGGCTCTTGGAATTGCGCCTCGACAACATAGTGTGGCGTTCCGGCATGGCCGCCACCCGGGCGCAGGCCCGTCAGTTGGTCAACCACGGGCATTTCTCAGTTAATGGTGCGAAGGTGGACATTCCCTCCTATCAAGTGAGGCAGGGGGATGTGGTGACGCTTCGGGAGAAGAGTCTCGACCTGATCATCGTGCAACATGCCATCGACACCCTCAGCCGCAATGTTCCCGAGTGGTTGACTGTGGATCATGAGGGGCGCCGAATCGAAGTTTTCAGTCTGCCCAACAGGGCAGAGATCGACACAGCCATCAACGAGCAGTTGATCGTTGAGCTTTACTCCAAGTAATACGAAGGGGAGAAGGGGTTTTTCACCATGTTGATAGTTCAACGTCCCGAAATCGAGGAAACAGAAGTCAGCGGGGTTCGCTCGAAATTCGTGATGGAGCCGCTTGAGCCTGGATTGGGCCATACCCTAGGCAACACGATCCGTCGTGCTCTGTTGTCCCGGGTGCCGGGTGCCGCCATAACCGCCATACAGATCGAAGGCGCCGATCACGAATTCACCACCATTCCCGGAGTGGTGGAGGATGCGGTGGACATCATTCTCAACTTAAAGGCGGTTGTGATCCGTATGGAGGAAAGTGGACCGGAGCGACTGGTGCTGAGGGCCATGGGCTCCGGACCGGTTTTGGCGGGCGCTCTTGAGGCTCCCGCCGGGGTATCGGTGATTAACCCCACCACCCATATCGCCACCCTTTCCAAGAATGGCCGCTTGGAGATCGAAGCCTGGGTGCATGCGGGAGTGGGCTACCGGTCGGCCGAGGACAACAAGTCCAAGACCAGCGGTGCAGTGGGAGTAATCCCCATCGACTCCATTTTTTCGCCGGTAAGGCGGGTCTCCTATGCGGTTGAGAACACCCAGGTCGGACAGATGACCAACTACGAACGGCTCATCCTCGACATTGAAACCAATGGATCGATACGTCCCGCCCAAGCAGTGTCTTCGGTGGGCAAAACTCTCGGCGAACTGGTAGGGCTCTTTGCCGCCGCCGGCGAGGGAATGGGACTGGAGTTAGGCGACTTCACGGTCCCCGAAACCGGCAGCGACGACTTGCACCTTCCTATCGAGGCTCTGGAACTCTCCGAACGTCCTCGCAACTGTCTGCGGCGTTCGGGGATCGCCACGGTGGGGGATCTTGTCAATTCCACCTCCGGTCAGCTACTGGACATAACCAATTTTGGCCAGAGGAGTCTCGAAGAAGTGCAAGAGCGTCTCGACGAAATGGGTCTAAGCCTCAGTGATCAGGAAACTACCGATGCCTCGTCCCTCTAAGGGTACTCGCTTGGGCGGGTCTCCTGCCCACCACCACAGATTGTTGGCCAATTTGGCCGCATCTGTGATCACCGAGGAAAAGATCACCACTACTCATACCCGGGCCCGCTTAGTCCGCCCCTTGGTGGAAAAGCTGATCACTCGCGCCCGGAAGGGTGACTTACACTCCCGCCGGATCGTGCTCAAGACCATTCAGAGCACCGACGTGGTAACCAAACTCTTCGATGAAGTCGCGCCCCGCTACAACCACCGTACGGGCGGCTATACCCGCATCGTAAAGCTGGGTCCCCGGCGAGGGGATGGAGCGGAGATGGCCGTCATCGAGTTGGTTTGAGGCCCGCAGCCGCGAAGTTACGCCGCAGTTCGCATTCATGATCTTGCTGCGGCGGGCGGTGGGTGCGGCCCTTCTCAGACGTAACTTTCTTTTCGACATCTCCCTGGATCAACGGGCCACCGCCGACGCGGCCCTTTTGGTGTCGGGGGTTTCGGGGGCCGTCTATCTATGGGATGTGATGTCGGGAAGGGGATTCTCTCTTCGGGAATTTGTGTCAGTGCTTATCAACTCACTGATGGTATGGATAGTGATGGCGGGCCTTACCTCCCTGGTGGGCAAGTTGCTGAGTCAGTCAGAGACACGCATGCCGACGGTGATGCGCCTGCAGGGCTTTTGCTATCTTCCTCTTCTTCTCGCGGCCATTCAACCTGTGGCGCTGTTGGGGCGGATATGGTTTCTGGTTGCCTTGGTGGTCGCCACCGCTGAAGCGCTTGAGACCGTTTATTGGCGGGCAGCGGTAGCGGTGGCCGCCAGTTTTGTAGGGCTGTTGCTGGTCGGCCAACTGCTCTGGGGTGGCCGGCTGATTTAGATGGCGGGTTAGTGGATTCTTCGAATGTTCGGTTACCGGCTCGATCTCGCTTATGAGGGGACCGACTTTCATGGTTTCGCTCGTCAACCCTCGGTGCGCACCGTTCAAGGCGAATTAGAAGCAGCGCTGGCGGTGGTACTGCGAGAGGATGCATCCACCACTTGCGCGGGACGTACCGACAAGGGAGTGCATGCTCGCCAGCAGGTGGTAAGCATGGTGCTCTCCCGACCCATTGAGGACCCGACGACGGTGATGCGCTCTCTCAATCGCCTTCTTTCTTCCGACATGGCGGTACACTGGTTTGCGCCTGCTGAGCAGGACTGGAGCGCGCGGTTTGCAGCGAGTTGGCGGGCCTATCGATATTTCCTGCGAACCGACCCCCAGGCCGATCCTTTGCGCCGCCGCATGCTGTGGCATGTGAGGCTGCCGCTTGACATTGAGGCCATGAACAAGGCGGCGGCCGTTCTGGTTGGGCGCCACGATTTTGCATCGTTTTGCCGCCAAGCGGAGGGTCGCGCGACCGTCCGGGATGTGCGGGTGGCGCATTGGAGTGAGAATGAACCGGGCCACCCGGTGTTCGATATCGTGGCGTCCTCCTTTTGCCGCCAGATGGTGAGGTCGGTGGTGGGGTGGTGTGTGGAGGTGGGGCGAGGGCGTAGAGTAGCCTCGGAGACCCTGCAAGTGCTGGCCGCCCGCAACCGCCAGGCGGCCGGTCCGGTAGCTCCTCCCCGGGGGTTGGTCCTATGGGAGGTAGGTTACGGAGAGCCCCGGAGCCGATCAGGAGACGAATCTTGACATTGAAAGCTGTGCTATTTGATGCGGGAGGCACGTTGGTGCTCCAACACCCCGCCCTGATGGGCAGGGTGTTGGGGGTGGAATTGGGGCAGGACTCCTGTTTCGAGGCGCACTATCTGGCGATGGACGCCTATTCGCGGCTCCGATCAGGTGGAAACCATGATCATGGATGGGAATGGTGGCTGGAGCACTATTTCACCACCCTGGGGGTTCCATCGCCGTCACAGGCCGGTCCGAAGATCGACTACGGACACGGTATGTGGACCCTTCCTCTGCCCGGAGTGAAGGAGGGTGTTTCCCGTCTTCTCGATCAGGGGACACGCTGTGCGGTCATCTCCAATTCAGACGGCTCAATTCGCGCATCATTGGATGATGCCGGGCTTTCCCACCTGTTTGAATTCGTGATCGATTCCGCGGAGGTGGGTTTCGCAAAGCCCCAGCCGCAGATCTTTGCCATGGCGTTGGAGAAGTTGGGAGGCGTTTGCCCTCAACAGGTGGCCTATGTGGGCGACTCTTTGTTTCACGATGTGAAAGGCGCTCATCGGGCAGGGTATGGCCAGGCGTGGTTGGTGGACCCACTGGGTTTGTATCCTGATCAAACTCGGCGTGTGTCTTCCGTGGCGGAAATACCTGAAGCGCTGAACAGCCTTCCTTCCACCCGTGGTCGGTTTTGATGCCACGGCAGGTTGCTATCATTAACAGGTCGGGTTGGGCATCCGCTCGGCTCGCTTCTATTCTTATCTAAATGGAGTCTTTGGCTTGACTGCGCGAACTAAACCCGTAATCTCCAGAACCTTTTCTCCCTCGGCCCAGCAGGCCAGGCCGGACTGGTGGGTGGTGGATGCCGCTGATCTTCCCTTGGGGAGGTTGGCGTCGGAGGTAGCGCAAATCATCCGCGGAAAACACAAGCCCACCTTCGCTCCCCATGTAGATGGAGGCGATTTTGTGGTAGTTGTCAACGCTGACCGGGTTGGGCTTACTTCCTCAAAGAGCGAACGCAAGGTTTACTATCATCACTCGGGCTTCCCGGGGGGAATCAAGAGCGAGACTTTTGAGTCACTCATAGAGCGGAAACCCGAGGCAGTGATCGAACGGGCCGTGCGAGGGATGCTCCCCAAGAACCGATTAGGCAGGAAGATGTTCAGAAAACTCAAGGTATACGCCGGACCCTCCCATCCTCATGCTTCCCAGAAGCCCGTTGAGTTGAAGTTCAATATCCGCCATGTGGAAAGCCGATGAGCGTTCCACTGGTGCAGTCCACCGGACGGCGCAAGCGGTCGGTGGCGCGAGTGAGGCTCTATGAGGGCAGCGGACAGATAACTTTAAACGACCGGACCATTGAGGACTATTTTCCCACCATCGCTCGCCGGATCCGGGTACTGGAGCCTTTGGAGGTCACCAGTACCAGAGGCCGATATGATGTAAAAGCCACCCTGCATGGGGGAGGCGTCACGGGTCAGACCGATGCGCTGCGATTGGGAATCGCCCGGGCGCTGGCCGAGATGGAGCCCGGACTGCGGCTGACGCTCAAGAGGAACGGGATGCTGCGTCGGGACGCCCGGGTGGTGGAGAGCAAGAAGTACGGCCTCAGAAAAGCCCGCCGCGCTCCGCAGTACACCAAGCGCTAGACCTTCTTCTGCTGCGAGACCCCAGGGTCAAATGTCGGGGAAAGCAGAAAGCCTGTTCGGTACCGATGGGATAAGGGGAATATTCGGTAAAGACTTGACGTCTGGATTGGCGTTTGGAGTTGGAAGAGCCGCCGGCCAGGTTGCGGGGGGAGGCAAAGTGCTGGTGGGAATGGATACTCGACCTTCGGGGCCTGAGCTTTCCTACGCCGTCCGCACCGGTCTGGAGACGGTGGGTCTGGAGCCCGTCGACTTGGGCGTGATGCCGGCAGGAGGGATTAGCTATCTGACCGTTGAGGCCAAAGCGGTGATGGGGGTGGTGATATCCGCATCCCACAATCCGGCCCCCTATAACGGAATAAAGCTGCTGGGTCCCGACGGGGCGAAGCTCTCCGACCAAAGAGAGGCGGAGATCTCCGCTCGCGTCCGAACAGTCGATTGTCAGTGGTCTTCTCCACTCGAAAAGATCCCGGTCGGATCAGATTGGCCGGAAGGACTCGATGTTTACACCGATTGGCTGGCTGGAACGGTGACTACCGACCTGTCGGGACTTTCAGTGATGGTTGACTGTGCCAACGGAGCTGCCTTCCGCGCCGCGCCGCAAGTGCTCCGGTCGTTGGGGGTTGACACTGAAAGCACCGCCGACAGTCCGGATGGGTCGGCCATTAACCACCGGTGCGGAGCTACTCATCCCCAGTGGGTGGCGTCGCAAGCCGGGGGGCACATAGGGCTTGCCCTGGACGGGGACGCCGATCGTCTGATCGCCGTGGATGAGAACGCAGTGGTGGTGGATGGTGACTTTTTGATGGCGATCCTGGCCCGCTATCTCCACCGGCAAGAGCGGTTGGCGCCTCCACTGGTGGTGGCCACTGTCATGTCCAACCTGGGATTCAGGATGGCCATGTCTTCTCAGGGGATCGAGACGGCCCTGACCAGCGTGGGGGATCGATATGTACGGGAAGAGATGATTCACCGGGGAGCAATGTTGGGGGGTGAGCAGTCTGGACACATCATTTTCGGGAACTTGGCGGTTACCGGGGACGGGTTGCTAACCGCGCTGCAACTGTTGGAAGTGATCTCGGCCACCGGCAAGACGCTGGCCGAATTGCGGGCGGAGGCCATGCGGCGATACCCCCAGGTGTTGGTGAATGTGGAGGTGGCCAACCCGGCCGAGGTGGAAAGGTTTCCCGAGGTCTGGGAGGAGGTTTCCAGAGTGGAGCAGGAAATGGGTGAAGCGGGACGGGTCTTGGTGCGACCTTCGGGGACTGAGCCTTTAGTGCGGGTGATGGTGGAATGTCTTGAGTCGGAACTGGCGGAGCGGTATGCTCAGGAATTGGCGGAGGTGATCGCCTCGGCCATGAATCGTTCGACCAGAGAAAGGGGATAATCCCCGGCCCGCGACGCGGCGCCAAGCGAAGTGATAGAAGCAGACACCAAGCGCCCGACCTTTTGGACCTCCCCATGGGTAGTCCCAGAGGTGACGAGGAGAAAGGCGATCGAACCTTCGGCGGATGCCTTTCCGGCCAACACAGTCGTAACGATCGGAGCAAAACCCGCTGGCGACGGCGGGGACAAACGCCGTTCGATGTGGGTGCTTCGCATGTGGTCGCGTCCGTAATGGACCAGGAGGTAAGCGAACATGTGTGGCATTGTTGGTTATGTAGGATCCCGTCCTGCCCAAGAGTTGCTTTTGGGAGGCTTGGCCCGCCTTGAGTATCGCGGTTACGACTCGGCGGGGTTGGTGATCGGAGAAAACGGCATCCTCAAGAGTGTGCGCCAAGTGGGGAAGATCGCCGACCTGGCGGCGGCGGTAGCGCAAGGGACAGAACCGGTTCCTGGTAACTACGGGGTGGGACACACCCGTTGGGCTACTCATGGCGCTCCCACCGCACCAAACGCCCATCCCCACTTCGACTGCGCGGGGGAGGTGGCGATCGTCCACAACGGAATCATCGAAAACTGGGTCGAATTAAAGGGATGGCTGGAGGGTCGGGGGCACGGCTTCGCTTCCGAAACCGACACGGAAGTTGCGGCGCACCTCATTGAAGAGTTGTCATCGCTTCCGTTGGCCGAGGCAGTGGCGGAGGTATTGCGACGCTGTGAGGGGGCGTTGGCTTTGGCCGTCATCCGCCGGTCCGATCCGGGCTTGGTGGTGGGAGGCCGCAAGGGGAGTCCCCTGGTGGTGGGACGGGGGTCGGGGGAGAACTTCCTGGCGTCGGATATTCCTGCCTTTATGGAACACACTCGGCGGATGATGGTGGTTCCCGAGGAAAGGGTGGTGGAGATACGCTCCGAATCGGTGCGCATCTGCGACCTGTTCGGCAATGAGCATGAACCAGAGGAGCGCGAAGTGGAGTGGGATGTGGAAGGCGCCGAGAAGGGCGGCTACCCCTCCTTCATGCTCAAGGAGATACATGAGCAGCCGCGGGCAGTGGCGGAGACTCTCCTGGGCCGCATCAGCCCCACCGGGGAGCCCCTGCTGGAGGAGACGGGGTTGACCCCTGAAATCGCCAGGGATGTGGATAAGGTGTTCGTGGTGGCCTGCGGGACCTCCTATCACGCCGGGATGATGGCCAAATACGCGTTAGAACGATGGGCCAAGATCCCGGTGGAGGTGGATCTGTCCTCGGAGTTCCGTTATCGTGATCCGGTGCTCAACTCCCGTTCGCTGGTGATCGGGATCAGCCAATCCGGCGAGACCGCCGACACTTTGGGGGCTGTCCGGTATGCGATCGGCCAGGGGGCGAAGGTTGCGGCGGTTACCAACGTGGTGGGATCGTCCCTGGCAAGGGAGGCGCACATGCTGCTGCAGACCCGGGCCGGACCCGAGATAGGAGTGGCTGCTTCGAAGACTTTCATCACACAGGTAGCGCTTCTCCAATTGTTGGGACTGCACATGGCCATTGAGAGAGGCGTGATGACCCCGGACGAGGCGACCGGACCGGCGCACGCGCTGCGTAGCCTGCCGGATCGCCTGGAAGAGGTGTTGGACCTCTCCGAAAAGATGAAGGAACTGGCCGAAGGTTGGTTGGGGGTAAGGGACTTCTTCTTCCTGGGAAGATCGGTCGACTACCCGGCGGCCTTGGAGGGCGCCCTCAAACTCAAAGAACTGGCTTATGTGCGAGCGGAGGGATACGCGGCGGGAGAGATGAAGCATGGTCCGATCGCCTTGATCGAGCCCGGAGTAATAGTAATCGGGGTGGCGACCGACCGGCGCCTGCGTTCCAAGATGTTCTCCAACCTCTCGGAGATGAAGGCGCGGGGAGGAACTGTCATGACCTTGGTGGGTGCCGAGGATCAGGCGGAGGCGGCGATCACCTCCGATCTGGTCATCCCTCTTCCCGAGGCCGCCGATCTGATTGGCGCGGTGTTGGCGGTGGTTCCTCTCCAACTCTTCTCCTATCACCTCGCCACCCTGAAGGGACTCAACGTCGACCAACCCCGCAACCTCGCCAAAACCGTGACCGTAGAGTAAACGGAGGCACCGGCCACGGCCCGATGTCTCTGACAATATAGGAGAGAATCTGACACGGGTATAGAGGCGTTGTGTTTGTGCTGACCTTCGGGAGCAGAGTGATGCTTTGCTCTGGGCGAGAGCGCTGTCCGACACTCTGCCCGTCTGCACATTAGATAAGAGTTCTCCCGAAGAGGGTGTTGTGATATCAGGACCCGCGGGGAGGCAAATGCGCCCGTAGGCATGGATAACCCAGGTCACTCATCTGCCGGGGGACCGTGGGTGCTTCGGCCGGGCGTTATGAGACCGTGATCTCCAGACGGCAGTGGTCACTGGGGCCCCATTGCTCCGATTCATTGATGGCATACACGCTTACCGAATCGGCCAGTCCTCGAGAGGCGAAGACGAAGTCCAACTGGCGCGTTGCGGCAGACGGGGTGCTTCCGGCCCGGAAGTAGGTGGGGACGTTCCTGCTTTCGCGGGGCACCTCACTCGGCCATGGGTCTGCCTGCCGCCCTTGCGGTGCCTGGGGACCTACAAATACCAGCCCCAACGCCTCCATCCGCGCGAACACCGTTCCGTAACGGGAGGCCCAGTAAATGCTGCCGTGCTCTCCATGTCCGTGGAGGATGTTAAGGTCCCCGGCAGCCAGGATGCGGTGACCAACCTGTTTTCCGATTAATGCCGACAGGTCGGAGACGAGGCGGTGGGCCGAGGCGTCTGAGACAATCCAGCCGCTGCCGGTAGAAGCGTGGGGCTTCGTCCAGAGCGAGTACATCGAAACGACCACAAACGGCTCAATGTCGGGCGGCATTACGACCGCGGCGGCGAGTGTGCCAGGACGGCTGACCCCGAACTCCCTTGAGGCCGCATGCTTGAGGCACTTCGTCTCGATCCACTCCACCTCGACGAGATCCGAGAGCTTGGCGACCGCCGTCCTCCATGGCCGCCCGGCATCCGCCCCTGGGGTAAGCCAAGGTCCGGGATTGACGGCGATTTGCCCGGCAACGTCTGGCGGTGGTGCGCTGGCCTCCTGCAATAGGGCGATATCAGCACCCATTCCGGTCAGCACTCGCCAAGGCTCAATCGAACGGGCGATGTTCCAGGAGACGATCTTTACGGACAAACTGATAACCCCCACTTTCGGGGTCTGTCGGCTCTAATGCATTCAAAGCTAGTGGCAATACACACGACACTGTTAAGAGTGCCATCCGGTAGCATCGGGCTGGTGAGAATCATTGGCATGGGCGTGGATTTGACGCCTGTTGAGCGGGTGAGGTTGGTTCTGGAGCGGTACCCGCGGTTTCGGGAACGCTGTTTCACTGCTCACGAGCGTGAGTACGCTGACCGTTTCGCTAAACCCGAGCGTCGGTTCGCGGCTCGGTTCGCCGGAAAAGAAGCTGTGATGAAGTCGCTGGGAACCGGCTGGAGACGCCTGCGTTGGACCGACATCGAGATCACCGGTGGGGGTAAGCCGCAGGTGAACCTGTCAGGAACCGCCCTGCGCCACGCCGACCGGCTGGGAGTTACCGAGGTGCAGGTAACCATCACCCACACCGCGGACACCGCGCTGGTTATGGCCTTGGCTCTGGGAGAGCATTGATGACCCCGGCGCCGGTGCACGCTCACTTCTAGGAAAGGGAAGATGAAACCGGTTATCTCTCCGGAGGAGGCGTTGCGCTTGGACCGGATCAGCCCAGAACCGGTGGAGATCCTGATGGAGAGGGCAGGTTGGGCGGTGGAGATAGCCGCGGCTCGGATGGGAGCGGGATACGGGAGCCGGGTAGCGGTGCTGGTTGGGCCCGGTAACAACGGTGGAGATGGCTATGTGGCGGCGGGACTGCTGCGCCGACGAGGTGCGGCAGTGGTTGTCCACCAACTGAGGGAGCCCAAGACGGCGACGGCAGGCTGGGCGAAGCGACGGGCGGTAGCTGCCGGTGTGAAGATCAAGGGTTTGGGTGCGCCGTCTGCGAAAATTGATTTGGTGGTGGATGCGGTGTTCGGAGGAGGGTACCGAGGCCAATGCCCACCCGCCTTGGCGGCCTGGATGGACCACCCCGCGCCGGTCCTGGCAGTGGACTTACCGTCCGGTCTGGATCCCGGCACCGGCCAGGTTGCCGGTCGAGCCTTTACTGCTCAACGAACCATCACCTTTCACGCCCTGAAGAGCGGCCACTTGCTGGGTGAGGGTCCTGATCGGTGCGGCATGGTGGAGGTGGTCGACATCGGCCTTCGGGGGGAGAATCCCACCATGTTGTTGGCCGAGGCTCAGGATTGCCCCCGACCGGGCCGAAGCCGAACCGCTCACAAGTGGTCAGCGGGAGCGGTGATAGTGGTGGGCGGATCCCGGGGAATGACCGGAGCGCCGCTGCTGGCCGCCCGTTCGGCTCTTCACGCTGGAGCTGGGTCGGTGGGGCTGATGGTTCCCCGTGGATGCCAGGCAACAGTGGCGGGCGCCGCTCCCGAGCTGCTGACCTTCGGACCAGGGAGGGGAGAGCATTTCGAGGCTGTGCAGGTGGACGCTTGCCTGAACAAGGCTGCACCGTTCGATGTGATGGTGATCGGTCCTGGAATCGGGAGGGCGGCGCAGACTCGTAACTGGGCCCGCCGAATGATCGAACAATGGGATGGACCGCTGGTGGTTGACGCCGATGCGTTGTGGGCCTCTGATCCGGCCCTCTTAGCGGAGCGGAAAGGGCCCACCGTGATCACTCCCCATCGAGGCGAATTGGCCTCCTTGACTTGCGCCGCCCCGGGTTTGGCCGAGGTCAAAGGCTTGGCGCTGGGGGGGATGGTGGTGTTGGCCAAGGGCAACCCGACCCTGGTGTGTGATCCGTCGGAGACCTGGGTGGTGAGAGAAGGCGGCCCCGAACTCGCAACCATCGGCACGGGTGATGTCTTGGCAGGATGGGTGGCGGCGCTATGGGCCCGCGGGCTGTCCCCGGCATCGGCTGCCCGTTCCGCGGCTTTCTGGCATGGTCGGGCAGGATCCGCATTGGCCTCGCGGCGCACCGTGACCGCCGACGCGCTGGGGGAAGAAGTAGGCCGCTGGGCCTGGGAGGGGGCCCGGTGAGCAGGCCATCCTGGGCGGAGGTGGACTTGGGGGCGGTGGCCCACAATGTCCGGGAGTTGGCCCGATACGCTGCGGGGGCCCAAGTTTGCGCGGTGGTGAAAGCCAACGGCTACGGACACGGGGCGCCGGAAGTGGCCAAGACCGCTCTGGCCAACGGCGCCACATGGCTGGCGGTAGCCACGGTGGAGGAGGGCGCCCAGTTGCGGGATGAGGGAATCGACGCGCCCGTGTTGCTGTTGTCGGAGCCCCCCGAAGCCGAGCTGGAGGAAGTGGTGAGACTCAGGATCACCCCTACCCTTTACCGGCTGCAGACCATCGACGCCCTGAGCAAGGCAGTTGGTCGTCTTGGAAGTCGGGGAGTGGAGGTCCATCTCAAGGTGGATACCGGAATGCATCGGGTGGGCGCCCCGCCCCAGGTTCTCTCTGAACTTGTGCGGCGGGTGATGGGCTCTGGTGTTCTACGGGTTGCCGGAGTATGGAGCCACTTCGCGGTCGCTGACGCCGATGCGCAGTTCACCCGCTGTCAGATCAATGACTACTGTCGGGCTGTCCAGCAGGTGACCCAGGCGCTGTCAGATGGTTCTCAACCGCCGCTGCGCCATCTGGCCAACACCCCGGGCACTCTGTTTCATCCTGAATGCCACTTTGACATGGTGCGCACCGGTCTGGGGATCTACGGCCTCCACCCCCATCCCAACTCCCACCGGCTTATCGATCTGCGCCCGGCCATGAAGGTCGTTTCCCATGTCTCCTATATTCTCCGGCACCCGGCGGGAACCCGACCCTCTTATGGACGCATTCGCCCGCTCGCGGCTTCCTCGGTGGTGGCGACCCTACCGGTGGGCTACGCCGATGGGATACCGCGCCTTATCTCCGAAGGGGGTGAGGCGCTGATCGGCGGTCGCCGCTTTCCGTTGGCCGGACGGGTGACCATGGATCAACTGGTGGTGGAGGTGGGAGAGCATCCAGTGGCGGTGGGTGAGCAAGCGGTGTTGATCGGGGCCCAGGGATCGGAGTCCATTAGTTTTGATGACTGGGCGAACCTATCCGATACAATCAATTACGAAGTAGTTTGTCGGGTTGGTCCCCGCTTGCCAAGGCGTTATATAACATGAATCCAGCCGATTTTCCTTTAGCTCTTGCCTATGACGATGTGTTATTGGTGCCGCGCCGTTCGGCGGTGGGATCACGCCAAGAAGTGAGTCTGTCCACCAGGCTCAGTCGTCGCATTAATCTGAGCCTACCGGTGGTAGCAGCCAACATGGATACGGTCTGCGAGTGGGAGATGGCGGTGGCAATGGCGCAAATGGGTGGAGTGGGGATTATCCACCGTTTCCTCCCGGTGGAGGACCATGCCCGGCAGATTGAGAAGGTGAAAGAGGTGGGAGCAGAGCTACTGGTTGGCGCTGCCCTGGGTGTGGGGCAGGACATGACTCTGCGCGCCAAGACCTGTGTCGCTGCCGGAGCCGATGTGCTGGTGCTGGACATCGCCCACGGGCATGCCGAGCATTCTCTTCGGGCGGTGCGGGTAATCAAGGATGAGTTTCCCGAGGTCGACCTGATCGCCGGCAATATAGCAACCGGCGAGGGAGCGGTCGATTTGGTCGAGGCCGGAGCAGACGCGGTCAAGGTGGGGGTGGGCCCGGGAGGAGTCTGCACCACCCGGGTGGTGACGGGGGTGGGCGTTCCGCAGGTCACCGCTCTTCACGATGTGATGCAATCCGGGGTGAGCGCCCCGATTATCGCTGACGGTGGCATCAGGGCAGGGGGCGACATTGCCAAAGCGTTGGCCTTGGGCGCTGATACGGTGATGTTGGGGAGCCTGTTGGCCGGAACGCGTGAGAGTCCCGGAGAGGTGGAGGAGACATCCACGGGTCCGGTGAAGAGGGTGCGAGGGATGGCATCCCTGGAGGCTGCGGTGTTGAGGGCCGCCCGTCGGGGCGCCGAATTGGAAGACGAATATTTCGAACACCGTTCTCCGGAAGGAATAGAACGTACGGTGGCCTACCGAGGTACCGCCAGCGATGTGGTTCGTTCCCTGATGGGAGGAGTGCGAAGCGCCATGAGCTATCTGGGCGCCAACGATCTTGAGACTTTCCGACGCAACGCCCGGTTCGTCAGAACCACGCCAGCAGGATTGGCCGAGAGCCATCCCCACGCCTTCTCGGGTCGCTAGGGGTTTATGCAGGAACTGGTGGAGTTGGGTGCCCGGGCCCGGGTATGTACAGACTGTCGATTGTCGCAGACCCGTACCCAAGTGGTGTTCGGGGTGGGGAGTCCCCGCGCCCGAGTCATGATGGTGGGAGAGGCGCCGGGCCGCAATGAAGACTTGCAAGGCGAACCGTTTGTGGGCGCAGCGGGCCATCTGCTCAACCGACTGTTGGAGGAAGTGGGCATGAAGCGAGAAGATGTGTATATCGCCAATGTTCTCAAGTGCCGCCCCCCCGGCAATCGGGACCCACGCCCTGATGAGATAGAGGCCTGCAAAGGGTATTTGTCAGCCCAGCTTGATCTGGTGGATCCCCAGGTGGTGATGACGCTTGGCAATTTCTCCACCCAATTGCTTCTACGCACCACCACCGGCATCAGCCGAATGAGGGGCCGAACCTACAAGTGGTGGAGAGACAAGATATTGATACCCACGTTCCACCCTGCTGCCGCCCTCCGGGGAGGAGATCGGGTCACTAACCAGATTCGCGAGGATCTGGCGCTGATGCGCTCGGTTTTGGACTCTTTGACCACCGGAGAGGGTGTTTCGGCTGAACCGGAGCAGCTAGGCCTGTTCTGATGAAGGTCCGGGTGGCTTGTGCCACCGCCGAAGACACCTACGCGGTTGCCACGCGGCTTGCTCCGCTGCTTTGTGCGGGAGACATCATAGCGCTGTCGGGTCCCATGGGGTGCGGCAAAACACTGTTCACAGGTGGATTGGCTGCCGCTTTGGGAGTGGATGGCCCGGTTCCCAGCCCTACCTTTGTTTTGGTTCGCCACTACGACGACGGCTTTCTGCCTTTGGTACACGTGGATGTTTACCGACTGGGGTCCTACAACGAGTTCTTGGATCTGGGGGTGCTGGACGCCGCCGCGGAGGGCGTCCTGGTGGTGGAATGGGGAGAGGCCGTCGAATCCCTTCTTCCCGAGCACCTGCTAGTGCGATTCCAAGTCGGACCGGACGGAGAGCGGCTGCTGCATTTCAACGCGCCCCCTTCCTGGCAGTCCAGACCTTTGGAGGAAGTGGCCCTATGAGGATCGTTGCGATCAGCACTTCCACTCCCGCCTCATCGGTGGCCTTGGTCGAGGGCCGGCGGGTGGTGGCGGCGGCGGAGAGCGTCAATGCCCGGGGACACGCTGGTTTCGTGGTGGCGGCCTTGGACTTTTGCTTCAACACCGCCCGGTGGTCTCCCGAAGACATAGAGTCGGTGGTAGTGGACGTGGGCCCTGGCCTGTACACCGGCATCAGGGTGGGGATTTCAGTTGCCCAGGGGATCGGCGCCTCGGTGGGTGCCCAAGTGGCGCCGGCGTCCTCCCTGGATGCCCTGGCATTGCGGGCCACCACTGGGCATCGGCGAATCTTCGCAGTGGTGGACGTGCGCCGCGGGGAGGTGGCAGTGGCGGGCTACCGACCGGTACCCGGCGGTGTGATGCGGGACTATCCGGTGGAAGTGACCAGTCCTGAACGTTTTGTGGCGATGCTCAGCATCCGACGGGAGAACATATTGTTGGTCGGAGACACTCCGGCGCTTGGAAAAGGAGCGCTTTCGGGCCTCCAGGGTGTGCGAGTGGGTCGGCCGCGCTACCCGACGGCCGAGGCGCTGGCCGAAGCAGGCCTGGGAATCCTCGAAAGGGGAGAGGCGCCCCATCCCGATGCGGTGCGTCCCCAATATCTGCGGGAACCCGACGTAAACATCAACTGGAAACGCCTGCATTCCCCGTTCCGATGGGAGGAGGACTGATGGTCCAGATTGTCCCTCTCACCGGGGATCGAGTACCCGAGGTGGCGGAGATCGAGCGGCGTGTCTATCCCACGCCTTGGAGCGAGCAGGTGTTTCGGGAAGAGCTTTCGGCCCCGCATCGACTCTATTTGGTGGCGCTGGTGGATGGGGAAGTGGTGGGATACGGGGGGATGATGCTGGTCTCCGACGAGGCGCACATCACCACGGTGGTCACCCTTCCCGAGCGGCGCCGGGAGCGGGTGGGGACTCGGCTTATGCTGCGCCTGGCTTCCGAGGGGGTGAAACACGGAGCTCGCAGCCTCACTTTGGAGGTGCGTTCTTCGAACAAGGCGGCCCAGGCTCTCTATCGGCGGTTCGGAATGGTCCCGGTGGGGGTACGCAAGAAGTACTACGTTTCCGAGGACGCCCTGATCATGTGGGTTCACGATCTCGATAGCTCCGAGTATCGCGAACGATTGGATCGCATTTCGGCGGGTCTCCAATGAGTGGGCTGATCCTGGCATTCGAAACCAGTTGCGACGAGACCGCGGTTGCCGTGGTGGAAGGCAACCGGGTGCTCTCCAATGTCCTTTCCTCCCAGGTGGAGTTGCACGCCCGGTTTGGGGGAGTGGTGCCGGAAGTGGCGGCCCGCTCTCATGTGGAGGCGATCAGGGGACTAACGCACCGCGCCTTGCTGTCCGCTGGAGTGCACCTCAACGATCTGGAGGCCGTAGCGGCCACCCAAGGTCCGGGGTTGGTGGGCTCCCTGTTGGTGGGTCACTGCTTCGCAAAAGCTCTGGCCTGGTCGAGGCGGCTGCCCTTTTTGGGAATTGATCACATGGAAGGGCATCTTTTCTCCCCGCGGTTGGAATACCCCGATTACCGACCACCGGCGGTGGTGTTGTTGGCCTCGGGAGGCCACACCCAACTGGTCTATATGCGGGACTGGGGGGACTATCAGGTGTTGGGGGAGACGATTGATGATGCTGCCGGGGAAGCGTTTGACAAACTGGCCAGGGTGATGGGGATGGGATTTCCAGGGGGTCCCGCCATTGACCGCGCTTCCGAGCACGGCGATCCGGCCGCCATCCGCTTCCCGAGAGCTCTGCCCAGGCGACGCCATCATTTTTCCTTTTCGGGTCTGAAGACCTCGGTTATTACTTTCTTGGAGAAGGCCGCTCAGCAAGGCAACCTTCCCAGCCGGGCGGATGTGGCGGCATCGGTGCAGGAGGCCATAGTGGATGTGCTTGTCCAAAAGACCCTCAACGCGGCTGCGGACACCGGTGTGCAAGTGTTGGGGGCCGGGGGAGGGGTCTTGGCCAACCGCCGTCTGCTTGCTAAGCTCACCACAGCTGCCTCGGAACGGGGTTTGGAGGTGTATGTGCCCTCTCCCCAACTCTGCGTTGACAACGGGGCGATGATCGGAGCAGCCGGGGCTTTTCGCCTTGAGAGAGGTGAGGTCACTGCCTGGGGAGCGGGAGTCGATCCCGGTCTGCGGCTTGGATCCCTGTAGGGGTCGCCAACCCAGGGTTTCAACAAACCCGATTAGCAGTCACGCGCCGAGAGTGCTAGAATTCTGATCAGCAGGAGGGTCCCTTCTCAAAGGTGATTTTTCCTCCTGTTTAGCCCTAAAACGAAAGGAGATACTATGAGGCTAGTGCCTCTTGGTGATCGTGTGGTCGTGGAACCCGAAGAGGATCAGAATATGAGAACCCCTTCTGGTTTGGTGATCCCCGATACCGCCAAGGAAAAGCCCCAAATGGGGAAAGTAATAGCAGTAGGTCCCGGTCGGCGTAACGACGAGGGAGAGCGTATGCCCGTAGATGTGAGCGAAGGCGACAAGGTCCTTTACTCCAAGTACGGCGGCACCGAGGTGAAGGTCGACGGAGTCGAGTACCTCGTGCTCTCCGCTAACGATCTGCTGGCCGTGGTCAAGTAGTCAGGGAGGCAGTTAAAAATGGCAGCTAAAATCCTGAGATTCAATGAAGATGCCCGTCGCGGCTTGGAGGCCGGTGTCAACAAACTGGCCGATGTGGTGAAGGTCACCCTTGGGCCACGCGGTCGCAACGTGGTGTTAGAGAAGAAGTGGGGAGCACCCACTATTACCAACGATGGCGTAACAATCGCCAAAGAGGTCGAGTTGGAGGACCCGTGGGAGAACATGGGCGCCCAACTCGCCAAAGAAGTGGCCACCAAGACCAATGACGTGGCTGGTGATGGAACTACCACTGCTACCGTCTTGGCCCAGGCCATGGTGCGGGAAGGTCTCCGCAATGTCGCCGCTGGCGCCAATCCCATGGGGCTCAAGCGCGGCATCGAGCAGGCCGTCAACAAGGTGGTCGAGTTCATCGGGTCTCTGTCCCGCGACATCGAGACTTCCGAAGAGATCGCCCATGTGGCGTCCATCTCGGCCAACAACGACTCCAGCATCGGCGCCACCATTGCCGAGGCTATGGAAAAGGTTGGCAAGGATGGGGTTATCACGGTGGAAGAAGGACAGACCTTCGGTTTGGAACTCGAGTTCACCGAGGGAATGCAGTTCGACAAGGGCTACATCTCCCCCTATTTCATCACCGATCCCGAGCGCCAGGAAGCAGTGCTTGACAGTCCCTACGTGCTGATCGCCAACCAGAAGATCGGCTCTGTCAACGACTTGTTGCCCGTGCTTGAAAAGATCATGCAGAGCGGCAAGTCGGTGCTGGTGGTTTCCGAGGACCTGGAGGGTGAAGCCCTCGCCACTTTGGTGGTTAACAAAATCCGCGGCACCTTTGCATCGGCAGCCGTCAAGGCTCCCGGATTCGGAGAGCGCCGTAAGGCCATGTTGCAGGACATCGCCATTCTCACCGGCGGAACCGTGATCTCCGAAGAGGTCGGGCTCAAGCTCGAGAATATCACCCTCGACATGCTGGGTCATTGCCGCAAGGTAGTGATCTCCAAGGACGACACCACCATTGTGGACGGCGAAGGCGCAGAAGGCGACGTCAAGGCTCGCATCGCTCAGATCGAGCGAGAAATCGAGAACACCGATTCGGATTGGGACCGCGAGAAGCTGCAAGAGCGGCTCGCCAAGCTCTCTGGCGGAGTAGTGGTCATTAAAGTGGGCGCTGCTACCGAGGTGGAGTTGAAAGAGAAGAAGCACCGCATCGAAGACGCCGTCTCGGCCACTCGCGCCGCGGTGGAGGAAGGTGTGGTTCCCGGCGGCGGAGTGGCTCTGCTTCGGGCTCAGACCGTTCTCGACGAGCTTTCCGACGGCACCGCCGACGAGCGGACCGGCCGGGCGCTGGTGCGTCGGGCGATCGAGGAGCCTCTGCGCCAGATCGCTTTCAACGCCGGATATGAAGGTGGCGTAGTGGTGGAGAGCGTGCGCAACGCCGACACCACCGTTGGCTTCAACGCCGCAACCGGTGAGTACGAGGACCTGATGGTGTCGGGGATCATCGATCCGGCCAAGGTCACCCGTTCGACCCTGCAGAACGCCGCATCCATCGCGGCACTGCTGTTGACCACCGAGGCTCTTATTGCCGAGCAGAAGGAAGACAAGCCGGCCATGCCTGGTGGCGACCACGGCGGCCACGGCGGCATGGACTTCTAGTCCATCGTACGAAATCGCCTAGAAGTAGGAAGGGACCCCCGCTCTGGCGGGGGTCCCTTCCCCTTTAGGTATCTGAAGGTAGCATGGAACGAATCCCGGGTGAGTCAACGCCGTAATAGAATTACTTTCAGTGATGGCTACAGCGCCTCACGGCCGGTAACCAGAGAATGGAAATCAAGGTTACCGAAACGGATGCAAACAGTGATAGAAACACCTATACGTTCATCTACGTTCATCTTTGATGATGTCGGGGCAGTAGTTGATCTCATCTTCGAGGGTGGAGGTCCGATAGAGTACTGCGGGAAGGAACATTTGTTTCAGTAGCTTGATAATGCAATCACCATCAAACTGCTTCCTTAATAAAGTTTCTATCAATGGGCAAAGCCCTATTCCCTTTGAGGTTTTCATGGAGTCGGCCCTTTATCATCCGGAACGGGGATATTATCAGGGAGAGAAACTCCGCTCGGTTGAGAGTGGTGATTTCCTGACCAGCCCCGAGGTGAGTTCGCTGTTCGGGGAGACACTTGCCGAATTCGTTCGCAGGGAAGCAGCCAGGAATGTCTTGTCCCATCCGGTGGTGGTGGATGTTGGAGGGGGATCGGGATCGTTTCTTCGCCCCTTGCTTTCGATACTGGGACAGGGTGTGGAGCCTTGGGCGGTGGAGGTGTCTCCGCCTGCCCGAAGTGCTCTGGCCGAGGTGGTGGGTGCTGATCGGGTCGTGTCGGACCTTGGTGGGTTGCCTGCGAAGATCCGGGGGATCATCTTCGCCAATGAACTCCTGGACAATCTTCCCATGGCTCTTGCTCGCCGAACGGCCGGGGTTTGGAGAGAATTGTGGGTGGGGGAGAAAAATGGCGAACTGGAATGGGTGGAGGTGCCGGTTCGTCCTGAGGTGGGGGACTGGTTGCAGAGATTTGCCGGGCCCACGCCGGAAGGGGGAATAGTTGAAGTTCAGATCCGTGCTTGTCAATGGGTGAGCGATGTCTTGGAACGTCTGGAGGCCGGTGCGCTGGTGGTGTTTGACTATGGAGACACGGCTGAAGGGTTGGAGGGACGCCGCTCTGAGGGGACGCTTCGCACCTATCGGGACCATCACCTTGGCCCTCATCCGCTGGTCGAACCCGGCCAGACCGATATCACCGCCGATCTGAACTTCAGTGCGATGATGGCGGCTGCTCGGGAAGCGGGAGCGACCGTTTCACTGCACCGTCAAGACGACTTCCTAGCGGACCTCGGCCTCAGAGAGCGAGTGGAAGAACTCCGCCGACAGGAAGTCGGGTATGCTCAGGCGGGAGATGAGTTACGTCGGCTGGAAAAACGCTCGCTTCGGATGGGCGCCGAGGCGCTGTTGCATCCCCGAGGGTTGGGAGACTTCCGAGTCCTGATAGCGCGCCGGAGCGTATAAACTTCTCGCTGACATGAACAACGCAAAAACCGTGATGCTTTTGGCGTTGCTGACCACTCTTCTGTGGTGGGTGAGCATCTCTCTGGTTCCCAATGGAGGCTTCTTGTTCGGGCTGGTAATTGCGGCTGTGTTCAACCTCGGCGCCTACTTTTTCTCCGACAAATTCGCATTGATGATGAGTCGCGCCAAACCTGTTTCCGAAGAGGAACTTCCCGAGGTCTATGCCATAGTGCGCATGCTGGTTGACAGTGTCAACATGCCCATGCCCCGCATCTACTTGATGGACTCTCCCCAGCCCAATGCGTTCGCCACCGGGCGCAACCCCCGACGGGGAGTGGTGGCGGTAACCACCGGACTTCTGCAGATAATGAGCACCGGCGAATTGGAAGCGGTGTTGGCTCACGAGATCTCCCACATCCGCAACCGGGACATCCTCATCTCCTCGGTGGCGGCGATGCTGGCGGCCGCTCTCACCATTCTGGCCCGGATGGCGTTTTGGTTCGGCGGTGGAGGCCGTAATCGGAACAATCAGTTGGGTGCGATAGTTGCCATCGTGGCCATGATTGTTGCTCCCATCGCAGCCATCCTGATCAGAATGGCCATCTCCCGCTCCCGTGAGTACCAAGCTGATCGTTCCGGGGCGGGTATTACGGGCCAGCCGTTGCTGCTGGCCTCCGCGCTGGGCAAGATCGGGATTGCCACCGAACGCATTCCCATGCGGGTTAACGACGCGGTCAGCCAGCTCTACATCGAGAATCCCATAAAGAGCAACTTCCGGCGGGGAGGAGGGGGCATTATGAAACTCTTGTCCACCCATCCGCCCATCGAAAACCGCATTCGGCTGCTCGAGGAGATGGCCGACCCGTTTTCCTGAGCTAAGGAAAAGGTTCAACGGATCCATACTTGATCTTTTCGGGGTGCCTCCTCGGGGAATAGGAATGCGATTCTGGAGCAAACCGCGCTAAGCTATCCCATTCGGGAAAGCGGTTAAAGAGGCCGGGATACCCAAGCGGCCAAAGGGAGCAGACTGTAAATCTGCCGGCGATGCCTTCGGAGGTTCAAATCCTTCTCCCGGCACCGGCTCTCCTCGAAAAAAGACGAAAAGCCCCCTTAGCTCAGACGGCCAGAGCGCCTCCATGGTAAGGAGGAGGTCTCCGGTTCGAATCCGGAAGGGGGCTCTCCGTCCGGCTGATGTCGAAGACGGACCGAGGCGGCGTAGCTCAGCTGGTAAGAGCGCTCGACTCATAATCGAGAGGTCGGCAGTTCAAGTCTGCCCGCCGCTACATGGAAATAAGGCAATCTATTGAATACAGAAAAGGGGGTGTTTGGTTGTGGGTAAGGTGAGGTTTGAGCGGGTGAAGCCGCATTTGAATGTGGGGACTATGGGTCATATTGATCATGGGAAGACGACGTTGACGGCTGCGATTACGCGGGTGTTGTCTGAGCGGGTTGGTGGGAGGAATGTGTTTACTGGGTTTGATGATATTGATCGTGCTCCTGAGGAGCGTGAGCGTGGTATTACGATTCAGATTGCGCATGTTGAGTATGAGACTGTGTTGCGTCATTATGCGCATGTGGATATGCCGGGGCATGCGGATTATATTAAGAATATGATTACGGGGGCGGCTCAGGTGGATGGGGCGGTGTTGGTGGTTTCGGCTGTGGATGGTCCGATGCCGCAGACGCGTGAGCATGTGTTGTTGGCGCGGCAGGTGGGTGTGCCGCGGATTGTGGTGTTTTTGAATAAGTGTGATTTGGTGGATGATGAGGAGTTGTTGGATTTGGTGGAGTTGGAGGTTCGGGATTTGTTGACGGAGTATGAGTTTCCGGGTGATGATGTTCCGGTGGTGAGGGGTTCTGCTTTGCGGGCGTTGGAGGGTGATGTTGTGGCTGGTGATGGTGTGATGGAGTTGATGGGTGTGGTGGATGAGTATGTGGATATTCCGGTTCGGGATATGGAGCGTCCGTTTTTGATGCCGATTGAGGATGTGTTTTCGATTACTGGTCGGGGGACGGTGGTGACTGGTCGTGTGGAGCAGGGGGTGTTGAAGGTTGGTTCGGCTGTTGAGGTGGTGGGGTTGCGTGAGACGCGTGGTTCGGTGGCGACTGGTGTTGAGATGTTTAGGAAGTTGTTGGATGAGGGTCGGGCTGGTGATAATGTGGGTGTGTTGTTGCGGGGGGTGGGTAAGAGTGAGGTGGAGCGTGGTCAGGTGTTGGCTGCTCCGGGTTCGATTTTGCCGCATGTGGGGTTTGAGGCGCAGGTGTATGTGTTGACTAAGGAGGAGGGGGGGCGGCATAATCCGTTTTTTTCGGGTTATCGTCCTCAGTTTTATTTTCGTACGACTGATGTGACGGGTTCGGTGGTGTTGCCGGGTGGTGTGCAGATGGTGATGCCGGGTGATAATGTGGAGTTGTCGGTGGAGTTGATTGCTCCGATTGCGATGACGGTGGGGTTGGATTTCGCGATTCGTGAGGGTGGTCGGACTGTGGGGGCGGGTCGGGTCACCAAAATCACCAAATAACCCCCAAACCAAACACAAGACTCGTTTAACGCAAAAGCCCAATAACCAAGACACAAGAAAGAAAAGACCCCGATGCCAAGTGACAAGAGACCCCCTGTCAGGCTCGCCTGCGCCGAGTGCAAGAGACGCAATTACGTAACCACTCGCGGTAGGGCCAACCCCACCGACAAGGAGCAACGGCGCAACCTGGTGAGAGGGAGATTGGTACTCCGCAAGTACTGCCGGTGGTGCCGTGTCCATACCTCTCACCGCGAAACCCGATAGACCCAAGGCAAACCGCGGCGGGGAGCGGGTAACCAAATGACCGTTGCCGATCTGGAGGGAATGGTCATCGGACCGAAGCCCTTGAGGATTACTCGGGAGCGGGTGACGTCCTATGTGGAGATAACGGGTGACGATCCGCAGCGTTGGGGGCGGTTCGCGCCTCCCGGTCTGGCCAGCGCCGCGCTCTTTGCGGTAGCGCCCGAACTGCTTGCCCACCCGGCGGTCATGGCCGAAGGTGGGGCGGCGGTCCACGGCGAGCAAACTTTCTATTGGAAAGCGCCGCTCCGGCTGGAGGACACTTGGGCGGTCCGGGGAGAAGTGAAACGGGTGCGGCATCGTCGTGGCGTGTGGTTCGTTGATTTTGCTCTCACCGTTGCTGAATCCGAAGGGGCAGTCTTGGTGGAAGGGAACTCGTCGTTTCTGATCGCGGGTGGCCAGCCCCCCGCACGGAGTCAAGCTCCGGAGCCGGAGCCTGCTGCCCACCATCGGGCCGAGAACCAACCAGCATTGCCCGGCGCCCTGCCGACGATAGGCGAGGATTGTCCGCCTCTTGCCAAATCGGCGAGCCGCGCCGACCTGATTCGCTATGCAGCCGTCACCAGGGATTGGAATCCCATCCATTGGGATCACCAATCGGCACTGAGGGCGGGCCTGCCGGGGGTGGTGGTGCATGGTCTGGCCTGTTCAGCCTGGATGTGTCAGGGCATCACCCGATTAGTCGCCGGCTCGGCCCCGCTTCGCAAAGCGCGATTTCGTTATCGCAAACCACTGCGCCCCGGGATATCTGCCCAGGTGCTAGGAATGCGGAGCAGCACAGACCGTTTCACAATGCGTCTCGAGTCAGGGGGAGAGGTACTGATAGCCGCCACGATGGAGACCCCATCGGCTTGAACACCCCAGCGGTTGCCATGTTGCAGGCTTGGGGTACCCTGTAACCACATGAACGCGGATCCGGTCAAAAGGGACGACGAACGCGAGTTGCTGGCCCGGGCCAGAGCCGGGGAGCAGGAAGCCTTCTCGGTTTTGGCAGCCAAACACCAGCATCAAGTGTTCACATTGGCAGTGCGTTTAGTGGGAGATAGAGAATTGGCGGCAGACATATCCCAGGAGGCCCTTCTTCGAGCTTGGCGGGGAATCGGCGGGTTCCGGGGAGACGCCCAATTCTCGTCTTGGCTCTATCGGATCACTGTAAATGTGGCATGGACACAGTTGAGCCGCCGTCGGCGAACCCAACACGTTTCTTTAGAAATAGTGGAGAACATAGCCGCTCCACCTTCCGTTTTTGAGCACCCTGAATTGGCTTTCGAGTCCGCCAATCTGCGTGGAAGGCTGCGCCGAGCCTTATTGAGGCTTCCAGAGCGAGCGCGGGTGGTTGTGGTACTGCGGGACGTATACGACTGGAGCCACGCTCAGATAGCGGAGGCGTTAGGCATCTCGGTTTCGGCCTCCAAGGTTCGTCTGCACCGCGCCCGCATGCGGCTGCGGGCCATCTTGGAGAACTCTCCATGAATTTGATGCAATCCACGGTCTGTAGGGTTTCTCGGCCGTGGGTGCGACTGGTAGCGGTTGATCAAAAGGATCAGGGCAAATTGGTATCACGTCATGCGGAACAGTGTCTGCGCTGTCAAGCAGAAACCGCTATCGAACTCCGGATCCACCGTGAGCTGGCTGCTATGGGAGGCAATCCGATGATCGCCCCGGCGGGCTTGATGCCGGCGGTGATAAGCGGTTTGGAGCAGCCCATGTCCAACCATGAAAGCGGTTCTGGGATAGGGGCGGATAAGGTGGCTGTCGCCGCGGTAGTGGTGGGAGTGGCGTCGGTGTTGGCTTGGACAATGAGCCGCTGGGTGAGGGGCGGGGTGTAGAAGCGGGGATAAGTGACCCATCTCGGATGTTGGGTTTACTTCACAACCGAAGGGAGGTATACTCTGGGCGAGGCTGAAAACCCCTTTGAGGGGTGTAGCTCCAATTTGGCAGAGCGCCGGTCTCCAAAACCGGAGGTTGCGGGTTCGAGTCCCGCCGCCCCTGCTTGGCAGTCCAGATCATTCACCCAATACCTGAAGCGACGAAAGCATGAACCGACAGATGCGTCGACTCGTGGAACGCGAGGAACGACGGCAGAAGAAGCAAGGCAAAGATAATCGGCAACGGCGGGTTGATCGCGCCACGGCGACCCGTGGCAAGACAAGGCCCGGGGTAGAGCGTCCGCCCATCCATGTCCGGACTGGCATTTTTCTTCGGGAGGTACGCACCGAACTTTCCAGGGTTTCCTGGCCGACTCGTCGACAACTGCTCAACTTCACCGCGGTGACACTGGTCACCTGCGTGGTGCTGACCCTGGTAATTTTCGGGCTAGACGTCGCTCTCAAGCAGATGGTGCTGTATTTACTGGGAGGTATTCAAAGTGGCTGATCTTACGATGTCCGCCCCGCTGGTGGATTCAGACGAAGAGGAGCCTCAGGTCAGTCCCTATGACTTGCCGGGGGACTGGTATGTGATCCATGCCTATTCCGGTCATGAGGAGAAGGTGAAGGCGAATCTGGAGAAGCGAGTGGAGTACATGCATTTCTCCGACCGCATCTTCGATGTGCATATACCCCGTGAGGATGTCGTGGAGATCCGCAACCGCAAGAAGGTGACAGTTCCCAAGAAGGTGTTCCCCGGGTATCTGCTGGTGCGGATGAATCTGGACGATGATTCGTGGACAGCGGTGCGTGACACACCGGGAGTTACCGGGTTCGTCGCCTCCAACATGGGCAAACAAAACCGCCCCCCACCGCTTTCCCGTCGCGAGGTGGAACGCATGCTGGGTTTTCGGGAGACGAGGGCCAAGTCCAAGCCTCTTTTCAAACCAGCCTGGGAAGTGGGGGAGACTGTTCGGGTCGTGTCGGGTCCATTCAACGACTTCAGCGGGATCATCGAAGACATCAATCTCGATCAGTCCAAGGTGGTGGTGTTGGTGGAGATTTTCGGCCGGGACACCCCGGTGGAACTGGGCTTTGCCGACATTCAGAAGAATTAAGACGCTCTTCAAATAGGAGTCCAGCAAGATGGCTACCAAAGAAATAACAGCACGGGTGAAAATGCAACTCTCCGCAGGGGAAGCTTCTCCTGCCGCGCCGGTAGGGACCTCCCTGGGGCCACATGGGGTGAACCTCATGGACTTCGTTCGGGCCTACAACTCGGCCACCGAGGATAAGAAAGGGTCGATTATCCCGGTGGAGATCACGGTCTACAAGGATCGCACCTTCACCTTTATCACCAAGACTCCGCCGGCGGCTTCTTTGCTTCGCCAAGCTGCCCGAGTGGAGAAGGGGTCGGGCGAACCTCACATCACGAAAGTGGGTTCAGTCACCTCCGAACAGGTGAGAGAGATCGCAAAAATCAAGATGCCGGACCTCAACGTCAACGACATGGAAGGCGCGATGCGGACAGTGGCTGGTACCGCCCGGTCGATGGGTATTGAGGTCGTCGGGTAGGAAACCGACAAGTACAACGCCAGTGGGAGGCCCTTTTCCATAGGGGCCGCCTGGACCACGGAGGTTAAGAATGGCAAACAATGGCAAGCGCTACCAGGATTCGTTGCGTCGGTATGACCAAGCAGCGGCATATTCACCAACCGAGGCTCTGGATCTGGTCAAGTTCATGGCTTCGGCCCGCTTCGACGAGACGATAGAAGCCGCTTTGCGGCTAGGTATCGATCCGCGCAAAGCCGACCAGATGTTGCGCGGGAACGTGTCGTATCCCAACGGCACCGGGAAGACAGTGCGGGTGGCGGTGTTCGCTCCAGAAGACCGACATGAGGAGGCGTTACAGGCAGGCGCTGATCGGGTGGGCGCAGACGATCTCGTCGCTGAGATCGCTGGAGGCGGGGCGCTCAACTTCGATGTGGCGATCGCGGTGCCCGCCATGATGCCGCGGGTGGGGAAACTGGGGAGGATCCTTGGACCGCGGGGGCTGATGCCCAATCCCAAGTCGGGCACGGTGAGCAATGACCTGGCTACCACCGTCTCGGCCTTCAAAGGCGGACGGATCGAATATCGGACCGATCGCTATGGCAATATCCATTCCGTGATTGGCAAAGTGAGCTTCAGCACCGATAAGTTGGCCGAAAACCTCGCCGCTCTTACCAATGAGTTGAACAGGGCTCGACCGGCCGCCGCCAAAGGGCGGTACATGCGTTCGTTGACGATCGCCTCCACTATGGGCCCGGGGGTCAAGATAGACGTAAACCGTTTGGATGAGTTGATTATTTAATCCAGGCAGGAATGTACTGGCGGCTTTTGGCCGACTCAACCCGTTTTGTTATGAGAAGGCGATTTCTCTAAAATCTAGAAATACAACGCCAATCTCTGCACTTTGGCCCGAGACCGCTGGCTGCCGAAAGGCTAGAAGGAAAAAGTTCCGCCAGCGCAGGTCGGCATCACGCCCCTGGTATCTCGGTTGAGGATGCCGGGTTTTTTATTGGAGGACCGAATATGCCGATGAGCAGAGCCAAAAAGGTGGAGCAGGTTACCGCCGTACGGGAACGGATAGCAGCTGTGGAAGCCATCTACCTGGCCGAATTCCGAGGCCTGACCGTCCAAGAACTGCAACAGGTAAGAAGGTCGCTCAGAGAGGAGGACGCCAGGATGCGGGTGGTCAAGATGTCACTGGCCCTTCGGGCCGCGGCCGATCTGGGCTACGAGGACCTCTCCGAACATCTGACGGGACCCACGGCCTTGGTGTTCGCGGAAGGTGACCCGCTGGCTGCCGCCAAAGCGGTGAGAGAGCAGGGTCGCCAGCACCGCAAGCTGGTGTTGAAGGGGGGAATAATGGATGGAAAATTTGTAGGGAACAGCCAGGTGGGCGAGTTCGCCAAACTCGGATCACGTTCCCAACTCATGGGGAGGATGGCGGGGGGTCTGTCGGCGCCCATTCACAAGGCTGCTGGCCTGTTCGCCTCTTTTAACCGCTCTGCAGTTGGGGCGTTTTCCCAGCTTTTGGAGCGCAAGCAGGCGGCAGAGTCAGCCTGAGATTCAAACGAAAGAAAGGAAAGCAAAATGGCCAAGATGAGCACTGAAGAGTTGTTGAGTGTCTTCGAACAGATGACCGTGTTGGAGTTGAAGGAGTTTCTGGACGCATTCGAAGGCCACTTTGATGTGACCGCCGCTGCACCCATGGCTATGGCGGCTGCCCCGACGGCAGGGCTCGAAGCCGAAGAAGAGGTCCAGCAAACCGAATTCGATGTGATACTAACCGCCATTGGCCCAGCCAAGATCGCGGTGATCAAAGAAGTCCGTGCGTTGACCGATCTCGGACTCCGGGAATCCAAGGCCCTGGTGGACGCCTTCCCCAAGGCCGTATTGGAGGGCGTTGATGCTACAGCCGCCGATGCCGCCAAGAAGCAATTGGAAGGCACCGGGGCCAGCGCCGAGATTCGTTGATCCTAGTGATCTCGTTCCGCTAACCAGCCGAACAAACAATGACAATATGGGTTGGCCGCCTCTTGGGGTGTGAGCTCAGGCGGCCAACTTGTTTTGTGGGTGATATCTCCAAGGATCCCGGATCACATGCCATTTGACGGCGTTGTGTGGGCAATCATGTGTCGTACTCACATCCATCAGCCATGCTGATAATCGCTTGCCTCTACCGTGATTGTCGGATTGGGTAAATCTTCGGGTGTAAGCGCCGAAATGTGGCTGGCTGCCATGGCTCAAGGGCAGCTTGACATCACGGCTGTCGTAGGTAGTGATTAAGCTCAGCCGCCTGACGCTCTCTAAGCAGCACATAGGCTTGGAGCCGTTCAAGAGCTTGGGCGGTGGCCTTCTCGGCATCGGGCAATTCAGTCTGCGACAGGAAAGTGGTGACCTGTTCGGCAATCTTCGTCTGGGACAGCAAATGAACGGTGTCCACCAGACGGCTGACTGTCATGGGCGGCATCGTTGAGATGAGGTCAGGCCAAAGCGCCTGTGCTTTTTGCCATGCGTAGGGTCCGGTACGCTTGCGGCGGAACAGTCCACCCACCACCCAGGCGGCGTCCTGGGCTCGGATAGCCTTTTCCATAACGGCCTGCAAAGTGGCGTCCACGCTGGATTCGGTCTCCACGAAGCTGATCGAGCGCAGGAACCTGAGCTTCTCCTGAGGCGAATCGGCGTTCTCGTAGAGAGCGAAGAGCCGCCCGTAAGTGTGATCGTCGCCGTGGGCGGCCATTGTGAAAAGGCACGTTTCAGCAACTTCTGGATCGACCTGCCGACGGTCGGAAAGCCACATCTCGAATTGCTGCCGGGAACGGGCTATGTAGTCGGTGTCGCCAACCAAACGGCCGGCGGAGCCCAAAACTAGTCCGCGAAGCTGGCGGGTTAGATCAGTGTCGTCGGGATGAGGATCCCATCCCAGGCGGACAAGAGTGGGCTCGATCAGTTCCATTACCAAGTCCGAAAATCGGGCCTCGTTCTCCTCTGTCACCAGATGGTGACGCATGGTTCCCAGCCCGCCCAACACCGTCGACCAGATTACGAACTCGGTCTCGTCCCGGTAGGCGGTGGCCATCCGAAGGTAGGACGAAGCGCAGATGTTCCCGCTTTCCACCAGCGCCCATGCGTCGTCGATCAGGCAAAACCGCTCCAGATCGTCCAGGGATTCCAGGTCGGTCAGCAGCCCTTCCTGAAGTGGCGCTGAATAGGCCACCCGATAGAAGCCGTGCCCTCCGGCGTTGGCAGTGATCCACTGAGCCGAGCCTGCGGTGGGCACGGTGGAACTGCGTTGGCCGAACACCTTCTTCAGATGGAAGGCACCGTCGGAGGTACGGCCACGCAGTTGAGCCGGGACTTGCCAAAGGGTCTGGTCGTCGGAGGGGATTTTCAGGTGGCGCCGCTGGGCTACTTTGATGTCACCCCCACTTTCCGTCAACTCCAGCAGGGGATATCCCCTCTGCAAGATCCAGGTGTCCATGATCTCACCCACCGGCTCTCCCGAGGCGTGGTTGAGGCTTTCCCACAGATCGGCGGTGTCGGTGTTGCTGTAGGCATGTTCCCTCAGATAGTTTCCGACCCCCTCCCGAAATGTCTCCTCGCCCAGGTACTGCTCGATCATCCGCAAGACCGCCGAGCCCTTCCCGTAGGTGAGGGCATCGAACATTTCGTTGGCCTCAGAAGGTGAGTTCACCTCGAACTCCACCGGTCTGGTGCTGGCCAGCGAGTCCACCCCATAGGCCCAAGGCCGTTCCCAACCAGCGAAAGACAGCCATCGCTTCCATTCGGGCCGCATGGCGTCGGCGGCCTTCATCTCCATGAAGGAAGCGAATGCCTCGTTTAGCCAAATGCCGTTCCACCATTTCATAGTGACCAGATCACCAAACCACATGTGAGCCAACTCGTGTGCGATCACATCAAGGATGCGGGTCAGTTCTCCGGTGGTGGCGGTAGCGGGGTCGGTGAGAAGGGCTGTCTCCCGATAGGTGATACACCCCAGGTTTTCCATGGCCCCAAACGCGAAGTCGGGGATGGCCAGGTGATCAATTTTGTCGCCAGGGTAGGGGATGCCGTAGTAGCAGCGAAAATACCTGAGACAAAAGACCGCACATTCCAGTGCATAGTCGGCCAAGTACAGTTTGCCCCGGGGAGCCACCACACGGACTGCTACTCCGTCCACATCCACCGGCGGGGTGGCCTCAAAATCCCCGATCACAAATGCCACCAGATAGGTTGACATGGAGATTGTGTCGGCGAAGACAATCTCTGCCTTCCCGGCCTCCAATTCGGTGCGGTGGAGGTTTCCGCCATTGGAGAAGACCGCGAGGTGGGCTGGAACCACCAGCGTTATCCCGAACACCGCTTTGAAATCAGGCTCATCCCAACACGGAAAAGCCCGCCGGGCATCGGTCGCCTCAAACTGGGTGGTGGCGATCACCTGCTGCTTGCCATCGACGTCGGTGAAAGTGGAGCGGTAGAATCCGTGCAGTTGATCGTTTAGAACACCGGTGAATTCCATCACCAGTAGCCCGCGGCCGGCCGGGGCAGTGTCATTTAAGGTGACGACGGCCCGCTGGAGATCGGTTTGATAGTCGATCTCTGTCTCCAGTCGGCTTCCGGCGCTCGTCATCAGAGTGGGTTGGGATATCTCGAGATCTACCGCGTTGAGAACGATCTGATCCACCGGCTCGGTGATCTCCACTTCAATCTCCACCCGACCTCCGAAGGTGCACTGCTCAAAGTCGGGTTCGATCCGCAAGTCATAGCGGTGCGGGACCACCGAGCGGGGGAGTCGGTGGGGATCGACCTTGCTCATTGTCAAGCCGGATCGGGGTTGGGAGAGGACCAATCGGTGTGGAAATGCTCCTCGGCAGGCCGATCGATTCTCTGATAGGTGTGTGCCCCGAAATAGTCCCGTTGTGCGGCAACCAGGTTGGCTGGAAGTATTGCCGAGCGAAAGCCGTCGTAGAAAGCCAACGCGCTGGAATAACCCGGCGCAGGAATGCCTGCCAGGGCCGCTTTGGCCACCACCAGCCGCCACCCTTCAGAAGCCGTGGCTATCGCCCGGGTGAAATGCTCATGGACCAAGAGGTTGTCCGGCCGCGGATCCGAGCGGAAAGCGGAGATCACCTCTTCCAGAAGCCGGGCGCGGATGATGCAGCCGTTCCTCCACACTTCGGCGATACGCGCCAGGTCGAGATCCCAGCCGAATTCTTGGGAGGCGGCATTCAACACCATGAACCCCTGCGCATACGAGACGATCTTGGAGGCGTATAGGGCGTCGTGAATCCAGCCGGCCAGCCGCGCCCGGTCTCCACTGAGAATGGGTGTCCCGGAACCGACTCCCGGGCCCGACAGCAGCGGGGAGGAGGCGACTCGATCCTCTTTGAGCATGGATACCCCTCGGGCCATCACCGCTTCGGCCACCAGGGTCATGGGCTGGCCGAGGTCGAGCGCCACCTTGACCGTGTCCCGGCCGGTGCCTTTTTGTGAGGCCATGTCCAGAATCTTGGTCAAGAGAGGCTCGCCGTCTTCGTCCCGGCGAGCCAGTATTTCGGTCGTGATGTCAACCAAGTAGGAATCGAGTGGGCCACTGCGCCAAACGTCAAATAACTCGCTCATCTCCTGGTGGGTCATGCCGGTGGCTCCCAGCAATTGATAGGCCTCCGCCAAAAGTTGCATGTCTCCGTATTCGATGCCGTTGTGGACCATCTTCACAAAGTGCCCTGCCCCGTCGGGACCCAGCAGATCGCAGCAGGGAGTTCCGTCGTCCAGCTTGGCGGAGATGGCGGTGAGGGGATCTTGGAGCAGTCGCCAGGCTGAGGCATCGCCGCCCACCATGATGGAGGGACCATGACGGGCGCCCTCCTCCCCACCCGAGACACCCACTCCCAAGTAGTGAACACCAAAGGGCTGGGTTTCGGCTCCCCGGCGGGCCGTGTCTTGGAAAAAGGAGTTACCGAGATCGGCGATCATGTCTCCTGGTGACAAAAGAGGCAACAGACGCTCTATGAAAGAATCCACTGGCGCTCCGGCTTTAACCAGCAGCAGGATCTTGCGAGGTCGATCCAGCATGTCCACCAGTTCCGGTAATGTGTCGGCGCCCTGAACCGGCAGTCCCGCGGCGGATTCGGCCAGGAAACTGTGGGTTGTGGAAACGGTGCGGTTGTGAACCGCCACCCGGTAGCCATTGTCGACCAGGTTCAGAACCAGGTTTTGCCCCATCACGGCCAAGCCGATAAGCCCGATATCCATTGTTTTGTTCATAGCTACCCAGAGCAAGGGTAATCAGTCCAACCACCTCAATTGGACACCGAGTCGGAACAGGAGGACGCAGTCGAGTTGTTGAGACGGTATCTTTGCGTTGATGCGGTGGTCCAAGCTGTTCATACCCACCTTGCGGGAGGATCCTGCCCACGCCGAGGCGGTCAGTCACCGCCTGCTGCTGCGAGGAGGCTTCATACGGCAACTGGCTGCCGGCCATTACTCCATGCTGCCCTTGGGGCAAAGGGTGCGCGCCAAGGTGGAACGCATCATACGCGAGGAGATGGACGCCATCGGGGGCCAGCAGGTTCACCTTCCCGCTCTGCACCCCGCAGACGTTTGGCGAAGATCCGGCCGCTGGGAGGTGATGGGAGAGGAGATGTTCCGGTTGCAGGACCGAAAAGGTATGGAGCACTGCCTGGGCATGACCCATGAAGAGGTGATTGCCCTCCTGGCAGGTGAGGTGTTCTCCTATCGGGATCTGCCACAGATCTGGTATCAGATCCAGACCAAATTCCGGGACGAGCCGCGTCCCAAAGCCGGGGTGCTGCGAGTGCGGGAATTCACCATGAAGGACTCTTACTCGCTGGATGTGGATCAAGCAGGTTTGGACATCGCCTTCAGTCTTCACCATCAGGCCTATGTGGCCATTTTCCGCCGGTGCGGTTTGCAAGCGTTGGATGTGGTGGCCTCCTCGGGGGCGATGGGCGGATCGGAGTCGGTGGAGTTCATGGTGGCCAGCCCGGCCGGAGAAGATTGGATCGTCACCTGCGACGGCTGTGACCACCGGGCAAACCTGGAGCGGGCCGTATCGGCCATTCCGCCCGTCGACGACGGTCCTTCCCAGGGGGAGACCGAGCTCTTGTCCACGCCCGGGATTCGTACCATCCGCTCCCTGGCCGAGGCCCACCCGGACCGAGCCAGCCCGAACCGGCAGATCAAGACTCTGGTCTACATGGTGGATGGACAGCTCACCTTGGTGCTCTTACGGGGAGATCACGAACTCTTGGAGCAGAAACTGGTGGATACCCTCGGAGTGGCGAATCTGCGTCCCGCGGCTCAGCCCGAGATCCGAGCCGCTCTCGGCGCCGATCCGGGCAGCCTGGGAGCTGTTGGGGTGACGCATCTACCCATCATCGCCGATCAAACCCTGGCCGGCCGTCGCAATCTGGTGACTGGCGCCAACCGAGACGACTGGCACCTGACCTCGGTGGATGTGGAGAGGGATATCGCGGTGGGACAATGGGCCAACCTACGAGGGATAACGGCTGGGGAAGGGTGCTCGGAATGCGGCGGCGTCTTGAACGTGTGGCGAGGAATCGAGGTGGGGCACATCTTCAAACTGGGGGATCGATATGCGCGGGCGATGGGGGCCATGGTTCAAGATCAGCAGGGAGATATCAATCCCATTGTGATGGGTTCCTATGGAATCGGGGTGGAGCGGACTTTGGCGTCGGTGGTGGAGTTTTCCCACGACGACCGGGGGATTGTCTGGCCGGTGTCGGTGGCGCCCTATCAGGTGGTTATCACGGTATTGCGAGCCGACGACCCCGAGACCATGGCGGCGGGAGAGGCGCTCTACACCGAGTTGACCCAACAGGGTTTCGAGGTGCTGTTGGATGATCGCCAGGTGCGGCCAGGGGTCAAGTTCGCTGACGCCGAGCTCATCGGCATTCCCTATCGGATCACTGTTGGTCCGCGGGGCCTGTCTTCGGGCCTGGTTGAGATGACTACCCGCCGAGGGTCATCCACCGCGAAAGTCTCACTGGGGGAGGTGACGGAAGGGGTCAGTGCTTTGGTGAGAGAAGATTTGGGGTCATTGCAGTAGGGAATCTCAGCGGAGCCGCGCTGCTCCGGCGTACACCACCATTTTCTCGGCCCGGACGAAACCGGCCAGGGTGATTCCCACCTCCTCAGCCAAGTCCGCGGCCATGGTAGAGGCGGCAGAGATGCCAGCCACCACCGGAATCCCGGCCACGGCCGCCTTTTGAGTTATCTCGAAGGAGATTCTTCCTGACACCATCAGGATCAACTCTCCCAACGGCCATCTCCTTTTGGCCATCGCTCCTACCACCTTGTCCACTGCGTTGTGCCTCCCCACATCTTCGGCGATGACCAGGAGTTCTCCTGCGGAGTTGAACAGGCCCGCGGCGTGAGAACCTCCCGTGGCGTTGAATGATGTCTGACCCTTGCGAAGAAGTTCCGGAAGGGCGGTAATGGTCTCCCTGGTGAGTTCGGGGCCCGCCGGAAGGGGACCGGAGGTGATCAGCACTGCGTCGATGGAAGCTTTGCCGCACACTCCACAGGACGAAGAGGTGTAGGTATTGCGGCGGAACTGCTCGGGATCGATCCGGACTCCTTCGGCCAATTTCAGTTCGTAGCGATCCCCCGTGCCGATAGGGCGAACCGAGGCCACCTCCCCGGGTCCGGCGACTATCCCTTCGGTGATCGCAAAGCCCAGCACCAGGTCTTCTTCCTGTCCAGGCGTCCGCATAACCACTGCGATGGGAACGCCCATCAGCCGTATTTCCATGGGGGATTCTTCCACCAGTCGATCAACCACTCGATGGGTTAGCAGTGGACCGACTTTCAAAACTTGCCGCTCGCTGTGACGAGACATGACAGGAACAATAGGCCGGGGCACGGCCGGTTTCTCGATTTGCCCGGTTCGTGCGAGAATTGAACCCATGCGAGTAGACAATTTCGGCGCTGGTCCCTGCACCCTTCCTCTCTCCATTCTCGAAGAGGCCCAAGCTGAATTCTTGGACTTCGCGGGATTAGGCATGTCAGTGTTGGAGGTCAGTCACCGGACACCGGAGTATGAGGGAGTTCATGCCGAAGCGTTGTCGCTGGCCCGGGAGGTTGCTGGCGCGCCGGATGACTTCGAAGTGATGGTGATCGCGGGCGGGGCCACCATGCAATTCGCCCTCATTCCGCTCAACTTGCTGGTGAATGCACAGACCCGCGGAGCCTACATTAGGTCCGGCTCCTGGGGAAGGCTCGCTCTGGCAGACGCCCAGCGGTGGGGTGACGCCTATTGCGCCTGGGACGGAGAACCTCACGGGTACCGCCGTATGCCGACTTCCTCGGAAATCGCCCTTGAGTCGGACACTCGATTCCTGCACGTGACTTCCAATGAGACCATCGGTGGGATCAGGATGGTGGGGATGCCCGAACTCGGGGTTCCCCTGGTGTGTGACATGTCTTCGGATTTCTTGAGCCGCCCCATCAAGTGGGAGCTTTGTGACCTTGTGTATGGAGGGGTGCAGAAGAATCTCGCTCCAGCAGGCATGGGACTGGTCTTTATCCGCCGCTCGGTGCTGGAGGATGTCCCTTCCAACCTGCCCCGCTTTCTTGACTACCGCTGGTACGCAGACAAGGATTCGATGGGCAACACTCCTCCGGTCTTTCCCATTTACATGATGGGAAAGATGCTCAAACTGCTGCGCGACATGGGCGGTGTGGCCGGTTTGGAGCAGCGCACCGCGGAAAAAGCTCGGTTGATCTACGATGTCATCGATCAAAGCGATGGTTACTACATCAGTCCGGTGCAGCGCCGATATCGTTCTCACACCAATGTCGTGTTTCTGCTTCCCACCGCCGAAGCAGAGTCTCAGTTCATCCAAGAAGCGACCGCTGCTGGCTTGATTGGTCTGAGGGGACATCTGTCGGTGGGAGGTTGTCGGGCCAGTCTCTACGCCGGTTTGGAGTTGGAGAGCGTTGCCAGGCTCGCCTCGTTCATGGATGACTTCCAAGAGACCAACGCCTGATTCCCCCAGCAACATAGGAAAAGTCTTCCAACCGGGAGGAGGGTTAGACTAAGCCCACAAAGAGAAACGCGTTCGTATGAACAAAACCAACACAATGTCCAAACTGACCATGACCGAAAGGTTGTCGGGTCTAATCAGTGCATATCTGGAGGCCGAGGGTTTGGAATTGGACGATCTGCAGATGGTGGGGCACGGAGGGGCGAGAGTTTTGAGGGTGGTGGTTGACGCGGATGGAGGGGTTGTGCTTGATCGCCTGGCGGAGACCTCCCGACGGCTGGGGAGGCTGTTGGATGCCGATGACGAACTGCAGGGTTCTTACCGTTTGGAAGTGACTTCCCCGGGATTGGAGCGCCGCCTAAGGACTCCCCGGCATTTTGAGAAATCGGTTGACCGTGAAGTGATTCTGAAGATCCGAGGTGAAGATGGCGCCAAGACTCTTCGGGGTCGGTTGTCCTCGGCGAATGATGAAGGATGCGAGCTTTTGACGGAGGGGGATCTGCACTGGTATACCTACCGCCAGATTCTTTCTGCCCGTACCGTTTACCGCTGGCAGAAGGCCCCTAAACCCGGAAAGAACAAGGTGAGTTCGTGAAGATCGACTATCAGGTGATGGAGGCCTTGGAGCTTCTGGAGAGAGAGCGTGGGGTACCGGTAGAAACGATCCTGGACGCGTTGGCCAATGCATTGGTCTCTGCCTACAAACGCACCTCGGGCAAGGCCGAAGAGGCGCGGGTCACCATTGATCCCGATTCTGGAGACATTCGGGTTTTCGGCCAGATACTCGACGAGGAGGGGGCCGTGATCAGAGAATGGGAGGACGGGTCACAGGACTTTGGACGCATTGCCGCCCAGACCGCTAAGCAGGTGATCGCCCAACGGCTGCGCCTCGCCAAACGGGAGCAGATCTTTAACGCCTATGCCGGCCGGGAAGGCGATCTGGTTACCGGGATCGTGCAGCAGGTCGACGGCCGATACATCATCTTTGATTTGGGCAATGCCGAAGCTCTGATGCCGGCTTCCGAGCGGATACCTCATCAGCTACTGGATAGGGGTAACCGGGCAAAAGCTCTGATACTGGAGGTCAAGAACGAACTCAAAGGGCCGCAGATCATTCTCAGCCGCTCGCATCCTGATTTGGTGCGTCGGCTGTTGGAATTGGAAGTGCCGGAACTGGTGGAGGGAGTGGTGGAGATCGTGGCTATTGCCCGGGAACCGGGACATCGCACCAAGATCGCAGTTGTTTCCCACGACCCCAATGTCGATCCGCGCGGCGCCTGTGTGGGTGCCCGGGGTTCCCGTGTGCAGCAAGTTGTCAAGGAACTGCGCAACGAAAAGGTTGATGTAGTCCAATACCAGGAAGATGTGGCGGCTTTCATCTCCGATGCCTTGGGGCCGGCCCGTATTCGCGAGGTGAGGATCAACGAAGAGGAGAAGAGCGCGGAGGTGATTGTCTCTGAACACCAGCTGTCTCTGGCCATCGGAAAAGAAGGACAAAACGCCCGTCTGGCCGCCCGACTGACCGGATATCGGATCGACATCCGGTCCGACGAACCACCTCTCTCTCCGGGTGCGGACAGGGCTGCACGACCGCCCGGATCCCGAATGGCCTCCGGCGCCCGTCCTAGGACTGGTCCAGGGCTTGCCGCACGACCGTCGCCCTACACCACTGGTACCCGACCAAGCACCTCCTAAACGGGGATCGTCTTTGGTGCAATATGTCTAGGGTCAGGATATATCAAATCGCCCGTGATCTGGGCCTCACCACCCAGGAAGTGACGCAGCAGGCAGCGGCTCTCGGCTTGGATGTGAGAGCCGCTTCTTCCACTATCTCAGCTCAGGAAGCGGAGTTGGTGCGCTTTGCGCTGGTCGGCGAGCAGAAGGAGGAAGCTGCGGAGAAGAAACCCGACCCCGCCCCTGCCAAGCCGCCGCAACCGCCCAAGCCCAAGCTGCCGCCCAGGGAAAAGCCGGCAGCTGTTATCGAAGAGGAACCGGAACCTCCACCGCCTGAGGAAGACAAAGTGGTGGAAGTCCCCGGTACGGCCTTGGTTCTCGACTTTGCGGAAGCCATCGGTGTCCCGGTTACCCAGGTGGTGGCCAAACTGATAGGTCTGGGCACGATGGTGGGGGCTGCCCACCAGATGCCCCGGGCACTCATGAAGCAAGTGGGTGAAGATTTGGGAGTGACAGTCGAGGTGATCGATGTCGAGCCGGAACGCAAACCAGTGGTGCGACTCCGAGACATTCCCGAAGACAATCCGAAGGATCTGCTGGAGCGACCACCCATCGTCACGGTCATGGGTCATGTCGATCACGGAAAAACGACGCTCTTGGATGCCCTGCGTCGCACAGACGTCGTGTCGGGAGAGGCTGGGGGAATCACCCAGCACATCGGCGCCTATCAGGCCACGGTGGGCGGCAACCCCATCACCTTTATCGATACTCCTGGACACGAAGCCTTCACCACTCTCCGGGCCCGGGGAGCGGAGTTGACCGACCTGGTGGTTTTGGTGATCGCGGCCGACGACGGGGTCATGCCCCAGACCGTCGAAGCGATCAGCCATGCCCGGGCGGCAGGAGTGGACATGTTGGTGGCTATTAACAAGATCGACCGGCCCGGGGCCAATCCCCTTTCGGTTCGGGCAAAGCTCACCGAGCAGAATGTCATCACCGAGGAACTGGGTGGAGATATCCCCAGTGTGGAAATATCGGCTACCCGCGGGGACGGCCTGGACGTTCTCTTGGAGACGATCGACCTGATGGCGCAGATCAAGGAGTTGAAGGCTTCTTCCAAGCCGCCTGCCTCCGGCGTGGTTGTGGATTCGCGATTGGACACGGGTAGGGGACCGGTGGCTACGGTCATCGTCCAACGCGGCACCCTGCGGCGGGGAAACGCTCTAGTGGCCGGGGCAGTGTCGGGACGGGTGCGGGCCATGTTCAATCACTCAGGAGAAGAGGTGAAATCCGCCGGCCCTTCGATGCCGGTGTTGGTGATGGGTTGGAACGACGTTCCCGTGGCGGGGGAGGGGTTCGAGGTGATCAAAACTGAGCGCATGGCCCGGCAGATCGCCTCCGACGAGGCCGATCGCGAGAGGGAGCACAAAATACGTGTGGAGATGCCCACCGCCCGGGATAGGTTTGTCCACCACCTTGAGCAGATGCAATCCGACGACGGGGAACTGCGTCTAATTGTCAAGGCCGATCAACACGGCTCAGTGGAGACTCTACGCGAGGCGATTGGAAAGATAAAGCGGGAAAAGGGCAGGATCGACATCGTCCATTCCGCGGTGGGTGGGGTCAACCTCACCGATGTGAATCTGAGTGACGTAACAGGAGCGGTGATCGTTGGTTTCAACGTACGCTCGGAGAGCAAAGCGACACGCGAGGCACACCAGCGAGGGATCGAAATCCGTTCATATTCGGTTATCTACGAACTGTTGGACGACGTCGAACAGATGTTGGTAGGCAAACTGGCGCCCGAGCGTCACGAGGACAAACTGGGAACAGCCGAGGTGCGCGCGCTCTTCCGGGTCCCAAGAGCCATGGCTGCGGGGTGTCTCGTCACCGAGGGACGGGTTTTGAAAGGTGCCTCTATCCGCCTGTACCGCGACGACGTGGTGATCTACACCGGGTCTGTGGCCTCTTTGCGGCGATTCAAGCAGGATGTGGAAGAAGTCCCGTTCGGTATGGAGTGTGGAATTGTCTTAGAGCAGTTCAACGATGTGAAGGAAGGGGACGTATTCGAGGCATACGCGGTTAGGGAGGTCCTGCGCACTTGATGGAAGCGGCGGCGATGCGTTTTGAACTATCGCTTCCAGCCACCGGGTCCCTCAAGGAGAAACGATCGACTCTCCGGCCCTTGGTGGAAGGTTTGCGCAGGATGGCCTCCTATTCGGTGGCGGAAGTGGCGCATCATGATCTATGGCGCAGGGCGGCATTGGGGGTGGCGCTGGTTGCCACCAACCGTCGGGAGTTGGAAAAGATGATGCAGCGGGTGGAGCACTTTCTTGATCGCCACCACCAGGTGGATGTGATCGAGGTTATGATTTCCTACCTTGACCATCCCGAACCCGAGGTCAAATGAGCGATGAAAAGCGGCCGATTTCCCCGCATGCGGCGGGTCAACTCGATCATCTGGGAGGTGTTGGCCGATGAGGTGCACGGTCTTGCGGATCCCCGCTTGTCCGGAGTGACGATCACCGGCGTTGACACTTCACCTGATCTGCGCAGGGCGGTGGTGTTCTATTCGATGGCCGACATAAGCAGACTGGAAGAGGCCGGGGAGGGTCTGAGTTCGGCGGCCGGTCGGTTGCAGGGTCTCCTGGCTTCCCAGGTCCGACTCAAATACACGCCCCGATTGGACTTTCAGCCCGATCACGGAGTAATCGGTGGGTTGAAGATTGAACGCCTGCTGCGACACGTGTCGCAGTCCGAGCGAAGAGGAGAGGCATGAGCAGAACCCAGCAACTGAGGGAGTCGACACGACAGGCAGCGGAGGTGATAGCCTCATCCCAGACCTTGGGGGCGGTTTGCCATGAACGGCCGGATGGGGACGCGCTGGGATCCATGCTGGGCTTTGCCGCCTCCGCCCGTCTGGCCGGCCGATCGGTGCGGTTGGCCATCCCTCCTCCCGACAACATCCCCGCCCGCTACCGGTTCCTACCCATCGATCTGCTCTCTTCACCTATTGAGCCTTCCGACCCCCCTCAGACGCTGGTGGCGTTCGATTGCGGGGCGGTGGACCGGCTGGGAGAACTGGTCAAGATCGCGAAGAAGGTGGAGAACCTGGTGGTGGTCGACCACCACGTCTCCAACCCTGGCTTTGGAACTCTCAATTTGATTGATCCACAGGCCTCGGCCACCGTGGAGTTGGTTTATGATCTGATCTTGGAGTTGGGGTGGCCGGTGGATGAGACAGTGGCCACCTGTTTACTCACCGGACTGGTCACCGACACCGGACGTTTTCAGTATTCCAATACCACTCCCCACACTCATCGCCTCGCCGCCCGGCTGTTGGAGGCGGGTGCCCGCCCGGAGGTGATTGGACAGGCGGTTTACGAGGAGGAGCCGTTTGGACTGTTGGCAGTGGCGGGGGCGGTGCTCAGTCGAGCCCGGCTGGACAGGCGTCGGGGAGTGGTTTGGTCGGTTCTCCATGCCGAAGACCTGGAGGCGGCATCGCTCAACGGTGAGGACACCGAGTTGCTCATCGATCTGGTGCGCCTGCCCCGCGAAGCGGGAGTGGCGATGCTGATCAGAGAGGCGGAAGTAGGTCATGTGCGAGTGAGTCTTCGTTCCCGGGGAACAGTGGATGTGGGCGCCATCGCCGCCGCTCTGGGAGGCGGCGGGCATCACAATGCCAGCGGCGTTCGTTTCCATGGTTCTGCATCGCAGGCGGCAGCGGCGGTCTTGGAGAGAATCCCTCTTGCCTGAGGGCTTTTTGGTGATCGATAAGCCTTCGGGCGTCACATCTCATGACATGGTGGCGGCGGTACGTAAAGCCGTGGGGATCCGCAAGGTGGGTCACGCCGGAACACTTGATCCGATGGCTACCGGCGCTCTGGTAGTGGCCGTGGGGAGAGTAACCAGGCTGATTCGGTTTCTACAACCCCTACCAAAGGAGTACCTGGCGGTGGCCCGTTTCGGGATGGCCACCGATACGCTCGATGCTGACGGCCAGGAGATATCGCGAGCGCCAATGCCGGTCTCGCGAAAGGATGTGGAATCGGTACTCGGTTCTCTTACCGGAGAGATCGATCAGGTTCCCCCCATGGTCTCCGCGATCAAAGTCGGGGGTCGGCGTCTTTACGAACTGGCCCGAGAGGGACAGGAAGTGGAGAGGATGGCTCGTCGGGTAACCGTTCATTCGCTTGAGATCACCAGCTTCGAGGAAGGCCCCTATCCGCTGGTCGGGTTGCGGGCGGTGTGCGGCAAAGGCGTTTATGTCCGGACGCTGGCAGACGACCTCGCCGGGGCGCTGGGTGGGAGAGCGCATCTGGTGGCACTGCGCCGAGTTCGGGTGGGTAGCCACTCGGTGGGGGAACATCCTGCCGGTGGACTGGGTCCTGATGAACTGGGAGAATGGGAAAAGTGGATGCTCTCGCCTTCGGAGGGGCTGGCCGACCTGCCGCGGTGGGTGGCTGATGCTCCAGCGCTGGAGATGGTGAGAAACGGAAGACGCCTCTCCGCTAGTGTGGCTCCCAGTATTGCGGAGGAGCAGCCCGCCCGGGTGGTTGACGACTGCGGGCGGCTTTGGGCGGTATACCGTCGCAGCGGGTCTCAATTAACCCCCGAGGTGGTGCTCAACTAAACGGGGTGGCGACCAGAACGGTGCCGAGAGTGCGATTCGAACCCACACGGAATGGCCCCACGTAGCCGGGTGCAGTCTGGGTTTGTGTCACCAGCGCCCGGTTTGGAAGGACCGGCAGGGTTACGGGATACAGCCTGGCACCAAGGTCCGCTGGCTCCGAGAAAGACATATGCTCGTTCTATGCCTTTACCAGGCAAAGCCGCCGTTTTCTATATCCTTGGCAGATCAACCATGATCGACCAGCAGGCGGCCAGATTGCCGTGTTCCGGACCAACCTTCTCCCCTCGGACAGGCCACCGCCAATGACGGGGCTTTGTTCACCCTGTTGAGCCGGTTCCTCAACCACCATCCCGACCCAGCGGGCGTAGCCACCGGCCCTCTCAACGCAACAGTCGACACCTACGCTCCGACGGCGGCCGCGCTGATTCCTCGGGAACTCCGTCTCAAGGTCGTCAGACCCGCGCGTGATAGAGCCGGCAGCGAGGGACGAGGAAATGTCAACGCTTCCCAGTTAACGGGCGATTGTCCCGCCGTTGGTGACGGAACCGTTCACCGGCGTGTCGTTCGACCCCGGGGAGGTCTCCCTAGCCAGACGGACCGATCATGAGGACTAACCGCGGACCGCGACCTCGGACCATGCGCGAGCGGGAGTTCATCGCCATCCTGGCCGCCATCAGCGCCACAACGGCGCTGGGGATCGACATGGCGCTTCCGGCCTTCACCGACATCCGGCTCGGGTTTGGGCTCGCTCCCGACTCACCTCGGGTGGCGCTCACGGTTACCGTTTACCTTCTGGGCCTGGCCGGCGCCCAGTTGTTGTACGGCCCATTCACAGATCGGTTTGGCCGCAAACCGGTGCTCTACACGGGCCTTGGCCTCTACGTTCTCGGCGCCCTGGGCTCAGCCCTCTCTCCGACCTTCGGGGTACTGATCGCCAGCCGTTTCATCTGGGGCGTCGGCGCCGCCGGACCCCGCGCCCTTACCCTGGCAATCGGCCGCGACTTGTACGAAGGAGATCGGCTCGCTCGCGTTCTGGCTGTCGTTGCCTCAATGTTCATGATCGTCCCGGCATTCGCTCCGTTACTCGGTCAGGCCGTGCTGAGCGTCGGGTCATGGCGTTGGGTCATGGCTGCCCCGGCAGCGGTGATACTGGTGTTGGCTTTCTGGCTCATCCGGCTCCCGGAGTCCCTCCCTAGGGAACGGCGTCGTCCCCTAACCCTCGACCGCACTCGCGAGGCCTTCGCGGCAATCTTCACCAATAGGGTCACCACCGGGTCAGCGCTGGCGGTCATGTTCGACTTCGGCGCCTTCGCTGCGTTCCTGGAGCAGCCAACTCCTCTTCGACGATGTGTACGGCCGGGGCGACCAGTTCGCCTACTACTTTGCCGGGATGAGCGTGGTCATGGGGGTGGTGATCTTCGCAGGCAGCCGGCAGGTGAAGAGGGTCGGCGCCGACCGGGTTATCGTCGTAGTCGTGCCGGTAGCGGTGATACTGGCGGTAGGCGTCGCTCTGTGGTCGTGGCAGGCCGACGGGCGGCCGGCGTTCTTCGTCTGGTTCGCTCTGATCACCGTGATCAATTCCCTCCGAACGCTCGCTAATCCGCTGCTGCAAGCTCAGGCTATGGAGCCGATGGGCGAGCTGGCCGGGACAGCGGCCGCCGTGATCGGTACGCTCTCGTTGGGGGGCGGTGCAGTGCTCGCCAGCTTCGTCGACCGGGCCATCGCCGGATCGGTCACGCCGCTGGCTGTGGCCTACGCCGGTTACGGAGCGATCAGCCTCATCTTCACCTTCTGGGCCCGGCGATACCGATAGACAGAAAAAACGCGGCATTACGACCCACACTTGTCCCGACCTGCCCGGAGAGGAAAGTGGGGGAGCGTTACTTCCCGGGCCGTCGGCCACTCCATACGGCGCGGGGTAGCCGCTTTTGTTTGTCGACGAATGGAAGAGTATCCACGGTCGCCTCGTGGGGCGTTCCATCGTGGTCGAGCAAGTAGACCGTCTTGCCGAACCAGTCGTCACCCAACAAGGGCCGATCAAAACGCACATAACCGACTCCTGTGTCCAGCGTGGGTGACCACGTTCCAATCGTCACATGTCCAACCGGGCCGTTCTCGAAGTGGACGTGCATACCGGCATCCGGCGCAGCGGTTGGGCAGACCAGGCCAAACAGGAGCTGGCTGCGATCGGCCGGTTCCAACGCGGCCCGGCCGATGAAGTCTTCTTTGTCAAGTCTGACAAAATGCCCAAGGCCTGCACCAAACGGCGTCAAGTCCGGCTCAATATCACTGCCGTTGTCAAGAATCCCAGACTCGATACGGCGAATACCCATTGATGATGACGAGCTGAAGTTCATGTCAAAGGACTCACCGCAGGCGAACAGATCGTCCCAGAGGGCGTGATGATCTGTCGGTTCTGGGCCGCTATTGCAGTAGATCTCAATTCCCACCTCCCCTGTCCACCCGGTACGCGAGACCCACAGCCTTTGGCCGCAAACGTCAAAGAAGCCAGCGCGAAAATACTTGAAATCGGCCGATAGCCCACCGCCAATCGCCGCATCGAGCACATCAAGCGACTTTGGCCCCTGAATCTGCAGCACCCGCGAATTCGGATCAGAGACTGTTACATCAAGCCCAATGGAGTGTGCCTTGAGCCAGCTCGTGAACTCACCGTTTGCCTGTACATACCAGTAGCGATCTTGCCCGAGGCGCATGACGACGCCATCCATGAGAACAGTGCCATCTTCATTGCAGGCGATGCCGTAGCGGACTCGGCCTACTGCGAGTGTCTCTACTTTGCACGTGAGGACTCTCTCGAGCAGTCTGGCGGCATCTGGACCAATGATCTCAAGCGGTTTCTCCGGAACGTCGTACAACTGGACGTCCTGGCGCAATTTCCAATACTGAGGAATGGGGTCCTCGTCATGGGTGGTCTTGAGGGGATACAGGCGATCGCAGTACACGCCGAAAATCGTCTGATCAGTGACGTATCGGTCGGCAAAGGGCGACTGGCTGAGTCGATACGAACTTAACCGGACTGTATCGAACGACTCAATGTAGAAGTGTTCGCCCCCTGTCATCTATACCTCAAGTCCTGGGGGAGCGGCGGACTCATGGTAGCAGATCATCTTTAGTAAAACCTGGAGTCCCAGAATTATCCTCACCCTGAACTCCAATGAGGAGGGCGCCCTGATTCGGGACCGGTAGGGAACCGCCCCCCGTGCTGGGAGTGGAAATTCGAAACCTCCACCGAGTTGCCCCGGACCAACCCGAAATCATTTATCCGACCTGGACTCTGTTGGAGCGTGGGGTGGCTTAACCGCAGATGGGTGGCAGACGGCGCCGCAACCCACGACGGACACGTACCCCAAACGAATACGAGAGAATTCACTACTACAACACAACCGTAACACCACTGATCCAAGTGGGCTGACTCAGCAATACCGGTCACCGCCATCCATGGAAAAGTCAGGGCTAGAGTTCGGGAAGACCAAGACGAGGGGTCCCGCGCAACGCGATGGTTCGTGGGCGGAGAAGGCAGGTGTGACCGTGTCGAGAGCCATAGAGACCGCAGGTCTCACCAAGTACTACGGGGAAACGGCGGGCATCGTCGATCTGGATCTGGCGGTGAATGTTGGTGAGGTGTTCGGCTTTATCGGTCCGAACGGGGCGGGCAAGACCACCACCATCCGCCTGCTGCTGAATTTCCTTCGCCCCTCCGCAGGCTCAGGGTCCATCTTCGGTATGGACATCGCACACCAGTCACTGGAGATCCGCAGCCGGATCGGGTACCTGCCTGGCGACCTGGCGGTTTATCCCTCCATGACCGGTCGGGAGTTCCTGCTCTACTTCAGCAGATTGAGAGGCATCGACACAGCCGCCACCACGGAGAGGTTGGCGGAGCGTTTCGAATTGGACCTCGACCGGCGTATCAGGGAGTACTCGAAGGGCAACCGCCAGAAAGTGGGCGTGATCAACGCCTTCATGCACGAGCCGGAACTGCTGATCCTCGACGAACCCACCGGTGGTCTTGACCCCCTCATGCAACAGGAGTTTTCTGAACTGCTGGCCGAGGTTCGAGAGGAGGGACGCACGGTGTTTTTGTCCTCCCATTACCTTCCGGAGGTGGAGCGGGTGGCCGACCGGGTGGGGATAGTCCGTAACGGCCGTCTCATCGACATGGACACCCTTGCCGGGTTCAGGTCGAAGGTCCAGTCCAACCTGTCGATCAAGTTCGGATCCGCGGTTGACCCGGGCCCGTTCGCGGCGCTAGAAGGGGTGAACGTGATCGATCTACGCGACGGTGGCACCCTGTTGCGGCTCAGCATCGCCGGATCCCAGCAAGCGGTGATAGCGGCAGCGGCTGCCAGGGACGTGATAACCGTCACCTCAGAAGAGGCCGATCTCGACGAGGTGTTCCTCTCCTACTACGGGTCCCACACCCATCCGGACTTGGCGGGCTGAACCATGATTCCCGCCATCCTTAGCAAGGCCCTCCGTGACCGCCGGCGAGCAGTCATGGGGTACGGCCTGGGTTTGGCTGTGCTCGCCACCTGGTTGGGCTTGTTGTTTCCGGTGATGCGCGAATCTGACGACTTCGTCGAGTTTATGGAGAACCTCCCTACCCAGTTGATGTCTGCATTCGGGATAGACTCCTCCACCTTTCTTTCCGCCGCGGGCTTCCTCACCGCCTACCTTTACACACTGTTCGCGCCCCTGCTCATCCTTTCCTTCGTCATCAGCGCGGTCGTCGCCGAGGTCATGGCCGAGGAACGAGACGGACTAGTGGACATGTTGCTCTCATCGCCTGTGTCCCGAACCCGAGTCTTTCTGGAAAAGGTCGGAGGTGTGGGCCTAGCGGCTCTGGCGCTGGTGGCTGTCCTGACCGGGGCTCTGCTCGTCGTAAATCCGATCTTCGATTTGTCCCTTTCGGTGACCGGTGTGCTGGCCGCGGGTCTCTCCCTATGGTTGCTAGGCGTCGTGTTTGGGGCGGTGACGCTGGTAGCGGGCACGTTCACCGGCCGCAGTGCTGCGGCGGGCGGAGTGGCGGGCTCCTTGGCGTTCCTGGCCTGGTTCATCAATGGCTTCTCCGATCTATTCCCTCCTCTACAGAGCATCGATTGGGCCAGCCCGTTCACCTGGTACCAAGAACCCAGTCCACTTCTCCAGGGTTTCGGCGCCGGGCAGCTGTGGTTGGCGATAACGGCTGCGTTGCTGATGACGGTGGCCACCTTCCTGTTCCGACGCCGTGACCTCGCCACCGAGCGCGCGGTGCTTCCGGAAATCAAGGCCCTCCGACGTTCTCGTAAACGGAGGCACCGACCCCGGGCGGCGTGGCTGTTAACCGGGTTTTTTCGCAAGACCATCTGGGATCGTCGGCACTCCGTTTGGGGTTGGGGCGGCGGTCTTGGACTCTTGACGCTGGTCATGTTCTCCGCCTGGCCGGCCCTCGCTGAGGATGCCGAGGCCCTGTCGGGTCTCATCAGCTCCCTTCCTCGAGAGGTCTTCGCCATGTTCGGCATGAGCGACCCGGAGGCGATAGTCACCGCGGCCGGGTTCATTTCCTCGCGCACCTACCAGGCTATCGGTCCGATTCTGATCGTCATGTTTGTGGTCAGGGGAGTCTCGATGGCGATGGTCAAGGAGGAGAGCGACGGCCTTTTCGACGTGGTGCTCTCCGTCCCATCCTCCCGCAGAACGGTTATTGCGAACAAGGCGCTGGGAGTGGTGTTCTCAACCGGCCTGGTGGTTGCGGTCCTTACGGTTGCGGCGCTGCTGGGCGACTCCGCTTGGGAGACCGAACTGGGCACTGGAAGGATCCTCGCCGCTGGGGCAGGTCTGGGCCTTCTCGGCCTGTTCTTCGGCGGGTTGACAATGGCGATCTGGGCAATAGGGGGTTCCTCTTTCCCGGTCGTTCGGGTCTCCGCAGTGGTGGCAATGGCCACCTTCCTGCTGAACGGTCTCGGTTCCCTCAGCGACGCTCTGGAACCCGCCCGGGTGATCTCTCCCTTCTACTGGTATTTCGGAGACACTCCACCGCTCGCTAAGGGCTTTGAACCGACCTACTTTCTACTCCTCGCCGGTGCTCTCGTCATGGGTTGGGTTGCCATCAACCGCATCGAGCACAGAGATATTGCCACCTGATCAGGCTGGCCCCATTCTTCATGAGCGTTGACGGTGGGGGCCGGTGGTTGACGCGGGAATGCCCTCCTGACGTGGAATTATGGGTAGTGACGAATTGCTTCTTGACCATTGACTTAGATCCAAACGCATCAGCCAAGGAAAAACCCCCCACCAAACCTCGAGAACTCGCCCCAACCCCAAACGTGCCGTGAAGATTCGGGTTGCCACCCGCCCAGTGCCCAAAGAACAGATCCGGTGCCCTGCTGGTCGAGGTAGGACATAGAGACTTGCAAACTTGCACGAGACGGACGCGTCTAACTGGTGAACGGCAGAAGCCTGTATACATGTTTGTGTGAGGTGGGTTCTCTATTGCTGTGGCTGGTGTGAGAGCCGGCCCGAGAGGAGAGTGTCGTGATGCCTATTGGACATGATGTGACGGAGGCCGCTGGTGTGGTGTCTGATGAGGTGGTGGAGGCGGTGGTTTCGGACGCTGCCGCGGGTGGTGTGGACCTTTTGGGTCCTGATGGGGTGTTGGCGGAGTTGACGAAGCGTTCCGCCGGTTCCTAACCACCGCCATCATGCCATTGGGCGACCAAATAGCCCAAGAACTCACGTCCAAACTGGAAACGCCCATCGAGTTCGACTTCACCCACCTCTACGCCCACGACCTCGTCGGCCGCACCCAAGCGTTCGACCGGCTCATATCGGGCGGAGTGGACGTGGCGAGGGCGCTAGCAATCTCTGGGCTGGCAATGGGAGAGTAGAGAGACTTAGGCAGACCCTTTCTCTCTATGTCGAAAAGTACACTAAGTTGATGCGCGCCTTCGTTCGAATACGATCCAAGGCCTGAGCAGAGGGGTCCGTCCTTTCAATGATCTCGCGGACCTCCCACACCCACGTTCTCTCTTCCTCTTCAAACAGAGAAACATAATCATCTAGGTAGGGGTCGAGTCCTCGTAGTTTGCCTGCTAACCCTGCGGGCAGGGCATGGAATTGATCCCGGTCTCCTTCCTCCTTAGCGTCATGTATCGCCGCGATGTCGTCTTGACACTCCTGCCAGATCTTCACCGCCAGCTGGTGTTTCTCTTCGCAGTTTTGGCGTTCCCTTTCCCGTTTCTTATCGAGGTCTTCTCTTGCCTGGCGGCGCTCTCTCTGGCGCGCATCGAATTCGGCCCACAGATTCAAGCTGAGCAATGCCAACGCCACCGAAACCGCTATCCAGCCGATGACAACGAAGAACCACACTGCGTGGTACTGCCAGCCGGACATCAACGGTCCCGTCTCCACGGTGACGTTGCTGAGTGCCCAAACCACTATTGCGGAGACGATGGCCGCGACGAGCTGGTTCTTGGTCAAGCGTTTGATTCTCTTCCCCATAGTTACATATTTTGGTGGTTGTCTAACAACATTCGCAACCACCACGTTCGATTGTGGTAACCAACGAGGTAACGAAATAACGTAAATGCGCCCTGACTGCGGCGTTACACGTTTCAGAGGTGCCGGGAGCGGGATTCGAACCCGCACGGAGTTGCCCCCAATGGATTTTGAGTCCACCGCGTCTGCCTGATTTCGCCATCCCGGCCTGTTCCCGCAGATTGTAGGGCGCAACGCCAACCCAATGCTCTCGATAATCGTGAACGCGCCAACCCGAACTGTGCCATCCGCACCGCTCACGACCTCCTTGAACTCCGCCGCCACCCCGCGCTCCGCCTCCGCCGTTCCGTTCAGATTCTTTCGGTTGGGCGGGTGTCTTCCGGAAAATGGGTGTTGGCCTTCGGCTAGTTGCTGATTCCGGTTGGCCAAGAGGTCGCTTGCCGGAGGATGCTCTTTGCGTGGATGATCGCTCCGGTCCGGACCGCGGGCGATATTTGTGAACTCATCAATTTGTAACACCGGCGGGACATTCTTCAAGTCATCACTGGGGTTCTTGCGAACAACTCCTAACACCTCGCCTTCCCTCGACAGAACCTCCGTCGGCGGCCAGGCTGCTTGGATTGATTCCACACCCCATAGCAGAAGGATTCGTGTCATCCGATATGCTCAATCGCCATGAGAAAGCGCCGCCTCTCCAAACAGCTATTCGTGGTGAACGAGCGGCTGCTCCTTCTCGCTGAGGAAGAGGCGCAGGTCTCCGCGGAGTTGGACTACCACCGCCATTTGGCCGATGACGCAGTGCGGGACGCGGCAGTCTACGACTCCTCTCTTCACCGGGATGAGGCGGATCGGGCCCTGGCGGATGTCGATCGATTTGAACGGGCCTTGAAAGATATCGACCATCGCCGGGAGATTCTCGAGTTCAAGCGGGATCGTCTGCTGGGACGGATGGATTCTTATGAGGATCTGTTCTGATGTCCACCCTTGCCCTGATTGACGGGCATTCGATCGCCTACCGGGCTTTCTATGCCCTTCCCAAAGATCTCGCCACTTCTTCGGGGGAGGTGACCAACGCCGTTTTTGGGTTCATCCGCATGCTCATCAGGCTGTTGGCCGATGAAAACCCTGACGCATTGGCGGTGGTTTGGGATGTTTCCCGGCAAACTTTTCGCGCCGAACTCTATCCCGCGTACAAGGCCCAGCGTTCTCGGACTCCCGACCTCCTGACCCCCCAGTTCTCGCTGCTTGAGAAGCTTCTGGAAGCTCTGGAGGTGCCGCAGCTTCGCAAAGAGGGCTTCGAGGCTGACGATGTGATCGCCTCTTTGGCTAGACAAGCCACCGAGGAGGGGTGGGAAGTGTTGGCGGTCACCGGTGATCGGGATGTCTTCCAATTGGTCGACGATCAGTTTCGGGTTCTCTACACCCGTCGGGGAGTCTCCGACACCGTGAAAGTTACCCCCGCCTGGGTGGAGAAACGTTACTCTGTGCCGCCCCGTCGGTATGTGGAGTTGGCTGCCCTTCGTGGAGACGTTTCCGACAATCTTCCGGGGGTTCCCGGGGTGGGAGAGAAGATCGCTGCCCGGCTGATCAAACAATATGGTGGAGTCGAGAGGATCTATGAGAACCTGGAAGATCTCACCCCCCGATTGCGCTCCAACCTTGCAGAACATCGTTCCCAGGTGATTCTGAATAAGCAGATGATGACGCTTCGCTCCGACTTGGAGTTGGAAGTGGCGATCCCTGATTTGATACGGCGGGCCTGGGATGTGGAGCGAGTCAGAGACCTGGTTACCTCCCTGGAATTCTTCAGCCTCTGGTCAGATTTGCAATCGGTGCAGGTTGGAGAGGTCGACCAAGATCTGGGAAGGCCGGAGGTGGACACCCGGGCCTTGACAACGGCAGAAGCCGTAGCGAGGCTGGGGGATCTGGATCATCTGGTGATGGAATTGGTGCGGGACCAGCATTTCGTGGGGTTGGCCGTTCGTGAGGGAGATGACCGCGTAGCCCTGGTCCCCTCGGATTTGCTTGGGACCCTGGCAGAGGTGCTGGCCGACCCCACCCGCCCGAAGATAACCCACGACGCCAAACCCCTAATAAGGTGGTTGAACACCAAGGGATTAGCGCTTCAGGGCCTGGAATTCGACACGGCCCTAGCCGCCTATGTCGTCAATCCCGCCACCGGCCGCTATCAACTCGACCAACTGGCCGAGCAAATGATCGGATTCTCCCTCACCGAGGACCTATCCGAAGAGGATCGGCCTGCCCAGGGAAGCCTGGTCTTCGATCCGCTGCCCCGTTTCAATCAGATCGGTCTACGGGTCGAGGTCATCGCCCGGCTGGTGGAGGCTCTTCGCTCCGAACTGGAGGAACGGGAGGAACTGGATCTGTTTTTGGATGTGGAACTTCCCGTGGTGGCGGTGCTGGCGGATATGGAGGAGGTCGGGATCGCCGTGGACCGGGACTACCTGGTGGAGATGAGCGGCCGGCTTCGAACCGATATCGCCCAACTGGAACAACGTATCTATGAACTGGCGGGAGGAGAGTTCAATGTCAACTCCACCCTGCAACTGCGGGAGGTCCTGTTTGGAAGACTGGGGCTTCCGGTGCTCAAGAAGACCGCCACCGGTTTGCCCTCCACCGATGCCTCGGTGCTTGGCAAGTTGAGCCATCCCATGGTGGAGTTGCTATTGGAATTCCGGCAACTGGAGAAGATCCGTTCCTCTCATGTGGATGGATACCTCTCCCTGATCGGCGGCGACGGCCGTATCCACACTCGTTTCAATCAAATGGGTACCTCCACCGGCCGGGTCTCCTCCGAAAACCCGAATTTGCAGACCATACCTATTCGCACCGAACTCGGCAGGACGGTTAGAAGGGCGTTTGTGGCGGGACCGGGCCGGATGCTATTGGTGGCCGACTATTCCCAGATCGAGTTGCGGGTGCTCGCTCATCTCAGTCGCGATCCCGGTCTGGTGGAAGCATTCCTGTCCGATTTCGACATCCACACCGCCACGGCCGCCCGAGTCTTTGACGTGGGCGTCTCCGAAGTGACCGCCGACATGCGCAGACGGGCCAAAACCATAAACTTCGGATTGCTGTACGGCATGGAGGCATTTGGGCTGTCCCAGCGGTTGAGTATCTCCCGGGACGAGGCCGCCGAGCACATCGAAGCCTATTTCTCCCAATTCCCGGCAGTGAAGTCTTTCATGGACGGAATGGTGTTGGAAGCGCGCCGACTGGGTTATACGACCACCCTCTTCAAACGCCGTCGCTACCTGCCCGAATTGCGAAGCGACGATTTCCGGATACGGCAGATGGGGGAGCGGATGGCGCTCAACGCTCCCGTGCAGGGATCGGCGGCGGACATCATCAAAAAGGCCATGATCACCCTCTCCTCCCAACTGCCGGCGGTCAGCGCAGAATGTAGCCTTCTGCTGCAGATCCACGACGAACTGGTCATTGAGATGCCCGAAGACGACCTCCCAGCGGTAACCGCCTTGACCGTTGAGGTGATGGAGGGCGTCGCGAAACTGGTGGTACCCCTCAAGGTGGATGTGGCGTCTGGGCGCAATCTCGCCGAATGCAAGAGCTAGAAACAAAAAAACAGAGGAGGCGGTTTGATTTGCAGGCAGCGATTGGCCGTGCCAAACTTAGCGACCTAGTGCCGCGGCATTGCCGCGTGCCTTGGACAGGAAAGGACCTATCCCCACCCACTAATGAATGAACAACCAACAGACGTGCCCGGCGAGGAGGCGGCGGTGCCAGCTTCATCCCTGACCGCGGTCATGGATAATAAGCCGAAGGCAGAAACCCTCACCACAGAAATCGGCGATTCCGACACCGCCGAAATCTTGGAATCCGACACCACCCAGTCCGATGCTTCCGACATCACTGAGGTAGGCGAATCCGACACCACCCAGTCCGATGCTTCCGACATCACTGAGGTAGGCGAATCCGACACCACCCAGTCCGATGCTTCCGACATCACTGAGGTAGGCGAATCCGACACCACCCAGTCCGAGTCCGGCTCCGACATCACTGAGGTAGGCGAATCCGACACCACCCAGTCCGATGCTTCCGACATCACTGAGGTAGGCGAATCCGTCACCACCGAAGATGAAGCCGACCTCTTGGACGATAAAACGATGTTCGAGCAGGCTCTTGGCCGCAACATCAGGGTTTTCAAGGAGAACGAACTGGTGGAGGGAACGGTGGTCAGTGTTGACATTGAAGGCGCGCTGGTCGATATCGGTTTTAAATCGGAAGCTTTGATTCCTGCCGCAGAGCTTTCTATCCGCAAGAACGTGGATCCGCGCAACATCGTCTCGGTGGGTGAGACGGTAGAAGGAGTCGTTCTCACTCGCGAGGATGAAAACGGCCGACCCATCCTTTCCATGAAACGTGCCCAGTACAAGCGAGCTTGGACCAAGGTCGAAGAGGTTCACAAGGATGGCAAATCCGTAAAGGGGACCGTGATCGAAGTGGTCAAGGGCGGGCTGATTGTAGACATCGGCCTACGCGGCTTTCTCCCCGCATCGCTGGTGGGTCTGCGCAGGGTGTGCAACCTGCACCCCTTCATTGACACCGAAATCGAGGCCAAGGTCATCGAGTTGGATCGCCAACGCAACAACGTGGTTCTCTCCCGGCGCGCCTTTTTGGAGGAGGAACAGGCCGAGGAGCGGGACGGCTTCATGAATAGGCTGGTGGAAGGGGAGGTCCGAGAGGGAACGGTTTCGTCGGTGGTGCCCTTCGGGGCGTTTGTCGATCTGGGCAAGATGGACGGCTTGGTCCATGTTTCCGAACTCGCCTGGACCCACATCAGCCATCCCTCCGAAGTGGTCGAGGTTGGAGCCACCGTCACCGTCAAGGTGTTGGAAGTCGATCGCGAACGGGAACGGATTTCTCTCTCCATTAGGCAGACGCTGGAAGACCCCTGGTCGCTGTTCTCCCAAGCCAATGAGGTGGGGAGCATCATCGATGGCAAGGTAACCAAAACAGTGCCTTTCGGAGCCTTTGTCGCCATCGCCGATGGGGTGGAAGGCTTGGTGCATGTTTCGGAGATAGCTATGCACCGGGTCGAATCTCCGGAGATGGAGCTATCCATCGGCCAAGACATCAAAGTCAAGATCACCGAGTTGGACACCAACCGTAGGCGGGTCAGTCTCTCGGTGAAGCAGGCGCTGTCCGAGTGGAAGGATGCCGGTCAGGCGGCCCGACCCCGTCCTCGTCGGGAGGAGAGGCCCCGCCCGCCGCCCCGGGAGGAGCCGGAGACCGAGCGTCGCTCAGTTCGGGTCGACTCTTCCCTTGAAGCGATCCTCGAAGAACTCAAGAAGCGGGGCATCGGGGGCAGATAAACCTCGGGGGCCAAAGGCGGATGAGCCAAACTCCCCCCCGGGTGGTGGTTACCGGAGCAATAGGTTCCGGAAAAAGCCTGGTCTGTTCACTGCTCTCCCAATGGGGAGTGGCGGTAATCGACGCAGATCGTTTGGGCCATGCGGTGTTGGAACCCGCAGGAGAGGCCTATCCGCAAGTGGCGGCCCGTTGGCCGGAGGCGGTGTCGGAAGGCAGAATCGTTCGGCCCCGTCTGGGAGAGATCGTCTTCTCCGATCCCGCACAGCTCTCCGAGTTGATGACTTTGACGCACCCCCATATCCGGGCCCGGATTTTCGGTGAGGTGGATCGATATCCGAATAGTCCGGTGGCGGTAGAGATCTCGGCGCCGTCCCCGTCGGTGATGCCCGATTGGCCGGTGCTGGTGGTGGATGCCGATCCCAATACCATCCGCCGACGCCTGCTGGCGCGGGGGATGAGCGACGCCGATATCGGAAGGCGTATGGCATCCCAACGGTCTCGTGAGGGGTGGCTGGAGATGGCCGACTATGTGATCGCCAACCGTTTCGGGAAGGATGTACTGGCCGAGGCGGTGGAGGGAACCGCCCGCCAGATCGGCCTGTTGTCACAGTAACCCGATACGATTCGAATACAGATTATGAATCGTTTCGAAGTCAAAGCGGACTATTCCCCATCCGGTGACCAGCCAGCGGCGATCACTGCCTTGGCGCGCGGCCTGGAGCAGGGAGAACGCTTCCAGACTCTGTTGGGGATCACCGGCTCCGGCAAGTCCGCCACCGTAGCGTGGACCATCGAACAGGCTCAGCGGCCGGCCTTGGTCATTGCTCCCAACAAAGCACTGGCGGCCCAGTTGGCCAACGAGTTTCGCCAGTTATTCCCCAACAACCGGGTGGAGTATTTCGTCTCCTACTACGACTACTACCAGCCCGAGGCCTACATGCCCCAGACCGACACCTACATCGAAAAAGACTCCAGCATCAACGATGAAATAGACGGTTTGCGCCATTCTGCGACTTCAGGGCTGATGGTGCGCGACGACGTGATCATCGTTGCTTCGGTCTCCTGCATTTACGGTTTGGGATCCCCCGAGCAGTACGAAGGTCAACTCCTGCGGTTGGTCAGAGGGGTGGAGTTTCCTTTGTCCGAGGCGCTGCGGCGGCTGGTGATGCTTCAATACCAGCGAAACGAGGTCAGCCTGGCCCGAGGACGTTTCCGGGTAAAGGGGGACACTCTCGACATCTTCCCCACCTACCAGGAGACGGTGATTCGGGTGGAGTATTTCGGGGATGAGGTGGACCGGATCGTCTCTTTGAATCCGGTAACGGGGGATAAGATCGCCGACTTGAGCGAACTCCACGTTTTCCCCGCCACCCACTATGTGACTCCCGAGGAGCGGATGGCCGAGGCGATCAGACAGATCCAACAGGAGTTGGTGGAACGGCTGTCGGTGCTGGAAAGCGAGGGGAAACTTCTCGAGGCCCAGCGGCTGCGAATGCGCACCAACTACGACCTGGAGATGATGAGAGAGATCGGTTACTGCTCGGGGATCGAGAACTATTCGCGTTATCTGGACGGACGGGAACCCGGTGAACCCCCCTACACCCTGTTGGACTACTTCCCGGACGACTACATCACCATTGTCGATGAGTCCCACATCACCCTGCCTCAGATCGGGGGGCAATTCGAAGCTGATCGGAGCAGGAAAGAGGTGTTGGTGGAGCACGGTTTTCGGCTGCCTTCGGCTCTGGACAACCGACCGCTGCGCTTCGATGAGTGGATGGATCGCACCGGACAGGTGATCTGCATGTCGGCTACGCCCGGCGCTTTCGAACGGCAGAGGTGTCCCAAGCCCGTGGAACTTCTGATCCGTCCCACCGGGCTGGTCGATCCGGAGGTGATCGTCCGTCCCACCAAGGGACAGATCGACGACCTCCTGGGTGAGATCCGTCAGCGGGCCGCCGCCGACCAACGGGTGCTGGTCACCACTATCACCAAGAAGATGTCCGAGGACCTCTCCGATTACCTGCTGGAGATGGGAGTGCGGGCCAGGTATCTGCATTCGGAGATCGACACCCTGGAACGAGTGCACATTCTCCGGGAATTGCGAATGGGCGACTTCGATGTTTTGGTGGGCATCAACCTCCTCCGCGAGGGCTTGGACCTGCCCGAAGTGTCGCTGGTGGCGATCCTCGACGCCGACAAGCAGGGGTTTCTGCGTTCGGAGACGTCACTCATCCAGATCATGGGCAGAGCAGCCCGGAATGTGGACGGACAGGTGGTGATGTACGCCGATTCGATCACCAAATCCATGGAGAGTGCTATCGGCGAGACGAATCGTCGCCGCACCCGCCAGATGGAGTACAACACCAAACACGGAATCGATCCCCAGACCATCCGCAAACGCATCACCGACATCCTTGAGTTGGTGGCCTCCCAGGCGCCGGCGGTGGAAAGACGCAAAGGCCCGCGGGTGGAACGGGACATCATCGACCTGACCGGAGACGACCTTTCCCGAGTGATTCTGTCCCTCGAGGAGGAAATGCGACAGGCCGCCACCGAACTCCGATTCGAATACGCTGCTCGTCTCCGAGACGAGGTGGCGGAACTGAAGAAAGAGCGCCGGCAACTCTCCCAAGTCCTCGCTTGAGAAACCAGGGCGCCCGGCGCCTGTGGAGGGAAAAACGGTCCTACGTTTTGTAGGACGTCCTTACCCAGGCGACCGTGGCGTATCCCCAACTGGCGCCGGGAAGCAACATTGGACAGGAGGCGATGAACGCTGCGAGGGTGATGTTGGCAACAACCTGACCTCGCGAAGCGGCGGCGCCTTGCAGTCGGCTTGTCTTCAGATGTTGGAGACGGTGCCTATTTCTCTACGGAGCGGCTCAATAAACCAAAGTCCATGGGTAAATCAAGCCAGCCTTCCCTGGGTGTCCTTGTAGATCCGGCCGCCTTTGATCACTGCCACTATGCGGTCGGGTTCGGCCAGCACTTCGATCTCGTCCAGAGGTCGGCCTTCCACCAGGATGAGATCGGCGTCTTTGCCCACTTCGACAGTGCCGATCCGATCTTCCATGTAGAACAGCTCGGCGTTGCCGGTGGTGGCGGTGGCGATGGCCTCGGCCGGGCTCATGAATTTGGCTTTGTTGGGTAGCTCCCGGCCTCGTCTATCCTGCAGCGGCCCGACGATGTCGGAACCCGAACCAACTTTGACTCCGGTCTCTTCCATGATCTCGATGCTTCGTCCCACTGCTGACTCCACTGCCTGGAGCTTGGTCAACTGCGAAGGAGTCAAGCCCGCTCTTTCCGGATTCTCCAACAGGTCGTACTTAACCGCTAGGGTCACCACCGCGAACGCGTCTGATGCAACGATCTGTCGGGCGGCGTCCTCATCGAGGATGCTGGCGTGCTCTATGGAACGAATACCAGCAGATATGGCCCGCCTTATCGCGTCGGAGGTATGGCAGTGGGCAAGCACATAGGTATGCCAATCGGCCGCGGCTTCCACTGCCGCCCGCAGTTCCTCGTAGCTGAACTGGAGGCTGTCGAAAGGATCGGTGGGGGAGAGCACTCCTCCTGAACTGAATACCTTGAGTTGGGTTGCGCCCTTGCGCAGCTGTTCGCGGGCGGCGCGGCGAACCTCATCAACCCCATCCACGATCTCCGGGGTGGCCGACAGCCCGGGAATGCTGCCTCGAGGATGCACGATGTGATGAGCTGGGCGTAGATCCCCGTGCCCACCGGTCTGCGATAGCACGGACCCGGACGGAAGGATCCGGGGTCCGGCGATGACGCCCTGTTCCACCAGCCGCGCCCAGTGGGGATCGAGACCTCCGGCGTCCCGAACGGTGGTGAAACCCTCTTGCAGGGTGTTCTCTATGACTCCCCGGACCGTGAAGACGTAGTCGATCCAAGGTAGATCACCGATTCCGCCGGCCGGGTCAACCAAGCCCATATGCACGTGTGCGTCGGTGAGTCCGGGCATCAGTGTCAAACCTGTAGCATCGATCACTTGGTCGGGAGAGCTTCCCGCTCCCGGACCGATTCCGCTGATCAGAGACCCTGACACCGCGACATCCATCCCTCCGCGAGGGTCGTTGCCGGTGCCGTCCAGGAGTTCGGCGTTGCGGATTACCAGCCGGTTCATTCTGCGTTTCCTACCGGGTAGTCGAGCGCCATCTCGGGGATGACAAAGCTGCCGCGGTCGAGGATCTGTTTGTCGTCAACCCAGATGGAGTGGTTACGGGTGGGGATGTCGAAATGGAAGGGTGCTCGGTTCTCCCCGTCGAGGCCCCGCATGAAGTTGGCGCCGAAGGCTATCAGCATGTCACCGTAATAGCACTCCACATCCATTGCTCCCCCTCCTTCCCAGAAGCGAAGCCCCAAAGCATTCCAGTTGGCCCGGTGTTCGTATCCCCAACCGATGTGGGAGACGCCGTAGGCGCGTTGGTCGCGGGGCAATTCGAACAAGTCCTTGGCGAGTCGGGCGTCGGCGCCACCTTCCAGCGAGACGATGCTTCCTTCCCGCAACTCCATTCGGATCGGAGACGTTATGTATCGGCCCAGGTTGAGCAGGCAGTCACTCTCATCAAGCACCAGAGTCCCTTCCGCGGAGTGCTCCAAGGGGGCCACCGCCACCTGACCCGACGGCCAGTGATCCCAGCGTCCCGGCTGGTCCGAGTAGCCGTACTGAACTCCAACCGGACGTCCCTCGTAGCTAAGCGTGAGATCGGTTCCTGCCTCCGACTGGATCCGTAGAGTGGTGCCCTCCTCCATCAGTGCCTGGCTGACTTCAGCCCGGTGGCGAATTTCGGGAATGGGGAACATACGGCGTAGTATGTCTTCGGGCTCTTCGATCATCAGAGTGCGCGCTCCGGCATCGAGGGCGGCGTTGTGAGCATCGCTGTATATCCAGGCGGTGGTCAGCATCCCCACCACCAGATCAGAGCCTTTCCAAGCATCGATGATTCCCTTGGATTTCATCCACTCCTCGTCGGCCCCCACCACAATCTGGAAGAAGTTGGCGCCCAGCACCCGCGCGGCGCCGGCCAACGCGGTGGTGTACGCCTCATTGCTCATGGTGTCGGTGAAGCCCAGCACCGTCTCGCCTGGCTTCACATTGCACAATTTCAGTTGGTCCCGAAATAGGGGAACCAGTTCTGCTCCGGCCGCGGCAGTGGTTGGGACTCGACGCATTAAGGACTCCTTGTTGGATTGCTCCAGCGTATAGTACGGGAGATGCTGCTGGTCGCGCCCTTCCGGTTGGCCCCCTTTATCCTTCTACCATGAGTCTTCGATTCGGTTTGATTGGAACAGGAGGGGCCGGTCACCTCTTCGCGGGCGCACTGGCGAGGCGGCCCGGTGGTTCCAAATTGGTGGCGGTGTGTTCCCGCAACCGGGAGAGGGCCACCGATTTTGCTTCCACATATGGTGTGACGCAGGTGTTCTGCGACTGGCGTGAGCTGTTGGAAGCGTCGGGGATCGAAGCGGTCTGTTTGGCGACGCCCACCGGAGATCACGCCGAGATGACGATCGCGGCCGCCGCCCGCGGACTGCATGTTCTCACCGAGAAGCCGATGTCCAACACGGTGGCCGAAGCTGACCGGATGACCGCCGCCTGCGACCAGGCAGAAGTGAGATTGGGGGTCATCTACATGTACCGCTTCATGGACACTGTCCTGCACATGAAGCAGGCGGTGACGCAGGGACTGATCGGTCAACCCCTCATGGCCGAATGCGTGGGGTTGTTCTTCCGCGGTCAGTCCTATTACGACTCGGCGCAGTGGCGGGGCAGATGGGCGTCGGAGGGCGGGGGATCGCTTCTCACCCAGACCAGCCACACCCTGGATCTGATGATCTGGATGTTGGGCGATGTCGAGGCGGTGGCCGGGTTCTATGCCACCAGCCCTCTTCATCGGATCGAGGTGGAGGACCAGACCGTGGGGGTGCTGCGCTTTGCCAATGGCGCTCTGGCCACTGTAGTGAGTACCACTGCCGCGGTCAATCCGCAACCGCGCAGCCTCACCATCCGCGGCACCCAGGGAACGGTGGGTTTGGTGGACGACGATTTGGTGCAATGGGACGTCCCCGGCGGGCCGTCACCTCAGATAGAGGAGTTGATGAGCGGGGGATCGGTCGACCGGGGTGACACGCTCACCACTGCTGGTTACACCGACCCCACCTTGCATTTTCGCCAGATGGAGGACTTCGTGGCGGCCGTGGCGCAAGGTCGTCCGCCGCTGGTTGACGGCCGGCAGGGACGCCGGACCACGGCGGTGATGCAGGCCCTGTATGAATCGTCTCGCCGTGGGGAGATACTGAGGCCTGCCTGAAGCCCTCCGATCGGTCCTTTGGAGCAACAGAAGCACACCCGGGCGCTCCGTCACGAAGGTCTGATCATCGCCTCGGGCTGGTACGACTAGCCGGTCTTAGGTTCCTCCGGCGGCGGGAAGAAAAAGGCCCTCTCCCAGGGGGTCGTCGGGGTCAAGCACCAATTGGCTGAAGCCCGTCAGATAGGCTGTTCCGGTGATGGTGGGGATGATCCCTCTCCCTCCCAGTACCTCGGTCTCGCTTTTGACTGTTCCCACAAACGTGGTGTTGAGCACGCTTTCGTGAATGAAAGTGTCGCCCACCTCAAGCTCACCCCGCTGGTAGGCCCAAGCCATGCGGGTGCAACTTCCGGTTCCACAGGGAGAACGATCGAACCCCAACCCGGTGGAAGTGACCAGATTCTGTCCGTCGGCGCCGGGGGTGCGGGGAGGTCCCATGTAGAGCAGTTGGTCCACCTGCTTTGGAGTCCCCGGGGGCCAGTCGGTTCGATCGGCAAGCATCCTGTTCAACCGAAGCCGGATGCGATGGCTTAGCGCCACCAGTTCGGGGATCGACCCCAAAGAGATGCAGATGCCCAACTGCTCGGTTCTCACCATCGCATACCAGATTCCTCCGTATCCGATGTCCACTTCGACGATCCGACCGTCCACTTCCACCTTCACCTTTGAAACAGCCACCCAGGAGGGGGCGCCCTGGAAAGTCACTGATCGCACCTTGCCTTTCTCCACTCGAGCAGAGACCTCCATCAGTCCGCTCAGGGTTTCCACGGTCATCTCGGTGGTGGGCTCCTGGGCAGGCATCATGGCAGTTTCCAACAGGGTGGTGACCGTGCCGATTAAGGCGTGGCCGCACATGGTGAGTGACCCCAGCGCCGAGAGGATCAGAATCGAAAGATCCGCCTTGGGATGGAAGGGAGGAAGAGGCAGAACGGCATGCCAGGGCGCATGTCCGCGCGGCTCGCCCACCAACATCTTGGCCAGGTCCGAATAGTGCGCCAGGAAGTCTGCTTCCCGCTCCCGCAGGGTGGCGCCGCTCAGCTCAGGAAAGCCGCCGGTTACCACCCGGGTGGGTTCCCCAGCGGTGTGGGAGTCGATCACATGCAGACGTCGGATGAAGGCCATTGGTGATCCTCCCGGTTGAGATACGGTCTGTCCATGCTAAATTTCGTAATTGTCTTCCAGCTAATAGCACAAAGGGTAAAGAAACAATGGGAAAAATCACCTATGCCACCATGTCGGCTGACGATCCGGCACTTCATCAAGCCTACGAGGAGGGACTCGCTGCCGCCACCGAACAAATCGGGCAGACTCATCCCCTGCTGATAAACGGAGAAAAGCGATATACCGAACAAACTTACGTAGAACGCTCGCCGATCGATTCCGAGGTTGTGGTGGGCGTCTATTCTCAGGCTTCAGCCGACGACATCGACGACGCGGTGGAGGCCGCACGCGCTTTTCAACCCGAGTGGGAAGCAACTCCCTGGCAAGAGAGAGTGGCCATAGTCCGTCGGGCGGCCGAAATTGTTGAAGAGGAAACCCCGGTTCTGGCGGGGTTCCTGACTTGGGAGATTGGCAAGAACCGGCTGGAGGCTATGGGAGATGTCTCCGAAGCAGTGGCCTTTGCCAGCTACTACTGCGACCGGCTGGACGAGGCAGGCGGGTTGGAGACGGCCATGGGGGAGTATGGAATCGGAGACGTCAACCGTTCGGTGCTGCGGCCTTGGGGAGTGTGGGCGATCATCTCTCCTTTCAACTTTCCGATGGCGCTGGTGGCCAGCCCCACTTCGGCGGCTCTTCTCACCGGAAACACCGTGGTCCTGAAGCCGTCGAACACCGGGGCATTGGGCTCACTATTGCTGGCTGACATTTTCTTCCGGGCGGGACTGCCCAGTGGAGCACTGCAGGTTGTGACCGGCGGCGATGAAGCGGGTGATCGGCTGGCCCATCATCAGCACGTGGACGGGGTTACGTTCACTGGTTCCTACGACGTGGGGATGTACCTATACCGAACCGTTGCCAGCACTCGTCCCAAGCCGGTGGTGTGCGAGATGGGCGGAAAGAACCCGGCGGTGGTGACGGCCTCAGCCGATCTCGAACTGGCCGCCGAAGGGGTGATGCGGGCCGCATTCGGGCTGTCGGGACAGAAGTGTTCGGCCAACTCCCGGGTGTATGTGGAAAGGCCGGCTTACGACGAGTTTGTCGATCTGCTAACCCAGAAGACCAGCGAAATCCAGGTGGGAGATCCTCGGAACGCAGAGGTGTTTTTGGGACCGGTCATCGACCAGGCCGCCGTAGACCGTTTCCGCTCGGCCGTGGAGGCCGTGAAAGAGGCGGGCGGAGAGGTTTTGGCTGGAGGTGAGGTGGTGACCGAAGGTGACTTGACCCGGGGTAACTTCCTCCAGCCCACTGTGGTGACCGCCCCGCAAGAGGCTTGGGTCTGGGAGAAGGAGTTGTTCGTGCCGTTCGTGGCTGTGACCGCGGTGGATTCTCTGGACGAGGGAATCGACAAGGCCAATGACACGGTCTTTGGCCTAACTGCCGGAGTGTTCGCAGGCACCGACGAAGAGGTGAACCACTTTTTTGAGCGGATCCAGGCCGGTGTGGTGTACGCCAACCGCCGGGCCGGTTCCACTACCGGCGCCTGGCCCGACATCCAACCCTTCGGTGGTTGGAAGGGTTCGGGCACCTCAGGAGCAGGAAGCGGTGGTCCCTGGTACATGAGGTCGTATGTGCGGGAGCAGGCTCGGACGCTGATCCGGGAGTAAACCTCCCGCCCGCTCCTAGGAGTCGGCCAAAATCCGAAGAGCCGCATTGCGGCCGCAGGCCGCGATGATGCTTCCGCCCGGATGGGTGGAAGCGCCGCACAGATACACTCCGTCAACGGGTGTGCGATAGGGCATGCGCTGATCCCAGGCGTAAGGGGGGAGGTGATCGCCCTGGAATATGTGCCCGCCGGTCAACCCGGTTTTGGCTTCTATATCGGGTGGGCCCACCACCTCACAGTGCAAGATGGTGTCCGAAAACCCCGGCGACCATTCTTCGATCATTGAGATCACCCTCTGGCCGACCCGGTCACGATGGTGATCCCAACTGCGGCCGTCTGCCCATGAATAGGGAAGGTGCTGGACAAAACAGGAGACGACATGAACTCCCTCGGGCGCCACTGTTGGGTCGTAGGCCGTCTGAGGATACAGTTCGGCCCATATCGGACCCAGTTGCCCGCGGGTGGTGGCCCGGTGGGATTGATGAAGTCTCTCCATCCCGCTTCCGATGTCCACCATGGCCCGCGCCGATGCGGCGAAGTCGTTGATCACCGGCAACCGGGTGAGGGCGAAATTGACCTTACCAACTGTTCCGACCATCGGCCAGGTGGCCACCTTGTGGCCGAATGCGGGCGGTATCTGCGCGTCCACCATGGCAAATGTCCGTCTCGGGTCAGCGCTGGATGCCACCACCGGCGCTTTGATCCGCCGCCCGTCCTGCAGTTCGACACCTTGACCGGGAATGATGGCGCTCACCGTAGCGCCGGTTGCTATCCGGGCGCCGTAGGCGACCGCGGCGTTGCGGATGGCTTCAGCCACCCCGATGGTGCCGCCCCGGGGAAAGGCCCAGGTCATCACCGAAGGTCCAGCCAGGCCGCCGGAGGCGTGGTGAAACTTGATGAAGGCGGTGCCAGGGTCTCGGGGAGAGGCGTTGGTGCCGATGATCCCGTTGGCGGCTATCGCGTCCAGGATCCGCTGGTCGGAGATGAATCCGCTCACCAGACCTTCAAAGGACTGTTCGAACAGGGTGTGCATGACCCCCGGGTCGTTATTAACCCGCTCGCCGATTATCTCCCTGGTGGGTGCTTCATGCAACCACAGGTCGTCGTCGTTTTTGGGTCGTAGCTTGGACCGGATGCCCTTCAGGTACTTGACCAGTGCTCCGAAGCCTTTGACGTCCGACGGCGCCGCCCACCGGCTCATCTCCGACCAGGTGCGATCCTCGTCCAGGTAGTCGACGATCCCGATCCCCGGCTCGATGGGCACGTACAGCTGCGGGTCGGGATAAGTCAGGTGAAGCCCCCGGGAGAACAGATTCAGGTCTTTGCAGATGCGAGGGTGAAGCAAGCCCACCATATAGGAGCAGGTGGAGATTTTCACCCCCGGCCACGGCTCTTCGCTCCCCGTCGACCCTCCTATCTGGCCGCGCTTCTCCAACACCACCACCTTTTTGCCGGCCCGAGCCAGATAGGCGGCGGTGGTCAAGCCGTTGTGGCCGGCGCCCACCACTATCACGTCCCAGTTGATCTGGTCTATACGTTCTGAGGAAATGCCCGCATCCGCCATGCTGCCAGCATAAACAACCCGACAGATCGAGATTGACCCCTTGAGGTATACTTCCCTGACCTTTGTCGGAGTGGCGGAAATGGCAGACGCGCTAGGTTGAGGGCCTAGTCCTCTACGGAGGGTGAGGGTTCAAGTCCCTCCTCCGACACCAGTAGCATCTTATCTGCCTTCCCCATAATTGGGCCTTTGCCACATTGCGCAATAAACACCCCAGGTCAGAGGCCTTTTTCTCTTCGCTAGTTCCCTCTATAGGGGGAAACCTGGAACCATAGATATTTGGGTGTTTCTTCGTAGGTCAGAACGTCGGCAAGGTAATCCGACAGGTGTCAATCTCAATCTCACCTATTGCGTCTGACCGGACCATTTCTCCGAAACTGTTCCGAGCGCTGTAATCGACTGTGATCAGGACTCTGCCGTCGCTGATGCTGTCCTCGGGCTCGTAATAAATGCCGTTGGTTTGCATGCTAATCGGGAGTTTTAGCGCTTCACGGATGAGTCTCTCGAATCCATCGTGGTCACTGTCCCATGGGCTGACACATGCCTCGAATACTTGTTGGGCGTTTCTGGGCTTGGCTGTGGTTACTGCTCCAGTGGTCTGGGGCGAGTTGGTTTGAGTTGAGGTATTACAGGCTAAGTTTGTAACCGCAAGCAGGATCAGCACCATTAGAACGAGAGCCTTCCGTACCATATTGTCCTTGGTTGGGAAGGTCGCCGATTCTACAAATCTAGACCATCGCGAGGCTGTTGAAGGAAGCCGAGCCCAAAACGTTCCGGGCGGAACACTTGAACCAAGAAAGACCGGACCCGCCACCCAAGCCCCGGTGATGGCACCGCCCAAGACCTTCCTGGGGACAGTTCAGGTTCATGGGCTTTGGCGGCCAGAGGGCTCAGCGGCTGCTCACCGGGACACGGGTCGAGAGATAGGCGGACAGATGGTCGACCAGTTCGCGAGCGTCGTCCTCGGCACCATGGATGAAGCTCGACTTGCGTCGACGGAGGAAGTTCAGCCCGATTCTGTACATGCCGGGCGAGTCGGTGACGACGCCGCCGTCGTGGCGGAGTCGGCCCCTGTGGTCGAACACCGGAACATGAAGCCACGAGTAGTCCGGCCGGTAGCCGGTGGCCCAGACGACGGTCTTGATCTCTCCGCCAGCGAGATCAAGACCCAGAGGCGGTGACTTCTCAACGCGGGTCCGCTGGTAGTGGTGGGGAGGGTCGCACTCGGCGTCCAAGCCGTTCTCGGTGATCCACTCGTCGATACCGAGCAGCATCCGGCCCATCTTGAGGTCGGAGCGGTTGCACTTGTTGTGGAGTGACCCCGACAGTTGGGCTTTCCCGTCCGTGATGCCAGCCAGCCGGCCCACCATACGCACTCCCTGGCCGGTCAGGGCGTTTAGGTCGAGCATCAGTCGCTCCGGCGTTCCGACCAGTTGGGGGGAAGGAACCGTACGGGCCCGCACGATGTCATCCACCTCGTCGTAGCGCTCGTCGGACAGGCCGGTGACCTCAAACCAGTAGCGGATGTCCTTGCCACGGTATACCCGGGGCATTCGGACGTGTTCGCCTACCGACACCGTCACCGGTCGCCCGGAACGGTGGATCTCGTCGGCCAGTTGCACACCGGTGGCCGACGCTCCCACCACCAGCACCCCACCGTCCCGGAGGTCCGATGGGCGGCGATAGTCGAGCGGGGTCACCGAGTCGATCGAGGTCGGGAGCGCCGCGGCGATGGGCGGTACCTTGGGTAGGTTGAACCCGCCGGTGGCCAGCACCACCGAGCGGCACGACCACACTCCACGGTCGGTCACGACCTCGTAGTCTCCACCGTCCTTGCGCAGGGAGGTGACGGTGGTGAGGGTATGGAGGGGCGGATCGACCATTCGAGCGTACTGGTCGAGGAAGTCGACGATCTGCGGCATGGTCATGAACCCGTCGGGATCGTCGCCGTCGTAGGCGAAGCCGGGCAACCTGGTCTGCCAGTTCGGAGTGAGGAGGCGAAGCGAGTTCCAGCGCTCTGTCCGCCATGTGTTGGCTACCTCCCCACGCTCGAGGACCACATGGTCGATCGAACGCTGGGAAAGGAGGTAGCTGACCGCCAGGCCGGTGTGCCCGGCCCCGATTACGACAGTGGCAGTACGCACTCTGCCTCGCCTGCTAGTTGACCCTGACGGTCACGTTGGTGGGGTTGGTCAGGATGTCGAACACGGCCGAGGTCTTCTGCGACTGGGCGACCAAGGCCTCGAGGTCTGCCGCGCTGGTGTCGTCGGCGTCGATCTCGTATTTGACCCGCACATCAGTGAACCCGTTTCTGGTATCGGGATCCGCTCCGAGGATGCCCCCGATGTTCATATCGGCTTCCACCGTTGCCTTTACAGAACGCAGCTTGATCTCCCGGTTCTCGGCGACCGCCGCCACGCCGGCGGTCAGACAACTCGCTAGGCCCGCCAGCACGATCTCCACCGGAGTGACGGCGTTGTCCTCGGCGTTGAACTCCAGAGGATGGTCGGCCTCCAGTTGGTAGGTCGATTTGTGGGCCCGCTCTTCACCCAGTCCAAAGTACCCGCCGATCGTCGTCCTGCTGTACGTTCCGTGTACCCACTCGTTCGAGGCTTTCCATGTGTAGTCGCCCGCGGCCGGTGTCTCTCCGACCACTCCCCGGGCAAACAGCAGATGCGCCGTGTCTACTCCGTTGATCTCACCTTTGCTCATGGCATGTCTCCTTTAGTTCGTTGTTGGTTAGCTGAAAGTTTTGGTCACTGTTGTCTGAATTCATCCTGGAGGGCCGGTTCTCTGCTGTTCGAGTCTTGAGCTTCGAGCCAACGACCGGTTCCGGATGTGATCAAACGCCGCGGCGGTAAGCCTTGGGGTCGCTCCCGGGTGGTGGCGTTGTCTATGGGCGGTCAGTGATCCCGCCCGGGTGAGCCACCCGGGAGCCGGGACAACCCATGTCCTCGCGAGGTGTTGTTTTGGCCAAGCGCAGGGCATCCATATGACAGTTTTTCACGCTCCCCTAGAGGGTAGTCGGATACCCGCATGTCCGGGGCGGCAAAATGTAACAGAAGCCACGGCAACCACACAGCAGGAACGTGTCAGTCACAAACTGTTTCGCTCCTTGATGTGGACCCTGCTGTGCACCGATCTTGAGAACTGCTGACCTGAAGACGCCTTGGGTGGTGTAGCCTTGGGGTTCATGGCGGATCCGAAAGAGTTGCCCCAGCAGGTGGAGGAATTGGTCCAGCTGACCAAGCAGTATCTTCGCCAGGAGACGGTTGATCCACTGCGGCGCATCGGGCAATTGGCGGCCAAGGCGGGGGTTGCTGCGGTGTTGCTGGTATTGGCGGTGGTGTTGTTTTCTCTTGCTTTGCATCAGTTTCTAAGCGATGTCCTACCGGACACAAGCTGGTGGGCAGTGGCCGCGGCCGGCATAACGGCAGTTGTGAGCATGGTGCCGGTCGGCATCTTGGCAACAAGAATCAGGGGTAGTGGTGAGTGATCAACCCACGGTGGTGACTCGTGACGATCTCGAGCAGCTCGCTCAGGAGATTGTCGACAATTTGAACCAGACCGGCGAGTCGCTGCGCAGTCCGCTGGTTGTCAAGGGACTAGGCGCGGCGGCGGCGATGGGATTGATCTACTGGGCGGGGAGGCGCAGAGGTCGCAAAAGGATCAGGAAGGCTATTTCCGAATTGGCCCGGATGGTTTGATGCGGGCCTAGGTGTGGTTCCGGTCGCCTAGCCTCTGAGTCGTCGTCGTTTGGCGGCCCAACGCCAGACCAGTATTCCGGCGGTCATCAGCCACAAATCTCCGGTACGAGCTCCACCGAAAGCGGAGTTTCTTCCCAAGCGAATAAGGCGGCTGATTTTCATAGCATTTGTATAAGGTATTGACTCTAAGCCTAGGCAGCATGATGAAAGGAGCGTCATTGAGGAACGACCGGATGCGAAGGTTCTTGGTCTGGATTCTGGTTTTGGCCCTGGTTCTCACCCTGTTGACTTCGGTGCTTTCTTTTTTCCAATGAAAGTTCTTCTGCATCAGCCGCGGCGGGAGGTTGAGGTCAGCGGAACGGCGACGGTCAAGGCTTTGCTGAACCGGCTCGACTTGGTCTCCGAGTCGGTGCTGGTGATCAGAGGAGACCAGCTTCTCACAGACGAGGAGCGCCTGCACCCTGGGGATGTGATCGAAATACGCCCGGTCATCTCCGGAGGTTGACGACACCTTGAAGTGCCGGGTGTGCCGCCAACGGGCGGTGATCTCCGTACGTCGGCACAACGCCAGCTTCTGCAGGGAACACTTCATCTCCCATGTCCGTCGCCAGGTGGAGCGCACCATCTCCGACTATCACATGTTCGGTCCCCAAGATCGGCTGGTGCTGGGAGTATCGGGGGGAAAGGACAGCTTGGCGCTTTGGGACATCCTCACGGTGCTGGGCTATCGGGTTGACGGTGTGTATCTGCATCTGGGGATCGGGGAATACAGCTCCGACGGGCTGCGTTTCAGCCAGAAGTTTGCCGCCGAACGGGGCTTGTCCCTGGAGGTGGTGGATCTGGCAGGTGAGCACGGTTTCTCGGTTACCCAAGCCAGTGATCTGACCAGCCGCGTGGCCTGTGCGGCCTGCGGTTTGTCCAAGCGATATCTTCTCAACGATGCGGCGGCGCAACGGGGATACGATGTGCTGGTGATGGGACACAATCTTGACGATGAGGCCGCCGTTCTCTTGGGAAACGTGCTGCGCTGGCAGGTGGACTATCTCGCTCGTCAACGTCCGGTGCTTCCGGCCTCCGACGGTGGGCTGGTGCGCAAGGTGAAACCGCTCTTGCGGGTAGCCGAGCGGGAGACTGCCGCCTACGCGGTGCTGCGGGGAATCGAGTATGAGATTGAGGAATGCCCGATGGCAGCCGGCAATACCTTGAATCGGTACAAGGAGTGGCTGAACCGTTTGGAACAGCAGTCTCCGGGCTTGAAGACACATTTTTTGTTCGGCTTCTTGGATAGGGGAGCGGCCTATTTTCCTCCCGATCCCCCGGAACTGTCTTCCTGCGAACAATGCGGGAGGCCCACTCCCGGCGATACCTGCGCATTTTGCCGGATGAAAACCGTAACGGTGCTTCGCATCTCCGAACGCGGGGTCTCATGAGCGAAGTCGCCCAGTCGCATCATTCCCATTCGGACCGTTCCATGCGGGAAGGGGAGATGGCGCTTCTTATCGACGGGAAGGGGCGCCAGTTCATGGTGCTCCTGCACCCAACCCGGCGCTTCGAATATCACATGGGAGTGGTGCCCCACACCGACATCATTGGACAAACCGAGGGTGTCTTATTGAGGTCCTCTGGGGGGGCGGCGCTGCGTTTGCTTCGTCCCCGGCTGGCCGATTTCATTTTAAAGATGAAACGCGGCGCTCAGGTCGTCTATCCCAAGGACATCGGTCCGATCCTGATGTGGGCGGACATCGCTCCGGGGATGACGGTGGTTGAGGGGGGAACCGGGTCGGGAGCATTGGCCATGGCGCTGGCCCGGGCGGTGGGGTCAGGCGGCAGGGTGGTCTCGGCCGAAGTGCGACAAGACCACGCCGCCCATGCCCTCAAGATGATCACCCGTTGGTTCGGAGAGGTGCCCTCCCAGTTGGAGTTGCGAGATGGTACGGTGGAAGACGCCATAGGTGAGGTCGGTCCCGAGCGGGTGGTTTTGGACGTTCCCGAACCGTGGCACGCGGCGGCAGTGGCTGGCAATGCACAACCGCCGGGAGGGCTTTTCTGCTCCTATCTGCCTACCGTACCCCAGGTGCAGAAGCTGGTGGAAGAGATGAGGGCCACCCGCAACTTCTGCGAAACAGATGTCTTCGAGACATTCCACCGAGAGTGGAATGTCTCTGGCCCCTCAGTGCGCCCTAAGCATCAAATGGTGGGACACACCGGTTTCATCGTGGTGTCGCGAATCAGGCCCACCGTCCATCCCGACTAGCCCCCGGCCCTTTCCCGTCTGAACCCGGCGCGCCCTGGCCTTTTCTTCGGATGCACCGCCCCACCTGGCCGGTCGAATTCTTGGGATTACCCTCCCGACCCTCCGTAGCCTGGCCGGTGCAATTCTTCGGATGGGCGCAGGGCTATCCGAAACCCGATGATGTGGTCGTCGGCTGAATGCTCTATGCGGGAAGCGGTGTCAAGGGGCCCCGGTGTTAGAGACTCTCGTGATCGAGGAAGTGCGTACCGCCACGATATTTGTGTCCCCACATTGTGAGAAAGGTTGGTGACATCTGCAAAGCAGATGCAGGCAGATTCCTTAGGAACTATTCGCGACTTAACCGTGAGAAAGCCGGGAGCCGCCCACATTTGGTGGGTGGCCTGTTTACAGAAAGGAAACTCAGTCCAACCAACGGTATCGGCTGGCCGGTCCGAGTCGCTTCGATTGCGACTTGCCGGACTCAACTGGGCTCGATGAAGATGCACTCCCCGGGGCACTCCTCGGCGGACTCGATAGTTATGTCCTCTTGGCCAACCGGGACTATTGCTAGTCCGCCGGCGCCCTGAACGTGACCCTCGGCCTCAGCGTAAATGGTTTCAGCGTCCCGAACGTAGGCCAAGCCGTCGTCTAAGAGAACGAACACATCCGGGGCGATCTCCTCACACAGGCCGTCGCCGGTGCAGAGATCCTGGTCAATCCAGACCTTCATTCTGTTTTGGTCTCCCGTTGTCGGAGTGGTCGCCCCAATCATAACAAAGCTGGCCTCTGGAATTGCAATCCATTTTCGTATACTGTTCCGCACAGGTCAAGAAACAAAGAGCAGGAGACATGTTCGAAAAGCGTCGACCCGAGTATTCCGATCCTTCCGCCCTCATCGCCCATTTGGAGGGCGAGTTGGCCCGGCTGCACTCGGAAACACCGCGGCGAATGGACGCCCTTCAGCACCAAATGGAACAGACACGCCGTCAACTTGATCGGGTGCGCGACCAAAATGAAAAACTCGGCGGACTGCTCACCGAGGCGCGGGAACAACTGGCGATGTTGCGCACCGAGGTGGAGAGGCTGACCAGCCCACCCAACACCTTCGGAACGGTGCTGAAAGTAGGCACCGACGGGAAGGTGGATCTGGTTACCGGCACTCGCAAACTCCGAGTAGATGCGCAGCCGTCCATCGAGGTGAAGCTACTTCAACCCGGGCAGCAGGTTCTTTTGAACGAGGCCTATTCCATCATCGACGTACGCGATTTCGACGGGACGGGCGAGGTCATGGTGGTTAAGAACCGCCTTGGACAGGAGAGACTGTTGGTGCAGGCCCATGGCGACGAGAGTCGGGTGGTGTGGATCGCTGGCCCGTTGCAGGAGACTCCTCTCCGGATGGGCGACAACGTGCGGGTTGATGTGAGGGGCAACATGGCATTGGAGAGATTGGCTCGTCCCGAGGTGGAGGAATTGATCTTGGAGGAGGTGCCCGACGTCACCTATCTGCACGTGGGAGGACTGAAGTCCCAGATAGAGATGATCCGCGATGCGGTGGAACTTCCCTATATTCATCGGGAGCTCTTCTCTTGTTACGACCTCAAGCCTCCGCAGGGAATCCTGCTCTACGGGCCGCCCGGATGCGGCAAGACCCTGATCGCCAAGGCGGTGGCGAACAGCCTGGCCACCGCGGTAGCTGAGCGGACCGGCCAACCGGACACCCATTCCTACTTCCTCAACATCAAAGGTCCGGAGTTGCTCAGCAAGTGGGTGGGGGAGACCGAGCGCCAAATCCGCCTCATCTTCCAACGAGCCAGGGAGAAGGCTTCCGAGGGAGTGCCGGTGATCGTGTTTTTCGATGAAATGGATTCCCTCTTCAGGACTAGGGGAACCGGCATCTCCTCCGATGTGGAGTCAACTATCGTTCCCCAGCTGCTCGCCGAACTGGACGGGGTGGAGTCGCTGCGCAATGTGATTGTGATCGGCGCCTCCAACCGCGAGGATTTGATCGATCCCGCCATCCTGCGGCCTGGCCGCCTTGATGTAAAGATAAAGATTTCGCGTCCCGGGGAGGTGGCCGCCAAGGAGATTTTCCGGATCTATCTCACTCCGAATTTGCCATATGATCCCCGGGATCTGGCCAAGGCCGGCGGCGATCCCGCTCGGATGGTGGAAGACCTGATCACCGCGGTGGTGGAGGACATGTACTCGGCCAAGAAAGAGAACCGGTTCTTGGAGGTCACCTACGCCAACGGTGATCGCGAGATTCTCTTCTTCAAAGACTTCTCCAGCGGCGCCATGATCGAAAACATCGTTCGTCGTTCCAAAAAGCGCGCCATCAAGCGCCACCTCAGCGGTGGGGAATCTGGTATCGGAACAGAAGATCTGCTGGCGGCGGTCCGGCGGGAATTCCGGGAACATGAAGATCTCCCCAACACCACCAATCCCGACGACTGGGCGAAGATCTCCGGAAAAAAGGGAGAACGAATCGTTTATGTGCGAACCCTCTTGGAAGACGGTGAGGGCCGCATGGTGGAGACGGTAACAACCGGTCAGTACCTCTGATAACCCGGATTCCGAGTTCCTAATGGCCATACCCAAGGTACTCGGCACGGAGACCGAGTATGGAGTGATCATTCGCAACAGGGATCACCACCATCAGGCCCTCGCCGCGGCGGCGGTGATCGACAATTATCCGGGCGGTCCGGTCCGTGTGCAGTGGTCGTACGAACACGAGTCGGCGGATAGCGATTCCCGGGGGTTCGGACACGAGAACTTCGGGATGCCCGAGCCTGATTCCGCCCTGATCAATTCGGTGCTCACCAACGGCGCCCGCTTTTACGTGGACCATTCCCATCCCGAATACTCGGGCCCTGAATGTCTGGATCCCAAACAGGCCGCGCTCTATGACAAGGCGGGGGAATTGATTATGGCCAGAGCCGGCCGGGAGGTGCAGAAGAAGCTGCCTCCCAACCAGCAAATCCGGCTTTACAAGAACAACAGCGACGGCAAAAGCAACAGCTACGGAGCACACGAGAACTACCTGCTTTCCCGTGGGACACCCTTTGGGAAGGTGATACGGTATCTGCCCACCTTTTTGGTGAGCCGCCAGATATTCACCGGCTCGGGCAAAGTTGGCGTTGAGAATCACCGCCCATTCTGTTCCTACCAGATAACCCAGCGCGCCGATTTCTTCGAAGAGGTGGTGGGTTTGGAGACCACTCTGCGCAGACCGATCGTGAATACCCGGGACGAGCCACATGGAGATCCCACTCGTTATCGCCGGTTGCATGTGATCATCGGCGACGCCAATCTCTCCGAGGTGCAGATGTTCTTGAAGCTGGGGGTCACCGCCTTGTTTCTGCATGCCTTTGAAGACGATGCCCTGCCTTCGGCCTTGGAACTGGCGGAGCCGGTCAAGGCATGTTGGCGGATCAGTCACGATCTCACCCTCCGAGAACCAGTGAAACTGCTGGAAGGCAGCACCGCCACCGCCTTGGAGTTGCAGTTCAGCTATCTGGAATGGCTATCGGAGTACGCCCAGAACCGGATGGAGGAGCCGGTGTGGGAGGAGTTGCTAGACGAATGGGAAAGGGTGCTGGTGGATTTGGAGCGGGACCCGTTTCTCACCTCCGATCGGTTGGACTGGACCGCCAAATTGAAGTTGTTGGAGAATTACCGCCACCGGCAGAATCTGAGTTGGTCACATCCCCGGTTGGCGGCAGTGGCGCTTCAGTATCACGATATTGAACCGTCCCGGAGTATCTATCACCGGCTGGTAGCGGGGGGAGCGATGCGACGGCTGTTCACCGATGCGGAAGTGGAGAGAGCCGAACGGTACCCTCCTGAGGACACTCGGGCTTGGTTTAGAGGCACATGCGTTTCCCGGTTCGGCCCCTCCTTGGTGGCGGCTAACTGGGATTCGCTGTTATTCGAAACGAGCCCAGGTGATCTTGTAAAGGTGTCTATGATGGAACCTTTGAAAGGTAGCCGAGTCAGTGCCGGTCCGTTGCTGGACCGTATATCCGATGCGGCCGAACTGATCCGCGAGTTGGGTAAGAAGAATGGCTGATCAAGAGAAGGGCAGGCGCCGCGGCCGGTCCACGGGCGGGCCTCCCGCTGAAGGAAGTGATCTATCCGGGTTGGGGATGGCGCAGGCCGACTCCCAAAAGATTGACGACCTCTTGGATGAGATCGACAGCGTGCTGGAAGAAAACGCCGAGGAGTTTGTAAGAAACTACATACAGAAGGGTGGGGAGTGAAGGAGTCGCCAGAGTGGGGACTGCCACTTGGAGCGCCTATTCCCGGATCAAGCTTCTCCGACCTTCTGGATTCGTTGGGTTTGGCGCCCAGTTGGAAGGTGCCCGTCTCGACCACCCGCACCCTCCATGCTCCCGAAGGCACCACGGTGTTGGCTTCCCGCTACCGGCACGGGGTAGTAATCGGCGGTGATCGCCAAGCCACGCAAGGACATCAGATCGCCCATCGCAGGATCCGCAAGGTTTACCCGTCCGATCGGATGTCGGCGGTGGCGGTGGCTGGAACAGCGGGCCTTGCACTGGAGATGGTGCGGTTGTTCAGCGTCGAACTGGAACACTATGAGAAGATCGAGGGAGCGATGCTCAGCCTGGAAGGCAAAGCCAATTTCCTATCGAGGCTGGTGCGGGCCCAGTTGCCGCTGGCTTTTCAGGGCTTGGCGGTGGTACCGCTGTTTGCGGGGTACGACCAGAAAACCAATAAAGGCAGGGTCTACACCTTCGATGTAGTGGGGGGACGTTACGAAGAGCAGGACTACGGAGCGGCGGGGTCGGGAGCCGTTCAGGCGAGGGCTTATCTTCGCACGGCGTGGAAGGCCGATATGAGCGAGGAGTGCGTCATACAAAAGGTGATGGGAGCCTTGGTGGCCGCCGCCGACGTAGACGTGGCCACGGGCGGGCCCGATCTGCGACGGGGCATTCTTCCCAACCTGGTGGTGATCGACGGAGACGGGGCGAGGGAAGTCCTAGATGAACACTTGACGGAGGTGGCCCGTTTGGCACTGAGGGAAGGCCAATGAATCCCGGTTTCTATGTCACACCTGAACAATTGGTGCGTGATCGGGCTGAATTTGCTCGCAAGGGGATTGCCCGGGGACGTTCCATTCTGGCCATGGAGTACCAAGATGGCATCCTGATGTTGGCGGAGAACCCCGGAGGAGCCCTTCACAAAATCAGCGAGGTTTACGATCGTATTGCCTTTGCCGGAGTGGGTCGCTACAACGAATTCGAAACGCTCCGCAAGGCCGGTATCCGCCAAGCCGATTTGATGGGGTATCTCTACAGCCGCGACGATGTCACGGCCTTGGGGCTGGCGACGGCCTTCTCGCAGACTTTGGGGGTGATCTTCTCACACGAGACCAAACCCTTCGAGGTGGAACTGCTGATATGCGAATTGGGAACAAACGGACAATCCAACCAACTGTTGCAGATCAGCTACGACGGAACTTTGTTGGAGGGAAGACGGGCACTGGCGATCGGCGGCAAGGCCGATGTCCTGGGTGGGGCGCTGCGAGAACGTTTTGAAGAGGGATTGGATCTGAATGCTGCGCTCCAGATGGGAATGGAGGTGTTCGCCAAGACTGAACGGCGGCCTTTGGACGGATGGGAAGCGGCAGTATTGGAGCGGGGATCGGCCAGACGGTGTTTCCGTCGACTGGCCGATCCCGAGTTGGAAAGGGCATCCTGTCAAGCCCTTTCCAACTTAGAAGTCAGCGAGTGAGCGCCTCGGCAATCAGCCGAGCATTGGCCACAATCCACTTCGCATAGGTGTCGGCATCGGAGCCCGCTGGCCCTAAGGATCCGGTGCGAAGTTCAACCACTTCCAGAGGCGGATCGAATTCCGCAGCTATGGTTCGGGCAAACCCGGAGCCGGTGGTTGTCTCGGTGAAGATAGCCGGGGCACCTTCCGCGCGCAATATCTCCACCAATTGGGCGAGGTGGTCAGTGCCGGGCTGGGCAAGAGTGCTTCCACCCGAGAGGATGGTGTCGAGTATTTCGAATCCGAAATACACTCCGAAATAAGAGAAGGAATCATGGTTGGTCACAAGCTTGCGCTGTGATGAGGGAACCACCGCCAGAATCTCTTCGGCTTCGGCTGCGGCACCACGAATTACCTCGACATAACGCTCGCCTCGTGACGTCCACTCCTCGGCGGTAAGCCCGCCTCCGACTTCGGCCAATTCCGCCGCGATCAACCGAACCGCCTGTTCCACCCGGGAAGGATCAAACCAGAAATGGGGATCGAAACCTCCTCCGTGCTCGTCCTCATCCTCATCTTCCTCTCCCTCCTCCTCGTCGTGAGCACCCATGCCTTCCCCCCATTCCAGGGGATCTACAAACTCGCCCACTTCGAGAATTCGCGCTCCATCCTGACGGGCCGATTCGAACACCGCTATCAGGCTCTCTTCCAGAGACAAACCGTTGGCTACCACCAGATCCGCAGTCCGGATCTTTACCCCGTCCTGAGAGGAAGCTTGAAAGTCGTGCGGATCCGCCCCGATCGGCAGCAAGACCTCCACGATTGCGTTGTCTCCCGCCACCCCTCGCACCAAGTCACCCAGGATGGTGGTGGTCGCCAGCACCATTAACTCCGCCGACCCTGATTGACTCCCGGAAGCAGGGGCGGGTTCCTCGGTCCCGCCACCGCAGGCCGCCATCACCAACGTGGCCGCCAAAAGACCTGTCCAGACTCTGAGTTTCGCTGACCTTCGCATTTGTCGACTCCTTCTTGAGGTGATACTGATTATCATTATCATAACAAGGAGTTGCCGTCGGTTAAAGCCAGCGTCGAGCCGGGGCCGACTCGGCCAATTTCCCCAACCAGCGATTGGCTGACCCGATACCCTCCGATCTGACCATCCCGTTTTAGGACGCGGGTTTGGCCAGGCGTCTCAGAGGCGGGTCGTAGCGGGGAGGGACCTTGCGAGGCGGCAAATCCGAAAGCAAGTGGCCAGTGGCCAGGCTGATCTGCGACACTGCCCGCTCGAATGCCTCTTCGGTGGCCGGCGAGGTCTTCTGCACCCCACTCACTTTCCGAACGTATTGACGGGCGGCGGCTTCGATCTCCTCGGCGGTGGCCGCCGGCTCGAGCCCCCGCAAGGTGGTGATGTTTCGACACATCACCGAGATTGTATAGCGGCGGACCAGGAGTTCAGAACACGCCCGATTCACACCAAATCGGGCTTCTGATAGCCGGGTTCCTTTGCTTCAAGTGGGAGGAAAGGGAAGCTGGAGCCATGCCGGTCGCCCGGAGGTCTCTATCTGCACCACCCATTTGACCCACCAGAATCCCCGGCGGCCCGGAGCAACGACTCGAGCGGGAAACCCGTGGCCGGAACTGAGCGGCTGTCCTCCCAAGCGCGTGGCCAACCACAACCCGGAAAGATCGGCGACCGGGAACCGGCGTTGATATCCGGTGGCGGATCTCACCACCACGCTTCGGGCCTCGCCAGGTTGGATCAACTGGTCCATTCGGACTCCCTCCCATTGCTGTTCCGAATACCAGCCGCCGGTGCAGTCCAAGATGGCGGTGATGGTCTCTCCGGGGAATCGAGCCAGATCTTCCATCGTCATTTCCCGGCCATCCACATCGAGTCTCCAGGAGAGATTGTCAATATTTGGAATACGGTCGTTGAACCAGGAGGTGACGGGCATAAGGGCGGGGTTGGCGGAGCCGCGTTCATGAGAGCCGGTGAAGCGACGGCGACCGCCGGGCCAGCCAGCCGCCCGTAACTGGGCCTCCCAGCCTGCCCATACCAACGCCGCCAGGCTCACCAGGCCTACCGAACGCAATAAGGCCCTCCGATCCACGTCGATGCTCCGCAAGTGCACTGGATGGGAGCGGTAGTGCAGCCAAACCATCACCACCGCCGCCACACCTGCACCCACATGCACCTGCATCACCGTGAGCGGGCCGATCCGGTCCGTCCATCCCGTGGCGTGTAGTAGCCCTGATCCCAGTGTGATCGCCACCAAACCGCCCAAAGCTACCGAGATCCACCGGGCAGATCGCCGGCGAGCCATGCCACGTTTGACGATCGCCGATTTCCAAGGGGTGAGGAGGGCCACCGACAAAGCCACCACCGCGTGAATCACAACAGGATCAACCAGAAGGTCCATACCCACTGCGAAGGAGAGTCCCCCGGTGAGCGCCGCCAAAGGCAGGAGAACAGCCAGGGCCAGATTGGTCCGGCGTCCCGAGGAGGAGCGAGCACTCGCCTTCTTCACGTCCGCGGCTCTAAGTGGGGCAGTTCCAGGTTTGCCACCCCTCTCCTTCATAGACCAGGTAGGCGGCCACTGCCGTGTTTGCAACGGGATCGAAGGGGTCATATCCGCGGAAACCCGCCAGTTGGGCATGATCCGGCCAGAAGGCAGGATCATGCTGAAAGAGTCCCATACTGCCTCTGAGGGGATCAATGGACTGCGGATCGAAATGGGACAGACACCAGGCAAGACGAAGCGCCCGCAGGACGTCACTTTCGAGGAAATACCGGGAGGTGATGGTCATCACCTCCGCCGAGGTGAGGGTTTTGCGTCTCAAGAAAGGCGCATCGGATGGGCCGCTCTCCAAGATGGCGCCGAATGATCCTACGTTCTCCAGATCCTCGGGCAAAAGGTCGGACACTTCGGTCGAGACCTCGTCGGACAGCGGTGCTTGGCGGGTGAGGGCGGAAACCAGCAACTGGGCGGCAGCCCCGCCGGCATTTCGACCGTGGAGGATGAAAGCAGTGCGCTCTCCCGGGCCCAACTGCTGAGGCTCGGGTTGGGAGAGCAGGTTGAAGAGCCCGAGTACGGTCACCACCAGAACAAAGAAGGAAATGCTAAACCAGATCACCCGGCGCCTGCGCAGTTGCTGAAGCCAATCCCGCTCGGGCTGGTTATAGGCGCGGGTTGGGGTGGACCTCATGCCGGGAAAGCGGAAACGATCCTTTCCCGCGCCTCGATCCATGCTCGGTTCTTGATGTCCAAGAAGCCCAGATGGCCACCGTGGGTGAGGATCAATGTCTCGGTCTGATCACCGGCCGCCGACGCCTCCCTTACAAATCCGGTGGAGTGCTCCGAAGAGACCACCTTATCGTCAGCAGCGTGGATCATCAGGGTGTTCACGCCCAGCGGCGCCAGTGAGCGGGGAGAAGCGGCCCGCGGCTCCTGCCCCATCAGGTAGGCGCGGTCCAGGTCGCTGTCCCGGCGTAACGTGGTGACGCCGGCTAGGGAAACCGCCAGCCTGGGAGTCTTTGAGAACCTGCGCCACCAAAGAGCGGTCATCAGGGCCATGTTGCCTCCGGCCGAATGCCCTATCAGTGCCACCCGGTCCGAATCCAGCTCCGCCCGGGAGTCGATTGTGCGTCGGACTTGGCCCGTGGATTCCACGGTGGCCGGGAACCGACCATCGCCATGAGGTGGTAAATACTCGAAGTTAAATGTGGCGTATCCCCGGGAGGCCAGATCAACGGCCATCCCATCCAATTGGTCTCTGCGCCACTGGCCCATCCACCCTCCTCCGTGCAGCAATACCGCTACCGGATGTGGACTGGGACCTTCGGGCAGCCGGAGATCACCCTCTGCTCCCTGGTCTCCCAGAATGGTTTCAGGATTGCCCAGCCGTCGGTAGTGGAGATGGCGGATGCCCCACAAATAACCATCGGTGCCTCTGCCGTAGATGGTTCGCACGCAGGCGGGCGAGACTACCGAACGTCGTCGCCAAGGCTCTCTCTTCATGATGTTGGAAATGTGAATCTCGACGGTGGGGATCTCCACGGCCGCTATGGCGTCGGCCAGGGAGTACGAGTAGTGGGTCAACGCTCCGGGGTTGATCAGCACACCATCCACCTGACCCCGCAGTCCATGCAGGTAATCGATGATGGCGCCCTCGTGGTTAGATTGATAGTGGGAGATATCGGCCCCGATAGTTCGTCCCCATGCTTTTAGCAGGCGCACCAGCTTGTCCAAGGTGGTGTGCCCGTAAACATCGGGTTGGCGAGTGCCCAACAGGTTCAGGTTTGGACCATTGACTACTGCTATCCGCATGCCCATTGTTTTGAGGCTACTCACCACCGATGGGTTCTGTGACTGGTAAATGGTCGGCAAGCAGTTGGTGGGCCATTGCGAGGGTGCGAGGATCCAAGCTCCCTTCCGATATCTGTGCATTGGACGCCAGCTCGGCCACCAGGGCCTCCGAAACTTGGTCGATGGTGATGTCGGCCTGCGCAGCCCGCAGCGACCCGGTGGCCGTCGGCTGCCAATCAAAGGAGAGTGCCCGGTACACCGGGGTGAGCACCTGGTTGATTGCTTCACGTCCGAATACCACCACCACCCCTCCCACATGAGCCACCCCTCGGCGCAGCCGCTGACCCACCCCCATGACTTTCCACCGTCCTGCCAGGTTGACGCTGTAGCGGCCCGGGCAGTACTCGCCCGGCACTTCCCCCACCCGGGCGTCGAAGCCCAGAGACACAAGTGCCCCTATCACGATCCGATCTATCTGGGTAAAACGCGAAGAGATCTCTCGCAGTGGGTCCGTAGTGGGAATGGCCCAGGAAAATGCCAGCGTTCCCTCGTGAAAGACCGCCGCCCGACCCCCTGCCAGGCGCTCCACTGGATCGAAGCCCTCCGCCCGGCAAGCCTCCACAGCCTCCTGATATCCCTTGGACACCACATCCTGGCGGCCGAAGGCAACTATCCGTCCAGGTACGTAGAGGCGGAATGTTTCGCCCAACTGCCCGGTGGCCACTTGATTCAAGATGGCATGGGAGACCGCGGTGTCGAAAGCAGGATTCTCCGGGTGGGATTGCCCAATCAGGGTGATAGGTCGCTGGATATCCAATGTATCACCGTTCATTGTCGCCGGAAGTCAGGCGTAAACCGAAATCGGCTGGTGAGATTCGGGTCGGGGATCCCCAACCGAATCCCGCCGTTCAGAGTCGGGAGGGACACCTAGGGCGTTGCGGATTCGAAGAATTCGAGGACATGGGTTTTCCGAACCAGGGCCGCGTTCACTCCGCAGGCCGCTGCAGATTTTGATCCATCGGTAACACCGAGAAAAGTATCGCCGCAGTGGCGAACAAGGCGGCGATGTAGAAGGCGGTAGCGTCAAAACCCAGTGACTGGTACAGGGCCCCGGCTGCGATGGGGGAGAGCGTCACCAGCACGGTGCTGATGGTCGAGACCACCCCCAAGGCGGTATTCGCGACTTCGCGTCCCACCATGTCGAATACCGTGGCGGTCAGGATCGGTTGATCCGGATAGAGGAACAGACCCATCAATGCGATTGTGATGGTGAGGGAAATACCTGTGTTGAAAATGGTCAGCGTCAAAGCCACCAGGAAGGACCACACCAATCCTGGCACCAGGACCTGTTTGCGTCCCAACCGATCGGATAGATAGCCGGCCACCGGCTTGGCAATCAACCCGATGACGATGAGCAGCCCGATATGGAACCCTCGGGAAACCGTGCTCAAGGCCAGCTCGTTGTTCAGGTAGAGCGGCAACACGGTGACCAGTGCCACCAGGGCCATGGCCCGCAATCCGTACACCAGGGCCAGGCCCCACAGAACCGGTGTCCTCAGCAGGCGCCTGGTCACCGCCGCCCGTTGCGATGTGGCAACAGGGTCCTTCTCCTTCGTCCGGCCAATGTTTCGGAACACCCCCAGAGCCACCACCCCAAGAATCAACGGCGCCACGGCGTAAATGCTCAGCAACTGCCGCCAGGTCAAGAAAGCCAAGAGTGCTCCGGTAGCCACGGGACCCACAACGTCTCCCACGCTGCCTCCCACGCCGTGGGTGGCCAACGCCACGGCGCGCCTTTGTCGGAAGTGGTAGGAAAGGGAAGCAGAAGAGGGCAGGTGCCAGATCGAATGGGAGACAGCTACGATGACTATCCCGATCAAAACCAGGTAATAGCCGGGGGAGACACCAATGAGGAAGGCCCCCACCGCCGAAGCCATCAGACAAGCGGCCAGAAGCGAACCCCAGTGTTCCCTCAGCATGTCGGCTACCACTCCGGCGGGCAGCTTCACCAATCCCGTGGCCAGTTCCCGCGCCGCCAGGATCCCACCCACACCGACGGCGTTGAGTAGGAACGCCTGTTGAATCTCGGGCAACACCACCACGAAACTCTGCGCTATCCAGTGGAAGACCGAATGGCCAAGCGCCAACCCGAAGAGGATCACCCGGTTGCTGATCGGTCGAAACGACTCCTCGGACAGGCCTTGTGGATCGGGAGTGTTAGTCACATGCCAACCTGTCTCAGATTCCGGCAGTTGACCGTTCGACGGTGGGATCGGGCCAAACCAACTGAGCCCTTGCCGCCACCGGGACCACATGCGCAGCTGCGTTCTTGCGAACAACGACCATGCTGACAGAGCCTACGGCAACCTGCCTGGCCCATCACCCTCGGCGTTGACTTCATTTCCCACAGTTGGCCTTTGGCCGGTATGCGCGCCCGCGTCGCACAAGCGGGTGCAGGTGGAACATTGATATGGATTGCTGGTTGGAGCAAAACCAGGGTTAGCCTGATCTCTTATGTGGCACGGCTGGCATAGCTACATGCGTAGCGTCGGAGAGTCTCCTCCCGCCATAGACAAAGCGCTCTTGCGCAGAGTGGCGGGGTACGGAAGACCATATCTGGGGCGATTGGTGGGGGTGCTGATCACTGTGGTGCTGATTTCCGGGCTCTCGGTGGTGCCACCCATCCTGATCCGTTTTCTTATAGACGAGGCGATTCCTCAAGGGGACCTGGGCGCCCTTACCTGGCTGGGAATAGGGATGGTGGCCGTGCCGGTGGTGATCGCGGGTGTGGGGATCATCCAGCGTTGGTGGTCCTCCCATGCCGGGGAAGGCATTATCTTCGATCTTCGCAGGCAGCTGTACGCCCACCTGCAGCGCATGTCACTCGGCTTTTTCACCAACACCCGAACAGGCGAACTGATCTCTCGCATCCAAAGCGATGTAGTCGGCGCCCAGCAAGCCATAACCGGCACTTTTGTGACCATCCTGTCCAATGTGGTGGCGGTCGCCGCCATCCTGGCGGTGTTGATCAGCGCCGATTGGAGGCTCACCCTCCTGGCCGTGGCCGCGTTGCCACTCTTCATAGCTCCTGCCCGGCGGGTGGCTCGAACGCTTCGGGCGGTCACCGAACGACAGATGAAACACAACGCCAACATGTCCTCCATCCTCCAGGAGACCTTCAATGTCTCCGGCGCCCTGCTGGTGAAACTGTTCGACCGGGGGCACCGGGAATTGGGGCGCTTTTCGAAGGAGGCGGCCGGGGTGAGGGAACTGGGAGTCAAAAGCGCCCTCATAGGTCGCGGATTCCTAGCGGCTATGGGAGTGGTCAGCGCTCTGGGTACGGCATCGGTCTTCTGGGTGGGGGGATGGATGGTCATAGAAGGACACATCTCTTTGGGAACAGTGGTGATGTTCTCGACTCTGCTTGTCCAGCTCTATGCTCCGCTCACCGCCCTGTCCAATACCCGGGTGGAGTTCGCCACCTCGCTGGTCTCCTTCGAACGGGTCTTCCAGGTTCTCGACATTCCTGTGGATCTGCCCGAGTCGCCTGATGCGAGGGATCTGACGAATGTGGTCGGGGATGTGGAGTTCCATCAGGTGTGGTTCCAATATCCCTCTGACCGGCCAGCGGGATTGGGAGCTACGCAGCGTTTCACTCCCTGGGATGTCGCCTCTATGGACGGAGACGATGAGAACCAAACTCCGGTTTCCACCAGACAGTGGGCTCTTGAAGACATTTCTTTCCGGGCGCCGGCCGGGGGTCTGGTGGCGGTGGTGGGACCCTCGGGGGCCGGCAAGACCACCATGTCCTACCTGGTGCCTCGGTTGTATGAAGTTAATCGGGGCAAGGTGACTCTCGATGGCAACAACGTGCGTGATCTGACTTTTGCCGCATTGGCCGCGGCGGTGGGGGAGGTGACCCAGGAAACCTATCTGCTCCACGACACCATCGCCGCCAATTTGCGTTATGCACAACCCGACGCCACCGAGGAGGAACTGTTGAGAGCCTGCGAGGCAGCCAACCTCACCGAGATGATCAGTGCTTTACCCAACGGCCTGGGCACCGTGGTGGGCGAGCGCGGCTACCGGCTGTCAGGCGGAGAAAAGCAGAGAGTGGCCATTGCCCGGGTAATACTGAAAAACCCCGCCATCCTCGTTTTGGACGAAGCCACGTCACATCTCGACACGCGTTCAGAGGCTCTGATCCAAGAAGCCCTGGAACGCCTGATGACGAAAAGGACCTGCCTGGTCATCGCCCACCGCCTTTCGACCGTAAAAACTGCCGATTTGATATTGGTGATTGATAAGGGACGCCTCGTCGAACAGGGAACCCACGAAGAACTTCTGGCACTGGGCGGTCTGTACGCAACCCTGTATCAAACCCAGTTCCAGCCGGTCGGGTAGCGAGGTTTTTGTCTTCGTAGATACTTTGGGTTCCCTCACCTCGGCCGCCACTGCGAAAGGGAGTGTCCTTTCAACCGTTTCTCGATGATCCTTATGTTGGTTGGCGTCGTCTCGCTACTCGCACTCGCGGGCTGCCACGGCGGTGGTGCCGAATCGGGCGAGCATAGCGATGGCGCGGAGTCGGGTGAACACGGCGATGGCGCGGAGTCGGGTGAGCATAGCGGTGGTTCCGAGTCGGGTGAACACGGCGATGGTTCGGAGTCGGGCGATGAAGAATCCGGTACCCAATTCGCGCTGGGCGAGACCTTCGACGAGGTTCGGGCCGGCGCTCGGCTGGTTCTTTCGTACGACTCGGAAGCCAATGTATTCGTTGGGAGGGTAGAAAACACCACCGGAGCGACGCTAAGGCGGGTCAGGGTCGAGGTCCATCTCTCAAACGGCACCGAACTGGGACCGACAGCTCCAGTCGACCTAACGCCTGGCCAGATTGTTGAAGTCACCCTCCCGGCAACCAGCCAAACATTCACCTCCTGGAGTGCCCATCCCGAAGTTGGTTGAGTTCTCGCCAGCGTGAACACCCGCTCATCTGACCGTAGTGGCTGTCATCGCTGGGAGGCCATTCCAAGCCGCAGTCAACTTGGCGTCGTTTAAACCAGGCCAGGGTTCGAATTCACGTATTACTCCAATGTCTCATGGACCGAAGGCCGGGTCTGCACCCGAGGATGCCATTGGTTGGAGAAGGAGTCAGCCCCGAAAGGCTATCAGCCGACTAGCGTCAGAGCTTCGGTGGCGGTCCAAGAGCGATCGAAGTCCGTCCAACTCTGCCAGTCGGACCTGGGAAGAGTAAATCCCGCTTCCACCACCTGGCCCAGCACTGAAATAAAAACCCGGAGCTGGCGAGGGAGCGGGAAGTACTCTTCCTCGTCGGTGACGTGGGCCAGTTCGAAACCCTGGCTGGCCTCTAGCGAATCAATCACTTCCTGCACCAGGTGCTCGGGGGCCGAAGCGCCGGCGGTCAATCCCACTACCTTCACTCCCTCCAGCCACTCCGCCAAGATGTCACTCGCCCTGTCTATGCGGTGGGCGGCGGTTCCCAGATCGGCTGCCACCCTTACCAGCGCCTGGGTGTTGGAGGAGTTTTCCGATCCCACCACCAGGATCAGGTCACAGCTTTCAGTCAGGTTCTGCACGACGGTCTGGCGGTTGGTGGTGGCGTAGCAAAGGTCGGAGCGGCGGGCGGTCCACAGATCGGGAAATCGTTCGGCGGCTTGATCGTGTACGGCGCCCCATTCGTGCATTCCGAGAGTCGTCTGGGCGACCAGCGCCACCCGGGTGGGGTTCTTTGGAGCGAAATTGGCCAGCCCCGACTCGGGAGCCACCAAGGTGATCGCCTCTGGAGCGACCGCCAGGGTGCCCACTGCCTCGTCATGCTCCTCATGCCCGACATAGAGGATGTCATAGCCATTCTTTGCCATCCTCTTCACCTCGTGATGGACCTTGGTGACCAGGGGGCAGACCGCGTCGATCACCACCGCGGCCTTGTCTGCGGCGTCGATCACCACCTGGGGGGACGAGCCGTGAGCCGACAGCATTACCGGAGCCCCGGTTGGGACCTCCGAGATGTCGTTCACAAAGATCACGCCCGCCTTTTCAAAGGCGCGCACCACCCACGCATTGTGGACGATCTCGTGATAGCAGTAGACGGGCACCGCAAATATGCGCAACATCCACGTGAGCGCCTTTATGGCCATTTCCACTCCCGCGCAGAATCCGCGAGGTTCGGCCAGAATGATCCGTTCGACCATATGAAGCATGTTAGACGCGTAGCCAAGGCAACGAATATTGTGACCATCCGTGGGCCTTCGGACCGGTCCCAGTGATCGCACCCTGCCGGTTCCCCTTTCCCAATGAGATTTTCGCCCCACAGTCGTCAACGCGTCAAAGACATCGTGGGCAATTGGTTGGAACCAAACCCGTAGTCTTTCAGATATGTCTGCAGAGCGTTTAGCGGTGGTAGCGGTGGTGGGACGCCCGAATGTGGGTAAATCCACCCTGATCAACCGGATCATCGGACGGCGGGAGGCGGTTGTCCAATCCCAGCCGGGGGTCACCCGCGACCGTCGCATTTTCAACGCCAACTGGGCTGATCGCCAATTCTTGGTGGTGGACACCGGAGGCTGGGAACTTGATGCCTCCTCTCCCTTCTCCAAGGAGGTACGGCTACAGGCGGAGGCAGCGGTGAATGGCGCCGATGCAGTCTTGTTCGTGGTGGATGGCACGGCGGCCCTGGGTGATGATGATGAGGGCATGGCCACTGTCGTGAAAAAGAGCGGGATTCCGGTGGTGGTGGCCGCCAACAAAATCGACAATACCAGCCTGGAGATGACCGTTTCCGACTACTGGACCTTGGGGCTGGGAGAACCCCATCCGGTCAGCGCCATCCACGGTAGGGGAGTGGGAGATCTACTGGATCGGGTCCTGTCGGCGCTCCCCAGCATCGTGGCCGGTGCGGTTGACGAGCACCCCCGGATTGCCATAGTCGGACGTCCCAATACCGGAAAGTCCACTCTGTTGAACCGCCTGTGCGGGTCCCGGCGGGTTATCGTTTCCAACGTTCCGGGCACCACCCGTGACCCGGTGGATGTGGATGTCGAGTTGGATGGAACCACCTATCGATTGGTGGACACCGCCGGGATACGTCGCCGTCCCAAGATCACCGAGGACGCCGACTACTACGCGGTCTTGAGGGCACATGAAGCGCTGGCCCGGGCCGATGCGGCCCTGTTGGTGGTGGACGCCCTGGATGGCGCCACCTATCAGGATCAAAAGATTGCATCGGCGGCAATGGAGTCGGGGACCGCTCTGGTGGTGCTGCTCAACAAGTGGGACGCCATAGATCCGGAACAACGGGAAATCACCGAAAGGTCGATACCCGCCCGGCTGAGTTTTGTGTCATGGGCGCCGGTGCTGCGAATGTCAGCTTTGACCGGCTCTCGGATACACCGCCTCGGAGCGGCCGTGGAGATGGTTCTGCAGAACGCCGAGCAGCGAGTGTCCACCGGAGAGTTGAACCGGCTGGTGGCCAAATGGGTGGCCGCCCAACCGACACCGCCCAGAAAAGGCCGCAGGTGCAGAGTCATGTACGCGGTGCAGGTGGGAGTGCGCCCTCCCACCATCGTGCTGTTCACAGCGGGCGGACAATTGGCGCCCGAATACATGCGATACCTGGAGAGAAAACTCCGCGAAGAGTACGACCTGGTGGGAACTCCCATCCGCTTTGTCACTCGCCGCCGGGCAAGGGACTCAAGGTGACCCACGGAGATTCTTATCTTCCCGAAACTGATGGACCGACCGAGGCCAAGGAGTCCTATCCAATCGGATTCAAGGTGGCGGTGACACTGACCGCCATCTACCTGCTGTACAGGCTGGGCCAGGGCGTATTGTGGCTGATCGCCCGCATTCTCGGTTGATTCCTTTGTCTGGAAGGTCCACAGAACCAGCCACCGGGCCGACTTCGTCTACTCCATCGAAGGGTGGTACGGGTAAGGCCACAGGGTCCATGGAGAACCCATTACCCCGACCTGCCGCTCGTATCTTGCTACTCGATCACAGCAGCAGGGTGCTTTTATTCCGTACCTGCCTTCCTCACCGCAGAGACTTCTCCCTATGGGTTACCCCTGGTGGAGGATTGAACCCGGGAGAGACATTTGAAGAGGCCGCCTTGAGGGAACTGCGGGAAGAAACAGGGCTGGACTCAGTGAACCCGGGCCTTTGCATTTGGACGAGGCGGCATGTCTGGCAGTGGGGCGATGTCTGGTACGACAACCAGGAGAGGTTCTTTTTCCTGCGGACGCCGCGTTTCAACGTCGTTCCCGTGGTCCCGGACACGATCTTCGGAGACCCCCAACTGGACCACCGCTGGTGGAGTCTGCAGGAAATAGAAGCTGCCCCAGAAGTCGAGTTTGCGCCCCGGCGTCTAGCCGAGCACTTGAGGCCCATTGTGGCTGGCTATCTCCCGGATACACCTGTCGACGTGGGGCCTTGAAATGGCTGTCTTCGTGGAGTAGGGACGGGCATCGCCGGATCCCAATACTGTGCCAACTGGAGCTTCGAGAAACGGTGCCGTGCACTCTGAGGTCAGGAGGTAAAAAACCGGTCGGGCTGGCCGGATTTGAACCGGCGACCTCTTGACCCCCAGTCAAGCGCGCTGCCATGCTGCGCCACAGCCCGGACCCGCTAGATGCTAACAGCAGCGAAGAACCATCCCCTCACAGGTAAAATGAAAAGGCCAGGGCCCGTAGCTCAAGTGGTCAGAGCAGCGGACTCATAATCCGTTGGTTGCAGGTTCGAGTCCTGCCGGGCCCACCCTCATTCACCCTGTTTCATCCTGTTTCCTGATGTTTCACGAAGTGCCACAAGTGCAGGTAGATCATCGTTTCCGCCATCGTGTGAGCACTAGGTGACCAGCCCTGCTCGCGTTCCTCGACGTTTCAAGTTGGTTCGGGTTGTTTCGTTTTGTGTGGGACGGCCTGTGGGACGGGATTGGAGGTGAGGGATGCCGAAACTGACTGCTGCGAGCGTGCGGCACGCCAAGCCAGGATCACACAGTGACGGAAATGGGCTGATTCTGAGGGTCTCTCTCACCGGAGGCAAACGGTGGGTGTGAGAGAGGAACCGTACAGGGAAGAAGACGGGACTTTGGCTTTGGCTCTTACCCGACGGTCTCGCTCAAAGAGGCCAGAACGAAGGCGTTGGAATATCTCAGGATTGCTCGGTTGGGAGGCGACCCCTCCGTTCCTCGCTCTCAGGTTCCGACCTTCCAGCAGGCTGCGGAGAAGGTCATTCAACTTCACCGGGCCAAATGGAAGCCAGGAGGCCGATCCGAGGAACAATGGAGGTCGTCCCTCGCCAACTATGTGTTCCCACGAGTCGGCAACAAACCGGTCAACAACGTCACCACCCAAGATGTTATGGCCTGCCTGGCTCCTATTTGGTATTCCCGATCCACAACGGCCCGGCGGACCCTCCAGCGGATCTCGGCCATTATGCGTTGGAGCATCGCTCAGGGTTACAGGGCGGACAACCCGGCGGACGACCGAATCACAGCCGGTCTGGGTAAGAACACCAAGCGGCCCCAGCACCTCAAGTCCGTACACCACCGTCGAGTGGCTGCCGCCATTGCCAAGATTCGAGAGTCCACGGCCCATCCGACGATTCGCCTTGTAACCGAATTTGCCATCCTGACGGTTACAAGGTCAGGGGAGGCTAGGGGAGCGAGATGGTCCGAGATGAAACTTGACGACCAGTTGTGGGAAATACCAGCTGAGAGAATGAAAGGTGATCGTCAGCATCGTGTACCGCTTTCCAAGCAAGTGCTAGCGGTGCTCTTGGAAGCGTCTACATTCCAAGACGACAACGGTCTCGTGTTCCCGGGTAAGAACGCTTCGGGACTGGCCGCCTGGCAACTCTCCAAGCTGGTCAGCAGCCTTGATCTGGGAGGCACCTTGCACGGGTTTCGGACCAGTTTCAGGATGTGGGCTGCCGAAATCGGTGCTGCCCGTGAGGTTGCTGAAGCCTGTCTCGCCCATCAGGTCGGCGACGCAACGGAGCGGGCATATGCTAGAAGCGATCTCCTGGAGCAACGGCGTCAATTGATGGAGAAGTGGGGTGCTTACGTCAACACCCTCGGTATCTGATCGACCAACCCGGTATCGGGCGCGGTCCGGAACCATTCCCATACGCTCCTATAGCGCCAACAAGGGATTGGCGGGTCGACACATTACGCTCCCGCGTTTCAGGGAGCAGCCTCGTGTTGTTAAGGGCATCCTCGCCAATGTTGCCGGGCCTTTCGGGGAGCGACCAATCATTTCCAGGCCTTTCTGTGAGTATTGGGGGGGCCTTGTAGAGGCTGCCAGGATTAGGCGTCAGCGGTTGGTGTCGTGACCCGAGGCCACTCTGACCTTTGTGTCTTTGACTTGATATGTCCGACACCGCCGCGACGCCTCTGGGCGTTTCCGTTGCTGGCCTGATCAGAAGCCTGTCCACCCTTGGGGGGTGTGACCCGTCACAGTCCTGCCGTCACGGTTTGCGCCTTGCGAGGCGAATAGCCCAGTTCGCACAAGAAAGAGAAGGTTTCTTATGTTGGCCACAATGGTAGAGCATGTGATCGGGATCGATCCTGATCGGGACCGGGTCACCGCCTCAGTAGTTGACACTGCTATTACCGGAGAACAAGCGACTGCGGTGTTCGGAACCACCCGGTCAGAGTATGACCGGTTGTTGAAATGGGCCGAGGAGCACACCCAGGCCGCCGGTCGAGTGTGGTCGGTGGAAGGCTCGGGCAGTTACGGAGCTGGCGTGACCGGTTGGCTTGGGTACTGGAAACCGTCCGCCGAGGCGCTCAAACCGCCCGGGTGGCGGCCATTAACGAACTCAAAGCCCTAGTGGTAACCGCGCCCGTGGATCTCAGAGACCAACTGCGAGGTCTGAACACCGCCGCGCTGGTAACCAAAACCCACAAGTTCCGACCCGGCCAACCAACCTCTGGTTCCCGAAGCGAACACACCGCCACCAAAATGGCCATGCGATCCTTGGCCCGGCGTATCCGCACCCTTACCACCGAAATAGCAGAACTGAAAACGCCCATCGCTAGATCGACGTATTAGCAGCCTGTTACGATAGATACTCGGTGGATATCTTGGGTGTTGGTCTGCTTGTCACTCGTGTTGGGGTGGTTGGTTTTGGTCTGGATCAGTGGCTCCCGGTCGCTAACGTCGCATGCAAATGACGCTCAACCATATTGGCGACCTCGCCACTGTGGTGACGCTGCTCATCTTGGTGTACGTGACCGCGAAGCCAACAGTCAAACAACCGCTGGGCCACCGTCAAGTTCCTGTGATCCCACTATGAGTCTCATATCGGCGATATCGTTACGTGCGACTCCCCGGGTGGCCTGCCTCTGAATCGGGGAGTCGCACGTTCAATACGTAGATTCTTGTTCTGCCTCTACCAACACCTGATGACGAAGATTCATCGGATTAACCACAGGCTGCTGATCGACGCTTTCCGGGCAGACTGCCGAGGGTCCGATGAGGTGGCCTTCAAAGTCCCAGTTCTTCCTCATGACTTGACGCAGACAGATCGAGAGTTGGTCATTGAGGCCTTTGCTCTCTCGTGAGCCCGCGCGAAGAGATTGCGGAGGCGGCGTCTCTGGCGCGTCCACAAAGGTGTTGTGTGTGCTGGCGGATGCGGAACCCGTTACGGCAGGCGCCGACACGACCATGACTTCGTCGGTGGAGGAGGCATTGAGGGAGGCTGGTTCTGCCCATTTAATGGCTCATTTCCGAAGACCCAGAAAAGAGCGCCGGTGACCACAACCGTCCTTTGAAAGAGGTGACATCAACCGCCCCCGCATGCTGCGGCACTCACAACCCGAAGGGCGTCTACCGCCCCCCTCACCCATCAAGTGTTGTTTTGACCACTGTCACACCCAACCCAGAAAGAGCGGGTGGTCGCATGGAGGTTTACGTCTATATATGGGAGTGATCGGTTGTCTCTTTATAGGCTGCGGTCAAGGCGTCTAGCACCTCGCGCGTAATCTGAGAGATGACAGTGCCCTGGCCAAGTTTCTTGGGTGCGATCAGTCGCTCAACAGATTCGATTGACTGAGGTGCCCGTCTTTCGAACACAGAACGCCAAACCGCGATATATGGTTTCAGGCCATCGTTCCAGATGGTCACCAAGCCGGCGTTGTCTGGGATGATTCTCGGCAACAACGTAAAACGATCGTTGTTTCGCCCGGCGTAACTGAAGAGGCGTACATGGGGTAAAGCGGTTAGCTCTTCGGCCCACTCGATAAGACTCTCGAACATTGCCCGAACCTCTCCACTGGTGTCTTCAACGGAGGCTCTAAAAGCATCAGACCCATCTGACAAGGCCCCTTTGGTAGCGGAGTGCCTTGTCCTGGTAAGAGGTGCCGCGGCGTCGATGTCTGGTGAGACGCGTTGGGGGAGCGCCACTTGTGCTCCGTTGACCTCATAGACCTTGAGGGTTATCAGGTCGATTGTGAGGGCTCGCAGAGTTAAGGCATCCAAGTAGGCAACGACTCGTTCTAATTCGACAGAGACTTCATCCAACACGAGCACTAATCGAAAGCTGCCCTGGTCGAGGCATTCTTGCAATGCGGCCAGGAACGAAGGTGAATCTACTGCGCCTTCTTGGTCCTGATCTTGAACTGCGCTGAGGATGGAGTCATAACCCTCTTTAGCGAGATGCTTCTGTAGAGGACCCCTTTCCAAAGTCTCGATATCGTGTCCTCGGAGGAACGCCGCATAAGCTAACACTTGCGACACCACCGCCCTCCGGGCATCTCGATTGCTGGACAGCTTAACTTCTATGATCGCAGGACGTCCGGACGACTCCACTGCCAAGAGATCGGCGTACCCTGGTCCTAGTTGGACTTCGGCGCCCAACACCGTGAGACTTGGCGAGCCGGCCAGAGGGAGCAGCTGAGGGTTACGTTGTATGAGACTCTGAAGGGTGGCTTCGTCAACAAAAGGCTGAGGCGAACCCAAATCCCAACCCTGCCCTGTGTTCGTCCATATGCCTGTCATAGCAAGGCTTCAGAGGATAGTGTCTGGAGCGAAGAGCCAATGAAACGGCCCGGCAAGGCAATAACCAGACATTCGCCCTATCTTTCCGCCGCGCCATCACACCTGGTCGGGACTGACAAACCCTCGCCATATCTATTCAACTGTGGAACCCTTCTATCCATCTGTTGCGACGGATATTCGGTAAATATCTGACGCTTTGCGGCCAGTTGTCACAAGGCCGCCTTACCATGCAACGCTGATGAGAAAGAGGTTATAACGACAGGTTGTGTTATCGAGGGACTAAGAGTGGGTCCCCGGCGTTTGTTGGCCGCCGAGGAACAATAGCCGGGCCTGGCGGCCAGGGACAGTGTAGCGGCAGAGGTGCTGGGGAACACCAACGCTATGCGGAGGGCAGTAAACCTGAGGGCCGCACTCTGGTATCCGAATAGCCGCTCTGGCTCAAGCAACCTGGAAATGGGCGTCTACTTCGAAGCGAACGCCCGTTGAGCCGGGCCGAAATGCGTCGGTTTGACGACGCCGCATTGTGCTCGTTTCTTGGCTGACGAGCTCGACCTCTCGACCTGATAGGACTGCACATCCGAGGAGGCCTTGCACGACATCGTGCTCCGACAAGCGTTTGCCTGCCATGCGGATCACAATATGTCCGTCGGGTTTAAGGACGTAGCCGACCATTCGCCAAAAGTCAGCGACCATCTTCCAGTACGAATTTGCGTTCGTGTGCCGATCATCGCTGGATATGCGGCCGGTGGTGGGATGGGGAGGGCCCCCTAGGAGTCTGCTGATTTATTCGGGTGGTGGGGGTTTGGGAAATGCGGTGTTTGGGGGTTGGTTTTTGGGATAATTGGGGGGATGTTGGGTACTGAACGTTTTGATCGGCAGTTGTTGGATACGTTGTCTGTGTGTGGTGATTTGGTTCCAGTGGGGTCGGTTTACCGGTTTTTGGCTGTGCATCGGCGGCGGGTGTTCCCGGACGGGTTGTTCGGGGATTTGTTCGGTGGTCGGGGGTCGCCCGTCGGTACCGGCTTCGGTGGTAGCGACGGTGTTGGTGTTACAGGCGTTGGAAGGGCTGTCTGATCGGGAAGCGATCGGGCGGTTGCGTTGTGATATTCGTTGGAAAGCGGCGGCGGGTTTGTCGTTGACCGATGAGGGGTTCCATCCGACGGTGTTGACTTTGTGGCGGGCGAGACTGCGGAACAGTTCTGCGCCGGAGCGGGTGTTCGACGCGGTGCGGGCGGTGGTCGCCGAGACGGGGGTGTTGTCGGGTCGGTGTAGGCGGGTGTTGGACTCGACGGTGTTGGATGACGCGGTGGCTACCCAGGACACGGTGACGATGATCACCGCTCAGATTCGTCGGTGTCGTCGGTTGATCGCCCAGGCTCGCCAAACCGTGGTTTCCCATGATTATGAACAACCGGGTAGGCCCTCTTGTGATTGGGGACGATCCCGAAAGCCGTTCGGGGTTGATCAACGGGCTGGTCGCCGACGGACTGGCAGTACTCGACTCTGTGGAAGGGGCCGTTCTTGACCCAGAACAGACCGACGCGGTGGGTCTGTTAGCAGTGGTGGTAGGCCAGGACACAGAACCCGACCCCGACCGGGTGGGGAAATGGCGGATCGCACATCGGGTGGCTCCCGATCGGACCATCTCGGTGGTCGACCCCCAAGCTCGTCACGCCCGCAAAACCCGGTCGCAGCGTCGGGACGGTTACAAAGCGCACATCGCCGCCGACCCCGACACGGGGATCATCACCGCCTGTGACGTCACTTCGGCCAATGCGCCCGACGGTGCGATCGGAGTGAAAATGCTGGAAAACGAAGACTCGGGTTTGGAGATAATCGCCGACTCGGCCTACGGATCCGCTGCCACCCGCCACCAGATCGAAGCCGCCGGCCATCACACCACTATCAAACCCCTTCCCCAATACCGTAACCCGCGTCTGGGCAAAGATCAGTTCACCCGCGACGACTTCTCCATCGATCACCACCACCAGCAGGTGACCTGCCCGGCGGGTCGCACCACCACCATCAACACCCAAGGATGGGCCCGTTTCGGGAAGGTCTGCTCCGGCTGTCCCATCCGGGTTCGCTGCACCACCAACCCCAAAGGACGCACCCTCAAAATACGCCCACACAACCAACTCCTGATCAAAGCCCGCCGGCGATTCGAAAACCCCGAAACCCTAGCCCGCTACCACCAACACCGACCCGCCGTGGAACGGATCATCGCCTGGGTGGTAGCCAACGGCCACCGAAAACTCCGATACCGAGGCACCCAACCCAACCGACAACAACTCCACACCCGGGCCGCCGCCATCAACCTACGCCGACTCCTCAACCTCGGCCTACACCACACCCCCACCGGCTGGGCCATCCACCCCACCTAACCCACCCCGCTCTAGCCTCCCCCCACCACCATCAACACCCAATCATCCCAACCCACCGGAAAACCCCAAAACCACAAAACCACACCCCCCACCACCAAACACCATTACTCAGCAGACTCCTAGGAACCATAACCGCAGCCACTGGTCCTCCTCGAAGTTGGTAACGTCAAGATATGGAGGCGAAGTGACGATACACGACACGGACTTCTCGGTCGCGGCAGGCAGCCTCGGTAAGTCACGAAAGTCCGAGAGCGCCACTTCGGCTCTCCCCTGTGGAGGCTGAGATAGGTATCTGAACGCGGCCTGTCGACGCAGCAATGCGAACACGTCTCGGTTTGGTGGGTGAAGATCGCGCTCTTCCCAGAAGCGAATCGAGTACGCAGGCTTGGTGCTGATCGTGCGAGGCATTTGGGCGCTCAGATAGGACGGGGAAGTCTCGCTGTCGCCGTGCAATGCACCAAGGACCAAGGCCGCGACCATCGCGTCGGAGCGCGTGCGAGACCAAGCAAGGGACTCCCGCAGGTACAAGAGCTGCGCTAGAGTCCCCGTCGAGTATGCCCGCTGGAAGAAAGCGGGTTGTAAATGCGATCGAGAAACCCAACTGCGAGCGTCATAGCCGTCCTCCAGGTGTTTGATACGCCGCTTGAGGGTAGATAGTGCTGGTGCCCGGGTCTTGGCTGCCGTTACGCAAAAGGCGACTGGGTTGATGTCGCTAGCTAGAGTTCGACGTCCCATAAGTATGGCTTGGAAGGGCGTCGTTCCCCGCCCGCAGAATGGATCGAGTACCAGGTCCCCTGCGTTGGTGAGTTTTGCGATCCAGTGCTCCACGAACTGTTCGGGGAACATCGCGAAATATGGGCAGAGGGCGTGGAACCTATGTCTCATGGGAGTACATTGGCGTCGAGTGCTGCTACGACCCAACGCGCGCAGCGGCTTGCCACGTGCGCGGGTATCACGGGTGAGTGGTAGGCGATTCTGCATCGCTCGAAGATCACACCGCCAAGTATCGACCGTGTCTTCCACTCTTCCTCGGTGAGGCGATGAGGAACAAACAGCATACGTATAGGGGGGACAGCTGGGGGATCAAACATCCAGGCCCGACACCAGACCTCGCCGGATGGCAGTTCGGTGACCTTTCTTCTCCAGTTTTGACCCGCGGCACATTGGCCGAACGCAATCACCTGGCCGGGTCGCCGGTCGGCGAAGCCGTGCCAGACAACGAGATCCAAGTAAGCGTCCTTCTGATCTCTGGCTGGCCCAACCGACTTCGCTCCACCTCCTTCGCCGAGCAGCACCGAGAGCTTGTCTACTGCCGCAGAAAAGGCCTTCTCGTCGGTGCGGCGAGGAAACCCGAAGAGGTAGGATCCGTCGCGGGTGTTGTGGCCGAAATAGCTCCGAGCCGCGTCAAGGCTGATGTCTTCGAAGTCGCGCTCGGGTCGGACTCGTGAAATCTTGCCAGCTTCAACACCAAAGTTGCTCAGCAAGAGCTGGAAGATGTAGGTCGACGCTTTGATGTCCACCTGTGGAGCAAGCTTGGGAAACTCCACCGGTGGTTGCTCGTTTGAGCCAGTATTGCTGGCTTAGCAATACAAGCGAGAACCATCCGGTGGAGGTGTTCGATTATGGCAGCGAGGCTTTCTTTCGATGAGCGGTGTGTGATCTCGGCGATGGTCGGGGTGGGAGCGTCGGCCGGGCAGATAGCGGACGAGTTGGGTCGTCACTCGTCGACGGTGCGGCGGGAGATCAACCGTGCGGGAGGCAGGGGGGTTTACCGAGCCGAGGATGCTCAGACAGAGGCCGAGGTCCGGGCAAGGCGTCCTAAGGTCCCGAAACTGGTCACCGATCCGCAGCTGGCCGAGGCTGTGACCCAGCGGCTGGGGATGGGATGGTCTCCCCACGCCGTAGCAGCCGATCTCCGTAACGAGGGTTCCCTTTTGCTGGTGTGCGCGGAGACCATCTATCAGGCGTGTTACGAGCCGTGCGGTGCTCGGGGCCTGGCCGCCGGCTCCTGGCGGTGGCTACCGCGCCGCCGCAGGCGGCGGAAGCCACGCAGCCGCTGTGAACAGGCAAAACGCAGCCCACTCGGTGACATCCGACCCATCGGTGACCGTCCTCCCGATATCGAGGAACGCCTCGAACCCGGTCACTCGGTGAGGCGATTTGATCATCGGCGCCCACAACCGCACGGCGGTGGTAACGCTCACCGAACGGGTCACCCGCCACACCCTCCTAGCCGCTCTGCCCAACGGCTACCGCGCTCCCCACACCGCCCAGGCCATCTGCGACGCCTTCTCCCGCGTTCCCAAACCTCTGCGGAAAACGCTCACCTGGGACCAAGGAAGAGAAATGAGCCAATGGTGCTCTGTCGAACAGCAGACCGGTCTCTCGGTCTATTTCTGCGACCCCCGATCACCCTGGCAACGGGCCACCAACGAGCACACCAACGGAATGCTCCGCCGCTGGCTGCCCAAAAGCACCAACCTCAACATCGGCCAAATACCCCTCTCTGGCGTGTTGCGGTTCTGTTCATGTTCTCATTCAAATGCTCTGGGTGTTGTGGTGAGCCGTATATGATTTCATTGTGATGTATGTGTGATGTGGGGTGTTGGCGGTCAACAGGATACGCGGTGGATTGATAACGGAGGTGGGTTCGCGATGAGGCGGGGTGGCTCCTTCGTCGGGGGTGGGGTTGCGGCGCTTGTGTTGGTGCTGGTCGCGGCGACCGTGGGTTGGGTCGGCACCGCGCCGGCGCAGACCGAGACCACCCCGCTGGTGAGCAGCGCGGGTCCGTTCACGGTGGCCGAGGGTTCGGTGAAGGTTGCTCAGATGGCGGCTTCGGGTTTCAGCGAGGATGCTGAGGATCTGTTCTGGTCGATCCTCACCGAGGCGGACTCGGGTGCCGATGGCGACTTGTTCAAGTTGCGGCTTGATCATGTGCTGGAGTTCGTCGAGCCGCCCGATTTCGAGCAGCCCACCGACGCTGACGACGACAACGTCTATGTGGTGACGGTGAAGGTCAGCAATGGCGCCGATACTGACCCGGCCGAGGCGACTGCCGATATCAGCGTTACGGTGAGCGATGTTGGGTTTACCGCTTTCGATGCGAGCATGCTTTCTGTGGACTTTGACGAGAACCGCCATGTGCGGGTGGCGACGTTGGACGCGGGCGATCCGGTGGTGGAGTGGTCGTTGAGCGGTCCTGACGCGGGCTGGTTCCGCATCGCCGACGGGGCGCTGAGGTTCAGGTCTCAGGTATCGGGGGGTCCGCCGGACTACGAGTCGCCGGGCGATTCGGGCGCCGACAATGTCTATGTGGTGACGGTGTCCGCCGAGGAGGACTCAACCGACGTCGACACCACCGATGCCAGCTCGGTAGCGGTGTCGGTGACTGTGCTCAACGTCGACGAAGCCGGCATGGTGGCGCTGTCGGACTCGATGCCCACGATTGGTGAGGCACTGGTCGCATCATTGAGCGATCCAGATGGCGGCGTCGCCGACATTGAGTGGGTGTGGGAGCGCTCGGTGGGCCGTTCAGCGTGGGAGGTGATCGACGCCGTTACTAGCGCCACGTATACGCCGACGGCGGCGGATTCTGAGGATTACTTGCGGGTGACGGCGACCTATACCGATGCTCTCGCGGCGGGAAGGACGGCGCGTGCGGTGGCGTCGAGCCCGCCGCTGGGCGAGCTGTTGAGCAGCTTGAGCGTCACGACTTCCTCGGCGCGCAAGATGTATCCGGTGTTCGATCCTGAGGTGTTGCACTATGCGGTGGGCTGCGATTCGGAGGTGACGTTGTCGTTGTCGGCGGCGAGTTCCGACGCCCGCGTCTCTGTCGATGGTATCCAGCAGCCTGCAAGCAACGCCGAGGTGACGGTGTCGGGCCTGCACGACGGCGACAACGGCGCCGACAGGGCACACAGTGGTCCCGACGCGAGCGACATCGAGATCGTCGTGAGCGATGCCGACGGGTCGAGCACCACCTATGTGGTGCACTGCATCCACGACGACTACCCCGAGATCACGCCCATCCGCAATGCGACCTCAGACGGCGTGATCGAGGACCTGATCCTGCTGCACCTGCAGCCCGACCTGGAGGCCGGGGTGTACCCGTCCATAGTCGACACGAACGGCGTGCCGCGCTTTCACCGCCACACGCGCGGCGACGGCCCGTTCTTCCGGGTGTTCCACATCGACGGGCGCTACCGGTACGCGTGGGCGCAGAGGAGCGCTGACACGGGGAACCAGTGGATCATCCTCGACGAGTACTTCACCGTGCTTGACAACAAGGTCACCACATCATCACCGTTGGTAAAGACCAACGCCCACGATTTCCGCATTCTCGACAATGGCAACTATCTGTTGATGTCTTATGAGCCGGGTTATCGGGACCTGCGCTTCATGGAGTCGCTGATACCGGAGATCTCCGACCCTGCACGGGTGCCGATAGACGATACGGCGGTCCAGATCATCACACCGCGCAAGCCGAACGGCACCGCGGTGTTCAATTGGAGCTCATTCGACCAGATGGACGTGAGGGACTGTCTGAGCCACCGTTTCCCGAACGACTTCGCCCATGGCAACAGCCTCCAGTATTGGGAACCGGAAGGCCGGGACCAGGACTGGATCGTGGTCAGCCTCCGGGGCTGTTCAGCGGTCGCGGTCATCGACGCCGACACCGCGGAGACGGTGGCGAGGATCGGTCGCACGAATCTGAGTGCAGATGAGTGGGCCGCGGCCGGCAAGGGCGACCCGCCGCTGACGCTCCTCGACGACCCCCACGGCGAGTTCTGCGGGCAGCACGCCGCCTGGATGCTGCCGCACGAGCATCTCGTGATGTTCGACAACGGCAACTCTTGCACCACAGATTCGCGCACCGGCGAGACGGTCAGGAACAGCAATAAGCCCGACCTGTTCAGCCGGGTCGTCGAGTACGCCTTGGATCTGGACAACGGTGAGGCGGTCTTCGTGCGCCACCATTCGATGCACAGTGCGGAGAACCGGCTGGGCCGTTCGTCGGGCCATGTCGATGTGCTCGACAACGGCGACTGGCTGATCGGCTGGGGCCGAGCCAATCACGACACCGATCCCGAGACGGCCTGGGGGCCCGACGAGGCGGTCACCCAGGCCGACCCCGACACCGGCGAGGAGAAGTTCGCGCTGCAGATCTCCGAGCCCGACGGCTTGCTGCTCGACGTCGACGGCGACGGCGACACCGAGCGGGAACAGCTCAGGGTGAGGCCGGAATCGCTGAGCCCGGTCGCTCTGGCGTCCGACCGGCTCGAGCTGGAGGCAGGGTTCGCAGCGGGCAGTGATCACACCGCGGGGTTCTTCACCAGCGTGCAGGCTCGGCCCACCGTGGTGGTGAGCTTCAACCAGCCGGTGGTGGATTTTGACGAGACCACCACGTCGATGACGGTGCCGGGCGGCACGCTGGAGTCAGTGGCGCCCCATGTGGTTGCGGGCGAGCCGGCGTACTCGTACCTGCTGACGCTGGCACCCGACGGAGAGGCGGCTATGACGGTGAGCCTCGTGGCCTCGCAGGCCTGCGACGCGGGCGGCATTTGCACCGCGGACGGCTCGATGCTGTCGGAAGTCCCGCAGGCGCACCGGGTGCGCTACAACATGTCGCCGACCATCGACGCCGATTCATTGGCCTTCGAGGTGGACGAGAACACCACCGCGGTTGGGCGGCTGAGCGCCACCGACGACACCGCAGCGAGCCGGCTGACATGGTCGCTGGCGTCTGAGGCGACCGGTCCTGACGACGCCGAGTTCACACTGAGTTCGAGCGGGGTGCTGAACCTGCGGGCGGGCAAGGACTTCGATGTGCCCGATGACGCCAACGGCGACGGCACCTACGAGGTGATGGTGCAGGTCAGCGACAGCGACAGTACCGTGACCGGCCTGGTGGAGGTGACATTGGTCGATGTGGACGAGGCGCCGGTGGTGTCGGGACCGTCGTTGCGTAGCTACGACGAGAACAACATCGCGGTGGTGGGCTTCTATTACGCGGTGGACCCTGAGGGCGAGACGGTGGAGTTATTGCCGCTGTCGGGGCCTGATGCGGGCGATTTCGAGCTCGCGGGCAGCACGTTGAGGTTCAAGACGCCGCCGGATTTCGAGGCGCGTGGCGGCAGTTCCGGGGGCGGCAACACCTACTCGGTGACCGTGTGGGCCTCCGACGGCGACTTGGAGGGCTCGCTGGAAGTGCGGGTGAGTGTGAACGACATCGACGAGGCGCCGGTGGTGTCGGGACCGTCGTCGGTGACCGTGGATGAGGGCGTTACGGCGGTGGGGTCCTACAGCGCCCGCGATCCCGAGGGCGACGGGGTGGAGTGGCTCCTATCGGGCGCGGATGCGAATAGTTTCGAGATCGCCGGCGGGAGGCTGCGTTTCGGGTCGGCGCCGGATTTCGAGGCGCGTGGCGGCAGTTCCGGGGGCGGCAACACCTACTCGGTGACTGTGGGGGCCTCCGACGGCGATCTGACGGGCACCGTTGGCGTGCAGGTGACGGTCGCGAATCTCGATGAGCCGGGCGGGGTGTCGCTGTCGTCGGTGCAGCCTCAGGCCGAGAGCCAACTGAGAGCGAGCCTGACCGACCCCGACGGGATCGTGGGCAGCGTCTTGTGGGTGTGGCAGCGTTCGACAAACCGCAGCTCGTGGTCCACGGTCTCCGGCGCAGACTCGGCCGCCTACACGCCCGGGGCGGGCGATGTGGGCATGTGGCTGCGCGCAGCGGCGTCCTATGACGACGGCCACAGCTTATCGAAATCGGCGAACAAGGTGTCGGCGAACAAGGTGCAGGATGTCCCGGTGACCAACGGCCCTCCGGAGTTCCCCGCCACTGAGACCGGGCAGCGCACTGTGGCCGAGAACACTGCGGCGGGGCGCAGCATCGGCGCGGCGGTGGTGGCGGCTGATCCCGATGCGGGCGACCGGCTGACCTACACGTTGGCAGGCGCCGACGCGGCCAGCTTCAACCTTGACGACGGGACCGGTCAGCTGCGCACCAAGGCGGAGCTGGACCACGAAGCCACGCCGTCGCTGAGGGTGGTGGTGACCGCCACCGACCCCGGCGGGCTGTCGGCCACCCAGGCGGTCACCGTGACAGTGACAGACGTGGACGAGGCGCCGGTGCCGGCCGGGCCCGACGTGGTCCGCTACGACGAGAACGACACCGCGGTGGTGGGATTCTTCACCGCCAACGATCCCGAGGGCGACCCGGTCAGCTGGTCGCTGTCTGGCTCTGACCGCCGCGCGTTCATGATCGACGCCTTGGGGCAGCTGAACTTCGTGGCGCCGCCCGACCACGAGGCCAAGAGCCTGTACCGGGTCACCGTGGAGGCAACCGACGACGCCCGCAACACCGCAAGGCTCCAGGTAACCATAAACGTCGACGACATCAACGAGCCGCCCGAAGTGTCGGGCGACGAGACGCCGGGATTCGGCCATCTAGGTACCGGCACGGTGGCGCGCTACATGGCCCGGGACCCCGAGCGGCGCCCGATCGAATGGTCGCTGTCGGGTTCCGACAGCGAGGACCTGAGCATCAACAGCGGCGGGACGTTGCGCTTCCTGGCGCCACCCGACATCGACCGTCCCGACGATGCCGACACCGACAACACCTACGAGGTCACAGTCGAAGCCTACGACGGGAACAGCACCGGCACCCTCACCGTCACCGTCACCGTCACCCTTACCACCACAACCACGACCACCACGACCACGACAACTAGGACCACCACCACAGGGGGAGGCGGCGGAGGTGGCGGAGGGTTTGATGATGAGCTGCCGCCCACTGCCTCTGAACTGTTCGAGGACATTGACCCGGGAGTGTGGTACGAATCCGCGGTGTCATGGATGATCCTTCACAAAGTCACCTCCGGATGTTCCACCACCATGTTCTGCCCCGACGCCAACCTCACCCGCCAACAATTCGTCACGTTCCTCTGGAGAGCAGCCGGCCGACCCACCCCCACCTACCAAGGATCAGAAGCCTTCACCGACGTACCACAAGGGGTCTACTCGGACCAGGCCATCGGCTGGGCAGTCTCCAACGAAATCACCGTGGGATGCACCCCAGGCGCCTTTAGTGATCCTGACTGGGAGTTTTGCCCAACGGATCACGTCACCAGAGGACAAATGGCCACCCTCCTCTACCGACACGTAGAAGCCGACTACATCGGCACAACCCCCCTATATACCGATGTGCAACCAGACCGATACTACGCGGAAAGCATCACCTGGCTAACCGACTTCCAAATAGTCCCCGGATGCGGACCAACCCTATTTTGCCCCAACCGAGACGCCACCCGCGCCGAAGCAGCACGCTTCATCAACGGAGTAGCCATCCGACCCCACACCTGGGGACCAGACAACACCAACTTCATACCCCAACCAAACTAAGGGCTCCTCCACTGGCGGCACCCGCCCACCCACACCACAACCGCCTTGGACCCCTGATGGCCCGACGACGGGCCCCGGCGCCACACCACCGTGGCCAGCACTCAACTAGAACAGCCTCCCTTTTCCCCGCTATAACTGATACTCAGCAAATATCCCTCATGATGGGTTGGCAGTGCCCTTGCCCGAGATTACTGGTGCTTAGATTGGCTGGTGCCTGAGGTGGCGGGAGGAGGTAGGTAGCGGGGGCGACAGTGGTTTTGGGCAGGCGTCAGCAGAGCGCATTGGCCAGCCCACTATCTCGTCGGTCGTTTATCGACAGAAATGCGACCATACTGCGTTGGCTCTGACCGGTCCGATGCTGTACACAGCGTCGAGGTCGGCGATGCTGTAGAACGGTTGGTTGGCCCATAACCTTGGGGCCAGGGTCGCTCCGATGCCGTATACCGCGTCAAAGTCGGCGATGGACTTGTCGGCAATGACGCAGGCGGCCTCTGTTGTGTCGGTTGTAGGGTTCTCCGACCCATTAGCGAACCCAACTCCTTGGTCGCCGCATCCGGCCAAGGTGGCGGACAAGGCGTCCGCCTCGGCCTGATCTACGGTAAGTTCCCATGCCGACTTGACTGCCACAGTAGTCCGAGCTAATAGGCACCGACCTGCTGCTGTTACCCGATAGCCGCCGCCACAGGCAGCCGACGAAGCAATGCGAGAATCTGACCACTCGGCTATGTCATCCCCGCTCTTTGACTGGTTGACACAGGCCCGTGACGCAACATGGTTAGCCGGGTCTCGGCTGAACCGCCGTCTCTGATCAGATGACCATGCCCACCCGCCCGATTCGTGAGCTTCGTGTAACGCCACAACATGATCTACATGGCAGACGTCAATAGTGGTTGCCGTGTAAGGGTCCGCCGAACCCACTGCCTCCCGGCAGAGACTGCTCCCGTGCGGACCCCAGTCGTCGCGGTCGTAACCTGTGCTCTGTTCAACGGCGATTTGAAGCTGCACCGACACAGGAGCCGACCCTGTTGTCTCCTCGGTGGCAGCGTTCCCCTCTGTTGATGGTATTGCGGGGGGACAAATGTCAGGGGCTGATGCTCGGCATATAAACAGCACCGTTTCCTCCCGAACCGTGGGAGTACCGAAACCGAAAACAGAAGGATCTGTGCCCATCCCACCGGCAACGCCCTGGTCATGTGCCCACCCAATCGGCAGGTTGGCCCATTGCGACCGGCTAATGGGCACATCGGTGTAAATGTCGCTTCCCCTCGACCCTCCTGCAGGGGACCCTTTCGCTCGGAAAAGGAAAGTGACCGTTTGTTCCCGGTTTAGCGTCTGGGAACCGCCAAACGCCACCTGGCTGACCCCACTCGTAATCTGATTGCTGACCGCCCACCCAATCGCGTGATTCGCCCAATGATCAACCGGCACATCCGAAAACCTGTCACTCCCCTTCATACCACTGCGGCACTGGGTGGGAGCAAAAGCCCTACACAAGAAAGTAACCATCTCATACCGGGTCAAGGTTTGTCCCATACCAAACCGGTTATCGCCCACACCAACGGTTATCCCTTCCTCCACAGCCCAAGCAATGGCATGCTCGGCTATATGCCCCTCGGGGACATCCTCAAAACCGGTAAGGGCCCTCCCCAAACCAACCTGGGAAGAAAAAAGCAGGACAGACACCACCAACCCCACCCCCACAGAACGAAATGTCCGAGACCTCACAACTGCCACAAGCACCCCATTATCGTCTCCCAGCCGATCACTTCCCAAACGGGGACCGTCACCTGTGCTAGCCTCGCCGGGCCCCGGCAAACTTTCAATCCCGAGCAATATGCTTGCGAGATACAGCCTGACGATGTGAGGAAACGATTGTGGCAGGTGACCCTAACGATGACAATGACCAGATGGACAAGGGTATGTCCAAAGGAGAGTTACGGAGACAAAAGCGTCGGCAAGAGATCAAGCGGCTGCAGACCCAGAAAGAGGAGGCTCAGGAGCAAAGAAAGCAGGCTCTAGACGAGGTCGACGAGGCAAGAGCCCGAATCGACCAGGCCCGCCAGCAGATCGAAGAATGGGAGGCGGAGAAGAAACAGTTCCTTGAGCGCAGTGAACGCCAAAGGCGTCGGATCGAGGAGATTGGTAGCCGTATCGAGAAACTCCAAAAGCGGAGAGGGGCTTTGTGGTGGGCTGGCGCTGCTGCGATTGTAGTTGTAGTCGTAGCAGTCATTGCGGGGCTGCTACAGGGCGATGGTCCGAGCCTGCCTGATGTGACACCACGTCAAACGAACACCACCACGAGCAGGGCGACCACTACAACGACCACGACAAGGGTGACCACGACAAGGCGGGTGCCACAGACCCCGATGGACGCAGCTGAGAGATGCTTTTCTGCCTGGGATGGCAACCATGACGACTTTGAGCGGCAAGTCCGTGAATTGCTGAACGACCCAGGCAGCATGGAAACGCACGGGACCTATTTCAATAGCGACGAGGACATTTCTGACGGAACAATGACGATCCGGATGGACTATGGGGCACGCAACCAACTGGGCGGCATGGTCCGGACCGATGCTATTGCCGAGATGAACGTACGCACTTGTGAAGTGACGGTCATCGACTACGGAGTCGGGTAAAACCAACACCCCAGCTAGATCAAAGTTATAGTCGCCGCTTGCGACTGATATTCAGCGAATATCAGTCATGATTGGGTTTTAGGCTTCACCCGGAAGGTCGGGCAGCTTGGCGTTCTTTCGGGGTCAGCAAGCCACTGATCCAAATATCCCGACTCCACGAAAGTGGGGTACCATCAGGTCGCCCAGTGGACCCACGAACCTGATAGTGACTATCCAAAGATCACGTTGTCGGATCTTCCCAATCTGGGATCGTCCAGCTAGGTCGCAGGACAGGACTGGCGGCGAATATCCCATCCGACCCTGATCGTCTGCGGGAATGGCTAGCTAGGTGTCGGGCAACCCCATCTCGAACTCGCCCGAGTTCCCTACTGCCGCCCTGTTGTCCTCGTCAGGCACAGTGATCCTCCCCAACGGCCTGGGCGCACACATGGTCGACGATCACGGCGGCGTCACCCCCCAAGAACTCCTCATCCCCCTACTGGTCGGCTAAAGCAAACCGGTGCCGAGTTGTGTCTCTTTCTCAGAGCGGCACCGCGTCTTTGAGCATCTAATCGCTACGATGTCGGCCCCATCTGTCAAGAGGGTTGCGCACTGCGTTCATGCTCACCACTTAGGCCGTCTTTATCCCGGCCGAGGAGGTAGAGAGCCAGAACAGGCTCTCCGTGTCACAATCGGGAAGTGCCTACTGGCAATCTACCTCAGAATCCCCGTCCTTACTCCAAGGGCACTCTTCGGAGTCCGCCTGCCTTGGTTACTGCGAACATCCATGGACCATCAGGCTCGTTTTGTATCTGCTCGAGGATCGACGTCCAATGCTTCTTGAGAGTTAGGAGACTTCCGGTGCTTGTTTGGTTCTTTCTCCCGGTCAACACGAAACCCCGCGTCTTGTAGGCGATCCACTTTGCTTTTTGCACTGGCCGCCTTCGTATATCTTTATCACGAGTGATCACAACCATCCGGCGACAGCTCACGAGTTCTAACCATGTTTCGTCCAGACACCCTCGAGGAATCTCTGGAAGGTCAGGATGACCGGGATAAACAACCTCTCCCGGCAGAAAACTGGCAAGCCGTTTGCCGAGTCCCAAGTCTGTCTCGTCTGCGAAGTACCGGTGTGGCATAGGCGCTGGCTACGCCGCCAACACCCTTTGCATCTCCTCGAAGGCAACGCCTGCCCTCACCAGGTGCTCCTGCATCTCATAGTCTGCTGCGATCTCGCTCACCTTTTCTCCAGCTGCTCGTAGTTCCCAAAGTCGCTCAGTGGCCACACCTCCAATGGCCGGGCGACCAAAGCACACCAGTGGGTCGATGCACACATACGCATCCACGCCTCCCGGGTACATGCGGCAGGCCTCTCCTAAGGCGCCGCTATTGGGATCAAACCCAACTTTGTTGAAGAAGCTGTTGGCCTCGTCAGCCAGGATCATCATCTGTCCTGACCGCACCACCATGGCGAGAGCGGAAGGCAGATTGTTTTCGACTTGCAGCTTCCAAACTATCTCATGGCCGTTGAGGTACAGGTTCTTTGTCGCCAGCGGATAGGGGAGTTCGAACACGCTACGCAACTCGTCTATGACCGGACGCAGATACTGGAGCGACACTCCTTTGCGACGGTACTCGCGGAGATAACCGAGTTCGACGAACTCTCCCCAAGTCACCGCATCTTCGCCTGTGGCCTGTGGGCGAATAACCGGCGGATATACCTTGCCCCGCTGTGTGTAGCCATCAAGCCAAGCACTAACACGGTCACGGCGGATGCCCAAGTGCTTGGCGGCTTCTGAAATCCCATAGGTTGGGCGTTCAAGAATTGAGATATTCGTAGCTGTTACCACCATTCCCCGTGCTTAAGGCTGATAGTAGCAGTAGCAGAAACACAGGGATGTCATTCGACCCACCGAATGCGTTGACTCACTGGCGTTCGGTCGTCCGATGCGGCTATGGTCACGGAAACCTGCTAAAGCTCTTTGACTAACGCTAGATGTCCTTCCCACATAGGTCGGTTACAAGTTGGGTGATGGGTGGTTGGCCTCCGAGTGAGCTGTGGGGTCTGCGGTGATTGTAGGTGCGAAGGAATCTGGTGAGGGCTTGGCGGCGTTGTTGGTTGGTGGTGTAGGGGCGTTTGTAGGCCCATCCTCCGAGGAGGGTTTGGTGGAAGCGTTCCACTTTCCCGTTGGTCTGGGGACGGTAAGGACGGATCAGTTTGTGAGCGGCGCCGATCTCCGAAAGAGCATCGGCGAAGGGTTGGCTGCGGCGGTAGGCCCAGGCGTTGTCGGTCATTACTCGGTCTATGCGATACCCCCAGGAGGCGAACCAGCGGGCGGCGCGGAGCATGAACCCGGCGCAGGCGTGGCCGTCCTGGGAGTCGAGGGCTTCGCGAGTAGGCCATGCGAGTGTGGTCATCGACCATGGAGTGCACATACTCATAGCCGACCTTCTGACGGGGACCGGCTTGGGACCGGCCCAGGACCCGCCATCCGCCTCCATCAGGTATTTTGCCCAGTTTCTTGATGTCCACGTGGACCAGTTCACCTGGGCAGTCTCGCACGTAACGGATCGGTGTGCCGGTGGTGCGGTCCAAATCGGAGAGGCGGGACAGTCCCCGGCGGGCGAGCACCCCGTAGATGGTGGAACGCGGTACACCCAGCCGTCCGGCCATCAGATGGGGGCCTTCTTTCTCTGTGATCCGATCCGAAACGATCCGCTTTTCCATCTCCGAAGAGACCCGATTGGGACTGTGGCGAGGCCTGCTGGAGCGATCCTCCAGTCCGGCTTCTCCTTCCTCCCGCCAGCGTCTCATCCACCGATAGGCAGTCTGCCGAGAAACCCCCACCGATTCGGCGGCCCGAGCCGCCGGCCAACCCAACTCGAGGATCCGATCCACCAACAACCTACGCCCGAACGGTGTCAACTTTCTACAGTTGGTTCTCACGAGGGCCTCCTGTGATTCGCGGATAATGCTTACCCACAAATCAAACCAGGAGGCTCTCACTCATCCAAGCATTCTGTCAACAACGTCCATGGGAAGGACAGCTAGACCACTAGCCGGGGGGCCCGAAAGACCGGTTGACGGAAGCTGAGGTTGTAGGCGGCTGAGCGCAGGACGGTCTCATGGGCGAACGGTGCAGGCGTACCTGTGTGCTACTGGTACTCGAAACTCCAGTCAATGAGAGTTCCCCTCGGGACTTCTGCGATCGCCCAGCCGCTCCAACTCAAATCCCCAGTCAACCTCCTGAGCCCGGAATGCGGGAGATTTGTGTCGGCGACCCGCACAAGTCTCAACTCTGCACTATTGGAGACTTCCACGCCGGCGCGCCGCAACTCGACCGTACAGTCGTCCCAGTAATTCTCAATGATCTGTTCGATTTGGCCTAACTGGGCCAGCAGCTTCATTGCCTGAAACTTGCATTTGAGGTTGGAGCGATTTGCCAGCAGTCCGCCCCCTGGTGGCGCAATCGCCTTGCCGCCGACCTGTGTGACCACGTTTGCGTTCTTGCGGCGCAGTTCCCTGCTCTGCTCATCGGTGAGGGTGCTTCCTTCCACGCCGTGCACGATGTACGGTTCCAATGCCTCGGGCCAGTTCGAGTCGATGATGTTGAGGAAGTCGATGTCGATCCAGCCGAAATCGGCGGGATCTCCGCTGTTTGGGTGGTTCCTCACATCGAGGAAGTAAGCGTCAGAAGGCTGGACGAACACGAACAGCAAGTCGTCTGTGCGTTGCACGTACTGGCCGCTTGGATCGGACTTGGCTCCGAGGTGGAAATGGTGCACCCCGAAATCGCTTAAAAGCCCGTCTTTGAAGTGAGCATCCGATGCTTTCTTACTCAGGAACTCTGCAAGGTCGCCCCCCGCTTCGAAACGGCTCCTTATGGCCTCGATTGGAGTCGCATAGCGCCCATCAAGCGTCCCCAGTGTGGCGTGGAACTCAGCCGAACAATGCACACGGCGCGGGCGCGGCACGATCATCTTGACGAAGCTGTAGAAATATCTCTCCAGCAGATCTACAGGATTTGACGTCCCGGTTCGCGTGTGCCGGATGCCCTGCTCATCAAACACCGCTCGATCCCATCTACCAAATCGCTCACGAAATCGGGGCGGCGTATCAAGGTCACCTTACGGGTTCCGGGGGCATGGTAAAGGCATGGCCCTCAGATATCAAGGTAGCAGCTCCAGTTTTCCATTAGTTGGCGTCGTCGTTCTAGGAGGTCTGTTCTGGCGTAGGCTTTTTCCACAGGATTTCGAATTTCGTGGCCGAGGGCGCGTTCTATTGGGCGATGCGACTGTTGAAGCCATCCGGCAGATCAACAATCGTATCTCGCCTTAGGATGACGTTGCTTTTTGGGATGTACGACACCCGGGTCACCAACTGGACCAAGGGCATGCACATTGATCACGTTTCCAGGTAGTGAGCCCACTTTTCCATGATCGGTCGTCGTGCTTCGAGGAGATCGCTTCTGGCATAGGCGCCTTCTACGCCTCCCACGATGTGCGCCAGTGCTGCCTCGGCTATCTCGCGAGGCACTCCCGAGTCTCTACACCAGTCACGGAAGGATGATCGCATCCCGTGTGGAACGGCTTCGATCCCGTTTTCGCGAACCAGTTTGGAGATCGTTGAGTTGGATAGTGGCTTTCCTGTGGGTGATGGGAATACCAGCCCCTTTGCGTCTGTGAGGTCGGCAGCATCGTTGATGATGTTCCGTGCCGGCCTGCTTAGAGGTACCCGATGCGGGCGACCGGTTTTGGTTCGTTCGCCGGGAATCTCCCATGTGTCGGTGGTGAGGTCGATCTCGTCCCATGTGGCGTTTCGGACTTCGCCGCTTCTGGTTGCTGTCAAGGTCAGGATTTTGAACGCGGCGATGGTCGCCCAATGGGCATTGGACGCTTCGACAGTTTTGATAGCCGCGCTGACGTGGCTGTGGTGCAGGGCTCGCATGTGGTTGCGTCGGGTGCTGTTTTTGCCTAGCCCGGCGAGAATTGCCGAGCTGGGATCCGACTCCAAGAAACCCTCTGCGATCGCCCATTTCATGATGGCGCCGATTCGCTGTTGGACTCTTCGGGCTGTTTCGGGTTTGCTGTGCCACATGGGCGACAGGCATTTCATGATGTCTTTGCTGGTGACCTCGTCGACCTGTTTGCGTCCGATGTGGGGGAACACATAGGTTTGCAGGCTTGATTCCCAGATTTTTCGGCTCCGGCTTCCCGGTCGCCATTTTCCGGAGTGCAGTTCGATCACTTTGGCGGCTGCTTGTTGGAAGGTCGGTGTTTGGCCTGATCGCGGGTTGTGGCCTTCCTCAACGGACTGGCGGTTCCTCAGGGCCCGTCTTCGGGCTTCGGCCAGTGTGACGGCGGGATAGCTGCCCAGGCCCAGATTGGTTTCCCGCCCGTTGAGGCGGAGTCGCTGACTCCAGGTCTTCGATAACCGACCCTGGATGTTGGTGGTTTTGACCAGTAGACTCAGCCCATGGCCGCCTCTGCCGTCTCCGTATCGTCCTGGTTGCCGGACCGTCTTGACGAAGGAGGCCGACAGAATGTTCGGTCTTTTCACGTCTCTGTTTCCAATTGTTTCCTGTTGAGTTATGGGCCCGGTTATCAGTAGTTATCAGTTTAGGGGTGAGCCTCTATGGTCGTCAGTGGAACACCAATGGTAGGGCTAATCGGTGGCGTGACCTGGGATGATAGGGATCTTATAGGTTTTCCCTGGCATCCCAGATAAAGTGGACGTTGGTTACCCGCACCTCCACTGCACCCTCACCCGCCTGGAAACACCGTAGAAGAGCCTTCCCCTGACAGGACGGTGACTGTTTGACGGTCTGCGACTAATGTGCCAGGCGGAATGTCTGAGTGCGGTAGAATACGTGGGTGCAGATAGCAGCCCGATTTTGCCTGTGTGGAGCAGAACAACCATGGTCCTAGGGGGGACTGGATCCCGCGATCTGCTGTACCGCTCTTCCAACCAAGGAAGAATGGGGGACAAAATGGGGGACAAATCACTGAATTCCCCTATTAACTAGGGTAAATACACGGGCTCATAATCCGTTGGTTGCAGGTTCGAGTCCTGCCGGGCCCACCCTCATTCACCCTGTTTCATCCTGTTTCCTGATGTTTCACGAAGTGCCACAAGTGCAGGTAGATCATCGTTTCCGCCATCGTGTGAGCACTAGGTGACCAGCCCTGCTCGCGTTCCTCGACGTTTCAAGTTGGTTCGGGTTGTTTCGTTTTGTGTGGGACGGCCTGTGGAACGGGATTGGAGGTGAGGGATGCCGAAACTGACTGCTGCGAGCGTGCGGCACGCCAAGCCAGGATCACACAGTGATGGAAATGGGCTGATTCTGAGGGTCTTTCTAACCGGAGGCAAACGGTGGGTGTGAGAGAGGAACCGTACAGGGAAGAAGACGGGACTTTGGCTTTGGCTCTTACCCGACGGTCTCGCTCAAAGAGGCCAGAACGAAGGCGTTGGAACATCTCAGGATTGCTCGGTTGGGAGGGATCCCTCCGTTCCCCGGTCTCAGGTTCCGACTCTCCAGCAGGCTGCGGAGAAGGTCTTTCAACTTCACCGGGCCAAATGGAAGCCAGGAGGCCGATCCGAGGAGCAATGGAGGTCGTCCCTCGCCAACTATGTGTTCCCACGAGTCGGCAACAAACCGGTCAACAACGTCACCACCCAAGATGTTATGGCCTGCCTGGCTCCTATTTGGTATTCCCGATCCACAACGGCCCGGCGGACCCTCCAGCGGATCTCGGCCATTATGCGTTGGAGCATCGCTCAGGGTTACAGGGCGGACAACCCGGCGGACGACCGAATCACAGCCGGTCTGGGTAAGAACACCAAGCGGCCCCAGCACCTCAAGTCCGTACACCACAGCCGAGTGGCTGCAGCCATTGCCAAGATTCGAGAGTCCACGGCCCATCCGACGATTCGCCTTGCAACCGAATTTGGCATCCTGACGGCTACAAGGTCAGGGGAGGCTAGGAGGCTGCTGAGTAATGGGGTTGGTGGGTGGGGGTGTGGTTTGGTGGTTTAGGGGTTTTGGGGTGGTGGGTTGAATTGTTGTGGGTGGTTGGTGGTTTGGGTGGTGGGTTAGGTGAGGTGGATGGCCCAGCCGGTGGGGGTGTGGTGGAGGCCGAGGTTGATAAGTCGGCGTAGGTTGATAGCGGCAGCGCGGGTTCGGAGGAGAAGGCGGAACTGTGGGCCGCGCTCCGCCGGATCGGTGAGGGACTTGATGTTCCTCGGGCTTCGCTCGCTTAACCTGTTCGGGGCCATTGGTTGCTTAGTCCAACGTGACACCGATAGCGGGCCAGAAGACGGCCTCGGCCATTATCCGGGTGCCGAGTTGTCGAGCTTTGCGGGCTTTGCCGGACTGCGAGTCGGGATCGGCGAGGACGAGGAGATCGAGCTTCCTAGTGACGTTGGTATTCACGTCGAGCCTGGCCTCTTCGGCGAGTCGGTGTGCGCGGTGGCGGGTGATCGGCTCTCCGTTGATCTGGCCGAGGAGTGCACCGCTGAAGCAGACCGACAATCCTGCAAGCGAGTCCGCCGGTTGGAAGGCTGCGGCGGCATGCGTGTGTTCAGCGCCGGTTATACGACGTTCACGCGAGTCGGGGCTTATGCCCAGCAGGGAGCCGACGAGCTGTAGGTCACGGTTCTCGAGGTCGGTGATGACCCCATCGGTGAGAGCGGCGTCCAGCACCGCGTTGAAGTACTGCTCGTGGGCGAGCCTGACACGGTCAGCGTCAAGTCCCCACTCGCTTGCAGTCGCAACTAGCGCCTCTGATTCCCGGTCAGTGAGGCGCCGGTCCTCGAGTGCCCGGTCTAGTAACTCCATATAGGCGGCAGCGTCGGGATCGTTCGACGGTGCGTTGTCGAGTCGGTCGACGAGTTTAGCGAGGTACTGACCTTGGCGGTCGATTCGTGCTCTGCCCGCTCCTCGTAGTTGCCGTCGTGCTGACGGCGCGACTGTGGGAAGTGCTTCGGGCCAGACGAGGGGGACGCAGCCGATCTCATCGAGGGTACGGCAACCACGTTCGACTGCCATCTCCAGGTATGCCGCGAGGATCCCGGCGGTCGCTCGAGCGTCGGCGAGTGCGTCATGGTCGTCGGAGAGGTCGATACCGAGACGTTCGCAGCAGGCTGCGAGACGTCGGCTCGTGCCGGGCTGCATGAGCGATCCGAGCGACAGCGTGCATAGCGCAGGGAAGTTGGGAAGTTCAAGGCCGGCGAGGGCAAACTCGGCGGCGAGGAACGAGCGGTCGAATCGGAAGTTGTGAGCGACTAGCACGGCGTTACGGACGTTTTGAAGGATGTCCCCGACCACATCGGCGAAGCGGGGTGCCCCGACGACATCGCTGGCGGTGATGCCGTGGATGTGGGTGGCGCCGATGTCTCGGCTCGGGTCAACCAGTGTCGACCATTCGGACAAAACTGTGCCATCACCGCGCATCCGCACGGTCGCGATCTCAACGATCCGATCACCGAGACGAGGGCTGAACCCGGTCGTTTCGACGTCTAGAACAGCGAACTCGTGATCGAGTAGGTCTCCATGAGCGAGCCGCAGTCCGGTTGGTTCTGGCGACGGCACCGGGGCGGCCCGTGGCGGTGTCCGAAGGCGTTGTGCGATGGACAAGGCGGACGGCTTGTCCATCGCTGCCTGTCGGACGAGCTTGTCGTTGGTTGGTGGCGAGAGTGGGAGAGCAACGTCACCCTGATGGAAGTCCGGTGCAACCTTGGCGAAGAGTCTCCAAGCCCCGTCCACGTCGAGGAGACGGGCGCCTGCTGACTCGCAGGAGAGCGTGTCGTCGAGCACCCAATCCCACTTATCAATTTGCCGGTTTCTTACGGACGCTGCCAGTTCGTGAGGCGGCGGCGGCTTCTCAGCAAGAAGACGGTGGATTGTCGCTCCAACTTTGTGGATATCAGTGCCGAGTATTTGGATCGCGGGGCCTTCGGCGCTCGCTTCGATGCCTTCCCCGAGTAGTGCAATTGTTGCTGTGAAAAGGGCGCGGTCGCCGGTCCATGGGAACAGCAGCACGCCAGAGCCGTCAGCGAGAACGGTCGTGCTGTGTAGCCCGAATCGGTCGTACGCGCTTCGGGCCTCGGCGAGCAGGATGCGTGCGTTCGCGTCGAGCCACGGCGGGGTGTCGGCGCTTTGGTAGACGGCGACCATCTCCGTCCGAACGCGATCGGATGTTGCGGCGGGGGAGCCGGCGAAATGTGGGGGGTTGCCGCCGCTGGATCGTTCGAGTTCGACGACACGGGCTGAAGTGTCGATCCCGGTGACCTTCCAACGTTTGCCGGCAAAGATCAGTAGCACTCCTTCGTAGAGCGGTTGGTGGATCGGTACCGTGCCGAGGGTCCTGCCTCCGGTCACGAGCCGCCACTCCTCCGCCGTTTGGAACGCGGTGTAGAAGCTGTAGTGGTTGACGTGACGCTCACCGGCCTCGCCGTGTAGGAGCAACCCGTCGGAGGCTTGGACTAGCAGGTCGTGGGTGGCCATTGCTCGTAGGAGCCGCACGAACCGTGTGCGGTCGACGAGTTGGAACGGACCCAGTCCGCACAGCGCGCGGTATAGGTCGGATGCGGTGGCGCCGCCGTGCTGGGCGATCGTAGACATGATCTGTTGGACCAGCGTCGAGTAGTTGAACCCGGGGTCGTTGGGGGTCTCGAGCCACCTGTCAAGCATGAGGATCACCATGGCGGTGGTCCGCACTACGGCGCAGCGCAGTTCATCGACGGGTCCTGCCCGCTCGTCGATGTGTTTCTCGCTGATGTACAGACGTAGCACGGCCGGATCGTCGCGACGACCTGATCGCCCCAGTCGCTGACGGAGCGCCGCAACCGAGGGTGGCGGTCCGACTTGGGCGACGCTTGATACCGACCCGATGTCGATGCCCAACTCGAGCGTTGACGTGCACACCGCGGTCGCTGGCCGCGTGGTGTCTTTCAGTTGCGCTTCTACGGTCTCGCGCACGTTCTTTGAGAGGTTGCCGTGGTGTGGCCAGAACTCGTTGGGTACTCGTTCGCTCTCGCAGCGGCGGGCGAGCAGGTCGGCATATGTCTCGACGTCACGGCGGGCGTTCGCGAACACCAGGTTGTCCTGGCCGCGGAGATACCGGAACAGATGCTTAGCAATTGCTGTCCGATCCCCGGACGTTGATTCCTCGTCTGTCTTGTCGCGGGCGGGCTGCTCGGCAACGGGCGCTTCGCTCGAGGATGTCGGCGGCGGAGTCGACACGTAGCCACGAAGTTGCAGTTGTATTTCTTGGCCGTCGGATTTCGATTCGACGAGCACGACCCGCTCCGGTTCGGTCGGGCGAAGGAAGGCTGCAGCTTGCTCCATGTCGCCAAGCGTCGCGGAAAGTCCGATGCGCGGCGGCCGGCGGCGAATTGCGAGTTCCACGCGGCTCATGAGGGACTGCAGTTGGGCGCCCCGTGGTGTGGCGAGGAAGGAGTGCAGTTCGTCGATCACGATGTACTGCAACGATGCGAACACGCCGGGTACCAGGGTTCCGCGAAGCACGAACATCGCCTCCAGTGACTCCGGTGTGATCAGCAGGACACCTGACGGCTCCGCGAGCGCTTCGCGCTTTGCCGAACTCGAAACGTCTCCATGCCAGCGATGCACGGCGATGCCCACTCGTTCGCAGAGTTCTTCGAGGCGCTGATACTGGTCGTTGATTAGCGCTTTCAGCGGCGACAGGTACAACACCTGCACGCCGCGATATGCCTTGGCCTCGGGCTCTGCCCATGGGTCGTGAACTTCCCAAGGGTCCCGCCAGGCGGGTGTGGTTGCTTCGGCGCTGGTTGCGAGCGTCGAGAGGATGGGCAGGAATGCCGCCTCGGTCTTCCCGGCGGCGGTTGCCGCTGCGATGATGATGTCGCGGGCACCATCGAGGATTGGGCCGATGGCGCGTTCTTGGGCGTCGTGCAGTGATGTCCACCCCTGGTTGTGGATCCAACGCTGCATTCGGGGATGAAGGAGCGTGAACGCCGATGATGCAGTCGGATCAGAGGGGGAGGTTGGCGGGGTTGTCACCGTCGGGGCCGCCTATAAGTGGTTGAGTGGGATCAGAGCCGAAAGCGGGTGAGTTGATCATCAACAGAATGGGGCGGTGATGCACCGGCCCCTGCGGAAGGCGGTCCACTGGTGGGGGTCGCTCCGGGAGTTGACGGTGCAGCTGCGCCCTCACTGTCGTCGTCGAGCGGTTCGAGATTTGGGTTCGTCTCGAGTCCAATCTCGACGCGGTCGATCATGTCGGACCAGCTCACCCCTGGGTTCTGGTCGAGCACGGCGAGGAGGTTCACGAATTCCTTGATGGTGGTGCGCGGCGTGCGGAAGTAGGCGTCACCGACTTTTGATGCGCAGTGGTTCATGAACGCGCTCAAGGCCTCGTCCGGGACGAGGTAGGCACTCGGATTGCCACCGGCGAACACGTGGCGGAGTTTCGTGAGAAGCACGAACATGTCCTCGGGCGACAGGTTGGTGAGGCGTAGCACCGGTCCGGAGTAGTCGACGAGCCCTCCGGTGGCGAACGTGTTCTCGGCGAGACGTGACTGCAGTGCCGAGTACGAATACAGACCGCGGCGGGGGTCGAGCAGCATGTCGGGGGTTCCGCCGAGCACGAATCCCAGCCCGGCCGCAGTGCCTTGCAGGCAGTCGTTCAGGATGCGCAATATTTGCTCGTAGTTCGAGTTCCGAGCCTGGGTGTTGGAGAGCTTGTACAGGTTGACCAATTCGTCGAGACAGACGAGCAGGCCGGAGAACCCGGCGAGACGCACGAACCGCGCGAGCAGTTTGAGATGGTCGTAGAAGCTGCCGTCATCGATGATGGTGCGCACTCCGAGCGCTGCTCGCGCGTCGGTGCGGGTTGAGTACTCGCCGCGCAACCAGCGCACGACATCGGCTTTGGCCTGCTCGTTGCCTGCGTCGTGGGCACGCCAGTAGGTGGCGATGACATCGGCGAAGTCGTAGCCCCCGGTGAGTTCCTGGAGTTCGACCAGTCGTTCGCGGATCACGACCTCTGGGCTGACACCCCTGGAGCGGGCGCTGTTGAGGCTCGCAGTGATGAACCGCTCTACGACCGACGGCATTGCGCCGCCGTCGGGCCTTGCTCGCGTCGAGAGGTTCCGCATCAGTTCGGCGTACAGGCTGCGAGCCTGACCGCCGGTTGCCCGCAGGCGCCGGTCGGGCGAGAGGTCTGCGTGAGCGGTCACGAGTTTGCGCTCGAGCGCGATCGAGCGCACGAGGTTCAGGAAGAACGACTTCCCGGCCCCGTACTCGCCGATGGCGAACCGGATAGCGGAACCGCCATCGGCGATGCGGTCGATGTCCGTGACGAGCGCAGTGACTTCGTTGGCGCGCCCGACCTGGATGTGCTGTTGGCCGACACGGGGCACGACACCGGCGCGCAACGACTGTATGATGGCGTCGCGGTCACGGGGACGGATGCGGTCGGTTGCGGCGTTGGGAGACATCAAAGCAGTTCCTCCATGGCGTAGGTGTTCAATTCGACAGGGTCGTCGCCCTCGACGAGCGGCTCACCACAGGCGTCGATGGCCGCTTCGTTGATGACGTCGAACGCTCCTTCAAGGAGCGGCAGCCCCAGAGAGTGGGCGAGTTCTTCGATGTCGCTGCGACTCCACTTTGGTCGGCCGGTGAGAGCGGCTGCGAGCGCCGAGTGCGCCGCGTCGAGACCGTAGATCTTCAACGCCACCGCAGGGCGGGCCATTGGCTGCTCGGGTGCCAATGGCTGGGTGTCCCAGCCCGCTGGCGGCGTGATTGCGGGCTCCTCGTCCTCGGCGAAGATGGTGGTCAGAAGCGCTGTGACGCGGGCGGTCTCGGCGAGGCGGGCCTTCACCTTCGCAGGGTCGAGTACCACAGCGGCCACTTGTGGGGTGTCAGCAACCGGTTCGGGCACAGCCCAGCGAGTGGTGGGCTGCGCGTGGCGGACGGTGACAGGTCCCCTCTCCCCGGTGCCGAGCGCGTGCACTTGGCGGTACACGTCGGCTTCGTCAAGGCCGAGGTACCCAAACACCTTTGTCAGCGTGCTGATCTCCTCGGGGCTGACGACCCCGTCCGCGGCGGCAACATCGATGAGGAACCTGCCGACCGCGGCCCGTTCCCCCACGGGCAGTGCCTCCACCCTGCGCTTCGTGCCAGCCATACCGACCTTGCCGGTCGCTAGGAACGCAAGGTGTGCCTCCAGCCGCACGCATTCGGCTGTGTCGAGTCCGAGTACCTGTTCGGCGTGCTCGGCGAGGTGACGTTGTTCGGCAGGACTGATCAGTCCGTCCGCCGCCGCGACAACGGCGGTCAGATGAAGGAGTGACATTGCGGAGGTGTACTCCGGCGAGGGGACCGCTGCCGCATCTTCGGGTAGCGGAAACAGCACCGCGTCCGACCCCGGCTTCGGGGTTGAAGCACCGAAACGGACATCGGGTTCGATGCCGACGCCGATCTTCCCGAGCAACGATGCCAAAGACACGGCATCCCGCTTCGCGAGCTTCTCGGTGCGGCCCGGCGACCACCTTCGCAAGAGTTCATCCAGCGGAACCACGACACTCGCCCTGCCGTCCAGCATCTGCATCGTCCAAGAGCGCATGCCTTCGAACACCGGACCGCCGTGGCTGGCGATCAACTCGGCCGGCAACAACGCGATGGCAATGGCCGTCCCGGCCTCGCCGGGTCGACGTCCGAGGAGCCTGCTGTACGAGTCGAGTTCATCAGTGCACTCCTCGGCCAGGTTCTTCAGCTTGTTGATAGGACCGATGACCGACGTGATGTCGGGTATCGCCTTCACCTTGCAGGTCACCGCGCCACCGAATCCACCCGATGCGGGCCGATGCTCGAACTCGATCGTCTTAGCCGGCTTGCGCACCTTGACCCCGTCGCCGTATCGGGCCCGGTAACGAATTAGGAACAACTCGTCAAACTCAGAGTGACAGCGAGTCGCCGGTGTCCGCGTCGGGGCTGCGGGGTGATAGCGAAGGTAGCTGAGCGCCCACTCCGCGGGGAGCCTAGACCCTTCCGCAACATATTTCCCGACACCGATACGCACGGCGGCTGGAACTTCCCAATTTCTGTGGTCCGGATCCCACGGGACTGGCTCCAAGTCGGCGTCAACCGACCGCAACCCTTCGACGAATTCGAGCAGGCTGCCTGCGTACCCCGAGAACGAGCGGCTGTGGCCGTACATGCCGAGAAGGCCCTCGATCTCGTTCACCAGTGTCCCTACCTCGGGGTGGTTGAGTACGGAGCCATGGTCAACGAGCAGCCGTCGTTCCAGTCCGTAGAAGAACAAGAACACGTAGCCGATGTATGCCGACTCGTTCCGGCGTCCTTCGATCAGCCACGTCAGGTAAGCAGCCCGAGCGTGCTTGTCCAGACAGTTGTACGACGGCCAGTAGCCCATCGTGTTCCCGGCCCGGTCGGGGCGGGTCCAGCCAACAGGCAAGCGAGGATCGATAAGGCATGGCTCGATCTGCTGCCCGTCCACCGATCTGGCACCGCTGCCGACGTAGAACATCCCACCAGGGATCGAGCGGCCATCAACCACGATGCTCCCACCGGAGGGAACCCAGGTCGCAGTACCCCGCTTCGACCGCACCACCGACGGTGCTGATTGCGACGCAGGAGGTGGAGCCAACGGCGACCTGACGTGTCTGCCAACCGGCTGGGACTTCCGTCCACGCCCGAAGAAACTCCCAATACCCATCAGACAGCCTGCCACTGGCCGCGGTAGTGGTTCACTGAATCATTGATGAGTCGTTCCGTATCAACCAATGTCCAAACCTTATCTGTGAGACCGGGTGGCCATAGCCAGGGTGATGCCCAGCCTGAGGGTGTCGTGGGAGCGGCAAAAGTTGTAGGCCACGAAATGTAACGCTACCGCCTGAGCGTGGTCATCTGGCTTCTTCCAGGAAGCGTTGGTGCAGCGGGCGTATCGGCGGATGTTCATTCATATTGTGAGGTGTTGTCGTTCCACTTCGGCGGGGCGTCCGGCCTTGCCCTCAAGGCAGAGACTCTTGAGAATCCGATGACCTGCCATCCGCTCACCAAACAGATGACCCACAGCCTCCACATAGGCCTTCAACCCGTCGGTAGCCAGTTGAACCCGGCAGCGCATCCTGTCGGCTGGATCATCCATGAACAGGCGGCCCCGTGTAATGAGTGCGGTCTCCAAGCTCAAATCTGAACTGAAGTCGGAGACCCAACACGCGGAATATCGGAGCACACCGAGTGCTGGGGGCCGATGGCGACGACGGGGACGACCTGATGATGGCTCTTGGCCCGCAAGATCGTCAGTTGGGAGGAGGACGACGCGGTGCCCGACGGGGATCAGGCCTTGCGCGGCCCCACCAACGATAGGAATGTCGTCCAGAGACTCCATCGGTGCCACCTCGGTGAAGGACTCTGTCTCGATGTGTATATCTGCAGGTAGGCTGGTCGCTCGGGTGCGAGCGCCATTGCAAACCTCACTGCTGCGCGACACGCCTGAGTCCGGGACCGGAATGTTACAGCCGACGCAGTTTGGGCAGCCGTACTGGTGTCGTCCTCGCGCCGTTCGTCGTATAGCATGCATTCCGCGTGGCCGCGGTCTCCCCGGTGATGTTCCACGCTACGCCTGCTCAGTGGCTACCTCCACGAGCCGTGCGAGGGCGTTCGCGAGCCGCATCTGCCGGGGCGTGCGGCAGCGGACGCGGATGAGTGCTGGGCTGGCGACCACGACGGCAAGACACTGAGCGCGGCTTGTGGCCACATTGAGGCGGTTGAGGCTGTAAAGAAATTCCATGCCGCGGGGTGCTTCGGCACCGGAACTTGTCGCCATCGAGTAGATGGAGATGGGCGCCTCCTGCCCCTGGAACTTGTCCACGGTGCCGACGCGGAAGTCGGGGAGCAAGGCCTGTATGATCCTGACCTGCGCGTTGTAAGGCGTGATGACGAGCACATCGTGTGCTCCCACGGGGTGCACTAGCCCCGTTGGGTCGGTGTAGGTGGGTTTGACGTCCATAAGGGCGTGGACCAGGTCGGCTAACTTGCCTGCTTCCTCTGGCGAATCGCTCGACTGACCGCTATGAGGCACCGGCACGAACCGGATGCCGGTTCCGGAGAGCGGTGGCTCACCCTTGAGGTGGAGACGTTCGCGACCGGGGTGCGAGTGCAGGCGCCCTTCGTAGAACACCTCGGATGTGTAGGCGCTGATATCCGGATGTAGCCGCCAGCTTCCGTCAAGGAAGAGTCCGAGGTGATCCGGCATGACCCGTCTGCCGTGAAGCACATGCGCCAGCGCCGAGCGTGCCGCTCCCGGCGGGTGGACGCCCTGCAGCGGCTGGTCGAGCTGCTGCGGGTCGCCGAGGAGGACGAGGTTCATCGCGGAGAGGGACGCCGCTATGGCATCAGCCAGCGACATCTGCCCGGCTTCGTCGATGAATAGCACATCGATGCTCTTGATCATGTCCTCTCGAGCCCATAGCCAGGTCGTTCCACCCACGACGTCGAGGGAACCGTCGGCGAGCGCGTCTACCGCGGCATCGTTGGTCGCGAGGTGCTCGGCGTCAGGGTAGGTGGGTTCATCATTCGCCCGCTGGCCGATGGCCACGGTGACGCCTCGTTCTTCAGCGACTTGACCCACCTTCGCTAGCAGCTCGCCGATGACCCTGTGGCTGTTAGCGGTGACGCCGATGCGTTTCCCCGCGGCTACCAGGTCGACGATCATCTTGGCGCCGACCGTGCTCTTTCCCGACCCCGGCGGCCCCTGGATCGCAAGGTAGCTATGGTGCGCACCGGCAACCAGTCGGCGTGCCGCATTCTGGGCGTCCTCGCCCTCTCGGAGAAAGGGTTGCCCCTCTCCCTGCCCAAGCCGCGGTGGCTGGCGCGCGAGCAGGTCACGTGCCGCCCTGTACGGACCCGGGCCCTCGATGCCATGCTCGATGATCCAGCGTGCCAGCCTCTGCAGGCTCTCCGGTTTTGGCTGGGCGCGGACGAATTCGAACGGGATCAACGAGGTGGCATTTGATGGCGGCCGAGTACTGCCTCGCTTGATGTCGATCAGACCATCTTCGTCGTTGACCCCCACCACTTTCCCCACGGCCTTCTCCGTTTCAGGATCGTACGGCCTGCTATCAGTCCTGATGGCGTGATCCTGTGGCGGGAAACGAAACCGGTAGATGGTCGATCGTGCCCCGGGGGCGGGATCGAGCCATGAACTCTCAAAGGTCAACTCGCCCAGCGCGTCGGGCTCCTCGCGATGCTCCTCGTCGGTTAGTTCGCCCACCAGATGGAAGTACCGCCACCAGAAGGACTTCGCCTCCCGCCGGTGCCAGTTCAGCAACTGCGCCAGCAGCCAGCGCCCGCGCTCCTCGTCGCTCATTTGTTCGATGCTCTCCGGAAGGGTCGCTAGCAACGCTTCCACCAGCTTGTTTACGGCCTTCTGTGCCTCGCTGTCCTCCCGCTCCTCCAGCTCGGACACGGTGGGACGGGGGAGATCGCCGAGTTCCCGAACAAGCTCTGCCCGCTGACCCTCCAGCCAGTCCCGCAGGCGCAGCGTCGAGACACAGTCGTCTCGGTTGTACCTCTCGATTTCCATGAGTAGCTTGTCCCGTTTGTCCTCCTGCCCGAGCTCGAGCCACGTCTCGAATTCGACGATGCTCGCGCCCGCATCGCGCAGGCCCACCTCGCGATCGAAGCCATAGAGCCGCTCAAGCCGCTTGATCGAGTAGCTCTCGACTGACGCCCGGATGCCCTGCCGTACAGCCCGGTAGAGGTCGACGAAGACCCGTCCGCGCAGAAGTTGGTCGACCTCCTCCTCGCGAGTGCCGTAGCGCCCGGCGAGGCGCTTCACGGCAGTCGGCTCGTATGAGGCATAGTGGTAGATGTGCAGCTTCGGGTCGGATCCGAGCCGGTCCATAACGAGGTCGATAAACGCCTCAAAGGCCCGCCGTTCCGCGCCCGTTGTGACGGTGCCGTCTTCGATCGACCAGATAGCATGGAACCCCGGCTGCCCGCCCGCATCGAGACGACCCGGTTCGATAACACCGAAAAGGTAGTCAATGCCGTCGACCTCCTCGGAGCCGAAGAACGGATCGCCCTCAATGTCGAAGAAGAGGTCACCCGGTGACGGCTCGGGCAGCATCAGCAGCCCCCGGTTGGGGACAAATTCGCCGTGGCGGTCAAGCGAGGGAGCGATGCGCGCCGAGATCGTCCTCCCGACGCGCTCCCCACGGACCTGAATCCTCGCCTGCGCCTGAATCCTCGCCAGCGCCTCTCTACCAGCGCCGTCGAGCCGGTCCGGGAGAGCCTTCACGGGCTCAGCGAGCCCAGTACGTGTCGTCACATTGATCATGTGCAGGGCGCGCCGCTGCCGTGACGACAGGCCGGCAACGAGCGACAGGTCGTCCTCCACCCGCCACCGCTTCCGGCAACGCTCACTCCAACGGCACACCCCGCAGTGCTCGACCGGCTCTGGGACCGTCTCAACGGGAAAGGCAGACCCACCGTCGAGAAACGCCTCGAACTCCCGCGCCACCAGCCGGAAGTAGGCGGCGTAGTCGGCGACGCGGAACGAGACTGCCTCGCGCTGCACTCCCCCGAGAGCCAAGTGCATCTCCTCTGGCTGTCGCCCCTGGAACTCCCGGACCATGTCGGAATAGAGACACAACTGCAGGACTGCCGAAGCCCTGGCGTGGCGGGCGAGCTTCGTGTCCCAAACTTCATAACTCCACTCGCCGAGGTCGCTGGGCCGCCCGACCCGCCGCAAGAAGTCGGCGTACCCGACCCGCCGGTCGACAAAGAGCACCGCCTGGTAGATGACATCGGCGCCGTCGCGCATCGCCCCCAGCGTCTCATCTCGCCCCCGGAGGAGACGCTCGCCACGCGGCAACGACTCGTCCCGTTCGACCTCGACGACCGTCACCCCAGCACCATGGAGCGACTCCAGAAAGCGCCGCTCGTGTTCGATACCCCGCTGCGCAATACGGTCCAGCACCGGATCGGAACGCAGCGGCCTCGTTAGATGCCCCCATACGGCCGCCCGCTCAAGATTCGCGAGGTGCCTGCACTCCAAGAACCCGACGAGATCAGTCGCGGAGTACACCACACGCCCATCGACTCGCTCCACGGGGCCATGCTACCCGCGCACGTCGGGGGTGGCGCATGTAGTGTCCCTGGAAGTGGTTTAAACGAAGTTGCCTACACAGGCGTATTCGTCAGAGAGAAGGTCCAGATTTCCTACCTCTACGGAGACAACTGCCTGATCTTCTGCGCAGCGATAGCGCCCCGCAACTAGCCGACAGCCAACAACACCTACTCCATGGACCCGCCTGAATCGCGCCGGGTTTCAGTTTGTCCCAATCGGTGGCATGGAAAAGGGTTTGCCTCTCAGATGTTTAGGTAGCGGTTCCAGTTTTCCATTAGTTGGCGGCGTCGTTCCAAGAGGTCTGTTCTGGCGTAGGCTTTCTCTACCGCGTTTCGGATTTCGTGGCCGAGGGCCCGTTCGGCGACTTCGCGGTTTACGCCGGTTTCTCCGCACCAGTCCCGAAACGAGCTTCTCATCCCGTGTGGCACACAGCCCACGTTGTTTTCTTTGCAGAGTTTGCTCATGGTGGCGTTGCTGATTGGCCGTCCGGTAGGCGAGGGAAAAATCAGACCATTCCCGCCGGATAGTTGGTGTGCTGTGTCGAGAACGGCCAATGCTCCGCTGTTCAAAGGTACCCGGTGTACTTGCTGTGTTTTGGTGTGCTCGGCAGGGATGGTCCAGGTTGCGGTGGTGAGGTCAATTTCTGTCCATGTGGCGTGTCTGACTTCGCCGCTTCTGGTGGCGGTAAGGGTCAGGAATTTGAAAGCGGCGATCGTTGCCCAATGTGCATCGGTTGTTTCGACGGTTCGGATGGCTGCGCCGACCTTGTTGTGGGGTAGGGCTTTCATGTGTTGGGGTCGTTGGGTGTTGGAGCCCAGGGCGGCGGTGATACGGTCGTCGGCTGGGTTGTTCTCTCGGAACCCTTGAGCGATGGATCATTTCATGACCGCGGCTATCCGTTGTTTGACACGGCGGGCCGTCTCGGGTGTTGTGTGCCATATTGGGGTGAGACAGGCCATGACATTGGCGGTCGTGATTTGGTCCACCCGCTTTTTCCCAAGGTGAGGATAGGCGTAGGTGTGGAGGGTTGACCGCCAGTGCTCTTCGGACCTGCCACCCGGTTTCCATTTGGTGGCGTGAAGCCGGATTACCTGTTCGGTCGCCTGGCGAAAGGTTGGTGCCTTGCGGGGGCGGGGGTTGCGGCCTTCTGCGATGGCTTGTCGGTTCCGGAGAGCCCGCCGGCGGGCTTCGGCGAGTGTGACTGCTGGGTAGCTACCCAGCCCCAGGTTGGTGTATCTTCCGTTGATCTGGTTTCGTTGCGCCCAGGTTTTGGAGAGTCGCCCCTGGATTTTGGTTGGTTTGACTAACAGGCTCAGTCCATGGCCTCCTCGGCCGTCGCCATAGCGTCCGGGTTGGTGCACTGTTCTAACGAAAGATGCTGTGAGTGTTGGTGGTCGTCTCACCCCTGCTTCTCCCTTTCGGCTAACCCAGAGAAGGTCCGGTACCGCCGACTATTCCTAGTGTGGATTACTTCAATAGTTATCAACATTGCAATGCGATTAGGTGCAACCCCATGGGACTGTCTGGAACTACCTGGGACACCAATACCCCGGTGACCTGGGCAAATATGAACCACATGGGACACTATGCGCCTATATAGGACGGGAAACCCGCGGAGGTCACCTCCATCGCACCCAGGAGAGAACCTAACCAGGGTGAACCTGCGTTGCTCAGCCCAAGAGGACTCTCCTGGGCACTCTAAGACGAGCAAGATCCGTGTGACAGATACTCTGGGAATATCTGTCGTGCCAGGTGGCCCATTCCATCACAACTGTCTCCTACAGCGCTGGCGCGCTGGCCGAGGACTGTGAGACCGTATCGTCGTTTCCAGCCGGCATCGTCTCTACCGAGGCGGGCATCGACAAGCCAAAGCGGCGCTGTACCGAGTAGCCATAGTACGAATGCGATTCCACCAACCCACCATCGACTATGTCGCTTGCCGCACTGCCGAGGGCCTCTCCCAAGAGGACATCATTCGCTGCCTGAATCGGTTCCTCGCCCGCGACGTCTACCAACGCGTCATGGCGGACCACCGAACCCAACAACGGACCACCCCCACCCCCTGAACCCAATATTTGACTTTAGGGGCGTCAACGCCATCATGGAATCGTTTTGGGCTCGCATGTAGGTCGAATTGTTGGACCGGCAGCGCTGGCGGACCCGTATTGAATTCGCCAACGCTATCTTCGAGTACCTGGAGATCTTCCATAACCGGCAGCGAGTAGAAGGCATCCTCGGGAACGTCAGCGAACCTACCGGGCTGCGCGAATGCCCCACCCCATGGCACAACTTCGTAACAGTAGAGATCCGCTGTTTCATCCGGTGAGCGGTGTCCGGGTTTTTCGTGCCATTGCGGTGCGAGACAGGCCATGACATCCGCGGTGGTGATTAGGTCTACCCGCTTGTTCCCAAACCGGGGATAAGCGTAGGTCCGAAGGCTTGACCGCTAGTGCTCTTCTGACTTGCCGCCCGGTTTCCACTTGGCGGCGTGAAGTCGGATCACTTTCTTGGTGGCCTGGCCAAAGGTAGGCGCGTTGCGGGCACGGGACCCGGTGTTGGTTGCCCTGGTCAGAGGGGATACTAAGGGAAGTGCCGGGTTTTCATATCGCTTTCAGTGTCTCGTTGTGTTGGGGGCCTATCAGGCCATACCGGGTGGGGTGAGGCACGTTGGGGGCGATTAGTCAGGTCATAGCGGTGGGCATCGAAGCCCTGTTCAACTGGGTCCTTCTCGATATGCAACGGGCGGGGACGTGCCCTCCTTTTTCAGGCACCGACAAGATTGCCTTCCACCGCGATCCGCGACGCCGCTGGCATTCAAAAGATTAAAGTAGTGGGCTTGGCTGTTTGGTGGTAGATTGGGATGCGCGCCGAGTCGGTGGCGTCGTTGTACAACTTGCGGCGTCGATTTGAGATTAGGGCTGATCTGCCACGTTGAGTTACAGAAGGGCAAAGGTGCACAAAGCACGCTGGCGGCATTTCGCGCGCTCTCGCGCTGTGCGTGGTCTAGCCTGTGGATCCGGGAGCGGGAGCGGGAGCGTCTGGAGGGTGGCGGTTTGGTTGGCAGTGTTTGCTGTCTTGTTGCCGGTGTTTCCTGTCGGTGCGGTGGGTGCGCAGGGCGCGGTTGATGCGGACGAGACGCGGTCGGGAGCGCAGGATCTGGGTGATGTGACGGAGTGGGACGAGCCTAGAGTCTTCGATAGCGAGGTGGACGGCGCCGACGATTCGGTGGACTATTTCAGGTTTTCGTTGAGCGAGCCGAGGCTGGTGGTGCTGCGATTGCGCCGAATGGAGTTCGACGCCGACCTATTTGTGGAGGTCCCGTCGGGATGGGTGCTGGCATCCAGTCAGGAGAACGGAACCGCGAAAGAGGGGATCAGCGTTGGGCTGGCCGTGGGCGTTTATTTAGTGAGGGTGGAGGCTCGGGAGCAGGGCAGCAACGCCTATCGGCTAAAGGTGGCCGCCAAGGTCGCGCCGGAGGGGACGGTGTTTCATGGGAATACGGAGGGGGTTTCTGATAAGGAGTCCGAGGATGGGGAACTGGTCGAGGGGTCGGTCCTGCGCTCCGCGCACGACCCGGACTCGACGCCGTCGGGAGCGACCGATTGGGGGGACGTAACGGGTTGGTCCTCGCCGCGGACGTTTGATGACTCGGTGGATGGCGGGGACGACGTAGTCGATTATTTCGCGTTCACTTTGGCCGCCACCAAGCGGATCGGGGCGGGGCTGAGCTTCATGGAACTCAATGCCGACATTTTCCTGGAAAACTCGTCCGGCACGGTGCTGGCGTCGGGCAGGAACCGCGACAACCGCCGGGAGCGGCTTAACACGGAACTCGGACCGGGCGACTATCTGCTTCGAGTGCAAGCGCAGCAGGGCGGTCTCAACACGTATGAGATCTTCTTGCAGACCGCCAAACCCGACAGTGTCACTGCGGGATTCGACACCTCTGCGGTGGTCAGGGTGGGCGCCTGCTTCGAGGGAGCCGACGGCGCGAACATTGTACCGTCGTGGAACATCGACTGGGTGAGGGTCGAGCTCACCGCGGGCGAGGTCTATGTATTGGAGGTGCGGGGCCGCGACTCTGGATCGGGCGCTCTAGTCGACCCTGAGTTGAAAGCGGTGTATGTGGATCCGGACGGGGCGGTGTTCGACACGTACGACCAAGCCGGCCGGAGTTCCTCCGATGGACTGATCCTTGACAACGGCTTGTCATCCGAGGACCTGGACGAAGACGGATCACCCGACATATTGGACATGTACCCGAACCTTCCCGGTCCAGTGGGGTCGCCCGATCCGTTCGGGGAGAAACCGGTTCTGTCGTTTACCGAAGCATATGACCTTGACGACGGTCTTGGCCAGGATGCGTGGCTGCTGTTCCGCGCCGAGAAGACCGGATCGCACTATCTCGTGGTCGAGTCCCAGGGCGGATTCCAGGGCACCTACACGGTTGCCGCGGCCGAAGCAGCCGACGCGCCGGCGGTGTGCGGGAATGAGCCGCCGAGGCTGGAGAGCCCGGCTGCAGGAGCAACAGTGGTTGAGAACACGCGGCCGGTGTGGTTGTTGAGGGTGGTCGACGGCGACGCTCAGGACGCTGTTGTTGATGTGCGTCTGGCGGGTTCGTCCCCGGCGGGGTTCTTTGAGGTGTCTGGCAGCCTGGCGAGCGGCGATCTGCGACTGGTGACGACTGCTGCGCTTGACCATGAGGTCGGCGGCGCCAACTCCGGCGTCTACGAAGCCGAGTTGGTGATGATCAGCGGGGTCGGCGACCGAGAGCGCACTGCGAGACAGCGGTGGACGGTCATCGCGGGAGATGTTGACGAGCCACCGACCTCGGTGCAAGGTCTGCGCGCCGCAGCCATGTCGCACAGCACCGCGACGCTGCAATGGGGCGCTTCGTCGTGCGACTCGGCGACCACTTGCCCGTCGATCGGCTATGAGATCTATCGGCTCGACGGGACAGAGTGGATTCTCCTTGACCGTGTTGAGGCGCTGTCTTATACCGCTGCGGGTCTCGAACCAGAGTCCACCTACCAGTTCCGGGTCGACGCGAACAACGACGAAGGCACCGCTGCTGGTTCTGTGCTTAGTGTTACTACTGACGAGCCGCCGCCGGACTGCGCGGGTGACATCACCACAGCGTGCACCGTGGCGGTGGACGCCACGGCGTCGGAATCGGTCAGCGAGGCCGGCGACGCCGACTGGTACGCGGTCACGCTGGGGGTGGCGCGCTTGTATCGGTTCGAGGTGTCTGGCAGGGGCAGCGATGCGCTAGGGGACCCGTTTGTGAAGCTCTATGACGACACCGGCGCCGCGGTGGCTGCGGGCGGCGTTGTCGTGGAGGACGCGGAAACCACCGGCGACGGCACCGCGGAGGTTGATTTCCGGTCGGGTTTGACGGGCGAGTACTTCTTGGAGGCGGCCGCTTCTGATGGGGTCGGCACCGGCTACTACACGCTCTCGGTGGTCGATCTGACGCCGGCCTCGATGTCTGAGGGCGTCAACGATCTCCCCGAGTCGCCTTTCACGCCTGGACGGGTCGAACCTGACGGTGGGGAGGTGACTGGCGGAGTGGGCACGGTCGGCGATGTGGACTGGTTCGCGGTCGATCTGGGGTCGGGCCGCACCTATCGGGTTAGCGTGGTAGGCGGGACCGGCACCGGGGAGCTGGCTGATCCGGCGTTCAAACTTCTCGATGATGCTGGTGCGGAGCTGTCGCCTGCGGTGGGCGACACCGACGACGACGATGATGGCACGGCCGTCACCGAGTTCACTCCCGCGGTGGCGGGCACGTATTTCGTTGCGGTGTTAGAGGACGGCGATGACGGCACTGGTGCGTACACGGTGCTGGTGCAGGAGTTGGACTGCGCGGGGGATGCCACCACGGGCTGTGTTGTGGAGGTGGGCGGTTCCAAGGTCGGCGGGATCGGCGATGCGGGGGATGTGGATTGGTATCGGGTCGCTGTGGGGGCGGGCACTGATTATGAGATCAGTGTTGTGGGCGGGTCCGGCGTGGGGGTTCTGGCCGATCCGGTTGTGAGGGTCTATGACGCCACGGGTGTCACGGTGGTCGTGCAGGACAGCGACGCCGACGATGACGGCACTGCCAGCGTCGCTGTCGCGCCCACCGAGGCTGGCACCTATTTCGTTGCGGTGTTAGAGGACGGCGATGACGCCACTGGTGCTTACACGGTGATGGTGGCCGTCATCAACAGCCCGCCGAAGTTTCTCGATCCGTACGCGACGGTCTTGCCGCTCGGGGAGCGGTTGGATGTGTCCTTGATGGAGAACACCGAACTTGTGCTGGATATTGACGTTTTCGACGCTGATGAGGCTGACTCGGTGTCGGGGTACAGCATCGTCGGCGGCGCTGATGAGAGCTTGTTCGAGATTGATGCCGGCAACGACGATGCGTTGACGATGACGGTCGTCGCGGATTTCGAGATGCCCGTGGACAGCGGCACGGACAACGTCTATGAGGTGGAGTTGCAGGCCACCAGCGGCGCGGGTGCCCGGCAGAAGACCGCGATGGTGCTGGTGGCGGTGACCGTGACCGACGACGATTCCGAGGCTCCGGGAAAGTCCATGCCGCAGGTGATTGACGAGAGGTTCGACAGCGTGTCCGTCAGGTGGACCACGCCGCAGACGACGGGCCCTCCCATTACCGGCTATCAGATCCTGCGCCGTCTGCTGCCCAATGGTGAGTGGTCGAATTTGCCTGAGGTGGCTCCGTCGGTCCTTGAGGGTGTCGTCGACGGTCTGGACTCCGGCGCCGCTTATGAGATTGCGGTGGAGGCTCAAAGTGATGAGGGCGAGAGCTTGTCGGACTCGGTGATTGCCTACACCGATGAGTGTGCTGCTTCGGCGGTCGGGTCGTGCCCGCTCGCCGTCGGTAGCCCGGTCACGGCGCGCATCAACATCTTCAACGCCGGCGTTGACGCGGACTGGTTCGTGGTCGAGCTTGAAGCGACCACGCCCTATCGCATCGAGGTCAAGGGCAGCGAGCCTGCTGACCCTGGCGGCACCGTGAGTGATCCTGCCACTCTTTCTGATCCGGCTTTGAGGGTGTTCGACGCGGGTGGTGTCGCAGTGGCTGATGCGTTCGACGCTGACGGCGGCGAGGGCCAGAACTCTGTGCTGGCGTTCACCGCCCCGCAGACCGGCACCTATTACGTCGAGGTACGCGAAGACGGCGACGACGCCACGGGCAGTTACACCGTTGCGGTCAGCACTGACGATACGTGCGGGGCCAGCACCGCGACAGCGTGCACGGTCGCGGTTGACGGGACCGCGGCGGGTACCGCCGAGTCCGGCAGCGACGTGGACTGGTACTCGGTCGGCCTTGACCCCGACGTCGCCTATGTGTTGTATGTCGTTTCGCGCAGCGAGAACTCTGACGGCTTGGCTGATCCGTTGCTGGTGGGCGTGTTCGACGCGGCGGGGGTGCTGATTGGCGGCACTGCTGATTCTGACTCTGGCGCGGGGCAGGACAGCTACAAGCTGTTCGCCCCCGACACCGCGGCGACTTACTACGTGGCGGTCGGGTCCGACAGCGGCCGGGGAGGTGACTTCACCTTGTTCGTGTCGCGCCAGAGGCCGCAGAACTCTGTGCGGGAACCCACCGGCGGCGATCTGGCGTCCCATGCCGGCACGACCGGTCACATATTGGTCGCCGGACAGTCCACCGGCGAGTTCTCCGACGAATCCGATCGCGACATGTTCGGGGTGTGGCTGGAGGCGGGGCGGGTGTATCGGATCGGGGCGAGTGGTGCGTGCAGCGACGACGCGGCACTTGTGGGCGGTACCTCCACAGGCCTGGGGATCTCGTTGGTGGATCATCAGCTGGATGCGTCCCACGGCTCAGCAGCGGTCCATCTCGGCGCCGGCGTCGGCGCGGAGTTCATCGCCTCTGCGTCGGGTGCGTGCCCGCGCCCGACCATGGACGTCCAGGTGCTCGAATCGCTGTTCGCTTATGTGCTGGCAGCCGATGACGGCGTGGCGGGAGCCGGGACCTACACGGTGTCGGTGTCTGATGTGTCAGCGGAGGTGACGGTGCCCGACACGGCGGGTCGGGATGCTGCTGGGTCCACGTCGACGTCGGGCCGGGCCAGGGTGGGCGTCGCGGTCACCGGCGTGATCGATCCCAGCGGCGACGTGGACTGGTTCGCGATCGAGTTGGAGGCGGGCACCGCGTACCGCATCGATGTGCGCGGCGACAGCGTCACCGACAACGGCGGCACGCTGGGGGACCCGTACGTGAGCCTGCTCGACAGCGCCGGCGGTCCGCTGTCGCCTGCGGTGTTTGACAACGACTCCGGCGCTGACAACAACGCCCGCATCCTGTCGTACACGCCCACGGTGTCGGGCACGTTTTACATCGAGGTGAAAGACAACGCCGGCGGCACCGGCACCTACACTGTGGCGGTTGGCGTGGGCGACGCCTGCGCGGCGTCGGTGTCCACCGCTTGCACGGTGGAGGCGGACAGCGCTGCGGAGGGCACGATCGGCGAGGCCAGCGATGTGGACTGGTTCAAGGCGACCGCCCTGGCAGCCGATGTGCCCTACACGCTGTATGTGGCGCCTCGGGGCGCCGCAGTCGACGATCTGGAGGATCCGAAGCTCGAGGGTGTTTACGATTCGACCGGGGTGCAGATCGCGGGTACCACCGATTCCGACTCCGGCGCCGGGCAGGACAGCTATGTGGTGTTCACACCCGATGCCGCGGACACGTTCTATGTGGCGGTGGGCCGCGACAGCGGAGTTCCGGGCGATTTCAGCGTGTTCGTAGCCCGCCGCGAGCCCGCCGCGACAGTCTCTGAGGACCATGGCAGCGACGTGCACGGCGGCGCGGGCACATGGGCGCACCTGCTCGTCGGCGACACAGCCACCGGCGACCTCTCCCATGTCGGCGACGCGGACGCTGTGGGGGTGCGGCTGGCGGCCGGGCGGGTGTACCGCCTCGAAGCGAGGGGCGCATGCCCGCAGCAACCCAACCTCAGCGGCGGCACCCTGGCGAACCCGAGCCTGACCCTCAACGATGCCGCGGGCAGCACCGACCACAGCCAACTTGCCGCAGTCGACCCAGCCCAAGGGTTCTCCGGTGAGGGCTCCGCGGCGACGTGCACTCCCGCCAGCGTCGACGTGCAGGCACTGGACACAGTGCTGGTATACGCCCAGATCACCACTGCTGATGCTGTCGCCCCGACAGGGACCTGGACGCTGTCGATGACCGACATCTCCGCGCACGCCACCATCGCTGAACCCTCCGACGGCGACGCCACCGCCGACACCGACACCGCGGGCCGGGTGGCGGTGGGCGCATCGGTCACCGGCACGATCGATCCCGACGGCGACGAGGACTGGTACGCGGTGGAACTGGAGGCAGGCGCCGCATACCGCATCGACGTGCGCGGCGACAGCGCCACCAACAACGGCGGCACGCTGGCGGACCCGCACGTGAGCCTCCTCGACAGCGCCGGGGCCTACCTGTCACCCGCGGTGAGCGACGACAACTCCGGAGTCAACAACAACGCTCGCATAGGGTCATTCACGCCGACTGTCACCGGCACGTTCTACATCGTGGTGTCCGATCCCGACGGAACCGGCACCGGCACCTACACGATGTCGGTGACCCCCGGCGCCGATTGCCCCACCGACATCGCGACGACCTGCGAAACCGCCATCGACGAGGCCGTGGACGGCGTCGTCCACGCCAACGACGACCAGGACTGGTTCAAAGCGACGCTGGCACAAGACACCGCCTACACGTTGTATGTGACGCCACGCGGTTCGAGTGCCGCAGACCTCGAGGACCCCGAGCTGGTCGGGGTGTATGACTCCTCCGGCGACCTGATCGCTGACACCACCGACGCCGACTCTGGTCTCGGCGCCCACAGCTACACCGTGTTCACCCCCGACGCGGCCGGTGTGTACTACGCGGCGGTGGGCCGCGACACCGGAGGGGTGGGCGGCTTCACCCTGTGGATGGCGCGCCAGCGGCCCGGCGCCACCGTGGCAGAGCCCACCGGCGGCGACCTAGCGCCCCACGCGGGCACCATCGGCCATCTGTTGGCCGCAGGCCAGGCGACCGGCACGATCGCCGACGATCGCGACGAAGACCTCTACGGGATGTGGCTCGAAGCCGGCCGCGCCTACCGGATAGCGGCCCAGGGCGCGTGCACCACAGACGGCCCGCTCCACGGCGGCACCCTCACCGGCTACGGGCTGTCGCTCGAGAACGCCGCCGGCGCCACGACCCACATCGGCACCGCCCAACGGATCATCGTCTCCTCGACCGGCGCCGGCACCACCGAACTCTTGGGCGTCTTCCCCTCCGGCATCGCGTTCACCGCCTCAGTCTTCAACGAGTGCGAGACCGCCAGCCTCGACGTGGAGATGCAGCAGTCAGCGCCGCTTTATCTGCGGGTCGCCCCGCTCCCAGGGGAGTCAGGCACCTACACTGTGTCGCTGGAGGACATCACCGCGCAGCTGACGGTTTCTGAGCCTGTCGGGCAGGACTTTCCCGCCGAGACCACGACCGCGGGCCGAGCCGGCATCGGCGGCTCCGCAACCGGAACGATCAGTTCCGCCGGTGACACGGACTGGTTCGCGGTCCACCTCGAAGCAGGCGGCCGGTATCAGATCGATGTGCTCGGTGACGTCAACCGGGCCTACGGCGGCACCCTCGCAGACCCCGAAGTCACACTGTTCGACATCGACGGCAACCCGCTGTCACCCGAGGTCAGCAACGACAACTCCGGCTACGTCAACAACGCCCGCATCCGTTCCTACACCGCCACCGGGTCGGGCACCCACTACATCGTGATCGAGTCCGCCGACGGCTCCGGCACCGGCACCTACACCGTGCAAGTGCACAACCCTCCGCCCATGCGACCATCTGTACCCACCGCGGTCACGGTGCAAAAGTCCGGCTTTAGGAATCTGGTCGTCTCCTGGGAGCCTCCCGGCGACACCGGCGGCGCCGAGGTTGCCTCCTACCAAGTGGTCTGGGAGTCCACCGTCGATGGCTATGACGACTTCGAAGACCTGCTCAGGCGAGGCAAGGTGGTCGCCGGCCGCACTTCGACGACCATTTCGGGCCTGCTCGACCGGCTGCCTGCATCAGGCACGGCGCCCGAATACCAAGTGAGGGTCCGTGCGCTCAATGCCGCCGGCCACAGCCCCTGGACAGAGCCCGAGACCGAGACGCCCGTGGTGGCCCCCACCGAAGTGAAGAACCTCAACCTCGAAGTGATGAGCGCCAGCAGCATCAACGTCACCTGGGATCCCCCAGCCGACAACGGCGGACTGGCCATCACCAGCTATCTGGTCGAATACAAGCCATTCTTCTACACCTGGGCGCAGGCCAACACAGTAACCACCACCGACACGTCCTATCTCATCTCGGGCCGAACCAGCGGCCGGATCTACGACGTCAGCGTCACGGCGCTAAACGCCGCCGGCGGGACTGACGGGGCCACAAAAGAGACGTTCCTGCCGTCGCTGCCCTACACGCCCACCAACCTCACCCTGTACAGCAAACATCAAGGTTTCACCGTCTCCTGGCAGCTAGCCCCCACCGACAGCAGACCGGTCTCCAACAGCGTGCTGCGATGGAGACGCCTCCCGTCCACCAGCTGGAGAACAAAGACTGTCGACTCCGATTCGCGCCGGGCATACGACTTCAGCGGCTTTGGCAACGGCGCCGACTTCGAGTTCCAGGTTGTTGCCGAGAACGACGCCGGCCGGAGCTCCTGGACCAACTCTGTTATCGCGGCACCGGTTCACCAGCCGCAGGCACCCCAAAACCTCAGCATCGACGCTAACCACAAACAGAGCGGCACATCACGCGAATTGCGTGTCACCTGGAGTCATGACCAATCCGATACCGGCTTCACGGTCCGGTGGCGACTCAGCACTTCGAGTGACTTCGACGAGGATGACACAAAGAGCCTCGACGGGTCCGCCAGATCAACCACAATAAATGTCCAGAACGGCAAGCATTACATCGTGCAAGTAACCCGGGGCAGTCAATTCAATAACAACCTCAAGACCGCCACCGTCTCCGGTACCAACTATCAGGTCCGAGATTGGCTCAAGAACGAGTTCTTACCCAACTATACGGACGACTACCCCTGGCTCTCCGAGATCTTTGAGAGACTGCCGACATTACCCATCAATGTAGTCTCGGGGAATACGAGCTATGTAAACACGGTTGCAACAGACATCGATGGCTGGTCCTTAGCTGGTACTCAGAAGGTGTACCTAACCGAAGATGTGTTTAGCCAGCTCCCGGACAACGCCTACCGGAACCGAGTAGCGATCCACGAATTGGCCCACATCTACACATTGAATTGGCGGTTCATCAACGAACCGATGGCTGTCCTGAACTTACAGCAGCGTCTTGAATTCGGTACGGCATGCGACCCAACGATCGAGTATCTTGCTGAGACCGTGACATATGCAACAACCGGAAATCTGACAGACAGCTATTACCATGGCTGCAGCGGGAAGTGGAACCAGTTCAGAAGCAGCACACTAGCAACCAGCGCGGAGAGCGCACTTGCGGGCGAAATACCAGCATGGTTCGCGCAAACATACGAGGATTCGTCGGGAAACATGGACATGGAGCAGATCTGGGACGATCTGACCAACAAAGAACTAGATCCGCAGGAGCCTGGAAGGGATAGAGATATTCGTATCTGGGGCTTCCGCAACATGTTCGGTGGTTTCTGCTCGCATTGGGAAGCGCGCACTTCACGGCGGCATCTCAATCTGACGAACCCGGTCAATGACAATAGTGACCCCTATGACGACGTCACCACCAACCCATGGCAAGACGGCGGATGCCTGTCGCGTCGACCCCGCGAAGTGACCGCTACGCCCGCCTCGGGTTCGCTGGAAATCAGCTGGAAAAAGCCGCTGTGGTCCCATGAGCCAACCGTCGACGGCTATCTCGTGCAGTGGAAGCTCGCCCACAAGCCCGATTACCCCTCCAGCCAGCAGATAATTGTTGACGGCCTTACCGACACCACCACCGTCACCATCGACAACCTAGTCAGAAACGGGTACTACACCGTGCGGATCGCGGCGATCGAAGTCGATAGGCCCGGCATCCTACGAGACCAGTTCGGTCACAAGCGCTACATAGAGTCCAACTTTCTCGCCAACTGAACCGCACCGGGACTCACGCAGGCTGTGGTGTGCCCTGTGTTTCGCGCGGCCTGGTGTGCACCGGGTATACAACACGCACCGGCCCCACCGCTGCCTCAACCAGCGGCCGCCCAATGCGATCTGCGCCGTCACTCGACATCCACCCTCACCAACTCCCAGTCGCCAAATCGACCAGATGTGACGGACTCATCGGTCGCGGCGGTTCTCGTGGTGGGTGCGGCGTATCTGACCGATGCGGGCGCGACAGCCCCGCCATCCAGGCGACAGCGGCGTCTGTGTATCCGACCTGGAGCGTTCCGAGCATCCGTCGGACAGCTTCCAGTTCCGCGGCCGCAGTGGTCACCATGATCCGTGATCTGACTCCATAAAACACTCGATTTGCAAAACACTCATACTTGTAGGGTGCCCGGGCCGGGACAGGTCTGACTCTTTTGCAAACTGGCCGCTTGTGCCTTATCTATGATCTGTCGACCTGTTCTCCGGCCCGGGTAGCACTCCCCAGTGGGACGGACGTGACCTGATAGGAGCCTTGACTGATTCCCAAGCGTCTTGATGCTTCTATGTTTGGAGTTGCCCCGTTTGTGTGGACGGTGGTGGTACCCCACTTTCGTGGAGTCGGGTTATTTGAATTGGTGAGCTCCTGAGGTTGTGCCGGTGCGGTTCAGATATGTGGTAATAGGACTCGGCGTAAACTTGGGAATGTGAGAGTTGGGTTACTCCGAAGATGACGAGATTGTGAGCCTATGAAGAAGACAGGAAGCGGTTGGTCAACCTCACAAGCCCGCATACTGGTGTTGACTCGACTGAGTGGGCTTCTCGCCGTGGTATTGGTGGTCGGAGCGATGGCTGCGGCATGTAACGACAACGCTTCCGATCGAGCTGACCCGGTGACCCTTAGCTTGGGTTACCCGTTTCCTGCTAAGCATCCGTTGCGTCTTCAGGTGCTGGAGCCGTGGGCCGCAGGCGTAAGCGCGGCGACGGCTGGCTCAGTCACCATTGAGTTTCACGCGGAACAGGCCTTGAGTTCAGCAGCGGATACCTATGCAAACGTCGCTGCGGGTGGCCAGGACATAGGATGGGCGCTCCAGGGATATTCGGCGGGGCGCTTCCCGGCGACTGCAGTGATGGAGATGCCATTCGTCTTTGACAGTTCCTCAGAGGCCACCGCGGCGTTTTGGGTGCTCTACGAGGAGTTTGAGGCCCTTCGCAACGACTATCACGACGTGAAGGTACTCGGTCTATGGACAACGGGTCCCGGCGACCTGTGGCTTGCGGAGGGCGTTGCCTCCACAGCAGACGACATCGCGGGGCTCACTATCCGGTCGTCAGGTCCGGTGCAGGCTGCGGTGATCAAAGCGCTGGGAGCCAATCCGGTGAGCATGGTCGCACCTGATTTGCGCGGCGCATTGGAGGCAGGCGAGATTGATGGCCTGCTCACGGTTGACACCGCGCTGGCAACCCATGACCTCACAGATGTTCTGGAGAGCGGTACAGAGTGCGGCTGCTACGTGCTTGCCTCGTTCCTAGTGATGAACCTAGACGCTTGGAACAGGCTGTCGACAGACCAACAGGCCGCCATAGAGAATCTATCTGGCAAGCAGGTTTCCGAGGCTGTGGCCATGTTCTACGAAAGGGCGAGCGCCACTGCGGCCGAGAAGAACGCTGCCGCTGGAATCACCAAAGTGGTGCTGGAAGACGCCGAACTCCAGCGGTGGAAGGAAATGACTAGCGGCATCGTTGACGAGTGGGTCACCGCCAACTCCGGCGAGTTCGACGCGCACGCCATGTACCTGCGAATTCTGGAACTGGCCGCGACCTGAGAATCGAACGGCAGAAGCCCGCATACATGGACGTTCAGACGGGGACACCGAAAGTGTGCACGACCGGAGTCTTCGCACCCGGTTACGTGTTCTGCGTACGTGTTCGCCGACTGGAAACAGCCCCTCTTCCGCTACGTCGGACCCGACGACGACGGCACCCCAAATAGCAGACACCCTCGCCTGCCTCGACCGTGCCCGCCCACGCAACAAGTTCGACACCCCAGGATGCTCGACAACGAAACCTACCGCCAAGCGTTCGACGCCTGGGAGTCCGCCCGCAACGATGTTGTCAACAAGTGGAACCATCTGGCTGACAAAGCCAACCTCGAACCCCGGATCCCACCAGCCCTCACCCGAGCCGCCGACATCGTTCGCTCCCACGCTCCCCCAACCTTGACCCAAGACCAGATCGACGGAGCAATCGACACCCTCCACGCCCCCTACTCCCAACGCACCATCCGAACCTTCCGGGCCGCGATGAAAACCACCCAAGAGCCCGCCGAACAGGCCAAGAAGATACTTGAGATCATTTGTGGCTTGGGACTAGAACCCTACGTGCCACCCAAACCCCTACCCGAAATCACACCAGACGATGTCTACCTCGTCTGCTGGGTAGCCCTTGTCCCCGAGGGCCCGACTCCCTGATGATGAAAAGTCAGTGTTGAAGGCGACGAGTACGAATTGGGTGGATCGTGGAGCCACGTCGTCAGCGACGGGTAGATGGTTTCCGGACATCCTCCCATGAACCTGACGCCTTCTGGCTACCCCGGGAGGAGGCGTGGTGGACACCGGACCCGGTGGCCTGGCCGTTGAGAGCAGCCCGGGCGGCGGCCTGGGCGTCGGTGACATCGGTCTTGCCGAATCGGCGGCGGAGCTGACGGTTCGGGCGGTTCACTTCCACCACCTGGACACCGAGGGCAGGGCTGCACGGATGGCTCCAGGAGAAAGCCAGTCACCTTGCTCCCGTTTACTACGACAGATACTCTGCGAATATCTCGCATGGCGTTTTCATGGTCGGGGGTGGTTGGGTTTGTTTCGAGGTTGTATGTGTTGTTCTTGTCTGGTGTGGTGGCGGTGGTGGGTGGCATGGCCGGGTTGAACCGTGCCGGGCTTCATAGAGGGTTGGTTGTTTGGGCGATTTGTGGTGTGGTCGGGTTGGTTTGATGGTAGGCAGCATGGAAACTCACGGGACCTATTTCAATAGCGAAGACATTTCTGACGGTACAATGACGATCCGTATGGACTATGGGGCACTCAACCAGCTGGGCGGCATGGTCTGGACCGATGCTATTGCCGAGATGAACCTGCGCACTTGTGAAGTGACAGTTATCGACTACGGATTCGAGTAAACGGTCATTCATAGAACTAACACCCAAAGTTAGATCAAGGTTTTAGTCGCCGGTCGCGACTGATATTCCATAAATATCCATCACACGGTTCTGGTCTTAGAGACCTGAGGCAACTCCGTCTGGGCTAAGTAACGCACGTTGGCGTGTTGCGGTTCTGTTCATGTTCTCATTCAAATGCTCTGGGTGTTGTTGTGAGCCGAATATGATATCACTGTGATGTATGTGTGATATTGGGTGTTGGCGGTCAACAGGATACGCGGTGGATTGCTCTCAGACGGTTCTGCGACCTCTACGAGACCGGCGAGTTGCCCGAGTACCACGACGTCGTCGACACCATCATCGCCTGGTCAGACGAGATCCTCGCCTGGCACCACAGCGACCGGGCCTCCAACGGCCGCATCGAGGGCATCAACAATCTCCTGCAAGTGCTCAGAAGAACTGCCCACGGGTTCACCAATCCGGCCAACTTCGAAGCCCGCGGCATCCTCGTGACATAATGACCCCAACCGGTGCCAGCAACCCTCAATCCCACGTTTACGCGAAGGGCCCCCTGCTGCTATGGCTATTATTGCTCCAAATCAGAAATGGGTGAGTGCTTGAATTCAGGCGAACCGGCGCTCACGGTGTTCGTCCCGCGGCCGGGCAAGCGGGCACACACGAGGCGGGCGTCAGCGATCTTCGGCGTGCTAGGGGCGCTGTTGGTGTGGGTCTTCTGCGGGGTCGTGGCCCTGCAAACGCCGCAGGCACAAGCTCAAAGTTGTCCTGGAGACGCTCCGACGCCGACGGCTGTGACTGTGACGGCTGTCCCGGTCGTGGTCGCATCAACCGCCGCGGAGTATTTCGTCCTCTACGCGCGCCTCGACGGCGACGCAGCGTCGGAGGTGCTGGTCGCTGTTGTCCGCGGCCAAGCCGGCACGACGACCCTCTCTGAGAACGTTGAGGCCCTCCCCGCGGAGCGCTACCGCGTCGAGAAGTACTTGGTGTCCGACCCCGCCGACGTCGACGGCGACTGTACCGACGACATCACTGAACTCGACAACCCCACCAGCATGAATCCGGTCAACCCCGCCGTCACCGTGGCCCTGAACGACGGCGCGATCATCATCCAAGACGACGCAACCTTCGATGCGCTCTCCGTTGATTTGAGGACCCGCCGATCCTTCAAGTTCATCATCGTCGGCCTCTACACAGACCGGCCAAGCATCTATTTCGCGAATTCGAACACCCACGAAACACACCTGCAACTTGCGACCGCTCTGGGCCTCGACTTCACCGGCGTCGTGCCGGGTGATCTCAACCACGTGAGCGAGCTTCCCGCAGGCAGTGACCGGGAGGATCTAGAGGACATTTTCTATATCCATCTGCGCTTCCTGGACCCTTCCGCCAGTGTCCTGCACCGAATCTATTCCTTGTTTGCAGCCAATATGCCCGTGGTAGAAGACAATCTGTTCTTGCATCTCACCAACGATAATCTCAAGCACCTTCAGTCCGAGATGCCTGCCTTGAGAGAGTCTCGCGTCGACGTGCTGTACTTCGACGACCTCTTTCCCGGGCAAACGTTTCAGATATTGAACCCCGGCGTCGGGTACGGCAGTCTGCGGGTGCTGGATCCCGACGATCGACCCCATTCCCGAGACATAGTCATATATGAGGCGCTGCCGAACGACCTGCCCCCGGTGGCTGGCATTATCACCACGGTGCCGCAGACGCCGCTGTCGCACGTCAATCTGCGCGCCGTGCAGAACGGTGTCCCCAACGCGTACGTGCAAGACCTGCTCGACGACCCCGACATAGCGGCCCTTCTGGACAGCTACGTCCGTTACGAGGTGACCGACGGGGAGTGGGATGTGCGGGCCGCGACTCCCGAGGAGGTCGACGCCCACTTCGCGTCACTGCGGCCCGCGACCGCGCAAGTGCCGCAGCGGGACCTGTCGGTGACGTCGATCACGGCGCTGGAACAGGTCGGCTTCGACGACTGGGACGCCTTCGGGGTCAAGGCAGCCAACGTTGCCGTCCTAGGCAGGCTCGGTTTCGCCGAGGGCACCGTGCCCGACGGATTCGTGGTGCCCTTCTACTTTTACGTCGAGTTCATGAAGGCCAACGACCTCTATGCTCGGGTCGACGAGATGCTGGTCGATCCTGATTTCCAGACGGACTTCGACGTCCAGGACGACATGCTTGATGACTTGCGCGACGACATCAAGGACGCAGTCTCGCCGCAGTGGATCATCGATGCACTCACGCAAATGCACGCATCGTTTCCCGAGGACATTTCTCTGCGCTACCGGTCCAGCACCAACAACGAGGACCTGCCCGGATTCAACGGCGCCGGCCTGTACGACTCAAAGACCCAGGATGCAGAGGAGACCGAGGAGGACGGCATCGACAAGTCTCTCAAACAGGTCTATGCCAGCCTGTGGAACTTCCGGGCCTTCACTGAGCGTGAACTCCACCGAGTCGATCACACCAAGACCGCCATGGGCGTGCTGGTCCACCCCAACTACAGCAACGAGCTCGCCAACGGTGTCGCCGTCAGTTTCAACCCCATCGCCGGCACGTTCGACCGCTACTACGTGAACACCCAGATCGGTGAAGACCTCGTCACCAATCCCGAAGACCACTCGATCCCGGAGGAACTGCTGCTTGGCCAGGGCAGCGTGTACACCGTCCTGGCCACCTCCAACCAAGTTGAGCCCGGGCAACTCCTGATGAGCGGTGCCCAAGTGATGCAACTCGGCGAGCATCTCGCCGTGATCCACGACCACTTCGAGCAGTTGTACGCCCCCGCGGCCGACGAGCCGTACGCCATCGAGATCGAGTTCAAGATCACCGAAGACGACATCCTCGCCATCAAACAAGCCCGACCCTGGATCTTCCCCGGCACCACTGCCACGACCACCACGACCACCACGACCACCACGACCACCACGACCACCACGACCACCACGACCACCACGACCACCACGGCCACCACGGGCGGAGGCGGCGGACGCAGTGGTGGAGGTGGAGGCGGACGCGGTGGTGGAGGTGGAGGCGGACGCGGTGGTGGAGGTGGAGGTTTAGATGAGGGAGGCAGTGATGAATTACCGCCCACAGCCTCTGAACTGTTCGAAGACATCGACCCGGGAGTGTGGTATGAGCAAGCAGTGACGTGGATGCTCCTCCACAAAGTCACCTCCGGATGTTCCACCACCATGTTCTGTCCCGACGCCAACCTCACCCGCCAACAATTCGTCACGTTCCTCTGGAGAGCAGCCGGCCGACCCACCCCCACCTACCAAGGATCAGAAGCCTTCACCGACGTAGCAGAAGGGATCTACTCGGACCAGGCCATCGGCTGGGCAGTCTCCAACGAAATCACCGTGGGATGCACCCCAGGCACCTTTAGTGATCCTGACTGGGAGTTTTGCCCAACGGATCACGTCACCAGAGGACAAATGGCCACCCTCCTCTACCGACACGTAGAAGCCGACTATGTTGGCACAACCCTCCCATACACCGATGTGCAACCAGACCGATACTACGCGGAAAGCATCACCTGGCTCACCGACTTCCAAGCAGTCCCCGGATGCGGACCAACCCTGTTTTGCCCCAACCGAGACGCCACCCGCGCCGAAGCCGCACTCTTCATCAACGCAGTAGCCATCCGACCCCACATCTGGGGAGAAGGCAACACCAGTTTCATACCCCAACCAAACTAAGGGCTCCTCCGACAGTACTTCCCCAAAGGCACCGACCTCAGCAGACACTCCAGAGGCGACCTGGACGCTGTCGCCGCAGCACTCAACAGTCGACCCCGCAAAACCCTCGGCTGGAAGACCCCCGCCGAAACCCTCAACGAACACCTACACTCCCTAAAACAAGACACTGTTGCGACGACCCCTTGAATCCACCTTGGGCGCCGTGGTCGGAGTGGTGGACCAGTCCCGACTGGGGTCGGGGCCGACGACGCCATCTTGCCATCTCGAACGCGTCGCAGACTATCTGTGCTCGGATATGGTTGGCTATCGACCATCCGATCACTTCTCGGTTCCAAGCGTCCATGACCACCGCCAAATACACTATGCCCCCTCGGGTGGGGTGCTGGGTGATGTCCGCCAGCCACAGCCTGTCAGGTTCGGTGGGCGAGAACTGTCGGTCGACCAGATCAGCTGATACTTCTCCGACGCGTCTGTGGCGCCGATAGGTGGTCTTTCGGGACATTATGCGCCTATATGGGACACTAAACCCGCGGACGTCATCTCCACCGATCACTGGTTTTCCCTGTTCTCCTTCCTTAAGGTTCCTACGGGGTACGCTGGGCTTGGGTGACCGGCGACAACAAAACGGCCGAGGCCCCCCAGTCGTTGCCGCAGGCACCGATGCAGCCGTTGAACTCGACGAACAGCCCATCCCAGCCGTCGGTGACATGCAGCATTCCGTCCCAGAAACTGTTGGCACCTGAAGGCACCGAAGTCCTCGAAGGCGTTGCACATGGCGCATCGGATGATCCGGCAACACCGGCCCCTGACCCGACGACAGGGCTAGCCGGGGAGAAGCGAACCACACGACCCATAGCTTCGAGTACGCCAACCACCCACTATATTGTGGGTGTAGACCGTGGTTTGTGGGTGTAGACGGTGGTTAGGGATATATTTCACACATCCGTCCCATATGTGCAATAACCTGAGGCTGCCGAGCCCTGTAGGTGAACGACCCGTTTCCGTCCGCCGACCTGTTGGTATTGTGCGGTCTGGTTTCGTCTGTTGGGAGGGGTGTTTGGTGGGGTGGGTTAGGTGATGCTTTGGCCCGGGATTATCCTGGCTTCCCTGTGAGAATGGTATGAGGTTGACCCGCTCTAGTGGGCGTTTGTGGGTTGTGGCTGCGCTGGTGCTGGCCGCCTCGTTGGTGGTTCCTGCTGTTTCTGTTGTAGCTCAAGGCGGGTTCTCGGATCTTGATGAGGCGGGTTCTCATCGGGCTGGGGTTGAGGGGCTAGCGGAGATGGGAGTGCTGGAGGGCACTGACTGTGCTCCGGGGGAGTTCTGCCCCGGCGATGCTTTGCAGCGTTGGGTGATGGCGGTGTGGCTGGTCCGGGTCCTGGACGGTGCCGATCCTGGTTCATCCGGTACGCGTTTCGCCGATGTTGACTCGGATGAGTGGTGGGCGCCTTTTGTGGAACGTCTCGCGGTGCTGGGAGTCACAGGGGGTTGCGCCACCGGCCCGGCTCGGTATTGCCCTGACGATTCGGTCACTCGCGCTCAGATGGCCACTTTCCTCACTCGAGCTTTCGGTCTCGAAGCTGCGCCGCCGTTCGGGTTTGTCGACGTTGAGGGCAACACACACGCCGGGAGTATCGATGCGTTGGCGCGGGCGGGGGTCACAGCAGGTTGCGCTACCGGCCCGGCTCGGTATTGCCCTGACGATTCGGTGACCCGCGCTCAGATGGCCACTTTCCTCACCCGAGCGATAAACAGAGCCGCTCTTTCGGTCGGACTCGAATCCCCAACGGGGCGGACTGTGGCTGGTTCCTTTCAGGTGGGGGTCTCCTTCCGCCGGCCGGTGACCGGCTTCGGTCTGGATGATGTGAGGGTGGTCAACGGTCGAGCCACCAGCCTGGCGGGTTCTGGATCCGACTATGAGGTGACAATCGTCCCAGCGGCTGGGGGAACGGTGGTTGTACGGATACCCCGAGGCGCAGTTCGTGATACCGCTGGGAGTCCGAGCCAGGCGTCTGGGCTGTTGGTGAGGACTTTCGGGTCTGATGGCCATCGGGATGGTCCTGGGTTTGATGTCTGGGACCGGGACGTGGTGGTGTCAGCGTATCTGGCGGAGTTCGAACGGGAGCAACCAGACCCAGGTTTCACAGGCAACGTCGCCGAATGCGATGCGGGCACCACCAGCCAGGCCTTCCGGGACAGTGTGGTGCAGCGGGTCAACTGGTACCGGCAGATGGCAGGCCTCGACACCGTCACCGAGGATCCCTCCCGGTCCGCCGCGGCACAGCGGAAGGCTCTGATCATGTCCGCCGCAGGAAAGCTGTCACACCACCCGCCACCCGATTGGGTTTGCTACACCCAGGATGTCCCCGGAAGGGGCGGTGAGAATCTTGGTCTCGGTTCCGCCGGGGTGTTCGCCGTCGACAGGTACATGCAAGACACAGGCGCCAGCAATCTGGCGGTCGGGCACCGCCGGCAGATCCTGTCCCCGTTCGTGGAGGAGATCGGCACCGGCAACATCTACCCCGAGGCCCGCCGTTACCGGACGACCAACGCTATGCACTTCGGGTACGACTACTCCACCGTTGCCACGGTTCGAGAGCAGCGCGGTTTCGTGGCATGGCCCCCAGCAGGCTACGTACCCGCCGAAACCGTGTGGGGACGATGGTCATTCCAACTACTCGTACCAGCCGACTTCGCTCAGGCCACAGTCACCGTCACAGACAACTACGGTCCCATACCGGTAGCAGTCATCAACCGGAGATCGGGGATCGTCTGGGCTGTGCACGGCGACTGGAACTCAGAGAAGCTTCCTGGGTTCCCTGACCGCGACTACTGCTACACGGTGACCATCAGCAACGTGAGAATCGACGATAGGGCTCAAACTCCTTACCAGTACGCCACCTGCCTGGGTGACCTCGGTTCGGGAGCTGGCGGTGGTGCGCCCGTATTCCTGGCGTGGTCACCCGACAGCGCCCAAATCGTGTACCGGCACAACGGCGGGGTCTGGACCGTCAACGCGGACGGCACCAGGCAACGACTGATTCTCCTCTCCGGCTCGCCGAGGTGGTCACCCGACAGGACCCAAATCGCGTACGGGGCCGACGGAATCTGGGTCATGAACGCGGACGGCACCAACCAACAACAACTCACCGAATCCGGCTCCTACCCGGTGTGGTCACCCGACAGCACCAAAATCGCCTACAGGGGCAGCGGAATGTGGACCGTCAACGCCGACGGCACCAACCAACAACAACTCACCGACCAAGGCGCCCCCTACCCGGTGTGGTCACCTGACGGAACCACAATTGCCTACGGCCGCTACCAAAAGGGAATCTGGACCGTCAACCCCGACGGGACGAGCGATCAACAACTCACCGAATCCGGCTACTCCCCGGTGTGGTCACCAGACGGCACCAGAATCGTTTACCAGACGTTCTACGAGATATGGACTATCAACACCGACGGCACCAACCAGCAATCACTCGCCAAAGGAATAGACACTTGGAAAGTATCACCCGACCGGACCCGAATCGTTTTCTCCTCCTACTCCCCGTCGGACTCGAGTTCCTCCTCCCCATCGGACTGGGGTATCTGGATCATGGATACCGACGGCACCAACCACAAACGACTGACCACTAACCGAGCATCCCACCTGACATGGTCACCCGACGGCACCCAAATCGCCTACAGCCGCTTCCAAAGGGGAATCTGGACCATCAACACCGACAGCACCAACCACAAGCAACACACCACCCACGGAGGCAGACCGGTATGGTCACCCGACGGCACCCAAATCGCCTACGACAACGGGAACAACGGAATCTGGATCATGAATGCCGACGGCACCAACCAACATCAACTCACCAACTAACTGACCGCATCGCCTTTGTCAGCTACGGCGCCATCCATAATTGCTAAACCGGACGGCTCCGAACCTCAACGTCTTACCCCAGACAACTCCAACCAGGGAGATGACTTCCAAGGCGACTTCAATCTTGCCTGGCACGACTCCGATCCGAGTTGGTCCCCAGATGGAACCAGGATGCTGTTCAGCAGCACCCGCACAGGTGAAAGCGAAATATTCGTCATCGACCCCGACGGCCAGAACGTTCAACAACTTACTATGAGGACAGGTGGCAGCAGTCCCAACTGGTCGCCCGACGGTACCCGGATCGTGTTCTCACGAATCGAGAACTACTTCACCAGCAAGTGGCGCTACAACTTCGATGAGACCGAAAACGTGTTCATCATCGACGCCGACGGAACTGACATCCAGAGGCCTACGTACTCTGGGGGCTCGTCCCCAGTTGGTCGCCTGACGGCAGGCTGATCGCTTTTCACAGGGTTGTTGACGGGAACTACCAAGTATTCGTGACGGCTCCCGACGGCTCCGACGGAAGGCAACTCACCACATCCGGCGGCTCGGACGCTAGCTGGTCGCCTGACGGCAGACAACTGGTCTTCAACGGTGAAGGCGAGACACTCGTGATGAACCGGGACGGCACGGATATCCGCCAATTGACTACCTTCGGTAGTTCCAACGCCCATTGGTCGCCCGACGGCCAGCGCATCATTCTCGAGAGCCAGCATCTCTACAAAGAGCCGATCACCGATATCTATGCGGAGTTCGAAAGCCACGGCATCCTTTCTATGCGAATCGACGGCAGCGAGGTCGTCCGTATTAGTGACGGTGCTTACTCTCCGGTGTGGTCGCCGTCTGAGTGGCGCGTAAGAGATGCAACCAGGCAGACCCTCCGTCTGAAGCAGGCAACGATCGGTGATGTTCACGCGTGCGGGTTGGAAACAGGCGGGACGGTGGTTTGTTGGGGAAACAATGACTTGGGACAAACTGGAGTTCCCCCGCTTTTCCGGACACGTATTCTGTGATCGTGTGAGAGGCCGTGTGGTCTCTTTGGAAGGAGTTTTGAATGCCTGCTCCTTATCCGGAAGAGTTCCGGCGTAGAGCCGTGGATCTGGTACATGAGAGCGGCGAATCCGTGTCTGCGGTGCCTCGTCGGCTGGGGTGATGGCGATCATCACAGTAGCACAGTGCCCAACATTGGTCCTAGACCTCCAAGAGTAAGTCAAGACCTCTCAGGGAAACGCAGACACCCCACCGCTCCAGTCCTCCTAGAGGTTCTAACGAACGTACCCGCCCTCAATTCGTGGCTAGGAACGGTTTGCCTTCAAGTTGTCTAGGTATCTGCTCCATTGTTCCATGAGTTCGCGGCGTCTTTCTAGGAGGTCCGTTCTGGCGTAGGCCTTTTCTACGGCGTTTCTGATTTCGTGACCGAGGGCCCGTTCCGCCAATTCGCGGTCTGCGCCTGTTTCTCCGCACCAGTCCCGAAACGAGCTTCGCATCCCGTGAGGCACACAGCCGACATTGTTCTCTTTGCAAAGTTTGCTCATGGTGGCATTGCTAAGCGTCCGTCCGGTTGGTGATGGGAAGATCAGGCCATTGCCGCCTGACCGCTGGTGTGCTGTGTCGAGAACCGCCAGAGCCCCGGTGCTTAGAGGCACCCGATGCTCTCGCCGTGTTTTGGTCCGCTCGGCTGGGATGGTCCAGATTGCTGTGGTGAGGTCGATCTCGTCCCATATGGCGTTTCTGACTTCACCACTTCTGGTGGCGGTAAGAGTCAGGAACTTGAACGCGGCGATTGTTGCCCAGTGAGCGTCGGTTGCTTCGACCGCCCGAACAGCTGCGCCGACCATTTTGTGGGGTAGGGCTTTCATGTGTAGGGGTCGTTGGGTGTTGGAACCCAACGCGGCGGTGATACGGTCGTCAGCGGGATTGTCGTCTCGGAACCCCTGGGCGATGGTCCACTTCATAACAGCAGAGATGCGCTGTTTCACCCGGTTAGCGGTCTCCGGTTTGTCGTGCCATTGTGGTGCGAGACAGGCCATGACATCCGCGGTGGTGATTAGGTCCACCCGCTTGTTCCCAAACCGGGGATAAGCATAGGTTTGGAGGGTTGACCGCCAGTGCTCTTCGGACCTTCCGCCCGGTTTCCACTTGGCAGCGTGAAGCCTGATCACTTTCTCGGTGGCCTGACGAAAGGTGGGCGCTTTGCGAGCACGGGGGTTGCGGCCTTCTTCGACGGCCTGCCTGTTTCGGAGAGCCCTCTGGCGGGCTTCCACCAGAGTTACTGCCGGGTAGCTTCCCAGCCCGAGGTTGGTTTCTTTTCCGTTGATCCGGATTCTCTGCACCCAGGCTTTGGAAAGCCGTCCTTCGATCTTGGTCGGTTTGACCATCAGGCTCAGACCATGACCTCCTCGACCGTCGCCATAGCGACCAGGTCGGCTTAGACTCTTGACGAAAGTGGCTGAAAGTGTTTTGGGTCGGTTCATCCTCTCGTTTCCCTTCCCGCTATGCTCGGAACTGACGGGTTCATTGTCGATGGATTTCCCTGTTAGCTGTCGGTACCGATACCACTGTTTATACCATTTAAGGGTAGTGCGCTTGGCTGACGCCTCCTGACACCGCCTGACACGACCCATAACCACAAATAGGCCACTACCTGGGCAAACACAGGCCCAGGGAGACGAATTGAACACGATTGAAACCCAATCAGCGTAGACGTCACCTCCACTCAACTAGAACAGCCTCCTTTTTCCCCGCTATGACGGATATTCTGGGAATATCTGGGGTTGTGATCTGCTTGTTACTCGCGTTGGGTTTGGTTGGTTTCGGTCTGGATCAGTGGCTCTCGGCAGCTAGTAGCGACAGGTTCGCTGATGTGCCAGTGGATCATTGGGCGAATTACTCGGTTGGATGGGCGGTGAACCAGCGGATAACCAGTGGGGTGAGCGCCACCGAGTTCGGAGGTTCCCGGACGCTTACCCGCGAACAAATGATCACCTTCCTCTACCGCGCAAAGGATCACTGACCGAGGGGTCTTTGGGAACTGACATCTATCAGGATGTGCCCGGTGACCGAAGCAAAAGGGGCTAACTTGCCGATAGGGTGGGCATTCGACCAAGGTGTCACTGGTGAAGCTCGAACACGCCGACCTCATTAGGTGGGGGGCTGGGACCCAACGTTCCGTCCCTTGACACAGCATCATCTTGGGAGGCCGAATACTCGCGAAAGTGCCACACATGCCATTTTCAACGTGCCACTGATCGAGCCGTCTGACCCAATCGGTGGTATGAGAAGGATTGCCCCTCAGTTGTCCAGGTAGCGGCTCCGATTGTCCATCAGTTGGCGGCGTATTTCTAACAGGTCTGTTCTGGTGGAGGCCTTCTTGACGGCGTTTCGGATTTCGTGGCCGAGAAGGATGTTGTCAGTGGAACATCCACTGACAACATCCTATGGTTGACGACCATCCGGTCCAGGTTGATCGCTCTGCCTACTCCTCAGCGAGTGAGAACAGCCGTTCAGCTATTCGCCGGTGAGGGAATGGTCGACGTGTACTCTCTGGTAGAGGCGATGCATGAGCACCGTCAGTTCTCCTTTGTGACCGGTGATGACGGCAAGAACCGGCTGTCGCCCACCCCTCGGGCGATGCCATTGGCTGCCGCCTATCCTGTTGCCTCGTCGGTCATTTCCCGGTGGCCGTTGTCAGAGGCTGGGAGTCGGGTGGTGGCTGTCGCCGCCGAACTCTTGCCTCCGCCAGCGATGGTACAGCGCCCAGAGCACCAGCAGCGGGGGAAGCACCACGAACGTGGCGATCAGCGCCAACAGGATGGTGACCGCGGTGAGCAGGCCGAGTTGCCTCATCGGATCGAGCGGCGCGAACAGGAGTGTCAACAGTCCGAGAGCCGTGGTGAGAGCGCTGGCCACCAGCGCGCCGCCGGTGGTGGTCATCGCTCGTTGCATGGCGTCCCGGATCCGGCCCGACTGCTTTTCTTCTTCCAGGAACCGGTGGGTGAGGTGGATTGTGTAGTCGACCCCGATGCCGATCGTGAGGGCGGTGATCAAGGCCGTAACCATGTTGTAGGAGATCCTCATTGCCCACATGGCGCCCAGCACCCAGATCAGAACCACCGCGATGGGGATGATGGCGATCAGTCCTAGAGTGGGGCGAAACTGGGTGAGGCCGAAGTAGAGCACCAGGATGATCAAGGCGGCCAGAGTGGTGAGGCTTACGCTGAGCACCTGGCTGGCGGTCAACTCCTCGGTCACCAGGGCGATGAGCGAGTCGCCACCGGTGATTGTGATCTCCGAGGTATCCCCTCCCCATAGCGTCTCGAGTTCGGCGATCAACTGCTGCGAAGCCTCGATACCCCCGACTGTGACCGGTACCTGGAGGATCGTGCGGTCGGAGCCTTGGGCGCGGAAGTCCACCACCTTGGAAAACCCCACCGGATCGGCGTTCTCGAGAAGCACCCAGGCGGCGCGCACCTCTTCGTCGGTTGCGAAGACGTTGAGGTTCAAGTCGGCGTATGCGGCGGCGAAGGCGGGGTCGTAGTTGTCGCCCGGCTGTTCGCTGTCGTTGATCCAGTCCGCTAGGAGCGTCCCCGCCGACGCCGACGGAGGACCGGCGACACCCTGCGGTCTCCTGCGGGGATCGGCGAGAGTGGTGTAGAAATCGAACAGGTCACGAAGGGTCCGGACGGTGTCCAGATCGGCTTCGACGAGGATGGTCATCGTCGAGGCGCCACCGTTGAAATTTTGTTCCAAGAATTCGATGTTTTTCTCCGTTTGGGAGCCCTTCGGCACGAAGTCCTTGAGTGCGAAGGTGGTATTCAGACCGATGGCGGCTATGGCGGCCAGGATCGTGACCACGATGGCGCCGCCCAGGATCGGCAACGGGCGACGCACGATGGTGGTCGCCACTCGCGCCAGGGCTGCTCCGGCGCCGGGGATCGTGTCGGCGACCGGTCTCGCCGCCAATGGCTGTCCTCGGGCGGAGCGCCTTCGGTCCAGCACCAGCCGGGCGGCGGGCACGAAGGTGGTCATCACGATCCACCCCGACAGAACGCCGATACCGGCCACTATGCCAAAGTCGGCAACGGGCTCGAACTTGCTGGTCAGGTTGGTGATGAAACTGACCGCGGTCGTGCCCGCCGCCAGCAGGACCGGCACGCCCGAGAACCTGACCGCCTCACCGACGGCCACCCCCGGCGCATCCCCACCCGGATCGTCCTCCCGCGCCAGCGCCTCCCGGTAACGCCCGGTGATCTGCAACGCATAGTCCACGCACAGCCCGATCAGAAGCACCGGCACCAAGACGATCATGATGTTTTCGGGATCAACCAGGTCGGCGCCTCCGGGCGACAGCCATGCCTGGGCGCCGAACGTCCAGAAGATGGTCAGGATAAGGCCGACGATGGCCAACACCACGTCCGAGCCGGTACGGTAGAAGGCGGCCAACAGCACCATGATCACCACCAGTGCGATGCCCATGAGCAGGAACAGGCTCGACCGGCGAGCCTCCCTTCCTTCCGTGTTGCTGTTTGCCTTGGTTATCACCGACACCGCCAGCGGGGCCAGTTCCGCGGATTCCGCGATCTCGTGGGCCCGCAGTTGCGCGGATTGCAGGCCCAGGGGATCGCCGGCGTCGTTGAGGATGATCAGAGAAAGCCCGGCGATCGGTGTCCCGTCGGCGTCGCGAGAGACGAAACGAGCCAGTCCGGCGTTCGCCTCGGCAAACTCGGGGACGCTGACCACTCGCCGAAGGACCACATCCAATTGGGCGTCGGAGACCGTGGCCAGGTCCAATCCACCGGCAGCCAGAAGGCGCTCGATAATAGGTACATACCCAAGCGCCGCTTCGTCCACCACGAATGTCTCGACCTGGGGGTCGCTTCTGATCGTGTTCTGCAGACCCCTGATCAGCCGCAGGGAATCGGCCGCCAGAACATCGCCCTTGGCCAGGATCTGGACAATCTCCACACCCGCGGCGGCCGGAAAACTCTCCCGGATGGCCGAGGAGGCCTCCGCCAGCTCACTCTCGGCGGGCAGGAAAGAAGCGGTGGCGTCGATAGGCGCCGCAGGGATGTCCTGCACCGCGAACCCGGCGAGCAGCACCGCGGTGATAAGGCCCACGGCCGCCAGAACCAGTTTCGGGGTTCTCTGTATTCTGCGGGCCTGCCATCCGAACATGGCAGACTTCAGTAGCCCTCGGGGGGCGCGCGGTCGAGGCCGGTCGGGGTGGGACTCGTTGCGCTCGACATACCTCTATGTTAAATGAGAAACATGAGTCCGCCGGCATGAATCTCACTGATTTCTTGGACCGACGGCACCACCCCACCCGCCAGTCGAAGCGGTCAGACTATCCGACCGCCGCCCGTCTCCACCAAGATGGTGACCGGCCCATCAATGACAAGGGACACTTCCATCATCACTCCGAAACGGCCCGTGGCCACCTCTATCCCTTCGCTCTGCAACGCAGCAACCACCTCGTCCACCAAACGCTCGGCCGGTTCGGGACGCGCCACCCGGACGAAGGAAGCCCGGCGGCCCTTGCCAACATCCCCATACAGGGTGAACTGGCTCACCACCAACGCCGCTCCACCGGCGACGGCCAAGGCAAGGTTCATCTTCCGCTCTCGATCGGCGAATATCCGTAGCCCGGCCATCTTGGCTGCCGCCACCCGGGCATCGGTCACCGAATCCTCGTGGGTAACACCCACCAGAGCCAAAAGACCACCCCGCTATGACTGATACTCAGCAAGTATCCGTCACACGGTTCTGGGCTTAGAGACCTGAGGCAACTCCGTCTGGCTAAGTAACGCATTTTGGTGTGTTGTGGTTCTTTTCGTGTTCTTATTCAAATGCTGTGGATGTTGTTGTGAGTGGCATATGATGTCACTGTGATGTATGTGTGATATTGGGTTTGTTGCGGTGTCCCTGGGGCAGAGGGTAGGCGGTTGAAGAGGCTGCGTCCTGAGGGCTATTGTCGTCGATGTTCGGTTTGGTGGCTTTGTCGGCGCTGGCTTGTCGGTGTCGCTGTGGGCGGTGTTGGAGGGGGTGGGGATGTTGGGGTGAGGAGGGCGGGGGCGTTGGTGCTGCGGGTGGTGGCGGTTGGTGTGTTGGCGTGGCTGGGTGTTGGGGTGTTGTTGGTGGTGCCGGTGTTGGGTCAGAGCGCGGCTGTTCCGGTGATCACGAGCGAGGTTTCTTTTGTGGTGGCTGAGGGGTCTGTGTCGGTGGCGACTTTGTCTGCGTCTGATGATGACACGGTTGTGGGTGATTTGGTTTGGACCCTGGCGGGCGGCGCGGATTCGGCGGTGTTTGTGTTGAGCGGGTTGGGGGTGTTGGAGTTCGTTTCGGTTAAGGATTTCGAGGAGCCTGACGATGCCGATGGGGACGGTGTTTTTGAGGTGACGGTGCAGGTGAGCGATGGTGTCAACGATGTCACCGCGGATTTGTTGGTGATGTTGGAGAACGTCATCGAGTTGGAGGAGGTCGAAGGGTCCTCGGCGGTGACGTTCGCGGAGAACAGTTGGTCACGGGTGGCTACTTTCACCGCGTCGTCGGCGCAGGACCGTGACGGCATTGTGTGGACGTTGGGCGGTGACGACGCGGCGCTTTTCAGCATTGATAGCCTGTCGGGCGCGCTCAGGTTCGATCTTGATCCGGTGGCGCCGGTGGTTTTCTCGAAGCCGCCGGATTTTGAGGAGCCGGTTGACAGCGACACCGACAACGTTTATGTGGTGACGCTTCTGCCTTCGTCAGGGTCGGCTATGGCTGTTTCTGCGTTGAGTGTGACGGTGACGGTGACCGACGTGGATGAGGATGGTGTGGTGTCGTTGTCGACGAAGCGGCCTCGCAGGGGTGTGGAGGTCACTGCAACGCTGGAAGATTTTGATGGTGTGGTGGACGGTTCGCTGACGTGGGTGTGGGAGCGGACCGTTGGATACGACGGGTGGGTGGCGATCTCGGGGGCGGTTTCGTCGAGTTATACGCCGGTGGCGGCTGATGCGGGGAGTTTTTTGCGGGTCGGTGTGTCTTATAGCGACGGCCATGGTAGCGGCGGGCGAGCGCGGGCGACGGCGCCGGAGGTGGTGGCGGCTGATCAGTTGAGCGGCCTGTCGATCAGCACCAATGACTCCGTGGCTTCTACCGAGGTGTGGCGGCTGATGCGGCCGGTGTTCGATGCGCAGATTCTGCATTATTCGGTGGGTTGTGACGACACCGACACGATGACGTTGACGATGCGCCCGGCTGTTGGGTCGAGCCGGATCTCGGTGGACGGCACCCAGCACGCCAATGCGGGCGCCTCGTTGACGGTGACGCGGGCGGTGATGGGCGACAGCGTGGTGCGCATCTCTCTGGCCGACGCTGAGGGCGCGGAGACCCAGTATGTGGTGCACTGCCTCCCGGACAACTTCGGCGAGGTCACGGTCACCAAGCCGCGGGGTGAGGCGAAGGTGCTCGACGAACTGATCCTCTATTTCCGTGACGGGCGTCTGGTGATTATGGACAGCAACGGCGTCCCACGCTGGCACACCAAGCCGAGGAATGTCCCGGGCTCGCAGTTCTTCCGGTTCTATCCCGATGGCGGTGGCGAATCCCGATACTCCTACCGCGGCCCTGGCAACACCTACCAAATTCTCGATGCGACCCGGCAAGCCCTCAGTGTGGTGAGATCGGTAGCGCCCCTCACACGCGCCGACGGCCACGATTTCCGGGTGCTCGAGGACGGGAACTACATGTTGATGGCCTACCAGGACGCCGAACGTGACCTGTCCCATCTCACTTTTAACGATAGGGCGGGCCTGCTCTACGGGACTGATGTGTATGTGGAGGACTCGGCCATCCAGATCGTCACCCCGGGCGGGGCGGCGACGTTCAACTGGAACTCGTGGGACCACATGCCGCTGGAGGACTGCACGCAGCACTTTTTCCCGCCCAATGACGGCGACTATGCGCATCTGAACTCGATCCAGATGGTGGACGGGCTCATCATCGCGTCGATGCGGGGGTGTTCAAGAATCCTGGCCATCGACGCCGACACCGGTGATGTGGTGTGGAGGGTGGGGCTGTCCAATCTGAGCGACGAGGAGTGGAGCGAGCGCGACATCGGGCCGCCGCCGCTGGATATCGTAGGCGATGAGGAGGGGCAGTTCTGCGGACAGCACGGGTCGTCGCTTCTGCCCAACGGCAACCTGATCCTCTACGACAACGGCGTGCAGTGCACCAGGAACCCTTGGACGCTTCAGAACCTTCTCCGAGCCAACGAAGAGTACAGCCGCGCCCTGGAGTACGCCCTGGATCTGGAGAACGGCGAGGCGGTGTTCGTGCGGGACCATTCGCTGCACGGAACCGAGGACGAGGTAGGTTATCGCGGCGGGAACGTCGAGCCCTTGAGCAATGGCCATTGGCTGGTCAGCTGGGGTGCTGCCCGCCCACGGAACTCTCCCACCCCGCCACCGACCGATGTGTTCACCCAGGTCGATCCAGACACCGGCGAGGAGTGGCTGTCTGTGGATGGACTCCCTAGCTTCACGCGGGGCACTGTCATGCGCCCGGAGTTTCTGGCGGAGGCTCCTGCGGCGTTGGAGGCGCGGGTTTTGGCTGGCAGTTATACGTCGGTGATTCATTCGGGTGTGGGCGATGCTCCGCGGGTGGCGGTGGCGTTCAACCGGCCGGTAGCGGATTTTGCGGCCTCTACTGCGTCGTTGAGCGTTGTGGGTGCGACGGTGACGTCGGTGGCGCCTCTTTTGGTGGCGGGCGAGCCGGCCAATGCGTATTTGGTGACGTTGGCTCCTGAGGGTGTGGCTGCGATCACTGTGTCTGTGGTCGCTGGTAGGGGGTGCGACGTTGGCGGTATTTGCGCGGCTGACGGCACGATGTTGTCGAAGGTGCCCGCGGTGTTGGTGGTCGGTCCGCCGGTGACGGTGTCGTTTGGTGCCGCCTCGTTTAGCGTGGGCGAGGGCGCGACGCTGGAGGTGCCGGTGGTGTTGAGCAGAGCTCATGGCGGTGGGTTGGAGATTGAGGTGCTGGTCGTGGCGTCGGGTGTGAGTGCTTCTGGTGATGATTTTTCGGTGGCGGCTAGTGTCAGTTTCGCGGCTGGTGAGACCCGCAAGACGGTGTTGTTCGACGCTGCGGATGATGATTTGGTGGAGGGTTCGGAGACGGTGGAGTTGAGCTTCGGCGCGTTGGCGTCGGGGTTTTTGGCGGGTTCGACTGCTTTGACGACGGTCACGATCGGGGATGCCGACGCGGGCGCGTTCGAGTTCGGGGTTGTGAGCAGCGAGGTTTCTGAGGGTGGTGAGACTGTGTTGACGTTCGCGATTACCAATGGTGTGACGTTCGCCGTGGATCAGGTTGTCAGCATTGTGGTGGGCGGGTCGGCCACCGCGGGCGACGATTTCGTGTTGGTGGATTCTCAGAACCGGCCGCTGTCGGCGCCGTATTCGGTGACGTTGGCGGCGGGGGCGAGTTCGGTCACTGCTGTTTTGCGGGTGGTGAACGATTTGGTTGAAGAGTTGGCTGAGACGGTCTCGGTGAGCGCCACGCTGGTGTCGACTGGCACGCGTATCGGTTCGCGCACTGTCACCATTCCTGCCAGCGACTTGAACGTGCCGGAGGTCACGATCACATCAGCGGGGACTGTGACCGAGGGCACCGACGCGGGGTTCATGCTGAGGCGCACCGCCACGCTGGGGACCCCGTTGACCCAGGCGCTGTCGGTGCGGGTCGGGGTGACGGCAACGGGTGGGGTCCTGAGCGGCGCTCGGGTGTCGACGGTGACGTTTCTGGCTGGTGACAGCACCGCTGAGCTGCTGGTGGCGACCACTAATGACGCGGTCGTGGAGGACGCGGCGACGGTGACCACCCTGGTGCGCGCCGACACTGCTAGTCAGCCGAGGTATGTGACCGGCTCGCCGAACCGCGCCACGGTCACGGTGCGAGACGACGACGAGGCGAGCTTTGCCGTGTCGGCGGGCGCCGACGCGGTCGTGGAGGGCACCGAGGTGACGGTGACGGTGGCCACGGGCGGGGTCACGTTCGCGCAAGCCCAGACTCTGTCGGTGAATGTGGCGGGCAGCGCCACCCTCGGCGACGATTTCGTGTTGACCGACTCCAATGGCGATGGGTTGGTTGCGCCCTATGAGTTGACGTTGGCGGCTGGTGCCGGTTTGGTGAGTCTGAGGATCGCAGCGGCGGTTGATGTGGTGGAGGACGACGGAGAGACTGTGGTGCTGGTGGTCCTGCACGACGGAGGGTCCATCGGGACGGTGTCGGTCACGGTGACCGACACCAACGACCCGCCGGCGGTGAGCGGCGGCAGCCGGTTCCTGTTCGCGGAGAACACCATGACGGACGTGGCCGTGTTCACCGCCACCGACGCCGAGGGCGACCCGGTCACCTGGTCGGTCGACGGCTCCGACGCCGCTTTGTTCCAGATGGTCGGCGGGACGCTGCGGTTCCGCGCGCCGCCGGATTTCGAGACACCAGCAGATGTCGGCACCAACAATATTTACGATGTCACAGTGCTGGCCTCTGACAGTGAAGGCTCCACCAGCCACAACGTGACTGTGACCGTCACCGACGTCGACGAGGCCGCCACCATCAACAGCGTGCCCGGGTCTTTCGTGTACAGCTACGAAGAGAACGCCACCACGATGGTGGCTACTTTCACCGCGAACGATCCCGAGCGGGCCACCATCAGATGGACGCTGGGCGGCGCCGACGCCGCCGTCTTTGCGATAAGCGACCGCGGTGTGCTCACCTTTGTCCGTCCACCCGATTTCGAGCACCCGGTCGACGACAACCAGTATCTGGTGCAGGTGCAGGCTCGTGCCGGCGCCAACGACCCGGTCTTTGAGGACGTGACCGTCAATGTCTCCAATGTGGACGAGCCGGGCGTGGTGGTGCTGTCGTCGCCGCAGCCGCAGGTCGACACAGCCCTTGACGCCGAGGTCGCTGATCCCGACAGTGTGCTGGTGGTGCAGACATGGACCTGGCAACGCAAGCTGGGCGGAGGCCCCTGGGAGAACATCACAGGAGCCACGACCCGAAGCTACACACCAGCGGCCGCCGATGTGGGATATGACCTGCAAGTCGAGGCCACCTACCTCGACCGCGTCGGTACCGGCACCGACACCGCCGCTGTGGAACCCCCCTACCGCACCCGCGCCGCGCCCAGCACCAACAGCCCGCCGGACTTCGGCGACAGCCCCGGCGACGACCCCCTCGGGCGCTCTGTCGCGGAGAACTCGGCTCCGGGCGCGGCTGTCGGCGCGGCGGTCAGAGCCACCGACACCGACCCCGGCGATGCCGCCCGACTGGCGTACACGCTGTCGGGCGCCGATGCGGGCCTGTATGACATCGACGGTTCCACAGGCCAGATCCGCGTCGGTTCAGGCACGCTGTTGGACTATGAGACCGCGGTCAGGTCTCACTCTGTCACGGTCACCGCCACCGACCCCTCAGGTGACAGCGACGACATCTCTGTCACCATCGAGATAACCGACGTGAACGAAGCGCCCATCGCCGGACACGACACCGCCACAGCTGCCGAGGACGGCCGGGTGGTCATCGCAGTGCTGCCCAATGACACCGACCCAGACGGCGACACACTCACTGTGGCGCTGCGCGACACCCCCCGGCACGGACGCGTCACAGTGCAACCCGACAAGACCCTCGCCTACACGCCCACAAGCGACTTCAACGGCAAAGACATCTTCACCTACACAGCCTCCGACGGTCGCCTCCGCAACGAGGCGACCGTGACCGTGACCGTCAACCCGGTCAACGACCAGCCCAAGTTCCCAACAACCTCAACGACACGCACCATCGCCGAAGGGGCCCCAGCCGCAACACCGGTGGGCCACCCGGTGACAGCCACCGACGTCGACGGTGATCCGCTCGAATACGGACTCTTCGAAATCGACGCTCCGTTGTTCACCATCGACCCGGACACGGGCCAGATCAGGGTGGCAGAAGGCACTGTCATAGACCGGTCGGCCCAGTCCAGGTACAGGCTACGAGTCGAAGCGACCGACCCGGACGGCGCCAGAGTCAGCACCGCCGTCACCGTGACCGTGACCGCCCGAGGCACCACAACCACGACCACCACCACCACCGGAGGAGGCGGCGGAGGTGGAGGTGGAGGTGGAGGTTTAGATGAGGGAGGGGGTGATGATGAGCTGCCGCCCACAGCCTCTGAACTGTTCGAAGACATCGACCCGGGAGCATGGTACGAACAAGCCGTGACGTGGATGATCCTTCACAAAGTCACCTCCGGATGTTCCACCACTATGTTCTGTCCCGACGCCAACCTCACCCGCCAACAATTCGTCACGTTCCTCTGGAGAGCAGCCGGCCGACCCACCCCCACCTACCAAGGATCAGAAGCCTTCACCGACGTAGAAGAAGGGGTCTACTCGGACCAGGCCATCGGCTGGGCGGTCTCCAACGAAATCACCGTGGGATGCACCCCAGGCGCCTTTAGTGATCCTGACTGGGAGTTTTGCCCAACGGATCACGTCACCAGGGGACAAATGGCCACCCTCCTCTACCGGCACGTAGAAGCCGACTATGTTGGCACAACCCTCCCATACACCGACGTGCAACCAGACCGATACTACGCGGAAAGCATCACCTGGCTCACCGACTTCCAAATAGTCCCCGGATGCGGACCAACCCTGTTTTGCCCCAACCGAGACGCCACCCGCGCCGAAGCCGCCCATTTCATCAACGGAATAGCCATCCGACCCCACACCTGGGGACCAGAAAACACCAGCTTCATACCCCAACCAAACTAAAACTGAACAGCTCCCAGGATTCCCGGTCCCCGTCAGCCTCTACTAAACGCGGCGCGATTCAATGTGGTTGAGGGGGAACATTGTTTGTGTTCTCTTCTTGGCAAGGTTTAGCCGAACGCGAAGGATCCCCAAGCATTGCTCTTACGCCCGTACCGGTGCCCGCCACCAACGAATGAGGGGGCGAAGCTCGACCGTCTAGCTGTCGCTGGTCACCCAGCCCAGCGCACCCCGTCTGGCAGCTGCGGCCAGCAGACGATGGTGTCGTCGCTCTTGATGGCGCAGGTGCGATACTCGCCTAACGCAAGGGCTTTGTAGGTGCCTGCGGGCGGGTCGATCTGCCTGTTGCCGTTTTGTCCCCAGCAGGCGATGGTGTCGTCGGTCGCGATAGCGCAGGTGTGCTCGGCGCCCGCGGTGAGGGCTTTGTAGGTGCCTGCGGGCGGGTCGCTCTGCCCGCTGTCGTTGTATCCCCAGCAGGCGATGGTGTCGTCGGTCGCGATGGCGCAACTGTGGTTGTAGCCCAACGCGAGGGCTTTGTAGGTGCCTGCGGGCGGGTCGCTCTGCCCGCTGTCGTTGTTGCCCCAGCAGGTGATGGTGTCGTCGGTCGCGATGGCGCAACTGTGCTGGGCGTGGAGAGCAAGTGTCTTGTAGGTGCCTGTGGGCGGGTCGCTCTGCCCGCTGTTGTTTAGCCCCCAGCAGGCGATGGTGTCGTCGGTCTTGATGGCGCAGGTGTGGTCTGTGCCCGTGGCGAGGGCTTTGTAGGTGCCTGTGGGCAGGTCGCTCTGCCCGTATAGGTTGTATCCCCAGCAGGCGATGGTGTCGTCGGTCGCGATGGCGCAGGTGTGCTCGTAGCCCGTGGTGAGGGCTTTGTAGGTGCCTGTGGGCGCGTCGGTCTGCCCGTATTGGTTGTATCCCCAGCAGGCGATGGTGTCGTCGGTCTTGATGGCGCAGGTGTGGTCGTAGCCCGTGGTGAGGGCTTTGTAGGTGCCTGCGGGGCCGTCCGTCTCTCCATACTCGTCGTATCCCCAGCAGGCGATGGTGTCGTCGGTCTTGATGGCGCAGGTGTGGTCGTAGCCCGTGGTGAGGGCCTCGTAGGTGCCTGCTAGCGGGTCGGTCTGCCCGAGGTAGTGGTATCCCCAGCAGGCGACGGTGTCGTCCGTCGCGATGGCACAGGTGTTGTCCAGGTTCATGGTGAGGGCTTTGTAGGTGCCTGCGGGCGCGTCGCTCTGCCCGCTGTCGTTGCTGCCCCAGCAGGCGACGGTGTCGTCCGTCGCGATGGCACAACTGCGATGGGTGTCGACAGCGAGTGTCTTGTAGGTGCCTACGGGCGGGTCGCTCTGCCCCCTGCTGTTGTATCCCCAGCAGGCGATGGTGTCGTCGGTTGCGATGGCACAGGTGTGATAGGAGCCCGCGTCGACGGCTTTGAAGGTGCCCGCGGGCGCTCTGGTCGCTCCGCGTCTCAGGTAGTTCACTCCCCAGCAGGCGATGGTGTCGTCGGATCTGATGGCGCAAGTGTGAACTTCGCCGGCGGCCAGGGCCTCGAAGGTGCCCCCCGGCGGCGACACCGACGGGGGGTATCCCCAGCAGGCGATGGTGCCGTCGGTTGCGATGGCGCACGTGTGCTCCCAGCCGATATCGAGAGCTTTGAAGGTGCCCGCGGGCGGGTCGCTCTGCCCGAAGGCGTCGTATCCCCAGCAGGCGATGGTGCCGTCGGTTGCGATGGCGCAGGCGTGACGGGATCCGGCGGTGAGGGTCTGGTAGGCACCCGCTGGCGGGTCGCTTTGTTCAATGTCGTTGCTGCCCCAGCAGGCGATGGTGTCGTCGCTCTTGATGGCGCACGTGTATCTGGCTCCCGCGTCGAGCAGCTTGTAGGTCTCCGCCGGGGGGTCGCCCCTGCCGTCGCCGTTGTTGCCCCAGCAGGTGATCGTGTCGTCGGTTGCGATGGCGCAGGTGTGGTAAAAGGCGGCGGCGAGGGCCTTGTAGGTTCCACTCCGCGCGGCGACGGCCGACGTTGTCTCAATCGAAGGCTGTGACCACTGGGAGTAGCCTTCGCTGTTGTGGGCTCGGACACGGACGGTGTATTGGGTGTCGGCGCTCAGGGCGGTCAGGGTGGCGCTGTTGGTGATGTGGGTTGATGTCTGCCAGGGGTGGGTGCCGACCGCGGGTCGATGGCGCAGTTCGTAGGAGTCGATGTCGGGGCCGGTGTTGGCCGGCGGGTCCCAAAACCACTGCAGGCTGTCGGGGCCTCGCTGGGTCAGCGCCGGCGGGTCCAGCTGGGCTGGGGGCTCGGCGGAGTCGATGACAGTGACGAGGATGGTCTGGGTCTGCGAACGCTCCCTGGTACCGGTGCCGCTGCTTGCCGATACCTCGAACTCGTACTGGTTGTCGGAGCCGCTGTCGGCCGGGCGCTCGTAGTCGGGGGACAGCACGAATCGCAGCTCGCCGGAGTTGGCAACGGTGAAATGCCGGGCGTCGGCTCCCCTAGAGATGAGGTATCGGGTGATTGAGTCCGACGGGTCGGGGTCGTTGGCTGTGACATAGCCGACAAGGGTCGTGTTCTCCTGCACGGTGTGCTGGCCCGAACTCGTGAAAGCCGGCGGATTATTGACCTCCCGGTCAGAGCCGCCGCCGCCTCCTCCTCCGCTTCCGCTTCCGCCGCTTCCGCCTCCTCCGCTTCCGCCGCCTCCTCCGCTTCCGCTTCCGCCTCCGCCTCCGCCGGAGTCTTCTTCTCCGCCGCTGGCGCCGGGGCTTTCTTCCGAGGGTTCCAATTCCAAGGCGCGTGCGAGGAACGTGGCCATCTCTGCTCTGGTAACAGCTTGGTCCGGGCAGAACATGGTGTCTTCGCATCCTTTGGTGATACCCGAAGCGGCGAGCTTGGCGACACTTGCCGCGTACCAAGCGTCGGAAGGCACGTCGCTGAAACCAGGGTCGGGTCCTTCATCCAGACCGAAAGCCCGCGACAGGAAGGCAGCCATCTCGGCGCGGGTCGTAGTCCGATCGGGGCAGAAGACACTGCCGTCCCCGCATCCCTTGGTGACGCCAAGTACTGCCAGGCGCTCAACGAAAGCTACGTGAGGATGCGCCGCGTCCACGTCCCCAAAGCGCCTTGACGCAGCCGGCCAGGGGTCCGCTCCGTCCAGGACGCGAACAGTCCACACCGCCACCGTCGCGCGATCTATGTCATCCCCGGGGCAGAACCCCTCATCGCACTCAGTGCCCACAAACACCCCGGCGGCGGCAAGAGTGCTGACCGGCTCCGCGTAGTAGGTGTCCGGGGGAACATCCGAATACGGCGCACCGTCCTGCGCCACGGCCACCGACGTTGCTGCCCCCAGTACCGCAGCCACCATGGCCACAACAGCCAACCCCCAAACCACCCCAACACGAACGCCACTCAACCACAACCGCACTAAAACGAACCCCCACCGAGGCCGACACAATTACTACAGATACAACTCATTTATAGAGCAGAAGTTAGCACTTTATACTCGGCGCTCTCATTTTTACCTCACAATCGCCTTATAAATGTAACACAGCGGGGCAGCGTCCCATTGACGTGGTGGGAATGATCCTTACCGCAGGATTGGATGGTATCTCGTGAGGACCGTCATGCGTCGGCTGGCAAGACTGGTGTGCTGGGTTCTGCTGTGTTTCGTGTTAGCAGAAGGCGGTGCTGCGGCGGGGACTGCTGTTGGTGCAAGAGTGGCTTTATTCGCGGTTCCTTCAATGAACGTATGCGATCGCACACCAGCAGTTCGCGACACGATCGTCGCCGCGGTCGCCGGAATCGACGATTGCCAGGATGTGACCGAGGCGCACCTCTCCGGAATCGGAAGGTCTCTCATCCTGAGACGCATGGGCATCACGGCTCTTAGGGTTGGAGACTTCGACGGTCTGACCTCTCTGAGGAGATTGACGTTGCGAGACAACTCCCTAACTGTTCTACCGGCGGGAATATTCGACGGATTGGCGGCTTTGGACACACTGAGTTTGCTGAACAACCAACTTACCCATCTGCCGGACGGGGTGTTCGCCGACCTTGTCGCTCTGATGACACTGGATTTGGAATACAACGATCTGGTTTCGCTGCCGCCGGGATTGTTCACCGGTCTCGACCTTGAGTTCCTGGGTCTGGAGGGCAACCAACTCACCTCGCTGGGACCAGAAGGGCAGGGAGTGTTCAGCGGTTTGAGAGTGGAAACTCTGGACCTGAGCGGGAATCGCTTCGAAACCGTGCCCGCGGGAGCGTTCGAGGGCACCGACCTGCACCTACTGGACTTGAGCGAGAATCAGTTGTGTGAACTGCCGGCGGGGATCTTTGAGGGGCACACCAGGCTTGCGTACCTGTGGCTGGACCAGAATCCAGGCGCCGCCTTTACCTTAACCGTGGTGTTGGAGCAGATCCCCGACACCAACAACGTTGTGGTCAGGATTGCCGAGGGTGCACCATTTGCCATGACCACTGCAATAGGCGTGACGGGAGGGACCCTGCCCCCCCTAGTGAACTCGGTCACGATCCCGCTAGGGCACACAACAAGCAACGAAATCACTATCACTCCCACTGAGACCAAGACCACGGTCACCCTGGGCGCTCCGCCGCCGGTTCCCGATTCGCCATTGTTCTACGGCGTGTCGAGCGCGGTAGGTGTCCCATTGATACTCAACAGCGACGGGCCGAACTTCGACAGCCGACGTTTGGCCCGCTCGATCGCGGAGAACCCGGTACCGGGAACAGCCGTCGGCTCACCGGTGACGGCAGACTCTCCCGGAGGAGACCCGCTCACTTACATGCTCTCCGGCCCGGGCCTGAATTTCTTTACCATCGACCCTTCCACGGGTCAGATCCGGGTGAGGTCCGGCGCGGCGCTCGACCATGAGAGAAAACGCTGCCGCTCGGTAACGGTCACCGCTAGCGACTCCTCCCTCGCCCAAGAAGCGGTGATAGTCACCATCATGGTCGAAGACCAAGACGACCATGGAACAGTGACGCTCTCGACGGCAGAGCCACAAGTCGGTGAGAGCCTGACAGCCACCCTCACCGACGATGACGGCGTCGCCAACGCGGATTGGCTGTGGGAACGATCCCTCAACAGCGTCGGTAACTGGACACCGATCGACAACGCGAGTAGAAGCTACTACACGCCAACAGCAGCCGACAAAGGCCACTATCTGCGGGCTGCTGTCACCTACACCGACAATTACAGCTCAGCAGCTACCGCGCAAGCAGCCACCAACACACCCGTACGCGAGCCGCCTCCCCCTCCGCCACCTCCGCCACCTCCGCCACCTAAGAACCGTGGAGGCGGTGGAGGCGGTGGAGGCGGTGGAGGCGGTGGAGGCGGTGGAGGCGGTGGAGGTTTTGATGATGGGGGAGGTGATGAACTACCGGCCAAAGCTTCGGAACTGTTCGAGGACATCGACGCCGGGGTGTGGTACGAGTCGGCGGTATCGTGGATGATCCTTCACGATGTCACCTCAGGCTGTGCCCCAACCCTGTTTTGCCCCGACGCCAACCTCACCCGCCAGCAATTCGTTACTTTCCTCTGGAGAGCAGCCGGCCGACCCACCCCCACCTACCAAGGATCAGAAGCCTTCACCGACGTAGAAGAAGGGGTCTACTCGGACCAGGCCATCGGCTGGGCAGTCTCCAACGAAATCACTGTGGGATGCACCCCAGGTGCTTTTAGTGATCCTGACTGGAAGTTTTGCCCAACGGATCACGTCACCAGAGGACAAATAGCCACCCTCCTATATCGACACGTACAAGCCGATTACATAGGAAAAGTCCCCTCCCACACCGACATTGTTCTTGATGAATATTACGCGGTCAGCGTGTCCTGGCTCACCGACTTCCAAGTGGTTCCCGGATGCGGACCGACCCTGTTCTGCCCTAACCGAAAGGCCACCCGCGCCGAAGCAGCCTTATTCATCAACGGAGTAGCCATCCGACCCCACATCTGGGGAGAAGGAAACACCAGCTTCATACCCCAACCCCAATAACCCAGCAGGTGATACCCCACTTTCATAGTGAACCGCCCCAGATGGTATGACTGACCCGAAAGGAGGGTCTTCATGCCGTGTGTTGAGGTATCGGGTTCTGGGTGTTGGTTATGTGGGTGGTGTTGTTTGGGGGGTGGTGGGTTTGGGAGTGCGGTAGCCGATGTGGGGTACGGTGATGATGTATTTGGGGTTGTTGGCTTGGTCGTTGAGTTTGCGGCGTAGGTTTTTGATGGCGGTGCGTAGGGGTCGGGCGTCTCCGGTTTTTGTTGTGCCCCAGATTCTTTTTAGGAGTTGGTCGTGGGTTAGGGCGATGCCTGGGTTGGTTGACAGTTCGGCTAGTAGACGGTATTCGGTGGGGGTGAGGTCTACGGGGTGTCCGGCGATGGTGACGGCGCGTTGTGGGTAGTCGACGTGTAGGTCGCCCGATGTGTAGGTGTCTGATGGGGCGGCCTGTTTGCGTAGTGCGGCTTTGACTCTGGCGGCGAGTTCGGTGGGTGAGAACGGTTTGACTATGTAGTCGACGGCTCCCATCTCGAAGGCTCTGGTGATCACCTGGTTTTGGTCGTAGGCGGACAAGAAGATGATGGGGATGTCCTGGACGGAAAAGATGTCTCTCATCAGTTCGATTCCGTCGGTGCCGGGCAGCATCAGATCCAGTAGCACCACGTCGGGGTTGGTTTCTTTGATCAGTGGGATGGCCTGCTGGGGGTCGCCGGTCACGACGGGCTGGTAGCCGGCGGCGGTGAGCGCGTCTCGGACGAGTTTGAGCGTTCTGGGGTCGTCGTCGATGGCGAGAACCCGGGTGTTCGTCTGGCGAGAGGATGCCGGGGTATGTTTGGTGATTGGTCTGGTGGGGTGCTGGTCGGATGTTGGAAGGGTGAAGGTGAAACGGCTGCCCAAGCCTGGCCCGTCGCTCTCGACCCAGATGCGACCACCGTGGGCTTCCACGATCCCTTTGCAGATGGCGAGGCCTAGGCCCAGGTCGCGGCTGTGGTCAGATCCCTCTGGGTGGGAGAACTTGCGGAACAGGTGCGCTAGCCGTTCGGCGGGCACACCCTTGCCGCTGTCGGTGATGGAGACGGCGACATGGACACCCTCGTGGGTGGCGTCGACGCGGATCACCGATGTCTCGTGGGAGTTGCGCTCGGCGTTGGAGAGGAGGTTGTTGACCACCTGGACTATGCGCCGCCTGTCCGCCATTGCTGGCGGCAGGTCCGGTGCGCAGTTGATGCGGATGTTGTCACGGCCGCCTGCGCTCAAGAAGGTGTTGCGAGCTCCGTCCAACAGTCTGGGGACGTCGAGTGGTTCGAGGTTGACCGACAGCGTGCCTGTCTCGATGCGTACAATGTCGATGAGGTCTGCGATCAGGTCGCGCATATAGTCGGCTTGTTCGTTGATGATCCGGTGGTATTGGATGATCTCGGCGGGATCCAGCGAGGACTGGGCTTCCAGCAGGGTGGTAGCGGAACCCTTGATGCTGGTCAGCGGTGTGCGCAGTTCGTGGCTGACGATGCCCAAGAACTCGGCGCGCAGCCTCTCCAGTTCCTGCAGCGGTGTCATGTCCTGCACGGTCATGACCACCGAATCCATCTCACCCGTATCGGTGCGGATGGGTGTGGCGTTGACTACTGCGGTGACGCTGCGACCATCTGGGCCCTCAATGATGATCTCCTCGGCTCGTACCGTCTCGTTTGAGGTGAGAGCCCTGGCCAGAGGGAGAGCCTTGTTGGGGATTTGTTGGCCGTCGGCGCTTCGGTAAGTCGCGGTGTCCAGCAGTTCCTGCACCGACCCGCCCGGCAGGAGCAGATCGCGGGCGATACGCTGCGCCTCCCGATTAGCCGACGTCAGCGCCCTGGTGTCGGCGTTGAACACCAGCACACCCACCGGAGCCGTGTTCACCAACGTCTCCAGGTAGGCTCTGGCCCGCTGCTCGTCCCGGTATGTGCGGGCATTGGAGATCACCAAAGCAGCCTGGGACGCGAACATCACCAGCGACTCCTCGTCATCGGCGGAGAACCCCTCCCCGTCATCGGTGCCGGGTTTGGGTGCCATGGGATCGATGAGGGGCTCTTGGTCCACATCGCCCGCGGTGGGCTCCTCTTCCTTGTCGGCGAGGTAGATGACGCCGAGGCGCTTGCCCCGGTAGCGGATCGGCGCTGACAAGAAAGGCATGATCGCACTGATGGGAAACGGCGGGCGGAACAGGGGAAGACCCTGAGCGCGAGTGTGACTCTGGAAGTCCCGCAGCCGCAAGGGCTCCTCGAAGTTGCATAGATACTTTTGGAACTTCATCCCGTCGGGCATCTTGAAGAACTGCTGAGCCTGATCAGGTGTCCCCCCCGAACTGACATAATCCACTATCCACCCGCGGTCGTCATAGAGCAGCATCATCCCGTAGCGGGTGCCCGTCAACGCCCGTGCGCTGTGCATCACCTCCTGCAACACCATCTCCAAATCCAGGCTCTCGTTGATACGCAAGCTGGCCTCGCTCAACCGCGACAGGCGCTCCCGCAACGCCGCCACTTCTCCTCTCAACTCGTCAACCTGGTTCACTCGGCCACCTCAAACAGGTTCGCCAACGCTGCTCCGTCGACACGTTTCCCAATCCACCGTTGTCTGTCAATGCTCACACTTCGTTTCTAGTCTATACCACCCAAAACTCACAACCACCTCATACCAAAAGGCTCGGTCGTTCGCTCCAACCGAGCAGGCGTTCCAACCCATCTCACCGAAACCGGCGCCCTCTGCACAGCAGACGGCCGGACGCTAACCACGAGCCTGGGCCATAGCATCCCCGGCCCCCGCAAGCACGACCGCCCCAAACCCAGCAGGGGACTCCGAACTGGTGGCCGGGTTCTTAGGGGCCTCTGGGATTGATCCGTGCCGGGTGAGGTTGTTCCGTTTGAATGGACCCAGTCCCGTGTCAAACATTCTCATGGCTGGAGTTGCTCCGTTTTTGTGGACGGTTTTCGGTTTGAGGGGTCAGTGGGTGGTTGGTGTGGTCCTTTCGTAGTTGGTGGGTGATTGGTACCCGAGGGTGGAGTGCCGTCGGGTGGGGTTGTACCAGCCTTCTATGAAGTCGAAGACGGCGGTGCGTGCTTCTGTTCGGGTGTGGTAGGTGTTGCGGTCGAGGAGTTTCGGTTTCCAGGGTGGCGAAGAACGACTCGGCGACGGCATTGTCATACGCGTCTCCTCGGCGGCCCATGGAGGGGATGATCCCGGCCGCAGCTCTGAACAGTCGACCCCGCAAAACCCTCGGCTGGAAGACCCCCGCCGAGACCCTCAACGAACACCTACACTCCCCTCCTACAAGACACTGTTGCGACGACCCCTTGAACCCGGGTTGGCCGCCCCTGTCCGAGTGGTGCACCAGCCGCTCATGGTTTCTGCGCCGGCGGGTGGCGAGAGCCATTTCCAAAGCGTCGATGGCCAGACTGGCGCGGAGGGTGGTGGCGGTCTGCCAGCCGACTATGTACTTTGAGTAGGCATCGATGATGAACGCTCGGGTACACCCACCCAGCTCGGGTGCGGATATAGGTCAGATCCGCTACCCATAGACGATCGGGCGCCGAAGCGGTGAAATCGCGTTCTACCAAGTCAACCGGATAATCGGTGCCCGCGCCAGTTAGGGTGGTGCGGACCTTGCGCCGGCCTCGAGTAACACCACGCAGGATCGGTCTTTCTCATCAAACGCTGCACTGTGCACCGCGCTACTGGTGTTCCTTGCCGGTTGAGCTGTGCCCACACCTTCGCCGCGCCGCACACATCCCATAGTTGTCTTGGTGTGCCCGGCGGATCTGTTCGATCAGCCAGGCGTCGCGCTGTGTCCTGGCCGACGGCGGGCGGGACTTATAGGCGTAGTAGGTGGACGGGGCGATCCCGACATTGCGTTCGCGCAACACCCGACAGATCGGCTCGACCCCGAACCTGGTCCGATACTGGTCGATGAAAGCCACTACTTTCCAAGTCGCGGGTCAGTGCTCCCGCGCGAAAAAAGCCGACGCCGCTTTCAAAATCTCGTTCGCCCTGCGCAGCTCCCGGTTCTCCCGCTCCAACTCCACCACCCGCCGACGATGATCAGCGGACGGTCCCGAAACGGCTGCCTGGGCTCTCCGAACCCACTTGCGCACCGTTTCCGGGGTAGGACCCAGCATCTGCGCCACCGCACAAATCGCCGCCCACTCAGACGAATACACCCCCTCACGGGAAGCTTCCAGAACCATCCGCACCGCACGCTCACGCAACTCGGGCGGATACCTAACAGAATTATTGGCCATAAGACTCCATCCTCTCAAGATAGAAAGTCTCTACCAAACCCGGCGCGATTCACTCCTGGCATGCGAACCGACCAGAAAATCAATTGGTTGAAGACTTGAAAAGATTAGGCACCATCTTGACAGCGCGTTCACGGGCATGGCTGTCGAAGCTGACAGCATGTGTCGGCCAAGCAGCCAACGACACCCCAAGGCGAGATCACCCCGGAGCCCTCTCCTCCAAAGGACAAAACCGTGCTACCTCGCCGGGCGAAACCAGCTTCCGCGGGCTACCAACCGAGGAAACGGAGACCGGACACTCCGAACCCGAACCACCAGACAACGGAATCACCCCGATGCTCCTATGTTTGTCATCAGAGCACTCAAACCTCGCATCTCAGACCGCATCCGGACCCACCTCCAACCACCCAAAGTCCACCTTCATTTGACAGAGGAGCTCACCTAGGTGCCGACGCTGAGCGCTATCTGGAGGCTGCCTTTATCGGGTAGGCTCCCGATAGCGTTTGCCTAGTAGGTAAACAGAAGGCGCCGAGCGCGCTCCGCGCTTCGGCCTGTGGGCGAATCCAAAGACCACGAGGGCGACGAAGAGGTACAGTGACCACGACAGGCACCGATGTTCTTGATGTAAGAGCGGCGGCGCGCCGAAATAGGCGGCGCCGCCTCGTTTCCTACGTCATCCATCTGTTTCTGGGGACACTGCTCTTTCTGCTGTTCTGGCAGTTGTTGGCCGCGCCCTTCTCGCCCCTTTTCTCTCTCATTCCGACGCCGATCGCCGCTGTCACCCACTTCGGGGAGAACCTCTTTTTCAGTGAGGCGATGATGGATCGGTTTGTTCACGCCTGTCCGGACCTGTTGGATGAGTTGGAGTTTAAAAGGGGTAGGATGTCCGATCTTCCTGATCACTGTTTTGGGTACATTCTCCATCTGGTGCGGACCACCCGCAATATCCTGATCGCAGTTGCGCTGGGGACGTTCTTCGGCTTGGGGGTTGGACTGAGCAGTCTGCTCTTACCGTGGATTGCCGATGTGGTCACACCGGTAGCCGGTTTTTTTGGGACTACCCCTATTTTTATCGTGGCGCCTTTCTTCGTGATCTGGTTCGGGATCGAGTATCCCCTGTTGACCACCATCGGGGTTGTTGCCTTCTACACCACCCTTCTCATGTATTTCTTCACCCGCCGGGCGGCCGAAAATATACCGGTGGGGATCATTGAATCAGCCCTCACCCTGGGAGGAGACCGCCGCACTATTTTCCGATGGGTTTATCTGCGGGGAACGATTCCGGAGATCGCGGGAGGTTTTCGGATCGCTTTGGGAGGAGCTTGGGGTTTGGGGACGCTGGTGGAGGTGCTGGGACCACAGATGGGAGGAGGATTTCTGATCCGCATGTGGAGCTACGTGATGGGCCACTCGGAGGGGCCGACCGCGGTGGTCTCTCTGATTCTTTTCTTCGGCGTGCTGGCTTTGGTAGTCGACGGGATCCTGGTACTGGTGATACGTTCCTTCACCAGTTGGTCCGAGGCCGGTCGCCGACTGGGTTTGTAGGCAAGGAGAAACTATGTCAACTGTTGTGAGCTTTGAGAACCTGTGGTGTGTGTTTGAGCACCGATCGGGGAATTTGGTGCATGCCCTCGAAGTTGTCGAATTTCATGTGGAGCCGGGCGAGTGAGTGTGCGTGGTGGGGAGGTCCGAGCATGGCAAGACCACCCTGTTGAGGGTGTTGGCCGGTCTTCAGCCTCCTAACACCGGCGCGGTAAAGTTGGGAGACACGACGGTGATGGGGCCGGTTAGCGACCGGGCCATGGTTTTCCAGCAGGACACGGTGTTCCCCTGGTTGCGTGTCCGGGATAACGTTGAGTTCGGTCTCAGGGCTACCAAGCTTCCCGAGGGCGATCGGAACGAGATCACCAATTATTGGTTATCGGCGGTTGGGTTGAGGAGTTCGCCGATTCTTGGTCGCGGGAGTTGTCTGGGGGTATGAGAAAGCGGGTAGCTTTGGTGTCGCGATGGCGGTGGGTTCGGATGTTGTCTGAGGTTCTTTGGAACTTGTGGGTTGAGATCCAGAAGACCAGTATCTTCGTCACCCATGACATTGAGGAAGCACTGATTCTTGCCGACCGGGCGATCCTCCTGGCCGAATGCAAGCTGGTGAACGACATCGCGGTTACGCTCTCTCGTCCTCGCGACGAGGCTGTCCGGGCCAGCACCGAGGCGGTCGGTGTCTTCAAGATCCTGGCCCATTTGGGTATAACCGAGGAGGAGGGGACGACGGTTTGAATCAGCCTGGCCGCTTCCGAAGCCTTTATTGGATTGGATGGCTGATCTGGGCTGTCCTGATTCCGTGGTTGCTTATTCGGGTGCCTGAAAGCCTACCTTTCGTTACCTGGACACATGGTGAGGGTGCGATCAACGTCACATGGTCCTATATCGTTTCCGGGTTGGTGTTGTTCTGGGCCTGGCCGGTTGTGTCCCGCACGACCCGGGTCAAGGACCGGCTGATCAGGGCGGGACGGGGGATAGCGGCGGGGCCGCCGATGCTGTGGGCTGGTATGCGCCGTAGCCCGCTTTTCTTCGTCTCTTGGGTGGTGTTGCTGGTGGCGTGGCAGGTGGCGTCTTATGTTGTGCCTCCGGGAACTCTCGAGCATCCCCTGGTTCCCGGATGGGACTACGTGTTCGGTGACACCTTCTTCGGAATGTCCAGGTTCTGGACCGTCCGCGTGTTAGACCTTGGGTTCGCGACCTTCAATCTCGACGGACTGGCGCCCCTTCCCATCTATGGTGGGGAGGCGACCTGGCCGGCCGTGTTCCTCGCAATCGCTTATCACTCCGGTACGACCCTTTTCAGGCTGTTGTGTGGCATGGTGGTCGGCATGACGTTCGGTCTCCTGACCGGTCTGGCCCTTCCCTACTGGCCGGCGGTGCGCAAGACCGCGTGGGCGCCCATGAACTTCCTGCGGATGATCCCCCTCCTAGTGGCGGTTCCCTGGTTGCAGTTGGTCGTGGGCTCCACCTTCTTTGGTATCACCATCTATATAGCCTTCGGAGTGTGGACGATCCTGGTGGTGGCCACCATGAATGCGGTCGCCAACGTGCCCGACCGGTACATCGAAAGTGCCCGTACCCTGGGCGCCTCCCGGCTGCACACCTATTACAAAGTGATAGTGCCGGGGTCGATTCCAGAATTGCGCACCGCCATGCTGCTCTCCATGGGGGGGAGCTGGTCACTGGCGATCGCCGCCGAGTTCCTGGGTTTCTCCGCCGGGCTGGGGTACCTGGCCCACGCGGCGGTGCAGGAAACTAACACCGCCCGGCTGTTGATAGTGGCGTTTATCGTGGCTCTCTATTCTCTCACGACTTTCTTCTTGCTCAACGAGGGATTCAAGAAGGCGGTTAGTTGGATGCCACAACGAGCCACCGGCAAGACGGATATCAGAAAGATGGCCGGGGCGGCAGGAGGGGCCTGATCACCGAGCTCACCGGTCGAGGAAGCCCTTGCCCTACGAGATCTTGGGAGCATACCTCTCCACTCGTGCCGCGCGGGTCTTGGTTTTGATTGAGGACAGATGTCCAGATCTGACCGAAGCGCCCAAGGGCTTAGATTCCCGTCTCATCAGCCGCAAGCAGGTAAACCGGTTGCCGACAGATGTCCCTTGAACCGAATCAGCTATAGGACAGTATGTGGGGCGAACTGTCAAGACCGGTCACCTAGCTGGTGTTTTGCAGGGACTCACAATCTATTGGTTGCAGGTTCGAGTCCTGCCGGGGCCACACCGTTTCATCCGGTTTCGCGAAGTTTCAAACACCAATAAAAGCCCAAGCCAATAGCTATATATTGCACCATGGGGGAAGTCAAACACGCTCTTGTGGGGTTCCTTGACTTTCCAAGATGTTTCTGGTACAGCTAGTGCCCTGGCAGCGCCGACTCTTGGGCTGATCGCCGGTTCGTGGCAACGCCCCCTCAAACTAGTGGCCGGGACTTCCGCTCAAGATCTTGGGGGACTGCGGCTACGAAAAGACCGGACCTGGTGCTATCGACCTCCCCGGACGGAATCCCGGTTACCCACCAGCACCTACCGGTAGGTCCTCGACGACGCGCCAAGGTGCGCCGAACCAGCGATGCTCGGAATCGTTCCCAGCCAGGTCCGGAAGGCTGAGACCGGATAGTGGGTTTGGTGTGTCCGACCAGACATCTGCAGTCGGTTCGATCCGATGCGGAGAGCATCCAATAGGGCCGGTGCCCTGCTGGATCACCGCCAGCGGTGATCCAGCACCATGTTCAACCCAGCCCCGGCGAGCAGGCCCATCGCCAGAAGATACAACCACAGCAGCAGGGTCAGAGCCCCACCCAGCAACCCGAACACCGCGTTCACACCGCTGGAGGCCAACTCGAGGTAGGAGCGGAAACCTGCCGACACAACCAGCCACCACACGGTTCCCACCACTGCTCCTGGCAACTCCCGTCGCCATGGCGCCCGCCTGCGGGACGCTATGTGGTAGACGGAGGTGGCCCACAAGACCACAACTGCGAACACCACAGGCCAGCGCAACCACCCCCAGGCCGTGGTAAACGCGGAGCCGGCCCCCAGACGCTCGGCCACCTCCTCGCCGCCGCCCAGCAAGGGACCGACCACCACCAGCGCGGCCACCAGCGCGGCCACCAGAATCGTGGAAGCCGTCAGGCCCAAACCCAGAACCCGGGTGGACAGCCAGCTTCTGCGCTGTTCGTGGCCATATGCCACGTCCAGAGCGCGTACCACGGCGACGAAGCCCCGCGACGAGGCGTACATCGTCAAAACGATGCCAACCGTGATCAGTCCCGCATTCGACCGTTCGAAGAGCTCCGCGATGGTAGAGCGCAGCGTGTTGTCGGAGCCGAAGATCTCATGCACCTGGTTGAGTAGCCATTGCTCGGTGTCGGCAGCCGCGTCTTCGCCCATCACCACGTCAAGCGAACCAAGCGCGGCAGCGAATACCACCACAGCCGGGAACAGCCCGAGGAGCGCGAAGAAAGCGATCTCAGCCGACAGCCCACCCACCCGAGCCCTTGACCAGTCGAGGCGAAGCTCCTCTGCGAACCGTACAACCTGACGTCCTGAGCTGCGGAGCTGCGGCTGTGTGAAACGGCCCATACCGGTCGATACTACGGTTGGCGACCGCGGACGGCTCGCCCATGAGGAGACCCCCCTAGACAGCATGCGACTGGGGCTGATCGGGAACCTGTTGGCTCGGCTGGCAGGCTTCCGCGGCGACCTCGCCTGTGCTTTCTCGCCGGGAGATCATCTACCGGCACCGGTTCGGCCGTGGCCCGGTTGACGAACCGGGACGCTAATCTCTCGGTACGTCACGGAAATGCCAGGTCTGCCGGGACTTCAACTACCCGGTGGATCCTGCTGGCTACCGGGTTGCTGGTGGGTCTGACGAGAAGCGGCCTTCGCGTCCTCCAGAAGCGATACGTTTGAGGTTCGATGGCAACCAGCCCACCGAAAAGCGATCAGAAGGAGTCATTACGATGGAAGACACCAGCCGTATCGGCGAGATGGCACCGGCCACCAAGGGCACCGTGCTGCAAGAAGCGTCCGGCATGATGGGTTCGCTGGCCAACCACCGGTGGTGGCCCGAGCAGTTGAAGCTGAGGCCTCTCTGGCCTCTGATCGATCCGATGGGTTACGATTTCGACTACGCCGCCGAGTTCAACAGCCTTGACCTCGCCGCGGTGAAGGCCGACATCGAGGAGGTGCTGACCACTTCACAGGACTGGTGGCCAGCCGACTACGGCCATTACGGGCCGCTGATTATCCGGATGGCGTGGCACAGCGCCGGCACCTACCGTATCTTCGACGGACGGGGTGGTGGCAGCTCAGGCACTCATCGCTTCGCTCCGCTCAACAGCTGGCCCGACAACGCGAATCTGGACAAGGCACGGCGGCTGCTGTGGCCGGTCAAGCAGAAGTATGGCCGCAAGATCTCATGGGCTGACTTGATGATCCTCGCCGGGAACGTCGCGCTGGAGTCGATGGGATTCGAGACCTTCGGCTTCGGTGGAGGCCGAAAGGACGTGTGGGAGCCCGAGGAGGACATCTACTGGGGACCCGAGAACCAGTGGTTGGGCGATGAGCGTTACAGCGGCGACCGGGAGCTTGCCAACCCGCTGGGCGCGGTGCAGATGGGCCTGATCTATGTGAACCCCGAAGGCCCGAACGGGCGGCCCGACCCGGTGGCTGCGGCGAGGGACATCCGGGAAACCTTCACCCGTATGGCCATGGACGACACCGAGACGGTGGCGCTCATCGCCGGAGGGCATACCTTCGGTAAGACCCACGGCGCGGCGAATGTGGACCGGTACGTCGGCCGGGAGCCGGAGGGAGCCAGCTTGGAGGAGCAGGGTCTCGGGTGGACGAGCAGCTTCGGCAGCGGTAAGGCGGGAGACGCCATCACGAGCGGGCTCGAGGGTGCCTGGACACCTACCCCGGTGACCTGGGATAACACCTTCTTTGAGACTCTCTTCGGCTACGATTGGAAGCTCTCCCAGAGTCCGGCGGGTGCGTGGCAGTGGGTTCCCGCCAAGGGGGCAGCGGCCGGCACGGTGCCCGATGCCCACGACCCGTCGATACGGCACACCCCCGTGATGTTGACTACCGACCTCTCGCTCCGTATGGACCCCGTGTACGAACCGATCTCGCGGCACTTCCTGGAGAACCCGGACGACCTGGCCGACGCTTTCGCCAGGGCATGGTTCAAGCTCACCCATCGCGATATGGGACCCGTCGCCAGGTATCTGGGTCCGGAAGTCCCCAGCGAGCAGCTCATCTGGCAGGATCCTGTGCCCCCTGTCGACCACGAACTGGTCGACAGCCACGACATCGCCGCTCTCAAGGCCCAGATACTTGACTCCTGGCTCTCCGTCTCCCGGCTGGTGTCGACCGCTTGGGCCTCGGCATCCACATTCCGTGACAGCGACAAGCGGGGCGGGGCGAACGGCGCCCGTATCCGACTCGCCCCCCAGAAAGACTGGGAGGCCAGCGATCCTTCCGAACTGGCAGCCGCGCTGGCGGTTCTCGACGGGATCCAGACCGGGTTCAACGACTCCCAGACCGGCGGCAAGAGGGTGTCCCTCGCGGATCTGATCGTCCTCGGCGGGTGCGCCGCGATCGAGGAGGCAGCGCGCAACGCGGGGTGTGAGGTCGAGGTTCCGTTCTCGCCGGGGCGCACCGACGCCTTGCCGGAACAGACCGACGTCGAGTCCTTCACCGTGCTGGAGCCGACCGCCGACGGGTTCCGCAACTACTGGCGGGCCGGCGAGGTGCGACGGCCCGAGGCGCTGCTGTTGGACCGGGCGAACCTGCTGTCGCTGACCGCCCCGGAGTTGACGGTGCTCATCGGAGGCCTGCGTGTCCTGAACGTCAACTCCGGAGGGTCCTCGCTCGGTGTGCTGACTGACCGCGCCGGGACGCTGACCAACGACTTCTTCGTGAACCTGCTCGACATGGGCACGCGGTGGCAGGAGTCGGATGCCGGGAACGTCTACGAAGGTCTTGACCGAGAGACCGGCGAGGTCAAGTGGGCCGCCACCTCGGTCGACCTCGTGTTCGGTTACAACTCCCAACTCCGAGCCATTGCCGAGGTCTACGGATCAGCCGATGCCCAGGAGAAATTCGTGCAGGATTTCGCGGCGGCGTGGCACAAGGTCATGAACCTCGACCGGTTCGACCTGGTGTGAGACCGTATGACATCCTCAGCGGGGCAGCCCTCCGTTACCCGGGGCTGACCGACCCCGGTAGCGGCGGCATCGGTTGGCGCGGGAAGTCGACCACCCGGATCCACTTGTGGTCTGCCAAAACGTGGCGGAGGCCGCCCCTGCCTGTAAGTCGGGTAGGGATCCGGTTATGCGGGCTTGGTGGCGTCGGATGCGTAGATTGTGGCCGTGGAGTGTTGGGGGCGGGTCGATGGGGTGGTAGACCTCTCGGGCGATGTGCCGTTTAAGACAGTGGATGATCTCTCGCCGGGTATTACCTTCGGTCTGGCGCCGTTGGTGTATTCGATCGTGCACTGGTCGTGGCGCACGCGGCCTCTAACAGTGGAGGAGTCGGCATCGATATGGCATCCTGTCCTTTGGGACCGGCTCTGTGTAGCGCTGGCGTCGAACCGCCTTGCAGCCTGTCTTTTCAGCCGGCGGCCAACAGAGTCTTCAGTTCATCGCAAAGACGGTCGGTGTCATCCTGATCCACTCCGATGTGTGTCACGATTCGTATCCTCCGCTCGCCGAAGGCCCCAACCAAGAAACCTCGGGGAAGCAACCGGGTGACAAGTTCGGCCGCAGTGGGGCCGTCAGGGGATATGTCGAAGATCACGATGTTGGTGTGTGCTGGCAGGACTCTTTCAACCAACCCCAGGTCTTTTAGCGTTGAGGCAATCTGAGCAGCCCGTCGATGATCGTCTGCCAGTCGTTCCACGTTGTGGTCGAGGGCATACAGGCAAAGGGCCGCCATGAATCCGGATTGTCGCAAGCCTCCTCCGAGGAGCTGTCGAAAGCGCCAGGCTCGCTGGATGAAATCCTCGGATCCGACGAGAAGGGCGCCAAAGGGACAGCCGAGGCCCTTGGTGAAACAGATCGTGACGGAATCGTACCCTTGTGCGTAATCCTTGGCCGATATCCCGGTCTTGACCACCGCGTTCAGCAGTCGAGCTCCATCCATGTGAGTCGCAACTGCGGCCTCGGCGGCGACTCTGGCGACATCCCTCAGACCCTCCAAAGGCCAAACCGCTCCACCCCCCATGTTGGCGGTTTGTTCAACAACCACGAGAGCGGTCTCTGGGATATACAGGTTGCCTTTGGGTCGGAGAGCGGCAGCAACCTGCTCGGGGCCGAACATGCCGTTGGCACCGTCCACCATATGGGTCTGCACTCCCGCCAGCAGCGCCGGGCCGCCGGCTTCGAAGGTGATTATGTGTGAGGACCTTTCGCATATCATTTCGTCGCCCGGGCGGCAATGCACCGCCACGGCGATCTCGTTGGCCATGGTTGCCGAGGGCATGAACAAGGCGTCTTCCTTGCCGAGTAGTTCGGCTACCCGGTTTAGCAGTTCGGTGGTGGTCGGGTCTTCACCCTTTTGCTCGTCGCCGAGGGGCGCGTCCACAGCCGCTTGGCGCATCTCCCGGGAAGGTATCGATTTGGTGTCGCTGAAGAAGTCGGCGGTATCCGGCGGCAATGGGCCCGGCTTCTTTCCTCCGTATGTACCCGCCATTTCCTATCCTCCTATTCGGAGTTGCCTTACCCGCATGATTTGCAATAGCAGGTTACCCCATTAGAAATCCCGGCACGGTTTGAACATGGATCACGCCGGACACGTCACAGAAAAGGGGCTTATATACCTAAGTTGACAAAGTGTCTAGCGAAACGGTTCGGCTGCTTTGCTTTGCCGTCATTTCGCTTTTCGGCGCTGGCTGGACGGGGGCGTGTCGGGGTCTTCGTGCCGTACCTTTTGGTTGTTCAGATAGTACGGGTCCCACCCGCGGGGTGGTGTTCCGTCGGGGTATACCCATCGGAGACCGTCGAGCCTTTCGGCTATGCATTGGCTGGATTCCCGGATCGTTTCCAACGACCGGGCGAACCTTTCCGTGCTTGTATCTGTTTGCTGGGCATATTCAACTATTTCTGTAACTAGGGCCTGGCAGGAGAGCATCGTTTCGAGGGTGGTTTCCCTAACGTTGGCTACTAGGGGCGGATCGAGGTGGTCTCCATTAGTGGGAGGGGAATACTCGGCGGTTTTCGGGGAGGTGGTCGGCTGGTAGCCCGGCGTTTCGTTCATCTCCGCCCGGGTTTTGTCTATTCCCTCTCGTAGATCAGCCATGCTTTTTTGGTGTTGGCGGAGCCGTTCAACAAGGGCGTCCCAGTATTCCCTCATATCGTCGCGTGTTACGCTGTCGGTTTCCCGAGGTCGGGGAGTGTAACCATAGGCGGCCCGGCTCACCATCGAACTCGCCTTGCTCAACGCCTTGATGGTTCTTTCCACGCATACTTGTTCGTGGGGGAGGGGCTGGACTTGAACGGGTGGGGAGGTGATCCATGTTCCCGTCTGGGCGGCGTGATGTTCCCACGCCAGCGGATGGGCGGCGTTGTTCGCCCATGTCTGGGCGCCCACTATTCGTACTGGAATGACCAGTCCGGTGGCTTCCTCCACCACGTCCATGAGGCGTTTCCCCTCGGAGTGTCGAAGCAGGTGGGGCGTGTCGTCGCCTACGACAACCAAGTGAGACGACGACACGCCCTTCGGGATGTATTCAATAACGCCGGCGGGAAGGAGCTGCTCGGCGGCGCGGCGCACGGTTTCGGGGTCTGCTCGGAGGGAGAACCATTGGGGGTCGGACCATCGGGGCAGCGCCAGTGTGCGCCGCAGGCGGTCCCGTCCCTCCGCGAAATGCCCCAACATCCAATCAAACAGTTCTCCCTCCCGGTCCTTGTTTCGCCTGACCTGCTGCGCTACCAGCCCCATCATGTCAACGGTGACGCATCCCAGTCGCCGTACCGTGTCCCTGGTGGGTTCACGGCGGATGCGTTTCCAAAAGTGAAACAATTCCATGTGCTCCCTAGTGATGTTCCCACGGTCAAACTGGGCGGGAAGCAAATCGAACAGTTCCACGATGGTGGGTTCCCCGGCCGGGCGGTACGGAATGGAACACAGAACGAGACTGCCCATCAGGAAACAACGCAACGCGTCGAACAGTCGATCGTGGAGGGTTTTTAGGTGTTTTCGGTCGAAACCTTTGCGGGTATGGGCCGAAGCGTTCATTCCCCATAACACCATTTCGACCTTGTCCGCTCCCGGTTCAAGTACCCTAACCGCGGCGAAACCGCGGGCGCTTTGCAAAGTGGACGGCCACCGCTCGTGGCCGAGGTCGACGCAATGCCGACAGGTTGCCTTTCCCTTCCCCTCATCGGCTATGCGATGTCGCCTCCGGGAGGGCTTGACAAGCCACCGGCCATGCGCAAAACATTCGTGTTCGAAAGTCCCAGCGACCCGCCGCAGGGACCACCATCGGTCCCAGTTGACCATCCGCACTCGGACGTCCAAACCGGTTTGTTCAGAAACGACCCGGGCAAGCCAATCGCCTGTTCCCCACACCTGGCGGTCGTGGTGCGACAATCCCAGTTGTTTAGCGGCGTCGCGGTGGCTGTCAACCACGACCAGTACCCGCCATACTCCCGTTTCGTTGCCCGTTTCGCCGCAACTGCTCGGATGGTTAACAGTGTGGAACACCCGAACCGCGCCGGGCCATTCGACAGCGTTGTGCAATCCCTCCCAACCCGGCGATTGCGGGCCGTGGGGTTTCCCCGCCCTAATCAACCTTCCAAACCAGCGTTGAAAAACCCGCCAGTGTTGAATCGTGAAAGCGTCATTGTCTCCATCTTAGCAACCTGCCCCTGCGCCCGCCGTTTGCTTTGCGAGAGGATGCGCGTGGCCGCAATTAGGGATGTTCCACTTGCACTCCTGTTTTGCTCTGTTGCGGTTCGGTTCATCGCCTGCGCTCTTCGTAGTATTTGAGGTTGCATTGACCTCCCCATGGGGCAACGCATCGGCAGTCGGCGTTGTATTCGATCCAGTATTCGAAATCGCCGCTGCGTAAAATGGCGAACTGGTGTTCATGCCCTGTGACCTTTCGGAGGCACTCGGCTACAGAGCCCGCGTCTTCTGTGCAATCCATGACCTCCGTCAACGCCTCGTCCGTGCCGAATCCCCACCCGCCGTTCACCAACTCGTCTAGCCACCGGCGAAGCAAAAACTGTTGAGAGATGGCCTCTTCTAGGGTTTTCCCGTCGGCCAGTTCCTCATGAACCATCTTTCTTTCGCTCCCGATCCACGTGTTGTGTTCCGTGGCTATGGCTTGACATCCCGCCATCCGCGCTTCTTCTAAAGTGCCATCGACGCCCTGTGCTATGAACCGTCGCGTCGGCCCGTCCACATAGTGGACAGCCCATCGGGTTTGGTTCGTGGACATGGACTGTTTCGCTGCCGACGAGTCAGGCAAACCGCTGCGCCCGTTCTTGCGCTCCGTCCCACAACGCTCCGTGGTCCGCCATTATGTTCGCCAGGTCTTCCCGGAATCCGGCAAGGGAAAACCCTCCTTTAGAACCGTTCAATTCCAATGCCTCGTCTATGAGATCCTGGCACCTGCGACGCTCCGTGCTTGCGGTGTTCCGGTTGCACACTACGGCTAGTAGCACCTGCCCGGGACCGGCGATTTCCCGGCCCCGCCACCCGGTCTTGATAGAAGGCTCATAGCGCCTCAAGTCCATCTCGAATATCAGGTGGTCGGTGGTGGGGCACGCGTGGCGAAGGGATTCAGCAATTGTCTGCAGCGTGCCGGGAGCGGCGAGGGGGTGCATCGCTACTACGGTTTCGACGTCCCAGCAAACGCATCCGACATCGGCGGCGTCGGTGACCATCAAGTGAAGCCACTCGCTGGTAACAGATGGATTCGCCGCCATCGGTAAATGGGCTTCGTGCTCCCACACCAATTGTTGCAACGCCTCGGGCGGAGCGTTGGGGTTCCCACCGAGGCGTTCGATGAATACGTACAGGTCGGAATACGGCGTTTCCCACACGTCGTCTCGCATGCCGTTCCCGAGTTGACAGCCAGCCTCCGCCCCCTTTTGTCGCAGGAGGGAAATACACTTTGTGGTGATGGCTTCTTGGGTGCAGACGATCCGTTTGAAAGGGCATTGTTCCCGCTCGGCGTACCGCGTCATGACTCGGTACGGTATGCAAATCCTCTGCTGCAAGACACCAATCGGCTCCGCGGCTGGGCGATGCGGGCAAACACCGCAGAGCAGTATCGCCTAGATGCCCTGTCAACTTAGGTATATGAGTCCCACAGAAAACCCTTGCCATGGAGGGCACAAGAATGCCAAAAATGCAGGCAGAGGTACAGAACACCCACAGATGCCTTGAGCCCGTTCTGTCAAAGGGGAGTGAGAAGAGTCTCCAATGCTGCGCACAGGCGTTCGGTGTCATCCTGATCCACTCCGAGGTGGGTCACTATTCGTATCCGCCTCTCGCCGAAGGCGCCAACTGCGAAACCCCGGGAGAGCAACTCGGCGACCAGTTCGGCTGCAGTCGGGCCCTGTGGCGAAATGGTGAAGATCACGATGTTGGTGTCTGTGGGCAGAACGGCATCCACCCACTCCAGGCCTTCCAGGAATGATGCGATCTGAGAGGCGTGGCGATGATCGTCTGCCAGTCGCTCCACGTTGTGGTCGAGGGCATACAGGCAAAGGGCCGCCATGAATCCGGACTGTCGCAATCCCCCCCCGATGAGTTGTCTAAGGCGCCAGGCGCGCTGGATGAATTGCTCGGACCCGGCAAGTGCGGCCCCAAAGGGACTGCCGAGGCCTTTGGAGAAACAGAGCGTGACGGAGTCATAGCCCTCTGAGTAGTCCTTGGCTGATATCCCGGTCTTGACCACCGCGTTCATCAGCCGAGCTCCATCCAGGTGAGTCGCAACTGCGGCCTCGGCGGCTACTGCGGCCACTTCCCTCATTTGTTGCAGGGGCCAGACTGCGCCACCTCCCATGTTGGCGGTCTGCTCCACAGCCACCATGGCGCTTTCGGGGAGGTACAGGTTGCCTTTGGGTCGGAGAGCGGCAGCAACCTGCTCGGGGCCGAACATGCCGTTGGCGCCGTCCACCATATAGGTCTGCACTCCCGCCAGCAGCGCCGGGCCGCCGGCTTCGAAGGTGACTATGTGTGAGGACCTTTCGCAAATGATTTCGTCGCCCGGCCGGCAATGCACCGCCACGGCGATCTCGTTGGCCATGGTTGCCGAGGGCATGAATAGGGCGTCTTCTTTGCCGAGCAGTTCGGCTACCCGGTTAAGGAGTTCGGTGGTGGTCGGGTCTTCACCCTTTTGCTCATCGCCGAGGGGCGCGTCCAGCGCTGCTTCCCGCATCTGGCGGGGAGGTATCGACTTGCCGTCACTGTAGAAATCGGCGGTGCCGGCGGGCAATGGGGTTGCCTTCGTTCCTCCGTAAGTGCCGACCACTTCTTGCCCGCCTTTCTCTGATAGGAGTCGTAACGGTTTATCTTGCAATAGGATCATACGGCCATTCCATGGTCGAGGTCCACACCCAAGTCGCTTATCGGGAAACCCTTGACCCCCAAAGAGGGCAACCCGCACCAAATTCATGCTCCGACCCGTTCGCTGGTTCGCTGCCACCGATGCCGAATCGACGCATCAACAGGCTGGTAACCGGCCTCTTGGCGCGTCTGAATGGCACGCTTTTGGACCGTCGGCGCCTGAAGTCAAGCTCTCCACGGTCCCCTAGACAATCGGCCACCGTGATGGGAACCCGACACCAGTAACTCTTCGTATTCGTTTGCCGATCTCCTCGACCTGTTGTATCAGCCCCCACAGGTCATCCACGAACCGGGGTTTGCCCGCCTCCACCACCACCCTGCCTTCGACAATCACCGTATCCACTGATTCGCCGGTGCTCGAGTACACAAGATTTCGGACTGGATCTATTAAAGAACGCCACTCGGCGCGGCGGGTGTCGAAGAGAACCAAATCGCCCCTTCTTCCCACCTCTATGACGCCCAGCGAATTGCCAACCTGCAACGCAGCGGCGCCGGTTCGGGTCGCCAACTCGAGTGCTGTCTCCGCCGGGATAAGGCTCCTATCTCCCCGAACATCTTTGTAAACGGTTGCCGCCAGGTTCATACAACGCACCATGTCCGAGAAGTTGGAGCTGTTGACGGAGTCTGTTCCCAGGGACACTGGTATACCGGCGTTCAATAACTCAGGAAGCCGTCCGCCTCTACCAGTGTTGCCTCCGGCCTTCATCACTGTGCTGGGACAAATCACCACCGCCGCGCCGGATCCGGCGATGATTTCTATTTCCCTATCGGTCAGGTCCATGCAATGAGAGAGCACCACGTTGGGACCGAGAATCCCCAGCTCCGCCAGTCGTTGGGTTGGCGCTGATCCCGGTGCTCGGGCGCCACCCGAGTGATGGAGTGTCATTGCGGTTCCGTAGTGGTCGGCGATCCTCTTGGCGCCGATCAGAAGCTCCGGGCTACAGAAGTCAAGCGAAAATGGCATGGCCCAGGCCCGCACCCGTCCCGAAAGACAACCGTCCAGTCCCGTGATAGAAGCCTCCAAACGTTTTAGCGCATCGGTGGTGTCATAGACCGCAAGATTCAACCCGTTCTCCAGATCCTGGACCTGCGCACCGATTACTACCCGGCATCCGGCTTCGTCGTAAGCAGCCAGGCACGCCTCCGGGTATTTGGTCGTGCCCGGATCCACGAAGGTCGTGGTACCCGTCCGAAGCAATTCCGCCAGACCGAGCAAGGTGGTCAGATATTCCTCCTCCTCGGTCATGACCGATTGCATGGCAAATACGTGTTGTAATCGGTTGGGAACGTCGTCGGGAAAGATGCCACGGACCGAATGGGCGTAGCTGATGTGCATATGACCATTGACGAACCCGGGCGTCACAACCATGCCGGTGGCGTCGATTATCCGATCCGCCTCAATGTGGCGGAGATCGTCGGCTTTGCCAACGTGGGTTATCTGTCCAGCCCGCACCACAACCGAGCCGTCTTGGATAATCCTTCTTGTGTCATCGACCGTTATGAGGTATTGAGCTTTGTCGATCTTGATACTCGGGTTAGTCACCTTGGGCTCCTATCACTCTGGGCCGACAACCTATCTGAAGCCCAATGTGTGTTGGCGCCGGATGGATACGGCCCGCCATCAGTGTGTCGCCGTATCTCTTTTCTATGAGGTACTGGCTCCTTTCTTGGCCAACTCGCCAGTGTCCACCAGGTCTTGCGTCGCCAGATACTCGGGATCCTCATAGCGGCTGAGAAGAAACGCCTTCGCAGACTCAGGGAGGTCGCTTCCGGTCAAATGGCAGCCAACGAGTTCGGCGGCGCCTGTGCAAATCATCACCCCGTATCCCGACATCCCGGTCATGAGATAGAACCCCTCAGGGCCCGCCGGCCCGATCAGAGGGAGGTTCTCCGGAGTCTTCATGACGTACCCGCCATCGACAACCGAGTAGGGCAGATGATCGCGGTACCGGGTCAGAGACGGCACCATGGTGGCCATTCCGCGCATGACCGCCTCGGGGAACATGAAGTCTGCTTCAGGCGCCGGCCAGGTTGGTCGATCTCGAACAACGGGCCGGTAGTTGCAGAGAGCTTCGAAAAACGGTGAATCGATGCCGCCTTCGGGCCGACCGAAGACCGGGGTCGTTATCTCACCCAGCAACTCATCGAACCCTTCCGCGGCCAGAGCGGATCTCTCTTCTTCGCTCCAGTCGATAGTTATAGGGTCGGTCCACAAGAGCATGGGAGCATCACGGGGAAACGCTCCTAGGTGATCTCTGAACGACACTTTGTGGTGAAGCGATGCGTGCATGGGTAGTTCAACTCCTACCAACCCCGCCAGTTGTTGCGACATTGGCCCGGCGGCGTTGACCACGGCTGGGGTGGAGATCCGCCCGCCCGACCTCAACATTGCGCTTGAGACGCCCCCTCCCACGATCTTGATATCAACTACCTCATCAACGATTACCTCCGCTCCGTGGTTGCTGGCCATTTCCAGCATCCAGGCCCCGAGCTGCTGGGCGCTGAACCATCCGCCTCGTCGGACGTACAGTCCACCGAGCGCTTCGCCGCTCAGATAGGGAAACCTGCCCAGGAGGGCTTCGGGATTCTGGTACACATCGAAGCCTGCCTTCTCTCTTGGGGCGCCGGCGTGCCGGTTGATTCGAACTGGGCCTGCGCCAAACCCCGAACTTGCCTGTGCCCCCCTCACTAAAGACGTCAACTGCTCAGGGTCACCGGTTACAAATAGGTATCCCCTCCGTGACATGTTGAAGAAGTCGTTCGATTGCTCCTTCATGACCTCCAGAATGTCAATGGAGCGGTTGGTCAAGTCAACCATCGGCTTGTTGGGGAAGAAATTGCGATAGCACTCTGATGATTTGTCAGACGTGAGCGAAAGCGGTGGACGGGGGTCAACGACGATCACCTTTTCCACTCGCTGCCTCACTGCCAACTCAAAGCAAGTCGCGACACCCGCGATTCCGGCGCCAACCACGACCGCTCCTGCCTGCCGCGCCATCTCAGTGCTCCAAGAAAGTCTCGGTTACGGCTGTCTGCGAAACTGAGGAGAGTTTTACTGGTCGATCGATCATTGGTCGGAACATCTATCTTGCCTTCCGAGACTTACCCGCTTGAACGATAGTTGGCACCCTCCCCTGCAGGTGTCCGCAACTGCGGCCTTTGCCTGCACATCGGGTAGTCACTGTTGCCAGTCTTGGGGATGGGAAGGCCCGGGCGCCTCCCCATCGGGTATCTGGGAGCTGGGCGGCACTTTATCCGCTGGCGAGATTTGTTTGACCGCAACCCGCCCGGTGAACAAGTCCGGCGGGGAGGGACACAATAGTTTTCCAAATCCTCAGCATTGGCGTCCTTGGCGAGGCAGCCATTGTGTGGCTCTTGCTATCGCTGGAGTTGCCCTGCTTTTGTGGGGTATCACCTCAGACGTCCACTAAAACGGGACCAACGCATCGCGATCAATTGCAGCAGCGATAAAGATCCCAATAAAGTAGTTGAAAAGAGATAAGAGGAGCAAGATCATGAGCAGAGTCAAACGACAAAGCCGAAGGTGGATGGTGCTGGTAGCGGTGCTTGCGCTGATGCTGGCCGCGTGTGGGGGCGATGACGCCACCCCGACCACCGCCGCCCCGGCTACAACCGCCGCGCCGGCCACCACTGAGGCGCCGGCCACCACCGCCGCCCCAACCACGACCGCTGCCGAGGAGGCGCCGGAACCGGCAGGTGCCGCAATTGTGATCGGGTTGGGTACCGAGCCCGCATCACTCGACCCTCAAGCCGTTGACCAGTTCGCCATGTTCACCATCAATGACAACGTTTTCGACAAGCTGGTGACGCGTAATGCCGCCGGCGACTTGGTGCCTGGTGTGGCCACTGACCTCGGCACCCCTGTGGACGACACGACCTGGCAATACACCGTGCAAGAAGGCGTCAGCTTCCACAACGGCGAGCCTCTCAATGCCGACGCGGTTGTACACAGCATCCTTCGGATAATCGATCCGGACTATCCGACACCGCTCAAGGACAACCTTGGTACGGTGGTGGGTGCGGAGAAGGTAGATGAGTACACGGTGAACATTCTCACCAGCGGCCCTGATCCGCTGATCCCGACCAGGCTGACCTTGCTGTACCTGGTTCCGCCGCAAGCGTCTCAACGCGCGGACTTTGGCGAGAATCCGGTGGGTTCAGGTCCGTACAGGTTCGTTTCCTGGGACCGCGGCATTGCCGTCGAATTGGATGCGAATCCCGACTACCGGGGTGGTGTTTCGTCCGTTACGAGTGCGCGGTACACCTTCATTGAGGAATACGGGACGCGTCTAGCCGGCCTCTTAAACGATGAGATCGATCTCATGGTCGACTTGCTTCCTGAAGACGCTGGCAGGGTGGATCAATCCTGGAGGACTCCCACCGGGCTAAAGCAGTTCATCGTGTCACTAAACGCCCGCGCCGGCAGTCCCGTCGAGGACGTGCGCGTCCGGCAGGCTCTCAACTATGCGGTGGACAAGGAGGCAATCGCCGAGGGGCTGTTCTCGGGGATCGCCGAAGTCCTGCAAGGTCAGATGCTGAATCCCAACTGGTTCGGATTCAATCCCGACCTCGATCCGTATCCCTACGACCCCGACCGCGCCCGTGCGTTGCTTGAGGAAGCCGGCGCCACAGGGCTGGAAATCCAACTCGTCTCCCTAGTGGGCAATTCGCTGCTCGACCGCGAGACCACGGAAGCGGTTGCCGCATTCTGGGCTGAGGTGGGTGTGAATGCCGAGATATTCATACCCGAGTTCTCGGAGTACATTGACCGACTCATCGATCGCGAGAATCGTCCCGACGCCATCTTCGTGCCGCATGACAATATCCTGTTCGACGGTGACCGGACTCTGTCCGCCTACTACCACTCTCAGGGTTGCTGCGGTTCCATGGACCCGTCAGAAGCTGATGATTGGATTGTCGGAGCAAGAACGGAAATCGACCAGGCCGAACGGCTGCAGCTGTACCAAGCCGTCGGTCAGGCGGGACACGACGGGGTATGGTACGTCTGGCTCGTCAGCATTCCCAATGTCGTCGCCGGGACAGACCGGATCGAGTGGTCTGCCCGCGCTGACGGTTTGATCCATCTGGTTGACATAGGAGTGTCTTCGTAGGACCACGACCCATTCAACACCGGGCGTACCATCGGATCGGGTGGCGCGCCCGGTGTTGAAGCAAACTAGACGGGAGAAGCAATGGGCCGGTACTTGCTAAAGCGCCTGTCCCAAGCGGTGCTCGTCGTGGTTTCGGTGATGGTGGTCGTGTTTGTGGTGACACGCCTCATCGGGGATCCGGTGGCGGTGATGCTGCCGCTGGAGGCCACGGAGGAGAATCGCTCAATTCTCGAAGCACAACTCGGTTTGGATAGACCGATCCTGGTTCAACTGGGCCATTACATGGTGGATGCCGTCCAGCTTGACCTCGGCGACTCCCTCTGGCAACGCCGCCCGGCGATCGACATCGTAATGGAACGGCTGCTCCCCACCATCGTTTTGGTTGCAGCCGGCTTTGGTCTGGGGGTTCTTTTTGGTGTTCTAATCGGAGTCGTGTCCGGGATGCGGCCCTGGGGATGGGTGGATCGAGCTGCCGTTACTCTCGGCTTGCTCGGAGTCTCGCTCCCACAGTTCTGGATCGGGTTGGTCTTTATCGTCTTCTTCAGTGTGGGGCTCGGTTGGTTCCCAACGTCCGGTTCGGGTGGAATCGAGTACCTGGTGCTTCCGGCGGTCGTGCTCGCCTTACCGATCGTGGGACGCATCGCCTTGGTCACGAGATCTTCGATGATCGATGAATTGAACGCTCAGCACGTCAAGGACGCGGTTGCCCGAGGAGTATCTCGGGCCCGCATCGTGATGGCTCATGCTTTCAAGGGCGCCGGTATCGCCACCATCACCATCGCCGGCTGGGAGTTGATTGGCGCGCTGGCCGGGGGAGCGGTGGTGGTGGAGACGGTATACGCTTGGCCGGGGATCGGTTTTACCGCAATGCAGGCAATCGAGCGCCATGACATCATCCTCCTGCAAGCGGTGGTTTTCGTCATCGCGATCATGGTGGTCACGATCAACATCATCGTTGACGTCACCTATACGTTGCTCGATCCGCGAGTGAAGTTCGATTGAGCACCCTGAGTTCCGTCCCTCCCCCTGGTAGCGGTGCCGACCGCCCCCGATTGGCCGGTTGGCTCATAGGGATTCTCCGGGATCCCACCGCCCTGTTCGGCATCCTCGTTCTGGCGCTGTTGGTCGCAGCCGCTCTCTTCGCTCCGATGATTGCCCCGTTGGACCCCAATAAACAGGATCTGGGCGCCCGGTTGCTTCCGCCCTTCTACGCGGAGGGCGGCTCTCTCGAACACGTCCTCGGCACGGATCAACTTGGCCGGGACGTGTTCTCCCGCCTCATCCACGGCGCCAGGATATCCCTCACCATCCCCTTGGTAGCCGTGACCCTGGCGGGCGTCGTCGGGATTGCGGTCGGCCTGCTGGCCGGTTACCGGGGCGGACGGACAGACTCGGTCATCATGCGCATTGTCGACACGCTGTTCTCTTTTCCCGGCCTCCTTTTGGCCCTGACCATTCTGGCGGTGGTGGGGCCAAGTTTCTGGACTCTTGCCATCGTGCTGTCACTGCGGATCTGGATGGTATTCGCCCGAATGACCCGGGGACTCGTCCTGTCGGCGCGAGAGGCCGAATACGTGGAGGCGGCAGAGCTGATCGGCGCCTCACCGGTTCGCATAATGATCCGCCATATCGCTCCCAACCTCACGGCGCCGCTGCTGACCTTGGCAGTACTCGAGTCGGCCCATGTGATTCTCTCCGAGGCCGCCCTCTCTTTCCTCGGGCTGGGAATCCAGCCACCACAGACTTCGTGGGGTCTGGAGGTGGCGATCGGTCGACAGTATGTCTTTTCCGCCCCCTGGTTGATAATCTTTCCCGGAGTCGCCATCGCGGTGGCGGTGTTGAGTATCAATCTTCTGGCCAGTTGGCTCAGGGTGGCGACCGATCCCACCGAAAGCGCCAAGCGGTTCGCAGCGGCGGCCGACGCCCCGGTTGGCTGGTCGGGATGAGCCGCCACCATCTCCTTGAGATTCGCAATCTCGAGGTGGTGTTCCCGGCTCGGGGAGGAACGGTCCAGGCTGTCCGAGAGGTCTCCTTCGCGGTAGATGCCGGCGAATCGTTGGGGATCGTCGGCGAGTCGGGGTCCGGCAAGAGCACCATTGCTCGGGCGGCCCTCGGGCTGATTGAGTTGCCGGGCAGGATTGTCGGCGGCGAGGTACTGTGGAAGGGTCAATCACTGCGGGACAAGAGGATCGCTCGGCGGATTCGCGGCCGGGAGATCAGTATGGTGTCCCAAGATCCTATGGCGTCGATGAACCCGATCCTCACGATTGGTACGCAGATGGCCGAGGTCATGACGCGACATCTCCATCTCGGCAGGAGGGAAGCCCTAACGAGAGCAGGGGACTTGTTGGAGAAGGTTGGGATTCCTGACCCCGGGCGCCGCCTCGGTCAATATCCGTTCGAGTTATCCGGCGGCATGCAGCAGCGAGTGGTCATTGCCACAGCGCTGTCATGTGGTCCCCTGATGCTGGTCGCTGACGAGCCGACCACGGCTCTCGATGTGACCACCCAGGCGGAGATCCTCGCACTGATCTCCTCTCTCCAGAGAGACCTGAACCTGGCGTTGCTGCTGATCACCCACGACCTGGGGGTAGTGGCCGGGGCTTGTGACTTTCTCAAAGTACTGTACGCCGGCAAGATCGTCGAGTCGGGGACGGCCGATGAGTTGTTTCATAGCCCCCATCATCCGTACACCGCTGCTCTCCTGGGCGCAACCCCTCGCCTCGATGTCAAGGCCGAACGTCTCATGGTAATTGACGGCCAGCCTCCAGATCTTCGCCATGTCAGCGCCGGTTGCAGCTTCGCTCCTCGCTGTCCCCACTCAACGACCCATTGTGAGACCGTGCCTCCGGTTCTGGAGCCGTCTTCGGAGGGCCGGGGGTTCGCCTGCTGGCATCCTTTGAATTATCGAAGAGATCTGACACCCGACCGCAGGAAGATCGGGCATGGCTAGCCCACTGCTCGAAGTTCATGGCCTCACGGTCACATACGACGTCGGTCGCCAGGGATTCTGGGGTCAACGCCGCACACATCTCAAGGCAGTTGACGACATCAGTTTCTCCATCCAGCGCGGTGAGACCTTCGGGCTCGTGGGGGAGTCGGGTTCGGGCAAGACCACTACCGGGCGCGCCATTCTCGGGAAAGTGCCCGTTATTTCCGGCCGCATCAGCTTCGCTGGGCGCGACATTACAGGTTTGCAGGGGCGGGAACTGCGATCCATTCGCCAGAACATGCAACTGATCCCTCAGAACCCGTACGGCAGCCTGAATCCCCGCATGAAAGTCCGAGAACTCATCGCCGAACCGCTGGTGGTGCACCGCCGGGTCAAGAGTGCCAAGCGAGCCACCGAACGAGTGGTTGAACTGCTGGAGTTGACAGGGATGAACCCAGACGACATGCACAAATACCCGCATGCGTTCAGTGGCGGACAACGTCAAAGAGTCGCCATCGCCCGGGCCCTGGCTCTCAATCCCGATCTGATAATCGCCGATGAGCCGGTGTCGGCGTTGGACGTATCTATTCAGGCTCAGGTCGTCAACTTGCTGCACGATCTTCAAAAGCGCCTGAATCTGACCTACATCTTGATCTCGCACGACCTGGCCGTTGTCCGTCACATCTCCCACCGCATCGGAATAATGTACGCGGGCAAGCTTGTCGAAGTGGCGAACGGTGAGAGGATCTATCGGACCCCGATCCATCCCTATACCGAAGCTCTTCTTTCTTCTGTTCCCATCCCGGATCCGAGGATCGAGCGGGGTCGGGCGGTGACAGTGATCCCGGGAGAGCCACCGGACCCGATACACCCCCCCACAGGTTGCCGTTTCCACCCGCGATGTCCTCTGGCCGAGGCGCGCTGCCGTGATGCGGCGCCTCCCCTGGAAGTCAAGACCCTTGAACACGAGGCGGCGTGTTGGTTGCGATAGCCGCTGGGGTGCTTGGCGGCGGGCGTAGGGTCAATCGCAGTAGCGTTCAGCGCAACTCGGTTTTGCGATGAGGCGGTTGGGCCCCTCCTACAACCGGCTCCTCTCCGCCTACACGATCTCCAATGTTGGCAACGGGGTTCTGATCGGGGCTCTCCCGTTGCTGGCGGCGAAAAGCACCCGGAACCCGCTGGCGATAAGTGGGCTCATGGTGGCCGCAGGGATTCCCTGGCTGCTGATCGGACCCCTCTCAGGAGCCATCGTGGATCGGTTTGAACGGCGGACAGTGATGGTTATGGCTGAAGCGGGCCGCGCGGCAGTCATGGGGGCCGCCACTGTATATGTGCTGATGGGCGGCAATTCGATCGTCGCTTTCTATGCGCTGCTAGTTGTCATCGGGATAGGTGAGACCTTCTTCGATCCTGCCGGTCTTGCGTTGGTGCCTGGTCTGGTGGCGCCCGCCCAGCTGGACGCCGCCAACAGCCGGCTGTTTGGCGCCCAGACCTTGGCTCAACGGTTCGTTGGGCCGCCGCTCGCCGGGTGGCTCTTTGCTTTCACAGCTTGGGTGCCCCTTGGAATAGACGCAGTGAGCTTCTTGGTGACTGCACTGGTCATGCTGGGGCTTCCCAGAGGTTCGCCACCGACAGGGTGGGAACGTCCCTTCGCCGGGTTGCTGACTGAGACAGTCGAAGGTTTCCGGTGGGTGTGGCGGGATTCTGTGTTGCGCGCATTCGTCGTCGGTAGCGGGGCCCTTCACTTCGCAACTGCGGCCGGCTTGTCGGTCTTCGTGTTGATTGCCCAGGACCGCTACAAACTGGCGGGTTTGGGCTTCGGGCTCATGCTTAGCGCGTATGCTCTCGGATACTTCCTCGGATACCTCATCGCACCCTCTGTCGCCGCCAAGTATGCACGAGCGAGAATCTGCGTTGTTGCATTGCTTGGCGCAGCTATCGGATTGTCACTGGTGGCGCTGACGACACTTCCCCCGATCGGTGGGCTGGGATTGGCTCTGACCGGGTTTTCATCAGCTCAGGTGGATGTTGTGTCCATCTCCTATCGGCAGGCGGCGGTGCCTAACCGAATTCTTGGACGTGTGCTGGCGTGCTTTCTGTTCGTTGTCCATGGAGCGGTACCAGTCGGCGCCGTTGTGGGAGGATTGGTGGCTTCATGGGTCGGGATCAGATACACCTATCTGGCTTCCGCTCTCTCGGCGGCGGCCGTTGCTCCCGTCCTGTGGTTTGCCCTGAAAGGCGCGGAACTCGATCCTGGCAAAATCCGTCAGGAACCCCTGGACCCCTAGCCTGGTCGATTCAGAGGCTAAAGAGGCGGGACCCCAGTTCCCGGCCCATGTCCATCCCTTTCATATCTTGTATCTCCTCGTCTTTGTTTGGGATTGCCCAAGGTTGTAACCGAATGGGAACCTTTGGGCGGTGTAGCCGGCGCCCTTTTCCAGCCTTAAGGGGCGCTGTAGCGGCGGAGACCTTCGGAAAGGGACTCTGGGGTATCAACCGAGAACCACGAGCGGCCGTCACCTCCACCGGATTTGAGATGTTTCCCCAGGTCAGAGGCTTGGTGTCTTGGGGTTATCACTGTAGGTATTTTTTCTTGCTTGGTTGGTCTGGTTGTAGCGGATGGTTTGTTCTGCGCTCGCGGAGAACGGCCAGCGGGTTGGGTTTGTAAGAAATTGCTAGATGGATTCTACTTTAGGAGTCTGGACCGGGGTGGATTTGCACGTTGGAGGTGCTTCCGAACGGGCGGCGGATTGGTGTGGGGGTTGTACCGGTGTCAGATTGCTAAGTAGTCACCCCACTGTTGCATGACGGGAATCCTGTCATTGAATAGGCTGGTCCGGAGGTATGCGTCGTCTACTCCGTGAGCCAGGGCGTAATCTGCCACTGCGAATCTCACCTTGTGGTCGGCGGCCCAGTCCATGAAGGATGATCGCATCCCATGTACAGTGGCGTCTATTCCGTTGTCCCGGAGCAGTTTGAGGAGGCTGCCGGAGTGCATGACCTTTTCTCTGGGCGAGGGGAACACCAGTCCTGTGAGGTTTCCTGTGAGTTCTTTTGTGAGTTGGGCGGTTTCCTTGAGGACCTGCTTGGCTTGCTTGCTGAGCGGCACCAGATGCGATTGGTCACCCTTGGTGTTGTGGTCCGGTATGGTCCAAACAGCCTTTAGTAGGTCGATTTGGTCCCATGTGGCTTTTCGGACCTCGCCGCTGCGGGCTGCTGTCAGGGTGAGGAACTTCAGGGCGTTGACAGCTCTCGGGTAGGCCCCGGAGGCTTCAACGATTCTGATAGCGTCCCCGACCTGGCCGTGGGGAAGGGCTTTGTGGTGTTTCGTACTGTGTTTGATCTTTGGTAGGTAACTGACGGTTTTAGGGGTCGGGTCGGAATCGATGAAGCCGTTTCCTATCGCCCATTTCATGACGGCGCTGATCCGGTTCACTAGGTCTTGAGCTGTTGGATGTTTGGACACCCATATGCTGGCAAAGACTTCGAATAGGTCTTGGTGGGTGATATTGTCGATCGGCTTGTTCCCAATGTGGGGAAACACATGGTTTTCGAAGCTGTTTTCCCAGTCCTGGCGACTTCGGCTTCCCTCCCGCCAGAAGGGGGAGCGATACTCGATGTAGTCGGCGACTACTTTCCGAAAGATGGGCGGTCCCGCGGCTGCTGGGTCGCGGTCTTCTTGGACGGCCTGTTGGTAGGCGAGTGCCTTTCGGCGGGCTTCGGCCAGTGTGACTTTGGCGTAGCTGCCCAGCCCGCGGTTGGTGTATTTGCCGTTGATACGGAGGCGGACGCTCCACGTTTTTGATAGCAGGCCCGGGGTTTTGGTTTCTTTGACTAGGAGGCTCAAACCGTTACCGCCCGGACCGTCTGAGTATCGGCCGGGTGGTAGGACGGTTCTTATGGACGTGTCAGCTATTCTTTTCGGTCTTGCCATGGTTCTTGGTGAGGTTGCGCTGATTTCTGGGAGTGGGGGTCGAGGTCCTTGGTTGAGGGTTGAGGATTGGCTGAGTGGAATGGGTGGGCTGTGTGCATCGCCTATCCGAGGATGCCTCAATGAGTGCTGATGTTATGCGGGTTGCAGTTGCGGGGTGTTCGTGTGACCGGTATGGTGGTCGACACTTTCACGGGGTTGGTGGTGGGGTGGTGCTGTCAAGGAGCTGTCCAAGTGCCCGGGTTGTGGGTGTGGTGTTGGCGGGTTCATGCCCGGCGCCGGAGGGAGTTCCGCCACGTGGAGGTCGGCGGCCGTCTGACAGTGTTGTTGTACCCAGCGGCGGCTAGTGTGCAGACAACTGCGGGAAGCGACACTTGGAGACCCGTTTCCGGTTCGAGGGGAGTGTGACCCGTGGCTTGGCGCGCGGTCTGGTCAATGGTGCCCGGGGTGATGTCTATCCGGTGGTTTCCGCCTCAGGATTAGTTTGGCATGGGTTCTGGTTGACGACTGGTCCGGGGTGTCACAGGGTGCGCACAGTAGTTGCCAATGGTTCCCGCCTATACCGTGCCGCTTTCCAGCTTTGCCCTTCCCGAGCGTGTATGTCCTTGACCGGTTACATGTCGCCAGCAGGTTTCGCCCACGGGCTCACCATGCGAATATGGTGTTCTTGCTTCTCTGGGCACGGTCCATGGATCGCTTTGTCTGGGTGTTTACATGGTTAGTTGGGTTTTGTGGTTCTGGTCAGGTACACAGCCCATGCTTCCATGACTAGACGTCTTGCTTCTAGCATGTGGAACCGGGCACGGGCGGCTCCGGCTCTTCTGGGGGTGTACGCCCATAAATGTGTGTCGGTTTGTTGTGCCCATGTCGGGACACTGATGGCATCGACACTTGTGGGGGTGTGTTCCAATACCAGGTCGGCGACGTGGGTGGGCACCCCGGTCTTGGCGCACCAGTCACGAAACGAGGATCGCATACCGTGAGGGGTGCAGCCCACATTGTTCTCTTTGCACAGTTTTGAGAGGGTGCCGTCGGAGAGGTGCCGTCCGCTGCGGGAGGGGAACACCGGTCCGTTACCGCCGGTTTGCTCTCGGGCTTGATCCAATATGGCGAGGGCTGCTTGGCTGAGCGGAACCTGGTGGGGTGTCCCGGACTTCATTCGATCGGCTGGGATGGTCCAGGTTGCGGTGGCGTAATCGATTTCTTCCCACCGAGCCCCCCGGGCCTCACCGGGTCTGGTGGCGGTCAGAGTCTGGAACTTGAAAAGGGCGATGGTCGCCCAATGAGCTTTTGTTGAAGCTATGACCCGGAGAACCTCGGGTACCTGACTGTGGCCCACCGATGGGTAGTGCTTGACCTTGGCCGGTCCGAGGGCGACGGAGACCAGTGGGGTTGGGTCGCTGTCACGATAGTTCTTGGCGACCGCCTGTCCGATGACTGCTCGGATGTAGTAGAACAGATGCCGGGCGGTTTCCGGTTTGGTGTGCCATATGGGCTCCAAACACGCCTGTGAGTATGTAGGGGGTGCTCTCGATTTGACAACCATAGGAGCATCGGTACGGTTCATAATTCTACCAACGTAATTACAACAGTGTCAACAGGCCCTAGCCGAGCTCGAACCACGTCGGCTGGTGGTCCGATCCGGCCGCGTCATCGTCGATCCACGCCGACTTGACCAACGACGCCAGGCCAGGGGTCACGAATCCGTAGTCGAGCTTCAAGCCGACCTCGAACCCCTGGCTCTCGTCGTACCAGGTGATTCCCTCCTCGACAGGGTTGCCGGCCGCGGTCCACGTGTCCACCAGCCGGTCACCTGCGAGAGTACGGCCGTAGTAGTAGTCAGCCTCGCCGACGATGAGCGGGTACTCGGCCGACGTTGGAGTCAGGTTGAAGTCGCCCATCGCCACGAACTCAGCGGGCGCTGGGCTCTCGGCGATACCCAGCCATTCGATGCCGGTGACCGACACTCCGTCAAAGGGAACTCGAAACAGAAGCGGCAGCAGGTACTCGATCGCGGTTCGCCGTAGCCGGGGGTTGACCGCATCGAGATGGAGCGAGTAGCACCGAAGAGGCCCAGACGGGGCGTCGATGACTGCTTCAAGCGCGCCGAGTTGATATCCGTGGGCATTGATGACCCTGACTCTCGGCAACAGCAGATTCCGGCGCGACAGGATCGGCCAGCGGGAAAGGACCACGTTGCCGAACTGAAGTCGACGATGCTCGATTGGCCCACTGGCAGTTCTCGGGCTCGCGTCGAGATCGACGTTGGCTCCGTACACCCAGTGATGCTGAGTGAGCAACTCGCCCAGCTGGGCTGGTTGATCTTTGTCAGGAACCGCGTCGACGTTGCGCACGACTTCCTGCAGTGCGATCACGTCGGCGCCACGGACCGCGTTGGCGATTCTCCCGAGGTCGAAGCGGCCGTCCTTTCCCTGTGAGTAGCGGATGTTGTATGACACGAACTTCATCAGAGCGCCCTCGGAGGAGCCGGCAGGGCCGCGTCGGCTAGTTGATGGCCCATTGCTGGGGACGACGCGCTGAACTCACTGTCGCGCCCCCCTCCTCGCTGATCGGACGACGGGGCTTACCGACTATCGACGAGCCTTCCCGATCGGCTAGATGGCACGCAGCCCAATGGTTGGGGATGATCTCACGGAGCTCGGGCACCTCAGCACGGCAGCGGTCGACAACCAACGGGCAGCGCGTCGAGAACACGCACCCGGGCGGTGGCGCCGCGGGACTCGGAACCTCTCCGACGAGAGGGATGCGGGTCCGGCCGGACTCGATCATCGGATCTGGAACGGGAACCGCCGACAACAAGGCCTGCGTGTACGGGTGGAGCGTCGCCTCGAACAGAGACTCAGTCTCGGCGAGCTCGACGATGTGTCCGAGATACATCACCGCCACTCGGTCGGAGATGTGCTCCACCATCGAGAGGTCGTGGGCCACGAACAGGTAGGCGATTCCGAACTCGTCCTGAAGATCGGCCAGGAGGTTGATCGCCTGCGCTTGGATCGACACATCGAGCGCAGAGATGGGCTCGTCGCAGACGATCAGGTCGGGGCTGAGGGCGAGCGCCCGGGCGATGTTGATGCGCTGGCGCTGACCCCCGGAGAACTCGTGGGGGTAGCGGGTGCGGTGAGCGGCCCGGAGGCCCACCAGGTCGAGAAGCTCGAGCACCCGGTCGAGGATCTGTTGCGGTGCCATCTCGGTGTGGACCCTCATCGGCTCGCCGATGATGCGGCCTACGGTGTGACGGGGATTCAGCGACGCGTACGAGTCTTGGAAGATCATCTGCATACGCGGTCGGAGCTTGCGCAGCTCCTTCTCGCCGAGGGTCGTGAGCTCGATGTCGCCCAGCCAGACCTGGCCGGAAGAAGGGCGATGGAGCTGCAGGACAGCCCGCCCGGTCGTGGACTTGCCGCACCCGCTCTCGCCGACCAGCCCGAGCGTCTCGCCCGCGAAGAGCTCGAAGCTCACACCATCGACCGCCTTGATCGGCATGTCGATCGACTTGCCCGGGAAGTACTTCGTCATGTTCACGACCCGGAGCACCGGCTCAGCAGGACTGCTGGCCGCGGCCACCGGCTCCGACCTGGCGACGGGCTCGACCGGCTCAGTGGAAGCGAGCTCAGTCATGTCGGGGCGCTCCCGCCTCGACGTCGTAGAAACACGCGACGTGTCGGCCGCGGGTCGGCTCGAACAGCGGCGGCACCTCGCTTATGCAGCGGTCGAACACATGGGGGCAGCGAGCCGCGAACGGGCAATGGGTTGGCTCGTCGATGAGATCGGGCGGCATACCGGGGATGCTGATCAACCGGTCGGCCCGGTTGGCCTTCTTGGGCAGAGCGTCTAGGAGCCCGATTGTGTACGGGTGCAGCGGCCGCTGGTATAGGCTGGCCACATCGGAGATCTCTACGAGCTGGCCGGCGTACATGACTGCTACTCGGTCGGCCAGACCAGCGACAACGCCGAGGTCGTGCGTGATCCAGATCAGGGCCAGCCCGAGCTCGTCGCGCAAGTCGTGCATAAGCTCCACGATTTGGGCCTGTATCGTCACGTCGAGCGCCGTCGTCGGCTCATCGGCAATCACCAGCTGGGGGTCGCAGGCCACTGCGACAGCGATCATGACGCGCTGTCGCATGCCTCCGGAGAACTCGTGAGGGTAGGCGTCGGCGCGTCCCACGGCGTCGGGTATCCCGACCCTCTCCAGCAGTTCGATGGCGCGCTTGCGAGCCTGCCGCCTCGATAGACCGAGATGGGTGCGGATCACGTCGATGAGCTGGGTGGAGATTCGCACTGTTGGATTGAGGGAGCTCATGGGATCCTGGGAAACGAACCCGATCTCGGCCCCTCGAACCCGTCGCAGCCGGCGCTGGGACTCCTCAAGGAGGCTGATCGTTCCGTCCGCGGTTTCGAACGTCGCGGTGCCGTTGGATATCCGTGCCGGTGGCTCGGCGAGCAGCCGCAGCAGGGCGAGCATCGTGACAGACTTCCCGCTTCCGCTTTCGCCCACGATGGCCAGCGTCTCACCCTTGGCGACGGAGAGCGTCACTCCGTTGACCGCATGCACGGTTCCTTCCGGGATGTCGAACCGGACCTCAAGGTTCTTCACGTCGAGAAGTTTCGTTGTGTTCACTGTTTCACTCGTCGAGATCGGGGGTCGAGCGCGTCGCGCAACCAATCGCCGAACATGTTGAGCCCGAGCCCGGCAAGCAGAATGGCGAAGCCCGGTGCGAGCGATATCCACGGACGGATCGCGAGCACGCCTCGACCGGCGTTGATCATGTTGCCCCAGCTCGGCGTGCTGGGCGGTACGGACAGACCGAGGAATCCGAGGCCGGCCTCATAGAGGATCATGGCCGACATCTCGAACGTGGCCAGCGTGGCCAGCGGGCCGACAAGGTTGGGCAGCAGGTGCAGCCACAGGATCTGGCCCTCCGGTACGCCGACGTTCCTCGCTGCCTCGATGAACATGCTCTCCCGGAGCTTCAAGACCTCACCCCGCGTCACTCGGGCGAACACCGGAATCGAAGTGAAACCGAAGATGAGGATCACGTTGATCAGGCTTCGCCCGACGACGGCGGCGAAGAAAACCACGAACAACAGGTAGGGCAGCGACAGGATCAGGTTGATGAAGCCGACGATGGCGGCGTCGATCTTGCCGCCTCGGTACCCGGCGATAAGACCGATCGCCATCCCCAGCGTGATGGCGATTCCAACGCCACCGAGAGCCACACCAAGCGAGACGCGGGTTCCGAAGATGATGCGGCTGAGAATGTCACGTCCGAGTGTGTCCGTGCCGACCAGGTAGTCGGTGGAGCCATCATAGGTCCAGAACGGCGGGGTATTGGCGTCACTCAGAGTCTGTTGGAGAGGATCATGGGGGGCGATCCACGGAGCGAACACCGCAACGATGAGCAACATGATGAAGACGAAGGCCCCGAACGTGCCGCCCTTGGACTGGCGAAGCAGCCTCAGGGCATCACGAATCCGGGCCCGGATTCGCAGGTCCTTCTCAATATCGACTTGATGGCCGGTTTCGATCTCGCCGGCAGCAGAATCAGCGCCTGCCCGAGCGCTGTGATCAGTCATGTGATCCCCTCTCCGTATGGCTTCGGCATCGTCGCCGACGCATCGTCCGCAGTTCGTTTGCGCCGACGGTTCCCCGTCTGTCCCAGCTTGCCCACTCTGATTCGCGGGTCGGCGACTGTGTACAGCACGTCAGCAAGAAGTGAGAAGAATATGACGAGGAGCGCGCCGAAGAAAGCTATTCCCTGCACAAGCTGGAAGTCGCGGTTGCTTACCGCCTCGGCCAACAACCCTCCCGCTCCCGGCCAAGCAAAAACAGCTTCGATATACAGCGATCCACCCAGCAGCGCCCCGATCTGCAGGCTCATTACGCTGATGAGCGGGATGAGAGCGTTGCGCAGGATGTAGCGTCTGTAGATGACCAGCGCTCGGAGGCCTTTGCTGCGAGCGATGCGGACGTACTCCTCGTTGACGATCTCGAGCACTGACGATCTCGTGAACCGCAGAAGCTGAGCCATCGGAAACAAGCCGAGCGCGACCGCCGGCAAGATGATCGACTTGTTAGGTATGGTGAAAAACCACATCGATATCGTGCCGCGCCCGAACGACGGCAGCCACCTGAGCTGAACGGCGAACACCACGATGAAGACCAACGCCAGCCAGAAATTCGGAATCGTCTGGCCCAGCAGACCGAGACCGCGCGCCGCACTATCCCAGCGGCCGCCCGCCTTGACACCCGCGAGGATGCCGAGCGGTACTCCGACCGCTACCGCTAAGGCCATCGCCGCGAGGCCGAGCTCGATCGTCGCCGGCATCCGGTCGAAGACCACTTCTCGTACCGGGACCTTGTAGCGAAGCGAACTACCGAAGTCGAGGCGGGCCGCGTCCGCCACGAAGTCGACAAACTGCTCAACAACGGTCTTGTCCAGGCCATACGCCTGCCGTGCCGCCTCTCTTTGCTCCTGGGTTGCCTCCCGGGGAACTAGCAGGTTGGTCGGGTCCCCTGACACTCGCAGCATCAAGAAGACGATCACCATCACGCCGAGCACCAGCAGCAGTGCCTGGCCTATGCGCCCGACTAGGTACCTCTTCACCGACTCTCTCCCTCTGCTCGGCCCTTTTCATCTTGATTGGTGGGACCGAGGCGCAACACCCCGGCCCCACCAATGGATGACAGCTCAGTAACCTGCGTCGATCAGCCGGCCACCTCCAAGTCCCAAAGCCAGTACTCCTCGGCCGAACGCGGCTTGTAGTTGGCGACCCGATCACTCGTTGCTTCGAACGAGAACGGCACGTAGAGATAGATGAACGGTGGGTCGTCGTACATCTGCTGCTGCAATTGCCGGTACAGATCCGCACGAGCGTTGTCGTCGGGGGTCGCGAGTATCTCAAGGAGGAGGCTGTCAACCACCGGGTCGGACCATGCTGAGTAGCTCGCAGCTTGGCCGCCCATGGCCCCTTGCAGGCGGTCCCAGCCCTCGGGATTGGCGTTCGACCAACTGTCACCGAACAACGGCGGCAACTGCTTGTCCGCCTCCAGATCCCAGTACGCCCCGGACTCCATGATATCGAGCGACACGTTCACTCCTACCTCGCCGAGCTGGGCCGCGACGGATTCGCACACCTGCTCGAAGTTGGTGTAGGCAGCTGACGGGCAGGCGAATCCGATGTCGAACCCCTCGGGATACCCGGCTTCGGCCAACAACTCCCGCGCCCGATCAGGGTCGTAGGAGAAGGGCGCGAGCGCATCGTTGTAACCGAAGTCGGCGGCCGTCATCAGCCCGGTGGCTCGGACGCCGTTGCCGTTGAACAGAGCGCCGATGACGCCATCGACGTCGACCGCATGGTTGAGGGCTTGGCGCACTCTGGGATCTTCGGTTGGTTGACCCACACCGGAGGTGAGGTTGTTGAACGCGATGTAGTAGACCCGGTTGGTCGGATACTCAATGACGTTGACTCCGTCTACGCCCTCCAGCGATGCGGCTTCGTCGGGGCTGAGGCGGCTCACGATGTCGACTTCGCCCGTCTGGATCGCTGCGGCCCTGGTGGAGGACTCGGTGATCGGCCGGAAGATGATCCGGTCGAGCTTGGGGTAGCCCTTGCGCCAGTAGTTCGGGTTCCGGTCCAACACGATGCGGTCGCCCCGGACCCACTCGGTCAGCATGAACGGACCGGTGCCGATCGGCTCTTGGCCGAAGCCCGTCAGCCCGACCTCGGAGTAGTACTTGGGAGGAACGAAGAACCATATGGCGCCGGTGAGGCCGAGGAACAGTGCGTTGGGTTCCTGTGCGACTAGCTCGACGGTGTATTCGTCGATCTTGTTCACCTCGGCCGCTCGTTCGTAGTAGTTGAAGTAAGCGTTCTCCGGCTGCTTTTGCACTTCCCACGAGAACACCACGGCGTCCGCGTTGAACGGCTCGCCGTTGTGGAACATCACGTCCTCGCGCAGCTTGAACGTGTACCTGAGACCATCGTCGGACACTGTCCACGACTCGGCGAGGGCCGGCTCGAACTCCAGGTCGTCGTTGATCCACACCAGCGGGTCGAATATCTGGTTGGACACGTTGCCCGCGTTTCGCTCGGCTGCGTTCGCACCGTCGAGCGCGTTGGGCTGCGTCGTGAGCGCGATCATCAGCTCGCCGCCCGGGGCTGTGCCACAAGCCGCCGCCATCAGAGCGAAGACGCCCACAAGCAAACACAATTTCCTCATTCTGGATATACGGTTATATGTCATGTTTTCGCCTCCTGGTTGTTGCTGAAACGCCCCGGGTATCCCGGAGTGTGTTTTACTTGAGTCCAGCTCGCTGGACTCGCTTCTGTTAATCATGGTAGTTGGTCCGGAACTGGCTTCGAGGGTGCGGTGCCGTTGGCCATCGCGAACTTAGCTTTGGTGGTGTAACGGGTGGGGTCTCCCACTCCGGCAAGGATCTCGGCTGCGACCAGGGCACCGATGCCGTAAATGTGAGCCTGTATACATGTCTGTGTGAGGTGGGTTCTCTGAATCGCACCGATGCTCCTATTTTTGTCAAATTGATGCTTCTATGATCTCCAAATCGGGTTCGGGGGGTGGGTGGGCGTTTCGGTGGAGGGGTGGTTTCGGGGGTTGGTTGGTGGGTTTTCGAGGAGTCGGTAGAGCTGTCGGGCGATGTACCGTTTGAGACAGCGGCGGGTTTCGCGGGTGGTTTTGCCTTGGCTGGTGCGTTTGCCGATGTAGGCCCGGGTTTTGGGACAGTATCGGGAGCGGCTGATGGCGATGGTGTGGATGGCTTGATGCTCCTATGGTTGTCAAATCGAGTTTTGGTGGGGTGTGAGGGTGGTGAGCCATTGGTGGTATTGGGTGGCGAGTTGATGGTTGTGGTAGATGCCTCGCTCGAGTTGTGAGAGGCGTACTGGGTAGGTTTGTAGGGCTGTGGCGGCGTGGGTGAGGGTTGTTAGCGCGTTTTTGCGTAGACAGCGAAGATGGGCGCCGTTGGGAGTTTCGGGTGGATTGGTGAGCAGGTGGTAGATCTGGCGGGCGATGTGGCGTTTCAGGCAGCGGATGATCTCCCGGCGGTTTTTGCCTTCTGTTTGTCTTTTTTGGGCGTAGGCGATGGTGGTCTGGTCGTAGCGCATGCGGGTGATGGCGATCCGCCACAGGGCATTGTTGGCTTGGCGGTTGCCGCCCCGGTTGAGCCGGTGGCGTATGGTCCGTCCCGACGACGCCTGGACGGGACTGGCGCCGCACAATGCTGCGAAGGACGCTTCCGATTGCATGCGTTCGGGGTTGTCACCGGCGGTGACCAACAGGGCAGCGGCGGTGTCGGCGCCGACTCTGGAGGCGGCTAACAGCGCCGGGTTGACCTGGGCGCAGAGATGGTTGATGTCGGTGGTGAGTTCTTCGATCTCGGCGGTGAGCGCCTGATATCGGCGGGCCAGGGAACGCAGCGCCTTTTTGGCGTAGGTGACGGTGATGGTGGCTGTTCGGGAACGGAAACCGGCGCAGGCCTTGACGCGGGCTTTGGCCGGCAGTCTCTCTAGCTGGTGTTTGACCTGGTCGGGGGCGGTTACCACCAAAGCGTGCAGCTGGTTTATGGCCTGGGTGCGGGCTTTGGTCGCCGAACGGCGGGCCACCGAAAGCATCCGTATTGCTTCCACTCGACCGTTGCCGCTTTTGGGCACTGCGGTGGCCTGTCCGTTGAGAACCGCCCGTGCCGCTCCTTGGGCGTCGGTGGCGTCGGTCTTGCCCAACCGGCGGCGCAACTGCCGGTTGGGACGGTTCACCTCTGTCACCTGACACCGGCCTCGGTTAGATAACGGGCCAGACCGGCGCCGTAACTGCCGGTGCCCTCTATACCGACCCGGACCACTCGACCGTGTGACCCCAACCAGTCGCCCAGTTGCTGATAACCGGCCGTGTCGGCCACGAAGGGGGCTGTTCCCAGGACCCGACCGGTGCTGTCCACCACCGCCGCCATGTGAACATCCCGGTGGGTGTCCACCCCACCGCACACATCTACCTGCTGACCTACTGACATGAACAATCCTCCTTGGATAGAATTCTGGCTAATCACCCAGACCCGGTGGCGGGTGGACAGACCACTCAGAATGAGGGAGAAGCAAAGCTCCTATCAGGTCACATCCGCCCACGGGTCGGGTGAACATCCCCCAGCCGGAAAACAGGCCGACAGATCAAGCCAAAGGCACAACGGCCAGGTTGAGTTTGGGTCAGACCTGCCCCGGCCTAGGGGCCCTTACAAGTATGAGTGGTTGAGTTGGCGGTCGCCGCGTCGGTTCAGTCGGTGACGGGTGTGTTGTCCCGATGAGGCTTCGAGTGGTGCTACGCCGACTAGACGAGCGAAGGCGGCTTCGTTGCGGCAGCGGCGAGGATGAGACCAGGCAATGAACACTTGGGCGGCTGTGATAGGGCCGATCCCGGGTTGTTGGAGTAGCTGGGGAGCTACGGTTTGGACCAGTTCGGTGATAGTTGTTTTGAGTTCGGTTGCTTCGGTGGTGAGTGCGTGGATTCTCCGGGCTGCAGAACGCATCGCCTGTTTGGTGGCGGTGTGTTCGTTGGCCGGTGCTGATCTGAGTCGGAACTTGTGGCATTTGGTGACCAGGGCAGCAGTGCTCAGGTCACGCAGTTGGTCTCTGAGGTCAATGGGCGCGGTCACTAGGAGGGCTTTCAGTTCGTTGATCGCCGATGTTCTAGCTGTTATGGCACCACGGCGGGTAGTTTCCAGTACTCGTAGGGCTTCTCGTTCTCCCCTGGCCCGCGGTGTGGGAGGCCGGGAGCGGCCCAGCGCCTGGCGGGCGGCCCGGCGAGCGTCCAGTGCGTCGGTTTTGGCGCCGTCTCCGGTTGTTGGGTTGGGGTTGTTGAATTCTGTTACCCATTCACCTCGAGCGGCGAGATGGCTGGTCAGGCCTGCTTCATAGCTACCGGACCCTTCAACAGACCACACGCGACTGGCGGTCTGGGTGTGCTGGTCTGCCCATTTCAACAACCGGTCGTATCCCACCCTGGTGGTCTCGAACATTGCGGATGCTTGTTCTCCGGTGGTGGCAGTGTCAACTACTGACGCGGTGACCCGATCACGGTCAGGATCGATTCCGATCACATGCTCTACCGTTGTGGCCAACATCAGGACATCTCCCTTCTTCTTTGCGAACTGGGTTGTGCCCCGGCTGAGGCGCGATCCGCGAACGGCAGGACTGTGATGAGTCACACCCCTTTGGGGTGGACAGGCTTCTGATTAGGCCAGCGCGGTACGCCAGGTCGGCGCTGGTGGTCAATGTCGGACAGATCATAGGAAAGACACCAATCCGGGTCAGTCAAATTTAGGGTCACGACATCACTACCAGCACCGAGCCTGAGAACCTCCAAGAAGGGCACCCCCCCATATTCTCACAGTCAAATTGATGCTTTTATGATTTGGAAATCGCTTTTCGGGGGTGGGGGTTATTTGAGCTTTTTGGTGGGGGGTTTTCTAGTTGTCCTTCCCATGGACGTGGTTGACAGAATGCTTGGATGAGTGAGGGCCTCCTGGTTTGATTCGTGGGATAAGCAACAGTCCTCGAATCAAAAGGAGGCCCTCGTGAGAACCAACTGTAGAAAGTTGACACCGTTCGGGCGTAGGTTGTTGGTGGATCGGATCCTCGAGTTGGGTTGGCCGGCGGCTCGGGCCGCTGAATCGGTGGGAGTGTCTCGGCAGACTGCCTATCGGTGGATGAGACGCTGGCGGGAGGAAGGAGAGGCCGGACTGGAGGATCGCTCCAGCAGGCCTCACCACAGTCCCAATCGGGTCTCTTCTGAGATGGAAAAGCGGATCGTTTCGGATCGGATCACAGAGAAGGAAGGCCCCCATCTGATGGCCGGACGGCTGGGTGTACCGCGGTCGACCATCTACGGGGTGCTCGCCCGCCGGGGACTGTCCCGCCTCTCCGACTTGGACCGGACCACCGGCACACCGATCCGCTATGTGCGAGACTGCCCAGGTGAACTGGTCCACGTGGACATCAAGAAACTGGGCAAAATACCTGATGGAGGCGGGTGGCGGGTCCTGGGCCGGTCTCGGGCTAATCCCCGTCAAAAGGTCGGATATGAGTATGTGCACTCCATGGTCGATGACCACACCCCAATGGCCTACTCAGAAGCCCTCGACTCCCAGGACGGCCCAACCTGCGCCGGGTTCATGCTCCGCGCCGCCCACTGGTTCGCCACCTACGGGTATCGCATAGACCGAGTAATGACCGACAACGCCATGGCCTACCGCCGAAGCCGACCCTTCGCCGATGCCCTCGCCCAGATCGGCGCCGCTCACAAACTGATCCGACCCTACCGACCCCAAACCAACGGGAAAGTGGAACGCTTCCACCAAACCCTCCTCGGAGGATGGGCCTACAAACAACCCTATACCACCAACCACTCATACTTGTAGGTGGAGTTCCCCCGTTATTAAGGACATCTATTCTGTGATCGTGAGGGGTGGTGTTGGTCTCTCGGGAAGGAGGTTTGAATGCCTGCTCCCTGCCAAGCCCAGAGATTGAACAGATTCTTTCGTGACTCGGTTGGGATATCATTTGCCTAAGTAGCGGCTCCATTGTTCCATTATTTCGCGGCGTCGTTCCAGGAGGTCGGTTCGGGCGTTGGCCTTTTCTACCGCTTTTAGGATTTCGTGACCGAGGGCCTGTTCCGCCACTTCGCGGCTGATCCCTGTTTCACGACACCAATCCCGAAACGAGCTTACGCATGTGGCGGGCACCTCGTGGACGGACGGTTGATGTCCGATCTCACCGGGGGGAAGGTAGCGAGAGCCTTTTCGCTGTCAAGCGTTCCCCGACAATCCAGTTGGGCAACCCCGGCTACTACCGGCAAGACGAGAAGTTGCTGGTTTGGGATTTGAAAGGAGTGTGCCCTGGCTGACGAACCGCGGGTCGAGGAACGGCGGAATGGCCCGGCGGATCTAGGGAGGCAAAGGGGAAACGACACCGGAGAAGCCCACACACATCCTCTGCGGGGGGATAGGCGAAGTTGCCTACACAGGCGTATTCGTCAGAGAGAAGGTCCAGATTTTCTACCTCTACGGAGACAACTGCCTGATCTTCTGCGCAGCGATAGCGCCCCGCAACTAGCCGACAGCCAACAACACCTACTCCATGTACCCGCCTGAATCGCGCCGGGTTTCAGTTTGTCCCAATCGGTGCCATGGAAAGGGTTTGCCCCTTCAGATGTGTAGGTAGCGGTTCCAGTGTTCCATTAGTTGGCGGCGTTGTTCTAGCAGGTCGGTTCGGGCGTAGGCTTTTTCTACAGCGTTTCGGATTTCGTGTCCGAGGGCCCGTTCGGCGACTTCCCGGTTTACGCCTGTTTCTCCGCACCAGTCTCGAAACGAGCTTCTCATCCCGTGTGGCACACAACCCACCTGGTTCTCCTTGCAAAGTTTGCTCATAGTGGCATTGCTCATTGTCCGTCCGGTGGGGGATGGGAAGATCAAACCAGTGCTGGTTGATGTTTGGCGTGCGGTGAAGAGAACCTTTAGTGCCCCGGTGCTGAGCGGAACCCGGTGTTTTGTCCGGTTTTGGTGTGTTCTGGGGGGATTGTCCAGGTTGCTGTGGCAAGGTTAATCTCGTCCCATGTGGCGTTTCTGACCTCCCCGCTACGGGTGGCGGTGAGGGTGAGGAATGTGAAAGCGGCGATGGTAGCCCAGTGAGCGTCGGTGGTTTCGACAGTCCGTATTGCCGTGGCGACTTGGCTGTGGTGGAGGGCTTTCATGTGTTGGGGTCGTTGGGTGTTGGAGCCCAGGGCGGCGGTGATACGGTCGTCGGCTGGGTTGTTCTCTCGGAACCCCTGGGCGATGCACCATTTCATGACCGCGGCGATCCGTTGTTTGACGCGGCGGGCCGTTTCGGGTGTTGTGTGCCATATGGGGGTGAGGCAGGCCATGACATTGGCTGTGGTGATTTGGTCCACCCGTTTTTTCCCAAGGTGAGGATAGGCGTAGGTGTGGAGGGTTGACCGCCAGTGTTCTTCGGACCTGCCGCCAGGTTTCCATTTGGCGGCGTGAAGCTGGATTACTTGTTCGGTGGCCTGGCGAAAGGTGGGTGCTTTGCGGGGGCGGGGGTTGCGGCCTTCTGCGATGGCTTGGCGGTTTCGGAGAGCCCGCCGGCGGGCTTCGGCGAGGGTGACTGCTGGGTAGCTACCCAGGCCCAGGTTGGTGTATCTGCCGTTGATCTGGTTTCGTTGTGCCCAGGTTTTGGAGAGTCGCCCCTGGATTTTGGTTGGTTTGACCAACAGAGAAAGTCCATGGCCGCCTCGGCCGTCGCCATAGCGTCCGGGTTGGGTCACTGTTCTAACGAAAGATGCTGTGAGTGTTGGTGAGCTCCTATGTCAAAATCGGGGTTGGTTTTGGTGGTTGGAGGTGGGTCCAGATGCGGTCTGAGATTCGGCGTTTGAGGACGCGTATGGCGTCTCTGTGGGTCTTTCCTCGGGTGATGAGTTTCTGGTAGTAGCGGCGGCCTTCGCTGTCTGCGCGGGCGATCTGGGTCAAAGCGGCGGTGTGGATGGCCCGGTTTAGTTGGCGGTTCCCACCCCGGTTGAGTCGATGGCGTACTACTCGTCCGCTGCTGGCTTCGATGGGTGCGGTGCCGTTGGCCATGGCGAACTTGTCTTTGGTCGCATAGCGGTGTGGGTTGCCCACCTCCGAAAGGATGGTGGCAGCGACCAGTACACCCACCCCGTGAATGTCTAGTAGACGGGTTTCGGATTGGTCGACCAGTGTTTTGATCTCGGCGGTGAGTTGTTTGATCTCGGTGTCCAGTTGTCGCAGTCTTCGGATGCGTTGTTTGGCTACCCGCCCGTGGGGGGTGGTGTCCCGCCAACACAGTTTCATGGCCTGGTCGAGGGCTTTTCGGGTGGTGAGCCGGGGAATGTTCTGGTGGTAGCCTGGTCGGAGTTTCCCCAGGTCGGCGTGGAGCCGGTTGGCCTGGGCGGTGCGGTCTTCTACCAGTTCACGGCGGTATGAGACCAGCACACGGAGGTCTTCGGTGTCCTCCCAAAACGTCGGCGGGGCGAGCGTGTTGTCTCGGAGAGCGACCCTGGCGATCACCCAAGCGTCGACCTGGTCGGTTTTGGTCTGGGTACGGCCCCGGCGCCGGACCTGGGCGGTCAGCTGCGGTGGAACCTCCCGGATGTCCAGACCAGCGGCCATAGCGGCGACCGCGGCTGGGCGGCCGAACGTGCCGGACCCCTCGACCGCTACCCTGGCGGCGTTGGTGGTGTGAGCCCAATCTATGAGTTGACGGTGACCAGTAGGGGTGTTAGCGATGGTCCGGTACTCCAGGGCGGTGCCCAGGTGGTCTACCAAACAGGCAGAAAGGGTATCCTTGTGCGAGTCGATCCCGATAACGAACATGGTTCAATCCTCCAATTTCGGGGGTTTGCGGGAGCGGCAGAAGGCTCGGCGAAGCGCATCCATGCGTCGAAACAACACCCCCACAGGGGGCAGATACAAGTCACGCTCCTATCAAGCGACAACACCGAGCGGGCAACCGGTGGGGAGACACTCACTAACTAAGCCACCACAATGGGGCAGGGTCGTTTGGAGTCATCCCCACCGGCACTGCCACACCCCAACATATAACACGCATGGTCGTTTCACCCCTGCTTCTCCCTGTCCGCCAATCCAGAGAAGGTCCGGTACCGCCGACTATTTCTAGTGTGGGTTACTTCGATAGTTATCAACATTGCAATGCGATTAGGTGCAACCCCGTGAGACTGTCTGGAACTACCTAGGACACCAATACCCTGTTGACCTGGGCAAATATGAACCATATGGGACACTATGCGCCTATATGGGACACTAAACCCGCGGACGTCACCTCCACTGCACCCTCACCCGCCTGGAAACACCGTAGAAAAGCAGTGACAGCCTTCCCCTGACAGGACGGTGACTGTTTGGCGGTCTGCGACGAATGTGCCAGGCGGAATGTCTGAGTGCGGTAGAATACGTAATGTGCAGATCGGAGTCCGAATTGCCTGTTTGGAGCAGAACAACCATGAACACCGCGCTCGGGGGGATTGGACCCGGCGGTCTGCCGTACCGTTCATCCTATCCCGGGAGAAGTGTGGGACGGATTGTGGGACGAATGGGCGAATTTGGCCATCTACCTGGTTAAAGACGGGGTCTCATAGTCCGTTGGTTGCAGGTTCGAGTCCTGCCGGGCCCACACCGTTCCACCTCGTTCCGTGGGGTTTCACGCATTGCTAAACGCCCAGGTCAGAGGCCCCATTTGCATTCACAGTGGCACTGACATCCCCCGCATATGGCGTTGCTGAATTCCCAAGTTGTTTCTGGTAGTTTCATCTCATTGTGGGGCAGCATGGAACAGAATAGGGGGCAGAAATGCCGAAAATGACAGCAGTGGGTGTCCGCTCAGCCAAACCAGGTTCACATAGTGACGGCAACGGACTCATTCTGAGAGTCTCGCCTACCGGAGCAAAACGATGGATGTGGAGAGGGACAATCCAAGGAAAACGACGAGACTTGGGCCTCGGGTTGTCAGCCCGTTGGCGACATTGGATGGGATGGCCGGGCGCGGAGTGGGGGTGGGTGGCTGTTCGCTGTCTAGTTAGTTTTCGTCGTTGTTGAAGTTGTTGGGTTGACGTAGGTTGTGCGCGATTAGCAGAGCGAGCAGTCTTGCCCCCTATCCCGGTGGCGTGAAACACAAGCACTTCGTAACCGCCGCTTTCCACCACTCCGCGGGTCCTTTTCGATGCACTCCGTCGTGTTGCCGAACATGGACGCGGTAACCAGGGGACGCTCCTCGCCTGCCGGCGGCTGGTCCAGCTTGATCATGCCGGCGATTGCCCCGCCGCGTTGGAGAATATGGCGCGACTGATGGTGTTGATCCCGCCGACGTCGACGATGGACGGGACGAACACGATGTCCCTGGTGCCCGCGTAGGTGCTGACATCGCCGCCCGCCACCGTGGAAACCACCACCTTGGGCGCATCAACGGGCAGAACGCGCATTCCCGTCGTGGCAATGGAGGTACCGCCGGTGCCGCCCATCCCGATGATTCCGCCGAGCTTTCCCTCGTCGTGCAGCCGACGGACCGTTAGGCCATTTGCCATGGTCTGCATGGCCTCCTCTTTGTGGTCGCCAGAAGCGAAGTAGGAGATGTCGCCCCCTGCCGCCGCTGCGACCTCCTCTCTGGTGACATCGGGCTCGAAATCGGGCGCGCCCATCGTCCTGAAGTATGCGGGTCAACTGCATATCATCTCCAGCCAGCCCGAGAGCAGCGTCCCCGCCAGTCAGGGATGAGACATACGCGTCCAGAATGCGAGACTGGGCTGGGTCACGCCGCCGTCCCACCCTCGTAAACTGATTAGTGTTCATTCCGTCGGTGGCCCTTTGGACGCCTTTTCTCGAACATCGTTGACGGCAAGTCAAATATTCGAATACGCACACGAACTGAGAAAGTCGACATGCAACACAAACCGCTAAACGGAAAAGTCGCAATCGTTACCGGCGCCGGCAGCCCCATCGGCATGGGCCGCGCCATGACGTTTGCCCTGGTGCAGGCCGGGGCACGCGTCGCGATGCTGGACATCAACGAAGAGTGGCTGGAGCAGTCCGCAGGCGAGGTCCGAGCGGCCGGTGGGGACGAATGTGTCCTGGACTTGGTCTGCGATATCTCAGACCCCGAAAGCGTGGAGGACGCTGTCCGCAAGACGATAGCCGGGCTCGGTGGGCTCCACGTGCTGATCAACAACGCTGGAACGACCAACCTTGCGGACCTCGCCGGCGGCAATCTTCCCAAGTTCTGGGACATCGCTCCCGAGACATGGAGCAGGATCATCGCTGTCAATTCCAGCGGATCGTTCTTCATGGCCCGGGCGGCAGTGGGCCACATGCTCGACCAGGGATGGGGTCGGATAATAGGCGTCACGACCAGCGTCGACAGCATGTACCGGCCGGGCCTGTGCCCCTACGGTCCATCCAAGGCAAGCCACGAGGCGCTCGTCGCTCTCATGTCCCGTGAATTGGAGGGGACCGGAGTAACCGGCAACGTACTCGTCCCCGGCGGCCAGACCGACACCCACATCATTCCCGATGACATCGCGGTGGGGCGGGCGATCCTCATGCGGCCGGAAGTGATGAACGGGCCCGCGGTGTGGCTCGCGTCCGAGGAGTCGGACGGGACCAACGGCATGCGCCTGATTGCCCACTACTGGGACGACAGCTTGCCCATAGAACAGCGGCTCGAAAAGGCCGCCGCGCCTGCCGCCTGGCCGCAACTTGGCAAGCAGGCTATATTCGGGGGAGACGACTTGTGAATCGGTCGATCGCGAATACCGACGAAGCATTTTGACCCGCCCCCTTGTCGCCCCCATCCGCATATTCACGGCGCATTCTCACAACCTGCGCGGCGAGTGCCTGTAAGCTAACCATTGAAGCGAACATACGGTAACCCCGCGTTGGCCGCGGCACATAGGCGTACGAGGAGGCCAAACTTGGCAACGAAGACTGATCTCAAGGTCCCGAAGGTGGTCCGCGGCACCCGGCCGCCAAGCGACACGGCACAGACTCCCGGCCTGGTCCGCCGTCCCGCAATCGACGGGTCATCGGTAGGCGCCAGCAAGATCTGGTTCGGCACCGTCACCTCAGAGCCCAATCACAAGGGTCCGCCCCACATGCACGGTGAGGCCGAGACCGCCGCGTACGTCATTTCCGGCCACGTCCGCGTCCACTATGGCGAGGACTTCAAGGAATGGGTAGAGGCCGGACCAGGCGACTATCTATTCGTGCCTGCCCACATGTGGCACATCGAGGAAAATCCCTACGACGTACCGTCGGAACAGTTCCTGGCCCGCGGACCGGACAACATAGTTATAAACATGGAAGAGTAGGGCCTCCGTCCTGCCGCGGTCCCATCTCTTTCGGGAGCCCCGGCACCACTCTCTCCTGTTTCCCACCGTTTCCTGATGTTTCAGGAAGTACCAAAAGTGCAGGTAGATCACCGTTTTGCTCGGTCGTGTGAGCAGTAGGGGGCCAGCCCTGCTCCCGTTTCTCGACGTTTCAAGCTGTTCCTAGTCATCTCGTTTTCTGTGGGACGGAATTGGAGGGTGAGGGATGCCGAAACTGACTGCTGCGGGTGTGCGCTCCGCCAATCCAGGATCACACCGCGACGGAAACGGACCTCATTCTGAGGGCCTTTCCCACGGGAGCAAACGGTGGGCATGGAGAGGAACCGTACGAGGAAGACGACGGGATTTTGGCCTTTGCTCTTATCCGACGGTTTCGCTCAATGGGGCCAGAACGAAGGCGTCGCCCCCCTGCTGCTCGGCGTCGATGCGGGAGAACTTCCGAAACAGGTGGGCAGTCTCTCCGTTGGGATGCCTCCGCCGTCGTCGGAGACGAAGACCGCCATGTGCAACTCCTGCCGTATGGCGTTCACCCGGATGGTGGACGACTCAGGCGAGTGCCTGGTCGTAGTCGCGACCGAGTTTGAGGGTCGGTCAGACCAAGGTCCTCAGAGCAATGGGTGCTACTATACGGTACCTATCCCATAAGGGTCTTTGCGAAAGAAGCCTTGATCCTCGGGAACTCTGGATACCGTATCGACGGGTTCTGATGGCTCTCGGGTCTAGGACCAACTCGCCCGGCGAAGACGGCGACCGTTCACGAGAGTCCTGCGCTCTGCATTGAGGAGAGACACCGGTGCCATACAGTTTTGAACCAGGCCAGATGTACAGGATGCCGACCCACTTCGGCCCGAGCTTAGGTCCCCGGCAGGGGGTAGATGGAAACCGGTACACGAACACAAGCAGTCCCAACAAGACGATGTATTCGGTCAGATTTCGTACTGCGGCTGAAGCGTTGAACAAGTTACTTCCGCCCAGATTTGAACTCGATGGTGAGCCGGTCGTCACCGTAACGGCGAGCTACATCACTAGCATTGAGTGGCTGGCGGGGCGCGGATACAACACGCTTGGGGTCACTTGTCCAGTTGTTTTTCGTGGTGAACGGACTAATACCTCGGGTTCTTTCCTCATGGTATTGTGGGAGAACTTAACCGACCCGATTATCACCGGCCGCGAGGAACTGGGATACCCGAAGATCTACGGGGAACTTCCTGAGCCGCGTCATTTGAACGGTACGATACTTTGTAGCGCGGGTTGGCTCGGACACCAGTTCATGTCGATGACGGTTCGTGAGCAAACCAAGTTGGGCAACGACGAGATGGCCGACTTAGCCATGGACCAACAGGGTACTCTTCTCTACAAGTACATGCCTCGGACCCACGACTGGGGGGAACATGATGTCGAGTACGTCACGTTTACGCCTCCTCCCGACCTGAGTCCCTATCTCAAAGAAGCCTGGACCGGGGAAGGGTCTGTGTCTTTTAATAAGTCGACGTGGGAGGACCTCCCGACGTTGTTCAACATTGTCAACGCGCTGGCGTCCTTGCCGATTCTTGAGACGCGATCCTCAAGAACTCTGATAACGGTTGGAGGCGCCGATTACAGTTCTCAACAGATCTTGGAATAGCCGCTACCAGTTGCGGAACTGACACACCTTCAAACCCCGAGGCTCTCAGGGCTTGCTCGGCGCTTGTCTCAAAACGGTACTTCGCTCGACAACTCTGCCGACCCCTCGAAAACCCACCACCAACCACCCCAGAATCCGATTTGCAAGACATAGAAGCACAACCATAGGAGCATCGATGAGCCACTAAAGCGCTCTGAGTTTAGGATCCAGAAGGTCTCGAATGCGGTCACCGATCAGGTTAAAGGAAAGTACCACCAGGCCTATCGCAGCTCCAGGGAATACGGAAATCCACCAGGCCGACCGGATCAGGTCACGCCCCTCGGCGACCATGCCACCCCACGTTGGCGTCGGTGGAGGAACACCGGCACCAAGAAAACTCAAGGTGCCTTCGACCGTGATAGCCCAACCGATCTGCAGGGTGGAAAGGACGATCACGCTGTTGAGCACGTTTGGCAGCAGGTGTGAAGCCATTATCCGCAGGGGTGATCCTCCCGCGACTCGCGCGAGCGCAATGAAGTCGCGCTCCTTCAAGCTAAGAACTTCCCCTCGTACCAGACGGGCATAGCGTGCCCATAGGATAAGCGCCATTACTGACACGACAACCGTAACACTTGGGCCGACAGTGACAGCAAAAACGAGGGCGATCAAGATTGCGGGAAAGGCAAGCCAACCATCGACCAGTCGCATGATCACCGTATCAACCCAACCTCCGAAGTAGCCGGCGATAGAACCGAGGGCCGTCCCGATAGACCCCGCGAGTAGGACAGTGCCAGCGGCCACGGACATAGACACCTGAGCGCCCTTAATAATCCGACTTAGGATATCGCGGCCTAGGATATCAGTCCCCAGAGGAAACTCCCAGCTACCTTCTTCTGAAAAGACCCATCCCTGACGGGCGTGCGCCAAGTTCAATTCGTCCGGTCCGTGGGGAGCGATGAAGTCCGCCAATAAGGCGGCCGCTACGGCCAACAAGACAACCAGAAGAGGAAACATGGGAAAGCTACGCCAGACTGTGCCCAATCCGATCCGTACCTTGCCAAAGAACTCAGACACTAAGACGAATCCGCGGATCGATGACTGCATATGACAGGTCTACGAGAAGATTAGCAAAGACAATAAGCGCCGCCCACAAAATGACTACAGCCTGCAGCACGGGGAAGTCCCTCCATACAACTGCCTCAAAGGCAAGCCGACCCAAACCCGGCCACGCAAAGACGACTTCTGTCGTGACCGCAGCAGCTACGAGAACACCGTACATAAGTACCACAAACGTTACGACCGGAATCAAGGCATTTCGGAAGGCGTGCCTCCACACAACCCTCATCTCGCTCGCACCCTTGATACGAGCAAGCTTGACGTACTCGCTGTCAAGCACTTCAAGCATGGCCGAGCGCATCAGTCGCGTGATCCCGGCTCCGGTAAATAGGCCCATCGTTGCTGCGGGAAGCAACAGATGCTGCCAGGTACCCGAACCCTGCGCTGGAAACACCTGCCATCTGACTGAGAACAGAATGATCGCTAGGATACCAGTGAAAAAGGGCGGAAGTGATTGACCCAGAACGGCTAGGCCCATTGCGGTACGATCTATGATCGTACCGCGCTTCACTGCCGCAAGGACACCGAGAGGAAGGCTGAATACGACCATGAAGAGGAGTGAAGCGCTGACCAGCATGACCGAGTTCCCAAGGCGGTCCACAACGAGTTCAAGAACAGGTTGCTTGGTCCGTATCGATCTGCCAAAATCGCCCTGGATCACATTGCCTAAGAAGGCGAGATACTGAGCGACGAGTGGCTCATCCAACCCCAACTCATCGATCAATTGCATCCGCTGTTCGGGCGTGGCTTCTACTGGTAGCAGGACATCCACCGGATTACCGGTCGATTGGCTCAACGCGAATACAACCACGCTGACACCCAGGAGGGTAACCAACGCTTGTAGTGCACGACTTGCTATAACTCTTGTCATTATCGGAGTCTGTCAGTACTCGACGCGGGAGCTAGAATCACGACTTCATACCTCGAGCCAGATATCTGCCGCTCGGGTTGTCTAACACCTCACCTTCCGATACTGCCAAGTACCCACGCCTCACCACGTACTTTGGGAACCCTCTAGATGTGAGGCCTGTGTAAATCGAGTAGTCCGAGCGACCGTGCAGAGTGTGTGGCCCTATCTCACGGGGTTCCCCCTCAATCGGGACGATCGCAAAATCGGCGTCGGCTCCAACTCGTATGGCACCTTTTCGAGGGAAGAGACCATATGCCTTTGCGGCGTTCGTTGCTGTCAGCTCCGCCAACCTACATATGTCGAACCGACCCGTCTCAATGCCGAGTGCGTACGCTAGCGGAAGTAGGGCCTCCGACGACGTGATGCCACCGTAGGAGGCGTCGAATATGGCCGGTGTAGCTTGCTTCATAGCCTTCGTGCGAGGTGAGTGATCGCTTGAGAGCAAGTCAACGTGCCCCGCGTCGACGGCGTCCCAGACTGCAGCCACATCCTCACTTCTGCGAAGCGGGGGGCCTATCTTCGCGAGGGAACCGTGCTTGAGAAGGGCGTCCTCCGTCAATATGAGGTAGTGCGGCTGCGTCTCGCTCCATACCCGTACTGAAGCCGCACCATCCTTGAGCCAAGAGAGCACGCGAACAGTCTCGGCTGCGGACAGGTGAACAAACAGCAGATCGCAGCCAGTGAGTTCGGCCAGCGCGGCTGCACGGAACATGCCTTCGGCTTCGAGTATTCCCGGCGAGCATCGCAGAAAGCCCTCAGGGTCAGTCGGGTCGCGTGCGTATTCGATATCGTGGTAGTACTTGGTTGCTCTCCCGTTCTCCGGGTGTATTAGGAGCAGACCATTGTGGGAGGCTACTGCCACCATCAACTCGACCAGTTCGTCATCTTCCAACATGGCGCCACGCACGTAGTACCCGAGAAAGGCCTTGTATGTGGTTACACCCAACCCGACGCCTGCATCAACCACCTCGGTCAGCGGGTCTCCCGGAAGACACAGAGCGTTGATAGCGAAGTCGACCGCAGAATGCTCGGTCCCGAACTGGATTTGATATTTGACGGTGTCGATCAATCCCATCTCGGGTCCACGACTGACATAGGCTCCGACCGTCGTAACACCGCCCATGAGAGCCGCAGCGGTCGCCTGCTTCAGATCCTCGGCGAGAGGATCAATCGTGTGGAAACCACCCACCGATGTGTGAACATGCGGATCAACGACGCCGGGTAACACCCATGCTCCGCGAGCATCCACGACCGGACCCCCGGAAAAGTCAGATCCGATCGACTCGATGGACCCATCGACGACGAGGATGTCTGCGTCGACAACGCCAACTTCTGTCACAACACGGCCACCCTTGATGATCACGGTGGCGTCATCCGAATCCCTGGACACATCGAGCGTTGGGCTTGGTCATCCGTTCCGCAAGACTCGGCCCGGGAGAGCGCCGGTGTGCTCCCCATCGTCTATCACGAGGACACCATTGACCATGACGTGCGAAATCCCTAGAGGGAACTGGCGCGGACTCTCCAGGGTTGCCGGCGAGTGAATCTCGAGCGGATCGAATACGACCAGATCGGCTGCGAAGCCATTGCGCAGAATCCCTCGATCTTGGAGCCCAAGTCGCTGCGCCGGCAGGGAAGTAATTTTGCGAATCGCATCCGCCATCGACAAAAGCCCTTCGTCACGCACGAGATCACCGAGCACCTTCGGAAACGTGCCATAGGAACGCGGGCTGGGGTAGTCGCCCAAGAGAAGGGCATCGCTTCCGACCATGCATCTGGGGTGGGCCAGGATTTTCCTGTTGTTCGTGGCGTTGTTGGCGTACAGACCTACCTCTGAGATGCCAAGATTCTCGTCGAGTAAGAGATCGCATAGGGCATCAAGCGGATCTTTTGCCAGCTCGTCCGCAATCTGGCCGATGGTCATCCCTTCAAGCTTCTTGTTCTGAGGCTTACGAAACCCGCCCAGGGTGATTCCGTCGCCCGCTCGCCAGCGAGCTGCCCGCGGATCAGTTTCCTGACGCATGCGACTGCGAACCTTCGGATCGCGGAGCCTCGCGAGAAGGGCTTGCGGCCCACCCTCATGCGTCCATTCGGGGATCATCACCAGAGCACGGCTGCCAGTGTGTACGTACGGGTAGGCATCGAATGTCACATCAACGCCGTCGGCAGTTGCCTCCTCCACCAGCCTGAGCAAGGGACGGAACTGGCCGTTGCGCTTCCAAGTGCTGGCGAAGTGCGAGACATGGACCGGCACTCCCGTTCTTCTCCCGACGTCGAGTGCCTCAAGGTTGGGATCGATGAAGCCATCGCCAGATCCGTAACGAATGTGAGTGACGTACACACCTCCCATGTCGCGGACAACCTCGCAGAGCGCTGCTATCTCATCCGACGTCGCATAGCTGCCTGGTGGGTAGGTGAGCCCGGTGGACATGCCAAATGCGCCGTCACGCATCCCAGAACGCAGCAATTCCAGCATCTTCTTTGCCTCGGAGTCCGAGGGAGGACGGTTATTCCAGCCAACGGACGAGATTCGAAGAGGAGCATTCCCTATGACATACGCAATGTTGACGGCAACTCGTCGATCGTATTGAGAAAGGTACTCGTCGACGGTGAGCCATTGCGGGTTCTCGGGCAAGTGACCATCTAGGCCCCCGTTGAGCATCCCCCAGTGACGAAGGTCCTCCGCAGAAAGGAAGGGGGCGTAGGAATTGCCATCAACACCAATCAACTCGGTGGTGACACCCTGGCGCACCTTTGGCTCGTGCTCCGGATGCTTGAGGATGACCATCGTTGAGTGGGCGTGCATATCGACGAAACCCGGGCACACTATCTTGCCTGTAGCATCGATCACGCGCTTTGCCTTCAGACTTGAGGTGTCACCCGAGATAAGTTGCACCTTGGCCTTCTCAATGGCAACGGAGGCGCCGAACCAATCTGAACCTGTACCGTCGTAGACTCTACCGTTCTTGATGAGAGTTTCGACCATCAGGTCCCGACCCTCGACAGTGCTGATCCGAGGTGATTCACTACGCGTCCCAGGCTCTCGGCATACGTGGCGATATCGCCAGAGTCCATGGGGTAGATTGGATAAGGTCGCCAATAGATGCTAGATCGAGTGTCCCCGCCCGGCAGGACACGTGCGGCTCGCTCCCAGAGCGCTCGAGACCCGGGGGTGATTTGGCGGTAACGTTCCATCTCTGGAATAGCTGGGCTCATCCGACCAGACCTCCTATTCAGGATGGAAAACCTACCTCAATGTGAGTTGAGGATAGTGGTTCCATGAACTCTTATGTCGACTTTGAGGTAGTCGTTGTGTAGGTGAGCCGCCCAGGTTCATCGGAGAGTGTTTGTTCGGGTCCAGCCGGGTTCACGTCTCGATCTTCTCTGATACTCCGCAGGGCGGATGCGGCCTAGCTGGGTCAGGTCTGCTTGGCGCGACTACTCAACTCCACTGCAAGCGCGAGACCGGCTGCGACAAGCACAAAGCCTGCGGCTGTCACCCACGCGAAACGATATGAGAATTGATCGATCAGAAAACCGAAGAGTGGCGGCCCGATACCGCCGCCGACATAGAACCCGACCTGGGTCACCCCTGTGGCACGAGCGGGAGCTTTCAGATTCCTGTCAACTACCGCGTGAGCTAGAAGCCCGGACCAACCCAAAACCCCCCCGAACGAGATCATGGCCCCGACGAGGACAAGCGTTGGTTGCTCCGTGCTAAGCAGCAAATATCCTACGCTACCAACAGTCAGAAGCCACACTATGCCAATGTAACCTTGGGTTGACCGGCGATCGGCTAACCATCCCCACATGACTCGCATGGCAATAGCTGAAGCACCGCCTGCGGCGAGTAAGAATCCGGCAGAAGCCGCACCGATGCCCGTTGCGACAGCGAAAGAGACCAGGAAGGCGCTAAGGGCAGACCCGCTGGCCATCGCCAGAATGGTTGCCAATACCAGCACGATAAGTTCCTTCGGGGGACTGCCTCCGCCATCTTTTGCAGGAGGGTTGCTGAACCCCGTGAATGATTTCGGCAGCCGTGCCCATAGGAGAGTCGCACCGCCTGCTGCGATGGCGAAGGCCCAGCGCCAGCCGATGGTCACGGCAACCGTCGGCACCGCTAATCCCGCCAACAAGGCGGCGAGCGGAATGGCAGCGTGCTTGATGCCTAGTACCGTGGCCCGGTTGCCTGCAGGCACAGTTCGCGTGATGAAGAGATTCGTAGAAGTCTGCGCTAGTGCGAACCCCAGCCCGGTTCCGATTAGGAAGCCTGCGTACAGGACGGGACTTCTCCCGCCCAGCGCGACACCGACAAGGGATACAAGAGTGAGAATCACAGCCCATCGCATTGACATCGCTGGGCGTCTTTCGGCAGCTCGGCCCAGTGCTGGCGATGCCAAAGCAGCGCTGACATGGAACGCGCTCAACATTATACCGAATCCAGCAGGACCGAGCCCGAATTCGGCGCGTATCTGAACGCCCATGGCACCGGTTAGGTATACCGGTACAGCAGCGAGCGCGACCACGCTTGAGGCGACTGTCGTAACCCGAGCCCGCCTCATTTAGGCACGGCAGAGGGTACTGTTCGCGGACCCTTCGGGTCTAGTCACGCCGTAGCCGCGACGCCGATTCACGACCGTACACCCTCTTCGTGTGAAGGTGTCATACCACGCGCCAACGATTTCACTCCATGTGGTTGGCGAAATAGATCCGCTCGGCGGTAGCCCCCAAGACCGCGGCCATCTCATCAGCGTTCAGCAAGCGCCCAAGGTACTCCCGCAGGTACCCGAAGACGTTCGAATATCCTTCCCAATCCGAGCAGCGAGGATGGTCAGAGCCGACCATTACCCGATCCGGCCCGAAAGCATCGAGGGCCATGTCGATGAAGGGTGGGATAGCGTCAAAGTCATATGGTGGACTGCGGTGAGGGACCGGTCTGGGAACGAACTCGCCGATCCCAGGCAATTTCAAAAAGACATTGGCGTATCGATTCAGCGCCAGGATCCGCTTGAAGTCAGCATAAGGAGGATCCGGGTCATTGGCGATAAACCCGAGGTGTTCGATGATGAATGGCATCTGCGGAAAGCGTTCTACCAATCCGGTGTATTCGTCGGACACGAATCCCTTCATGGCATCAGGGCCATGCAAAGCCCACAGGTCCACCAACATGCCCAACGTGTTCGCCTTCTTCCAAACAGCGAGCGGATCTTTGCCTGCTGACTTCTGCATCGGCGTGAGCCGGACCCCTATCACACCAAGGCCGGCCCAGTATTCGAGCTTCTCCAGGCAGTCTGGTGCAGAAGTGTCGACAGCGCCCACGATGGCAAACCGCCCCGGGAATCGGTCGGAACACTCGACAAGATAGCTGTTGTCATAGTTGGTGGATAGCTGAACCAATACAGCTTTGTCGACATCGGCTCGCGCCATCTGGAACAGGAGTACCTCAACCGGTTCAAACCATGTATCGAGGACATGGCAGTGGGTATCTATAGTGAGCATCGGAGTGACTGTTTAGGTCACCAGCCCTGCGCGAGGAAGTCAATCAGTGCCTTGTCGGCTGCGGTATAGAGGCAATCTACCCCTGCATCTTCGTATGCGCGCAGCCGCTCTCTCACGTCATCATCGTCCCCGTAACAACCGATATTCTCTATGATCTCGTCGGGAACGAGCTTGGACGCCTCCACAATGGCGCTTCGGCTCGCCGGCCAACCGCCCACTACGTCTCGGATTCGATCAGCCAACTCCGGTTCGATTCCGGTAGGTCCCGCAACGTGTGGTTGCTGCGCGATGAACTGTGTGACGACGACCTTGTCCTGAGCGATGGCGGTCGGCTTGTCGTTTGTAAGGCGAATGGTGCATGGCTGCACGATATCTATGTCGTCGAGGCTGCGGCCTGCTGCCTCGGCCCCCACCAGTACCTGTTGAACCTCGTTCCGCGTGGCTTCAACAGTGTGACTGCTGTTCAGGACCACACCGTCGGCAAGGCGACCGGCCAGTCTGAGCATCTGCGGTCCGACGGCGGCCAAGTAGATCGGAACATGGTGTGGACCAGTTGAACTGTGGTCGAGGAACACATCATCGAACCGTACATATTCGCCCTCATACGTGACCGGTTCCCTGCGTTCAAGCAGAAGTCGAATCGCTTCGACGTATTCACGGGCCGCTCGGATAAGTTTGGTCCCGCGGTCAATGCCAACCTTCGTGGCGATCGGATCCCACCATACACCTAGACCGAGAATTATCCTCCCCGGCGCTAGGAAGTCCAAGGTAGCAAAGGTCTGTGCGATTAGGGCTGGATTGCGAGTCCAGATGGGGAGCACACCACATCCGACCCTGACATTCTCCGTGTTCGCCGCATATACGGCCATCGGAGTTATCGCATCACTGGTGAGACGCCCTTCAGCCATCCAAACTGAATCCACACCAACGTCATCAGCGTATTGAGCCAGATCAATATTGTTGCGAATTCCGGCACCCGGTAGCTTGATTCCGAATCTCTTGGGTAGGTCGTTCATCAGGCTACGCCTTCTCCGGCTTAGCAGTGACTGGTCGTCACGGCCGGAGGGTCTCGAAGTTCACGGCCGCTATAGATCCGTTGGTTGGTGACCAACTGGCTATCCGAGGACCCTTACCCCAAATCATGTCTGTAGTGGCGATAGGAAGCACAGCGAAGGTGTCGTAGATCAGATGGACGGCGCTGCCGGCGAGATCGGCTCTCTTCCCAGGGTCAACTTCAGATCGGTATTGACCGTAGATATCGTCGAGTACAGGATCGCCGAGAGCCGAGTAGAAGCCACCGATATCCTTGCTGATGACCCCGATCCTTAGGGCGTTCTCTGTGGTTGTGCCAGCTGTAACGAACCAAAGGTGCGTGAAGGGCTCGGTGAAGTACGGAGCCTCGAGGAAATTCGGACGGATAGTGGCGAAGTCTGTGGGCCTCAACTGAGGGCTAAGCCCGGCTATGCTCCAAAAGGCTGCAACAGCTTCTTGTATCTGCGGGAACTCCGGTGTTGCGCCGAACGCGTATTGGTACATCGTGATCTCTTGGCCGACTAGCCCCAGATCTTGAATTGCTTGCGCGGCAGCAGCGGGATCGTACACGTATGGCGTCAGGCTAGGGTCGTGCCCTTCCTGGCTCGGAACCGCTGCGAAGCTGGCGGCTGGTGTCGCTGTCCCCTCAGGGTAAATGGCGGATACGATCGCTGCGACATCAACCGCTTTGATCAGAGCTTCGCGGGCAGCTTGGTTGTTGTAAAAGAACTCGGTCTTCCAGGGCATACCAAACGCGAGACTCAATGTCTGGACGCGTTTCGGTCCGGCAATTTCCAGGCCGGCCGCCAACACGTCGGGGGCCGTAAACGGGTGCATCAACGCAAGATCGGCGTCTCCGCGCTCGAGCAGAGCCAATCGGCTGGTCGCTTCAGGAGCGAGGATTATGCGAAGAGTCTCGAATCCGGGTACCCGGTCAGGGTTCCAATATTCGGTGTTCGCCTTGAACTCGACGAACTCTCCAATGGCGCGATCGCTGAAGACATAGGGTCCGCTTCCGAGAGGATTCGCGTTGAACCCGTCGGCACCCCCCATTGCTTCCCAATGGTGCTTCGGGATGATGGCAAGAGTGTCATTCACTCTGGTCAGGTCGCGAAGGAACAGGGCGTTTGGCTCCTTGAAGGTCACTTCGAGGCTGTATTTGCCCGTGACAACGGCAGAATCGAAGTTCTTCTGCATCTTTCCACAGGAGGTGCAGGCAGAGTCCTCACCCGCGTACAAGTCGAAACTGAATGCGACGTCCTCAGCGGTAACCTCCACACCGTCGTGGAATGTCATGCCCTCGCGGAGTGTGATCGTCCAAACCTTGGCGTCCGGGGAGGATTCGACAGCCGTGGCTGCACCGGTTTCGGTCGTCGGGTTTCCGTTCGCATCCATACCCATGAGGAAATCAAAGGAGTTGCCCCAGTACAACATGTCGGGGTTTCCGGACCGGGTCGGATCAAGGAGTTCATTGCCGAAGGTTGGAATCGCGACGGTCACGGTCCCTGTGGGCCCAGCTTCCGCTGGGCCAAGGGTGGTAGACGTTGTTGAAGTCGGCGGCGCGGTCGTTGTTGAAGTCGGCGGCGCGGTCGTCGCAGCCGACTCTGCGGTTGTGGCCTCCGGCGCAGTGGACGCGGTGGTAGGTGCAGCGGTAGTCGGTGCTTGGGTTTGGGCGGTTGCAGTGGTGGCGGAGGTTGAGGGTGTGTCCGTATCACCGCCTCCACAAGCAGCGACCATAACCAGGAGTGAGGACAAGAGAGCCAGGTACCGTCGCATGATTCAGTTCTCCATTTCGGGATCGCGTCAACCGAACCCTAGCAGCAGCAATCGGATCCTGGCTTAACCAGATGCTTCTATATTTTACAAATCGATGCTTGATGGCTCTTCGATGCTCCTATGTTTTACAAATCGGGGGTGAGCCAGTGTTGGTATAGGGTGGCGAGGTGATGCTTCTTTTATTCAAAATCGTGTTTTTCGGGGTGGTGGGTGTTTCGGTGTTGAGGTTCCCCCGTTTTGGCTGGTTTTTTGGTAGGTTTTGGTTGGTTGTGGGGTTGGCGGGTTTCGAGGAGTCGGCGTGGACCCGCCGCGCTCCGTAGGTGCCGCGTGATTGTTGGTGTATCTGAGAGATGAGGTCGGTAAGCCACGCATGCCGTATGGCACGGGCCGACGGTGGACGGGACCGCCAGTCGTAGAACGCGGACTCTGACACTCCCAGCACCCGGCAAGCCACCTGTGTGGACAATCCTTCGGTTCTCATGGTGCGGATCGCCTCGTACCGTCTTTTGGGGACACCACCTTGGCTTTCAACAGCTCAATAGCTCGTTTAGTCACAGCCAACTCTGTCACCCGACTCGGCGATCCGGTGGCGAGCGGCCTGCAGTTCGGCCTTCTCCACCGAAGTCGGACCCGGCTCCAGACCGCGGTCAATCCTGTCTTGACGTCGCCAGTTGCAGATCGTCTGTATCGGACACTCCAAGATCCTCTGACAACGACGCTACGGACCTGCCCGCTGCAAGCAGGTCCAGCACCCTCCGACGGAACCGGGCGGACATTTCGATAAGGCATGAAGACCCTCCTCTCTGGGTCCAGTCATACCACCAATTCCAAATATCCCGACTCCGCAAAAGTGGGGGCACACCTCGCTCTTCGGTAAACCCGGGGCGGTTCAGAGCATCAAAGAGCCGGTAAAGGGGCGGTATCGGATCATGGTCCTGGTGCGAGGCCAGTCGGAGTTGGTGGCGGAGTATCGCCGGGCCCGGCCGTGTCGTGTGCTGTTGGTGGACGAGACCTCGATCCGCCGCCGGCATCGGTATGTGACCGTGGTTGCGTGCGGTGGCAGCGGCAAGGTGTTGGCGAAGATCCCAGGCCGAACGAAGCGGTCCGATTGGGTCGCGCCTGATGGCTACGCTGAGTACCATCGGGGTATGTCCGAGTGCAGGTTCGCGGTGGCTCTGCCGAGCAATCACATTAGGGAAGCCATTCCATTGGCCAAGTTGGCGGACGCCGAGTCTGTCGACTCGCTCTGGACCATCGAAACGCGGCTGACAGGAGATGCGATCACCCCACTTTCGGTGTACGCAGCCAATACAGCCCGGATCCGCGTAGGTACGGCCGGGCTCCCCATTTGGACGCGGCATCCCGCGCTGATTGCTCAGACGTTCGCGACACTTCATGCGCTGGCGCCCGGGCGAGTAGTACTCGGTCTGAGCGCTTGGTGGAACCCGTTAGCGACTCGCGTAGGTCTCAGCCTAAAGAAGCCTGTTACGGCCATGCGCGAGGTTGTCGAATCGATCCGGCTCCTTCTTACTGCAGAGGGTCCTGTAAGTTACGCCGGCGAATTCGTTCGGCTACGGGAAGTTCGGCTGGAGAACCGGGTTGATGATACGCACAAGATCCGTATCTACATAGGTGCAGTGGGCCCTGAGCTTCTGCGTTTGGCTACCCGCGTGGCGGATGGCATCGTGTTGAACGGCGGTCACACTGTGGCGGCAACGCGCCGCGAGGTTGAGGTCATCCGCGAGGAAGCGAAGAAGGTAGGCCGCCCCTATGACGAGATTGACATTCTTAAGATGCTGCGGATCCGTGTCGATAACAACAAGGAGAGGGCGATTGCAGGACACAAACCGGAAGTTGCGCGGTACATTGCCGAACAAGCTCACATCGCCCGGTCCTCTGAAGCTGATCCTCGGCTTGTAACCCGTCTAAGATCGATGATGTCCTGGCCTTCATCCGAGAGGGAGGCCATCAGGGCGGCTGGCTTGATCCCCGATAGTCTCGTCGAAAGCCTCGGGTGTTACGGTGACCACCAAGAAGTGTGCGCAAGGATCCGTGAGTACATGGCGGCTGGAATCACGATGCCTCTGCTCGTACCCGATAACATCACGTATATGCGCCGAGCAGTAGACCTGATGTTGGAAGGCTGGTGAGATGATGTATTCACGCTGCGCACCGCGCCGGAATAGTACGGTCGACTAGCCATCCACGGACGCCGTACCGAAGAGCACTGCTGTGCTTGAAGTCACCAACCTTCAGGTCCATTTCACAACGAGGCAGGGAACCGGGCGAGCTGTCGACGGTGTTTCCTTTAACTTGGAGCGAGGCGAGACGTTGGGGTTGGTCGGCGAGTCGGGATGCGGTAAGAGCATCACCGCCCTCTCGATCATCGGGCTACATCCGAGGCCTGCCTCAAGGGTTGTTTACGGTGAGATAGAACTGGATGGGGAGTCCATTCTCGCGCTTTCGAAGCGGGAGATGCGTAAGGTTCGAGGAGAACGAATTTCGATGATTCTCCAGGATCCCTTGACGTCGCTGAATCCCGTTCTCACGATTGGCAAGCAGGTGGGCGAGCCGCTGCGGCTCCATCGCAACATGGACAGGTCGGCGTCGCGCAATCGGGTGATCGAGTTGCTCCGTCAGTTACACATCCCCGGACCCGAGTCGAAGCTCGATGATCACCCCCACCAGTTCAGCGGTGGAATGCGTCAGAGAGTGGTGGGTGCGATCGCGTTGGCCGCAGACCCTGATCTGCTCATTGCGGACGAACCAACCACCGCGCTGGATGTTACGCTCCAGGCTGCCTTTCTCGCTCACCTAAAAGCAATACAGAGAGCGCGAGGTCTTGCGATTCTGTTCATCACTCATGACTTCAGCATCATCGCCAAGATGTGTGATAGGGTGGCTGTCATGTACGCAGGAAAGATCGTTGAGACTGGACCCACGGCTGAGCTGCTCTCCTCTCCAGAACACCCTTACACGCAAGCGCTCCTTGAATCCGTTCCGTCTGTCGACCGGGGCAGAAAGCGGCTCAACTCCATCGGGGGGAGTCCACCGTCTATCTATGATCTGCCGAAGGGATGCACGTTTGAACCGCGATGCTCCTACGCCATGGACCGCTGCCGAGAGTCCTATCCTCTTCAATTCGACATCGCCGACGATCACTCAGTGAGTTGTTGGCTGCTGGAATGAACCCCCCCGACCCCATCATCGGCGTTAGAGAACTCAAAAAACACTTTCCAATTGGTAGTGGAACTCTGTCGCCGCGGAAGGAGAGGAAGTTTGTGCGTGCTGTAGATGGTGTGACGTTCAACCTCTATGCACAAGAAACCTTGAGCCTGGTTGGCGAATCCGGATCAGGAAAGACGACCACTGCTCGCATGATCCTCCGACTCATCGCCCCTACGTCCGGCCGTGTCGTCTTCGAGGGGGAAGACGTGGCGAAGTTACGGGGCACCAAGCTAAGACACTATCGAGCATCGGTTCAGGCGGTGTTCCAGGACCCCTGGAGTTCTCTCAATCCCCGCAAGCGAGCTGAATCGATCATCGCTGAACCGATAGTCATCAACCAACCGTTGCCAAAGGCGGAGCTTCAGGTTCGTGTTGAGGAGCTTCTTGCGGCCGTAGGGCTCGGTCCCACTGTCATGAGGCATTACCCGCATGAGTTCAGTGGTGGAATGCGTCAGCGCATTGCGGTTGCCCGTGCACTCGCGCTCAATCCATCCGTTATCATCCTCGACGAGCCCGTCTCAGCACTCGATGTCTCGATCCGGGCGCAGATCATGAACCTCCTCCGTGATCTCCAAGAGAGCTTCCATATATCGTATCTACTCATCGCTCACGACCTCGCGACCGTCCGCTATCTGAGCGACAGAGTGGCTGTGATGTATCTCGGACGACTTGTAGAGGTGGCTCCTTCAGAAGAGCTATTCGAGAACCCGCTGCATCCTTATACCCAGGCGCTAATTGCTAGCTCACGATCGACGACAATGGTAGATGAAGAAGCAGCACGTCTTCTGGCTTCCGACATCCCGTCGCCTGTTAAGCCCCCTTCCGGCTGTGCCTTCTATGCCCGCTGTCCGGTCTCGGTAGCAGCAAGAAGCGACGACCCAATCTTCTACAAAAGAACCGTAACCGAGAGACCAGAGCTCATCGAAGTCCGGCCTGGTCACCTGGTAGCCTGTCATCAATTCGATCCCAAGGATTGAGAGGATGTCGGTGGAAGAGGTTCTTTTTGACTTGTGTACTCACTGTTCAGCAGTCGGTATCCTCAGAAGTTCTGGCCGCTACGTTGAGTGACGATCGTAGGCCCGTTAGGAATAGACGACCGACAACGACTACTACCAGATGCGGAGTCTACGTTCAGGGGTCACGACACTCATGTCTGTGGAGCCAAGTCCGCCAGGGGAGCGAGGGCATCAATATCAGGCACTACGTCGACTATTACGGGTCCGGTTCAACTCAAACGCTCTTTCCAATGCTGGGCCGATTGTACCGGGCTACTCGACACGAATACCTACGGCGCCTATATCACCCGCGAGGCGAGCGAAATCGACGTCTGAGGATACTCAGAGCTCCTTCGCTTGCTCCGTCTGTGTGCCATAGTATGCGCGGTCGAAACCACGCTTTGATTGATTACCAGAGCGATTAGTGTTGACCACCGTTACTGTGTCAATACCCGATCCGACAGCGCTCCTCGAACGAAACTCGCTGTGCCATAATAAAACCCACCTCCACCGTGTGGTCGCTTGTACTTCACGACCAATAATGGCCGATCACGAACGACCACCGGTGGAGCTACCCGGGTTTGGTGGTACCCCACTTTGGTGGAGTCGGGTTATTTGAATTGGTGGTGTGACTGACCCGAAAGGAGTCTTCATGCCTTATCGATATCCACCCGAGTTCCGTCGCAGGGTGCTCGACCTGTTGGCAGTTGGTAGGTCGGTAGCGTCGTTGTCAGCGGATCTGGGGGTGTCTGATCAGACGATCTACAACTGGCGGCGCCAAGACCGAATCGACCGCGGTCTACAACCCGGTGCCACTTCGGAGGAACAGGCCGAACTGTGGGCCGCTCGCCGTCGGATCGTCGAGCTGGAAACCACTCATACTTGTAAAGGCCTCTAGGCCGGGGCGGGTCTGACCCTTACGAAACCTGGCCTTGTGTCTTTAGTTCGATCTGTCGGCCTGCTTTCCGGCCTGGAGGCGCAGCATTCCTGACTGGGACGGGATGTGACCTGATAGGAGCCTTGCTTCTCCACCACCGTGAGTGGCCTGCCCACCCGCCCCGGGTCAGGGAATACCAGGCGATTCTATCCCCAAAAGGAGAAAAGGGATCATGTCAGAAGATCGTAAGGTTGACATTTGTGGTGGGGTTGATACCCATCGTGATGTTCATGTGGCTGTGGTTGGTTGACACCGCCGGGCGGGTCTTGGGCTCGGCGCCGTTCACAGCCGACTATGAGAAACTGGGCGACTGGTTACAGTCCCACGGCAGCGTGGTCCGAGTTGGGGTGGAGGGCACCGGTAGCTACGGCGCTGGCCTGGCCCGCCACCTAACCAGAGCCTGTGTCAAGGTGGTGGAGGTGAACCGTCCCAACCGGCAGCTGCGCCGCTTCAGGGGCAAAACCGACATCGTGGACGCTGAGAACGCCGCCCGGGCTGCTCTCAGTGGGCAGGCCACCGCCCAACCCAAAAGCGGTGACAGACCAGTCGAGGCGATCAGAATGCTGGGGGTGGTCCGTCGTTCGGCGATCAAAGCCCGCACCCAGACCATCAACCAACTACACGCCCTGGTAGTGACCGCTCCCGAGCAGGTCAAACACCAACTCGGGGAGCTAACCCCCAAAGACCGCGTCAAAGTCTGTGCCGCTTTTCGTCCCCGCCCAGATGACACCACCATCGCCTATGCCAAACAAGCGCTACGCATCCTGGCCCGCCGATATCAGACGCTCACCACCGAAATCACAGAACTCGACACCCACATCAACCGTCTCTGCGTCCGAGCCAACCCGGCACTGTTAGCCACCCCAGGGATCGGCGCGGACACTGCCGCCACCCTACTGATCGCAGCCGGTGACAACCCCCACCGCCTGCACTCAGAAGCGTCCTTCGCCGCCCTGTGCGGCGCCAGTCCCGTCCAGGCGTCCTCGGACAAACCATACGGCACCGGCTCAACCGCGGCGGGAACCGCCAAGCCAACAACGCTTTGTGGCGCATCGCCATCACCCGCATGAGCTACGACCAGACCACCATCGCCTACGTCCAAAAACGCCAAACGGAAGGCAAAACCCGCCGGGAGATCATCCGCTGCCTGAAACGCACTCAACCGTTGCTGTACTGCCCCGACCAGCCCGTCAGCCGAGCGCAAATGGCCTCGTTCATAATCAGATCCCTTCCCTAAACATCAAAATGCCCCCTACCCGAGTAAGGGCATTCGCACACGGAAACCGATGCCCTAACCGATCTCGCCTTTCGAGTATGGACAAAACTGGCACCCGATACACATCACCAGCACCGGCAGAGCACCATTCTCTATGGGTTCTACGCGGGCGAAAACAGCCTGCCCTCCTGTCCCTTCTGCGAAAACACCTGCCAAATACAACCCGGGAATGCTGGCAGGGACTAGCCAAACACCGGGTCAGAAGCCACCTAGTGATAGGCCTGACCAAACACGGCGTCGGCATTAGACGAAAAGTCCTGATCGTCCTAATGGGATGAAGTCTCTGAGCTGGGGTTTCGCTGCTTTGCTATCTGCTGTGGGCAGAAAGCTCGCCTTTGGACATATCTCTTCTAGATACGACACAACGCGGGTACCTCGGGCTACTCTGGGGGCCCCTTGGTGGCGGAAGCGTGGCGGCGGGACAATGTTCACCCTCGCAAGGAAACTGATAAGTATGAACACTGAAAACACGATCGACACAATCGCTGTGGGGGAATGTCTCCGTGTTGATTGTCCTCAATGCGCGGCGTTGGACGCGCTTCAAGAAGCGTATGTAGAACTGGCAAAGGTGGGCACCCTCGAGGAAGTTGCCGACTGGGCCTGGCAGAAGACCGAAACCTTTGAAATTGTCGCGTTGGCAGCAACAGCCCAGAGTGTCAAAGAACCTGGCAGCCGGTGTGCCGCAGGTCTCCAGGAGGACACATCAAGAATCCATCCCTAAACAGAACCAAGCCACCCCTTCACTGTTACCCGATCCCCCGTCATGGTCGTAGGGGCTTCTCTTGAAATGAAACGCCCGCAGTGTTAGACCACAGTGTGTTGCCCTCCTATCAGGGTGACAACCTGGTAAATCTGGTGGCTGAGTTGGAGATTCCTCTCACTGGGCAATCTGCCACCACAGGGCGCAGTTCGGAGTTGGCTGGTCTGATACCGGACAAACGCAACTATGTAATGGTCGTTTTCGATGGCCTGTCAACTGTCTGGCCATCTGTCAATCTGAGGATTCGATGTCCCGAAACAGGGATATCGTCTGTTTTAATACCGGAAAGGTGGTCTACGACTGCGAACTCTTCCTTTGTTGGTTAGACCGACGTTGACTGGTCTTCTATTACGTGAATATGACGCTACCCTATTCTTTGGTATGCCTTGGAGTCCGAGTTCTGCCAGTGTGGGGGATCCCGGGTGAAACCTCGCCAACCCGCGTTGCCCGGTGCTTTCAAAGGCATATGGGCGATAGTTGCCGGTCCCTCTCGGGTTGCGGCGCTGTGTCTGGCTGGAGCGTTGGTCGTGTTTTTGGGTTTCCCAGCTTATGCCCAGAGCGGCGTAGAGACGTTGGCTCCTTCTAACCTCAACGCGGCGATAGTGGATGGTGGGGTCGTTTTGAGTTGGTCGTCTCCGGTCCAGGACGCCGCTTCCGTGACGGGCTATGAGATTCTGCGGCGGCGTCCAAGGGAGGGGGAGGGCACCATGCTGGTTCTGGTGGCGGACACCGGTTCCACCACTACCACCTATTTGGATGCCACGGCGAACCAGCCGGGGGTCCGGTACAAGTACCGGGTCAGGGCGCTTCGTGGCAGCGTGAAAAGTGCGAGGTCCAACTACGCCCGCGTTGACCTGCCCGAGGATGATGATAGGTCTATCAGATCTGACGGCAGGGCGGTTGACGGGTTGGGCGAGGTTACGGCCGCGGGGAACGGGACTTGTCCGGGAGGGGGGTTTGACCCGGTGGCGACTGCGGTGACGATCGACAGCGTTCCGGTGGTGGTGCGGTCCAACTCGCGTTGACCTGCCCGAGGATGATGAGGTCTATCAGATCTCGTTGACGGGTTGGGCGAGGTTACGGCCGCGGGGAACGGGACGCTGACCCGGTGGCGACTGCGGTGACGATCGACAGCGTTCCGGTGGTGGTCGGGTCCGGTTGGAGTATTTCGTGTTGTATGCGCCTCGGATGCTGATGCGGTGTCCTGGGAGATCCCGGTGGCGGTGGTGCGGGGCGAGGCCGGCACGACCACTTTGGTCGAGAACGTGGAGGCGCTGCCGGTGGAGCGCTACCGGGTGGAGAAGTATCTGGTCTCTGACCCCGCCGACGTCGACGGCGACTGCGTCGACGACATAACTGAGTTGGGTGATCCTGTGGGTATGAGCCCGGTGCATTCCGCCCCCTCGATCAGCTTCAGCGACGGCGTGGCGTCGATACCGGACCTGGAGACGTTCCTGCAAACGGCACCATTCCGTGACTCGGTGAATACTTCGCTGACCCACGCGGTCGCGGATTCCAAGTTCATACTGCTTGACCGCAGCAGCGAACGCCCGGGCCTTGTTTTCATCAACACCCACACTCACAAGACCCATGCGGAGTTCTATTACGCGACGGGTCTCGGGCGATCGGAGGACTTCCATGGGAATCTCCACTACGACGCACGACTGGTGGCGCCCGACGGCAGCCTCGGGGCGTGGTACCTGTGGATCAAGAGCCGCCTCACCTTCACCGAGATGGACCGCATCTATGCGTTGGTGGCTGCGAGCACGCAGGCGCTCGACAACAACGTGTACGTCTTCATTCCCGCCTACAAGCTGGACTGGTTCGAAACTCAGCGACAGCAATATGAAGCGTCGCGGATAGATGTCGTGTTCCACGACGACCTCTCGCCCGATGCTCGCATCGATTTCTTGAACCCAGGCGTGGGGTACGGGCGGCTGCGGGTCATGGATCCCGATGGTCGACCCCACCCTCGCGAGGTTGTGATCTATGAGGCTGTGCCAAACGAGCTGCCCCGCGTCGCAGGGATCATCACGACCGTGCGACAGGCGCCGCTGTCGCATGTGAACCTGCGCGCCGTCCAGGACGGCCTTCCTAACGCTTATGTCCGCGACGTGCTCGACGATCCCGACGTTGCGGCCCTCGTGGGCGGGTTCGTGCGCTATGAGGTGACCGAGTCCGGATGGTCGCTGCGCGCCGCCACACCAGATGAAGTCGACGAGCATTACGAGTCGGCGAGGCCGTCGCAGGCGCAGACACCGCAGCGGGATCTGTCGGTCACGTCCGTCACACCGTTGAGCGATGTGCACTTCGAGGATTGGACCGCGTTCGGGGTCAAGGCCGCCAATGTGGCGGAGTTGGGCCGGCTCGGGTTCACGGCGGGGACGGTGCCCGAGGGGTTCGCGATCCCATTCTACTTCTATGACGAGTTCATGAGGGCCAACGGGTTCCACGCGCGTGTCGACGAGATGCTGGCCGATCCCGACTTCCAGGCGGACTTCGACGTCCAGGACGACATGCTCGACGACCTGCGCGAGGACATCGAGGACGCGGACTCGCCCCAGTGGATCATCGACGCGCTCACCGAGATGCACGCGACGTTCCCTGCCGGGACATCGCTGCGGTACCGGTCGAGCACCAACAACGAGGACCTGCCGGGATTCAACGGCGCAGGACTGTATGACTCCAAGACCCAGGATCCCGACGAGACCGCAGACGACGGCATCGACAAATCCCTCAAAGGCGTGTTCGCCAGTCTCTGGAACTTCCGGGCCTTCACCGAACGCGACTTCCATCGCATCGACCACCCGTCGGCTGCGATGGGCGTGCTGGTGCATCCCAACTACTCAGACGAGCTGGCCAACGGCGTCGCCGTGAGCTTCGACCCGTTCTACGACCTCGGCGGACTCAGCCGGTACTACGTCAACACACAAGTCGGCGAAGATCTGGTCACCAATCCCGAGGCGCGCTCGGTGCCCGAGGAACTCCTGCTGATTCCCGACGGCGGCTACGTCGTGCTGTCCACCTCCAATCAGGTAGTCCCCAATGAACTGCTCATGAGCGACTCGCAGATCACGCAGCTCACGCAGCATCTCACCACCATCCACGACCACTTCGAGGCGCTGTACCGTCCGGCGGCCGGCGAGCCGTTCGCCATCGAGATCGAGTTCAAGATCACCGCCGAGGACATCCTCGCCATCAAGCAAGCCCGCCCCTGGGTATTCAGCGACGCCACCGAAACCACCACGACGACCACCACCACCACTACAACTACAACTACAACGACAACTACAACTACAACAACCACCACCGGCGGAGGAGGGGGCGGAGGTGGAGGATCGGGAGGGGGAGGCGGCAGCAGCGGAGGGGGTGGGGGCTTTGACGGAGGGGGTGGTGGAGAGGAGCCTCTCAGGGCATCGGAACTCTTCCAAGATATAGACACTCTTCCCCCGGGAGTGTGGTACGAATCGGCGGTCACGTGGATGATCCTTCACAAAGTCACCTCCGGATGTTCCACCACTATGTTCTGTCCCGACGCCAACCTCACCCGCCAACAATTCGTCACGTTCCTCTGGAGAGCAGCCGGCCGACCCACCCCCACCTACCAAGGATCAGAAGCCTTCACCGACGTAGCAGAAGGGATCTACTCGGACCAGGCCATCGGCTGGGCGGTCTCCAACGAAATCACCGTGGGATGCACCCCAGGCACCTTTAGTGATCCCGACTGGAAGTTTTGCCCAACGGATCACGTCACCAGGGGACAAATGGCCACCCTCCTCTACCGGCACGTAGAAGCCGACTATGTTGGCACAACCCTCCCATACACCGATGTGCAACCAGACCGATACTACGCGGAAAGCATCACCTGGCTCACCGACTTCCAAATAGTCCCCGGATGCGGACCAAACCTGTTCTGCCCCAACCGAGACAAATAGTCCCCGGATGCGGACCAAACCTGTTCTGCCCCAACCGATGACGCCACCCGCGCCGAAGCAGCACTCTTCATCAACGGAATAGCCATCCGACCCCACACCTGGGGACCAGGAAACACCAGCTTCATACCCCAACCAAACTAAACCAACCAAAACGACACCCCAAGCACCAACCACCAGGAGAGAAGTTCGGGTTCTCCGTGTGTATCGCCATGCCACACGGGTCCGACGGTGGGGTGAACGATCTGCCCGGGACATATAGGGCTGGGGGGTTCTTGGACTGTCCGGTCTAGGTTCCTCCTTATCTAGGGATCAAAGATGACCCTCTCCTTGATGGACGGCTCTCCAGTGTGCCGGGGCCCCGCCATCTCTCATCAGAAACATAGTTCTTCGTTGTCAGTTTCCAATGTGGGCGCATCAACAGCATTGGCACGACAAGCCGAGGGCATGGTGGGGAGTATTGGGTGTGGAGTTGATGGCATGAGGATGGCGAGAGGTCACAGAGGAAGCGGTAAGCGCTGATCGTGTGGAGGAAAAAGCCGAAACTTCGGCTCCCAGTTTGGCGTTTCCGCAGGGTTCCAAATGTGGAGCATCTTGCTTTCAAATATGGAGCCCCCTCGAAAACCCCTATTAAGCCGCAGATCAGGGGTGGTCGCTCATACCCCACATTGTTTCATCCTGTTTCATGATGTGTCATACCGCACTAAAAGCCCAGGACAAAGACCAACCTTTTAGAGTCAGAGGCCTTGAAGTATGGCCCCTTTGACTTCCTTGACTTTCCTGAATGCTTCTGTTGGCACACCAGCCGGTTCTGCGGCGGGTTAGACCTTGTCCCGGTCGAGGACGCCATGAGTTTGAGGGTTTCCTGAGAGACTCTATGGGATCTGGTTCCTTATGGGGTTAGGCGGTTTGGCTTGGTGCAATGAGTGGAAGTGCCCAGGACAGCAATCGGGGAATGGAGACCGGGACCTGTTGCGACGGTAATGTGCTGATGCATGAGTGAGACCTTCGAACGTGTCCTCGGTCTGCGGGCCATCCGTCATTTCCAGGACCGTCCGGTCGAGCGGGAAGACCTCGAGCGGGTGTTAGAGGCAGGCAGGTGGACGGGCAGCTCGAAGAACCGCCAGAACTGGTCGGTGGTGGTCATCCGCGATCGGGAGCAGATTGAGCGGCTGGCCGGGTGCGGGGACTTTACCAAGCCTGTGCGGGTGGCGCCGGTGGCGCTTGCCCTCGTCCAGGAGCCGGAGACCTACGAATTCGACACAGGACGCTTGGCGCAGAACATCATGTTGGCGGCCGACGCTCTGGGCATGGCCACCTGCCCCATCACCCTTCACCGGGACCAGGACGCGGCTCGGGTCCTCGGGTTGCCGCCGGGGTGGCGGTGCCGCTACGCCATCGCGCTCGGATACCCCGCCCCCAACGCCCGCCCGGCCCGGTTCGGGGGTCGCAAACCCATCGACGAAATCCTTCATCGGGACTCGTTCGGCCAATGACCGCAACCGCTGTCCCGCTGGCCGACGAGTACTGGGAGTTCCGGCTCGAACACTGCCAGTTCGCCAATCTCGCCCTCGGCGAGTTGAGCCGCCTGGAGCAGTGGGACGATCTCTCGGCGGAGGGAATTGCGGCCTCCAGGGAGGCTTTCCTCCGGTTCGCCCGCAGTGCGGCCCACGTGGCCGTGGGGGAGGCGTCCGACCGGATACTCGCAGAGACGGTCGCCGCGGCCGCCTTCATGGATGCGACCGTGACGGTGTGGTGGCCACAACTGCAGGCAGCCAACTCGCAGACCGGGCTGCTGAGCCTGCTGCTTCCGGCGCTCCACCTCCAGCCGCTGGTCACCGCCGACCACGGCCGCCGGTATCTGGACAAGCTGGGTCGGTTCCCGGGGATGATCGACCAGTTGGTCGACAGGCTGGTGGAAGGCGCCGCCACCGGAGTTGTCCCCCTCGCCCGCCATGTGCGACAGACCATCGGGCAGCTTGACCTGGTTCTCGCCCGGCCACCGGGCGACGACCCGATCGCCACCCAGCCCGCTCCCACCGAACTCGGCCCGGTGGAGGCCTCCCGATGGCGGGCCGCGCTGGTGGAAGGGATCGAGACCGGTGTGCGTCCCGGCCTGGCCAGCTTCCAGGAGGCATTGCGCGAGGTGACCCTCCCCGCTGGACGCCTCGATAACCAGGCCGGGCTCTGCCATCTCCCCGGCGGTGACGCGGTGTACGGTGACATGGTCAGGGGCCACACGACCCTGGACCTGGAACCAGAGGCGATACACGAGCTAGGCCTGGAGAGAATCGCGTTACTGGAGGACGAGTACCGGCGTATCGCCGGACCGCTGCTCGGCACCGACGAGGTCACCGACATATACGGCCGCCTGCGCGACGATCCGCAGCTGCGATACACTCGCTCCGAGGATCTGGTGGCGGACGCGCTCCGATACCTTGACAAGGCCGCCGCGGCGATGGGCGAATGGTTCGACCCCACCCCCCGGGCGCCCTGCCTGGCCAGCCCCATCGACTTGGGGGCCATGGCCTACTACTACCCGCCCACTGCCGACGGTGTGCGACCGGGCCACTTCTTTTTCAACGTCTCCGATCCGACTGCCTGGACCACGTTCCAGGTTCCCGAGGTGGCCTATCACGAGGGCATCCCGGGTCACCACCTCCAGATGGCCCTGGCCATCGAGAACACCGATATCCACGACATCCACCGCAACTGTTACCTGCCGGCCTTCGGCGAAGGATGGGGTCTGTACAGTGAGCGGCTCTCCGACGAGATGGGCCTGTACGCGGACGACTGGGAGCGGGTCGGGATGCTCAGCGCCGACTCACTGCGGGCTGGGCGGCTGGTCGTGGACACCGGCATCCACGCCCTGGGCTGGTCGCGCAGCAAGGCCGTCGGGTTCCTGGCCGACCACTCGCCCATGTCGCTTCACGGAATCACCGAGGAGATCGACCGGTACATCGCCTGCCCCGGCCAAGCCCTCTCCTACATGCTCGGCCGCCTCGAAATTGAGGCCCTGCGGGCCGAGGCCGAAGCCCGACTAGGCGCGGCCTTTGACATCAGGAGCTTCCACAGAACCGTCCTCGGCAACGGCTCGGTCTCACTGAGCAGCCTCCGTTCGATGGTCGGGGAGTGGTTGGACTCCAGCTGACACCACTGCCTGTGTGGTTTGATCCGGTTTAGGTAATCGTCATCAATGAGGAGTTACTGGAACCTGACAACCATCATCACTTCCCACCAGTTTTCCGGGGAGCGTATTTGACCCTGTCGTTCGCCTTCGTGGTACCGGGGAACTGACTGGCAGCAAAAGCAGATCGCCAGAGGTTTGGAGACCGGGTTAGGTTCGGCTTAGCGCCTCCGGGTTGACGACGTTTTGGGGGCGTCCCTGCAAGAAAGCGATCACGTTGTCGACGGCACCCTCATTCAGCAGATCGATTCCCTCCGGTGTCTGGTCGGCTAGGTGTGGGGTCAGCACCACCTGCTCGCACCCCAGTATGGGGTCGTCCGCGGGCAGGGGCTCGACGTCGTAGACGTCCAGGGCCGCTCCCGCGAGATGGCCGGAATGCAAGGCCCGCACGAGTGCGTTCTTCTCGACAAGCGCCCCCCGTCCTCCGTTCACCAGAAGCGCCCCGGGCTTCATGAGCCAGATCTCGCGCTCGCCTATCATCCCGCGAGTCTCGTCGGTCAGCGCAACATGGAGGCTCACCACGTCCGCGGTGGTCAGAAGCTCATCGAGTGCGACGTAGCGGACTCCCAGCCGCCGTGCCCGTTCGTCCGACGGGTGGAACGTCCATGCCACCACGTCCATCCCAAGCGCGTTGGCCAGTCTCGCCATCTCAGAACCTATATTCCCGGTGCCGACGACGCCGAGGGTCTTGCCCTGCAGATAGACGTTCTCCCTGCGAGTCCAACGGCCGGACTTCAGCTCAATCGTCTGGAATGCAGCCCTCTTCGCGGCCGCGAACATGAGGCCGAAGATGTGTTCAGCGACCACCCCGGCAGTCCGTCCGGGCAGGTTGCTCACGACCACTCCCATCTCTGACGCCGCCGCCAGATCGATGCTATCGGTTCCGATGGCGCACACCGATATGAGACGCAGCTTCGGCAGCGAGCCCAACATCTCCGCTCGCCACGTAACCGCCCCGCGCGTGTTGATAATCACCACCGCGTCCCTGGCCCGCTCTACCTTCTGTGCATCGGTGGGGCGGTCTGCGTACACGATCACCTCTCCGAACGGCGCCAGACGATCGAGGTGGGGAGAGCCCTGGATCTGTACCGGCTCGTCGCCGGGGACGACAATGGTGAAACGTCCTTCGAAGCTCATTCCAATTCTCCGTTTTTGCTCCACTTCACTTGGGAGCCTCCGGTCGGCAGACTATCGTCACGTCCGCCGAAAAGTCAAGGCGGCACATCGCGGCAAGATCCGGCCCGGGGTATTATCCGGGCCGCCAATCCGTATCGGAAGGAGATCACACTTTGGAACTGGACCTTCGGACCTCAACTATCCTGTGGTCATTGCAGCCGTCGTCAACATGTTCGAGAGTGGTGCGAGGAGCAAGCCGAGCAACGCCGCTCTCAAGCCAAAAACTGCGCTAGTTCTTGAGATCTCAATCTCCTCCTAGAACGCGCTCCACGGTTCGGGTTCGGCACTTCCTTCGCCCCAGCGTAAGAGATCGATTAGGTGCTGTGAGTGCCCACGGACCCATCCCTTTGGCTAAACGCCCGCAATCGACATTTTAAAAGCCGCCCCTCCCCAGGTAACCGCACAAGTGAGGGTTACGATAGTTTCTGTCAACCAAATGGAAGGGGCGACAATGAACCTGCTCAAAAACAGAGTAACCCTTGGCATCGTATTGCTTTTAACTCTGTCGCTGATTGCGGCGGCGTGCGGAGGCGATGATGAGGACACTGCCACCACTGTGGCGGCTCAGGTAACTCCCACCACTGCCGCTGCCACTACGACAACGGCGGCGCCAGCCGAAGAGGCGCCAGCGCCGGACGACGACATGGCCGACGACGACATGGCCGACGAGGATATGGCCGACGACGACATGATGGAAGAGGATGCGGATGGTCCCAAGTACGGAGGCGACCTGGTCTTCGCCCGTAACAGGGACAACACCACCCTCGATCCCGGAGCCGCGGTTGAGACCGACACCATCTATGTCCTAGACCACATTTTCGAGACGCTGTTTGCCACCAGCGACGATGGCGCCAGCGTGGAGCCTTGGCTAGCCAGTGGCTCCGAAATCTCCGACGACGGCAAGACCTGGACCGTTACCTTGCGGCAAGGGGTCCTGTTCTCCAACGGCCAGCCGATGACGTCGACCGATGTGCAGTTCTCTATACAGCGCGCTATTGACGAGGCGGCGTTCGGCTTCCTGCTCTCTGCCATAGAGTCGATCGAGACTCCCGACGACAGTACGGTCATCTTCACCACGAGTTTCCCATGGGCGCCGTTCCTCGCCGATCTTTCGGTGTGGGCGGCCGGGATCATGCCCGCCGACTTCGGAGGCATGAGCGCCGAAGAGTTCTTCGAGAACCCGATCGGCACCGGTCCCTTCATCTTCGACGAATGGGCCCCTGGCGAGTACATCCGGTTGGTAAAGAACCCGAACTACTGGCAGGAAGGAAAGCCCTACGTGGATAGCGTCACCTGGACCCAGGTTCCGGACGAGAACACCCGCATTCTCCAGTTAGAGGGTGGCCAGGCGCACATAGCCCAAGGGGTGCCGCTCAACCTGTTGGACTCACTGAACGAGCGGGACAATATAACGGCGGCCACCTTCCCGGCGACCACCGTTTACTGGGTCAGCTTCAACACGACCATCGCACCGTTCGATGACGTGCATGTCAGGCGGGCAATCGCCCACGCCATCGATCAGGACGCCATAGCCAACGCTGCGCTGTACGGTCACGGCGGCCCGGCATGCTCTGTCATCTCCCCGGCTGTGCCCTATCACGATCCCAACACTCCCTGCCTGGAGAGCGACATGGATGCGGCCAGGGCCGAACTGGCGCAGTCGAGCGTGCCGGATGGCTTCACCGCCGAATACCTGGTTGGAGATCAATCGCCGAACCTGCCCATAGTGGAGATCATCCAGGGGCAACTGGCGCCGCTAGGTATCGACATAGTCATTCGGTCCATCGATCCGGGCCAGTTGTACTCCACCGTGTCTTCCTTCGACTACGACATAGCGTTCACCGGTTGGACGATGGACATTCCCGATCCAGACCAGAAGATCTCCTTCATGTTCGATCCGGAACTGGGTGGAGGCGACTCCTACAGCACCGGCTACAACAACCCGGAGATGATCGAACTGGTGAGAGCCGGCCAGCAAACGTTTGATTCCGACGCTCGAGCCCAGGTCTACGCAGACATTCAGGCGCTCAACGCCCAAGAGGTGCCGTTCATCCCCTTGGTGGTGCTGGATGCGCCCTTCGCCTGGCGTGACGAGGTCAGGGGCCTGTTGGTGAACCCGGTAGGAAAGAGGCACTTGGAGAACGTCTGGCTCGATCAGTAACGCCAGTGGTGTAGCAGGCGGCGTGGAAGATGGCCCTCCGGTACTTCCTCCGCCGCCTGCTCAGAATGATCCCGGTGATCGTGGGGATGACGATCATCGTCTTTTTCATGATCCACCTGGTGCCCGGGGATCCGGCCCGAACCCTGCTCGGACCCCGGGCGCCGGCCGAGGTGATCGAAGCGTTCAACCAGCGGTGGGGCTTCCACCGTCCCTTGCACGAACAGTTCCTTTCGTTCCTGGGGGGCCTTCTGCAGGGAGATCTGGGCACCTCTCTCAGCTACAACGTCCCGACCACCGAACTGGTGTCGGGCCGCTTTACCCCCACCCTGTTGCTCTTGGTCGTCGGTGGGCTGTTCGCCATGGTGATCTCCCTCCCGCTGGCCGTCGCCGCGGCTCTCAGGGAGGAACGAACGCCGGATCACGTCGTGCGGGTCATCCCGATGGTGGGTCTTGGGCTGCCGGCCTTCTGGGTGGGCATCATCCTTCTGGCGTTTGTCGCTCTGCGGATCGACTGGCTTCCGGTCGGCGGGTACGGCACGACCTGGCCGGACCGCCTCATCGCCATGATCCTGCCCGGGTTGACCGTGGCGATCGGCATCGCGCCGTTCACCATCCGAAGCCTCCGTTCGTCCCTGATCGAGGTGATGGAGGCCGACTACATAGCAACGGCGCGCGCCAAGGGTCTGGGCGGCGGTCGGGTCCTTTGGGCACACGGGCTGCGCAACGCCGTGATTCCCACCGTCACCGTGCTGGCCGTCAACCTCGGCTGGCTGGTGGGCAACACCCTGATCGTGGAAAAGGTGTTCGCCATTCCCGGCCTGGGCGCCTTGATGATCGACGCCGTCCTGGAACGTGACTTTGCGGTTGTCCAGGGGCTGGCGCTCATATTCGGGCTGTTGGTGGTGCTGGTGAACCTGCTGGCCGATATGGTGCGGGCGGCGCTCGACCCCAGGGTCCAGCTGTCATGACCGCCCCTTCCCGGTCCAAGTCTCCCAAATTCGCCATCCGGGGGAGGCGTTCCCGTTCTCTCATCATCGGGTCGAGCCTTCTGAGCGTGATGGTGGCCGCCGCCGTACTGGCGCCCTGGCTGACCCCCTACGATCCCATCGCCCTGGATCTGAACTCAACCCTTCAGCCTTCTTCGCTCGACCATCTGCTGGGCACCGATCACCTGGGCCGGGATGTGTGGACACGCCTTTTGTATGCGGCGCGAATCGACCTTCTGATCGGTGTCGGAGCGGTGATAACCCCGTTCGTGACAGGGACGCTCCTCGGAGCATTGGCCGGCTACTACGGCGGAAAGGTCGACCTGGTGGTCTCCGCCGCCACCGACATGCTGATGGCCTTCCCCTATTACGTGCTGATCATCGCCCTGGTGTTCTCTCTCGGACCCGGCATCCCGTCCATCTTCATCGCCATGGCGGTAGTGGCGTGGGTGTCTTATGCCCGGATCGTACGAGGGGAGGTGCTTATCGCCCGCGGCCAAGAATACGTCCTGGCCGCCAAGACCCTTGGATATAGAGATCTGCGCATCATCATCCGCCATATCCTCCCCAATGTGATCACCCAGCCGGTGACCTATGCCATGTCGGATATCGTGGTGATCATCGTGGGTGTCGTCACCCTCAGTTACCTGGGCCTCGGCGTTCCCCCGCCCACCGCCGACTGGGGATCGATGATCGCCTCGGGACAAGTGTTTTTAACCACCCATTGGCAGCTGTCGACCATTCCGGGTTTGGCGGTGGTAATCGTCGGATTGGCCTTTTCGCTAATCGGTGACGGGCTGACTCATAGGCTGCGTCCCGAGTGAGCGACACTGTTCTCGACGTACGGGATCTACAGGTGAGACTCTCGTCGCCGCGCGGCGTGGTGCACGCCGTCCGAGGTGTGTCATTTGGCGTCGAAGCCGGACACACCCACGGCATCGTTGGTGAATCGGGCAGCGGAAAAACGACTCTGCTGCGCGCGATATTGGGGCTGTTGCCCAGCAATGCCGTGCCCAGCGGCGCCATCACTGTCTCCGGCCACCGCATCCCATTGGTTGGTGGCCGCACCAAGGCGGTCGACGGGGTCAGCATCGTATTCCAAGAGCCGATGACGGCGCTCAACCCGGTGGTCAGGGTGGGTTTGCAAATCGCCGAAGCTCCCCGTTTCAAGCTGGGCCTGGGACGCAAAGGCGCCCGGGAACGGGCCCTGGAACTCATGCGCCAGGTTGGGATCCCCGATCCTGCTCGCCGGTTCGACGCCTATCCCCACGAACTGTCAGGGGGGTTGCGCCAGCGGGTACTGATCGCTATTGCGCTTTCGGCAAAGCCCAAGATCATTCTTTGCGATGAGCCCACCACCGCGCTGGATGTGACCGTCCAGGATCAGATTCTGAAGCTCTTTCGCCGAATCTCCGAAGGGACGGGGGTGGCGATTGTCTATGTAACGCACGACCTGGCGGTAGTGGCCCAGACCTGTCGAACGGTCTCGGTGATGTATGGCGGGCAATTCCTTGAGTCCGGAACCATCGATCAGGTATTCGGACACCCGCGTCATCCATACACCCTTGGTCTGCTCGGCGCGGTTCCCGATGTCAGCCGTGGCCGGACTCCACTCGTCGCCATACCTGGATCACCGCCCGATCTGGTAAGCCCCGGTGAAGGTTGTCCATTCCGACCGCGCTGCTCGTATGCCCAAGCGGAGTGCGCCGACGGGCTGTTTCCTCTGAAACGCCTGCACCGCAATCAGTCGACTGCCTGTATACGTCATGATGCGCTGTCTATTCATGCGCCTGTCCCGGAATCGGAAGCATCGTGACCGTCCAGCCGATACTCCAAGCGCGTGGCTTGGCCAAGATGTTTTATTCAAGACGCTCTCTGGGGAATGTCATTTTCCGCAGACCGGTGGAGAAGTTGAGGGCCTTGGAAGGTGTGAGTTTCCAAGTCGCCTCAGGGGAGAGCCTGGGTATCGTTGGTGAATCGGGATGTGGCAAATCCACGCTGGCCCGTTGCCTGGTTGGACTGTATGAACCGACGTCCGGACAGACGATCTACCAAGGGCGAACGCTTGAGGCGAAACGGTCCCTGTCTGACCGCCGGAAGATTCAGATCGTATTCCAGGATCCCTACTCCTCGCTCAACGCCCGGATGACAGTTGGACAAGCCCTCCGCGAGGTGCTCCGAGTGCACGGGGTTGTCCCGAAGGATCAGGTGGCCACCCGGGCGGTGGAGTTGCTGGATTTGGTGGGTCTGGATTCGGATATCGCCAATGTTTACCCCCGCCAACTGTCGGGAGGTCAACGACAACGAGTGAGCATCGCCCGCGCCCTGGCACTGGAGCCCGAGGTGCTGATTGCGGACGAGCCGGTATCGGCGTTGGACGTGTCAATCCAAGCCACCGTCCTCAACCTTTTGGCGTCGCTTCGAGAGCGCCTTGGCTTGACGCTGATCCTCATCGCCCATGACCTGAGTGTGGTGAGGTATCTATGTGACCGGGTGGCTGTCATCTACATGGGCCGGATTGTGGAGATTGCGCCCACCGAGGACCTTTTTGAAAACCCACGACATCCCTATACGCAGGCGCTGTTGGCAGCCGCGCCCAGCTTGGAGAGAAGAACCCAAGACGATGCCCGGGCAATCGGTGGTGATCCTCCCAGTCCTTTTGACCTGCCGGAAGGGTGCCGGTTTCACCCCCGGTGTCCCCACGCCACCGATCACTGCGCCACGGTCCATCCACCACTCGAGAAAGGACCGTTTGGCTCACTTCATCTGGCCGCCTGTCATTACGCATGGCAGGCGCCGGCGACTCACCACACCCCTTTGTCTCGAAGAGAGGAGAACATTCGATGAGCGAAACGTTATTGCGAGGAAGGCAGGTGCTCACCGGAGGGGACGAACCGCCCATTCCCAACGGCGGCATTCGAGTCCGCGGATCGAAGATTGTGGCTGTCGGGCCGGCGGATGACATCCGGGACCCCGAAGACGAGGTATTCGATTTCGGTGAGGCAACTCTTCTCCCGGGGCTCATCGATTGCCATGAGCACCTTTCCGGGCACGATCGTTACGCGATCGGCGATCCGAGTGTGGTGGAGCCGGCCATGATGTACGCCCTGGTTGGCGCCTACCACGCCAGACGGCTTGTAAAGATCGGGGTCACCACCGCCCGGATCCCCGGAGCTCCGGGCCACATCGATTTGATGATCCGCCGCGGCATTCAAGAGGGTTACCTTCTCGGCCCGAAGATGGTATGTGCGGGGGAGCTCGTTGTCATGACCGGCGGACATGGCTCCATGTGGGGAGCGGAGGTGGACGGTCCATGGGAAGCCCGGAAAGCCGCCCGGGCCCAGCTCAAGGCTGGAGCTGATTTCGTGAAGATTGTCGCCTCGGGCGGAGTAGGGATCACCCGGGTCGGGGAACGTCCCTCGCAGCCGGAGTTGTCGGTGGTGGAGATGGCCGCAGCCGCGGACGCAGTGCATTCCGCCGACCGCCGGATCACCGCTCACGCCGACGGCGTTCCCGGAATCTCCAACGCCTTGGAGGCCGGAGTGGATTGCATCGAGCACGGCATCTACCTCAATGCGGATCACGCCAAGTTCATGGCGGACAACGGCGTTGCCCTGGTGCCCACCCTCTCCACCATGCAGGGCATCTATCACCATGGCCTGGAGTACGGGATGCCCGAGATCTGGATCCCCATTGCAGAAGCGATCCTTGAACCTCACCTTGAATCTTTCCGGCACGCCCTCGATGCCGGGGTTCACTTCGCCACCGGCACCGATGGATTCGGCGACATCGTTGACGAAATGATTCTGTTTACCACCTTCGGGCTAAGCAACTATCGAGCCCTTCAGTCGGCCACCCGTGATGCCGCCTTGGTCATCTCGCCACATCCGGACTTCGGGGTTCTTGAAGCAGGCATGGCCGCGGACGTCATCGCCGTGGATGGTGATCCGATGGATGATCTGGAGGCTCTGCGGTCGGTCCGGTTTGTAATGATCGACGGAGAGGTGTTGCTCTCCGAGGGTTCAGTAAGAGAGGATTGAACAATGGATGTTGGGTTTCCCGAGCTGTTTCGGGCCGCCATGGAATCGGTGCGGCGTTGTCAGGTTCGAGCGGATGAGCGGGTAGTCGTCTACACCGATTCCGAAAAGAATCCGGCTGTGGTGGAGGCATGGTATACGGCCGCCTTGGCCACCGGCGCTGACGTGACCTTGATCCGGGCCACCGCCCGTTTTCCAGAGACCAATCCACCCGATGTTGCGCTCGATGCCATGAGATCGGCCGATATCGTGTTCGATCTGGCCTCCAACACGTGGCTTTATGCCCCTGGCCTGCCCCCCATCCTGGAGGCAGGCGCCCGGATCTTGCAAGTCCTGGTACCCGAGCGTTCTATCATCGACCGGCCTCCCACCGACGACATCCTGTGGAGGGCCGACATCTCAGAACAGCTGACTGCCGGCGGGCAGGAGATTCACATCACCAGTTCCCTGGGGACCGATCTGCGGGGGAGACGGGGTGACCGACAATGGCATGCCCAGCGGGGCTACGTGTGGGAGTCAGGCCAGTGGGACAGCTACGGGGTATGCATGATCAACTGCGCCCCCGTCGAGGAGACCGTAGAAGGAGTGGTCTACTTTAATGGCCCGATGATCCTCTTTCCTCAATACTGTTACACGACCAAAACCCCGATCCGTATCGAGGTGGAAGCGGGACGGATCGCCCACATTGACACCGACCATGACGAGGCGCAGGTTTTTGATCGCTGGATCCGTCAATTCGACGATCCCAACCTGTATCTGGTAGCCCATCTCGGCTTTGGCTTCGACCCAAGAGCTGATCTGGAGTCGTTCGACCTCGCCGCTTGGGAGAGTTATTACGGGGGCGTGTTGGTGGCGTTTGGGGCCAACACGGCCCCTCAACTGGGGGGAAGCAACGCCGCCCAAGGTCATATGGACGGCATTCTTCTGGAGGCCAACTTCACCCTGGACGGTGTCCCAATCATTCAAAACGGCGAGTTCGTGGAGTCGACCGGGCTACGCTCATCCGGAGGTCTTTAGCAGATGATCAGGACATGACTCAGAGGCAAGGGCGTTCTTCCCTTTACTACGAGGCAAGCCCCACAAACCGGCCGACTCTTTGGGTGGAGCCGGGTGAAGTGTTCGAGGTGGTCACCCAGATGGGTGGGGGTCCTGACCTCTCGGTGGTGCCTGATGACCTTCGGGACGAGTGGTCGAGATATCACTCATATGAGGTCGAGCGCGGCAACCCGTCTTCGGGTGCAATCTGGGTACGGGGCGCCAGGCCGGGGCTGGCGATAGAGGTAGTGATTGAGGCTATGGAACTGGCGCCCGTTGGTTACATCGCCTTCTGGGGGGACAATCCGCTATTTCCAAGGACACCCGTCACGACATCGCAACTGACCGCGGCGCGGGTGGTTCGGATCCAAGACGAACGGGTGATATGGAAGGAAGGGTTGGCTATTCGAGCCCAACCCATGGTGGGCATGGTTGCTGTTGCTCCCGCCTATGAAGCGCAGTCGACTCTTCGGGTAGGGGAGTGGGGGGGAAACATGGATGTGCAGGAGGTTGGCCCGGGCGCCAGAGTGCGCCTGGCAGTCAATGTCCCGGGCGCTTTACTGCATCTTGGCGACGTTCATGCACTGCAGGGCGATGGCGAGATAGCAGGAACTGCCATCGAAACGGGGGCTCTGATACGTCTGCGGGTCGAACTCATGGAACGGCCAGCCGAGATGATCTGGCCCCGGATCGTAACACCGACTCGCATCTTGACGGTGGGTTCCGGTCGTCCTGCAGAAACGGCTTTCCAGATTGCGGTGAGCGAGTTGATCAAGTGGCTTCATGCCGATTACCGGCTTCAACCCGAGGAAGCTGTTCTGCTTCTCGGTCAGGTTCTGGAAGCGCGCGCCACCCAGGTAGTTAACCCGACGATCACCTATGTCGCCGGCATCAAGGACGAAATACTGAGGAGACTCTTGTGAAGAGACGCGTTCTCCCCTCGACTGGGGAGGTCTTTGCCGTGGGTACTCCCTTGACGTTAAGTCACGCCTATGGCAATCTGTTTGTAGCTATTCAGTGTCTACAGTGGATCGATGTCAAACAGGGATGAATGCGCCCCGGGGATACCCACACATAGGGACTTCTCCCCGAACAGGACATGCCCATTCTCGGACGTGACCCGCTCATTCGCGGAGGTGTCGGGCCACCCGGGGGTCACCACCCTCTAGTCAGGGTTGTTGACTAGGTGGGTGGCGGCGTTGTCGAAGTGCTCAAACATGAGAGCCCGGATCTCAGCGGGCAGCGGTCGGCCGGTGCCGTCGGCGAGGATAGCTTCGTCGAGTGAGGCTGTCATGTTTGCCATCCATGCGTCGCGTTCGGCCCAACCGATGGTGAAGGGCTGGTGGCGCATCCCAAGACGCGGGTGGCCTCGCACCTCGCTGTAACGGGGCGGGCCGCCCCAGTACTGGGCCAAGAAGCCAGCCAGTCGCGTCTTGGAGGGCCGCAGGTCCCTCGGATACATGGGCCGCAGCAGCGGGTCGCCCTCCACGGCCTCGTAGAAACGATTGACAAGATCGTCGAAAAAGCTCTGGCCTCCCACCGCCTCGTACACAGTAGGAGGCGCCTTCATCGCCTCTCGCAAAGACCCGCGCAGGGTCACCCCCGCCGGGTGACTCTCTTCGCCATCCATACTGTCAGACTCACTCACGACGCTCAGCCTATAAGACTGTTCCCTGTATTGATCACCTCTTAGGCATGTCCGGTGTCCTTCCCACAGAGGTGGGTTCCAGGTTCGGTGATAGGTGGTTGGTGTTGTAGTGAACTGTGGTGACTGTAGGTGCGGAGGAACCTGGTGAGGGTTCTGGAGGCGTTGTGGTTGGGTAGGGCGTTTGTGGGCGCATCCTTGGAGGAGGGTTTAGCGGAAGCATTCATTTTCCCGTTCGTTTGGGGCGGTGGGGTCTGATCAGTTTGTGGGTGGCGCCGATCTTTGTGCAGTCGTTCTCACGGGGGCTTCCTTTGATCTCGACGGAATGTGTTATCCCCCGAATCGAACCCGGGAGGTCCTCAACAACCAAGCACCCTGTCAACCACATCTATGGAAAATATACCTAAAAAAGGAACAGCCGCGGGGCTTCTCAATCAAGCATAATGTTATACTAATTGCGAAGAATTCGGACAGAGAAAGGAACTCAAATGCGGATCAAGAGAGGACGACTTGTCCCCCGGATAGCGGTGCTGGCTACATTGGCGTTGATAATTGCTGCCTGCGGGGACGACGCAACTACCGCGCCTGTGGCAACCACCGCTGCTACTACTGCAGCGCCGGTACAGACTACCACTACTACCGCTGCACCCGTAGAAACTACCGCCGCGCCGGTGGAGACCACGGTTGCAAGTGAAGATCCCGGGGTTGCTGAGGCCAAGGCCATCGTGGAGGCTCTCACCGCCGCGCCTTCCTTTGAGTTCGGCGGCCCGCCCATCGAGGTGGGGGACCAATTGCAGGGCAAACGGATCTATGCGATTGGCAATGGGCTGGAGTTCTTTTTCGTGAAGAACTGGCTCGCTGGCGTCGAGGAAGCTGCCGGGGAACTCGGAATGGAAGTGACCGCCGTTGATGCTGGCGTAAACGACCCGGTCGGGCTGATTGATCAGGCCGTGGCCCAAGCCTACGACGTAATTCTCATCCAGAGCGTCGACTCCGGTACGGTGGCGGCGCCTCTCGCAGACGCCAGGGATGCTGGGATCCCGACCATTGAGCTCACGACATCGGATGGACACCTGCCTACTGCTGAGGAAGCCGCACGCGGAGTGTTCGGATACGTGTCTTTTTGCTATTCGTGTGCGGGCGCACAAATGGCCGCCTTCATTGTTGCCGATAGCGAAGGAACCGGTACCGGTGTTATCTACACAGTGCCAGGTCTGGTGGTGAGTGAAGCTATGGTGACGGCTTTTCAGGCAGAGATGAATCGGCTTTGCTCGGATTGTGGCACCGCTGTCGTAGAAGCGCCCTTCGCCCAGTGGGGTGACCTGCAGGGTCTCACCGGTACTGCGATCGAAACCTACCTCGACGACGGGCCACTCTATCTCGTTGCGGTGTTCGACGCGATGGTCCCCATCGGAGTGGCGGCCACCATTGCAGAGAAAGGTGTTGAGGATCAGGTAAAGATCGTTACCTACAACGGCACCGATGCAGGACTGTCCGGCGTTGCAGACGGCACCGTCGCCGCCGACATAGGTGGACCTCAGTCGTGGCTGGGATGGGCAACCGTAGATCAGGTTGCCAGGGCCCTGTTGGGCGAGGATCCAGCCGCTGATGAGATGCTCCCACATCGGATCTTCTCTGCTGACAACATTGGCGATGTCGACCTGGGTGGCCCCGAATCCGAGTGGTATGGCGGAACTGATTTCCGAGCTGCCTACCGGGCCCTCTGGGGTATGTAGTTTGGCTAAGGTAAAAAGCGTGGCCTGAGTCGATAGGAGGGTAATGACAGACAGCCTGCCACCGATCCTTGAGGCAAGGGGATTTGGCAAGACGTTCGGTGGCAGGACTGTCCTTCGGGATGCCGAAATGACCATCCATCCCGGCGAAATCCGAGGACTGGTGGGACAGAACGGTTCGGGAAAGTCCACATTCATCAAGATCCTCTCGGGTTATCATGGCCCCGATGACGGGGCCACCCTCGCAGTAAGGGGACGGCGCGTAGAGTTCCCCATTTCCCCCGACGAGCCAGCTCGACTGGGCATCAGCTTCGTTCACCAGGATCTGGGCCTCTTCGAGGCAGGGACGGTTCTTGAGAACCTCTTGGTCGGTCGTTACCAGACACGACCTGCATGGCGGATCTCCTGGCGGCACGAGACTCGCCGAACCCGTCAGTTGTTGGAGCCGTTTGGACTCGATGTCGATCCTGCAACCCCGCTGACCAAGCTCACTGAAGTGGAGCGAGCCATCATTGCCATTGCCCGGGCGATGTCCGGGCTTGATTCAAACGGCGGACTATTGGTTCTCGACGAAGCGACGTCCCGGTTTCCCCGCGACACCGCCTACGCCTTTTTTGACGCGGTGCGGGATGTTGCCGCACGGGGTATGGGAGTGCTCTTCGTTAGCCATCGCTCCGAGGAGGTGCTGGCACTGACCGACACCATTACAGTGTTCCGTGATGGGGTTGTCGTTGCTGACCGTCCCACTACAGATTTTGACGAGCAAAACCTGGTCAAAGCCATCCTCGGGTTTTCCCTGGAGAATTTCTACCCCGAGCCCCATCACACGACTCAGGATTTGGTGTTAACGGTCACCGACCTCACCGGTCCTATGGTCGACGGGTTCTCCGCTAGCGTCCACCACGGGGAGATCCTGGGTCTCACTGGCCTACTTGGTATGGGCCACGATCTAGTGCCACATCTCATATTCGGGTCGATAGTTGCTACCGGCGGCGCCATCGAGATCGGCGGCGCGGTGTACTCGGCGGTCGGGATGACTCCCCGCCGTGCTATGGATGTTGGTTTGGCGCTGCTGCCCTCGAACCGGCTGCGGGAGGGCGGCGTGGCTGGAGCCTCCGTCGCCGAGAACGTGACACTGGCGATCCTTGACCGATTCCACGTAAGGGGTTTGTTACGGCGCCGGCGAGAAGAACAGACCGCAGAGCGTATGATGGCCGATTTCAAGGTGGAGCCCGTTGCTGCCGGGCTGCCCCTGGGCACCTTCAGTGGAGGGAACCAACAAAAGAGCCTTGTCGCCAAGTGGTTCGCTACCCAACCCCGCCTTTTGCTACTCGACGAACCCACCCACGGCGTGGACGTGGGCTCGAAGAAGCAGATCTTCAAACATCTCAGAGACAGCGCTGAGAGTGGCACGGGTATCGTTATTGCGTCAGTCGAAGCAGAGGATCTTGCCCAGGTCTGTGATCGTGTCCTTGTCTTCCGCGACGGTCGGGTAGTGTCTGAGCTTACGGGTTCCAGACTTACTGCGGCAAGGATCCGGCAGCAGGCTCTGATCGGGAATGCCACAGCCGCGACGACCTTGTGACACAGGAAGGGTATTGATGGCTGCTTTCCGGGAGACTCCGCCGAAAAACCATCTTGAGTCGCGTGTCCCGGTCTACTTGAACCGCTATGCGCTTCTAATGGCCTGGATATTGATCATCATCATCTTCGGCATTCTCCAACCTGAATTGTTTCTGCGTCCCCGTAACTTCCTAACCATTTTCAGCGAACGCTCGATCCTATTGATTCTTACTCTCGGAATGCTGCCGGGTCTGGCCGCCGGTGAGTATGACCTGTCTGCCGCTTCCACGATGGGATTGTCGTTTGTGGTCCTGGGCTGGCTCAATGTTATCCATGGATGGCCGGTGGCGCCCGCCATTGTCTTGGCTCTCCTTGCGGCTCTTGTCGTAGGAATTATCAATGCTCTGGTGATCGTGGTGCTTGATGTTCCCTCGATTGTCGCCACCCTCGGCATGGCCACGTTGCTGGCGGGTACTGCTCTCGGTATCAACAACCTCATTGTCTCTGGCATTTCGCCGGGTCTTGTCAGTTTCGCCCGAACCAAGGTATTCGGCCTCCAGTTGGTGTTCTTTTACGCTCTGGCCCTTACCTTTGTCCTTTGGTACGTTTTTGCTTACACACCCTTGGGCCGGTATATCTATTTTGTCGGCGCTGGACGTGATGTGGCGCGTCTCACCGGGATCAGAGTGAACGCGATCCGAGCCGGAAGCTTGATCGCCGGTTCGGTGATCGCTGGATTGGCCGGTGTGCTCCTGGCAGGACGCAACGGATCGGTTGACCCCAACTTCGCCCCGGGTCTGCTGCTTCCCGCTTTCGCTGGCGCATTCTTGGGATCTACCACCGTCACGCCAGGCCGCTTCAATGCCTGGGGGACATTCATCGCTGTTTATTTCCTGGTAACTGGTATCAATGGTTTGCAGTTGATGAAGATCACCGGGTGGGTGGAGCAAGTTTTCTTCGGGGCTGCCCTCGTCATCGGTGTTGTGTTCTCTCAACTCGCGGGTCGACGTAGGGTAATGGGGGCGTGATGGGTGGGGTTTCGGTGCCCGAACAGACGAATCGGACGCCGGGATCGGCCGAGTCCGACAACATCCCGTGGCGCGGGACCCGCGGTTAAGACACGGCGGCGCTCTTCTTTACGGCGAAGTTGGCATGGTGTTGACTAGCTCAAAGCGGGCGCCCTCGTCGGTCTGCAATGATTGCCAAAGGAGGAAACCTGATGCGACGGATCACCGACCCTGCCTCCGAACGGATCCTGGTGGGAGTCATGTGCGGCACTTCCGGAGACGGAATCAGCGTTGGCATCGTCGGCACTAAGGGTGGCGGGCGGAACCGCCAGGTCAGGGTGCTTCGACATGAAGTCATTCCGTATCCGGCCAAGGCGCGGGAGCAACTCTTTCGACTCTTTCCCCCGCAGCGATTCTCTGCCAGCGAACTAGCCGTAACGCACCGCCTCTTCGGTCAACTCATCGGCGATGCCGTTGTGGCCGTCACCTCCCGAGCCGGTTTTGAGTCCGGCGATATCACCGCGGTGGTCTCCCAGGCGCCAACCCTAATTCACACACCGCCCAAAGGGGGAGAGGACGGTATTCACATCGAGATCGGGGAACCCGCGGTGATAGCCGAGATAGTTGGTGTCCCAGTGGTTGCCGACCTCCGCCCAAGCGACGTTGCCGCCGGGGGTCACGGCGCTCCGCTCAGCGCTTACGCCGACTGGGTATTGTTTGCCCACCCTGTCCGCAGCCGGGCCGTCCAGAACATCGGTGGGATCGCAAATGTCACCTTTCTTCCGCCCGATCCGGGGCTCGAAGACGTTGTGGCCTTCGACACCGGGCCGGGGAACATGGTGATTGATGCGGTAGTGCAGGCGCTCAGCGGGGGAAAGAAAGCATATGACGAACGGGGCGCTTGGGCATCTCGAGGCGCAGTGCATCGGGGTTTGATCGAGTGGATGATGCGTCATCCCTATTTGGCCGGTCCTATCCCCAAGACCAGCGGCCGGGAGGACTTCGGGCAGCCGTTTGCCGACGAGACCTGTTCCGCCGCCGCCGCGATGGGTGTGAGCGACGACGATCTGGTTGCCACAGTTACGGCATTCACCGTGGAGTGCATCGCTTTGCACTATGCGCGAGATCTGGAGCCTCGGGGCGGTGTTGACGAGGTGGTGCTCTACGGTGGCGGCGTCCACAATGCAACCCTCGTCGACATGTTGCGCAGCCGGCTTCACCCAACACCGATCCGGTTCCACGACGAGTTCGGCATCTCCGGTGACGCTCGAGAAGCGGTCACCTGGGTGATCCTTGGCGATGAGACTCTCGCCGGCCGACCCGCCAACGTGCCCGCTGCAAGCGGGGCTCACCACCAGGTGGTACTAGGCAAGATTGTCCGCGCTAAACCCATGCAGGATCAATGACGATCCTGATCGTGGGAGCCCATGCCATGGATGCCGAGATCATGTCCGGCGCGTTCGCTTTGAAGGCAGCTCGGGATGGTCATCGGGTGGTGCTGTTTCATCTCAGCAGGGGTGAACGCGGCCACCCCACCACCCCGCCCGCCCGGTTTGGTCGACAACTTGAGGTTGAGATGGCCGAGGCGGCTACCGCCCTGGGTGTCGAGCAACAGTGGAGCGGGCTGCGGGCACCCCTCCCGCACCCGGATGAGGTAGCTACTGTTGTCGCCGCAAAAGTCGACAGCCTCAGACCCGCCCTAGTGGTCACCCACTGGAAAGGATCGTGGCATCCCAGCCATCGCCGCTCCCATGATGCGACCGTAGCGGCGCTGGAGCTAACCGGTGGCGGGATTCCGCTGGTGTACGCCGAGAATTGTGAAGACCTCAACGGGTTCCGGGTCGACTTATTCGTGCCCATCGACGAAGAGTACGAATCCTGGCTGGCGGCCCTCCGGTGCTATGAGTTGTTCCGCCGATCGGAACCAAGATCGAAGGATCCCAGCGCCATTCCCTACTGGGCCTATTACACTGCGGCGGCTCGCGTGAGGGGCCTGCAAGCCAACCTCGACCTGGCGGCGGCTTTCATGCAAGGGTTCGGACCGGCGCCCCCCTCTGGGATGGGCTTTCAACAGTGCCCGCCGACGGGCTAGAAGCGCCGTAGGATCAGGCTACCTACCCGATCAGGCTCCGCGGCCCAACCCGGTGCGATGACAGTGGTCGAGTCCAACTGCTCCACTATTGCCGGGCCTGCAATCCGGTCGCCGCGTCTCAGGTCATCTCGGTTGTACACCGGGGTCTGGACCCATCCTCCACTGTCTCCGAAGAACACCTCCCGGTTTGAATGTGGCGCAGCTTTTTCACCTGCGGGAAGTTCGGGGAGCTCCGGACGATCCAGTCGGCCGATGCCTGCCACCCGCAGGTTTACGATCTCGATTGGTTCCTCTATGTCGGGGGCATGCCCATACTCCGCTTGGTGCATTTCCCCGAACAGAAGAGGCACCTCCTCGTGCATGTCCTCTCCGTAGGGGCCCGGTAGCTGCACATTGAGTTCGTGAGTCTGTCCGACATACCTCAGGTCCATCCCGTATACAACCTTCACGCGCTGGGACTCCATCCCCTCGGCAGCCAGAAGGTTCCGGGCCCGCCCGGCCAGCACCTCGTATCCTGCGGCCACATCGTCGGGTGTGACCTCATTTCTTGCCCTGAGGAAGGTAGTCACGAAGTCATGTCGTATGTCGGTGAGCAGTAGACCCAGAGCGGAGGTCACCCCCGGGTTGGGTGGAATCAGCACGGTCGTGATGCCCATTTCGTCGGCGACTTCAGTGGCGTGTAGAGGCCCGGCGCCGCCGTATCCGACCATGACGAACTCTCGCGGATCCCGTCCGCGCTCTACCGTTCTCTGCCGTATGGAAAACACAATGTTTGAGACGGCCAGACGCCGGATCCCGTCGGCCATCGCCACGACCTCAAGGCCCAACGGGTCGGCCACGGTTGCCACGGCGCGGTGAGCTGCATCCGCTGAGAGCGAAATAGCTCCCTGCAGCAGATAGCCGGGGTTGAGACGACGAAGAACAACGTTGGCGTCGGTCAGAGTTGGTTCGATGCCGCCGCGCTCAATGCATGCCGGTCCTGGATCGGCTCCGGCGCTTTGCGGACCCATATGGAGCATGCCACCGGAATCAAGCCATGCGATCGTGCCGCCGCCTGCCCCGATGGAATCGATCTCGATCACCGGGTACGACACGGGAGTTCCGAATTCCAATTCGAAGTCGCTACGGAGATAAGGGTTACCGTTGTGCACCAGGGAAATGTCGGTGCTTGTCCCGCCGATGTCCATTCCGATGATGTTGGTCATTGACGCCTTCGAGCCGCCGGTGATGGGCGCTGGTTCGGCGTCGGACGCCAAGCCCAGCGCCAACTGCGCCAACACTCCGGCGGCCGGACCGGACCCGATGGTGTAGGCCGGGCGTTGGAGGGCGGCGGCAGCAGTCGCCAGACCCCCGTTTGAGAGCATCAACAGCAGGTCGTAGCTGTAACCCTGAGCTCCAAGCGCCGACTCCAGGCGTTCGAGGTACTTGCTGAGGACCGGTCCGATATACCCGCTGACCACAGTGGTGGACGTGCGCTCGAATTCACGCCACTCCGGCAGAATGTCGGAGGACAAGTAAATCGGCAAGCCTGGAAGAGCCTTGGTAATCGCAGACCGTACCGCACGTTCGTTCTCGCCGTTGAGATATGAGTTGATGAAGCATATTGCCAGCGAGCTAACACCTTCCTCGACGAGAGCCCGCGCCTCTGCTACTGCTGTTTCCAGGTCAGGGGTGCGGGTCACCTCTCCGAAGGCGTTGGTTCGTTCCGGAACCTCCCGGCGCCAACGGCGTAGCACCAGTTCTGGTGGCGGATCCCATTGAAAGTCATAGAGGGCGCCCCTGGTTGTGCGGCGTATCTGGAGCACATCCCGAAATCCCTGGGTAGTCAACAGACCAGTCGGCGCGCCACCCCGCATGATGACAGCATTGGTGGTAACGGTGGTCCCATGGGCGAATTGCCGGACATCATCCATCGATACGCCTGTTTCCGCTACGGCTGCCAGCACAGCTCGCGAGGAATCGGAGGGCGTGGAAAGAACCTTGTGAACGGTCAGCTCTCCATTGGACAGCAGTACGAGGTCAGTGAAGGTACCACCGACATCGACGCCGATTCTCATTTGGTCTCTTTATTCTTCATTGATGTTCTGAGATGTTCGGTCAGCTGGATGGCTACGTCGCCCGTCTCGCTGACTACAACCCCGTATTCCCGGGCGGCGTGCTCGACAGTGACATACCCGTGCCTGACGTCATTGGCCACCAGGGCCGGATCCCGATTCAGCGGGTCGCCGTACCCGCCTCCTCCGCCGGCGAGAATGGTAACCGTGTCTCCCGCCTGGAGCGGGAACCCAACCGCCTTCAGGGTGAGGTTTTCTTCTTCGGGTGTGGCGATGTTGCGGATCAATCCATGCTTTGCCCCCGCGCTGCCGCCCAGGACGCCGGGTGGCGGATAGTGCTCTCGGTCGCCGAGACACGAGAGCCGAACATTGGCATCGACAATGCGGAAGGTTTTACGAGATCCCACCCCTCCCCGATAGCGGCCTGGGCCGCCTGAATCGGGCCAAAGCGCCCACTCCTCGAAGACAATCGGATAGCGGCGCTCGAACACCTCAACAGGAGTGATTTTTGCGCCGCCTCCATACAACGAGACCAGGCCGGGAGGTCCATCCTTGGTGGCCCTCGCTCCGAAGCCGCCCTCGGAATACAGGTAAGCAACGAAGTCGGAATCCTGGTGCTGGCCCCCGATGGTCAGATTGATGAGGTTGTAGGGGATCCCCACCGCTTGCTCCGGCACAGCTGCGGAGAGGGCTATTAATGCGGCCCCGATCACCTTCTCATACACAGTCGCAGCCATGCTGCTGATCGCTCTTGGGGGGCGGGCGTTAACTATGGTGCCCTCCGGGGCGGTGATCTGGATTGGCTTGAACACCCCATGGTTCATCGCGATCTCCGGGAAAAGCGACTTGACGGTCACGTAGACCGCCGACGCGGTGGAGGAGAAGGTGGAGTTTGATGCCGAAAGTGATTCCGGGTCCGATTCTGTGAAGTCGAAGTGCATCGAATCTCCATCAACTGTTAGCTCTAAGGCAATCTTCTTTGGGAAAGGTCGGTCGAGTGACTCCATGTCAACGAAGTCCTCTCCTTGGTACCGGCCATCGGGAATCCGGGATATTGCGCTGCGCAGCATCCGCTCTGAATGGGCAATGGCCTCGTCCATCGCCCCGGTAACCTGCTCCCATCCGTATTTGCCTGCGATTTCCTGTAGTCTCTGCTCCCCGATCCGAGTGGATCCCACCTGAGCCCGCACGTCGCCCAGACGCTCTGACGCGATGCGCATATTGGCTTCGATCACATCAAATACTGCCAGATTCGGTTCGCCCGCTATATACAACTTCATCGGCGGGAGGCGGAGGCCCTCCTGAAAGTGTTCCCGGGCGTTGGCAACGAAGCTGCCCGGTTCTTGGCCTCCCACGTCGGCCCAGTGCCCACATACCGCTACGAAAGCCATTAGTTCGCCGCCGCTGAAGACCGGCCGCACCACGCCCACGTCGTTGAAGTGGGTGCCGCCCACGAATGGGTCGTTCATTATGAACACATCACCGGGGTTGATATTTTCACTGAACCGCTTGAGAATTCCTTGAAGAGAGAACTCAAGCAACGCTACGAATACCGCCAGGTCCCAGTCACCCTGGGCCACAAGCCGTCCGTGCCGGTCGATGACTGCTCCCCCTATATCGCGTCCCTCGGTGATGACCGGAGAGTAGGCAGAACGGAAGAGGGCAAGATTCATCTCGTTTACGATGCTCTTGAAGCCGTTGGTGATCACGGGAAGAGTTATTGGATCCACTGGAAGTCTCCTTCCCACCTATTGAAAACCCGGAGAATAATGGGGTATAATAGTATATTGTTTCTCTCTCATGGGTTCGAATGGCACGAAATGACAATCTTAAGCTCGGGCCGAAGCGAGCCAACCGTAGCAAGCCGATCCCACTTTTTCTGCAGGTTGAGCAGAATATGTGTCTGCTTATCGAAACCGGCGAGTGGAGTCCTGGATATCGTCTTCCCAGTGAGAAGGACCTCGAAGACCTCTACGGGGCCAGCCGAATAACGATTCGGCGAGCACTTAACGACTTAGCCGCCCAAGGCAAGCTCATCCGAGAGCCGGGTCGGGGAACCTTCGTCCGTGAACCTACCTTGATCGCTGAACCACGTGGGGTTACTTCCTTCACCGAGGAGATGGTCCATCTCGGACTTCGAGCCGGCGCTCGGGTTCTCTATAGCGGTCTCGAGTCTGCTGATTCGATAACCGCCAGTCGGCTGCGCCTGGAGGAAGACGAACCTGTTGTCGTTATCCACCGGCTCAGAGTTGCCGATGACAAGCCTTTGGGGATTCAGCGGACTCGGTTACCCGCACAGAGATTTCCCGGACTCCAGGATGCCGATCTGACTGACAGGTCGCTTTATGAGCATCTTGATGGTGCCTTTGGAGTGACCCCCAGCGAAGCCGACGAGACGTTCCGAGTAGGCAGAGTTGCGGGGGAAGAGGCAAGTTTGTTGGAAGTTGAGCCAGGAACGTGCGCTTTCTTGGTAGACCGACTCACATTCGACAAAGAGGGTCCATTTGAATTCGTGGAGTCTGTCATGCGTGGCGACCGTTACCGAGTCCGCCTGGGATTGCGCAGTATCAGCTAAACAAGGAGAAAAAGACAGTGAACTCGTTCTTGGAAGCCCTCGGAGGCCTGATCACCAAACTCAAAGACACCCAGGATGGCCCCATCGACGAAGCCGCTGCCCTGGGGGCCGACGCCATAGCCGGTGAGGGGTGGGTGCATTTTTTCGGAAGTGGCCACTCTGTTATTCCAGTCCATGAGGCTTTCCCGCGCTATGGCAGCTTTGTGGGGCTGTACCCACTCACGGATCCTCGACTCATGTGGTTCAACGTGCTCGGCCCGGGTGGCGTGCGCGAACTGCTATGGATGGAACGTGCCGAAGGCTATATCGACAAATACCTCAGCCACCAGCCCCTCGCTCCTGGGGATGTCCTGGTTGTGTTTTCGCACAGCGGTCGTAACAGCGCACCTGTCGAGGCCGCCATGTATGCCAGGGATCGTGGCCTGTCGGTCGTAGCTGTTACCGCGACCGCCAACCTGGCCCGACCCGCCGGACACTCCTCCGGTAAATTCACCGCCGATTTGGCGGATGTGGTCATCGATACAGGCGCCCCGGTCGAGGACGCAGTCGTCACCCTAGCGGGCTGGGGAGTGCCGTTGGGGGGTGTGTCAACCATCCTGGCCTGCGCAGTAACTGTAGAACTGCTCACACGCATCGCGGCCAAGTTGCTGGATCGAGGGATCACTATGCCTACCTTCGTGTCACCGACCGTCCCAGGGGGATCGGTCAAGGGCAACGATGCGGTCTTTGACGCTTTCCGAGAGCGGCTGGACCAAGCCGGTCTTCGGCCTCAGCGTTGATTGGGGGACGGAGTCGGCCAAGGTTGAAGGTGCTGGGTGGGAATCACCAATGAAACCAACTCCCACCAGGATCCCGACATGACTTTTATGTCCCGTCCCATCCGGCGCTGGACATTTGGGTGGTGTTGTCTTACTTTGCGTCAGCGATGGTGGATTTCTTGACCGTCCCGCAGGGTTCGTACCGTGCGAAAGTCGGCGTCGAGCACCACGACATCGGCGATGCTGAGCGGCACCAAGTCACCGATACCAGGGCGGCCTAGCAGGCGGGCAGGTGTTTCCGTGGCGGCCCGGAGCGCGGAGACAAACGGTATTCCCAAGTCGATGGTATTGCGTACCGCTTTGTCCATGGTCAATAGGCTGCCTGCCAACGTGCCGTCAGCAAGCTGGGCGCGGGTGCCGGTGAGGTTTATCCAACGGTCGCCCAACCTGATCCGGCCCCTGCTAGGTCCCCCCGCGGCGCAGATGGCGTCGCTGATCAACGCAATTCGGTGGGGGGCGACTCGGAAGATCAGTCTCACAATCTCTGGCGCAAGGTGATGGTTGTCCACGATGACAGTCACCGCCGCCCGGTCATCCGTCAAGGCGGCTCCCGGGATGCCCGGCGAACGGTGATGAAGGGCGCTCTGGGCGTTGAACAGGTGGGTCACCGCGGTGGCGCCAGCCGCGAAGGCTGCGTGGGCAATATCCGCCGTGGCGTTGGAATGTCCAATGGCGACCAGTTTTCCGGCTTGGCTGAATACTTTGATTGCCTCCAAGCCGCCAGGAGCCTCCGGCGCTAGGGTTACCCAGCTAACCGTTGGATGGGCAGCTAGGGCCGCCACGCGGTCGGGGTCGGGCGCCACTATGTTGGCCGGGTCATGGGCGCCGTGCTTGTCAGGGGAGAGGAAGGGACCTTCCAGATGGACGCCCACCATCCCGGGGGTGACCTTCAACGCTTCCGTAGCTTTGGCTAGAGCGAGGGAATAGCTGTCCCACGGGAGAGTAATGAAGGTGGGTTGGAAGGTGGTTACCCCCGTGGCAGCCATTGCTGATCCCGCCTGTTGGTATCCCACCGCATCGGCCTGGGAGAAGTCCACCCCCGCAAAGCCATTTACCTGCAGATCGATATACCCTGCCACTGCCAGGTGTCTGCTTCCGTCTGGCGGTAGTCTGACCTCGGTGATCTGCCCATCGGCGATGCTTATGTCACCGCTGATTATTTCACCGCCGACCAGCGCCGAATCCACTCCTAGTCGCTGTTTGCTCGCAAGGGGGGTTTGCATGTTTTGAAACCTTACCCTTTCTTAGGTGTCCTTCCCACAGAGGTGGGCATCGTTGAGCCCCATTCTGCCCCCAGTCATCAACTCACCAATCAAACCTGTAGAGCTCCCCATTCGGAATGCTTCGAAGTTGGAAACCTGAGAGGTAGGTCAGAGATTTCTTACACGGCATACAGAGTCGGCTTTTCGGATAGCGGACAGGAGGCAGAGAACCGGCTGCGTTAGAATCGCTCGGCGTGGACCTGCGAAGATACATCCGTGACGTTCCCGATTTCCCGAAAGAGGGCATCCTGTTTCGGGATGTAACGCCACTGCTGGGGGATCCGCCAGCGTTTCGCTACAGCATTGACCAATTGTGCGTGCACGCGGCTCGACGGGACGCTTCCGTGATCGTGGGCATCGAGGCGCGGGGGTTCCTGTTCGGGGCGGCGATGGCAGCCCGCATGGAACTGCCGTTCGTGCCGCTGCGAAAACCCGGGAAGCTGCCGGCGGCCCGCTTGTCGGTCGAGTATGCGCTGGAGTATGGCAACAGCCAACTCGACATCCACGAGGACGCGCTGTCGGTGGGGAAGCGGACGTATATCGTCGATGATCTGATGGCGACGGGGGGAACGGCGGCCGCGGCCGCGAAGCTGGTGGAGTTGGCGGGGGGAGAGGTCGTGGGGCTGGGGTTTGTGATCGAGTTGGAGGAGTTGGGTGGGCGGGCGAAGCTTGAAGGCTACGACACTATGAGCATTATCCGCTACTAGGGGCGGCGGTATTTCTTTCCTGTCGGGCTAGTTCGCCCGCGCCCTCCTCCGGACTTCGCTGAGCGTGGCGTGCGGGAGCAGCGCCTCGGGGTCGACCCGCAGATCCAGCACGGCGGGTACGCCAGCGGCGAGTGCCTGCTCGAATGCCGCAGGAAAGTCTTCGGTACGCTCAATCGTTGCGCCGAAGCCACCGAAGGCCCGGGCGTAGGCGGCGAAGTCGGGGTTGACAAGGTCCGTGCCGCTGGGTCGATCCGGGTAGGTGCGCTCCTGGTGCATTCTGATGGTTGCGAACATGCCGTTGTTGATCACCAACACGATGATCGCAGCGCCGTACCGCGCCGCCGTGGCCAACTCCTGGGCGGTCATGAGAAAGTCCCCGTCGCCGGAGAGGGCAACCACCGGAGCATCGGGGCGATAGAGCTTGGCGGCCACCGCGGCCGGCACGGCGTAGCCCATCGCCCCGCTTTGGGGTCCCAACTGGGTCCCGTACTGCTTGAACCGGTAGTAGCGCTGGAGCCATAGAGCGAAGTTGCCCGCGCCGTTGGTGAATATTGACTCCGGAGGCAGTCGACCGTCCAGGTATTTCGTCACCTTCCCGAGGTCCAACCCTCCCGGCGCCGGTAGCGGCGACAGCGTCGCTTCGTAGTCGGCGCGTGCCGCCGCAGTCCAGTCCCGCCATGGCGCGGCGTCGAGGGGCGACATGGTTGAGAGAGCGGCCACCGTCTCCGGAGCCCCTGCGTGGATGCCGAGCGTGGGCCGGTAGACCCGGCCCAACTCGCCTGTGTCAGGAAGAACATGAACCAGCGTCTGGCGGGGTTGCGGCGGTTCAAGCAACGTGTAGCTACGGGTAGCGGTGTCGCCCAGGCGCGTTCCGATAGCAATGATTAGGTCGGCGTCGATGATGCGGGCGGCCAAGCTCGTGTCGAGGCCCACGCCGGCGTGACCCACATAGCATGGCGATCGGTTGTCGAGGTAGTCCTGCCGTCGGAAGGACACCGCCACCGGGAGATTGCTCCGCTCGGCCCACGACGTCAGTGCTGGTCCGCAGTCGGCGTCCCATGTTCCACCGCCGACGATCACCAGCGGCCGGTTACACCCAGCCAGTAGGGAGCGCAATTCCGCCAGATCCTGTGGGGTCGGCGCTGACCGTTCGGGAGGGGCCGCCACGGGGGAGTCGGGCACCGCAACCTCTGCAGCCAGCACGTCCTCGGGCAGCGACACAACCACCGGCCCGGCGCGACCCGCCCGCGCCACCCGGGCGGCCTCGGCAACAACCTCGCTAAGGAGTTCCGGCCGGTCCACTTCCACTGCCCATTTCGTCAGCGGGGCGAAGAACGCCTCGAAGTTCACTTCCTGGAAGGCACCCCGTCCCCGGTGGGCGGTCGGGACCTGACCCACGAATAACAGGAGGGGAGTGCCGCTCATATCGGCATTATGTACCGCTACCGAAGCGTGCGCCGCCCCTGGGCCCCGGGTCACGAAAACCACCCCCACATCGCCGCGTAACCGGGCGTGCGCTTCGGCCATGATCGCCGCCCCGGATTCGTGGCGGCAGACGACGGTGCGAATCGCCGGTTCGTCGCGCAGAGCGTCCAACACCGCTAAAAAACTCTCGCCGGGCACTGTGAAGACAGTGTCCACACCGTGGCGGCGGAGTTGATCGACCAGCACCCGCCCGCCGTGACGCACGGTCGGATCCGAACCCGTCAACCCAGTGGCTCCTCGAGGAACACCCTCGCCCGCGGGCGGATGGGCCGGTCGGCGTGGACGCGGTCGGTGTAAGGGAATCTTCGCCTGCCGACGTACTCGATGGGTAGCAGCATTACCCGCACGAGGCCGACTCCTTGGTCACCGACGATTCGGCGTACACCGGCTCGCGGCCGCTCTTGCACCACTTTGTCGCCCACGAGTTTGCACATACTCTCATCGGCAAACCTCAGCAAGTTCCGGGAGGAGCACTGCTAGCGGTTGACTCGGGTGCGGGCTACCCAAGCTTGCAGTTGGTCAACGGTTGGCTCCAGCAGGGTTAGTTCGGCGGATGCGGTTCCGGGCAGATCAGGGTCTTTAATCCCTGTCGATGTGCTGATGGCAACCGTCAAGCCCGAGGCGCTAGCCGCAATATCGCGAGCTGCCGCAATCGCAACGGCAGACGAGATCTCCACATACAAGCCGTTCTCGCGCCCCACTCGTTCCCTTTCGGCCAGATACCTGTCCTGATCGACCGCCGCGGCGTGCCCGCCGGAGCTACGCAGAACATTGAGGCCTTGCCAGTATGCATAGGTGTTCCCGATGGACCAGGCCGGAGATTCATGCCGTACTACCCGGGTTCGTTCCTGCGAGTTCGGATCCGGATCGGAGAGGGCCTTGGTAAAGGCTGCACCGGTGCTGGCTTCCGCGGCCACCAGAGCAGGCATCTTTTTAATGAGACCGGATGCGTGCAATTCTTGGAAACCGCGCCCGATTCCGGACAGGACATCACCCTTAGAGGTGGGGACGACAACGGTTTCGAGGTCGTCTCCATGGTCCCGGGCGAGTTCATAGGCGATGCTCTTGAAACCCTCGTTCCCGTAAGGGTTGCCACCCACTCGATCATCGGTAAATGCGGCCGGATACCAGCGGAGTTCCTTGACAGCCGCCTTTAACATGCGGTTGCGGTCGGCGGTTGACCGGTAGCCGATGAACGTGGCGCCGACACCGGCCAGCAGTTTTTCCATCACGGGGGGGATGCCAACGGTGGTCAGCACTATGCATTCCATCCCCGCCCGGGCTGAGTAGGCAGCGGCCGCCGCTCCGGCATTTCCACTGGAAGCCACCACCACGGTGGTCGCGCCGAGCTCCCGGGCCTTGGTCAGGGCGGCGCTCATACCACGGTCTTTGTGGGACCAGGTCGGGTTCGCTGCTTCGTTCTTGATCGCCAGCGGGCCGGAGCCCCGATCGGTGTGGAGTGAAACACTGGGTGTATTCCCCTCGCCGAGTGTCACCGGCTCCACGTGAGAGGCAATAGGGAGGGTTTCCCGCCACTCATAGAGGCCTCCTCGGAAGTTTCCGAGGTCATAGCCGGTGAGGTCCGCTAGGGGAGGGGCCAAGTTGACGAAGACGCCTTCTTCAGGGCAGACCGCACACCCCTCGTAGCCGGAGCCGGGTTTACCACATCTCGGGCAATGCAGCATCACGCCGGGTCCTTCTGAGCGATCTCGATGGGGTGCCAGCAGGCATACATGTGTTCCTTCCCTTCCAGTTGGGGTGTGGATGTTTGACACTTGGAGTCGTCACAGCGCTCACATCGGGGATGAAATGAGCACCCTGCCGGACGCTGCGATGGTTGGGGAGGCTCTCCCTTCAGGGTGGTGCGGGTTCGCTTCTGTGTCTGGTTGACCGACGGTATGGCGGAGATCAGTGCCTTGGTGTAAGGGTGGCGAGGCTGGCCGAAGACATCCGCCACCGGGCCCTGCTCGACGATACGACCCAGGTACATCACGGCTATCTCGTCACACACCTGCTCCAGAACGGAAAGGTCATGTGAAACCAGGACAACGGCTACCCCTCGGTCTCGGGCGGCCTTACCTATCAGGGACAGGATCTCCCCTCGGGTGGATACGTCCAACATCGAGACCGGCTCGTCGGCGATGATCACATTCGGGTCCAGCACCAGGGCCCTGGCAATGGCCACCCGTTGTCGTTCACCTCCCGACATTTGACTCGGCATCCGGTAGCTGAATATGTCCGGGTCGAGTTCGGCATCAGCGAGGGCGGCTCGAACCCGACGTTCCACCTCCGGTTTGTCTTTGACTCCCTGTGACTTCAGAGGCTCCGCGACGCTGTCGAAAACGGTAAACCGTGGGTTCAGGGAGTCGTATGGATCTTGGAAGATCAGTTGCACGGCCGACCGAACCAGCCGCCACTCTGTCTGGTCGAGTTCGGCCACTTGCATGCCGTGGATGGTGATCGTTCCGTTGCTAACCGGGGCGAGGCCAGTGAGCGCTCTGGCCAGGGTGGTCTTTCCTGAACCGCTCTCGCCGGCGACCCCAAACACGGTGCCCGGTTGGATCGTCAAATTGATGTCCTGAATGATCTGAACCTGATGCTTTTTCAGCAGGGTGGACAATCCGCGAGCGGAACTATATACGACTGTGACGTTGCGTACGTCAATTGCGGCGGTTGGGGGGCTACCCACCTGGGGCGTTCCTGTTTGGTGCTCCCGCTGGTGGCGTTGATGATCCGTGGGCGCTTCCAATCAGCATCCTGGTATACGGGTCTTGGGGGTTGGACACCACCAGATCAGTAGGCCCGGCTTCAACGACATCACCGTCCTTCATGACTATCAAGGCAGAGCAGGTCTCGGCAACCAGGGCAAGATCGTGGCTCACGATGATGATCGCCGTTCCCAGTTCCTCACGCACGCGTTCGAGGTCAGCCATAATCTGGTCCTGCACGACCACGTCGAGTCCGGTGGTTGGCTCGTCGGCGACCAGGACCGTTGGCTCCAGAACCTTGGCCATCGCAATGAGGGCCCTTTGTCTCATACCGCCGCTGTACTGATGCGGGTAGAGCTTGCCGCGAGCCGGGTTGATCCCCACCTGCTGTAGCGCGGTTGCACACATATCCCTTGCTTCGCTGCGGGTCACATCGCGGTGAACCCGGATCGCTTCGATGATCTGGTTCTCGATCCGTTGCACTGGGTTCAGGGAGTTCATCGCTGACTGCGGCACGAACGCGAGGTGCTCCCATCGCAGTGAGCGAAGTTCCCGCTCGCTGATTCCATAAAGGTCGCGGCCTTCAAACCACAGGCGTCCGCTGACGTCCGCGGTTGGGGGGAGTAGTCGAAGAAGGGCGCGAACGGCCGTGGTCTTGCCGGAGCCGCTCTCGCCGACGATGCCGATCATCTCGCCGGCGTCGAGCCGGAAAGAGATGCCCTTTACGGCCTGAATCTGTTTTTCCTCCGGAGTGCGAGGCTGGTAAGTCACCGCTAGGTTTTCTACGGCAATCAAGGAATCTGGGGGGCTGCCGTCAACCGAGAGGGACGCGCTTTGTTTCGAAGCCCGCCGGTCGCGGCGGGTAGACATGCCGATGTTGGGACTGTCCGTTTGTCTGAGGGCACGCTGAATTCCTCGACCGACGCTGTACACCGAGTACATGAAGACCATGAGCGCCAGCCCGGGAAACATCGGCCACCACCACGCCACCCTCATTCTCTGAGACGTGAAGGCATCGAACATGATGGTGCCCCACGAGAGCGAATCCGGCGGCGCGAAACCGAGGAAGCTCAGAGAAGCCTCTGCCATCACCGCCTCGGCAATGAGCAACATGCCGTAGACGAGGGTAAGCGCCAGGACATTGGGCGCGATGTGCGTATAGAGCACGCGGCGAGGAGAGGCTCCACCGGCAATGGCGGCTTTCACGAAGGTTCGTTCCTTGGTTGTAAGCACCTGGGATCGAATTACGCGTGCCGTGGTGCGCCAGAACAGGAGTCCAATCACCGCTATCAGGATCAAGTCGGTGCGCCCAACGATTCCCACCAAAACGATGGCGAACGGCAGGAAGGGCAGAGCGTAGGCGGCGTCCGTTGTCCGCATCAGCAGGTTGTCGACGCGACCACCGCGAAAACCAGCGATCAGTCCCACGTTGGTGCCTATGAAGACCGCCATGAAGGCGGCGATGGCCCCGACCGTTATAGTCCGCCGGGTTCCGACGATCAACTGGCTGAGGATGTCGCGACCGAAGTTGGTGGTGCCCATCCAATAGTCTCGTTGCGGTGGCAACAGCCTGGCCAGTTCTCCGTCGGCAGTACGGAGTCGCTCCTGCGGATCGTAGGGGGCGATGATCGGGGCAAAGATGGCCACCACCACAATCAGGCCGAAAATGATCAGGCCAACCCGCACGTTATTTTCTCTCAGCGCCTTTCGGATCGGGCTGGGAGGCCGAGCAACGCGGTTGGAGGAGGTGTGCTCGGCATTGGCGGCGGGGTCGGTCTGACGCTCGGTCATGTCAGACGGACCCTCGGGTCCAGATACGTATACAGGATGTCTGCAAAGGCATTAACCATGATTGCCAGCGCCGCGATCGCCATGAAGGTTCCCTGCATCATGGGATAGTCGAAGCGGTTGACCGCATCAACTATCTCTCGGCCCATTCCCGGCCAGGAGAAGACGATCTCGATGATCACGGACCCTGCTATGAGGTGACCGGCGATCGACGGAATAAGGCTGACCATGGGCAATAGGGAGTTCCGCGCGGCGTGGAGGGTGATCCGGGATCGGGAGAATCCCTTGGCATGACCGAACTCGACGAAGTCGTCGTTGAGTACCTCGGTCATCGAGGTTCTCATGGTCAGCAGAGGCTCGACAGTGAAGATTGCCGCCAGGATCACCAACGGCAGTATCAGGTGGGACAGTACGTCGCCTGTGAAGAATCGCTGGAATCCTTCGATACGAGGGGCTCCCGGGGTTGTCATGCCGCCCGATGGGGTGAGCCCCAGCCACAGGCTGAACATAACCAGCGCCATCGTGGCGATCCAGAACGACGGCGCCGACTTCACAGAAAGGAAAAACTGTGTGATGAGGCGGTCGATGCGTGAGTGTGGACGCGCCGCTGTGTACGAGCCCAGCAAGGCGCCGAGGGCAAAGGCGATCAGCATTGCGGGCAGGACCAGCACGGCCGTATTTGCCAGCTTCTCGGCCAGTACCGTCGACACCGGTACCCGGTAGCGAAAAGACATACCCAGGTCGCCCTGGACCGCATTGGTCAGGTACGACCAGTACTGCACTCCCAGGGAGCGATCTAGTCCGAAGGACGCACGAATGGAGTCGGCGGCGCTGGCCTCGATCTCGGGTCCGATCAGCACCAGACTGGGATCGCCAGGCACCGCCCGGAACAAGAAAAACGTCACGGTGATGACAATCCACAGAGTGAACAACATAACGCCGAGCCGTTTTGTCAGGTACTGGGTCACCTAATCCCTCTTTCATCTATTAAAGACGTGGGGCAGGCAGCCGAGTGGCCGCCTGCCCCAAATGCTATTCGGACAACGCTATCGGGCAACGCTTATGATGCGCAGAAGCTCATGTCTCGATTGTCCGCATCTGACGGTGGATAGTAGAGGGTCCCGTCGTCACCGAACACATACCCGGCCGCCTCCAAGTGGGAGCGAGCAGCGTCGACGTCGTATGGGACGGGTCCCACATCGGGATTGGCCCACAACGGAGGAGCGATGATCCCCTTGGAGACCGCCGCCACGCCCTCGTACACGATGTCGATCATGTCCTCGGTGGGAACCAGATACGACAGCGCGATCCGCATGTGCAGGTCGCAGAAGGGCTCGCGCCGCATGTTGTAGTGCAGGGCGTTGACACCGTGTCCGGTGTTGGACTCGATGGAAACTCCCTCGACGCCTTCGATCAACGACAACTGGGTCAGGCTGACGAAGTCGCCCAGAACGTCGATTTCTTGGGTCTCGATTGCCGCCAGCAATCCATCCAGACTTCCGAAGACCGCCCATATCAGACCTGATGCGGCCGGTGGGCTGAAGTGATCGGTATGTGCCATCAACCGCAGGTCCTCACCGAGTGCCCTCGACTCGAACTTGAACGGACCGGAGCCAACCGGCTCGTCATTGGCAAAGGCCGACGGGTCATCGATAGCAGACCAGATGTGCTCGGGAAGGATCGGGACCTGTGCCAGCGCCGTGGTGGCGAAAGCCGCGTTGGGCGCCGAAAGGGTGATCTCCACATTGTTGCCGTCGGCTGTCACCGACTCGACCGGCCCCAGGCGTCCTCCGTACAGCGGGGACTCCTTTTCAACCAGGTAGTTGAAGGTGAAGGCCACGTCTTGGCCGGTAACCGCTTCGCCGTCGTGGAAGGTCATGCCGTCCCGCAGCGTCACGGACACCGTGGCGCCGTCGATGCTGTAGTCCGAGGCCGCCCAGTTGACCAGGTCACCGTCGGGACCGATCCGCAGCAGCGGGTCGTACATGTGAGCGATGGTGACTGCGGCTTCCGATGTAGCTGCAACGACCGGGTTGAGCGTATCAGCCCCGGACGTGAGGCCGATAACCAGCGGATCAGAGTGGCCGACGGGGGTCAAGCTGATCGCGTTCCAGAAGTGATAAACGGGCGTTCCCACCGACTTGACGAAGTTCGTCCATTCGGCGCTGTTGTATGCCCCGCCGATCACGATATGGATGAAGGGCGCCACCGGCTGATGATCGAAGAGCAGTTGCTGCATCTCGTGCACCGCGGCCAGCCGTTCCTCGAAGCTGGTGGCATTGACCTGAGTCTGGTAGAGATCGTCGTAGGCCGGGTTGGTATAGCCGGAGAGATTGGAGCCGTCTATTACCGCCTTGCCGGTGGTGAACCGGGCCAGGAAGTTCTCCGGATCCAAGCGGTCGGTGGTCGGGTCGTAGATGATGATGTAGACATCGAAGTCCTTGACCGTGAAGCCACGCCGTCCGAGCTCGGAGCTTTCGAGCGGCTCGATCTCGGCCGGGATGCCGGCGGCAGTCCACGACTCGGCAATTAGGCGAGCCTGTTCATACCGCGGCGGCCCTTCGGCGGCCGTCTTGGTGATGATCCGCAGCGTCGGCACCGGGCGCAGTTCCTCAGCCTCCTCCATGGGTGCCTCGGTGGTGGTGGGCGCTTCAGCGGCGGCGGCGGTGGTGGTTGGTGCTGCGGTCGGTGCGGTTTCCTCTTCACCGCCGCATGCGGCCGCAATCAGCGCGAAGACGGCGAAATACGCCACCCAGCGGGACCATTGCGGTCTCTTGTATTGCAGGTTCATTGTGTTTCTCCTTTAACCAGGATCCGTGAGCATTTGTTGTGGCTGCTCTCAAGGTCGCAGTCATGTGTCGGGTTATCTTTGATGGGTGATCTCGTCGGTGGGTTGGGCTGGGGAGACGGCGGTTGCGATGTAAGAATCGATGTTCTCGTCGAACCGCTCGGAAGCCATGAAATTGACCGAATCTATAGCCTCGACGTGAACGAATGCCTCATCCAGGAACCGCACTTTACGTTGGAGAGTCTTCTGCACAACTTCTCCAACGGTATGGCCGTCTCCCACTGAGAGTCTCGAGTCGACGCCGATCGAGATGTCGGAGCGGACACGGTGCCCCATCCACCTCACCTGGCAACTGTTGACGCTGAGCACCCCTTTGACCGAGATCGCGACGCTTTCGATCTCGTCAACCAACTCCGGCTGGACGGCGTCCATGAGTCGTCCGTAGATGTCACGCGCCGCCGACCACATGACGCGCAGGATCACGATACCCACGATGATGCCTGCGATTGGGTCGGCACGTTCAAAGCCCAGCCAAACACCGACCGCACTGGCGGCCACCGCCAACGAAGTGAACCCGTCAGCACGGGCATGACGTCCGTCGGCGATGAGAGCTGCCGAACCGATCGCCCTCCCGACGCGAATGCGATATAGGGCTACCAGTTCATTGCCGAGAAAACCCACTACTCCAGCGCCAAAGAGCACACCGAGGTGTTCGAGTTCGCGTGGATTGAAGAGCCGATCAATCGACTCCCAGAGAACCACGACCGCCGATATGAGGATCATCAACACCACAAAAAGCCCGGCAAGATCCTCCGCTCGGCGATACCCGTAGGTGTAGCGACGGGTCGCTGCCCTCCTCCCCATCCGAAACGCTATGAATAGAGGCACAGCGGTGAGTGCGTCCGAGAAGTTGTGAATGGTATCAGCGATCAGGGACACCGAACCGGTGATCAAGACAATCCACGCCTGGATCACCGCGGTCACCATCAATACGGAGAACGAGATAATGAGCGCCCGGATACCCCGAGCGCTGCTTTCAAGGGCGCTGTCGATTGACTCGGCAGGGTCATGTGAGTGCATTCCGAACAACTCGCTCAATCCATGCTTGATCCCCGACCAAAGCGAGTTTTTGGAGTCATGGCTGTGAGGGTGATCATGCCCGTGGCTATCTGCATGGGAATGTGACGACTTCGGGCCGGACTCGCCTAGGGAATGTGCGTGTGGCTTTTCCTCCGACCCGTTGTCCTTAGCGGACGGGGCGAATAGACCTCCCCCTGATTGAGGGTCGGTGTCGTGTTGGTGATCTGATCCCGTATCTTCCACCTTAACTCCCTTAATTCCGAAATTGCGTGCGGACGTTATTGCGACACCTACTATATTCCCATTAGATCACAGTTGCAACTGATAGCAATAAATAGAAAGATGGCCGCCAGGGGATAGGGATTGGGTGTTGAAAGGACCTCCCTCGCACGAGGTGTCTTGTTGGTGGTCAAGTGCTGTTGCCTTCCAGGAGACCGCCTCGCCCCCGCCTGGGATGTTCTCGACGCCACCACTCCAGCCACCTTTAGACTGGAGGTTTGGTGACAGATTCCAAGCCATTCGACCCGCAGCTACTTGAGCGGATACGAGAGCGGTTCCATTTCGCAGACCAGGATCCTGTGTCAAGTCGCCGCGTATTCCTCGATGCAGCCGCAGGGTCACTGCGTCTGAAACAGGCCGTGAGCACCCTGGCCGAGATGAGTCGATGGCCCGACGCCGCATGGCGTCCCAGCCCCGGGTCAATACAGGTGGACACTTCGGTAGAGCGGGGAATGGCGTCGGTTCGCGAATTCCTCGGTGGTGGCGACCGGGTGGTCATGCCGGCGATGAGCGCGGTACATGCCATTTTCCGTGTCGTTGGGGCCGTGTTGGCTGGGGGAGGGGGTGACAACATCGTGACCACTGACCTCGATCATCCGGCTGCATTCGATGCAGCGCATTTCTTCGGCCGTCAATTCGGAAAGCAAGTCCGCGTGGCTCCGCTGGACGCCGCCACAGGCAGGGTATCGGCTTCTAGCGTGCTGGATCTTGTTGATGAAGGGACCGATGGGATAGTCGTCACCCACGCATCGAATGACACGGGCGCGGTGGTGGATTGGGCTGAGATCGCCGCCGGGGCACGTTTGCGAAACCCCGACATGTTCACTATTGTCGACGGCGTCCAGTACGCGGCACACCGCCCGGTCGATGTCGACCGGTTAGGCGTTGATGCCTACATATTCGCGCCGTACAAAGTGTTCGGTATCAAGGGCATCGGCTTTGGTGTCCTTTCCGACCGCCTGGCGGCTCTCCCACACTGGAAAATGGAGGGAGCGCCACCCAATTCATGGAAGCTGGGGTCCATGGAGGACGCCACCTACGCCGCCTGGGGCGAGGTGGTGGACTACTTGGAGTGGCTGGGCGGGGAGTTGGGTGATCCGGCTGATCGTCGCGAAGCAGTGCTAATCGCCATGCAGGCCACTGCCCAGCATGATGCCTTCCTCCTTGAGCGATTCTGGCGCGGCTCGAATGCCACGCCGGGACTGGCCCACATCCCGGGGGTGCGCACCCACGGAGCATCGGACGGCATTGGGAACCGCATCTGCATCATGATGCTCAGCTTTGAGGCGGTCGATGCGGACACCGCCGTAAGGATGTATGAGCTATCCGGCATCGGCGTAAGAGTTCGGAACATGGACGCGTATTCGGGCCGTGTGCTGACAGCTCTCGGCTGTGGCCCGGTAGTACGAGTGTCGACATGCCACTACACGACGCCGACCGAAGTCGATACATTCTTGGAGGTCACTGCTGCGATAGCGGCCGGTACCCACCCGTCCCGGTGATTCCGTCAAACATTTCTGACCGGACCGAACTGGACCGGGGCAGCCTTTAAAGGAAGAGGGTGTGATGGGGTCGGAGCAAACCTATTCATCCCGGTCGATCCAGGCGGGTCTGGGCGGGCGCGCTAGGCGGGGTTGCTACCGGTGATCGACTTCGCGGTTATCGGCGGCGGTATCGCCGGTGTCTCAGCCGCTGCTCACCTGGCGCCACACGGGTCGGTCACTCTCCTGGAGATGGAGGACGCGCTGAGCTATCACTCAACCGGACGCTCCGCCGCGATGTTCCGCGTCAATTACCAGGACCCCGGTTCCAGAGCATTGGCCCGGGCGAGTCGACATTTTTTGGAGAACCCACCGGCGGGTTCAACAGACGCTCCTCTTCTGACCGATAGGGGATTGCTGTGGGTGGCGGACGAGAGCCAGAGGCTCGATCTTGAGAGAATCGGACAGGGAGGAGAAGGTGCGTTAACTGCCGGGCTGATCCTTGTCTCGGCCGAAGAAGTGATGGACATGGTGCCGAAGATGAGGCACGACCGAATAGCGGGAGGTCTCCACGAGCCAACGGCTCGTGATCTGGATGTGGCGGGTCTCCACCAGGCCTTCGTACGGATCGCCCGCCAGCATGAAGTTGAGATCCGGAGACGGGCGCCGGTCACCGCCATCGATCGCACACCGGGAGGCTGGATGGTGTCAGGCGACGGATGGCGCATGCGATGCGGAGCGGTCATCAACGCCGCGGGAGCGTGGGGAGATCATGTGGCAGTCATGGCAGGAGTTGAGCCGATCGGCCTCCAGTCATTTCGCCGGACCGTTTTCATGGTCCCTGGTAGGTCGGACTACGCTAGGTGGCCGATGGTGGTGGACGCCGACCGACGCTTCTACTTCAAGCCCGACGGCGTCCAACTACTCTGTTCACTCGCCGAGGAGGAGTTCTCCGTTCCCATGGACCCGCGGCCACGAACACAGGACGTGGCCCTTGCCATCGACCTTATCAACGAAGCCACGACTCTGGGCATTCGCTCGGTCAACTCCGAGTGGACAGGTCTTCGCACTTTCGCTCCCGACCGCGAGCTTGTTGTTGGCGAGGATCCGGCGGCGCCCGGCTTCTTTTGGCTGGTCGGTCAGGGGGGCACTGGCATCCGGACCTCACCAGCATATGGGGGTTTACTATCAAGCCAGGTACTGGGCGCCGGGTTGTCCGACGAACTGCTGGGGGCCGGCGTTGACCCGCGCACCACCCACCCGGAGCGCTTTCGCAGATGAACAGATGGGAGACGCGTGCCACAGACCCGATCCGTACATGTGGGACACTGGTCGGTCTGCCCCACCGCAAAGGTGTTGATGGTGAGCGAAGTTGGCGACCACTCCGATAGCATGGGATTGCCGTTCCTGCAATATGATCTGGAAAAACACTCGGGATACCTCATACAGAACCTGCTCCTCTTTGCGAACTCCTGCGTCGCCCCACCAACTTGCGTTCGCCGGTTTTGACGATGAATGCAGCCCTGGGAGCGGCCGATCCCATCCCCACGAAGACGGATAGGGGGGACGTATCTCCGGCCTGAACCTCGACACCCTCTCTACGCCGTTTGCCATGGTGACGATCGATACCGTCGAGGCGAACATAGCTGCCATGCACAGACGGCTGGAAGAAGGTCAAATCAGCCTTCGCCCGCACATCAAGGTGCATCGCATCCCTGAGCTTGGTCGGATGCAGGCTTCGGCGCGTGCCATGGGTATCGCCTGCCAAACCCTTGATGAAGTAGAGACCATGGTCGGAGCAGGTTTTGGCGAGATTCTGCTTACCAACTCGCTCGTGGACCGCAAGAAGCTGAGCCGTTTTGTGGGACTGATGTCTCAGGCGACTTTGGCGATCACCGCAGATTCAGACGAAGCCATCCAAGAATTATCCGCGGTTGCCAGAATCACAGGCCAGAAGGTCTCTGTGTACGTCGAGTGCGACATCGGGGGCGCTCGCACAGGTTTCGCTGACCCGAGCCTGGCCGCCGCGCTTGCTATCAACATCGCGCAATCGCCGACCCTCAAGTTCGCCGGGCTTGCCGGTTACCTGGGTGGCAATCCGAATTGCTCCGATATTGACAGCAGCGAGGCGATGCTTGCAGAAGTCGTGTCCCAACTCTCCCGCGCCGGAATCGCTGTCCCTGCGGTGAGCGTCGGAGGAACGGTGTTTACGATGCGCGCCTGGCCGAACTGTCCGCCGAACACTGTCACGGAAGCCCGACCCGGCAACTACTCGTTCTACGACGCCACCAAAGTTGAGTACGGACTGGTGACCTATGAAGATTGTGCATTGCGCGTTGTAAGCACCGTTGTTAGTCGGCCGAACCCTACCCGCGCGGTGCTCGACGCTGGATGGAGGATCCTTTCGAACAACGAGATTCCTAACCAGTCCACCTACGGGCACATCTTGGAGTACCCGCAAGCCCGAGTCATGCGCCTCTACACGGAGCACGCAGTGGTCGAGCTCCCAGACGGTGGTGAGCAGCCTCGCATTGGAGACCTTGTCACCATAGTCCCGAACTCCTGCGACGGGGTCCTTGCTTCAGCCAACACGCTGTATGGAATCCGGGGCGATCAAATCGAACAGGCGTGGCGCCTACGTGAGCAGGCGGTTCTGAAATGATTTCGCCGTACACGAACGAGCACTTCCACTGAGTCCACGGTTTTGTTGCTCTTCATCGGATTTCATTCCATATCGGCCTAGCATTGTCCCCCAAATTCAAGGCAGCAGTCGGTTGGTCGATCCATCAATATGGGGCCACGGTGTGAAAGACCTTTCCTAAGGAGGCAACATCCACCCATAGTGGAAATCAGATAGCTGACGCCTTCTGCCACAACCCCTGCACCAAGAAGTTGACCGGTGTGGCGCGCAGGTTCAATAAGGTTCAAAAATGAGGCACACGCGTCCATGTGTAACTCGACGGCACCGGGCCTGCAATCATTCTGACCTGAGACGAGCAAGACATTGATCGCCGGACTTTACACGTGTGTTGGTGAGGGTATTGCTTAGAACACCGAGTGATAGACGCTAACGAAGTGTGTCGTTCAGCTACCACAGCGGCAAGCGTTCTATCTGAGAACAACCAAAGTAAAAAAACGACACGCAGGGCCTAAGTGGGTATTCTCTAAGCTGGTAAATCCGCCTAGCGGAATTCGCTAACTGAAGGGAGTAAGAATGGCAGGACACGACCCGCATGAATGTGACGGCCATGAGCATCATGGGGACGAGCCCGGGCATATGCACGACGACCACGAGTGTGACGGGCACGAACACCACGGACACTAGCCCTATTTAAACCTAAGAGAGGACCCGCTGTCGAGAACAGGGGGTCCTCTCTATTTAGCCGCTGTACGCGAAGACACCAGGTTCTTGCCTACTAGGAACGGTCAGGCAAGCCTGTTTTGGCGAGGTTGTGGAGTGGGTTTGGTTTAACCCAGAGGCTTGGAACGCGCAATCAGGTGCTCGACGTGATGGTCCTCAACACAACCTTCGAGTGTCTCCTCGATCTGTAGTGTCACGTGATCAATTTTGTATTTGTGATGGATAACTTCCGTCAGGTCACGTAACAGTCGCTCCCGGTCTCCCGTGTAGGACGGGTCAATCAAAATGTGGGCAGTGCAGGCCTCGAGACCCGAGGAAATGGTCCAGACATGGATATCGTGGATCAAGGTAACCCCTTCCACGTCTTCGATGTCACTGCAAAGCCGATAAACGTCTATGTGATCCGGTACTCCTTCCAGAAGTACCTTGAACACCTTGATGGTCAAGCGCCAAGAGCTGTGACCGACCAGCAGAGCAATCACCACGCTCAGGATGGGATCAACGATGGTCCATCCCAAAGTGACTATGAGGACACCGGAAATCACCAACCCAACCGACCCGAACAAGTCGGCCATAACATGTCGCAATGCTCCTTCGACATTCATGCTGTGCTTTGATGAGCGGTGTAGCACCCAGGCGGCGGCCACATTTACCAACAGACCGAGGGTGCCGATCACTAGCATCAGGCCGCCTTCAATTTCGGGAACATCCTGGATACGGTGATACGCCTCGAACAGCACCCAGGCAGCTATCAACCAGAGGCTTAGAGCATTCAACATCGCTGCCAACACTTCGGCGCGGCGATATCCGAAGGTGCGTTCCGCAGAAGGGGGGCGTTCGGCCACATTCATGGCGAACAAAGCCAAAGCGAGTGACATCGCATCGGTGATCATGTGTCCCGCGTCCGACAACAATGCCAGGCTGCCGGACACCACCCCGCCGACTACCTCAGCCAGCATGAATCCCGTAATCAAGATCAGGGCGATGGTCAGGCTGCGTTTACTGGCTCCCCGCAGATCATGTGAGTGATGATGACCGTGGTGGTCGTGGCTGGAGTGATTCTCGTGGTCGTGGTTCTCGTGGCTGGCGTGAGGATGAGAGTGTGGCTGTGTCATTTGTTGCGCATCATCGTAGCACTTGGCAACGCCGCGACAGGGTCTATCTGGCAACGCTCCGCCATGACTTCTGGCAGAAGATCGCATTTGCCTATTTGGGGCCACTTAACCTTTAAACAAGTGCGGGAGGTTATTTGATTAACAGGTGTTTCGGGAGGCTATTTGACAATGCCTATCAGTACAACCGCTGCCGAGGAGCGATCATCGCAGCCGGGGCATCGTAGACGTCGATTTCTCCCTGGGCGGCACCACGGGGATGGGGTTGAGACCATCGAGGGCACGCTGGCCGATCTAACTGAGGTGGTTATCCGATCGTGCTGCTGACACAATGGTCAGTGTTTTCAATGAGCTTGCCCCAGAAGGCGACATGCTGTTGAAGGGTGGGTAGCTGTTCTGTACATGGGACAGGCGACTTCTCCCGGATAAATCCTGGTCGTTGATGATGCGGACGTGGTCCCCCAGCGAACCGGGCGGTGGCCCACGTCGCTCAAATGGCCAGGCGTTCAGATAGAGAATACATGCAGATCGGTCTTCTGAACGCCTTAGAACCTATTGTCGCCGGCGTCTGGAAACCCACCCCGTTTCCATGGCCTGTTTGGCGAAGCCGCCCATGATCCTTCGGGGAAGCTCCAGGGTGCCCCGGAACAGCGCTCCACCCACCATCACAACCAAACGAGGGTCACCTCAAAGCTCAAGGCCCAGGCACCGCGTCAGGTTGCACAGAGGGCGCAACGGCAAGTACCCTAAACGCCACATAAAGCCTCCGCATTCCCTGGCGGTGCCGGTTGTTATCATCAACGACGGAGGCCGTCTTCTCGCCAGGGCGGTCCACCCAATTAGAAAGGAAGAACATTCATGGACGTTACCAGCCAGCGCACAGATGCGGCGTTGATTGTTTCGGCCGAGGGTCGAGTCGATGGCGCCAATGCCCGCAAATTCCAAAAGGCTGTGGAGAATGTCATCAACGATGGCGACCGCGCCGTAGTCCTGGATATGGCAGGCCTGAACTACATCAGCAGCGCCGGCCTCCGCTCGATACTGCTCATCGCCAAGGGGCTTCAAAAGCGGAACTCTCAGTTCGCGGTGTGCTCGCTGCAGGATCCCATCCGTGAGGTCTTCCGGATCGTCGGTTTCGACAAGATCGTGTCAATCTACGATTCGCAAGGTGAGGCAATCGACTCCCTCAGCTGACAGTCAACACAGGCGGCAAGACAGTGAACCGTCCACACAAGATCCTGGTTGTAGATGACGAGCCGGATCTTGAGCCGCTCATGCTCCAACGTATGCGCCGCCATATTCGAAAGGGCCTGTACACCTTTGTCTTCGCCCGCAATGGTGTGGAGGCTCTTGAAAAACTGAACGCGGATAAAGACATCGACATGGTGCTCTCCGATATCAACATGCCTCAGATGGACGGGCTAACCCTGCTTGAACAGATCCCCAAGGTTGCCCCCAACATTCGAGCAGTGATTATCTCCGCATACGGAGATATGAAGAATATCCGCACGGCTATGAACCGCGGCGCCTTTGACTTCATCACCAAACCCGTGGACTTCAAGGATCTGCAGATCACCATCGAAAGAACCCTGACGCACATGAAGGAATGGCGAAAGGCCCTTTCCTACCGGGACAAACTGGTTTCCATACAAAACGAGCTGGAGGTCGCCAGCCGCATTCAGCAATCCATTCTGCCGTCGGAATTTCCCGAGGATCCCCGTTTTCAGGTGTTCGGCAACATGGAGCCGGCTCGGGATGTCGGGGGCGATTTCTTCGATATTCTGGACATTGACGGAGATCGCCTCGGCTTGGCCATTGCCGACGTCTCCGACAAAGGCGTACCAGCCGCGCTCTTCATGATGTCCTGTCGCACACTCTTGAAAGGGGTTGCCATCGGCCTGTCCGAACCGGGACCGGTCCTAAAAGAGGTCAACGAAATATTGCACAACGACAATGAGACGTTCCTGTTCGTCACCGTACTCTACGCCGTGTATGACCCTTCCAACGGGCTTTTCACCTACGCAAGCGGCGGGCATGACGCGCCTCTGTTGGTCCGCGCCGACGGGACCGCCAGCCTCCTACCTCTTACCGGCGGCATAGCTTTGGGAGTGGTGCCTTCTTGGGAATTCGAACAGAAGACCATCGTACTTGAGCCGGGGGACACCCTTGTTCTCTACACAGACGGGGTTACAGAGGCTCAAAACACCAGTGATCAAGCTTTTGAAGTTGCGGGACTACATAAAATTTTCTCGGGAACCCTTGCCTCCCTTAATGCCAAAGAAGCGACTAACACCGTATTTGAAACTGTTAGGACCTTTATGGGAGAGGCTCCCCAGTTTGACGACATCACTTGCCTGACCCTTCATCGAGACAAATAGGCGGGCCGTTTTGAAGATATCCAAAATAATCAGGATGAACCCCGACACCGCGGCACTCGAGACGGTGTTCGCTGAGGTGGAAGGGTTTGCGATGGAGGCTGAATGGCCTGCCGACGCAGTTTTCCAGGTGAAACTGATTCTGGAGGAATTAGTTGTCAATGTTATCAACTACGGGGCTCCCGGTGGTACCACTCCCATCGACATCAAGCTACAGTCTGATGGAGAAACCATAACCATCGAGATACAAGATGTTGGCCAGCCTTTTGATCCATTGAGAGATGCTCCCTCTCCTGACCTTTCGCTCGGGCTGGAAGAGCGGCCGATAGGTGGTCTAGGCCTTTACCTGGTACGTACCATGGTGGATGAGATGCACTACCGGTGGGAGGGCGGCTTTAATCACCTTACGTTGATCACCCGCAGAACTTGATAGGAGAGGTTCGTCTGCCCAAAGACCGAACGTCGGCGCTGAGACTGGGAGTGACAATAGCACTTGTGGCTACGTTGTTTCTGGTTGCCTGCTCAACGTCGGAACCCGCTGATTTGGCCCCGGCGCCTCCGGCTTCCGATCCCTTGGTTCTAGCCGACATCGAGGAACAAATTGAACTGCTTTTCTCCGACGGTTCGTCCACTACCACCACTTCAGCTGAAACTCTCAGTACAGACCCCCCAGACCCTGTCGTAGAACAAGGGACACCGGGGGTGACCGCGGACCGAATTCTTTTCGGCCAGTCTGCAGCCTTTTCAGGACCCGCCGAAGCACTGGGCATCAATATGCGGTATGGAATTGAAGCAGCCTTTGCGGAAGTGAACGATCGGGGTGGTGTCTACGGCCGACGACTGGATTTGGTCTCCTTCGACGACGCCTACGAACCCGAAGAGGCCATTGTCAACTCGCAGCGCCTGATTCAGGATGAGCAGGTGTTTGCGCTGATCGGGGCGGTCGGCACTCCGACTTCACGGTCTGCCACTCCTGTTGCCGCAGAATCCGGAGTTCCATACATCGCGCCTTTCACTGGTGCAGCTTTCCTGCGAGGGGAGGAGTTGCATGGAACAGTGGTGAACCTACGCGCCTCCTATAACCAGGAGACCGAGGAAATGGTCAAAGGACTGATCGAAGATTTGGGCATCACCCAGATTGCCGTACTGTTCCAAGACGATTCCTTCGGCAGGGCCGGATACAACGGAATCCTGGCCGCTCTGAATCGTCGCGGCATGGAACCGGCGGCAGTAGGTTCCTACACCCGCAATACCACCGCCGTCAAAACCGCCATGTTGGACATCCAGGTCAGCGATCCGGACGCTGTAATCATCATTGGCGCCTACGAACCAGCCGCAAGCATGATCTCCTGGTCAAGGTTCACCAACTTCAATCCTGTCTTCATCAACATTTCGTTCGTCGGAAGCAATGCTCTGGCTCAAGAACTCGGCGCATATGGCTTCGGTGTTTACGTGACTCAAGTAGTTCCGTTTCCAACCGATGACAGCATCCCCGTAGTGGCTGATTATCTCGCTGCATTAAATACTTACGTCCCTACGGCGACTCCCGGATTTGTTTCGCTGGAAGGGTATTTAGCTGGACGTCTGGCCGTTGCCGCCCTGGAACGATGCGGACCGGAAGTCAGCCGGGAGTGCCTTACTGAACGCCTTCGCCAAGAGGGCACCTTTGATCTGGGTGGGTTCCAACTCAGCTACGGGGAAAGCGACAATCAGGGTTCAGACTCAGTGTTTTGGACAGTTCTTCGCGCCGATGGACGTTATTACCCCATAGAGAGAGTGGGACAATGAGGCGATGATGAACTTCCTCAGGCGCCTGTTGGAGAGTCGTTTCCGTATCTCCACCCAACTCTATTCGGGCATTTGGGGGGCGGTGGCTCTCACGGTGGGAGCGGGTTTAATCGGTTGGTTCTCCTTCAACCAGGTGGGGGAGGCCCAAAGCGTGGTGAACGAAGACACGGTTCCGGAGTTGGTGACTGCTTTTGGGATAGCTCAGTACAGCAGCAATCTGGTGGACGCTGCCCCGCGCCTGACGACCGCAGCCTCCACGGAGGAACTGGAGTCGATCGCCGCCGGCATTCAGGAAACCAACGTCGCATTCGTCGAACAAGTGGGCTTGTTGTCCCAGGTGGGAACGGGCAGCGAACGGTTGGAGCTACTCCGAACCTACGCGGATTCACTAATAGCCAACATTGATGCCATTTACCTCGCCGAGCAGGAAATTTCCCGACTCGCGACGCAAAGAGGGGCTCTTCGGGCCGAACTCGACACGCTCGGCAGCCAATTGTCTGTGATAGTGGTCCCAGCTCTGGATGACCAGTTCTTTTTCGGTATGACCGGCTATCGCAGACTTGGCCAGTTACCGATTCCCAGAGAGGAATACCTGACGGAGGAGCAGTTGCTCATCTACCGCCACCTGTCGGAGATACAGGCCAACAGCAACATCGCCACCCAACTCCTGGCTACCGCGTTCAGTCTCTCCGACGCCTCTCAGGTCGAACCGCTGAGGGAACGTTTCGAGGGCGCCGCCGGTCAGATAGAGACGAGCCTGGCGATTCTGACCGAAAGCGATTTCCACACAGAGCTGTCTCAAGTCTTCTCTCAACTCTTCTTGAGAGGTCTGGGAGAGGGCGGGGCATTCGATCTGGCTACCCGAGAGTTGCGCCTGCTGGCCGATCAGGGTGACCTCCTGGAGAGCAACCGGCTTCTAGCGGTGGATCTTCTGAGTGAAGTGGACGGTTTGGTCAACGCGGCCCGGATACGAGCGGAAGAAGCCACCCTAGCTTCCGAGCAAGCGATTCTGACCGGTCGAAGGCTGCTGTTGGCGATCAGCATCTTGAGCGTCACCGGCGCCATTCTCATGGCATGGCTGTTTGTAGGCCGGGTGCTGCTCCGTCGGCTCAGCCAGCTTTCCGATTGGATGCTACGGATGGCCGAGGGAGACCTGGAAAGCCGGATCGAGATCAAAGGGCGCGACGAAGTGGCCGATATGGCTGCCGCCTTGGAGGTATTTCGTATCAATGCCTTGGAGGTGCAACGCCTCAACCTGGTGGAAAAACTGGCCGGGGAACTGGGGGAAAAGAACGCCGAGTTGGAAAAGGTGCTGGATGACCTGCAACGGGCCCAGGAACGGATCGTCACACAGCAAAAACTGGCGGCCCTTGGTGAGTTGACCGCTGGGGTGGCGCACGAGATTCGCAATCCGTTGAACTTCGTGAAGAACTTCGCCGAAGCATCCGAGGAGTTACTGGAAGAACTGCAGAAAATCCTGGAGGAGGCAACTCAAGATGTGGAAGAAGAAGACCAGGGGTACATTCTGGAGATCACAGGGGACCTGAACGACAATCTCCAACGCATCCAGTCCCATACACATCGCGCCAACAATATTGTCGAAGACATGCTGAGGATGGGACGGGATTCGGGGGAAATTCGGGCCGCAAATGTGAACAACTTGGTGCAGGAGCACATGAAGCTGGCCTATCACAGCGCCCGCGCCAGGGATCCTGATTTCAATCTCACCATCCGCGAGGAGTACGACCCGAATGTGGGGGAGATGGAAGTCGTTCCCCAGGACCTGGGCCGAGTATTCCTCAATCTGGTAAGCAACGCCTGCTATGCAACAGATGAACGACGGCGCAAACTGGAAGAAGCCGGCGAACGGGGGGACTTCATGCCGGAGCTAGGGATCAGCACCCACCGTGAGGAGGACCGAGTAGTCGTCCGCGTCGGGGATAACGGCGGCGGCATCCCCGACGACGTCGTGGAAAAAATCTTCAATCCGTTCTTTACCACCAAGCCCACCGACCAGGGCACCGGACTCGGTCTGGCGCTCTCCAGCGACATAGCCCGGCAGCACGGCGGCCTTATCCGCGTCGAGACAACCCCCGGCGAATCCACCACCATGATCATCGAACTCCCCCTCTCAGCCGCCCACCCCATAACCGCGTTCGCAGCTGGCGCCGACAGCTGATTCGAGCCTACGGCATCCACAAACAAAGCCAGCGTTTGCAATCTCCATCGCAAGCAGAAAGTGCTCGACGGCCCGCCTCAAACAGTCTTTTGAAGATGAGTTTGCCCGACTTTCTAAGGCAGGAAAGACGCAGCCGCTTAATACAGGATTACGCAATGTTCCAGGGTGATCTCGTTTTCATGGCAATGTGTCCGTCTCATCAATGGACTCGTGGTCCAAGTATGGGTTTGCCCCAATGCGAAGAGGGGATTGTGACATCAGTGAGTGGCGGTATTGTGGCAGAAGATGGTTGAAGAACAGAGGCAGTCCGATGCGGTGGTGGTGGACGGGTGCGCGCCTTTGCTGTCCAAGCCAGGTGCTTGGGAGGGGTGGTTGGTGGGCGGGGTGGACTTGGCGATTCCCACTGTGGCCACCCATGAGGGTCCGGATGAGGCGTTGCCACGGGTCAAAAAGTGGAGGCGTTGGCTGGAAGAGAACGAACGACTCTCTCATGTGACATCTCCTGCGGACCTGGACCGGTTGGGCGACGGGCGGCTGGGCGTGACGTTCCACTTCCAGAACGCCACGCCGCTCGGTGAGGACTTGGAGCATTTGGAGCAATACCATCGGTTGGGCGTTCGGATGATCCAGCTCACCTATAACCATCGGAACGCGGTGGGGGATGGGTGCATGGAACCCGAGGACGCCGGGCTCACGGGTTTCGGACGGGATCTTTTGAGCGAGATGAACCGCCTGGGAATTGTGATCGACTTGTCCCACACCGGATACCGCACCACTTTGGAGGCCATCGAAGCTTCTTCGGTTCCAACGGTCTTTTCTCATTCCAACGCCAAGCGGGTATTCGATCACCCCCGCAACATCACCGATGGACAGATCCGGGCGGTGGCCGAGCGGGGTGGACTGGTGGGGGTGAACGCGGTCTCGTCCTTCCTCCGTACCGACGGAGTGGGCGCCAACCTTTCGGACCTGTTGGACCACATCGAGTATTTGGTGGAAATGATCGGTCCGGATCAAGTCTGCCTGGGACTTGACTTCTGGGCGGATGGCGAGATCGACTTCGCGGAGTGGACCCGTACCGGCCGGTGGACCACCGACGATCTTTCGAAGATGGTCAACTGGCCGCAGGACATTACCGGCCCCGGGCACATTCCCTGTTTGGTGGAAGGCTTGGTGGAACGGGGCTATTCGGAGACGGCAATCGCCTCCATCATGGGAAATAACTGGGTACGGCTCTTCCGCCAACTCTGGATCTGATCGCCTACAGCGCCAGTCGGGCCCCCTCTACCCTCTCGATCAGGAATCCTCCCAACCGTTCCAACACCTGCGTGGTCTCATCGCTGGGCAACCGCGCCAGGGTCTGGGAGGCGACCTCGGCATGTCCCAGGGCCACCGAAAGCGCCCTGTCCACGTATTCTCCCTCGACCACCAGGGAGATCACTTCCTCCACTGCCTCCTCGGGATAGGGTGGGGGATGGGCCAGCAGGTCCCGCACCCGGTGGCCGTTGCCCCCGCGGGCAGCCAGCAGCACCGGGAGGGTGAAGGTTCCTTCCCGGATATCGGCGCCGGCCGGTTTCCCCAACAGGTCGGTTGTGGCCACCAGATCCAGCGCGTCGTCGGCGATTTGGAACACTCTGCCCAACTCAAAAGCCCAGAGACTGAGAGCATCCACCACCGGAGGTGGGGCGTCGCCGGCCCGGGCGCCTACGTGAACCGAGGTGCGAATCAGGCTGGCGGTCTTTAGATCGATCACCCGGTGGTAGTTGGAGATGTCCTGGTCGAGGTGGCCTATCAGTCGGAATTCGAGGGTTTGGCCCTCCACGAGTTCGGTATAGGTTATGGCCAGCATGCGCACCGACTCGATGTCCAGATAGGTGGAAGCCAACTCGGAGGCCCGAGAGATCAGAAAGTCCCCGGCCAGCACCGCCAGAGTGTTGGTCCAGTTGGCGTTCACCGAAGGACCGCCCCTGCGGGTGTCCGACTCGTCGATCACATCGTCGTGATACAGACTTCCCACATGAATCAGTTCCACCGCCGCTGCTGCCTCCACCGCCCTTCGATCATGAGCAGACCCCAAATTGGCCGCTAGCAGGGCCAACAGTGGACGAAGGCGTTTTCCTCCCGCCCGTAGAAGATGCTGGGAGATTTGAGTCATGTAGGGGTCCAAGGAGGTGCTCACCTCCAGGAGCCGTCCTTCTACCTCTTCGAGCCGGCGCCAAATCTCAGGGACATCGACGAGATGGCGAAAGTCATCCATTGGAATGGAAAACGTGAAACATATGGTGGAGTTGGCTTTATACTTTCCAGAGAAGGAACCCAAAAGGGTCCTATGGGTGTTATAGACTAGGAACCCCCGGCTGCACCGGGGAAGTAACGCAGTAAGGAGAGCCTTTGTTCGAGCGATTTACGGACCGGGCCCGGCGAGTGGTCGTCATGGCGCAGGAAGAAGCGCGCAAGATGAACCATAAATACATAGGCACCGAACACTTGCTGTTGGGCCTTTTGGCGGAAGGAGAGGGCGTCGCCGCCAAGTCGTTGGGGAGCCTCGGCATCGATCTGAACAGCACCCGGGAGACGGTGATCCAGACAGTGGGTGTCGGACATCAGGCCCCCACCGGTCACATACCCTTCACCCCCCGGGCCAAGAAGGTGCTGGAGTTGGCGCTGCGCGAAGCTCTGCAGTTGGGCCACAACTACATTGGCACCGAACACATTCTTTTGGGCCTGATCCGAGAAGGAGAGGGCGTCGCTGCCCAGGTACTCGGACAGGCCGAAGCCGGACTGCAGAAAATTCGCCAGACGGTCCTGACGGAACTGTCGGGCTCCGGGGGAGAGGCCGGGAGAGCCAAGGGCCAGCCTCCCCCGCAGTCGGCTCGGACCGGGGCAGCACGGGAAAGCCACCGCTCGGGATCGAGCATCCTTGACCAGTTCGGACGCAACCTGACCCAGGCGGCACAGGAGAAGATTCTCGATCCGGTGATCGGACGGTCGAGGGAGATCGATCGGATGATGCAGATATTGGCGCGCCGCACCAAGAACAACCCGGTGCTGATCGGAGAGCCGGGGGTAGGCAAGAGCGCCATCGTAGAAGGGTTGGCGCAGCGGATTGTGGCCGGAGAGGTCCCCCGCTCACTCAGCAACCAGATCCTCTACACCATCGACCTGGGAGCGATGGTGGCTGGCACCCGATACCGGGGAGACTTCGAGGAGCGGATGAAGAAGGTGCTGAAGGAGATCAAAAAGCGCGGCAACGTGATCATCTTTTTGGACGAGATCCACACCGTGGTGGGCGCTGGCGCCGCCGAGGGGGCCATTGATGCGGCCTCCATCCTCAAGCCCATGCTGGCGAGGGGCGAGTTACAGACGATCGGCGCCACCACCCTGGAGGAGTATCGCAAGCATTTTGAGCGTGATTCGGCGCTGGCTCGGCGGTTCCAGCCAGTGAAGGTGGACGAGCCTTCCATCGCCGACGCGGTCGAGATCCTGATGGGACTCAAGGACCGTTATGAGAGCTTTCATCAGGTGATGTTCACCGATGAGGCGATCATCAGCGCTGTCCATCTGGCCGACCGCTATGTCTCGGATCGGTTCCTGCCCGACAAGGCCATCGATCTGATGGACGAAGCCGGCAGCCGCAAGAAGCTTTATAGCATGTCACCTCTTCCTGAAGTGGAGGAGTTGAACATCAAGCTCACCGATCTGCGGATTAAGAAGAGGGATGCCATCGAATCCGACGAGTTCGAGAAAGCCGCCGAATTCCGCGATCAGGAAAAGGGGGTTCTCAAAGAACTCGACAAGGCTATCGCCAGGGGGGGAGTGGTGGACAGCAGCTCCTCGGTCATCGACGAGGAGGAGATCGCCGAGGTGTTGGCCCAGTGGACGGGCATCCCCGTTCAACGCCTCACCGAAGAGGAAACCGCCCGACTGGTGAATATGGAGGAAGAACTCCACCGTCGCATAGTCGGCCAACACGACGCCATCGCCGCGGTCAGCCGGGCCATCCGACGCACCAGGGCCGGGTTGAAGGATCCCAAGCGTCCCGCTGGTTCGTTCATTTTTCTGGGACCTTCAGGAGTGGGCAAGACCGAGTCAGCCAAGGCGCTCACCGAGTTTCTGTTCGGCAACGAGGACTCTTTGATCCAGATCGACATGTCCGAGTACATGGAGAAGCACGCGGTGAGCCGGCTGATCGGATCACCTCCCGGATACGTGGGCTATGACGAGGGAGGACAACTCACCGAGGCCGTCCGGCGGCGTCCGTTCTCGGTGGTGCTTTTCGACGAGGTTGAAAAAGCCCACCCCGACGTCTTCAACATTCTCCTTCAGATTCTGGAGGATGGGCGGCTGACCGATTCCCACGGCAAGTCGGTGGACTTCAAGAACGTGGTGATCATCATGACCTCCAACCTGGGCACCAAGGGAATTCGCAAGAAGTCTGTTGGATTCCACACCGATTCGACCGACGCGAGCTACGAGCAGATGCGCAACAAGCTGTTCGATGAACTCAAGCGTCACTTCCGGCCCGAGTTTCTGAACCGGATCGATGAGATCATCGTCTTTCGAGAGCTGACTTTCGACGAGATCAAGGAAATCATCGATCTACTCATGGAACGCGTCAAGAATCAGCTTCGTAACCAACGCCTGGAGTTGGTGCTCGCTGATTCGGCCAAAGGATACCTGGCCAAGGTGGGTTATGACCCCGACTTGGGCGCCCGGCCTCTGCGGAGGGCGATCCAGCGTTACGTGGAGGATCCTCTGTCGGAGAAGGTTCTGGTGGGAGAATTCACAGCCGGCACCACCATCCTGGTCAGCCTTGATGAGGAAAACGACGAGTTGGTGCTGGAAGGCTTCGATGTCTCCACCCAGGTCGAGCCCGCTTCCTCGGGCTGATCTGCCCCCGCATCCGATTCAATAGTCCAAGGTGACGGTCCGGTGGTGTTCGCCCATGCGGGAAGCCTCTGATCCCAGCACAGCCTCCGACCACAGGAAATAGTCGAGTCGGGGAGCGGTCACCGGCACTCCGACACGGTTGAGTTCCTCCACCAACCGATGACCGACATGGACCGTCGCCCAACGGATGGCGACTTCTTGTTGGGAGTGGCGGGGAATCTCGATCCGGGAGTCAACCGCTTCGGCCAGCGTTGATGAATATCGCAAAATCCCCAGATGGCGGAGAAACCGGGGGAGCATGTAGTCGGGATAGACCGGAAAAGAATCCATGCCCGACCAGGAGACCGAAGAGCGGGACGCCATGACGGCCGCCGCCAGATGGGCCAGTTTTCGGAAACGCAGGTGATATCCGCCCACTGAGACCTGATCCTCGAATCCGGGAACGGTGGAGGCCAACAACTCCACCAACCGTGGTCCGTCCCATCCCGCCTCTTCCACCAGATGCAAAACGGCGCCGTCCCAACGTTCCAACAGCGAAGCGGCCACGGCGGCCAGCCGGGCGCCTCTCTGGGAAACCATCTGCAAAACGCCCTGGCCAGCGAACAGTCGATCGGCGTCGGCCGCGGTGAACTCCGCAAAGCGTTCCAGCACCTGCCCGGGCACCTGGCCCACCCATCTGGTGAAGGCTGCGAACAGGGCCGGGGCGTCGGTGAGTCTTTGGCCCTGGTATTGGATGGACCACATTTGCTCGCCCTCGGGCGGCCATAGGCACGCCAGCACCGACACCGCCAGAGTTGAGTAGTCGAACCAGGCGCGGTCCCGGAGGCGGGCGGGCGGCCCCGGATAGTTGAACTTCGCAGCCGGGAATTGACGGCTGCCCCAGTGTCCGATCACCGCGGCGAAGGAGTCCTCCACCACTTCCACTCCCCACCCGGCAGGCGGCGGAGGCAAACGCGGATCGTTGAAGAAGCAACGGGTGGAAATCGCCAAAGTGCTATTCCGAGGAGCGCGGATTCTCATTCTGGACGAGCCCACCGCGGTGTTGGTGCCCCAGGAAGTGGAAGATCTCTTCGTGTCCCTACGGGAGTTAAGAGCCAGAGGGGTGACCATCATCTTCATCTCCCACAAACTCGACGAGGTGCTCAACATAGCCGATGCGATAACCGTCATCCGGGCGGGCCGGACGGTGGCCACCGCCGACCCGAAAAACACCACCACTCGGGAACTGGCCGAACTCATGGTCGGCGCCGAACTGCCGACTCCCGACACCCGAGAGTCCACCGTCACCTCGCAGGTTCTATTTGAAGCAGAAGGCCTGGGCACACTTTCCGAAGATGGGGACCGGTGGCTGATCGAAGATGTCGGCTTCAAAATCCACCGCGGGGAAGTGCTGGGCATAGCCGGGGTGGAGGGAAACGGGCAGGGAGAACTTGTGGAACTGCTGGTCGGAATGCGGTCCGCAGACTCGGGATGGGTGAAACTCAACGGGAATAACATCAAGTCTCTGTCCACCCTGCGTCGCAGAGAAGCCGGAATCGGGCTTATCCCCGCTGATCGGCACCACCAGGGCTTGCTGTTGGAGTCGCCCCTGTGGGAAAACGCCATGCTGGGTTATCAAAGCCGTGTGCCTTTCACCCGGGGCCCGCTGGTGGATCGCAAAGGCGCCCGTCAGCGGACCGAAGAAGTAGTGGAGAGTTACGATGTCCGCACTCCGGGAGTGGAGGTCAAGATCCACGCCCTGTCGGGTGGCAATCAGCAAAAGTTGTTAGTGGGAAAGGAGATGCTGGGCAGTCCCCAGGTGCTGTTGGCCTCCCATCCTACCCGGGGCGTCGACGTGGGCGCCCAGGCTGCGATTTGGGAGAGCATCCGCGAGGCCCGCGCCCAAGGTCTGGCAGTGCTGCTGATCTCAGCCGACCTCGATGAGTTGATCGGCCTCTCCGACACCCTGATGGTGATTCTCCGAGGAAAGCTGGTTGCCACTCTTGATCCCCAGGATGTCACTCCCGCCGAGTTGGGCTCCTATATGACCGGAGCGGCGCAATGAAAGCCAACCGCCGCCTTATGTACGCGATTGTTTCTTCCGGTTTGGCGATCCTCTTCGCACTGGCGCTCTCGGGTGTGATCCTGGCAGTTTCAGGCAACAACCCCTTCGAGGCCTACGGGCAGATGTTCGAATATGGAGCACGGATCGATTCGCTCGCCTCGGCGGTTAACCGAGCGGTACCCCTGTACTTCTCGGCCATGGCGGTGGCGGTGGGGTTCAAGATGGGACTTTTCAACATCGGCGTGGAAGGCCAGTACCGGATCGCCGTGCTGATCGCGGCGGCGGTGGGAGCGGCCATCACACTTCCCGGCCCGCTGCATGTGCTGGTGATCATGCTCACGGCCATGGCGGTGGGCGCGGTCTGGTCGGGTTTCGCCGGGTATCTGAAGGTGAAACGGGGAGTGCACGAAGTGATCTCCACCATCATGTTGAACTACGTCGCCACCGGCTTGGGCGCGTTTTTGTTGGCCAACTGGCTGCGCCAGGAGAATCCCGCTGGCGATCTGGTGATCAAGACCCCCGAAATCCCGGATTCGGGCCGGCTCCCCTCCCTGAACTGGGTGCTGGAGTTGGTGGGATTGGATCCGGGCCGAGTAGATCTCTATGGAATGGTGGTATTGGCGGTGTTGGCGGGGATTGGTTTCCATGTGCTGGTCAACCACACTCGCTTCGGGTTTGAGTTGCGCGCCTCAGGCGCCAGCCCGGGAGCGTCTCGGGCAGCCGGTATAGATCCCAACCGGATGGTGGTGCTGACCATGGTGATCAGCGGAGCCATCGCCGGTCTGGTGGGGATGGCCCATCTGCTGGGATTCTTCCATCGCTACACAATCGACTTCCCCACCATGCTGGGATTCACCGGCATCGCGGTGGCGCTGTTGGGCCGCAACCATCCGGTGGGAATGGCGGCAGGCGCGCTGCTGTTTGGGTGGTTCGACCGGGCCACCCAAATCCTCGACCTGCGGGGAATCCCCAAGGAGATCGTGTTCATTCTCCAGGGAGTGATCCTCTTGTCGGTGGTGGTTGCCTACGCGGTGGTGGAGGTGCGTACCAAGGCGGCTGAGAGCCGCGCGGTCACCGGCGCTCTCCAGACCGGCCAATCGCCCAGGGATGGAGAGGAGGGAGAATCATGACCAGTCTTTTGTCTCCCCGCGCTCAGATGATGCGGACCAACCGCTGGCTGTGGCTGGCCCTGGGAGTGGTGGCCACGCTCGCCATCACCCGGACGCTGGCCGACACTCCCGACCTCACCTCCAGCGGCACTTTCGGCTCCGCATTGCGACTGGGGACTCCCATATTCCTGGCCGGGCTGGGCGGGGTCTACGCCGAACGGGTCGGAATTGTGAACATTGGACTGGAGGGAATGATGATCCTCGGCACCTGGTTCGGGGCCTGGGCAGGATGGCTCTGGGGGCCGTGGACGGGACTGGCGGTCGGAGTGCTAGCCGGGGCGTTGGGCGGGTTGCTTCATGCCCTCGCCACCGTCACGTTCAATGTTGATCACATCGTTTCGGGAGTAGCCATCAACATCCTGGCCTTCGGCGGGATGAGGTTTTTGTCGGTGGTTAGCTATGGGGGTGACAGCGGGGGAGGCGCCACCCAGTCGCCCCCCATCGCCGGGGTAATAGGCAAGGTTTCGCTTCCCGTCCTCTCCGGTGGGCAGGTCCTGGGATGGGAAAGCCCCGATTGGCTGGGGACCCTGGAATCCCAACACTGGTTCTTACTCTCCGATTTAGCCGGGTTGATGCGAGGGCTGACCGTAGATGTTTCATGGGCGGTAATCTTGGCGGTCGTGCTGGTACCCGCCTCTTGGTGGTTTCTGTGGAAGACCCCACTGGGACTGCGGATGCGTTCGGTGGGAGAGCATCCCGTGGCCGCCGAGTCCCTGGGAGTGAATGTCTATCGGATGAAGTATCTGGGAGTGATGCTTTCGGGGGGAATGGCCGGACTGGGCGGCGCCATGCTGGTGACAGAATTTGCTCGGATCTATCGAGAGGGACAGACCGGCGGGAGAGGGTTCATCGGCCTGGCCTCCATGATCATGGGCAATTGGCGACCGGGAGGGGCCGCTGCTGCCGGAGGGTTGTTCGGGTTCACCTTCGCATTGGAACTGCGGGACGAGCCGGCTGTTCACGCCCTGCTGCTGCTGATCGCCATCGTCGGCATCGGGATGGGCATCTGGCTGGGATACCGGAAGAGGTGGATTCCCGCCGTCTGGCTGGTGGGCACCGCTGCGGCTGCTCTGTTGGTGTTCCTCTCCACCGATTCCGTACCCCGCGAGTTCGTGTTTATAGCTCCCTATGTGACCACCCTGGTGGTGATGTCCCTGGCCTCCCAACATCTGCGGATGCCGGCCGCCGATGGCCGTCCCTACCGGCGTGGCCAGCAGTTGTGACGGACGGGTTCGACCCTTACCACCCCGATTTCATCTCCAACCCGTACCCTGCTTATGCCTGGCTGCGGCGCAACCGCCCTATCTTCTACGACGAGAACTGGAATCTCACGTTCTTCGCCCGCCATTCTGATGTCGAACGCATCCTACGGGATCGTCGCTTCGGGCGGGACATCCGCCACGCCCCAGACGCCCTTGCCCGGGTGGATGCGCAGGTGTATGAGCGGATCTATCCACCGGAATATCCGGTTTGGACCCGCCTGATCAGAGACTCGTTCATAGATCTGGAGCCCCCCCGACACACCCGCATCCGTCGATTGGTGCAATGGGCGTTCACTCGCCGCGCCTCGCAGAGCTACCGGGAGCGGATGGAAGCTGAGGCGCACCGACACCTCGACCTGGTGGCCGAAACCGGACAGATGGAAGCCATAGCCGATTACGCCACTCCCATACCGCTGGTGATGATCGCCGAACTGATGGGCGTGCCTGCTGCTGATCAGCCCCGACTGGTGGAGTGGTCGCATCGCATTGTGCGTCTGTTCGAGCAAGGTTGCACGCCAACCGAAGGGGAGGCCGGGGAGCGAGCCATTATCGACTTTCGGGACTACATGCGAGACCTGAACGCCGCCCAGCGGGGAAGGGAAGGTGACGACCTGCTGTCGCACCTGATCCGCTCCGAATATCAGGGAGACGTCCTGAGCGAAGAGGAACTGATCTCCACCGCCATCCTGGTCCTCAACGCCGGCCATGAGGCGACCGTGCAGGCCATCGGCAACGGGCTGATGGCGCTTTGTTCCTTTCCTGATCAGTGGCGGCGCTGGCGAGCGAATCCCCGGCTCAGTGCCACTGCGGTTGAAGAACTACTCCGCTACGACACCCCCCTGCAGATGTTCGAGCGATGGGTCACCGAAGACCTGGATTGGCAAGGGATGAAGCTGCAGGCAGGATCGAAAGTGGGGTTGCTTTTCGGGTCCGCCAACCACGACGAGGATGTCTTCTCCGACTCTCAGCGTCTGGACCTAGGACGAATCCCCAATCCCCACGTCTCATTCGGTGGGGGAGTCCACTACTGCGTGGGTGTGGCGCTGGCGAGGGAAGAGTTGAAGGTGGCCTTCGAGGTGCTGCGGGACCGAGTTCGCTCCTTTGAGCTCCTGGACGGTGATCGCGACCGAATCCCCAGCCTGGTGTTTCGGGGCGTGCAGACACTCCCGCTTGGGTTGGAGTTCGTCTAAGAGGCGGCCACGGTAGTGGTCGTCGACTCCACGCTGACCGGGGCGGCCGCATAGCCTATCACGTTCATGCCTTGCACCGCCAACTCCTTGTATACCGTTCCATTGCGCACCTCCGCGTCATAGACGGTGGTAATGGTCAAGGTGAGTTGGTTGGTACGCATTATGGCTAGGTCCAGGATCTGCGATCCGGGACGATCCACCAGGTTCAGGGGAACAGCCACACCGCTGTCACTTCCGGCCTCCATGGTTCGCACCCGGAAATTCTGAGAGAAGCGGGTCTCGTCACTGAGATTCACCCACTCCAATCGTCTCACTGTGATGGGCTGCTCGAAAACCATGTTGATGCTCACCTGGGTGCCGGGGGTTATGTCGGTCCATCGGATCTGCCATTCCCCGCTTTTTCCGTTGATCAAATTGTCGCAGGAGAAATTGGCGCCCAACCCCTCCGGAGAGCACTGGACGCTCAGCACCCCCTGAGTGGTGGGAATCGGTGGGGGGGCGGTGGTGCTGGTGGTCTCATCGGAGGCCAGCGTGGTCTGCGAGGCCTCCCCCTCATCCTCCGAACCACCTGTAAAGAGGTTGAAGAGCAGGGCGAAAACTGCCACCGCCAGGATGGTCGTGCCGGTGGCGATCACCGCTCGGACCCGAGCATTGGTCCGGATAGCAGGCCGGGGAGCCAGAGGCATGTCGGAGTGGCTGAGCCGTATATGGCACTGTTCACAGTTTTGTCTGGAAGGTGGGTTGCGGTGCCCACACAGGGAGCATGCAATCAGGTTGGGCGCTGATGGTTGGTGGGTGGAAGAGGAATCGGTTGGAGTGGCCTCTTCACTAAGGGTGGAAGGGGCGACTCTTTCTAGAAGGGCGCCGCAAGAGGAACAAAAATCAGCGTCGCCGACATCGGCGCCGCATCGGCCACAAATTTGTCTCATAGATGATCTATTCTGGCACAACCGAGAAAGATCCCGGTTGATTTCCTGAGTCGCTGAAGTATTAAGGCACCCACTGCTGGGATAGTACTTCGGACAAACTCCACGATATTTTTTACCAAGGCTGTTTTCTGTCTTGCTACCCTGAAAGCTGTGGCGGGTGAGCACTTCTCCCAGGAAGTAGTGGAAAGACTATTCGCACATCGCCCCATAAGGGACGGACTGGAAAGAATCTTGCAATCGCGGGAGGGGGCGTTGATCGTCCTAGGGACCAATATGGAGTTGGGGAGCATCAACGTCGACGGTTTGCATTTGAGCGCAGCCTCCTTGGACGCGGCCCGCTTGGCTGAAGTCGCAAAGATGGATGGGGCCATCATTTTGGATAACGATTGGAATTTCATTCTCGCCGCCAACGCCCATCTGGCGCCACCACCCAATGTTCCCACCACCGAATCGGGATCCCGCCATCGCACCGCCCAGCGGGCAGCCCAAATAACCGGACTACCGGTGGTGACGGTGAGCAAGGATCGGGCGGTGGTCACTCTCTACATCCACACCGAACAAGTTGATCTAACCCCCCGGTGGACCATTCGCGAGCGGATCTTTCAGCATCTTCAGATTCTGGTGGAAATCCGCGGACGGTTCGATAAGGCGGACGAGCGCCTGCTGCGGATGGAATTGTTGGGTCTGGTCACGGCTAGGGAAGTGACCCACATGGTCCGCATGGGTGAGATGGTGGATAGGGCCGCCTCTGTCATCAAAGCCATGCTCGCCGACTCCGTCGAAGACCCTTCCACCGTCGAGGCGCTCTTGACTGATCGGGTATTCGAGGTCGAGCGGCTCGTGCAGATGACCCTTAAGGATTATCTAGGCGAAGACGCCGAAGCTGCTCGCCAAAGGCTGTCCAAACTTCCGAACCACCAACTGGCCCACACCTGGGCGGTTGCGTCGGAGATCGGCCTGGAACAATTGGAGGACGGTTTCGTACCCAGGGGCAACCGGCTTCTCTACCAGGCCGGCATTACGTCCAAATACATGAGAGGGCTGCTGTTCAATGCCTATCCTGACGCCCAAGCCATGCTCCATGCCTCCCTTGAGGGATTCATGGCAGTGAAAGGAATCGGAGTTAAGAGCGCCACCCGTTTGCGGCTGTGTTTCGACCGGCTGCTGGCCGCGGTTCACCCCATCGGACAACGTGTGTTGACCGACAAGAGTTCTACCGTATAATCGTTTCGCATGGCTAAGAGTCCCTCAACCGATAAAAAGCCACCTGTGGGTGGGAAAAAGTCGACCAGTACAAGAGTGCGACGGGCCAAGGCGCCAGGCCGTAAGGGTAAACCCAAGACGATGCCGCGATACGCACGTGGTGGGGGAATTGCGGAGAAAGTTGCCACCGAGGAGCCCAATTACAAAAAAGGCGACTATGTTGTCCACATTCAACACGGTGTGGCGCACATCTCAGATATCCAGGTAAAAAGCGATTTCGGCGAGACGCAAAAGTATTTCGTCCTGAACTTCCCCACCGAAGAAATGGTGATCAGCGTTCCGACCAACAAGACTCTTTACACCATTCGTCCCCTGATTAACAAGGCAGAGGCCGCCGACGTCATCGAAAAGCTCAAGGAACAGCCAGCAGAGTCTGGCGCCAACTGGAGTCGTTGGTACAAAGTTCTGCAAGAAAAGATGTACTCGGGAGACATTTTCCAGGTGGCGGAGGTGGTCAGGGACTTAAGCTATTCCAATCAGACCAAGGGCATCTCTCCCGCTCTCAAAAAGATGCTCAACCGCGCCCAGCATGCGCTGATAACCGAAGTGCGTTTCTCTTTGGGCATAGACGCCGAGGAGGCTGAGGCCAATATCAATCGAGCGTTGCCCACCTTCGAGCCTATCGCCCGCAAGAAATGAGCGAACCTCACCCGGGAGTGCGGGTGGGATGGGGTATGGATGCCCATCGATTGGGTGCAAACCCTCCCGTAATCCTGGCCGGGGTGGAGGTGGACAGACTAAGAGGGGTGTTCGCCACCTCCGATGGAGATGTTGTTGCCCATGCGGTGGCTGATGCGCTGTTGGGAGCTGCTGCGCTGGGAGACATAGGTGCGTACTTCCCGCCATCGGATCCACAGTGGAAAGATGCCAATAGCATGGATTTACTGGCCCAAGTGTTGGAGAGGGTCGAGCACACTGATTGGCGACCCGCATTCTGCGACGTGACGGTGATCTCCCAATCGGTTCGGGTTTCACCCCATCGCCAAGCGGTGAGAGCAGCCCTGGCAAAAGTGCTGAAATTACAGGAGTGCCAAATATCGATTAAGGCCACCACCACCGACGGACTGGGCTGGCTGGGCCGTGATGAAGGAATCGCGGCCATGGCGGCGGTGACGCTTACCAAGTTCCAAAAGCCTTTGTGACAACGCTATGGCCAGCAGGCAGTTCCCCTAGCAAGGTCGATCCTATCTGTTCTTTAACATCTGCGATGCCTTGAGAATTTTCAATACGCTGACTCGGCTGGCGACGCCATTGGAGCCGCTCGCCCCTCCCAGGGTCGGGATCTATGTTTGCGGGCCGACGGTCCAATCTCCTCCCCATGTCGGTCATGGTCGCTCGGCGGTGGTCTTCGACGTAGTCCGCCGTTATCTGGCCTGGAAGGGATGGAAGGTGTGTTTCGTGCGCAACATCACCGACGTGGATGACAAGATAATCGCCATCGCCCAGCAGGAGGGAATCCCGCCCGGAGTGCATGCAGTGCAAATCGCCGAGAAATTCGCCCGAGGCTACCGGGATCTGGGCGTGGGCGAACCCGACATCGAACCAAAAGCCACTGAGCACATCCCCGATATGATCGCCCTCATCAACCGACTCATCAGCAGCGGTTTAGCTTATCCCCGAGCAGGGGATGTCTATTTCTCGGTACGTTCCCTGCCCGGGTACGGAAAACTGTCCGGTCACAATCTCGATGATCTGTTGGCAGGGGCCCGGGTGGAGATCTCCGAGCACAAAACCGACCCGCTGGACTTCACCCTTTGGAAGCACGCCAAGCCGGGCGAGCCGCGGTGGAATTCGCCGTGGGGAGAGGGCCGACCCGGATGGCACATTGAATGTTCCGCCATGTCGGCCCGCTATCTGGGCGAGACCTTCGACATCCACGGCGGAGGAAGCGACCTGATCTTCCCGCACCATGAGAACGAGATAGCCCAATCCGAAGGTGCACACACAAAGCCGTTCGCCCGGATCTGGATGCACAACGGCATGCTCAACCTGAGCGGGGAGAAGATGTCCAAGTCGACCGGTCACTTGGTGGACTTGAACGAGGCCAACCGTCGGTTCGGCGGTTTGGCGGTGCGGCTCTTCTATCTTCAGGCTCATTACCGCTCTCCCCAGGAGTTTTCTCTCCAGCTTCTGGAAGACGCCCGCCTGGCTTTGGCACGTCTGCAGCGCCTCTTGGAAAAGACCGGCGACCTGGAGGTCGAGCCAGATGAGGGCGTGATGTCGGGCTTCGAGGAGGCGATGGACGACGACTTTGCCACCCCCAGAGCCCTGGGCTGGCTGTTCACGGCGGTACGAGAGGGCAACCGTGAGTTGGAACGCACTAATTCGGGGGGGCCTCATGCGGCCGCGGCTGGGGAGATCGCCCGGATTATTGGTTTGGAAGATTCCCCTCGGCCCAGCAATGGTGAACCCGACGATTTGGCACTTGCCGTGGCGGAAATCGCCGTCCGGGAGGGAGCAGAAGGCTTCGACGACACAGCCACGATGGTGGAATCCCTAATGGCCAAGCGTTCCAGCGCCCGCTCGGAGGGCGACTACGCAACCGCCGATCGCATCCGGGACAACCTGGCCACCGTGGGGATCTTATTGGAGGATTCCCGGGATGGCACTCGCTGGGTACGGCGCTAGGGTCGAAGGGCTTCCGGCCGTCGAGGCAGCCCTGGCTGCAGGCCGGGTCCTCAAACTCCGAGTCGCCCGCACTTCCACGTCTTCTCCCCGGGTAACCGAGTTGATCCGAACCGCCCAAGGGAGAGGAATCGAAATCGAGACAGTGCCTAGCCTGGAAGGAATCGCTGCCACCTCCTCACCGCAGGGAGTGGTGGCGGACTGTCAGAAGCTGCGAACCGTGCCCTTGAAACAATTGGTGTCCGAGGCCGAGCCGGCCGCGCTGTTGATTGTCGATCACATCTCCGATCCCCGCAATCTGGGAGCCATTGCCCGCAACGCCGTGGCGGCGGGAACCCCTCGCCTGGTGATACCTACCCACCGGGCCTCACCGCTAACTCCTGCGGCTTTCAAAGCAGCGGCGGGGGCTCTGGAGTCGACACGGGTTTGTCTGGTTTCATCCATAGCGGACACCCTTCGACAATTATCGGGTATGGATGTGTGGACCGTGGGACTGACGGCGAAGGCCCCCACGTCTCTATTCGGGCTGGATCTGCTCATTGAACCGGTGGCGGTGGTGGTGGGCGGCGAGCATCGGGGGTTGTCCCGGTTGGTCGCAGAGCGGGTGGATCAGTTGGCTTCGATACCCATGGCCCCGCAGACCGAAAGCCTCAACGTTTCGGTGGCGGCCGGGCTCGCCCTCTTCGAATTGGCCCGCATGCGCGACTACTTTGGGTGAAACCCAGCAACAACTCGGCGCGGCAGTGCTACGATTCTCGTCGCAGCCCGGCTGGCGTAGCTCAGACGGCCAGAGCAGCTGATTTGTAATCAGCAGGTCGTGGGTTCGAGTCCCACCGCCAGCTCCGGACTGGGACTTTGGAACAAAAGAACCTTTTAGTGGTCGAGCGCCGATATCCTTTCGGTGGGATGCGTAACTCTGTGTTTACCGACTTTTCGGAGCCGATGCGACCCTTGGTCATTGGAATGCCGGGGTCAACTGCGTATGAAAGGTAGGCACACCGCGGGGGGATGGTCGCCTTTCTGGCGGGACATCCTGCTGCGATCCATCCTGGTTTTGCTGCTAATCGCCATGGCCGCCTTCATATGGTGGCTCTTCTCCGAAGACGACCTGTTTACTGAAGCTGTTCCCAGCACCTCGGAAGGGGTCACAACCGCCACGGCCGAAGCAGGCACCACCACCCCCGCAAGCGAAGTGGACACCACCACCCTCATCACAGCCGAAACCACCAGCACCTCAACAACATCTGCGGTAACCACCACGACCACCTCCGCACCCATCACCTCCACCACCAGCACCATCCCGCCACCACTGGCCCCAGACGAATTGGTGATCAAAGTGTTCAACGCCAACGGCGTCTCCGGTGTGGCGGGCAGAACCACCGCCCTGCTGGAAGAAGCGGGATATGGGGTGGAGTCGCCCGACAATCATCCACAGTTGCTGGACATCTCCCGGGTGTGGTACCGAGGCGACCTGAACAGGGAAGCTCAACAGATTAAAGAGACGCTGCTACCCGACGCGTTGGTGGAACCCGTTCCACAGGAGCAGGAAGGGATAGACATTATGGTGGTCTTGGGACGCTCCTTCCAGGAGTGACCCACCCAGGGGGACGCTCCGACCATAGGGTGGGTGCCTGGCGGCTGAATGGCTCAGTGATAGCCGTCCTGCTACTCGGGGTGGCGATTCGCCTTCTATCACCTGCAATCTTTTTGGACATAGTGTCCTTGTGGCCGATCGCCGTGGTACTTGTGGCTTTGGGGTGGGTGGTGCAGCGAATATGGGCGGGCAGCCGACTAACCGCCGCTCCGATATTGCCGCTGTTGGTTTTTTCCTGGTTGGTGTTCTCAGCCTCGTTTTATTTTGCCGGTCTACCCAACCTGCCCTCACACAGCGCCAATCTGAGAGGCCCCCCGGTCGATCAAAGCGACTTCAGCACCCTTGCGGTGGAGATGAAAACGGGGCGTCTACTCCTGTCGCGGGGAGACGGACCCTCGGCATACCGCGTGAATGTGATCCGCCGCGGGGGTAGCGCGGGAGTGCCGGTGGCTGTGGAGAGCCGAGGAGAAAACGGCGGAGAGGTCTCGATTGTCGACGCCAGGGTACCTCTTCCCCTCGACCTCAATTCGATGGTCAAAGACAACGCTTGGCTGCGCTTTGCAGGATGGCAGGTGGGCTTGCATCCCCAAACCTTCTGGAACCTGACCCTTTCGTCTCCCGACCTTTCTGCCGATCTGCGACAGCTTCAAGTAGTTGGTCTGGTGGCAAACGGCGGGGGTACCATCAAAGTGGGTGAACCGACCGGCCCGATGGGGATCCTGATCAACGGAGTTTTCACCATCGAAGTCCCCGACCAGGCTCCCGTGGAGGTGGCCGGAGTGGCAGTGGTCCCCGAAGACTGGATGGTAGAAGATGATATGGCCTGGTTTGGAGAGCGAGGGGCCGGGTGGCACATCGAGATTTCCGAAGGTGGGTCGGCCCAGATCATCACCAGTACCCAATAGCAGGGCATCCCCACAAATCAAATACCCGACACGCTAAAGCCGCACAAACATCCCTCTGACCTAACTCCACGCCACCTTCCCTGCCAAGAATCCTCGGGCAAGCTTGCTGCTTTCCGGCAGTGGCCGCCCCCCACCACTCTGTTGGCCAAAACGCCCTTAAGCACGCCTCCTAGAACACCTTTTTGGGAGCAACACCGACTCTAACCACCCCGAACGACTCGTCGGATTAGATAGGGGGGTTCTCAGCTACAGGTCAAAAAAGAAGACTAAGGGGAAGGGCTCAAGCTGCTTCGAAACCTTTCGCCAACCTGGGGTGTCTGTTCACGGCAGAGGAGTGACATAGGAGGCGGTCAAACCTCCGTCCACCATGAAATCGGCGCCGGTGACAAACGAGGATTCGTCGGACGCCAGCCACAGAGCGGCCTGGGCTACCTCTGCTGCCTCCCCGAACCTGCCCATTGGGATATGGATCAGCCTGCGTTGTTTCTTCTCGTCAGTGTCGAGATACTGCATGAGCAACTCGGTGTGCAGCGGTCCCGGACAAAGTGCGTTCACTCTGATGTTCTCCTGGGCGTGGACCACCGCCAGTTCCCTGGTCAGCGAGAGCACCGCTCCTTTCGAGGCGGTATAGGCCAACTGCGGCGTGGCTGCTCCCACTTTTGCCACAAACGAGGCGGTGTTGATGATTGAACCGCCGCCGGAACGTCGCAGAGCAGGAATTCCGTACTTGCAGCCCAGGAACACTCCCTTTACGTTGACCGAGAAGGTGAAGTCCCATATTTCCTCGGTGGTCTCCACCGCATCCGAATCCTCGGGGTGGCTGACACCGGCATTGTTGAACAGCACATGCAAACCTCCGAAAGCCTCCTCAGTCTTCTGCACCATGGACCGGCAATCGGCGTCCCGGCCGACATCGGCACGAACCGCCACCGCCCGGCCACCTGCTACGGTGATGGCCGCCACCGTCTCGGCCACCGTTTCTTCGTCGATGTCCACTGCGGTCACCGCCGCTCCTTCCGAAGCGAACAGGCAAGCCGCCCGGCGGCCGATACCAGATCCGGCTCCGGTTATGAGAGCTACTTTGCCACTAAGCCGCATAGATCCACAGGTTATCCGGTTATAGTCCCAGCTAATGACGATTCCCGATTTCACCCTCGACGACCAGGCGGGACAACCCTGGCGGTTGGGCGAGCATCTGGATGCGGGGGTGGTGTTGGTTTTCCTGCGGGGTGATTGGTGACCCTACTGCAATGGCCAGTTGGCCAGCCTGGCCCAACGCCACGAACAGATCTTGGCCGCCGGATTCCGAGTGGCAGTGATCGATATCGACAGCCCCGCCCGCCACGCCGCCATGGTCGAGAAGCTGAACCTGCCCTTTCCGATGCTGTCCGACCCCGACCGCGGCGGGGCCATCGTCCCCTACGGGGTTGCCGACTACCAAGATCCACGCAGTTTGGCTCGCCCCGCCCTCGTGGCGGCAACTCCGGGAGGAACCGAGGTTTATCGATTCGTGGCCCGGGACTATGCGGATCGCCTTCCCGAAGACGATCTGGTGGAAGTGCTCAACACGCAGGGGCTGGTGGCCACCACCCAGGCCCGGCCCACTCCGGGCGAACCATCTCCGGGCCCCCGGGCCATGCCGGTCAGAGCCATGATCCCCTACTTTCGGGGCGGTCGTTTCGCGGCGTTGGCCCTGGGGCTGCGACATCGGCATGTATCGGAGGAATTCAAAGCGGATGCCAAAGCCTTTGTGGCCGAGATGGATCGCTACGCGGATGCAATCAAGAAGCTGAGATCGCCCTGAGAGACAAGGCGACCCAGTCAGACCGCTCGGTATTCAAAACACCGAACCGCCGCAGGTACCCTAGAGGTTTCTGATGCCCACTATCACCGACGGCACACGTCTCAATCGGATAGTGGTGACAATCTGGGGGACCATCGGCACCCTGATTTTGACGGGCTTCGTGGTATGGATGGCGAGGGAGGTACGCATCATTTGGCTGCCTCTGGTATTCGCCATCGGTATCGTCGTAATCCTCAACCCGGTGGTAAGTGTGTTGCATCGGCTGCGGTTACCCCGACTGGTCGGGGCAGCAACCGCCTACCTGCTCTCCCTGGTGGTGCTGGTCGGCCTTGGGTCGGCGTTGAGTGTGACGGTGGTGCAGCAGGCCGAAGAGCTGGCCGACCAGCTACCGGAGATCTATCAGGCCATCTATAGCCAGGTGAACGCGGTGGCCGACCGGCTGGGACTGGCCATCAGCATGCCCGAAAGCGCCGAGCAGATTAGCGAATGGCTGCGTAGCAACCTGGGGGGACTCGCCGACTCCCTGGGCGGCGAAGGAAACGGTGATTTAGGCGGTTTCTTTTGGCGTCTGCTGGGTGGAGTGGCCGAGGCGGTGGCGGTGATAGTCCTCGCTCCGGTGTTGGCCTTCTATCTTCTCATCGATCTGCCGCGGCTGCGATCACTGCTCTTGAGTCTCACACCCCACCGACACAAGGAAGAACTGGTATACCTGATTGGTGCCATCAGCTCCACTGTCAGCCGGTTCGCCCGGGGACAGCTATTGGTGGCGACCATCGTGGCAATCCTGGGGAGCCTGGTGATGTGGGGCCTGAGTCTGCCCTTCTGGCTGATCGTGGGGGTGCTTTCGGGGGTGCTGAATCTCATTCCCTTCGCCGGTCCGGTAGCCGGCGCCGCCCTGGCCTTTTTGATGTCGCTTCTAGTGGGAAAACCGTTCACTGGCCTGGTGGCCATCCTTCTGTTCACCGCCATCCAACAGTTCGATAACCATCTCATCACCCCGCTTGTCCAGAAGTCCCGGGTTAAGCTCTCAGCCTTCACAATTGTGTTGGCCCTGGTGGTGGGCGCCTCGGTGGCAGGTTTTCTGGGGGTGCTGACCGCGGTTCCCGCTGTCGGCCTGTTCCGTCTGTTGGCTGGCCATTTCTGGCGCACTCGCGTCTTGGGTGAGGATTGGCATCAGGCCCGGGAGTCGATCATCACCGACATCCGTCCACCGGCATGGTGGAGTAGAAGAGGCAAGCGGAAACCAGAAGAAAAGAGCGCCGGGCCTCCTTCGGAAGATCCCGACAGCGCAGCCTAAATCTGATCCACCGTCCTCTTCACAAAGCGTCGGTTGACCGAAAAGGGAGACTCATCCAGACGGGCGGTCAGCAGATCGGCCAGTATTCGCCCAGCGGCCGGGGACCCCATGATTCCGTGTCCCGAGTAGCCGGTGTTGACCCACAGTCCCTCCACCGAGGTCTCTCCGATCAGCGGCCTATGGTCGGGAGTCATCATGTACTGACCGGAATGAACCATCCACCGCAGTTCCCCTCGCCACCAGGCCTCGGCCCAGAAGGGACTGATTCGAGCAACCGACTCCGCACGGGAAGGGTCTAACACCCCAAACGCTATGTCGGAGTCGGGGGGGACATCTTCCACCGGTTCAATGCTCGCCCCGCGGGGGGCAGCATCCAACGCGTAGGCTCCCCGAAGCGCCGGTCGCCAGTGTGCGCCGGTGTCGTCATCAATGGTCATGGGAGCATCAGGCGGCACGCGGTCCAAGTGCGGAACCACCACCTTATGCCGGGGTTTCACCTCTACGGGCAGTTCCACGCCCAACATCTGGGCCAGTTTCCCCGAAAAGGGGCCCGCGGCGATTACCACCTGATCGGCTAAAAAAGTGCCCCGGTTGGTATCGATTGTGAAACCACCCGAAGCCACAGCCTGCATCGACACCACCCGGCAGGAGGTGTGGAGGGGAGCCTGTGAGGCTCTCAGCAACCCCAGGGTCAAAGCCTGCGGATCGACGAATCCGTCACCTGCCCGGTAACGGGCATGCACCACCTCGTAGCTCAGATAGGGGAACCTACGGCGGGCCTCCCGGCCAGTCAGCGTCTCGATGTCGGTTTGTCCCCAGGAGTGCTGAAGAGCCACCAGTCGGCGTTGCTCCTCGGCTCGTTCAGCCGAGGTGGTGGCCCACAAATACCCGGGCTGACGGATCGCCAACGGGCCGGAATCCTGCCCGGTGACCTCGGTGAAGTTGAGTATCAGTTCCACCGATTCCCGCACCAACTCGGTCTCCTCCAGGTTGTCGAATTGCAACCGGAAGGCGCCGGTGGAAGCCGGGGTGGTGAGAGAGGCCGCGGCAGGGCGAGCTTCCAGCACCACGGCAGACATTCCGGCCCGCGCTGCCCAAAAAGCCGTAGAGGCACCCACAACACCCGCGCCTATCACCACCAGTTCCGCTCCGGAGGGAAGCGGATCGGTCGAGGAGGTTCCCATCGTCAGAAAACTAGCCGATGAGATGGCAAAGACACAAAGAACCCGCCGCGCAGTTAGCCTTGTCTGGCATGAGTCGCGGAGGAGTCGCCCCCACCGAAGAGTTGGCCGCGCATGACGCCTATTTGGTGAGCGCAGAGGGGGTGATTCGGGAAGTCGTGGAAGAAGGAGTGGTACTCGACCGAACGCCCTTTTACGTCCGAGGAGGAGGGCAACCGGGCGATACCGGGGTAATCAGATGGCATGAGGGGGAGACGCAAGTCACCAACACCATCCGCCGAGGGGGAAGGGTAATCCATGTGGTACCCGAACCGGGTTTGCTGGAGCCTGGCGTCCCGGTTGAGTCCACCATCGACTGGGAGCGTCGTTACACGATCATGCGCACTCACACCGCCCTCCATGCGCTGTCGGGAATAGTGTGGCGTGATTACAGAGCGAAGGTGACCGGCGGCGACATGAAAGAGGGGACTGCCCGGATGGACTTTGAGTTGGAGGGGATCTCCCAGGAGTTCGGGCGCGAAGTCCAAAAACGCCTCAACGCCGAACTGGTCAAGGGATATCCCGCCGAAGTGTTATGGATGGCTCGCGCCGAAGCGTTGCGCGATCCTGATCTGATCCGCACCAAAGTCAACCTGATTCCCGAATGGGTACAGGACATCCGGGTGATAGACATAGTGGGGCTCGACCGACAGGCTGACGGCGGAACTCATGTCCGCTCCACCTTGGAGGTAGGGGAGGTGGCAGTCGTCAAAACGGAAAGTAAAGGTCGGGCCAACAAACGCATGCGCATCGCCCTCGTCTAGATGTTTGATCTGATCGTATTGGCGGCCGGGGGCCTGTTGGCCCTGCGGGGCTGGCGGCGTGGACTGCTTCGCCAATTGGCCACGCTGCTCCCTTTTGCTCTCGGCTTGCTGATTGTGGTAAGGCTGACTCCTAGTTGGGCGACGGTGGTCGAGGAATGGCTGGGCATTCCCTACGGAGCCGCTCTGTTTCTGGTAGGGGTGGCACTGCTCGCCGCGGTGGGAATCGGGGGATGGATGGTGCTTCATGCCTTGGCGAGGGTGGCCAGATTCCCCGGCTTGAACACCGCCGATCGGGTGGCCGGCGCCATCCTGGGGGTGGTATGGCTGGTGATAGGGATCATGGCGCTGACATGGTTCGCATCGTTTCTGTCCCTTCCCGACAACGTGACGTCGATGCTGTCAGAATCGAGCGCAGTGGAACGCATTGCGGAACCCGACAGCCTGCCGCGCCGGGTTCTCGATGCCCTCACCAAGAACAGTTGGGGGCAGATGTTGCTCAAGGTGGAAGATTTGTCCGGATCAGTCGACGACCTTCTCAAGGACCTGTTGGGGGAACAAACGCCCACCTGATATGAGCGAACTTGCCAGGAACATGGAGGAAGCGATCGTGGAGGTCTTTTCATCCCATCGTGATCCCTGCCGAGCGGAGGGGATGAGCGCCTACATGAAACACCGCTTTCCCTTCTTGGGTATCTCCTCTCCCGAACGCCGTCGCCTGGCCCAGATCGCCCTTGCCGGCATGCCGCGACCCCAGGAGCGCGACTTGGCAGAATTCGCCCATTCCTGCTGGCGGCGCCCCGAACGAGAATATCAATATGCGGCGATCGACCAATTGCGCAAGGCAACCAAACGCCTACCCGAGGATTTTTTGACCGAACTGCGCTGGATGATTGTCACCAAACCCTGGTGGGATTCCTGCGATCCTCTCTCCAGCACGGTAGTGGGGGGGATAGTGAAACGTTTCCCCGCCTCGGCCGCGATGATGGAGGAATGGATTCGTGACGAGGACCTTTGGCTTCGCCGGGCTGCGCTGTTGCATCAACTCAAATGGAGGGAAACCTGCGATCAGGACAGATTGTTCCGATTCTGCTTGTCGGCCATGGAAGAAAAGGATTTTTTCATTCGCAAGGCAATCGGATGGGCGCTCCGCCAACACGCACGCGTCGCACCCGAGCCAGTAATCCGGTTTCTGACCACTAACCGCTCCCGGATGTCGGGGCTCTCCTTTCGGGAAGCCGCCAAGCATCTGGACCTATCCTGACATGTCTTCAGTGGGACCAGGGAGCGCCGACTGGGACGACATCTATCTTGGCGACGGCAGTGACACCGAACCTTTCGACGACCAGTTGCTGGCCGACGCCTTGGAACTGATACCGGGTAGAGCCCTGGACCTGGGATGCGGTGGAGGAGGAAACGCTATCGGCCTGGCGCAGCGGGGTTGGAACACCACGGGAGTGGACTCGGCGACCAATGCCATCCGGTCCGCTCGGATCAGCGCCGAAGCCGCTCATGTCGAGGTGCGGTTTGCCGTGGCGGACATGACCAGCTGGCCACCCGACGGACTCTACGATCTGGTGGTCTGTTCTTACTCCTTGCCTCCCCGAGGCAGAGACCGGCAAGCTCTGCTGGCTACGGCCGTCCAGGCTCTGGCTCCCGGCGGTGTACTGGTAGTGGGGGAGTGGGAAGCATCCGGTGGCCCTCCCGACCACTTCCCCACCCTCTCGGAGTTGACCGACGCCCTTTCGGATCTTGAGATCATCAGGGCCGAGTCGGTGAACTCCGACCCTCATCTGGTCCTCGGTACATCTGCAGCCGGGTCATGGCCTTCGGTGGTGGTGACGGCCCGCCGACCTGCTTAGGGACGGGGAATGCTGCGAGGACCACGGCTGGCCCACCAAGCGGCCACCACCGCACCCAGCAAATTGGCGATCAAATCCTGCATGTTGTTGGCATAGTCGCCCACTCTGGCTTCCGAGACAGCCAAGGTGGCCAGATACTCACCAATCTCAATCAGGGCCCCCACCGCATTGGCGCCCAGGAAAGCCACCAACGCCGCCTTCTTGCCGCTGCTGGCTTTGAGCATCCAAGCAGTCGCCTCCCAAACGGCCAGCCCTGCAGTGCCCAGTCCCAAGAAATGCACTACGTGGTCATATCCGATTCCCCGCCAGGATTGCTCGTAGAGCAACAGGTCGTCGATTACCACGTTGCCTCCCACCAGGTGACCGAAGCCGGAGACCGACAGCAACACCAGCACGTGGGTGGAGAGACGGACCCGACCATCCACATACATCACTATGGCCCCAACAGAGAGCATCCACACCAGATAGGGAAAGGCCAGCTTGGAACCTGTGCTCAGACCGTAGACCGTCCATGCCGCCACATAGATGCCCGATACCACAACAATCCACGGATGCCGACCCACACTGGTGCCGATCCGCGTTCTGCTTGGATTCATCAAGCGCCCTCGGCAGGATTCGAACCTGCGACCTACTGCTTAGGAGGCAGTCGCTCTATCCCCTGAGCTACAAGGGCGGTGGTGGCGGGAAACTCGGCGCGAAACTGGATGGGTTTAGGGTTTATGGTAGTTGGGGTGGGGAGTGGGGGGTTGGTTGTTGTGCGGGTGAGGTTTGAAGTGGTGGGGGTGCTGGTTTTGGGTGTGTGGGCCGTGGTGGTCTAGGGCGGGGTGTTTTTTGGGGTGTTAGGCGGCTTTTTCGAGGGGTCCGGCTCGGGCGTTGGGGAAGTGGTTGCCGTGCCAGCGGGTCATGTCTTTGCCGGTGCGTGCGTGGTGGGCGACTAGGGCAGTGTTGGTCTGGTACAGGCTGTAGGCGATCCAGTTGAGTTTCAGGCTGTTTTTGTCTTGGGTGCGGAGCCGGTCGTAGTCCAGTTGTCTTTTGTAGGTCGCGAAGTGCGATTCGATGTCTTGTCGGATTCCATACAAGGGTTCGAAGAGGGGATCTGTTTCGGGGATGGGTCGCAGGGCGCGGGTTCGGCGGGTGTGTCGTTTGGCTTGGCGTTCTTGGGGGGTGCTGTTGTTTCGGATCCAGGTGATGGCTCCGATCATGTGTGGTGGCGCGACGGGGTGGTCGGGGATTTCCCATTGGGTGTAGACGATGTGTTTGCGGGTTCGTTTCCCGGGTTTTTTGATTTGGGTGCGGGTTCGTCGGAGGGGCTGGTAGTAGGGGTGTCCGGTTCCGTCGAAGACGAGGATGGTGGGGGTGCCGTTGAGCGCGACGATGTTTTCTTCGAACTCGCCGTGTGCGGTTTTGAAGGTGCCGGGTCCCAGGTTGACTGCTGCGGTTTTGCCTTGGCTGGTGCGGGGTGTTTTGCTTATTGGCAGGATGCCTTGGTCCATGAGACGGTCACAGTCGGCGGAGCGCATGGCCATGTCGTAGGTGACGGCGCGTATTCCTTGGGTGAGGTGGGGAAAGTCTTTGCACATTTGGATGATCTTTTTGGTGAACAGGTTGGAGTCGGACTGTCCGGGTTGGTCGAGGATTTCCGCGAATAGAGGGATGCGTTCCTGCCGGTGGGGTCCGCGTACCACGGCGGCTACAACACAGTAGCAGTAGCCTTTTTCTTCGCCGGGCATGGGACGAACGTCGGGGTCGCAGCGATGCTTGGGTTTGTGGCCGGGCTTGCCGGGTGGTGGGTTCTTGAAGGCGGCGAGTGTAAAGGTGCCGTCACCGGCGACTATCTGGGTGGGATCGGGACGGCTGATGGAACCGGTGGTGGGGTCTAGCAGGTCTATGAATCGGGCGGCTTCCAGGGAGGCGCCGGTGGCTGCTTTTTGCAAACGGTTGATGACCCACGGATTCATGTAGGTTGTTCGAAAATAGTACTCGTTGTCACGGGTGGGCGGCTCTTCGGACAGTCTCCGGTTGGGATGGTCGGGCCACGCTTGTTCGGCGACTTTTCTGAGCATGTTCCATTTTTTCTGTTCGGTGGGGAACTTCCAGTTGCGGTTGATGGTGTTCAGGTTCCTGTTCGTTGACCGTAACGAGCCGTAGATGAAAACCGCCACTTGGAACAGGAGCCATTCGGCAGCGGTGTGCTTGCGGGGCCTGCCGCTTTTCCGGCGGTCTCCGAACACGGCCCGGATAGCGTTTTCTATCAGTTCGCTTAGTTCCCATAGAAGCGAGTTGGACACTAGGGATGACAGGTTCTCGTCGTCTCCCCACCCGAGACCCTCCCCTTTGACGTTCCGTTCGCTGTTGCTTCCCGGAGTGTCGGACCTTTTCAATACCAGAGGTGTGTCTTCCCGTTCCTGGTAGGTGGGGTCTTCCCAAACCAAGTCGACCTGGTCTGCTCGTATCGGGTCCAGGTTGTCGTTGAACACCCGGGGACGGGCACCCTTTTTCTTACCCACTCTGCCCCTCCATGAACACTTCAAGTCGTGCTTGCCCAACCTGTTTCCAGTCGTATCCCAATGCTTTGATCACGCTGGTCAGCGAGTCGGAACCGAGGAACCGGGCAGCGGCCTCCAACCCAAGACAGTCAAGAATCTGTTTGGCGGTATGGAGGCGAACTGACCGGGCCGAAACCTCCGGCCGTTCCCCTCAGCCCGGCGTCGCTGATCACTTCGCCCAGCCGGACAGTCACCGCGTGTCCTCTCCGATCCGTCTCGATCTGCTCGCTCACTGCTAACAGCCTCTTCTCGTCAATCAGCGGACGGATCTGCAGGAACTGGCGGATCGTTTGCTGTCCCCACTCGCACAAGGGGTTCCGCCGCCCGCCGATCCAAACTCGCCTGTTCGGAAGGTCAAGATCGCTCTTGCGGACCTTGGCTATCTCTGAGGATGTGCCCCCGGCAAACGCCAACGCAACGATCGTCGCCCGCCGGGAGAACAACTGTCCCCGGTCCGCGAAACCCCTCACCCGTTTGGCTTCTTCCTCGGTCAACGGTCGGGTGGTCAACGAATCGTGGCAACGAGGGATGCGCTCCCCGGCTAGGCGACGTCCATCGGCCACCAGCCCCAATGTTTCGGCGGCTTCGAACACCGCCATCGCCGCCCACTGACGGTTACGGGCCGTGGACACCGAAGGCCGAGCATGCTCGCCGCCCGGTGTTTGCCGAGCAGCCCAACACCATGACAACACCACCTCCGACGTGACGTCCCCCCATCGTCTTATCCCCGCTGTGCGCAGATAACGAAAGAGTCTTTCCGCTTCGCCTGTTAGCTTCGCTGCGGTGCGGACATTGGCACGGTACCTTTCTGCTACCAGATCAATGACTCTGGTAATAGCGGGTTCAATGAGCAGAAGTACAGGGGTCACGGTCATTTCTGCCTTACAAGATCCCACAACGATTACAAAAACCGTTTTTGGGAGGCCCGGTTGGCGATACCCACAAAAGGTGTTCTTTCACTCCCAATACCATATACGCGCGCGCGACGCTAAAAAGGGAACTGCGCGGCGGATCCTTTTCGGGGCTATGGGATCCTGCCAGCCCGGTGGGGCGCCATGGAACGACCTGCCGGCCCTTCTGCCGAGATGTTGGACACGTCGCCCCAGCACAACACCAATGTCGGCATTGCGGACAGATTCTCTTGCCGCGACGGAACCTGCTGCCGGGATCGGACATGGCAGCACTGCGCATCTACCAAAGTCCACACCTGTAACAATGATTTCACTATCTGCCACTCCCGCCACATAGCCGGCTCGTTGTAACACCAACATGAACCGCAGCACTATCGCTCCAAATACGGTGTTTCATAACTGATCATCCCCCCCATCATAAAACCCCCCTGTGACACTCTTCGAAGAGAGAACACGATCTACAAGAGGATCACACAAAACTTATCGATCACCGCACCTGTCGACCAAAAGACACCAAACACCCCGCCAATCACTAAGCGACAGCACCCTGACAACACCCGAACCAAGACACCCCGACCATCGCCCCACGCCTTCCCCAACCAACATCTGACAGGCCCCCGGACAACCCCTTCCTGAAGGCACTGCGCCAAACCTCTGCTACTAATGTCGACCGACCCACCCCCCGGATTAGCCGCAGGGCTCTGTTTTGGGGGTCGCGTGTGGTTTCGTTGGGGAAATCATCCGGTAGTTGGGGTGTGAGGTCGTTGGGTTCGCTACCGGTGTGTCCGTTCCGAGCGGCTTTTCGGCGTTGCTGTCCGAGCGTACAGATAGAAACGAGGGTGCCTCACGGCGGCCTGTCGCTTGGATGGTGGCTGGAGCTTTCACGTCCAGTTCGCCCAACTGGGCGTAGACACCGGCAAAGGCGGAGAGTGGCGTTCGAACGAGCCGCTCACCCGCCTGGAAATGGCCGAGTGGCTGACCAGCATGTTCGACCACATCAGCGCTGTCGCCGCCCCGCAGAGCCTGTTCTCTGACATCGACCCGGCTCCGGTCGGTCGTGGAGGGCCTCTACCAAACCGGGGTGACCCGCGGATGCTCGGCCACGCCTTTGTTGTACTGCCCGGACGCTCCGGTCCCCCGGGCGCAAATGGCGTCGTTCATCATCAGGGCCATCCAATAACCACGCCGCCGCAACGTTCAAGAAATCGTTCTCGGCCGATCCGGAAAAGACCGGTACGATTCCCCCTATATGAAACCTCTCGATGCTTTGTCGCTGGTTCCCACCGTGGAGGACTCCAGGCGGGTAGCGGACGCCCTGCCCGGCAGCGTGGTCCTTTTCGGCAGCGTTGCCCGCGGTGACGCCGATCACGACTCCGACATCGATCTGCTGGTGATTGTCGATCACGTAGACCGCGACAACCCTTGGGAACATCACCGCTTGTTATGCGACTTGGCAGAAAAGGCCGAGTCGGTAGACGCCCGCGCCGAGTTAGTGGTGGTGGACTGGCCCGAGTGGATGTCCCGCCGGCAGGTACCGGGACGGGTCGAGCATGCTGCCGACACCCAGGGAACGTGGCTTCGCAGGCACAGTCCCGGCTCGGAAGTAAAATGGGAAAAACTGATGAACCCGAGAGATGTCGCCACCGCTTCGGTCATAGCAGCGTTGCGTAACGCCACGGTGCGTTTAGAAGGCGCCGGTTCCTCTATGGTTCCCCACAGAAAGGAAATCAGGCTGGCCAGCGCAGGGGAAGAAAATCTGTATTGGTCGGCATGGCAAAGCAGGCTTGCGCGCATCAACGGCGACCTGCACGATGGGTTGGAAGAACTGTTCCGAGCCTTGCGGTTGCTGACGGGGGTTTCTTACAACAAACGGGCCAAACACACCCTAGTGGGGCCCTTCGACGAGTTTCCCGGTCCGGTACAGGATGCCCTAAGCCAACACTTGACCGTAACGGACATGCAGTGGATTCAAATATGGCACTCGGCTTCTTTTTACGAAAAAGGCGCCCGGCTTAGCGTCTCCCCTGAGACCACCCGCCAGTTGGGGTATGTCGCCTCGGACGTGGCAGCGTACATTCATAACGTCACGGGTGTGGCGGCGGGTTTGGCTGTCTATTGCTCATCCACTATAAAAATCAGCCAGGCTGTTATAGCGCTGATACAGGAGGAAGCCTCTAACGGCGACGGCCCAGTAAAAGCAACCGCTGATCTGGAAACCGTGTTGAAGGACCTGTGGATCACCGTAGATTGGTTGAGGGAAGAACTGGACACCTCGCTGTGGCTGTACCCAGACGGAACGCCCCCCAACGGTTGGACACAGCCCACACCCGCCGAGCTTCAAGGCAGACTCCCTCCGTGGAGCGGCCACTAGGAATAGCCATTGAGGGCGCAACGCCTTGCGGGCGTTCTCGCTCCGCCGGGCGGAAAAACAGAGGCGGTCCCGATGTTTAGCGAGCCCGGTCGGCGGTTTCGTTGAGGGCATGCCCGAAGCGGTTCGCATATTCCGCTCTGCGTAGTTTGCGGGCAACCTGTCGGCAGGGGAGAGGATTAAGCCGCGCCAACCTTCACTCGGAGATTGTGAAGCTCTGGCAACACAGTGGGACGGGGCGGTTCGAAATGGCGCTCTAATGCCTCGCCGAGATTGTCAAGTGCCTCCCAGTCGGGGTTGGCGCGTTATGTGGCGCGAAACTGTTGCGGTTTCTATGTTTATGGTAGTTGGGAGGGGCAGTGAGGGGTGGGGTGTTGCGCGTGGCAGGAACACATGGCGGAGATCGGTGTCACCGAGGCCATCCAAAGAGCACTACCCGCAGCTCGGTTCGGTAAACACACCGAGGATTAGGTGCAGTTGCCGGGCCGAGAACGGTTTCGAAATCCGGTACAACCAGTTTCAGAATTGGACGAAAGTGGTTTCACCGCTCTGTTCGCCCGATGCTGTGACCTGGGGTTGTGGGGTTTCGCGCCAGCGCCACAAGGGCGGTGGTGGCGCGAAACTCGGCGCGAAACTGGATGGGTTTAGGGTTTATGGTAGTTGGAGTGGGGAGTGGGGGGTGGGTTGTTGTGCGGGTGAGGTTTGGTGGGGGTGGGGGTGAGGGTTTTGGGCGTGTGGGCCGCGGTGGTCTAGGGCGGGGGTGTCTTTTGGGGGGTTTAGGCGGCTTTTTCGAGGGGTCCGGCTCGAGCGTTGGGGAAGTGGTTGCCGTGCCAGCGGGTCATGTCTTTGCCGGTGCGTGCGTGGTGGGCGACTAGGGCAGTGTTGGTCTGGTACAGGCAGTAGGCGATCCAGTTGAGTTTGAGGCTGGTTTTGTCTTGGGTGCGGAGCCGGTCGTAGTCCAGTTGTCTTTTGTAGGTCGCGAAGTGCGATTCGATGTCTTGTCGGATTCCATACAAGGATTCGAAGAGGGGATCTGTTTCTGGTACGGGTCGCAGGGCGCGGGTTCAGCGGGTGTGGCGTTTGGCTTGGCGTTCTTGGGGGGTGCTGTTGTTTCGGATCCAGGTGATGGCTCCGATCATGTGCTGTGGCACCACGGGATGGTCGGGTATCTCCCATTGGGTGTACACGATGTGCTTGCGGGTCCGTTTCCCGGGTTTTTTGATTTGGGTGCGGGTTCGTCGGAGGGGCTGGTAGTAGGGGTGTCCGGTTCCGTCGAAGACGAGGATGGTGGGGGTGCCGTTGAGCGCGACGATGTTTTCTTCGAACTCGCCGTGTGCGGTTTTGAAGGTGCCGGGTCCCAGGTTGACTGCTGCGGTTTTGCCTTGGCTGGTGCGGGGTGTTTTGCTTATTGGCAGGATGCCTTGGTCCATGAGGCGGTCACAGTCGGCGGAGCGCATGGCCATGTCGTAGGTGACGGCGCGTATTCCTTGGGTGAGGTGGGGAAAGTCTTGGCGCATTTGGATGATCTTTTGGGTGAACAGGTTGGCGTCGGACTGTCCGGGTTCGTCGAGGATTTCCGCGAAAAGAGGGATGCGTTCCTGCCGGTGGGGTCCGCGTACCACGGCGGCTACCACACAGTTGTTGGCGATCATCGAAATTCCCCACTTCCTGGGGCTAATACCCGTTGTTGGGTAGGGCTCTCTCCAAGCTGCTGATTGAAGCAAAGTCGGCAGCTGTGGAGAGGAGCCCTGGCCCTTATGTTGGCATTGGAGGAATACGTGGAAGTTCATGCTTTGAGAAGGCGGGGATGGTCGATATCGGCTATAGTGGCATAGCCGGAGGGTCGGTTTCGTAAGAAACCCCGACCCCCGGGTGTTCGTAGTAGGCGCGCAGATGGTTGGCGTCAGTGAAAAGCATCGGGCGCGGTCATGGCCGGTGAGGCTCAGCTGAAGATCCAGGGGCGGGCTTGTTTGTTGGAGAGGATGTCGTCGTTTGGTGATTTTGGACTCGATCTTGATGGCGAACGGCGCGTCGGCTGCGGGGTTATAGAGTTCCTTGAAGTGGTCGTGGATCACATCAAGGTGCTGTCTCAGTTGAACCATCTGGGCGTCGCTCATGAGTAGCTCGCCGCGTCGCACTAGGTTGGAGAGCGAGAGTACCTCGTGCCGGTATATACTGATCGCTTTATGAGACCTGATCCAAACATCGCCTTGATCCTCTCAATCTTTTTGGGTGGACTGGGAATTGATCGCATGTACGTTGGCCAAATCGGGCTGGGTGTGCTGAAGCTCCTCACCGCTGGGGGGCTGGGCATCTGGTGGCTGGTCGATTTGTTCCTGATCCGCGGGATAGCCCGGAAAGCCCAGCAAGAAGGCACTTAGCACCCTGAGCGAGGGTTAAGGTGCAGACCGTCCTTCCCTCGGGGGACATGTCAAGTGCCCGACCTCACCTAAAGGCCGTGGCTGTCCGGTAACCGCTATTCCCAAAGGCGGATAGCGAGGGAACCGAGAAGGTTTGTGGGGGACTTTTCTGATCAGTTGTGGGGTAGTTGCTAACTGTCTAGGTTCCGTCATCGGTTCCTTCGCCGGTGGAGCCTGGTATTCGGAGTCTGATTACGGTGCATTAGTCGCTGCCCAGGCAGCCGGTTCCATCAGTTTCGATAACGAACTCAGGGCCGAACTGTCCGGCGCAACGATCCCCGACCGCAAGTGGATGAATCTCAAAACGGGACCGGTAGCGGTTTCGGAATTGGCCAGAAGTGGTTTCAGAATTTGCTGAAAGTGGTTTCACCGGCCTGTTCGCGCGATGCTGTGACCTGGGGCGTTGTGGTTTCGCGCCAGCGCCGACCCAACAGGGCCTCTCACACGATCACAGAATACGTGTCCGCCAAACCGGGGGAACTCCATTACCACTCCACCCTTTCAAATAGGCGGTTCAACCGCAAGCTCCTTCTTTGCAGCCCAACCCTACGGTAGTTGATCCTTTCGGGGTGGTTCCGGTGCGTTGGTGGTGTGATGTGAGTGCGGTGGTCAATTACTGAGGTTCCCCTAAGTCTCTACCAAACCCACTCATACTGATAGGGGTCCCTTGGCCGGGGCGGGTCTGACCCATACCAAACCTGGCTTTTGCCTTTGCCCGATCTGTCGGCCTGTTTCCGGCTGAGGGATTGTTCACCGACCCGTGGGCGGATGTGACCTGAACCGTGCCGATGCTCCTAGGATGCTCCTATTTTTGTCAAATCGAGAGCATCCTAGATATTCGCAGGGTTTTGTTGGGTGAGCCATTGTTGGTATTGGGTGGCGAGGTGGTGGTTGTGGTATAGGCCTCGTTCGAGTTGGGAGATGCGGTTGGGGTGGGTTTGGAGGGCGGTGGCGGCGTGGGTGAGGGTGGTCTGTGTGTGGTGGCGTTGGGTGCGTAGGAGGGCGCCGTTGGGTGTTGGTGGTGGGTTGGTGAGCAGGTGGTAGATCTCTCGGGCGATGTGGCGTTTTAGGCAGCGGATGATCTCCCGGCGGGTTTTGCTCTCGGTTTGGCGGCGGTGGGTGTATTCGATGGTGGGTTGATGGCAGCGCATCCGGGTGGTGGCGATACGCCATAAGGCGTTGTTGGCTTGGCGGTCGCCGCCTCTGTTGAGCCGGTGGCGTATGGTCTGCCCGGAGGAGGCCTGGACGGGACTGGCGCCGCATAATGCTGCGAAAGACGCTTCGGTGGTCAGGCGTTTGGGGTTGTCTCCTGCTGTGACCAGCAAAGCGGCGGCCGTGTCAGGACCGACACCCGGGGCGGAGAGCAGCGCCGGGTTGGCTCGGGAACAAAGACGAGTGATCTCTTTGTCGAGTTCTTTGATCTCGGTGGTGAGCGCCTGGCAGCGGCGCGCCAGATAGCGCAGTGTTTTCTTGGCGACCGTGGTGGTGGTATCGGCTGTGCCGGGACGAAACCCGGCACAGGCTCGGATCCGGGCTTTGGTCGACAGTCCCCGGAGTTGGTGTTTGACCTGCTCGGGAGCGGTGACCACTAGGGCGTGGAGTTGGTTGATGGCCTGGGTGCGGGCTTTGATTGCGGAACGGCGGACTACCCGCAACATCCTGATTCCCTCGACCAGTCCGTCGGCGGTTTTGGGTCGGGCGGTGGCTTCACCGTTGAGAGCGGCCCGCCCGGCGGCTTGGGCGTCGGTGGTGTCGGTTTTTCCCAGTCGGCGGCGCAGCTGACGGTTGGGACGGTTGACTTCTACCACCTCGATACCGATCCCGGTGAGATAGCGGGTCAGGCCGGCGCCGTAGCTGCCGGTGCCTTCCACCCCAACCCGCACCACACGACCCTGGGATCTCAACCAGCCGCCCAGTTCCTCAAAGCCGGTTGCATCGGCCGGGAACGGAGCGGTTCCCAGGACTCGACCGGCGGTGTCCACTGCCGCCGCGACATGACAATCGCGATGGGTGTCCACCCCGCCAAACACCTCGACCAGGCTCTCTTTTTGTGACATGAATGTCTTCTTCTTCCTTGGATAGACTCGCGGGTATCACCGGACCGGAAGCGGTGGACAGAACACTCATGATGGTGTGGAGAAGCAAGGCTCCTATAAGGTCACATCCGCTCCCGGGTCGGGGAGTGTCCCCAGGCCGAAAGCAGGCCGACAGATCATAGATAAGGCACAAACGGCCAGTTTGTCAAGGGGTCAGACCCGCCCCGACCAAGGGACCCCACCATTATGAGTGTTTGTCAAATCGAGTTTTGTGTGGTGATCCATTGTTGGTATCGGGTGGCGAGTTGATGGTTGTGGTATTGGCCTCGCTCGAGTTGTGATAGGCGTATTGGGTAGGTGTGGAGGGCCTCGGCGGCGTGAGCGAGGGTTGTTCGCGTGTTTTTGCGTAGACAGCGCAGATGGGCGCCGTCGGGTGTGTCCGGTGGGTTGGTGAGCAGCCTGTGGATCTCTCGGGCGATGTGACGTTTGAGGCAGCGGATGATCTCGCGACGGTTTTTGCCTTCTGTTTGTCTTTTTTGGACATAGGCGATGGTTGGCTGGTGGCGGCGCATGCGGGTGGTGGCGATCCGCCACAGGGCCTGGTTGGCCTGGCGGTTCCCGCCGCGGTTGAGACGGTGCCGGACGGTACGTCCCGAGGACGCTTGGACAGGGCTTACGCCGCACAGAGCAGCGAAAGAGGATTCTGAGTGCATGCGTTCGGGGTTGTCGCCTGCTGCGACCAATAACACCGCGGCGGTGTCGGCGCCGATCCCGGGGGCGGCCAACAGTGCCGGGTTGACCTGGGCGCAGAGATGGTTGATCTGGGTGGTGAGTTCTCCGATCTCTGCGGTGAGGGTCTGGTATCGGCGGGCCAGGGAACGCAACGCCGCTTTGGCGTATCTGATGGTGGTGTCGGCTGTGCCTGGGCGGAAACCGGCGCAGGTCTTTACGCGGGCTTTGGGAGAAAGTCCTCCAAGTTGGTGTCTGACCTGGTCGGGAGCGGTAACAATCAGGGCGTGCAGCTGGTTGATGGCCTGGGTTCGGGCTTTGGTCGCCGAACGGCGGGCCACCGTGAGCATCCGTATTGCTTCTACTGGACCGTTACCGCTTTTGGGCACTGCGGTGGCCTGTCCGCTGAGAACCGCCCGAGCCGCGGCTTGGGCATCGGCGGTGTCAGTCTTGCCCAACCGGCGGCGCAACTGACGGTTTGCACGGTTCACTTCCACCGCCTCCATGCCGATACTGGTGAGGTGGCGGGCCAGACCGGCGCCGTAGCTGCCGGTGCCCTCCACCCCGACTCGGACCACCCTGCCGTGGGACTGTAGCCAATCGCCCAGTTGCTCATAACCGGCCGTGTCGACCGCGAAAGGGGCTGTTCCCAGGACTCGACCGGTGCTGTCCACCACCGCTGCCACATGAACATCCCGATGGGTGTCCACCCCACCAAACACATCTACCTGACCTACTGACATGATTCCTCCTACTCGGAATATAATTCGGGCTGTTCACCAGACCCGCTGGCGGATGGACAACACACTCATGGTGGTGGAGAAGCAAGGCTCCTATCAGGTCACATCCGCCCACGGGTCGGTGAACAATCCCCCAGCCGGAAAACAGGTCGACAGATCGGCACCAAGGCACAAAACCAGGTTTCATAAGGGTCAGACCCGCCCCGGCCAAGGGACCCCTATCAGTATGAGTGGGTTTCATAGAGGGTTGGTTGTTTGTGTAATTGGGGGTTTGATCGGGTTGGTTTGATGGTAGTTGGTTTCGTGTTCGGCGGGGGTGGTGTAGGTGGTATCTGGGGTGATTCCGCGAGGGTGGCGAAGGTGGTGTGGTCAAGGTCTCGCCAGGGTCCCCGGTTGCGGATCAGTTCAGTTTTGTATAGACCGATGGTGGTCTCTGCCAGGGCATTGTCAAAGCCTCTATGAGTTTTCTCAGGTCAACAACCACGAAATGGGTGTGCTGGTTGACAGGAGTCAGTCCAGGGACCTGTACATGCAGATCTACGACGAGGCGATGAGGATTGTACGCCTGAGCGACGAAATCCGGGTCAAGGTTGCCCGAGTACCGAAAGCACCCGTCGAGGATCCCCGACCCGGTGAGGCTCCCACCTGTCCAAAGTGCAACGAGACCATGGTCGTTCGCACAGCCAGGAAAGGCGCCAACAAGGGCGAAACCTTTTGGGGGTGCTCCACCTTCCCCAAGTGCTGGGGCATGAGGCCTCTTGAAACTGCCCAAGCTGCCCCAAAGACCCCTTCCCGACGTGGGTTCCGTTCCCGACGGAAACGTTCTTAGCGATCACCCTAAGTACTCGCTGGCTTAGTCCTTAGGGGGTCGGTCGGTTAGTGAGGCTGGACCAGAGCTATAGGTTTGGTCCAGTCGTTTGGCCACGATCCTGCCCGAGTCCGGCCAGACAGTCGGCCATGTCGTTCAAGGCGTGTCCGGAATGGCTTTTCACCTTCTCCCAGCGGATGTCCCGTCCGTTGAGCAGCCCGGCGATGGTTTCGATCAGTTCTCTGTGCGCCACCGGTTTACCCCCGGATCTCCGCATGTTGCGCTCGCGCCAACCGGGAAGCCATTTGGTGAACGTTTTGATGACATATCTGCTGTCCGCTTGGATCAACAGCGGCTGGTCCGGTGGGAGAGACACCTAGAGTCTCGAGGAGGGCGGTCAGTTCCATGGCTTGGTGCGTTGTGTTGGGGTCACTGCCCCATTGGTACCGGCCGTCTTCGGTGGCCCATCCCCAGCCACCGGCGCCGCCCCTAATTTCGCCAGACCCGTCAGTAGCGACAGTCAATCTTCTCATTTTGTTCACTGGCCTGTAATCCTAAGAGGAATCGTTGCAGTTCCTGATCACCTTACCGGGAATGGTCGAAAGGACTTGGGCCGAGCGGCAACAGCCCACCTCCGCTCCATTCTGCACTCCAAGTAGAAGGACCGGTCGGACAACTCCGGGTGCTGGCCGCCCGTCCTCAAGGCCATCATGGCAGGTCTGCGGTTCGGCTGATGAGCCGGGTTTCTTGGGCGTTTAGTCGGCATCAGGGTTTTGGGTCCTACTAGTTAGGTGTTCCTGTATCTGTCCTAACGAAGCTTCGATGCGTTCTTGGCGCTGTTCAAGAGACCTCAGTCGGTTAACGAGGTCGGACTCTTGGTCTGATTCAACGAAGTATGCGGCTATGTTGGCGGTAATGAAGGACACCACCCCGATCCCGGCCAGCATCAATACCACCGCGGTTGCCCGGCCTCCCGTAGTGACCGGGGAGAAATCTCCGTAACCGACGGTGGTGAGGGTCACCACCGTCCACCATAGGCCATCAACTAGCGAGTGTCCCTCGAATAAAGCGAACAGCCCCCCGGTTGCCAACGCTATGAGAACGAAGGCGGCGGTTGCGTAGCCGAGTCCCCGCTTTCGGAGAACGCGACGCAGATGCGTCAAACCCCGGGCGGAAGCCGCCGCTAAACCCGCCAACCGGAGAAGGCGAAGAACCCGGACAAGGCGAGACAATCGCGCAAGCCGGGTGAGAGCGAACAGTTCGCCCAGCAGTGGAAAAGAGACAAGAATGACCAGAAGGTCCAGCCAGGCCTTCCTGGCATAAGCAAGACGGTCGTCGGTCAGGAGAATCACCACCGCGAATTCCACAGTGAACGCTGCCCAGATAAGCCAATTGACTATCTCGAAAACAGTCTCCCACCCACCGACGGCGATCTGTTCGCCTATTACTACCGGGAGAACCGCCAGCGCCGCAACCATCACCGGTATCTCGAACTGTTGACGAACCTTCGCAGCCCGCGGGTTCAGCACATCGTCGATAGTCCGGTGATCCCTCACAAATCCCAAAGAGTACACACGGCGACTCGGCTAGAGCACTTGCGCAAGAACCGGCGAGTACCAGGGTTCGCAACTAGGCGGCTCGGCCACAATATGCCCGCCGTTGGCGATCGTTAGCCTCCCCAAAACGAGGAAGGAGACTCCAATGATCGAAACGTTAGAACAGGTCGCTTGCACCGTCTGGAACGAACTGGGCTATGGATACCGAGAAGATGTCTACGAAAAACGCCATGGCCCACGAAATGCGCACCACCCATCCAAACATGGTGTTCAATGTCGAAGCCTACGTGGAAATCCTGTACAAAGGCGTAGCGGTGGGATTGCAGCGTCTGGATTTCATAATCGATGACGAGCTGGCTGTCGAACTCAAAACGGGCGCAAAAATAGCACCAGCCCACCGGGCACAAAGGGAAGCGTATCTACGGACCACGCGCCTCGAGAAAGGCCTAATTGTCTGCTTTACCCCCACAGGCGTGGAATGTGAGCCAATAACCAGCTCGTGAGACAGGCCTCAACAGTTCCAAACCGCCTCACTACCCAACCGTCACTGATCGAGGCTTCGCGATATGTTGGGATTCGGGTAGGGAGGGGGTCGTTGGATAGGGGTTGAGGCCTCGCTGGAATTGGTGGTGTAAGCATTGCCTATCCAGGAGGCCTCAATGAGTTTCGATGTTATGAGGGTGCGGTTGCACCTGCCCACGTGTGACCGGTGTGGTGGTGGACACCCCCGCAGAGTTGGTGGTGGGGGTTCAATGTCAGGAAGTTGTCATCGTGTCCGTTTTGTGGGCTTTCTTGCCAGCAGGTGCATGACCGTCGCCGGCGGGAGATCCGCGATCTGGAGCACGGCGGCCGCTCGACGGTGTTGTTATCCCAGCGGCGGTTCGTGTGCGGTGCTTGTGGGAAACGGCACATGGAAAACCATCCCCAGTTCGAAGGCAGTATTACCCGGCGGCTGGCCCGGCGGCTGGTCCGGGACGCTCAGGTGATGCCGATCAGTGCGGTGTCCCGACATCATGGGGTGGGGTGGCATCTGGTCATGGGACGTCTGGTGACTGGTCCGGGCTGGTCGGAGATCATCGTCGCAAACAGATGATTGATGAGACATCGATCCGCAAACGGCATCGGTATGTGACCGTGATCCTCAACGGCGACACCGGAGAGATGTTGGACATGATCGAAGGACGGTCCAAAGCGCTCAAGGTTTTTCATTGAGCAAGGACCCCGATGGTGTCAGAACGTAGTCACCGACGGTTCCCACTCCTACCGGGCAGCTATTCACTATCTTCCCGGAGCCCGTCACGTCCTGGACCGCTTCCAGTCCGATGGTCGCCCAAGGACTACCCTGGTACGCAGAGAACTGACGCCGCCAACCGCCCGGTGTGAAACCCGCCTCGAACCGGACCTGTTCCGCGCCCGGTTCGCTCTCCTGAAAAGACACGACCGTCTCGGACCGGAAAAATTCGGCCCATCCGCGTCTTCGGGTCGCCTTTACAAGAGCTCTACAGCCTCTATCAGGCCGACGACCTCCAAGGCGCCCTCGACGCTCTCCAACGCTTCGCCGACCTCTACGAAACCGGCCAGATTCCCGAGTACCACAACACCGTGACACCATCCTCAACTGGTCAGACGAAATCCTCAACTGGCACCACAGCCGCCGTTCCAACGGACCCCTCGAAGGCACCAACAACCTAATCCAAACCCTCCGCAGAACCGCCCACGGCTTCACAAACAGGCCTCAACAGTTCCAAAGCCGACCACAATCCCACGAATTCCGAAGGGCCCACTGATCCAAGTGAGCTGACTCCACAAAACCAGGAGACCATCACAAGAGATATTACGATATTGGCACCATATCTATCCTGGCCAATCGACGGGGAATAGAAAGATAAAGTCTACACGTTCAGTTCCCAGATGAGTGCCTCCAATCTGCATTAGTGTCTGGGACTAGAACGGCGAGCCGGTGACTATCGAGAAGTGGCTGACTGACTACAATCGGACCGTCTTTAAGGATCGATAACATTATTGGAGTACAAATAAGACATGCAGAGGAACATCCGATTACAGGCAGTCTGATTCTTGGGGGCAGAGTCAGTGCGCCACCTGGCTGGTAGCAGAGGAGACCTGCATTGGGCAGAATCGTCGACGCCTTAAGCCGACTGGTTACGGCCCGTCCTATGGTGACGCTTGCCGCTCTATTCGTTACGACGATCTTCTTCGCCGCGGGAAGTGCTCAGCTTGCGCCACAGTCGACCAATGAGTCGTTCTTGCCCCAAGACAGCGAGATCACGAAGACATTGGAGGACCTAGAGGCTCTCTTCAGTGACTCCGCATCGGTAACCCTCATGACATTAATCTTCCGAGGGGAGGCTCTCACTCCCGAAGGGCTCGCGCAGATGGAACGTGTTATTGAGGGGGTGCTCACGGACCCAGAAGTCGCCGACAACTTGGCGCCGAAGGATGCGGTCGTATCGCCTTCTCGGTTGGTAGCCGCCACGCTGCGGGTGACCAGTTTTGAAGGAATCACCCAAGCTCAGATTGACGGGGCGATGAACGCCATTCGCAACACGCCGGAACTCGCACAGGTCCGGAGGGCGCTGGATGGGCTGACCGGAACCGATGACGACGGTACCCCCATTGCGGTCGCCAGTGTACGGCTGTTTGACATAGATGGGGCGGGCACCGCAGGCGACGCCGAACTCAGGATTAGCGAGTTGGTCAAACAGGAGAAGGGACCACTCTCGGTTCGCAGCCTCTCGCAAGCTGTCATCGACGAAGCCCAAAGGGAAGCTACGGGTCCAAGGGGGCAGCGATTGTTGGGTCTGGCGCTGGTCGTTATCGCGGCGATGACATTCCTCTTTATGCGCACGATATCCGATTTGTTGCTCACCCTAGGAGGTCTGGCTCTCGCGCTTATCTGGACGGTAGGCGCGCAGGGTTGGCTCGGACCGAACGCCCTCGGCCTCATCGGTCCGCCCAGCTCACTGGCATCGGTCGTACCATTAATTGTGATCGGACTTGCCGTCGACTATTCGATCCAAACCGTCGCTCTCTACCGTGAGCAAACGAATTCGGGTGAATCAGTAGCAAACGGAGTTCGCATAGGCCTGCGAAACGCGATCGTCCCTTTGTCGCTTGCGGCTATCACAACGATCATTAGCTTTTTCACAACGCTACTGTCGCCGTTCCCTGCGATCTCCGACTTCGGTGTCGTTACCGGCTTGGGAGTGGGTTTGAGCTTGATCGCGATGCTCACCCTGGTCCCTTCCGTCCGGGCAATAATCGACAGAAGGCGGGAGGACCGAGGTAACTTCGTTCCTGCTTATCCGATTGCAGAAGCAATTCCGGGCGTCAAAAGAGCAGCAGAGAAGCTTGGTGTGGTATTGGCACGCAGGCCGACCCTCTTTTTGTTGCTTGTGGTTTTGGTGACAATAGGGCTTGGGTATGAGGCTACTCGGATCGACACTGAATTCGGCAGGCAAGATTTGTTACCTCGGGATAGTGAAGTGATTGAGGACCTCACGACACTCGAAGCTGCCCTGGGCGGTTCGACAGAAATGGTAAATGTACTCATATCTGCTGAATTGACGGATACCCGAACAGTCCTGAACCTTTGGGATTTCATGACAGCGTTCCAGGATGAAGGACAGCGACCGGCAGGCGTAGAGGGCAATATCAGTCTCTCGTTCGGTCACATCGCGTTTGACTGGATCACAGATGACGGCAGTCTGGAAGACAAGTACGACCCCGAGTTGGCAAGGCTTTTTCAGGAGGCGACCGCAGGCCTGCACGTTGACGCAAGACTCGTGCAGGAATTCATTGACAAACTGGAATCCAAGGAACCCGAAGTTGTACGGCAGGTCCTGGTCAACAACCCGGAAGGCATTGACACGATGCTGATTCAGTTCCAGGCACTTACCGACAACCCGGGGCGCACGGTGGACATGACCGAAGAAACCAAGCGACTGTGGTTGGGAAACAACCGCGAGATCACACCGACGTCCCAATCCATCGTAAGCATTGAGATCTCGAAAGTGGTTACAGAGACTCAAAGAAGGGCGATCATCACAACTATCGCTGCTGCCCTCGGCATACTCATCCTCTTCTGGGCATCCGTCCGCCAACCTGCCCTTGCCTTTATAGCAGTCGGTCCTATCGTCCTGGCACTTGTATGTGCCCTGGGCACGATGTCTCTTCTCAACATCCCCTATACACCGGTGACCTCGATTATCACGGCACTTTCGGTGGGAATTGGCGTGGACTACACAATTCATATGATCCACCGCTACCGAGAAGAATTCGCAAAGGAGCGCGACCCAGAAACCGCTGCAATACGGACTCTTGCCACCACCGGTGCAGCCCTGCTGGGCTCGGCCCTCACGACAGCGGTGGGATTTGGAGTACTGACAATTTCGTCTATCCCCTCGTTCCAGCAATTGGGGCTCACCGCTGCCATCACAATCGCATACTCGCTGATCGTCTCCACCTTAGTTGTACCGCCGGCCTTGACTGTATGGGGCGTTTATCAAAATGCGCGGTTACGCTCCAAGGTGAGACACTTTTGGGATGATCTCGACGTCACCATAGACAACATTCATCAGCGCTACGAGGCTGACTGAGACCATCAGGCGTATCCATGCTCATTTCCGTGTACATACGGTTCCTCTTCGGGTTTGGGCTGAGCTAGGGACGGTATGGGATTTCGGGTAGGCCTCAACCGAGTGGAGCGTCTGATGACTCCACCATGTATACCAGGCGTCACCTGCCAAAAGACCTCCCATCGTCGCAAACGTCGAGTGACTGGCGAGGTACCTGCTGATTTGGTTGGGCGGCGGTTTGAACCGCTCCGAGTTTTCCGGAGGATTTGGTGGTACCCCACTTTGGTGGAGTTGGGATATTTGAATTAGTGGTGTGCTGACCTGGGGTGTTGTGGTTTCGCTCCAGCGCCACCTCAACCAGGATGTTTACACCATCTATCTGGTGCGGGTCGGGGCGGACGGTGACTGGGACACGGTGAAAGAACTCCACGATGTGTACCTTGAAGCCAGGCGGGACAACCATCAGGCAATGCAAGACGGACTCGACGGGCTGCTATCGGATTTCGTTGGGCATGGGGACTACTCGGGGGAGTGGCAATAAACCCACCGGCCACGAGTGGTTAGTGGCACGCTCGGTCTGTCAGGTCGGTTAGAACGCCCACAGGCGGGGAATAAAGACGACGGACAGGACCCAGAAGATTAGGTTGAGCGGCACGCCGGCGCGTAGGAAATCGGTGTACTTGTAGCCCCCCGGGTTGTAAATCATCGTGTTGGTCTGGTACCCGACCGGCGTGGAAAACCCAGTGGAAGCGGCGAAGGTGATGGCCATCAGGAAAGGCCGGGGATCCACTCCGATCTGCTCGGCGGTGGATATGGCTATTGGGGCTAGAAGCACCGCCGCTGCTGCGTTGCTCATGGTTTCGGTCATGACCGCTGCCAGCAAGTAGATGGCCGCTAGGACAGCCACTGGTCCCAGGTGTCCGACCATCCCCACGGCGTGTTCGGCGATGAAACCCGACGCTCCGCTGGTGTGCATGGCGACACCCAAGGGAAGTATTCCGGCGAGGAGGAAAATGACCTGCCAGTTGATAGACCTGTAAACGTCTTCGGGTTTGAGGATGCGGGTCATTACCAGGGCCACGCAACCGAGCAGAGCAGAAACCAGGATAGGTACGACATCGAAAGCGGCTAGACCCACGACCGCTACGAGTATTCCGACGGCCAGTGGGGCTTTGCGTCGCAGGGCCGTGCCGGGGAGCTCGTTGAGGACTATGAAGTCGCTGCTGCGACGCAGAGACTGCATTTCCCTCACATGCGTTTGGATCAGCAGCGAGTCTCCCACGACAAGTTTGATCCCGCTGAGTTTCTCGTGAACCGTTTCGCCTCGGCGTTGCATGGCCAGCACCAGGGCCTTGTAGCGGTTGCGGAAATCGGTTTCTTTGAGGGTACGCCCGACGAGTTTAGAACCGGGAGCCACCAGGGACTGAACGAGACGCAGATCCTCGTTTTGCAGGGCCTCGTCCCGGAGTTCGAAATCGGCGTTGATTCGGAGACCCATCGTCCCTCGGAGGCGTATCAGGTCGGGCAGGGAACCATGCACCAGCAGCACGTCGTCGGGTTGAAGCACCCGTCTCAGCGGCGCCCAACCATTTTCTTCGTCGGTGAGTACCCGTATGACGGTTATGTCGTGATCCTCTCCGAGTCTGCTTTCCACCACCGATTTGCCGACTAGGGGAGACTTGGCGCGTACTCGCAGTTCGGTCACGTATTCGCCCAAGTGGTAGGTGGTCGCCAACCGCCCCTGCTGGCGGTCCGGCAACAACCACCGTCCGAACAGCAAGAAAAACGCTACTCCGGCAACGAAAAGAATCAAGCCCATCCGGGTGAACTCGAACATGCTGAACGCCCCATACCCAGCATCCGCGCTGATCGCACTGACCAGCAGGTTGGTGGAAGTGCCGATGAGGGTGCATACCCCGCCGAACTGCGAGGCGTAAGAAAGGGGAATCAGGAGCTTCGAGGCGGATATATTCCGTCTGGTGGCGAGGATTGTAACCAGGGGAATGAACACGGCAACCGCGGCGGTGTTGTTCACAAAAGCCGACATGACGGTGATCGTCACCATGATCACCACCAGAGCGGTGAAATGGTTCCGGCTGAACCGGATCATGAGCCTGCCCACCACACTGGTGGCACCCGTTTTTTGCAGCCCGGCGCCGAGGACAAACATAGCGGCTACAGTCAAAGTGGCGTGGTTGCTAAAACCGGAAAACCCTTCTTTGGGTGTGACCAACCCGAGGATCAGCAGCACACCCAAACCCAGCATGGCGACGATATCCAGAGGATATTTTTCGGAGGTGAACAGCACCACGATCCCCACGAGGATCGCCAACACGGCGAGGCCTTCGCCGGTCATTCGGCCCGGTCCACGATCAAACCGGGTGTCCACCGGCAATACCCGAGTCCACGGTTGGGTGTCCACGGTTCGGTTCTTGTGATCATTTTCGCTCCGGTATGCGCCCGCTGGTCACGGTTTGAACGTGACCCATACACCTAAACCTTGTTTCCCGGTGTTGATCCCCGGATGTTGCGGGCCTGTAGAGGCGGTGACTAGATGGTTGGAGACCCGAGGCGTATTTGATGGGAGCCTACCCGCATCCCCATAAAACCTTCGCTTGTTACGCCCCTGTCCGCTATTCGACCGGGATCCAAGACATTGGTCTACGCTTAGGTACCCACTGTGAAAAACGACATGGCCACCACCAGCACTGATGATCTTTGGCGGCTGGCATGGTCCGCCGCTCCCGCTGGTGCCTTAACGACTTCGCCGTTCAGTGCTTCCGACTTGATCTGGTCAAGGAGCGACTTACCCAACGTGGTCTCCAGTGGGTAGGCAATCACCTAGCGAAACCGCGTTAACGGACACAACCATCGATGCATTGGCAGGACGAGCGGCCCCAGTGGAATGCGACCCAGCCGAACCCGCTATGTAGGACATCCTTCAATCTTAAGAGGACGACCGCTGCAAGGGAGGTAACTACAAGAGCGGCTTGGAGGTGCGTGACCGAGAATTCCACGGGGCGCAACTTTGAGGACATGCGGCAGCCGTTTCAGGAATAGCCAAAACTGGTTTCGGAATTGGCTGAAAGTGATTTCAGCGTCCTGTTTGCGGGATGCTGTGACCTGGGGTGTTTTGGTTTCGCGCCAGCGCCCAAGGGCGGGGTTGGCGCGAAACTGTTGGGGTTTCTGTGCTTATGGTAGTTGGGGCGGAGAGTGGGGTGAACCGCGCCGGGTTTGGTAGAGGGTTTGGTGGTACCCGACTTTGGTGGAGTCGGGTTATTTGAATTGGTGGTGTGACTGACCCGGAAGGAGTCTTCATGCCTTATCGATATCCACCCGAGTTCCGTCGCAGGGTGCTGGATCTGCTGGCAGTTGGCAGGTCGGTAGCGTCGTTGTCAGCGGATCTTGGGGTGTCTGATCAGACGATCTACAACTGGCGGCGCCAAGACCGAATCGACCGCGGTCTACAACCGGGTGCCACTTCGGAGGAACAGGCCGAACTGTGGGCCGCTCGCTGTCGGATCGTCGAGCTGGAAACCGAACTGGCCGTGACCAAGCGGGCTATTGAACTGCTGGGAGACCAGGTGGTGCACCTCAAAGACGCTACCAGGCGATCCGGACCATGAGAACCGAAGGGCTTCCCAGGTGGCGTGTCGAGTGCTCGAGGTGTCACAGTCCGGGTTCTACGCCAGGGTGGTCCCGGCCGCCGTCAGCCCGCTTGCATCCGCCACGCCTGGTTGACCGACGTCATCTGTCACATCCATGAACAGTCACGCGGCACCTATGGGGCGCGGCGGGTGCACGCCGAACTGCGGTTGGGTCATGGAATAACCGTCGGACACAACGCAGTAGCGATGCTGATGCGCAGAGCCGGTCTAGCTGGTCTTAGTAGGTGACCGAAGTCCCAGACGGCGGACCCGCCCGGTGGACACGCCCGGTGGACCTGGTCGACCGTAACTTCGCCCGTTTCGAACCGGACCAACTGTGGGTGACCGATATCACAGAGCATCCCACCCGGCAAGCGCAAGGTGTACTGCGCGGTGGTGCTGGACGTGTACGGGCCGCCGGGTCGTCGGCTGGTCGATCGACAACACGGCCACCTCCGGACTGGTCACCTCCGCGTTAGGTATGGCAATCGGGAACCGCCAACCCGACCCCGGCACGGTCATACATTCGGACCAGGGCACCCAATTCACCTCCTGGGCGTTCACCCAACGGGCCCTCGAATCCGGTCTGGTTCCGTCCATGGGAACCGTCGGGGACTGTTTCGATAACGCCACCATGGAATCGTTTTGGGCTCGTATGCAGGTCGAGCTGTTGGACCGCAGGAGGTGGAGGACCCGTATCGAACTCGCCAACGCTATCTTCGAGTACCTAGAGATCTTCCACAACCGCCACCGGCGCCACACCGCACTGGAAATGCGCACCCCCATCGAATACGAAAGAAACCACAACAACAACCTAACCATCGCACCACTGATCCAAGTGAGCTGACTCCACAAAACCGGGGGACCATCACTCTATGAATCCCGGTACGGTTCAGGGGGTTGGTTGTGGCGCGGGTGGGGTTTATGTGAGGTTTTGAGGGGCTGGATCTAGGGGTTTTGGAGTGTGGGCCGCGGTGATCCAGGGCTTTTGGGTGTTTGGCCCGCGGTGATCTGGGGCGGGGTGGTTTTGGGGTGTTCAGGCGACTTGTTCGAGGGGTCCGGCTCTGGTGTCGGGGAAGTGGCTGCCGAACCAGCGGCTGATGTCTTTCCCGGTTCGTTTATGGTGGGCGACTAGGGCGGTGTTGATTTGGAATAGGTTGTAGTTGAGTTGTCGCTTGTAGGTACTGAAGTGCGATTCGATGTCTTGCCGGGGTCCGTACAGCGGTTTGAAGGAGGGGTCTGTTTCGGGTATGGGCCGCAAACCGCGGGTTCGGCGGGTGTGGCGTTTGGCTTGGCGTTCTTGGGGGGTGCTGTTGTTACGGATCCTGGTAGTGGCTCCGACCATGTGCGGTGGGACGAGAGGTTTGTCGGGTATTTGCCATAGGGTGTAGACGATGCTTTTCGGGTTCGGGGTCCGGGTTTTTTGATTTGGGTACGGACCCGGCGAAGGGGCTGGTAGTGGGGGTGGCCGTCTCCGTCCCTAACGGCGATGGTGGGGGTGCCGTTGAGGAGTGCTGTTGTGACGTATGAGGGTGGTGGCACCAACGAGGTCAGTGGGGACGAGTGGTTTGTCGGGGATAGCCCAGGTGCCGTACATCATGTTGCGATGGAGCACAACCGAAGCGAAGTTGAAAAACCATCTACATCAAGACCGGACCGAACGGCCAACAACTTGCTCCGGTGGAGGGCTGTCTGGTAACTGCCATAACCGGAAACAACCCCGGCCGTGGGGGGGGTCAGGAACCAAGCTGACCGAAGTCCGGTCCCAGTGAGTTGGCTGCCGTACCGCGGCAAGGACTGCGACCTTCGAATGCTGCCCGCGCATAGACCATACCAGTTCGGCGGAGGGTAGGGGTGGTCATCGGACGCTCACTCCAGGGATGATTGGTGTATACTGATCGCTTTATGAGACCTGATCCAAACATCGCCTTGATCCTCTCAATCTTTTTGGGTGGACTGGGTATTGATCGCATGTACGTTGGCCAAATCGGACTGGGTGTACTGAAGCTCCTCACCGCTGGGGGGCTGGGCATCTGGTGGCTGGTCGATTTGTTCCTGATCCGCGGGATAGCCCGGAAAGCCCAGCAAGAAGGCACTTAGCCCCCTGAGCAAGGTTTAAGGTGCAGACCGTCCTTCCCTCGGGGGAGATGTCAATGCCCGACCTCGCCTAAGGGGCGTGGCTGTCCGGTAACCGCTATTTCCAAAGGCGGATAGCAGGGAAAATCGGGAAGGTTTGTGGGGGACTTTTCTGAACCAGTTGTGGGGTATGTTGGTAACTGTCCAGGTTCCGTCATCGGTGGAGTCCGACTCCTGTGCATTAGTCGTTGCCCAGGCAGCCAGGTCCAACGGGTTCGATAACGAACTTAGGGCCGCATTGTCCGGCGCAGCGATCCCCTCGACATGGGTGGAGATCCGGCTCAGATGATCACACATAGGGAAGACGTGAGATTCACGCGCTGAGGACACAGGGGTGGTCGATCTCGGAAATCGCGCGGCATGTGGGCGCTGACGGCAAAACGGTGCGCGCCCGCTGGTATCTATTTCGATGGAACCTCTCGGCCCTCAGTGCATCGTAAATGTCCATTCGGTAACATGGCCGATCCGCACTCTTGAAGGTTGGGATTTTTGTCTGTTCACCCACACCAGAGGGGTCAGGTTCCGAAACGCTCCTCCAGAACTCTGATCACCTCCGAGGGGGCGATCTTCCGTTCGGCAGCCAAAACCAGCATGTGATAGAGAAGGTCAGCCATCTCCTCGGCTACTCGCCGGTTGGGTTCCTGTCCCTGAGCATGCTCTTTGGCAGCCATCAGCACTTCCGTGGCCTCTTCCACCACCTTGCGGGCACTCATATTCACGCCGCCTTCCAACAACCGGGTTGTGTAGGAGCCCGAGGGCCGCTGGGCGGCGCGGGAAGCGATCACTTCCCATAACCGCTCCAACCACTGGAACCCCTCCCCACGGGGACCGTCGGCGAAACAGGTAACGGTGTTACGGTGACAGGCGGGACCAGCCGGCCGGGCGGTGATCAATAGCGTGTCGGCATCACAGTCGGATTCGATCTTTACCACCTCAAGAAGGGAGCCGCTCGTGGCGCCTTTTAACCACAGTTCACCACGCGACCTCGACCAGAAGTGCACATAGCCGCTCTCCAAGGTGAGTAGGTAGGACTCTCGGTTGAGATAGGCCACCATCAGAACCTGACCTGTCCTGGCGTCTTGCACAACGCCCGGGATGAGACCTTGCGAGTCCCAGCGAAGCTCGTCGGGCGGGGGAGTGGCGGTTAGAGAAGACTTGGTCATGTCAGACGAACCGGTACGCCGGCCCGAGCCATGGCCAGCTTGACCTCATGGATCTCGATCTCTCGGCGATGAAATATGGAGGCAGCCAGCACTGCTTCGGCCCCGGCCTTCTGGCACACTTCGACGCAATGCTCGGTAGTACCCGCGCCACCGGAAGCGATCACCGGGACCTCCACAGCTTCAGTCACCGCGGCGGTCAGTTCCAGGTCATAACCGATCTTGGTTCCGTCCCGATCCATGGAGGTCAGCAGAATCTCCCCGGCGCCCAGTTCCACCCCCCGCTGCGCCCACTCCACCGCATCCCAGCCCACCGGCTTTCGGCCTCCCACCACCACCACCTCGAAGCCACCCTGAGGAAGCCGCCGGGCATCGATGGCCAGCACCACACATTGGCGTCCAAAACGGAGGCGGCATTCGCTTAGAAGCTGCGGACGACGCACAGCTGCGGTGTTGATGCTCACCTTGTCGGCGCCGGCCCGAAGCGCCGATTTCATATCCTCCGGAGACCGTATGCCCCCACCAACCGTGAGGGGAACGAACACCTCCGAAGCAGTCTGCCTGACCACATCCCACATGGTGTCCCGTTTTTCGGGGGCAGCCGCGATGTCCAGAAAACAGATCTCGTCGGCGCCTTCGGCCGCATACCGGCTTGCCAATTCCGTGGGATCCCCCTCGTCGGTCAGGTTGACGAAGTTGACCCCTTTCACCACTCGGCCGGCCGCAACGTCCAGGCAGGGAATGATTCTCTTGCGAAGCATCAGCCGCCACCGTTTCCCTGCTCGTCCGCCCAGGTGCGACAATCGGAGAGAAAGTTGGACAGTACCTTAAGCCCGTTGGCGCCGGAACGCTCGGGGTGGAACTGGACGCCCACGCGGTGGCCGTCTCGAACCGCCACGCAGAACCGACGCCCGTATTGGGCTTCACCTGTCACCACCCCCGGGTCGGTGGGCGCCGGGGCGTAGGAGTGCAGGAAATAGAAGGTGGGATCGGGAGGAAGGCCCTCCCAAAGAGGATCGTCTGCAGTCATCAGAAGATCGTTCCATCCGATATGGGGAAGTCGGGGCGTTTCCTGTAACCGCTCCACCCGACCATCCATTAATCCCAGACAGGTGCTGTCGTCCTCCGAACTTCCCTCGAAGAACAGCTGTAAACCCACGCAGATCCCCAATAGCGGGCCCGACCATGCGGTTAGAGGCTCCACTAACTCGGCCTTTCGCAACCGCTGCATGGCGGTGCCGGTGTTGCCCACTCCGGGTAGTACCACTCCATCTGTTCCCTCAAGCTGTCGTGGTTCGGTGACAAGTACCGTCTCGGCGCCCACCTTTTCCAAGCCCTGGGTGATGGAGACCAGATTCCCAGCGCCGTGATCTACTACGGCAATGGTGGTCAACCCACCCCCTTGGTGGAAGCCACTCCCTCTCGGCGCGGGTCGCGCTCCACTGCTTGACGCAAAGCCCGGGCCAGAGCCTTGATGGCGGCCTCCGCCTGATGGTGATCATTGAGGCCGCGGGAACTGAGGTGAAGAGAAAAGCCCGCCGTACGCGCCATCGCCTCCAGTGCGTGGGGGAGGTTCTGGGTGGTGAGGTTGCCGATGGTGGGGTTTTGCAGAGGAAGGTCGATCACCGCATAGGGTCTGCCGCCTACATCCACGGCGGCGCTGCCCAACGCTTCGTCCATGGGGACGGCCGCGTCTCCAAAGCGGTTGATGCCCGACCGGTCACCCAGCGCCTCAGCCATAGCCGATCCCAACACCAAGGCGGTGTCTTCGACGGTGTGATGGTCGTCAACAATCAGGTCGCCCCGGGTGGTGATACTCAGATCGAAAAGAGCATGGTGTGCCAGCGAGGTGAGCAGGTGATCGAAAAAACCGACTCCAGTGGATATCTCGGCCTGCCCGGATCCATCCAGGTTCAGGCTGATTTCCACCGAGGTCTCCCGGGTGTCCCGGGTTATGTGTGCGGTTCTATCTGGCATATCTGTGGTCACGCTCCTTTGCGGTAAACCGTAACTCGGCGGCCCGTCGGTGGGCGGTGAAACCTTCCACATCGGCTAGGCGGGTGATTATCGGAAGAATCTTGGCCAAGCCCTCCCGGGTGAGACGTTGCTCTTGGCGCCAAGAGCCGAAATCCTCCACCGAGAGGGGACCGTAACAGGCGGCCAGGCCACCGGTGGGGAGGACATGGTTGGCGCCGGTGGCGTAGTCACCGGCCGACTCCGGCGACCACCTGCCCACATAGACCGAGCCGGCCGCGGTGACCGCCTTGGCATGTGTATCCGTGTCGGAGGTGAGCAGGGAAACGTGCTCGGGCGCGTATCGATTGGCGAATGCGATTGCGGCAGCCATGTCAGGGGCAATCACCGTCATCCCGTGATTGGCCAGGGCCTCGGCCAGGATATCCCGGCGTTCCAGGGTGGAAAGTTGCTCTTCCAGGGCGGCTTCCACTTGGTGGGGAAGGTCAGGGTCGGTGGTGACCAATACCGCCGGGGAGTCCGGCCCATGTTCGGCCTGACAGAGCAGGTCCGCCGCCACCAACACGGGATCTGCACAATGATCGGCCAGCACCAAGACTTCCGAGGGCCCGGCGGGCAGATCTATACCGCAGTCCCCGAACACCGCCAGCTTGGCGGCGGTCACCCATTGGCTGCCGGGGCCCACCACCTTCTGGACCCGCCGGATCTGCTCGGTCCCATAGGCGAAGGCGGCCACTGCTCCCGCCCCTCCCATCGCCCACACCTCATCAGCACCGGCCACCTGACAAGCGGCCAGAGTGGCCGGGTGGACGGTTCCATTCGGGCCGGCGGGAGTGGCCACCGCCACCTGCTTCACCCCGGCTACCTTGGCAGGGGTGACCGTCATCAAAGCGGTGGACGGATAGGCAGCCTTGCCGCCGGGCACATAGGCGCCCACCCTCCTCAGGGGAGACCAGCGGCGGGTGATGAAGACCCCTGGGATGTTCTCGGTGTGAAGGTCCGAGGGAATCTGACGCCGGTGAAAGTCGGCGATGTGGTCACGGGCACTTTCCAGGGCCTCCACTATCTGCGGCATGGCCCGTACAGCCGCTTCAAGTTCAGAGCGCGATACCCGAAAATATCCGCCTCCATGCCGCTTCGACAACCGGTGCATGGCTTGGTCGCCCTCCAATCTCACCTCTTCGCAGATGGTCTGAGCAATTCTTCGAACCTCGGGGTCGGGAACCGCGGTGCGCCGGCATAGCCGGGTCAGCTCAAGCTCGGTCAACTCCGCAAGCCGTATCCGGCGCAGCCGGGGTGGGGAAGAGCCCATCATGGGATCAGCTGTCCAATTTCGAGCACCAGTATCCCTTTGGCGCCCGCTTGTTCCAGACGGGGCAGCAGTTCCCACAGATCGGAGGCGTCCACCACCGAGTGCATCGCCACCATCTGAGATTCGGCCAGGGGAACGATGGTGGGCGCGGTGAGCCCGGGAATGATCCGGCTAATCGTGTCGATGTTGTCAAATGAAGTGTTCAGAAGGACATAACGTTTGCGACGCCCGGCGGTGACCGCTCCCACCGCGGTTATCAGTTTCCGGACCAGTGGAAGGTTCTTCTTCTCGGGAAGTCCGGCCAAGACGGCTTGTGATTCCACCAGCACGCCGATCTCCCTCAGTCCGTTGAGGCGCAGGGTGGATCCGGTGGAAACCAGGTCCACCACCGCGTCTGCCAAAGCGATCTTGGTGGCTGCCTCCACCGACCCCTTCAAGGCCACCACCGAGGCTGAAATGGAGTGATCGGCGAAGAACCGGGCGGTGGTACGGGGATGGGAAGTGGCGATCCGCAAACCCTTCAGGTCGGCCACAGAGTGGACTGGGGAAGAAGTCGGTACGGCCGCGGCCAGTCGACAGAAGCCGTAATCCAGTTTGGCAAGGGGCTCGAGGCTCGAATCCCCATTGGCCTCTTCCATAAGGTCCAGCCCGGTGATGCCGACATCCGCCACACCCTCGATGAGCATCCCCGGTATGTCCTCGGTGCGTACCAACACCAGATCCAACTCGACATTGCGGACCCGCAGGGAAAGCACCCGGTCGGTGATTTCAAAGGACATTCCGGCGCTCTTGAGGAGCCGCAGCGACGGCTCTCGCAGTCGGCCCTTGTTGGGCACCGCCAGAGTGAGAGCCTTCTTGTTCATTGGGTTTCTTCCGATTCGGCTTTTGACTTCATTCGGGCGAGAGCCAGCCGGTAACCCCCCGTCCCATGACGTAACCACTGGTTAATCCGGGTAATGGTGGCAGTGGCGGCGCCGGTGATCGACGAGATCTCTCGATAGGAGAGGCCACGATCCAGTTGCCGTACCACCGCCCACCGCTGGCTCAGGTCAGCCAACTCCTTGAGGGTGCACAGGTCCCGGAAGAACAGAGCCGCCTCATCCGCTGTCTCCAAGGACAGCATCGTGGAGAACAGAGCCTTGGTGTCCTGATTTCGCCATGTTCCGTCGAGAGTCATACCATTTCGGTTTCGTTTTGCTTTTCGCTTACTGCCCTAATGTGATAGTATGTTAGCACGCTATTACAGTAGAACAATCCCAGGAAATGATAGTGGCGACAACAGGCCCGATTGAAGGGGTTACAAAATGCAGATAATCCCCGCAGTCGACATCTTGGAGGGCCGGGTGGTCAGGTTGTTGCACGGCGACTACGGTCGGGTCACCCCCTACTCCGATCACCCGGTGCAAGTGGCGGGACGCTGGCTGGAGCAGGGCGCCCAACTGGTCCATGTGGTGGATTTGTCAGGTGCACGGTCCGGAGAGCCCGACCAACAGATATGGAGGGACATGACCCGGGCGGGGATTCCCTTCCAAGTGGGCGGTGGGATCCGCGCCCCCGCCACGGCCCGGGCAGCACTTGAGGCAGGTGCCCAACGGGTGGTGATGGGAACCGCGGCAGTGTGGAACCCGGCGGCTTTGCGAGAGGTGGGAGAATTGGAGCGGGTGGTGGCGGCGCTTGACATCCGAGCCGGCCGAGCCAGGGGAGCGGGATGGCTCGATGAAGGGCGCTCGGTCACCGAAACAGTAAGGGGTCTGCGAGAGGCAGGGGTAGTGAGGCTGTTGGTCACCGGAATCGAGCGAGATGGCGCCATGCAGGGACCAGACCTGAACCTGCTCCGAGAAGTCGGGTCACTATCCGACATGGCGATAATCGCCTCGGGCGGGGTAGGGAACCTCGCCGACCTCGAGGCGGTGGCAACCCTGGAATGCGAGGCGGCAATAGTAGGACGGGCCCTTTATGAAAGCCGTTTCACTCTAGCCCAGGCTATTGCCGTCACCGGCAGCTAGCCCTCCGATCTCTGGCGACGGGCCTCGAACAGCACCACTGCCGCCGCCGCGCCGGCATTGAGAGAGTCGACGGTACCCGACATGGGAATCTGCACCTTTACGTCAGCCCCCTCCAACCACAAATCGGACAATCCGTATTGTTCGGAGCCAATCACCACGGCCGCTCCGCCAGCCAGATCGGCTCTCCAGGACGGTACGGCGGCCGCCGGGCTGGTGGCGATCACCAGCAGACCTTTCTCTTTTAGCCATTCCAACGCAGCGTGGCTATCCGCTACTGCCAGTGGCACGGTGAACAGCGACCCCAGGGAAGCGCGCACCACATTGGGGTTGAAAACATCGGTGGTCGGATCGGCCACCACCACCGCATCTGCTCCCGCCGCCTCGGCGGTCCGGATCATGGCACCCAGGTTGCCGGGCTTCTCCACCGACTCCACCACCAACACCAGGGAATCAGAACCGACCTGAAGCCCGGAGAGGGGAAGCGACGGCTGCCGCAGCACTGCTAGCAACCCTTCCGGGCGATCCCGATAGGAAACCTTGCGGAAGGCCGGTTCGGACATCTCCACCACCGGCGCCACCTGCCCGATCTCTGCCAGAAGTTTCTCCTCGTTTCCCCCCAGATAGAGGGGAGGACAACAAAAGACAGACAGTATCTGCGACTTCCAAGCCAGTGCCCGTTGCATTTCCCGGTACCCCTCCACCAAGAAGGCACCGGTTCTTTGCCTCTCTCGGCGGTTGCGAAGTCGCACCAGCGACTTCACGCGCGGGTTCTGAGGAGAGGTAATGGGATCACGCACGAGATACGCCTGAGGCATCAGGAGCCCCTCCGTTGAGCCTTCCATCGAGGTCGATACAGAAACTCCCGTAGCGCCACCACAATCACCACCGCCAACAGGGGAGCGAAGGGCGCAAATGCCTGCGTTACCGATCCAGTCGCCGCCGACAACCCCGATACGATCACAAAGGCCCCCAGCAATAATCTGGCCATTCCCACCCGATCGGAGGAGATGGTGCGATCGGCATGATCGGTGGGAGATTTCACATCTGTGCCGATTGCGCCCAGCGCCAAGGCAAACACCAGACCGGCGCCAACTAGGAGATAAATCCCCAAGGAACCGTCCTGCACACCGTCACCCGCCAACCTCTCAAACATTCTGGCGAAGGCCGGCAGGCCGGCTATGGACAAAGCGATGATCAATCCCTTCCGGACCCCCAGCCTCCCGTACACCAAAATCAGACTCGCCGCCGACACCGCGGCCAGGTGAGCCCACCACCACGAATCAACCTCGCCCAGGAACAAATAGAACAACGATGCGCCCACCGCTACCCCTCCGGCAATCCACCGGTGCGAAGCCGAGGCGACCGGGGGAATACAGGTATCGAGAAACAGGGCGGCGGCCATCACAGCCCCCGCCCACCACCCGGTTTGGGTGCCGGAGAAGACCACGGCGCCCAGACCCAATAATCCTGCTTCCCAACGGGCCGGCGCCAATCCACTACTGCCCACCATCACTTTGATGACCAGCAGCATTACGAACAAAACCCCGGCGTGACTGTCCAGCCACAAGGCCAAGCCGCCTCCCGCCAATGCCGCCAGGTTGGCGGAAACCGGGTAGTCGGGGTCTATCTCCCGGGACAATGCCCAGCACAGGTAGGCGGCCAGACCCGACTCGACTCCCTCGGCCCATCCTCCCCACAGGTAGCCTGCCGCACCGAACACAAACAGCGATGCCAGCGCCAAGCGGTCCGAGAAGCGCTGGAGGTCCAAGGGACGGGTGACGCTTACCCGATAGGCCGGTATCACACAAACCTCTGGGGAGCCAGTACCGCCGGATTGAGACCAAGGTCGACCAGCCGAGGTGAGACCTTGGAATCCAGAATCAAGGAGGCGGTCAGTTCACCCGCGCCGGGGGCGGTCTGAATCCCCGTGCCTCCCTGGCCCACCAGCCAGAAGAACCCTTCCGCCCGGGGATCGAAGCCGATCACCATCTCCCGATCGGGAGCGAAGGTGCGCAGTCCCGTCCACGAGGAACGGACCGAGCGAATCCCCAGGGTGGTGGCCTGGTTGATCCGTTCAATGGCCAAGGCGATATCGAGCGGTTCGGGACGCGCATCGCAGGGAGGAGAGGGGTTCTCCTCCGAAAGAGAACAGAGCAACTGGATTCCGTCAGGTTTGAAATACCACTCCATACCCACGTTGGCCACCAACGGCCACTCTCGGTAATCATCGGATCCCGGCGCCATGAAGACAGTCCGTCGCATCGGGGTGATGCCCACCGGTTGGACACCTGCCAAACTGGCTATCTCATCTCCCCAGGCTCCGGCGGCATTCACCACGACCTGAACCTCCTGCCAGTCATCCGCCGCCCTCACCTTCCATCCTCCGGCGGTTTTTTGCAGGGCGGTGACCGGCGACGAAACCCGGATCTCAGCGCCCCTCCGGCGGGCGCCCCGCACGAAAGCCTGATGGATTGCGGCGACGTCCATATCAGCAGCACCGGGCTCCCACACCGCCCCGGCCAGCTTGTCCCTCCGAAGGGCAGGACAGAGCTCACACGCCTGTTCGGGTTCCAACCATTTCACCGCAGTGCCTGACCTTCCCGCCTCCTCCTCCCATTGTCGCAGGGCTTCTACCTGGTGTTCCTCTCCTACCAACATTCCCCCGCGCTTGGAAAGGAATGGAAAGTCGGATAGTCCCTTTGGAGGGCGGTCGAAGAAACTGCGGCTGGCCATGGTCAGGGGCCGAAGGCCGGACGATCCGTAAGACTCGAAGAGAAGAGCGGCGGAACGTCCGGTGGTGTGATACGCCAAGGTCGATTCGGCTTCGATCACTACCACGTCGGCTCGCTCCGCAAGATAGTAAGCGGCGGCTACCCCGGCGATCCCCCCTCCCATCACCGCAACCCGCAGGGGTGTCATGGCTTTCCTACAGATACAGTCCGGTGGGAGGCCGGTCATTGGGGTCGGGACGGCCTGCCCTGAGTTGGGCCCGTTGCGCGGCTTGGGCCTGGGCAACCATCTGTTTGGTGACCAGACTAGCCTGAATGCCTTGGAAAAGGCCTTCCAACCATCCGATCAGCTGGGCTTGGGCGATGCGCACCTCAGATGAGGTGGGAGGATCGTCCCCCAGCAACGGCTCGAACATGCGGTCGAACTCGCTGAGGAGATGTTCGCTGAGCACATCTCGCAACTCTATTAGGGAACGGTCATGGATCCTGGAGATGAGATCCCGCCCGGACTCATCGGGAGTTGCCTCCCGCACTTCCTCCAATATCGATCTGGTCATGGTGGCGATCCTGATCAACTTGGCCGGCTCGGTGACCTGGGTGTCAGATCCGGAAACCAGGCGCCCGTCTCCGTCGGCGGTGACATCTGGGTCACCCGGCACTTCCTCCACCAGATCGGGCTGCAGGGTTTGATCAGATCGCATGCCCATCAGGCTACTTCAACAACGCGCACTTTATAAAGCCACCGGATGCTATTGCCTTACACTGGGATTTCGGCGCCGTTGAGAACCCAGGCTTCTTTGGTGAGCAGAAACTCGGCTACCCGGGCAACATCGTCGGGGGTGGGCCAGAGGCTGTGATCGGCATCAGGCATGGCTTCCCGGGAGGCCGGAGTGTCTATCACCGAAGGAACCAGAACCGAAACGGAGACACCGGTTTTCTGCAGTTCTGCAGCCAGTGTTCGACTCAGCGCCACCACCCCTGCCTTGGCGATGTTGAACGCCCCCTGGGCAGGAGGAGCGTTGAAGGCGGCCTGGCTGGCAGTCAGCACCACCCGGGCCCACTCGGCACGGCGCAGATGGGGCAACGCCGCCCGCACCGCGGTAAAGGTGGAACGCAGATTGGAGTCGAGCATTCTCTCCAGACGCAGATCAGAAGTTTGCTCGATGGTCCTTCCTCCCGCCCAGCTTCCGGCCAGGCAAGCCAGCCCAGAGATGTCGCCCCACCTGTCACTCAACTCTCCCAAGAATCCTTCCATGGCTCGGGAACTGGTCACATCCACTCTCCGCAGCATGATGCGATCATGGTAAGTGCCGAACCTATCCTCAAAGCGGTCGGCCTCGGCAGGTTTGAGGTAGGTGACTCCCAACCGGAGGTCGGGGTTCTTCAGCAACCTGGTGATGAGAGAGTTGCCCAGCCATCCTGTCCCACCAGTTATGACCACCGTTCTCATAGGCCTGATTCTGGCAGAGTCGGAAGCCAAATCGAGATCAATTCCAGGCTTGATGCGCCTCTGATGGTGCATGGATCAAGATCTGAGTAGCTCGGTCACCCCGCGAAAGATGAAAAGAGGCCCTAATCAAAGGAACTGCCTAGTCTCGTAAGACGATGGCCACCCTGGGAATCACCGGTCCGCCCAACAGCGGCAAAAGCTCTCTGTTCGCGGCACTCACCGACCGCCACGAAGGGATCGCCCCCTTTCCGTTCTCGACTACCGCCGCCCGAGTAGGTGTCGTTGCGATGGAGGACCCGGTTTTGGAAGAAGTGGGCAGGCTGGAAGGATCCAAACGCATCACCTACAGTGCGTTGGAAGCCACCGACACCCCGCCACGGAGCAGATCGGGAGGAGAGCCCGACACAGAAACGATGGGCAGGCTTCGTCAGTCCGACTGCCTGGTGGTCGTGCTCCGCTCCTTCAATGACCCGGCCGTTCCCGATTCGGAGTCGGGGGTGGACCCGGTTCAGCAGGCGGAGGAGACCATGCTCGACCTAGCGATCGCAGATGCGGACATGTTCGAGCGATCTTTGGTGAGGCTCCGCAATCAGGCCACTTCCCGGCCGGAGCGCCGGGCGGTCTATGAGGTGGTGGCCCGCGCCGCCGCCATCGCCAGGGAGGGCGACATGCTGCGATCGGCGCCGTGGTCGAAAGCCGAGCGGACTGCCTTGGCAGACTTCGCGCCCCTAACTCTCAAACCGATCATCTGGGTGGTGAACGCCGACGAAGACCTCCACTCGTCCACCGATCACCGATTGCGGGAAGTGGTGCCCGATCGAGATCCGGTATTGACCCTGACCTTGGCTTTAGAAGCCGAGGCCGCCTCGTTGGACCCCGGGGACCGAAAGGAGATGAGGGAGGCGTTCGGACTGGGGGAGGGGGCATCGTCCACCGTGGCCCAGGCTGCCACGTCCGCCCTCGGCCTGTGCACCTTCTACACGGCCGGCCGGCGGGAAACCCGGGCATGGCTCACCCCGCATGGCTCTAGCGCTCGTCAGGCGGCGGGCAAGATCCATTCCGATATGGAAAGAGGCTTCATCAGAGCTGAGGTGGCGACTGCCCGGACCGTGATCGATGCCGGAGGGTGGGACGCGGCCCGCGGAAAGGGAATGGTGCGGGTGGAGGGGCGCGATTACACCGTTCAACCCCAAGACCTCATGCACGTTAGGTTTTCGGTATAGATGCCCTTACCCGCAGGTCGACGAATGTATTGTTATCAACTGAGTGCTTCCCGTATTTGCCGCCGCTGAACCGGGGGAATTCACCCTCCTAGATGAGCACCAACTGTATATCTTCTTCCTGCAGTTGGTCCTTTTAGTAGGAACCGCGCGGCTATTGGGTGGGATCGCCAACAAACTGCGCCAGCCCCCGGTGGTGGGGCAACTCGTTGCCGGAGTGGTTATAGGACCAAGTGTCCTGGGTCAGTTCTATCCAGAGACCTTCGATTGGATCTTTTCGGACTCCACCGTGGGATCGGTGATATACGGTCTGGCCTGGCTGGCGGTGATCATGGTGCTGGTGGTGATCGGATATGAGACCGACCTGGGAATTATCGCCCGTCTGCGCAATGCAGCCCTCAATGTCTCCGCCGGCGCCCTGCTGGTTCCTCTGGTGGTGGTGGGATCGGTGGCGCTCTTAACTCCTTCATCTTTCATCGGGACCAGCGGACGGGGCCTGTATGCGGCCTTCATGGCGCTGGCGCTCTCGGTGGCCGCCTTGCCGGTGGTGGCCAAAATTCTTCAGGACCTGGGCATGCTTCGCCGCAACTTCGGTCAAGTGACCCTGGCGGTGAGCATGACCATGGATTCGGTGGGGTGGTTGATCCTGGCCGGCCTGGCCGGGATCGCACAGGAAGGTTTCGAGCCTGCCCAGTTGCTCACCTCCCTGGGAGGGCTGGTGGTGTTCTTGGCGGTGGCGGCCACGCTGGGAAGGTGGTTGCTCAACCAAGCCATGCGTTTGGCTCTGCGGGACGGATCGAATCTCCGAGCGGCTCTCACGGTGAGTCTGGTGGCAGCGATCGGGGGAGGAGCGGTGACCCACCTCTTGGGACTGGAAGCCATCCTGGGGGCGTTCATCGTGGGGATTATCCTCGCCACGCTCCGCTACCAGATGAGCGAGGTCCGGTATGTCCTGGAGGCGATCACCGACTCCTTCTTCGCCCCCATATTCTTCGCCTTCAGCGGGCTCCGGGTGGATGTAACACTGTTGGCATCTGCCAGTGCCATCATCTGGACGGTGGTTCTCATCGTCCTGGCGGTGGCGGCCAAGATGTTCGGAACCCTGGTGGGGGCCCGCCGGGCCGGCCTCAGTGTCAGAGAGGGATTGGCCCTCGGGTCCGGCTTGTCCGCCCTTGGCGCCATGGGCATCGTGGTGGCTTTGGTTGGCTTGAGCCTGGGCGTGGTGAGCCCCACCGGATACACGGTGATTGTGTTAGCCGCCATCGTTACCTCGCTGGTTGCTCCGGCGTTGCTGAAGATGGCCGTCAAGGGAATGGAGGCCGGAGAGGAAGAAAAGACCCGTCTGGAGTCGGAGGCCATCCGCTCCCAGGCGCAGATTCTGGGATCGCGCCGGATACTCCTTCCTACCCGGGGAGGAGCAAACACCGTTTACGCCGCCGCCCAGATAAGCATCCTGTTTCCCGATGCGGAGGTGACAGTGCTGGCAGTCACCGGTGCAAAGGGCAATTGGGGGAAGCGTCTCCTGGGCATTCAGACCGAACCCGATCAGGGTCCAGAGGAAACGTTGAAGGCGCTGGGTTCCGAGGGCCATCGCCTGATTAGAAGGAAGAGACGGGATCCGGCGGACGCGATTTTGAAGGAAGCGGCGCTCGGATATGACTTGGTGGTGCTGGGAGCGACAGAGGGCACCGATGAAAGCGAAGTGTTCTCCAGCGTGATCGACCGGGTTCTGGCCAAATTGGATCGACCCACCCTGATTTTTCGATATCCCAGCACCGACCCGAACGCCAGCCTCTCGGAATTAGCCATTCCCGAAGCGAGGAGAGTGCTGTTGTCGGTGGAATCAAACCGGGCTTCCCGCGCAGCCGAGGAGGTGGCATACTCCTTGGCCTCCCACAATGACGGGCTGGTGTACGCCTTGCATCTGATCACCGAGAGCGCCGACGGCCCGATCCACTACGACATGATAAGCAGCGCTCAGAACTTCAAGGTCGGTCGGGAAATGGTGGAGGAATCGGTAGCTTTCGGAGAACGGCTGGGCGCCAGAGTACAAGCCGACGTCCGGCCTGTTGCCCAACCGGAAGGGGAACTGGTAGCCACCGCCAATTCCGAGAATTGGGACTTGTTGGTGATGGGCGCCACCAGTCGACCTCTTACCAATCGGCCTTTCTTCGGTTACGGGATGTCCTATGTACTAAAGCACGTGACTGTTCCACTGGTGATAGTCGCCATGCCCGATGTTGTCTCCCGTTACACACCCCATTGATCTACTGTGCGTTCGTTACTAGCCGACCTTCTGGGCGGCTGGGGAGTGCCCAACCCTTTGGTGGTGGCGTTGATATCCGCCCTCCCCGTGCTTGAGTTGCGGGCTGGCATACCTTTGGGAAGACTTGTTTTGGAGATGAGCCCCCTTTCAACCTGGGCCTGGGGCGTGGCTGGCAATCTGGCGCCCGTGCCTCTGGTCTTTTGGATTCCGGGAGTGTTTGATCGATTTTGCTCTGCTGATCGTCTCCCCTGGATGCGGCGCTTGATGGACCGGATGTATGCCCGCACCCGTCGCCGCCACACCAACTTGTTTCTTCGCCTGCAGGATCTGGCGTTGGTGGCGTTGGTGGCGATCCCTCTCCCACTGACCGGAGGTTGGACCGGAGTGCTGGCCGCATATGTTTTCGGTGTTCCTTTCCGACGTGCCATCTGGCTGATAACCCTGGGAGTGGCCATCGCCGGTGCGCTGGTCCTGCTCCTGGTTGAGGCCGGTTTGCTGGTCTGGGGTTCAGGGTAGAACACCGGTCGGTATTCATCCTCGGCAAGTCCGGCGGGTCCGAATCTGTTGAGTAGGCAGATGCAGGTCCCGGGTGGAAGGAAAGGGTAGAGAGGAAGCTCCGGGGAGGAGACTTTCGTCATCATCGTGGCTTGAACATCCACGATCGCGCGCCTACTCCATGTAGCCGGCCGGATGGAAACAAGCCTCTTTCTTGGTCTGTCGAGATCTTTCCGGCGCTCTCCCCGCCACCGATGGGTGGGGCTCTCGACGCTGCCCCAGGTGCGGGCACCCGCGGTGAGTCCTTTTGTTATGATTGGCGCTGGCCGCGATGACATTGGCGGAAAGGAAGACACATTGTCCTCTATCACATTTGAAAGCGTCGGCAAAGTGTATCCGGGAGGAACCAGGGCAATCACCGACGTGAGCATCGAGGTTGGTGACGGGGAATTCGTGGTATTGGTCGGCCCGTCCGGATGCGGCAAATCCACCCTGCTGCGGATGGTGGCGGGATTGGAGGAAGTCACCGAGGGAGTCCTTCGGATCGGCGAGAACGTGGTGAACGACGTATCCCCCAAAGACCGGGACATCGCCATGGTCTTTCAGAATTACGCCCTCTACCCCCACATGAGTGTCTTCGACAATATGGCGTTCGGTTTGAAAATGCGGCGCCTGCCGCGCGAGGAAATTCGCCGCAAGGTGGCCGAGGCCGCCGCCATCCTGGAAATCTCCGAGTTGATGGACCGAAAGCCCAAGTCATTGTCGGGGGGACAGCGGCAGCGGGTGGCGATGGGTCGGGCGATCGTCCGCGAGCCCGCCGCTTTCCTGATGGACGAACCCCTTTCCAATCTCGACGCCAAGTTGCGGGTGCAGATGCGCTCCGAGTTGGGGCTTCTTCACAACCGGCTGAAGACCACCACCTTATATGTGACTCACGATCAAGTGGAGGCGATGACTATGGGAGACCGGGTGGCGGTGCTCCGCAAGGCCAGCGAACACCAAACCAACCTCCAGCAGATCGACACGCCTCGGATTCTATACGACTACCCCGCCAACCTGTTTGTGGCCGGGTTTATCGGCTCGCCTTCCATGAATTTCGTGTACGGAAAGATCCGCTCTCACGGTGCGGAAACTTCCCTGGCTTTCGCCGACGAGGAGATACCACTCAACCGTTCAGTGTTCACTCAGCATCCCCACTTGGGTTCCTATGCGGATAGCCAGGTGGTAGTGGGAATCAGGCCCGAAGCCTTCGAGGTCCACTCTCCGACCTCAGAATCCGACGGCGGGGGGACCATCACCGCCGAAGCCAGCTTGGTGGAGCAACTGGGATCGGAAGCCTATGTCCACTTCAGCAAGCCTTCGCCTCCGGTAATTACCCCCGACATCCGGGAACTCTTGGAAGACGAGGGAAGCGACATCTCCTCCCTGGGGGACAGGACAAAATTCGTGGCCAGGGTCAATCCCGATTTGGCGCCTTCCTCCGGAGATCGGATTCACCTGATCCTCGATGTCTCCAAGCTGCACTTCTTCGACCCCGAGACCGGCGCTGCCATCAGTTGAGTCTCCCGGTTGGGCCGGCTGGCTAATTCTTCAGGAAACCCCATTCCGAGCGAGCGTCGCGAGCCTTTTCCACGTTGACCAGGCTCAGCAGTACCAATCCCACTACAAAGAAGAACACCAGCGATAACACGGCAGGTCGACTCGAACCGGTCACCTGGCGGAAGGTGGCGAAAATGATCGGCCCCCAAATGGCGGAGAACTTGGTAAACACCGAGAAGAAGCCGAAGAACTCGGCGGAAGCCTGCTGGGGAATGATCGACCCATACAGGCTGCGGCTTAGCGCCTGGGTTCCTCCCAACACCATCCCGATAACCATCCCCAGCGCCAACAGAGGATAATTCTGGCCGACCGGCAGGTTGTAAGCGGCAATCAGCACACCTACCCAAATCACCAGGGCGAAAGACACCGCACGCTTGGGGCCGATCCAATCGGACAGCCTTCCAAATGCCAGCGCCCCGAAAAAGGCCATGAACTGCACCACCAGCAGGACCAATGCGATGAAGAAGGTGCTGATCTCCAAAGTTTCCGAAGAGTAGATGGCAGAGATGTTTATAACTGTCTGAACCCCATCGATATAAAAGATGTAGGCCACAACGAACAACAGCAGATGCTTGTGTCCGGCCAGGTTGCGACAAGTGCTCCAGGTGCGGCCGAAACCAAGCCGCAGATAAGCCAGGTACCGACTCTCACCATCTCCGATTCCCAGGGGTTCCTGGGCTTCTCCTACCTCCTGCAAGCGCCGGAAGGCAAACCAGGAAAACCCTGCCCACCAAAGCCCCGCGCCGCCAATGGCCAGCCGAGCAGCCAGAGACTCTTCAATGCCCAGATCTTCCGCATAGAAGATGAACATCAATACCAAGAGCAGGTAGATCCCACCTCCGACGTATCCGAAGGCGTATCCCTTGGAACTGACCCGGTCGATGGTGTCGTCGGTGGTGATGACCGGAAGCATCCCGTCGTAAAAGACGTTGGAGGCGGCGAGTCCGAAATGGGAGGCCAAGAACATCAAGATGGCCAACAGCACACTGCCGGTGGAAACGAAGGCAAAGCAGGTAATGAACAAAGCCCCCCCATAGGCAAACACCTTCAAGAACATCAGTCGCCGGGCGCTGTAATCGGCGATAGCCCCCAGCACCGGGGTTATCAGAAAGAGCGCCAAGGAGATCAGGCCGACCATATATCCCCACAGTGACTCGGCGCTCAACCCCATCCAACCCTCATCGGGTATGAGCACTGACCCAAAATAAGTGGGAAGTATCCCCACTGTGATCACGACATAACCGGAATTGGCCCAGTCGTACATGGCCCACCCGAAAATGGTGCGTTGATCGTTACGCATCTGGGTCAAACATTACCCCTCGAATCCTCAGGGTCCCGGTTCTGGAGCGGATCGTCCTCAACCTCGCCCAGTCTCTCTGACCGTCTGCTAATCTCGGCTCAGCCCGATGCCTCACCTTGGCACATGGTCATCTTCTATGCCTGTTGCTTTCCCCCCCTCTCGCTTCTCCACAGCGCCATGGCCTTCTTTCTCGCCGGACTGACCTCTCTCCTTTACGGGCTGTGCGACTTCGCCGGGGGTCTGGCCACCCGCCGGGCGCCAGTGCTGGTGGTGACCCTGTGGGCCAATGTGGTGGGGCTGGGCATAGCCATCTTGATTTCCGTGATGCATCATCTGATCATCGGCGACTCGGCAACCATCACCGATCTCGTTTGGGGAGCAGTAAGCGGAGTAGCCGGAGTGGCCGGACTGGCCTTGTACTTCCAGGGAATGGCGAAAGGCCAGATGGCGGTGGTGGCACCCGTCTCCGCGGTCACCCTGGCGGTAGTTCCCCTTTTCTTCGGGATGCTGACGGGAGAACGCTATAGCTTGGTGTCCTGGGTGGGGGTGGCATTGGCCCTTCCGGCTCTGTGGCTCACTGTCCACCAACGCAATCCCGGACAACGCCCCGGCAAAGCAATCTACGGTGTGGTGTCGGGCCTGACCTTCTCGTTGTTTTTGATCGGCATCGCTCAAACTTCACCTGAATCCGGGGTGTGGCCCCTGGTCACAGTCCGGATAGGAGGTCTGACCGTGCTGGGAATCCTTCTGGCGGTGCGGAAGATCCCACCCGTTCTGCCGAGAGAAGCACGCCCCCTGGCACTGTTGGCTGGTGGTGACATCCTGGCAAACCTCACCTATCTCTTGGCCGTGCGAATCGGGCCGTTCGGACTGGTGGCTGTGGCATCGTCCTTTTACCCGGTGGTGATCGCGGTGATGGCCAGGATGATTGAAAAAGAGAAGATGTCCCCTGCCCGGGTCTTTGGCCTGACCCTTTCGATGATCTCTCTGGGACTTATCGCCCTTTAACCCATGGCCTTTGCCCTGGCAGGACTCACCGCCCTTTTCTACGGCTCAAGCCATTTCGCCGGAGCATTGGCAACTCGCCGGGCCTCGGTCTTGGCCGTCACCTTCTGGGCCAATGCCGTGGGGCTGGTCCTGGCGGTATGCGCGGCGGTGGTCCATCACATTGTCGTAGGGGACACAGTGACCTTCACAGACCAAGCCTGGAGTGCCTTGTGCGGAGTAGCGGGAGTCGTCGGGGTGGCCTTCTACTTGCAAGGACTGGCCAAGGGACAGATAGCGGTAGTAGCTCCAGTCTCGGCAGTGACGCAGGCGATCGTTCCTTTTCTGTTCTCGGTAGCAGTGGGAGAACACCATACGGTCTCAGCCTGGGTGGGGGTGCTGGTGGCCATTCCGGCCCTATGGCTCACCGTTCACCGGCAGAAAGAACAAGGCCGGCCCGGACGGGCATGGTACGGACTGGCGGCAGGTCTGGCCTTCTCCCTGTTTTTTGTGACAATTACCCAAACCTCACCGGAGGCCGGGTTCTGGCCACTGGTGACGTTGCGAGTCAGCGGCTTGGTACTGCTGGGAATATTCTTCCTGGCACGGCGAACGGCCCCCGCTGTTCCCTCCGAAGCCCGGCCGATGACGCTTTTGTCCGGCGGTTATATCCTGGCCAACCTCACCTACCTGCTGGCAACACGGATCGGACCGTTCGGGCTGGTCACGGTGACCGCTTCTTTCTATCCGGTGGTCACCTCCCTGCTGGCTGCGGTGGTGGTAAAGGAGAAGATACCCCTGCAACGCATGGCGGGTATGGCGCTGTCGGTTGTCTCTCTGGCGTTGATCACCATCTAATCGCCATCAGGCGCGGGCGGCCACCGACGTGGGCTGGCATGGGTGGTCCCAAGAGGGTGCCCCGACCCTTTAACCGGCTTGTAACAAGGCAACAGATCTGTAAACCACTAGTCTCTGCTTAGCCCACCCTCGTCGAAACCCGGCTTTCTCTGCCCTTGTTTACCCACTCCTCATCTTTTACCGGTGTCCCATGGCCATTGCTCTGGCTGTACTGACTTCTATCCTTTACGGGGCCTTCGACTTCGCTGGGGGATTGGCAACCCGGGGGGCGCCTGTTTTTGCGGTGGCCTTCTGGGCCAACATCATGGGGCTAGGCCTATCCCTCCTTATAGCCGGAACCCACCACATCTTGGTGGGGGCTTCCTTCGCCTTCTCCGACATTGCCTGGGGAGCGTTTAGCGGGGTGGCCGGGGTCGCTGGAGTGGTCTTCTACTTTCAGGGACTGGCTAAGGGACGGATGGCGGTGGTTTCACCGGTATCTGCGGTTACCTTGACAATGGTGCCCTTCCTGTTCGGATTGCTTACGGGCGAGACCTATGCCCTACTGTCATGGATAGGAGTGGCCCTAGCCATACCAGCTTTGTGGCTGACCGTCGCCAACCGCCAAACCCAGAACCGCCCCGGGAAGGCCGCATACGGATTCGCGGCCGGCATGTTGTTTTCCCTGGTCTTTATCGGCTTAGCCCAGATCTCCCCGGAGGCCGGTTTCTGGCCCCTGGTGACCTTCAAATGCGGCAGCCTCGCATCGGTGGGGATTATGGTGAAGGTCCGCAGAGTTCCACTCCGGATGCCAAAGAGAGAATGCACGCTGGCCATGATGGCAGGGGGCAGCGTTCTGGCCAACCTTACGTACCTGTTGGCGGTGCAAATCGGCCCCTTGGGACTGGTGGCCGTGGCCTCGGCTTTCTATCCGGGGGTCGTCGCCTTGTTGGCCTTCTTTGTGGATAGGGAGAGAATCTCCCCCTATCGGGCTGCTGGCCTAGCGCTCTCGGTGATCGCTTTGGCGCTAATTGCTATGTGAACCACCGAGTCAGATCAGCGCAATACCAACCGGGCGCCCAATATCAGGAACATGATGCCCAGCAGTTTGCTCAATGAGATCTCTCGAACCGGTGCGCCCATCCACCCGAAGTGGTCGATTATGGTCCCGCCGGTAAGTTGTGCGGTGACCAATAGCATCGAACCGGCCAATACCCCCACCCTGGACACCGTGAAGGCGATACTGCTAATGATCACGATACCGGCGAGCCCCGCCAGGTAGAGATAGGGGGGGATGCCCTGCCATTCGGCGAGACTTGGGCTTCGGGTGGCCAGCAAAAACACACCAAGCACCAGCGCGCCGACCACGAAATTGGCTGCAGTGCCAGCCATCATCCCCACTCTTTGTTCGAATTGCCCCATCATCTGGCTTTGGATGGCGGCCAACACCCCTCCCACCAATCCGAATAGCACCACCACTAACGCACTCACCGTCACTGAGGTTAACCAAAGACGCGGTTGGCTTTTCTATTCTCTTCAGCCCTTATTACTGATTTTTCTTCTGCATGGCTTTACAATCAGTTTTGAATTACAATTTGTTCACAAGCCAGTGACGCGACACGGGAGAGTCTCGCTAGTCGAGACGCCGAAGGGGCAAATCCTCCCAGGAATCTCTCAGGCCACAGGACCGTGTTGAAGAGGCAGAGCTGAAGAAGGCGGAACGCACCGCCGCCGAAGGAGCAAACTCCGCGAACCGGAGCAAAACTCTCAGGTAACCGGGACAGCAGGGAGGACCAAGTAGACGCTGCCCGAGGAGAACACCATGTCCAGCCGCCAACCCCTTGATTTCGCTGACCGACATATCGGGCCTCGGGGCAACGACATCGAAAAGATGCTGAAGGTGATCGGCGCCGAGTCCTTGGGCCAACTGATGAGGGAGACGATACCGTTTTCGATCCGCTTGGATCGCGAACTCAATCTACCCGCTGCTCTCGGCGAGCCGGAGGCGCTGGGGAACCTGAAGGAGATCGCCTCCCGGAACCAAGTGATGACTTCGCTGATCGGGCTGGGCTATTACAACGTCCACGTCCCTTCGGTGATCCAACGCCAGGTATTGGAGAATCCCGCCTGGTATACCGCCTACACCCCCTATCAGCCCGAGATTTCCCAGGGTCGTTTGGAGGCGCTGCTCAATTTTCAGACCATGGTCTCGGATCTCACCGGAATGGAAGTGGCCAACGCCTCCCTTCTGGATGAGGGAACAGCGGCCGCCGAAGCCATGACCATGGCCCGTCGGATTTCCCGCCGTCGTCGCGCCACGCGGTTCTGGGTGGACACCGACACCTTTCCTCAGACCATCGAGGTGATCCGTACCCGCGCCCAATGGATGGATATCGACGTGGCGTTGGATCATCCCGAAGACATGGACTTCCTGGACGGAGAATCATTCGGAGTGCTATTCCATTACCCGGGAGCCAGTGGGCAGGTGCGGGACCTCAGCAAAGCGGTGGAAGAAGCCCGAGCCGCCGGGATGGTGGTAGTTGTGGCCACCGATCTCTTGGCTCTCACTTTGCTGGCCCCGCCGGGGGATTGGGGAGCGGACATTGCGGTGGGATCCTCACAACGTTTCGGGGTTCCCATGATGTTCGGAGGCCCCCACGCCGGATTCATTGCCACCCGCGAAAGGCATGTACGCTCTCTCCCCGGACGGTTGGCGGGGTTGTCCGTCGACTCCAATGGAGATCCGGCCCTGCGGTTGGCGCTCCAAACCCGGGAACAACATATTCGCCGTCAACGAGCCACTTCCAACATTTGCACTGCCCAGGTGCTCTTGGCGGTGATGGCATCCTTCTATGCCTCATGGCATGGCCCACAGGGTCTAACCGCCATTGCCCGGCGAATCAACCGGCTCGCTGCGCGGATGGCGGCAGGTCTCCGTTCGGCGGGATGGGGACTGGTCAACTCCGCTTGGTTTGACACACTGTCGGTAAGAGCCGGAGAGTCAGCCGACCTGGTGATGGACACCGCACTGGCAGCCGGCATCAACCTGCGGCGCATCGACAGGTACACCGTCGGGATTTCCTTGGACGAAACAACCGATGAAGAAACCGCAACCCGAGCACTCTCCGCCTTCTCAGCGGACCTTCCCGCCACGGGTAACACTCCAGCGTTCCCTCAAAATCTGGCCCGGCAAAGCTCTTTCTTGAGCCATCCGGTGTTCAACAGTTATCACTCCGAGCACGAAATGCTCCGATACATCCGGCGTTTGTCGGATCGTGATCTCGCTTTGGACCGGACCATGATTCCGCTGGGATCCTGCACCATGAAGCTCAACCCGGCATCGTCGATGATCCCGGTCACCTGGCCGGAATTCTGCAACATGCACCCTTTTGCCCCGATCGAACAGGCTGAAGGGTATATGCAGCTTTTCTCGGACCTTGAGGACTGGCTGATCGAGATCACCGGCTATCAGGCGGTATCACTTCAGCCCAACGCCGGATCCCAGGGGGAACTGGCCGGTTTGGCGGCGATTCGCGCCTACCACCAGGCACATGGCGAAGACCACCGTCGGGTGTGTCTCATTCCCTCCTCCGCGCACGGGACCAACGCCGCTTCGGCAGTGATGGCCGGCATGCGCATCGCGGTGGTCAAATGCGATGAGCAGGGAAACATCGACCTGGTGGACTTGAAGGACCAAATAGCCCGCCAAGGAAACCAGCTAGCGGCGATCATGATCACCTATCCCTCCACCCATGGGGTGTTTGAGGACAGCGTTAGACAGGTGTGCGAAATGGTGCACAACGCCGGTGGCCAGGTGTATGTGGATGGGGCCAACCTCAACGCCTTGGTGGGCCTTGCCCAGCCGGGCGCCTTTGGCGCCGACGTCTCCCACCTCAACCTCCACAAGACCTTTACCATTCCTCATGGGGGAGGGGGCCCGGGAGTGGGTCCGGTGGCGGTTCGGGCTCATCTTGCTCCGTACCTCCCCAACCATCCCCTGCAGTACGCGGCCGGACCCTCCACCGGTATCGGCCCCATCGCCGCGGCTCCCTGGGGGTCGGCGGGGATCCTCCCCATTCCCTGGATGTACATGAGAATGATGGGAGGAACGGGCTTGAAGAGAGCATCAGAAACGGCCATCCTGGCGGCCAACTATCTAAAAGACAGGCTTTCTCGAGACTATCGGGTCCTGTATGTGGGAGAGCAGGGGAGAGTGGCGCACGAGGTGATCATCGATCTTCGGGAGTTCGTCGACACGGCCGGCGTGAACGCCGAGGATGTGGCCAAGCGTCTCACCGACTACGGCTTCCATGCTCCCACCCTCAGTTTCCCCGTTCCCGGCACCCTGATGATCGAACCGACCGAATCCGAGCCCTTGGCGGAACTCGACCGCTTCTGTGCAGCAATGTTCTCGATCCGGGAGGAGATTCGACGAATAGCAGATGGGGAGTGGCCCCAGAACGACAACCCTCTTCACCATGCGCCTCACACTGCCCGGGTGGTGACCGCGGATCACTGGGATCGTCCCTACCTCCGGTCCACCGCGGCCTGGCCCGTCCCCGGCCTAGCGCCCGACAAGTACTGGTCGCCCGTGGGTAGGGTCGACTCGGTAACGGGGGATCGCAACTTACAGTGCTCCTGTCCGCCTATCGAATCCTATGTCGAAGAGTAAACGCCTACAACCTTCGATTTGACTCAGCACATGAAAATGGGGATTCGAGCCTCGCTAGTTGATTCTGTTCTGCCACCTCAGGATTGGCTGCACAGCCCGACTGTCCTGCAATGCAAACCCCCACAAAGTGTCCCACCCCGCGGTAGAATAAATGTCCAGGAGTTGGGATAAGAAAGGCAAGGATCGATGCCCACTAGTACGGATGAACTGGTGACCCTGGTTACCAAAGCCCAACAGGCCACAAATAACCTTGATTCAGAACTGCGACGAGTTGCTTTTGAGCGGGTGCTCGATCATCTTCTTTCGAATTCCGCCGCTGCTGACGCAGCGAGACCGAACCGCCAAGCATCCCGGGATGTCGCTGGAGTGGCCAAGCCAGACGCTGACGGTGTTTTAGCAGACACACAACAGCGAATAGACGCAATAGCCCGCTACTTCAAGATCTCGCCTGAAGTTGTGTACCACATTTTCGATACTTCAGAAGAAGACCCAAAACTAGTGCTTTCGACCAAACAACTGGCGGAAGCCAAGGCCCAGGCCACTCGGGAGATCACTCTGCTGGTGGGAGGGGCCCTCACCGCTCTAGGGCTTCAGACAACAACCTCTCAAATCAGAGAAGTGGCCGATGACTACGGAAAACTTGACAGTCCCAACTTCATGACAACCCTGACGAACCTTGAGGAAATATCAGTCCTGGGCAAGCCCAGATCGCCTAACCGGATCATACGCATGAAGGTCGCTGGAGTAGAAGCTGCACAGGCTGTTGCTGGGCGCATCGTCAGTTGATCAACTCGAATGAAGGGAGGGGCAAAGGTGACCGACTCAGGCAGGGCTAAGCCTGATTGGCAGCTAACCAGCAGGTATGACTTCTTTTAGTAGCTTCCACCAAGAGGTCGGTATCGCTGCCAATCTCTTCAAAGATGGGCACTACGATGATGCTGTCCGAAAGGCTTCTCAACGCTTTGTCAATCGCGTCCAGGAGTTGGCAGACCGTCTTGATCTCGACGGCGTCGGGCTGATGAACAAGGCCTTTTCACATAAATCTCCGCTACTCGAATTCAATGATCGTGAGACTTTGATCGAACGTGATGAGCACGATGGGTACCGGTTCCTTGCGGTTGGCCTTACCCAGGCGTTGCGAAACGTTCTCACACACCATGACAACTACGGGTTGGAGGCCGTTCCCGCCCTTGAATGGATGGCATTCATCAGTGCCATGCATCGCCGCCTCGACCAAGCCCAGCAAATCCCACAAGATTCATCTACATCAATGACTCCGCGGACCGACGCAAATTAGGCAATCTGCTTTGGGTTATGCCGGCCGGTGCCACTAGCAGCCACAGGACTGCAGCCCATGGCACCTCAAACATCTGTCGCAACAGGATGAGATTTCGTCGAGGGCCGGGAAATGCCGGAAGTGTTTTTGAATCGACCATCAGCCATCTTATACGGTCACGCCCCCGGTCCTGATAACGCTCCAGCCGGTCATCGGCCGACTCTGACGATCTCTTCCGCTCAAGGGTTGTCCGACCTCGGCGACAAGTTCGATCAGATATTGGTGGGTGGACTCGCGAATTCCATAGTGTCCCACTTGACCAAGGCTTCTTCCTGATGCAAACTTGGACAGTTCAATATTGCCTGCCTCGGTTGTCTGGGAATCACTTCAAACCATCATCGTCTCCTTGCAACCATTCATACAGAGATATCCAACTTCCGCGACAGTCTTTTGAACGCCTAACCGGTAGGCTTGACTCAATCTTGAAAGCAAAAGGCGCCATATGGATCGTGTTCCGCGCCGACTAGCTTCTCCTGTCATCCACCCCGCGGCGTACATCGCCTCCACCGCCCGAATATTTGGTGATGTGGTGGTGAAAGCCGACGCGGTGGTGATGTTCGGCGTGCTGATCCGAGCCGAAACGGAGCGGATCGTGGTGGGGGAGGAGACCAATATCCAGGACAACTCGGTACTCCACGCCGACCGGGGATTCCCGACCCTGGTGGGCAGGCGAGTGACCATAGGCCACTTGGCCTTGGTGCACGGGTCAGTGGTGGGAGATCACTGCCTGTTGGGGATGGGCGCCATCGCCCTCAACGGATCGGTTATGGGAGAAGGGTCGTGGTTGGCTGCCGGATCCGTGCTGGGAGAGGGAAAAGAAATACCACCTTGGACCATCGCGGTGGGAACACCCGCCCGTCCTCTCCGAGAACTGCGTCCCCACGAGATCCAGCGCGCCGAGATGGGCATTGAGGAGTATCTGACCTTGGGCGCCACCTACCGGCGCATAGAAGGATGAGATCCGCCCGATCCGTGCGGCCCTGACCAGCCGAAAGCGAAGCCGTCCCAGCCCCGGTCCGTCGGCTTTGTGGATCTAGCCGACGGCCAGTTCACGCATCTCAAAATCACCGCCACTGTGTTCGCGCAACTGCTCGGGCCGACCCGCCAGGATGGGAAACGTCCCGAAATGCATTGGGATCACAGTCTCCACCCCCAGGAGATGTGCGGCCTTGGCCGCCGAGCGCGGATCCATGGTGAAATGTCCCCCGATCGGAAGGCAGGCGATGTTCGGTTCCCATAGCTCTCCAATCAACCCCATGTCCCCGAAAACATCGGTATCACCGGCGTGGTAGATGGTGGATCCCCCGGGAAAGTCAAGTACCCAACCGCCGGCTGAACCACCGCTGATTATTCCTTCCTCGCCAAGGATGCCCGAGGAATGAACCGCGTGAACGAAGGTGCCCTTCACCCCGCCTGGAGCCAACACCGTGCCGCCTTTGTTGAGGGGGATTGTTTGATCGTCCTCCAAGCCCTGCTGCATCAGCCAACTCTTTATTTCGAAGATCGAGAAGACGGTGGCGCCGGTGGACAACGCAATGGATGCGGCATCGCCGAGGTGGTCGAAATGACCATGGGTTATGAAAATAGCATCGACCTTCTCGGGGCGTTTCTCGTCCGTGGGACAGAGGGGATTGTCTCCGAGGAACGGATCAATCAGAAGAGTGGTGCCGTCGTCAAGTCGAAAGCGGAAGGCGGCATGCCCCAGCCAGGTGATCTCCACTCCATCAAGTTGCATGGTCGTTCTCCTTGAATCGCGTCTACACCTCCCAATATTAGCATCTTGACTAACGAACGATCGTTCGTTAGAGTGGCGGGTATGAAAGACGAGCATTCCGGCCGAGCCCGCTTTCAAGCATTGCTGGCTGCCGAGGAGAAGGTGGAACCCGCCGACTGGATGCCAGATGGTTATCGCAAGACGCTTATTCGCCAGATCGCCCAGCACGCCCATTCCGAGGTGATCGGGATGCAGCCGGAGGGCAATTGGATAAGCCGCGCTCCCACACTCCAACGCAAAGCCATTCTGATGGCCAAGGTCCAAGATGAGGCGGGGCACGGGTTATACCTCTATTCAGCAGCCGAGACTCTGGGCATCACCCGGGACGAGATGATGCGTCTGCTTCATGAGGGCAAGCACAAATATTCCTCCATCTTCAATTACCCAACCCTCAGCTGGGCCGACATCGGCTGCATCGGATGGCTGGTGGACGGAGCCGCCATCACCAATCAGGTGATGCTGACTCGCTGCTCTTACGGCCCCTATGCCCGGGGCATGGTGCGGATCTGCAAAGAGGAGTCCTTCCATCAGCGGCAGGGTTTCCAGATCATGGCCACCCTCAGCCGCGGAACCCCCGCCCAGCGGGAGATGGCCCAAGACGGACTCAACCGATGGTGGTGGCCTTCACTGATGATGTTCGGACCACATGACTCGGAATCCACCCACAGCCAACAATCCATGGAGTGGAAGATAAAGCGGGTATCCAACGACGCTCTGCGACAGCAGTTCGTGGATATGACTGTGCCGCAGGCCGAATTTCTCGGATTGCAGATCCCCGACTCGGATCTTCGCTGGAATCCCCAGCGCGGGCACTACGACTTCGGGGAGATCGATTGGGAGGAGTTCTGGGCAGTGGTGAGGGGCAACGGACCGATGAATAGGGAGCGAGTAGATCATAAACGGGCCGCCTGGGAAGAGGGCGCCTGGGTTAGGGAAGCCGCGGCGGCCTATGCCGCCGGCCAAGCGGGAAAGGTCGCCTGATGTCCTATTCTGTTCCCCGCCTGCCCGAAGAACGAGAGTCCGACTTCGCGCCGCAGAGCCAAGGTGGGCTCTCCGGGTGGCCGCTGTGGGAGGTCTTCATTCGCCAGCGCCGGGGGATGTCTCATGTCCACGCCGGGAGTCTCCATGCTCCGGACGCGGAGATGGCCCTCCAATCCGCCCGAGACGTTTACACCCGCCGGGGGGAGGGAATCAGCCTGTGGGTGGTGAAGTCATCGCAGATTACCTCCTCCGACGCCGACGACGCCGGGGCCCTGTTCGAACCCACCGCAAGCAAGCCGTACCGTGACGCCACCTACTACCCGGTTCCCGAAGAGGTGAAGTGGCTGTGAATCCAGTCGTGGGCTCGACCTTGTCGGAAACCGCCGCCGGAACCCACCCCCTCTTGTTTGGCTATGTGCTCCACCATGCCGATGACAATCTGGTTCTCGCCCAACGGATGTCGGGATGGATTTCACGCGCTCCGGATCTTGAGGAAGATATAGCCATGGCGAACATCGCCTTGGATCTGTTGGGCAGGGCGCGGATGCTGCTGGACTATGCAGGGCAACTGGAAGGAAACGGCCGGTCCGAGGATCATTTGGCGATGTTCCGCTCCGAGCGAGAGTTCACCAACCTTCTTCTGGTTGAGCAGCCCAACGGCGATTTCGCTCATACCATGGTTCGCCAGTTCCTTTACGATGCATATCAGGTCGAGCTTTGGGAAGGACTTCGCATTTCACAGGATGCTTTTTTGGCGGGCATCGCCGGAAAGGCCATCAAAGAGGCCCGTTATCACCTGAGGCACTCATCGAATTGGATATTGCGGCTCGGAAAGGGTACCGGGGAGAGCCATCGACGAACCCAACAGGCTGTAAACGGCTTGTGGCGTTTCACTCCGGAGATGTTTGAAGTAGAAGAGACAACCCAAGAGCTGGCTGAATCCGGGATCGCCGTCGACCCGGTCCAGATGCAGGCGGCGTGGGATCGGCTTGTACAGGAAACCTTCTCGGCGGCCGGGTTGCGGATCCCTACCGACGGTTACTCACGTTCAGGTGGACGGTTAGGTCTTCACACTGAACACCTGGGATATTTACTGGCGGAGATGCAGTGGATGCAACGCTCCTATCCGGACATGGAATGGTGATAACCGCCGGCGAAATCCGGGCACGACTGGCGCAAGTGCCAGATCCAGAACTCCCGTGGGTATCCATCGCAGAGTTGGGGATCCTCCGGGGCGCCCACATAGCACAGGGAAGGGCCGTTGTGGAAATCACACCTACATGGTCGGGTTGCCCGGCGATGGATGCCATCAAAGATTCCATCCAGGAGGTACTGCAGGAAGCCGGTTTCCGCGCCGATCAAATCAAGATCAACACCCATTACAGTCCGGCGTGGAGCACCGATGACATCACCGCCGACGGGCTCCGCAAACTCAGAGCAGCCGGTATCGCTCCTCCCCTCCAACCTGCGGGAGATCCGATGGGGACCACTCAATGCCCCCGCTGTGACTCGCCCGGTGTGAGGCAAGTCAGTGAATTCGGGTCCACCCCTTGCAAAGCGTTGATGGTTTGCAGCAGTTGCTTGGAGCCTTTTGATCGCTTCAAGGAACTCTGATGGACGCTCCACCGGTTTTCCACCGTTTATATATATCTGAAGTAAAACGTGAGACTGCCGAATCGGTAGCGGTCACGTTTTCGATCCCACCCCACTTGGAAACCAAATTTCGATATCTGGCCGGTCAACACGTAACGGTCCGTGCCCATATTGACGGTGAGGATGTGCGACGCAGCTACTCGCTGTGCGCAGACGCCTCCACCGGACAGATCCGCATCGGGATCAAGAAGCTAACGGGAGGCAAATTCTCTACCTACGCCAACTGTGGACTTCGCGCCGGAGACTCCTTGGACGTAATGCCCCCGGTGGGAGAGTTCACCATCACCCCCGACCCCCAGTCGAAACGACACTACGCGGCGGTGGCGGCGGGAAGTGGTATCACCCCGGTCCTGTCTCTGATCTCCACCACCCTTCGAGCCGAGCCGGGGTGCTCTTGGACTCTGGTGCTGGGCAACCGCTCGGCCGCTTCGATCATGTTCCTCGAGGACCTGGCCGCCCTGAAAGACCGATATTCGGCGCGTTTCCATCTGATCCATGTCCTCAGTCGCGAACAGCAGGCCTCGTCACTGCTCAGCGGGCGAATCGACCGCCCCCGACTGGAGGGGATATTCAGGGTGCTGTTGGACCCAGAATCGGTGGATCTTTGGTTCCTATGCGGCCCTTATCAGATGGTCACCATGATTCGGGAGACCCTGGAAGAACGGGGCGTGGAGCCCGCCGACATCCGGGATGAATTGTTTTTCGCCGGGCCGCCACCTGCCTCGAGTACGTTTGAGGGCGGGGAACCGTCGGAGGGCGGAGTGGAACTGACCTTCACTTTGGATGGACGTACCTCGACGGTGTGGATGGGGCCTCAGGCCCGGGTCCTGGACGCCGCCCTGACCGTCCGACATGAGTTGCCCTGGTCGTGTCGGGGCGGAATGTGCGCCTCTTGCAAGGCCCAGGTGCTGGATGGAGAAGTCTTCATGGAGCACAACTACGCCTTGGTGGCCGAAGATCTGGAAGCAGGTTACGTTCTGACGTGTCAGGCCGTTCCTCAAAGCGACCGGCTGACTGTGGACTTCGACCGACGATGAGCACCACCACCCGGCACAGCCGCGAGAGCGTAATCCAGGCGGCGGGGAAGCTCTTCGCGCTGCGGGGCTACCACGGCACCTCCATGCAGGATCTGGGAAATGAACTTGGCCTGTTCAAGTCCTCCATCTACTCCCATGTCTCCTCCAAAGAAGACCTATTGCTGGAAGTGGTTCGCCGCGCCGAGCGGCTGTTCAATCAGTCCGCCCAAAGGGCGATGGAAAACAACGTGGGGGAGGCAGCCCGACTTCAGGCACTCATCACCGGCCATCTTCAAGTCATCTTGGACCATCGCGATGAAGCCAGCACCTTCCTCAACGAGGCTCGGGCGCTCGACGCACGCTATCGGCAAACAGTAATCGCCGCCCGTGACGGCTATGAAGGCATCTTCCGCGAAGTACTCCGGGCCGGCATCAACAGTGGTGACTTCAATCCCCACATCGACCCGGTGATGGCCACCATCTTCATACTCTCCATACTCAATGCAGTGGGTCGCTGGTACCGGCCGGACGGAAAGCTGGGACGTGAAGATCTAGCCCACGAAATGTGGGAGTTCATCAGTTCCGGATTGACCCGTCCCGGGAACACCAGCCCACCAGCAGCCGGGCTTCAGACGTAGGACATCTCCCGGCGGAACTTCTTCCAATCTGAGGTCTTCACCGACCACACAGAATCGGTGATGATTTGCAGCACACCTTGGCCCAACAGCAGCCAAGCCACCCACGAGGGGAAATTCGACGACCAGGCCACAATCAACATCAGGAAAGGAATCGCTTTGGAGACGATGGCGCCAGAGGCGTGCATCCAGGCCCGCCCTCGCGCTCCGGCCCGAAGATAGGTGTCGTAGTCGACTTTCACTCCCGGCTGAGGACGTTTCAACGACCCCACAAACCAATGAGTGAAACGTATCCCCACCATCCTGCCCACCAGTTGGTGGCCCAGTCCGTGGGTGGTGGTCGTCAGAACGCCGCCGCCCCCCAGCAACACCAAGCCATCCCATGGTCTGGGCAGAAAATGAGCCCAGACCACCAACAGCACCCCCGCCACAGTGCCCAAGGTCATAACCGCATTGCCCACCCGGGACGGCACCGCAAAAAGAGCCCACTCCAGGAAAGCCTTGCGATCGATCTGGGCAATCCGTGGAGCAAAGCCGTCCACCAAATCAGGTGAGGATTTCACAGACGCCACCGCTTTCCAAAAACCGGTACCAGCCAGCCCCTTACCAGCGCCCACCGCCTTCTGGGCAGCCGTCAGCGCCTCTTTGATGCCCGACGGCTCCACTAGCGCAGCTCCCTCAGCGATGCTCGGGATTGTCGAAGTCGAAACGACATCCGGCGTCCCACGCGGCACGCTGGTTACCGTGCACCGGCCACCCACCCGCGTCGACGAGCATGCGCGCCGCGTGAAGGAGGTTCCAGGTCATGAAAGTGGTGTTGCGATTGGTGAAATCGTTCTCCGGGCCACCCGAGCCAGGGTCCAGGTACGAGGGTCCAGGGCCGGCTTCTCCTATCCATCCGGCATCGGCCTGCGGAGGAATCACGAACCCGATGTGCTGCAGGGCGTAGAGAATGCTCATCGAACAGTGCTTTATCCCGTCCTCGTTGCCGGTGATGAGACACCCGCCCACCCGGCCGTAATAGGCGTACTGCCCGTGCTCATTGAGGACTCCCGAGGCGGAATAGAGCCGTTCGACCACCTGGGTGCACACCGAAGTTTTATCTCCCAGCCAGATCGATGAACCCAACACCAGGATGTTGGCGTCCATCACCTCCTGCAGAATGGCCGGCCAGTCATCCCGCTCGAAGCCATGTTCGGTCATATCCGGCCAAACTCCCGGAGCGATCACATGGTCAACGGCACGAAACTGGGTGACCTTGACCCCATTGCGTTCCATGATCGCCGCCGATAGGTCCATCAAACCTTGGGTGTGAGATATTTCCGGCGACTTCTTGAGGGTGCAATTGATAAAGACCGCCGACAAATCAGAAAAATCCCAGTTGCTTTGGCTGCAAAGTTCTTCCTGCCTGACGCTAAGTGGGGCGGTGCTCATAAGACAGTCTCCTATTACGTTCTGCTTACGGGAAATGGTACCTAACGGAAGGTAGAATGCCTCAATGTATGTCGCTGCGATCTGAGCATTTTGACGGTTGAACTGGACCTGATTACCGGCGTATTGTTGGTCCTGGCCGGGTTCGCGTCGGCCTTCATAAATGTCATGGCAGGGGGAGGGTCGGCGGTCACCCTGATAATCCTCGAGCCGTTGCTCGGCGCCAACATCGCCAACGCCACCAACCGGGTGGCAATCGTCCTCGCCAACATCTTGGGAACCGCCAACTTCTCACGCAAGCAACTGGTCCCGTGGAAACTTTCCTTCAGCCTGCTCATCCCCACCATGATCGGGACCGGACTGGGAGCATGGGTCGCCACCCGGGTCTCCAATGAAACGATGCGCACCGCCTTCGCGGTGGTGCTGGTCGGAGTGGCCCTTTCGGTGCTGCTCAAACCATCAGCCTGGGTGAAAGGGCAGGTGGACCCACGATTGGGGAAGTGGGGGAAGGCAGCGGCTTTCCTCGCCATCGGCTTTTACGGGGGCTTCATTCAGGTAGGAGTGGGGTTTTTGCTGATCAGTGGACTGGTGCTGGGATGCGGGCTCGACCTAGTGAAAGGCAGCGCCGCCAAGATGTTTCTGATCGCTTGCTACACCGCCTTGGCACTGGGGATCTTCGCCTTGGCCGATCAGGTCAACTGGGGAGTGGGCTTGGTGATGGCGATCGGTAACTGCAGCGGCGCGTGGCTGGGAACCCGCCTCGCCATTGACAAGGGCGCCGGGCTGATCCGCTGGCTATTGGCGATCGCCTCGGTGGGGGTGGCCGTGCGCATGTTGTTCTTCTAGCTGAAGCGATCCCGGCGCATGAATCCCTAATCTGTTTTGGGATGATCATTCCTGTTCTCCTGTCCGGAGGGATCGGCATCCGATTGTGGCCGCTGTCCACTCCCGAATCTCCCAAACAGTTTCTACGGATCCTCGGAGAGGAGTCTCTTCTACAGACAGCCGCCCGGAGGGTTATGGGCATGGAGGGAGTTGGCCCCCCGGTAGTGGTGACCAACCAGACCATGCGCAAACAGACCATCGACCATCTGGCCGAGATCGGATGTACACCCGCCGCGGTGCTGACCGAACCGGTGGGTCGCAACACCGCCCCGGCTTCGATGGCAGCCGCCCTGTGGGCCGACCCCGACGATCTGCTGCTGGGACTTCCCACCGACCATCTGATCACCGACGTGGAGGCTTTCCGAACCGCCATTCGTCAGGGGGTTGCATCCGCCCGGGAGGGTGAGTTGGTCATCTTCGGGATTGAGCCCACCCGCCCTCATACCGGGCTGGGGTATATGGAGGTGGTTGCCGGTCCTCGCCCCGAGGTGCTGGGTATCCGCCGATTCGTGGAAAAGCCGGACCTTCAGACCGCCCACCGCATGGTGGAGTCCGACAACTATCTCTGGAATGGAGGAATGTTCCTAACTAAAGCCGGGAAGATGAGGGAGGTGATCTCTTCGTTGCTTCCGGGGGTGGCTGAGGCGGTCTCCGAAGCCTTCTCCGCAGCTCGCCGCCGCGACGACAGGACCATAGAGTTGGGCCCCCAATTCGAAACAGCCCCTTCGATCTCGGTAGCCAAAGGTCTGTGGGAACGGGCGGAACGGATCCTGGCGGTCCGGCTGGCCGCCGGATGGTCGGATATCGGGTCGTGGGAGGCTCTGGGAGAGATACTGGGAGCAGACACCCAAGGCAACGTGATAAGCGGCGCGGCGGTCGTGGAAGCCGCCCAAGGAGTGCAGATTCACTCCCCACACGCCAAAACCGCGGTGGTTGGCGTCTCTGATGTGGTGGTGGTGGTCGCCAATGGACGAGTTTTGGTAACAAGTCGGCAAATGTGGGAACAGACAACTGATGCGATCAAGCGCTTGGATGATCTCTCCTAACCGACTGGCGGAAAGAGCGCCGCTTTGGTTGGCCGCCTTGGTTCTGGTGATCGGAACGGCGGCGTGTTCCCCTTCGCCTTCTCTGGACGCCACCGGGCCGGAACTCTTCAGCGAACTGTGCTCCGCCTGCCATGGCGATGGACTGGAAGGCAAGGCAGGTCCACCCCTGGGACCGGGCTCACCGAGCGCGGTGCTGCCGGACGACTATCTGGTTACCTCCATTCGCCGGGGACGGGGAACGATGCCTTCCTTCGGTCACCTGAACGACGCCCAGGTAACCCGGTTGGTGGCATACATTCGAGAAGTTCAAGCCGGACAATGACGCCTCCTCCGGATCGGGCGTTCACCCGAGGGCCTCTCGCCGGACTGTCGGCATGGACGGTTGCGATCCCAATGGCCCTTCGCTATCGACGACTCAAAGAACGCAAAGCCGTGCTGCTACGCGGACCGGCGGGTTGGGGAGAATTTTCGCCCTTCGACGAATACGACGACACCACTGCGGCACGCTGGCTGGCGTCGGCTCGGGAATCGGCTGTCAAACAACTTCCACAACCGAGACGTGACCGGATCCCGGTCAACGTCACCGTACCCCCAATCGGGGCCGAGCAGGCCCGCCGGTTGGTAGCCAACTCGGGCTGCCACACCGCCAAGGTGAAAGTGGCAGAAGCCGGCCAGCATTTCAGCGCCGATCTGGCGCGGGTGGCGGCAGTGCGAGAGGCCCTGGGAGATAGCGGTTTTCTGCGCATAGACGTCAACGGGGCATGGGGAGTGGACGAGGCGGAAGCCTGTCTCGGTCGCCTGGCTCAGTTCGATCTCCAGTACGTCGAGCAGCCCTGCGCCACCTTGTTGGAGTTGGCCGAATTGCATCCGCGGACGAATATCCCGATCGCCGCCGACGAGTCGATTCGCTCGGGCGCCTCACCCGAGCAGATCGTCGACTCGGGCGCAGTGGACATGCTGGTGATGAAGGTCCAGCCCATGGGAGGCGTTGCCCGGATGCTGGACTGGGCATCGCGCACCGGTCTTGCAGTGATTCCCTCCTCGGCATTGGAGACCTCCGTCGGCCTGGCCTCGGGACTTGCGGCGGCGGCGGCCCTGCCGGAATTACCCTATGCCTGCGGGCTGGCCACCGTCTCGCTGCTGGCCGGAGATGTGGTCCGCCACCCCTTGGCGCCCGACCAGGGAACGATCACCCTGCGCCGCCCCACACCGGCCCCGGAGTTGCTGGAGAGATGGCGACCCGAAGAAGAGGTAGCCTCAATCATGATCGCCCGCCTGGAGCGGATCGCTGCTGTGCTGAAAGACCATGAGCCATTCTCACCCTAACCCTTCCGTAGCTTTGGCCAGGGTGGTGGTGGACGAACTGGTGCGGGGGAGAGTGTCCCGATTTGTGGTATCGCCGGGATCCAGGTCCGCCGCGTTGGCCATAGCGGTGGAGGAACACCCCGGCGCGACTTTGGCGGTGCTCATCGATGAGCGTTCCGCGGCCTTCTTTGCGATGGGCGCCGCTCGCATGGGAGGTTCGCCGGCGGCGGTGATCACCACCTCGGGCACCGCAGTGGCCAACCTGTTTCCCGCAGTGGTCGAAGCCGACGCCTCCGGAACCCCGCTCATCCTGCTCACCGCCGACCGTCCCCCCGAACTGCGGGAAACCGGCGCCAATCAAACCATCGACCAATTGAAACTATTCGCGCAATTGGTCAGGTGGTCCTGGGAGGCCGGACCGGCCGAGGACCGCCCGGAATCCAACTCCTACTGGAGATCTTCGACGGCTCGAACGGTAGCGGAGGCGCGGGGATGGGGAGGGCGGCCGGGGCCGGTCCATCTCAACCTGGCATTCCGAGAACCCACCGCCCCCACCTACGACGATGGACGCTCCCGGGCCCAGCCCTTTGAAGCCGCTACAAGTGGGCGACCGGCAGGAAAGCCCTGGATTACGGCTCGGCGGACTCCACCCACCGACCTTTCTTTCCTTGCCGCGGTGGAGCAGGCCAAACGGGGTGTGATAGTGGTGGGGGAGGGGGCGGGGGGCACGCAGATCTATGCGCGATTGGCCGAGCGGCTCGGATGGCCGCTCATCGCCGAGGCTCTGTCCGGAGCGCGTCGACCGCCTTCCATCTCCACCTATCACCATCTTCTCCAAGGCTCTCCGCCAGCGCTTCGTCCCGATCTGGCGCTGTGCTTCGGCACAACCGGGCTCAGCCCCAACCTTTCGGCCCTGCTGGGGGATCCCTCCGTGCCACAGGTGGTTGTGGGAGCCCCCGGACCTTGGGCCGATCCCAGTCGGGCAGTCTCACACTTGACGGCAGGTTCGCCTCCCACCGTAGCCCAGGCTGTGTTGGACCGGATCGAGGAGGGCGGGACCGACCGGGAATGGCTGGGGAGATGGCTGGGAGCCGAACAGGTCTGCCGCCAGGTGGTTGACAACATTCTGGACTCCAGCGACACTCCCACCGAGCCTCGGACGGCCCGAGATCTGTCAGGACTGCCGCTCGACGCCCTGGTCGTGGGATCATCGATGCCCATCCGGGATGTGGAGATGTTCGCCCACCTGACTCCTGAACAGGTAATCGGGAACCGGGGCGCATCCGGGGTAGACGGTCTGGTCTCCACCTCGTTGGGGGCGGCCTGGGTGAAACAGGGACGGGTGGCTTGCATCACCGGCGACCTGGCGCTTCTCCACGACTCCAACGGGTTCCTGGTGAACGACCGCCCCTCATGTGTCTTGGTGGTGATCAACAACGACGGGGGAGGGATCTTCAATTTCCTGCCCCAGGCCGCTTTTCCGCATTTTGAGAAGCTCTTTGGAACTCCACACGGGCGGGACTTGGGGACTCTGGCGCAGTTTCACGATCTTGGGTACCGAAGGCTGGAGCGAGCCGTGGACCTGGTTCCCACAGTGGAAAGCGCCCTCACCAGTGGCGGGGTGTGGTTGGTAGAGGTCCGCACCGACCGGGAAGAGAACCACCGGCTGCACCAGAGCATCGGGGCGGAGACCACCCGACGGGTTGCTTCGATCCTGGGCTAACGCAAGTCGAGGGCGGTGGTCATCGCCTGAAGCTTGAGCCGGGTTTCGGCCAGTTCCTCCTCAGGTAAAGAGCCCTCAACGATTCCCGCTCCGGCGAACAGGCGAGCTCCGGTGTCTTTCAACTGGGCGCAACGCAGGGCGATGGCCCATTCCCCGTTGTCTGCGGCATCGAACCATCCCACCGGACCACCATATCCTGCCCGATCGATCCCTTCCAGACGGCGGATGGCCACCAGCGCCGCCGCTCGCGGGACGCCTCCTACCGCAGCGGTGGGATGAAGATGCTCCAAGACCTCGAAACATGAAACCTGCTCGTCCAAAACCCCCGTGAACGAGGTGGCCAGATGACGCAAGTTAGCCAGTTCGCGAAGCGTCGGCACGGTGTCGCGATCCAGTTGGGAGCACACCTGCGCCAATGCTTCTTCCACCGAACGGGCGGTCAACTCGTGCTCACGTCGGTTTTTGTCCGAGTCGAGCAATTGATCGGCCAGCCGTCGGTCCTGTTCAGGATCGGGATGGCGTGGAGCCGTCCCGGCCAGGGCTACCGATTCCACGTTCCTGTCCTTTTGGCGAAGCAACAACTCCGGGCTGGCCCCCACCAAGCCTTCCACCAAAAAGGTGAAACATTCCGAGAAAGTGGCGTGGAGCCTTCCCAGAAGCAACCGCACATCGAAAGGGGCTTTGCTCCATACCTCCACGTCCCGGGCGAGCACCACCTTTTCAAAACGTCCGGAGTGAATCATTCCCACCGCCTGGGCCACCGACTCCATCCACTTCCAATCAGGGTGCGTAGAGCCAAGGTAACGGGGCCGATCAGGCGTTGCCTCTTGGTGAGAGCAGGATTGGAACGAGACAGGATCGATGTCCCCCACAGTGGTGATCCAGGCGAGACGGCCTTTGCGACCCACGATCACCTCGGGAACCGCCACCACCGATCCCCGAACCTGCGGGTCGAAGGTGAAGGAAGCAAAGCCGACCGGACCGCTCCCTTCTTCCCGCACCAAATCCTCAAGCTGCGCCCCCGACAGCCAAGTCCGCCAGGCGTCCCGCGCCCGAACATAGCGTCCCTCGCCGACCCCCGGATCAAATCGCCAAGCCCGACCGTACCCCTCGAGGGAGAAGTCTTCGTTCATCCAGGCAAAGGAGGGGCAGGACAAACGCTTCGGATCGACGCCGCTCCCGTCGAGGGGACGCGAGCGAATCAGAAAGCTCACGGGGCGATAGACTGTTCCAGCCTAGAACGGGCGGTCTGCAGCAGGATCCTGCGGAAATGGCCGGCCACCAACTCGCCGGTGGCATTCATCATGGTCTGATAGGCATCTAACAGCCGTTCGGATGCCTCGTCCTCTGAGTCAGCAGTGAATTCCACCGAATCGCGTACGAATCGCACGAACACCTCCACTGCCCGCACCGCGATGGGACGCATGACCTGATCCACCTGTCCGGCCAACTCCAGCAATTCATCCAGCGGAACGCCTTCTTCAAGTAGCGTCCTGCCGGCGCGAAGAGCATCAGCGTCTTTGGCGTTGTAGAGCCGGATAGGGTGGGTGCGCTCGGGAATCAGGATTCCCAGCCGGTCCAAAGCCTCCAACACGATGGCCGAAAGTCCCGAGGCCGCCGAGAGTTGCTCCAAGTCAATAGAGGAGCCACTTTCACCCTGAACCAAAGTTTCGTAGATCGAACGATCCCAGGGATCGAGTTGGCCGGACACGAATTCTCAGAACCCGCCCCGGGTTTCAGGCGGCACGCTCGAGGTGTCTTCTGACTTGGTTCTTCAAGGTGGCCACAATCGCTCCCATCCCCCGCAGACGCAGCGGTGAAACTACTTCCTCCAACCCCACCCCGTAATAGAAATCGTCGGGAAGATCCAGCACCGTCTGAGCGGATTCACCGTCCAGACCCACTGCCAGCAGCCCCGCGTAGCCGCGGATGGTGGGCGATTGGGGGGGTGCATCGAAAAACATCCTTACCGTCTGGTCCTCCTCAAGGCGAATGGCCAGAAAGAACGGCGTTTGGCACTCCACTACCTGCTCCAACTGGTCTTTCATCTCACCGCGATACTCCGGGGGCAATGGTGGAAGGGTACGAGACAAATCCAACAATGCGTGGCCCCGTATGGAGCGGGGAGTGCTCTGCAATAAGGCCAGGATGCGGTCAAGGCGCGCGGGAAGAGGCATCGCCTTAAGAGTACCACCAACCTGCAGGGGGAATACTGGCGGCTATTGGTGAGGTTAAACACTATTAACATAGGAGTTACTTCTGCTCCTTTCCCTGCACGTCAACCTGGAGAAACATGCATGTCTGACACTGACACTCCCAAGTTCGCCGCCTACTCAAATCCCGGAATGCTGGTTTCCACCGACTGGCTGGCTCAGCGGCTGGACGACCCCAAGATAATCCCGGTGGAATCGAACGAGGATCCGTTGCTCTACGACACCGGCCACATCCCGGGGGCGGTCAATCTTGACTGGCACCTTGACCTGAACCATCCGCTGATCAGGGACTACCTGGACAGTGACGGTTATTCCTCGGTGATGGGAAGTAAGGGAATCAGTCCCGACTCCACATTGGTTTTCTACGGAGACAACTTCAACTGGTGGGCCACCTATGCGTTGTGGGTGGTATCGCTTTTCGGACATGCAGATATCCGGGTGTTAGACGGAGGGCGTATGAAATGGGAAGAGGAGGGCCGCCCCATGACCACTAAGCCCACCGAGCGCCCCACAGCCGAGTACCCGACAACCAGTCGGGACGACAGCCGGATCCGCGCTTTCCTTCCGGCCGTACTCGGCCACTCCAACCAAGGAAATCCCCTGGTGGATGTCCGCTCTCCCGAGGAGTTCCGTGGCGAACGTCTTCACATGCCCGGATACCCCAACGAAGGGTCCACCCGTGGCGGGCACATTCCTGGCGCCTACAGTGTTCCTTGGAAGCGGGCCGCCAACGATGATGGCACCTTCAAGGATGCAGATGAACTGAAGGCCATCTACTTGGATGAGATCGGTCTCCGACCCCACGACGAAGTGATCTCCTACTGTCGAATCGGGGAGAGATCCAGTCACACCTGGTTCGTCCTCACCCATCTCTTAGGATTCGAGAACGTTCGCAATTACGACGGATCGTGGACAGAGTACGGCAATACGGTGGGTGTCCCCATCGAGAAGCCCTGAACGGCTCCGACCCTTATTGATCAATCAACCGGGGATGGGTTCACTCCCTCCCCGGTTGTGACCCTCCCGGCGGTTAGAATGGGCAACCGTGACGCTGGGAGGTGAACGTACGCATTCCGAACAGCCTCCTCCCTGGCTCAACCGCTGGGTTTTCACCGCCTCGCTGACCTTGTTGGGAATCGCCGGCACAGTTTGGGTGATCGGGCGGCTGACCACCCTGCTCCTGATCGTGTTCATGGCTGGCTTTTTGGCGGTGGCCCTCATACCGGCAGTGGACTGGTTGGAAAAGCGCAAATGGAACCGCCGGTGGGCCGCCCTTTTTGTCCTCGCAGCAACCGTGCTGTTAGTACTCCTCTTTTTTGCCACCCTGCTTCCGCTCTTCATCAACCAGACCGCGGCCATCACAGTCAAACTCCCCGATTACTTGGCGGCCACCGAGGATTGGGTGAGCAAATTCGTTGATATCGACCTGCTGGACAATCAAGTCCGCACCCAATTGGAAGATCTCGGGTCGCTGCTTCAACAATACGGAGGACAGGTGGCGGGGGGAGTGCTGGCGGTGGGGACCACTCTGGCCAGTGCTGTGTTCCAAGGAGTCACCATTCTGTTGTTCGCCTACTACATGGTCGCCGAGACACCCAAGATGCTTCGCTTGGTGCTCTCGTTCTTTCCGGGCCCCCGCCAGCGTCTGCTCTTGCAGATCTGGGCGGTTTCCATCGAGAAGACCGGCGGATATGTCTATTCTCGATTGATCCTTTCCGTGCTGTCGGCAGTGATCACTGCCGTAGTGCTCGCCCTGCTCTCGGTGCCCTATCCGGTAGCGCTGGGAATCTGGGTCGGGGTGATCTCCCAGTTCATTCCCGTGATCGGAACTTATATCGCCGGAGCGCTCCCGGTGTTCATAGCGCTGGTCGAGAATCCGATTACCGCCCTGTGGGTCATAGTGTTGATCGTCGGCTACCAGCAGGTCGAGAACCTCATCATCTCCCCGCGGATTACTTCCCGCACCATGGCCATTCATCCGGCGGTTTCGGTGGGAGCAGTGATAGCAGGCGGGTCCCTGATGGGGGCGATCGGGGCAGTCTTGTCCCTCCCGGTGGCCGCCATCATCCAGTCACTGATCTCCACCTCCCGCCATCATCATCAACCGGTGTTCGGAGTGGAAAAACAGAAAACTCTCGAGGAGTAGACCGCTTATCGGACCGGAAGTCCACCCCCACACCGCGGCAGGAACAGGGCCGCTCGCCGGTTTGGCCGTGCTGGAATTGGCAGGGCTGGGGCCCGGGCCCTTCGCAGGTATGGTGCTGGCCGATCTGGGGGCCAAGGTAACAGTGATTGATCGGCCCAGCGGGGGAGCCGACTATGCGGCGGGACAGACCATCTTCAATCGAGGAAAACGTTCGATCGCCGTCGATCTCAAACGAGGCGAAGGCAGAAGTGTTGTACTGCAGATGGTGAAACAAGCCGACATACTGATCGAAGGATTCCGGCCGGGAGTAGCCGAGCGGCTGGGGGTGGGACCCGAGGTTTGCCTGGAGCGCAATCCCCGTTTGGTATACGGGAGGATCACCGGCTGGGGACAAACCGGCCCCCTCTCGCAGACTGCCGGTCATGACATCAACTACATTGCAGTGGCCGGCGCCCTGCATCCCATCGGTCCGTCCGAGCGGCCCTATATCCCTCTCAATCTGGTGGCGGACTACGGCGGGGGTGGGATGCTGCTGGTCTGCGGCGTCCTGGCTGCCCTGGCCTGCGCGCGGACCACAGGAAAGGGCCAAGTTGTGGACGCGGCCATGGTGGACGGCACCGCCCTGCTGACTTCCGCGATGCATGCCGGATTGGCGGCCGGATGGTGGAAGCCGCAGCGAGCCTCAAACTTCTTGGATGGCGCGGCGCCGTTTTACGACGTTTACGAGACCGCCGACGGGGGACACGTGGCGGTGGGGTGTCTGGAGGAGCAGTTCCTGGAGGAGATGTGCTCCCGATTGGGGATCGACCGTGACGACCTGCCCCACCGTTTCGATCCGCGGGGATGGCCGCAGCTGCGTCGTCGGCTGTCGGAGGCCTTCCGCGGCCGGACCCGGGACGAATGGGCCGAGGTCTTCAGCGAGGGTGACGCCTGTGTGTCACCGGTGCTCAGTCTGACTGAAGCCACACGGCATCCTCACTTGCAGTCCCGTTCCACATTTGTCGAAGTGGGAGGTTGGCAACAGCCAGCTCCGGCGCCCAGATTCTCAGAGACTCCCACCCAGATGCCCTCTCCTTCTCCGTCGCGGGGGGACCACACCACCGAGATCCTGACCTCACTGGGATTCTCACCCACTGAAATAGATAAACTCCGGCAGGAACGCGTAGTTAGTTGATTTTGAAGGAAGAACATAGAAAGATGGACCACCGCGATCTTGATTCGGAGCGCCGGCATCTCGATCACGCCTCCGAGGGCCTGACATTGATAGACGTCCTCGACCGCGCCGCTCATGACCACGGGGAGCGCTCCGCAGCCCGATGGAAAGACCAAAGCGGTGAGTGGAAGGGCTTGAATTGGGCAGAAATGCGCGGTATCACCCACCAGGTCGCGGCGGGATTGCAAACTCTGGGGGTGGCGGAAGGCGACTTCGTGGGGATAATGGCGGGGGTACGTCCCGAACATGCCCTGGCGGATCTGGGGATTGTTCACACTGGCGCGGTCCCCATCACTTTCTATGAGACTCTCGCTCCTCCTCAAATCGCCTATATCGGCAAACAGACCGGCGTAAAAGCGGCGATTCTAGAGAATGCCGCGATGATGGAACGATGGGACGAAGTCCGTTCCCAACTTCCCCGGCTGGAAGTTGTGGTTGCCATGGATGTTCCCGAAGAAGGACTGCCGGACGGTGTGATTTCTTGGGAGGAGTTGCTTAACAGGGGCGCAGAACAATTAATGGCCGATCCCGAGAGCGTCACTCGGGCGGCGCAGGAAGTCACTCCATCCCACCTTGTCACTCTGATCTACACCTCAGGGACAACCGGAGACCCCAAGGGGGTGATGGTCACCCACCGCAACGTGGTCTGGACGGTCGAGTCCGTAGCCCGTACCCTGGGCATGCCGGCCCATTTCCGGACGGTGGCTTATCTTCCTTTTGCACACATAGCGGCGCGAGCCGCCACCCACTATGCACCCATCTTTTTGGCAGGAGAGGTCTACTACTGCGCGGACCTTGCAGAAGTGGCCGACTACGCCCGGGCATGCCGCCCCCAGGCTTTTCTGGGAGTGCCGCGAGTGTGGGAGAAGTTTCAGGCCCGCCTCTTGGAGGCCCTCGAGGCCGATTCCAAACGGGACCTGGTGATGAAGGCCATTGCCAATGGCCGCGAGGTTGTGGAGAGCAGGGTAGCGGGAAACAGCGCGCCACTCGGAAAGCGAGTCAAGCATGCTCTTTTCAACCGACTGATCTTCTCAAAGATCAGAGCCCGGCTGGGAATGCAAGATCTGGTCTTGGCGGTGACGGCCGCCGCCCCGATCAGCCGAGATCTCCTGGTCTTCTTCAATGCCTTGGGAATCCCCCTCTACGAGATATACGGGATGAGTGAAAGCACCGGCCCGGCCACCTGCACCACCGCCGACAATCCTGCACTGGGAACAGTTGGCAAGCCCTTCATGGGCGTGGAAGTGGAAACGGGAGAAGACGGGGAAATCAGGGTCAGGGGCGGGGTGGTCACCGACGGCTATTACCGGCTTCCCCAAGCCACTGCCAATACCTTCTCCGAGGATGGTTGGCTTTACACCGGAGACTTGGGAGAGTGGGACCAAAACGGCAACCTGCGGATCGTGGGCAGAAAAAAAGAGATCATCATCACCTCCTCGGGAAAAAACGTCGCTCCCGCCACATTGGAGACCGCCATCTCCAGCCATCCGCTAGTGGGCGGGGTGTGCATGGTGGGCGATAACCGACCCTACCTGACCATGCTGGTTTCCCTGGATCCCCAAGAAGCTCCCAGGTGGGCCGAGCAGCAGGGAATGCCCGGCGACGATTGGGAGACTCTGACCACCCATCCCAAAGTAGTGGGAGAGATACAGTCCACCGTGGAGCGCGCCAATCGCCTCGTAGCACGAGCCGAACAAGTCAAGAAAACCGCCATCGTTCCGGACCAGTGGGACCCCGAGACCGGGGAGATCACCCCTTCCATGAAGGTCAAACGGCATGTCATCATCGACAAGTACGCTGGGTTGATCAACGAGCTATACCAGGACGGGACCACGGGATCCTGAACCCACCCGAAGATAGGAGACTTTGCTTTGTCAGACATCACTTTTGACCGGAAGGTGGCGATCGTTACCGGAGCGGGGGGCGGTCTGGGGCGAAGCTACGCCCTGGAACTGGCCCGTCGGGGTGCTCGGGTAGTTGTAAACGACCTGGGTGGCGCCATTGACGGCACCGGTGGGGACAGCCGTCCCGCAGATCTGGTGGTCGAGGAGATCACGCGGCGGGGCGGAGAAGCGGTGCCCAATTACGACTCGGTAGCCAGTCCCAAAGCGGGATCGGCGATAGTCCAGACGGCTTTGGACGCCTTCGGCACTGTGGATGTGGTGATCAACAATGCCGGGATTCTGCGGGACCGAAGCTTTGGCAACCTCACCATTTCAGAATTGCAAGCGGTGATGGATGTCCATCTGCTGGGTGCATTCCATGTATCGATGCCCGCCTTTCCAATCATGAAAGAAAAGGGCTACGGCCGGTTTGTTTTCACCTCCTCCAATGCCGGGATCTTCGGCAACTTTGGGCAGACCAACTACGGGGCGGCCAAAGCCGGTCTGGTGGGATTCTCCAACGTGCTGGCCATAGAGGGGGCCAGATACAACATCAAATCCAACGTGATTGCCCCGGTGGCCCGCACCAGGCTCACCGAGGAACTGCTGGGGCCTCTCACGGACTTTCTGGATCCCGACCAGGTCACTCCCATGGTGGTGTACCTGTGTTCAGAGAACAACCAGTTCTCCCACGAGATATTCACCGCCGGCGGGGGACGGTACGGTCGCATCTTCATCGGCACGAATCAGGGATGGTTCTCCGGCATGAAGGTCGTACCGTCAGTGGAAGAGATCCAAGACAACCTCGATCAGATCCGAGACATCTCCACTTACGAAGTCCCGATGAGCTCCACAGAAGAAATCATGTTGATCGCTAAGGCAATGGGAGGCTGAGTCGTGCCGATCGACATCGAAGCCGCTCTGGCCTCACAGCTCCCGGCCCGCCAATTCGCCTGGGACGAGGACCGGGTGATCCTCTATCACCTGGGTCTGGGAGCCGGAGCACCTCCCACCGATCCCCGTGAACTCTCCTATACCTATGAAGGCAACCTAGCGGTGCTGCCCTCCTTTGGCACGATCGCCGCCAATTCCTCAATGGCAACGATCTCCACTGCCAGGGGAGTGGACATCAACTGGGCGCTACTGCTGCACGGGGAACAGGACTTGGAGATCAGACAACCGATACCGCGAAGCGGCACAGTAACCAGCCAACCCCGCATTGCTCACATCTACGACAAAGGCCGGGCCGCCCTTATGGTGGTGGAGGTGACCTCCACCGACCAACAAACTGGGGAGTTGCTATTCATCAACCGGTCAACGTTGTTCATCCGTGGAGAAGGAGGATGGGGTGGAGATCCGGGTCCGAAGGCGTCAAATCCTGCGCCATCTCGGTCGCCCGATCACATAGTTCGCTCGCCCACCCTTCCCCAGCAGGCCCTCCTGTATCGCCTGTCGGGAGACAAGAACCCCCTGCATGCCGATCCGGCGTTTGCCACGCTGGGAGGATTCGACCGGCCCATTCTTCACGGCTTGTGCACCTATGGAATGGTTTGTAAAGCAGCGGTCAACACGGTGTTGGACGGGAACCCCGAACGCGCCCGACGCTATCAGGCCCGATTTGCGGGAGTGGTATTCCCTGGAGAAACCGTGGTGACCCGCATGTGGGAAGAAGGAGACAAGGTGCTCTTGGAAGCGGTGGTGGAAGAACGGGATGCGAAGGTCCTCTCCAATGCCGCTCTGTGGGTGTCCTAGAGAGAAAGGTTCAAAATGACTACCACCGCCGTCCTGGATGTCATAGACCAAAGAGTCGACCGGTTGCTTTCCGAGCATCCGCCCGCTGAAACCAGTTCCCAGAAGTTTTGGGGTGCCCAGTTCGATTTGGGGCTGGCCTGGCCGTCCTTTCCCGAGGGATTGGGAGGGATGGGAGCCTCCCCCGGCGAGGCGACCGGGGTAACCCAGGCGCTGAGAGAAGCGGGCGCCCCCGCGGACAACATCCGCCGCAACTTGATCGGTTACGGGATGGGCGCCCCGACGATCGTCGCCCACGGAACTGCGGACCAGCAGAACCGTTGGCTACGCAAACTGTTCACCACCGAGGAGATTTGGTGCCAGCTATTCAGCGAGCCAGGGGCCGGCTCAGACGCGGCCGGCATCGGCACCAGCGCCATGCGGGACGGGGACGAGTGGGTGATAAACGGCCAAAAGGTGTGGACCACCCTGGGACACAACGCCAAATGGGGGATGCTCACCGCCCGCACCAATCCCGCAGTCCCCAAGCATCGGGGCATCACCTATTTCATCATCGACATGGACCAGCCGGGGGTGGAGGTACGGCCGCTTCGCCAAATCACGGGTGAGGCCGAGTTCAACGAGGTCTATTTCACAGACGCCCGGGTGCCCGACGCCAACCGGCTGGGAGCAGTGGGGGAGGGGTGGAGGGTGTCAGTGACCACGCTCATGAACGAGCGGGTGATAATCGGGGAGAACATCAGTCCCCGCGGAGAGGGGGCCATCGCCACCGCCGTGGAGGTGTGGCGCAACTCGGACAGCGACGACCAGACGCGCCGAGATGAACTGATCAGCCTCTGGGTTGATGCGGAAGCGATACGGCTTACCAGCCTACGCGACCGGATGGCCCGATTGCGAGGCACTCCGGGGCCAGAGGGATCCACCCTCAAGCTGCAGTGGGCAGAATTGCGCAAGAGCACCTTCGCTTGGGCCGTGGACATGATGGGCGCCGAAGGGATGCTCTATCCAGAGGCCTACGAATTCCGTACCCCCGAGACCATGGAGGTTGACCACAGTCCCCAATGGCAGTTCCTTCGTTCTAGAGCCAACTCCATCGAAGGTGGGACTTCCGAGATTCTTCGCAACGTGATCGGGGAGCGGGTGCTGGGTCTACCCCGCGAGCCCCGTGTGGATCTGGAACTTGCCTGGAAAGACATCGCCCGCTGATCGCATCGCGTAGTCGGGCCGAGATCACAAACGCGGGAGAGGTATCCTTGCGCATGCCATGGCGCGGGTATTAGTAACTAGGCCGATCAACCCCCAGGCGGCGGGATTGCTGTCCGAACACGAGGTCTGGACATGGCCGGAAAACCGGACCATGCCACGCGAATTGCTTTTGGAGCGAGTTGCTACAGCCGAGGGGGCGCTGGTCATGCTCACCGACCGCATCGATGACCAATTCCTGGAGGTCGGACGTCAGATTAAAGTGGTCTCACAGATGGCGGTGGGGGTTGACAACATCGATCTGGCGGCCTGCACCAGCCGGCGGATACCGGTGGGGCACACACCCGATGTTTTGACCGAGACAACCGCCGATATGGCTTGGGCCCTGCTGGGCACCGCCGCCCGCCGGATCCCCGAAGGACGGGACTATGTGCTGGACGGGCACTGGCTTGAGTGGGACCCCGACCTTCTGTTGGGAAGCGATCTGTGGGGGGCCACTCTAGGCATAGTCGGAATGGGACGGATTGGCGCAGCCGTGGCTCGCAGAGCAGCCGGGTTTTCCATGAGAATCGTTTACAACTCCCGCTCGCCTAAACCCACAGTGGAGGAAAAGACTGGAGCGGTCTACACCCGGTTGGATGATCTGTTGACACAATCCGACCATGTGGTGGTAACCGCCTCCTATACCCCCGAAACACACCATCTGATCGACGCCGCGGCTCTGACCCAAATGAGACCAACCGCAACTTTGGTGAACATCGCCCGCGGTTCGCTCGTCGACCCCAAAGCCCTCTACGTCGCCCTCTCTTCCGGTGGCATCGGAGCAGCGGCGCTGGACGTAACCGAGCCCGAACCGATTCCAGCAAATCATCCGCTGCTGTCCCTTCCCAATTGTCTGGTGATACCCCACCTGGGTTCGGCTAGCCGCGGCACACGCCTAGCCATGGCCACCCGAGCGGCGGACAACCTGCTGGCCGGGTTGGCGGGAGAACCCGTGCCTTGGTGCGCCAACCCAGAGGTCTATTCCTGATAAGACCTGGAGAGGTGCGGACGCAGAAACCTGTCACCTACCATATCTCAAGCTGAACAAGATGTTGAGATCAACATTAAGCTATACAAGAAGGTTAAACAGCCGGTTTCTTAGTCAGGACGGCGCCCGGTTGGACGGTCAGCAGGGCGCCTTGCCGGACTGAGAGGTGCGCAGTTGTCCCAACGAAGCGGTTGGAGAGGCCGCGGGTGCTCCCCGCCGGCAAGATGGCGTCGTTCAAAGACCATTGGAGACCCTGGGTGGTCACTCCGATGGCATGGCCACCCAGCGGTATGAGCGAAACCAAATCTCCCACTCTTCCGTGGAGAGCGGCTTGATGGCGGACCACAGTGGCCAGATCTTCCCCAGCCAGCCACAAGATCCGTGCGGCCGACCAGCGGTGATCCGCCAGCAACTCGGCATTTCCCACAAGGTGGTCCAATCTTCCTCCATGACCTCCCACCACGATCACCACATCACCGTGTCGCAGCGCCGCTTCCATCGCCAACTCCAAGTCTGTGTAGTCCTTGTCCTCGGAGTACCGCTCCACTTCGCCTTCATGTCGATCAGCAGCGTTAAAAGAAACCGAATCCAAATCCCCCACCAGTAAATCAGCCTTGAAACCCAGCCGGTGAGCATGATCGAGCCCCGAATCTGCGGCTATTGCAAACGCCTCCGAAGGTATCCAGCGCTCAACCTGAGGCGGGGGCGCCTCACCACCGGCAAAGATCACAACTACCTGCTTCTTATGCTCAGTCATAACGGGTCCAATGGCCCTCCAAGAGATCAATAGAAGTGGAAACTGACAGGTGGGCGATTTCAAAGTTGATATGGAGATCGTAGATAGTTCTTTTGGCCAACCGCGAGGGACGTAGCGGGCCAACCATGGGAGAACGGCTCTTCGCCGCCATCACCGACGGCATCGCCTTAACCACTCTATTCGTCATGGTGCACCCAAATACCTCCTCAAAACCTTACGTATCTCATAACTTTGTGCCCCTGCACGGTATGAGGCCTGAATGGTGGCGACCTGAGGAGCCATACCTGGCAAGAAGGCGGTGGGCATTCGGGTGGATCCTACAAACACGGAGAGCCCCGGCTGGGGAACCTCGCCGGGGGCAATGGGCTGTTGTAACGGTACCTTTCGTAATCGCGCCACCGATACGCGAATCTGGCGTAGGTTTCTTGGCGAGTCTTATCGTCATTGACGCCTTATTCCAGAAATGAGGGTGACTTGTATAGGCTCTCTTGAGCTTTGCACCATCCCAAAAAAGATAAACCCGAGATCGTAATAACTTCAAATGACCCCTAAACACTGCCTATTTGGCACCTGAAGGCGTCGTGAAGGCTATAACGAAACTAGCTGTTCTGACCTCGGGAGGCGACGCCCCTGGAATGAATGCCGCCATAGTCTCGGTGGCAAAGGTGGCGGCTTCTGCTGGGGTAGAAGTGGTGGGGGTTGAGGATGGTTACGAAGGGCTGATAAACGGACATTTGCAACGTCTCGTCAAGGCTGATCCACGATCAGGAACTCTGGTGCTGAGCCCGGAGCTGGCTGGGGCGGGAGGACGAGGGGGAACCATGCTGGGCACAGCCCGCTGCCCCCGTTTCCAGGATCCCGCATATCGGGCCCGGGCAGCCCGGGCGTTGCGCCACGCCGGCGTTGAAGGACTTGTGGTCATAGGTGGTAACGGTTCCATGGCAGGTGCTTACGCCCTGTGGTCGGAGCACCGGATACCCGTAGTAGGTATCCCAGCTTCAATCGACAATGACATTGGACATACGCGGGAGGCGCTGGGAGTCGACACTGCGCTCAACACCATCGTGGACGCTTGCGATCGTATCACTGACACGGCAAGATCTCATCGTCGAGCCTTCATTGTTGAGGTAATGGGGCGCGATTGCGGGTACCTTGCGTTGGCGGGAGCCGTGGCAACTCGCGCCGATGCTGTTCTCCTTCCCGAGAAGAACCCCGAGCTCCACCAAGTGTTGAAAAAGCTGGAAAGCACCGTCCGTCAAAGATTCTCGGACCATCGGGAGAAGAAAAAGGTACTGATCCTCAAGGCTGAAGGGGTCAAGATCCCCACCCAGACACTGGTCACCGATCTCTCAACCGCAATTTCGGACCTGGAAGACGTGGAAGTGAGAGCAACCGTTTTGGGACACATCGTCCGTGGAGGTGACCCCACCTTTCGTGACAGACTGCTGGCTAGTCGATTCGCCCTTGTAGCAGTTCAGTCGATTCTGGCCGGGGCGGCGGGTGTGATGGTTTGCTGGTCGGCGTCCGATCAAGGAGATCCAACCAGCGATGCGTTCGTAAGGCTATTTCCGCTGGATTCCGTGCTTCGGGAGACCGAGTCGCTGACCGAGGGAACCTCCGATCTCCAGAATGAAAGGATCCGCCGTTTGGAAGCCATCCATGGCGTCCTCGCCTTCTGATCCCCGCAGAGGCAACGGTCACCACGGCATTGCGTCTTATAGGAGGCCTAGGCAGCGGGTTCTAGGACAGGGTGCCTTACTGCTCCAGGGAGCGGGGAGGGGGTGGCCCACATTGTCATCCTTGCAGATCACTTTGGGCCCCAGCAGATTTCATTGAAGGCCCGTGAAGAAGAGAACAGCAACCGTTCACAGACTCGCGATGACAAAGCCAAGGTTCCGCTGGGATCCGGAGGCTAACTTAACATAACGTTTTTATCTTGAGGTCCTGGGTCGGCAGGGTCGGGTTTTGTTTCTGTCTCGTTTCTAAGCGGCAATCCCACACTCCGGGCGTAGGGTTTGCGTCTCCACCCGATGAGCCTTTGCACTCCGGTGGTCGGACATTCGCCTGATTCCGGCAGGTTCAGCAGTCCAGAGTGAGCCAATACCGTTTGCCGGGCGTAAATCCGTGAGAAGTGGTCTGACAAACCTTCCAGGCATCCGAAAGCTGTGTGGTTTACACGGAGGCACAGGCAACCGGGAGGGTGGTAACACCATAAATATGGGGAAAGCGGGTTCTCGGGAACACACCAAGCCTTTCCAGATCAAGGGCCTGGACTTCCCGAGTTATATAAGGTCTTGCCTTTTCGGATATGTCCCATAATCACCGTTATGTTAAGTAGCTGGGTGATACTCCCTCCAATGAGCGTATGTTTGTTGTCCGATCTCACGATAGTTGGCAATTTCTCACGTACTTGGCCATTCGTCTCACAGAGTTGGCCAATGTCTCAAATTCCTGTCAAAAGGATGGTTGCGTAAGGGGGTGAGGGATCCAAGTATGATCTGCCGCGAATTGAAGGATGCCTTCTCCAAGAGACTGCTCGCCCTTTAGCCATCGAGGTCCACCTCCGCGTCTGATATAGTTGCTGTTGATGGGAAGCGAAGCACTAGCCGCGTGGGATGCCGTGACCGAATCTGACGAATGCACGGTAGCGGACATCGAAGAATACATGGGGGTTGTACCCGACCCCTCAGGCGACCTTGAGGCTGGCCGAACCGTTTTCCACGCCACCGACGAAGATTTTCTTGACTTCCTGACTTCACGGATGCACGAACCGGGCTAAATCCCATCGGACATGGCCAGTGGTCATATCGAAAAAGGCGGGATCTTCGGTCAGGGCGGAGGGGGATGGCCCCGGGAATTGACTACCCCAACTTGCGATTCCAGTGCCTGTTGAGCATAGTGAGAGGTTGGGGCAGCACTCCAGCAACAGGGGGCGTCAGGCAGAGGATGCTGTGGGCGTTTGTTCACATTGATGGTTCGGGGCTGTCCTCTCCCCCACCGAACGCCAACCTCTAAATGCCCAGGCCATGTCTCACCGTAGTTGGCGAAATCTCAACAATGTGGCGAAATGTCTCACGGTTTTGGCGAACGTCCCCTAGCGGACACGGGTCGCCGTTGGATAGCAGTCCGCTAATACAACTGGCATGGCGAACGCTCACTGTTTCCGTCGGGGTGATCGACGGCGGGTTGGTCTATTTTGGGTATGTGTGGGCAGAGTTCCCACCCGAAATACTATTCAAGCGATAGTCGCGGGTTATCGCCGCCACATAGATATCCGGCACTATCCCCTCCCCCACCACTTGAACCGTTGACTGTCAAACCGCTCCCTCAGAGAGCGGCTCTCCGATTTCGCTAACTACGGTGAGACAACGACCCTTGGTTCCATCTCAATCCAGTGGCGAAACTGGGCGATTCCCGCCATATAGCGTGAGATCGGACACGGGGCAGTTGACGGAAGCGCTCAATTCTGAGTTTCCCCAACATCGCAGGACCTTCTCCGATTTGGCCAACTACGGTGAGACAGAGTCTTGGGATTACCTCTCACAACCATGACAAGACGGGGGAATTTTGGCCAACTACGGTGAGATCGGACAGTGTGGTTTCCCTCTCCCCTAACCACCCGTCGCTGATGGTTGGCGCCTCACTCTGATGATGGCGTCCCCGGCGGAAGCGCCACCGACCGCTTGGTAGGATGGGTGAACCGCTACGGCTTGAAGGAAGGCTTCCGTCCATGCCACCACAGAACTCGCACCCCAGTCACATCGCGTTACTGGTGGATGGAGACAACGCACAACCGTCCCTAATAGAGCCCATATTAACCGAGGTGGCGAAGCACGGCAGTATCACCACCAGGCGCATCTATGGAGACTGGACAACACCTCAGATGTCCGGGTGGAAAGACGTTCTGCAGACCTACGCCATCCAACCTATTCAACAGTTCCGCTATACGGTGGGAAAGAACGCCACCGATAGTGCCTTGATAATCGATGCCATGGATCTGCTGCATGCCGGGGCGGTTGATGGATTCTGCATAGTGTCCAGCGATAGCGACTACACCAGATTGGCTACACGTATGCGCGAAGAGGGACTCTTTGTGATGGGGATAGGCCGCATGCAAACCCCCAGCTCCCTGGTTAACGCCTGTGAGGTGTTTGTTTACACCGAGAATCTCACTTCGTCGGAGCAAAACCCAGAAGACCGGGCTACACCCTCACAACCCTCCAAGTGGATCACTACGGTTGGGATTGCCGTAGAGACAGCTTTAGAGACAGGTATAGAAGAAGACGGCTGGGTGATCCTCAGTATTGTCGGTAGCCAGATCCGCAAACTGGATCCCGCATTCGATCCCCGGACCTATGGATACTCACGATTGTCGCTCCTCGTCAAGTCGGAACCTGACAAGTTTGAAACTAGTAAGAGGGCAATTGGTGGGCACAAACAGCTCTACATAAGACGGTCTTCGAAATAGGCAGACGTAAAAGGCTCTGCTCTGGAGGGTCGGAACCCACCACAAGCGATGGCACCATGGGCAGGCTCGAGTAACCCGCACCTCCCTGTCCCCTGCCACCGGCTCCCCTCTGCTCAGCCAAGCCCGGCAAGCCCGCCGCCTGTCGCTCTGATCCATCCATAACGTGTTCGCAGGAGAAGAAGCTAGACGCGGCGGAAAGCAATCACCGGGATCCGCCGGCCGGTTGCGGAGCGGTAGGTAGCAAAGCGTGAATTGGCGGCCACCACCCGGTCGAAGACTGCGGCTCTCTCTTCCCCTCGGGTGATACGAGCCTCGGCGGTCAAGCGTCCCCCCTTCACTTCCACCGAAAACTGAGAGTCGGCGGCGATGTTCAGGTACCACGCCGGATGGTGGTCCTGCCCGTAGTTGGAAGCCACCACGAAGAGATCCGAAGACTCCTCGAATCGGAAATGCAGCAAAGGTGAAGACCGCCGCTTGCCGCTCTTACGCCCCTTGGTCACAAGGAGGAACACTCTTTGCCCATCCAACCGGCCCAGAAATCCGCCACCGGAGAGACGGAACAGAAACCGCTGCGCCGGCACGAAGAACCACGCGATGATCAAGCGTTGATAGGTCGGCACTGCAGGCGCGTTCACAAAAATGCAATTATCCCTTCCCGGAACACCACCCACCCAGGCCTGTCCGGGTCTGCTAGGCAGACTCGATCCCGGCCGCAGTCTCCAGGCCCAGTTCGGCGATGGAGACCTGGCGCATCTCCACCTTGCGAACCTTGCCGGTGACGGTCATCGGGAACCCGTCAACGAATTTCACGTATTGGGGGACCTTGAAGTGGGCGATGCGGCCCTGGCAGAATTCCTTGATTTCCTCGCCGGTAGCTTCAGCGCCTTCCCGTAGCTTGACCCAAGCCATCACCTGCTCACCGTACTTGATGTCGGGTACGCCGATTACTTGGACATCTTCGATGGCCGGGTGCCCGTACAGGTATTCCTCGATCTCCCTGGGGTAGATGTTCTCGCCTCCTCGGATGATCATGTCCTTGATCCGCCCGACGATGTTCACATAGCCCTCCGAGTCCATCGTGGCGAGGTCGCCGGAGTGCATCCAGCCCTCGGTGTCGATCGAAGCCTCGGTCCTCTCCGGTTCACTCCAGTAGCCCAGCATGACCGAGTAGCCGCGGGTGCACAGTTCGCCGTCCCTGCCCCGCTCCACTGTTTTGCCGCTCTCGGGATCGATGATCTTGATCTCGACGTGGGGATGGACGCGCCCAACGGTGGAGACCCGCCTCTCGATGGTGTCTGTGGTCATCGTCTGCGTTGACACCGGGGATGTCTCAGTCATGCCGTAGGCGATGGTCACGTCTGTCATGTTCATGTCGGAGATGACCTGCTTCATGACCTCCACCGGGCACGGTGATCCGGCCATGATCCCGGTGCGAAGAGACGACAGGTCGAAGGACTTCAGATCAGGGTGAGCAAGCTCCGCGATGAACATGGTCGGCACCCCGTATAGGCTCGTACACCTCTCCCCCTGCACCGCGGTCAGAACCTCCTCCGGATTGAATCCCGGGCCCGGGAAAATGATCGCCGACCCGTGGGTGGTGCACGCAAGGGTGCCCAGCACCATACCGAAACAGTGGTATAGGGGGACCGGGATGCACACTCGATCTTCTTCGGTGTAGGCGCACGCCTCACCGATGAAGAAGGCGTTGTTCAGGATGTTGGAGTGGCTGAGGGTGGCGCCCTTGGGGAACCCTGTGGTACCGGAGGTGTATTGGATGTTGATGGCGTCGTCGTGATGAAGGCCGGCCATCCGCTCGGCCAGAACTTCTTCCATGCCGTCGCGGGCTGGTTCCATCAGGGCATCCCACTGGGGCGTGTCGAGGAAGATCACCCGCTCAAGACCGTCCAGTTCGTCCCGGACCTCGGAGATCATGGCCCGGTAGTCGGAGGACAGGTATTTCTGAGCCGAGACCAGTACCCGGCATCCCGATTGCGCCAGCGCATAGCGCACCTCGTGAGTGCGATAGGCGGGGTTGATGTTTACCAGGATCACGCCGACCTTGGCGGTTGCGTACTGGAGCCACACCCACTCCGCGCAGTTGGGGCTCCAGATACCTACCCGGTCACCGACCTCAAGGCCGAGACGGAGCAGACCCAGCGCCAGCCGGTCAACCGATTCGTTGAAGCTCCTGTAGCTCTGGCAGATTTCCTGGTGCATCGAGACTAGAGCGTCCCTGTCCGGGAACCGGGCCACCATCGACTCGAGGTTCTGACCGATGGTCTCCTGCAATAGGGGCGTCGCTGTGTCACCGCTTGCGTACGCTAAGGCCGGCATGTCTCTCTCTCGGTCGATGACCTCTCAGGGGACTATATCAGCCTGTCAAGAAGGGCCTCCTGCTGGTCGTGGTCGGATCGCATAAATACAAGCCGGGGCGCAGCCCGAAGCCTGGCAAAACGGGGGATTTCTCGCCAGGTACCGTGAGATAGGACAACTCATCCCGTGCCGACCTCTCCCCCACCTTGACTATCCCCTACTGCTTCTTGGGCAAATTGGACATCAAAGCGGCAGGCGCACTTTAACGGGGCCGCGGTTGGTATAGCTGGTGATGGTTCTGGGGACTTTGAGCCGCTGATCGTATTCGTAGAGGCCCCTGACTGCCTCGAAGTTGTCGCTCACCACAAGTGCCGCAACTTCGTCAAGCAATGCCACGGCCGCACGGCTTGGCGAGTGGCGGGGATCTCTCATTATGCCCCAGCTGTCCCATGGGAGCATTTCCACCTTCTGGAGGCACGCGAGATCGTTCACAACGTTTCCCGCAATGAACCCCATCCCCCACATGTCCAAGATACCGAATGCCTCGGGATCAACCTCTCCAGACCTGGCAGCTATCCACGCCTCACTACCCGTAAGGAACCGTCCGGGTGGTTGATCGTAAGGATCAAGGTCGAGCCCCAGGACCTTGGCTTGCACCTCATCTATTTGAGGATCCTCTCGCACCCAACGTCCACCGTCCCATCGCTCAGTGATCCAGTGGTCATACCACTTCACAGAATCGAAGTAACCGCTAAACCCACACCTCACCCGGGCTGGCACACCCTGAGATCGCAGGAATGCAACATGGATCAGCGTGAAGTGTCGGCAGACCGAGACCACCCGATCTAGGGGCGCTCGGGCAACCGCAGTCGTCTCTGCAGACATCTGGAACGCCCGGGCCAGCACCTCCGCAGTCGTTCGAAGGTTCTGCTCCTCAATGCGGACCGCATCCCCCTCCACCCCGTAAAGATGCGCCCAGTCAGGGTGAAGCAACAGACCCTGAACCGTCCGCCTCACCTCCTCCAAGTCCGTTGGGAGATCAACCAAGGCCGGGTGATCCGGCAGCGTGGTCATCCAACTTGGTGTTCGGTAAAAGTCCAAGAGGAATCCACCTAGTTGGGTATCAAAGGGTGGCACGGGGGCTGACTCGCCGGTTTGCCCTGGCCTTTAGTGCTTGATGGATGCCTCTGTAAGGAGCGGCTTTAGGAAGAATGCCCTTGGGAACTTTGCAGGTAACGGTGTAGACGGTATCGCAGACATTTGCGATAGGGCTCAATGCAATCTGTGATACCAGTTGATAGGAATCCATGATCGACAGTTCAAGAAGCGCTGCGATCCACCGCACCATTTCAGTGAAAGCTATGCGAAAGGCATCCTCCAGGGGTTTGGTCGAGCCCGTTGTGATTAAGAATTCGTCCGTTTCAAGCCGTGGCCATTCGGTGTAACAACCTCGGACAACATCAACGATAAGAACAGTGCTCATCGCACACTCCACCGCAACTCCGCACGCTTCCCCTTCCCCCTGCCTGGCATGGCCATCGCCGATGCTGAACATTGCTCCGGGCACGTTTACTCCGAGAAAACAGGTGGCGCCGGCCCGCATCTCAGGGGTGTCCATGTTGCCGCCCCAGGAACCAGGTGCGAGTGACAATCGAACTTCGCCCAAGGGGGGCGCAACGCCCACCGTTCCATGCATGGGATCCATCGGCAGCGGTAACCGGATATTGCTGTCGAGCCCGCGAAAAATGACGAGTCGCGCCTCGGTGTCAAGGTCGTATATCCAAGTCCTCTCATCCAAGGCGGGCTGGAGTGTCGCCGTGTCTCGACTGCTTGTCAATGCCCCGAAGAACGGCACAGTACTGCTCACACCCCACGATTCTCTGGGTTCAATGCTGACGAAGTGAATCGCCAGGGTGTCTCCAGGCTCCGCCCCTTCAACGAAGAACGGCCCCGTCTGGGGGTTGAGGAAACGGGGATCACATACTTGTGAAGGGAGATCAGCCGGTGTGCGCACCTGCCCTGCAAAACAGTCTCTGGTGGTGGTAGAGATCAACTGCCCGGCCTTTACCACGGCAACCGCATCCGCCCCACCGAACGTGTAAACCAAGCTGGACGCTGGCGCGTCATCATCGGGAAAGAATTCGAAAAGATCAACCACTGGCAAAGCTCACAGCCGATGCTTGCCGCGGTCATCTGCAATGTCGCGGCTCGTCGGAAGAACCTGTGGGTATCTTCGGTTTATCGAATATGTTGGGAATTCCACCCGTTCAAGCATAGGTTCGACCGGCATGTCAAAGTGCCATGGACCGTCCTTCCTGCGGGTAGGACCCTCAACAGGATGCAGTTCTCCGGACGATATCCACGCCCATCTGATGGAGGCCGGATTGTCCTCGGTTTCAAGCCCTACCGGGCGGAGGCGAGAACTTGGGCGCTGGCAAGGATTGCTGCAGTTTGAGCTCGGGTGATTGGTTGATAGGGGCAGAAGCGAGCCGGATTGACGCCACATCCCTGGATGAGATCCGAGGAGGCAGCGATAGCAATGTTTACGGAATGGGAGTTCCTTGAGATGTCGGTGAAATCGACGCTGCTATCGCCGGTGATTGCGAAGGCGCGGACCACCAGAGACGCCATCTGACCTCTGGTAACCGAATCGTTTGGACAGAAACGGACAGGGTCGGTGGCGCATCCCCGGGTGACACCCAATGCGGCCAAGCGTTCCACATAGGGCGCCCACCACTGGCCTGTGTCGATGTCCCCGAACCGGGTCACCGGGATAGGCTCAAGCTCAACGCCCTCAAGAGCCCGGACAAGCCACACCGCCAATACCCAGCGTTGGATAGGATCACTGGGGCAAAGAAGCTCAGGGCCGCACTCCGTGTAGTCGAAAACTCCTTCACCCAAGAACGACTCAACTGCTGAGAGGTGACGGCCCGCAACGTCTCTGTAATGGTCGGGTTCGTGGAAAGCCGCCTCCGTCATGGTTTCCAAAGGTGGGTCCACACAATTGCCGGTGCCTCCACCGTACAGTCTCCTACTCGTGACGTGGGTTCCGTTGTAGCCAGAGCCCGGGTCGTCGGTGGTGAGATATCGCACGATTCCATCAGCGATCGCTGAAGCTTCCACTGTTTGCACTGTCTCATCGGAGAGCAGTCGCTCTTCGGCCAGGTTGGACAGGTAGGCGGCTTCGGTTATCACAGAAGTCATCCCCGGGGTGTATTGCAGGATGCCGTAGAAGTCTTTGCCGTCCCGTTGGCGGACAATGGCATTGGCCCCGCGGAAGACCGCCCGGCGCCAGTCGATGTCATATTGTGAAAGGCCATCGCGGATCTCTTCGTAGAGGATCCCGGCCAGGCGCATGGAGTTCGGATTGTTCGCGTGGTGGTAGGTTTCGGTGCCGGGTTCATCGGAGCGACGCGTGGCCCCGCTGTTGTGATGGATGGACACAAAAACATCGGGGTTCAGAGCGCGGGCGATCTCGGCACGTACCAGAATCGGCAACCGCACGTCTGTGGTACGAGTCAAGAACACACGGTAGCCTCGAGCCTCCAAAAAGGCGGCGGCCATCTTGGCGATCGACAGATTCAGGTCCTCTTCTCGGAGCCCCTCACGACCTATCATTCCTAGATCTTCTCCCCCATGGCCGGGATCGAGCACCACATCGACATCTGATATATAGGCGCCAGTGCTTACGACTGCCTGGTTCCAGCAGGGGGTGGTGACGAGGTAGCCGTCGGGCAGCACCTCCCGCACAGGCAGCACCAGCCCCGAGCCGGTTACGACAACACCGCCCCCGGACGGGCTCGGCGCGGTATCGTGGGCCATGACCGAGGCGGGCACCAGCGTCGAGGCCACACCCACCAGCACCGACCCGACTACGAACTTCCTGTACCCGGCCCATCTGAATCCCAGGAACCGGCGACTTACCGCCGACCAACCTGAAATGATGTCCATAGGTGCTATAGCTGTTCTCCTATGGACATCCACTTTAGACGCCCGGATCGGAATCTCTATCAGCATCCCTTTCTTCAGTTCTATTCGGAGCAGAATTCCAAATTTGGAGCACATGGTGGGTTGGTGCAACCTCAGTGGAATGTGCATCTCATGCCAGCCTGTTGGGCCGAGGTTCGGGCATTTAGGAATATGGAAATAGCATTAATGTGGTGTCTGATTCCAATATCCCTCAAGTGGGAGTCGATAGCGACTTCTCAGGGCGAGACTCCGCCGCCCGAATCGCAGGGGCCCTTCTAATTGTGACTGCGGTGATTACCGCCATCTCCGCGGTAGGACGTCTCGTCGCCGATGCCGATCAGCCCACACTGGCAGAGTCATTGGAAGCCATATCGCTGAATGCCGGACTTTACGGGCTGGGGGGCGCGGCGCGCCTGGTGGCGGGGATAACACTGCTAGCCGCCGCCCAGTCTCTATTGAGGACCTGGATAATCCGAAGGCGCCTGGACTCCCCTATGGTTCCCATCCTGTTCTCCGTGTCAGGCATTTTCACCGCCATCTCCGGAATCTGCGCCCTCTTACTGGCTATCACAGTCCCTGACCTGTTTGTGGCAACGTCTGGATCTGAAGTAAGCCGGTTCCTAGAGGTCACCGAGCTTCTTCGGTGGCTAACCGGCAAGACCGGGTTCGCAATCGCAGGATTGGCACTGATCATCGCCTCGCGGTCTCAGTGGAAGGTCGGTGGAGCGTTGCGCCTCATTGCACCGGCATCGGCGATTCTCGGGGTGGCGATGCAGTTCATCTGGATAGACGCCGCCACTCTCCTGCATCCAATCGTGGGTGCTGCTTTCTTCGTCTGGCTCCTTGCTGTGGGCGCAATGCTATTGACCGGTCGCACCGAAAAGCTCTTCGCCCGGATGGCCCACGCACTCCCATGATTGGAGCCACCAATACTCAGAAGAGAGGTGCTGGTTGATTTACCCAACAGGGCCCTCCCTTGAGGATCTTGTCTTGCCCTAGCCTCCCCGAGTTGACTCATGCGTTGCAGCATTTGAGAGGTCCCAAGATGCTACGGTCATAGCGGCGCCCTAAACCAACAGTATCAAGACACCGCTTTCTGATCTGTAGCACAACGCGTTAGATGCTTCGGGAAGAGCACAATCGGCGCCGCCGCTTGGCGTGGGAGTACTGGTGGCGATGGGAATGGCCTTGGCCGCGGTGGCCTCATGGTCGCTGCGCCGCACCGTCACCCGCATCTTTTGACCTCCCCCCACCCCGCAGGATTGTCAGGCTTGCCGGGCGCTCAGATCTTGAAGCGAATGGCGGCCGGAATGCTGGATACTTTCATCGGCGTGTAACCGATCAAGTCCCCGTCAGCTTCCACCGGCCAAGGTGGATCGGTGGTTATCTCGAAGCTCTCCCAACTCCTCCGCTGCACCCAGGGCTCTTTCAGATGCATTCCTTTGATGATCTTGGGGACCACCATCGGCAACTGGTACTTTCTGGCGGTGATGACCTGCAGATCCAAGCGGTTGTCCACCAGGTTGGCCTTGGGCGCTATGTTCCATTTCCAAGCAAAGAACTGGGCGTTGGCCACAATCACCGCCAAGGCGTCGGCAGAAATGGCGCGTCGGCGACCTTGGACCGTCACCATGGCTCGGGGAAACCCAGGCAACCGGGCCAGGAACGCCAACCCATAGCGGGACGCTCCCACCCAGGCCGGAAGCTTGCCAGCGGTCTCGGCCGCGGCGGCGCCCACTCCGGCCTCGGCCACATTGACGAAAAACCGCCGACCCCAAGAGCCTTCCAGGCATCCGACATCAATGTCGTACCAGCCGGAGGAGCCTAGACGGGAAGCGGCTTCGCTCAACTGCCGGGACAACCCGAAGGTTCGGATGAAATCGCAGGCAGTCCCGCAGGGAAGCATGGCCACTCGGGGAGGCTCTGACCATTGCTCCGCACACAAGGCATTCACCGCCAGGCTGAGGGTGCCGTCACCACCCGCCACCGCCACCCGACCTTCGGAAGACACCACCTCCACCACCCGCTCAGCCATCCATTCTGGCGATCGGGGCAACTCCACCCGGGCGGTAATACCCTGGCTGGTCAACGTATCTTCAAGGACCTGCGGAGAAACCTTTCCCCGGCCCGCCCTCAGATTGAAGAGCACGGTCCAGTCGGTGAAGCTCTCCGTCACCGTTGTGTGACCGTCTGGGCGCTAGGCCAGAAGCCAGATGAGTGCGACAGTGGTCACCGCAAACCCGACGACCGTCATAACGGTGAGACGACTCAGATTGCGCTCGGCCACAATGGATCCTCCCACTGAAGAATTCATCCCACCGCCGAATGCGTCGGAGAGCCCGCCGCCTCGCCCGGAGTGCAAGAGAATCAACACGATCAAACCAAGAGAGAGCAGCACATGAATCGTGATCACAACCACTTGCAAAATAGCCATAGCGCTTATTCTATCGCGGCTTGCGCAGCCACTGCCGCCGCCGCGGCCTTGGCGGCTTCCGGATCGCCCAGATACCTGGATCCGGCAGGCCGCAGGCCCGCGTCCACTTCATATAACAGCGGGATCCCTGTGGGGATATTCAATGCAGAGATCTCCTTTTCAGAGATGTCTTCCAAGTGCTTCAAAAGGGCTCGGAGGCTGTTTCCATGCGCCACCACCAAGGGTGTCGTCCCTCGGCGCAGTTGTGGGACTATCCGGTCGTGCCAGTAGGGAAGGAAACGGTCGACCACGTCCTTCAGGCACTCGGTGGCGGGAAGCAATTCGGGCGCCAGGTCGGCGTAGGCGGAGTCGAAACGGGGATGGCGAGGGTCGTCCGGCGCCACAGGTGGAGGTCGAACGTCGTAGCTGCGCCGCCAGATGTGTACCTGGTCGGCGCCGTGCTCAAGGGAGGTCTGTTTTTTGTTCAAGCCCTGTAGAGCCCCGTAATGCCGTTCGTTGAGACGCCAATGGCGCATCACCGGAAGCCAGGCCAGCCCCATTTCGGCCAACGCCAATTCGGCGGTGCGGATGGAGCGGAGCAACATCGAAGTGTGCACCACTTCGAAACGCAGGCCCTCCTGTTTCATTAGCCGCCCGGCCGACCGGGCTTCCGCCTCGCCCTGAGGGGTGAGGTCAACATTCGTCCACCCAGAGAACTGATTGGACAGATTCCACTCCGACTGCCCATGGCGAAGTAACACCATTCTGTACATGCGAGGTCAGGCTACCGGAATCCCGTCTCGACAACCAGCCGACGTTGCAAGATGTGCGCAAATGACCTCGAATGCCCCCGTAAAATGGCGCCTGGCACTGCGTTTTGTTACCGGTATTACATCCAGTACCGGGCCACGGCCGCGAAGGTGTCGGGATCGAGGCTGGCGCCCCCCACCAAGGCGCCGTCGATGTGGCGCTTGGCCATGAATGCGGCCACGTTGCCGGGGTTGACCGACCCCCCATAGAGAATCCTCACTTGCTCGCCGGCTTCGACGCCGCCCATGGCCGTCACCGTGTCCCGCAGCAGGTTGCACACCTCGTCGGCGTTGCCGGCGCTGGCGTGTCGACCGGTGCCGATCGCCCACACCGGTTCGTAGGCCACCGTTATCGACCGGCGTTGCTCGGAGGTAAGCCGCCGCAGCGCTCCGCGCAGCTGGGTGGTCACCACCCGGTCGGTCTCCCCGGCCTCCCGCTGGGAGAGAGTCTCGCCTACGCACACCACCGGCGTCATGTCCGCCGCCAAAACTGCCCGCACCCGTTTGTTGACCAGTTCGTCGGTCTCGGCGAACATTGCCCGCCGCTCCGAGTGCCCGACGATCACATAGCCGACATCCAGCTTGGCGAGCATGCTGGCCGATACTTCGCCGGTGAAAGCCCCCTCATTCTGCCAGTGGACATGCTGCGCGCCTAACCCAAAGGGCATCCGGTCGGCCATGATCAGGGTCTGGACAGTGCGAAGGCAGGTGAACGGCGGAGCGATCACCACCTCGGTACGGTCGAAGTCGGCGGCATCCAGCCGATACCAGAGCTTTTGAACTACCGCGATGGCCTCCAAATGAGTGAGGTTCATCTTCCAGTTGCCCATAATCAAACTTTTACGTGTCATATGCGCTCCTAAGGTACCCACTTCTTCAAGATCTCCACACCCGGTAGGGGCGTGCCCTTCAACAGCCGCAACCCCGCTCCGCCGCCAGTAGAGAGATGGGACACCTGATTTTCCAACCTCAGCAGCCGAACAGCGGCAGCTGAGTCTCCCCCACCTACCACCGAGAAGGCTTCCGAGGAAGCCACCGCTCGGGCCACTACGTCGGTTCCCGATCGGAAAGCTTCCCACTCGAAGACTCCCATCGGCCCGTTCCAGAAGATACTCCCCGCTCCTTTACACACCTGCGCAATGCTCCGGGCGGTGACGGGACCGATATCCAAGCCCATCTCATTATCTTCGATGGTCCGGGCGTCGGTCACCCGGTGTTTGGCATCGGCCCTGAATTTCCGGGTTACCACCATGTCTTCGGGGAGTAGCACCTTCCCGCCTTGAGGTCCTCGTAGCAACTCGACGACAGAGGGCACCATCTCTTTCTCAACAAGGCTCTTTCCAATCGCATATCCCTCGGCCCGCAGCGCCGTGAAGGCCATTGCGCCTCCTATCGCCAACACATCACACATCTTCACCAAGGTGGAGAGCACCCCCAGCTTGTCAGAGACTTTGGCCCCGCCCATGATCACCACAAATGGGCGGGGTGGATCTCTCAACAGACTGCCCATCGCCTCCAGTTCAGTAGCCAATAACGGACCGGCCACCGAACGCACCTGCGCCGCCACCCCCACCGTGGAAGCGTGAGCGCGGTGAACAGAGCCGAACGCATCCTGGCAGAACAGATCGGCCAGCTCCGCCAACTGAGCCCCCAGCCCCGGATCGTTGGATGTCTCTCCGGGATGGAATCGGGTGTTCTCCAGCAGAAACACCTCCCCTGGTCGTCCCTGGAGGACTGCTTCGGTGGCTTGCGGTCCGGCCACCACCGGCAGGTGTCTAACAGGAAAGCCGCCCAGTTGCTCCATGCGCCGGGCCACCGGGCCCAGGCTGTAGCAAGGATCAGGTCCCTTGGGGCGGCCCAGGTGGCTGCACACCACCACCACTGCCCCTTGGGAACGAAGCCTTTCCACCACGCCCAGCGAGGCCCGGATGCGAAAGTCGTCGGCCACCTCCCCATCGGCCAGCGGTGTGTTTAGGTCAGCGCGGACCAGTACCCGGCGTCCGCCGGCCTCGACATTGTCGAGGGTCAGATACTCGGGCATCGGTCAAGCAGGGTCATGGGGATTCACATTTGCAGCCACGACTCTCATCGGCACGAGGGGTCGTTCACTACGGAGAAACTGCTATTTGGCGCCTGCGGCGACTCATCCTGCGCCCACATCCCGATGGAAGACAGAGACCTCGACACGGTGGAGGGCCAGGCGACGCCATAATTCCTCCGCGATCGCCACCGATCGATGCCGCCCGCCAGTGCATCCCACGGCAATGGTCAGATAGGACTTGCCCTCGGCTCGGTAGCGGGGCGCCAGGAACAGCAGCAGTTCCATCACCCGTTCCAAGAAGCCGGTGGTGTCAGGGTTATCGAGCACAAAGGCGGCCACCTCCGAATCGGTTCCGGTCTTGGGTCGCAGTTCCGGTTTCCAATGCGGGTTGGGCAGGAACCGAACATCGAACACCACATCGGCGTCGCGTGGCAGCCCGTTCTTATACCCGAAGGAGATGAGCGAGATTTGCATGGCCCGGGCCTTCCCCTCCGCGCCGAATCGGGCGATCACCCGTTCCCGGAGTTGGTGAATGTTGAAGTCAGAAGTGTCGATAATCAGATCGGACGCAGCCCTCAATCCCGACAGGAGTCGGCGTTCGGCGGAGATTGCCGCCGGGAGAGATTCACCACCCTGGGGATGCGGTCGCCGGGTCTCCTCGTAGCGGCGGATCAGCACCCGATCTTCGGCGTCAAGGAAGACCACCCCTGGGCTGATCCCGAGTCCTCCCAGTTGGTCAACCGCCCGGCCGATCACTTCCTCGGGACTGAGGTGGGATTCCCACGACCGTATCACCATGGCCAGGGGGGCGGTCTTAGTAACTCCCTTGTCCCGGGATGCGACTTCCACGACCATTACCGGAGGAAGATTGTCGATCACCCGATAGGAGAGATCCTCCAGAATCCGGGCCACCGATCCCCGACCGGCGCCCGACATACCGGTGATCAGTAGCATTTCAGGCTGATGCTCCGAAGGGGACGCAAGGGGTCCGCCCACTGGCTCCTACTTCCCGTGCAGCAGCAGATGCAGGTCGTCGGCCACCGCGGCGGGTACCACCTCGGCCAACTCTGCCACCTCCGCCTCCCGGAGGCGTCGCAGCGACCCGAATTTGCGCAGCAACGCCCGCTTGCGGACCGGGCCGATACCCGGCGCTTCGTCCAACAATGAATCCAACATCCCCTTGGAGCGGAGTTTACGGTGATACTCCACCGCAAACCGGTGAGCCTCGTCACGAATCCGTTGCAGTATGTAGAGTGCCTCCGCTCGGCGGGAGATGCGGAGAGGCTCGGCCAGGTCGGGAAAGTAGACCTCTTCCATCCGTTTGGCCAACCCCACCACCGGGATGTCCAACCCCAGTTCGTCCAACACCCTCACCGCCCTTCCCAGTTGCCCGATGCCCCCGTCGATCACCACCAGGGAAGGCGGATAGCGAAAGCGGCTGTGCTCCTGGGCGGGGAGTTTGCGATCGGCCAGATAGGCGGTGAACCTGCGGCGGATCGCTTCTTCCATGGAAGCGAAGTCGTCCTGTCCCCGCACCTTTCGGATCTTGAAGCGCCGGTATTCCGACTTGCGCGGCAAGCCGTCTTCCACCACCACCATGGACGCGACGGTGTGGGTTCCCATCAGGGTTGAGACGTCGAAAGCCTCGATCCGCAACGGGGGTTCCGGCAACCCCAGCACCTCCTGAAGACTGCGAAGCCCCCGGGCGCGGGCGTTGTGATCGGACTGGCGCCGCAGGCGGTGCCTTCCGAACTTCTCTCGGGCGTTGGCCACGGCCGTTTCCATCAGCCGACGTTTGGCGCCCCTCTGGGGCACCCGCAATTCCACTGGACCTCCCCGCCGTTCCACCAGCCATGCTCTGAAGGTCTCGGGGTCGGGTGGTAGATCGCCGATCATCACCAGCGGTGCGGGCACACGATCCCCGTAGAGTTCTCGGAGGATCGATCCGGCCAATTCCCGCTCGTTCACCTCCTCCACGCGGTCCACCACCGATCCCAGTTGACCCACCACCCGCCCTCGGCGAACAAACAGCACCCAGATAGCAGTCTCCAACTCGTCGCCGTGCCCGGCAATCAGGTCAAAATCCTCGCGGCGGTCGGTGACCATCTCCTGGCGGGCCAAGGCCTTCTCCAAATCGGCCAGCCGGTCACGGTAACGGGCGGCGGACTCATATTCCAGGGCCTCCGATGATTGGTGCATTCGGGTGGTGATTTCCTCCACCACCTGATCCACATCACCCTGGAGAAACCCGGCAAGGCCGTTCACCGCCTCCTGATAATCCTCCTCGGAGACCTCGCCCACGCACGGCCCCGAGCACTTTTCGATGTGAAAGAGCAGACAGGGACGGCCCTGGAGCTGTTGCCGACGGAACAAGGAGTCCGAGCAGGTGCGAACCGGAAAGGTGCGTAACACCAGATCGAGCGTCTTGCGAATGGCGTAAGTGTGAGCATATGGACCGTAGTAAGCCGTCCCCTTGCGTCGGCGTCCCCTCATCACATGGGCACGAGGCCACTGATCCGAAAGGGTGATAGCCAGATAGGGATAACTCTTGTCATCCCGCAGCCGGATGTTGAAACGGGGCCGATGCGCTTTGATCAGAGAATACTCCAACATGATCGCCTCCACCTCCGAAGAGGCGACGATCCACTCCACATCCCGCGCCGATTTCACCATCGCCGAGGTGCGCAATTGCAATTCCCGCCCGAAGTAGGAGGCCACCCGCTTGCGGAGCGACTTGGCTTTGCCGACATAGATGACCCGCCCGTCACCGTCCCGAAAAAGGTAGGCGCCCGGAGCGTCGGGAATCTCAGCGGAGGGGGGACGGTCCATCCCTTGTCCCAGGCTACCCAGTGCGGTCGAGATAGGCGGCCAGCATCTGCTCCAAATAGCGACCGGTATGACTCGCCCGGTTGGCGGCCACTTCCTCGGGAGAGCCGGTGGCCACTATCCGCCCTCCCGCGTTACCACCTTCCGGACCCAGGTCGATCAGGTGATCGGCAGACTTAATGACATCCAGATTGTGTTCGATCACCACCACCGTGTTACCGCCATCCACCAGACGGTGAAGCACCCCCAACAGGCACCGTACATCCTCAAAGTGCAGCCCGGTGGTGGGCTCATCAAGGATATAGATGGTGCGTCCGGTGGAGCGCTTACGCAACTCCGAAGCCAACTTGACCCGCTGCGCCTCCCCTCCCGAGAGAGTGGTGGCGGCCTGGCCGAGGCGGATGTACCCCAATCCCACATCGCTGAGGGTCTCCAGGGTGCGGGCGATGGTGGGAAGGTGGGCAAAGTGCTCCAACGCCCGGGAAACGGACATCTCCAGAACATCGGCGATGCTCTGGCCCTTCCACAGGACCTGTAGGGTCTCCCGGTTGTATCTGCGCCCCCCGCACTGCTCGCAAGGGACATAGACATCGGGCAAAAAGTGCATCTCGATCTTGATGGTTCCATCCCCCCGGCACTCCTCGCAGCGCCCTCCCGCGACATTGAATGAGAACCTCCCCGGTTTGTATCCCCTGACCTGAGATTCGGGAATCTTGGAGAACAACACGCGGATGTGGTCGAAGACCTTGGTATAGGTGGCCGGGTTGGAGCGGGGAGTTCGACCAATCGGCGATTGGTCGATGTTGATGACCTTGTCCACATGCTCGATGCCCTCAATCTCCCGGTGGCGGCCGGGCAGCACCCGGGAACGGTAGATGGAACGAAGAAGCGCCTTGTAAAGGATCTCCTCCACCAGCGTGGACTTCCCACTGCCCGAGACGCCGGTCACACAAATCAGCTTGCCCAGGGGGAAATCCACATCCAGGTTGACGAGGTTGTGTGCCGCGGCCCCCAGTATCCGGATGTGTTTGCCGTTGCCCTTCCTACGGGCGCCGGGAACCGGAATAGCCCGCCGGCCCGACAGATAGTCGCCGGTGATGGAGGATCGTTCCCGGCAGATCGTCTCCACCGTTCCCTCCGCCACGATCCTTCCTCCGTGCTCGCCCGCTCCCGGGCCAATGTCCACCACATGGTCGGCCGCGCGAATGGTCTCCTCGTCATGCTCCACTACCAGCAGGGTGTTGCCCAGGTCGCGCAACCGGGTGAGGGTCTCGATCAGCCGTGCGTTATCACGCTGGTGCAGGCCAATGGACGGCTCGTCCAGGATATACAGCACTCCTACCAGACCAGAGCCGATCTGAGTGGCGAGCCTGATCCGCTGGGCTTCTCCCCCCGCCAAGGTAACCGCCGACCTTCCCAGAGTGAGATAACCGAGCCCCACATCCAGGAGGAAGGAGATACGGGCGCGGATCTCCTTGAGCACCCGTTCGGCGATGGTGGTCTCTCGGTCGGTCAACCGCAAATCGTCCACGAAGTCGAGCACCTCGCCCAGGGAGAGATTCGACAGATGCTGGATGGTGGCGCCCCCCACCGTAACTGCCCGGGGCACCTCCCCCAGCCGGGCTCCGCCACATTCATCACAGGGGACTTGCCACATGTATTGGCGGTAGGAATCCCGGGCGGAGTCCGAACCGGTTTCCCGATGCCGCCGCTCCAACTGGGGAATCGCCCCCTCATACTTGGTGGTCCACACCCGGCGCCTCCCCCGGCGGTTGCGGTAGCTCACCCGAAGCTCCCGTTTAGAGTTGCCATAGAGGATCTCCTCTCGCACCGATTCAGGCAACTGTCGCCAAGGATCGTGCAAACTGAACCCCATGTTCTGGGAAAGGGCGTCCAGAAGTCGGCTGTAGTAGCCGCTGAACTGATAGGCCCACGGGGCGATGGCCCCTTCCGCCACACTCAGCCGATCGTTTGGCACCACCAGATCCTCCGCCACCTGATAGCGGGCCCCGATCCCCGCGCAAGTCGAACAGGCTCCGTAAGGGCTGTTGAAAGAGAAATTCCGAGGGGCAAGTTCGGAGAAAGAAAAGCCGCAGCGATCGCAGGCCAGATGCTGACTGAATGTGAGAGTGGGTCCGTCAATGACATCCACCATCGCCTTGCCTTCAGCCAGCGCCAAGGCGGTCTCCATCGACTGGGTGAGACGCTCTTGCATCCCCTCCCGTCTCACCAGCCGGTCCACCACCACCTCGATGGTGTGCTGATAATAACGATCCAATTTGATTTCCTCGTCGAAAGAGCGAATCTCCCCGTCCACCCGCGCCCGACTGTATCCCTGACGGATGAGATCCTTGAAAAGCGCCTGGTATTCGCCCTTTCGGCCCTCCACCACCGGGGCCAGCACCATGAACCGGATGCCTTCTTCCAACTCCAAAATGCGGTCCACGATCTGTTGGGGGGTCTGGCGCTTCACCACCTCGCCGTCGTTGGGGCAGTGGGGAATCCCGATCCGGGCGAACAGAAGCCGCAAGTAGTCGTGGATCTCGGTCACGGTGCCCACTGTGGAACGAGGATTGCGGCTGGAGGTCTTCTGATCTATGGAAATCGCCGGAGAGAGTCCTTCGATGAAGTCCACGTCCGGTTTGTCCATCTGTCCCAGGAACTGACGCGCATAGGCCGACAGAGACTCCACATAGCGACGCTGCCCCTCGGCGTAGACGGTGTCAAAAGCCAGGCTGGACTTGCCCGATCCCGACAACCCGGTAAATACGATGAACGCATCTCGGGGAAGCTCGACCGTGACGTCTTTGAGGTTGTTCTCCCTGGCGCCGCTGATGAGGATGGATTCGGCAGTCATCGGCTTAGGCCTTCAAAACGGCAGGCGGTCCAAACGCGCCTGGGTAGGGGTGACGGTTCCGTCCGTCCAAACCTTGACTCCATACGCTTTTTCCGCCTGCTCCAGGGACACATATTCGTCCAGAACGTCCTCTCGCACCAACTCTACGGGGCGGTCCAGAGGATCACCCCACCCTCCTCCACCCCCTGAGAGGTTACGGAACCGATCGCCGGGATGCATGCTGAATCTCTCCATCCGCGCCCGGTGAACCCGGTCCGTCTCGGGCCACACGATCATGGCATTGGTCTCCGGCTCATGTCCACCCCGCAACCCCCACGGCTTGGTCTTGGTCTTCTTCTTCATCGACAGCACCTCGCCAGTGGCGAGGAACCTAACCTGCCTACAGACTCCCAGACCCCCCCGCCACCTGCCGGCCCCACCCGAGTCCTGACGCAGTTCCAACCGTTCATGAAAGATGGGCGAGCGGTGCTCCAATACCTCCATCGAGGTGTTCCTGACCGCAGTGGTGGAAAGATGCTGCAGGGCATTGGCCCCGTCGTAGTTGGGAGTGGCACCCCAGCCAATCCCCTCGTTGTTGCTAACCAAGAACATCTCGTCGGTGTCGGGATGCGTCCCCACCGCCATGAATCCCGGCAGGTCGGAACCGGAAGATGCCGCAATCTGATCCATACCCTGGGCCAGCGCCTTGTTTATCAACTCAAAGCCCGCCATACCCGTCCAAAGAGTGTAGGTAGCGGATGGGTAGACGGCATGGAAAAGATTCCCGGGGGGACAGATCACCCGAAGCGGTTGGTAATGGCCATGGTTGGCAGGAGCGTCGGGGGTGGTGAGAGACTTGAAGACATTCTTAGCCAGGCTCACCGTACTCCCAAACGGCATGTTCACCGGCCCGGGAACCGCTCCGTCGGAGTCACCATAGTCCACCGTGAACCTCTCCCCTTCAATTGTGACCGTCACCGCCATCCTGATCAAGTCATGGGAGACCCCGTCATCATCCAACCAGTCATAGGCCGACCACTTCCCATCGGGCATGGCTCGCACCGCCTCCCGGGCCGTCTCAGCCCCGTGCTCGATGATCAGATCGACCGCCTCATCAACAGCGCTCAAGCCGAACTTCTCCCAAATCTGATGAAGCCGCCGCTCCCCCACCCGTAGACAGGCGACCTGGGCATTGAAGTCGCCGGTGATATTCACCGGCAACCTGGAGTTGTATCGCAGGATGGCCATCATCTGCGGGTCGACCTCTCCCCGCCGGACCAGCTTAACCGCCGGGAGGATCAGCCCCTCCTGATGTACGGAAGTGGAATCCAACACATAACCGGGATCCTTGGCGCCCAAATCCATCCAATGGGCCCGCACCGCCAGATAAGCATCGGGCGCCTCACTGCCCTCGCAGAACACCGGAGCGAACATCATGGCGTCGGCAGCGTGGGCGCCGCTCCAATAGGGATAGTTGAGGATTACCACGTCACCGGGATGAAGGTTTTCAACACCCACTCTCTCCACACCCTTGACAATTGCGTAGTCGTTGGCGCCCAGGAAGGAAAGGAGCCCCGACGACTCGGCGATCAGCCGATGGTTCCGGTCGTACATGGAGATACCAAAATCCAGCACCTCATAGATGACCGGGTTGAAAGCGGTCCTCACCAGGGTTCGGCGCATCTGCTCAGCCGTGGAGTTGAGATAGTGACGGATCACCTCCACGGTGGCGCCATCCAGAGTGGGACCGGCATTCATCTCATTCGCCGCCGGATTCAGGACAGCGGGCGATCCAGACGCGCCCCGGTAGCGGTGGCGGTCCCATCCTCCTCCAACTTGACCCCATACACTCTTTCCGCCTGTTCCACCGACACATATTCGTCCAGAACGTCCTCTCGCACCAACTCGATGGGACGATCCAGAGGATCACCCCATCCTCCCCCACCCGCTGAAAGGTTACGGAACCCCTCTCCCGGCTGCATGGTGAATCTTTCCATCCGCGCCCGGTGAGCGCGTTCGGTGTCCGGCCACACGATCATGGCATTGGTCTCCGGCTCATGCCCACCCCGCAACGCCCACGGCTTGGTCTTGGTCTTCTTCTTCATCGACAGCATCTCGCCGGTGGCAAGGAACTTCACCTCCCGGCAGATTCCCAGGCCACCCCTCCATCTGCCCGCCCCGCCCGAATCCTGACGCAACTCCAATCGCTGGTGAAAGATCGGAGACTTGTGCTCCAAGACCTCCATCGATGTGTTTCGGACCGCGCTGGTGGAGGGATGCTGCAGGGCGTTGGCACCGTCGTGATTCGGTGTGGCTCCCCATCCGATTCCCTCGTTGTTGCTGACCGCGTACATGTCTTCGGTGTCGGGATGGGTCCCCACGGCCATGAATCCCGGCTCGTCGGAGCCGGAAGAGGCATGGATCTGAGCCATCCCTTGCGCCAGGGCCTTATTGATCAACTCGAAGGCCGCCATACCGGTCCAGAGGGTGAAGGTGGCCGCTGGGTATACGGCGTGAAACAGGTTGCCCGGCGGGCAGGATACCGTCAGCGGTGCATAGTGGCCGTGGTTGGCAGGAGTATCGGGGGTGGTGAGGGACTTGAACACCGTCTTCGCCAGGCTCAAGGTCTTCCCGAAGGGCATGTTTACCGGCCCGGGCACCGCCCCGTCGGAGTCGCGGTAGTCAACCGTGAACTTGTCTCCTTCGATGGTGACCGTAACCGCCATTCTTATCAGGTCGTGGGAGATCCCGTCATCATCCAGCCAGTCGAAGGCCGACCATTGACCGTCGGGCATGGCCCGCACAGCTTCGGAGGCGGTCTGCGCGCCGTGCTCGACAATGCGATCGATGGCGGTGTCCACTTTGGCCAGCCCGAACTTTTCCCAAATCTGGTGAAGACGGCGCTCCCCCACCCGAATGGCGGAAATCTGAGCGTTGAAATCCCCGATGATGGTGTCGGGCATCCGGGAGTTGTATCGGAGGATGTCCATGATCTGGGGATCGACCTCTCCCCGGTTGATCAGTTTTATTCCCGCAAAGATCAGACCCTCCTGATGCATGGAGGTGGAATCCAGCACATAGCCGGGGTCCTTGGCGCCCAAATCCATCCAATGCGCCCTCACCGCCAGATAGGCGTCGGGGAGTTCGCTGCCCCTACAGAACACCGGCGTAAACAACATGGCGTCGGAGACATGAGCACCGCTCCAATAGGGATAGTTGATCATCACCACATCGCCTGGATGAAGGTTCTCTACTCCCACCTTCTCAACGCCCTTGTGGATGGCATAATCGTTGGCGCCCAAGAAAGAAAGTATGCCCGACGACTCTGATATCAGCCGACGGTTGCGGTCGTACATGGAGATACCGAAGTCCAGCACCTCATAGATGACCGGGTTGAAAGCAGTTCTCACCAGGGTGCGGCGCATCTGTTCAGCCGTCGAGTTGAGATAGTGACGGATCACCTCCACGGTGGCGCCATCCAGGGTAGGACCGGTACTCATCTCATCGCCTCGGGGGATCAGGGGGACAAGCGATCCAATCGCGCCTCGGTAGGCATGGCGGTTCCGTCCGCCTTCACCTTGACGCCATACACTCTTTCCGCCTGTTCCACTGACACATATTCGTCCAGAACGTCTTCCCACACCAACTCGATGGGACGATCCAAAGGATCACCCCACCCTCCCCCACCCGCTGAGAAGTTGCGGAACCCCTCTCCACGCTGCATGGTGAATCTCTCCATCCGCGCCCGATGGGCCCGGTCGGTGTCCGGCCACACGATCATGGTATTGGTGGTCTCCGGCTCGTGCCCACCCCGAAGCGCCCATGGCTTGGTCTTGGTCTTCTTCTTCATAGAAAGCAGTTCGCCTGTGGCAAGCCACTTCACCTCACGGCACACACCCAACCCTCCCCGCCACCTGCCGGCCCCGCCCGAATCCTGCCGCAACTCCAGCCGCTCATGAAAGATGGGCGACTTGTGTTCCAAGACTTCCAGGGAGGTGTTTCTGACCGAGGTGGTGGAAAGATGCTGCAGAGCGTTAGAGCCATCGTGAGTCGGGGTGCCCCCCCAGCCGATCCCCTCGTTGTTGCTGACCGAGTACATCTCCCCAGTGTCGGGATGGGTTCCCACCGACATGAATCCCGGTTCGTCGGAACCGGAAGATGCGGCAATATGGTCCATCCCCTGGGCCAGTGCTTTGTTGATCAACTCGAAGGACACCATTGCCGTCCAGAGAGTGTAGGTGGCGGCCGGATACACGGCATGGAACAGATTCCCGGGCGGACAGATCACCGTTAAAGGTTCATAGTGGCCATGGTTGGCAGGAGTGTTGGGAGTGCTGAGGGACTTGAAAACGTTCTTGGCCTGACTCAACGTACTCCCGAACGGCATGTTCACCGGCCCGGGCACCCCGTCATCGGAGTCCCCATAGTCCACCGTGAACTTCTCCCCATCGATAGTGACCGTAACCGCCATCCTGATCAAATCATGGGAGACCCCGTCATCATCCAACCAGTCGAAGGCCGACCATTGTCCATCGGGCATGGCCTGCACCGCCTCCCGGGCGGTCTGCGCGCCATGCTCGACTATCAGATCGATCGCCGTGTCCACATTGGCCAGCCCGAACTTCTCCCAAATCTGGTGAAGACGTCGCTCCCCGACCCGCATGGCGGAGATCTGAGCGTTGAAGTCCCCCATGATGGTCTCGGGCATCCGGGAGTTGTATTGCAGGATGGCCATGATCTGAGGATCGACCTCTCCCCGATTGATCAACTTCACGCCCGGCAGGATCAAACCCTCCTGATGTATGGAGGTGGAGTCCAGCACATAACCGGGGTCCTTGGCGCCTAAATCCATCCAATGCGCCCGCACCGCCACATAGGCATCGGGGAGATCGCTCCCCTCACAGAACACCGCGGTGAACATCATGGCATCGGCGGCGTGGGCGCCGCTCCAATAGGGATAATTGATTATCACCACATCGCCTGGGTGGAGGTTCTCAATGCCCACCTTTTCAATGCCCTTGTGAATGGCGAAGTCGTTGGCGCCCAGGAAAGAGAGTATTCCCGACGACTCCGATATCAGCCGACGGTGCCGGTCATAAATGGAGATACCGAAATCCAGCACCTCATAGATAACCGGGTTAAAAGCGGTTCTCACCAGGGTGCGGCGCATCTGTTCAGCCGTCGAGTTGAGATAGTGACGGATCACCTCCACGGTGGCACCGTCCAGGGTGGGACCGGTACTCACCTCACCACCAGGTTCCCCAAGTGGTCGGGAACCGCCGTTTGGTCGCTATGGATAATCGTCACGGAAGTGGGTTCACGAATAATGGCCGGACCCTCAATCTCCACTTCCGGTTGAAGGAGACGGCGCTCGTAGATGGAAAACAGGCGGCGCTCCCGGGTAGCGAAGTCGAAGGCAAAACGCTCCCCGACGCGACTGACCACCCCGTCACCCCGGGAGGCATTGCCGGTGTCAAGGTGGCCGGAGGGCTTCTCCAAGAGTCCGATTGCCCTGACCCGGGCGGTCAGGATCTGGATTTCCTCTTTCAGTTTGTGGCCGTAGCGCTCCAAGTGTTTGTCATGAAATTTGGCGGCTACGGATTGGGTGTCGTGTGTCTCTTCCAAGTCGACCGACAACGTGTGCTCCTGACCGTTGTAACGCAGATCCAATCTCCTGAGCAACATCCTCATCTCGGGCGGCACCGACTGCGTGGCAAGCACTCGATCTGCCTCGGCCTCCAGTTGAACGAATAAACTATCCATCTGGGCCAGAGCAGCGTCATCCAGCATGGTCAGCACCGTCTGCCCCAAGTCGTACTCCAAGTCGGACATCAGCATCCCCCAAGCGGAGAACACCGCCGGAGCGGCGGGAACCACCACTTCGGGCAGTTCCATCTCCCTGGCCAGAAGGGGCGCCAGCATCGGCCCGGCGCCTCCGAATGCCACCAGCGCAAACTCTCTGGGATCCAGACCTCTCTCCACGGTGATTTCGCGGATGGCGCCGACGGTGCGGGCTAGCAGCACGTCGAAGACCGAGGCAGCGGCTCGCCCGGTGGACATGCCCAGCGGTTCGGCCAGTTTCTCGGTGACGCCACGCACCGCCGCGTCCAGGTCGAGACTCATCTCTCCTCCCAGGAACTCGTCTGCCGCCAAGTACCCCAGACACAAGGAAGCGTCGGTGACAGTCGGCTCGGTGTTGCCCCGGCCGTAGCAGATCGGTCCGGGATCGGCGCCGGCGCTGTGGGGGCCTACTCGAAGGAGCCCCTTGTCCATCCAGGCGATAGATCCACCTCCCGCGCCGATAGTGCGGATGTCGAACACCGGGATACGGATCGGAAGACTCTCGATCTCTGCTTCATAGACCTCGGTGGGCACCCCATCCACGATCACGCAGGCATCCAGACTAGTTCCTCCCACATCAAAGGAGATGAGAGCGGAGCGTCCGGTGGCCTCTCCCAAGCTGATCGTCCCGGCGATGCCACCGGCCGGACCGGAAAAAACGGTGAGCAGGGGTGACACCCGGGCTATCTCCGAAGTCATCGCCCCGCCCGCCGAACGCATTATCAAGAAGGAGCCGTCGAAGCCCCCCTCACGCAACCGGTCTTCCAAATCGGTGAGATATCGACCCAAAATAGGCCGGATATAGGCATCGGCGACCGCGGTGGAAGTCCGCTCATATTCGTGATATTCCCTTACCAGATCGACCGAGACGGACACCGAAAGGTTGGGAAACGCCTTGGTCAGGATGCTCTTGGCAGTCTCTTCGTGTTCGGTGTTGGCATAGGAATGGAGGAAGCAAACCGCCACCGACTCCACTCCCCGCTCGGACAGAAGACGCCCCGCCTCGATCACCGCTTCCTGGTCGAGTTCCTCCACCACCTTGCCACGGTGATCGACACGCCCGGGCACCCCCACCGTGTGACGGCGGCGCACCAACAGTTGCGGGCGACGGTACTGGAAGTCGTACATTGAACCACTGGGCAGATCTCCCCGGGCTATCTCGAAGATGTCCCGAAAACCGGCATTGGTGATGATGCCGGTCACCGCCCCCTTGCGTTCCAGGATGGCGTTGACCCCCAAGGTGGTGCCGTGGGTGTAAACCGAGGCCTGTTCGAGGGAGGCGTTGGTTGCCCGGGTAGCGGTGATCACTCCGTCGGCTGGAGCGGCGGGGGTGGTGGGAGCCTTTCGCACCGTGATCTTCCCGCTCTGCTCGTCATAGGCGATGGCGTCGACGAAAGTTCCACCGATGTCCACCGCCAAGCGGTATTTGCGTTTAGTCATGCTCATTTCTGGGGGGCGTAGCGGTCAGGGGGCCGGTCGGTCGTCCCGCACCACCCGGCCGGACTGCATAACGAAGGAGATATCTCTCATCGCCGCCACATCCGACAACGGGTTTTCTTCAACGGCGACCAGATCAGCAACTTTACCCTCCTCAACGGTACCGATTTCCGACTCCAATCCCAAGAGCCGAGCGGCGTTGGAAGTGGCCCCCGCCAGCGCCAGTTGCGGGTGCAGACCGGCGCCTTCCATAAGCCCCATCTCGTGCACCGCCACCGAGGTTCCCCCGATGGGATCACCGGGGGGATAGTCGGTTCCGTTCACCATGGTCACCCCGGCCGCCACCGCCCGGCGGATGCTGGCCAGGTGCATGGGACCTACCTGTAGAGAGGTCTCGATCTGGAATTCTTCGAATCCCTTCCATCTCATCCACTCTTGTGAGCGGGTGACACATAGGGTGGGAGTAAGGAACACTCCTTTTGCCGCCATCCTCCCAGCCGTCTCCTCGTCCAAGTCGTAAGCGTGCTCGAAGGAGCGGATTCCGGCATCCAGGGCCCGCTTGATGGCCAGGGAGGATCCAGCATGAGCCACCACATAGGTGTCGCGATCGGAAGCGGCGTCCACCGTCGCCTGCATCTCGGCCAGGCTCATCTCCGGATGGTCAAACTTCTCTCCCATATTGGCGATTCCCCCGGTGATGAACACCTTGATGTGTGAACAACCCGAATCCAATTCAGCCAGGGCCGCCTCGCGGAAGGCCTCCGGTCCGTCGGCAATAACGCTGCCAATCCCATCGCCATGACCGCCGGTAGTGGAGATCGCCCGACCGGCCCCCACGATCCTGGGAACATCAGCCCAGCCGGCCCGAGCCGCCTTTGCCAGCAGCAAGTCCGCCTGATTCAACTCATGCACGCAGCGGATGGTGGTGACTCCCGCCCGCAGGGCATCCTGCGCCCTCTGATAGGAGCGGAGCACGGTGAGCCCCGGATTCTCATTTTCGTCGGTGGCGGAAAAGGGATAGACCACCGACAGATGAGTATGCACCGAGATCAGACCGGGAACCAAATAACGCCCATCTAGGCTAATTCGTTCCCCGGCGCCCGGCTGTTTTTGGATAGAGCCGATCCTTCCTTCGGAGATCTCCACACTCACCCCGTCCCGGATCTCCCCGGTGACAACATCCACCACCCTGGCATCGGTCAGCCACATCTTCAACCTCCTTGTTCTATTTTTTCGGCAACTGTCCGGGCTCTGGCGAGCCAGGAATTTTCTTCCCCGCGCCGTCGCAGACGGTTGCGGAGTTCGGGATCTTTGGAGTCTGCCAGCGCCAGATCCAGCGCCTTTGACATTCCCTCAGCATCACAATAGGAATGCACTTCCGGAAAAGCCACAACTTCCGGCATCTTGCTACACACCACCGGTTTTCCTCCCGCGAAGTATTCAAATAGCTTGAGCGGGGATGTAGACACAGTGATCTCGCTGACCACAAACGGGATCATGGCCACATCGAAGGACTGAAGCCATCTGGGCAGGTCCTGATAGGGCTGAGCGGTGACCCATTCCACATTAGGCAGGGTGAACACCGGGCGGTTCTTAGCGCTCTGGTCATAGGCGGGTCCAATCAGCAGAAAGCTCCAGTCTTTTCGCTTCTCGGCCACCTCGGCCAGCAAGTCGTAATCCATCCAGCGGGCGATGGCGCCGTAGTAGCCGACGATAGGCCGGCCTTCCTGGAGGAAGCGTTGGAGGGCAGGATGAGCAGGTGAGGATACTTCCCAGTTGGCGAAATGCTCGAACTCCACCGCGTTGGGCAGATATATGGTGTCCGGGCGGTGTTCGCTTGCCTTTTCCAGCAGACTCCGGGCGCTGGCCGAGGTCATCGCAGCCCCCGAGAGAGCCAGGTCATGAAGTCCGTGCAGTTTATTCAGGTCGTACCCGTCGAAGACATCAAGTTCATCTATCCAGTCGTAGAGAGTCCGGGTTCCCTCCGGGAAGTCGGCGGCGCGTTCCCAGTTGTAGGTGAGCGCCCAAACCAGCGGATCGGGCAGGAGATGGAGAACCTCGGGAGGACCGTTGTAAAGGAAAAGTCGGGGCTCGATCTCTTCCCACCCGGGCTTTCCCTGGTTGGAATTGTCGAAGATCACGGTGTAACCCAGACGGGCAAAGGCTTGGGCAAGTTGCTGTGGTCTTTGAAACAGATGGACATACCAGTCGATGTTGAGCAGAAAGACCACGACTCCCCGGCTGTCGGCAATCCGGTCGGTGACCACATCAGGAATCGGCGACTGCGGACCGTCAGATGAAGACGGATGTTCGCTCTGCGGCTTCCCGGCCAGCCTCATGGCCTTCTGGCGGAGCTTGCTGCGGACCCTCCAATATTTGGTCACCATTTGGATGGCGCGGGTTTGACGTAGATCGTCGAGTTCCAACTGGAGCAAATCGCCTCGTCGCTCCGCAAACTGGTGCTGATCGTATGCCGCCTGCACTTCCTCACGGGCCAGTTGCAACTCCTCACGGGCCAACTGCAATTCATCCTGAGTAGACCGGAGTGCGTCCTCTTTCCTGATGATGCGGTTCCGAAGATCCAGATTGTCTCCCTTGGTGTTATCCAAATTGGTCTGCGTTTCGGAAAGATTCCGGGTGAGAGCTAGGGCAATCTCCTTTTGGATGGCCTGAAAACCGCTGGATGGCGTTTCGTCCATCCCCCCGGCCATAGCCTTGTCGACCGAAGATCGGAAAGAACGGGCCTTGCCCAGCATCGATTCCGCCTGAACGTACATGAAATGAGAGAGGTCGGGACAATTCCTCCAGACTTCTTCAAGTGATTCATTCAAGCGGGCCCAGGAGCCCTCATCATCGGAAAGGCTCCAACGGCCAAGGCCAAGTTCGGTGACCATACGGGTCACTTTGGGATCGTAAGAAACCGACACCGAAGGGGTTCGGTTCATCGCCGCCAGGATGGTTCCGTGCAATCGCATGTTGAGGGCCAAATCGCACCGCCCAAATACCGTGAGCAGTTGACCGGGGTTGAGACCGGGTGGGACGACATACACATTGGCAGTCATCTGTTCACTCATGCGGTCACAACAACGGCGGTCGTCGAAGTCCCCGGAGCCCAACTCTTGCATAGGGACGAAAACCACTGACCCACCGTTCTTCTCACAGAAGATGTCCAGGGCCTCGGCCAACTCTTGCTCCCGCTTGGCCTGAACCCCCGAAGGCCCCCATGATCGGGGAGCCACTGCAACTAGTGGTCGGACCGCACTCGAGAGCATCTCGTTCACATCCGCGGGCAATTCGTCCGGTTTGATCAGCCAAGCGGGGTCCCCAACCACCTGGGAATCAACAATGCCAAGCGACTCCAGTTCGGATTGGTCCTCTTGGGTCCGGACCGTGAATACCGAGGAGACCTCGGCCAATGCCTTCACCCAGCGCCGGGATCTGCCGCTATGAAAGGGACCCACCCCCACTCCCCACACCAGGACCGGACGCCCGACGGCGGCGGCGGCGAAAGCAGGCCCCAGATAGCCGGGAATATCCCCCGCCTCTCGGCTAAGAACATGCTCCGGTCGGAAACCCCACTGGTCGGACAGGAGACCCCCTCCCCCCACTATCACCATCCGGGACCGATAGGCAGCGGACAACACCGCCGGGATGTCGGCCCGGTCCACAGCAAGAACCCCGTGTCTGACCAAGGTGTCCTCAGGGTCCCCGGACACAACCACCCAGCGCCCTGCGGGCGACACCTGCCGAAGGAGCCTCAACATCCCGGCTAGGATGGCTTCATCTCCGAGGTTCTGGAATCCGTAGTGACCAACGATCAATGCATCGGGTGAAACAGAAATGTCTGTTACTCCACTTGCGGACGACGAACCGACGCTTGACACGAACTCAAAGGCTATCACGCAAAACAGGAGGATGGTTTAATGCCGTTTGACCTGACCGCCGCCCTAGAGGCCGCCGACAACCTGCGCGGCTACGAAACAGGAATGCTCTCCTCTTTGGTCTCCTGCCTTAGCGTGCGCGCCGAGGCATCCGATGTGCATGAATTGTGCGCTAAAGAACTGGAGGGGTTGGGAATGGAGGTGGAGTTGGTCGTTCCCCGGGTGGAAGAGTTGGAAAGCCACCCCGAGTGGTGTCCCCCAAGTCCGGCCAGCATCGAACCGGGACGGCTGGTAAGCGTGCTGGGATCATATGGTGAAGGTCCGGGCATTTTCTTGTTTGCCCATACCGATACCGAGCCCCCCGATCCCCGTGGTGCCTGGGATACCGATCCCTACCGGGCGACGGAGGTGGGAAATCGGATCTACGGCGTGGGCGCCGCTGACGACAAGGCAGGGGTGGTTTCGGTGCTGGCCGCCGCCCGGGCTCTGCTCCCTCACCTGGCGGGAGTGCGGCTGGTGGTAGGGCTTGTGCACAGCAAGCTGGGGGGCGGTTTGGGGACGCTTCCCACCATTGCACGGGTAGGAAATGTGGATACCTCCATCTACTGTCACCCGGCGGAGACTGGTCAGGGAATGACCCACTTCAAGATCGCCACCCGCGGCTTTTTCAACTTTCGCATCGAGACGGTGGGCAGGCGCCCCGACCCGGTGGAGATCCGCACACCCAACTCCGAGGATCCCCGCCAGGGAGTCAACGCCTTTACACGTCTGCGGCGAGTCCTGGACGAGGTGGACCGATGGGCAGACCGGGAAGGGATGCTGTGCTCGGTGAACTGGATTTCGGCAGGCATCAATCCGATCACGCTGCCCGAGCATGCTGTGGCAGAGGGGTCCGTCTGGTTCCGCCACGGGACAGTATCCGAAGTCTACGAGGGCCTGAACCAATGCGCCCTAGGGGCGGGGGCGCTCTCCACGCAATTGTTCGGCCTCCAATCGAACCCAGCCGAGATTCCTCCCGATCATCCTCTGGTAACAGCCACCACCCTCGCGATTGGCGCCGAAACCGGAATCACTCCCGCCGTATACCCGGCCCATGTAGCCAGCGACATCCGCTTTCCGATCCGCTGCCTGAACGCCGCCACGGTGGGATTCGGCGCCAAGGCCGGAAACTTCTATGGCCCCAACGAGTGGGTGGATGCCGAGGACATGCACCGCGCCACCCGAGTGATAGTGCGGATCGTTTCTGCCTGGGCCGACCAGGCGACCAGCGGTAGTCCCTGGCCGCGTTTGGGTAGTTAGTGCTTTCGGCTGTGGCGTTGGTCGGGTGACGATTGCCGACAGTAACCGGCCAAAAGCTCAGTCGCTATTAAGGGCCTGAGATTGCCGATTCGGAACCAAGCTTCTCTCCGATAGGACCTTGGAGCATCCCGTATCCCCACGGGACGCACACCCACCCAAACCTGGACAACTCGCGAAAACAACGGCAAGGAGACGGCGGGGGAGGGAACCCAACAGGAAACAAACCACCCACCCCGAAATTCGCGACTTAGCGTCGCCGTGAATGACTCTCTACTTGAAGGTTAAGAAATGGATTGGCCGCCGTCGAGGTAGATGGTGGAGCCGGTGGCCATTCTTGAGTCTTCGCAGGCTAGGAATACTGCGGCGCCGACTATGTCTTCGGGTACGCCGATGATGCCTAGGGGAATCCTGGTCAATCGGTATTTGCGAAAACTCGGCTCGGAGAGGTCAGATCGGTTCAAGTCGGTCTCGATCAGTCCGGGGCCGATGGCGTTGGTGCGGATTCCGTACTGAGCGAGCTCGAACGCAAGTTGGCGGGTGAGCATCTGTACGCCTCCCTTGGCCACGCAGTAGTGGGTTAGGTCCTTTCCAGCTATCTTGTCTCCTGCCGACGACATGTTGATGATCACCCCGCCATCTCCCTGACGGACCATCTGTTTGGCAGCGGCCTGCGAACACAGGAAAAAACCTTTCAGGTTCACCGCCAGGATCCGATCCCACTCTGACTCCTCGATCTGGAGGAAAGGGGTCCGGATCAGGATGCCGGCGTTATTCACCAATATGTCTATCCGCCCGAAGTTGTCAACGGCAGCCGCAATTAGAGCGGCCACGTCTGATGATGAGGAGGTATCGGCTCTCACCGCGATGGCCTCCGAGCCCATTTGTTCGATTTCGGCCACCGCCGAGTGGGCAGCTTCCGCATCGCTGTGATAGTTGACCACTACTTTCGCCCCTTCTCGCCCGTACCCGAGGGCGATGGCCCTCCCGATAGAACGGGAGGACCCAGTGACGATCGCTACTTTGTCTCTTAACCGCATGGTTGGTTTCCGATCCCGACTATTCCAGCTCGAAACCGGGAACCACGAATTTACCCCGATCGATGATCTGAGTGTCCCCGATGGCAATCGAGTGGTTGCGGGTGGGGATGTCATAGTGGAAGTTCACCCGGTTTTCACCGCCAAGCTTGCGGAAAAAGTTGGCACCGAAGGCGATGAGCATGTTGCCGTAATAGCTTTCGGTGTCCATCACTCCCCCACCTTCCCAGAAGCGCAGCCCCAACGCGTTCCAGTTGGCCCGGTGCTCGTAACCCCAGCCAATGTGGGAAACACCGTAGGCCCGCTTGTCCTTGGGAAGCTCGAAGAAGTCCTTGAGAAGCCGGGCATCGGCGCCACCATCGATGGAAACGACGCTTCCTTCCCGCAACTCCATACGGATCGGGTCGTTGACGTATCGTCCCATCGGCAACAGCGCGTCACCTGCGTCTACCACCAAGGTGCCTTCCGCTGAATCCTCCAGCGGCGCAACGCCACACTGCCCCGACGGCCAATGATCCCACCGTCCGGGCTCATCGGTGTAGCCGTACTGCGATCCGAGCGGACGACCCGTGTAACGAACTGTCAGATCGGTCCCGGCATCCGACCAGACCCGCATGATGTCCGACGTCGCCATGTACTTCACGCTCGCCTCGCCGCGCTTGCGAATAATGGGAATCGGAAACAGGCGGCGCAAGTGGTCTTCGGGCTCTTCAATCATCAAGCTGCGAACGCCGGCCTCCAAGGCCTCGTTGTGGGCGTCGGAATAGATCCAGTGCGATCCCATGCTGGCCAAAAAGCCCACTACCAAGTCCGACCCCTTCCAGGCGTCGACGATGGTGCGCGATTTCATCCAGGAATCATCGGAGGCCACCATGATCTGAAAAAAGTCGCCATCCAGCACCGCCACCGCTCCCATCAGGGCGGTCACATAGGCCGGGTTACTCTGGGTGTTGGTGAAAGCCATAACAGTTTGTCCGGGGCCAACCCCGCACAACTCCATATGGTCTCTGAACATCGGCACCAATTCGGCGCCGGCTGCGGCTGTGGTAGGAACTCTACGCAACGGTCTTCTCCTTTAGGGCTCTGGGCCTATCGTACCCCGTCTCACCCCCCGGTGCCCAGCTAAGACAACCACGAACTTCCCAACCAGCCATGGTTGGCGTCGCACTATCCACCCACCCCCCGTGCCAAAGCCCCAGGCGTAGGGATCAGCTTTGAAAGGTCACAACTGTCGAGGTCACTCACTTGATCACGATAAGGCTGAACCCGGAGCCATATATCACGATGCCCAAGTCATCAATCCCGTCAACTTGCTCTTCCCACACTTCCTCGAACGTCTCGACCTTGACAAACTCCTCGTTCACCTGGAACTTGTGGCTGGCGTGATAACTCCACAAGGTGAAGAAGGTACGGAACTTTCGGCCGGGAGCGTATAACTCGACTTCCTCAAGACTTAGACCCGGAGTGGTGGCGAACTCGCGATTCCGGAGTTCCTCAAGTTCCTTCTCATCCTGGGCGTCCTTCACGATCCAGACAATTAAACGAGAATCCACATAACTGATCTCGTTCGAGTCCAAGGCGTCGTCCCTATCTCTGTCACTGAAAATCTCAGCATCGATGCTGACAAGGAACTCATAACTATTCCTGAAACCAGAGGGGACTTCAATCTCAATATCGGCAGTCACGCCCCTCCGGTTGACAATGATGCTCGGGGTCCCCGAAGCGCCGGGGGTTGCTTCCACTGTGTAAGTACCGTCACCAAAAGGAGTCAGGGCATGGTATAGCTGGTAACTCAGGGTGGCAGACAGGTCAGTATTGGACCTTCCCGTGTAGCGAGAGTCCGTACCCCGCAGGGTCGCTCCGTATTGGTCGAGCAACTCGTATTCAACGGTGAATTCAATCCTGTCGCCGTCCCGCTCTTGGTACAACTCGAAGTCGGGCTGGGCGGCCACTAAGACGGAGCCACCATCACTCCAGGCAATCTGATGACTTTGCTTTGTGCAACAATCTGCCTCGAAAGTCACCGTGTCCAAGCGTTCGTCACTGGTCGGACCCCTCAAGTTGAACGTGGCCTTGCCCGTGCTGTCCGTTAGCACCGGCGTGTCTTCACTGGTGTTACGTCCCATGCTGACAAAGCCGGGATCTGGCAGACCACCGGTCACATCCGCAGCTTCCACCCTTATCCGGCGGCTCTCAACTTCGATATCTATTGGCACTCCCTCCCTCTCCAAGCGAGTGCCATCTTCATCGAGGAGTTGGATGGCGAATGCCACAGATGAACGTCGATCCAGGTCAACTATGAATGCCCCGTCACCGCCTATCCGGGCAGCGTTGGCAGGCACGTCGTGCTTCACAAAGAGGCTGTCTGCATCCTTTTCAGACTTTGCTTGGGCCATCGAGAAATCCGAAATGTCGTCATCGAATTCTTCTCCGTCCCGGCGGCCGACCCAGCCATAGCTGCTCATGGTTGCACCCGGTGTTGCATCAAAATAGGTAAAAACGTTCCCATCCAGATCGGTGACCTCGTCTTCGTCATCGTCCCAGACGCAGTCACCCTTTCCCAGGATCACCCCCTCATCACAAGTGCCGTCTCTCTGCAGCCCGCCACCGGGATCATCGGTGTAGAACCAGTCCACCGCCCCATCCTCGACAGGAGCGAAGCTGTCGTCGCGAACGGAAACCATCATCACGATTTCGAAATCTTCCACACCCTCAGTGGGTGTCACCTGCACCAGCACGCCTCTTGGGCGCAGATTGGAATGGTCCAGAATCGCCGCCATGAACTCCGCCATCACCGCCCGGGACATGTCTGTGTTCGGACCATACGTAACGTTGGACAATCCGCTCGCCACCCCCAGTTCGTATAGTTCGATCACCGCTTCGTTGACGGTGTGGGAAACCCTTTCCAGGTCCTGGAAAGGAGAAGCAACGTCAAAGTTTCCGTCGTTGTCATTGACATCATCGGGTATGAATCCAAATGCCCGTCGCCCGTCTGCCACTGGAACCATTCGGTCCATAAGCCGCTGCAAGAAGAGCGCCATCTCGCCGCGGCTGACATTCCGGGCTGGCGCATAGGTAGTGGCGCTTGCGCCGACCGTAATCCCCAATTGGTATATCTGGCTGATGGCCTCCCGGGACAATGGCTTCAAATCCGCCACGTCTTCGAAGGGAGTCTCTCCAGCCGGGGGGAGGTTGATGCCCACCAGCCTGGCAAATCGGACCAATAAAAGCGCCATGTGCTCGCGGATGACCGGCCGGTCCGGCGAAAATGTAGTGGCAGAGGTGCCATTGGTTATCCCGTAGTAAGCAATGCAATCGATGTCGCCGGCGCTGGGGTGGCCGGCAGACACATCGACAAACCCGGTGCTGGGGATGATGTTCTCCGGGCAAGCCTCCAAAGAGGCACCATAGTCGGGCGCCGGGTCGGCGGCCTTGAGAGGTGTCGGGAAGATCACTAACGCGCTGATAAGCAACGATGAAGCGGCCAGCAACCCAACTGAGCGATTCAAGTTTATGGAGAAGCGAGTTGCCACAAACACCTCACGGCACTGGCGAAGGGACTTATCGTACCGAGTCCAACCCGCGTCCCTCCCGCCGTCACCCTTCTAAGCTGACCACACCCTCTTGAATAGATCAATCCAGTTATGACCGAGAATGCCCGCCATGGCATCGCAGGGATAGCCCCGTTTGATGAGCTCATTGGTGATGTTGGGAATCTGAGCAGGTGTCTCCAGACCGATCGGATAAGTGCCTGAATCGTCGGGATAGTCCTCGATGCTCCACTCGCCTGAAGCGATCATCTCTGCATGGACCGCCGGGCTGGTTTCGCAGAAATCCAGCCCCAACCCGACCTGGTGAGGTCCGATCAGGTCGACCAGGTAGTCGATGTGATCCACCAGGTCGGCCGCTGTAGCGCCTTTGCCTCCCTGTTTGAGGAAGGCCGGATAGGCGTTGACCCCCACCAATCCGCCCAAGTCCGCCACCGCCCTGATCTGCTCGTCGTCTATATTGCGGCGATTGGCACAGAGCGCCAGTGGGTTGGAGTGCGAAAAGACCGGAGGGGAGGACGAGACCCGCATGGCGTCCATGGTGGTGCGCCGACCGGTGTGGGACAGATCCACCACCATACCAAGACGGTTCATCTCCCCAATGACCTCCCGGCCGAACGAGGTGAGGGGGCCATCACCGGGTTCCAGACACCCGTCTCCCACCAGGTTGGTCCGGTTGTAGCAGATCTGGACCATCCGCAGGCCCTGGCGGTAGAACCGCTCGTAGTTAGCCAGGTCGTCGCCTAGCGGGAGGGTGTTCTGGAAGTGGATGATCACACCCAGCTTCCCGGCCACGGGGAACTGGTCGAAGTCCGAAGGCTCATCGATTCCGATCAGGCGGTCGTCCTCGGTCAACCACCGGTCCCACTGGTCAAGCAAATCCTGGGTCTCGGCAGGAGTCTCCCAGTTGGCCGCGGTGGGCACCGCGATATCCACCTCTCCCTCGATCCAACTGTCCCAAGAGTCGGGGTCGGTCATCAAGGGGCAGACCCCGTCAACAACAGTCATAGCTGTCCCTCAGATTACCTGTTAGGGAAGTCTGAAAACACTGAGCCCCGAGCGGCGGCTGGAATATAAGGATATTGTCAGATCAGCCAGAGAGGCACCGGACTGGGAAGCAAAGGTAGCCAAGCTTTCCTCGAACTCCCCGATACCGACCTCCTCACCCCCGACGAAGAACCGGTCGTTGGTCTGATCGTAACTCCAGAGAGTAAAGCAAGTACGGAATTCGTTTCGATCTGGATAGACAGCTACGGGGGGATATTCAACGTCTGCAGGACCGGTTAGAACACATGCTGTCGGCTTGTCTCCATCGTCAGTGGCTTCCTCGACGATCCACACCACCACTTCATCCTCTGCATACCTGACTTCGAGGGGTCGTCCAAGAGACCCGTCATCACCTGTATCACATTGGAGTCACTAAAGATGCTAGGCTTCAGCACCACCAAGAACCCTTCGTCGTTTTTAGCTGGGGTATTTCTGCAGTCAATACGCTGCTCGTGTATCGCCCACGACTGAACGTCATGGTTTCGGGAGGGTCAGCCCCCGAGGTTACGCTTCAGACCTTCAGTGGTCACTACTTCCCGCTCCGTTGCCGTCAATGTTTGCAACACTGTACAACTCGTAAGCCAATTGACCTTTGAGGGTCGTCCCTTCCCTCCCGGTACGGCTGTCCGCAGTGCTGGAAACAGAATCGCCGTATTGGTCGTACAGGCCATACTCAACCGGGATACTGACTCTGAAACTGCTGGACTTCCGGACATACAGGTCGAACTGGGGCCGGGCGCTCATCAGCACGGGTGGTCCATCGGTCCAGGCGATCTCGATCGTCACCGGCTCGCAATCCTGGCAATCGGGGTCGAAAGTAACTACGTCGAGCCGGTGATCCCGGCGAGGGGCGTCGAGTTCGAACACCGCCTCTCCATCGCATCGGTAACCACCGTCTCGTCGTCTTGATCATCGTCTGGAAGCAGGTCATAGGACGGAGCTGGTTCATCGTCGGTCATTCACTTCACTTGCGAACAGCAAGATGTCGTCGCTGTCGACCTGAACCTCTATCTCCACACCCTCTCCAAGGCCTGCTGCTCGTCATCCAGTAGCTGGATCGTGAACTCAATCGAATCGATATCAAGATCGACAATGTATATTTCGTCATCCATTCTGAACGCATTGGCGGGAATGTCTCGGTCGTCCCACGTCACGCTGATACTGTCGGCACCCTTCGCCGAATGCGCCTCCGCCTTCGAAAAGTTCACCGTGTCCTCGTCGAATTCGTCTCCGTCCGTGCGACCCACCCAGGCGTAGAAGGTCATCGTCTCTCCGGGCGTAGCTTCGATCCTGTCGTTGAAGATGTTCCCGTCCTGATCGGTTTCATCATCATCGTCTTCGTCCCACACGCAATCAGCATCACTAGGTTCAATGAAGTCCTCGTCACACTCACCCCTGTCCAGACCGCCGTCGGGATCGTCGGTGTAGAACCAATCCACTGGCTGGTCCTCAACTGGAGCAAAGCTCGAGTCTCGAACCGAGATCATCATGTCGATGTCGAAGTTGTCCAAGCCGGAGGTGGGTGACAATTGCACCACCACCCCCGCGGGACGCAGATTGGAGTGATCCAGAATCGCGGCCATGAACTCCGCCATAACCGCTCGGGACATATCCTCACGCGGGCTGTAGAACCTGTCGGAGCCCAAGTAGCCGCTCGCTATCCCCAGTTCATAAAGATGGGTAACGGCGTCGAATACCATGACAGATTCATCCTCCAGGTCCCTGAACGGAGACTCCACATCGACGTTGTTGATGTTGTCGTCAACATCATCGGGGATGTACCCGTATTCAGTTGAGCCGTCTGTTAGCGGATCCATGAGGTCCATCAGCCGCTGGAGAAACAGCGCCATCTCACCACGGCTGACATGGCGGGCCGGGGCGTAGGTTGTGAGGGTCGCCCCTTGAGTTATCCCTAACAGAGCCAACTGGCTGATGGCGTCCCGGGACCCTTGTGACAAATCGGCCACATCCGTAAAAGAAGTGGTGCTGCGGGGGGCGGGAACCCGTATCCCCACCCGTTTGGCCAGCCTGATCAGAAAGAGTGCCATGTGCTCGCGGATCACCGGGTCATCGGGTGAATATGTGGTGGCTGAAGTGCCCTTGGTGATTCCGTAGTAGGCGATGCAGTCGATGTCACCGGCGTTGTCATGGCGGGCCGAGACATCGGAGAAGTCGGCGTCGGGGATGACATCTTCGGGGCAGGCTTCGAAGGTGGCCAGGTAGTCGGGCGCCGGGTCGGCCGCTTTGATGGGAGGGGGGGCTATCGCAAACAGGCTGACCAGCAGGGAGATGCCGGCCAGCAATCCGACCGACCGAGAGAACGGTCTGGATGAGTGAGTTGCCATGAAACACCGTCGATTCTTTTGCGAGATGCCCAGCGCCCGCCCAGGCACCTACCTATTCCTTAACTTGTCCGAAATTATAGGCATGGGCAGAAACAACCGTGGTCTTAACCCCCCGTCTGAATGCCCCCGGTCGGCAAGGCCATGTTAGGATACCGTCGGGTAGGGCTTCATAAAGGCGGGCTGGCCTGGCAGGCTATCTCGACTGATGGCCGTACCAAGCAACCCGAATCAAACCAAACCCCAAGAAAAGGAAGGAAAGATGAACAAATTTCGCGTATGGATAACCATGTTCTTAGCTCTGGCGCTGATCGCCGCGGCCTGTGGCGGGGATGACGGCGACACCGCCCCCGCTACGCCGGTAACCACTGCCGCAGCTGGGACCTCGGACACCACCGCCGCCATGGACGACGACACCATGGACGACGAAGACACCACCGAAGACACCACCGCCGCCATGGACGACGACACCATGGACGACGAAGACACCACCGAAGACACCATGCCCATAGAAGAGGATGAGGTGACCACCACCGCGGCGGTGACCGGCGAGGACCTCGCCGGCGGCGCAGGAGTCTGCGCTCCCCCATCGGAGGCTGCGCCTCCGCGAGGCGTGGAGCCGGTCGATGGGTTGACCATCATCAAGGCCTACTCAGGCGATGTCCCCAATATTGACCCCAGACTCAACTTCGAAGCTCGGGGATCAGAGTTGGCGGCAAACATGTATGACCAGCTCATCACCTTCCACTTCGACGAGAACGCAGACGGAGTGCTGATTGCTGATTCCACCCGTCCCCAAGGATTGCTGGCAGAAAGTTGGGAGTTCGACAACGAGTGCACCTCGGTGACCTTCACCCTGCGTCAGGGCGTGAAATTCAATCATTCCGGGAATGAGATGACGGCCACAGACGTGAAGTGGAGTTTCCGGAGAGCAGCCTTGCACCAGGACAGGGTAGGCGGCTGGTTCGATCATGCGGTCATAGCCCTATATGACTACGGTGACGAAGAAAGCATTGATGATGTGATCACCGTCATCGACGACTACACCATCCGCTTTGATTTCCTTTACCCCACCCCGTTCCCCCTGCATGTGCTCTCCAACGCCGGCGTCACTGTTTACGACTCCAGGATCCTAAGCACGAAGGGCACCACCGACGACCCATGGGCGAGGGGCTTCCTGCAGACCACCGACACGGGCACCGGGCCCTTCTATCTGGAATCCATAGAACCAGGTGTTCAGGTCACGCTCAGGCGCAACGAGGACTACTTCCTCGGGGCCGCCCAAGCGGAGCGGGTCATCCTGCGGGTGATTCCCGACAAGTCACAGCAGGCCACCCTGCTGGCCGCCGGTGAGATCGACTTCGCTGAGGCAGTCCCTGTCACAGCTATTCCCGAGCTTGTGGCTCAGGGCGTGAAAGTCACCACGGTGGGAGGCAACAACCAGGCGGTCATGTACATGAACCCCACCAGGCCCCCATTTGACGATGTGCGCGTCCGCCAGGCGATCTCCTATTCCTTTCCCTACGACGACATCCTGGAAGGCGTTTATTTCGGTGCCGCCAGCCGAGGCACGGGGCCGATTCCCTCGACCACTCCGACCTTCAATCCTGATGGTTCGTTCTACAGTTACGACTTGGACAAAGCCCGTGAGTTGCTGGCTGCGTCGGCATATCCTGATGGTTTCAGCACCCAGCTATACATAGACAGCACACTGGATTTCGCTCCCGAGTTGGCTATTGTGGTGCAGGCTTCTCTCGCCCAGATTGGGATTGACGTCGAGATCGTCAGGCTCAGTTCAGGCGACTTCCAAGAAAACGTGTTCAACGAGGACCCCACGAAGACAGACGCCATGGAAGCAAGGATCAACCCGATGGACTTCTTCCTGTTCTACTTCGGGTCCGGTTCGTGGGTGAACGAGCCCCAGTACCACATGGAACTGTTCTGGGAACGGGATGCCTACGCTATGCGGAGCAACTATGAGAACACAGTGGTAACCGAGAAGTTGGAAGCTGCCAAGCTCTTGAGTCCGGCCGAGCCGGCGAGGACACAGCTCTATCACGACGTGCAGGCCTTGATGCTGGTCGACGCTCCCGCCGTGTGGCTGGCCGAACCTCATCTGATCGTGGCTTCCTCGACAGCCATTCAGGGGTTCATGTGGCGACCCGACCAAATCAACCGTTACTACTACGTGACCAAGTCATCCTGATCATCCGGTAGTACTTTGAGAAAAGCTGGACAAGCCGCCGTGTCAGATCTTCTGGTACGGCGGCTTGTCCTTTCCAGGGCCAGACCACGCTGATGGCCCCATACATAGCACGACGTGTTGTAGCCCTCATCCCGATTCTTATTGGGGTCACCTTGCTTGCTTTCCTGGTATCGCGAGGATTGCCTGGAGACCCGGCCCGGTTATACGCCGGAATGATGACATCTGAGGGTGAGGTGGAAGCAATCCGAGTTAGTTTGGGGCTGGACAAACCTCTCTATCACCAGTACTGGGTTTACATGCAGGGACTGGCCCAAGGTGACCTGGGAGAATCACCGCGCACGGGATTCTCCGTCGCTGAAGACATTCGTAATCGCCTCCCGGCTACGGTGGAGATCGTGGTCGCCGGCTTGATATTCGCCCTGGTGGTGGCGCTCCCACTGGGGGTGTGGGCCGCAGTACGCAGGGGTAAGCTGATCGACAGATTCTGCAGGTTCATCTCCACCTTAGGGGTAGCCATCCCCGACTTTTGGGCGGCCCTTATTTTGGTGATGATTTTCTTTGTATTCCTGGGGTGGGCGCCTCCACCGGTCGGTCGTTTGGATCTCGGTGCAGTCCCTCCTGACGGCCCCACCGGCTTCTACATATTTGATTCCCTGGTGAGGGGGCAGTGGGAAACCTTCCGAAACGCGGTGGCACACGTCATCCTGCCAATGGTGTCCCTGGGCTTTCCGGCCATGGCCCCTATCCTGCGGCTCACCCGCAACGCCACACTGTCCGTACTCAACTCTGACTACATCGCTTTTGGAAGAGCCTCAGGTCTACGTGGCGCTCCACTATACCTGAAGTACGTTCTTCGCAACTCCCTACCGGGCGCCATAACCATGACCGGCCTAATCTCCGGGTACATGATCGGAGGAGCGGTACTAATCGAAAGAGTCTTCTCTTGGCCGGGAGTGGGTCTGTATGCCTTTAACTCCCTGCAAAGGACCGATCATGCCGCTATCCAAGGCGTTGTCCTCCTGTCGGCTTTCACCTATCTACTGGTGTTTCTGGTAGTAGACCTGCTCCAATCAATTGTCGATCCGCGGGTGAGGTTGAAATGACAGCCAGATCTGCCCAGAGAAGACTAGACAGCCGTCTTGTGGTAGGGATGATTCTGTTCGGCGGCATGATAGGAGTAGCAATATTTGCGCCACTGATCGCCCGCAACGATCCCTTGGCAATTGACTTCGGAACCCAATTTCTGTCTCCTTCCACCGAGCACTGGTTCGGTACCGGTAAGTTGGGCTTTGACATCTTCGCCCGGGTCGTCTATGCCACCCGGTACGACCTGGTAATCGCCATTTCGGCGGTGGCGTTCTCCATTGTTATTGGCCATCCCATCGGGCTGATCGTCGGGTATGTGGGAGGGCGTGCCGACTCGCTCACCATGAGAGGCCTTGATGTCATTCAGTCCTTCCCGGCTTTCGTATTGGCAGTGGGAGTGCTGTCGGCGTTAGGTGAAGGCGTGTGGAACCTAATCTTGGTGGTTGGCGTGGTCGGCGTTCCCACCTTCGTTCGGTTGGTGAGGGCCGAGGTTCGCTCTATTCGTGAGCACTCCTATGTGGAAGCGGGACGGGCGGTGGGCAATTCAAAGCGTCAAATAATGCTTCGCTACATCGCACCGGGAACGGTCGGCACAATGGCCACCCAAGCGGCGATCAGTTGCGGCTGGGCGATCCTACTCACCGCCGCTCTGGGCTTCATCGGCCTAGGAGTGCCGCTTCCCGAACCGGAATGGGGAGCGATGATTTCAGAGGGCGTGCAAGAAATGGTGGTGGGCGGTCGCTGGTGGATCTCGGTGTTTCCCGGCATGGCCATCGCTATCACGATCTTCTCCCTGAGCCTGATCGGTGAATCGATCGCCGATCTGGTGGAACCCACCCGGAGAAAATCGCGATGAGCGCGCTTTTGGACATCACCGGACTCGAGGTGGAAATCAGCGGCCTTCCCATTCTCCGGGGGGTGGATTTGCAGGTCAGACAAGGCGAGATACTGGGTGTGGTTGGCGAAACCGGGGCAGGAAAGTCAATGACCGCCCGCGCCATCCTCGATCTGCTACCCAGCGGGGCGACGGTCTCCTTCCAGAACTGCACTCTAGATGGACAGGACTTCACGCCCGCGAAAGCCCGTCAGCAAGCGCGGGGGCACAGAATCGGTTTCGTGCCCCAACATCCCCGGGGAAGTCTCAACCCGGTGTTCCGGGTTGGGACCCAACTCGCAGACACTCTTCGTCGCCTGCGGAACATGGGCCGCAGAGAAGCCAAGAACGAGGCGCTCGCTCTGCTCCACTCGGTTCGGATCTCCGATCCGCAACGGGTTTACCGGTCCTTTCCACACGAATTATCGGGAGGGATGTGTCAGCGGGTGTGCATCGCCATTGCCTTGGCCGGGGAACCCGAACTGATCATCGCCGATGAACCAACCACCGGTCTAGACGTCACCATTCAGGCCGAGATACTAAGACTGTTAGGTGACTTGATTTCAGAACACAATGCGGCAGGGATGCTGATAACCCACGATCTGGGAGTGGTGGCCGATGTCTGTGATCGGGTGGCGGTTATGTACGCCGGCCGGGTGATCAACTTGGGCACCACCGCCGAAATTTATCGCCAAGCCCTTCATCCGTACGCCAATCAACTGGTCTCCATCGCCACCTCTCTCGATTCAGGGGGCACTCCCCAGGAAATCCCCGGACGGGTCCCCAACCCGGGTGAAGACCTCGCCCCCTGCGCGTTCGCCCCCCGCTGTTTCCGGGCGGAAGCCGACTGCTTCGAGACAGAACCCCCGCTGTTTGGCATGGAGGGACAGCTGGCCTTCTGCCATCATCCCGTCGTCGGCGAAACGGTTTCTCCATGACCGGTACCGTCGACACCCTTCAAGTCCAAGATCTCACCAAGATCTTCAAGATCAAGACCGGCAGCTTCCAACATGCCGATTTGAAGGCTGTTGACGAGGTCAACATCTCCATCCCTGCCGGCAGAACCCTGGCAGTGGTCGGCGAGTCGGGATCGGGGAAGACCACCCTGGCCCGCCTGATTCTGCGCCTCCTGGAACCCACCCAAGGAACGGTGCTCTTGGAGAACACCGACATCACCGGGATGGAAGGCGCCAAGTTGGAAGACATGCGAGCTCGGATGCAGATCGTCTTTCAGGATCCCTACGACTCGCTTTCACCCTGGCAGACCGTGGGACGGACCGTGGCCGAGCCATTGCTGCTGCACCAGAATCTGAGCATGCAGCAAGCCATCGAACCGGTGGCCAACATGCTGGAGCGGGTGGGTCTCAGCCCCGAACACGCCCAACGCTACCCCCATGAACTCTCAGGAGGGCAGGCCCAGCGAGTGGGCATCGCCCGGGCGATGATCACCAACCCCGCCCTGGTGGTGCTGGACGAGCCCACCTCCTCGCTGGACATGTCGGTTCAATCCCAGATACTGCTTCTGCTCCAGTCACTCCAAGAGGAACTGAACATCTCCTACATGTTCATTTCCCACGACTTGACCGTGGTCCGCTATATCGCCCATGACCTGGCTGTCATGTACCTGGGCAAAGTGGTCGAGTCCGGACCGGCCGCCCAGATCTTTGCTTCACCCCGCCATCCCTACACAGAGGCTTTGCTCAAGGCAGCCCCCCGTCCTGATCCTTCCCACAAAACCGAACATGTTTATCTGGTGGGTGAGCAGCCCTCCGCCCTCGACCGGGCCCCGGGATGCCCCCTGTACGGAAGGTGCCCCATCGACGAAGATGTGTGCGCCGACATGCCGCAAAGGCTTGTGGAAGTGGAGTTCCGACACAAAGTGGCCTGTTGGAAACGAACCTAGCGCTTCGGGTCGCCACCGATATAGGGGGAACATTCACCGATGTGGTGGTGTACGACCCCCGTAGCCGCCGGTACACCACCGCCAAGGCGCCCAGTAAGGGGGATGACTTGGCTTCCGGGGTGATGGATGCCTTGGGACTGGTGGTGGACGACCCCGCGCAGGTCGAATCATTTGTCCATGGCTCCACAGTGGGACTCAACGCCTTCTTGCAGAGACGAGGGGAAAGGGCGATCCTGTTGGCCACCGCCGGGGCCAGCGACGTGTACCACATCGCCCGCGGTAACCGCCTCGACATGTACAACATCCGGTACCGCAAACCCGCTCCTCTCATCCCCCGTCGGGACATCATCCCCATCGGGGGAAGGCTCGATTTCGAGGGCAATGAGTTGGCGCCTTTGGACCATGACGATCTCCGGCGGGCGGCCGAAAGGATTCGCTGCGAAGGGGTGCGGTCCGTGGCCATCGCCTTTCTGTTCTCCTACCAGAACCCTGACCACGAACTCGCCGCGGCCGCCGTCCTCAGCGAGATGGCGCCCGGAGTATCTCTATCCCTCTCCCATCAGGTGGCGACCGAGTGGCGGGAATACGAACGAACCGCTTCCACAGTGATGGATTCCTACATTGCCCCCTCGGTCTCCCGTTACATGGCCGATCTTTCGAATCGGCTGAGAAACCAGGGCATGGCAACCCCATTGCGGGTGATGCAGTCAAACGGAGGCATCATCTCCGCCAAGGCCGCCTCTGAGCGACCCCTGCAGACCCTCCTGTCCGGTCCGGTGGGTGGAGCAGCGGGCGGCGTAGCCCTCTCCGAAGTCCTGAACCGACCCAATCTGATTTGCATCGATCTGGGAGGAACCAGCTTCGACGTCAGTTTGATCACCGCCGGTCAGGCCGACAGTTCCCCTTCGGCTCTGCTGGAGGGCCTGCCGGTGCTGATGCCAGTGGTTGATATTCACACCATCGGCGCGGGTGGGGGTTCACTGGCCTACCTGGAGGCGGGAGGATTGAGAGTAGGGCCGGAAAGCGCCGGCGCTCATCCCGGGCCGGCCTGCTACGGACGAGGAGGAACCCAACCCACCGTGACCGACGCCAACCTGGCGCTGGGCCGCATCGATCCCAGCTATTTCTTGGGAGGCAATCTCACCCTCAACACCCAAGCGGCGGACAACGCCTTGGAGAACCTGGGGCAAAAGCTTGGCCTCGACCGCGAGAGGCTGGCGCTGGGAATCATCGAAGTGCTCAATGCCAAGATGTCCCAAGCCATACGAACCCTCACCGTGGAACGCGGGATCGAACCCCGGGAATTCAGTTTGGTGGCCTTTGGAGGGGCCGGTCCCATGCACGCGGTGGCCCTGGCCCAGGAACTGGGAATCACCGAAGTGATCGTTCCTCCCGATCCGGGCGGCTTCTCGGCTTGGGGAATGCTGCAATCAGCGGTCCGCCAAGACTTCAGCGAGGCGTTCTTCCGAGACTTCGCCGACTTGGACGTGGAGGATCTGGAAAGCCGATTCACCCGACTGGGCGATCGGGCTTTCTCCAGTTTGCTGGGAGAGGGAGTGGATGCCCACCGCATATCACTAATCCAACGTCTGGACATGCGCTACCAGGGACAGGAGCACACTCTTACTGTCACCCTTCCCAATGGCGTCTCCCCGACAGGCGATGGCCGATTTGCCGGGGTTCGCCAACGCTTCGAGGACACGTACCGTGCCAGATACGGTCACTCCAATCCGGAAGCATCCCTTGAGACCGTCAACCTCAGACTCACCGCCCTGGGAGATGTGGGGCGCCCTCTGCTCCAGGACAATTACCGGCCTAATCGGCCCTCCGATCGGCCTTCCAAGATATCCCCGGTTCTGTTCACCACCGGCTCTTACCGCACCGCCCGTTTCAATCGAGAGGCTCTGCCGCCGGGCTGCTCCATCGATGGCCCGGCGATCTTGGAAGAAGCCACCGCCACCACCGTGATTCCACCCGAAGGGACGGCCACCATCGACGACTACGGCTGTCTGATAATCAAGGCCACTCCGGTATGAGCCCCGATCCAATCACCATCGAGATCCTGCGCAACGCCTTCATAATGGCAGCCGAAGAGATGAACGCCGCTTTGATCCGCTCCGCCTACACCCCGGTGATCTATGAATCCAAGGACTGTGCAGTGGCTCTGATCGACAGTCAGCATCGGGTGTTGGGGCAGTCCTCGGGAGTCCCTTTGTTCCTGGGAAATCTGGAAGCCTGCACCTTGGCCACAGAGGAGATGTTCGGCAGGTCGGTATGGGGGGAGGGCGACATTTGGATCATGAACGACCCTTATCTGACCGGCACTCACATGCACGACGTAACCGTGTTTGCTCCCATCTTCTACCGGGGAGACCTGGCGGGGTTCGCCGCCTCGCGTGCTCATTGGCTGGATATCGGCGCCAAGGACCCGGGAGTTCCGATGGACGCCACCGAAATCTTTCAAGAGGGAGTCCGTTTGCCGCCCACTCAGGTCGTGCGCGGTGGGGAACCCGTGGCAGACATCGTTTCGATCATCGAAAGCAATGTGCGGTTCCCGAAGTCGGCGATCGGCGACATGAAGGCACAGTTCGCAGTGTCCGCCATCGGATCCCACCGTCTCGGAGCGCTGTTCGACCGCTATGGGCGGGATACCGTGGAGGCAGCGGCCGAGGAGATTTTCCGTCAAAGCGAGAGGTTGGACCGAGAAGCCATCAGGGCTATCCCCGACGGTCTCTACGCTGCCGAAGGCTTCCTGGATTCGGATGGAGTGGGAGATGAACCAGTATGGATTCGGGTAAAGGTCGTTGTGGAGGGAGAACGGCTACTCTTCGATCTCACTGGTACCGACGGCCCGGGAAAGGGCCCGATCAACTGTGGTGCAGTACAGACATTGTCGGCCTGCCGCTTGGCCTTCAAATACCTGTTCAACTCCCATCAGGCCGTAAACGGCGGCACCTTCCGACCATTGGAGGTACGAACCCGGCCGGGGTCGATACTGGCAGCCCGCCCACCGGCGGCTTGTCAGTTCTATTTCACGCCCCTGGGGTTGATGATCGACCTGATCGCCTCTGCTCTCTCCCCCGTCCTTCCCAACACCGTCCCGGCCGCCCATTACGGGGACGGGATGGTATTCCAGTTCACCGGGATCAACCCCCGCACTAACGAATTATTCTTAGAAAACGAGCCGCATGTGGGAGGATGGGGAGCGTCGGTGGGCCGGGACGGTGAGGACGGGATGATCTGGACCCTGTCCGGAAATTTCCACGACATGCCCATCGAAGTTTTCGAATCCAAATTCCCCGCCCGGGTCACCAACTACGGTTTTCGTCAGGACTCGGCAGGTCCCGGCCGGTGGCGGGGAGGGAGTGGGATCATCAGGGTATATCAAATGACCACCGACACCGAAGTGAGCTTATGGTTCGAACGTTCCGGCCACCCGGCCTGGGGGCTCTTTGGCGGCGAGGGCGGAGCGCCCCCGATGGTGATCACTAATCCTGACACCCCTCGGGAGGTGCGCCGGCTTAAGGCCAATCGGATGCCTCTATGTACAGGAGACATCGTGAGGTGTTACACCGGCGGTGGAGGTGGGTACGGCGATCCTCTCGACCGTGATCCCCAAGCGGTTCTCGCCGACTTGGCCGACGGCCACATCTCCCCCGAATACGCAGAGAGGCATCACCAGCTGAACGCTCAGGAGCCTTCCAGCAACTAGCCCGCGTCACGCGATGGGGCAGCATCAGGCCCGTGGGACAGGTGGCTGGGTATTCTGAGGTAGTTTGAGCGATGGTCAAAACTGGCGCGGCTCAAGAGCTCAGCCGGGCGTGGTAAGCAAAGTGATCTGCGTCGTTTGAGTTTTTCCTAGTTCAGACTCAAACGACGCAGATCAAGTATCGTCCTTATTCTTCCGGGGTCTCGGGAGCCTCTTCGGAGTCTCGGGAGCCTCTTCCGGGGTCTCCTCCGGAGGGTTGTCCAAGAGCGACTTCACCCATTCCATTAGACCTTGGAGAGTTGTATTGGGAAACCCGGTTTCTATATCGAGGGGCACACCGCTATCCCCTATGTCGATCCCACCGGGGGTCGTCCATTTGATAGTGGTCAGTCTGAAGACCCCTTCATTGGAAAGATCGAACAAACTCTGCCCTGTGTTCTTCTTGTAGGTCGTCTCCCCAACTACCACCGCCCGGCCAGTCTCCTGCAGTACGCCAGCCAGCACTTCGGAGGCCGACGCGGAGTTGCCATTGACCAAAATCGCGATGCGGGGAGTCTCCACCCCCACCAGGGGTGAGCCTTCGCCGTCCACGTCATAAGAAGATTCCAGAGTGTGGAAGGTCATCACCGGAACCTCGCCCAGGAAAGCCCCAGCAATACCCTGCAGAACCCTCACCGACCCTCCTCCATTGTTGCGCAGGTCCAGAACAATCAGTTCCGAATCCATAGCATCGGTCAATCTCTCTCGGAAATCCTCCACCGCCCCGCCAGGAAATGAACTAAAGCTGGTCAAATGAATGTAGGCAATCGATTCTGAGTTGTGGAAGTCCGCGCTCGTGTATGGCACCACTATCTCTTGGCGGGTCAAAGTGAGCACATGCTCCTGACTACTCCGTTCAATGGTGATGTCCACCTGGGTGTCCACTTCGCCCCGGATCAATCCTGCAGCTTGTCCAAGGGTCAGATCGTGGAGACGTTCGCCATCTACGGCAACTATGAAGTCTCCCCGTTGTATGCCGGCGTTGTATGCCGGTCCCCCCTCGAAAACAGTTATGACGAAGATCCGGCAAGTGTCAGACAGCGGTGAACAAGATGGTTGCCATTGATCATTTACAGTGACCACTCTCACCCCGATACCCACGTACCGCCCTGATTCTTCGATCATTGCCCACTCTTCTGGATCGTGATAAGCGCTGTTGGGGTCCAATGCCTTGACCACTTCCCGCACTGCCGACTCCGCCACCTCATACAGCGAAGGGCCGGCATCTTCCGATGCCCAGGCACAGACCGGCTCAAACAATGGGTCGGGTATTGAACAGTCGAAGCGTGAACGCTTCGACGCCGATTCATCCAACTGCTCCGCGGCCAACATGGCCACTTCACTGATCGGCGCGGCCAGTTCCTCATCGGTGACCCCCAGGACGTACTCCGTGTCGATCAACTCATAGACATCACACAGCAGCCACCACTGATTGGGATCCTCACAATCGGAAACCACATAAGGGACCGCCAAAGCCCTGGCAATGAAGGTCTCCGCCTGCCATACGGTGAGATCACTTTCGCCGCAGAACTGCAACGGCTTAGCGGAACACCCCACCGTGACCCCCTCGGCGTACAAACTGTGCACTGCATCTGCATAGGGCGCGTCCTCGGGAACATCCGTAAAGGGCGCCAGATCCGGTTCGACCGCTTTAAGGAAAAACGCCCTATCTATCCAGATTGCGAACTCGCCGCGAGAAATCGCCTCGTCCGGTCGGAAGGATCCATCCTGGAATCCGGGAGCCACCCCCGCCAAGGCCAACGCTTCAATGGTCCCCGCCATTTCGGTACTCTCCCCCACATCCGAGAACAATCCCTGCCAAGTCTGGTCCGAAAGATCCAATGCTTCGGCCAACAACACCGCCGCTGCCCGGTTGGTCAACATCCGACCCGAATCTTCAACGGTAGTGACGGTGGGCGTCGCTGCATTGTCCGCAAGGGTGGGCGATGCTTGGGCAAGGACCGGACCTGAGGTCAACAGTCCCAAAGCCAAAACGGCGATCAAAAGCCGTCGGCTGTTTAGGCGGGGTTTAAGGTAATCCATTCGCCCCCAGTTTAATACCTTGAAAAAGGTTGTCCGGCAGTGACCTACTCTCCCGGGGTTTTGCAACCCAAGTACCATCGGCGCTGTCAGGTTTCACTTCCGTGTTCGGAATGGGAACGGGTGGTTCCCCAACGCTATCGCCACCGGACAACCAAACTCACAACAAGCAAATCATCTGGGATTCTCTGCCCAAGCCCTCGGCCTATTAGTACCGGTCGGCTGAACACATTACTGCGCTTACACCTCCGGCCTATCAACCTGGTGTTCTACCAGGGGCCTTACCGGGTTTAAACCCGTGGGAGACCTCATCTCGGGGTGGGCTTCGCACTTAGATGCCTTCAGCGCTTATCCCGTCCGTACGTAGCTAACCAGCCGTGCTCTTGGCAGAACAACTGGCACACCAGAGGTACGTCCATCCCGGTCCTCTCGTACTAGGGACAGCTCCCCTCAAGTCTCCTGCGCCTGCGGCGGATAGGGACCGAACTGTCTCACGACGTTCTAAACCCAGCTCGCGTGCCGCTTTAACGGGCGAACAGCCCGACCCTTGGGACCTGCTCCAGCCCCAGGATGCGACGAGCCGACATCGAGGTGCCAAACCACGCCGTCGATATGGACTCTTGGGCGTGATTAGCCTGTTATCCCCGGAGTACCTTTTAGCCGATGAGCCATGGCGCACCCACGTGCCACCATGGGATCACTAAGCCCGACTTTCGTCCCTGTTTGACTTGTAGGTCTCACAGTCAAGCTCCCTTGTGCCTTTACACTCGTCGTCTGATTGCCGACCAGACTGAGGGAACCATTGGGCGCCTCCGTTACTCTTTAGGAGGCCACCGCCCCAGTGAAACTGACCACCAGACACTGTCCCCGATCCGGATAACGGACCCGGGTTAGAAGGCCGTCGTATAAAGGGTGGTATTCCAAGATTGACTCCACAGAGGCTGGCGCCTCTGCTTCCTAGTCTCCCACCTATCCTACACATTACACGCCAAACTTCAATGTCAAGCTACAGTAAAGGTTCCGGGGTCTTACCGTCCTGCCGCAGGTAGTGAGCATCTTTACTCACATTGCAATTTCGCCGAGTCCCTGGTTGAGACAGTGCCCAAATCGTTGCGCCATTCGTGCAGGTCGGAACTTACCCGACAAGGAATTTCGCTACCTTAGGACCGTTATAGTTACGGCCGCCGTTTACCGGGGCTTCAATTCAGAGCTTTGCCCAAGGGCTAACCCATCCTCTTAACCTTCCGGCACCGGGCAGGCGTCACAGCGTATACGTCGTCTTACGACTTTGCACGCTGCTGTGCTTTTAGTAAGCAGTCGTTTGGGCCTGGTCACTGCGGCCCCCTCAAGCTTCAGAGGCGAACTCTTACACTTTACTGGGGCGCTCCTTCTCCCGAAGTTACGGAGCCAATTTGCCGAATTCCTTAACCAGGGTTAACTCGCTCGCCTTGGTATTCTCTACCTGTCCACCTGTGTCGGTTTGGGGTACGGGCGCCCTGTGTGCTCGCTAGAGGTTTTTCTCGGTGGCATGGGCGTTCAGCGGCTTCTCCTAAAGACGGATCGGCATCACGCCTCGGGCTTCACGTGGCCCGGATTTACCTGGGCCACACCCTACACGTTTACCCCGGGAACTACCATCGCCCGGGTCCGCTTACCCTTCCACGTCACCCCATTGCTGACCTCCTCCGGTCTGGGTCAACCGCATCCGAAGATGTAGTTTTAGCAAGACCGGTCTTGGTCGGGCGCACACAAAGCGGTACGGGAATATCAACCCGTTATCCATCGACTACGCCTTGCGGCCTCGCCTTAGGTCCCGACTAACCCTGGGCGGACGAACCTTCCCCAGGAAACCTTGGACATTCGGCGGAAGAGATTCTCACTCTTCTTTCGCTACTCATACCGGCATTCTCACTCGTGCCATCTCCACGCCTCCTCACGGCGACGCTTCTCTGTTGGCACGACGCTCCCCTACCGATCCCGCCTCAATGGGCGGAATCTCGCAGCTTCGGTGCTGAGCTTTAGCCCCGTTACATTTTCCGCGCAGAGCCACTCGACCAGTGAGCTATTACGCATTCTTTAAAGGATGGCTGCTTCTAAGCCAACCTCCTGGCTGTTTGTGCAACTCTACATCGTTTCCCACTTAGCTCAGACTTAGGGACCTTAGCTGGCGATCTGGGTTGTTTCCCTCGCGTCCACGAAGCTTATCCCTCGTAGACTGACTGCCACGCTCTAACGCATTGAGATTCGGAGTTTGACTGCAGTTGGTAGGCTTGTAGGCCCCCTAGTCCAATCAGTGCTCTACCCCCAATGCGAAACGCGTAACGCTAGCCCTAAAGCTATTTCGGGGAGAACCAGCTATCACCGGGCTTGATTGGCCTTTCACCCCTATCCACAGGTCATCCCCCAAGTTTTCAACCTTGGTGGGTTCGGGCCTCCACGAAGTCTTACCTTCGCTTCACCCTGCCCATGGATAGATCGCCCGGATTCGGGTCTAGGGCATGCGACTGAATCGCCCTGTTAAGACTCGCTTTCGCTTCGGCTCCGGTACAACTACCTTAACCTTGCCACATACCGCTAACTCGCCGGCTCATTCTTCAAAAGGCAGGCGGTCAGAGTTCATAAAGAACTCCTCCCACTGCTTGTAGGTCAACGGTTTCAGGTACTATTTCACTCCCCTCACCGGGGTTCTTTTCACCTTTCCCTCACGGTACTAGTTCACTATCGGTCGCCAGGAAGTGTTTAGCCTTACGAGGTGGTTCTCGTTGATTCACACGGAATATCCTCCGTGATACTTGGGAATACCACTCAGAGAGCGACAACCTTCGCCTACGGGGCTCTTACCGTCTGCGGCCCGGCTTTCCATCCGGGTTCGGCTAATTGTCGCCTTTGTAACTCTGTGATGGTACCGACGTACCATCTAGTGGGTCCCACTACCCCCCCACAGCAACGCCGTCGGGCTATTGCACTGTGGAGGTTTGGGCTGGTCCCGTTTCGCTCGCCGCTACTCAGGGATTCGCTATTGCTTCCTCTTCCTCGGAGTACTTAGATGTTTCAGTTCCTCCGGTTCCCTCTACCGGTCCTATGTGTTCAGACCGGAGTGACTGGGCATGACCCCAGCCGGGTTTCCCCATTCGGACATCTCCGGGTCAAAGCTTGCTTGGCAGCTCGCCGGGGCTTATCGCAGCCTGCCACGTCCTTCGTCGGCTCCTGGCACCAAGGCATCCACCGTTGACCCTTGGTAGCTTGGACAGAGAATCCAAGACAATTTGCTTGTTATGAAACTTTCAAGGTGCCTATGAGGTGACCCGCCCCAAGAAATGGGGCACGGGCTCCCTCACAGCTGAATAGTGTGCCCGAACCACGTAAAGTGGCCCGAGTAACCGGTGACCAAGTGAGAGCATTTTTATTGCTCCTTAGAAAGGAGGTGATCCAGCCGCACGTTCCCGTACGGCTACCTTGTTACGACTTCGTCCCAATCACCGACCCCACCTTCGGCAGTTCCTTCCCTTGCGGGTTAGGCCGCTGACTTCGGGCGTTGCCGACTTTCGTGACGTGACGGGCGGTGTGTACAATCCCCGAGAACGTATTCACCGCGGCTTTGCTGATCCGCGATTACTAGCGACTCCGGCTTCATGGAGTCGAGTTGCAGACTCCAATCCGAACTGGGGCCGGCTTTAAGGGATTCGCTCACCTTCGCAGGATCGCTGCCCGTTGTACCGACCATTGTAGCATGCGTGCAGCCCTAGGTATAAGGGGCATGCTGACTTGACGTCATCCTCACCTTCCTCCGAGTTGTCCTCGGCGGTCTCCTATGAGTCCCCGGCGTTACCCGCTGGCAACATAGGACGAGGGTTGCGCTCGTTGCGGGACTTAACCCAACATCTCACGACACGAGCTGACGACAGCCATGCACCACCTGTTATGGACGCTCCCGCACACCATGTTTCCATGGTTTTTCCCATAATGTCAAACCTAGGTAAGGTTCTTCGGGTTGCATCGAATTAAGCCGCATGCTCCGCCGCTTGTGCGGGGACCCGTCAATTCCTTTGAGTTTTAGCCTTGCGGCCGTACTCCCCAGGCGGGGCACTTAATGCGTTAGCGTCGGCACAGCAGCCCTTGGTCGGACCGCCACGCCTAGTGCCCAACGTTTACAGCGTGGACTACCAGGGTATCTAATCCTGTTTGCTACCCACGCTTTCGCTCCTCAGCGTCAGTACAGGCCCAGAGAGCCGCCTTCGCTAAATGGTATTCCTCCCGATATCTGCGCATTCCACCGCTACACCGGGAATTCTACTCTCCTCTACCTGACTCTAGCTACGGCAGTATCGAACGCAGTTCCGGAGTTGAGCCCCGGGATTTCACGATCGACTTACCGAGCCGCCTACGAGCCCTTTACGCCCAATGATTCCGGACAACGCTCGCCCCCTACGTCTTACCGCGGCTGCTGGCACGTAGTTGGCCGGGGCTTCTTCTGGAGGTACCGTCAATTTCTTCCCTCCTGAAAGGGGTTTACAACCCGAAGGCCGTCATCCCCCACGCGGCGTTGCTGCGTCAGGCTTTCGCCCATTGCGCAAGATTCCCTGCTGCTGCCTCCCGTAGGAGTCTGGGCCGTGTCTCAGTCCCAGTGTGGCTGATCGTCCTCTCAGACCAGCTACCCGTCATCGCCTTGGTGGGCCGTTACCTCACCAACTAGCTGATAGGCCGTGAGCCCATCCTGAAGCGCAAAGGCATTTTCTCACATATCATTCGATATTGGGAGTTTATCCGGCATTACTCCGGGTTTCCCCGGGCTATTCCGGTCTTCAGGGTAGGTTGCTCGCGTGTTACTCACCCGTTCGCCGCTCCGTCGCACCGTAGTGCGCGTCGCTCGACTTGCATGCATTAGGCACGCCGCCAGCGTTCGTCCTGAGCCAGGATCAAACTCTCCAACGAACACTTTTGGGAGCGGGTTGCCCCGCTCGGTTTGTGTCATTATTTTGAGTTCGCATCCTTGTTAAGGGGTCCCGGGCCACCTTGTGGCCCGAGCTCTTCGTTTGGATGCCACCGACTCGGCTCCGCAGGCTAAAATAGCTTGTGGAATCCGTGCCGGCGCATACCGGCTTTTGGCACACTATTCAGTTGTCAAGAAGCCCGCAGGGGTCTCCCGAGTGATCGGGCTTTCGAATCTTATACACGCTCAGTGAGAAAGTGCAAATCAGTTTCGAAGGGAGATCGATTTGCGTTTCCCCACGGCTAATACCTTCCCCAATAGTCGCTTCCGCTCCATCTCATATTCCGCCACCGGGGTCCCATCCACCCTCACTGCGCCCGCATCTATGAGGCGACGAGCCTGGCTCGCCGAAGTGACCAACTCCGCGGAACGCATGAGTCCCGGCAGGTAAACCGGGTCGCCGGCGGGGAGCGAAAATGCAGGACCATCTTGGGGAACTTCCCGGTACTTGAACTTCCGATCGAATTCAGCCTCGGCGCCGTCTGCCTCCTCCTCCCCCCAGTACAGAGCGACGATCCGCCGAGCCAAGAGCCGCTTAGCCTGTCCGGGGTGCAGGTCCCCTCCGGTGATCTGCACCATGATCCGGTCTATCTCTTCGGCTGGTCGGTCGGCCGCCAACCGGAACCACTCCCCCAGCAGGTGGTCAGGGATGGACATGGTCTTGCCGAACATCTCAGAAGCCGGTTCGTTGACTCCGATGTAGTTGCCCAGCGACTGGGACATCTTCTTGCGGCCGTCGGTACCGGTCAGCAGCGGCATGGTTAAGACAACTTGTGGCTCTTGGCCGTATCGGGTCTGGATTATTCGACCCATCATCAGGTTCCATAATTGATCAGACCCACCCAACTCCACATCGGCTCTGGTCGCCACCGAGTCGTAACCCTGGAGCAGCGGATACAAAAACTCCATGATCGAGATGGGCGTTCTTTCCGCGTAGCGATTGGCAAAGTCAGACCGCTCCAACATCTGAGCCACCGTCACAGTGGAGGTGAGTTCCAGGATTTCAGTCATGTCCAAAGATTCCAGCCACTCGGAATTCCAGCGGATTTCCAGCGGTTCCGGCAGCAGCACCCGACGGAACTGATCCAAGAGGGGCTCGGCGTATGACCGCACCTCATCAGCAGTCAGCCGAAGCCGAGTTTGGCTCTTTCCGCTGGGGTCTCCCACGCGGGCGGTGAAGTCGCCCACAATCAGGACAGCAGTGTGGCCCAACTCCTGGAAGTGGCGGAGCTTGCGTAGCACCACCGCCCAACCCAACGTGACCATCGGAGCGGTGGGGTCGAGTCCGAGCTTGACACGAAGAGGACGACCGCCCTCCAAGAGTTCCTCCAGGCGTCCGGGGGGCAAAATGGTGTCGGCGCCGCGCGCCGCCAGTGTTATGTCACGAGTCGTCATGGTTAATCTGGAAATCTAACGGAGGCAAGAGCCAGGCCATAACACAGGTGGTTGAGAGCATCACCATCAAAGCTCCACCCGTGACGGTGTGGGAGGCCCTGACCGACTTGGAAGGGCGAGTGCGGTGGAACGACCGCCTTCTGGAGATGTCCGTGATAAATGGAGACGATTTGGCCATCGACAGCCAGATGCGGATTAGAGTGGACAGGAGCAAGGTCAAAGTAAACGTCACGCAGTTCGACCCTCCCGCCATCATGGTGATCGGCGCCACAAATCCGGTTATGACCTTCTCTCACGCCTACCGAATCAACGCGGTGTCGGCGGGTTTCACCGTACTCTCCCTGACCGGCTCCCTTGGTGGGATTCTGGGAGTGGTTATGGGCGCCCTCACCAAATAGCGTATGAGAAGTGATCTGGTTGCCCGCAGGCGTCAACGTCAGGCCGTTGCTCTGCGGCTCGTACCAGCCGTTTGATCAACTGGCGCCAAATGATCATATGGGGAGCCAGGAAGGCCCACCAGTACAGGCGTCCGACGATGCCGCGGGGTGGAATCTGGCTCGCTGGCCAAGCGTCGTCGTGCCGTTGGTTGACCGGTCCAGTGAGACTCGCCATTCCAGCCACGCCTGGCCCCGGCAACTTCATCCCCGCCCGCAGGCGCAGCAGCCGCAAACAAAACCCTGTTCCGGTTGCCCTCCTCCATCGCCGAAGTCCGTCCCCGAAGGCTGTTCCGGAGGCACCATTAATGTCGTTAACCTTGGGGGCTATGCCACACATGATGGACGACTTCCAACTGCTTCTCTCCACCCTGTACGACCGGGCCGTACGCCTCTTTCCCGACCAGCAGATCGTGTCAATCGAATCGGACCGGTCCCTGACTCGCGCCACCTACCGGGAAACCGATGAGAGGGTCCGGCGCCTGGCTACTGCCCTGGACAAGAAACTAGGGGTGACCCAAGGCCAGGCCGTCGGCACTTTCGCTTGGAACAACCGGCGGCACCATGAGATCTACTGGGCCACCGCCAACACCGGCCGGATTTGCCATACCCTCAACATCCGGCTGTTCGCCGACCAACTGGTTTACATAATCAATCACGGGGAAGATCAAGTGATCTTCGTCGATCCTGATCTGGTCGGACTGCTGGCGCCGCTCATCAGCCAACTCAAGACAGTGCATGCCTATGTCGTAATGGGTGATGATGCTTCCGGCTCGGGGCTCCCCAATGCCATCTCATACGAAGAACTGATCGCAGATGTGGAACCCCACGGCGCTTGGCCGGAGCTTTCGGAGCGGTCACCGCTCATGTACTGCTATACCTCCGGCACCACGGGGGACCCTAAAGGGGTCGCATACACGCAGCGTTCCACTTATTTGCATGTAATCTCCAATCTGGCCACCGTACATATGGGCCCCGATGACAACGTGATGCCGATCGTGCCCATGTTCCACGCCTCCGCTTGGGGGTACCCGTTCATGGCCACCACCCAGGGCGCCAGGTTGACCTATCCAGGACCCGACCTGAGCGCCGATGCCTTGATCCCGTTGATCGAGTCGGAACAGGTCACCTTCTCCGCCGGAGTCCCCACCGTGATGCTGGGCATGAAACATTACCTGGAAAGTCATCCCGAGGCGGATATCTCCTCACTCCGTGCGTTTCTGTGCGGCGGGTCGGCTGTGCCCCGTTCCCTCATCGAGTGGTTCTGGAAGGCCCGCGGGGTGCGGATCCTGCAGGGCTGGGGCATGACTGAGACCAACCCCGTGGCCAGTGTGGCCCTTCTGAAGCCACACATGATGGAGTGGGATTTCGAACGTCAGCTCGACGTCATGGAAACCGCCGGCTTACCCACCGCCGGTCTGCAGATCAAGATTGTGGACGATGAAGGCAACCAACTTCCCGAGGATGGGGAGGCCTTTGGCGAGCTTTTGATCCGCGGACCCTGGGTAGCCGCCGAGTATTACAAAGATCCTCGCACCCCACAGTCCTTCCAGGACGGATGGCTGCGCACCGGAGACGTCTGCAAGATAACTCCCGAAGGGTATGTCCGTATCACCGACCGGGCCAAGGACTTGATCAAGTCGGGCGGGGAATGGATCTCCTCGGTCGATCTGGAAAACCAACTCATGGCGCATCCCCAAGTGGCCGAGGCTGCGGTGGTGGGCGCCCGGCACGACAAGTGGCAGGAGCGACCGGTGGCGCTGGTGGTCCGCAAAGAAGGCTCGACGGTAACCGAGGAGGAGGTGCTGGAGTTCCTGCGACCGCATGTGGTGGGTTGGTGGCTCCCTGATCGGGTGATCTTCATCGACGCCATTCCCAAGACCGGAACCGGCAAATTTGACAAGAAGGTATTGCGCGACCGCCATTGGGAAGTGCTGTCGGAGTGACAATCGGTGTCTGCTCTAGTCCAATTGCACGTCTCGCTCGGTTGGTGGGCGGCCGGCTTCACCGGCCTGGTGGGATTGTGGGGACTGACTCTGGCCATCGTCCGCCGCCCACCTGGCCGGCTCTTCAACCAGGCGGTGGGTGTGGCGGTGATCGTTATGACCGCCCAAGTGGGGCTCGGTTTGGTGGCTCTCAATCTGACCACCACCCGCCTGCCCGGCAGCCAGCACATTTTCTATGGGGTGCTGGTGCTCTTCACCTTTGCCTTCGCCTACATCTATCGGGGAACATTCCGGCGTCGGCCCGCTCTGTACATTGGACTATTGCTTTTGTTCGTGATGGGACTGGGCATCCGGGGAATCTCCACTTTCGGAGGTTCATTCTGAGACATTTGGAGGTGTGACCATGCTTCTGGAAGGCAAACGACTGCTCATTACCGGAGTGCTCACCTCCGATTCCATCGCCTGGCATGTGGCTCGGATAGCCCAGGAGCAGGGTGCGGAGATCGTTGCCACCGGCTTCGGGAGGGGCATGAGAATCACCCAACGCTCAGTCAGGCGGCTCCCCCGCGCCTGCCCGGTGTATGAACTCGACATCAACGAACCATCCCATCTGGAAGCGCTTCGAGAAGAATTGGAGGCTCGGTGGGGAGCTGTGGATGGGGCCCTGCATGCCATCGCCTTCGCTCCGGCCGATGCTTTGGGTGGAAACTTTTTGACCGCTCCTGCCGAAAGCGCTGGGATTGCGTTTCAAACCTCCGCCTTCTCGTACAAGGCCCTGGCGGTGGGCCTGCTCCCTCTGCTCCAAGCCGCGGGAAGAGGATCGTTGGTCACTCTCGATTTCGACAACTCCCAGGCTTGGCCTTCTTATGACTGGATGGGAGTGGCCAAAGCGGCACTGGAGGCGGTCACCAGGTATCTGGCCCGCGATCTGGGGCCTTACCGAGTGCGGGTCAACGCTGTCTCCGCCGGACCGCTGGGCACGGTGGCGGCCAAGTCGATCCCCGGATTCTCGCTGTTCCAGGAGGTTTGGAACGACCGTTCCCCCCTCCGTTGGGACACAGCCGATCCCGATCCGGTGGCCCGGATGGTGTGTCTGCTGCTCTCCGACTGGACTCCTATGACCACCGGCGAGATTATCCATGTCGACGGGGGTTTCCATGCGGTGGCCGTGGGCGCCGCAAAGCCGTCTATCGAACCCGGAGCAGACGGGGAGCCCGAGTGAGAGCCGCGCCCCTCCGGGCGCTGGCGGGCGGCGCCCTGATGGCCCGCTTTTTCGGAACCTCGCCTCCCAGGGTCTTGGCCCTCCACGGCTGGGGAAGGGACGGCGCCGACTTTGGCGAGGCTCTTCAGGATGTGGCGGCGATCGCCCCCGACCTACCCGGCTTCGGGTACTCCCCTCCACCCACCCGTGTGTGGGGCGCAGACGACTACGCCCGCCAGCTTGTGCCGATCCTGGAACAGATGCAGACGCCGGCGGTGGTGGTCGGACACTCCTTCGGAGGTCGGGTGGCGGTGTGCCTGGCCACTCAGCGCCCCGACCTGGTGGGCGGACTGATCCTGTCGGGTGCGCCGTTGATAACGACCCCACGCCGGACCCGACCGCGCCTCTCCTACCGGCTGATCCGGTGGGGGCATCGTTGCGGGCTGGTATCGGACGAGCGTCTGGAAGGAATGCGCCGCCGACATGGGTCGAGCGACTACCAGACCGCTCGTGGAGTGATGCGGGATGTGCTGGTCAAGGTCGTGAATGAATCCTACGAGCAACAACTCGATACCCTGGCGCTTCCGGTTGATCTGATTTGGGGAGCCGAAGACCGCGAAGTTCCGCTGGCAAGTGCGCGATCCGCCCTCCGGCGCTTGGAGGAAACCGACTGTCAAGTCCGTCTTGAGACGATTCCGCAAGTTGGCCACAATCTGCCCCTCAGCCGACCGGAAGTTTTGGTAGATGCCATCCGGCGAATGTTGCAAGAGGTGGCCTGATGAGTATTTGGGGGTGGTCGATAATCGTCGCCTGCGGCCTGGCTGCCATCCCGGCCGGGTTGCCGTGGCTACGGATCGCTCAGCGGGAGCATTATCTTCCGCTTTCCGTTACCCGCTTTTCGTTGCGTTGGGGGAGGGCGAGGGCCGCCAATTTGGGACTGGGAACCTTGGCGGCGGCGGCCGCCGCCGGAGAGTGGTTTTGGGTGGGACCCGGGTTGCTTACCGCCGCCATCAAAGCTGTGGGGCCGATCGGGCTCGGAATGCGGGGATCAACCAGCCCCCTCATCTGGACCAAACGCTTGATCCGGATGGCGGTCACCACTTCCGTGCTGATGGGCGGAGCCCTGGTCCTGGCGGCGATCACCGGCCAAACGGTTATAGCGGCGGGGTCCCTGATGATCATTCCGATGCTGGTGGACCTTGCTCTGGCAATCAACTCTCCTCTCGAAAGAGCCCTGGGCGAAAAGTGGGTGAAAAAGGCCGCCCGGCGGCTTGCCGAGGTGTCCCCCCGGGTGGTAGCTATCACCGGATCCTATGGAAAGACCTCTACCAAGCTCTACCTGGCCCACCTGTTGGCGGGAAGCCGGCGAGTGGTGGCCAGTCCGGCCAGTTTCAACAACCGAATGGGCCTGGCCCGGGCCATCAACGAGCGGCTCACCCCCGGCGCCGAGGTCTTTGTGGCGGAGATGGGAACCTACGGACCGGGTGAGATAGCCGAACTGTGCAGTTGGATCCCCCCTGACGTAGCGGTAATAACCGCCATCGGCCCGGTTCACTTGGAACGCATGAGGACCGAAGAGCGGATCATTGCCTGCAAAAGCGAGATACTCACCGACAGCGCAACCGCCGTGATCGGAGTCGACCACCCGGGACTTTCCAGGTTGGCTGAGACCGAGGAGCAGGCCGGACGGAAGGTGAAGCGGTGCTCCGGCCAGGGGGCGCCCTGTGAGGTGGGGGTGAACCCCCGAAGCGGCGAGGTGACCGTGGAAGGCAAGCTGATTGGGAAGGTGGATCTGCAATTTCACCACCCTTTGAATGTAGCCGCAGCTCTGGGTGCGGTCATCGCACTGGGGATAGACGCGAATGAGGTGGCCGACCGTTTGGACTCTCTTCCCTTCCCCAACCACCGATTGGCAACCATCGTGAACGAACGGGGGGTGACCATTTTGGACGACACCTTCAATGCCAATCCAGCGGGCGCCCGGGCGGCACTGCAGCGCCTGGCCCAGCACTCTTCCCCGGGTGGCAAGAAAGTCGTAGTCACCCCCGGGCTGGTGGAGATGGGCCCGCGTCGCCGTCTCGAAAACCGGGCATTGGGGGAAGCGGCGGCCGAGGCCGCCACCCATCTGCTGGTGGTGGGGCGGACCAACCGACAGGCTCTGCTGGAAGGTACCAAAGGAAAGAATGCCCACGTGTTAGTGTTGGAAAACCGGCAACAGGCGGTTCGCTGGGCGCGTGCCAATCTCGACCGGGGCGACACGATCCTCTATGAAAACGACCTCCCCGACCATTATCCATAGCCTGGGCGCTCTTTCGAAAGGCGTCGCATGACCAGAATTGCCACGGTTTTCGGAGGGCCCTCCCCCGAGCACGATGTCAGCGTCTCAACCGGACTGCAAGCTGCCCGAGTGCTTCCAGAATCGGATTGTCTGTACTGGTCGCTAACCGGCGAGTGGTACCTCACACCGCCCAACCAGGAACTCTCCGACTTCGCCGACGGGGTTCCCCGAAAGTCCCGACGCCTCGATTTGCTGGTGGGCCCGGGAGGGGGTTATCGGATGGGACGCAAGCGGCTCATTTACGACGTGCTGGTCAATTGCTTCCACGGGGGGCCGGGTGAAGACGGAACAGTGCAGGGAATGTGGGACATGGCCGGTATTTGCTACACCGGACCCGGGCAAGGCGCATCCAGTCTGGGTATGGACAAATTGATCTTCTCGGCGGCGATCCGCGCCGGGGGAATGCCCACATTGGAACGGATGCTCATTACTTCTCACTTTGCTCCCGACTTCGGTCCTCCCTACATAGTCAAGCCCCGCAGCGGTGGGTCGTCGATCGGCATTGCCGTAGTCGATGATTACCAAACTGCCTTGGCCCTTTCCCGGTCCTCCCCCCATCTGATGGATGGAGCGGTCATCGAGCCCTTTCTGGAGGGCGCCAGAGATCTCCAGATCGCGGTGCGCCGCTATCCCGAGGTCGAGTTGTCGGTGATTGAAGAGCCCAACCGTTCAGACAGCAAGGAGATCCTCAGCTACCGCGAAAAGTACCTGGCCTGGGGAGATTCGCAAACGGAAGTCCGTCGCCTCCCCGCCGAACTTCCCCGCCTTTTGGAGACGCAAGTCCGCACCCAGGCGGTGGCGGTGGCGGAACTGGTGGGAATACGGGGCATCTCCAGAGTGGACTTCCTGGTCCATGAGGGCAACATCTATGTCAACGAGATCAACACCCTTCCCGGAAGTTTGGCCTCATATCTATGGATAGACCCTCCCCGTAGCAGGGAGCAGTTGCTGAGGGATATGATCTGCGAAGCCTTGGCCAACCCGCGGATACTGAACACCGCCGGGGCGGACGGTACAGCCCTTCGGGGCGGTGGAGCCATCGCCGCCAAACTGGCCTAGTTGTTTTCCCGAAACAGAGGGTGTTGAGAACGGGGAGAGCCACATTGGGGTTGCCTGCGATTAGTCCCAAACCGAAGGGAAAGGGGCTCAGAGGAGGAGAACATTTCTTCGCCGCAGGGTTGGCTCGGCTGACGCCATCTCTCCATCCTCCAATTTCAGTACCTGACCGGTAACAAGGCACAACTATCTGTTCTGCCCAGCCCTATTCGCCGCAACTGCGATTCGCCCTTAAAACGGGGCGACCCCGGTGAAAGCCCGGGGTCGCCCTTCCAGTAAGACGGATTGACGGGTGCGGTCAGTCCTCCTCGCCAAATTCTTCGGGAACCAGCAGGAACTCGGGATAAGACTCGATCCCCAATTCCCCGGCGTCCTGGCCAAGTCTTTCGATGTCGGGCTCCACCCGCAGGCCCATCGCCCGGTCCAGAATCTTCCAGACTGCAAACGATACGACGAACACGAAGATCCCCACGGAGACCACGCCCAGCAACTGGACTCCAAACGGGGCCCCTCCGCTGATTCCGACCACCAGAGTTCCCCAGATGCCGCACATCAAGTGGGCGGGGATGGCGCCGACTACATCGTCCAGTTTGAGGTATTCAAGTAATCTGATTCCGGCGGTACAGATCAAACCGCCGACCGCACCAATGAGGATCGACCACTCGTGATCCACCAGGTCCGGCCCGGCGGTGATGGCCACCAGCCCGGCGATTGCTCCGTTCAGACCGGCGAAGAGGTCAACGCGTCCCAACAGAGGCCTGGAGACGAGAAGGGCGGTCATGACCCCGGCCGCAGCAGCCAAGTTGGTGTTCACCAACACGTTGCTCATTGCCACTGCGTCAAAAGCGCTTCCCAGAGCGAGTTGGGAACCGCCGTTGAATCCGAACCAACCCATCCACAGTACGAATACTCCCAAGGTAACCAACAAGACATTGGAGGGTGGCGTGCTCTTGATGCTGCCGTCTTTTCGGAACTTGCCGAGACGGGGGCCTATTACCAAAATCCCTGCCAAGGCGGCCCATCCACCTGTCCCGTGCACAATGGTGGAACCGGCAAAGTCCGAAAACCCCAGTTCGGCGAGCCAGCCGCCGCCCCAGGTCCATGCGCCCACGATCGGATAGATGACCGCGGTCAGTATCAATGTAAAGGCGAAGAAGGACCACATCTTGATCCGTTCGGCGATGGCGCCGGAAACAATTGAGGCTGCGGTCGCCACGAACACCATCTGGAAGAACCAGTCCGACATGACGGAATATCCGTTTGCAACCACTTCCGCCACTGCATCTGTTGCGCCCTCCAAGAGGGCGATCTCACTGGCGGATGATTTGTAAAACAGTTGGAAGGATCCGATCACACTTCCCACATCGACGTACATCAGGTTGTATCCGATGGCGAAGTAGGCGAGACCGGCGATCGAGTAAATGCCGATGTTCTTCAAACAGATCATGGAGGAGTTCTTACTGCGCACGGCCCCGGCCTCCAGCATTGTGAACCCAGCGGACATCCACATCACCAAGGCTCCCCACATCAGGAAGGCGAAGGTGTTGAATATGAAGGCCGTTTCCGCGCTTACTCCCACCAACTCCTGAGCGTTGACTAGACCGGGTCGCAGCAGAATAAACCCGAATACCAGAAGAGCAATGGCAGCCATGATGGCATATGGTCGCCTACTCACAAGCCCTATCGATTTGCTGTGAACAAGATTCATGGATGTTCCCCCTATTTACCGATTCGCACCCTTTGCAAGGCCCGCTTTCAGGTACAGAGGGTAACACTTTTGCTAAGAATGGGCGGTAAAACGCGGACCATTTTGAAGACAGCTAAAGTCCAGTTGACTGCCTTGCTATTGCTCTGCCGCTCCCTAACCGCCCGTAGATGCGAGCTACCCCAAGCCTCCCGCGGTTACACTGTTGACAATGAGTCGCATAGGCAATTCCATAGCGTTGGCTAAGGCATCTTGGGAGGTGCTTAAGGCCGACAAAGAACTGATGTTGCTCCCAGTCATCTCAATGGTCACCACGGCTGTCACCCTCGCCTTGTTCTTTATCCCGGTGGTGATAAACGGGTTCAGTGGCATCAGTTTTTTGCTACTGGTGGTGATGTATTTTGTTCTAGCCTACATAACCATATTTTTCAATGCCGCATTGATCAGCGCCGCGCACGAACGCCTGACGGGAGGAGACCCCACCGTGGGAAGCGCGTTGCGAGGCGCCGCATCACGGGCGGGTCGGATTCTGCCCTGGGCTCTGATTTCGGCCCTGGTTTCGGCAATTCTGAAGACCATAGAGGAGCGCGCCGGTCTCCTGGGCAGTTTCGTGATCAGATTGGTGGGAATGGCGTGGAGCGTTGTCACCTTCCTGGTGCTACCACTCATCGTAATTGAGGGGACAGGCGCGATAGACGCAGTCAAGGGCTCTGTCGCCCTCTTCCGCAGGACCTGGGGAGAGAATCTCGGCGCCCACGTGGGCTTGAGCCTGGTCGGTTTCCTCGCCTCACTACCAGGCGTGGGGCTGATCATCATAGGTGTAGTGTTGCAGGGAGGAGCGGCAACCGGCGCCGCGATGGGCTTAGGCGCTTTGTGGATGCTCCTGGTAGTCGTTGTTATGTCCGCGCTTTCGGGGATCTTCCAGACTGCCCTATATCATTTCGCTGTGGACGGACACGCCCCCTCAGGGTATTTCGATAATCAGATCATGGCCAAGGCTTTCGCTCCCCGGCGTCGCCGCTTCAGGAGGTAAACCGACTTAGCTGCCCGGCTGGCTTTGGGCGACAGCCAGTCCCCGGGGTGAACGGTAGCCAGTCCCGGTGGCAACCAACCGCCAGTGACGATTGGTTGCTTTGTTAATCCCCACCCGAGGGGTCCTCGTCACTACCAGGGCGCCCATCCCGCTCTCCTCGAGCCACACCCCCCGCCCCCCAGACAACTGCAGTCCGTCATGGCACCCGTCCATTCCCAAAGCCTGGGTGAGCTTTCCCGGCCCGTCGCACAGGTGGTCTTCCCGGCCGCGGCGGGAAATCATGGTTTCCACTCCCCATTCCGGGAGCCCGCCCCGCAGCAGCACCGCTCGACCCTCCCCCTCGAGGCCCGCGACCACATTGGCGCACCAGTGGATTCCATAAGACCGGTAGACGTACAGCATTCCCGCCCTGGCGAACATGGTGCGGTTGCGTCGCCCGGGACCCGAGAAGGCGTGGCTGGCCGGATCATCAGCCCCACCGTAGGCTTCCACCTCGCAAATCACCACCGAAGTAGTAACCCCCTCAATCTGGGTCACCAGCCTCTTACCCAATAGACGAGCAGCCACTTCCAGCACCGGACCAGTAAAGAAGCTCCGGCACAGCGGGCGGGGCGAATCTTTCAAGTCAAAAGGTGTAGAAGTAGGGCTCCGAAAGAGTGGAGGCGGTTCTCTGCTTGGTCGAACACCACCGAACGGGGCGACTCCAACACTTCGGCCGTTACTTCTTCGCCACGGTGGGCGGGGAGGCAATGCAGGAACACCGCCTCCGGGTCAGCCTTCTCCATTAACGCCGAGTCCACCGTGAATCCTTTGAAAGCCAGGTCGCGTTCGGCAGTCTCCTTTTCTTGTCCCATCGAGGTCCATACGTCTGTGTATACGGCGTGGGCGCCTTCCACCGCCGGGATCGGATGGTCGAATACCGAGACTTTTCCCCACTCTCGCGCCTGTGCCAACACTTGCCCGTCCGGTCGGTACCCCCGAGGACACCCCACCCGCACCTCCATGCCCGCCATGGTCCCGGCCAACATCAGCGAATGACAGACGTTGTTGCCGTCACCCAGGTAGGCAAGGACTGTTCCGGGAAGACGGCGCCGCTCGGAGATGGTCATCAGATCGGCCACCGCCTGACAGGGGTGTTCCCAATCCGACAGCAAGTTGATCACCGGCGCCTTCATCAGGCCCGACATCTCCTCCAGGAGTGAATGCTCGAAAACCCGCATGCCAAGAGCATCCAGGTAGCGGTCGAGTACCCGAGCCACATCGGCCGGGTCTTCCCTTTGGCCCACCCCGGACACTTCCTGATGGATAGCGATCGGGTGAGCCCCCAAAAGGGCAGTGGCAGCCGTGGAAGATACCCAGGTTCGCAAGGAGGGTTTCTCAAAAAACAGCCCCACCGTCTTCCCGGAGAGAGCGCTTTGGTACCGTTCGGGGCTTCGTTTGAAGTCCATGCTCGCCTCCAACAGCCTCCCCAGGCCCTCGGCGCCGACATCAGCCACGGATAGAAAGCTCACAGCTCACCTCGCAAGTCCGCCCCCAAACGCCGAGCCGCCTCGGCCATGGAGCGCAGAGCCGCCCCGGTCTCCTCACTGGAGAGGGTGCGATCGGGGGCCCTAAGGGTGTAGTTGATCGCCAAGCTCTTGCGACCCTCTCCCAACGGTTCGCCCCGAAACTCGTCGAACACTTGAGCAGACTCCAGCAAGTCGCTGGCCGCCTCTGCGGTGGCGGCCAGTATTTCGTCGGCTGCCAACTCTTCGGGCGCCTCGAAAGCCATGTCGAAGGTGTAAGGCGGAAAAACGCTGGGCGCCCGAAACTGCCAATGCTCTCGGTCGGCGACCAGAGGATCGAGTTCCAACTCCATGGCGATGACCCGTCCCGAGAGGTCCGCCCGTCGCACCACCGCCGGGTGAACTTCCCCCATCATTCCCACCGGTTCTCCTTCCAATAACAGCCGCGCCGTCCGGGTAGGATGCCACCCCGGCGCCTCTACCGGCTCAAGACGCCAGTGCCCCAGTCCCAGATGATTGGCGACCCTTCGCCACACCGCGGAGACCGTGTAAAAGTCCACCGGGCGGCGGGACATCCCCAGACCCGAACCTCCAATGTGACCCGCCGCCAGCAGGCCTACGCGTTCGGGCTGATCGGGAACTTTGGGAAGAACAGGATGGGGCCGATCAAAAAATACTCGGCCTAATTCGAAAATGGCCGAATCGTCCAGCCCATGGGAGTGGTTGTAACGGGCTACCCGCAAGAGGCCCGGCAACAGTGTGGTCCGCAGAATGGACTCTTCCTCTCGGAGGGGGTTTTTAAGATGAATCTGCCGCGCCCGTTCGTCCTCTTCATCCCAACCCCAAATCTCCATCTCCGAAGAACGCATGAAACTGAGGGTCACCGACTCGGAGAATCCCAGCCCGCAGAGAGTCTGACGCAGCTGGCGGGTGCGGCGCTGCCGGATCGAGCGTCTCCCGCCCGGACCGCGGGGTACCCGTTCCGGAAAGTTGTTGTATCCCCATAACCTGGCCAGCTCCTCCACCAGGTCGATGGGGCGAGTCAGGTCGGGTCGGAAGGTAGGAACCTCCACCGTGATGGGGTCCTCACCCTCCACCGCCAAATGTAGTCTTGACAACAGATCGACCACCCGGGGAGTATCGAAACCTGGACCCAGGATGCGTTCGGCCTCTCTGAGTTCGAAGCTGATCGTGACCGGATGCAGGCGGTCTTCCCGCGCTATTACATCGGTCACCTGAGCCAGCGCCTCTCCCCCGGCCAGGTGGGTTACCAACTGGGCGGCTCGAGCCGCCGCTACCGGCGGTAGGGCGGGATCCACTCCGCGTTCGAAACGGGCCGAAGCCTCGGTGCGCAGGGCATGCCGCTTGGACATATGCAAGACGGTAGGGGGATCCCAGGATGCTGCTTCGATCAGCACCGCAGAAGTGTCGTCGGTCACCTCTGAGGCGCCACCGCCCATTGTGCCCGCTAAGGCCGAAGCTCGATGACGGTCGGCCACTACCAAGTCGGAATTGGTCAACACCCGATCCACCCCGTCCAAGGTGATGAGCCTCTCTCCCGGATGCGCTCTTCTCACCACTATGTCCGCCCCTCCCAGTTCGTCGAGATCGAAGGCATGGATGGGTTGCCCCAATTCCAAGAGGACGTAATTGGTGATGTCCACCACATTGGAGAGGGGACGCTGCCCCGAAGCCCGCAACCGGGTCTGCATCCAAAACGGAGAAGGGGAGATTCGACAGCCCCGTACTTCTCGGGCCACAAAGCGGTAACACCCGGTTGGATCTTCGATGGTTATGTCGATCTCGGGGCGCCCATTTACCTGAGGAAAGTCGAGGTCGGGGAGACGGTAATCGATGCGGAAATAGGCGGCGAGTTCCCTGGCCACCCCCACATACGACATCACATCGGGCCGATTGGGGGTGATGCTCAGATCCAGCACCGTGTCGGTGAGGGGCTCGAATCCAGCCAGATCCTCACCCAAAGGCACATCGGAGTCCAAAACCAGGATTCCCTCCGCGTTCTCCCCCAATCCCAACTCTTTTTCCGAACAGATCATCCCATGGGACTCCACACCCCTTATGGACCGGCGTCCGATCTCCATACCGCCGCTCAGCCTCGACCCGGGAATTGCCCAGGCCACCGTGGCGCCCGCCTCGAAATTCCACGCCCCGCACACCACGGTGATCGGCTCATCTCCGGTTGTCACCCGGCACACTCTGATCCGGTCGGCCCGGGGGTGGGGTTCGACCTCCAGCACCCGGGCGGTTATAACCCGCGTGAAGTCGGGAGCGATTTGCTCAATCTTCTCCACCTCGTGACCGAGCGACTCCAAAACCTGGGCGAGTTCTGCCGGTTGAGAAGACGGAACGTCGAGGTAATCGGCCAGCCAGTTGAATGAGACTCTCATCGAAACTGGGAAAGTGCTCGGAGGTCGTTGTCAAAGAAGTGCCGCAACGGCGAGACGCCGTGGCGCACCTGCGCGATGCGCTCCACTCCCATGCCAAAAGCGAAACCGCTCACCTTGGAAGGGTCGTACCCCACCCACTCGAATACGTTGGGATCCACCATGCCGCAACCCAGAAGTTCTATCCATCCCACCCCGCCGCACACCCGGCACTCTCCTCCCCCCTCACAGGAGAAACAGGAAGCATGCATCTCCGCCGATGGCTCGGTGAAGGGAAAGAAGTTGGGAAGTAGACGAATACGGCGTTCCGAGCCGAAAAATTCGCGGGCGAAATAGGCAAGGGTGCCGCGCAGGTCGGAGAAGGTCAGGTTTTCATCCACTGCCAGCCCTTCGATCTGGTGAAATACCGGCGAGTGGGTGGCGTCGGGAGTGTCCGCCCTGAATACCTTGCCCGGTACCACCACGTAGACGGGCGGATCGTGGCTTTCCATGTAGCGGGCCTGCACTGGCGAGGTGTGGGTACGCAGCAGGACCTCGTCAGCAGGGTCTCCCCAGTCGAGATAGAGGGTATCGGACTCCAGCCTGCTGGGATGGGTAGGAGGGGTGTTCAGGGCGTCGAAGTTGTAGATACCGGATTCGGCCTCCGGTCCTCCTACCACCTCATAGCCCAATCCGATGAAAATTTCGCACACCTCTTCAATGGTGGAGGTGATGAGATGGGTGTATCCCTCCGGATACTCAAGGGCCGGCAGAGTGACATCCACCCGGTCCGAAACCAGCATGAGGCGCTCGCTTTGGGCCTCGAGATACTCCCTCCGAGTTCTTACCAACTCTTTGACAACCCGCTGCGCCTCCTGAATCGCCCTACCCAACCCAGGACGCTCGGAGGGCGGGAGCTTTCCTATCCCCCGCTGCAACTCGGCGACCAGCGAGCGTCTGCCCAAGAGATCGGCTTCAACCGCCGCCAACTCGTCCAGGTTGACAGTCCCTTCCACCAAGGCCGGAGCGTTCTTCACTGCAGTGACAAGTTTTTCCATTCCGGCTCTATGAGTTTAGAAAGCCCCGCAGGTCGATTCGAAGAGCTTGTTGTCCTACTCCGAACGCAACCGTGAGAGATGCTGGCAGATGATGCCACCCGCCACAGCCGCATTGAGACTTTCCGTCCCGTTCGACATGGGGATCGAACACCATAGATCGATCTGGGCGGCGTAGGAAGGGACAATCCCTTCAGATTCGTCGCCGATCATCAGCCACCACCTCCGATCATGATGGAGATGCCCACCCAACTCGGGAAGGAGAACGCCGCCCCGAGGAACCGCAGCAATCACGAGCGCTTCGTCGGGCGCCTCTTCGGTCTCCCCAATTCCTACCTTGAAATGACCGCCTGCCCCGGCTCGAAGCACCTTTGGTGCCCAGGGATCAACCGCTTCTGTTCCCATGGCCACATCCCATCCGAAAGCAGCGGCGGTACGGATCAAGGTTCCCCCGTTGCCCGGCTGGGAAACCAGCAGCCACAGAGTATCCCTGGCTCCCATTTCGGAGCGGGGAATGGTCAACACCGCTATCGGACCCCGGGGGTTCTTGGTGTCGGCGATCCGGGACAGCGCCTCCTCGCTCAGCAGGGTGAGGGGTACTCCCCGCTCCTCACAGAGTCGGCGGGTGGGCTCGTCTTCGGGCAACGCCAATACCTCCGACACATCACCGCCGGCGGCCAGCGCTTCGGAGAGAAGGTGGGGACCTTCGAGCAGTGTCTTTCCGGTCTGTTTGCGATGACGGGCCCGATACAACCGGGCCAAATCGGCGATCCGGGGATTGCGCCGAGAACTAATCAAGCCTGTTGGGCGATCTTTACCAACTGCGAGAAGGCGTCCGGATCGTTGACCGCCATTTCAGCCAACATCTTGCGGTTTATCTCCACTCCGGCCTCGTTCAAACCCGCTACAAACCGCGAGTAGGTCATGCCGTTTTGGCGGGCCGCGGCGTTGATGCGAGTAATCCACAAGCGCCGAAAGTCGCCTTTGCGGGCGCGACGGTGACTGTAAGAGTCGGCCATGGCATGCATGACCTGCTCATTAGCGGCCTTGAAGGTGCGGCTCTTCGCTCCCCGATAGCCCTTGGCCCGGGCGACCACTTTGCGGCGGGCGCGATGGGCGGAGGCTGCGTTTGTTGCTCTTGCCATGATTACCGCCTCCTAATTCTTGATCACGCGGCGAACGTTTTTCTCGTCACCGGGCGCCAGGGAGCTGGTCCCATCCAGCCGGCGAAAGCGCCTCTTACCCTTGGCCAGCCGGTAATGACCCCTGCCGGCCTGTCGGCGCATCAGCTTCCCCGAGCCGGTCTTTTTTATTCGTTTGCTGAGACCCCGATGGCTCTTCTGTTTAGGCACTGGGTCCTCCTAGGTTGCATTCTGACCGAGAGCGACTAGCTCTTCTATCTGTGTTTTGTGTTGGGGCTTTGGCTACCCGACCCGTAGTGGACCGGAGCCAGCATCATGGTCATGTTGCGGCCCTCCATCTTGGGGGCCTGTTCCATAACCCCGTCCTCGCTTACGGCCTCGGCCAGCCGGGACAGTAGTTTTTGGCCGTACTCCGGCCTTTCCCGCTCCCTTCCACGAAAGCGAACGGTCAGTTTCACCTTGTCTCCACCCGTGAGAAACGAAACGACCTTGCGAGTTTGCATGTTAAAGTCGTGGTCTTCAATCCTGGGCCGCAGCCGTAGCTCTTTGATTACGGTCCGAGTCTGGCTCTTTCGAGCCGCCCTTTCCTTTATCGAGCGCTCGTACTTGAACCGTCCGTAATCCATCAGCCGACATACCGGAGGATCCGCCATGGGAGCGACTTCCACCAAATCCATATCCAACTGCTCAGCCAGCCACATGGCCTCTTCTAGCTTCTTTACGCCGATTTGCGCCCCATCCGGCGCTACCAAACGTACTACAGCAGCCCTGATTGCATCATTTACTCGAAGTTCTGCGATTGTTTTCTCCTCCTGTTCATCAGGTTTTCAGCCAGCAGAAGAGTCCGCTCCCAAGAAACCACAGCGCACCAATAACCGGTGGCCGGGTGGGAAGCAAATCAGCCTCCGCTTCGTAATAGCTAGCAACAAGTATACCTCACCTCAGTGAATCTGCCCAAAGTTCACCTGATGTCCGACCGGAGAGCGTCCACCACTGCTCGGGCAGCCTGCGAGCCGGCATTGGATCCCTGTTTGCTACGTGCCACGGCCTGTTCCCATTCGGAGACTGCCAGCACTGAGTTGCCCACCGGGACACCGGTGTCGACCTGCAATTGGATCAGCCCCTGGACTGCTCCATCCACCACGGACTGGAAGTGATGGGTTTCTCCTTGCAGAACCACCGCGGTTGCCACCACTCCCTGGCACCCTGCCTGGATCAGCCGGCTAGCACCCCAGGGAAGCTCCCAGGCTCCTGCGACATCCAATTGAACGATGTTTTTGGACAAAATCCCCATCTCCTCAAGGGTCTCACGGGCCCCCTGTCCCAAACGTTCTGCGACCGGGACGCCACCCACTTTGTCATATCTGGCAATCACCAATCCCACTTTTGGTTCTTTTCGAGCCCAGGGCAATACGATCAGCCAACCCAAACCGATCAACGAACTGACGAACACCCCCAAGGCCGCCAACACAAACACCAAAAAAAAGCTCCAGCCCAGATTGTCTCTGATGTAGAGCAAGCCCACCAGCCCGATCGCCGATGTTCCCAGCCAGATGACGGTGATAGAAATAGCAACTCGGCGATAGAGTTCGAAGTTAGGTGATCGTCGATGACCGAAGTTGCTCAGACGTCTGTAGAGATCAGGATTCGGGGGGAACACGGCCAGAAATGTTAGCAAGATCCTTGCCCATCAGGCTCCTAGAGCTTGTGCCACTGCCCCAAAAATCTATGTACCCCTTCGGCGTGCTCGGGGCCGGAGGTCAACTCCGTCCAGATCCGCTCGGTCTGCTCACTGTCGGTGACTTGGCCTCCCGCCACCATCCTCATCATTTTCTTCATCGCTTGAAGCGACGCCTGCGACATATCGCACACTCGGGCCAAGAGGGCGTCGAACTGCGAATCGAAAGAGTCGGATTCGTAAAGTGCAGACAGGAACCCGATGCTCAATGCCCTCTCCGCCCCGAAGACCTCTCCGGTGAACAGCAACCATTTGGCATGGGATTCACCAACCGCGGCCACCAGACTGCGCAGGGCCGCGTAGGGAAACGCCAGCCCCACCCGTGCGGGAGGGAGACTAAAGCGGGCGCCAGGATCCGCCACCCGTAGATCACAAACCATGGCGAGGGCCGCGCCCCCACCCATGCAGGCCCCGCGAATGGCAGCCACCGTGGGTTTCTTCATGCGGGACACCGCCGAAATCCCTGCTGACACGGACGCACCATTCTCCACCCCCGTCCCCCCTTGGGAAAGTCGCTCCGCCCATTCCGACACATCGGCGCCGGCGCAGAAGACCGTGGGACTTTCACCCCTGATGACCATCACCTTGCTGCGGTCGTCCTGATCCGCCTCTTTGGCCAGATCCGCAAGAACCGACCACATCCCATCGCTGAAAGCGTTCCGTCTCTGCGGGCGGTCGATTATCAGATGGGCAACCTCACCTTGACGCTTCAGATAGAGGGGTCGGGAACTGCTCACCGCCAATCGATAGTCACTGGCGGGGCACTCGGCCCAACAAATAGAACTCGGGGTTGGGCATCATATGGCCAAGGTGGGCCAGCCGGTTGGACATCGCGAAGAAAGCGGTGATTGCACCCATGTCCCAGATGTCGTCGTCGGCGAAACCTTCCTGATACAGCGGATCGTAGTCGGCGTCTTCTATCTCTTCTGGCGTGCGAGCCAGCTTGACGGTGAACCGGAGCATGGCGCGTTGTCGACGCGAAACGGGCGCCGTCCTCCAGTTAGCGGCGATCTGATCGGCCAGTAACGGATCGCCAGAACGAATGCGGAGAATCGCCCCGTGAGCCACTATGCAATAGGGGCACTGGTTGACGGCGCTGGTGGCCACCACGATCATCTCCCGTTCCGCCTTCGACAACCCACTTTCGCCCTCCATCAGGGCGTCGTGATAGGAGAAAAAAGCCCTGGCTTCATCCGGCCTGTGTCCCAAAGCCAGCATCACATTGGGTGTGAAACCCAACTTAGAGTAAACAAATTCCGCTCGTTGGCGGAGATCATCCGGCAACTCTGAGATCGTGGACATTGGGAACCGGGAATTGTCAGTCATTACGGCCCCTTTGAGTGCGCTCAACTCTGTGGCCAGTTTTTAACACCGACCCCTGATTATCTATTCTATGCCCCGTAGGCAACCCCCAACTCAAGGAAAGTCATATGACCACTCCAGCAGAGGTGTCAGCACTCGCCGAGAAGTACGAGTTCGTTGATCTTCGTTTTCCGGATCTCCCGGGAAAGATGCATCATTTCACAATGCCGTCCAGCGCCCTCACCGAGGCCTCCTTTGAGGAAGGATTCGGGTTCGATGGCTCGTCCATCCGAGGATTTCAATCTATTGATGAGTCGGACATGCTGCTCATCCCGGACCCTACCACCGCCTATGAAGATCCTTTCTTCGTACGCCCCACCCTCAATCTGAACTGTTTCATCAAAGATCCCATCACCGGTGATTGGTACCACAAGGATCCGCGGCGCGTGGCCCGCAACGCCGAGGAATACCTGCTCTCCACTGGGATAGCCGACGATTCCTACTGGGGACCGGAAGCCGAGTTCTTTATCTTTGACTCCGCCCGGTTCTCCCAAGTGGGCCACCACACCAACATGTCTTTTTACGAGGTGGATTCCGGCGAAGCCGCGTGGAACTCGGCGAGGCATGAAGATGGAGGCAACCTCGGCCACAAGATGCGCCTCAAGGAGGGCTACTACCCGGTTCCCCCCAACGACACTCTGCAGGACATCCGTTCGGAGATGGTTGCCCAGATGCTCAGGGTGGGGATCCCCGTCGAGATCCATCACCACGAGGTAGGAACCGCCGGACAGGCGGAGATCGACATCCGCTATGCGCCCCTTCTCCTGCAAGCGGATCGCGTGATGACCTACAAGTACATCTGCAAGAACGTGGCCAAGCAGGCCGGCAAGACCGTGACCTTTATGCCCAAGCCGATCTTCGCTGACAACGGCTCCGGGATGCACACCCACCAGAGCCTTTGGAAGGACGGCAAGCCGCTCTTTTTCGAAGAGGGCAAATATGCTAATCTATCCGATATGGCCCGCTGGTATGCCGGGGGCCTGATCGCCCACGCTGCGGCCATTTTGGCCTTCGCTGCGCCAGGAACCAACTCCTATCGGAGATTGGTGCCCGGATTCGAGGCGCCGGTCAATCTCGTCTACAGCCAGCGCAATCGCTCGGCAGCGATTCGCATTCCCACCTATTCGGAAGCCCCCTCCGCCAAGCGGCTGGAGTTCCGGTGCCCCGATCCGTCCTGCAACCCCTACTACGCCTTCGCTGCCATGCTGATGGCGGGACTGGACGGGATTCGTAATCGCACCGAACCGGGCGATCCAGTGGATGTGGACCTATACGAGTTGAGCCCTGAGGAGGCGGCCGGTCTGAACACCGTTCCCTCCAGTCTGGAGGAGGCTTTGGATGCCCTGGAGGCGGACCACGACTTCCTCACCGAGGGAAACGTGTTCTCCGATGAGTTGATCCACACCTGGATCTCCTACAAGCGGGATAACGAGGCCAGCCTGGTCCGGCGTCACCCCACCCCTGTGGAGTACGAGCTCTACTACGACATCTAAACCGCCCACCCTCCTAACGAAAAAGGACGCCTCTCCCCAAGTGGGAGGGTGTCCTTTTTCTTCCACCACCCAACAGCGCGGCTCCCATCAGCCGGTCGGACCGCAGCGCCCTCGGCAGGACTCGAACCTGCGCACCCGGTTCCGGAAACCGGTGCTCTGTCCCCTGAGCTACGAGGGCAAAATGAAGGTTCCCCCAAGGCTAGCCCCGAGAAACACCCACCCGATCCGAAAAACAATCCCCGCAAATGGTTGACAAATTGATTCGCGCACCCTAGTCTTTTTTTTCAATGGCCTTTTGGCTATGGCAGTATTTTGTGAAAGTGTTCACAATCGTAAACCCGGAGAAGATTTCTTGATCACCACCACCATCATCGACTGGAGAGACTTGGCCGCTTGCCTCGACTCCGATCCCCTCCTATTTTTCCCGGTCGGCAGCACCGGCCCCGCCGTTGAGCAGATCGCCATGGCGACTTCCATCTGCACCTCGTGCCAGGTAAAGGAAGAATGCCTGCAATACGCTCTGGAGACGAACCAAGAGTCAGGTGTCTGGGGTGGCCACTCGGAAGAGGATCGTCGCAGACTGCGCAAGCGTTGGCTGGCCAAGCGCCGCCGTCGTTATTTGGCGGGTTAACTCCCCGCAGCGAAACCCACTCCCGAACGACCCCCGGAGCTTTCAAACTCTACGAAGGCCAACATGTCGCGCGGGATGCCGATCTGGGTTCCGTCGGCATCTTCTAACCACACGATGGGCCGCGCGTTCAGAAACATCTCCTCAATGGCCGAACGCACCTGCTCGATGTCGCGACTCTCGATCTCTACCACCCGGTTGGTGTGGGCAATTGCGATCTTGACTTTCATCCTTGGGGCTCCCCGCTGTCAGCGCCCGTCCGATGCTACCAGTTGAAAAACCATTGTGAGTCGCGAAATCTCTCGCCCGCTGAGAGTAGACAGGCCATGGCGAACCGGAACATGCTGAGACATGATCAATAAGCTCTCCCCCGCTGCCAGGCTCTTCGGACTCCTGGCACTTTCCAGCGCCATCACGCTTGCTCTGCATCGGATGGAAGATGCGCCTTGGCTCTCGGTCGACTGGTCCAACCTCCGATAGTGGCTCGACACCACTCCGCCCCTTGAACCTGGGCTCTTGTCGGCAGTCCGGGTGGTGGGCCTGGGCTGTGGGTGGTGGATTATCCTCTCCACCTGCCTGTATCTGACCGCCCGGCTGTCCCGACAGGCTTCTGCCCTGCGGCTGGCCACTCCTTTCACGCTTCCGTTCGTCCGCAGGCTTGGGGCTCGGGTGGTGGTGGGGGCCGTAGCGTTCTCGACCCTGGGTGGCTCCCTTCCGACCTTGGCCGCCAGCGATCAACCGCTTGTTGACGGACAATTGGATTCCTACCCTGTACCCCTGGTTGTCCCACACTTTTCTTTGGTCGCGTCCCAAGACAAAAGGCACCCATCTGATAGCGTTTTCCTCCCCATCTCGGGTGTCAAACTGCAGGATCAGACCCGTCTGGCGGCGGGGAACCCCGCCCACCCAGCCGAGCCGAGCGGGGGTGGCGTCGGCCTGGCACTCAGCAGTCCGATCAGGCCTGGGGAGGAATATCGCATCCTAAATGGCGACCATCTGTGGAGTATCGCTGACCGGAGCCTCTCTCAATCCATGCCGCATCCCCCCACCCCTCAACAGACCGCTTCCTACTGGATGGACCTGATCGACACCAACCGGGAAGCGATCCGTTCCCAAGACCCTAACCTACGTATACCCAGATGAGATCATCCTCCTCCCCGAAATCAGAGAAGTCTGATCAGAAACTGGAGGCAAACCAAGCAATATGTCGTCAAAGTGGCCGACGGCCACATGATTACATCGGGACTCTGGCTAGCCCGGAATGTAGCTCAACCTCACCCTTCTCACCGGATTCTCCCGGTTGGGATCAACCAATACAATCGACTGCCAGACACCCAACGCCGGACGTCCATCCAACACCGGGAGTACCAGGCTGGGAGAGACCAAAGCCGGCATGACATGATCTGCACCGTGGCCAGGCAATCCATGCCGGTGAACCCAGTCGCCATGACGTGGAAGTATCCCTTCCATCGCGGCAATCAAATCCCGGTCACTGCCCGACCCCACCTCGATCAACGCAAGGCCGCAGGTGGAATGAGGGGTGAACACCGATACCAGACCATCTCCCCTCGACCGGCAGAAGTCCAGCACCTGCGAAGTCACGTCGGCCACCGCCGACCGCCTGCCGGTGTGGATTTCTATCAGTCGAGTGTCCACAACCGGATTCAGGCGTTTTCGCCCAGGAATATATTGCTCACCGAATCGTCGGTGAAGATGGCCTGCACCGATTTGGCGACTATGGAAGCGATCGAGAGCACCTTGAGATTCCCCATCTGGTAGGCGCTGTCGGAAACCGGCAGGGTGTTGGTAACCACCACCTCATCGATCCCAGCCCGGGCGATGCTGTCCATGGCCTGCTCGGAAAGCACGGCGTGGGTCGCTGCGATTCGTACCGAAGCAGCGCCCATCTTCCGGATCAGTTCGGCGGCGTTGCACACCGTGCCTCCGGTATCGATGATGTCGTCCACGATCACCGCATGCCGACCCTCCACCACCCCGGTGACCGCCAGCGCCTCGGAAAAATTGTGCCGGTGGGCGTCCCTTCGCTTATAGACCAAAGCCACATCGGCGTTCAGATGTCTCGCATATCTCTCGGCTCGTTTACCACCACCCGCATCGGGAGAGACGATGGTCACATCTCCACTGGTCACAGTGGACAGATACTCGCAGATTATGGGAATCGCAGTGAGATGATCGAAGGGCTTGGTGATGAACCCCTGCAACTGCCCGGTGTGCAGGTCTACGGAGACCAAGCGGTCGGCGCCAGCCACCATGAAGAGGTCACCCACCAGTCGGGAGGTGATCGGCTCCCGGGGAAGAACCTTCTTGTCCTGCCGACAGTACCCGTAGTAGGGCATCACGGCGGTAATCTGCCGGGCAGAGGCCCGGCGAAGGGCGTCTATGATGATCAACTGCTCCATGATGGCGTCGTTGATGGGAGCCGAGTGGCTCTGCAAAACGAAACAGTCGGTGCCTCGTACGCTTTCTTCCGCACGCGCATATGTCTCCCCGCTGGAGAAAGTGGACCTCTGCAGTCTGCCTAGTGATACTCCCAGCAGATCGGCCACCTCCTGGGCCAGCTCAAGATTGTGGCTGCCGGAAAAGATCCGCATTTGCTTGAAGTGGGCTATGTCCATCTGAGTATCTCCATTAGCTGCCGCTGCTCGTAACGGAAGGATCAGAAATGGTTTTCCTTTCGCTTTCCTGACGGTAGCGGGCCGCCCGTCTGGCCGCATAACCACGGATCGCCTTCTGGGTGGACCGCTCCACCGCCAACGCCCCGGGCGGCACTGGCCGGGTGATGGTTGACCCTGCTCCGGTCCATCCCTCTTCTCCTACCTCCACCGGCGCTACCAACACGGTATTGGAACCGATCTGGGATCCCGCTCCAATCCTGGTGCGATGCTTTTGATACCCGTCGTAGTTGGCGGTTATAGTGCCCGCACCGATGTTGGCCCCTTCCCCAACATCGGAATCGCCCAGATAGGAGAGGTGGGGCACCTTGGCGCCCTTCCCCAACCGACTGTTCTTTATCTCCACGAAAGTACCGGCCTTGGCGCCACCCTCGATCCTAGTTCCCGGACGCAGCGAGGCGTAGGGCCCGACCTGAACATCAGGCCCTATCACGGATTCACGTACCACCGAGTACCACACCCTGGAACCGGCGCCGATCCGGCTATCTCGGACATAGGCATCAGGACCCACTGTCGCCCCCTCCTCCACCTCTACCTCACCCTCCAGATGCACCCCCGCGTAGAGTTTCACCCCCGCTGCCAATTTGACATCCGCCTCCACATAGATTCGCCCCGGATCTTCCATCCACACGCCAGCCAGCATATGGCGACGGAGGATCCGCCTTCTCATCAAACTCGCCACCTCCGCCAACTGAGCCTGGTTGTTCACTCCCAGGGCATTCCGAAAAGGAATCAGCGTTGCCACCACCTTGCGACCGTCGCCCACCATCAGACCGATCACATCCGGCAGGTAATACTCACCCTGCCGGTTCCCAGCCCCGATCCGCCCCAGCGCAAAGCGCAGGTCCCCGGCCGAGAAGACATAGATGCTGGTGTTTATCTCCCTTATTTCCCGTTGGGCGGGGTCGGCGTCGACATGCTCCACCACTCCCCGCACCCGCCCGGCAGAGTCCCGCACCACTCTCCCGTAGCCGGTGGGATCTTCCACCTCAGCGGTGAGCATGGTGGCCACCGCCCCTTGGGAGCGGTGAGAAGCTAATGCTTCGCTGATCGACTCGGCTGTGATTAGCGGAACATCTCCGGGCAGCACCACCACGGGTGTTCCCTCGGGCAGTTCTTCCAACGCCTCCATCCCCAGGGATACGGCTTGTCCGGTCCCTCGACGCTCGGCCTGAAAACAGGTCTCCACCCCGGCAGGCAGAATGGATCTGACCCGGCGAGCCCCTGCTCCCACCACCACCATGATCCGTCCCGGGCGGGTCACCGAAGCTGCCTCCACGATCCAGGATAGGATCGGTCGACCCGCCAGAGAGTGAAGCACTTTCGGTACATCGGAGTGCATCCGCACGCCTTCGCCGGCGGCCATGATTATCACTGCATGGCTCATAGTCTTCTCCAAATCACGTAGCGGGAAACCCGGCACTGGCTGGGGGGATAGGACTTGAACCCATACCGGCGGGACCAAAACCCGCTGTGCTGCCGGTTACACCACCCCCCATTGGGGAAAGAAGGGCACATCGCCCCCTAGGTTACCCGGTCATCTCACGGGCGCCGCCGGGAAACAGAGCCGCTCCCACCGTGGCTGCGAACCATTTCTCCACGGCTTGAGATGCGAAGATGGCTTCCTCTGCGTCCATGAAGAAAGAGAACAACGATGGCCCACTACCTGACATGGCCACCGGCCTCCCCCACTCCCGGGACAGAAGCTGCATCATGTCACCCAATTCAGGGAGAAGGCTTACCGCGGCGGGATGAAGGTCGTTTCGGATGGGTGCCGAACGGCGAAGACCGGGAGGCAGAGCGTCGGAAGGAAACTGCGCGCCCCGCGGTCCCTCCAGATCGTCCCACATCCGGTAGACATCAGCGGTGAGCAGGGGAAAATCCGGCACCGCTAACCCCAAGGCGAAACCTGACAAAGCAGGCATGGAATACACCTTTTCTCCAAAGCCTTCCACCCACAGGCTTCCACCCTGTAGCGCAGCCGGAACGTCCGAACCGACCCGAGGCGCCGCGGTGCGCAGTTGGTCCGAATCGAGGTTGAGCATCCTGCCCAAGGCCACCAACACCGCTGCCGCGTCCGCGCTTCCTCCCCCCAACCCGGCCGCCACCGGAATGCGTTTCTCCAAGAACACCTCCAGCGGCGGACGATCAACACCGGTCTCCCTTTCCAACGCCTCCACCGCTTTCCACACCAGATTTTCCTCCCCGGTGGGAAGGTCGGCGCCCTGTATTTGCAGCCGATCCTCGTCGCCTTCGGTAACCGTGACCCGATCACACCAATCCACTGTTTGCATCAGCGACTGAATGGGATGAAGCCCCGAAGCCGATCTCGGTCCCACCATCAAGGTGAGGTTTACTTTGGCGGGCGCCAGCCAGGTGCTCATGGGTGGGACTCCCAGCCGCGCACCACAGTGGCCAGTCGCAGGAAATCACTGGGAGAAAGAGACTCGGGCCGCCGGTCCGCAGAGATTCCCGCCGCCGACAGCATCGGCTCGACAGCCGCCAACTCCGACTCCAGGGAACCCCGCAGCATCTTGCGACGTTTGCCAAAAGCGCGGGCCGCCAGGTAAATGGCCAAACCGGCGTCGGGGTGGGAGGGCACTCGCTCCAACTCCACTACCGAGGAGATCACCTCTGGGCGCGGAAAAAACACCTGAGGAGGCAGATCGAAGACCCGCCGTGCCCGGGTATGGAGACCCGCCACCACCGAAGGCAATCCGTATTCCCGGCTGGAGGGGCCGGCCAGGAGTCGTTGTACCACTTCTTTTTGCAGCATCACCACAAACCGGACCACCGCCGGAACGTTTTGAATCATCTCCATCAACAGTGGGGTGCCCACACCGTAGGGGAGATTGGAAACCATCACCCACCCCTCGCCGTCCAGCGCCTCACTCCAATCGACCTTCATCGCATCCTCCATGCGCATTTCAACCTGCGGGCCATAGGACTCCAAAGTCTCGGCCAAAACGGGCGCCAGGCGATGGTCGATTTCATATGAAACCACCCGGGCGCCGGTTTGGGCCAAAACGGCGGTGAGGTTTCCCACCCCCGCGCCTATTTCCAGCACCGGGTCTCCAGGACCGACCCGGGCGGTCTTCACCACCTTTTTGACCAAGTTGAGATCGATCAGGAAGTGCTGACCCAGCCTCCGTGATGGCGTGATTTCATAACGGGCCAGCAGGGCGGAGAGTCGGGAAGGGGTTATGGCAGTCAACAGAGTTCGGCCTCCTCCCTCCTGAACATCCGCCGGGCATTGGCACTGGTCGTCGCAGCCACCTGGTGTACATCCATGCTCCACACCCGAGCCAGGGCTTCGCCCACCAGGGAGACCCAGGCCGGTTCGTTGGGTTTTCCCCGATGAGGAGGAGGGGTGAGATAGGGAGTGTCGGTCTCCACCATGGCTCGATTCGGCGGAACAAGGGCCGCCCCCCTTCTCACCGTGTCGCCGGTGGGAAACGCAACCGGACCGGCGAAGGAAAACAGTACCCCCAATTCCAAGAACCGCCTGGTCCATCGAGGTCCGCCTGTCCAGCAGTGCATGACCGATGCCGGCCCGGCGCCGGTGGATTCCAACAGACGGTGGATATCCGAAAAGGCGTCACGACAATGCACTACCAACGGCTTTCCGAGTTCGGTGGCAAGTTCGATCTGAGCTCGGAAGGACTCCAACTGGTGAGACCGGGAAGATAGGTTCCGGTAGAAATCCAGGCCGGTCTCCCCCACTGCCGCCGCCCCCCGAGCCAACTCGGCGATGCCTTCCCCCTCATCCGGCCAGCGGTCGGCCATGTGAGGATGGAGCCCTGCCGCGGCCAGCACCTTACCAGGATGTCCGGCGGCCAACCGGACTGCCGCCCGGGACGACTCCAAATCCACTCCGGGCGCAACCACCCACGTCACCGAAGAGGCCCGCCTCAACAACTCGCCCGGAGGTCGCCCATCCAACTGCAGATGGCAATGGGTGTCCACCCATCGAGGGACTGAGGAAACCTCTGACACAGCGGTCCTAACCGTGTACGGACTGATAGAGGTCACGACGGGGAACGTCGATCAGACGGGACACTTCTCGCACGGCCGCGGAGGTAGGAATTCCTTGTTCGACCAGACGTTTAACCGCATCGGCGCCCTTTCCCATCTTCTCGGAGGATGGGATTTGATTACCCTTTTCATCAGCGCCGATCACCAGGGTGAACTCGCCTAGAGGCGGGCGGGCGCGCCACTCTTCCTGCGCCCCGCAGACAGTCCCTCTCCAAACTTCCTCATGGAGTTTGGTGACTTCCCGAACAACAGATAAGGGACGTTCCGCCAGACCCGCTTCCGCCAAGTCGGACAGATCTTCCAGCAGACGGTGGGGAGAGGAGAACAGCACCATCGTCTCAGCGCTCTTGGCCACCGCCCGGATACGCCGGGCGCGCTTGTCTCCGGAACGAGGCAGGAATCCTTCGAAAGAGAACCGATGAGCAGGAAGGCCCGATACGGCCAGTGCGGCTGTGACCGCGCTGGGTCCGGGAACTATGGTTACCCGGGCACCCTGCGCATGAGCGGCTCTGACCGCCGACATGCCCGGGTCGGCGATGCCGGGAGTCCCCGCGTCGGTCATGAGCGCCACTGTCTCTCCTGCGACCAGCCGATCGGTCAGTTCTCTGGTTCGGGACGCCTCGTTACCCACGAAGAACGACCGCAACCCCCGCGGCGCCACACCCAGGGCATTCAACAGCCGAACAGAACGGCGAGTGTCCTCCGCATACACGCAATCCGCGGTCGCCAGCATTTCAGCCAACCGAGGCGGAGCATCCCCCAAATTGCCAAGCGGCGTGCCGCACAGGATCAGTACCCCGGCCACAAAGGCACGCCTCCCTTCCAAGTCAGTTCCCAGCCCGCCCGGAAAGGAACCCGGTCGCCTCGAAATTCAAGCACCGCGTCCGCGCCTTCGAACACGACCAAGACGCCGGGAGTCCGCCGCCGCACCCCCAACACCCGAAGACCCCTGTCAAGCCCCACCGTCCACAGCCTTCCGACGATGAACATACCGTGAACCGAGCGGCCGGGGATCAACACTCCCCAACTGCGGGGCGCCCCGTGGATGCCGACCAAACGCTTACCAAAGGTGTCCGCCAACATTATCGGGCCTGATCTCCACTCTCCATTACACAGTTCCCCCACCGGTCAGGGAAGATAAGGGGCGGTCACCAATGGACACACCTGCGGATCGGAACAAGCCACCATCACCAATCCCTCCGGGATAGGAGTTACCAATACGTAGTCCTCCCCACCGGCGACAAAGCCCAACTCTCCGTCGGGTTGGAGCGGACCCACATCCATCCCCGCCACCGCGTATTCCCGGAGCAACAACGCCATCTCCTTGGCTTCCTCTGGATCGTCGCCTGCATACTCCCAAATGAATACCACCTCCCCCTCGATGTCAAATCCCACCAGACTGCGCCCCCCGCCCCATCCGGTGGCGGCGTCGACCGCGACCTCAGGGCCGAGGACCTGCTCGAACATGAGCAGGATGTCCAAAAAGCCCCACGTGTAGTCATAGATCTCCTCGTACCCCTCCGGAAGCACGCCCGATGGCCTATCCATCTCGATCGGCTGGGTGTAGGGCGAGGCGGCTCCCTGATAGATCTCTTCGGTGGAGGCGGGCGGATCGAGATATAGATCATTCACCGCCTGCCATCCTCCCTCCCTCCACCTGTTCAGCACGTACTCGAAACCTTGCTCATAGGGAAAGTAGAGAGCTTTTTCCATGAAGAGCGGAATCTCAATATCGGGCAACTCGACATCCGCGAACTCCGCGAAAAGGCGATCTCTTTCCGAAGCGGTAAGGCTCTCAACGTAGAGAACCTCAGCAAGAGTGGCGTCTCCCTCCACCAGAGACACCAGACTGGAGCCTGGATCGAAGAGTTGACTCTCCACCAAGTCATCCAATCTGGGGCCGAATTCGAAGTGCTGGTCGGTGAGGGCGTGCACCAACTCGTGCAGTAACGTCAAGGTTTCCAACGCGGAGAACTGCTCACCGGACCTGGGCAGTACCATCTCTTGATCCTCGCTGGAGTAGAACCCCGCCACGCTCTCGCTGTACAGCTCCTCATAAAGGGCAGCCAAGTCGGCATCGGGTTCCAGCAAGCCCAACAGCTTGTACAGCGCCTCATCAACCTCGATGTCCTCAAGATCAGAGGCAACCTCACTTTTGACCCGCTCGGCGAATTCCTCCGGCGAGAGCACCACGATCGAAGGAAGTCCGTCGAATTCCAGCCCCCTGATGGTGGCAGTGGTCTCCGCCGTCTTCCAGATCTGTGCGGATAGTTCGGCCCCAAGACCCTCGATCAGAGGAACATCGACATCGGTCGGCACCGAGGCAGTTGTGGTGGTGGAGGCAGCCGTCGTAGTGGTGGTCGGCGCAGCAGTGGTGGTCGGCGCAGCGGTCGTGGTGGTGGACTCGACTGTGGACACGGTGCTCGAAGCCACATCGGAACCCCCGCCGCAGGCGGCCATCAGCACAGCGACCATTAACAATGTCAAAACCCTTCGCATCAAAAGAGCTACGGTCAGTCAGCTTGGAGAAGTCGGCACAGGTCTTATCAGTGGCATCACTAGGAAGGCAACCACCGCATAGGAGACCAGCGCCGCGCCTAGCAATACCGCTGCATCCAGCAATCTCATGATCAAAAGCCTATCTGGAATGGCGTCTTATCTAAGCCGAGAAGAGCCGAGTCGACGGGCAAGCATCAACCCGTCAGGGACGCAAGAATCCTGCGGCCGACCTCCACATCGGAGGCGGCGATGAAAGTCAACACCTCCCCTTCCCCGCTCAGCCACGCGTAGTCATCGGCGTAATACTCAAACCCGGTTTCTCCCCGGCGTGACGTCCCGGCGTTCATGGCGACCTCAATGTACTCTTGCAGGGCGGCCCGCATCTCTTCGGTGTCCTCCACAGTGTCCCCTATGTAATCAACCACCAAGGCGATCTCCACTCCGTTGCTGAATACCAGATAGCGATCTCCTCCCCACCCCCAAGAGGCAGAAGAAGACTTCCCCGAGTCCAGCGCCGAGGCCAACAGAGCATTCCATCCCCATTGTCCCCACACGGAATCCGCTACTTCCCGGTACCCCTCGGGCACCGAAACCCGCGGTTTGGGAAGTAAGACAGGGTCCAATCGACCCACACCGCTGGCCAGAATGTCCTCGGTGGAGATGGGCGGGTCCCGATGGGTGTCGTTGACCAAATCCCAGCCTTCCAACTGGTAGAGCCTCTGGAGATAGTCAAGAGCCGCATTGGATGGAAAACTCATGCTGTGCTCCACGAAGGGAGGGGACCGCGGACCATCGGCGGCAAGTTCCCATACCTGTTCGACAACCTGTTTCTTGGCCAGATCGGTCAAGCCCTCCAAAAAGAGCAACTCCACCAGGGTGGAGTCCGCCTCCGCGATCCCTCTCAATGCGGTAAGAGCGTCACTATCGCCTGTGCGAGCCAACCGATCCTGCCTGCGCCAAATATCAAATTTGTGGTCCACCAGCGCTTTGGAGATCTCTCCCACCAGGGTCATCTCTTCGAGGGGGGTAGGTTCCACCAAAGTTGAGACTAACCAAAGCTTCTGGCTGGGCACGTCGTACAGACCTGGGGTGGGTCGGGTCCGCAGCCCTACCAACAGGCTCTCCCAGTCACTTTCGGGGTCGATCAAGCCCAACAACCGGAACAGTGGCTCATCCACCTCAGAGAGGCTCGGATCATCCTCGACCCGGGAGCGAAGCCGCCTTTCCAGTTCTTGTGAGGTGATCGCCTCAATCTCCAGCGGGTCCGCAAAAGACAGGCCCCGCAACAACTGGACCTCTACTACCAATTCCACCAGCCTTTCCCGAAAAGACTCCGGCACAAAGAGCAAGTCCTCAACAGGTGGAGGCGTCGTAGTGGTTGCTGCGGCAGTGGTGGACGTCGCACCAGAAGGAGTGGCACTCACCTCAGTTGTCACCTCCACCATCACCGTGGAGGCAGGAGAAAGAGACTCGTCATCGGCGCAGGAAGAGAGCAACAAAGTCAGGCCCGCCACCACCAACCATCCCACACGAGTGCCTTTTGTCACTTCTCGGAGGCTACCTTGTTCAAGTTGTTTTCCAGGTCACCGTGAGGCAAACGCATCCCTACTTTCCCCTCCCACCCCGACCCCACCCGTGGCTATGGTGGTCTCATTTTGCCCGGCAACCGGCTAGTCTTATGACCCGATCAGCCACAACCTGACATACCCGGAGGGATCGCATAGTCCGGTCTAGTGCGCGGCACTCGAAATGCCGTAGAGGGTTACCCCTCTCGTGGGTTCGAATCCCACTCCCTCCGCTTAGTAGACCACCCTCGGGGTACCCATGGAGGGATGACCGAGTGGCCTAAGGTGACAGTCTTGAAAACTGTTGGGCATCCGTGCCTCGTGGGTTCGAATCCCACTCCCTCCGCTATAAGGACCTTGCGACTTATATTAAATTACCTTGCCATTTAGTTGCTGACAGGCCGGTTTTTCGGGTTTTACCTTGGTTTTGGGGGGTTTTGCCCGTTTCGGGTGGTGTTGTGGTCTAGCGGAGGGCCATCTGGCGGGGGTCGGTTAGGTGTTTTTGGTTTTTCGGGCGCGCTGAAGCCGACAGCGGGGGTGGTTGCTGTCGGTCCTGGTTTCCCCGGGGTGTGCTAGGTGGGTGGCCCTCGGGTTGTCGGCCCGTTGCGTGAAGAGGCGCTGGGTGGTGTGGCCGTGATTGCTGGCGGTGGTGGTTGTTGGCCGTTGCTTTCGGTGGGTTGTTGCCGGTGTTGATGTCTCTTGGCTTGGCGCAGGTTGTGAGCGGCTAGCAGTGCGAGAAGTCCCAGGTTGTGGGCGGCGAGGCCGAATGCTCGGCACCATCCGCCTTTGAGGCCGTTCTTGTCTTTGACGATGCCGTTGAGGTTCTCGATTTGTGTGCGCCGGTTGTAGCTTTTCTTCCATGCGGGTGTGCCGTAGGGGATCTGTTGGTAGGTGTCCAGTTTTTCTACGGGGATGGTGACTGTCCCCCGGCAGCAGTATTCGGCGTCGATGGCGCCGACATAGGGTATGTCGGGGTTGGGCTTGGGTTTGGTCCGTTGGTGGCGGTATCTCCAGGTCTTTGCGCTGGTCATGACCCTTCCGTCGCATTGGGGGCAGCGGAATCGGATGGCCCCGTTCTTGAGTTTGGCGATGGGTGTCCATCGGTATTTGGCCCGGTCAACATGCCACTGTTCCAGGTGCTTTCCGGTGAGGTCTTGGGGCGGGATGTGCCACTTTTCGGCGAGCCATTCCGGGAAGAAGGTTCCGCAGTTGATTCGTAGTGTCTGCTTTTTGCCCTCGGGGCCTACCTCCACGAGATGCATGGTCTTTTTCTGGTTCTTGTTGTAGTCCATGACGATGTTGATGCCCAGCCGGTGGAGGGGTCGGACGAAGTCTTTTCCGTAGATGGTGTACCCGCGGTCGGCCATTACTTCTTTGAGGTTGGGAAAGAGTTCCAAGGTGGCGAGGATGGCGTTAAGTCGGTGACGGGTGTGTTACCCAAGGGGTGGTTTAGTCTTGTTCCGGCACCGCTCTCGTCTACGGAGAGAGGCTTTGCCGTCAAAATATCGGGAGGTCTGGTGCTCCCCCTCCGCGAGAAGATATTCGCCCTTCCCGGAAAGACGCGAAGCCACAACCCCGACAGGGGATGCGTCACGAACGAGCGTTTAGGGCGGCAGCGTCCCGCCTAGTCCCAGGTTTCGCCCCACGGAAGATACACATTGGGTGGTTGGTGTGCCGGAGGTAATTTCCACCCGTGGGGCGGCACGCCGCCCGGATACAGCCACTCCTTGGTGGATAGCCTTACGCGCATCCGATCTATTATTCGACCCATAATTGCTACCCTGCCCTCCAATTGGTTTGTGACAACAAACGCGGGTTTTCCATTGTTGGCTTCCATATACACGAAGCGAACTACTAGGTCGGCGATGGTGGCTGTGTAGACGCCGTAGATTGTTGTTCCGATGGCCACATCTACCATTTGGTGGGTGAGTGAGGCCACATCAGAGGCGACCCATCCCAACTTCTCGGTGGTCTCGGGAGTGGTAGACAGACGCAAGGCATCCTCGTAAGTGCTGACATTCCGCCACTTCGATATCCACCACATGGCCTCTTCGTCCAAGGGGGGACCCATGTTCAACATGACATTTTGTAGTTCGTCGGGAAGTTGTTCAAAGATTTTTGTCAGCTTGTGTTGGCGGTCCTTATGGTAAGGCTGTCCGGTCAGACAACATAGCGCTAACAGGGACTCCTCGACCGCCACGTGCCAATCATGGTTTAAGTCCGCCAGTCGCGACCGCACTGCTCGCCAGTATTCATCTGCGTCCTGAGTTGCGATCATTTGATGCTCCCAATCGCCCGGCGCTAGTCGGCCGCCCGCGCTAACAATACGCGCTTCAACGTTGCTCAAATGGTGATATAGAGTATCCGTAGTTTCCTGCCGAATGTCTTTCATCTTCCCCCATTCCACAGAAGGTCCGGGAGAATGTCTACATAACCAAATGCCGTGTGCGTCGGCTGCGTGTTCCACCCTGGGAGGCACCCTCCGGCGGGATTCCCACTCCGGCCAGTCGATCACCACTATGTTCGCCCGCTCGTCTACTTCGTAGGCCATGTTTTCCAGGTGATCCAGATACATCAACAGTTGCCTCTGGTCGTCTCTGTCTATGTGGTCGAGGATGATGAGAAGGTCGATGTCCGACCGGGAAGTGGCCTTGTTCTTGGCGACGCTACCGAACAGCAGCACGCTACCCGGCAAGACATCAGCCACCCTTCGGGCATCCCCCACAGTGGGAACCGACGTGGTACTGGTCGCAGTCATAAGGCGGATCATAAGGGAGCCCTATCTTCTCGACCAAAGACAATTTCCCCGAGGCGGGCAAGTAGACCGAGTATCCCTTGACCCCATCGAGGGGCGCGAGTTAGCAGTTTTTAAAGGAACTTACCCGCATGACGGGTCATTGGCTGCGTTCCAGATCCCGCCTAAAGCGTGGCAGAGTTTCTCGTTCTCGACTCTCGTTCGGATAGTAGAGAGGTCCCCCGAGTCGCCTATGCATAGACTCCAAACAGATACGGCCACCAGGCCTATCGCGAACGTAAACAAGATGCGGGTTGGAGAGGATGGTCGGGTGTGGTCACCGCTAGACACCCTTGCGGCCATCACTACTTTTGTTGCCTTTTCGCCTCTCCGGCGAGGAGGACGGAGGCCATTACGTAGGCCGGTTCGTCCACATCCGCGATGCGCCCGTACCAATCCGGAACCTCCCCTTCGGGACGGAGTTCATATCTCCTCTCCCGCCATTCCTCGACCAGGTCCGCGTTTGAGCACATTGCCAGCAACGCGCCCACTTGTGATCGGAGGGCATCGGCGGTGCTGGTATCTACTCCCGAGGCGTCCACCGTCTTGTCGAAGGAAGCAAGGGCAGATATCCATCGTCTCGCTATCCGGTTTATCTCCGGGTTCCTGTCAGCGGCTAAACCGTATAGCTAAGAATCGGTTGGTTTGGCGGGATGTCGGCTACCACTGCTGACCTGCACCTCAGCCGGGGTTCTCGGGGTTGCCGAGCAAATCGGCGAGTCGGTGGAGGAAGGTGACTATCTGAGCCCGGCTGACGGTTCCGTCCGGACCGAACCGACCTTCGCCAACTCCTGAAGTGATACCGTAGGTGGCGGCCCAGCCGATCGCCTGGTTGGCCGAGTGCGCCTGGGGAACATCTCCGAAGAAGTCGGCCCCGGATTTGCTGGTGAGCTTGCGTTGGTCGGTCCCGTCGGCATTCATCAGATAGACGTCGTGATGCCCATCCCCCCAACGCTGGAAGGCTATCTGGGTTCCGTCGGGCGACCAAGCGGGTGCGGCGTCGTAGTGGGTGTTGTCGGTCAGTTGGCGAAGACTTGTGCCGTCGGCATTCAGCACGAACACCTCTGCGTCACCGTCCCGATAGCTGGCGAAGGCGATCTGGGCGCCATCAGGCGACCAACTTGGACCGGTGTCATGTGCGGTGTTGGCAGTGAGCTGGTGAGGAAGGCTGCCGTCGGCATTCATCACAAACACCTCCTGATCGCCGTCTCGGTTGCTGGTGAAGGCAATCCGGGCGCCGTCAGGCGACCAACTCGGCGCCCCGTCGTAGTAGTCGTTGTAGGTGAGTTGCCGCAGGTTGGTCCCATCGGCGTTCATGACTAACACCTCCCAGTCCCCGGGCTCTCCCGGGTCGTCAGCTTCCGGCCCCTCAATGGTGCTTTGTCCGCTTGGCAAATTGGGGCTGGGAAAGCGGCTCAACGTGATCTGAGTTCCGTCTTCGCCACCGCCGCCAGAATCTCCTTGATAGGCGTCGTCAAAAAAGCTGATGAATACGATCTGAGTGCCGTCAGGCGACCAACTCGGCGCCGAGTTGCGGTGGTGGTTACTGGCTAGTTGCCGCTGGTCGACGCCGTCGGCGTCCATCACGAAGATCTCGTTATCTCTTACGAAGACGAGTCGAGTGCCGTCAGGCGACCAACTCGGCGCCCCGTCGTGGCGGTCGTTGTGAGTCAGTTGCCGCAAGTTGGCCCCGTCGAGGTCCATGACAAAGATCTCCCGGTCGCCATCTCGGTCACTGGTAAAGGCCACGAGGCCGTTCGTCATGGTGGGTGACATATTCCACCCGGTCATTTCCGTTTGACGATCCGTAGCAAGGTTCACAGTGTTAAGAAGCAGTGTGACGATCTCGGCGCGACTCACCGTTCCGTGAAGGCCGAAGGTTCCTTCACCGGTTCCGGTGATGATTCCGTTACTGACAGCCCAGCCGATCTCCTCCTCCGCCCAGTGCTCGGCGGGTACATCACTGAACATTTCCGAGCCAATGCTGGACACATGGGAAGACCAACCGGCGGTGGATGTCCAGTCTTGGTGGTCGTTGTCGGAGATCCGCCTTCGGTTGGCGCCGTCGGCGTCGATCACGAACACGTCGCCCTTCCCGTCAGTGCCTGTGAAGGCAATTCGGGCGCCGTCGGGCGACCAACTCGGGAGGAACGCCTGGTGGTCCTGATCGAACGTGAGTCTCTCTTGGTTGGCTCCGTTCGCCGCCATCAGGATCACCTCACCGCCGGTCTCCAACTCTCTGGCGAAAGCGATCCGGGTCCCGTCAGGCGACCAACTCGGGTAGCGGTCTAGGTGGTCGTTGTTAGTCAGTTGGCGCTGGTTGGTGCCGTCGGGGTTCATCACGAATATCTCGAAGTCTCCGTCTCGGTCGCTCTGGAAGGCCACCCGGGCGCCGTCAGGCGACCAGCTCGGGTAGGCGTCGTCCTGGGAGTTGTAGGTGAGTTGGCGCTGGTCCGTGCCGTCAACATTCATCACGAAGACCTCCGCGTCGCCGTCCAGATCGCTGGTGAAGGCGATCCGGGTCCCGTCGGGCGACCAACTAGGCGCTGTTTCAAAAGACTGATTGTGGGTAAGTTGACGTTGCTCGGCGCCATCGGCGTTCATTACGAATATCTCGAAGTCGCCATCTCGATCACTGGTGAAGGCGATGCGGGCGCCGTCGGGCGACCAGGCGGGAAGCCAGTCGGCACTGCGGGTGTTGTCGGTGAGTTGGCGCACATTGGAACCATCCGCGTTCATCAGATAGACCTCATAGTCACCGTCTCGATCGCTGGTGAAGGCGATGGTCCCGTCGTTGGGCCCAGCGGTGACCGGGTTGCCCTCGATGAGGTGGAAGGTGCGGTACAGAAAGGCGACGATCTGCGCTCGGGTAACGGTCCCGTTGGGGTCAAAGCGACCCTCCCCTACCCCCCGGGTGATGCTGTTGGCGACCGCCCACCCTATGGCCTGATCTGCCCAATGTCCGGCGGGGACATCATCGAAAGTGTCCGAACCCGGTTCCTGGCCGGCCGCGACGGTGGTCCCGAGCAGCGTCATCACCATCAGAATTGCCGCAGTAGCAAGTCTTTTCGGTTGGACCCAGTCTGCTTTGCGCAAAACGTCCCTCGCGGTGTCAGTAATAAGTCCGTAGCGTATATGCAGACCTCACGATTGTCGTAGGGCAATAAACCGCCCTGGTTATGGCCTGTTTACTGAAGGGGGGTCGAATAGTGAATGGGGTAAAGAGTTTGCCTCCTGACAGGTGGCGGATCGCCCATTCTCGGATGGGCTGGTTGCTGATCATGGCGGCCGGTGCGGTAGTCGTGGCCGTTGGAACGCCATCTCCGGTCACCGCCACCGCTGACGGATTCAGCGACATCGAGGAAGCGGGATCACATCGCCAAGCAGTGGAGAGGCTGGCGGAGGAAGGCGTTTTTGAGGGAACCGAATGCTCTTCCGGCAAGTTCTGTCCGACTGAACCGATCGAGCGCTGGGTGATGGCTGTCTGGCTGGTGCGGATCCTGGACGATGCCGCACCCCCGGCCGTGGAATCGAGCAGGTTCTCCGACGTGGAACCCACCCAATGGTGGTCGCCCTACGTGGAACGGCTCGCCGATTTGGGAATAACCCGAGGATGCGCAACCCAACCGGACAGATTCTGCCCCACCGAGCCGGTTACCCGCGCCCAGGTGGCATCGTTTCTGGTGCGAGCCTTCCAACTACCGGCAGGACTGTCGGGACAATTCGCCGACACCGCCGCCAGCACCTACGAGGCCGACATAAATGGGCTGGTGACCGCGGGGATAACTGTGGGCTGCGCAACCCAACCTGACAGATTCTGCCCAACGGCCAACACCACCCGCGCGCAAATGGCCACTTTCCTCACCCGCGCCCTCGACCGCCGGCACCCTCCGCAAGAGGAGGGCGATTTCATCTCGATCGCAGCCGGCGACTTTCATGCTTGCGGGCTACACGCCGACCGAACCGTCACCTGCTGGGGTAACGACTTCAACCACCAGGCGGAACCGCCGCCCGGTGAGTTCACCTCGATCGCCACCGGAGGCTATCACTCGTGCGGTCTCCGGACCGACCAAACCGTGTCCTGCTGGGGATGGTATTACTACGGTCAGACTGAAGCTCCGACCGGCAAGTTCACCGAACTGGCCGCCGGTCACAACTTCTCGTGCGGAATCGCGGCCGACCGGACCATCATCTGTTGGGGAGACAACACCCACGGTCAGATAGACCCGCCCGACGGGGAGTTCAACGCCATCGCAACCGGCACCACCCACGCATGCGGCATCCGCACCGACCGCACCATCGCCTGCTGGGGCAACAACACTTACGGTCAGGCCATCTCACCCATCGGAGAGTTCATCGTGGTAGCAACAGGAGGGGCCCACAACTGCGGCATCCGCGATGACCGCACTCTCGCCTGCTGGGGAAACACCCGGGATGGACGAGCGGACCCGCCGGAGGGAGAATTCACCTCAATCGCCGCCGGTATCGACCATTCCTGCGCCATTCACACCGACGGGACCGCCACCTGCTGGGGCAACAACGACGAAGGACAGGCCGCCCCGCCGGAGGAGACGTTCACCGCCATCACTGCCGGCTGGGATTACACCTGCGCACTGGGCGCCGACCGCACCGTCACCTGCTGGGGCCAAAACGTATCCGCGGGAGGCATTCCCCCAAAAGGTCAGTTCACGAGCGTAAACGCCGGATCGTTTTACACCTGCGCTCTGGCCCGCGACGGCACCATCGTCTGCTGGGGGCACCCGGCGGGCGAATACGTGCCGCAAGGAAAGTTCGACGCCATCGCAACCGGAGGGCGGCACACTTGCGCACTGCGGAACGATCGCACCGTCACCTGCTGGGGATCGGACGAACACGGACAAGCCGACCCACCACAAGAGCCCTTCACTGCCCTGGCTGCCGGCTCCAGCCATACATGCGGACTACGCGCCGATCACACCATCACCTGCTGGGGTACCAATCAGAGCGGCCAGTCGGACGCTCCAGACGGACAATTCATCTCCATGACCGCCGGTTGGCTCTTTTCTTGCGCCATTGGCAACGATCTCACCATCACCTGCTGGGGCCTGAACCGGGTCGGTCTGACCGACCCACCGCCCGGAGTATTCCTCTCCATCTCCGCCGGGGAGCAGCACGCTTGCGGATTGCAGGCAGAGAGCGTGGTCTGCTGGGGCGACGACAGGTTCGGAGAGGCCAGCCCTCCCGACGGGCAGTTCATCTCGGTCACCGCCGGAGGGAATCACTCGTGTGGATTGCGGGGCGACAGCACCCTGGAATGCTGGGGTCTCAACGACGTCGGCCAGGCCAGCCCGCCAGCCGGAAAGTTCATCTCGGTGACCACCGGATGGCAGCACTCTTGCGGAGTGCGTACTGACCTCACCATCCACTGCTGGGGTCATGCGCTGATCATTCCCCCACCCGACGCCGTGCGATACGAGCCGTTGCGACATTAGCTCCAAGACGAGGGGGGTGTTTCTATCTTTTTGTCAAGTGGGTTTGGGGTGTTTTTTGGTGGCGGGTGGGGTTGTAGGGGGTTTTGGTTTTGAGCATGGCGAGGATTAGGTCGCAGCGGCGGCGGGCGACGCATATGACGGTGGCGTTGTGGTGTTTGCCTTCGGTTCGTTTGCGTTGGTAGTAGGTCTTGGCGGTGGGGTCGTGCTGTGAAGCGACGAACGCGGCGAGGCGTGCTCCGTTTAGGAAGCGGTGGGGGCTTCCTATCTCGGCGAGGGTACGGGCGCCGGTTCGCGGTCCGAACCCCGATAGGGTGTTCAGAATTTGGCCTAGGGGATGTTGCAGGTATACGTGTTCGATTGTGGTTGCCAGTTCGCGGCGTTGGGATTGGATTTGTTCCAGGTCGCCGAGCAGGTCGGCGATGACTTGTCCCCAGGCGCTTTCGGCGGGTAGGGTCACGGTTTGGGTGTTGACTGCTGTGAGTATTTGGGTGGTGAGTTTGGTGGCCAGTCGTGGGGAGCGTTTGTTGATGGCGTTGCGGATTTTGGTCTGTCCGGCGGTTTTCAGGGCGGTGGGTGTGGGCCATTTGGTTAGGGCGTCTCGTATGCCGGGTTGGGTGAGTCGGTGGCCGATTGTTCTTTCCAGGGCAGGTGAGACGGCTAATAGGGCATCTCGGCAACGGTTTATGGCCCGGTTGGCGTCTCCGGCTAGGTCTGCGTCTCGACCGTTCAATACCCGCAGGTGGAGCAGTAGTTCGTCGTTTGCTTCTATCCAGGTGAGACGGTCCGAATTGCGGCGGGCGTAGTCGGCCAGTACCCACGCGTCGCGGGGGTCGGTTTTGGCGGCGCCGGCGTACAAGTCAGCCGCGCGGCGCATCACCAGACCACTGACATAGGCCACCGGAACCCTCTGCTGGGCCATAACCCCCAACAACAGCTGGGCGCCTGATGAGGTCATGTCGACTACTATCGCCACCCGACCATGAGCGGATGCCTGGTTGAGCATCGCCTCGATAGCGGCCTGGTCGTTGCTGACCGGCCGGGCGAACAACTCCACACCTTGGGTGGTGATCGCCTGGGCGTAATGCTCGCCCTTGGCCATGTCCACCCCAACAAACACCTCGATCTCAGATTTGCTCATTCGGGAAACCGCCTTTCGATAAGACTCAAACCATCAAGATCGCCCCCCGGGCGCGGTTGCCGTCAACCACCTTACGAACCAGCCATCAAACTGTGTGCGTGTTTCTATTAGAGGTCAACAGCGCCCTGACACGGCGGGTGGCAACACCCCCCAGGCCATCTAGGTGACAGGGGGTAAAAGCCCTACCCGCCGTGGCGGGCGATCAGCCCCAAGCATCACACAAAGGGCCTACCAAACAAGGTAAGGGGGTGGCTCTCATGCATACCGACCAGCCCCCAATCCGGTTCCTGGAGACAGTTTGCAAGGTTTCCCGAATTGTGGTGTCACCCCTCTCAAAATTGTGGTGTCCTCCCGAGACCCCCTATTAACCCGCAGGTCAGGGGTGGTCGCCAACTGCCCACCCATAGGACCTTGCGACTTATTTTAAATTGCCTTGCCATTTAGTTGCTGACAGGCCGGTTTTTCGGGTTTTGCCTTGGTTTTGGGGGGTTTTGCCCGTTTCGGGTGGTGTTGTGGTCTAGTTGAGGGCCATCTGGCGGGGGTCGGTTAGGTGTTTTTGGTTTTTCGGGCGGGCTGAAGCCGACAGTTGGTTTGTTGCTGTCGATGCTGAGTCTCCCGGGGTGTGGGCGACTAGACCCCGAATACGAAGTGAACACTGTTCAAGCCGTCCGCAAAATAGCCAAAACCGCTGACGACAACTAACCCAGAAGCCGGGTGATTGTTCGGTGTCCCAGGGTCGGACTGCGAAACCTTCGGCCAAACCCCCATTTAAGCTCCAGGTCAGGGTATGGCAAACACCCTACGCTCCAGCTAAGGGAGCTTTTTCGGAATGGGTTTGTACAAAGCGTGGAACACTAAACATCGCGGTACTTCTAGGCTAAGGGCATCGCAAACGCTCATCCACGGGTCGCTCAGGTCCTGCCGCAAAACTATCTCCAGTTTCGTGTCACTGCTGACCGGCATGGCAGCCACCGTGGAGAGCGTGCGGTAACTGTAATCGGCGGGGTGTGACATATTTGGTCCCAAGTCACTCAAAGCCTGCAACGGCGCATCTATCAAAGCAAGTATTGCTTCCTTTGTAACGCCCCATTTGTCAGCCGTGTCATCAAAATCCAATCGCACATCATCAAGATCTGGCCAGTACACTTCCCCTCTGTCGGTAACAACATTCAGTATGGGGTCGGGTGGTCGCTTATAGAGACCCCAAAAGTAGTAACAAGGCATACCCGCGTCGGGTCATAACGGCCCTTCCGAACAGCCAGTACGCTATTGTGGTTGCAGAATCGGAATGTCGTCGGGTACCTGCTCAGGCGGCCAGTAAGGAAGGCGGTCCAACAAATAACCACGGTACAGGCGCAACACGAAGTCTCGCTTATCTTCGGGAAATCCGCATCTTTCCATGATGTCATCAAGCGTAGCTGTGAACAGGTCGATCCCCACTGATTCACCCGTCACTTTATGAGGTATACACACCCAAGGATCGGGTGGGTTTTTCGCTACGATATCTCTGTAGTAGTCAAAGTCCGGACCATACGCCTGCCTGTCGTTCTCAGCGACCGCACGAAAAAGATCCTCTACCACCTCATCGCTCACAGGCTGAGCTTGCCGCTTCAAGACCATAGCCCTTGCAGTATACGTCGCTTTAGCGGATCGAGGCGCTGCGTTTGGAGAGAGCAACCACCGGCGAATGACCCCAGGGCAGAGTTTGCGCCACAGAGCCAGTTTCGTTCCCGCCTTGCTGGTGAGCGACCGTCGGCGACTGCGCCAAACGGACAAGAGGCCCGAAGTTCGGGTGGCCTGTCGGTCTGGAGGCCAGTTGCCCACCACCCGCAGAGGCACCCAAAGGCGTAGACAACCGGGCGATTGAAGCTAGATCTTTTGAGGTTGTGAAGCACAGGCAGTGCCAACGCTCCGACGGTAGGAACAGCGCTACAGGGCGTTTGCTGCTGCTCGGTTGCCCGTGAGTGGTGACGCTTGCCGGGCAACGCTTAGCTTCTACAACGCCGGGCACACTGCGAAGGGGAAGGGATCTCTATATTGTTATGTCTATGTGTACCTGGTGTGCAAACGAGAAGATTGAGTGACACCGTAGAGCGCCGACCACTAAGCGACAACGTTCAACGCAGTTTGGCAGCCGAAGCCGCTCTAATAGACGAGGAGGGATCTTTAGGCACTTAGGACACCTCCTATCCGGTTCCACATCAGCGCGACATAGACAGGCTGGTTGTGTTTGACCTGTCCACGGTCACTATTGATGACATCATCACCTAGTGCGGATACACCGAGAGCCAGAGTGCCTAACTCACCGGAATCCACCGTTAGGAGAGGATTCGCAGGTTTCCTCGGCGATCGCGTTCGGCCACGGCCACGCCGTGCAGACGGTTGGGAGTGTTGTGTGGTTTGGCTAGGCAAACGACCTGGGTGGGGCCAATCCTGGCTTGGTGGTCGTAGTGCATGTGGCCACAGGCGTGGATACGGGGCCGCAGCTTCAGGGCGAGTTGCCGAAGAGACGGATCCCCCACCGGTATGCCTGCCTGGTTGGTGCCCACATCCGACGGCCAATCGTGAGTCAGTAACACGTCGACCCTTCCGTGGTAACGGCGAGCGGCACGGGTGAGTTGTTCCAACTCAGACCGGTGCCAGTAGGTCCGTTGCTTGGCGTCGTTGCGTTTCGGTTCCGGGGTGTCGCTGTAATTCGGCGAGTAGATACCCGACAAGAACCCGACATTTACTTTCCGGACTTTGGTGATACCCGGCCTTTTCGGACGATGGACCTACTCCCACCAAGAGGGCGCTACAAAGATGGGTCTTGGTCTTAAGTGGACTCATGGTGTGGCTATTGGGTTCGTTGCTGCTTTTGAGATGGTGGTTCGGCCCTGCTGGCGAAGAAATCCAAGCAGCCCTATTGGACTGGGTGCGGCAGTTGCTGAGTGGATAGGAGTTTCCCCGCAGCCCAGACCTCCACGTTCCTACCAGCCCCCGCTGCGGTTCCATCTTTAGGTGGGGACAAACTGGCCACCCCAAGCCCGATCCCTCCCTTTACGGGAGCTCACGCAACTGTGGTGTCCTCCCCTTATAACTGTGGTGTCCTCCCCGAACCCCCTCTTAATCCCCAGGTCAGAAGTGGTGGCAAACATCCCGCTATGGGTTGTCAGCCCGTTCCGTGAAGAGGCGCTGGGTGGTGTCAAATTTGGCTTGTCACCCGTCACCTTCCAGTATTCTGACAGCATACCAAAACACGAAATCAACAAGATCAAGAAACAAGTCATGAAACACGAAGCGTTTTTCTTGGAAAAATGGCAGGAGTTTTTCGGTGATTTCTGACCAGCGTCCCGCTGCTGACCGGTTAGACATCACCGACGAGACGATCAGAGCGTGGCTGCGTGACGGGAGAACCGTCACGGTTCCCCTGGCTTGGTATCCCCGCTTGTGCCACGGCACTCCATCAGAGCGAAACAACTGGGAACTGGTCGGAAACGGCACGATCGTCCGGTGGCCCGACCTTGACGAAGACATCAGCATCGGCGGGTTGATAACCGGCCCAAGCCGCGAAAGGTCAATCACGTTGGGCCGGTGGCTTTTAGCGCGTCAATCAAACCGCAGCGTCCAAGGCTACGAAATAGACAAACACGAACAGGCTAGAAGGGCGACATGACCGCCGCCTCTTACCAGGCCCGCCGACCAAACCATCTGCTGGACGTAGACATGCGCCGAGGAACGGGACTCCCCGAAGACCCGCCCGATGCGTGCCACTTCTATGGGGTCTAACCATATCTTGACTGGGCAGGAGGTTGGCAGGAACCGACTCCATCCCCCAGAAGAAGAGGGAGAACGATTCCCCCTCTTTTCAGGCTAGGGGGAATCACTTGGGTAGAGAGTTCTAGGTCGGCGTGGTCGAATGGGTTACGCCGATGTCTCCCACAAACAACTTCGGAGTGATCGCTTTCTCCGTGCACATCCTCAACGATATTTTCCTCATAACGCCCCAGGACCCTGGATCTTGGGGCAACTCTGACCAACACCCCGACACCTCGATTTTACGAACCCCCCTCGGATGCTGAACTGATCCCGCCCTGCCAGTACGACTGCGACACTTTTGGCCTGAACATGACCGTGGCGGCTATTGACATTGATGGCCGTCCGACAAGAACGGGATGGTCTTTTTGGATGCATATCGTCCCCTTTCCAGAACCGGAAGATATGTCCAATGTGGATATAGTGGTCCGTCACGAAGGGCAGGGCGAGGCATACTTCCCGTCGGGCGATGCATGGGAGTATGCATCACAGAACAGTGGGTATATCGGCGTGGATGTGCGAATGCCCACCCTCGAGAAGCCCCTCTATATAAGTGCCTCCCTACCTAACGGAAAGCGCCTGCATTGGAAGACGGTTGCGCCGTTGCGGAACCGTCTATTCGCCAATGACGACTGGGGGTGGGAGTCCAGCGACCCGTAGTGGGCGGAATACCAAGCTCTTGGCGTGGCTGACACCATCTGCTGGGCTCATTGGACGGGCAAGCGGGATCCCCGCAACCTGCCCTGTATCCCTACCCGCTGTCTCTCGATGAGGGCGACCCCGAGGCCGAGATCACGGACGAGATGGTCAAGTGGCTGATAGGCAACATATAGCGCAGGGAATACCGGTGCAAAAGTGCGCGGCCACCCTTACTCGTCTCCGACAAATACGGTCACCGCGGTGGCGTTGTCCGAGAGCCCATACATCCGCGCCCTGTCAAGAGCCGATATAGCCACACCCTCGGCGTTGGATGCGTTTCGGCAGGCGTCTCCAAACAAATCCTCGAATTCCAGATCTTCCAACGGACAGGTCCGTCGTTTGCCAAGTAGTGCCTTCACCCACAGGCCGTCGGAGGCTGCGAGAATGGCGTAGGGTACCGACTGTGCGGTCAAATCCACCTTCTTGACGGTGAAGTATTCGGTACCCCCGGCACCGAACGCCTCCTTCGGAATTGACGGGCCGAGAAAGGAGGCCAGGCCTCCCCAGACACCCACATGCGGATGTCCGATATGGGAGGATCGCACTTGGCGGGCGCTGAACCCCGTAATGAGGAATGGGATCGAGTCTCCCGCCCAAGCCGCCAACGTCCCTCTCTCGGGAGTGTGCGCCACTACGCACAGCGTGGTGGCGGGAGCGTGCCATTCGTTCCGCATCCACCCCGAGGTGTCGTTGTGATACAGGTCGACCACGCGATCACGCGCTTGGCTAAACGCCTTCGCCATTTCCTCCCGGGAAGCGATTCTCTGGGGGAAATCGCGAACCGCGGCGGCCGAGGCTCTTTCACCACCCTCAGGAATGGAGAGCCCGTCGGCCACTGCTATCACCCAGGAACCGTCATCAGAGGCCGAGATGAAATGAGAATCCTGCTGGCAGGCCTTCCCGCCTATGTCGGCTATGGTCGCCACTGAGGTACCCCCAGCGTTGGCGACCTCAGGGTCGTTTCTATTTAGGGCCATTTCCTTTGGGAAGATAGGAGCATTCCTATAGTAACCAGCGACAGGCTGTTATGAGAGGGGGAGCGAACGACCTGAGAGCGGCGGGCGGGAACGGTGTCTGCCGCTGGGAAGCAACGGGTCATAGACGGGCCTGCCCATAGGACGCACCGGCAACACCAGGCGCTCGGCCAATCCCACTGGGAACTGGCACGGGTGAATGGTCTTTTCTGGGTGGTTGCTCTTGACATTCGGGATTATCCACACGTCTGAGGGATTCTTCCCCAGGGGATTACTTGACACCTGGCCCTTCTTGGGTCCCTTATAGTGCCTTTTTCCCGGTTCTTTGGACGGGACCCGAATCGGATCGAGATGCCAGACGTAATCATCGGTCTTGGACCACCAGTTGATGGTCTCGTATCTCCCGGAAAGTCTCCGTGTGCAATGCAGGCCGTGTTCGTAGTGCCAGACGATGCGGTTTCGTAGCTGTAGCCCTCGGGACTTGAAGGCATGGTACATAAGTGTGTCGAGAGGGAACACCTCGCCGCGAGAAATATAGTCTCCGACTTGCCAGCAGATTGATCCCCGAGATCCGACCACGCGAACACACTCCTCTATCACCCCGGACTGCCACTCGAGGTAGGAGTCGATGTCCATAGGATCCTCGTATTCCTTCCCAAGGTTATAGGGGGGCGATGTGATAATGAGCTGCACCGAGCCGTCCGGAAGATCCCCCATGAATCGGAGGTTGTCGCAAGCGGCCACCTTGAAATCCTTCACATCCGTCATGACAGAGCGAGGGAGCAGGTGTACACCTCAGTGCACTTACCCCCACACCAGTTACTACACGCGCGTAGTAACTGGGGAATTCCCCGGATGTCGGCTGTTTTCGCGCTGTTTTCGCCTTTTTTGCGCTCCAAACGGCGCGCGGACCGCGCTGGGAAGCGCCCTGTTCCGACGCAATTGCCCCGATTTGTGCGCCCGGGCCCCCCACTTTGTTGCGCCAAACCGCCAATTTTGTACACAAAACGGCCCTGGACCCCCCGAAATGGGCGATCGTCCCGGTTTTCGCCGATCTACGGCGGGCGTCGAGTCGTCGTTCCAAAAACGAAAGGGTCGGCACCCGCCGGCGCGGCTCCCGAAAAGGCCGCCGAGATGGCTCCCGAAATGCCGACTTGAGGCCAGTTGAAATATCCGACCGGTGTGGTCAATGCCACCCGGGTTATGCTGGATTGCGGCAACCTCTGTATATGTAACTCGGAGCATGACGATATGACAAATAGCGCGACTTTGGAAAACCTGTCTCCGAGTAGAGCGTCGGATTTCAAAACTTGCCCGCAGCTATTCAAGTTTCGCCACATAGACAAGATACCCTCCCCACCCACTGCTGCCCAGACAAGGGGCCTGGCGATTCATTCGGCACTGGAGGATCTATTCGATCTCGAAGCCCCACAGAGGGGGAAGGAGCAACTCCTGCGCCTGGTGGTGGAGGCTTGCGAGAAAACTTTGGCCAAGGATTCGTTCGGGGAGGGATCAGCAGGCAGGGCGGGCGGTTACCCCGTGATCGATCTTGCGGGGCAGTAGCCGACCAGCGGGAGCGGCGCTGAAAACACCGTGAGACACCACCACCATCCCCGACGCGTCAATGACCCGACCGACTTCGCCAACCAAAACACTCGACTCGGTCACAGCCACGATCTTTTCCCCCCTCACCGCCACGTCCCACACCCCAACACCCATCGGTGTAACAACTTCCCCACCTCGAATGACCAGATCCAACATTTTTAGGCTCGGACCTCTTACTAGGCGATCAGGACCAAGGCAGTCACAGTTGCCGCTGACGTGGCGAGACTGGCCGGGTCATCGTATGGCATCGAACGCCAAGCCTACTCCCCAAACAGCAGACACGACACCCCCGGTCAAACAAGAAAAAGCATCACCAACCAGGCTCTACGGTGTCTCTGGCCAACTCGAAAAGTTCCTCTCATCAGCAGCATCCGCCACTTTGTGGGGATCATTTCCCCCGGGGGAAGGAGAAGCCCACCAATGTCTACCTGGGGGTTTACAAGGACTCATATCCAGGAAGCCCACGTCTCCCGCGCCTACCAAACCCAAACGAGGCAGCAATAACACAACTTTCGGTACCGAAACTGATAACCAGTATGGTCAAAAGGCCTCTGACTTGGGAAACGCCCCTCTTCCAGGTGGAGGTGACTTTGGGCAACAATCGCCGCTTTCAAGTTCCTGACCCTTACCGCAACCAGAAGCGGTGAAGTCAGACACGCCACATGAACAGAGATCGACCTCACCACAGCAATCTGGACCATCCCCGCTGAACACAGCAAATACACCGGATGCCATTGAGCAGCGGGGCATTGGCCGTCCTCGACACAGCACACCCACTATCCGGCAGCGATGGCCTGGTCTTCCCCTCGCCTACCCGACGGCCGATCAGCAACGCCACTATGAGCAAACTCTGCGAGGAAACAATGTGGGTTGTGTGCCACACGGGATGAGAAGCTCGTTTCGGGACTGGCGCGGAGAAACCGGTGTTAGCAGCGAAGTCGCGGAACGGGCCCTCGGTCACGAAATCCGAAACGCTGTAGAAAAAGCCTACGCCAGAACCGACCTGCTAGAACGACGCCGCCAACTGATGGAAAACTGGAGCCACTACCTAAACATCTGAAGGGCAAACCATTCCATGGCACCGATTGGGTCAGACGGCTCGATTGGTAGCACGTTTTAGAAGGCCTCGGGATCGATAAAAGGCGACTCTTCCTAACAGCTTCGACACCCAGGGCTGTTCTCAACCAACCCTCTACAAAACCGGGGCGACTCAATTTGGCAAAATGATCAGAGCGACAAAAGACAAACCGTCAAAGTGGGCAGTAGCCATTGGGGAGATGAACACGGTGTTGATGATGTTTCAAACCGTATGGGAGTCGCAAAACGACAGGCAAGGCACTAATGACACCAGTCGGCCAACTAACGTGACACGACCGGACACAGAGGCCGCCCTGCACTTCAGTGCTGGAGCGGTGCGGGTGGGGGCAGGTTCTTTCTCTCTTGCAGGAGGTGGGCACTATCCGGTTTGGAGGGCGCTGGTTTTGGTCGGCTGGCGTGTGGTTAGACACCATTGGTCTCGTCCCGTGGGGTGTCGGTTCCTCGTCTTCTGGTGGGCTGGTGTAAGTTGCCTCTGGCAGATTCTCGACCCAGGCCAGGATCGAATCGAGAGGCCAGCGGACTGTTCGGAATCCTATCTTGGGCGGTTTTGGGAACTCCCCAGCTGCCATTAGCCGGTACAGTTGCGATTTCTTGAGGCTTGTGATTTCCAGGACATCGCGTAGTGGTAGCAGTTGCCCTATTGGGCCGAGCGTTAGAGCCGTTTCCCACCCCTATCTGGCACCAGAACCTGAAACCGCCCACCGTGTCAAACAGCGCACCGCCGCGGTCATGAAATGGTGCATCGCCCAGGGCTTCTGAGAAGACAATCCCAGGCACGGAAGCCAAGATACAGGCGCGATACACGTTTTTTGGAGGCCCGGAATTTTCGGCCAACGCCTATAACATTTGAAAGGGTTTACTACCACGAGGCTTTGAATGCCGCTGGACCGATTGATCGATGAACTTGACCGCCATGTCACCCGCCTTGATGAACAGGGGATGGCCAAGGGCGGGGAACTGGTGGTAAGACAGGTCGTCGGTCCCGAGAGGGAGCGAGGCCCCAGATACTTGCTTGAGGGCCACGGGAACCGTGCTTTCATCCGGATGAACTCCAACTCCTACCTGGGGTTGGCGTTGCATCCCGAAGTGATCCGGGCTGAACAGGTCACCGCCCGGGCGATGGGAACCGGACCCGGAGGGGTGCGGTTCATCGTGGGGACCCACACTCCCCATGTGAAACTGGAGCATGGCTTGGCCGCCTTCCACGGGCGAGAGGAAGGGATGATCTTCTCCTCCGCCTACGCCGCCGTGCTAGGAACCCTGGTTTCCCTCATCGACCCGACCACCACAGTGATCTCCGACGAACTCAACCACAACTCCATAATCAACGCCATCCGCCTCGCCCGGCCTCTAAGCAAGTCCGTCTACCCGCATCTGGACATGGCGGCTCTTGATCATCAACTTGCCGAGGCGGCCGGGCGGGCAAAACGGGCGATAGTCGTGACCGACGGCATCTTCTCCATGCGCGGAGACCACGCTCCACTGGACCAGATCATGGACATCGCCCGTCGCCACGATCACAGCTTCCCCGAAAACGTGGTGGTGGTCGTAGACGACTCGCACGGAGTGGGCGCCTTCGGCCCCACCGGCCGGGGCACCGAAGAACACACGGGGAGCCCGCCCGCCGACATACTCATCGGCACCCTGGGAAAGGCCCTGGCAGTCAACGGGTGTGTCCTTCTTCGTTTTGCTTGGCAACACCCAGCAGGTAGGTCGAGCCGCAACGGTGGCAAATGCCGGTCTCGAACATCACGGACTTTTGGTTTCTTATGGCGCAACCCTGGCAAGTTTTGCGACGTTCTAAGAACATCCATGACATCTCCGGCGGGTGTCTGGGGGACTGGCATGTGAAAGCCCCTTCGAGTGCCCGTAGGACGAAGTGATAGCGGGCGGGGATCAAGGGCGGGATTCCGCCATGACTCCAATGAATCTGTGCTGGACCGGCCATGGTGCGGACTTCGTCGATCCTGACGGGACGCTTGTAGCGTTCGATCCCTCGGCACAGGACACCACCTCCTCAGCTGCGCTGCTCGTACGCCAAGATAACCTCCAGCGGTTCCTCGACATGTCGGGATCGGCTCTAGTCTGGAGGATATTGGGCGAGAAGCGTGCTTTCGGCCCCGGAGACTGGGGGGAAGCATGGGCACAGGCTTCCTGCGGCTTACAGGCGCTTCTTCATACGGATCTAGCGGCCTCAAGGGCTACCTGAACACACCTCGAAGGCCGCCATGGGCTTGACCATCGCCCTTCTATCACTGGGACTGTTCTCCTCCAACTTCGGCGCCGGCCAGGCGGCGTTGGCCAACCTGACTATCGCCACCCTGGCTGGTACCGGTATCCGCATGGCACTGCGCAGAATGGGGTTCGACCCGGCGCTGGCCTCCAGTATCTTTTTGACCCTTATCACCGACGTGGTGGGGTTCGGAGGCTTCCTGATGGTGGCCGCCGTCTTGCTATGAGATAGGGCGACGTGAGGGAGCTCCCCAAGCCAGCTATATACTGACACGATGTCTCGTTGCGTAGTAGGTCAAGGTATCCCCCGGTTGGGACTGCTGATATCCTGACCCCTCTGCCCAGAGGACAATGAAGACAACGAACTATCAACGAAGGGGTCCCCAGCATGGAAATGTCGGTCGTTCTTGACAACGGCGAAGAATACACATTAGCTCGTCCGGCCAAGCGTTTGGGCGCTAGAGCCTTGGATGGCATCATAGCTTTGATACTGTTGTATGTCGTTGCTTTACCCGCTTTCATCGCTCTGTTGGTGTTGATTGCATACGAAGTATGGCTGATGAAGGCTTACGGGCAGACCCTTGGTAAACGAATCGTCGGAATAAAGGTGATCCGGATCGACAATGGTGAACTGCTGTCCTGGGACCAGTCGATTCAGAGGTTCCTAGTACCAAATGCGCCAGGTCTAGCGGCGCTGGCTTTGCAATGGTTATTGCTGCTAGCAGGCGCCTTGGGCCTCTCGTTAGCCGTCGGTGTACTCGGTAGTCTGTACGCACCAGTAATAGCCATATTCATTTACGCCACTGTTCTCGGCGATGACCGGCGTCAAGGCTGGCACGACAAGCGGGTTTCATCAGTAGTGGTGACAGTTTGAAAACGGACCCTAAGAAGCTATTCAATAGGGGAGGGATACTAGGACAACGCTCTCTATTGGATACGGTGTGCACTAACCGGCAACGTGTTCTTTCAGAATCATTCAGGAGCGAATTCCTGTGGGGCAACGTCAGCCTCCCTTTGACATCAAAGCGGCCTCAGAGAAGATTAGAAAGATGAGCTTCCAACAATGGAAATGGGTGTTGGCCGTGGCCATTGTTGCCCTAGCGGCAGGAGTGGTTTGGGTAACGTTCGGTGGCTTGGATGGGGATGACTTTGGGAGCGCCGATGTTGGCCCTGACACGCAGAGCAGCGACGTTGACCCTGACACGCAGAGCAGCGATGTCGACCAGCCTGCTGCTATCTCCGCAGACCCTGCTCCGGAGATTCCCCTGTTCGATCCTTTCACCACCCCAACCCTGTCGGATATCGACTTGCAGCGTCTGGCGGCAGCGGTCGCCACGCTTGATCCGGACGCGGCGTGCCCCGAGCCTGTTCCTATTAACTCGATTGAAGACGTGGCGGAGGTGGTGCGAATCGCCGGGGGATGTCTGATAGTCGAATATGTGCCTCTTGGTGGGGGAAGCGTCGAAGAGGTACGGGAAAGGCTGGCGTTTGATCCCCAGGTTCACGCCGTTGGCGTGCCCATTTGGGAGGTGTGGCCGACACAGGCTGACACATACAGCAACGACCCCCAGTCAGAAGAGCAGTGGCACCTACCGAAGTTAAAAGCCAAGGAACTTTGGCAGGGTTGGCCTGAGGGAGCGGAAGTCACGGTGGCCGTTATCGACTCGGGTGTAGACGGTGATCACGGTGACCTTCAGCACAGCGTGATCAAAAACATCGGCAGCGACCCTGCTTGCCACTCCAAGGATACAGACGGGCATGGAACCCACGTTGCGGGGATCATCGCCGCCGCGGTGGACAACGGGTACGGCGTGGCCGGGGTAGCGCCGCAGGCAAAGATTCTGCCGATAAAGATGCTATACGGTACGTGCAATGACATCAAGTCGATGACGACCGCCGTTGCCAGAGCGATACAGGAGGGAGCGGACGTGATCAACCTCTCGGTGGTATGGCGGGTTGGCAAAGAGGGCCGTGGGGGTTCAGATGACCCATTTGAAGCAGCCATTCGGAGCGCATTGATGCGCGACATCGTTGTTGTTGCATCGGCAGGGAATTGTGGGAATCCCAGGTTTCTAGATAGCCCTTGCCAGGGTGTTGTCAACGTGGTCCACCCGCCAGCTATGTACCCAGGCATCATATCGGTGGCTGCAACGAACAGCTACGATGATCGGGCCCATTTCAGCACGGTCGCCGACCATGTCGGCATAGCTGCTCCGGGAGGATCGGCGCTTGGCGATTTTGACGGCGAGATCAGGCCGTTGGATTTCTCTGACTATGACGACAATCATGAGTTGGTTGGGGGCAGACCTATGACCGAGGACGACATTCTGTCAACCGTCCCACACCATTGTCCGAGCGGATCTGATAGCTGTACTGACACCGGTACCAAGCAGGGGACATCCATGGCGGCGCCGGTCATTAGTGCGGTGGTGGCGCATATGAAGGCCCGTTACCCGAAGGCGTCGGTCACCGAGATCCACCAAGCCTTATATACGACGGCTTGGAATCCCGACTCCGATCGGCGGACCCCGCAGTTGGGATGGGGGATCGTTCAACCTCTGAATGCTTTGAACCGTCTTGACGAATTGTTCCACTCCTGCCCCGAGGATTCCGGCAGTGGCGGGCTGCTGGCCTACCAGGTGGAGGTCGACATCTCCAACAATGTTGGTGAGAGACGGGACGTTTGGACCATAGACGCATCAACCGGGGAGGAACGTTGCCGCCGCGCGCACAATGCGTGGCAACCGGCGTGGTCACCGGACGGTGCTCATCTGGCGTTCGTCCACAAGCAGTCGCCGGAGAGTGACGACGATATCTGGGTGATGGACTCCGACGCCATCAACTGGCGGAACCTCACCGACAACGAATCTGCCGAGTTCCAACCCGCATGGTCACCCGACGGCGCCAAGATCGCCTTCGTCAGCCACCAGACCGGAAATCCCGATATCTGGGTTGTAAACGCAGACGGGACCAACCGGCGAAACCTCACCAATCATCCTGCATTAGATGCAACCCCGGCTTGGTCACCTGATGGCACCAAGATCGCGTTTGTCAGCAAACGCGACGGGGGTGACCACGACATCTGGGTGATGAACGCGGACGGAACCAATCCCCACAACCTCCACAATAACAACGACGAGGAGACCCAGCCCACATGGTCGCCCGATGGCACCAAGATTGCCTTCGTTCACGACCAAGACGAACCGGGACTGTTCGACGACGATATCTGGGTGATGGATGCCGATGGGAATAACTGGCGCAACCTCACCGACGATCCGGCATCAGACGCAGAGCCGGCTTGGTCACCTGATGGCACCAAGATCGCATTCACCAGTGACCGCGATGGTGATGAAGACATATGGATCATCAACGCCGATGGCAGCAGCCCCTTCAACCTGACAAATACCGATGATCAAAACGAAAGCCATCCCTCCTGGTCAGTGGCCAGTGAATCGAACCAGACAGAACTTCCAGAAGGCGGAGATCCCACAGGCGCCCAACCACCTGGGGATCAGGTGCAGCCGACGGAATTGCTGGCGGAGAAGATCGCCTTTGTCAGTTACGGCGTCATTTATGTGGCAAATCCTGACAGCTCCGAGTCTCAGCGACTCACGCCCGACAACACCAATCAGGGAGACGAGTTCGTGGGCGACTTCAATCTTGCCTGGTACGACTCCGACCCGAAATGGTCGCCTGATGGAACCAGAATCCTCTTCAGCAGCACTCGCACGGGTGAAGACGAAGTGTTCGTCATAGACGCCGACGGTCAGAATGTTCAGCAACTGACGACATCGGGCGGCAATAGTCCCAGTTGGTCTCCGGATGGCACCCGGATCGTGTTTGCACGAGTCGGAACCTACTTCACGAGTAAATGGCGGTACAACTTCGATGATTCCGAGAACGTCTTCATCATGGACGCCGATGGAACTGCCATCCAGAGGCTGACGTATTCTGGAGGCTCCACCCCGAGTTGGTCCCCCGATGGCAGGCTGATTGCCTTTCACAGAGTTGTCGACGGGAGCAGCCAAGTCTTCGTAATGGCTCCCGACGGCTCCGACGTGAGGCAACTCACCGCGTCCGGCGGCTGGGATGCGAGTTGGTCTCCTGACGGCAGACAGCTCGTCTTCAACAGTGGAGGCGACACCTACTCCTACGACAGCGAGATCCTTGTGATCAACCGGGATGGCTCCGACGTCCGCCAGTTGACCTCCTTTGGTGGCTCCAACGCCCATTGGTCCCCCGACGGCCAGCGCATAATCTTCGAGAGCCAACATCTCTATGACGAGCCGATCACCGATATCTATGCGCAGGTCGAAAGCAGCGGCATCCTGTCGATGAGAATCGACGGCAGCGAGGTCATTCGCATTGCTGACGGTGCTTACTCACCTGTGTGGTCACCTTCTACTTGGCGCGGCAGTCCCGCCAACCAGCAGACTCCACATCTGAAGCAGATCACGGTCGGTGATCATCACTCGTGTGGGTTGGAAACAGACGGGAGGGTGGTGTGTTGGGGAAACAACGACTTTGGCCAAGCATCACCACCCAATCTATTGTTTGCTGTTCTTGAGGCGGGAAACTTCCACTCGTGCGGGGTAGATACCGGCGGTGCTGTCCGATGCTGGGGCGACAATTATGACGGCGAATCGTCCCCACCCTCCGGTACATTCACAGCTGTGACAGCCGGCTTCGGCCACTCTTGCGCCTTACAGCCCGGAGGGGCAGTGACCTGTTGGGGAGGCAACTACGAAGGCGAGTCATCGCCTCCCGCAGGCAGCTTCACTCACATTGCCGCGGGTAGCTACTACACATGCGGCGTGCTTTCCGACGGCAAAATCACGTGCTGGGGAGTCGACAATCTCGGTCAGTCATCTCCCCCTGAGGGCAGGTTCACCAGTGTGTCGAGTGGTGATTCCCATTCGTGCGCGTTGCGAACCGACAACGCGGTAGTGTGCTGGGGCAACAACGATGAGGGACAAACATCCCCTGCCCAAGGTTCCTTCAAGGCCATCGCGGTGGAGTCGTATCGTTCGTGTGCCTTGCGGAGTGACGGTGCGGTGGTGTGCTGGGGGAGGGATTACGGCGATGGAACATCCCCTCCGCCGGAGGACGTGTTCGAAACTATTGTCTCCGGGCACGGCCACTCATGTGGGTTGGATTCCACAGGCGATGTGACGTGCTGGGGCTACAACGGTTCGGGTGCCGCGGAACCTCCTCCCGAACTGTTCAACTCAGAATCGTAACCATTCCAACTAGGGCAGACAGCAACGTCTCGGACAGCATCAGCGACTGGTTTACAGTTGCGTTTTGGTCTATTTGCTGAGTTGCTGTTGATTGGTACCGTCGGCGTTCACGATTCGAATGTGTCCGCCCCAGTAGTTGTAGGCCAACTTAGAGCCGTCGTCTGACCACGCCGGGGGGACTGCACCTCCGGTGGTGAGTTGCCGTTGGTTGGTTCCGTCAGCGCTCATCGTCCAGATCCCGTTGTTCGCGTAGGCCAGTTTGGAGCCGTCCGGCGACCACGCCGGCCCTTCACCTCTGGCAAGTTGTTGCGGGTTAGTACCGTCGGAGTTAACCACCCAGACCGCGTAATAAAAGGAACTCGCCCCGACATAAATGTTCCGCCCGTAGGCGACTCTGGTGCCGTCAGGCGACCATGCAGGCCCGTTCCCGTCGGTCGTGAGTTGTCTCTGGTTGCTGCCATCAGTGTTGATCACCCAGATCCCGTTGTCTATGTAGGCGATCTTGGTGCCATCCGGTGACCAGATAGGGCCGCCCCCGTTGGTAGTGAGTTGTTGTTGGTTGGTACCGTCAGCGTTCATCGTCCAGACTCCCTGGTTGCTGTAGGCGATTTTGGTGCTATCGGGCGACCATGCCGGACTGTACCCCTGGGCGGCGTATTGCGGGTTGCTACCGTCAGCATCCAAAGTCCATATCTCACCAATCTCCCGGTAGGCGATCTTGGTTTCATCCGGTGACCACCTGACCGTGCCCACAAAAAGAAATAGGCGTTGGTTGGTACCGTCGGCGTTGATTAGCTGAACCTGGTTTCCGTCGGCGTAGGAGATACGGATTCCCCCAGCTAACCAGACTGGCGGTTGGTGGTAAAGCGACCCGGAGCCTTCTTCTTCTCTCCCGAGGTCCAGAACACAGGTGGTGTACTGGTAGGGAGACTGCACAGTTTGAGAAACCTTCACATTGCTTACAGTTACGGTGTAACAATGGTCTCCATCCGAAGGCTCGGAAAATGGAATAGAGTCGACACCCCGATACATGGACCAAACGATCGTATCTTCAGGAGCGCTGGCGCTGGTCCGCGCGATGACTGCTATCGGGACAGAGCCATGCTGGTCCGTGACCGTGACTGTTGCCGTGGAAATCGGCGTCCAGAAGAGAAAAGGACCATCGACCCCACACTGTTTCCGCAGGGACATAACCTGGAGGAGCCCACGCCACAAGACCCCGCGCCTCCCTGACATCAGGACGAGTTCCCCAAAGATTGTCATCAAGTACGTAAAGGGCGTTAGCCCCAGTCTGACCAAACGGAATATGAGGGATATCAGTGCCGATCTTGCGCAATTGGGGATACAGAATCCAACGCCGGTGCCCTACTTTTCTGTTGTTACTGCCAGCGTCTCCCATGTAGCTGTCGATAGCCTGCACCCCCGTCGAATGACGACCAATGTTGCTGCTTCCCGCAACTGTCGCACCGGTTACGGTGTAACAAGGCCAATCACTAGACGGATAATGGGACAGCCGATCCGCGGCTGCCATCATCAATGCTGCCTCTTGAGCGGCGGTCGAGTACTCTGCTCGTTCGGTCAGAGTGTCAAGCCCCGCCATCTGCCGGTACCAGTTCACCCGCTGCACGGCACTATTACGAAAGGTCTGGCTGGTGGTACCAGCATCACAGTTGGCAACACTTCCCGTGAATCCCGGGTCCGGTTCCTGCCTTTCGAACTCCTGCCGGTAAGCTCGCGCCACCTCCGCCCGGTCCCAAGTGTTAAACCCCTTACCACCCCAGGAGGTATCCGAGACGAAGGTTCTCACCAGCCACTCCGACGCTTGGTTGGGATCTCTCGCATCGTCACGAGCAACCCCTCCGGGTATCTGAACCACCACCGCTCCCCGGGCGGCCGGGGTAATCGTTACCCGATAGCCTGAACCGGAGCCCACAAGACCGGACGCTATACCGTTGGTCACCTGTATTTCTCTTCTGCGGAAACCGGTGACCGGCTGAGAGAAGGTGATCCCCACCTCAAAAGAACCAGTCACAACCTGCTCGGCAGAAGAACTCAAATCCACCAACAACCCAACATTCGCTCCACCAACCGCCGTCCGCTCCGGAAAAAAGTCAATGGCACGAGTCAAGAATGTGGCCATCTGCCCACGGGTAACCGAAGCATGAGGACAGTACCGAGCCACGGCGCAGCGTCTTGAGTTCCTCCAGTTGATCGGTGGTCAAACCCGACCGAACACCTTGGTCGCGTTCTGCCTTACGCACCCACTTACGCAGCGTCTCCGAAGTGCAGCCCACTTTCTCGGCGATCGAACAGATCGCCGCCCACTGCGACCGATGCTCGCCCTGATGGGCGAACACCATCCGCACCGCCCGTTCTCGCACCTCCGGTGCATACTTGCTAGGTCTTCCCATAATTCTCCATCCTCTCAAGATAGAAAGTGATGGTCCCCCGGTTTTGTGGAGTCAGCTCACTTGGATCAGTGGTGCGATGGTTAGGTTGTTGTTGTGGTTTCTTTCGTATTCGATGGGGGTGCGCATTTCCAGTGCGGTGTGGCGGTTGTGGAAGATCTCTAGGTACTCGAAGATAGCGTTGGCGAGTTCGATACGGGTCCTCCACCTCCTGCGGTCCAACAGCTCGACCTGCATACGAGCCCAAAACGATTCCATGGTGGCGTTATCGAAACAGTCCCCGACGGTTCCCATGGACGGAACCAGACCGGATTCGAGGGCCCGTTGGGTGAACGCCCAGGAGGTGAATTGGGTGCCCTGGTCCGAATGTATGACCGTGCCGGGGTCGGGTTGGCGGTTCCCGATTGCCATACCTAACGCGGAGGTGACCAGTCCGGAGGTGGCCGTGTTGTCGATCGACCAGCCGACGACCCGGCGGCCCGTACACGTCCAGCACCACCGCGCAGTACACCTTGCGCTTGCCGGGTGGGATGCTCTGTGATATCGGTCACCCACAGTTGGTCCGGTTCGAAACGGGCGAAGTTACGGTCGACCAGGTCCACCGGGCGTGTCCACCGGGCGGGTCCGCCGTCTGGGACTTCGGTCACCTACTAAGACCAGCTAGACCGGCTCTGCGCATCAGCATCGCTACTGCGTTGTGTCCGACGGTTATTCCATGACCCAACCGCAGTTCGGCGTGCACCCGCCGCGCCCCATAGGTGCCGCGTGACTGTTCATGGATGTGACAGATGACGTCGGTCAACCAGGCGTGGCGGATGCAAGCGGGCTGACGGCGGCCGGGACCACCCTGGCGTAGAACCCGGACTGTGACACCTCGAGCACTCGACACGCCACCTGGGAAGCCCTTCGGTTCTCATGGTCCGGATCGCCTGGTAGCGTCTTTGAGGGACACCACCTGGTCTCCCAGCAGTTCAATAGCCCGCTTGGTCACGGCCAGTTCGGTTTCCAGCTCGACGATCCGACAGCGAGCGGCCCACAGTTCGGCCTGTTCCTCCGAAGTGGCACCCGGTTGTAGACCGCGGTCGATTCGGTCCTGGCGCCGCCAGTTGTAGATCGTCTGATCAGACACCCCAAGATCCGCAGACAACGACGCCACCGACCTGCCAACTGCCAGCAGATCCAGCACCCTGCGACGGAACTCGGGTGGATATCGATAAGGCATGAAGACTCCTTTCGGGTCAGTCACACCACCAATTCAAATAACCCGACTCCACCAAAGTGGGGTACCACCAAAGTCTCCGGAAAACCCGGGGCGATTCACAATGGCTAACCGCACCCACACCACAACAAACAGGTACGGATTCTAGAAGAGGAGAATGAGGCTCATGTTCGAGGTTGATGTTTTCGGTGGGGTGGACACCCATCGGAATGTTCATGTCGCAGCGGTGGTGGACACCGCCGGTAGGGTGGTGGCGTCGGCGCCGTTCCGAGCCGACGCCACCGGCTATGAACAGTTGGGTAACTGGTTGGGGTCCCACGGTCGGGTCATACGGGTTGGGGTGGAGGGCACCGGCAGCTACGGCGCCGGCCTGACCCGCCACCTTATGAGCATCGGTGTTGAGGTGGTGGAAGTGAACCGTCCCAACCGTCAGCTCCGCCGCCGGTACGGCAAGACCGACACTACCGACGCCCAGGCCGCGGCGCGAGCTGCTCTGAACGGGCAGGCCAGCGGGGTGCCCAAAAGCGGGAACGGACCAGTCGAAGCAATACGGATGCTGTCTGTGGCTCGTCGTTCGGCGATCAAGGCCCGTACCCAGGCCATCAACCAGATCCATGCTCTGGTGGTTACCGCTCCCGACCAGGTCAAACACCACCTTTGGGGTCTTTCTCCTAGAGCCCGTGTGAAGGTCTGTGCCGGTTTTCGTCCCGGTACCGCCGCCACCACAACCCGATACGCCAAACAATCCCTCCGACTGTTGGCGCGCCGCTATCAGACCCTCACCGCAGAGATCCGAGATCTCGATACAGAGATCACCCGTCTCTGCGCCCAGGCCAACCCCGCGCTGTTGGCCACTCCCGGTGTAGGTCCCGATATCGCCGCCGCGCTGTTGATCGCCGGCGGTGACAACCCCGAACGGATGGCCTCGGAAGCATCATTCGCTGCTTTGTGCGGTGTGAGCCCTGTCCAGGCGTCCTCGGGCCGTATCGTGCGCCACCGTCTCAATCGAGGCGGGAACCGTCAAACCAACCAGGCCCTGTGGCGGATCGCAACCATCCGCACCGCACGAGACCAGCGCACCATTACCTATGTGAAAAAACGCCAAGCGGAAGGCAAAACCCGTCGAGAGATCATCCGCTGTCTCAAACGGTACATAGCCCGAGAGATCTACCACCTCCTCACCAACCCACCCCCCACCCACTCAGGCGCCCATCTCTGCTGCCTACGCCAAAACGTTCAACGACCCTTGCTCAGGCCGCCACAGCCCTCCACAGCCACGCCACGCATATCTCGCGACTCGAACGAGGCCTCTACCACAACCACCACCTCGCCACTCGATACCACCAATGGCTCACCACCCTCACCCCATCAAAACTCGATTTGACAATATAGGAGCATCGGTGCGGTTCAACCTTCACATTGCTTACAATTATGGTGTAGCAATGGTCTCCATCGGGGGGCTCGGGAAATGGGAGAGTCGGCGTCTCGATACATGGACCAAACGATCGTTTCGTCAGGAGCGCCGGAAGTGGTCCGAGCGATGGGAGAGCGCAACCAAAAAACCAGGCGCAACCACGACATGAACAACACATGGGAGCCGGCTGCAGTGGAAGTTACAGGTCCGGTTCGAGGAAGGGCCGGGGAAACCCAATTGTCGAAGAGCTGACAGGGGCCCGTCCGACCCCTGCACACACGTTCCCACCTGGCTGGCGGCAAATCCAGCAAAGTGGGGTATCACCTGTCTCCAGGAGTCCGGGCCGGTTCAGTTAGGTGTTAGCATCCTTGGGCTTGTGAGGTTTGTGGCACCGGTCCGAGTTTGGCGGGTTGTGGTTGTGTTGGTGTTTGTTGTTTCCTCGGTGGTTCCGGCGGTGTTTGTCGTGGCTGATAGTGGATTTTCTGATATTCATGAGGCGGGGTCGCATCAGCGGGGGGTGGAGAGGTTGGAGGGGTTGGGGGTTTTGGAGGACACGGAGTGCGAACCGGGCAGGTTCTGTCCTGGAGATGTGTTGGAGCGGTGGGTGATGGCGGTGTGGTTGGTGCGGGTGCTGGATGGGGTGGATCCTGTGTTGTCGGGTCCGACCCGGTTTGTTGATGTTGATCCTGATCAGTGGTGGGCGCCTTTTGTGGAGCGGTTGGCGGTGTTGGGGGTTACGGTGGGGTGTGCCAGGAACCCGGCTCGGTATTGTCCTTCTGCTCCTGTTACTCGTGGGCAGATGGCGACTTTTTTGACTCGGGCCTTGGAGCTTGCTCCGGCTGGGTCTGCGGGGTTTGTTGATATTGGGGGCAATACTCATGCTGGGAATATTGATGCTTTCGCGGCGGCTGGGATCACGATTGGGTGTGCTGAGAATCCGGCTCGGTATTGTCCTTCTGCTTCTGTTACTCGTGGGCAGATGGCGACTTTTTTGACTCGTGCTATCGAATTTTTTCCGGAGCGGACCGCGGTTGGTGAGGGTGAGACGCCGGTGTTGTCGGTGGGTTTGAGTTCTCCGTCGTCTGCGATTGTGATGGGTTCGTTTGAGATGGACATCACGTTTTCTCGGCCGGTGACCGGGTTCGTGGAGGGCGATATTGGGGTGTCCAATGGTCGTGTTACCGGTTTTAGTGGTTCTGGTTCTTCTTACACGGCGACCATTGTTCCGGCTGCGGATGGGACAGTGGTTGTGTGGGTACCCGCATCTGTCGTTTATGACGATGGGAGCAACACCAACCATGCGTCAAACACGCTGTCCAGAACATATACGGCCGACCCCAGTCAGACCGATCCGTTGCCGGTAGAAGTCAGTTCTCTGTCGTCTGCGATTGTGGTGGGTTCGTTTGAGGTGGACATCACGTTTTCTCGGCCGGTGACCGGGTTCGTGGGGGGCGATGTTGGGGTGTCTAATGGTGGTGTTACCGGTTTTAGTGGTTCTGGTTCTTCTTACACGTTGACCATTGTTCCGACGGCGGATGGGACAGTGGTTGTGTGGGTACCTGCAGGCGTGGCCAGTGACCAGGCTGGGGATTCCAATCAGGCGTCAGACGCCCTGTCCAGAACGTATGTGTCGGACCCTGGTCCAGCCGATCCCTTGTCGGTAGAAGTAGGTTCGCAGGCAGAGCAGGTTGTGACAGGTTCTTTTGAGGTTGGGATCACTTTCTCTCGGTCTGTGACCGGCTTCCGGAGAAGGGATATACAGGTGACCAACGGTACCGCTTCAGGTCTTGTTGGTTCCGGTTCGGGCTATCGGGTTATGGTTACCCCGCGGGCCCAAGGCGCGGTGGTGGTTCAGGTACCCGGAGGCGTTGCTCACGACGATGCCGGCGATCCCAACCAAGCGTCGGAGTGGTTGGTGAGAACCTTTGTGTCCGACACCTCCTGGGGTGGTAAGGGGTTTAACACCTGGGACCGGGCAGAAGTGGTGCAAGTCTATGAGGATGAGTTCGAAAGGCAGGAACCGGAGCCAAGGTTTACTGGCGATGTTGACAGCTGTGATGCGGGTTCCACCAGCCAGGCTTACCGGGTTAGTGTGGTGCAGCGGGTGAACTGGTACCGGATGATGGCGGGGCTTGACACGGTCACCGAGCGAGCCAGTTATACGGCTACCGTTCAAGAGACAGCATTGATGATGGCAGCCGCCGACCGGCTATCCCATAATCCGTCTGGGGACTGGCCTTGTTACACCGTAAACGGCGACACAGGCGCCGGTGCAAGCAACATTGGCCGTCATAACACGGGAGTAGAAGCTATCGACTCTTACATGGGAGACGGTGGCGGCAATAACAGAGAGGTGGGGCACCGGCGTTGGATTCTGTATCCCCAACTACGGAAGATCGGCATCGGAAATGTCCCTCATGTTCCGTTTGGTCAGACTGGGGCGAACGCTCTATACGTAATAGATGACAATGTTTGGGGACCTCGTCCCGATGTCAGGGAACAGCGGGGTCTGGTGGCGTGGCCTCCTCCAGGTTACGTTCCTGCGGAAACAGTGTGGGGTCGATGGTCCTTTTCTCTCCCCGATGCCGACTTCTCCACTGCAACTGTCACGGTCACGGATCAATACGGCTCTGTCCCCCTGAACGTCATCGCGCGGACCGGTTCCGGCGCTCCTGAAGAAACGATCGTTTGGTCCATGTATCGAGACGTCGACTCCAGTCCGTTTTTAGAGCCTCCGGATGGAGACCATTGCTTCACCGTAACTGTAAGCAATGTGAACGTTTTTCAGATTGCGCAGTCTCCTTACCGGTACACCACCTGTGTTCTTGACCTCGGGAACGGAGAAGAAGGTCCCGGTTCGCTTTACTACCAACCGCCGACGTGGTTAGCTGGGGGAACCCGTATCTCCTATGACGACGCAAACTCGGTTCAACTGATAGACACCAGCGGCGCCAACCAACGAGTGTTCCTTAGGGTCGGCACCATCATATGGTCACCCAACGACACCAGAATCGCCTACACGAGTTTTGGCGAGATATGGACTTTGGATGCTGGCGGTCATAACCCGCAATTCGTTGCGAACGGGTACAATCCCCAATGGTCGCCCGATGGCACCAAAATGGCCTATTATCGCTCCAACGCGGGAGTCTGGACGATGAACGCCGACGGCACCAACCAGCAACAACTCGTCGCGAACGGGGGTGCCCCCAGGTGGTCACTGGACGGAACCAGGGTCGCCTACACAAACAACGGGATTTGGTCTGTCAACGCTGATGGCACCAACCAGCGACGGCTCACGACCGACGGGCACAATTACGTTTGGTCGCCTGACGGCACCAAAGTCGCCTACGGGCGGAAGATCAGGGTCGGCGCCAGAACATCCCGCCCAGAGATCTGGATCGTCAACTCCGACGGATCCAACCCGAAACAACTGGCCCGAGGCGAGGGACTCCCGGCGTGGTCACCCGACGGCACCACAATTGCATATACGAACAACGGGATCTGGACCACGAAAGCGGACGGCACCAACCAACGGCAACTCACCACCGGAGGCGCCGGCCCCCCGGCGTGGTCACCCGACGGCACCAAACTAGCCTACAACTACTGGGGCGGACACATACGAATCGTGAACGCCGACGGCACAAACCAGCGACAACTCAGCAAATAGGCCCTGGAAACAGGAGGTTGATTGCCAAAACAGATGGTGCTATTTCAAAAGCCGGGTGAGGTTGATTGGCTGCGGGAGGCAGTGGTGAAGAGCCAGGCTCTTGCTGGTGAGCTCCAACAGCAACAAATCAGAGAGGAAGACAAGACGCATGCAATTGGTGTTAACCAGTCCCTAAAGACCGATTGTTCTTTGAACTTCGGAATCTGACGATCCCAAAGGGGGCACTTTGGGATCGTCAGCGTCTGGTCTCTCCCCTATCACCTGAAAGAGCGCGAGATACGTCCAACAGATACGTCCTTTCTTCTGCTGAAAAGGCGATTAACTGACCATCCGGCGACCAATCCCAAAAAAAGAGGTCACTTGTCACCCGTACGGCATCCTCACCTTGGGAGGTGGAGATCCACAAATCGTCACTGTCGTCGTATCCAAGTCGACTGCCGTCCCGTGACCACATCCAGAACTCGACATCTGTTGCGAACCGGACAGTATCTCTCCCGCCGGAGGTGGATACCCATAAGTCGCCGTCCTCCTGGTAGGCAATCTTCTCCCCATCGGGCGACCACACAATCGGGACATCGTCAGAGAGTTGCCACGAGAGAAAAATCGCTAACTCCCACACCTCCCCCGCTCCGTCACGAGCTATTCGGACGGAGTCCTGGCCGTCGGAGGTGGATACCCATAGGTCGCCGTCCTCATCGTGGGCAATCTTCTCCCCATCGGGCGACCACAACCACTCTTCATTCCCGCCACCGCGAGCTATTCGGACGGAGTCCTGGCCGTCGGAGGTGGATACCCATAAGTCTCCGTCCTCATCGTAAGCAAGTCGTTTCCCATCGGGTGACCAGTTCCACAAGGACACGTCACTGGTGAGCCGCTGAGCTTCTTCACCATCGGGGCGGGAAACCCAGAGCTCTCCGTCCTCCTCGTAGGCAAGCAGTTCGCCATCAGGTGACCAAGCCCAACTGCCTACGGTGCGTGCCAACCGCTGAGCTTCTTCACCATCGGGGCGGGAAACCCAGAGCTCTCCGTCCTCCTCGTAGGCAAGCAGTTCGCCATCAGGTGACCAAGCCCAACTGCCTACGGTGCGTGCCAGCCGCTGAGCTTCTTCACCATCGGGGCGGGAAACCCAGAGCTCTCCGTCCTCCTCGTAGGCAAGCAGTTCGCCATCAGGTGACCAAGCCCAACTAGCTACATCACTGCTGGTCAGCCGTTCAGTCTCCTCTCCATCTACCCTGAAGACCCAAAGCCCATCGCGGGGGTCAACATATGCAACACGACTGCTATCAGGAGACCAGGATTCGAGCAATTCTTCGAAATACGGTTGCTTCTCTGTCAGATGCACAGTTCTCTTCCCATCCACAGAGGACACCCGCAAGCCATCCCCGCTCTCACTCATAACTACATAGCGACAGTCGGGAGAAAACACAACTTCGTGTGCAGCGGTGGAAATCCGAACCCGGTCATCTCCAGGTGCCAAACCCAAATCGTCGCAATCGCTACCAGCCGCAGGTCCTTCCCCTCCTCCACAAGCAATGAGGACTATGGCCATCACTCCGAGTAAAGCCAAACCAGACGAACGCCACCCTTTGGGAAAGTAGGAGTTGTCTTTGATCATATGCCAAGAGAATAGAACAACGATTCTCCCCCGCGTAAATCGTCCCTAGGCGAACCAAGCCGACGCTGAGGTTGGTAAGAAAATTGAGGCTGCGCGAATTTGTGGGGAGCGGGGGTTGAGGTCCTTGGTTAAGGGTTGAGGCCTCGCTGGAATAGGTGGTGATAACAAATCGCCTAATCCGAGGAGGCCTCAATGAGTGCTGATTTTATGACGGTGCGGCTTCACTTGCCTGGAGTCCGTGTGACCGGTGTGGTGGTGGACACCCCCACGGAGTTGGTAGTAGGGGTGATTTCTGTCAAGAAGTTGTCCAAGTGCCCGCACTGTGGGTGTTCGTGCCGGCGGGTGCATGACCGCCGTCAACGCCGGATCCGTGACCTGGAGGTCAGCGGCCGTCCGACGGTGCTTTTGTGGACCCAGCGGCGGTTCGTGTGCGATAGCTGCGGGAAGCGACACTTGGAGAATCATCCTCAGTTCGAGGGAGGTATGACACGCCGATTGGCTCGCCGGTTGGTCCAAGACGCCCAGGCGATGCCCGTTCGGGCGGTGGCCCGCCGTCACCGGATTGGGTGGCATCTGATCATGGGGCTGGTATCATGGCCATCGTCGTCAGATCTGTGACATTCATAGTCCCCCAACTGCCTGCCCACCACGCCATGGGAGAGGTCACGGTGGTCAGCGTCAACACCCGAGTCGATCACGGCCACTGTAACATTCGCTCCCTGCGGCCAGCCGACCCACAACTCCCTGGCCTGCATCCTCTCTAGGTGCCACTGCTGTTCCGACTCCGGGTCGTCGCTGTATGAACCGGTCTGGGCTGGCCACACTTCTAAAACCGGAGAGCCCACAGCATGCACTTCAGGATATGCAGCCAGGCCGTCACGTACCTCAGCAATGCTCCGCCCCTCAAGAGGCACATACTCAACGATCAGACATCCCCCCGAGATTCGCACAACCTCCGCCACCTCTTCAAGCGACTCCACAGAAACAGCCTCGGGACACGCCGCGTCCGCATCAAGGGTGGCAACCGCCGCAGCCAAACGCTCCAAGTCGATATCCGACAACGCAGGAGTAGTGAAAGGATCGAACAGAGGAATCTCCAAAGCAGCAGCCTCGGAGATAACTGAGGGCTGGTCGACATCCCCTCTTTGTGCATCAGAGTCAATATCGCTGCTCTGCGTGTCAGGGTCAACATGGGCCCTCCCGCCACTGTCTTCATCCAACCCACCAAACGCAACCCAAGCAACAACTGCGATCAAAGCAACAATCGCCACAGCCACTACCCATCTCCATCGCCCGGGGCTCATTCGCTTCTATCTTCCCAGCCGCATGACATCAAAGACAGGCCCAGAACGCTCCAAAGTAAGCACTCCTCGCTGGTGCTCAAGACCGCGTGGGAGGTTGGTTCACCCCGCATTCAACGTAGGGCGTTGTAACAAAAGCTCTCGTCCTGTGAATGGCCTGTTAGGGTCATTCTCAGACTGTCACCACTACCGAAGAGGCCCGTTTGTCGTGCCAACCTTGCTGCCGCTCATCTCCCAGAACAGTGGCATAAACAAAGATGGCTAACACCGGTGCGTACAAGATAACAAGCACACCAACGACTATCGAGAGGTCCAAGGCACCTACTCCCAACAATAACAACTGCAAGCCCAGTCCCGCTAAACTTGGCGCATTCGGTACTAGGAACCTTTGAATCGACTGATTCCATGACAGCAAACCGCCGTTGTCCAGTCGGATCACCTTAAGCCCGACAATTCGCTTGCCCAACGTCTGCCCGTAAGCCTGCAAAAGCCACAATTCGTATGCAATCAACACCACCAGAGCGAACAAAGGGGGTAGACGGAATACGTACAACAGGATCAGTGCCAAAACACTGTCCAACGATCTAGCACCCAAACGCTTGATCGGACGAGCCAAAGTGTGTTCTTCGCCGTTGCCAAGGACAACCGACTTATCCATACATCAACCTTTCATTGATAGCAATCGCTACCCGCTGCCTCCTAACATAGCGGTAAGGATGCTCCAAGCCGGGGCCACCCTGACCTCCATGCATGGAGGTCAACGTCATTATAAGGCGCTGGCCTAAGAAGCACCTTCCTCAAGCGCCCCAAAAGATCGTCACTGCCCAGCGTCGTCGGTAGGCAAATACCTTCCCATGCCCACCGGCGTGGTCACCCGACGGCAGCAAGATACCTTTCAACAGCTGGGGGAATCACCTATCAGTCGTGAACGCTGACGGCACCAACCAGCAACAACTCAGGAAATGACACAAGTCGTCGCCTTCAGCTAAACGTGGCTTTTGTGGTCACCAACGTTTTCGGATTACGACAACTCATCTGAGTAGTATCTCGTTCGATTCTTTTCCGTTGATTTTTACGTAGACGGTCATTGGTTGGTCTCCCCAGTAGTAACAGCCAGAGTTGCTGCTCCCGGCCCACGAACCCGACCAGGCCGCGCTGCTTTGTCCTGCGGTCCAGCACTCGAGTTGATATGGCGACCCGCCGAAATCGGAAAGATTCGAAACACCAACGTTCCGGCAGATGGCTGCTCTCAGACATTCAGCATGACTCTGACTGGTAGCGGAGTTCCAATTCCAACGGTTCCGGACAGCGCTACCAGCATCGTATGCCACGGGGCTCGGGCTGACCCCTTCCCGAACAGTGACACCATTGCTCACACCCCACTCGCTCCAACCCGCCGCGTTGTGAGCCCTCACCCAAACGCTATAGGTACCCGGTTGCAGGTTGGACCACCTAAAGCTGGTGGTACCTGCACCAACCTCCCCCGTACTGCCACCTATCTCCCACTTATCGATCGGCGAACCATTATCAGACGCCGACCAAGACGCCGAAACAGTGCTGCCTGTGACCACAGCGTCAACACTCGGAACATCCGGCCGTTGTAGTGTCGGCCGCTCCAATAGGAGTCTATTGGATGCTTTTCCGTTGATTTTTACGTAGACGGTCATTGGTTGGTCTCCCCAGTAGTAACAGCCAGAGTTGCTCTCCCGGCCCACGAACCCGACCAGGCCGCGCTGCTTTGTCCTGCGGTCCAGCACTCGAGTTGATATGGCGACCCGCCGAAATCGGAAAGATTCGAAACACCAACGTTCCGGCAGATGGCTGCTCTCAGACATTGGTGACTCCTGGTAGCGGAGTTCCAATTCCAACGGTTCCGGACAGCGCTACCAGCATCGTATGCCACGGGGCTCGGGCTGACCCCTTCCCGAACAGTGACACCATTGCTCACACCCCACTCGCTCCAACCCGCCGCGTTGTGAGCCCTCACCCAAACGCTATAGGTACCCGGTTGCAGGTTGGACCACCTAAAGCTGGTGGTACCTGCACCAACCTCCCCCGTACTGCCACCTATCTCCCACTTATCGATCGGCGAACCATTATCAGACGCCGACCAAGACGCCGAAACAGTGCTGCCTGTGACCACAGCGTCAACACTCGGAACATCCGGCCGTTGTAGTGTCGGCCGCTCCAATAGGAGTCTATTGGATGCTTTTCCGTTGATTTTTACGTAGACGGTCATTGGTTGGTCTCCCCAGTAGTAACAGCCAGAGTTGCTGCTCCCGGCCCACGAACCCGACCAGGCCGCGCTGCTTTGTCCTGCGGTCCAGCACTCGAGTTGATATGGCGACCCGCCGAAATCGGAAAGATTCGAAACACCAACGTTCCGGCAGATGGCTGCTCTCAGACATTCAGCATGACTCTGACTGGTAGCGGAGTTCCAATTCCAACGGTTCCGGACAGCGCTACCAGCATCGTATGCCACGGGGCTCGGGCTGACCCCTTCCCGAACAGTGACACCATTGCTCACACCCCACTCGCTCCAACCCGCCGCGTTGTGAGCCCTCACCCAAACGCTATAGGTACCCGGTTGCAGGTTGGACCACCTAAAGCTGGTGGTACCTGCACCAACCTCCCCCGTACTGCCACCTATCTCCCACTTATCGATCGGCGAACCATTATCAGACGCCGACCAAGACGCCGAAACAGTGCTGCCTGTGACCACAGCGTCAACACTCGGAACATCCGGCCGTTGTAGTGTCGGCCGCTCCAATAGGAGTCTATTGGATGCTTTTCCGTTGATTTTTACGTAGACGGTCATTGGTTGGTCTCCCCAGTAGTAACAGCCAGAGTTGCTGCTCCCGGCCCACGAACCCGACCAGGCCGCGCTGCTTTGTCCTGCGGTCCAGCACTCGAGTTGATATGGCGACCCGCCGAAATCGGAAAGATTCGAAACACCAACGTTCCGGCAGATGGCTGCTCTCAGACATTCAGCATGACTCTGACTGGTAGCGGAGTTCCAATTCCAACGGTTCCGGACAGCGCTACCAGCATCGTATGCCACGGGGCTCGGGCTGACCCCTTCCCGAACAGTGACACCATTGCTCACACCCCACTCGCTCCAACCCGCCGCGTTGTGAGCCCTCACCCAAACGCTATAGGTACCCGGTTGCAGGTTGGACCACCTAAAGCTGGTGGTACCTGCACCAACCTCCCCCGTACTGCCACCTATCTCCCACTTATCGATCGGCGAACCATTATCAGACGCCGACCAAGACGCCGAAACAGTGCTGCCTGTGACCACAGCGTCAACACTCGGAACATCCGGAACCAACTGCCTCTGCCGCGCTCCGGGTATGGCGGTCGAAGGGCGTGACCAGTCGCCTGTGCCTTGGGAGTTGGCTGCTTGGACTTCTACGCTGTATTCCACACCGTTGGTGAGCCCGGCGATAATGCCCCCGTTGCCGGTGAAGGGTCCGTGGGTCGTCCTGCGCTCCCTCCCGATTTGTGCTACGCCGCGGTTTGTCCCGCTTCGTGTTATGCCGACGTAATAGCCGGTAATGGGAGACCACCCGTTGTCGCTGGGTGGATTCCAGCGGACTGTGATCCGACCGTCGTCCGGATCAAGGGCGGGTGCCTGAGGCGCGGCTGGTGCTCCACATGGCCCGTTGCTCCATCCGAGCCACTTCTTCCGTTCACATGCTATGTAGCTATCTGTTAGTTTTGTATAACTGCCATACCCATAGGTCCCGTGGTATGACATGATCGATCCAGCCAGTTCCTCTAGTCGGTCGTTGCCGCCACAATCAGGAACAGAAACCCCCGTTTTACACTGTGTTGTGATTGCGCTGTCCCCTCCTTGCTTGTCACAATCTCCAGAGTCATCAAAGGCATGACACAGGGAGAATCCAGAATGGCCGACCTCGTGAGCAACCAGCCAAAACCTTGTTGAGGACTGGCTTCTGGTTGAAGTTTGTATTAAGACGTAGGGCTCGATATTCCTAAACAAATAGCCCCCGGGTGGTCCGAATCCTTCGACGTTGCCAGTCTTGACGTCGGCCACTATCACGGATATACGCCTAATATCGGTGGAAGAAGAACCGCGGTTATTGGGATCGCCGAAAACCGCATCGTAGCATGGATTGTTCCCTATGCTGCCGTACCATTTTGTTACGCTCTCGTTAGCCCAGGTTGCCGGGTCCATAGCTTCGGTTGGGAAGTAGAGATCTCCCTTCTCAAACGTGACCGTTGACTTATTACCCGACTCTCTACGAAAAAACGTCGCTACCTGTTCCATCTGGGCGATCTCATTTTGCAAGTCAGCCTCAGTGAAATTATTCGGCGGCCCACAGTAGTGAACCGATACAACTAGGTTCGATATACCAGGCAAAGGCTCGGCGTAAAAACTGACATCTGGTCCGAAGTCATCTATTGGGGTCATGCTATCCAGTGTGGGAGGACGGCCACGCTGGAGGAAGGCGGCCATCTGGGCTCGTGTAAGGCTCATGTTGGGGCAGAATCGCAAGGGGACGTTGGAGCAGCCACGTGTTATTCCACTCTGATAGAGCTTGTCTATGGAGGTCTTGCTGAACACGCCCAAGGTGTCGATGAATCCTGCGTCAGGCGCGTCGGGGAGGTCGAAGGCCCGGTCGAGGAACGCAGCCATCTGCGCGCGGGTGACCGTGTCGTTCGGACAAAACCTCAACGGGTCCAAACCACATCCAACGGTAACGCGGAGTTCTGCCAAGCGTTCCACGTAGCTCTCCCACCATGGCCTTCCAGGGATGTCCTCGAACCGTGAGTTCCGAACCGCAGGGTCGCTGCCGTCAAGAACGCGGACTATCCACACTGCTAACACCCACCGCTTTATGGGAAGATCTGGACAGAACTGTCCGGGTTGACAGTCGGTACCAGCAAGGATGCCGTCTGCTGCCAAGGCCGCTATGTCAAGAGCGGCGAAGTGGTGGTCGGGGACGTCCACATAATCGTACACTGTGTCGCCTACTTCATCTGTTGCCATGAGATCAAGATCCCCAATGGGAGTACCGGCCCGGGAAGTTGGGCCAGGTGTTGTGGCGAGAGACGCCTCTTCAGAAGCCTGTTCGATCAGCCCGCCAGGGGGTGGCGGGGCGTTGGCCCCGGCAGAGGCGGACGCTTCAACTCCGGTTCCGAGAAACACCGCAAAAACGACAGCCACCAGGAACCCGGAGTACGCAAACGAACCGGACTTATGTCCATCGGAGCGGAAACGTTGACTCACATGTATGCCTTACTTATCCCAAAACATTGCTATGCGTAAACTCGCATTCCACCCGATCCATTTATGATGCCACCTGAATTTTGGTTCATTGATGCTCCTATCCTTTGCAAATTGAACCGCCCCGATTTAGCGGAGAGTGTTTTGTTTGAGTCTGTTGCCTGTTCCTGGTGGTGATTGTCTGTAGTGGTTGGCCTTATTTTCGGCGGGTAGGATGTTCCCGATAGGTTCGAGACATCTTTGGTGGTTGAACCCGTCCACGTCTTCGACGGTGGCGCACTCGACGTGGTCGAGGAAAAGAGTAGGATCAGTGCCGCCAATGTCGGATGTGCTTTTCTAATCTCCCGCCAATGCCGGGAATCCACATGTGTCCAAGGCCTCCCGAGCGGCAACAGACGGTTGGTCACTGCTGCCGGACAAGATACGTCCGTTGTAGTGCGTCGCAAGACAGGAGCGCTGGCCGGCTGTTATGCTGCCCCCATCAACAAGGTCGACTAAATAAGCGAAAGATGACACCTCGCCCGGAGACTTTCCTATCGGGACACGAATCGTCTCCTGGTTTCCCCACGCATCCGTAATCCTGTATTCGTCGTATCCCCCAGAACCGCAGGCGGATAAGGCCATCAGTGTCGCCAGCCCTATTATCCGCAGATTCCACCGATGCACTACAGATCGTCGCGAAACAGGAACGAGGGTTCCGGTTCTCATCGGTTCTTGAGTACGCATTTTTGCTCACTTATCCTCACCACGTGCCGAGGTAGGCAGCCTGCTCCAAATCCCATTGGATCTAGTGTGTTGAGCCGCTGCCTCTTCTGGTTTGACATGCTTATTAATACCATTTCTCAGTTGTCCTACATTTGACATTGTTGTATTATTCGGCGACCTTTAAGCCAATAGTTTCTATGATCCCGACCGGAGTTCTGGAGGTGGATTGGTAGGTCCAAAATAGTTTCGACCCCAGCAGATCACTTCCCCTGCGGTATTCAGACCGCATGAGTAACCGGATCCGCAGGCGATTGCTTCCAAGACCTCCCCGGGCGGTGGGGATGCCTGCCCATCGTAGTTGGTGCCCCAACACTCGACTCTTCCGTCCGGCCGGATGGCACAGGAATACCCGACCCCAGCCGCGACCGCTTTGAAAGGACCGTCTGGAGGGGATGCCTGATCCTCATCATCGCTACCCCAGCAGATCGCCGTGTTGTCGGTTCGTAGTGCGCACGAATGGGTATGGCCGCTCGAGACAGTGGTGAACCTGCCCCCAGGAGGTGCTGATTGTCCGAATGAGTCGTCACCCCAGCAGTCGATACTGCCGCCGGAAAGCACCCCGCAGGTGTACCCGGTCCCTGCTGCAATGTCCACAAAGCTGCCAGCGGGCGGCGATGATTCGCCTTGGTAGTTGCCACCCCAACAGACAGCCGATCCGTCCGGACGTAAAGCACAGGAGTGGCCGAAGCCGGCTGTTGCGGCGGTGAATGTGTCCGACGGTGGGGATGCCTCGCCGTCGTAGTTATGACCCCAGCATCGAACGCCTCCCCCGGTATCGACGCCGCAGGTATGGAAGGCACCTGCTTCAACACTTGTGAACAGCACATCCGGCGGTGATGCTTGTCCAAAGTCATTGTTTCCCCAACAGACCACCCTCCCGTCTGTTTCCAACCCGCACGAGTGATGATCACCGATCGTGATCTGCTTCAGATGCAAGGTCTGCTGGGTTGCAGAACTGCCGCGCCAAACAGAGGGTGACCACACAGGCGAGAAGGCACCGTCAGTAATGCGGATGACCTCGCTGCCGTCGATCCTCATCGACAGGATGCCGTGGCTTTCGGCCTCCGCATAGATATCGGTGATCGGCTCGTCATAGAGATGTTGGCTCTCGAAGATCATGCGCTGGCCGTCGGGGGACCAATCGGCGTTGAAGCCACCAAAGGAAGTCAACTGGCGGACGTCAGAGCCGTCCCGGTTGATCACCAGGATCTCGCTGTCGTAGGAGTAGGTGTCGCCTCCACTGTTGAAGAGGAGCTGTCTGCCGTCGGAAGACCAACTCGGGCTGGAGCCTCCGGAGTAGGTCAGTCTATGGACGTCAGTTCCATCGGCGTCCATGATGAAGACCTGGCTGCTCCCGTCGACAACCCTGTGAAAGGAAATCAGCCTGCCGTCCGGGGACCAACTCGGGCTGGAGCCTCCGGAGTAGGTCAGTCTATGGACGTCAGTTCCATCGGCGTCCATGATGAAGACGTTCTCGGAATCATCGAAGTTGTACCGCCATTTGCTAGTGAAGTAGGTTCCGACTCGTGCAAACACGATCCGGGTGCCATCCGGAGACCAACTGGGACTATTGCCGCCCGATGTCGTCAGTTGCTGAACATTCTGACCGTTGGCAGCCATGACGAACACTTCGTCTTCACCCGTGCGAGTGCTGCTGAAGAGGATTCTGGTTCCATCAGGTGACCAGCTCGGGTCGGAGTCGTACCAAGCCAGATTGAAGTCGCCTAAGAATTCGTCGCCCTGATTGGTGTTGGCGGGAGTAAGTCGCTGAGGTTCCGATCCGTCAGGATTTGCCACATAAATGGCGCCGTAACTGACGAAGGCGATGCGCTCCGGTATCGGGACAGCCAGTTGCGGCTCACCTCCTCGGCCCGGCCGTCCTACCGGATCCGATGCGCCGAGCGAGGACCAAGACGGATGGCTCTCATCTTGACCATCCGTGCGGGTCAGATTGGATGGGTTAGCGCCATCTGCGTTCATAACCCAGATGTCGCCGTCACCGTCGCGATCGCTGGTGAATGCGATCTTCGTGCCATCTAGCGACCAGGTCGGATCGGTGTCCGATGATGGATCGTCGGTGAGGTTTAGCCAGTTGTTCCCTTCGATGTCCATTGCCCAGATGTCGTTGTCAAAGAAACCGAATTCCTCTTGGTCGTGAACGAAGACGATCCGGGTGCCGTCGGGCGACCATGCGGGCTGGCTCTCATAATCGTTGTTGTCGTGGAGGTTGCGAGCCTTGGATCCGTCCGCGTCCATTACCCAGATATCGAAATCGCCTCCGTCGCGTTCGCTGGCAAACGCGATTTTGCTGCCATCGGGTGACCAAGCCGGCTCGGTGTCCGATGACGGATGATTGGTTATATTATGCCGGTTGGTCCCGTCAGCCTTCATTACCCAGATATCGAGGTTTCCGCTCTGTTGGCTGACGAAGGCTATTCTGGTGCCGTCGGGCGACCATGCGGGCTGGAACTCGACCGAGTCGTTGCCGGTGAGGTTCCGCCAGTTGGTGCCATCGGCATCCATAACCCAGATGTCGTTGTCATCCTCGTCATACTCCCAAGCCTCCCTGTGCACAAAGGCCAGCCGAGCGCCGTCCGGTGACCATGCCGGTTGCGCGGCATTGTGGGCCAAGCGACATCGGTCCCCTTCCGGCGAGAGTTCGATAGCCCATACGTCGTAACGGTCTATGAGCTTGGCCCCGGTGTCATCTTTCTCGTCCCCATCACTGTGAATATCAACAGCAACCTGGTAGAGGACCGGCCCTTGGGCGGTGGAGAGTTCTTGACAGGAGCGGAACAGTTCTCCGAGCCGTTGGATCGCCCTGAGCGGCTGGATGATCCCGAATCCGTACTCCTTCGTCCAGCTCCCGGGCGCATCGGGATTGTAAGCCGTTTCGTATAGGGCCCGACGGATTTCCCCCACCGAAGCCTTCGGATAACGGGCTTTTATGTGCGCAACAACCGCACTCACCATGGGCGCCGCCTGGGACGTTCCCCTAACCGCTGCAGTGCATTCCTTGATTAACCCTGAACATTTGTTCCATGTTGAAAGAATGTCCGGTCCCCCCGGTGCTGCGATACCTACATGGTCACTGGCTGTACTGAAAGGCGCCTTGTTTTCAGCTTTGTTTGTTGCTGCTACCGCGACTACTCCCGGATAGATTCCAGGCGGAAAACCCAGATTCGCCACAGTGCCACAGTAGCTTGGCAATTCGTTGGGATTTCCACAGTTGCCTGCTGAAGCAACGACAACGATGTCTCGCATCATTGCTATGCGGATCATGGTTTCCAGCGGATCCTGGGAACCTCCTCCCCTTAGAGATGCCAGTGACAGGTTCACTACATCCGCTCCGTGCCTAATGGCTCTATCTACAGCCGATGTGAGCGTTAAGATGTCCCGACATTTATCTCCTAACACTCTTATCGGTAGGATGCTGGCCTCGGGCGCGATTCCGGCTACATCTTGACCGTTGTCCACATCGGCGGCGATGATTCCCGCCACGTGGGTGCCATGGCCATCATCGTCAGATCTGTGGCATTCATGGTCCCCCAACTGCCTGCCCACCACGCTGTGGGAGAGGTCACGGTGGTCAGCATTAACACCCGTGTCGATCACGGCCACAGTAACCCTCGCTCCTTCCGGCCAACCATCCCACAACTCCTTGGCCTGCATCTTCTGCAGGTGCCACTGCTGTCCCGACTCCGGGTCGTTGCTGAATGAAACGGTCTGGGCAGGCCACACTTCTAAGACCGGTGCACCCACGGCATGCACCTCAGGATCTGCTGCCAGGCTCTCTCGCACTTCAGCGATGCTCCGCCCATCAAGAGGCACGTACTCGACGATCAGGCACCCCCCGAGATTCGTACAACCTCCGCCACGTCTTGAAGCGACTCGACGGCGCCAGCTTCGGGACACGCCGCGTCCGGATCAAGAGTGGCAACCGCCGCAGCCAGTCGTGGCAAATCGATATCCGACAACGTAGGAGTAGTGAAAGGATCGAACAGGGGGATCTCAAAAGCACGGTCTTCGGCGATGCCAGAGGGCTGGCCCGTATCGCTGGCTTGTGCGTCGGGGCCAACATCGCTGCTTCTGGTATCAGAGTCAACATCGACGCTTCCGGAGTCATCTCCCCCAAAGCCACCAAACGTAACCCAAACCCCTGCTGCCGCCAAGGCAACTATTGCAGCGGCCAACACCCATCTCCATTGCCGGGGACTCATCGGACCGTTCGACTCCTAGGTCGCTGCGATATCAAAGGAGAGCCTGATGTGCTCGCACCAATCCTCTCTGTTGATTGACTTCTCAGGAACATGTTGCCGAACTAGCACAGACCGCACTCAACCAAGAAGGTCGCAGAGGGTTCTCGCCCATTGCAGAAGGTTCGCATAACTATCTTCTAGACAGTCACCACTATCGAAGACACACGCCTGTCGTGCCAACCTTGACGGCGGTCATTACCGATAACAGTGGCGTAAATGAAGACGCCCAGTACCGGTGCGTACAGAACACCAAAGACACCGACAACTAATGAAAGGCCCAAGGCACCTGCTAGCAACAATAACCATTGCAAAGCCAGCACGGCCAGACCTGGCGCATTAGGTACCAGGAACCTTTGAATCGACTGGTCCCAGGACAGCAGTGCACCACTATCGATCCGGATCACCTTTACGCCAACGATTCGCTTTCCAAGGGTCTGCCCATAGGCCTTTATCAGCCAAATTTCGTATGCAATGGGCACCAACAACGCGACGAAGGCAGGAAGCCTGAATACGTACAAGAGGATCATGCCTAAGACACCGTTCAGTGCCCTAGCACCCAAACGTGTTGCTGGACGAGCCAATACTCGTTCTTCACCGTCGCCGAGCGTAACCGAGTCTTTCACTTCAAACCCCCTTCCACCAAGGCATGCCGGAGCGTCGCGAGCTCTGCAGACGGCTGGCCACCGTTACAGTTTATTCCACTGAATACAGAGACCTGAGTCATTATATCAAACAAACGGAGGCTTCACCGAAATGTTGGGGTTCGGGATAGGGAGGGGGTCCTTGATGCTCCTATTTTTTACAAATCGAGGTTTTGGTCGGTGCTTGCGGTGGGTGGATGCTGGTTGGTGAGCCAGTGTTGATAGCGGGTAGCGAGGTTGTGGTTGTGGTAGAGGCCTCGTTCGAGTTGTGAGAGGAGGGTGGGGTGGGTGTGGAGCTGTTGGGCGGCGTGGATCAGGGTTATCCGGGCTTGTCGGCGTTGGATGCGGAGATCGGTGTTGTCGGGTGTGGGAGGTGGGTTGGTGAGCAGGTGGTAGATCTGGCGGGCGATGTGGCGTTTCAGACATCGGATGATTTCTCGACGGGTCTTGCCTTCTTTTTGGCGTCTTTGGACGTATGCGATCGTAGCCTGGTCGTATCGCATCCGGGTGACGGCAATGTGCCAGAGGGCGCTGTTGGATTCACGGTTCCCTCCCCGGTTGAGGCGGTGGCGTATGGTTCGTCCCGAAGACGCTTGGACGGGGCTTGCGCCGCACAACGCCGCGAAGGAAGATTCCGACTTCATGCGTTCGGGGTTGTCACCGGCTGTGACCAGCAGGGTGGCGGCGGTGTTCACGCCGACTCCTGGGGCGCCGAGCAGCGCCGGGTTGGCCCGGGCGCAGAGACGGTGGATCTCGGTGTTCAGTTGCTCAATCTCGGTGGTGAGTGCCTGGTATCGAAGAGCCAGAAGGCGGAGTGTCTTTTTGGCATACGCTGTGGTGGTACGGGTTGTGCCAGGACGGAAAGCAGCACAGGCTTTGACCCGAGCTCGGGTGGACAGTTCCCGGAGTTGATGCTTGACCTGGTCGGGAGCTGTTACTACCAGACCGTGCAGTTGGTTGATGGCCTGGGTTCGAGCCTGTATACATGTCTGTGTGAGGTAGGTTCTCTAATTGCTGTGGCTGGTGTGAGAGCTGGTCGGAGAGGCGAGTGTCTTGATGCCTGTTGAACATGATGTGACGGAGGCGGCTGGGGCGGGCCGCTGGTGTGGTGTCTGATGAGGTAGTGGAGGCGGTGGTTTCGGACGCTGCTGCGGGTGGTGTGGACCTTTTGGGTCCTGATGGGGTGTTGGCCGAGTTGACGAAGCGGATTCTGGAACGTGCTTTGGCTGAGGAGATGACCGATCATCTGGGCTATGAGCCTGGTGATCCGATGGGTCATGGTACGGGTAACAACCGTAACGGGACCTCTCCCAAACAGGTGTTGACCGAGATCGGAGCGGTGGATTTGACACGCTATCAACGCCCTCATATTCGTCACCCTCACCTGCGTCCGAAGCGGCGATACGAGTGCTCGAAGACACCGCCGAACTCACAGGCACCCGCACCGGACTGGTGTTCCCCGCGCGCAGAGGCGGGATCATGTCCTCCGGCACCCTGCACAAACTCCTCGAAGACTGCGATATCCCCGCGGACGTTCATGGGGCCAGAGCATCGTTCCGGACCTAGGCAGAGGAGCAGGACGACATAACCGAAAAAGTAGCAGAAGCCGTCCTAGCCCACAAAAAAAGAGACGCCTACAACAGATCCGCCCATTTCGATAAGAGGATCGCCATAATTGACAGTTGGGCAGACTACCTAAACATCTGACCAACACCCCCCACACAACCCTCGAACCAACCCGCAACAAAAACCGACACCCCAAGTGGTATTCACCCCCAACACACCGCCCCAATTGCCACTCTGACCTGGGCAACCACCTGGGGAGCGGTGGAGGTGACGGGATTTGAACCCGTGGCCCCTTCGTTGCGAACGAAGTGCTCTGCCTGGCTGAGCTACACCCCCTGGCCGGAAAGCAGTTTACCAACCACCTTCCTTATCCTGACAGGTGGTTCAGCCCCCCGCAACCCGCCTCAGTACCTCTCGGGACCCCCCTTGAGCCGAGATCACCGAAGAAGCCATGCCGACCCTGCTTCCCTGGAATTGCATTGCCAAGCCGTAATAGATGATCAACAGCGCGTCCACCGCCACATGCGCCAGCCACCAGTTCAGCGATCCGGTGTACAGACCGGCCGCCACCGTAATAACCGCCATCGCAACCAAGACTGTTCGCACCCGACGACGCCGGGCAAAGGCCATCGAACCTTGCTGGACTATGGCAAATGGCACACTGCCCAGAGGCTCTGCTGCAGCCTGCGCCACCGGCACCACCTTGACCTCCGGCGCCGGTTGAGCCTGGGGCCGCTGACTTGCCACTTTGGACTGCCGACCCCAGAAGCTCAGCGTTGAAGAGCGATGCGCCCCGGACTTCGTCGGTATCAGATACCATCCCCATACCACGACGATGACAAAAAGGGCGATAATGAGGGCGGCCACAACACCAGTCATTATACCGTCGGGTAGCCGGATCAGTCTTTATCCAACCAACGCGCCTGGATCACAATACCGTCACCGTGACTAAAGGGGGCCAGAGAAATTCACTGGGCGCACGGCTTTAATGCGTTATCGAACAGCCCTTATCGTTTCCACGTCCCCGACCTGCCGCCGCTTTTCTCCAACAGTTGCACGGGGCCGATAACCACACCTCGGTCGAGTCCTTTGACCATATCGTAGAGAGCCAATGCCGCCACAGAAACTGCCAGCATGGCCTCCATTTCCACTCCGGTCCGGGCGGTGGTACCCACCTCGGCGGTTATCGCTACTCCTCCTTCGCAGGGGGCCACCTTCACCTCGATTCCGGAAAGGGGCAAAGGATGGCATAGTGGAATGAGTTCCGATGTTCGCTTGGCGGCCATTATCCCGGCCAACCTCACCGCCGCCCAAGCATCACCTTTGGGAAGCGTCCCCTCCAAGAGCGAACGCCGCACCTCGGGGCTGATACTCACCCGGGCCTCCGCCACTGCCCGCCGCATAGTCTCCGGCTTCCCCCCCACTTCGACCATATGCATCTCCCCCCGCTCGTTGAGATGCGAATAGACCAGTTCACTACTCATCTGCGGCATCCTCCTCATAACGGGTCTCCGGGGACCGCAAAAGCTCGACCTCCACCGGCTCTCCTTCCCCGATCACATCCACTCCTATGGGAACCACCGCCATGCCATCTGCCGCGGCTGCGGCCGAGAGAACATTGGACTCCTGCCCACCTGAGGAGCGAGCCACCAACCGACCGTCTTGCCGACCAATCACCACTCGGACGAAAACCGTCTTGGCTGGGTTGGTGCGAAGGGAATGGCCAGCCACCGCCGCAACTCGGGGGCGATACAGAGCCCGCGCCCCCATCATCTTCAGCAGCGAGGGGCGAACAAACTGCTCATAGGCGACCAGAGCCGACACCGGATTGCCTGGCAATCCGAACAGTGGAGCGCCGTTGATGTGTCCGAAGGCGAAGGGCTTGGCCGGCTGCATCGCCACCTTCCACAACTCGATATCACCAAGGGTTGACAGAACCTGTTTCACTAGGTCATACTCACCCATGGAGACCCCTCCCGAGGTCACAGTCACGTCCGCACGGTGAGACGCGTCCATCAGCGCGGAGCGCAATCGATCCTCTTGGTCGGGGATGATCCCCATGTCGATGATCTCCACACCCAATTCGGCAAGCAGCCCCTTCAAGAGAGGTCTATTCGAGTCTCGTATGCCACCCGGAGGAAGGGTCCGGCACTCGGCGGGAAACAACTCATCCCCCGTGGACAGCACCGCCACCCTGGCTCTTCTCCTCACCCTCGGCGCCGACACTCCGATGGTGGCCAAGACTCCCAGGTGAACCGGTCCGAGCCGGGTGCCCACCGGTAACACCACCTGGCCCTCGGCGAGGTCTCCTCCCACCGGCCTCACCGAGGTACCCATCGTCACCGAAGACATGATCCGCACCCTCCCTCCGGGAAGAGGCTCGGTGTCTTCTACTTTTACCACCGCCTCCGCGCCGGGTGGGATCTGCGCTCCGGTCATGATCTTGATAACCGTTCCCGGACCCACCGAGCCGGTCGCGACCCAGCCGGCCGGCACATCCTCTGTGATCCTCAAGACCACAGGCGGGTCGGCCACATCCGCAACCCGGACGGCATATCCGTCCATGGCGGAATTCGCAAAATGGGGAACCGGATGAGGGGCGACCACATCGGAAGCCAAAGCCAATCCCTGCGCCTGTTCCAAGGGAATTTCCAAGGTGGGCAACAGCCTCATGGTGGATAACACCTCTCGCCGAGCCGCGGCCAGAGGCTTCATCTCCTCAGCGACCATTCTCAATCCGAGTCGGACTTTCTCTCCCTCCACGTGATGAAGTTAGACCTATGCCGATAGAGAATGAGAACCACCGCCACCAGCAACCATATCAGAGCCGGAAACTCCATACCCTGCCAGAAACTGATGGGCAAATACAAGATCGCCACCACCGTTGAACCTGCCGCCGGGAATTTGGCCACTCGCGCCAGCAGGACCCACACCACGCCCATCACCACCGTTATCACCGGAAAAACAAAGAGCATGGCCCCAAAGAGGGTCGCCATCCCCTTGCCTCCCCGAAAACGATGGAAAACCGGATAGCAATGTCCGATCACTGCCGCGGCCCCGGCCAACATCACCTCCCAGGAGTTCACAGGGTCGATCAACTGCTCTGGGTTGACCGCCCCTGCCGCCCACAATCCCAAGACCGCCGCCGCCACTCCTTTCAGCAGGTCCCCCACCAGCACCATGATCCCGGGCAGACGCCCCACCACCCGAAACACATTGGCGGTTCCGGGGTTGCCGCTGCCGTGGGCGCGGATGTCAACGCCATGGAGCCGACTCACGAAAATCGCAAAGTCGATGGAACCGATCAGATAGGCGGCGGCGACCGCTAGTAAGACAGATGCTTCCATTTGGAACCCAGTTTATGCTCCTCGCGCCGCGGTATGTATCCTCAGCTTCGAGTCTCCTCGTAAAGGAATCACAACTTACCTAATGCACTATGCCTACCTATGAGTACCTTTGTCGCCAGTGCGGTGATCATTTGGACGTGATACAGTCGTTCTCCGACACGCCTCTCACTCGACATGATTCCTGCGGAGGGTCCCTTCGCAAGGTCTTCCATGCCCGGGGGGTGGTCTTCAAGGGATCGGGCTTTTACGCAACCGACTCCCGCAGGCCCAACCCTGCCATCTCGGGGTCCAACGGAGAATCCTCTTCAGCTTCCCAGGACAAAAAATCTTCGGATTCCAAGTCGGAGAGTGAAAAGTCCCCAGTGAAGGCTTCGAAAAGCGAGAAAGCCGCCTCAGAGTAGCTTCTTGCTGCCCGACCTTCGGGCGAGATTAGGAAACTTCGGGGTGACTCGCGAGAAAAGCCGTTTCCCCCTCTGGCCCTCAGCCTGCCTAGACGAGCCCATCATGTGGAATGCTGTGGTTTGCTCCCCGCCCCTATCTCAAATGGGCGGGGGCTGTTGCGTTGGTGGGTTTCTCCTGGTGGATACAACTTACGCCAACTCCCATGACGATTCATCCCTTTGTCAGAACCGATATCGGCCCAGGCGTGGAGATCTCCAACGACCTCTTCGAATGGCGAGAGATACCGGAAGGGGTTTTGCCGCCCATCAACCCGCAAGAAACCCTGGCTATGGGGATGGCTGCAGGAGATCCACTCCTCCCCTCATTTCTCTCGAGGGATGAACCGACCGTACCCGATGGTTGGTGGGTGCTGGAATTGGAGGCGCCGCCGGGCCTCCTGCCAGGCCGATATGTGCTGCTGGTGGCGGGGGGAGACGGACTCTCCTCCTTCGACCAGCCGATACCCGGAATGGTGATCCGCTCTCTGACCGGAATGCGCGATGCCGAGGAAATGGCCCTGATCGCCGTCCCAGGAGAGCATCTGACTCGGGTCTCCTCGGCCGCGGCCTACGGAACACTGGCCGTGGCGGTGGCCGTGGCACCGAACCACTAGCGTGTCATCCCATGCTCAACGCGCTCATCTGGGGCACCCTGCAGGGCCTAACCGAATTCCTTCCGGTCTCCTCCAGCGGTCACCTGGTCCTGGTCCCCGCCTTGCTGTCGAAAGCGGGAGTTTCGGTCGCCACTCCCTCCTTGACGCACAGCGCCTTCCTTCATCTAGGGACCTTAGCCGCGGTGGTGTTTTACTACCGTCGCGATCTGCGGGAGCTGTCCAGATTCCGAAGCTCCCCGCAAGCGCGCCACATCCTTTTGCTGCTGGCGATTGGCACCGCCCCCGCCGCCCTCGGCCTGGTGGTGGAGGACTGGGTGGAGAGCGCCCAGGAAACCCCGGCGCTGGTGTCGGGAGCTCTGCTGTTCACCGCCGCGGCACTCGTAGCCGGACAGTGGCTGATCAAACGATGCGGGAAGCTAGAAGACGCCGGGTGGAGGGACGGGCTATGGGTAGGGCTGACCCAAACCCTGGCCTTCATGCCGGGGATTTCCCGTTCGGCGGTGACCATCACTGCCGGGATGGCCCGGGGACTCTCCCCCGAACAGGCTACGCGCTACTCCTTCTTGCTGGCGGTACCCGCCATCGTTGCCGCGGGAGGCCGATCCCTCATCCAGATGGACTTCGCGTCCGACTCCCTGGGACCCGCTCTGCTGGGCCTGGGAATGGCGGCAGTGGTGGGGTACCTGTCCATTGTCGGTCTGCTGTCGATGTTGCGAAGGATCGGGCTCGCGCCTTTTGCCGTCTACGCGGCCGCCCTCGGGGCGGTGGGCCTTTATCTCTTCTAGATCGGGGCAGCACTCAAACGCATCACATCCGTCCCAGACCGATCGCCTTCCGTCCCTCAGCCCACCAGATGCGGCTTCGATGTGGCGGAAACCACGATCTCGATCCGATCGGAATCGGAAATCAGCGCCAATAGCGTCAAGGGGGCAGATCCGGCCACCTGCACAGTTACCGGGTAGTGGTTCAGTTTGGCCCTCCGACCTGCGGATTCACCCTCCAAACTGAACCAGTAGCGGGAACTCGTTAGGGGGTGGAGTGGGTGTGCATTGACCGGATCTGGACGAGGACCTCAGCGTCGCGGGGACGCTGATCGGCGGACCGCCTGGGGAGTCAGCCCGGTCGAGAAACCCCTACCACCCTGATGCGGGATCGGGTAACCGTGAAAGGGTGGCTAGTTCGATAACCGCGACGGAGAAGTCGTCGGTGTTTCTTGACCGGATAGCCACCTGCGTTAGTTGGTCGGGCACGTTTTCGAGAGGTCCGATCATAGCCTTTAACAGCGTTGCCCGGTTGGTACGGCCAAACAACCCATCAGTTGCTGCCAGGATCCTCCCGTCCCTCAAGGGAACCGTGGTGGTATGAACCTGGATGGGATGAAACCAGGGATGGCCTCCCAGGGTTTGGGTGATATACCCTCCGTCCCAGTCGTCCACAGTGACCGGTGTCAGTTGCTCGCCGGTGTGAAGGTACACCCGGGAGTCACCTACATGGAACACGATCACCATGTCAGTGGTGACGAGGACACCGGCGATGGTGGTGCCCATGTTCCGAAGGCCTTTGTCGACCAGCATCGTCTCATACAGGAACCGATTGGCCTCCTCCACAAGGGCTATCAGGTCCTGTTCCGTATTGACCTGGGGACTTCCCGACGCTATCACTTCCGCTGCCAGGGCTGCTGCTATTTCACCAGCGGAATGACCACCCAATCCGTCCAACACGGCCACCAGGTTTGGGGTTTCAACCGCGAACATGACTGTGGTCGGCTGGTCACTGTCAACCACCGTGTCGCTGACAACCACCCGGTCCTGGTTAATCTTTCTGCCCCATCCCCGACGGGTCAGAACAGCCACCCTCAGCATTCAACCACCCCCCATCTGAACTCCCGGCAGCGCCCTTGCTTCGTGAAAGGCCACGGTCGTTTTGGTTTCATGCTACGACTCTTAAAGATGTTCGGTCAGGACTCCGTCACGATAGTGCTGGCTCTGTGACAGAGTTCCAACACAGAGACCTTGGAACTCTCGCAGCGCGAACGAAAATCGCTGACCGTGACCGCTCCATCATCACTCCTTCTAACTCTACTAACCAGAGCCTCAGATCAGGCGCCACTCTTCGCCTCAGTAAAGACGATTCCCCAAGATGGGGCACATGACAGACCTTCCCACCCGACCTGCACATTAGACGCATGAGAATAATTCCTACTTACGCGCAATATTGCATCTAGCGAACAGGTGGGCGCCACCAATCCCACATTGTGTAGAGAGGGATTGGCGATGCCACATCCCGTACTTCGGGAGTAAGACTCCTCCCGTTGCATTCGCTGGACTACCAGCCTTCCCAACGAAACCTGCCCACAAACCCCAGGGCGGCTCCGCTACAAGTGGTACACCAGAAGGCGTGTATGCCCTGGCCGAACCCACTGGCGGCGCCCGCCCAAGGGTGGTGTTTGTGATGCGTCAACGCCACGACACGGTAGAAGCCGGACAGCGGGTGGGCAGTCCCGCCCACCCCTTCTACCTGGTATATGTCCAAGACGGCGGGCAGATCAGCTACGGATGCGCCAACACCCGCCAAGTGTCGGAAGCGTAGCCTTCGACAAACACGGGGCGGTTCACCACACATCCCACAAAGACGCCCAGGGCGAGGGTTGAGAGAGTGCCTTCACCGCAAAGGGTGTCACCCTTGAAAAGCGGTGGCCTCCCTGCGAAGTCGGTGAACCGACGTTTTCCATCTAGGACTCCTCCCCCAGCGTGAGACCGAGGGGTGCTACCAAGACTCGGCGTCGAGGTTGATATGGAAACCGAACGAGCGGACGCTTCAGGGCGAGAGCATGATGGACTTGTTGAAACGCGGCGACTACGAAGGCACCCTAGGGTATCTGCTGTGGGTGTCAGATTTCATTCCCAATATAGAATCGGTCGCACACGTCTGGGCCTAAAACGAGAACGGCGGGGATAGAACCCTATTTCGTAAATTTTGAGGGCAGATGAGTGGACGAGAAGAAATCGTAGACCACGAGACGAGCAAAGATTTCTTCTAGTGTCTAGCTTCGTAACCTTTCGAGTCGGACTAGCCCCCTGAGGGGATACTGCTACTCAAACAACGAGGCAATTCACGCTACAAACGATAGCTTCTTAGCTTCGCGTATGCACACGCCGGGCTACTTCAGACCCCCCGATCAGGCCGCAACAGCACGCTCCAAGTTCCGACGCGGCTAATCAGTACCTCTATGCGGAACGATCACCCAAGCCATTATCCACAACCTTGCTATTGTGCTATAAGGAAGAACCTACAAGATTAGCATTGTTACAGGAGGGGTTGGTGATTGTATTGAAAGAGAGACTGTTATGAGACACATGGGAACGGACGCTCGACGCCGCATGGACGAAAGGTACCGCCGTCTAGGTCCCCTGTCCGAAATGGGACGCCCTCATCGAGGCTGGATCCGCGCTGTCCGAGACGCACTGGGTATGTCCACCACGGAACTAGCCCGTCGGTTGGGCATCAGCCAGCAACGGATAACCGCTCTCGAACAGGGAGAGTTGCGGCTCTCCATCCAACTCAACACGTTGAAACGGGTCGCTGACGCTCTTGATTGCGAACTCATATACGCCCTGGTACCCAGAACAAGTCTCACTGAGGCCGTCAAGGAGCAAGCAAGACGCAAAGCGGAGCAACATCTAGAGTGGGTCGCGCACCATAGCCGCCTAGAAAACCAAGAGACCGACGACATCCTCAATGCCCGGACCGAGGACCTGGCCGAAGAACTCACGAACCGCAGAGGACTGTGGAGCCACTCTCCACACCGATGACCGGACCGTTCCTCCCCGAAGGTGACGGGCACACCGCACTGTCCGACGAGGACCGCTTTGGTTTGATCCCATCCCACATCGCAACTCGCGGCGACCTGTTCGATGCCGAGGAACGCAACATCGCCCATGCACTGCTACGGCCGTTCCCGAAAATCCGTGTGCTGTTGGACGACCTATACCTTCGTGACCTTCACCGAGCAATGTTCGGCCAGGTGTATCAGTGGGCCGGCCAGTACAGGCAACGCGCGACCAACATCGGGATGGACCCGACCGTCATCGCCACGGCGGTGCGGTTGCTAGTTGAGAACGTCGCCACCTGGGTGGAATACGGAACATACGAACCCGACGAAATCTGTGTGCGCTTCCATCACCAGCTCGTCTCTATACACCCCTTCCCCAACGGGAACGGTCGGCACAGCCGAATCTGCGCCGACTATCTCGTCACCGCCCTGGGAATGCCACCGTTCAGTTGGGGTAGGGGTCTTGGCGTGACAACCAGCAAGTTGAGGTGGCACTACCAAACCGCTCTTAGAGCCGCCGACGCTGGCAAAATACGAGACCTCTTAATCTTCGCCCGAAGTTGATGCCCGGCCAGCAACGGCATTATGGTGGGACTGGCGCCAAGACAGCGTTTTCCTAGGTCAGAGGGTTGCCCGAAAGCGGGTTTGAAAGGAAAATTTCCAGTTGTGGCAGGAAATTCACACCGTGGGTAGTGCCCCCGTTCGGGGTTGATACGACACCCGAAGATAAATCTGTGGTTTATGCCTCCCCTGGACTCCCGAACGAACTCACCACCTTAATAAGCGGCTTCTACACACAGTGCCAAGCCGTGACGTGTGGCGGGCTTTATGTTAGATGTCATGGAACAGGACAGACGGGCTACTTTTTCTTGGCGACCTCCAATCGGCTGAAGGGGTGCTGCATGTCGTGTGGGAGCGTTGCGGCGATCACGGTATCCTTCCCTGACTTACAAAGAAATGAGACATTCCGAAACGGTCACCACACCCAAAAACAGAGGGATCATTGAGGTACGCCTATGACCCCAATTGGCAGTCGGTGGCGGCGGTTTTCGAACCGGACCTCACCTCGGGATCTGGCTTACAAACAGTGGTGGCTTGCACTGCTGAAGCACCAGGGGTTGTAATGAGCTTGGTCAGCGGCTAATACGGGTATGTAGCCAGAGATGGAAAGGGACATTGTTTGCTGTACCGTGGTTGCTCGCCCAAAGGGACAATGGTGGAACTGCTAATACCTGTCGCCCACACCCCAGGGGCACGGTGAACAACAACGGGTGGTGTTCTTGGTTTTCCAGACGGCAAGGGGCTGAGGGCGCGGCGCCGTTTGGGGGCGATAGCTCTGACCGCACCGAAGGGCTTTCCTCGTTGGCAAGCCAACCCAACCGATTGGCCGACATCTTATTAGACTGCTACCTTAGAATCCTCGAAAGAGATTGGATGCCTATGCAGGAAATACAGGTCACCACTGTTGTCTGGCAAGAAGACGGTTGGTTTGTAGCGCAGGCATTGGAAGTTGATGTTGCAAGTCAAGGCGAGTCGCCTTATGCAGCCCTTGACAACCTTGGTGAGGCATTGGAGCTCCATTTCGAACCGCCCCGTCCCACCGTGTTACCAGAAGTTCATCATCTCCTAGCGAAGGTTGCGCGGCTTAAATTCGCTCCCCTACCGACAGGTTGCCCGCAAACTGCGCAGAGCGGGGTTTGCACGCAAAGTCGATGTGTTGAGCATGAACGGAGTGCGCCACCCTCCTGACGAATGGGGGCCAAGATCGCCGCGATCGGATACACAAAGATGCGGTGCCCCTCTGACTGCAAAGAGGGTTTGACGCTGAAAAATGCCGTCCCAAATCAGAGGCTCTCACCAATTGTCCTAAATCGGGGGGTAAAGAACCCGCTTGGTTTTGGGATGTGCGGCCGGGGTGGTCAGGAAGTGGCGGCGGGTGCGCTTCTAGGCGACTAGTAGGGGGATGAGGAGTTCTTGGGGGGTGATGCCGCCGTGATGGCCGACCATGTGCCCTCCCAGGCCGTCTGGCAGGATCACAGTATCCGGTGGGGCTAGTAGTGCGGCGGTTGGGAACTGTTCGAGGGCGGGGTGCGGGTCCCCACCGCCCAGCCATTCCCGCAGGCGATCAGCGTCTACGTATTGGGCGCCGGTGCGTTGAGCACATGCCGTACCTGTTCGACGGGCCCGTTGAACATCAGCACCCGCCCGTCGCCCCAGCATTCCATACCCTCAATAAGATGCCTCCCCAGCCTTATGATTCCGGCAGCAGGGATGTCGCAGTGCCCATGGTCAGCGGTTCCGATCAACGTGGTGTCGGGCGGCAAAATACGCGCCAGGCGACCCCACAACCGACCGGTGTTTTCGAGTGCTCTTTTGTACCCCAATGACCGTTGACCCGACATGTGGGCGTTGCTGTCCACCGAAGACAAATACACCACCATCAGAGTCGCCCCGCCGTCATCCAGCAACTCCGATGGTCTGATCCCATAGAGGCTGGAGTATCCGTATCGTTCCGCTCCCCGGTACACCATGTTGCTGAACGGAGTCCCTTCGAAGATCACAGGGTGGGAGATGACCGCTCTCACGCCGGCGGTGTTCAAGCGTTCCCATAGGTTGGGAGCGGGCAGGAAACCGGTCGTGTCGTAGTCAACCCGCTCCCACTTGTCCGCCCATTGCAACATGTTTACCACTCGACCCAAATCGGGAATCCATTGGGTGTATCCGATCACTCCATGCTGCATGGGCGCCAGCGCGGTGGCTACCGAAGACAAACCGACAGTGGTCGTGGTAGGAAACGGCGCCTTCAACACAGCCCGACGGGACCGGCGCAAAACCTCGGCGCTGGCATGAGCGAGTTGGCAATCGCCCAGACCATCTACCACCAGCAACACATAGTTGCGTTTGTCGGGAATCAGAACAGCCAGGTCAGAACGAAGGCCCCTGGTCGGCGACCCACCAGTGAGACGCCTTTCCAGTTCCGCCATCAGGTTCACCAAATTGTCACCCTGATAAGAAGGCAAAACACCCTGATCTAACATCGCGGCCCCTTCCATCACCAAAAACCCCTACGGCGGCGCTGGCGCGAAACCACAAGACCCCGAATTACAGCATCGCCAGAACAAGCCGGTGAAACCACTCTCGCCCAATTCTGAAACTGCTTATATCCATTTCCTAAACCACTTTCCGACCAGGTGCTCGGAGTCGAGGGTTGTGTAGGTAGGGCCATGCGACTGTAGTCATCGACCATAGAGCACGCTTACTCATAGCCGACCTTCTGACGAAGATTAGCCCGAGACCGAACCAGTACACACCATCCACCTCCATCGGGCACTCTTCGGAAGTTTCCCAATACGGTCCACGTCCCAGAGGCGGGACAGTCCCTGACGACCGGGCACCCGGTACATCGTGGACCGCAGTACCCACAGGCGCCCGACCATCAGATGAGGCATTCCTTCTAGGCAACACCATCCTCCGCGATCCGTTCCTCCATCTCCAAAGAGACCGGTTGGGACTGCGACAAGGCCGCGAGGAAGGGCCCAGGAGCCCGGCTTCGCCTTCCTCCCAGCAACGTCTTCAGCCGTGGCCGGGAACAGTTCCGCTGCCGTTCACCAGTTAGACGCGTCCGTCTCGTGCAAGTTTGCAAGTCCCTATGTCCTACCTCGACCAGCAGGGCACCGGATCTGTTCTTTGGGCACTGGGTGTTCTGGTGGTACTTTGGAGGATGACAATGAACATGTTGCCACCTCCCCCTGATGGTTCCGGTGACTATACCGACCCGGAAACGATCCAGATGGTGGTCGGCAACACCTCCACCCCACCCGACACTCTCACTGCCCTAGCGCAAGATCCCCAACCGCAGTGCGCACCGCGGTGGGGCGCAACCCGAGCACCCCACCACACTCTCACTGCCCTAGCGCAAGATCCCCAACCGCAGGTGCGATGATCCCCAACCGGTGGGTCACAACCCGAGCACCCCACCACACCTTCTCACTGCCCTAGCGCAAGATCCCCAACCGCAGGTGCGATGGCATGTGGGTCACAACCCGAGCACCCCACCACACCTTGGCAACCCGAGCACCCCACCACACCTTCTCACTGCCCTAGCGCAAGATCCCCAACCGCAGGTGCGCAGAGCGGTGGGGCGCAACCCGAGCACCCCACCACACCTTCTCACTGCCCTAGCGCAAGATCCCCAACCGCAGGTGCGATGGCATGTGGGTCACAACCCGAGCACCCCACCCGACACTCTCACTGCCCTAGCGCAAGATCCCCACCCGCTAGTGCGCAGAACGGTGGGGCGCAACCCGAGCACCCCACCCGACACTCTCACTGCCCTAGCGCAAGATCCCGACAGGATAGTGCGCAGCGCGGTGGGTGGCAACCCGAGCACCCCACCACACCTTCTCACTGCCCTAGCGCAAGATCCCCAACCGCAGTGCGATGGCATGTGTGTGGCAACCCGAGCACCCCACCCGACACTCTCACTGCCCTAGCGCGCGGTGCGCAGCGCGGTGGGTGGCAACCCGAGCACCCCACCACACCTTCTCACTGCCCTAGCGCAAAATCCCCAACCGCAGGTGCGCAGAGCGGTGGGTCTCAACCCGAGCACCCCACCACACCTTCTCACTGCCCTAGCGCAAGATCCCCAACCGCAGGTGCGCAGAGCGGTGGGTCTCAACCCGAGCACCCCACCCGACACTCTCACTGCCCTAGCGCAAGATCCCCAACCGCAGGTGCGCAGAGCGGTGGGTCTCAACCCGAGCACCCCACCACACCTTCTCGCTGCTCTAGCGCAAAATCCCCACCCGACGGTGCGCAACGTGGTGGGTGGCAACCCGAGCACCCCACCGCACCTTCTCGCAGACATGATCCGGGTACGCACGGCACCCAGAGCAGCCCGATATTACGACCCTGATTGTTTGCCTCCCTGCCCGTTCTGCGAAAACCACTGCGTGGAAGACAGCCGATATTACGACCCTGACCTCCTCAACTCCCTACTGCAAAACACCGACGACCTTATCCGCCGCATAGAGGACGGTCTCCACAGCCGGTAGTGGAACTTCAACCAGGCAAACCGGGAGCGGTTCTTGATCGGGATGATCCGCACCACTTTCCTCAAACGCCTGGAAAGCGCCGCCCGTTCGCTCACTATAGGGACTTGGCGATTTAGGCGCTGACAGACTGGGTTTCGTTGTTTTCCCCGAATTTGGTGTCGTCGCCGACCAACGCCAACCAGATGGTTGTCATCGTGAACGACTCCGGTATTGGCGCGTCGGTTGATCCCATTATCGCTCGGATGGAGAAAGCGTATCGTGGGAATCGCCCAGCGGCAGAGAAACTGATAGGGGAAGCGCATCGGCTGTTCCGCTAATTGGAAGCAGTGGGGGTTGTGCGGTGAAAGGACATCTCTTATTGGACACGATGCTGGAGTGGTGCTGGGCTGCCCGTCCCAACAGTTCGGGTGCGCATCGCCGTCCACAGGTGTCCACGGCGCGTAACCGGCAGTGGGCGGCGATGGCGGTGTTCTCAGGGGCGGAAGCGTTGGGATTGGTGGCAGAGATCGCCGCTTGGTCGGTGATCGCATCCCCCGGTCTTCGGATTCTGTGTCTACCAGGCCGCTGACGGGTGAAGAAACAAAAAGGGTTCGGGGTCTCGCCGACCGGGGACAACTGTTCTCTCGGCGGGCGGTGATCGTTGCTTTGGCATTCACTGGCGGTACTTCTGGGGAGATTGTCGGGGTCCGCAAAAGCCATGTTGACCTGAAAACGGGAACAGTGAGAGTCGGTGGGCGGCAGAATTCGTTGTGCGAGTGGGGACATGCCGCGCCGACCCGCTTTTGGTCAGCGTTTCATTGGCAGGCACATCCACCTGGGCGTTTCCGCAAAGCCCGTTATTCTTCCTCCGGTGTCCTGCTATCAAGGATTAATGTGGTCGTTGTTCACAGTTCTCGCCGGAGGTTCGGGGCGGTGGTCAGATTTCAAGTTGAGACGTACCGGTCTTGGGTTTTTGCTGCCCGTCAGGGTTGGTCGGTTTCATCGGCGTTGCGTAGGTAGGTGATGGTTTCCATCATTGCCCTGCAGTCAACCTCGTTGTAGGCTCGGATCTCTTTCATCAGTTCAAGATCGATGAGCCTTTCCGCCCGTTGTTGGTTGATCTGGCTTTGGCACCACCAGGCACCAACCATGGCTCCCAGGCCGTCGGTGGGTCCCGTGCCCCATTGGCAGTTGACGAGCCCGTGCTGGTGAAGAGCGTTGGTGAAGGGTTTCAGTCCGAAACCGAAGGAACCCCGAACCACGACTGGCTCGGCTTTTATCACCCTGGTTAGGAAGTCGAACCAGTTGGGATTCGCCCATCTGTCCTGCCTGGAGGGATGTCTATTCCGGGCGGAGTTGTAGGCGTTTTCCAAACTGGATGCCTCGGCCGCCGACCAGTGGATCACCTTCGCGTGGCTGTCCGGAGCGATCCGATCTCGGACGGTGTTCATGTGATCAAGCCACGCCTCCACAATGCTCGCCTCGTCCGGTTCGGTCAACTGGTCTGCGATGAAGCACTCGAAACGCCATTCGCCCATTTCGATGTGCCCGCAGCCGATCATGAAAATGAGAGGCTGTCCGCTCTTGAAGGGGAACCGGGCAAAGTCGTCGTCGAGGTCCGAGACTGTCTCAAAGTCAACGTAGAACTCGAGCGGAGGCGTATTGATCCACTCTGAGCGGGCCGACTCTATTCGGCGGGGTAGCACCGTGGGTCCGTCCGGTCGGCGGTTCACCTCCAACAACGCCCCCAGAGAGGTATTCCCTCCCATGTTCAGGCTTTCGGGTGTCACCTGGGGGTCGGTCCATTTGAACAGGCCCGCTCGGTTGGCCTCCCGCCACTTTTGGACTCCCACTCCCCGCAGTTGGATGAGATCCTCGGTCTCCTCCGCTAATAGTTTGACGGCCGATTTCCACTCCCCCATGTTGCCTTTGGTATTGGGTCGGAGTTCCTCCACCGTGGCCGGAACAGCTTCCCATTCGTGCCCAAGGCGGCGCATCCTCCGGATCCATTCAACCGCCTGGTCGGCATGAACCTCCAAACATGTGTTGTCCCAACTCTCGTCCATGCCGACCGGACCCAACCGGTCCATACAGTTGTTGATTCTTTCAGTTGGCCGTTTTTGTGTCCTGCTCCACCCCCGGCCCAACAGGAACGCCTGCGTCGGGTGGTGGCCTTGCAGGTATCCCAGTGCCCGGTTGTACAGGAACACCTGCGCTTTGTACGCCCGGGCCGATCCGCTGTTTTGCAGAGCGTTTCCTCCCGCGTTGAACTGCAGGGTGGAGTATTTGATGTCAACTATCACATAGTGACGGTCGCCGATGTCCAGATCCGTCGCCGGGACAGCCACCTGCCCGGGGTCCAAACATCCGGGAAACAGAGAAACCAGGACATCGCTTCGGACCAACAGGTCGGGAGAGCCATATACCCGGTGGCGGGTATCCCTCAACACACCCTGATAGACAATGGGCGTGCCCTCCGCCATCGCCTCCCAAGTAGCTACCGCCGCTGCCAAAGAAACAACCTGTGACGCAGAATCATCCGGGGAAACGATGGTCCGCACCCCATCAGGGTGGAGATATCTCAAATGGTCAGCCACCCGGATCTCGAACTCCCGGCCCTTGCGGAAAACGAAACCAAGAAAGTCGGTCCGAGGATCGGGTCGGTCCCTCTCGTACCCATTCATATCGCCGTAGCGTTCAAGCCAATCCACCAGAGGATCACCCAGAACATGATTGCGGGTTCTAGTCGCCGACACCCACCCATCCCATTCCACCCCGCCCGTGGGAACCACCAGGCGACCGGTGTCATCAAAAATTAGGGCTGTCTTCGGCATAACCCTCCGAACAGGCAACGGGAAACCTTGCTGAGATAATAGGCACCGAAAAAGGAATAGAGCGCGGCGATGCCTGGTGGGTTGAATCTCCCGCCCCACCACCCAGGGTCACGGGGGGATGACTCGGTATTGCAAGACCGGCCCACAACACCTTCATAAGGTACGGCATGTGCGAGAGCCAAGGTGTGCTTCTAAGCGAAGGGAGGATTGCCGAGTAGGAGATACTTCTTAGGGGATATCAGGACTGCCGACGCTGGTTTAGGTGTGCATTTGAGTGATGTGGTGGTCCGTCTCTACGGGGAGTCAGAAAAGGGGACTAAAGAATCGCTGTTTGAACATCATTGATCAACTGGTTGAGTTCAACGCCTACGACATCCAGAAAAGGCTCGATCAAGAAAGGCAGTAACCCTTAGCCATTTCTAGGTCAGAACTTCCAGATCGCCATCCTGGCTGCGTTCCACTACGGCAATGCCTTGCAACCCCCGGGGACCGGCGTGGGGCTTGGCCAGGCACACCACCTGAGCGCTGCCGATCATGCCCTTCTGGTCGTAATGCCTGTGCCCGCAAGCGTGGACACGGGGTTGGACCGTCTCGACAAGTTCACGCAGCGACGGATCTCCAATCGGGTTGCCTCTCCGGTCGGCGAGGACCCCTGATGGCCAGTCATGGGTCAACAACACGTCCAAACGTCCGTCCAGACGACCGACTGTGTCGATGAGTTGGTGCAACTCGGACCGATGCCAATAGGTCCGCTGCTTGGGCCCTTGACGAGATGGTTCCGCAAGCTCCGAATACTTCGGTGAGTAGATGCCCGACAGAAACCCGACTGTCACATCGCCAATACGTGTTATACCGAAGCGGCCCAGCCACCACACCCCCGGCGTCCACTCGCCCGGGCCGGCCCGGTCCAACATTGGATACGGCTCGTGATTGCCCGCAATGAAATACAAAGGAGCACCCAACACGATCTCCTCGGCTACCAATCCTGGGAAGTCACCCATCTTCCGATACCGGGCGGGTACCGCCACTCCTGCCTGGTCGCTACGATCCCGGTTCGCTTCCAAATCACCCACCGCCAAGACGAAATCCAACTGCCCCCACCGGTGGCGCACCTCACCGAGGCCTTCGGCTAGGGACTCGAACCTGCCGTGAATGTCACCAACGATCACAAACCGGGTTGTCATAGATCCCATTCATGGTAATCCAATTATCCCCCTTTTTGCCTTGGGAGTGGCAACTGGCACTGACCCAACGGCGGGTGCTGGCCACCATCCCTGATCTGCGCCTTTCCCAGAGGTTTTCGGGGAGAACCCCACACCTCAACGTGAGACATGCGCATCCCCTCCCAAACACCCGGATCCTCCCACTGTCGGAACACGCCCTTCCCGGCGAAATCTCCAAAGTCCGCTGTCCCCTCCATTCCGTCGGCAAAACGAATCCACACCCGATACTTCTCAAGCGGTTTCGCTTCCACCGAACAGGCAGAACATGACAAGGTGAGAATAGAGTCTGCTAACGACGCGTTGGTTGGTTCCGTCGCACCCAGGGACTCGCTCTGGCCAACACACAGCCGTCGTTTGTTCGGGTTGATGAGAGCGGGAAGGTAACGACCCGGACCAGAAAAGGTTGTTGGACTTCGCGGAGAGGGCAGTGGCGCGGTTGTGTTCTCTGTCGTTGCCGGTTTTGTTTGGGTTTCTGAACCAGAAACACTATATTGGTAGCCCCTATGAGTGAGGTTGTTGCGGTTCAGCCCGGGTTGCCGGATTGGTTTTACGGGCGGCTTGGCACTTGTCCGGTGCCGGATGCGATGGTTCCGGTGGTCACCGATTTGTTCGGCAAAAAGGCTTCCGTTGTGACTTTGGACGATTTGGAGTCGTATGGTGTGAAGGGGTGGTCCCCTTCTGAAATGGCTCAAGTGTTGCGTCGGAAGGATTGGCTGTTTCCGTTGCGGTGTCAGGGTGCCTGGCGGTTCTACAGGTCCGCTATTTCTCTTCGGACACCCGGGTTCGCGGAGTTGAGGGCCAGGTTGCGGGTTCGCCCCGACACCCCGGCTTGTATAGGGGGTCGGTCGGTGGCTCAGGCGCACAGTTGGCTGCGTCGTCCCACCGGCCGGACAATTGGAATGCCTCCTCGCGTGAAAGCACCTAGTTGTTTTCAGGATTACACCGTGTGCCGGTGGGAACCACAAATACCATTGGACGAGATCGAAGGGTTGCCGGTGTGGAAACCCGAAACGCTGTTGGTGTTTATGGGTGCCCGGCCCGGGTCGTTTCCCTGGTCGGACATAGCAGAATGGCTGTGGGAGAGCTGCGAACCGCTCGAAGAAGATTTGTTGCTGAGCGAACTGGAAGGCAGACCACGGGCAACGTGGATGAAAACCGCCTACGTTCTCGACGCCGGTGAACGACCCGACCTGTCAGATACGCTGGTCAAGTTATGCCCCTCGAACGCCAAGGGACCGCATTTACTCGCCGACCGCACCTACCGGCATGGGTCGCTCAAGAGAACACCTGTTTGGTCCGCCAAGTACGAAGTGGTGGATTACATCTTCCCCAGATGGTGGATAGCCAAATGGCGGTAACAGACCGACCGATCACACCAGGAGACATCACCCGTTTCTATCCCTTGGCGGCGCGGGATACAGAGGTGCATGTCGGGGCGGTGCTTGATATAGCGTTTGATCATATTCTCTATGGTCTTCTACAAAGCAGCGCATTTGACGCTTTGGATATGACTTTCAAGGGCGGCACAGCCTTGCGGAAATATTACCTGGGACACAAGAGCCGGTTCTCGTTCGATCTCGATTTCGATGTCGCATCGGGAGCGGAGGATCTGGTAGCGGAACAGGTCAACCGGATGAGTTTCGACCAGTTCGACTTCACCGTTTACGAGCGGCGGGGTCACTACATGATAGAAATCGCGTCCGAACTGTTGGCCACTGATAGCGTGCCTGTCAAAATGGACTTTTCGACAAGAGGGCTGTGGTTACCAACCGAGTGGACACCGCCGATAGGCAACCCGATGCACGGTTTGTATGCTTTCGACCCGCCGGTGGTTCCGGTCATAAATCTAGCAGAAAACCTTTCCGAAAAACTGTCACGATGGCAACGGATATCCGTGGTTCGCGACCTGTACGACCTGGCCGCTCTCGCCGGGTATGTGTCACCGGGACTTGTCGCCGAGTTATGGGTGCTGAAATCTTATAGGAACATGATCGAACAAAGACACCGGTTGCAGCAAGGCGACACGGCTGCTTCGGTCGAAAATATCACAGCCCAGCGACAGGTTTCTGATTTCGATCTAAACGACTTGGTGCTTCCCGGGACCGCTTCTGCCAGCGACAAAGCCCAACTGGTACGTGAAGATATCCGCATAGTGGCGAGTTTTTGCCGAACGATCGCTGAATGCATGACCCCCGAATTGTCAGAAATCGCTTCGGACCGAGGCGCCCTGGAGTGGAAAGTCGCCCAGCGGATACAAAAACTGGCAGGACAAAGTGCTAGCGGTGTTCACCGATCACGCTAAAACGGGCCTGGACTACGTATTTGTGGAGCAGTGGCCCTCTGTGATGTGTCAATGAAGGGGAAGTCCTGACAGCGGTTTTCTCAGGGGGTGTGGTCGGTTCCGGAAAGAGAACCGAGACTGTCACGGGCATAATCGATCCTCCCGGCACCGCTATGGGTTGTTACCCCAAAACCGTTTGGGGTTGTGGCGCTGGAGCGAAACCACAAAGTCCCAGGTCACGGCCTTGAGCGAGGGGGCGGTGAAACCACTTTTTGGGGCTCATCGATGCTCCTATATTGTCAAATCCGGTTTTGGTGAGGTGTGAGGGTGGTGAGCCATTGGTGGTATCGGGTGGCGAGTTGATCCGGCAAGGAACCGTGCCTCATCTATTGATTCTGTCACAAGACAGTTGGTTTTATTATTTGGGTACACCCTTAGCCCATCAAGGGGGGCGCGCTAAATCGCCAACCGCCCGCCCGAGCACCGCTACCATCTTCTTAGCCTGTTGCATTCTATCTAGAGATCCCATGTGGAGCCCAATCTGATTCCTGTTTGTTAGACGCTGCTTTGGGGGAACCTCCCTACATAACCAGAAGGGCTCGCCAGTACGGAGTTGCCGACTTCGACATCCGATCAGTGCTTGAGCACCCTCTGGAAACCATGGCCTGTCGGAAGCACTTGATCTCAACCTGACGCAGTCAGTACAAACTCGGGGCGAGTGGAAGTTGGACGCGTCGGACCGGGCTAATGTGGTTGTGTATGCTGGGCACGGTGTTGATAGCCAGAAACTGGTGGTTTTCTAGTGGTTTTCGTAGACCGCTTCGAGGATCGGGTTTTTCACGCGGAGCGAGGTGAGCGCCACTTCGGATGGATGTCCCAATAAACACCAGAACCTCCGTGTATCAGGGATAGGAATTTAGTTTTTTAGCGTCAGCGCCACTCAGGTCCGGTGGAATACCAGGAGGTATTGACTCAAGGGTGACCCATCGCGGGACCGGCGGTCCCGCAGGGTTCGGTTCGTCTATGTCTACCAAGAATACATAGTCCTCTATTATGCGTTCCAGCACTTCTGCGGCATCGTCTAAAGTTAGGGGTGAGACAGTGTCGTTTCTAGCGGATGTCCATTGATAAAACCGCCATCCCGGTTGATCTCGCCCAGCAAAAAGTACCCAGCAAGGCACCCACGCATTCCCTCTGTGAGCAACCGAGGGGTCCAGGAGGCAGGGCAATTTGGGGTGTGGCTGACAAAGGAACCTGCCACTGAGGTTTTGCCATTCCCACCTGCTCGTCCCCGAGTAGGCCAACGCCCGATCCTGCGAGTATTGACGGGCTTCCGACTGCGTGGAAAAGGTTTGAAACATACCTATTCCAAACGGCGGCGGAGTTGGCGGTTGGGACGGTTCACTTCCGCCACCTCGACACCGATGCTCATGAGGTGGCGGGTCAGGCCGGCGCCGTAGCTGCCGGTGCCCTCTATACCGACCTGGGCCACTCGACCCCAGGACCCCAGCCAGTCGCCCAGTTGTTCATAACCGGTGGCGTCGGCGCTGAAGGTTGCCGTGTCCAAAAGTCGACCGGTGGCATCCACCACCGCCGCGACATGAACATCACGGTGGGTGTCAACCCCACCGAACACAATCCGATCATCCTCTGACACGAGCTGCTTCTCCTTCAATTCGAATCCGTTTCTGTTCTCCCTGACCCGAAAAAGCGGGTGGACAGACCGCTCTGTGAGTATTAGGGAGGCCTCGTAGAGATTGCCAGGAGTGGCGTCAGCGGCGGTGTCGTGACCCGGGACCACTCTGACCTTTGTGTCTTTCACCTGATATGTCCGACACCGCCGTGGCGCCTTCTGGGCGCTTGCGTTGCTGGCCTGATCAGAAGCTTGTCCACCCCTGGGGGGTGTGACCCTTCACAATGTTGCCGTCACGGATTTGCACCCTCTTGGGGCACAACCCAATTTTGCACAAGAAAGAGAGGTTTTCTTATGTTGGCCACAATGGTAGATCATGTGATCGGGATCGATCCTGATCGTGACCGGGTCACCGCGTCGGTAGTGGACACTGCAACTACCGGAGAACAAGCGTCTGCGGTGTTCGAAACCACCAGGGCGGGGTATGACCGGCTGTTGGAATGGGCCAACCGGCATACCACCGCCTCTGATCGAGTGTGGTCTGTGGAAGGCACAGGCAGTTACGGAGCTGGTGTGACCGCCCATTTGATTGCTTGTGGGGAACTGGTGACCGAGTTCAACAATCCCATCCCTACCCGCGACGGCGCCAAAACCGACGCTTTGGACGCCCGACGCGCCGTGGGGGTGTGGCAGTGCCGGTGCCCGCATAAGGGGGGATTCACAAGGGTTCTGAATTGTGGTGTCCCCTCTCTCGCGATTGCGGGTGTCCTCCCGGGAACCCTTGTTAAGTCGCAGGTCAGAGATGGTGGCCAACACCCAAAGCTGAGGGCCCAAAACCTGTTGGATGACCCGCGGTGGCCGCAGATAGGGTGTCAGCTATGGGACGAGAGCCGCCTCAAGAGCTCGAACCGCGTCGCTATGCGCCGCCTCCTAGCCGTCGGCCCGCCGGTCCAACGTCCCATCCGAGGCCGGTCCAAGGGTTGTCGCCAGATAGCCCAACACAGCCCGCGGTTTCCACTCATCCATGGGGAACCATTCCAAGAAATCCGCCAGAGAAGCACCGCACTCCAGGTTCGCGAATAGGTGTCCCACAGGTACCCGGGTTCCGACAAATACCCAAGCGCCGCTGACCTTGCCCGGGATGCGCTCCACGGCCGGGCAGTCATCCCAATTGATGCCTGCCATTAAAGGATCCTTTCTTCTCTGCTTCATCCAGCCAACCGTCCACCACTCTCGCAGGGATGTTAAAACCAGGGTGTGACGCAAGCTGATAGGGTTTCAGGACGAGGTTTGTCCGTAGAACTGCTGTCGCCCCTGGTTCTGGTTCTTCCGGTGGGCCAGTCCCAAATGTTTGGTCCAAGCATGAAAGTTCATCTGGACAACCCTCTTTTACCTTTCTGATCCGCCGGGACATGAGCATAGGTGTCATCCTATGGGGCCGGTGCGACAACTCCCGGTAAGTGCCTGCGTAAACTGACGACAGCAAAGCGGGCGTCAGATCGCCGGTTCTGGCGGCTGATCGCCAACGGTCGAAAAGTGCTCCGAGCCGATCATAGGACTGGTGCCGCCACACCTGTGGAATAGCCTGTCCTAGGGATAGCAACTCGCCGCCGTCGGCGACTGCAACTGCTTGATCTTCCGCGTCAAGCCATCGACAGAAAACGGACGACAACTCCTGCAGATGCCTCCGTGCCAGCCTCGCGTCGCTCTCGAAGATCTCCTCCGGGTCGTCGTTTGTGCCACGGCCGATGCCAAGGGTGGCACGAGCCACGGTAGCACCCGCAGGCGACACATCGAGAGCGACGACGTTAAGGTTCAAGGACGCCAGGCTCTGCGCGACAACCGATATCCCCGTGAATGCGAAGCGGCGTTGCGCCGATACAAGGCAAGCCCACCGTCCAACCGCTCATGCGTCGGCCAACCAAGTGAACTGTACTCAGGCGTCAGTAACGACCGATCCCCGTCGAGCAACACTTTGAAAGCTATTTCACACCCATCGCCAACTGTCTCGTATTGTGGACTGGCCCTGTGACACATCCCCGACCACACCGGCCGGGTTCCTTCGCGGCGGGTGTGGTCGCCACACCTTCTGAGCTCCGGATCCAACCGGACTCAAGGGGAAGATCGTCCACCGGGTCAGTGAACAGAACAGCCGGGCTGGCTGTAGGCCGCCAGTCTACGAAAGAGCGGAGGGGGTTTGCCAGGCTTACAAGGAGCCGAAGACAGCGGTGCGGGCCGTGTAACAGAGAACCCCGAACACCGAGCATCTCTGTGTGGATGCCCGCTTGGACCGGATTGTCCTTGAGGTGAGCAAACGTTCATCGGGAGGAATCGAGGCCAGAGGGATGGCGCCCACTTGGCGGGCGCGGCTAACGGAACTGCAGCTCACCCAGAAGGTAGTGGAAGTGTATGCACCTTTGCTGGGAAACACGCGGAGAGGGAGAATCAGAGTTGCCGCCACCGACCACATTTGGCTGGAGGACCGGGTGGGATTCGACTACTACCTACCCATAGAAGAGATGACAGCGGTGATCCGCCCCGTGCCCACTGGTTGAATCGCCGACTGCTTACCCGGCTGCATCCTGGGTTGTCGTAGGCTTGGGACAGACGGGGTGGGACCTTATGTAGTCGATTACTTCCGAATATATAAACCGGTAGACCCGCGAACCCGGCAACTGATAGGCGGGAAGACGGCCCTCTCGAGCATACTTACGAACCATCTGCACATTCATGCGTAGCAACTCCGCGACCTGTGCAGTGTCGATCACGGATGGGTAGGCGGTTGCTTCTCTATGTGTTTCTATCATGTTCTACCTCACTTGTTATTATCTTAAGATATTTTACTAATAAAAGACGTAATCACAAACCTTTTGAGTCGCCTCTTTTTCGCGAAATGGTCGTGAATGCTGGAGTGACGGGTGTCTCGGTAAACCCTGCGACCAGAAAATGAGCCTTCGTTGTGCCGGTAAGACACGCCAAGGCAATGGCAGCCCCGACCGGGTTCGAACCGGCGTTACCGGCTTGAGAGGCCGGCGTCCTAGGCCACTAGACGACGGGGCCAACAAGACCGGATGATACCCGGACTTGGCTCGGGGGGAAGGACTCGAACCCTCAATAACAGGGCCAGAACCTGTCGTGTTACCTATTACACCACCCCCGAGGGCGCCCTTCAGCATACCAGGTCCTCCACGAGCCCATTCTGGGAATCTGATCGACTGCACGCTACCCGATCCCTGTTCCCATCCAGTCAGACTCGCGGTCGTCCAATCAGTGGCGTCCCTGCACCTCAGGCAACTATCGGAGGGCATCCAGTCCGGGGAATCAAACGACCCTTTGGAAGGGTTGGATGAGGCACTGACTACGGTAAGGGCTTCCTCATGATCAATGTCGTTGGCAACAAGAGCAATGACGACACGCTCAACGGCCATTTCTTTCCTTCACTGGGTACCCGGGTTTGGTGGCAGGCCACCTGGCCTCCGAGAGTTCCCGACCGTTAAGACACCCACTGCACTCCTGTTAACTCAACCGAGCGCAAGGCTTTAACGAGAGGTAACTCTCGGCAAAATATCAACATAGTACGCAATGTTTACAATCCCCAAATATTTTGATGAACTGGAATCTGTCTCTTTATAACCTGCCAGACGCCGGGTCCAATTGGCAAATGTTTTACCACAATGTTCAATACTTTAGAGAGTTATTATTAACTGCACCAAACTATCCTTGGTGCTCCCTGTAGTGAAACCTATCACAGTCTCCGTTGACATTGCGGCGCCCCCTGAGACAGTTTGGGCAAAACTAGCCGACCTCTCCTCTCACTCGGAGTGGATGAGCGATGCTGTCTCCATCGCTTTCGCGACCAAACAGCGCCGGGGGATCGGGGTGAGAATGGAAGTGCCCACCCGTGTAGGACCTATTTGCGTCACGGACATCATGGAGGTGGATGCATGGACCGAGGGCAAACTGATCGGTGTTCGCCATGTGGGTAGAATCAGCGGCTGGGGGCGTTTCGACCTGTCTGCCAATGCCTCCGGGACCCGCCTCACCAGGGTGGAGCAACTCCGGTTCCCGTGGTATATGGGCGGTGTTCTTGCGGAATGGTTTTATCAACCCGCCCTCCGCTGGATCTTTAGAGCCAACCTGACCAGTTTCCAACGGTGGATTGAAGCCGGCAGCAAAGAAGTTGTCTAGGTTCCCCCGAAGGTTGCCCGCCGTTTCTCGATAAAGGCCTCCACCCCTTCCCGGGCGTCATCGCTCCAAAAGCAGTCCAAGAAGGCTCGACGCTCGACTTCCATGGCCTCACGCAGGTGAAGCCCCAACCCTCCGATCAGAGCCCGCTTGGCGGCCCCCAATGCTACGGTGGGACCTTTCGCCCACCGTTGGGTGTCCTCCATGGCCCGGTCCAACAGTTCATCAGATGGGAACACCTTATCCGCCAACCCCATTTCCAGTGCTTCGGGCGCCGGCACGAACCTGCCCGAGAAGACGACCTCCTTGGCTTTCTGGAACCCGATCAGACGTGCCAGCCGCTGAGTTCCTCCTGCTCCGGGAATGATCCCCAACTTGATCTCAGGCTGTCCCACCTGGGCGTCTTCCGCCAAGTAGCGGAAATCACACCCCATGGACAACTCCAGACCTCCTCCCAGTGCGTATCCGAAAATGGCGGCGATGGTTGGTTTGGGCAGCGCCTCCAATCTCCAGATGGCGTCCACCAATTCCGAGGCCAGGTCATCGGTCATCTTCCCGGAGTCATGAGCAGACTGAAACCCCTTGATATCGGCTCCGGCCGCAAAGTGGGGCTGACCAGTAACAATCACCGCCCGCACTCCTGGATCCTCCGCCCTGGCAAAGACCTCGTTCAACTCCGTCGACAACTCCAAAGAAAGCGCATTCACGGGAGGACGGTTGAGGCGCACCACTGCCACCGCACCCTCCACCGAGTATTCGACCATTGACATCAGAAAGCCTCCATAATCCGCTCGTCACATCGGGGACTCCCCCGAGATTACACCTCTGATTCCCCCGTCCTGGCAAAGGACCAGCAAAGCCGCGACCTTTTCCACGGCGTTGCGGTTGAAATGTGTCCCACACTGGTAACAGCCAGACACCAACCGGTCTGACTCCGACGTCGTTCAGACCGTACATGGGATCATCTTTTGCATAAAGCTTCCTCCGGGAGCCTGGCGCAGCACGTGTTACCTATGGTTCGGTGGCGGAGGGGGTGGGCCCATCGGCCAGCAGTTAGTCGGTGTTTTTCGCGAATTAGTGTCGTAACTTGGCGAGAGACACCATTTAATCCGACCAGCAACACCCCGCCAACTCCCACCTCCGCCCCTTCAACCGACCTCGGCATCCTCAAAGAGGCGCGCAGATGAGCCAAGTTGGGTGGGGCTAGCGGACCGGGTACTCCACGAAAGTCACCCGATCCCAGGTGTCCATCTGGTGAACGGCGATTCCGATCGGAGTTATCGAATAGATCCGATCATCGATGATGATGACCCGCTGGGGAACGGCTTGTTCCACCTTTCTGGCGTCGGGGGATTTCTCTCCCACCGGCCCGTCGGAGAGCGGACGGAGCAGAGCCTCCAAGAACAGATCGGCATAATCCACTTCGATCGCCACCACCCCTGCGTCCTGCTGATAGTCCGAATCATCCCACCAGTACGCACCGTAGGGAATCAACACCAAACCATCGAAGAAGACAAACGCCCGGTGATCGCCTTGCACGGGCGACCAGCTGTAGTCGGGTTCCTGTCCGTCCTCGTCAAAGGGACGGATCTGAGCGACGCGGATAGGATCGGTCGGGTCGGAGACATCAAAAAGGGAAACCTGCAAACCTTCCACTCTCCCCTCCAGCGAAGCGTCCTGGCCCACTCCCAGGAGCAGGTCGTCTCCAACCGGATGCAGATAGGAGGAAAAGCCCGGAATCTTCAGTTGTCCCAGCACCTGAGGATCGAACGGATCGGAGAGATCCAGGGCGTAGAGAGGATCGACCTGACGGAAGGTGACCACATAGGCATCGGGTCCCATGAATCTGACCGCGAAGATACGCTCCCCCTCCCCCAGGCCCCCCACCGAACCGACCTCCTCCAGTACCCCGCCGTCGGGACGGAGTACGGTTACATGACTCTCCGACTCGTCGGACCACCACCAAGGTGGCGAGGTGGTGGCCGCCACCCGCAAATCTCCTTGGTATTCGTCCATGGAAAACTGGTTCAACAGAAATCCGGCCACTTCCCCGCTGGCTTCATAGACCGGGCGGTTGACCCGGGAGGTATTGAATTTGTGGATCAGGGTCGTGTAGCCCGACGATTCAGACAGCATGTCGTTCTCGGGAAGAGCCCGCCAGTCAACCCACCGAGAAGTGGCCACATAGACGCTGTCAGCGGTGGCGTAAATGGTATCCCCCTGGGCTACAACGCTGGCCACTGTCCAATCGGCTATTCCTTCCGTGAGATCGAAGAGGGCGATGGAAAGGGTGTTCAACCCTGAGAAGATTCCCGGCGCCAATACATTGGAGCAGTCAGCCAATTGGCCCCATTCGGTCTCGCCGCTCTCCGAATCATCAAGAACGTAGGCCGGCAGCCAGTTGTCCAGGGTGGAGTTTCGGACCAGTTCCCGGTTGGCCTCAATAGCCTCCTGCTCGGAGCGCAGGCCACTGCCACTGGGCCGTTCCCATTCCATCCCCACCGGATTGGAGGTGATCACCAGCCGCGCGGTCCCATCGGACAAACGGGCGCCGTTGTAGATGCCGTCCACGCTCAGATCCGCTACCACCTCGGGCGATTCCCGATCGGAGATGTCAACTTGGGCGATCCGCGTTACCGGTCCCACCCGCCACTCTCCAGCTATCAGCAACAACATGTCCTCGTGAATCAGCATCTCGCGAGGTTGGAAACCGACATCGAGCGAGGAGCGCACTGTCAGCCCACCGTCGTTCACTTCAACGATGCGCAACAGATTGCGGACATGATAGATATAGTGGCCGTCGGTCTTGACCAAGTCGGCCTCGTCCACTCCGGTCACTTGCACGTTGGTGCCGGTGAACGAAGGCGCCGACTGCGCAGAGTCGGCAGAGGCTGCCGCGGTGTCCGCCATGGCCTCTTCCGCCATGTCGTCACCTCCAAATGTCCTAAAATCTCCCCCTCCTAATCCATAAGGACCTACCAACTCCAAGGCGTTCTCGATGTAGTAGTCCAATATGGCGTCGCAACTGCCAAAAGACCGAAGCCCTACCGTGAGAAGCACAGGATCGCCGGTGGTGGGAGTCGGGGTCCCGGTGCTCGAAGTGGGTTGATCGGTCGGCGTGGCAGTCGTATCGGTTGTCACCACGGTGGTGGTGCTTTGATCCGAGTCATCGGAGCCGCAGGCCGAAGCCAGGAGCATCCCGGCCAAGGCCAAAGCCAGTAAACGTTTCATAGTTGTCCCTTTTTCATCTCACGTTAGGCGTCTGCCAGCGCCTAACTACCAAGACGTGCTACCTGGCAAAAGGTTGCACTTTCGGATGGTTCACCGCCGCGCCGCGGAGGCCATCTCTTCCACCGCCGAAGCCAATGATCGGCCCGCGGCATCGGCGTTGGCCGATTCCAGAACCCGGCGAACCAAAGCGGTTCCAACGATGAAGCCGTCCGCCAACCGGGCAGCTATGGCCGCCTGGTCCGGATTGGAGATCCCCACTCCCAATACCACCGGAATGTCAGTCACCCCCCGGATGCTTGCCACCAGTTCCTCCACCCGGCTGCTCCATTCGCTTCTTTCTCCGGTGACACCGAGGTTGGCTACCGCGTAAATGAAAGCCGGCTCCGCCTCCGCTACTGCCCTGATGCGGTCGTACCCGGATGTGAGCGCCACGAACAGCACCATTCCCAGACCGTAACGGCGAGCCGCCTCGCTCAATGGTCTTGCCTCCTCGAATGGCAAATCGGCAACAATCATGCCCGCTGCCCCTGCTTCAGCCAGACGATCACAGAACCAATCCGCGCCGCGGCGGAACACCGGGTTGGCGTAGGTCATGGCCAAAGAAGGAAGAGCGGTGGTCTCGGCCACCTCACCCAGAATGGAGAGGCTTTCGTCCAAAGTGGCCCCCGCTGCTATGGCCTGTTCGCTTCCCCGACAGATGACCGGCCCGTCCATGAGCGGGTCAGAATACGGAATGCCCACTTCGAAACCGTCGGCGCCAGCCTCTGCCATCGCCTGGAACAGGCGGGGAGAGGAAGCCGGATCGGGAAGTCCGGCGGTGAGGAATGGAAGAAACACCGACCGGTCCTCCCGACGGGCGGTCACGAACATGTCGGCAATCCGTTCGGCGCCTGATCGCATATGAGCGGCTCCCGCGGTGGTACCCGCCTGTTCGGCGCTCATAGCCGGTCCACCAACATCTCCATGTCTTTGTCGCCCCTACCCGACAGGTTGATCAGCACCGTCTTGTGCCGAAGAGCCGCCGCCTCCTTGGCTACCCAGGCCACCGCATGAGCACTCTCCAAGGCGGGGATGATTCCCTCGGTGTGTGCCAAAAGCCTCACCCCGTCGAGCGCCTCCCGGTCGGTGATCGAAACATATCGAGCCAAGCCCGCCTCCTGAAAGTAGGAGTGCTCCGGTCCCACTCCCGGATAGTCGAGACCCGCCGAGATTGAATGAGCCTCCAAGACCTGCCCATCATCGTCCTGCAGCATGTAGGTCCAGGCGCCGTGCAGGATCCCCGGGCTACCCGCTCCGATAGAAGCTCCGTGACGGCCCGTTCCGATCCCGTCGCCGCCGGCCTCGACTCCCACCAATTCCACCCCCGTTCCCGCCAATGGCCAGAACATGCCGATGGCGTTGGACCCTCCTCCCACGCAGGCCACCGCCACGTCAGGCAATTGCTCGGACTGTTGGAGTATCTCCTCCCCGATCACTTTCTGCAACTCCCTGACGATCCAGGGAAAGGGATGGGGACCGACCACCGAGCCGATCACGTAATGGGTTTCTTCCACAGTACGCGCCCAGTCCCGCATGGCTTCGCTCACCGCGTCCTTGAGTGTCCCCGCTCCCGATGAAACTCCGATCACTTCACTGCCCAGGATCTTCATGCGGGACACATTGGGCGCTTGGCGGCGAATGTCAACCACACCCATGTACACCTGGCACTCCAACCCCAGCACCGCCGCCGCGGTGGCGGTTGCCACTCCGTGCTGCCCCGCCCCTGTCTCGGCGATAATGCGCGGCTTGCCCATCCGGTGAGCCAACAAACCCTGACCGAGGGCGTTGTTGATCTTGTGAGCGCCGGTGTGGGCCAGATCCTCGCGCTTCAACCACACCTCCACCCCCAACCGCTCACTCAAACGGTGAGCCGGGTAAAGCGGTGTGGGGCGGCCCACGTACAAGTCCAACAGGCGATGATACTCCCCCACGAACAACGGGTCGGACCAGGCGGAAGCAAACTCCTCCTCCAACTCCTCCAGCGCCGACATCAAGGTCTCGGGAGCGAACTGGCCGCCGTAATCACCAAAACGACCCCGGTCATCGGGACGGTGCAGTCGGGGTTTCATTACCTCTTGGCCTCTTTCACAAACGAACGTATCCGAGCAGGATCTTTCACTCCCAGAGCCGACTCTAGATGAGAAGAAGCGTCGACACCCCAGGGTTGCAGTTTTTTCACCGCTTGGGCAACATTATGGGTGCCCAGCCCTCCGGCCAAAACCCATCTTCGACCGAAAGAAGGCACCTTGTCATGATCGAAGGTTCGGCCGGTTCCTCCGTGACGGCGGGAGTCGGCGGTGTCTAAGATGGGAATCTGCGCATCTGGCACATGACCCAAAGACACTTGCTCAACGCCCACCTTGACCGGACGGAGAACCATCAGACCGTGCCGAACCGCCGCCTCGGCGGCCTCGGCCTGGTGTTTTCCATGGGGTTGGACTCCCCCCGCGCCGATTCGCTCGGCCAGATCTATCAGGTCCTGGGGAGTTTGGTCCACCGTCACCAAGAACCCGGGAATCGGAGCGCTTTCAGCCAGGCGCCTTGCCCGATCAGCCGTGATGTAACGCGGCGTGCCCACCGCCAAAACCAGCCCGAAGGCATCGGCGCCCGCCTCCACCGCCGCCTCCAGATCCGACCTTTCCGAGAGGCCGCACACCTTGACCCAGACCATCAGGATGCACTGTCCCTCATTTGGGACACCAGATCCGCAGGACGTGGGGCTTTCACCAACGCCTCCCCCACCAAAATGGCGTCATAGCCCACTTGGGCCATCTCCGCCGCCTGGGCAGGGGTGTGGATACCGCTCTCGGCGACTCTGATCGCCGCCTCTGACAACAAGGGCGCCAATTGCCGGGCGGTTCCCAGATCGACCGTGAAATCGCGAAGGTCCCGATTGTTGACCCCCACAATCCGGGCGCCGGCCGTAAGCGCCCTTCGCGCCTCCCCGGGATTGTGTACCTCCACCAAAGCCGCCAGTCCGGCCCGGGCCGTCTCTTCCAGCAGCTGTCCCAGCTGTCGGTCGTCCAGAATCGCCACGATCAGCAGCAGGGCGTCGGCGCCGATGCGAGCCGACTCCCACACCTGAGCGGGGTCCAGAATGAAATCCTTGCGAAGCACCGGAATCCCCACCGCTTCGGCCACCGTGCTCAGATCATGATTGGATCCTCCGAAGTGCTCCGGCTCGGTCAGTACCGACACCGCCGCCGCTCCGGCTTGCTCATAGATTCGAGCTTGGCGCACCGGGTCAAGTCCAGCGGCCAGCACTCCCCGGGAGGGTGACCGTCTCTTGACCTCTCCGATGACTGCCAATCCCGTTGCACCCAAAGCCGTTTCGAAGTCCCGTGGAGACGTCGCAGGCTGGTCGTGGCCTTCCACATGATCTCGGAGCCCGGCAATCCGCCGACGGGTGGAGGCGAGTATCTCTTCCAGCATCACCATGCGATTCTACGAAGCGCCGAAATGACAGACAACAGCCCGCCACCGAACAACGGTTAGTAGCGCGGCTAAAGTGCTTGCGGTTGGCGCCGCGCCGCTACCTCACGAGGGATGTCGGCCCGGCTGGGCATGGGAACCGTCCGGTCAGCAAAGGTCGGGTGGTAGCCAAGGATGCGCCCGAGCCCAGGGTTGACGATCTCGACATTGATGCGGTAGCGGGCCAGGTCGTTGTCCCACCACTCCCGGACGCTGGCACGGCCGGTGGGCTACCCGGGAAAACGACAACGAATAGGACCCTCAAGACAGCAATAGTCGCCACTTAAATTGTCATGCCACCCTCGACATCTACCCAAGCAGCGTAAGTCGGTGGCGGCATGATGGTCGATTCGGATGGGCGGCCACACCACACCGACATTAGCCCACCGGGCGGCAGATCTCGCAAAACAGGACACCTTAGAAACCGAAGACCCGCCGGCAGGCTAGGGCGGCCCGATCACTGTCACCACCCTCGGGGACCAACTCGAAAGAGACCAGACCGTCGTATCCCTCCGCCTCCAAGACCTTGCGCAGATGCACAAAGCTAATCTCACCAGTGCCGGGCTGTCCACGACCCGGGACGTCGGCCACGTCGAACCTTCCCATCCAGGGCAACGCTTGCAATAGATTGTCGGTCAACCGCCCTCCCGACAGCTGCTGATGAAAGCAGTCGAATGCCAGCCGCACCGCGGGATGGCCCACCGCCCGGCAGATGGCCAGGGTAATCCCCACTTCGTCCCAGAAATAGCCGGGGACATACACATTGTTGATGGCCTCCACCGCCAAGGTGATCCCGGTTCCCTCCACCAGCTTCACTGCTTCTCCCAGCCCATCGACACAAGCCTGGTAGCGGGCATCCCAGGTCAATGGCGGAGGCTTGACGATCACACCGCACGGCCCGATCCCGTCACTGAATGTGTGAAGCTGCCTGGCCCCCACCCGCTTGGCCACCTCCACGGACGCAGCCAATTCTTCTAGGAGCTGTCCGTGTTGAGCAGGGTTGGCCAGACCCCCCTGCCGATGCCCGAAAAACCCTCCCAGCGCCACGCCCTCGGCGCGGCAGGTCTCCCCCAACTCGTCTATGTCGACATCTCTCCAATCCCACAGATCAACCTGATCGAAACCGTGGGAAGCGGCCTTGCGCACCCGGTCGGGGAAGGAGAGTTCAGTCCACATGAACTGCAGACTGACCGAATACCTCATCACACTCCCCCGACGGTGGCGCCCCCATTCACAAACAGCGTCTGACCGGTGATCATCCGCGCCTGCCGTGACGCCAAAAACAACACCGCTTCGGCGATGTCGAGGGGATAGATGGGTTGGGGGAGCATCTGACCTTCCGCCACCAACCGCAGATACTTCTCGCTGATCTCGGCGGTGGTGATCTCGGTGGTGACCAAACCCGGCCCTACCGCGTTGACGGCGATCCCGAAGGGGCCCATCTCCCGGGCGAGGCTTCGGGTCATCACCGAAACGGCGCCCTTGGAAGCCACATAGTGCATCAGATGGGACATGCCGAAAGTGATCACGTTGGAGGAGAGGTTGACCACCCGCCCCCCGCCCGAGGCCTTCATGGGCTCCAGCACCTCCCGGCAGAGCAGGAAGATGGAATCCACGTTCACTTCCATCACCCGCCTCCACTCTGCCAGATCGATCTCCCAGAAGGGCCGACGGGGTATGCCGGCAAACAGGCCGGCATTGTTGATCAGAACATCCAGCCGCCCGTTGCGTTCCATCACTTGTGAGACTCCGGCTTTCACTCCGGCTTCATCCGTGATGTCCAGCATCTGGTATTCCACCCGGCCTCCACCGGCCCGGATGGCGTCCACCGTTTCCTCAGCCGCAGCGACATCGAAAATCTCCACTACCGCGCCCCGGGATGCCAAGGTTTCAGATATCTGCCGCCCTATTGCCCGGGCACCCCCGGTAACGATCGCCACCTGCCCGGAAAAACATCCGTTGTCGTTTCCTGTTTGCATCAGCATCTTCCTTTCCCATCTACTCCACGATGGCCAAAACGGCGCCCACCGCCACGGTTTCACCCTCCGCCACCAGCAACCGGGTCACAGTTCCCGACACCGGGGACTCCAAATCCACTTCCACTTTCTCGGTCTCCACCACTGCGATCACATCCCCCGCTTCTATCTCGTCGCCCACCTCCATCTCCCAGGAGATCAGGGTGCCTTCTTCCATGGTCAGGCCCCATTTGGGCATCAGGATATTTCTTACCATGTGGGTACTCTCCTTCCCAAGTTGAGGGCCCTTGCCATCAGACCCGCGGGTGATCGACCTTCCGCCCCTCCACAGTATTCCTAATGCCCTCTGCAATCCGCTCCGAGTTCGGTATCACGAAACCCTCCAATTCCGGCGCGTAGGGCATGGGCGTATTGGTTCCGCACACCCGGGTCACCGGCGCCCGGAGCAGATGCCACATCTCCCCGGCGGCGATGGCGGCGATCTCAGCGCCCACTCCTCCGCGTCCCGGGGCTTCATGGGCCACCACCAACCTCCCCGTCTTGCTTAGCGATGCGGCCAAGAGGTCCCGATCAAAAGGCACCAGCGAGCGAGGATCCAGCACTTCCACAGAGATCCCCTCTTCTTCCAAACTCTCCGCCGCCTCCAAAGCGGCATAAAGGGTATGAAGATAGGAAACCACCGTTATATCACTGCCTTCCCTGGCCACCCTTCCCACTCCCAACGGCAGCGGATCGACCTGATCGGGTACCGGGTCCGACCGACCATAGAGCAGCTTATGCTCGAATACCAGCACCGGATCGGGATCCCGGATGGCGGCCTTCATCAAGGCCTTGGCGTCGGAAGCAGTGGAGGGCGCCACCACCTTCAACCCGGGGGTGTGAACGAACCAGGCCTCCAGACTTTGGGAGTGCTGCCCGGCAGTGGCTCCCGCCGTCCCGGTCACCATCCGCACCGTCAGCGGCACCCCGATCCTGCCCCCGGTCATGTAGGAGGTCTTGGCCGCCTGATTCACCAACATGTCCATGGCCAGGGTGACAAAGTCCCCGAACATCACCTCCACCACCGGACGCGCCCCCACCAATGCCGCACCCACTGCGGCGCCCACGATTGCTTCCTCGGAGATGGGGGTGTCGTACACCCGGTCGGCCCCGAATCGGCTCCACAAGCCTCTGGTCACTCCGAACACCCCTCCGGCTTCGCCTATGTCCTCGCCGATGAGAAAAACATTGGGGTCTCTTTCCATCTCCTCGGCCAAGGCTTCCCCGATGGCGGCGCCGTATCGGATTCTTCTCATCGCAGCGCCCTTCCTTCATGGGTCTGCACATACACATCCTCCAGCGCCTCGGTGGGCCGAGGATGGGGACTGTTCCCGGCAAAGCGGGCCGCTTCATCCAGTTGTGCCTCGACTCCCTCCCGCACTTGTTCCAGTTGCGCGTCGTCCACCCCCTCGCCTCGCAGATGTTCTTCGAAAACCCGCAGGGGATCGCGAGCCATCCACTCCTCCAGTTCTCCGGGTGGCCGGTAACGGGCCATGTCTCCCTCGTAGTGGCCTCGATGGCGGTAAGTTCTTGCTTCGATCAAAGTCGGACCCTTGCCGGCCCGAGCGCGTTCCACTGCCGCCCGCGCCGCCGCCCGCATCTCCAGCACGTAGTTTCCCTCCACCACCACCCCCTCCATGGCGTAGGAATCGGCCCGCCGGGCGATTTCGGTGATGGGTTGATGCTTGTGCTGAGGAGTGAACTCTCCGTAGAAGTTGTTCTCACACACGTACACCACCGGCAGGGACCATAAGGATGCGAGGTTCAAAGATTCGTGAAAGCTTCCCTCGTTGGTGGCGCCATCCCCAAAAAAGGAAACGGCCACCCGCCCTTGGCCTTCCCGCTTTTTCTGAAGGGCCGCACCGGTGGCGAGGGGAATGCCCCCGCCCACGATTCCGTTGGCCCCCAAGAATCCCAAAGCGACATCGATCATGTGCAACGAGCCGCCCTTGGCCCGGTTGTATCCGTCCTGGCGCCCGTAGAGCTCGGCGTACATCCGGGCCGGATCGGCGCCTCGGGCAAGCATGTGACCGTGACCGCGGTGGGTGCTGGTGATCACATCGCCATCCTCAAGGGCGGCGCATACTCCCACCGCCACTGCTTCCTGCCCGATATAAGGATGCAGAAACCCGGGAATGAATCCTTGCTGACGGAGGTGAGCCGCCCTTTCCTCGAACCGGCGGATCAGAAACATGGATCGATAGAGTCCGACCAACCCATCCTGGTTCATGCTGGGGCCGGTCATCGCCTTCATGCTAGGCGGGCTTTTGACTAGCCTCGACGGCGATGTCATGGAAACGGTGGGCAGCGCTGCTAGTGGTCATGGTGTTGTGGGTGTCGGCATGCGCCGACCCGGATCCGGACCCCGCCGAGATGGCCACAGCCGCTGAGCAGGCCGACACCAGTCCGCCCACCTCCACCCATACCGGCGGCGACTTGGTGCTCGCAGTAGAGCAATGGCCCATTGCATCAATCCGATCACTTCGTGCGCCAACTCCTCCTGGCTGAGCTGGTCGGTGCTGGCCCACGTGCTGCCCAAGCTCATGGAACTCAATATCGACAACACCTACCGGGCCTCGCCCACCCTCGTCGAGGCCCCGACGATCGAAAACGGCGGTATTGTGGTCGCCAACGACGGCGTCTTCACATTGACATACCGACTGAATCCCGACGCCCGGTGGAGCGACGGGACGCCCATCACCAGCCGCGACGTCTGGTTCACATGGCGCGCGATGCTCGACACCGTAGGCGCTCTGCAAACCGCCGGTTACGACCTTATTCAGAACGTGAACACCGATGACCCCCAGACCGCAGTCGTCACCTTCAGCGAACCCTACGGCGCTTGGCGGGAACTCTTCGGAGTGCTGCTGCCGGGCCATGTCCTGGGCCCCGACACCAACATCGCCGAGCAGTGGAACGACGCTATCACCCTCTCCGGCGGCCCTTGGCTGTCACAGTCCTGGAGCGCCGACCGGCACATTCTGATACCCAATCCCAACTACTGGGTCCCCGAACGCCGCCCGCTCGTCGACCGGGTGGTGATGGTGCCCATGGAAAGCACCGAAGCCCAAGTAACCGCCCTCCAAAGCGGCCAGGTAATGGCCGCCCTGCCACAGCCTTTCCCCGACCTTCAGAACCGATTCACCGCCGACCTCACCTTCGTGCTGGGCGAGGGGACCTTCGTAGAGGGCTTTTGGATCAACCAGCAGTCCCCCAACCGGCGCTTTGAGATCACCCGCAAACTGCGACAGGCCGTTGCCTACTCCCTCGACCGCCAGCGGATCGCCGATGCGGCGCTCGGCCCCTTCCTCGACCAGCCCCTGGTGCTCCAATGCGCGGGCTGGAACCCGAGCTTCGGCGATTGGTGCGGCGACGCTTTCTCCCACTACATCCAGGACATCGACAAGGTGACAGAATTGCTCGGCGCCGAGGGATGGACCCGACCAGACCCCAACGGGCTGTGGGTCAACTCCGACGGAGAGGGACTGATCCTGCAGTTCAACACGGTGGCCGGCAACCAACGCCGAGAGGATGTGCAGGTTCTGGTCGGGGAAATGACCGCGCCGTTCGGGATTGGTTGGGAGATCGTTAACTACGACCCTGCCGAACTGTTCCAGGAACGCCTACCGGCCATGGATTTCGGCCCGGTGGCTCTCTACGCCTACGACACGTCACCGGATCCGTCGGTGGTGAAGCTTTACGCCATCGACGGTATCCCCAAGGAGTCCAACGGTTTCAGCGGCCAAAACTTCCTGGCCTATACCAACCCGGAAGCGAGCGATCTCGCTTTCGCCATCGATGGGGAGGTGGACAACAACCCCCGCCTGGCGCTGGTCCGTCGGCTCGCTGCCATCCTTGCCGAGGACGTACCCTGGATTCCACTCTACGTGCTGCCCAACCTGCTGGTCTGGAACTCCACGATGGTGGAGGGCGCGGGCACCTGGGTATCAAGCCCTTATAGCGGCTTCTACGACATCTACGATTGGAAAGTGATCAGCGCAGGACAGTGACAGCACCCGCGTTTGTTTGTCTTTGGCCATGCTCATCAACCACCTGACGCGGTATCCCTCCCCGACCAGGATCTCTTAACCGGTGACATCCGGATCGGAGAGGTGGCTCAGGGCCCCCACCATGGGCAAGGCTCTCACGCGGGCAGGCGCCTCTCCACCCTCCCAGTGGATCCGCACTTCGTCTCCCGGGTCGGTTCCCCGCTTGATCAGTGACAACCCCACCGGGGCGCCCACCTCCAAAGATTCGGCCACCGAGGTGATCCTGCCCACCACCTTGTTGTCTTTTCGCACCTCCGCTCCTTCGGGAGGCAGAAGGTTGGTCCTAATCTCCAAACCCCGTAAGGTGCGGTTCACCCTGCCTCGGCTGTCGATTCGCGCCGCCAATTCCTGACCCAAGAAGCACCCTTTGGTGAAAGAGACCGCGGCTTTGGCAAGTTCTCCGGTTTCCTGCGGGATGGTCCGATGATCCAGATCCATGTCCATCACCGGCTCTCCGCTCTCCACCCGCACTGCTCGCCAGGCCAGTTCTCCAACGGGTTGAGCATCCCCGACAGCCTCGCCTGTGAAAAAGACCCGGGGAAGGCCCGCCAGGGCCGACGACGCTCGGATGTCCTCACCGTCTCGCTCCCATCGGTGCTCTCCCAAGGCATCGCTCCATGGATCGGTGGGTCCCACCAGCGCGGAGACCGGGCGGGGGTCGAGACTGATCTTGGCCTTGATGCGAATCCGGTAGTAGTCGAGGGTCTCGGCCAACTCCAAGCCCTCTCCCCGGCCGCAGATAAGTCCCAGTCCCCCCGAGCCTTTCACTACCCACAAGAGGAAACGCACCATCCCTCGGGGTGTGAGAACAAAGGAACGGCCCACCCCCCATTCGGTAAGAGACTCCACATCGGCGCTGAGCAGTCCCTGCAGGAACGACACCGAGCCGGGACCCTGCACCCACACCACTTCCCAGCGGTCCGCAACCAGGCCGCATTCCTTCCGAAGCGCCAGATACTCTCCGGTCACGTTGCCGAAGCTGTCGGGTGGGGCGCTCGACCCAACCGCGGGAACCAGACCCCGCCCGCTTGGATCATCCACGAGCGGCCATTGCGATGGCGACCAGGGGAGCCGCGGCCTTGTTCATAGTCTCCTCGTACTCGAGACCAGGCAGGCTGTCGGCCACCACCCCCCCGCCGGCCTGCACCCAGGCCGAACCGTCCGCCACAATCACGGTACGCAGGCAAATGGCGGTATCCATCGTTCCAGAGAAGTCGATATAGCCCACCGCTCCCGCATAGGGGCCCCGCGCCACCGGCTCCAGTTCGTCAATGATTTCCATGGCGCGCACCTTGGGAGCGCCCGACACCGTCCCATGGGGAAAGGTTGCCCGCAGCACATCCACCGGACCCACTTCGGGCCTCAGTGTCCCCGAAACCGCCGAGACGATGTGCATGACATGGGAGTAACGCTCCACCACCATCAGGTCGTCCACGTTCACGGTCCCGAATTCGCATACCCGGCCCACGTCGTTTCGGGCTAGGTCGACAAGCATGACGTGCTCGGCCCGCTCTTTGGGGTCGGCAAGCATCTCCTCGGCCAGGGCCGCGTCCTCGGCCGGGTCGGCGCCGCGGGGACGGGTACCGGCAATCGGACGGGAATAGACCTTGCCGTCTCGAACCCGGGTCATCAACTCCGGAGACGAGCCGATCACCGAGACGCCCGGGGAGCGTAGGAAGAACAGATAAGGTGAGGGGTTGATGAGCCGAAGCGCCCGATAGATGTCAAAGCTGTCCCCGTCAAAAGGAACGGTGAGCCGTTGGCTGGTAACCACCTGGAAAACGTCTCCGGCCCAGACATATTCCCGGGCTTTCAGCACCGCCGCCTCGTACTCGGCGCGGGTAAAGGTGGACGTGTAAGGAAGACGGGGCGGCGGCTCGGGAGCGACCGCCTGGAGCTTATAGCGAAAGGGCGCCGCCAGACGGGCCGCGTCTGCGGTCAACCGGGCGACCCCTTCCCGGTAATCGGCCTCGGGGTCCTCTCCCACGTAGACGTTTCTCATCAAGGTGATGGTCTGGGTAAAACGGTCGATGGCGGCCAGCCCGCCCACGAACTGCCACAGCATCTCGGGTAGCTGCCGATCATTGGGAGGCTGGGAGGGCAGAGCTTCCACATAACGGACGCAGTCATAACCCAGATACCCCACCATCCCCGCATAGAGGGGAGGCAGACCGGGCATGTGGGGAATAGAGAACTGCCGGTGTAACTCCTCTAGTACCTCCAGGGGGTTGCCGGACGGAAGCTTCAGGTCGGTTCCCGTTACCTGGCATTTGCCCTCCTGGGAGGTGAGAATAAAAGCTGGATCCCATCCCACAAACGACCACCTTGCCCAGCGCTCCCCTCCCTCGACCGACTCCAAAAGGAACCCGGGATCATCACCGGCCAGCTTCTGGAAGACCGTGAGCGGAGTCTCCCGGTCCCCGATCAGGTTCACCGCCAGGGGCACCACCCGACACTTGCCGGCCATCTCCAGGTACTCGCCGAGGGAAGGATTGACTGTGAGGTTGTTCATCGGGAGAGAAAGGTTGGGAGGAGTTTCCCCGTGGGAGCGATTGGAGTGATCAGATTTCTGTCAGGTTACTGAGCAGAGGCAGCGCCGCGAAGAGGTTGGAGACGACTCTTGACAGCCAACTGAGCCCGTTGAACATCATCAACACGCCAAAGCCAACCATCAGCACCCCCGCCGCGACGATCAGTGGTCGACTGATCTTTCTGACCACCGCCAGGGCGCTGAATGCTTTGGAGAGCCCGATGCCCGACAGTACGAAGGGAACACCGATGCCCAGCGAGAAGACGAACAGGAGGAACATCCCCGCCAAAACGGTGTCCTGGGAGGCGGCGATGGCGAGCACTCCTCCCAGAATGGTGCCGATGCAGGGCGACCAGCCGAACCCGAATGCGGCCCCCAACACTACCGGGCTCAGAAATCCAAAACGGGTCGACACCACATGGAACCGGCGCTCCCGGGCGAAGAAGGCGAAGATCCCACGGGTAGAAAAGGACATCCCCACCATCACCACTCCGAACACGGCAATCACTGCTCCGGCGATGCGGGTGACCACCACCTGGTTCTGCAGCAGGAACCCCGAGATAGAAGTTGCCCCTGCTCCCTGCGCCACGAAGATGATGGTGAAACCGACCACGAACAACAGGGTGGCTTGGAGCATCTTGGCGGTAGAGGCCTCCCCCTTTTGCAAGTCGGCCACCGAGTACCCCGACACCATCGCCAGATATCCGGGCAGAAGCGGGAGGACGCAAGGGGAAATGAAAGCCAACAGGCCCCCTCCAAACGCCACCGCCAACTGCAACGCCAATGCCATGTCCAAAAAGTTCATCCAAGTGCCTTCCGCGGGCCTATCAATGCGGGCAAATCCTTGCTCCGAACCCGATTTTACCTATTCGCGCCAATCCATGGAGTCAATCCCCGCCGAGCCCCCCACGCCAACACCAGGAACCGGACGACGATCATCGCGATGATTGCCCACCACACTCCCGACAGCCCCCCTCCCACCACATCCGAGAGCCACAACACCGCGGCGGCCACCACCAGGCCCGCCGCGGTGGAAACGGCCAGCAGACGGACCGCCAGCACCGCCATGAACACCCCGTCGGCGACAAACACCAAAGCAGCCACCGGCTGCATCAACGCCGCGTGCGGTACCACCCCGGTCACCGCCCCCGCCACCGCCGGATCGTCGGTGAACCAGCCGCCCAGCCTGGGACCCACCATCAACAGCAGGGCAGCGATCAGCACTCCCATCAAAAGTCCCCACCACACCAGGCGCTTGGTCACCTGGTGCGCTCCATCCGAATCCCGGCGCCCGGTACAGGATGCCACCAGCGACTGGCCGGCGATGGCCAACGAATCGAGCGTGAAAGCACACAGCGCCCACACCTGGATCGCGATCTGGTGGGCCGCCACCTCCACCGTCCCCACCCGGGCGGAGGCGGCGACGGTCAGGGTGAGGGTTCCCACCAAGAACACCGACCGCAACGCCAATACGCCTCCCGTCCTCCAAAACCCGAGAATCCCGCTCCAGCCCACCACCCGAGACGACCATTGGTCCCGGCGGGCTCGCCGAGAAAGGAGCAGAAGAAAGCCCCCGGTTCCCAGCCACTGAGCGCAGACCGTGGCCCACGCTGCTCCGGCCAGACCCCATCCCAGCCCGAAGATGAGCAGCGGATCCAACAGAGCATTGAAGATGTTGATCCCCACCGACACCCACATCGGGGTGCGGGTGTCCTCGTAACCCCGGTAAATCCCGTGGGAAACCAGATTCAAGAGGGCGGCGGGAAAAGCCAAGGCACGGATGCGCAGGTATTCCACAGCCGGCGCCGCCACCTCCGGGGTTGCCTGCATGAGATCGACCAAAGGGCCCGAAGCAGTCCAAAACAGGATGATTCCCAGCATTCCCAGACCCCCAGCGGTAACCAATGCCTGGTTCACCACCCGTACTGCCCCAACCCGGTCCCCTCGGCCGAGGCTTTGGGCGACCATGGGAGTCGTGACGAAGGCCAAAGAATTGCAGACCGCGAAAGCCATCCCGAACAAGGCGGCATCCACCCCCAAGGCTGCCAATTCCACCCTCCCCAGGCGGCCCACGAAGGCCGTGTCCACTAAAGAGAGCAGAGGATCGGCGACCAGGGCGGCCAAGGCGGGAGCTGCCAGTGCCAGAATCCGGCGGTCCCATCTTCGACCAGGGTGTCGCATCACGGGCGGCGCCCCGCTCTCACCCGGTGGGAACGATCGGATCTCAGGAGCGGGCCGGCCAGTCGCACAGGCCGTCGAACATCATCTCGCACTCGCCGCAACGAGGGGAACGGGCATCGCAAACATCCCGTCCGAATTGGATGAACCTCATCGAGATACCGGTCCATGCCTTGGTCGGATAAAGCGCCTTGAGGTCCATTTCAATCTTGGCGGGATCGGTCTGGACCGTCAGCCCGATTCTTCCCGTGACCCGCCGGACATGGGTGTCAACCGCAATGGCGGGGATGCCAAAGGCCTCGGCCAGCACCACGCTGGCCGTCTTTCTTCCCACCCCCCGCAGGGTGACGAGTTCCTTCAGATCGGTGGGCACCACCCCCGCGAATCTCTCGGTCAAATCACGGGAGAGTTCCACGATGGCCCGCGCCTTCTGCCGGTAGAAACCCGTGGAGAAAACCGCACTCTCCACTTCCTCCAGATCGGCCTCGCCCAGATCCTGGGCAGTGGGCCACCGGTCAAACAACCCCGGGGTAACCCGGTTGACGTTTTCGTCGGTGGTTTGGGCCGACAAGACGGTGGAGACCAAAAGCTCCCACGGATTGCGGTAATCCAACGCCGTCCCCGAGGATGGATAACGGCGGACGAGACGGTTGAGCACCGCCCGCGCCTTTCCTCGTTGGGCGGGGGTGGGCGCGCTACCGTCCGATAGGAACTTGGATGCCACTCGAACAGTGATGCTAGTTGCGCCATCTTCTCCCGGCGGGCGTAAAGTGACCAAGGAACCAACCAAACCCGTCACAATCGAACTCCCCGGTTAATGGAAGAACCCACCAACCTCGCCACCCAGCAACTGATCTCCGAGGTACGCCGCTACTACGGAGAGGGGTGCTTCGCCTGCGGCCAGAACAATCCTCACGGGCTTCGCATGGAAGGCTTCCGAATCCGGGACGGCCATGCGGTCGCCGAATTCAATCCCCGCGCCGAACTGCGGGGAACCGAAGGCACCCTGCACGGGGGTGTCATCACCACCACCCTCGATGAGATCTCGGTGTGGGCGGCGATCCTCACTTTGCATACCATGGCCGTCACCGGGCGTCTCGAGATCAAGTTCCACCGGCCCACATTGGTGGACGATCCCCATCTGTGGGCACGCGGCCGAGTGGAGGAACACCGCGGGCGCCGCCTGATAATCAATGCTCAACTGCTGTCGGGGGCCACCGTGTGCGCCTCTTCGAAGGGACTCTTTCTAGCCACCCAAAGCCTCGAGGAAATGGGTATCCGGATACCAATAGAGTGAATCTGCCCGCTTGAGTGTTCTCCCCAGCAGGCAAGCGACGCGCTTAGTTCGAAAGTGACCCTCGTTCTTCCTGCTCCGACCAACGAAGACCCCGCCGGGCGAGACGGATGGCCACCGCCACCGCACCCATACCAACTCCCACCAAGCCGGTCAGTCGCACCACCGCCAGATAAGGAGCCGAACACAGCCAAACTCCCTCCGGGCATATTCCGAAACCGCTCCCGCCCCGAGCCAGGTCCAAGGCGGCCAGCACGGGGATCACCGCCAAGACAATGGCCATCACCACCAGTCCACCAATCAGCACACGGAAAAACCCAGGGGTCATATCCCATAAAGGTACCCGCCATTTACAGCACAGCCGTGCCCATTCATATCATTACTGGCTCAATGGACTACTACCACGAGTCCTTCTCCGAGCAGGAGCGGGCGCTGCTGAGCCGCTTCTTCACCAACCTGGACGGCCCGGTGTTCGCCCTGGTCAACCTTCCCGAGGTGGTAAAGGGCGCCCTCTTCGCCCGCTACAGCCGCACCCACAAGTCGCTGCGGCGGCTTTTTTTGGACGAGTTCGTCACCGATCCCGCGGTTGGAATCGAGGCCATCGCCACCGAAATGAGCCAAGACGATCCCCTCATCAAACTAAAGCGGGCCGAAGAACTGTATAAGCGGGTCTTCTACGAGTACGGGGACGACTCGGTGGCACAGTTGGGAGGAGTGCATCTAGCCTGCGAGCAAGCGTCCAATCTGTTGACCAAAGTGTTGGAATGGGGCCGTCTGGCCGCCTATCTGGAACAATCCACCCGCTACATCGCCTACGACCAGCCCCTGGGAGGCAAGTACCGGTTTTTCCTTCCTTCCGAGATCGAGGCGTCCCATTTGCGGAAGGATTATCTGTCCATGATGAACGGGCTGTTCGACACCTACCGAGAGATGGTCCGGGTGATGATTGAGCATTTCTCGCAACGCCATCCTCGCCGTCCAGAGGACCCGGCCTGGGTGCATCGGGCTGCCATCCGCGCCAAAGCCTTCGACTCGGTGAGGGGACTGCTGCCTGCCTCCACCATCTCCAATGTGGGTATCTACGGCACCGGGCAGGCTTACGAAATGGCACTGATCCGCATGCAGGCTCACCCTCTGGCTGAAGTACGTGACTACGGATCGATGATGCTCTCAGAACTGCGCAAGGTGATCCCCTCCTTTCTAACCCGGGTGGATCTCCCCGACCGGGGGGTGGCGTGGAGCCGCTATCTCTCCGACACCACTTCCCGCCTGGAGGAGATGGCCGACCGTTTGGGTTTACAGCCTGTCGAGGGGGCGGAGGTGACCCTCACCGACTGGGACCCCGACGCAGAGCGGAAACTGGCCGCCGCGGCCTTGTACGGGGTGTCGGAGCTTTCCGACACCCAGTTGCAGGAGGCCGTGGATCGGATGTCGCCCTCCCAAATCACCCATTTGATCGCCGCCCTGGTGGGAGACCGCGGTAATCGACGGCACAAACCGGGCCGGGCTTTGGAACGCAGCTATTACCGCTTCGATGTCACCTGCGACTTCGGCGCCTTTCGCGATCTGCAACGCCACCGGATGATGACTATCGAATGGCAGCCGCTCACCGCCCGGCTGGGCTACCAGCGGCCCGCGGAGCTCTCAGACGCCGGCCTCGAGAAGGTCTGGGCCGACGCGTTGGACCGGGCCGGGGAGTTCTATGAGCAGTTACGGGAAACCCTGGGTCGGCAGGTCGCCCAGTATGCGGTGCCCTTCGCCTACCGGATCAGGTTCATGATGGAGATGAATGCCCGCCAGGCCCTGCATCTCATCGAACTTCGCACCCAACCGGCCGGCCACCCCAGCTACCGGCAGGTGTGCATAGAGATGCACCGCCAGATCGCGGAGAAGGCCGGACATACCAGGATCGCCGAAGCCTTCACCTTCCTGAATACCCAGGGCGTAGACCTGGAAAGATTGGAGTCAGAACGCCGTTCCGCGCGACGCGCCGCGAAGCGACAACAGTAGGAGTGGGCTAGCCCCCGCCTCCCAACGGAGTCCGCAGCACCAGGTGGCCGTCCTCCACCGACCACTTGGCGGCCCCCACCAGGGAGTAGTCCAAGAAGTCTTCCTCAGCCTGTTTTAGGAACCGGCGGCGTTCCTCACCGGCCACCGGTGGAAGGGAACGATTCCTCACCGCTTCCGCCCGCGTCCGAAACCGCGCGATCAACGCATCAACATCAAGTTGCTCAGCCATATCACAAAGAAGAATACCCCTGACACGCTCCAACCTATTCAGGTTAAGCAACATCTGAGAGAAACGACGATACCCAAGCGTTTTGCTTGCAGATGTGCATGCAAAGCTCTGCTGCGCATTTCCCGGTTGCCCCTGAGCCATTGGGGTCTTCTAAGTTCGCACCCCTTTTCGTCTCTTAAGCAACTACCGAGTCGGCGCCCAGCAACTGTTGGAGTTCGGCGACCATCTGTGGGTCTCCGCTCACTTTCGGTTTGGAGGTGTAGAAGTGAGCGCCGCTTTCCTTGATGTGGAACACCACGCGTTTTGCTCCCGGATATCGACGTAACACCTCTCGCAGCTTGTGGGCGTTGTCCCGTTCGCTCACAAAGCTCATGCTCAAACTGATATCCAGCGAGGGAGGGGCCGGTTGCAGCAGTTGCACCTTGGCGCAGATCAACTGCACTCCGTCTTCTCGTCGGTCCACCCGGCCGGAAATCACCACCATCTGGTCCACTGCCAGTATGTCCCCACTGCGTTTTACCACCTGAGGAAAGACCACCACCTCCGTCTCGCCCTCCAGGTCCTCCATGGTCAACACCATCATCCGGTCGCCCTTGCGGGTCCACTTGGTCACTGCCTTAACGATCAGTCCCGCGACCTTCACCTTGGACTGGTCGGGATAATCCTCCAAGGCGGTGGTGACCGCATCGGCGGCCGCTCGCAAGTCACGGGCCTTTTCCGCCAAGGGATGATCGGAGAGATACAATCCCAGCATCTCTTTTTCGAAACCGAGGCGCACCTGCTTGTCCCACTGCCGGTCAGAGATGTCGGGCAAGGTGAGATCGGGCAGTCCCCCGCCGCCGAACAAGGAGAACTGGCCGGATTCTTCGCTGCGACGGCGGTCCACCACCGAATCAACTATCAAGGCAAGCACCTCGGTCAGGCCCCGACGGGTGTGACCCAGGCCGTCGAATCCCCCCGCCTTGACCAGCGAATCCAGGGTGTTACGCCGCAGAGCTTCCACCGCCACCTTTTCGCAGAAGTCCACAAAGCTGCGGAAATGACCCTTCTCTTCGCGCGCCTCGATGATCTTTTCGGCCACCGATTCGCCCAAGTTGCGGATGGCGGATAGCCCGACCCGTATGCTCCCCGACCGCACCACATAGTCCATTCCCGACTCATTGACATCGGGCACTTTGACGGATAGCCCCATCCGCCGACACTCCCTGAGGTACATGGCGGTGCGATCCCGGTTGCTCTTGGAGGAGGTGAGCAGAGCCGCCATGTACTCAGCCGGATGGTTCGCCTTCAGGTAGGCGGTCTGATACGCTATCAGTCCGTAGCAGGCCGAATGCGACTTGTTGAATCCGTAACCAGCGAAGTGGCTGATCAGCCCGAATAGCTCTCGGCCGGTGGACCGGTCGTACCCCTGGGATACACAACCCTCCACGAATTTCTCCTCCTCGGCGTCCATCACCGCCTGGATCTTCTTGCCCATCGCCTTGCGGAGATTGTCGGCCTCCTCCATGGTGTATCCGGCCATGGTTCGGGAGACTTCCATCACCTGCTCCTGGTAAACGAGGATCTGGTAGGTGGAGTCCAACAAATCCGTCAAGGTGGGGTGAAGGGGCTCTACCGAAGCGCGGCCGGTCTTTCGATCGGCATAGAGGTTGTGCATATTGGCGCCCATGGGACCGGGCCGATAGAGGGCCACCAACGCCACCACGTCGTCGAAGCGATCGGGACGCAGACGTTGAATCAGAGTTCTCATCTGCTCACCCTCGAGTTGAAATACTCCAATGGTCTGGGCCGCCTGTAGCAGCTTGAAAGTGGCGGGGTCATTCAGGGGGATGTGATCGACGTCGGGCCGGTGTCCGGTCGCCTCCTCCACCAGATCAAGAGTCCGCTCGATGGTGGAAAGATTGCGAAGTCCCAGAAAGTCCATCTTCAGAAGCCCGAGTTCTTCTACCGCCCCCATCTCGTACTGGGTAACCACCTCCGCGTTCTTGCCCTTCTGCTGGACAGGAACCAACTCGGTCATCGGAACCGGCGAGATCACCACCCCGGCGGCGTGGATGGAATCCTGGCGCCGCAGGCCCTCCAGCCCCCGGGCGGCGTCGATCACCTTGCGGGCATCCGGGTCGGTGTTGTAGAACTCACGCAGACCAGCCGCGTTGGCGTACCAATCTTTTACTATCCCGTCACTGTTGGGAGGGGGTGCATTGAGACACTGGTTAAGGGAAGGTTCCTTGCCCAGAATGGCCGAGGGCATCTGTTTGGCCAACTGGTCTCCTACCCGGTACTCGTAGCCGTAGACCCGGGCGGCGTCGCGGATCGCCTGCTTGCCTTTGATGGTGGCGAAGGTGACTATCTGCGCCACATGGTCCGAGCCGTACCGCTCCCGCACATATTCGATGATCTCGCCGCGATAGCGCTCGTCGAAATCGATGTCGATGTCCGGCATCGCCGCCCGCCCGGGATTGAGGAATCGTTCGAAAATCAACCCGTACTCCAGAGGGTCGATTTGGGTGATCTCCAGGCAATAGGAGACCATGGAACCCGCCGCCGAACCTCGCCCAGGGCCGGTTCTGATGCCTCGATGCCGCGCCTCGCGGATCAGGTCCCAGATGATCAGAAAATAGGTTTCGAAGCCCATCTCCGCGATAACTCCCAACTCGTAGTGGATCCGCTCTGAGACCGCGGTGGACACCTGACCGGCATACCGCTTCCGGGCGCCCTCCCACACCAGGTCCTGCAGGTAGGAAGAGTGGGTTCGGCCGGCAGGGGTGGGAAAGTCGGGCAGAAGCAGTTTCCCCATCTCCATTCGGACATCAACTCGCTCGGCCACCCGCAGCGTGTTGTCACAGGCGCCTGGGTATAGGTCTGCCGGAAACAGTTCCCGCATGCTGCTGGCCGGCTTGATATAGAACTCCTGGGTACCAAAACGCAGCCTGTTTTCGTCGGAGAGATTGGAGCCGGTGTTGATGCAGAGCAGCACATCGTGGGTCTCTGCCTCATCAGGTCGGGTGTAGTGCGAATCGTTGGTCGCCAAAAGCGGGGCGCCCACCCGTTTGGCGAGTTTCACCAATTCGGGAAGCAGGCCACGTTGCTGCGGCAGGTTGTGATCCATGATCTCTATGAAGTAATTCTCCCGCCCGAAGATGTCTTGATACTCTGCCGCGGTCCGTGCCGCGGTATTCGGGTCGAAGACCTCCCGGCTGCCGCCTTCCTCGGTGACCAGGCCCGGCGCCAGATGCGAGGAGACCTCTCCGCTCAAACACCCCGATGTGGCAATGATCCCTTCGGCGTGGGCCGCCAGCAGCTCTCGGTCGGCTCGAGGCTTGTACCAATAGCCATCCAAAAAGGCCTTGCTGCTGATCTCGATCAAGTTGTGATAGCCGATGTCGTTGTGGGCTAGGAGGGTGATATGGTGGCGGACGTTTTGCCCTCCGGTCGGGCGGTCGAACCGCGACCCCGGCGTGATATAGGCCTCCATGCCCAGAATGGGTTTGATCCCCGCCTCCAGCGCCGCCCGATAAAACTCCACTGCCCCATAGAGGACCCCATGATCGGTCATCGCTACCGCCGGCTGGCGGTCGGCGGCTACCGCCGCCATGATCTCCCCCACCCGGGCGGCGCCATCCAACATGGAGTATTCAGTGTGCAGGTGAAGATGGGCGAAACTTTCCGAGCCGCTCATATCACCAGAATGCTCCCTCCCAGGATGATTGCCGCGACTACCGCCAGCACCCCCACCGCCAACGCCGAAACCGTCAGCGCCAGGACGCGGTGACCACGCCGACGCTGTGCAGACCACAAGAACCCGATGAGCAGTCCGCCGACCAGTCCTCCCAGGTGAGCCTCCCAGGCAATGTTGGGAAGGATCAATGGAAGGGCAAAGTTGATGGCCAGCAGTATCCCCATTTGTGAAAGGATCCGTCTGCCGAAATAGGTGTGGCGCAGCCGGTAGGCACCGGCCAGCCACACCCCGAACAGACCGAAAATGGCGCCAGAAGCGCCGATGGAGACGGTGAGAGGATGCGAGAACCAGTAGACGAACAAGCTTCCCGCCGCCGCCGAGGAAAGGTAGATCACCAGAAACGGCGCCGCCCCCGACTCTCGCTCGATCTGGGGGCCGAAAACATACAGCGCCCACATGTTGAACAGGATGTGCAACATCGACCCATGGAGCAGTACCGCGGTGATCATCCTCCACCACTGTCCGACCGAGACTCCCAGGTTCCACATGGCCAACTCGTTGATCAGCTCGTTTTCGAGTCCCGGCCACAGCCAACCGATCACATAGACCGAGCCGGTTATCACCAGCAAAACGGTGGTAACCGGCGGAAGCCCCGTCCGGCTCTTCACACTGCGGATGTTGCGTTGAGCCTGCCCCATACATTCAGGGCACTTCTGCCCCACCGCGGCATCGCGTGAACAGGATGTGCAAATGGGACGATCACAACCGCTGCACGCCAGCCGGGTGGGGCGTCCGGGGTGCCGATAACAGTGAGCAGCGGCCGAATGGTCGGAAGTCAAAACAACACCGAGAGTAACTCTATCCCGCAGACAACCTGTCCACCATGATGCGGAGTCCCTCGGGGAGAGGCGACTGGTTCTCCATCAACCGGGACGGATCAATTGGGTGCTGAAAAGTCAGTTCGGAAGCGTGCAGCCACATGCGGTCGGCCCCCAGCGGATCGGGCCTGCCGCTGTACAGCCGGTCCCCCACCACCGGACGGCCGATGGAGGAGAAATGCACTCGGATCTGGTGGGTGCGACCCGTCTCCAGCTCAACTTGCAAGAGGGAGAGCCGCGGGTTTTTCCAATGACCGATCACCCGATAGCGGGTGAGGGCGTATCGGCCGCCTGCCACCACTGCTCTCTTCCCTCTCCGGCGAGGATCCGGACCAAGGGGAGCCTCCACTGCTCCGTGGGTGGTCTCCATCGCCCCATGCACCAACGCCAAGTAGCGGCGTTTGATCTCTCGGCGGCGCAGTGCGGCCACCAATTCGGTGTAGGCCCGCGGGGAGAGAGCGGCAACCAGCAACCCGGAGGTGTCCCGATCGAGGCGATGGACTATCCCCCATCTGACCGGCTGTCCCACCCCCTCGATCTGTGGATACCGATGTAACAACCCGGCCGCCAGGGTTCCACCCTGCCCGGGCACCACGGAACCAGGATGGGTTATCACTCCAACCGGCTTGACGACCACCGCCAGATCTTCGTCCTCATAGACCACCTCGAAGTCGACCTGCTCGGGCCGAAGTCTTCTCTCCGGGGGGTCGCCCAGCCATAACGTCATTCCCGTCTCCACCCGTTGGGAAGGCTTCAAGGCTCCGCTCAGGGCGCGAGCGCGGCCCGTATCGATCAGACTGCGAGAGATTGAACGACTCACTCCCAGGAGAGACGAAACCACCCGATCCGCCCGTTCCCCTCCCAGGGACTCAGGGACTGTCCACTCCCGAAGCTCACCCGACCCCGACGGCAGGTGCGCCGGCTGAGAGTCAGGAGCGGGAGGAGGCAAGACTCTGACGGAAGGAGGACAGTACCACCAACCCCACCCCCACCGTGAGAGCGGCGTCCGCCATGTTGAAAACCGGAAAGTTCGGAACCTGTATCCAGTCCACCACTTTTCCGCTCAGCAGACCGTCCCCTCGCGAGGCTCGATCCACCAGGTTCCCCACCGCCCCACCCATCACCAATCCCAGCCCGATCACTTCGGAACCCGGACGAGGGGTTCGCAAAGCCCACCCGATCACTCCCACCGCTCCCGCCGCCGCCAAACCCAGCCACACCCCGGCGTCCTGAAACATCGAAAAGGCTGATCCGGGATTCTCCACATAGGTAAACCACAGCAGATCGGGGACCACCTCCACTCGCTCGGATTCGAAGCTGCTCTCCGCCCAACGCTTGCTGATCTGATCAACCGCTACCACCGTGGCGGCCGCCCCCACCGCTAGAGCGAAGGTGGTCATCAGTTTCGGACGGCGCACTCTATACAACTATCCACATAAGGGAGATAACGTAGTCGAGCCACGGGAACCGGCTTTCCGCACATGTCGCAGTCACCGTATTCGTTGCGGTCCATTTTGGCCAAGGCATATTTAATTTTTTCCAACAACAGAAAGGCGTTACGTTCCAGTGACATCTGCGTCTCGTAGTCGGTGGCGGCGGCGCCGGCTTCGGCGCTGGCAGGATCGGGACTTCGTTCCCCCGCTCCTTCAGCCATTCTGGCCTCCTCCATAGCCTGGTTGTAGCCTCCGATCAACTCCGTGATCCGTGCTCTCTCCGACTCAAGACGAGCGCGAAGTAGGGCGATGGTCTTATCATGTAACAACCGGGCCATTTGCACTCCTCTCAGTGCCCAAATACCGGATTAGAGACTATCGCGTCGGCGCGTGAATTCCACTTCTTTCCGGCGGGAAGTATGTCCCGACACCACTTGTGCTCTCATCCCCAAGGCTCCGGACAGGAGTTTCTCGACCGCCCGGTTGGCCTTTCCCCGTTCCGGCGGAGCCGTGACCCGTACTTTCACCGAGTCTCCATGCAGACCATCCACCCGACTGCGCGACGAGCCGGGCCCCACCCACACCCGCAGACGATATTTTTCTCCAACCGTGCGAACCGCCGGCGCCCAGCTATCGGGAAACGTCTGCATGCCCATTCTGCAAATGTACCATTCGGCTTTTCCAAACCACTTCGAATCGAGAATATGCCGTCATCCGATTTTACCCGCATTCCCCCCCAAGTGAATCTTCCCGAACTCGACGCCGAGGTGTCACGGATCTGGAAACAAACCGACGCCTTCGTCGAGTCGATCCGGCGCCGACCCGCCGACCGCGAGTACACGTTCTATGACGGCCCACCCTTTACCACCGGTTCGCCCCACTACGGAAACCTGCTGGCGGGCGTGATCAAGGACATTGTCCCCAGATACTGGACAATGAGAGGCTATCGCATCGAACGCCGTTTCGGATGGGACACGCATGGGTTGCCGGTGGAGATGGAAGTGCAGAAACAGTTGGGTATCAGCGGTCCCCATGAGATAAACAAGTTGGGAATCGACCGCTTCAACGAGGCCTGTCGAAACTTGGTGGAGCGGACCACCGAGGAGTGGGAAGAAGTAACCGGGCGGATCGGACGGTGGGTGGACTTCCGAAACGACTACAAGACCATGGACCCCGACTTCATGGAGAGCGTTTGGTGGGTGTTCAAGCAGTTGTGGAACAAGGGCTTGATCTACCGCGACTTCAAGGTGCTTCCCTACTCATGGGCATGTTCCACGCCGCTCTCCAACTTCGAAATGAACCTCGGCGGGTACAAGGAAGTAGACGACCCTTCCATAACCGTCAAGTTAAGAGTTATAGAAGGAGGGGGGCCTGTGCAGACAGGTGACTATCTCCTGATCTGGACCACCACGCCCTGGACCCTACCGGGCAATCTGGCGGTGGCGGTGGCGCCTGACCTGATGTATGCGGCCATTCCCCACAACGGGGCGCGGTATTGGGCTGCCACCGAACTTATCTCGGCCGTGTGGGACGATCCCCCGGCGCCAGTGGCCGAGGCTCGAGGCTCCGAGTTGGTCGGCAGTCGCTATGAGCCGCCCTTCTCCTATTTTCAGCATCTTGCCTCCGATGGTGCTTTCGTGGTGGTGCCATCTGAAGATGTGACCGCCGAGGAGGGAACCGGACTGGTGCATATGGCGCCTGCGTACGGGGAGGCCGACTTCAATACTTTCGCGGCCAATGGCCTGAACCTGATGGTGGATCCCGTCGACGCCGAGGGGCGCTTCACCGACCAGGTACCGGAAGTGGCCGGGCAGAACGTGAAAGACGCCGACCGTACTCTGATGCGCCTGCTGGCCGACTCCGGCAAACTGGTGCGCCGGGAACGCATCCGCCACTCCTATCCCTTCTGCTACCGCACCGACACGCCCCTCATCTACAAGGCGATTCCCACCTGGTTCGTGAAAGTGTCGGAATTTCGCGACAGGTTGGTGGAACACAACAAGCGCATCCATTGGGTCCCCCAATACGTGGGTGAACGCCGTTTCGGCAACTGGCTGAGCGACGCTCGAGATTGGGCGATCAGCCGAAACCGCTACTGGGGATCGTGTATACCGGTCTGGGAATGTGCGCAATGTGGCGCCGAGGAGTGCATCGGGTCACTCGACGAACTTGAGGCGCACTCTGGACAGCGGCCGACGGACCTTCACAAACACATCGTGGATCTAATAACTTTTGCATGTTCGGCGCCTGGGTGCGAAGGGGTGATGCGTCGGGTTCCCGAGGTGTTGGACTGTTGGTTCGAGTCGGGATCCATGCCATATGGGCAGCAGCACTACCCGTTTGAGAATCGGGAGCGTTTCGAGAAAAACTTCCCCGCCCACTTCATCGCCGAAGGGCTTGATCAGACCCGCGGCTGGTTCTACACCCTCCACATCCTTGCTGCGGCGCTCTTCGACCGGCCGGCCTTCTCCAACTGCGTCGTCAACGGGATGCTGCTCGCCGCCGACGGTCGGAAAATGTCCAAGAGCCTCAAGAACTACCCCGATCCGATGGAGATTCTGGACAAATTCGGCGCCGACGCGTTGCGCGCCTACCTGATCAACTCCCCGGTGCTCAGGGCGGAGCCGCTTCTCTTCTCCGAGAAGGGGGTCAAAGAGGTAGTGCGAACCGTGCTGCTTCCTCTTTGGAACACCTTTTCGTTTTTCACGACCTACGCCCAAGCGGACAGAATCGGGCTATCCGATATAGCCGCTGCTCCCCCACCTGCCGAACGGCCCGCTTTGGACCGCTGGGTGCTCTCGATGCTGCAAAGCCTCATCACCGAGGTGCGCCACCAAATGGATGGCTATTACCTGTACGCAGTGATCCCTCCCATCCTCGGGTTTATCGATCATCTCACCAACTGGTACGTCCGTCGATCCCGGAGGCGCTTTTGGAGAAGTCGCGGGGAGGACGACGCCGACAAACTGGCCGCCTTCGCCACCCTGTACGAGGTGTTGGTCACTTTCTCGGAAGTGCTGGCGCCGGTGCTGCCGTTCATCACCGAGAAGATCTACCAAACCCTGGTGGCCTCCTGCGACGTTTCAGCGGCGCCCAGCATCCATCTTCGCGACTTTCCCGAACCTCAGCCCGAACGAATCGACTCCGGATTGGAGGAGGGTATGGCACTGGCCCGGACTGCGGTGAGGCTCGCCCATGCCCTCCGCAAACAGCACAACCTCCGCGTACGCCAACCGCTGGGAACGCTCACCGTGAACCTGGCCACCAGCCACCGCGCAGAGACCCTGCAAGCCCTCTCCGATTTGGTCCAAAACGAAGTGAATGTCCGCTCTCTTCGGGTAGTTAGCGGCGAAGAGCCAACCGTACAGCTATCCGTCAACGCCGACTTTCGCCGACTCGGGCCCCGGCTGGGCGCCCGTACCCCACAAGTGGCCCGGGCCATACAAGGCCTGAGCAAGACTGAAATCCAGAGCCTGCTGGACGGTGAAGTCATCAAAGTGGCAAAGACGGACATCAGCGTTGAGGACGTGGTGGTGCGCCGCCGGGCTCCGGAGGGAACCGCGATCGCCGTCGAAGACGACCTGACCGTCACCTTGGACATCGATTTGACCGAGGAGCTGCTGGCCGAGGGAGTGGCCAGGGAAATTACTGCCCGCCTTCAGCAGTTGCGACGAGAGCGCAAGCTTCGGGTCACCGACCGCATCACCTTGATTTGGAATTCCCATCATCCGGCTGTAGTCGCCGCTATACAGGTTCACGGAGAAATGATCGCCGCGGAACTATTGGCGACCGTGTTTGAGCAAGGACCGGCCGAAACCGAACTGCAAGTGGGAAACTACCTTCTTTCGGTCACAATGGACGTTGTCTCGGACCTCACCACCCCCCACCAGGGGTAGGCCTACAGTAGGGCTCGAATCTGGGAGGCGGCGTCGTCCAACTCTGTTATGTGGTCGTCCATAGCACCCGGCACACCGCTCAAGCTGGACTTCACCACCAAAAGAACTATCCGGTATCGCTCAATCTCGGCCAGCATAAGTTGCGCGGCCCGTTCTCTTTTGCGATCTAATTCCCCCAAAGATATGGTGGAGGCCCCCGCACGGGCATCCTGAGGCGACGGCCGTGGTTGGGCCAATCCGGCGGTTTCGTTGCGAGCAGCAGCTACCAACTGGGATGCGCTCTCTTGGGCTTCCTCAATGATCCGACGGGATTCCGTACGGGCCTGCGACAGCACCCGGGCAGCATCCTCATTGTCGGCCGCCGGGACTCCCCTCTTCACTTGGGCGATGATCCTGTCTCGTTCGGCCAAGAGTTCGTCATACTCTTTGAGCGAAAGCGCCACTTCGTCTAGGAACTCATCAACGTCTTCGAGGTGGTAACCGCGCAATGCAGTGCGGAAGAACTTTTCTTGGATGTCATCAGGGGTGAGGGGCATATTAAACCAATCTGTTGGCCACAACTCTGGGACTAATTATAAAATCGCCTCGGGACCCAAGACAACAACCTCTCTCGGATCCTCAAGGCAGAGTCAGTGAGGGTATGGACTTCAGCAGAGAATACCTTGCACCAAATAGATGATGAGGAGCAGAGCCAAGGGAGAAAGATCGACTCCCACCGCACCTATGCGAACGGGGGGCAACACGTTGCGAATGCGCCTCAACATTGGATTGATCAGCCGATCAAAGAGGTCTTTCACAGCGCGCAGAGGATGACCCTCAGAGGTGGGTATCCAGCTGAGTACCACCCAGATCAACACCACCCATCTGGCCATAATAAGCAACTGACATAAAAGCAAGGTCATAGCAGTCTGCCGTTTAGTCCCTTTGTCAAGTATTGATAGAGGACGGCCACATCCCGATTTTGGCCAAGCGCATCTTCTCGCTGGCTGAAACTGTGACTCTCGGCGGCTTGACCATCACCAACCCGTCGCCCACCTGGTTGACCTCACCCTGGTTGTAGCTGATCAGACCGGTCGCATAGTAGACAACCCCCTGGGCCACCTCCGTGGAAAGGAACCGCAAATCCAACATCACCGGAACCCCCGCCCTGTACCAAGAGGTGAGATGTGGACAATCCTGAAAGCCGTCTACCTGCAGAATCTCGGTCTCCACATCAACAGGAGAGGGCTTGGAGCGCTCTCTCAGCGTCAAAGGCGCCTCGGTTCGCAGCATCGAGGAGGACGAGGGCGGGTCCATCGGATTGCTGGAGATCAGACGAACGTTGCCCGAGGAGGTGGGGGTCGCCGGCGAGGTCATTGCGGGAGACGGCGTCCAAGCGTCCTCGTCTTCCACCAGCCCCAAGAAGTCCCACACTTTACCCATGATGTTGTCACTCATGATTATTCACCAAAGACAGCTCGGCCCACGCGCACCATGGTAGCCCCTTCCTCTACTGCTACCTGGTAATCCTCTGTCATCCCCATCGATAGCTCCTTCACCGCGGGATATCGGGCGCTAACCTGCTCGGACAATTGGCGAAGACGTCGGAAAAAGGGGCGGGCCTGCTCGGAATGATCCACCCTGGGCGCCATGGCCATCAGGCCCCGCACTTGCGCACCCTCTTCCTGAACCGTGTGCACTAACTGCTCAAGCTGCTCGGGTGCCACCCCGTGCTTTTGGGGCTCATTGCCGATATTTACCTGAGCCAGGGCAGGTATTTGCGAGGACCCGGTGCGGGCCCAAACCCGAGCCAGACTCGGTCTATCCATAGAGTGGAGAAGGGCAACCGTCGAACGAACCATTCTCACCTTGTTGGTTTGCAGGTGACCCACAAAATGCCAACGAATGTCACTGGGTAACTCCCCCACCTTGGAGATCAGTTCCTGTGCCCGGTTTTCACCGAAGTCCCTTACTCCTTGATCGTAGAGTTTCCTGATCTCAGGTACCCCTCGACCTTTGGTAATCACTATAAGGGTTACATCCTCAGGCCGCCGGCCCACCTTACTCGCCGCCTCGGCCACCTTTTCCAAGACCCGGTTGTAGCTCATTGGGCAATCCAACCCAATGCCGCCATCCGGCGGGGAGTGCCGTCACGGCGGTGGGAGAAACTGCCCGGTTGGTGGAGAGTGCATCTTTGGGACCACCAGATCGGAAGGTCGCCGAGTTGCTCTGCCACCGCCCCGCCCAAATCAACAGACGGTCGTCCCTGCCGGGAAAGGGTGACCTGCGGAAGGAATCGGCGAGCCACCTGGGGGCCAACCTCAAAACAACACGGCCCGATGAAAGGACCCACCGCCGCCCAGTCAAGGTTGAGTCCCACCGACCGCATCGCCTTCACCATGCCACCAACCACCCCCGCCGCGATCCCCCGCCATCCGGCATGGGCCACTCCCACTCCCGCGGTTCCGCCCACCACCACCGCCACACAGTCAGCGGTCACCACCGCTACCACCAGCCCGGAAACCCTGGTGAACAGCGCATCCGCTTCCATCCCCACCGGGCCCGGACCCTCCACCTCCACCACCCGGTTTCCATGCACCTGATGGACGGTGGCCCACTCTGCAGAAACACCCAACGCAGCGGAAACCACCCCCCGGTTCGCCTGCTCCCGTTGATCTCCATCGGACTCAATGGTAAAAGCCGCTCCTGGCCACGGAAGAGGTTGGATCATTTTCTCCCGGAGGAACTGATGGGGATGTCAAAAACGATACCCGATCCAGGGGAACTTGTACTCCTGCCCGATGATCCGGCGCCCGGGGAGACAGCCGCCCCACGACGGGCCGAGGGCCGATCGAACCCGGCCGCGATCACCGTAACCTGCATCTCCTCGCCCAAAGCGTCGTTTATGATGGCTCCAAAGATTATGTTGGCTTCGTCGGACGCCAACTGCGTTATGGTCTCGGCGGCCAGATGGGCTTCATGGAGAGTCATCTCCCGAGAGCCCGCCACCGACAACAGAATTCCCGATGCCCCGTCCATGCTGATCTCCAATAGCGGGCTGGAGATAGCCCGTTTGGCAGCCTGTAAAGCGCGGTCCTCTCCACGGGCTTTTCCTACTCCCAAAACCGCGGAGCCGCCGTCGGCCATCACGGTCTTGACATCAGCGAAGTCCACATTGATGAGACCGGTGGTGTTGATCATATTGGTGATCCCGGCCACCCCGTCCATCAACACCTCGTCGGCCATGCGGAAGGTCTCATTGATGGGAGCCGAGGGATCCCCCACCTCCAGGAGCCGATCGTTGGGCACCACGACCAAGGTGTCAACCTGCTCCCGCAGTTCACTGATTCCCTTTTCGGCGATGGAAGACCGGACCCTGCCCTCGAATCCAAACGGTCGGGTCACTATTCCCACGGTTAGCGCACCCAGATTCCGGGCCACTTCCGCCACCACCGGCGCCGCACCGGTGCCGGTGCCGCCTCCTTCACCGCAAGTCACAAAAACCATGTCGGCGCCGCGCAATATGTCCTCTAATTCGTCTCGATGGGCGTCGGCCGCCTTTCGGCCCACCTCGGGATTCGCCCCCGCCCCCAGGCCCTTGGTCAACTCTCCCCCGATTTCCAACTTGACCATGGCGTCGGAAGCCATCAGAGACTGGGCATCCGTGTTCAGAACCACGAATTCAACTCCCTGCAAACCGGATTCGATCATGCGGTTGATCGCGTTGACGCCGGCGCCCCCCACTCCGATAACTTTCAGCACCGCCACATAGGCACTGGCCGGCTCCCAAATGATATCTTGCATTGACTCGCCCCCTTAACAGGTTTTTTGAGGTTCAACTAGAAGGTTGATACACAAGAAACCAAATGTCAAATTGGGAATATCAACCTTAACTGGAAGGTGAACTTGGGGAATTCTCGGAGGCCTCCCGATACACCGCCGGCCTAAGGGCGGAGAAGAGGTTGATGACCGAACCGGGATCGGTGTGCCTGTCCACCAGCACCCCTAACACATGGGCCTTTTCCTCCAGGTCCGTGGCTCTTCCCAACCTCACGATCCGCCCCGCCACCACGGCGGTGAGCTGATTGCCATGGACTTCAACCACCGTTCCCACCCGGAGATCAGGTCGCAAGCTCTCCAGGAAAGCCAGAGCCGCCGCAACGGGAGGATGGGGGAGATCCAATACCGCGCCGGCCAAACCGGTGATATGCGGTATAAGTTGTTCGGGGCCCACATCAAGTTCCACCCCATCCAATGACAGAGCCCGCCATCCCTTACCGGTCAGCCCCCACGCCACCGGGTACCTTTCCTCAACTGTCACCCGAATCGTGTTAGGCCATTCCTTCTCCACCTCGACCTCAGCGACCCAAGGATCTGACAGCACGGCTTTCTGCAATAGTTCTGTATCGATCGATATCATGGGCGCGCCTGCTGTCACTCCTGCCCCCTCAATCTGCTGGGCAGCGGAGGAGGACACTTCTCCCGTCACCACTACCTCCCGTACCGCCAGATAGGGAGAATACACCAACCACATTCCGATTCCCGCCACGCTCATCACCAACAGCATCCAAACGGCCCGTTTGAATGCCTTCCTCTCTTCCTTCTCGCGAACCTTTTGGGCTCGTTCCGTGATGCGGGGATCTACCTCCGGTTTGGCGTCCTTGCTCTTCATCCTTGTGAACAGGAGTGCGACCGGGCCTTTCTTCGGACTGGCCTTTGCCCGAAAACCAGTGCGGGTGACTAGCTTGGGGTTCGATCTCGGTTTGAGAGTCAGATGGCCCGACTGCGCGTCAGCTGCCCGGCCCATTCCACTCTCAGGACGCCGACCTGCGACCGGCCTAACCACTGTGACGGCGGAAAGATCTTCTCTTCCCCCATCGCCAGCGCTCGGAGCCGGCCCTGACTTATGGGATGAGGCCTTGAATGACGCCTTCTTCCACCGGCGCGTCCGGCGGCCCCTGGCGGTTCCAATGGGGTGCTTCCTTTTCATGCCCTCACCTCGTTATCTCGAAACCCAACGAATCTCACTTCGGGCTGCAAGTCGACTCCGGTAGCGGCCCGCACCTTTCTACGCACTTTTGAAACCAGTCGGCGAATATCTTCAGATGTGGCTCCCTTTTCAGCAACAAAGAAGTTGGCGTGCTTTTCGGAGACCGAGACATTTCCGACCCGCGTCCCCTTCAGACCTACATCGTCTATGAGCCTCCCGGCCGCGTCACCGGGCGGATTCTTGAACACACTCCCTGCGTTGAGCGTCCCTCCCGGCTGATGGAGCCGACGCCAACGGGTGATCTCGCGGATCCTCTCCAATCCCAGCGCCGGTTCTCCCGAAGTAAACCGAAACCACGATTTGGTGATCACCTGTGAGGGCCTCACAGCCGAGCTTCGGTATCCAAGCCGGAGCGAATCGGGAGTCACCGCCGACAGTTTCCCGGTGTCGAAATCAAAGATCTCCACTTCATCCAGCACATCCACCATCTCTTTTCCGTGGCAACCGGCGTTCTGGAACACGCCTCCTCCCACCGTTCCCGGTATTCCCACCATGAATTCGAGTCCCAGCCGACCCTCCCTCACAGCCGAGCGGGCCAACAGGGGAAGCCCGACTCCTCCCCCCGCCTGTACCCGGTCTTCGGGATGCCGAATGGAAAGAAATTCCCCTACCAGCCTGAGCACCAGTCCTCGGTAACCCTGGTCGGCGATGATCACGTTGCTGCCCTTGCCCAGCACTAAAACACCCTCCGATACCTCGCCCCTCCACGCCTCCGCCAACGTCCGCAGGTGAGAGTAATCACCTACCTCGGCGTACCACCGAGCGGCGCCGCCCAGTTTGTAGGTGGTAAACCCGTCAAGCGGCACCTCCGTGCGCACCAAGCCCCGGGCCTCCAGATTCTGCCACTCACTCACAGCTGCTGTTCCTTCTCAGCCAACAGTGCCAGCAACTCGGAGGGAACCATCGTTATATCCCCGGCGCCCATGGTCACCACCAGATCGCCCTCTACTAGTTGAGGGAATATCCCCTCCGCCACTTCGGACCGATGGGGGAAATACTCAACCACCCTTCCACCGGACCGGCGGGCGGCCGCAGCCACCAACTCTCCGCTTATACCCGGGCGGGGTTCTTCGCGCGCGCCGTAAACATCGGTGACCACGATCCGGTCGGCCAGGGACAGCGCCGCGCCCAACCCCGCGAACATCTGCGCTGTGCGCGAATACAGGTGCGGCTGGAAAACAGCCCAGACCCGTCGATGGCCAGATTCCATGGCAGCTCTGATCGTGGCCGCGATTTCGGAGGGATGATGTGCGTAGTCATCGATGATGGTCACACCCCCCACCAACCCGCGGTGCTCCCAGCGACGCCGCACTCCGCGATAACGGGCGATTCCCTCCACCGCCCGGTCCAGATCGAGGCCCATCTCCCCGCATAGGCCCAACACTCCGGCCGCGTTGCGAGCCATGTGAACGCCGGGAAAAGGAACTTTTACCTGCCACGAAGAACCAGCGCGGCTCAACCGAAAAGAGACCTGCCCGGCGCCTTCCGACAGTTCGGTCATGCTCCAATGAGCGTCGTCCGACATCCCGAATCCCAATAGGTCGGCCCGCTCTGCCACTCGGCGAGCGCCCGGATCGTCAATGCCCGCCACCACCGGGCCCTCCACCGACCGCGCCACCTTGACGAAACTCGACTCCAAGATGTCCACCGTTTCAAAGTGGTCCAGATGCTCGGCTTCCACATTGGTTATCACCAGCCCCTTCAAGTTGACCTGCTCGAAAGTGCGAAAGGCCTCATCCACCTCCAATACCATCCACGGATCGGAACCGAGTCCGGCATTGGTTCCCAAACCGAGGACCTGCTCGCCCACCACAAAGCTGGGGTTTTCCCCGGCCGCCCGGGCGGCCCTCACCAGCATGGCGGTGGAAGAGGTCTTGCCATGGGTGCCGGTGGGACCCACGGTGGTGATCTCGGCGCTCAGAGCCGCCAACAACTGGGGACGCCGCCACACCTCCACCCCTGCCCGACGGGCGGCCCGCACCTCGGGGTCATTTTCGGGAACCGCCGAGGAGATGACCACCAAGTCGGTGAGGCCGCTCATCCGATCCGGATGGTGTCCCGACCACACCTGCACACCAATGTCGGATAGGGCGTCCAATCGGGAAGAGCGGCGGATGTCGGATCCGGTGACCGTCTTACCCGACTCGGCCAATAGTTTGGCCAGACCACTCATCCCCGCTCCCCCAACGCCCACAATATGGAACCTCTGGCGTCCATCCAGGTCAAACAAGAGCGCCCCTCATTTCTTCGGCTATTAGCTGGGCCGCCCGCGGTCGGGCAATCACCCGGGCCGCCGCAGCCATGGCTTCCCGGCGATCCGGATCCCACAGAAGTCGCTCCACCAGGGGTCCCAATCCGCAAAGATCGGCTTCGGGCAGAGTCACGGCGGCCCCCGCCTCCTCCAGCGCCGCCGCGTTGGCGGCCTGATGATTGGCGGAACCGAATTCTCCCGGTATCAGCACCGACGGCAATCCGACGGCGGTGAACTCGGCCACCCCACCTCCCGCCCGGGCCACGACCAAATCGCACGCCGAATAAAACAAATCCATCCGCTCTTCGAATCCCACCACCCGCCACTGATGAACGCTGGCTGCTGCGTGGCGGGTCATCTCCTGGAAGTGAGAGTCGCCGGTCAAATGCACCACCTGCATCGGTTCATGCTGCCATTGGTCCAACATCTGGTGAACCCCGCGGTTGATAGCCGCCGACCCCAGACTTCCTCCCATCACTCCCAGCACGGGAATCCCTTCTTTCAATTCATAGCGGCGGTGGGCCTCCTGCCGCAGAGAGTCCCGGTCAACCCGGGCAATCTCCGCCCGAATGGGATTTCCCACCCACTCGGCTTTTTTCAAACCTGAGGTGTGAGGAAAGGAAGCAAAACTGCGGGTAGCCCAGCGTTCCATGACCCGGTTGGCCAGTCCCGCCACGGCATTCTGTTCGACCAGATAGAAGGGAATTCCATTGGACCGGGCAGCCCAACCGGCCGGCGCGGTCACGTAACCTCCGGTGGCCAGCACCACTTTCACTCCTCGTTGGGTCAATTCCCGGCGAATCCGCCGGATGGCCTTCGACACTTTGGAGGGAATGGTGAGGTTGCGAAGGGTGATCCGGCGCGCCAGTCCCTGGAGCGAAACCGACAGCAGGCTGTATCCGGCCCGGGGAACGGCCACAGCCTCCAGGCGGTCTCCCCCGATGAACAGCACCTCCTCAGCGGCCACCCCTTGGGAAACCAGCGCTTCGGCCACCGCCAGACCGGGATAGACATGTCCGGCGGTTCCGGCGGCGGCGATGGCGAAGGTCATTGCCGTGCTCGCAGGGGATTGCGTCCCTGTCGGGCCACATTGAACATCACTCCCAGCGCCCCCATGGTCACCACCAAAGACGACACGCCATAGGAGATGAAGGGAAGAGTGATTCCGGTGATGGGCAGCCATCCCAGCACTCCGCCCACGTTCATCAGGCCTTGAAAACCCAGCCATCCAGTGATTCCTGCCGCCAGCATCTGCCCGAAGTGGTCGGGCGCCCGACGAGCCACCGTCCAGCCCAGCACCACCAGAACAATGAACAGCGTGATGACAAACAATCCTCCCACCAACCCAATCTCCTCCCCGATGATGGCGAAAATGAAGTCGGTGTGAGCGTGGGGAAGATAAAACCACCTGGCCCGGCTGTTTCCGGGGCCAACGCCCCACAGTCCTCCGGTGCCCAGAGCAACCCAAGATTGGATGAGCTGATAGCCGGTGTCGGAGGCATCTCCCCAAGGATCGAGGAATCCTTTCAAGCGGTCCATTCGATAGGGAGCGATCACCGCCAAAAATATCCCGGCAGCCAACGCCACCACCCCGGTACCCAGCATGTAGCGAAGCGGCGCCCCGCCCACCCACAGCACCACGCAGGCGCAAATCGCGATGAGGAACGTGGTACCGAAGTCAGGCTGTTGGAGCAGCAAAAACCCCACGCTCCCCACCACCAGCAGCAGCGCTGCCGAGTAGCTCTTCAGGTCGCTGAACACTCCCTTACCCCTGGTGACGATCGATGCCATCAACACCACCACCGCGAATTTGGCCAACTCGGAGGGCTCGAAGCTGACCGGCCCAAACCTCAACCATCGGGAACTTCCGCCCACTTGCACCCCGACCAGCAACACCAGAAACAAAAGCACCAGCGCCCCTCCGAACAAAACATTGGCGTAACGCTGGTACAACTGATAAGGAACGCGAGAAGTAGCCAGCAAGACCACCATTCCCAGCCCCACCCCCAGTAGCTGCCGGACGAAGAAGTGGTATTGCCCATAGTCCCAGTTGATCCCCACCGTGGAGGAGGCCGAGATGGTGGCTCCCAACCCGATCACCACCAAAGTGAAGGCCACCGACGAGAACAGCACGATTATCTGGGTGTTGGTTCGGTGTCTGCTTTCGCTTTGGATCCTCTCGGTCCGAGCGCGATAGATAGTGGTTACGTTGCGAGGCATTTAGGTCCTTTCCCGTCTTTTGGCCAAGGCGGAGACGACCCTGCCGAATTCCTCGCCCCGGTGCTGATAGGAGTCAAACTGATCGAAAGAAGCGCAGCCGGGGGCGAGTAGGACCACGTCGGCGGGACGGGCCAGCCCCCAGGCGATCGACACCGCCTCTTCCAGTGAGTGGGCGGGAGTGACCCGACCCGGGGGAGCGGATTCCACCAACAGCGGGGAAGCCGTTCCGATGGAGACCACCGACCTCACCGACCCGGCCGAGGTGAGCGGAGACAGGTCCAGGCCCTTGTTCAGACCCCCTGCGATCAGCACCACCGATCCGAAGGAGTTGATGGACGCCAAGGCGGCATGGGGGTTGGTGGCTTTCGAGTCGTCGACGAACCGCACTCCATCGATCTCACCCACTGTCCGGCGGCGATGCGGCCCGGGCCGAAAGCTTCGGATGGCTTCTTCCACTGCGAAATCAGAAGCCCCCCATGCCCGGGCCGCCGCCGCGGCGATCAGCAGGTCGCTCAAATAGGAGGTGTCCCCAACCGCCAGTTCGGCGATGGGAATGCGAAGGGCGCCGATCACCAGATCACCGCCTTGCCCTCCCGGTCGGTCCACTGTCCCTCCCGGAACAGAGACTCCCAGCAGTTGACTGGTCGCGCCCCGCACCGCCCGTCGGGCGCCCGGATCATCGGCGTCGAAGATCAGGGTGTCGTCTTCTCTCTGGGCCGCGTGAATACGAGCCTTGGCCGCCAGATAGCGATCCACTGTTCCATGCCAGTCGAGATGGTCGGAAGCGACGTTGACGATCACCGCAGTGCGGGGTGAGAGAGTCTCCGTGAAGCGCAGTTGGAAACTTGACAGCTCCACCACCGCCCTTCCCACGTCTTTTCCAACCAGATCCGAAAGCGGATAGCCAATGTTGCCCACCACGGGAGTCTCCATCCCCGAAAGGGCCAACATCCTGCCCACCAGGAGGGCCACAGTGGTCTTGCCGTTGGTGCCGGTGACCGCGGTCATCTCCGTTCGCAATTCCCGACCGGCCAGTTCCACTTCGCTCCACACCGGCTTTCCCGCCCCCAACGCGTCCCTGATCGGCGCCGAACTCTCGGCAAACCCGGGACTGGTTACCACCAGATCACAGTCAGAGACCCATTCCCGACGCCAACGGCCCGTCACCGCCGACCATTCTTCTCTTCCATTAGCCGATGAGATAGCTTCGGGACGGGCGTCGTAAACCCGCACCTTCCACCCCAATCCGACGCCAAGGCGAGCTGCGGCTCGCCCCGACACGCCGGCCCCCAAGACCAGACAGCGCCTCACAACAAACCTTCCAGCGTCAGAAAGTCTGCATAGAAAAACCCCAAACCCAGCGAGACCGCTATGCCGGCCAGTATCCAGAACCGGATGACAACGGTGGGTTCCTCCCATCCGGCCAGCGTGAAGTGGTGATGAAAGGGCGCCATTAGAAACACCCTGCGGCCGGTCATCTTGAAGCTGGCCACTTGGATGATCACCGAGAACGTCTCCGCCACATACAGCCCCCCGATCAAGATCAGCAGCAGTTGTGTGTTGGTGAGCACCGCCAGGGCCGCTAAAAGGCCCCCGATAGCGTGGGAACCAACATCTCCCATGATTATCTTGGCAGGGGGAGCGTTCCACCACAGGAACCCCAATAAAGCTCCGGCCATCGCCGCCGACATGGTGGCCAGCGCCAGGGGATCGACTGCCGTATAGATGTCGGCGTGCCGAACCTGCCAGAAAGCGATAACTATGTAGGCGCCGAACATGAGCACCGCAGACCCACCGGCCAGTCCGTCCATACCGTCGGCCAGGTTGGCGCCGTTGGCGGCGCCGGTCAGCATCACCAGCACCAAGACAGAGAACAGAGCCCCCAGTTCTATGCCAAGCGGACGGGTGAAGGAAAGCTCAGTGACCACTCCCGACCCCCGAGCGCCCCACACGAACAGAGCCGCCACTGCCACCTGTCCCCCGAATTTGGCTGCCTTGCCCAGACCCAGCGAGCGGCGGTTGCGGGCTTTGACCAGGTCATCCAAGAAACCTATGGCGGCCATCCCCAACAGGGCCACCAGACACAGGGCGCCCCCGATGGGAACCGCGGTGAAATTCGCCGCCATCCCGTCGGAGAAGCCCACACGCACATAGGTGAGCAGATAGGCAAGCACCGCCGCGCTCACAAACAGCAACCCGCCCATGGTGGGGGTTCCCAGCTTGTGGCCGTGTGCGCCCCTGATCTCTTCTTGAATGAAATCTCCGATGTTGAGCCGGCGCAGCATTTTGATTCCGTAGTAGGTGAGAACGATGGAGAGCAGGAACCCCACCGACGATCCCACCAGCAGGTTGATCATTCTCTTACCTCGCCGTCAGCCCCGTTCACCCCGGCCAGCGCCTCTCGGGCGCACTGGCGGTCGTCGAAGGGGACGCGTCTTCCCCCTATGTCCTGATAGCGCTCATGGCCCTTGCCCAACAGCAAGACCACATCACCCGGCCGGGCCCACCCCACGGCGACGTGGATGGCCCGCTCCCGGTCGACCTCCGCCCGGTAATCCCTGCCCTCCAGCCCGGCGGCAAGTTCGGCCAGGATGGCCTGGGGATCTTCGGACCGAGGGTTGTCGGAGGTGAGCATCACCCGATCGGCGGAGGCGGCTGCCCTGGCCATCTCGATTCTCTTGCTGCGATCCCGATCACCTCCCGCTCCGATCACCGCAATGACCCGCCCGTCCACGGCTTGACGCGCGGCGCCGATCACAGCCCGGATCGCCCCCGGTGTGTGGGCGTAGTCGACAACCACCCCCGTCGGCTCGGCGGCCACCACCTCGAAGCGGCCTTCCACCGGTGACAGGGCGGCGATGCCCAAGGAGATCTCCAACGGCGAAAACCCCATGTGCAAGGCTCCGGCCGCCGCCAACAGCGCGTTTGTGCCGTTGTGGCGTCCCCCCATAGGTATCTCCAGGTGAACCGTGACGCCTGCCAGCCGGGCGGTCATCACTACCCCCGACAGACTCTGGCTGATCATCCCTCCTTTCACTTCGGCGTCGGGCCCAGTGCCGACCGTGGTCACGGGAATCTGGGACTGCGCCGCCAGCCTCTGTCCCCATTCGTTGTCTATCCACACCACTGCCGCTTCGGAGAACTCCGGTGAGAAGAGACGCTCCTTGCTTTGGTAATAGTCCTCCTGATTTCCGTGAAAGTCCAGGTGATCGTGTCCCAGGTTGGTGAAAACCGCCATTTCGAAACGAAGGTGATCCACCCGATGCATAGCCAAACCGTGAGAAGACACCTCCATGAACGCCGTATCCACTGCCTCGGCCCGCATCTGGGCCATTTGTCGTTGCAGGTCGGAAGCCTCGGGGGTGGTTAGGAAAGTGGGAAGGCTCCGATCACCTATCCGCGCTCCCAAAGTCCCGATCACCGCGGTTCGGCGCCCGGCGCAGCGGGCCACCGCTTCCATCATGTGCATCACGGTGGTCTTCCCATTGGTGCCGGTGATCCCCACCAGGCGCAGATCATGCGAGGGATGGGCGTAGACCTCGGCGGCGGCCCGGGCCAGCGCCTTCCGCCCGTCCCGCACCAGAATCTGAGAGACAGGGTGATCAAGGGACCGCTCGCAGACAACCGCCACCGCCCCCCGGTGAATGGCTTCGGCCACATAGTCGTGACCGTCGAAATTTGCACCGGTCATCGCCACAAACACATCGCCTTCTCTCACCCGGCGGCTGTCGTAACTCACCCCCTTCACCAACAGGTCGCCCGCTCCCCTGACAGAGGCGCCCAGACGGTCGGCCAGCATTCCGACCGACATCTCAAGAAGAGGTCTCATTGGGGATCTCTCCCAAACGGCGCAGAGCGACTTCCATGATTTCGGAGAACACGGGTGCGGCCGCCGAACCGCCCGTCCGAGCCTCCGCCCGAGTGGGGCTGTCGATCAACACCAGCACCACCACTTTGGGATCATCGATGGGCGCCATTCCGATGAAGGAGGCAATGTTCAGTTCCTGGTCGTATCCGTCAAAGCCCACTTTGGAAGAGGTGCCGGTCTTGCCTCCCACCTTGAACCCCCTGACCGCCGCGGCTTGACCGGTACCTTTGCTGACCGTATCCGCCATCAAAAAACGCATGATCCGAGCGGTCTCGGGTTGAATCACCCGCCGTTGCGCGATGTCGGTCACCAACTGCATCTCGCCATCCACCCTCATCGCCTTCACAAGGTGGGGCTGTATCCACACCCCATCGTTGGCCACCGCCCCGAAGGCCGCGGCCATCTGGAGTGGAGTGACCGCCAACGAGTAGCCAATCGCCGCCGAAGCGAGACAGGTGCTGCAGCTGGGATCGAGGTTGAGCAGACCCTTCGCCTCCCCTGAGAAGTCCACTCCGGTGCGACTGCCCAGACCGAAGGCCTCTATGTAGTCGGCCAGCACTCCCTTTGCCAACCGTTCCTGCACCATGATGGTTCCCACATTGGAAGAGCGCACAAAGATGTCTGCAACTGTCAGGTCTATGGGATCATGGGAGGAAAAGTCCCTATAGCACCCGTAGATGTCGTCATCGGGCTCCTCGCAAGCGTCCGGGACAACCTCGATCGCATAGGGAACCTGGGGAATCAGGTCCGAAGCCCTCCATGCTCCCGTGTCCAACGCAGCCGAGATGGTCACAACCTTTTGGGTGGAACCCGGCTCGTATAGACCGCGGATGGCGAAGTTGGAGAAAGCCGATCCGTCTTCGGATTCTCTGGACTCAGGATCGAAACTGGGCACCCCTCCCAACGCCAAAATCTCGCCGGTCTCCACGCTCAGCGCCACCGCCCAACACTGCTCTGCCCCGGTGCGGGCCACCCCCGACCGACAGGCTTCCATCAGGCCGTACTGCAACAACAGATCCAACGTGGTGACGAGATCAAAACCGCGGACCGATTCGGTTATGTCCCTCAGTCCGGTTGGAATCTGGCGGCCTTTCACATCCTGTTCTATCACCGCCCTCCCAGGCCGTCCGGCCAGTTCCTCCTGGTAGCGATACTCCAAACCCTCGATGCCCACCCCATCGACATTGACCATGCCCAACACATGGGAAGCCACAGAAGACGGATAGATACGTTTGGACTCGGGCTCACTGTAGACACCCGCAAAGCCCAAGTTCATGATCTCTTCGACCACATCCACTTCCAACTGGCGCTTGATATAGACGAAGTCCTGCCCCGACTGCAGTGCTTCGACCAGTTGATTGACATCCGCTCCCACCCGCGCTCCCACCTGCTGGGCGATCAACACCGGATCCTCTATCTCGGAAGGTACAGCAAAGAGGCTGGCGCCCAACACCGTCAGTGCCAGCGCCTCCCCATTGCGGTCGAATATCTCTCCCCGCTCGGGTAAGACCTCTCGAATGGAGATGCGCTGCTTCAGCCCGCGTTCAGCCAATGCATCATCGTCCACCACTTGAACGGTGTACATCTTGAACCCCATCACCACCCAGGCCATCACCAACACTCCACTGATGAGAGCCAGCCTTTTTGCTACCGAACGCGGTGCGGGGGCAGGTGTGGGTACAGGCGAATTCTCCACGGATCATCCAGGAAGATCGAAGCCCGGGATTGCAGGGGATACCCCCGGTACTTGGATGTGCACCACCTCATCGGGGTAGAACAGTCCCAACGGCTCTGCCAGCGAAGCCACCCGGTCGGGGTTCTCCAAGCGAGCCACATCCAGGCGAAGCAAGCGGTTTTGAACGGTTTCCTGTTCGATTCGCGTCTGGAGTTCGGCCAACTGGAAGGCACCCTCGTCCAACAGAGTGCGACTCCAAACCAACCCCAAGAAGGTGGAGACCACCAGGAGCACAAATGCCATGAGCATCATCAACGCCGTAGAACGCCGGCGGATCGAACCGGACCCGGCCGAGATCAGTCGCAGCGAAAATCGGTTGCCCGCCGGGACGGTAGGTGCATGCCGGGTTGTCATGAGGCGAGCTTCTCGACCGCCCGCAGCCGAGCCGAGCGCGCCCGGTTGTTCTGCCTGATCTCATCAGAAGTGGGGCGGTCGGCTCCCCTCGACAACACCCTCAACTTCGCCGTGCGGCCACAACCGCACAGCGGCAGGCCGGGTGGGCAGACGCAACCTGATGCGCCTTGGGCGAATCGCTGCTTGACAAGACGATCTTCCAGAGAGTGATACGAGATGGCAACGCATCGCCCTCCCTCATCCAGTCGCCCCAACGCGGCGTCCAGCCCGGTCTCCACCGCCTCCAACTCCTCATTGACCACCATCCGGATGGCCTGGAAGGTTCGCCGGGCGGGATGCTTTTTCCGACGGAGAGCGGCGGGAACTGCCCCGGCGATCACCTGAGCAAGTGCGGAGGTGTCGCGCAGCGGACGGTTGGCGACAATCGCCCGGGCAATCCGACCCGCGGAAGGATCCTCCCCGTAGTCCTTGATGGCGCGGGCCAAACGCGGCTGATCCCAGGTGTTGACCACCTCAGCCGCCATCACCGCTGAACGCGGATCCATTCTCATGTCCAGAGGTCCGCTCCGGTGATAGGAAAACCCTCGCATCGGATCATCCAGTTGATCCGATGACAAACCGAAATCAAACAGAACCCCGCTCACCCGATCCACACCCGCCTGGTCGAGAAGTAGGTCCAAGTCGGCAAAGTTGCCCGATATGAAGTCGAACCCGAGAGCGACGGCTCGCTGGCCAACCACCGGGTCCCGGTCAATCCCCATGATTTTTACTTGAGATCCGATCACCTTCCGCAATCGCAAACTGTGACCGCCTCCGCCAAAAGTGGCATCCACCAACGTTCCTTCTCCAATGGGCTTGAAAAGTTCGCACACACGGTCGGCCATGACCGGCTCGTGTCTGACACTATGGCTCATAGCCGGCCCCCCGAAGATCGGCGCCTAATGGAAGCGGGCGGATTGGGGCCTTCTTTAGCTCCAGGGAGCCGGCTATGAGCCATAGTTGTTCGGTCCGTCATTCATTCCAGGCTGTAAGGCGTCACATCTCCTCGCTAACGGCGGCGGGGCTTCCCACCTCTTCCAGTTGGCTCTGGAATGCAGGGTCGCTCCAGATTTCGATCTCGTCATCCACTCCCACTACCACCACTTCTCCCCCACACTCGATCCTGGCGTGTTCCCGTAGCTCGGCGGTGATCATGAGACGCCCCTGACCATCCATGGACTGCTGGATGGCCGCCCCGAAGAACATCAACCGCCGAAACCTTCTCCCCGTGGAAGTCTCACGGCTATAGGTGGAGCGCACTTCCATGGCCCGCTGGTTCCAGCCATTCTGGGAGTAAATCACCAGATGGCCGTCTTGTCCCTTGGTGATCACACAGGACGGCATCAACTCACCACGGAAAGGCTTAGGCAACAGCAGTCGGCCTTTCTCGTCGATCGTGCGTTTGGTCGTTCCTAGAAACATCGGGCCTCAGGTTTATTGGGTGGCGGACAGTTTCACCTATCTTAGGATGAATCTCCATTATATACCACTCATCTCTATTTTATACATATTTTTCTCCACTTTATCCCACCTACATCCAACAGATCGGTCTTTGCCAGCAAGCCGGGAGCGGTCACCTCCCACGTGAGACCACCACCCATTAACTCCCCTGCCCTCCACCCGACTCCCCCAAGCGACCCGGATCAGACGCGAACCCTGTGCGCAAGCCACATTTTCCCCTCCCAGGTGGGGAAACGTCGCTCTACCCAGCCCTTCATTTTCGGGAAACAGCGACTAACCCGCGAAATTGCCCAATCCCCCCTTCTCCCCACTAGGGCCCACCCCCGCCTCCACCTTGCCATCGGTCAAAGCACGCTCCGCCAGTCCCCTGAGGGGTGCCTTTTGAGAATATGATCCCTCCGCACGGCGCACGACGCGTCAGAGCAGACCGCAAAGGTTATTCGACTCTTTCACTCGATAAAGGTCGACCCCTACCCCAGTGAAATTGCGCCATTCTCGGACCTTCTTGCTCTTTGGGCGGGTCTCCACCCGCCTTTTTGGCGCAGAATCTATGCGGAGTCGGCCAACAGGTAAGGCTGCCAGGTGGGATCCACCCGATATCCGGAACTGGTGTAGACCCACCCGAATCGCAGAGGAGACCGAGGAGACCTATGCAACGCGAGCCCCACTTCGTTGAGAAGGTGGTTTCCCTTCTTTATGTTGCAACGACGGCAACAAGCCACCACATTGTCCCAACTGTGAGGTCCCCCGCGGGACCGGGGCACCACGTGATCAAGACTCTCGGCGGCCGCCCCGCAGTACTGGCACGCGTAGCCGTCACGTCCGAACACCGCCCGGCGGGTCAGAGGAACCGTGCGGCGGAACGGTACTTTCACAAAGTAATTCAGTCGTACCACCGAGGGCACCACAAAGGTCCGCTCAGCCGAGCGCCAAGTCTCCTCCCGGCCTTCCACCACCGTCGCCCTGCCCCTCCACACCAGCACCAGGGCACGTCGGGAACTGACCACCGAGAGGGGCTCATAGGTCGCGTTGAGGACTAAGGCTTTGGTCATCATCTGTGCCACCCGTTGTCAGACTAGACGGCAGCACCCCCTTTGGGGGTGTCAATTATGCAGACGGAGACAGGAAGAGCAGCGTTGGTCAGCCTCCCGCCGCCCAAAATGGATTATCCCGAAAATCCTCATACACCCGATTGAGCGTTCTGCGGAATATCGCACGGTTGAACTCGAAGTGAGAGTGGTCGTCCTCCACCTTGTCCGTCACTTCACCCAACACCTCGATGAACACGAATTGCCCGTTCGTCAGCGCGTCCATGACCGCCCTGCTTTCGGGATGGGGAGCCAAAATGGTGGTTCCGAAAGCGTCGAGGAATAGCCCTGCCTGGGAAATGTGTTGATCCAAATCACCCACGCGGCGCAGGTACTTCCAGGCCCGCTGGATTCTCTGCAGCGACATGCCGTTGTCAATCAGGCTCTTGATCACCCGAAGAGCCACCAAGTCCCGAAGATTGTAGATCCTGCGTACGCCCGGCGTACCCCTGGTGCCCTTGATGGAAGGCCTGACCAAACCAATCCGGTCCCAATACCGCAACTGATTGTAGCTACAGCCTGTGAATCGCATCGCCTCGGTCGACGTAAAGCCTTCTTCCGGCATATTTTCCTTTTGCACCTCTCCGGTTTCGGCCCGCTCAGCGAGGCCAGGAACCAAACCCGTTTGCCCTTGTGTCGCTCCCCCCTTGGACACCCTTCTTGTGAAGCTTCGTTCGAACCCGCAGGCCCTGCACCAAGAAGGTGGCAGCAACCACCATGATCACAAAACCCGCAAGCGCGATCAACAACCGGGAGGTGAAAAAGATCAGCACCACCAACATTCCCGCAGCCAGGAGACCTGTGGGCACTACCAAGGAGGCTTTGCTCAAATAGAGCAGCCTCTCCTCGGTGTCTGAAACAACTTCCTCTTCGTAGAAGTGGCTTTCGATCTCTTCAAGGATCCGTTGTTCTTCTTCGTTCAGAGGCACGTCAGCCTAGTCCTCCAGAATTCCGCTTCCGACCTATCAGTATATGGGCATTCGCCCGAAAGCTAAGCTGTGTTGACGTTTACTTTTCTTTAGTAGGGCGGCTGATTCGAGCCGGCATGACCGCCTCGAAGCCGAACCGGCGACGCAGCCGAAAGACCTCATCCTCCAAACATTCCCATCGTTTATCGCCGTCCAGATCCAATTGGGGCAACGCTTCTCCATGGCTCAAACCTCCAACCGCGATTCCCAAGAGCCGTACCGCCCTTCCCTCCAATCCGGCCCTGTCGAGCAATTCCGTCACTTGCCGATAGATATCAATCGCCAACCGGGTGGGTGTCCTCCGGGTGTGGGATCTGGTAATAGTGGCGAAATCACTAAACCTCACCTTGAGAGTTATAGTGGAAGCCCAGGCTTGAGACTGCTGTAGCCGACTTGCCAGCCGCTCAGCCTGTCCTCTGAGTTTGCCTTCTATCTCAGGTCGACTGTGAAGATCGTGTTCAAACGTATTCTCCACCGAAAGCGACACCCCCACCGGGTCGGTAACGATGGGACGCTCGTCAATTCCTGCGGCCAGTTTGCTCAAATGCTGCGCCGCCGCACTTCCCACCACCGGACGAAGATGCTCCACCGGAATGGCCGCCAAGTCCCCGATCGTGCGGATCCCTAGTCCATGAAGCCGCCGGGCGGTCGCCTCCCCCACTCCCCACAACCTTCGAACCGAAAGGCTGTGAAGAAAATTCAGGCTCTTGTCGGAGGGAATGAGCAGCAGCCCATCCGGCTTGGCGTCCTGGGAAGCCAGTTTGGCCAGAGTCTTGTTGGCCGCGATCCCCACCGAAGCAGGCAGCCCCAGCCGGTCATGGACTTCCTTCCTCAACGCCTGCCCCACCTCTGTCACCTCCCGATAGTGATGCCGAAGGCCGGAAACGTCCAAGAACGCCTCGTCCACCGACAGCTTCTCCACCCAAGGGGTGAAAGACGAACAAACGGCGAACATCTCTTCGGAGACCTGCCCGTAAAGAGCATGATCAGAAGAAACCACCACCAACTGGGGACAGAGCTTGAGAGCTTGCAGGACGGGCATCGCCGAGTGCACCCCCAAGCGTCTAGCCTCATAAGAAGCGGAAGCCACCACACCCCGCCGCCCGCTTCCACCCACCGCCACAGCCCTCCTCCGCAGTTCTGGTCGGCGTCGTCGCTCGACCTCCACGAAGAAAGCATCCATATCCACATGAATAATGGGTTCCCAAAATCTCGGAGCGCTCATATTCATTCACAGTACCTATAAGCTGAGGCGGGAAATGGCGGATTTGATCCATTTGGTACGGCACGGAGAAGTTTACAATCCGCAGCACTTGGTGTACGCCTCACTGCCGGGGTTTCATCTGAGCCCCCTCGGTGTCCGGCAAACCCGAGAGGCTGGACGCTATCTGGCCAGCCGGCCCCTTCGAGCCGTGTGGTCGTCCCCTTTGCAAAGAGCCAGGGAGACTGCAATAAACCTGGCCGCCCCTCACCAATTAGAGGTGAAAGTTCTCTCCGATCTGGTGGAATGGAAGCTACTTGATCGGTGGGCCGGCCTTAGGTGGGAACACATACCCAAGCAGTTCCCCGGTGAGGTGGAAGCCTATTTGCAGCACCCCTCCGATCTCGTTTTCGCTTCAGAAACCCTCTCGCAGCTGGCGCAGAGGATTGCCCAAGCGGTTGAGAAGGTGGCAGCCACCTCCCCCGCGGGGGAGGTGGCGGTGGTCGGACACCAGGACCCTATTCAGGCCGGACGGCTCGCCCTAACCGGACAACCTCTCGACCGGTTGTTCCAAGATCGCCCCCAGCACTGCTCGGTTATAACCCTGCAACCGGGGAATTCCTGGACAGAGGTCAAAAAGTGGGATCCTCCTAACCGATAAAGGCATCGGCAAAGATCAAGGAAACGATGGTCATCACCTTGATCACGATGTTCATGGCCGGCCCCGAAGTGTCCTTGAATGGATCACCCACCGTGTCGCCGATTACCGCCGCCTTATGGGCATCGGAACCCTTTCCACCTCGATTTCCCGCTTCGATGTGCTTTTTGGCATTGTCCCATGCGCCCCCGGCATTGGCCATGTAGATCGCCAGAAGGAACCCGGTCACCAGCGCTCCCGCCAAGAAGCCCCCCAAAGCGGAGATGTTGATGAAACCGATCAGCAGCGGCAGCGCCACCGCCAGCACTCCGGGGAGAACCATCTCTCGCAGAGCAGCGTCAGTGGCGATCTCCACACAACGTGCATACTCGGGCCGGGCATCGGGTTTCCCCTCTCTCAGCCCAGGGATCTCCCGAAACTGGCGACGCACTTCTTCGATCATGGCGAAGGCGGCCCGGCCCACTGATGAAATGGTCAAAGCCGCAAACAAGAACGGGAACATCCCCCCTAAAAACAGCCCGATGATCACTTCCACCGAGACGATGTTGATCACATCCAAACCCACCGCCTCCGTGAAGGTGGCGAACAGCGCCAACGAGGTGACCGCCGCCGACGCGATAGCGAAACCCTTGGCAACCGCCGCGGTGGTATTGCCCAAGGAATCGAGGGCGTCGGTCGCCTCCCGCACCTCGGGAGGAAGATGGGCCATCTCGGCGATCCCCCCGGCGTTGTCGGCGATGGGACCGTAAGCATCCACAGCGATGGTGATGCCCAGGGTGGCCAGCACTCCGATGGCCGCCACCGCCACCCCATAGATTCCACCATCGGCGCCCAGCGCCCACTCTCCGGCCGAGAATGCTCCGCCGATTCCCGCGGCCACCACCAGCACCGAGTAAGCAGCCGATTTCTTCCCCACCGCAATTCCGGCCAGCACCACCGTGGCCGGACCGGTCTCGGCCTGCTCGGCGATGTGTTTTACCGCCCGATAATGGTCGGAGGTGTATATCTCGGAGATCTTTCCGATCAGATATCCCACCGCCAGGCCGATCACCACCGCCACCCATAGACCGAGAGGCTGAACCTCGGAGTTGTCTCCAAAAACCCAATACGAGACACCCAGGATCCCAAGCGCCGCCAGGATCATCGAGGTGTTGGTCCCCCGGTGAAGCGCCGAAGCCAGATCAGAGGCGCTGCGGGGCTTGACGAAGAAGGAACCGATGATCGAGGCCAACATCCCCACCGTTCCGACCGCCAGAGGAAAGACGATGGCTCCCAACTGATAGGAGGCGCTGGAAAAGGCCAGGGCTGCGAACGCAATCGGAGCCACCAGGGAGCCAACATAGGATTCGAAGAGATCAGCGCCCATCCCGGCCACGTCACCAACATTGTCTCCCACGTTGTCGGCGATCACGGCCGGATTCCGGGGATCGTCCTCGGGAATGCCCGCCTCCACTTTCCCGACCAGGTCGGCGCCGATATCGGCCGCCTTGGTGTAGATTCCTCCACCCACTCGGGCGAACAGCGCAATCGACGACCCGCCCAGCCCAATCGCCGTCAGTATTTCCACTCCTCTGGTCATCTCCAGCCCCCCTATTTCGACAAACACCAAATAGCCGAGCGCCACCCCGGCCAGACCCAAACCGGCCACGGTGAAACCCATCACCGCCCCGCCCCGGAAAGCGAGGGGAAGGGCCAGTTGCACACCACCCAACCGGGCCGCTTCGGCGGTGCGGGAGTTGGCGGCGGTGGCCACTCTCATCCCCACGAATCCGGCTGTTGCCGAAAGCACCGCCCCGAACAGATATGCGACCGCCCGCAACCACCCATCGTCGAGCACCAGCCCGATCAGAACAAACATCGTCAACACGAACACCGCCAGCCACCGATACTCTCGCCGCAAGAACGCCATCGATCCCTCCCGAATGGCGTCGGCGATCTCTTTCATCCGATCATTCCCCATCGGAGCGGCCAACACCTGACGGGTGAACCACACCGCCAACACCAACGCTGCCAAGCCCAAAACCAGGGCGGCGATCAAAAAGAATGACTGATCCATAGGGGGAATACCTCTCCTCGGAGAATCGACGGACTGCTTTGCGTGCCATCCGCCAGTTTAGGAAAACGAATCGCCCCTACAACCTTCCCCCCCCCAATCCCCCTGCCTTCCCTCCCTGGCGGGTCATGATCTTGAGGGAAAAGCCCGAACACCGCATTGGGTGACCAGCGGTTGTTGGCTTCCCTATCAACCAAATTGAGTCCAGCTAAGACCTTCGACCCGATGGCAGAGCTCAATCGGTGTGCAAACAACCCGAGATCATCCCGGTAAACATCGGCCCTTACCGGGGCGCGGACCTGCTTGACCTCAAAGCGGTGGTGGATGCGGATCACCGCCGAGGACAGTGGGCTTGCCCGCTTGCAGCCCAACGGAACAGAACCCGCCACCCCCTGGAATTCGCGATTCAGCCGAGGTTTTCGCGCTTGGAACGGATCCAGGCTAGGAACTCTTCGCGGGGCAGGGTGTTCAACACCGCCTCAGGGGTGGCCCATCCGCGCCGGGCATTGGCCGCTCCGTAGGACATTCTCTTCAGCTCCGAGACGTGGTGGGAATCGGTGGAGATGACCAGCATCACCCCCTTGGCCACCGCCCGGCGGATCACCTCGGGAGAGGCGTCTAGCCGGTCGAGGGCGCCGTTCACCTCCAAGGCCACTCCGCGGACCGCCATCTCCTCCAGCACCGGGTCCAGTTCCAGTTCGATCCCCGGGCGTCTTCCCAGCATCCTCCCCGTGAGATGCCCGATGGCGGAGACAGCGGGGTCGGCCACTGCCCGGAGAAGCCGGTAGGTTTGCTGGCGGGGAGTCAGGTCGTAGTGAGAATGAACAGAAGCCACGCACCAGTCAAAGCGCAGCCGAAAGTCGAGGTCATAGTCGAGGCGGCCGTCGGCGCCAATGTTCAACTCGCACCCGAACAACAACTCGATCTCGGGATTGCGCTTCGCAAGCTCTGAGATCTCTCTGCGATGAGCTTGCATCTCTTCCCGGGACAGCCCGTTGATGGCCAGATCCTCCCCGTGGTCGGTGATTGCCACGTACTCGAGTCCGGCGTTGATGGCGGCTCGCACCATCTCGGATGCAGTTGAACGCCCATCGCCGGACCGGTCGGTGTGATAGTGCAGATCACCGCGGATGTGTGCCATCGACACCAACTGCGGCGCCCTGCCCTGCAGGGCCAATTCCACCTCTCCCGCGTCCTCTCGGATCTCGGGGGTGAGCCATGTCATGCCCAGGGCGGCATAGATTCCCTCTTCGGTTTCCGAGACCACCGGATGGTCTTCACCCTGGTTGAACAGTCCGTACTCGTTGAGAAGCTGATCCTGTTCCATTGCCAACTGGCGAAGTCGCACGTTGTGAGCCTTGGAACCGGTGAAATAGAGCATGGCCGCACCCAGTTGGGAGGGAGCGACCACCCGCACATCGACTCCCAGTCCGCTCTGGGTCAGAACCGAAGTCTTGGTCTTTCCCGACAGAAGGGTCTCTTCCACTAGATAATGAATGCCAACAGCCGCCATCACTTGCGACCAGTTGGCCGGATCGGCCGCCACCACCAGGTCGATATCAGCCACCGATTCCCGAAAGCGACGGGCGCTTCCACAAATCTCCACCGCTTCCACGCCTTCCACTTCCCTCAGATCACCGCGAAACGTCTCGGCGATCGGCAGTGCCCTGACCAAAGGAGTGCGACGGTCTTTTCCTACCAGGCCAAGCCGCTCCACTGCCCTGGCGATCTTTGCCTCGCTGGTGGGGCCCAATCCGGGAAGGCTCCGAAGTTGCTCTTGCTCCAAAGCTGCCAAGAGATCATCCAAAGACTCCACTCCCAGTTCCCGCCGGATCATTTTCACGGTCTTTGGCCCCAGTCCCGGGATGCGGGTCAGTTCCTGGAAAGCCGGGGGGTATTTGGAACGCAGAGCCTCTAGCTTCCTCACCTGACCGGTGTTCGAAAACTCCGCAATGGTGGCTGCGATGCTCTTCCCGATCCCTCTAATGCTTTGGATCTGGTTGGATTCAAGCCCGGCCACCTCCTCCACCTGATTCTCCACCGCCCGCCGGGCCCGCTCATAGGCCCGCACCTTGAAGGACTGCGGTGAGCTTTCATCCAAAGTAGTGAGTTGGATCAACTCGTCGAGCATCGCCAGGATTTGTCGGTTGGAAACCATACGGGAGAAAGTAACAGAAGCGACCTATATACCTTCCCGTGATTACCAACCATTTGGCCGTTCGCCGACTGGGAACGGCTAAACCCAGATGTTCATTGGGTAACAGGTCTCGTCTGCGTCACAGCAACCTAAAGGTTGCGCGTCTCCCGAGACCAGTCGACGGGCGGTCCATGCCGCCGCGACGGCGTCAAGAACATCATCAAGACCCGGGGAGGGCGGACCGGTGATCTCCGTCGCCACCGCCGCCTCGACAATATTGGGAAAGTGGCGCTTGAGCAGGGTTAGGCGCTCGGCCACTCCGGCTTGACGGCTCTTGTGAAAGCTCATCGGACGCCCAGCCATCCCTGCAAAGCTCACCTCCGGGTGCACCTCAGCAGCCCGCGTTCGTGCTCCAGCGGCGAAGGCGCCCGGTTCAAGGGATCGTCGTACATCCCAGATCTTTGGCAAGAGTGCGAATGTCTGCCTCGTCATGCCCTTTCCAGTTAGGTCGCGCGACAGATCTTGGGCCTCTCGATAGGTAGTAGCTCCCAGTGTGCACAGGGGCGGGGCCGGAAACACTGAGGAGGAACGGTTAGGCGGCCCCCTCAATAGGTAGCGGGCTTCTCTATCAGCGGCGCGGCCCTCTTTGCCCGGCAGCCCGATGAGAATATCCACCGCCACAGCCAAGAGGCCCCTATCGCAGGCGTTCTTCCACAGATCAGCGAACGATGTCCATACCGAAAACTCCTTCACTGGAGATCCGGGGGCTGCGCCGGTCACCGCCATGACCCAGTTGCTCGACTCTTCCTTCTTTCCGGAAGGGCTCTTGCCCGATACGCCGTCCACGCCACCGACCAGCCCCGCTTCAGAGTCCACCATGCTGCCCACAATCTTGGCTCACGCCAGTTTGGTGATCGTCAGGATCACGTAGCAACCGAAACCAAAGCCCCACAGAAACTCAGCAACACGGTGAGAATCGTGATCGCTCCAATCACCACTACCCAGCGGTAGGTCTTCTTGACATAAGCCAACATTTCCTCGAAACGGTCGTCTTCAAACACTCTTTTCCCTTTCCCGCTGCGCTCTCGACCTTACCAGCGACGCTCAATCCCCCGAGAATAGGGAACCGCCGTCACCGGTGGGCCTGGTCGGGAGATCCGAATTGCCGACCTACTGAGCTGAAATGCAAGCCGTGGTCGCCCCCAAGAGCCTTACCAACTCGGCGGGATTGATCTCGATCTGCAAACCGCGTTTTCCGGCGCTTACCCATATGGTCGAGTACTGCACCACTGCCTCGTCCACGACCACCGTCAGTTCTCGGCGTTGCCCGAAAGGGCTGATGCCGCCAGGCACATATCCGGTGAGCCGTTCCGCTTCTCTGGGCGACGCCATCCTCACCCGCCGGACGCCCACTACCTTGGCCAACTCTTTGACGCTAAGCCGAGCATCGGCCGGCACCAGGCCCACCATGGGCCGCTCGTCAGCGAACACCGCCAGGGTCTTGAAAAGCCTCGCCGGGTCGACATCCAATTGCTCGGCCACCGCCCTCCCGTAATCGGTTACGGCCTCGAAGTCCACCTGGTAGGAGTGCAACCGAAAAGATACTCCAGCTCTTTTCAGGAAGACCGTTGCTCTCGTTTCTCCCATCCGCTTGCTGTTCATTGGTCCCAGGGTAGGGAGTGAACTCGGCCCGAGACTGGGCAAAGATTTTGATGTCATCCCAAAGCCACAGCCGGGTGACCACCTCGGTTCGAACCGACACGATCCTCACTACCGAACGCTGATCGACCTGACATCGGCATCAGACCAAGCGAGCGCCGTTTGCCTCCGCCATCCGCCGCGCCGCCTCCCGAGGCGTAGAAGCCACACTGAAAGTGGCCGGAGCGGCCGCCAGCACCGCCACGGCGCCCCGCTCGTGGACCCAGTCATCCTTAGCCTTCCCGCTGCATGACTGCTCGGCCCTGCAGTCGGATGACCAACCGATCCAGGAACGGAGTGACCGGTCGGTATTGCATGGATACCACCACCTCGACGGGGTGACCCACCACCTGCGCGCCGGTTACTCCCACCCGGACCTTCTCCGCCAACCGGACCGGAAGGGACGACTTGACGGCCGCTGCCGCCCGAGCCGGATCAGGGTGGGTGGCCGCCACCCGAGTGCCCTCCCGGGCAGCGGCCTCCATTTCGAGACGGGTGCCCGCGATCATGAACATTTCGGCGACCGCCACCAACACAACAAGATGATGGGAATCAGCAAAACCGCCTCCACCGCCAAAGAACCCTTCTCGTCGTGCATCTGTAGGCCCGGTTAGAAACCCAACCCGACCTTGGCCTTATAGGGGGAGGGAAATACCCCGCACCTTGCCTCCGGCGGCCAAGACTTCTTCGACAAGATCGATCCGATCCGCCAAAGTCGGAGAAGAGATCATTCGGGCCAACACTGCGCGATCAATCAGAATCGGGAGGGTTATCGAAACCACCTCCGAGCGTGGCAAGCTGCCCACCACCCAGCCTTCCTCCACCACCTTCACCGCCTCGGAGACCGGAAGAACCGAGACCGCCGCGTCAAATCCCTCCCCCAGGGCCTTCTTCAAGGTGTGAAGGACTTCTTCATCCGGCGCGGACCCGCTCGGAGCAAAGCTCACCGCATTGACGGTATGCGGCAGCCGGTCTAATGCATCCCGGACTTCTTGGCATTCCACCATCGCCATCTTCTGTGCGCCTGAGGCTTGCAACACAGAAAACACCGCCACCTGCTGGAAGACACGGATTTGGGCGGGGGGTTGCGACGCTTGTGACATGGTCACCTCGGCTGGGCTGAGTCACCTACCCTACCTGTTGGCTGATGAAAACCAACGGCGGTCGGGCGGCGGCAATCCTGCTGGCAGGAGGAAGGGGCGCTCGCGCTCGCGTCTCCACCAACAAGGCGTATGCCCCCGTTGGCGGATTGCCCATGATCAGCTATTGCCTGCAAACCCTGGACCGCTCCCGCTGGGTGGTCCAACTGGTGCTGGTCATCAGACCGCAGGACCAGGAATTGGCCCGACAGGTGGTGAGACAAGCCGGAGTCACCACTTCCTGGCAGATGGTGAACGGAGGCGGGTCCCGCCACGGAAGCGAATACCGAGGACTGCAAGCCCTTTCTCAACAGATCGCCAAAGGAGCAATCGACATGGTGGCGATCCATGACGGCGCCCGACCTTTCTTGACCCCCGCTTTACTCGATGCACTCTTCAGGGACGCCTATCGCCACGGAGGGGCGGTCCCCACCCTGGCGTTGGAGGTCCCCACCCACCGAATGTCCGATGATCAGGACCTGGTGGCGGTGGGGCAAACCCGACTCCAGAGAGCGCAAACCCCCCAGATCTTTTCAGCCCCGCAACTGTTTTCCGCCTATCACCGCGCCCAGCAGGCCGGGTTCGAAGGGGTGGACACCGCCGAGACCGCCGAGCGTTTTTCCGATCTGAAAATAAAGGCCACCCCCGGGGACCCGGAGAACTTGAAGCTCACCTTCCCCGAAGACTTCCAAACAGCCGAGATCCTGGCCGAACGTCGAAGACTCATTCGCTGACCGGCGTCGAGCCCGACGGGAACCGGTTCTTCTGCGGCGCTCAGTGACCGCCGCGCTTCACGCCGCCGTATTTCATCCGGGTGTCGCTCATGGCTGCCGCCCTAATGCTGTCCTCGCGAATTCCAGCGTCCACCACCTCTCCCACGAACAGGGTGTGGGTTCCCATATCAATGGCCTTGCGCACCTCACAATCCATGTAGGCGATGGCGTCTTCGAATATCGGAGCACCGGTTATTCCTCTTCGCACCGCTCGTTTGTTGAGGGTCATCCCCTCGCGCACGGCAGGCTTGGAGAATTTCACAAAAACGCGTTTGTCGCCAGGATCCCACAGGTTGACAGTGAAACTGCCTCCCTCCGATATCAGCCGATGGGTGACCGCGCTGTTGTCAACACTGATCCCGATGAGGACCGGTTCCATGGAAAGCTGCGTTATCCAAGAGGTGGTCATCCCGTTCCAGGTCTCCCCGGAGGCAGAGCCGACCAAAGCCAGAGCGTTGGGAATTTTCCAAGTTACCTTGTTTAGGAGTTGGTTATCAAGCATTCCCTGTATTCTGGCAGATGTGCGCATCTTGGTTTGTACATCGGGTGTGCTGCAAGCACCACCGGTAATCGACTTCTGCGCGTCCTTGGTGGGCGAACGCGGAAAAGTCGTGATTCTCACTGTTGTTCAGGTGCCCAAATCCTTGCTCAGCAAGTTCCGGCGGATGCCCCGTTCGTTTTTCTCCGAGGTGACCGAAGATAGCCCCAAGCAAGCCTCCGCCGCCGAGGATGACTACGTCCGGGAGCGGGGAGAGCGGGCCGTGGCCACCCTGGCCAGCGGGTTCCGAGCGGCGGGGATCGACCCGGAGCTCTCCTATGTTTCCGGTCAGGACTTGGCGGAGGCGATCGTCACCGAGGCCGAGAACATGAGCGCCGATCTGATCGTGATGGGCGCCACTCGTCAGCTCTTTGAGCCGGAAGTGTGGTCGTCGGTGACCGCCCGGGTCAGCCAGGAATGCAGGCGCCCCCTGCTCCTGATGCCCACCAGAGGGCCCGACGCGCCATAAAGCGCATACCGCCCGGACTGTCGAACCGGGCGGATTAAGGAACAGGAGGAGCCCTCCCACGTCCGGCGGACTGCCCGCCACCTCTAATTCCTTTAATTCTTTGGGGTTCCCCTCCCGACCCGCCGCCTCCTGGCCGTCGGACAAATGTCGGACAGGTGCAGGCTTATCCGAAACCGAAGGGTTTTCAGTCGTCGGCTTGAGGCTCGCCCCTGGGAGGACCTTTTACTATGTCGCCGTCCTCGGAGGCGACACTTTCGCTGATGATGGCGATCCGGACCGCACGATCATGTTTGTCCCCTCAATATGTGACGTCCCTGCGACATTCGCAAGCCTTTGACGCCGGTTTGTCACAGCTTCACGACTGCCGGCGGGCGGCTGGCATTCTCCGGGCCGGGACCTAACCAATCCCCCTGGCGCGGTTGATGGCCTGCCGCAGGTCCGAGGCGGCCCGGGCCATGTCCGGGGCGGTGGTGATTCCCCGGGAACTGTTGATAATCAGTCCCCTCCCGTCGGAAGTGAGGCCGGCCTTCAGCACCTCTTCCAAGCTGCCACCCTGAGCGCCCACCCCGGGTACCAAAAAGGTGAGGTCGCCAACCAGCCGACGGGCGATGCGCAAATCTTGGGGGCGGGTGGCGCCCATCACCAGTAGACAATTGCCGAGGCTGTTCCACTCCTCTGCCACCATGCGCGCCACCCGCTGCCAGAGCGGCTCTCCCTCCACCTCCAGAGCTTGCAGATCGTCAGCGCCCGGGTTGGAGGTACGACACAGGATCACACAGCCCCGCTCCCCGCGGTCCAGGAAGGGCCGGAGAGCTTCCCTCCCCAGCCAGGGGTTCAGAGTTACCGCGTGGAACCCCAGCCGGTCGAACAGGAACCGAGCGTAGGCCTGACTCGTGGACCCTATGTCAGCGCGTTTGGCGTCTCCGATCACCGGGATGTCGGGATACCGGGACGCCAGGTATTCCATGATCTTCTCCAAAGAGGCCACTCCCGCCGACCCCCTCGCCTCATAGAAGGCCAGGTTGGGTTTGAAAGCGCACACATACCGATGGGTCCGGGAGATAACCCGTCGCGCCCATTCGAACAACGGGTCGCTCCCATCCCGGGTCCCCTCCCCCGACACCAGCCCGGGGGCGGGGTCCAATCCCACACACAGCAGACTTTCGGCCGATTCCATCCGGGTGGCCAGAAGTTCGGAGAACCCGATCATCTAAACCCCCGACTCCCAACCGTGGGGGTCTGACCACCATCGCCGCGCCTGCGCCACTGCCCCCGAAGGGAAGTCTCCTCTCTCCTCGGCGGCATCCAACAACTCCATGAAGGGCGCCAGAAAACATAGTTCCACCCTCACTTGTGCGAAGGCGGCCAGGGTCTCGGGGAAGCCGTATCCGGCCACCGCCATGCAGACCGTCACTTCCGCCCCCGCCTTCTGAAGGGCGCCTACCGCCTCCAAACTGGAACCTCCGGTGGTCACCACATCCTCCACCAGCACCACCCGCCGTGCTTCGACATCCGCTCCCTCCACTGCTCTTCCCCGGCCGTGGCGCTTGGCTTCCTTGCGGACGAAACAGGAGGGCAATCCGGCGGCGTATGCCACGGCTGAACTGTGCGGAATGCCCCCCACCGTCACTCCCGCCACCACCTGCGGATCCCACCCCGATCCGGTCAACTTCTCTCCCATACCTTCGATCACCGTCCGCCAGGCGTGGGGATCCCCGATCAACCGCCGGATATCCATGTACACCGGAGAACGGATCCCCGAAGCGAAGGTGATGGGGTCATCGGGAGCGAAGATCAGAACCCCCGCCTCCAACAGAGCCCCCGCAGATGTTCGAGCCAAAGTCATCGCAGTTTTTGTGACTCCGACAGGATCAGCGCCGGAGCGGTCGGTCCACGAAACACCAAAGCGCTCCAATACTGAACCGCCGCCGCTCCCCGGGCACGAAAGTCCTGGAAACTGGGACCGTCCAGCACTCCCCCACAACCCACTATCTCAAAATCCAGACGCAGTTGCCGACGGGCCGATGCCAATTCCTGCACCGCCGCGAGGGCCCGAGCGTGAAGAGAGGCGCCCCCCACCCCCACTCCGATCTCAGTCCCCGAAAGCTGGCCCGGCGCGGTATTGGTGGCAACCACCGCCTCGGCTCCCCCCTCCACCGCCGCTTGGGCGATGGCGCCATATCGCCCCTCGCCCACATCGGGGCCCACCTTCACCCACAGGGCGGTTTCTTCGGCCAGTTCACCGCGAACCGCCCGGCACAGGCGGTTCACCTCCTCGGGAAGAGCGGCATGTTCATATCCCTGGGGCACATTGGGGCAACTGATGTTCACAGTGGTCCAAGCGGGGCGGAGTCCAGCCTCGTGAAACAAACGAGCCGCCTCGGCCACCTCATCATTACGGCGGATGGGATCGGTCTGATCGGGGTCGGAGGCCAGGCTGATCCCGTAGACATCGGGAAGATCATCCGACCGCCCGGCCAAGAATGCCGAAGCCGCGGCGGCTCCCGGGTTGCGAAGACCCACCCGGTTAAGCAGGCTGTGATTGGCTGTATCCCGCCACAGCACCTGTCCGGTATTGCCCAACCGCGGGTAGGGGGTGAAAGATCCCATCTCCACCGGTCCCAAGAGAGCTGCCACCGATCGCCATCCCGGGATGACGTTGCGACCCCCCTCCACCGCCCGCATCGCCCCGTCTTCGGTGGCGAATCCCTCCCCCTTGACCAGCCCGGCCGCCAAGATGAGCGGCGATTCCAGGCTGACGCGGCCCACCTGGGCGGGAGAAGCGGACCGCAGCCGATAACGGGCCGCGGCCCTGCACAGGCCCGATCGCCGATCCAAAGCTCCCAAACGCCTGATGATCAGTCGGTGCGCCTCGTCGGCGGATCGGGCGAAAAGAAAACGGCGCAGCACCCGATAGATGGCCTCCCCGGCCGCGAGTTCAATAGATGTTGGCATATAGGTTCGATCCGAATCCCTTCGGCGCCAAGACTTCACCGTCCTCGAAAACCACCCTACCCCGGATAACCACTCTTCTCACCACTGCCCGCACTTGCATTCCCGAAAACGGCGTCCAGCCACATGAAGTGTAGAGACCATCGGATGTGACAATCCGGTGGGCGTCGGTGTCCACCAGCGTGTAGGTCTCGGCCGGGTCGGGATCCAAACCGAAAATGCGGCGGGGAGCAACCGAGACCAATTCGACCGCTCGCTGCAAAGAGAGCCGCCCCTCCCGGACCGCCGTGAATAGGACAGGAATGGTGGTCTCCAATCCCGGAACTCCAAAGGGTGTGGGATCGCCCAGTTTCTCTTCCCAGGTGTGTGGGGCGTGATCGGACTCCACCACGTCTATCACCCTCTGCCGTATCCCCTCCCACAGCGCCTCTCGGTCCGATGGGGTGCCGAGAGGTGGTTTCATCACCCCCTTGGGACCCAGTTCAGAAAGGTCCCCGTCGGTGAAGAACAGGTGATGAGGGCAGACCCCGGCCGTTATTTGAGTCCCCCGGCCCTTGTGTTCAGCCACCTCGGAGACCGCCCGGGCGGTGTCGATATGACAAAGATGGCCTCTCTTTCCGTGCCGGGCCAGCGACGCCAGGAACCTGCCCACCATTTCCCCTTCGGCGTGAGCGGCCAGCACCCCCGGACCCGGCCAGGAGACGACCTGGTGATCCATCTGGGATGGGGTGATGGTCAGCCCTCCGGTAGTGTGCCCGCAATAGAGCTTGATGCCGCACACCCCCCGGGAGAGAAGGGCCAACTCTGCGTCACTTCTCACCCCCGAGGGGTGAGCGCCCAGCCATACCCCGTAATCACAGTGGGCGTTTTCCGCCAGATCGGCCAGCTTGCGCTCCAGACCGGAACGGTCGGTGGTGGGCGGAGGAGCGTTGGGCATGTCCAAAACAGCCGTGTATCCTCCCGCCAGGGCAGCGGCGGTCTCGGTTGCGAAATCCCCCTTGTGCGCCCACTCCATCCCCCGCAGGTGAACATGGGGATCAATCGCCCCGACGATACGCACCAGACTCATGATCCTCTCGCCCCCATCTGGCCCAAACACCCAACCGCCAGCCTCGAGAACCTCATTTGGCTGCCCGAAGGGCTGCGATCATCTTCATAACCTGCGCCGCTGCTTGGTCAGGACTGAGAGCGGTGGTATCGAGCACCACCGCATCGGGCATCCGACGCAAGGGTGAAACAGCCCGGGCGGCGTCCTTTTCGTCCCGGCGGGCCAGGCTTTCGGCTACCTGCCCGGCGTCCGGCGCCGAGGCCAGTTCGGCCGTGCGACGACGGGCCCGCTCGTCCGAGGATGCGGTCAGGTAGATCTTCACCGGGGCATCGGGGAAAACCACCGAACCGATGTCCCGTCCCTCCACCACCGCCGATCCTCCCCGATCCCGCACCCAGAGGCGTTGGCGTTCCACCAGAATCTTTCGCACCCCCGGCAACGCCGCCACCCGGCTGGTAGCCTCCGTCACCCGGGGGGTCCTGATCTCGGTCTCCACATCCTGGTCATCCAGGCAGGTTCGCCCCTCCCCCTGACCGATCGACGCTCGGCGCACCACCTCCACCGCCGCCGTTTCATTTTCGGGGTCAACACCCGACCGAAGAACTGCCAATGCCGCAGCCCGGTAAAAAGCTCCAGTGTCCAGACACGCCAGCCCCAGTTCCGAGGCCACCCGCCGGGCCAAAGTGCTCTTGCCGCCGGCCGCCGGGCCGTCGATGGCGACCACCCCCAGCCACCCCCCGTCCTGACCGATACTCACAGTGTGTCCAACATAGCGAAAAAGCCGGGCCAGGTCTTGGTTACGCACCCCGGGTTCAAGATCTCCACCCCGGACTGGCGTAGCCCCACCAGCGCGAACGACATGGCCATGCGGTGATCGTCGTAGGTGTGGAATCGGGCGGGGCGAAGCCTTTTGGGACGGATGATCAGATCGTCTCCCTCCACCACCGCCTCGGCCCCGGCCCTCGACAGTTCCCGGGAGAGGGCGGCCAGGCGGTCGGTCTCCTTGAGGCGCAAGGTGCCCAGATTTCGCAGTCGACTGGGTCCATCAGCGAACAGACACACCACCGCCAGGCCCAGCACCGCGTCGGGCATGCCACCCATATCCCGGTCCACTCCCTGCAGGGCTCCCTCCGTGGGACCCTCCACCACCAGTCGGGCTCCCAACCAGCGGACCGAGCATCCCATCTCCTCCATGACCTCCGTTATCGCCATATCGGCCTGGGTGGATCGGGAACAAAGGCCCTCGATCCCCACCACGCCGCCGGTGATGGCCGCCGCAGCCATCGGATAGACCGCCGCCGAGGCATCGGCTTCTATCTCGAAGTGCGACGCCCGGTACCCGCCCGGATTCACCCGAAACACGGTGCCCGCATCGCCTTCCACTTCGGCTCCGAAGGCCCGCATTACATCCAGGGTGGTCTGCACATAGGGACCGGAAACCATTTCACCCCGGGTGTGGATGGTCATCTCCTCCTCGGCCATGGGCGCCGCCATCAATAGCGCCGATAAGAACTGGGAAGATCGGGAGACATCCACACTGATCTGTCCACCCGAAAGTCCGCCGCCCCGCACTGTCACAGGAAAATACCCCCCATAAGTTTCGATCCGGACTCCGGCTTCGCTCAAAGCCGCGGTCAAGTCTTCGATGGGCCGCTCTCTCATCCGCCTCGTACCGTCGATCCTCACCGGGCCGGGCGCCAGGGCGGCCACCGCCGTGAGGAAACGGGCGGTGGTGCCCGACGCTCCCACGTCCAGCACCCCACTGGGAGCAGACAGTTGTCCGCCGGTTCCCAACACCAGCCAGGGGTCGTCGACATCGTCGATCAACACTCCCAATTGCCGCAAGCCCTCTCGCATCACCTCGGTGTCGTCCGCCTCGAGCGGCCCCGCCAGACGACTGGCGCCTCCCTTGGCTAAAGACGCGATCACCAAGGCGCGGTTGGTGATGCTCTTGGAACCGGGGGGCCGCACCACCCCCTCTACCGGGTGTCTACGCACCGCTATTTCCACTAACGGGGGGAAGTCTGTCTCCACCATGCCGAGCCTATTGCCCCGACGCCGCCCGATAAAGCGCCGCCACCTCCTGGCTTGACAGCTTGCGCCACCTTCCTGGACGAAGTGACACATCGCGAAGTGGTCCGATCGCCACCCTCACCAGCCGACGGACCGGATAACCAATCGCCTCCATCATCCGCCTTATCTCCTGGTTTCGCCCCTCGCCCATCACCAATTCCAGTTGCGCCTCCCGTGCGGTGCGATCCACCAGCCGGGCCTGCAGCGCCCAGGCCGGTCCGTCCTCCAGTTGCACGCCCTTGGTCAGCCGACGGACCGTGGCCGGCCCGGGCACGCCCTCCACCAGCACCCTGTAGGTCTTGGAGACTCCATAGCGGGGGTGGGTGACCAGGTTGGTCAACTCGCCGTCGTTGCTCAACAGGATCAGACCTTCGCTGCGACGGTCAAGCCTTCCCACCGGCCACACCCGGGGATGGTCAGGCACCAGATCCACCACCTTCTCCGAGGCGTGGGGATCAGAAGTGGTGGAGATCACCCACAGCGGTTTGTTGAGCAGGTAGGTAATCAGATGGGGAGCCAGGGGTATGGGCGCCCCGTCCACTTTCACCACCGAGCGGGCCGGGTCAACCCGATCACCCAGCCGAGCCTGCCGCCCGTCGATGGTCACCCTTCCCTGTGCGACAAGAACCTCCGCCGCCCTCCGAGACATCAACCCGGCGGCGGAGATGGCCTTCTGCAGCCGTACCCGGCTATCCGGGGCGGAGTGACGCGGCGGCAAGGTCATCCACCACCTCCGGTGAGGGTACGCGATCCGATAATGGCGGCAACTCCTCCAAGCTGCCCAAACCCAGCTTCTCCAACAACAATTCGGTGGTTCCGTACAGAATGGCAGAGCCGGGAACCGCGAGTCGTCCAACCACCTCGATCAACCCGGTCTTCTCCAGAGTGCGCAGCGGCGAAGTGGACTCTACCCCTCGGATTTCGTTGATCTGGTTTCTCGACACCGGTTGTCGATAGGTGATCACCGCCAACACCTCCTGAGCGGGAAGTGACAGCCTGCGGATCGGGTCACGACCCACGAATCCCTCCACATAATCAGACAACTCGGGACGGGTATAAAGACGCCACCCCCCCGCCACCTGCTCCAGACACAGGCCTCTGTCGGGCGAATTGAGGCGGCGAGACAGCGCCTCCAGTTCCGACTGCACCTCGCTTGGGGCGATTGCCAGGACCTCGCAAAGGCGCCGGGACGATACCGGCGCTTCCGCCACGAATAAGATGGCCTCCAAGGCGGCGGCTCTCACGCTAAACCCGCCCCGGCCATCATCGAAGCCGCAGCCATGCTCCGTCGAACCCTGATGGAATTCTGGGCCGCCGACTGGGATACCCTCACCTTCCCCTCCCGCACCAACTCCATGAGCCCCATGAACCAGGCTGCCTGTTCGACCCGGTCCGCGCAGTGCAGCGCCAAAGCCCCAAAAGAGGAATCGCCCACCTCCCCTATCATGCGCCACAACTCTGCCGTCGCCTCTTCCACGGTGGGAAGATCCATGGCCAGATGATCGAGGTCGGGAATGGATGGAGACCGCGACAGAAGCTCGGTGAGCAGATCGACCAGGTTTTCCGAATCGAGCCTGAACGCCAAATCGGGAGTGGTGTCTATCTTTGACCAGTCGGGACCTACCTGCCGGGCTTTCCAGGCGGACCGGCGCTTCAGCCGCTCGGCCATTTCCTCCATCACGCCGGCGAAGGTGACATGGGCCAACCTGAACCACAGTTCACGGTCGGGATTGGCGATGGGTTCCTCTTCGGTCAGATCCCGACCCGAACCCAACATCCTGCGGGCCTTCAGCCGACAAAGCAAGGCCAGCACCAGTACGAATTCGCTGATGTGCTCCAACTCCACCGGGGTTCCCTCGGCAAGCTCAGTGAGAAACCCCTCCACCAACCGGGAGAGGCTCAGTTCGGACGGGTCTATTCGATCAGCGACGACCAAATCGTAGAACAGATCGATGGGCCCCTCATAGGCGTCGGTGGAGATGTGATAGCTGGTGGTCACCAACCGGGATGCTATCAAAAACCGGCCTCTTTGTGGGGCTTATCGGTTTCACACAACGCATCCCAGACCTGCCGTTTGATTCCCGGGGGCCGGACCCCGTGATGACAGCGGGCGAACTCCACCACCAGAGGCTCGGCGCCCCAGCCAGACAGTTCCTCTGATCCGATCGGGCCATGATCGCGGTATAGGCGAGCGCTCCTCCAAAGCGGCAACCGCAGTCGAATGGCCACCGACGCCACCGCCCGGCCCACCAACCCCAACCCCGCATGTCGCTTTCCGATGTCGTGCAACAGCGCCGCCCGAACCGCGCTAGGGTCGGCGCCCAGAGCTATCTGCACCGCGCGGGCCGCGTCATGCCCGTGCCGCTGGTCGGCCACCGATTGTTCACCAAAGGCCGACCACTCGGTTTCGGTCAGCCAACTCTCCACCCACACCCGTTCTGCGGTCTCAAGCGGCGCCGAACGGGTGGCCTCCCAGAATCGCTTGGCCAGATGAGGCCAGGTTCCCGGCAACGCCCCTCAGTTCCGAGTCGACTTGCAGGAAACGCAATAAACCGACTCGGGGCGGAAATCCAAACGGGCGGCGCCGATCAGTTTGAAGCATCGCATGCAAGATCCGTATTTACCATTCTCCACCCTCGATAGCGCCAGATCCACCGCGTCGAGTTTCTTCTTGAGCGCCCGGATGACTCCGATCCGTTCGGTTCGCTCGGCAGTGATCGCCGGTGCGTCGGAAAACCCGTGGCCCTGATTGAGACCGGCCCGCAACTCTCCGGTCTCGGTGGCCCCCAACTCATTGAGTTGGTGCACCAGACCGTGGCGGTCGGCAGTCAGGGTGGCCCTGGCTCGGGTTAAATCAATCTCGCTCATCGGCTTCTAGGATGTGATAGTAGGTAGACCTCCTGCAAATAGCCGGGGGATATGCGGGTATAAACTTCGGTGGTGGCGAGACTGGCATGTCCAAGAATCTCCTGAACAGCCCTCAGGTCCGCCCCGCCCTCCACCATATGGGTGGCGGCGGAGTGTCGCATAACGTGGGGTGAGACCTGATCGGTAGATAATCCGGCTCGCTCGGCCGCCTTTTTGACGATTCCCCAAGCTCCGATTCTGGTTAACCGAGAGCCCCGCAGATTCAAGAAGACCGCTTGGGTTCCTCCTTTGGCAAGCTCCAGGCGGTCCACAAGCCAATGGCGCACCGCCCGGCGGGCTGCTTCGCCCAACACCGTCACCCGCTGCCGGGAGCCCTTGCCGGTAACCAGCGCAATCCCCTCTTCTGTGTCGAGTTGGCCAAGGTCGAGACCGACCGCTTCGCTCACCCGACATCCGGTGCTGTACAGAAACTCCAGTAACGCGGCGTCTCGGCGCCCCCCAACCGTGGTCAACTGCGGCGTCTCCAACAAAGCAAACACCTCATGGGTGCTCAACGCCTTGGGAAGACGCCGGGGTTGTTTGGGCGCCGTTATCCCGATGGTCGGATCATCTTCGGCGCCTTCCTCCTCGCACAAGAAGCGATGAAACCCCTTCACTGCGGCGAGCTTGCGGGCAACAGACCCCGGGGAGAGTCCCAGTTCGGTGAGCCACTCCAAAAAGGCCCCCACCGGGGCGGCATCCACCCGACCTTCCCCCACAAACTGCAAGTACTGACCCAGATCCCGCCGATAGGCCATAAGGGTGTTGTCCGCCAAACCCCGCTCGTAGGCCAGGGAGGTCAAATAGTTCTCAAGCATGGTGTGAGAGTCTGTACCCATCCATCTGATTATTGGGGTGAACAAGCCTCTGATCACGGATTTAGGCGCCGGAGACCTCTAAACGGCGGGCGGCAGGGCCTCGGTCCTGTGTTTTTGTGTATTCGGACCGGGGATTTGGCGAAAGAAAGGAAGTTATTGCTTCACAGATCGCAGACGCATGAAATATATTGAAAAGGCAAGGTCCCACCAGAGACAACGCCACAAGACGCTAGGAGAGGGAACAATGTCGATAGGTATACCGTCTGTTGAGGAAGACTGTTCGGCGCCCGCCACCAAGGGAGATCTGAAGTTGGTCAATGCCGATCTGCATATGGTCAAAGCGGACCTGAAGACGCTCGACTCGGACCTGCGGGCGGAAATGGCCAAGATGGACCGCAACTTGAGGGGAGTGATCGGTAGGCAAAGCGACAATCTGAACAACAGAATTGACGATCTGAAAGACAAAATCAGTGATCTTAGAGAAGAGATCTCCAAGTTGCGGGGGTCAATGGCCTGGATGACCGTGGCAGTGGTATGGGACTGGGCGGCTTGATGACCCTCTTCCAGTTTCTGTCATAGGACCAACCGGCGGGAACAATGAAAGTGGCGCGCCAACCGGTCAGGCGCCCGATCTCCTCCCGGCGGCCCAGCGCAGCAGCGCCACCACCGTCTTGGCATCGCGGATCTCTTGTGATTCGATCATCTCCAAAGCCTCGCTCAGCTTCACCCGGATCACCTGGGCGCTGCGCTCCTCCGCGCCGTCGGGACTTCGCTCCCCCTGGATGAGCCCGTCGGCTGCAAATAGGGTGATGCGCTCATCGGTATAACCCGGGGAGGGAAGAATCTCCCCCAGGCCGATCAGTCGCTCGGCTCGAATACCCGTTTCCTCCCAAAGCTCCCGCCGGGCCGCCTCCACCGCTGACAACTCGCCCTCCTCCAGCTTACCGGCCGGAATCTCCACAACATCTTCTCCCACAGCCGCCCGGTACTGACGAATCAATGTCACCTCCGCTCCCCACACCGGCAGCACCCCCACCCCTCCCCGGTGGCGGATCACATCCCGGACCACCGCGGCGCCGTCTTCGGTCAATAGGTGAAGACGCTGATAGTCGAGGATTCTCCCCCGACCCACGGTGCGAACGCCCAGCAGCCGAAAGCTCACTGGTGGCGGGAGGCAGACTCCTCCAATGCGGCCTGCTCGGATTCCCGTCGACGGCGGTGAACCACCGCTTTCTCGATAAACCCGGCAAACAGCGGATGAGGGTTATCCGGTCGGGATAGAAATTCGGGATGAGCCTGAGTGCCAACGAAGAACGGATGGGTGGGTAGCTCGATGAACTCCACCAGCACCCCGTCGGGAGACATCCCGGACAACACCATCCCCCCTTCGACCAGAGCTTTGCGGTAGCGCGGGTTTACCTCCCAGCGATGCCGATGCCGCTCGTAAACCAGATCCGACCCATAGAGTTCCCGCACCAACGATCCACTGGCGAGACTGGCCGGGTAAAGACCCAGTCGCATGGTTCCGCCCTTGTTCTCCACTCCCTCTTGGCTGCTCATCAGGTCGATCACCGGATGGGGTGTGTCAGCGTCGAATTCGGTGCTGTTGGCGCGGCTCATCTTCAGCCGATTGCGGGCGAACTCTATCACCGCGCACTGCAGACCCAGGCACAGTCCCAGGAAAGGCACCTCGGCCCGGCGAGCATAGGCAATCGCCGAGATCTTCCCTTCAATTCCTCTTCCCCCAAAGCCCCCCGGTACCACGATCCCGTCCAAATCGGACAGCACTCCCGGCACCAGCATCCCGGTGAGATTCTCCGAAAGAATCCAGTCGATCTCCAGCTTGCGGCCCGCCCCCGCCGCGGCGTGGCGAAGCGACTCGACCACCGAAACGTAGGCATCGGGAAAGTCCACATATTTGCCGACCATCCCTATCCGCACCGGGTCCGTGGCCGAGTCCATACGGGCCAGCATCTCTCGCCAGCGGTCCAAGGCCGGCGGCAGGGTGTGCAGAGACAAACGCTTGCAGACCACCTCGTCCAAACCCTCCTCCTTGAGAACCAGCGGCATGCGGTAGATGTTGTCGGTATCCGCCGCGCTGATCACCGCCTCCGGCGCCACGTCACAGAACAAACTGATCTTTTGGCGGATGGCCTCATCAATGTTCCACTCGGAGCGGACCACGATCACATCCGGGGCGATTCCCTTGGAACGAAGCTCGGCAACCGAATGCTGGGTGGGCTTGGTCTTCATCTCCTCGGAGGTCTTCAGAAAGGGCGCCAGTGTGACATGAATGTAGGCGATGTTGTCATGACCTAGCTCTTTGCCGAATTGGCGGATAGCCTCCAAGAATGGCAGGCTCTCTATGTCGCCGACCGTGCCCCCCACCTCGGTGATCACCACATCGGCGTTCGACTCCTCACCCAGCCGGCGGATGCGAGATTTGATCTCGTTGGTGATGTGGGGAATAACCTGCACCGTGTCACCCAGGTAGGCGCCCCGGCGTTCCTTTCTGATGACCGCCAGGTAGACCGACCCTGATGTGACGTTGGAAAGCTGACGCAGGTGCTCGCCGGTGAACCGCTCGTAGTGACCGAGGTCCAGATCGGTCTCTCCCCCGTCGTCGGTGACAAACACCTCCCCGTGCTGGAAGGGGTTCATGGTGCCCGGGTCCACGTTTATGTACGGGTCGAGCTTTTGGATCACCACCTGCAGGCCCCGGCTCTTGAGCAACCTCCCCAAAGAGGCGGCGGTGATGCCCTTACCGAGACTGGATACCACCCCGCCGGTGATGAACACGTATCGGGTCATGGTCGGGGCTCTGTTCTTCTGGACACGAAGGCCAAGATACCAGAAATTAGTTGATTTTCTTGCTTTTTCCCTCCCACAGGGCGTTCCTCAGCACGTACTTTTGGACCTTTCCTGTGGAAGTCTTGGGCAAAGCCTCCACGATTTCCACCACATCGGGCGCCTTGAAATGGGCAAGACAGTCGCGAACATGGGCGATGATCTCCTCTGGCTCGGCGCTTCGGCCCTCTTTCAACACCGCGAACGCCTTGGGACGCTCTCCCCAGTAGTCGTGAGGCATAGCCACCACCGCGGCTTCCAGCACCGCCGGGTGGCTGACCACCGCTTGCTCGACTTCAATAGTGGAGATGTTTTCGCCGCCGGAGATGATGATGTCCTTGGCCCGGTCCCGAAGCTCTATGTAGCCGTCGGGATGCCAAACCGCCAGATCGCCAGAGTGAAACCACCCGCCTCGGAAGGCTTCCTCGGTGGCGGCGGGATTGTCGAAATAGCCCGACATGACGATGTTGCCCCGCATCACCACCTCGCCCATGGTCTCTCCGTCGCGGGGGACGTCATTCATCTGGTCGTCCACCACCCGGATCGGGTCGGCGCCTACCATCGCCACTCCCTGACGGGCCATGAGCCGCGCTCGCTCCTCCGAAGACCTAGCGGCCCAGTCCCCCTGGGCTTCACAGACCGTGTAGGGACCGTAGGTCTCAGTCAGACCATAGACATGCACCACCTTGGCGCCCAGTTCCTCCATCTGTCCGATGATCGTCGGACTGGGCGGAGCGCCAGCCGTGGTTACCGTCAGGGGAGCATCCAGGGGGCGGGCATCGGGATGGTTGGCCATCCCCACCAGCACGGTGGGCGCGCCGTTGAGATGGCTGATCCCCTCACTTTGGATGAGACTCCAGATTCGGTCGGGGCGCACCGCCCGCAAGCACACATGGCATCCGCCCACCCCGGTCACCGCCCACGTGGTACACCAGCCGTTGCAGTGAAACATGGGAAGGGTCCACAGATACACCGAATCGCTATCGAACCCGGAGTGCACCACCTCACACATGGCGTTCAGATAGGCCCCCCGATGGGTGTACATCACTCCTTTGGGGCGGCCGGTCGTCCCCGACGTGTAGTTGATGGAGATGGTCCGGAACTCGTCGTCGGTGCGCCACGGCAGGGGATCGTTGCTGCCTCGCTCCAGAAACTCCTGAAAGGGAATGGAATCGGCTGGCCCGGGGATGCCCAATGCATCGATGGTGATTACTTCATCCAGGTCCGAGCAGTCGCCCAGAGGCGGCGCGGCGGTGGTGAGCAGTTCGGTATCCGCCACCAGCATCTTGGCGCCGGAGTGGGACAGGATATAGGCGATCTCCGCACCGGAAAGACGGGTGTTGATTGCCACCAGCACCGCCTTTGCCAATGGCACCCCGAAGTGGGCGATGAGCATCTCGGGGATGTTGGGACACAGATAGGCCACCCGATCTCCAGGTCCGATTCCCGACGCCTGAAGCGCTCGGGCCAGCCGGGTGGCGTGGTCGGCCATCTCCTGGTAGGTGATCCGCTGTGACCCGTGGACGATGGCGGTCTTATCGCCGAATACCTGGGCAGAGCGCTCCAGGTAAAGAAGAGGAGTAAGAAGGGTCTCGTCGACCCGCGGCGGGCTGCTCAACTGCTGCTCCAGACCGGAACCCGTTTTTCGATGAAGGCGCCCATTCCCTCTTGGGCATCGTTCATTGCCGCGTTCGCCACCATCACTCTCTTGGTATGTTCGTAGGCATCCTCTTCTGCCATCTCCACCTGCTGGTAGAAGGCGGCCTTGCCCAGCCCCACCACCGCCGGACTGGAGTCGGTGAAGCGGTCCAACAAGGCGTTCACAGTGTCATCCAACTCGGCCGGACTCACCACTCGGTTGACCAGACCCCATTCCCGGGCGGTCAGGGCATCGATCGGTTGGCCGGTGAGCAGCATCTCAAGCGCTCTCTTTCGTCCCACCGCCCGGCTTAGGGGCACCATGGGGGTGGAGCAGAACAGGCCGATCTTCACTCCCGGGGTGGCGAAGGTGGCGGTATCCACCGCCACCGCCAAATCGCAGGAGGCCACCAGTTGGCACCCGGCTGCATAAGCCGGTCCATGCACTCGAGCCACCACCGGCTGGGGAATGCGGTGGATAGTGAGCATCATCTCGGTGCAGATGTCGAACAGTTCCTCTACAAATCCGGGAGCGGGATCGATCATTTCTTTCAAATCATGTCCGGCCGAGAAGACCGGTCCCTCGCCGGCGATCACCACCGCCTGGCAGTCGGAGTCGAGGCTGTTGAGCGCTTCGATCACTTGTCGCATGGTCTGCATCCCCAAAGGATTACGGCGACTGGCCTGATTGAGAACGATGCGGGTAACCGGCGGGTCGTTTTTAACTAGTACAAAGCTCATCCCCTTCAGAATAGGCGTTTTTGCCTCCAAGAGACTCCTACCGTCGGGGATCACCTGTCTCCACAAACCCCGCCTGGCTGATTCTGGGTCGAACGGCGAAGGAGTCTGATTTCTGGTAGTTTGAGGTGCAGGTTGCCAGCATTAACAAAGATCCTGAAGAACTACTTCTCCTTCCCATGGGGGGCGGCTCGCCGCCGGGTTGGCCTGCTTCTGATGAGTGGTGGTGGCTACCGCCGCGCAGACGATGGTCCCGGTGGGTCCGGTTGGGGCCGCCAACGGGGAGCAGTTTTCGGATATCGAAGAGGCGGGATCTCACCGACCGGCTGTGGAGCGACTCGCTGAACAAGGAATCCTGGAGGGAACCGAATGCGCCCCCGGAGAGTTCTGCCCAACAGAACCCATCCAACGGTGGGTGATGGCCGTGTGGCTGGTCCGCGTAATCGACAAGACCGAACCCACGGCAGTGGAAGCCAGCCGGTTTGCCGACGTGGACAACGACCAGTGGTGGATGACCTATGTCGAGCGTCTCGCCGACCTGGGCATCACCCGAGGCTGCGCCGCCCAACCAGCGAGGTACTGCCCCACCGAGGAGCCCGTTACACGCGCGCAGATGGCGTCGTTCTTGGTCCGCGCCTTCCAGCTTCCCCAGGGACCCTCAAACCAGTTCACCGATACCGCGGGCAACACCCACGAAACAGACATCAACGCCTTGGCCACAGCCGAAATCACCATCGGATGCGCCACCGAACCGGCTCTCTACTGCCCTTCACAAGACACCACCCGCGCCCAGATGGTCACCTTCCTCACCCGAGCCCTTGACCGCAACCCGTCTCAGACGCCGGAGGGCAGTTTCACCTCAGTCTCAGCCGGTTCATTCCATGCGTGCGCACTATTGACCGACCGTTCCATCACCTGCTGGGGCAACGACTACGACGACCAAGCCACGCCACCAGTTGGCGAGTTCACTTCTATCGCCTCCGGCGACTATCACCCTTGCGGTATCCGCACCGATCAAACCGCCTCATGCTGGGGAAGCAACACGTACGGTCAGACCACCACACCACCGGGAGAGTTCACCGCCTTGGCCACCGGTTGGTTTTCTTCGTGCGGCATCCAGGCCAATCGCACCGTCAACTATTGGGGTGACAATACGCACGGGCAGATCGAACCCCCCAGCGGACAGTTCCCCGCTTTGGCATCTGGAACCACCCATGCCTGCGGCATCCGCACCATCACCTGCTGGGGAAACAACACGTACGGTCAGGCAATCTCACCACAGGGAGAGTTCACCGCGGTGGCAGCGGGAGCAGTGCATAGCTGCGGCATCCGCACTGACCTCACTCTCGCCTGCTGGGAAAGTACACCGCCATCGCCACCGGTATCGACCACTCCTGCGGCATCCGCACCGACCGGACTATCACCTGCTGGGGAAACAATGACGAGGGCCAGGCCGATCCACCCGACGGGGCGTTTACCGCCGTCACTGCCGGCTGGGATTACACCTGCGCCTTGGGCAGCAGTCGGACAATCATCTGCTGGGGCCAAAACATCTCCGCTCAGGGCACTCCGCCGGAAGGGAAGTTCACCACCATCGCCGCTGGTTGGTACTACACCTGTGGATTGCGCTCCGACAACACCCCCGACTGCTGGGGCTCTTTGAGTGGTGACACTCCGCCGGAGGGAGATTTCAGCTCAATGGCTGCCGGTGGGTACCACGCCTGCCTGCTCCGCAACGATCTCACCGTCAACTGCTTCGGATGGAACAAGTCCGGCCAAGCCGACCCACCAGATGAAACCTTCATTGCCCTGGCGGCCGGGGAAGCTCACACCTGTGGATTGCGCAACGACCGGACCATCTTCTGCTGGGGCCGAAACGACTTCGGACAGACCGACCCGCCCTCTGGCAAGTTCCTTACCATCGCCGCCAGTTGAGACTACTCCTGTGGATTGCGCAACGACCTCACCATCACCTGCTGGGGGCGCATCCATCGCTTCTTCGATCCACCACCAGGAGAGTTCATCGCCATCGGCGCTGGATCGCGCCATGCCTGCGGCATCCGAACCGACAACACCATCGACTGCTGGGGATACAACTCGGTTGGACAGGCCAGTCCGCCAGATGGCAAGTTCATCGCTATGGCCACCGGATGGCAGCACTCCTGCGGGGTGCGTGCCGACCAGAGCATCGCCTGCTGGGGTCATACCAAAACAATTCCCCCGCCCAACGATGTGCGTTTCGTCCCATGACAGACGGGAAACACGGAAAGCTAGGGATCGCAGCAGGAATTACGATCTTGAGGTGGCGGTCCCCAACAGTTCCCGAGCGGCGCTTCGTCCCGACACGCTGTCGGGATCGCCCGACATCATCCGGGTCAGTTCCGCCACCCTGCCCTCTCCGCTAACCAGCCTCACCGATGCCGAGGCTCCCTGGCGTTCGATCACCCAGTGCTGATCGGCGAAAGCCGCCACCGAAGCCAGGTGGGTTACGCACAACACCTGCGCGCCCTTGGAGACCGCCGCCAGCTTGCGGCCCAAGGACAAAGCCGCCGCGCCTCCCAGCCCGGCGTCCACCTCGTCGAAGACCATCGTGGTAGCGGTCCCACTTCCCGCCGCCAGCCTTAAAGCCAGCACCAGTCTGCTCAACTCTCCTCCCGAGGCGACCCGCCCGACCTCGCCGGGCGCCAACCGCTCGTCAGAGGAGAACAGCAAGCGAACCCGGTCACATCCGTTCGAACTCGCCGGACCCCCCGAAATCTCAAAGCGCAGGACAGGTCGGCCAAAGCCCAACTCTTGAAGATGCTGCAGGGCGGTCCCGGCCAGCTCACGGGCCGCTCTCCGTCGTGCCTCCGACAAGGCCTCGCCCCATCGGGTAACCTCTCGTTCAGCGTCAGCCAGATCATCCTCAAGATCATCGGCGGTGACCAGCAACTCTTGGATCTCATCACGCCGACGAGCCGCCCTGGCGCCGAATTCCAACACCTCGGCCAAGGTGGACCCATACTTTCGGCGCAGATTACCCAACCGGGCCAAGCGCTGCTCCAACTCCTCCAGCGTCCCGAAATCGGCATCCAAACCCTCAGCGGCGTCCTCCATTTGATATGTGGCCTCCCCCATTAGACGCTCCACCGAATCGACCACCGACATCACCCCTTCCAATCCCGGATCGAACGCCAGAGCGGCGTTCAATTCGCCCGAGGTCCCCGACCAGGCCTCCTGAGCCGCCGCCAACCCTTCACCCGCCCTACCCAGATGCCCCCGCAGAGCCTCCCGATTGCGAAAACGGCGAACCTCAACTATCAGCCGCTGGTCCTCATCGGGAGAAAACCCCGCCGCCTCAATCTCGTCAGCCTGAAAAGAGACCATGTCCAATTCGCGCTCCAAAGCCGCCCGACCCCCGCCCAGAGCGGAGCGCATCCCCTCCAACCGGCGCTTTTCTTCCCATCTCTCCCGATAGGAAGCATAAGCCTGTTTTCCCAGCTCGTCCAAAGTTGCGTCCAGTATCTCCCGCACCTGCCCGGAGCGTCGCAGGCGGAGATGGTCCTGCTGGCCGATGATCTCCACCAAGTCACCCACCGCCTGGGAAAGAGAGGCCGTCGACGCCACCATGCCGTCCAGATACCCCCGGCTTCTCCCCTGCTTGGGCACCCGGCGGGTGACAGCCACTTCCTTCCCATCCACGATCCACCGGCCACCCGCCACCGCTTCTTCTCCAAACGGCCCCACCGCCTTGGAATCGGCGGCGCCGCCGATCAGCAGTCGCAGGGCGCCCAGTAGCAGAGTCTTCCCCGTGCCGGTTTCCCCGGTTATCACCACCAGTCCCAGACCGGGCCTCAACTCCGCCCCTTCTATCACCCCCAGGTTCTTGACGATCAGTTCGTCGAGCATCTGCTCACAGTCCGAACCGCTCGGTTACCATGGCGGCAAACCCGATCTCCTTCAGCGCCACGAACATCGCCGGGCGCGGCCCTCGGCGCACCACCACCTCGTCACCCATACCCAAAGAAGCGGTGTTTCGGCCATCCACCGACACCTGCACCGGCCGATCACGGGTCACCCGACAGCGGATCACCGAATCGGGAGAGAGCACCAGCGAACGGGAGAACAGTGAATGGGGAGCGACCGGGGTCATCACCAGGGCATCCACCCGGTTGTCCAAGAGCGGACCCCCCGCCGAAAAGCTGTAGGCGGTGGAGCCGGTGGGCGTGGAAATCACCAGCCCGTCAGCCCGATAGGAGATCATCGGCTCCGAGTCCACCTCCACTTCCAATTCGACCAGCCGCTGGCTGTCGATTTTTTCCACCACCACATCGTTCACGCCCACATCGGTGAGCCCGTTCAGTTCGGCGATCACCGTCATCCGAGGGATTAACCGATAGGTTCCCTCCTCCAACAGGTCGAGCGTTTCAACCATTAGATGAGGATCAGCAGCCGCCAAGAATCCGATCGTCCCCAGATTGAAGCCCAGCACCGGCCGATCCGCCTCCAGCCCCAGTTTTACCGTTCGCAGCATGGTGCCGTCTCCGCCGGTGGCGATCAACATGTCCAAATGCAGATCAGGAGCGAGATCCTCCCCCTCCTGGCCATCTACCCACACCTGCCAACCACGACGGAGTGCTTCGGCCACCAGCTGGTCGGTGAAATCCAGAGCCCTTTTTCGCACCCGGTTGGGCACCACTCCGATTCTCATTGCTCCTCCCATCCCGAGGCTTGCGCTGCTCCTTTCACCGACCAGATGAAAAACTCCCGGTTTCCCGACTTGGCGCCCCGAAGCGGGGAAGCCACCACTCGCCGGGGACCCAATCCTACCTGGTGCAGACACTCCCCCACCTTGCGGATCACCTGAGAATGGACCATTGGATCTTTGACCACTCCTCTTTTGCCGACTAGGCGGCGTCCTGCCTCGAACTGTGGCTTCACGAGAGTCAAACAATCTGCTCCCTCCAAGGCCAAAGCACTCAACCGGTCAGCCACCGTACACAACGAGATGAAGGATAGGTCGGCCACCAGAATATCGAAGAGCCCCACATCCGAAGCCTCCACCTGACGAAAGTTGGTCCGATCCCTCACCTCCACCCGGGGATCCTGGGCGAGCCGCGGATGAAGCTGCCCGTAACCCACATCCACAGCAGTTACCCACCGGGCGCCTCGCTGCAATAGGACATCGGTGAAACCTCCCGTTGAGGCGCCCACATCCATGCACCGCCTTCCCTCGGGGTCCACCCCCAGCGTCTCCAAAACGTGATCGAGCTTGTCTCCCCCGCGGGAGACAAAGCGAGGGCCGGCAGGGCTGACCACGATGGGGGTAGCCGTCGCCACCAAAGTGGCGGGCCGCGGGGAGAGTACCCCTTCCACTCGCACCTCGCCCGCAGTGATCAAACGCTGCGCTTCAGTGCGACTTTCCGCTTGCCCTCTCTCCACCAGTTCATGGTCGAGCCGTCGCCGATTCAGCTTGTCCTCCCCTCCCTCCCTCCAACAACTCCTCCAACAGGTCCGCCAACCGCTCAGCAGTGCCCAGCGCCTCGACGGGCTCGGCCTCCCTCAGCTCCCCGAGGGCGTGCCGAGCCTCCTCCAGCCGCGCATTGGACTCCGAGGCCCGAGGCGCGCCGGACGGGACATCCACCGGAAGAGTCTGGTCTTTCACATCCCTGATTATGGCAATATCTGGTGAGCCATCACCACCCAATAGCGGCTCAGGTATCCGAAGACCACCAGAGGGTGGCGAACGAACGCGGGCCTTCATCGACATAGAGGCGGTCGTTCCTCTCCACCACATGTTCCTCCAGAAGCGGACGAAGTTCGCCCCGTCTGGCTCGGGGAACCACCACTCTCTTTCCGTAGTAATCCACAATCTCTTCCCAGGTCAGAAACCACAGGTCGGGAGCACGTTCCCATCGCACCACCCCCACCTCGGCGCCCAACTCGCCCACGATGATCTCCACGAGGTGCTCCACCGAGGGACCTTCGGGGCGGTCCAGGTCATGGATGGCCCGATACAGGTAATTCATTTTTGTCCAGGGGTGGACGTCGGTCATCTCCACCACCGCTCCCCGGCGGCAGTGGTGGCCCAGGGCCCTGATGAAGGGAGCGATCTTCGGCACGTCGTACACAACATGGCTCGACAACACCACATCGGCCATCGGCGCCTTATCCGCTGCCTCCGGGAAGGCGCCAACCACCACTTCCACATCCAATCCTTCCGAGCGCACCTCCTCCAACAGACCGGCGGCCATACCGGGATTCTTTTCCACGGCCGTCACCCGGTGTCCAGCTCGGGCAAAGGGAAGACAACTTCGACCGGTCCCCGCTCCCACATCGATCAGCGTCCCGTCGGCGCCCAGCATTTCCGATACCACCGAAGTGGTGGGAGTGCTCTCCTGCCGGGAGCGGCTTTCCTGGGTGCGACGCCTCCACAACTCGGCCGGCCAACCGTAGGGCGACTCCTCCGCCTGCTCCAATAGCCGGTTGGGAATGGCCCAAGCCTCCAACTCCGCTTTCCATCGAGCAGCCGCAGAGGTGGAAGAAGCCATACCAACGCCTAGGCGGGACGCTCTCCGCATCCGGTGAACAGATCATCCTCCCGATATGGGCATTCAACTCTGCTGAATATCCGCAGAAAGGTCTCCCTTCCCACTATCTCGGGCAAGAGATCCTCGGGCACCGACATCCACGACCAGTCGGCGGGGACTTGGCTGCGATGGGCTTTCAGCGCCGCCATTTTGACGGATACCCGTTCGCCGACATCCACCGTGCAGGTGACATCCTCATCGGGAGTTCCGGCATGATGGGCCCGCTCGAATTCTTCCTCGGTCATATCTCCGCGGGCGAACTGGAGCTTGGCATAGTTGACGATCCTGCTCCTGGGCCACACCGACCAATAGAGTTTGATCGGCTCCCACAACTCCTCACCGTCCTCCAGGGGAAAACGCCCCAGATCGGAGGCGCCGAAGAAGGCGGCCGTTCCCACGCGGTGGACATTGATGTGATCGGGGTGGCCGTATCCGCCGAAGGAATCATAGACGGTCATCACCTCCGGCCGGTAACGGCGAATCAATCTCACCAGCCGGGCAACTGCCTCCATGAAATCGGCCTGCCAGAAGCAATCGGGATGGGAATTGGCTTCGGTTCCCATCATCCCCGAGTCGCGGTAGCCCAGGAAAGAATGATGCTCCACCCCCAGGATGGAGAGCGCCTCGGCCAACTCGGCCGCTCTCACCTCCACCAGCCGAGCGGCAATCTCCTCGGGGTTGCCATAGTTGTGGACCTCCCCCTCGGCGCCGTCGGTAGCGGTCACCACCACCACCTGCTCTCCCGCCTCTGCATACTTGCTCAGCACACCACCAGTGGACAGCACCTCATCATCAGGATGAGCATGAAACGCCAACAGACCCGACACGCCAGCCCACAATAGCACCGTAGGGAACGCCGAAAACTGCCCCTTTCCGGGGCCGACCAGCGGCCCGGGACCATTCACTGTCCGGGTTAGCCCCGGCGTGCCATCTTCTTAGAAGCTACCCCGGGCCTTTCAACCGGAGCCGACGTTTGAAACCCTCAGCCATTGAAAGTGCTCGAAAGGCATCGCTTTGTCACACCGGGACGGCAATATGCTGAAGATGGAAGTCGGACCAACATCATGAGAGAGGTTTATCTCGGCTACAACGCTTCCGCGCCCCCTAATCACCACCTGCTTGGGGAGATGCTCTCAATGCCGGAGGACAGGTGGGGGCCTTCCTCCGCTCAGGTTCTTCTCCCAGTGGCGCCTTCGCCACCACCTCCTCTCACGAGGATGTCACTCCTATCTTCGGGAACCATTTGATCTAGTTTGATAGCCGCATCTCTAACAGGGACAGAACACAAATATTTGACCTGTTCCTCCACAGAAAGCCGAAGAAACAACGCATCGAAGGCCGTGTCCAAGTCGGAAACTTCCCGTTGAGTGGGACGCCGCCCTATCTGGGTGTCGGAGGGATTATGAGCCGCATCCAGCATCTCACCCAGTTTTTCCGTGGAAAACAAGGGTTCACCAGAGACGGCGCAACGCCTACGCCTATCTAGGTCATTCCTATCGCACTCGCTCATGTCGCGTCAACATAGCGAGCCCCAAGCAGCCCCTCCGCCACCCGACGAGCATCACCAACAGTTGGCGCCAGACTCGTCGTTTCCTCAATCACAACCAACAAATGTACCATCAGCCCCCCCCTCCCCGGCCGCCAAGAACAATTATCGGGGGGGAGAAAATGGATGCATCTCAGGCTGGGATGCATCCGACTGTTCAGGTAGCAGCCTGCGGTTTGTTGTCGGGGCCCGGACCCGATGTCGAGACCCGTCCTTCCTCCCCACCATCCCAAGCCAGCCCCTGCCAAAAGGGCATTGGTTCCCCGGGCTTGTAATATCTCTGCCATAGCCGACACGATGTACCAGGTTCTTCGATCCGATGGGGCTGTAGCCCTGCCCGAGGTGGCCGCGAGCTACTCGCCCGAGCTTCTTAAACGTCTCTATGCCGAGATGGTGGCTGGGCGGACGTTGGACCGTCGCATGATCGCCATGCAAAGACAGGGCCGGATGGGAACCTTTGCCCCCATGGAGGGCCAAGAGGCGATATCTGTTGGATCGGCGCTGGCTCTTCAACCCGAGGATTGGGTTTTCCCCTCCTACCGGGAGCACTCCGCGGTGCTCGCCAAGGGACTACCCCTAAAGACACTTATGGAGTTCTACCGGGGTCATGGTTACGCCAACTGGGATGTCCGCCGCCTCGGAGTCGGCCTCTACACCATTCCCATCGCAACTCATCTCCCCCACGCCGTGGGACGCGCCTACTACGCACAGCTGCGTGGCGACAAAGGCGTAACCGCCGTCTACTTCGGTGATGGCGCCACCTCGGCTTCCGACTTCCATTCCGGCATGAACTTCGCCGGGGTGTGGAATCTGCCGGTGGTCTTCATCTGCTCCAATAATCAGTACGCCATCTCTTTGCCCTTCCGCTCCCAGACTGCGGCGGAGACCATCTCGCAAAAAGCCATTGCTTACGGCTTTCCCGGCGTCCGGGTGGACGGCATGGATGCGCTGGCTGTCCATTCTGCAGTGAGCAAAGCCGCCCAACGGGCCCGAGACGGTAGGGGCCCCACCCTGATCGAGGCGGTCAGCTATCGGTTCGGTCCCCATGCCACCGCCGACGACCCCCGACGCTACCGGTCCGCTGAAGAAGAAGCCTCTTGGCGGACGCTGGACCCCCTGATCCGCATGCGCCTTCATCTGGAGAACACCGGCCTGTGGGACAACCGTCTCGAGGAGGAGGCCATCGCCGGGATCAAAACGGCCATAGACGAGGTCATGGAGGAACTCGAAGCCCGGCCTCTCCCCTACAGAGGCCGGGCGATAACTCAAGTATACAAGCGCATTCCCGCGGCTCTGGCCGACCAGTTCCACAATTCCCAAAAGGCGCACGATCGGCCGCTCAGTGACCTCTCAGCGATGATCTGGCCAATCGGAGAAGACTCGCCTCCCGATCCCGAGCCGTCGGAGCATTGGAACATGGCCCAGGCGATCAACGCCGCTTTGGGCGAGGCGATGGACCGCTATCCCGAGGCGATCATCCTGGGCGAGGACGTGGGACGTACCGGCGGGGTATTCCGCATCACCGAGGACCTGCAGATCAAATACGGCGCCGAGCGGGTGATCGACACCCCGCTGTCCGAGACGGGAATCGTTGGCGCCGCCATCGGAATGGCCATCGCTGGCGCTCGGCCCATTGTGGAGATCCAGTTCGACGGCTTCCTTTACAACTGCTTCGAGCAGATCGCCACCCATCTCTCCCGCATGCGCTACCGCACCCAGGGCGGGCTGGACCTGCCCATGGTGGTGCGTTTCCCCAACGGTGGAGGCATAAACGCGCACGAGTTCCACAACGAAAGTCCCGAGGCGCTTTTCTGTCACCTCCCCGGGATGGTGGTGGTTTGTCCCTCCACGCCCACCGACGCCAAGGGTCTGTTGGCGGCGGCCATCGACTCTCCGGACCCGGTGATCTTCGCCGAGCCCAAGGTGCTCTACCGGGCGGGCCGGGAATCGGTCCCCAGCAGTTATTACACCATACCCCTCGGCCGGGCCGCCACCCGGCGAGTGGGCACCGACGTGACGGTCGTCACCTACGGTGGGATGGTCCCGGTGGCGCTTCGAGCCGCCGCCCAGATGGAGGCCGAGGCTTCGGTGGAGGTGATCGATCTTCGCACCCTCTACCCGTGGGACAGAGATGCAGTGCTCTCTTCGGTGAGCCGCACCGGACGTTTGGTGATTGTGCAGGAGCCGCCCCACACCGCCGGGATGGCGGCCGAGATCTCCGCCACGGTGGCCGAGGAGGCCATTTACGACCTGGCCGCGCCGGTGGTGAGGGTCACCGGCTTCGATGCGCCGCTTCCGCCCTTCGCATTCGAGTCCTACGGGGTGTTGGCCGTGCCCGATGTGACCGCCGGCATTATGCGGGCCCTGGCTGACTGATGGGTGAATCCCCGGTCGTCACGGTGTTCGGCGCCTCGGCTCTCAAGCCCGACCAGCCCGGCTGGGAAGCAGCCCGCCGACTGGGACAGATATTGGCGGAAGCGGGTGCCCGAGTCGCAACCGGAGGTTATGGAGGCACCATGGAGGCGGTGTCGGAGGGAGCGGCCGCAGGCGGAGCAGAGGTGATCGGAGTGACTGCTCCTCACTTGTTCTCCCACCGGGCAGGCCCAAACCGCTTCGTCCGCACCGAGATCCCTGCTCACGACATTTACGAGCGCGACCGATATCTGTTGGAACTGGCCTCGGCCACTATTACTCTTCCCGGCAGCATTGGCACCATCGTCGAATTCGCCGAAGCCTGGAGGGGAGCATCTCTGTCTCCACCAGCACAACGCAAGCCGCATGTGGCGGTGGGAGAGAGATTCATGAGATTGGCGGAGTTGATGGTTGCGCAGTTTGGCGCCGATCCGAAAGTGATGATCTGCGTGTCCACCGTCGAGGAGGCCGCTCGAATCGTGCTGGAACGCCTGGGCTTGGAGCATCCGTCATGAACGGCACGATCCGAGCGGCGGGCGGAGTGGTGTTCCGATTCTCCCCCCAGGGGGAGCCCGAGGTGTTGGTGGTGCACCGTCCCCGCTACGACGACTGGTCGCTGCCCAAGGGGAAAAGCGACCCTGGAGAGAACTGGCAGACCACGGCCATTCGGGAGGTGTGGGAGGAGACCAGCTACCGGTGCCGGGTGATCGCTCGACTCGGACGGCACGAATACATGTACGGGGACATGTGGAAACAGGTCGATTACTACGCCATGACGTCCTGGTCACACACGGGCTTTCAACCCGGATCGGAAGTGGACGCCATCCGATGGATTTCCCTCTCAGAAGTCGGACTGCTCACCTACACCCACGACCGTCGGCTTGTGAAAGACACCGACTACCAGATCTTGGGATCGGCCAAGACCCTATTCGTGGTTCGCCACGCGGCCGCGGGAAGTCGACAGCGCTGGACCGACCCCGACTACATCCGGCCTCTCACCAAGAAGGGCTGGCGGCAAGCGCACGCCTTGGCCGATCGCCTGGCTCCCGAAGGGATAGAACGGCTGCTGTCGAGCCCCTATGTGCGGTGCATGCAGACCCTCGAGCCGCTGGGAGAGAAGTTGGGAATCCCTGTCGAGGCGCATCCGGCGCTGGCCGAGGGGGGAGGCGGGCACGCCACCTTACAACTTCTCGATGAACTCTCGAACTGCAACGCTGCGCTCTCCAGCCACGGAGATGTAATCCCCTCCACCATCTTCGCGCTGGCCGACGCCGGAACGGAACTGTCAGACCCTATCTACTTCTGTAAGAAGGGATCGATTTGGGCGGTGAACATCATCGCAGGGGAGGCGACGTCCGCCCACTACGAGCCTCCGCCGAAGGTGTAGGCCAGCCCGGCAGCCCGGACGGGCCCTCCAACCCGGATCAGCGCCCCCTCGGGCGCCGCTTGGCAGGGTCGGTATAATCTGGCGAGCGCTCTATGGCATCCGGACAGACCACACTTCGAAGAACCTCACTCGGCCTGCAGATATCCCAGGAGTTGCGTCGGCAAATCCTGTTCGGACACCTCAATCCCGGCACTCCCCTCACCCAGCAGGACTTGTGCGAGCGGTTCGGGACCAGCCGCATGCCGGTCAGAGACGCCATCAACATGCTGGTGATGGACGGCTTGGCCACTCGCCCCAACAATCGAGACGCGGTGGTGGCCGACATCACTTTGGAGGACATTCTCGATGCGTTCGAAGTGAACGCCCATCTTCACGCCTTGGCGGCGGTGCGAGCCACAACCAGGGGGACACCCGATGAACGCAACCGGCTGCAGAACATCCATGACGAGATGGGCAAAGCGGTCAAGAACGGCGACTTGCCCAAGAGCGCGGAGTTGAATGGTCGCTTTCATCGCCAACTCAACCGCATGTCGCACTCCAACCCGATCATTACCGCTCTCAAACGGGTAACCGCTTTCGTTCCCGACGACTTCGTGAAAGAAGCACCGGACTACGCCTTCCGGGGCTACCAGGAACACGAGTCAATCATGAGCGCCTTCCTGGCCGGCGAGAAAGAACAGCTCTATCAGATGATCACTCACCATGTGATGTCAGTGGCCGATCATCTCGTCGAATTGCTCTCCAACCATAGGCGGGAACCCGTCTCCTAGCCCGCACCTGAGGCGATTTCAAATAGAGTCGCCATCCGGCAAGAATGCCAATCATGTCATCAAACCAACACGGCGAGCCCGCCGTTCGGATGGTTGACGGCGTCAAGATCTACGGAGAGGGAGAAACCGCCGTCAGGGCACTTAGGGGGGTTTCGCTTCGGATCGAACGGGGCCAGTTCACCGCCATCATGGGCCCTTCCGGATCGGGCAAGTCAACTCTTTTGCACACATTGGCCGGATTGGACACCCTGGAGGGCGGCGAGGTGTTCATCGACGGGACCGCGCTCTCCACCCTCAAGGATCGTGATCTGACGCTTCTCCGGCGAGAGAAGGTGGGCTTTGTGTTCCAAACCTTCAACTTGATTCCCACTCTTGACGCCGAGGAGAACATTCTGCTGCCGCTCTCTATCGCCCGACAGGACGTGGAGCGGGACTGGTTCGACCAGATTGTGCAGACGCTGGGCCTTGACGACCGCCTCACCCACCTTCCTAGCCAACTGTCCGGTGGACAGCAGCAACGGGTGGCCGTGGCCCGGGCGCTGATCTCGCGTCCCATCATCGTTTGCGCCGATGAGCCCACCGGCAACCTCGACTCTCGGGCCTCTGACGAACTGTTGGGCTTTATCAGAGAGGCGGTGGATGAGATCGGACAGACGGTGGTGATGGTCACCCATGATCCCACCGTCGCCGCCTACGCCGACCAGGTGGTCTTCCTCGAAGACGGAAAGATCACGGACCAAATGGCTGATCCCAACGCCGAAGCTATCTTCGACTATCTGAAGTCTCAGGGCGACTAGATGCTCCGCGCTGCGGTCAAAGCGATGTGGGGGCACAAGCTGCGGCTGACCCTCACCGCTTTATCAATCGTGCTGGGGGTGGCGTTCGTGGTGGGCAGTTTTGTGTTCACCGACACCATCCAAGACGGTTTCGACAAACTGTTCGGGGACGCCTACGCCGGCGTGGACGTACAGGTCGAGGCCGAGGTCTCCGATTTCGCCCAGCAGGGAGAAAATGTCCCCTCCTTTGACGAAGCAGTATTGGATCAAATCGCTTCTGTCCCCGGAGTGCAAGTGGCGGTGCCGTCGGTGAGAGGTTTCGCGCAACTGCTGGACTCCGAAGGCGATCTTCTGGGCATCACCGGGCCCCCCAAATTCGCCTTCTCGTGGGTGGACTCCCCCACTGTTAACAGATTGACCATCCTGGAAGGCGATGGCCGACCGCCCGAGGGGCCGGGTGAGGTGGTGGTGGATCTCCAAACCGCAGAGGCTTTTGACATAGCCCTCGGCCAGGAGGTGGACGTGGCGTTCGAGGACGGCAAGGGCCGCTTTCAGGTGGTAGGTCTGGCCACTTCGGTGAGCCAGACCGACTTTGGCTCCAGTTCGCTCCTGCTATTCGAGCACCGAGAGACCCAACGCCTGTTGGGCTTGGAGGGGAACCTCACCGCCATCGTCGTCCAAGCCGAACAGGGTGTTTCCCCCGAGGCGCTGTTGGAGAGAATCGAGGCGGCACTTCCCGAGGGCTTGACGGCGGCCACCGGTGAACAACTCGAGCAATCGGTAACGGAAGAACTGGAGACCGGTCTGGGGTTTTTCAACACCGCCCTCTTGGTGTTCGCGGCGGTGGCCGTACTGGTGGGCGCCTTCATCATCCAGAACACCTTCCGGATCATCGTCGCCCATCGGCTTCGGGAACTGGCGCTATTGCGGGCGATCGGGGCCACCTCCCGTCAGATAGTGCGGATGGTGGTTACCGAGGCGGCGTTGGTCGGGGTGATGGCGTCAGCATTGGGGGTGGGCGCCGGGGTGTTGCTGGCCTATGGCATGAGGGAAGCGCTGGGGCTGGTGGGATTCTCCTTCCCCCGCGGCGACCTGATGGTCCAATCACGCACCATCGTGCTGGGAATGGTGGTGGGGGTGGTGATCACGGTGGCTTCGGCGCTGCTACCCGCCATTAAGGCCTCTTCCGTACCGCCAGTGGCCGCTCTACGAGCCGGCACCGGCCACACCAAACGCGCTTCGCTTCGCAACCGGGCCATCATCGGATCGTCGGTCACCGGACTGGGCATTGCCGGGCTGGTGGTGGGGCTGGTGTGGCTAGGAATTACCTACGTGGGCGCAGGCGCTCTGCTTCTGTTCCTGGGGGTGGCCATTCTGGCTCCGCTGGTGGCCCGCCCGGCAGGATCATTCTTGGGATGGCCCCTCCCCCGTCTGTTCGGTCTGCCCGGACTGTTGGCCAAAGAAAACACCCGTCGTCAACCTCGCCGCACCGCCGCCACCGCCTCGGCGTTGATGATCGGAATCGCCCTGGTCTCTTTCGTGGCGGTGCTGTCCAGTTCCATTAGCGCCTCGGTGAAACAATCGCTGCTTGAGGCCTTCGCCGCCGATCTGACCATAACTTCGCTCAACTTCAACACCGGGGTGAGTTCCGAATTTATAGATGACATTTCCCAATTGGACGACCTGGCTGCCGTCTCACCGGTGAGAGTGAGCCAAGTGAGGATCACCACCGCCGACGAGTCACAGGAGGAGGTGACCACCATCGCCGCTATCGATCCCGCCACCGTTGAGCAGGTGTGGGCAACGGGCGCCGAACCGGGAATCGAAGCGGTGGTGGAAGGAATGATCGTGGAGACCAACCAGATGGAAGACCGCGGGTGGGCAGTGGGCGACACCCTCACCCTGGAATTTCCCACCGACGAGAGCACCGACCTGCAGATCACCGGGACCCTGGCCTCGGAGGCGTTCGGGGGGATCCTCATCTCCGAAGAGCGATTCGTCAAGTATTACCCGGACACCGCACCCACCCTGGTGCTGGTGGCGGTCGGCGAAGGAATCGTACTGGAAGAAGCACAGCAACGGGTACAGGATCTGGCGGCCGACTATCCGCTGGTGCAGATCCAGACCAAGAGCGAATTCGCCGCCGACTTCGAAAACCAGATCAACCAGTTGGTGGCGGTATTCAACGGGCTTCTGGCACTGGCCATCGTCATCGCCATCTTGGGTATCACCAACACCCTGGCGCTATCCATCACCGAACGGATCCGAGAGATCGGGTTGTTGCGGGCGGTGGGGATGGTCCGCCGCCAGGTGCGCCGCATGGTCCGATGGGAAGCGGTGATCGTGGCGGTGTTCGGCGCCGTCCTGGGGGTGCTGCTGGGCGTCGTCCTAGGATGGGCAGTGCGACTCGCCCTCGCCGACGACGGTCTGGAAGTGTTCAGCCTTCCCACAACCCAACTGCTCATCTACGTGGCTCTGGCCGGTGTAGCCGGAGTGCTAGCCGCCATCCTCCCCGCCCGGTCGGCCAGCCGCATCAAGATCTTGGACGCCATCGCCTACGAATAGGCAGCCTCAAACATACCTCCAGCGGCGGATATACCTTGGCGAGGAGTCGGCACGGGTTGGCGCCGTTGCGTTTCTCCGTGAGTCGCGCTAGCCCCGCCTTTGCCCACTGGCGGCCTATAGTGCACGAAATGGAACAAATGCTTTTACGCCAACCACTGCCGCAACTCGACCTCGCCCTCACCCCCACCCCGCTTCATGAGTTCCCCCGATTGAGGGAAGCGTGGGGTGGTCCCCATATCTGGGTGAAGCGCGACGACCTGACCGGCTTCGGCCTGTCCGGCAACAAGGTCCGAAAATTGGAGTTTCACCTGGCGGCGGCTCGCGAGGCGGGCACCGACACGGTGATCACATGCGGGGCGTTCCAGTCGAACCATTGCCGGGCTACAGCACTGGCTTGCGCCCGGCTCGGTTTCGATGTGCGGTTGGTGCTTCGCACCCCCGACGGAAAGAAACCGACCACGACGGTGGCCAATCTGATCATCAACATGCTGGCCGGGGCCACTATCCGTTACATATCACAGGAAGAGTGGAAGGACCGGGATGCCATCATGGCCGATGAAGCGGCCAAGTTGGCCGCCGAGGGCCGCACGGCGTTTGTGATTCCCCAGGGGGCGTCCGACAGGCTGGGGATGTGGGGGATGTCGCTGGGCTTTCAGGAGTTGGTAGAGCAGATTCCCCGAGAGATCGGCGCCGAGGTCGCTGAGGTGTGGCACACCGGCTCTTCGGGAGGCACTACCTCCGGCTTCGGCTGGGCGGCGGACCGGACCGGTTTCCAGACCCCGCTGGTAGCTCTCTGCATATCGGAGCCGGCCGACTCCTTAGAGGCGCGTGTGCAGCAAATTTGGAAATCCGGGGTCGAAGCCTTCGGAGGGGAGATGCCGTCACCACGCCTCGAGTACATAGACCGCTACCTGAGCGGTGGATATGCCATGGCCAGCGACGAACAGCTTGAGGTACAGGCCGAGGCCACCCGGCTCACCGGTTTGCTGTTCGACTCTACGTACACCGGAAAGGCGATCTATGGCTTGCGGAAGGAGATCGCCGCGGGCCGATTCGAAGACGACGACCATCTTGTCTTCTGGCACACCGGAGGAGGATTCGGCGCCTTGGTCGACCTGGGTTAGTGGAACAAAACCAGGGAATTCCCGGTGCCCAGAGGTGCACCGTTGCCTGCCTCATCATGGGGTCAAGTCTCTTTGAGCATCTCGGCGTAACAAGCGGACCGCTCGGTCGGTGTCCATAGCGAGCAGTCGGCACACTTGGCGCCGTTGCTGACCTCGGTCTGGTAATAGAGGCAGCAGGCCTTGCGCCCCCACACCCATCGCAGATCCTCGCCGATCCGGACGACCCGACCCGACCGGCGTAGACCGCCGCGCGCGGTGGCGAAGAAACCCTCGACAAGGCGGCTGATCCGTTCGGCATCGTCTGAGAGCGGCCCAACGAAGGCGCCGAAGGATGCGGCACACGACGACCCGACATTTCCCCACAGCAACGCCTCACCGATGAGCATCGACCGGTGAACGGCATCGACGAACGAAGCCAGGTGCTCATCGATCAGCACACGATGGAGCACGGCCAAGTCACCGTCGGCCTCCACCAACTCCGCGCTGTCCAGTCGGACGGCGTTGAGGCGATGCTGGTCCAAAGCGATCGCCGTGGTCTCCGGGCGGACCGAAAGCACATCGCCCGATAGCACAAACGACCCGATAGCAACCGAAGCGATCCGATAGACGTACCGTTCCTTTTTGGATAGATGATTGTTCCTATCCCGGCGTCCCGAACGATCTTGAACGCCTGTGCAACTCACTAATCAGGGTTCCGTCCCGACGGTCGTAACACCCACAGAATGTGAGCGCTCGCGCCGGTCGTTGTCTGATGTGTGCGCCATGCCAGTTGCATTAGCGGTCTGCTGGACAGTTGCTTTCCCGTACCGATCCTCCGGTAGGCAAGGGCTCTGACTGCTTTTGCGCTTCTCGCTATATCCCTGGCTTCTTCTGCCGATCACCACTGCGGCCGCCTGGTGGCGGTCGCCGCGTTGTCGGCGAGATCTGTCTAAAGGCTTCTTCCAGTATCTGGCTCCCCAGATACTGGTGTAGGCCGGATCCACCGCTATCACGGTCATACCGTTGCGGTAGGCCGCAGAGGCAATGGTGTGGACGAACTTGGCGGTGGGTAAACCGCACACCTTGCGGCGGGTGGTCTTGCCTGCCTTGCCTCTGCGTCCTCTTTGTCTGGTGCGAATGTCGGTGAAGTTGAGTTTCTCGATAGCTATTACCGTCACACCCTGGCGTTGTGCCCACTTGACGAGTTGGCTCACCGTTTCCCTAAGCGCACCGAGACGGTGCGCCGAAGAACCCCTCTCAGGGATGTTCTTTCTGATAGGCCTGCCTACCGGGTTACCGTGAACATCCAAAATCCGTGCGTCCACATGTCCCGAGTTGAGATCTATCGCCAGACACCTGCCTAACTTAGCGGCCTCTTTGACTCCGCGTTTCTCCTTGGGTGGCTGAGACCACGACGCGGTGATGTACCAGCGCTCTCTATCCGCATCAAAGCGGATGGAGTATCCGACCGCCCGGTCTGCGCTGGCCTGCGCTTCCCACTCGCCAGCGAGGTGATGCCACTGCACCGGATTGGAAAGCCAGTAGGTAGGTGTCCTGCCCGGCGTGTTGGACAGATAAGCAAGGGGCGAAGGTAGGCGGATAGTCACGGTGTATTCATCGTTGCCGTGAGGGGCCACCCTGATGGTCTCGTTACCGAACGCCTTACCCGCCTCGCCGTCTGCGGAGATGAACATCCGCTTGGTGTCCCAGTGGTAGCGCCACTCCTCCAAGGTGAGTCCTGCTTCTTTCAGGTTGTGGCGATTGAAAGCCAGGCGGTTGCCGCCCAAGACTATGGAGAGACGGCCCTCCGCCAGGCGCTGTTCGGTGTCGGACAACCTGGCAGCGAGCTTCTGGCGGCGGCGCTGCTTCTGGTAACGCTCGGAACGAGTCGCGTATCCTCGCTTCTTCTTCTTTCCCTTGCCGACCGGCAAAGCGAGGCGGCGATCCAACTCGGCCAACTCCTTACGATCCCGATACTCCAAGTCTTCCAGGTTGAGTAGTTCTCTTTCCCACATGTCATCGGTAGTGCGGGTAATGGCACCCGCCCAGCGGGAAGAACAATGTGGAGTCAGGGAGCGTTTGCGATTGGCGCGCCCCAGGTGCTTGTCACCCGCTCCGAGGCGACACCGGGTTGCCAGGTCGGAACGCAACAGACCACCCAGGTGGTCACCTATCTCTCGCAACACTGTCTCGTCGGAGTCCGATGGGAACAGACGAGTTCTGGCGCTCACCGCCCGCGGGGGCCCTACCACAAAAGGATCGATCAGAGCACGCCTGGTCACAACGACACTCGCATCATGGTCTGCTGCAAAAAGGTTCCGCAGCCATCAACAACAGTCTACTGAAACGGGAACAGTTGGCAACCCCTGGACAAAAAGCGACATTGCCACCATGTCGTCGTCGGTGCCCCAGCCTGCGGCAGTTGACCGCCCGACTTCCAGCAGCCGCGGCGGGTGGGCGACCAGATCGTCGCAAGGCAACCACTGCAGACCTTCGCTTGCGTCCACCGTGATCTGCAGGTAATCGATGGTCGACAACAGCTCTTCCACGACCTTCCGCCCCCGGTCTTCCATGTCGCTCCCTTCAGTACTGCTGTGGACGCCTTGGCCATCCCGAAGATACAGGTTGGAAACGGAACCTTGTTTTTACTTGTAATCGAACATATGTTCGATTACTCTATACGGATTCCCAAGCGGGGGAAGAAACCGAAGGAGGTGCAATGCGGATTGCCTGTCTGCTCGTCTCTCATCTGAGAGCCAAGTCTGAGATGCGCCGCGACGCGCATCTGAAAAACCAACCGGCAGTGATCATCGATCAGACCGGACCCATCCCCCGGGTGGTAGATCACACTCCCCAAGCCTTTCAGGTGAACGCTGGAATGCCATTGGAGCAGGCCATATCCCGCCATGAGAACACCCTCGTCCTAGAGGCGGACGAGCCCTATTACCAGAAAGTGTTTGACGATGTGCTCAAGTCCCTGGCGGACGTGAGCCAACGTGTGGAGGGTCTGGAACTTGGCACGGCTTATGTGCGCCTTGACGGTTCGAGAGCTCTGTACGGCGGCGAGGACCGTTTGGTGTACACCCTCTTGGGAGTCATCCCTCACGATTTGGAACCGGCGGTGGGAGTGGGTGACGCCAAATTCCCCGCCTTCGTAGCAGCGCGGACCGGAAAGGCGCTGGAAGTGACCTGGGTCCCTTCCAATACCACTCGCTTCCTCTCCTCCCATTCCATCGACCTTCTTCCCCTCTCGGCGGAGATCAAAACAAGCCTGCGCCTGTTTGGCCTGCACACCATGGGAGAAGTCGCCAAGCTGCCCAAAGGGCTCCTCACCGATCAGTTCGGCTGGGAAGGATGGCAAGCGTGGTCTCTCTGCAACGGAGTAGACGAGCGTCCCCTGATTCCCATGGAAGCGACAGCGACCATCGTCGAACATACCTCTTTTCCTGACCATGCGGCCTCTTTGGAACTCTTTTTGGTAACAGTGGACATCCTTTTGAAGAAGGCCTTTCACCGGCCGGGCATGTTGGGAAGACAGGCAACCGGCGTGACCTTGGAATGCACTGCGGAGGGCGCCCCGTCATGGAAACAGTCGTTCCATTTCAAGCGGGGTATCCACAGGTGGGAGGAAGCCTTTTCGATCATCAGAAACCAACTGAAGATGAACCCTCCCCGGATCCCCATCGAAGAGATCCGATTGACCCTGACCAATCTCAGCGGAGCGTCAGGCGTGCAGTTGGGGCTCTGGGCGGATCCCAAGAAAATCAAGTGGCGACGGATCAGGGAAGTGGAGAAACAACTTCAGGCCCGAATGCGAGGAGACCACATCCTGCACCGGGTGGTACAGGTGGCTCCCTGGCATCCGGCGCCGGAGATGCGGGCCTTCCAGGTTCCGATTGATCGATCGGGAAGTTACCCCATCAAACCCGTCGTGACGCCCACCCGGGTACCCGTCCAGGAAGGCGCTCATCACCAACCGACGGCCGTGCTATTGGGAGACCGATGGCATCAAGTGAACCGAGTGGCCGATCTTTGGACGTTCGACCTGTGGTGGTTGCCGAAACCGATCACCCGCACCTATTACCGGCTGAGCGGAGATGACGGGCGGCAGATCACCCTTTTCTATGACCAGAGAGGGAACCACTGGTACAGGCAGAGTGGATAAACAGGAGGGATGTGTGTCTTCGAGCTATGTGGAACTTCACGCAAAAAGCTTCTACTCCTTCGGGATAGGGGCATCGCACGTCCACGAACTCCTCGCCCGAGCCAAGCAGTGCGGCTACTCAGCCATGGCTCTGACCGACACCAACCTGTGCGGCGCTTTGGAGTTCGCCCGCCTGGCCAACAGCTTGGGCATACAACCCATAACCGGCGGAGAGTTGACCCTGGAAGACGACACGCGATTGACCCTTTTGGCCCGCACCCGAAAAGGGTATGCCAATCTCTCTCGGCTGTTCACCCTGGCCAATAGCACCGACCGCCAGAACCCCCGGCTCGATCCCAAGCATCTGCCGACGTACTCGCAGGGACTGATCCTTCTCACCGGAGGGCGCCAAAGCCGCCTCTCTCAACTGACTCTGTCCGGCCGGTTTCAGCAGGCCCGGGAGCTTCTCCATGGCTATCGGGAGTGGTTCGGCTCAGACCGGGTGTATGTGGAGCTTCAACAGAACCTCTTGCAAGGTGACACCCGGCGCAACCGGGAACTGTCATCTCTGGCGCACACCATGGGCGTGCCGTTGGTGGCCACCAACGATGTCCACTACCACTCGCCGAAGCGATACCGGCTGCAGAACGCGCTGGTGGCCGCCCAACACAACATCACCATGGACGAGGCTCTGCAATTCATCAGACCCAACCCTCACCTCTCTCTGAAGTCTCCACAACAGATGAAGCGGCTGTTCCGCCTTTACCCCGAGGCGGTCTCCAACACTGCGACAATCGCCGATCAATGTTCTTTCGATCTCAGTACCGATCTTGGATACAACCTCCCCGAACCGCAAGTGCCGGAAGGGCATACTCCCGACAGCTACCTTCGCGAGCTCTGTCACCAAGCCGCTATCCGGCGCTACGGAGCCATGTCTCCACCCATCGCAGAACGCTTGGCAGAAGAGTTCCGACTGATACAAATACACCGTCTGGCCGGCTTCCTACTGCTGTATCGGCAGATCGCGCAGATCGCGCAGAAGATCATGGAAGAAGAGGGTTTGGTGCGTCCTGGCACGCCGCTGGAAAAGCAGCCGCCGGGAAGAGGGCGAGGCTCATCGGTGGCCCTTTTGGTGGGATATCTGATCGGCATCAGTCATGTTGATCCTCTGAAGTGGAACCTCACTCTGGAACGGTTCATCTCAGAGGACACGAGCCTGCTTCCCGACATCGACCTCGACTTTCCCCGCCATCTCAGAGACAAGCTCATCGAGCGGATCCATCAGCACTTCGGCGCCGAATACGCAGTACTCACCGGCGCCATCTCCACCTACACGGTGAAAGGGATCATTCAGGATCTGGGCAAAGCGTTCGGACTGCCCAACCAGGACCTGAGACTTCTATCCAAACAGATCCACTCCCATGACGCGGCGGACCTCAAAGGAGAGATGTTGGAACTGCCCGCTTTCCGGGACCGGGTGGACGCTTACGGGTGGAAGAACCTGATCGAGATTGCCCCCCAACTGATGGGGGCGCCCAAACACCTCAGCCAACACGTGGGAGGCATGATTCTCAGCAGCACCCCCATACCGGAGATGGTTCCCATTCGAAAAGGCGCCATCGAAGGGCGTTTCATCATGGATTGGAACAAGGACAATGTCGCCGACGCCAACTTCGCCAAGATCGACCTCCTCTCTCTGCCGGCGCTCGACCAACTTCACGAGGCTTTCGATCTGATCGAGGAAAGGGAGGGCACAAGACCCGATCTGAGCCGCCTCGACCCCGAAGATCCCCAGGTTTACGGGATGATCACCGAAGGCCGATCCAAAGGGGTCTTTTTGCTCCAGTCGCCCGCCCAGTTGAAGATGGGACGCCGCCTTCGGCCCAAGAACCTCCTCGATCTTGCCTATCAGGTGGCGCTGATTCGTCCGGGGGTCGGCGTGCAGGGAAGCGCGGTCTCGCTGTTCGTGGACAGATACCGCCACGGCGCATCCTGGGAGTATGACCATCCCTTGGAAAAACGGGCTCTGGAGCGTGGATGTGGGGTCATCGTATGGCAGGAGCAAGTGGTCCAGCTCATCATGGATGTGGCGGGAATGACCGCCGCTCAGGCCGATGAGATACGAAGATCCTTCGCTCGCTCCAACAACCAGCACCTGATCGCCATGCACTGGAAAGAATTCCTGAAAGGCGCCCAGCGCCAGGGTGTTTCCAAGCAAACCGCGCGGAAGATCTTTTCCAAGATCAACGGTCACTACATGTTCCCAGAATCCCACTCGCATGCCTTTGCCATCACTGCCTACCAGGTGGCTTGGCTCAAGCGCTACCACCCTTTGGAATTCTTCACGACTCTCATCAACAACCAGCCCATGGGCTTCTACCCGCTGGAAACCCTCAAACAAGACGCCAAAAGCTTCGGCGTGCCGTTTCTGCATCCATGCATCAACCGAAGCGGCGTCAAATGCGTTCCCGAAGACGGCGCTGTGCGGCTAGGTCTGGGCATCGTCAAAGATGTGGGAAACCGGTCCGCAGAAGCAATCGTTGAAGAGCGCGAACGCAACGGTCCCTATTCGGGCGCTGGAGACCTGGTACAACGCACCGGCCTGAAACCTCAGGCCGTGATCTCTTTGGTGATGGCGGGAGCTGTAGACGGTATGGTGCCCAACCGCCGGGCCGCTATCTGGGACGCGGGGCTTTCTATCCGCCCCTCTCGCAACGGACAGAGGGTCATGGACACGACCAGAGGAATCAAAAAACCCGATCTAGCCGATTTCACCGACTACCAGAAAATGGCGAGCGCTTATGAGGTGATGGCCATCTTTCCGGGAGGCCACCTCATGGAATATCTGCGGGAAAGCCTCGGCTCAGACGTGCTGACCACCGCCGAGGTGGAGAACTGCGCCGAAGAGGAAGATGTCCTGGTGGCGGGCTGGCCCATCGCCCGACAACACCCCCGCGGAATAGACGGCACGGTGTTCGTGACCATTGAGGACGAGACCGCAGACGTGCAACTGATCATCTGGCCGGATGTCTTCACTCGTTACAAAAAGCAACTCAAGAGCCAGGTGATCCTGGCGCGGGGTGTGATCTCCCGATGGGACGGCACCACCTCCATCATCGTTTCATCTTTGGAAGCAGTCGACATCCCAGTGTCGATGCCCGCCGCCCACGACTGGCGTTAGGGGAGATCCGGAACCCAGATCAACCTCCCACCCCACCGACCGAGCAGCTTCGACAGCTTCTACGGCTTCTTGATTCGACCCATGACTCCTGACCTCGCTGCCGGCTTCGACCGAGTGACGGGCCGTTCCCCACCTGCCAGCCGCGGGATTATGTTCCTAGCACCCTTCGATCCCCTGATCAGAATCAGGAATAAGGGATCCCCTCCCAGGTTCCCTTTTTAGGAGTCGTCGGCGGGAAGCACCACGTTGAGCACCACTCCCACCACCGCAGCCAAGGCCAGGCCGGAGATGGCGATTCCACCAACCTGAAGGTTCTCAAGACCCGAGGTCCCCAGTCCCAGCACCAGAATCACCGCCACCACGATCAGATTGCGGCTCTTGGACATCTGCACCTGGCTTTCCACCAAAGTACGAAGGCCCACCGCGGCGATCATGCCGAACAAGATGATGGAGAGTCCACCCAACACGGCCAGGGGTATCGATTGCAAGATGGCCGCCACCTTGGGGATAATCCCCATAAGAATGGCCACCACCGCCCCTATGCGCAGGACAGCCGGGTCATAGACCTTGGTAACCGCCAGGACACCAGTGTTCTCCGAATAGGTGGTGTTAGCGGGGCCACCGACCAGCCCGGCAATAAAGGTGGCGACTCCGTCACCCAAGAGCGTCCGGTCCAAGCCCGGATCCTCGAAGAAATCCTTCTCCACCACTCGGCCGTTGGTGATTATGTCCCCAACGTGCTCGATCATCGTGACGAATGCCACCGGTGCGATCAGGATGATGGCACCCCACTCGAAGCTGGCAAAGGTAAATTCCGGCAGGCCAATCCAGGCTGCGTCAGCCACTGCGTCGAAGGCCACCTGCCCAAAGATGGCGGCTACCACATAGCCGACCACCGCGCCGGTGAGAATCGGCAGCATCTTCCACAGGCCCTTGAGGAAAATGGCCGCGAAAACGGTTACCAGCAGCGTGAGAATAGCCATCCACCAGTTGGAATTGGACATGTCGATGGCCACCGGCGCCAGGGTGATTCCGATGATCACGATTATCGGACCGGCCACCACCGGGGGAACCAATTTCTTGATTTTGTCCGATCCGATGAACCGGACGACGAGCGAGATGATCCCGTAGACCACACCAGCAGCGGCGATGCCTCCCACGGTTGCCGACATGGAAAATCCCTCGGTGTTGAGACTGGCGACTATCGGTGGGATGAAAGCGAATGAGGAACCCAGAAACACGGGGACCATCATCTTGGTCAGGAAATGGAAGATCAGAGTTCCCACACCAGCGGCCAGCAGAGCTACCGATGCATCCAATCCGGTCAGCAGAGGCACCAGCACCGTGGCACCAAACATGGCGACGGTGTGTTGAACCCCCAATACGACCTTGCGTTGAGTATTAAGTTCCATACTTTCTCCTCTCTATGGAACCGTGGAGATCTATTCCCTGACTCCCCCGTACTCTGCAAGGACAGGAGGGTCAATGCAGCGAAACACCTCCTATGACAAGTTACTCTCATGGTAGGCTGTTTTGCGATGAGGCCCCGGCATATCCGCCTAACTTCTCACATCGACAGTCACGGTCCCCAACCCCCATCCATCCATTGGGGAGCTGCCACGGCCGCCGCCAGAGGCCCCATCATCGCCACGCTCAGCAATCCTGAACATCGCAACGTGGTGGGAACCCACAGCGGCTCCTATGCCATCTACCGGGCGGTCTCCATAGCCCAGGGAAAGCTTGACCGCGACTACCGCGCCGATCTGACCGACACCTCACCCACCTACCGGATCGGACCACACCCTGCTTGGACAGAACCCGACAGGATCGTCTCTCTGGACCCATGGGGAGCAATGACCGCAGAGTCCTTTCCGGATCTGTTGGCCGAGGGTTACGACATCCGCCCCACCATTGCCGTCACCTCGGCTCATATCTTCATACCCGAGTTGAAGGACGCCATCGAAAAGGGCCGAATCGTCCCTGATGGTTCTCTGTGCCTGTCCGATGGCTCATGTCGGGTTACCAAGGCGGCCATCGAACCGGTTTGGCATTTGCCCAGCCTGGCGGACAGGCTTGAAGTTGCAGAACGCGATCTGCGGCGGATCCTGTTCGAAGAGACAGGGGGAATGTTCCCGGAGTTGGTCACCCGTTCGGACCTGGAAGTGTTCCTGCCCCCCATCGGGGGACAGACCATCTACATATTCGGCGACCCGGAGGGCCTGTCCGATCCCGATCGGACCCTGGCGGCCCGCGTCCATGACGAATGCAACGGTTCGGATGTGTTCGGATCGGACATCTGCACCTGCCGACCCTATCTGGTGCATGGGATCGAGGTGTGCATCCAAACCGCTTCCCAAGGAGGGGTGGGACTCATTGTCTATAACCGAAAGGAGGGCCGGGCGCTGGGAGAGGTCACCAAATTCCTGGTCTACAACGCTCGCAAGCGCCAGGAGGGCGGCGACCGCGCCGATGCCTACTTCGAACGCACCGAATGTGTGGCGGGGGTGCAGGATGCCCGCCATCAGGTACTGATGCCGGACTCCTTGCACTGGCTGGGCATCACCAGGATCGACAAGTTCGTGTCCATGTCCGATGACAAGTACGGGGCCATTACCGGCTCAGGCATAGAAATCGGCGAACGGCTCTCCATCCCTCCGGAACTGGTGCCGGCCGATGCCTGGGTGGAGATGGACGCCAAGGTGGCGGCCGGATACTTCAGTGAAGGCGCTGTTCCCGACCGCAGCGAGCTGACCAAATCCAAGGGACGCCCTCTTAGTTGACCCTTTCCGAACTGGCCCGACTCCGTCATCCGGACACCATCCGGCGTCAATCCGAGCGGATACTCGCCCTCGCTGAGCAGAACAAGCTCAAAGGGTGGGAGATCGACCTGGATAAGCTCCCGAGCCTGGGCCGCCTGGTGGGTGAGGTGACCTGGGCCCGCTACCCGGATTTGGCCGTGCCAATTCACGGCCGCCGCCTTCATTTCACGGTGGGCGATATCAACCTTTGGCAAACACGCCCCCGCCCCGTTGACCGGGATCGAGCGGGTAGATCCGACGTGGAACTCATCGTGATCTCGGTGCTGCTCGATGGGGGCAGCGGGACTCGGTGGCGATACACCGACCCGCAGATCAAGCAGGAGTTGAGCCGCTCGGAAGGACTGGCGGCAGCCAGTTTTAGAGCCTGGGAGCGGGGGGTGTTCTCCGACCACAGTCTTCCCCGAGCCGACTCCCAGTCGCTTTCCAACCTCACCACCGGGGAATTGGCCGCAGCCTTTCAGGTAGGAGAGAGCAACCCCCTGGTGGGGATAGAAGACCGGGCCGCACTATTGCGATCCCTGGGAACGGTTTCGTCCGGCTGGCCGGACCATCGGGTCGGAGGTCTCTACGATCTGCTCGCCGACCGCGCCTCCGCCGACGGACGCCTGTCCGCGGTGGTGCTCTTGGAGATTCTGTTGAAGGAGTTGTCCCCTCTATGGCCCGACTCCCCAATGGCGGATGGCGAATACCTGGGGGATGTCTGGCCTTATCCACCCCTGGGACTAGTGCCCTTTCACAAGCTCACCCAGTGGCTGGCGTATTCGCTGATAGAACCTTTAGGAACGGCGGGAATCACGGTCACCGAAGTAGAACGATTGACTCCTCTGGCGGAATACCGAAACGGAGGCCTGCTGATCGACGGCGGTGTCCTGAAGCCCGTGGTACAGGGATGGCACACCACCCGCCATCCGGTCGCCTCTCCCCTGGTGGTGGAATGGCGGGCCCTGACCGTGGCCCTGATCAGCCGTCTGGCCGAGGCGGTGCGGGGGTCACTGGGCGCAGACCTATCCATGGCCCAGATCCTAGAAGGCGGAACCTGGGCGGCAGGAAGAAAGCTAGCGGCGGACACCCGGCCCGATGGCGGCCCGCCCATACAGGTGATCAGCAACGGGACTATCTTCTGATCATGGCGCCCACATTGTCGCATCCCCGGCTCCACGTCATCGATCATCCCCTGGTTCAGCACAAGCTGACCCTGATGCGAAAGCGTGAAACCAGTACCAGCTCCTTCCGCAGGCTGGCTTCGGAGATCTCCGGGCTCTTGGCCTACGAGGTAACTCGCCACCATCCTCTGACGCCCACGCGTATCAATACTCCTATGGGGCCCATGACCGCGCCCCTCCTGGATGGCAAAAAACTGGTGGTGGTCTCCATCCTCCGAGCAGGCATCGCCATCGCCGACGGCATCTCAGACGCAATCCCCTCGGCGCGGCTGGGTCACATCGGCCTGTACCGGGACCGGAAGACCGAAATGACCGTGGAGTACTACTTCAAGACGCCCCGGAATATGTCGGATCGCACCGCGCTGGTAGTGGATCCCATGTTGGCCACTGGTAACTCGGCGGAGGCGGCCATCGCCCGGGTCAAAAGCACCGAACCCAAAGAGTTGATCTTCGTCTGTCTGATCGCCGCTCCGCAAGGAGTGGATTATCTGAACAAGTATCACCCCGACGTCCCTATTTACTGCGCGGCGGTAGACGAAGGACTAGACCCCTCCGGGTACATAATCCCCGGCTTCGGTGATGCGGGCGATCGGATCTTCGGCACCAAATAGAAGCCCGGTCCCAAGCTCGTCGGCTTTTTCGAAGGCAGAAAACCAAGGTCACTCCGCCCCACCGACTCTTCTACAAAAACCACCCAGCCTGGTCACCCAACGGCACAAAAATCGGTTAAGCGGCATTTCAACCTGGGAATAGCCAACACCGTTGTCCCTCCGCTTCCCTGGATGATCTGAAGTATCATCAACGCCAATCCGGTCCTGGGTCTTCGGAGACCAGCGGAGATCCAGTGGCGGGATAGCGAGTAAGCGGCGTTAAAGGAATGGACATGCTTGGTGTAGAACCTGTGGTAGTGGTTGGAGCGGCTCGAACCGCCATAGGAACCTATGGAGGCTCGCTGAGCGGCATTGATGCATACAAGCTTGGCGCCATCACCATCAAAGAGTCGTTGAATCGGGCCGGTGTGGAGCCCGAAGAGGTCGATGAAGTGGTCATGGGCCAGATCGGCCAGGTGGGCCCCGACGCCTACAACGCACGGCGTTGCGCGCTCGAGGCGGGTCTTCCCACATCCACCACCGCCATGAACGTCAACCGACTTTGCTCGTCCGGTCTTCAAGCGATTATCACCGGCGCCCAGCAGGTCATGCTGGGGTCGGCCGACATCGTAGTCGCCGGGGGCGACGAGAATATGAGCAGCCAGCCGTTCCTGGACTACCAGGCCCGTGACGGCTGGAAGCTAGGCCCTCGGAAGGTCATCGACGGCACTATGTCACTGGTCACCGATCCCTTCGGCGGGTATCCAATGGGCGTAACGGCAGAGCGGGTGGCCGAACGCTACGACGTCAGCCGCGAAGAACAAGACCGGTTCGCCGCCGAGAGCCAGCGCCGCGCCGCCATCGCCATCAAGAACGGTCTTTTCGAGCAGGACATCGTCGGAGTGGACCGACCCAAGGACAACCCGTTCCTCGTCGACGAACATCCCAGACCAAACACCACCGTGGAAACCCTTGCCCGCCTGCGCCCAGTGTTCGCCAAAGGCGGCTCGGTAACGGCTGGTAACTCCTCGGGAATCAACGACGGCGCTGCCTCGGTGGTCCTGATGAGCGAGAAAACGGCCGAAGCCCGGGGCGCCGAACCCCTCCTTCGCCTGGTAGCCTGGGCGGTCAGCGGCATCGACCCGGAGGTGATGGGCTACGCCCCCGCTCTCGCCATCCCTGCAGTGCTTGATAAGGTCGGCCTGACCCTCGACGACATCGACCTGATCGAACTCAACGAGGCGTTCGCAGCCCAGGCGGTAGCCGTGATCCGGGACGCCGGCCTCGACCCCGAGAAGACCAACGTTGATGGCGGAGCCATCGCCCTGGGACATCCAGTCGGCGCCACAGGAACGATCCTGACCATCAAACTGATACGAGCACTCGAGCGGACAGAAGGCCGGCGCGGCATCGTAACAATGTGCATCGGAGGTGGCCAAGGCATGGCAGCCATCTTCGAGCGCCCCTAACCGGATCCGCCAGTGCGATCAAGGGCGACATAGCTGATCCCAGGACATGCTCGCCGGCCAGGCTGATTGAGCTAACCCGGACCCTCAACAGCGTGTTTCAGACCAGATGCCTACCAGTGTCTGGTTCGCTTCCACGGCACCATGAACTCTTGACCATCCTTGGCTACAGCCACAGTGAGGACGGGCATGTCCGGGTGCCGCCACTTACCTATATCAGGTGTGTTACCTTTGCGCCTGTTGCAGTAGGAATGAGCGGCTTGGAGATTGTCCAGTCTGTGGAGAAGACTCCTATAACGAGTGCCGGTAACAGCTTTGCCACCTTTGCGGACATCAAAAACCGCAAACACCTTGGGGACAATGTGCTCTATATGAGCGCCCTTGATTTTCATTTCTCCGCCACAAAATCCGCAACGGCCGTCGTCGCGGGTGTATATGTAGCGAAGCGCCTTGCGGCGATGATCAGAGTCCCAGCGTCCTTTGCCGTCGGGCTCATCTAACTCCAAGTACCAACGTTCCACCTTGTCCACAGCTTTGGCCACCTTGACTGCTGCTGCGAAAATCTTGCCGCGCTTTTTTCGATACTCACCTTCAGTGTGGTGATCCTCCAGCCGTGGTGGTTCAGAATCCGACCGATCCTGATCACTACTCAGCGGCTCGCTGGGCGGAGGATCAAATATCGTGCCTCGGCACTTTGGGTAATCCGGGCATCCCCAAAACCGCTTTCCCTGGTTTTGACCTCGGCGAGCTGTCCGGGGAACCCTGCCGGAACCGCAACGGGGGCAGTCCGGGGATGCCCCAAGGGGATAAGCCCATGAACTATCCGGCATCCGTCTCCTTCCCTAAACGTTGCCTTGCTTTCGTTTCCCTTTACGTGACGCCCAGTAACTCCCGATACCGGGCGCCGGACAGGGGAGTGCGGCCGAGGTTTTCGGCTATGGCTATGACGGCTTTCAGTTGCTCCAGGTTGGAGGCGATCAGGTCGTCGCGGTGGGGGTAGCGCCAGACGGTGTCTTCCATTCCGAGGCGGACGTGGAGACCCATGAGCATGGCCAGGGTCACTAGTTGTCACCCTTGGTTAATAGTTGCATTGGGATCGGCTTCCCCGCATCAGTGTGAGGTTGTCCCGGTTTGGTGGACACCATCACGTCCACGAAAACGGGGCAACTCCAGTGTGCCCAACGGTAAAACGCTTTGTATACCACAACACAATGCCAAATCCACTCCTCTGACCTGCTGTCCCAACTCGCACAGGTCCTGGTGGGCAAGGCTGATCCGTTTTCCCTCTTCGCGCGGGCCCGCCGCCAGACCTGCCGCCGCTGGTGCTCTACGATCTAGGTCTCGCTCCAGCTGTTCGCCTCGCCGCCGAAGAACCCCTCTCGGATAGCCAGATCGCCATCGCAGCCAACGCATGCTCGCGAGCGATCTCCAACCGTTGACTTCGAAAGCTGCGAGGACCCGCAGTGTTAAGGAAGTCACCCGGGGGCACTTGAGGGGACACCAGCCAATACAGAGGCCGGGGTAGCAATCCGTCCAGCGCCGCCTTCGGGGTAGCGCTCGGGTGTGATGATCCCGTTCAGGGCATCTCGGATGTAGGCCACCATCGACTGCTGAGCTGTTGTTCCCAGCCTGGTGTGTCCTCCACTGCCGAACAGATACTGGTCCCCTCCGTTGGCCAAGAAATCCACGGTGGCGACGGTTACGTGAGAAGCTCCATCCACTACCTCTCCACTGCGCACCAGAACGGCGCCACTGTCCAATTCAATCAACAGCACCCGCTCCCCCGGAGTCACCACGGCATTGTCCTCGATAACCTGGGCAACGGCATCCGGATCGTAGACAAATCTCAACCCTGCAACCTGAGCAAAGCGGCCTGCTGAATCTTCCACTTGCGACACCGCGTTCTCCAGGAGCACCTTCAGTTGTGCAGGTGAGACATCTTCCACAACAGTCAGGATGTCGTTGAAGGGAACGATGTCGAACGTATCAAGTTCGGTCACCGGACCGGGTGGAAACACCGAGTCGTTGCGGATGCCCCCTCCGCTAACGAAACCCACATCCGGTAGGGGAGAACCGAATCCCGATGCCAAGCTGCGGGCATTCCAAAGCACGGCGTCGGCCACGAGATCACCCAGATTGGTCTCCATGGTGCGCACACCCGGAGATCTCCGTCCATCCAGGGGGTCGGCGTTTATCCCAACCGCAGTAGCAGCCAGCTTGTCCAGAGCGGCGATCACCGGCTCTGTCACCTGGGCTTGGACTTGAGGGTCGAGCGCCACCGCATCCGGATGGCCATCGCCGGCCACCCGCACCAAGCCGCTGCCATCCCCAACTGCGGTGACATTCCCGTCGGAGTCGAGGTTCAGAACAAGCCGTCCCAAGTAGGTGTAGTCGCCGGGAGTGGTCACCACCACCACCGGACTGCCATCCGCCAGGGTGGCGGTGATCGGATAGGCGTTGTAGGGATCTCCGTCTCCGGGCAGCAGCAAGGTTGTTTCATCGGCCAGCAGGGCGTTGCTGCCGCCAGCCACTATCGCATCCACACCCGTGAGCTCCCTGGCCAACTCGATCTCATTGTCGAGAGACTGCAGATGAGTGGAGAGAATGATGATGTCAATCCCTTCGCTGGTGAGTCGATCGATCTCAGCCTGCAACACCTCGGTGACCATGGTGTTGACCGTCACGTTGCGAAGACTGGAGATAAAGGGCAGATCGGGAGTGGTGGCGCCGACTATTCCGATGCGGCGTCCCTCTTTGGTCACTACCACAGAGGGAGCGATCAGACCCCGGTCGACCAAAGCTTGCAGGGCCGGTTCGCCGGACATGTCAAGATTGGCGCTGATGAAAGGAGCGTTTCCGACCTCCTCGACAAGCCGAGCCACCAGGTCGGGCCCCAGATCGAACTCGTGGTTGCCGATGGTCAGGGCGTCGTAGCCGATCAGGTTAAGGGCTATGGCGTCATAGAACGGAGCGTCCTCTGTAAGGCTGGCCGACAACTCCGGGCCGCTTAGGACGTTGTCTCCGGATGAGAGGGTGATAACCGCCGCGCCTTGCTCGAGTGCCTCCGACCGCAACTGATGCACCAGGCTGGCGAAGCGAGCCACTCCCCCGAAATTGGGGAGATCTCCTGATGCCTGGACGAGCTGTGATTCCCCATCGTTGTGGTGGAGAATCACCAGCCTGAGATCTCCCTCGCTCCGCTGCCATGTCAAGAAAGCGGCGACCAGCACGGCGACGATCAGTGGAATCAAACTCCAGCGGAGCGGTCGACCGCTATTACTCATCCATACTCCCTCCTGGCAATGCGATGCGCTCAACACCTACATAGGCGGAGTGAACTTAGCCGTAAGGGTTGGCGTAAGGGCTTTCGATCTCGAACGGTCTTCCCTCTTCCCCGAACTGGATTAACTCGATCGAGATGTCGTCGGGGTCACGCAGATAACAAGTGAGAGCTCCCTCATACCTGCCCCAGGCGCAGCGGACCGGCTCCGGCGAGCGGAACTCAGCCCGCCCTCTCAAGCGTTCGTAGTCCCGATAGATATCTTCGGTCTCCAAACAGATGTGCGTGTTGCCAGCGTTGTAGGTCGCCATGTCCACTCGGCCAGGGGGCGGATTGTGGTATTGAAGCATCTCCAGCACCGTTCCACCGGGAAGTGTCCAGAACGCGCCCGACATATCGCAATTGGGGTATCCCAGGATGTCGCCCACATAGTCCTCGATTTCAGCCGCAATCCAGGTGCCCTGCATGAACGGCTCCGAGTCCAGAAAATAGCTCCACCAGGGAACCGATACCTCAAGATCCGTCACGGTGATCCCGATGTGGTCAACCGACTTGAAACCCATCATTTACCTCCGGGGCGACCCCGTCCACCACCCACTGCAGTGACGGCTTCCACCTTCGTTGTCAACACAGGGCATGCTAGCGATGACCCTACTTGCTCGCCGGTCTGCCCTGCGGTCCTCAACTGATCTAACAGTCAGACTGATTCCGCCAGGTCCGTCGCCTGTTAAACCGAGCGCGTTCTCCTACACCAGGTGACGGCAGAAGGCTAGCCTTCAACAATGCACGAAACTTTCGCCGGCAGCGACACACCTGGGTTACGTGTCACCAACCTCTACCAGGCCTAAGCAGAGAACAGGATTGTTCGACGAGTGAACCCCACTACCAAGGGGACACTTTGGGCGGTGAGCGCGGTCATCATCGGCTCTTGGCTACCCCTGTTTTACCTCTTCACCCATGTCAGCGACGACCCCTTCGTGTGGCGCTCCTGGCTATTCGCCTTCCAGGCGGCGGCGTTAGCCCCGGCGTTCGTCCTGATTCCGACCGCCAACAAACACTGGAGAGAGAAAGCCCGCAAGCTGCTGTTCTACTGGGGAGACAGCGGAGAACCCGTTCGCATCCGAAATCCGATCGAGGTGGTTCGAACTCCAGCGTTCTGGATGGTGATCTCCTTTGCTCTCGACCTGACTTTTTGGGTCTGGGCGGCGACTCTGATCGACCCGTTGGTAGTGACCATCATCTTCCAACTGGTGGTGATTGGAATAGTGTGGATGGCCGCCAGGCTGGGCAAAAAGCTATCCACTGGACGGCAGACCTCCCCGCACCTCATAGGTCGGAAACACTGGATGCTGATGACCCTCTCCTTCCTGGGCGCCGCCCTGGTCATCTGGGCAGAGACCGGCACGGTCAGAACCCTCAACTGGCTGGGCATCGCCTTAGCGTTCGGAAGCGCCGCTACCGCCGTCGGAAGTCTGTGGGGAACCATTTCCACCGGACGCCTCATGGGATGGCCCGGCAACAACCCGCACGATCTGGTCTGGAACTCCACCTTCTCGGCTGTGGCCGGACGGATTCTCGCCCTCCCCCTAACTCTGACGGGAAGCGTCTTGTTTTTCCCGCCGTCTGACAACAGTTTCGACCTCACGTGGACGACGGTGGGTTTCCTGAGCCTGATAGGAGCGTTCAACGCCGCCGGGGCGCTCAGCCTCCGATACTCCCTGTATGTGACCTCCAGTTTGAGCGTCCAGCGGATCATGTTCTTCTCCCCGGTCCTCCAGATGCTTTGGATATGGACTTTCGCCGAAGTTTCCATCACCAACCCCCCAGTTCTTCTGATCGGCGCCGGGATCGTGCTCCTCTCCAATTTGGGATCGCAGACCAAAACCATTTGACCCAGGCCCAGATATGGCAAATGGAAGTGGCCTATACCGATTGATGGACCGGGTTGACGGAGCGCAGTGAATCACCGCTCTTCCCCTATGACCGGACACTCTCTTCGCTCCCTTCTGATCTGACAGTCAGGCTGATCTTCGTTCGACCCACCACCTCCCACATCGGGCATACTCCCAAGCCGGCCGACACCGGAAAGCTAACCTCCGAGAATGGACGAATCCTCGCCAGCCGCAACCCACCGGGGTCATTTGTCCCCATCCCCCACCAGACCTAAGAGAACAGGATCGTTCGACCGGTGAACCCAACCACCAAGGGGACACTGTGGGCCGTCAACGCGGTCGTCACCGGCTCTTGGCTACCCCTGTTGTACCTCTTCACCCATATCAGCGACGACCCCTTCGTGTGGCGCTCCTGGTCATTCGCATTCCAGGTGATGGCGTTGGCCCCGTTGTTCCTCCTGGTTCCAACCGCCAACAAACAGTGGAGAGAGAAGGCCCGCAAGCTGCTGTTCTACTGGGGAGACAGCGGAGAACCCGTTCGCATCCGAAACCCGATAGAGGTGGTGCGCACCCCGGCGTTCTGGATGGTTATCTCTTATGCTCTCGACCTGGCGTTTTGGGTTTGGGCGGCGACTCTGATCGATCCGCTGGTCGTGACCATCATCTTCCAACTCTTGCTGATTGGAATGGTGTGGTTGGCGGCCAGACTAGGCCGGAGGATATCGGCTGGAGACCGAACCTCCCCGCACGTCATAGGGCGCAAGCACTGGATGCTGATGACCCTCTCCTTCCTGGGCGCCGCCCTGGTCATCTGGGCGGAGACCGGCGAGGTCAAGACACTGAATTGGCTGGGTATAGGCGTAGCCCTCGCCGGGGTTGCAACCGCCACCGGAAGTCTGTGGGGAACCGTCTCCACCGGACGCATCATGGGGTGGCCCGGCAGCAACGCCCACGACCTGGTGTGGAACGCCACTTTCTCGGCGGTGGCCGGGCGGATCCTGGCCCTCCCTCTGACCCTGTTAGGAAGCGTCCTGTTTTTCCCGCCATCTGACAACAACTTCGATCTCACCTGGACCACGGTGGGTCTCCTAAGCCTGATGGGAGCGCTTAACGCGTCGGGAGCGCTCAGTCACCGATATTCCCTGTATGTGACCTCTAGTTTGAGCGTCCAGCGGATCATGTTTTTCTCTCCGGTCCTTCAAATGCTCTGGATATGGATGTTCGCCGATATCTCCATCGCCAACCCCCAAGCCCTACTAGTCGGCGCCGGGATCGTGCTCCTCTCCAATTTTGGATGGCAGAGCAAACGTATATGACCCCGAATCCAGACACGAACTAAAGTTGCACCCCGAATCGAGGTCCACCACCGATGTAGGGGCTCTACGGAGCATGGGTAGCGCAAGCGAATCACCTCCCTTTGGATCTAACCATCGGCGGACCCGACCCTCCCACACCGGCGCGCACTTACCGCACCAAGGGACCCCGAAAAGCTAACCTCAAAAACACAGAGGCGCGCTGGCGGCTGCCTAACGCGGTTGTGTCGCCAGCCCTAACCAGAGCAGGGACCAGGACAGTTCGATCAGTGAACCCAAACACCAGGGGGACATTGTGGGCTGTGAGCGCGGTTGTCTCCCTCTCCTGGCTACCCCTGTTCTATCTCTATACCCACGTCAGCGACGATCCCTTTGTGTGGCGCTCTTGGTCGTTCGTCTTCCAGGCGGCCGGGTTGGTTCCGGTGCTCTTCGTGGTTCCGACCCAGAACAAGAACTGGAGAAAGAAGGCTGGCAAGCTGCTGTTCTACTGGGGAGACAGCGGAGAACCGGTTCGCGTGAGAAACCTGATGGAGGTGGCGCGAACCCCGGCGTTCTGGATGGCGATCGGCTTCGCTCTCGACCTGGCCTTCTGGGTTTGGGCTGCTACCCTGATCGACCCGCTGGTGGTGACCATCATCTTCCAATTGGCGTTTGTCGGAATAGTGTGGATGGCGGCCAGGTTGGGCAGGAAGATATCGGCTGGAGACCGCACCTCCCCGCATGTCATAAGCAGGAAGCACTGGACCCTGATGGCCTTCTCCTTCCTGGGCGCCGCACTGGTCATCTGGTCGGAGACCGGCGAGGTCATAACCCTGAACTGGCTGGGAATAGCCGTGGCCTTTGCTGGCACCGCCACTGGCGTCTGGAGTCTGTGGGGAACCATCTCCCTCGGACGCCTGATGGGGTGGCCCGGGGATGACCCGAACGATCTGGTTTGGAACTCCACTTTTGCGGCGGTGGCCGCGAGGGTTCTTGCCCTGCCCCTGACATTGGTGGGAAGCGTCCTGTTCTTCCCACCAACCGAAAACCGCTTCGACTTCACCTGGACAACGTTCGGTTTCCTGATCCTGATAGGAGTTTTCAACATGTCGGGATCGCTCAGCTACCGATACTCCATGTATGTGACCTCCAGTTTGAGCGTCCAACGGATCATGTTCTTCACCCCCATCCTCCAGATGCTTTGGATATGGATCTTCGCCGATGTTTCCATCGCCCACCCCCAAGCCCTAATGATCGGCGCTGGGATCGTACTCCTCTCCAATCTGGGTGCGCAGAGCAAATCCGCGTGACCCGGCCTTCTACAACCTGATCGCACCGCTACCTATTTAACAGAGCGCGGCGTGGGCAAGGTCCCTTGTTGAGCCCTGGTTGTATCGTTCTGAGGCGATGCCTGAGCTAATAACCGATCTCTTGGACCGCTCAGCCCGGCTCTATCCCGACCGGTGCGCAGTGCGGATCGTGGGAGGGCCTTCCCTCACCTACGGGCAGTTGGCCCAACGGGTGGATAACGTGGCCGGTGTCCTGGTCCGAATGGGGGTGGGGAGGGGCGACCGGGTAGCGGTGATGGCTCCCGCCGGACTGGCCTTTTTTGACGCTTATCTGGGAGCGGCCCGGCTGGGCGCCGCGGCGGTTCCCTTCTCCACCCGCCTGGCCCCAGCCGAAATCGCCCGACAATTGGCCGACGCCGATCCTCAAGTTGCCATCGTGGGAGCCGAATATGGCGAGAAGATGGCGCAGGTCTGCGGTGATGGCATGAATCTGATCGAACACGACGGCCCCGAATACCGGCGCATGCTTTCTTCGTCTGACCCAGCTCCCATCTCCGCTCGCTCCGAGAACACCGCCCTCATCATCTACACCAGCGGCACCACCGGCGATCCCAAGGGAGTGTGCCTATCTCACGCCGCTCTCACTTTCAACGCCCACGTAACTGCTGTGTCTCAAGAACTCCTCCCCTCCGATGTCTACCTCTCCGCTACTCCCCTCTACCATGCCTCGGCCGGTTTGCGGGTGACCACCATGTTGGTGGACGGGCAAACCCATGTGGTGCTTCCCTCCTTCGATCCAGATACCACCATGTCGGCAGTATCCGATTATGGGATCACCACCACCATCATGGTGTCCACCCAGTTGCAAAGGATGCTGGATTCACCCAAATTCGATCCTGACCGCTTCCGCTCCATGCGGCTTCTGTTGTACGGCGCTGCCTCCACCCGCTCGAACCTGGTGCAGAGGATGATGTCGGTCCTCCCATGTGGCCTGTACCACGGGTACGGGCTGACCGAAGCCACCGCGGTGTGCTCGGCCCTGGGACCGGAGGACCATCAACAGATAGTGAAGGGGGACTCTGGACGACTGTCCTGCGGCCGTCCCATCGAGGGGGTGGACATCGACATAAGAACTCCCGAAGGCAAACAGACTGAACCCCAAGAGGTGGGGGAATTGCTGGTGCGCACTCCCAAACTGATGTCCGGCTACTGGAGACAGCCCGAGGCCACCGCCCAAGCAATCCGCAACGGTTGGCTTCACACAGGAGATCTCGGATACCGGGACGAGCAAGGGTTCCTGTACTTGTCCGGACGCATCAAAGAGTTGATCATCAGCGGAGGCGTGAACATCCATCCGCCGCAAATAGAGGACACCCTCTCCCATCACCCCCGGGTGGCGGAGGTGGCGGTGATCGGTCTCCCTGATCACCTGTGGGGCGAGGCGGTGACGGCAGTGGTCGTTCCCCGCCCCGGTCCTGCCCCGACCCTTGAGAATCTCGCCGACTGGGTGGGCGCCCGGCTCGCCTCCCATATGAAACCCAAGCAACTGATACTCACCGACCGGCTGCCACGGGGCCCAACCGGTAAGGTGCAAAAGCATTTGCTGGTCGAGATACACACCGACAGAGAGGACGGCCAATGATCGCTAGAGCCCTCCACGAACAACCGACTCCCGCTCTGGTCATAGACACGGCGGTGATGGAACGGAACATCGCCGAAATGGCGCAACGGATGAAAGACCTGGGAGTGGCGCTTCGGCCCCATTGGAAGACTTCCAAGATGGTGGAAGTCGCCCGCCTACAGAGCCAGGCAGGATGTGTGGGTTTCACATGCGCCACCCCGGCCGAGGTGGAGTGTCTCCTCGATCATGGATTTACCGACATCACTTGGGCTCATCAACCGGCGGGAGGTCCGAAGGTCGCCTTTGCATTGGAGGCCAACCGGCGGGGGCGGGTGCGGGTGGCGCTTGACTCTCTCGAGGTGGCTGCACCCCTGGCAAGAGCCGGCACGACGGCAGGAGTCGTGATTCCCTATCTGATTGAGGTGGACACCGGACTGGGGCGGGCAGGAATCTCCCCTGATCAAGTGGTGAGCATGGCAGGCAGGATGGCTCGATTGGATGGCCTGCAGTTTGAGGGGATTATCACCCACGCAGGACACTTGAGCGGCTTCGGGGACAACCGGTCAGGCCTGGAAGCTGAGGGCCGAGCGGTGGGAAGGACCATGGTGAGAGTCGCTCAGGCGCTTAGCAATGCCGGTTTTCAGGTGTCGGTGGTGTCGGTGGGATCCACCCCGGGTTCCACCTCCACTCCCACCGTGCCGGGAGTCACCGAAGCCCGTCCCGGCACCTACGTGTTCAATGACGCCAACCAAGTGACGGTGGGAAGCACCACCCTTTCGGGGTGCGCCCTGACGGTGGCTGCCCGGGTGGTGAGCACTCCTCGATCCGGGGAGGCGATTATCGATGCAGGGAGCAAGTCAATGAGTTCTGACGGGCCTAGCTCCGGGGTCAGTTTTGGAAGAGTGTTGACCGAGGACGGCGCTTACGCCGATATCAGTTTCCACCGAGCCAACGAGGAGCACGGCTTCTTGCAAGGAACCGGCGTGGAGACACTCAAGGTAGGCGATATGGTGCGCATCGTTCCCAACCATGCCTGCGCCACGGTCAACATGTGGAGCCAGGCGCTGGTGATCGGGGATGACGGAACCCTTGATGAGTGGAGAGTCCGAGCCCGCCGCTGATCGGGCCGGACAGAAAGCCGCTTATCTCAGCCAGGCCGCCAGGCCTGCGAGCAGACGGTCGATGTCGTCCTGGGTGTTCCACATGTGCACCGAGACCCGCACCGAGTTGCCTCTCACGGAGACATAAACCGACCGGGAGGCCAGTTCCGTTACCAGGGACCGGGGATCCGCCCCTTCGGGGAGCCGCAACCCCATCAGGTGAGCGCTTCGAAACTCACTATCGGGAGCAATCAATCCCAGCGACGCCGACTCGACGGCAAGGCGGTCGGTGAGCAATCGGCTATGAGCTGACAGACGCTCGCTACCCACCCCTGCCACGATCTCAAGACCCTGGCAGGCGGCCTCGGTCAACCATAGGTTCCAAGACTGGCCAGCATCGTAGCGCCGCGCCCCGGAAGCCAACTCCCAGCGGTACTCGTTCACCCTTGAGAAGTCCTCGCTGCCCGCCCGGGCCATCCAATTGGCGTCCAGCGGCCTCCCCTCCCGGTTTTCGGGCGAGGCCCACAGATACGACATTCCCGGTGGACCCAAAAGCCACTTGTATCCCACAGAAACCAAAAAGTCGGGACGGACACTCTCAACATCGAAAGGCGCCATCCCCAAACTCTGGGAAATGTCCAACACCAGCCCGGCGCCCACCGAGCGGGTCGACTCCCCCAGCCTCTCCAAGTCCAATCGGGTCCCGTCAGTCCAGTGACAGGCCGGAATGGACACCACCGAAACCGATTCATCCAGGCGGTCCAGCACCGCAGCAGTCCAGTCGTCGTCAGATGGCCGCTTGACAAAGACCGGCTTAGCCCCCCGCTCCGTCCAGGGATACACCATGGCGGGGAACTGTTCCTCCAGCATCAACACCCGGTCGCCGTCTCCCACACACAGCGCCGCCGCGGCGGTGGCAACGCCATAACTGGCGGAGGACACCAGCGCCACGCCTTCCGCATCTGCTCCCACCAGTGACGAAACCAATTTTCTGATCCGGTTTCCCGGGGCGAAGAAGTCCGAGACCGCCACCTCCCCCAGGGGTCGGTTGACAGCTGCGTTCACCGCCTGTGCCACCGGCTTGGCCCGGGCGCCCAGGTAAGCGCTATTCAACCATGCCACATCCCCATCGAGATCGAACAAATCCCGAATCGGTAGCTCCAAACTCGAATATGGCGAGGTCATCGAAACCTATAGGTCAGTGGGATAGACCAAGGCAAGATCCGAAAAAGCCACCCCTTGCGAATTCAGCCGGGAGGAGATCATCCCTGCGAACATTTGTCTGGGAATCAGACAGTCCTCGCAGGCATCGGGGCCGGCCACTATCTCCACCCGCAGGCTTCCGGCGCTCGACAGGCTCACATCCAAGGTATAACCATCGGCGGCCAACCCAAAGACGAAAGGCCGCAACGCGGAAACCGCCGATTCCACATCAGGATGCAACTCTGTGCTCACAGTCTCCGTAGGGTAGCCTTCGGCTATACCCCGCAAATGGGTAGTGTCTTGCCCGGCAAAGAGTTCCCAGTCTCTTGGTCAGCGTCTTGGCGCTGGCCCCCTCCGGCAAGAGGTCGAATCTTTGGCAAACAAAAACCCTCCCACCCTTCACATACCCACGGTGTTCGTTGAAGGCCTCAGGGTCTTTTTCGAGCATCAGACAGCCCTTCTGGTCCGGTCCCTTTATCTGTTAGCCGTGCCGTCTGTGGTCCTGGTGGTGTGGCAAGCCAGCGAAGACACCCGCGACAGCAATCCTCTCTTCTTCTGGGTTTACCTGTTGATATGGTTCGGGAGCTTTGCCGTGGCCGGATATGCGGGCTGGCCGCTCGCCCGCACCGTCCTGGCAGCCGCTTCACCAGAAGCCGATCCCAGCCTCCACGGTGACGATTGGTGGGTGCGAGACGGATTCGTGCGAGCAACTGCGGTTTTCTCCTTCACTGTGGCGGTGGGAACGGTTTTCCTGGTGATTCCGGGGCTGATGGTGCTGATGATCTACACGTTTTATCCCTTCTTGATCGTGGAACGCAAGGCCAAAGGCTTTTCGGCGCTAGCCGCAAGCTCCGAGCTCACCACCGGGAACCGCATGCGACTTCTTGGTTTGGTGCTGATCCTCACGCTGCTTTTTGTCCCCGCCGGGTGGTTGTTCTATCTGTGGGGTCCCGGCACGACGGGAATCGTCGCCATGTGGGCGTTGGGCGCTCCGGCACTGTCGGTGGCGGCGGCAACCATGGCATCGGCCTACCGGACGATCCTTAACACTTAAATCAATTCAGCGCATTAGTTGCGCTAACCGGAGTCCATCCTCTATGGTTATGAGTGCATGCACCCTTATTTAGAAGGAGGAAAGATGCTCGCACGTCTACAGAAGTTTGGTGGATTTATGGCGGGTATGGTCATTCCCAACATTGGGGCGTTTATCGCCTGGGGACTGATCACCGCCTTTTTCATTCCCACCGGATGGACTCCCAATGACACTATTTTGGAGCTCGTAGGTCCCATCATTGTCTTCCTGCTGCCAATCCTTATTGGGTACACAGGCGGCAAGATGGTTTACGGTCACCGGGGAGGCGTAATGGGATCCCTCGCCACCATGGGAATCATCATCGGAGCCGACTTCGTCTTGGAGAGCGGCGCCACCGGCGACCCACCCCAGTTCCTGGGCGCGATGGTGGTCGGTCCGGCGGCCGCCTGGCTGATCATGAAACTCGACGAAGCCATGGAAAACAAGATCCCGGTCGGATTCGAGATGCTGTACAACAACTTCTCGGCTGGCATCCTCGGCGCCATCCTGGCCATCATCGGCCAATGGATTATGGGGCCGATCATGGCTGGTATCGCCAATTTCTTCGGAAACCTGGTGGACTGGATCACCGACGCCGGAATCCTGCCTCTGGCTGACATACCCATTGAAGTTGGAAAGGTGTTGTTCCTGAACAATGCCATAAACCACGGAATCTTGGGCCCATTGGGCGTGGATGAGGCTGCCGAAACCGGTCGCTCCATCTATTTCCTGCTGGAGACTAACCCCGGGCCCGGTCTTGGTTTGCTGTTGGCCTACTGGTTCGCCGGTAAGGGTCTGGCCAAGCTGTCCGCCCCCGGCGCCATTGTGATTCACTTCTTCGGTGGGATCCATGAGATCTATTTCCCTTATATCCTCATGCATCCAATCATGATTCTGTCGGTCTGGGCCGGCGGCATCCTCGCCGACATCATCTTCGTGATATTCGATGCGGGATTAACTGCCACGCCTTCACCAGGCTCCATCTTCGCCTACCTGGCAGTGATGCCCAAGGGGCAACACTTCCCGGTCTTACTAGGAGTGGTAGCCGCAGCGGCCGCCGCCTTCGTAGTAGGAACCCTGCTATTGCGGATCTCCCCCGTCAAGGAGCAGGAGGGCATAGAAGACATGATCGGTACTATGCCAGGTGTCGCCACCGGCTAGAACCAAACCAACACTCGTATAAAGTGGGGAGAGTCTCTTACCGAGACTCTCCCCACTTCCTTAACCGAAAGGCCTTCATAGACATGAGTCCAGTAACAAAACCCGCGGCGGAGGTCAACTGGATTGTTTTGGCTTGCGAAGCCGGGATGGGTTCCAGCCTCATGGTCACCAACGCCCTCAAGAAGAAAATCAAAAAGGCCAAACTCGATATAAAGGTCAGCCATGCCCCGGTGCATGGCATACCGGACGCCGCCGATGTGGTGGTTACTCACACCGGTCTCGCCACCCGTGTCAAGCAGGTCGCCCCCCAAGCCGCCGTGGTCCCCTTCAGAACCTTCTTGAATGACCCCGCCCTGACCCAGTTGGTGAATGCGCTCTCCACCGGCCAGGATGTTGTAGGGATCTGAGCAGGTGATGGCAGAGAGGTCAGTCACCTCGGTGGAAGCCATCACCCTGGGCGAGCAGGGGCTAACCCAAAAAGAGGCCATCGATCGAGTATCGGGCATGCTGTTCGACCTGGGAGCGGTAGAGGCTGGCTACGGAGCGTCAATGATGGCCCGCGAAGAGGTGATCTCCACCTACCTGGGCAACGGGATCGCTCTCCCCCACTGCACCTACGAAGACAAAGACCTGATCAAACGCACCGCCCTGGTTCTGGCTCAGTACCCCGCCGGCATCCCTTGGGATGATGAGGACGACATAGCTCATCTGGTGTTCGGACTGGCGGCGGTGGGCGAAGAGCATCTGGCGGTGATGTCTCATCTAGCTGAAGTGTTGGACGACGAGGATCTGTGCGATCGGCTGGCGGTGGCAACCGACGAAAACTATGTCCGGGAGACCCTGGCCGCCCCTCCGGAATGACCAGACGGCGGGCGGCGGTATTCGGCGCCGGGAACATTGGACGGGGGCTGCTGGGGTGGTTGTTCGGCCGGGCAGGATGGGAAGTGGTTTTCGTAGATGTCTCTTCCGACTTGGTGGACCTCATAAACCAGGAGGGCTCCTACCAGGTATTTGAGGTGGGCACCGAGAGCCGATCAACCCAGTGGATTAGGGGCGTGAGCGCAGTTAACGGCATGTGCCCAGAAGCCGTTTCCGCCACTGCTGCGGCGGAGGTGGTGTGCACTGCGGTGGGAGCCGGAATACTGGGTCGGGTGGCGCCCACCATCGCCGCCGCTCTTTCTATGAGCACCAGCCAGATTCGCAACGTGTTGGCCTGCGAAAACGCCGATCCCAACAGCGCCCTGCTGCTGCGGCATGTGGAGGGCCTGATGGGCAAGCGCCCGGCCGGTGTGGGGTTCCCCGAGACGCTGGTCGACCGAATGGTGCCCGGCTCCACCGCAGCAGGGTTGCAAGTGGAGGTAGAGGCGCGTTTCGATTTCAAAGTGGCCAGAGAGGATTGGGTGGGAGACGATCCAGGCGTGGTGGGAGTGGAGTTGGTTGACAGCTTGAGGCTCTTCCGGAAGAGAAAGCTATGGCTGGTGAACGGACTCCATGCCGCCGGAGCCTTCCTGGGTTGGCATGCGGGGCACGAAACGGTGGCCGAAGCGGTCTCCGATCCCGCTATCCGGCCGCGATTGGAACAAATAGCGGTCACAATGGCGGCGGTGCTCTTCGCGCAGTTGGAGGATTTGACCCAGGAGGAGTTGGCCGAGTACGGACTGTTCAACCTCCGACGGTTCGAGGACACCGCTTTGGTGGATCCCATCCGCCGAGTGGCGCGCAATCCCCTCCGCAAACTTGGCCCGACCGAGCGTCTGGTGGGTCCCGCCCGGGAAGCCGCGCGACATGGTCTTGCGGCTGACGCTCTGTGCGACGCCATTGTGGCCGGGCTCTCCCTCGATGACCAGCGGGTGGACGGGATGCAAGAGTTGCGAGACGCGTTGCGCTCCGGGGGGTGGCAGTCGGTGGTGGGGCTGGGCGAAGCGGACCACAAACTGCTGGAGATGCTGGAAAAACGTTTGGAGACCACGAAAAGCTGAGTTTTGGGCTTATATGATCGGGAGCAGCAAGTAATCCACAACGCAGGTGAAACTATGGCCCGCATGACCCGCGACCAACTCCAACAGGCGATGATCGATAAGTTCTCTGCTGAGCCGGATCCCTCGGGTCAAGCCGACCTGATCTGCTCCAAGGGTTCTTTGGGCATCGCCGCCGACCACAAGCAGATCAAAAAGACGGTGAAACGCCTAAGACCTCTGATGACCTATCGGTTCCTGGTCATTAACCGAGGCGACCTGTTCGCGGCCAGCCCCGCCACCATCGGCACCAAAATCGGCATCCTCGACGCCAACGGATCGCTCCTGAAAGCAGCCGACCTCCCCCGCAAACGCTAAGAAGCCACCGATAGCGGAGGGCGGGTCTCAGGTAATACCTGATTGGAGCGTCCGGAGATCCAATCGGGCAGTTTGCCCCTTTCGGCCTGGACATCGGCGGACTGACCACCTCGATTTTCCAAGTGTGGAGCACCTGGTAGGCATAGCTCACGGTGATCGAGTTATGCGGTGGACGGTTTCCAAAGATCTGCTTGAGCTTGCATCAGCCAGCGGAGGAACTCACGCTCCGGCCCCCGGTTAGCATCACCAAGGTTGATGAACACTGATACCAGGGGTGTAGCAGAATCCCTATCCAGACTGGCTGCGAACTCCGACTTGAAAAGGGCTTTGGAAGCGGCTCGCGCGGGAGCCGAGGTAGTGGCTGGCGGACTGGGGCAGCAGATAGACGTTTCTTACAAGGGCGATGCCGACCCGGTTACCGAGGTCGACCATTGCTCCGAACAGGCAATCCTGGAAGTGTTGGCCCGACACTTCCCCGATGACCGGGTGGTGCGGGAAGAGGGAGGAGGAGAGCTTCCCGACGGGGGGCGGGTGTGGTTGGTGGATCCTTTAGACGGCACCACCAATTTCGTTCACGGGTTCCCCTGGGCGGGGGTGTCGGTAGCTCTTTGGATCGATAATGTCCCCTCGGTGGGGGTGGTGATTGATGTCAATACCGGAGACGAGTACACGGCGGTGGCCGGAGGAGGCGCCCGACGAAACGGATCGCCCATCGGGGTGAGCGGCACGGCGGATCTGGGAGAAGCGTTGATCGTCACCGGGTTCCCTTACGACAGAGCCGAGCGAATCGAAATCTGTGACAGCCGGTTCCGGCGGGTGCTTGCCGCGTCGCAGGGCACCCGGCGGCTGGGGGCGGCGTCGCTCGATATGTGCATGGTGGCCTGCGGGAAGCTGGACGGTTACTGGGAAGAAGACCTGTTGCCCTGGGACTTGGGAGCGGGTGTGCTGATAGTCCAGGAGGCCGGCGGGACGGTCACCAACTTCTCCGGTCAGCCGGTCGATCCTGCCGGGTTATTCGTTGTGGCCAGCAATGGGGCGATCCACGGCCGGTTCTTGGAAACGCTTCGAGGCGAGTCCATTCCCTGATGCTTCACCGGCGCCTTCAAGACCTCGAAAACAGCGGCGGCAAGATCCGGGTGGGACTGGTGGGCGCCGGGCAGATGGGAGAGGGGCTGGCGGTGGTCTTGGAGCAAATGTCCGGCATGGAAGCCAGTGTGGTGGTGGATGCCATGCCGGGCCGGGCAATGGAAGCGTTGCGGTCAGCAGGAGTGCCCCTTTCCGATGTGGTGGAGACCGACGACCCGGACCGGGCGGTCTCGGCTCTCTCCGACGGGCGGCGGGTGGCCACTTCCAACGTTCGGTTGGCTTGGTGTGAGCCGATGGATGTCGCGGTGGAGGCGACCGGGATTCCCGAAGTGGGCGCTTGGGTGGCGCGTGGCGCCATCGAAGCCGGAAAACACGTTCTTCAGATGAACGTGGAGACCGACGCCACGGTGGGATACGTCCTGCGCCAAATGGCGGAGGAGGCCGGGGTGGTCTACACCCTGACCGGAGGTGACGAGCCGGGGGCGATAATGGAGTTGTACGACTTCGTGGCCAGTCTGGGCTTGGAAGTGGTGAGCGCTGGCAAGGGCAAGAACAACCGGCTGGATCGAACGGCCACACCCGAGACGGTGGCAGAGCTTGCCCGAAAGCGACGTATGAACCCAAAAATGCTCGCCTCGTTCGTGGACGGCACCAAAACCATGGTGGAGATGACCTCACTGGCCAACGGGATCGGTTTCGTCCCTGACGTGCGGGGCATGCACGGTCCGGAAGTCAGTGTCGAGACCATCGCATCCACCTACATCCCGGTATCCGACGGCGGGGTGCTTTCCGGGCGGCGCCGGGTGGACTACGGACGGGGAATCGCCCCGGGAGTCTTCGTGGTGTTCACCACCGACCACCCCAAGCTGATCCGCGACCTCGGCTATCTCTCTATGGGACCGGGGCCCTACTACGCCCTCTACCGTCCCTATCACCTGGCCAACATCGAGACTCCCATCTCCATCGCCCGGGCGGTGCTGTTGGCCGAGACCACCCTGGCCACCGATCATCCTCCCACCGCAGAAACGGTTGCCTTCGCCAAACGACATCTAGCGGTTGGAGAGACCATCGCTGATCTGGGTGGCTACCGTGTTTATGGCATGATCGAAAGGGCAAAGACCGCGGCCGCCGAGCGGTTCTTGCCGGTGGGCCTGGCGCCGGGCGCGGTAGTTGTCTCTGCGGTGAGGGCCGGTGACCCTCTTACCTACCGTGATGTGGAATTGGACGAATCTTCGAATATCGTTTCACTGCGCCGCCTCCAGGATTCACTCACCGAGGTGCTGTCATGATTGAGCGGACCGGAATCGGGGCTTCGCCGGGAATCGCCATCGGTCCCGTCTATCTGCATTCCCCAAGCGTCCCCGATGTCACTGCCCGCCGGGTGGATAACCCCGACGCCGAGGTTGAAAAACTCATCCGCAGCGAGGAGATCGTCCGGGAGAGGCTGATTGGTCTCCAGCAACTGCACGGCGAGGAATCCGAAGAGGCGGAAGTCATCGGAGCGCACCTTCTCTTGTTGGAAGACCCCGAGTTCACCGGCGAAATGCGCATGCTCATCGAGTCGGACTCGCTGTGCGCCGAAGCGGCCGCTTTGCGGGTCACCGAGGAGTCGGCGGTCATGCTGGAATCTTTGGAGGACGAATACCTGGCGGCCCGCGCTGCCGATGTCCGCGATGTGGGCACGCAGCTTCTGAAATCCATTCTGGGGCTTCCCCTGGAGATCTGGGATCATTTGAAGGTCCCCTCCGTGCTGGTGGCGTCGGACTTCTTCCCCTCCGAGACGGCCACCATTCCACCGGGGATGGCGCTCGGGCTGTGCACCGAGGAGGGAAGCGCCACCTCTCACATCGCAGTGTTTGCCCGAGGCATGGCGCTGCCCGCGGTGGTAGGGGTTGACCTGCCGGACCTGGAGCCCGGAGCTTTGGTGGCTTTCGACGGCGACACGGGGGCAGTCTATATCGAGCCTACCCAGGAGGTGATCGACCAGCTCCTAAGTCAACAGGAAGCGCAGCGGCGGAAAAGGGAGGGTGCGGCTGTGCGCGCTCACGAACCGGCCGTTACCAGGGACGGGACACGGATCGAGGTGGCCGCCAATATCGGCTCGGACGAAGACACCACCCGGGCAGTGGGGCTGGGCGCCGAGGGGGTGGGGCTGTTCCGCACCGAGTTCTTGTTCCTCGACAGGACCCGTCCTATCTCTGAGGAGGAGCAGTTCGAGGCCTACCGGTCGGTGCTGTCGGCCTTCGGGGACCAATTGGTGGTGGTGCGTACCCTGGATGTTGGGGGAGACAAACAGGTTCCGGGCATCGAGATAGGAGCAGAACTCAACCCTTTCCTGGGTTTGCGGGGGATCCGACTGACCCTGGCCCGCCCCGAGATGATGCACGAACAGTTGCGGGCGCTGCTCCGAGCGGGAACCTCTGGACGGCTGGGGATAATGGCGCCCATGGTTTCGGGAAGAGTCGAACTAATGGCTTTTAGAGCAGCCCTGAAGGAGGCCGAACGGTCATTGGCCGCCGACGGCTTGGAGCACGCCACCGACTATCAGGTGGGGATCATGATCGAGATACCCTCGGCAGCCTTGCTCGCCTCCCGGCTAGCCGCCCACATCGATTTCTTCTCCATCGGGACCAATGACCTCACCCAGTACACACTGGCGGTTGACCGAACCAACCGGGAAGTCGCCGATCTGGCTAATCCTTTCGATCCCGCCGTGCTCCGTCTTATCGCCGAAACCACCTCGGCGGCGGCGTCCCACCAACGCTGGGTAGGGGTTTGCGGGGCCATGGCCGGCGATCCCCTGGCGGTCCCCGTGCTGATCGGGTTGGGGGTCACCGAGTTGTCGGTAGCCATTCCCTCCGTTCCCATCATCAAGGAAAGGATCCGCTCCCTGGACATGGACAGTTGTCGAAAAGTGGCGGCCCAATGCCTGGAGGCCGCCGACGCAGCAGAGGTGCGAGAACTGTTGGCCGGGATGTGGGCGACCTCTCGCCGGGCTCATTTACGGGCGGTGGTCCGGGGACGGGTACATGGCGTTGGGTACCGGTGGGCGGTAGTCACCCAAGCCAGGGATCTAAGGATTTCCGGGCGTGTCTCCAACCAGGAGGACGGTACCGTGCTGGTGGTGGCCGAAGGCCGCAGAGGGCAGCTGGAAGAGTTTGCCGACTGGCTCTCTCGGGGACCCAGCCACGCCGTGGTCACCAGGGTGGAGTTGGAGTGGTCCCAGCCTCGGGGCCATTGGCAGGACTTCGCCATAGACCACCTCTGAGGCTCGTGAGGTCCCGATAAGGGTTGTTGTTTCCTGACGAAAGCAGGGGACTCAATCCGGTGCAATGGGGAGTTTCAACCGTTTGGACATTCGCGGTGTTCGGGTGCCGGTTCTGGTCAGCAATACATTTGCTGCGGCCACGGTCAGGGCTCCTGCCACCAGGAGATCGAGCCGCGCAACCGTGATTTCGGTAAACATACCCAACCATATGAGGCCCACCACCGGCGACACGTAGATGAGGGCATTGATCCCCAGATCGGGTGTTATCAGCACGGCCCTGCGGGAAAGCAACGCCCCGGGGACCAAGCTGACCCCGACAGCCACCGACCAAGCGACGGACTCCAGTGTGATTCGGCCTCCACCGGCAAACCCGATTAACACGTTGGGAATGACGGAGATCAGTGCCGAAACGGTGTATCCGAACAACAGACACGCGAACTCCAAACTGTACCTGTCCATGCGGATGTCGGCTTTGCGGGTGATTTCAGTTGCGAGACTGTCACCAAATGGAAAGCCCGCACCTACGGTGCAGGCTATGAGAAGGGCTGATATGAGAGCCAGGATCATCCCGAATACCCTGGCGGCCAGTGTCGCCTCGACGGGTTGCAGACCAAGAGTTCCCACCACCACCGCCGCCATTCCCAGGAATGCCAAGCCCAAACCTGTCCACGAGAGGGCGGTGAATCGCCGGTACCTCTTTCGGTTGGTTCGGTCCCATCTGGAAAGCCCCAGTACGAAGAAGACGGGCCAGGTATAGTGCAACATCGCCACTGTGGCGGTCTCCACATACTGGGTGGCCCAAGGGAAAAACGCGAACGCGAACCGTCCCACCACCATCAGCAGCAGCATTCCCAACAGGTCCCATCTGCGAACGCCATCGGTCTTCAACCCCGCGACCCGTCTGAAGAGCACCCTTCGAATGGCGGGATCAGCAAAGATCGGCCTGTAAAACAGTAACGAGAAACCTCCCAGACCCAGTGCCGTTCCCATCCACACTCCGGCGTTGTAAAGGAAGGGATGATTGTCTGCGAGGGTCAACTCCACAAAGACAGCATTGGTGGAGAAGAACATCACCGCGCCCGCCATCAACGCCAACGCCCGGCGATGGCTACTAGTCACTGCCGGACTACGGTCTATTGCGGTTCCTTTGCGCAAACCCGGTCAGGACTTCTTTCCTTCCAGGGGTTCGGCTTGGAGCACAATGGCGGGGGCAGGTTTCCTGGGGAGGCGCCGCCACCTTGTGAATTAGCGTCTCAACCCTCCACGGAAAGAAGATCGGTAAAATCGGAGATGACTTCGGCAGCGTCGTCGCCATCCACTTCGACCGAGATGGTGGTTCCCTGAGTGGCGCCAAGTTTGAGTATCCCGAGCATGCTTTTGGCGTTCCCGGTCTTGTCGTTGGCGGTTACTGTGATATTCGAAGAAGAGGCCTTGGCGCGCTTGACGAATTCGGCCGCGGGCCGGGCATGAAGTCCAGCTGGGTTGGTGATGGTGATCTCTATTTGCATCTCTTGTTCTCCAGCTGGGGCGTTCAACAAAAGCTTACCGAGACCGATCCCAGCCGGTCGAAGACTGCCCATACCGTATCTGCGGGTTTTACCGCAATTGCGGCGTGAAGAGCGCCGGTTAGGACGAAACTTCCCGCGGTGAGTTCCTCTCCGTATCGGGCCAACTCGTTGGCAAGCCAGGCCAACGCGGTGAAAGGACTGCCCATGCACGCCGCTCCCGCTCCGGTTCCGGCCAGGTCACCGTTGTGGTAAATGGCCATCCCGCACCACCGCAGATCAAAGTCGACCGGAACCACCCGGTCGCTCAACACCGCGGCTCTTGACGAACCCAGATCGGCAACCGTGTCCACCAGCTTGATACGCCAGTCCGCCACCCGGGAGTCGACCACCTCGATGGAGGCCACTGCCCCTTCCACCGCCCGAGAGGCGGCCAGGGCTGTTACGCCCGGCCCGCGCAACGTCTCTCCCACCATCAGTGTGATCTCCGCCTCGGCCTTGGGGGCGATCGCCGAGTCGATGTCCACCCGTTCGCCGCTGTTGTGGGCCATGGTCGAGATCACCGGCGCATAGTCGGGCGTGTTCACTCCCAGCAGCTTTTGCATGGGCTCGGAGGTCAGCCCGAGTTTGTAGCCGATCAACTCTCCCCCAAGCCACGAAATGAGTTTCTCCGCGAACATCTTTTGGATGGCGTGAGCATCCTCCACTTCCAGGGTGGGGTCCATGTCGCTGAGCGGCTCGATCGGCACTCCACTGCGATATGAGTCGAACAGGATGTCTGCCCATCTATTCAGTACGCGCTTGTTCTTCATGGCCTTCACAAAGATAGCCAGCCACCGCATATGTCGAGGCAACCGCCAATCCTTTTCGTCGGGTAGCCTTGGCTGGTATGACCCGTTTGCTGTTGGTCCGTCATGCCCCGGTGGCCACCACCGGAAAGGTCCTGTACGGTCGAGAAAGAGGACACCACCTCACCAAAGAAGGAAAGACCGCCACCCGGCAACTTGCCCAACGCCTGGCGGGAGTCGACCTGCGGGCGGTCTACTGCTCACCCCTGGAAAGAACCATAGAAACCGCCACCCTATTGGGAAAGCCCCATGAACTTGCACCCGTTGTCGAAGAACAGCTGATCGAAGTGGACTACGGAGAGTGGACGGGACAGGAACTGAAAACCTTGTACAAGCTGCCGGAGTGGAAAACGGTGGTTCATCAACCCTCCCGGATGCGCTTTCCCGGCGGCGAATCACTGGCAGAAGCCCAATTGCGAGGAACGAGGGCCTGCGAGAAACTGGTCGGTTTGCATCCGGACGGGGCGATAGCCGTCATCACTCACGCCGATATCATCCGTTTGGTGTTGGGGTTTTATCTGGGACAACCGCTTGACCTTCTTTCCAGAATCACCGTGTCCCCCACCTCGGTTTCGGTGTTGAACATCTCCAAAGAGGGGGCGGTGACCGTGGTAGCGGTCAACTCCAACGGAGATCCGGCCACGTGGCAATGAATAACATCGGGCCGGCAGAGCGGTTCTTGGTAGGCGCCATTGGACCGCCCGGCAAGCGCCGCTTCTATTTCCAGGTAGTGGCCGATGGCCAGCAGCATTCCATGCTGGCCGAAAAGCAGCAGGTGGAGGCTCTGGCCTCCCAGGGATGGCGCAGCCTGCAGCGTTCCGGGGTGTTGGTGGACAACGGGGCGGTGGAAGCCATCCTGGGCACCGATCTGGAAATAGTCGATCCCGCCGGCAGTGAGGACTTTCGGGTGGGAACCATCAACGTCGGGATCCGACCGTCGGGCCTTATGAACCTCTCCTTCGAGTCGGATCGAGATGACCAGGGACTGATGTTCATGGTGTCACCCGAGCAGTTCCGAGCCATGGTGGTGATCGCTCGCAAGTTGGTCAGAGCCGGACGGCCGATCTGTCCCTGGTGTCGACTGCCCAAGGACCCCGATGCTCATGAGTGTCCCGCCCGCAACTGAACATCAGACCGACCGGCTGGTCATCTCCGATCTGGTGGGCAGGTTCAGGTCCGCCTCCAACGCCACGTTCCTTGGGCGAGATCCCGACGACGATCTTTGGGTCTACAAACCGACCGCGGGAGTGCGCCAACTATGGGATTTTCCTGCTCACACCCTGACCAACCGGGAAATCATGGCCTATGAGGTGAGCACCTGGATGGAACTTGACCTGGTTCCCGAAACGGTGGAGGCCGAAGGGCCGTTGGGGTCAGGAGCAGCTCAGCGCTTTCTGGAACCTGATGTCGACTTTGACATTCGATTGTGGTTCGAAGACCAGATGCATCCTCGGCTATGGCCGGTGGCGGTGTTCGACCTGGTCGCCAATAACGCCGACCGAAAGCTCGGACACATGCTCAAGGAATCCAAAAGCGGACGCATCTTCGCTATCGATCATGGCCTCACCTTTCACACCCAGGACAAATTGCGGACCGTACTATGGGGCTTCGCCGGACATCCGATTCCCGACTCATGCATGGAATCGGTATCCCGGCTGCGGGAAGCGCTGGTTGGGGAGATGGCGTTGCGGACCGCCGAGCTTCTCACCGAGATGGAAGCGGACGCCCTTCGCCGCCGAACCGAGAACCTTCTGGACGATCCCGTCCATCCCCACCCCCCGGTGGACCGCTCCGCCCTGCCCTGGCCCCTTTGGTGACCTAATGGCTATTGGATGGCGGCCAGCGCGGAGAGAACGCCCTGACTCGCTGCCGGATTCAGATCAGGATCGGTGAGCGCCGCCTCCAAGGAGGGGACTTGGCGCATCAAGGCGTTGGACACCACCGCCGCATCCTCGGTTCGGGTGGCCCGGGTGATTTCCGCCGTCTCCGACAATCGGTAGGCCAGAACATCCACGAAGGTGGCGATGACATCCACCTTCCATAGCAGATCCTCCCCTTGGGCCACCGTCAGCTTGAAGGTCCGATCCTCTGGCGCCGAGGAGGGGGCCAGCCCGAAGTCGGCGAACAGCACCCCACCCGCCTGATAACGGCGCTGGGAGACCGACACCAGATCCGCCACGGGGTTGGACAGAAACTCCTCGGTAACCTCGGTAAACCCTGCCCAGAAGTTGACTCCCACCCCCACTTCTCCTAGCTGCAGATAGTCCGAGACGATCTCGATATCGGCTCCCTCCGTCAGGGCCACCAAGGCCATCTGACCCTCCACAGTCATCCTTGCCGCCTCCTCCCATCGGCCAGCGGCCAGGGCCGACAAGAGAGCAGAGACGGTCTCCTCCGGCTCGGAGTATCCGGCGGGGGGAGGTGGTAGTGAGGTGACAGGGGTAACCGAGTCCGAAACGCCGTCATCGCCGCATCCGGCCAGCCCCACCCCGGAAACCAACAGGGCCGCGGCCAGAATGCCCATTCTCACCGGTAGTAGGCGCAATCTGCCCATCAAGACAGCTTCCCGGTTTGTAGGAAGCGATTGCGCACCTGCGAAGACCCCAAACCTGACCTTCCCAACAAAACCCACAGATAGAGGAGGCCGATCCCTTCGGCCAGCCATCGCCACGGATCGGACCCAGCCCGGGCTACCGCCCCAGGCCAGAACGGGAGCGTCTCAGCGGGAAACGCCCATCCCCCCAAGGGCCACCACAGCACCGTCGTCTCCAGCCAGATCCCGTCTGCCACAAGGTGAATCAGCCATCCCACCATCATCACCATGAGATTGCGCCGGGCCCGGCCGTGACGATGGGTGAATAAAAGAACCGCCACGCCCACCACCATCGTCACCGCGAGGCTGTGAGCAAAGATCTCGCCCGAGGAGAACGTGGCAGCCCAGATCAGCGTCCCCACCGGCAAATCCAGCAGGTCGGGCGCCAACGCTCCAGCCAGCAACCATCGCAGATCCGCCTGCGGATCGCGAAACACCCACCGGAACCCGAAAAGAGCAGTAGCCAGATGCCAAAGGATCACGAGTCCAGCGCCTGGTTGGCCAGCTGATCGGCCCAGCGGTTCTTCTCCCGGGGTACGTGTTCGACACTCACCTTCGGGAAGTCAGCCAACAAATGCAGGGCCCGCTGGTGCAGGGGTCGCAGTAATGCAGACTTGACCCGGTAAACACCCATCAGTTGACGCACCAGCAGCTGCGAATCCGAGCGCAATGCCAGCCGAGCGGGGCGAAAGTCGGCGGCCATCTCCAATCCCTCCACCACCGCCTGATACTCGGCGACGTTGTTGGTGCTCCGGCCGATAGCGCGGCTCAGTTCGGCCACCACGTTGTCCGAAGTCGGAGTTCCCCGATACAGGACCGCCCCCACCGCCGCCGGACCCGGGTTGCCGCGGCAGGCTCCGTCCGTGTAGAGGAAGAAATAGTCGTCCACGAAAAGAGTTAGATCACCAGAATTCTTCGGCAATGCGGGCACCGGGCCGGATCGGTTTCCGCAGCCCCCTGACGCTCTGATTCGGAAAGCGCCAAATTACAACCACCACAAATGCTTCCCTCCAAGCGACCGGCTGCCACTCCTCCCTTGCTTCGGCGAAGGGATTCGTACATCTCCAGAATCTCGGAGGGAACCGGGTCGGCGAGTTGGGCTCGATCGGACCGCAGTTTCGCCAATTCGGCGTCGATCTTCCCCCAGATCTTGCGAACCACCTCTCCCAGATCGCTCTCCAAGGACCGGGCTGTTTCCAATTCGGCCGACAACTCCCCCAGGCGGACCGAGACCTTCTCCCTGCGTTCCATCACATCCAGCGCTTCGGACTCCCTTTCGGTGATACGTACGCGCAGCGACTGCACTTCCAGCCGACGATTCTCGGTCTCTTTGGAAGTCATACCCCCGCCGAACAGCCGCTTTTCAGATATTTTCAGCCGCTCCTCCATAATTTGCAACTCACCGTTGGCCTTGTCGAACTGCAGATCGAGTGACCTTGCCTCCCCGAGAATCTCGTCATGCTCAGATTCGACAGTCTGCCTTCTTTGGTGCAACCGCCGAAATTCCTCCCACTCCGGCAGGGTCACTTTCCTTCGCTCCAGCCGATCGATCTCCAGATCAATGGCCTGCAAGGCCACCAGGTCGTAGGAGAGATTCATGCCGACAAACTCCCCATCCTGATTATCGGACCCGGACGCAACCCGGTCAAGTCCAAGGTGTCAGGCGCCACCTGCGCCACCAGTTGCGCCAGCCTCCTCACCCCGGGCCCCTCAGTGGCGGCGTGTCCCGGATCGATCACCTCCACTCCCAGGTGTGCAGCCTGAGCCATCTGATGATGAGAAACGTCTCCGGTGACGATAAGGTCAGCGCCCGTGGCCGCGGCGGCCGTCAGAAAAGAACCGCCCGACCCGGGTAGGACCGCCACTTTAGCCACTTTCCTATAGCCCATTCGGCCGCAGCGCATGCCCACCACCCCTAATGCTTCGGCCACTCGGTCGGCGAATTCATCCGCCGGGATCGGCTCGCCGAGCATTCCCACCCGCCCCACCATGGGAAGGTTGGCCGACACCGGGTAGAAATCAAATGCCGGCTCCTCGTAGGGATGGGCAGCCACCAGCGCGGCAGCCAACGCCGACTTTCTCGCGGCGGGGGCGATCATCTCCAACCGGACTTCAGGAACCCGGTTGCGCTCTCCAACCTCTCCCAACACCGGAGCCGCACCCTTTTGGGGAAGAAAGCCTCCCACTCCTTGGCTTCGATAGCTGCACCCGCGGTACCTGCCGATCTGGCCAGCGCCAGCCGACGCCAACGCCTCGGCCACCTGCTCGGTAGACCCGTCGGGTACAAAGGTCACCACTTTGACTTGAGGGTAGACATCCATAGGCCCGAAGCCCCTCACCTGCTCCAAGCCCAGGCTGGCAGCCAGAGCATCGGCCGCGCCACCGGTACAGACATCAAAAGCGGTGTGAGCCACAGCCAAGGCCACTCCCATTCTCACCAGCCGGAAGGCCAGACCCTCCGGCCCTGGCCCGGCTCGCAGGGAACGCAGCGGTCGGAACAGGAGCGGGTGATAGGTGACCAAAAGGTCCACCGGCTCCTCCTCCAAGACCCCCAGCACCTCGGCGGTTACCTCGTGGCATACCCCGGCCGTTCTCACCGGCTGTTCGGGATCGCCAAGCGTCAAGCCGCTCACATCCCATTCAGCCGCTTGATCCCAGGGAATTGAGGTGGAGAGCTCTTCCAGCACCGCAGCAACCGAGCGTTCAGACATCCGATAAGAAGGGTACCGCGCCCCACCACACTATAAACGGGAAACCTATGACCCGCAATAGGCGCGGCAAAAGAGAAATGGTGGGCCTCCAGGTACTGCACCGCGAACTTTCGAGCCGGGCATGACGCTGTAGCCACTATGCCTCCCGGGCGCCTCGGGCGGGGCCGTACTCAAGGAGCACCGAGCAGCCGGCGATGTTGGCCAAGTCGGATTCAAGGTCAAAGCATTGGCCAGCCACGATGTCGCAGTAGGAGTCGAAGAAATGGTGGCCAGTTTGCCACCACCCCTGACCTGCGCTATAGCAGGGGGTCTCGGGAGGACACCACAATTTAAGGAGGTAGGACACCACAATTGGAAACCACTCTAGAACGCGGCCCTAGAGTGGCCGCCGGAGCGAAACTGAAAGCACTCGACCAAGAACCGGGGTTCCCATGTAAACGTGCTTCCCGGCAGCCGTTGCACGGCAAGCCGACCTACCCGACCCGCTTTTCGACCCAACACCAAGACCCCGGCGGAGCGTTGCAACCACCGGCGGGAACCAGATGACCACTCCTTTTGCTCGCTTAGCTATTTAGGGAACATCCACTCGAAGTGTCGTTCGCCGGACTCTACATGAAATACCCAATCCTCGAACCGATCGAGGAAAACCACCAGTTTCTGGTCGTAAACCCCGTATCCGGCATGCACAACCACATTGGGCCGATCCTCTGCGTCCAAGCCCGTTCAGACAGTGTCGGGGTGAGTTCAACCGCTTCTGATAGGAGCATGGTCTCCAATGGATTAACCAGGACTGCATCAATGTCGAATTTGGTAATCCCGTATTTGAGAGTTGATCGAGTTATGTAATCGAGTTATGTAGGGGACATCCCTCAAATGTGCCTAACGAACAGGAAATAGATAAGTTTCCACGCCTGCCCTTTGGGTGGGATTCAGGAGGCTGAGGATATGGTCGCGGTCCTTGATCGGGCGGTTAGCGATTCGGCGAGCCGCTCTTTCTGGACTGAGAGCGTTCAAATAGTATCGCCAGTCGTCATCTGTATAGGCATCGGCCATGGCATCCGCGATTCGCCGTGCCTGCTCTATTTCCTCGGGTCCGGCGGACACCCAATTGCTGGGATCGCGGCCCAACTGGCAGATAGCCTCTATCTTCTCTGGTGTCCACCGCATGTAACCCAAGCATAAAGCTCCCGTAGCGCGCCCTTGAACTAGACGCAAAGCCGTCTTCTTTCCAGACGATGATCGTGGGACCGGAACCTCACGACCCGCGCTTCGGTTGTCATGGCTCGTCTCCCCGCAACCCCATGGCGAAGTCCTGATTCTGTGAACGGTAAGGACACCACAATTCTGAGAGGGGGGGATGTGAGAGGGGGGACACCACAATTGGGAAGCACCTATCCACGGTGTCTCGGTTTTGGTTGGTGGGGGTTAGCCGCCACCCCTGACCTGCGCCTTAACAGGGGTTCTTGGGAGGACACCACAATTGGGGCAGGGAGGACACCACAATTCTGAACCTCGTGAATTCCTCCTCATGCTGGGGGATTTACCTGGCCCTTCGCGAATTCGTGGGGCGCGAGAACCTTGGATTGTGAAGCTCAGTGGCCCAACTGTGTCGGATGAAGAACCATCGGTTGAGCCTTTGCTCTCGCCCTTGACCATCCAATTACGGTGGGCTGGCGCGAAAAAGCTATTTCCCGAAGTCAGAGGATTGCCCCAGAAAGATTTTGGAAGGGATGTCCGCGGTAGTCGTTCCGGCTCCAGCGAAAGCACCTCGATTCCCTACAGGTACCTGGCGTGGAATACGCGGCACACCTCTCCGGGTTGCCTGAAGTCTTGCCTCAGGCCCACTTCTATTTCTCGCCAAGCCTCTCCCCTATACCTACCACCAAGCGATAAATCCAGTGTGTTGTTTTGCCCCGTGTCCCGCATCAAGCATATCAGTATACTCAAAATACGGGTACTAGAAGGTCTTTAGTGTATCATGTACGCGTCAAGCCGCCAAGACCAATGTGCCGATTCGTAGTCTCTGGCTTTGATGAACTCCATCATCGACAGCCCATCCTCGCCGTAAGCACCCATCTGCCAAGGGATAGTGAGTTGCTCTGATAGGTCAAAACTTTGGTAGCACACGATTATGTCGTCCATAAGTTCTTATATTTGTTCGAAGTCGTATGCTGGTAAACCCGGTGGGCAGCACACGTTCTCGGGGCCCTCTGTGATCATTTGTTTCACGAGAGCATCCACATCAACACTCGTGGCAGGGCGGGCGGTCATGGTCATACTCCCCTTCATTGTACTATCGGGATGGGTTGCACGCAACCATTAACCCCCGATGTTTTACCTTGTGGGAAAGCGAACAATAGCACCAACCTCGGCAAGCTCTAGCGGTGGTTGCTCGTTAGTTGATTGTAGAGGTCCTGGGGGCTGTGCCAGTTGTGTAGTCGTCGTGGCATGAGGTTGAGGTTGTCTTCGATGATGGAGAGGGGTATTTGGCCGATGTTGAGGTTGGTGCTTTTGGGCAGCCAGCGGCGGAGCATGCCGTTGGTGTGCTCGTTGGTGGCCCGTTGCCAGGGTGATCGGGGGTCGCAGAAATAGACCGAGAGACCGGTCTGCTGTTCGACAGAGCACCATTGGCTCATTTCTCTTCCTTGGTCCCAGGTGAGCGTTTTCCGCAGAGGTTTGGGAACGCGGGAGAAGGCGTCGCAGATGGCCTGGGCGGTGTGGGGAGCGCGGTAGCCGTTGGGCAGAGCGGCTAGGAGGGTGTGGCGGGTGACCCGTTCGGTGAGCGTTACCACCGCCGTGCGGTTGTGGGCGCCGATGATCAAATCGCCTCACCGAGTGACCGGGTTCGAGGCGTTCCTCGATATCGGGAGGACGGTCACCGATGGGTCGGATGTCACCGAGTGGGCTGCGTTTTGCCTGTTCACAGCGGCTGCGTGGCTTCCGCCGCCTGCGGCGGCTTGGCCGTACGTCTTCTGTGTTCTGGTAGATGGAAGGTAGGGGGGATCGACGTAGATTAGGCAGTCCTGGCCGGAGAAGCGCTTCATGACATCCAATGCCGGTCGGTTCTCGATTTCAGCGTCTTTCAGACGGTTTGCCAGTTCAGCCAACTCAGACGGAACTCGCTGCCATCGAATCGACATTCCGCGCGCGCTGCTTCGACCCGCGGTTCTTCCATCCCGTTTTCTTTGCCAGGTCGCTGGCGTGGGCCTGCCAAACCCGAACGACGAACCTGCGGGCATCTTCGAGCGAATCGCCGGTCCCCGTGTCCGACAAGTCGTATTACTCTCTTGACCAGGGAGTTGTCTCCAACAGCCAGCACAACTCGGCGGTCTGATAGCGCAGAGCACGGAAGAAGTTGACTACTTCTCCATTCAAGTCGTTGACAAGCTCATCCTCAAACTCCTCACCGAAGGAACGGGAGTCAACGCCACCACCCGCATAGTCGGCTGTTCCAAAAACACCGTCCTCAAACTCCTCGCCGACGCCGGACGCGTCAGCGCCCAATATCAAGACCAAACCCTCCGGAACTTGGAATGCCGCCGCATCCAAGCCGACGAAATCTGGTCGTTCGTGTACGCCAAGAAAGACACCCAGACAGACAACCCCGAAACTGGTGATATGTGGACATGGGTACCGATCTGCGAAGACAGCAAACTCATACCGACCTGGTGGATCAGCGACTGCACCTACAACACTGGCGTTCTGTTCATGGAAGACCTCGCCAGTCGCATGGCTCATCCCATCCAGCTAACCACCGACGGGCTCGCCGCATACCTCGACGCCGTCCAGGACTCCTTTGGTGACTGGATGGTCGACCACCGAATCCTCAAACGCAAATACCCCACCGCCCAGACCGCTCGCACCAGCTACATCGAGCCGCAGAACCTCACCATGCGCATGAACATCCACCGCTACTCGCGGCGCACCAACGCCTTCTCCGGCGCCCTCTTGGTGCGGCAGGCCCCTCACTGCCGCATCTCTGGCGGCGGCCGGCGTGAGTTCGGAGCCCCGGGATAGGGCCTTCGTGCGGAGGGAGCGCGACACCGGCATCCTCGAGGCGTGGGGCACTGTGAGTCCGGAAATCAACCAGATAGCTACGCGATGGAGGCGGAAACTCGCCGGTTTCCACGAGATAGTGGATGCCTTGGGGGTGGATGTCGGTCCTAACGATGCTCTCCGTTCGCAAGCGGGCATGTTGCTGTCAATGTGTTCGAATGCGGACCTGATGGAGGAATGGCGGGAGAGAAGGGAGAAACTCCGTCCCGAAGGGGAGGTTCCGGATTGGTACGGGCTCATAGCGGATGTGAATGAACCGGCCTGCATAGTGGCCTCCGTCCTCCTTGCCGGAGAGGCAAAGAGGCTACGGTGGGCGGGGGTGACCATGGCGGGGGATCCCTCTCCTGTTGATGCTTCTTTCTCCGCAACCGCATTGCGGTTCGGCACCTTAATAATGATTGTGGCGACCTCTATTGTTTTGACTTGGGTTCTGTTCCGAGGCGACCAAGCCACCATCCTCAAAGCCCGGGCGAGCGCCGAAAGCGCGGCGACCTGTTCCATTCTTGATGGTATCTGGAACGCAGATAATGACCCGCCATGCAGATAAGTTCCTTCAAAAGCTATTGACCCAGACCCCCGATGGGGCCAGGGACTACTCGGTCGACTTGCCCGCCTCGGGGAAATTGTCTTTGGTCGAGAAGATAGGGCTCCCTTATGATCCGCCTTATGACTGCGACCAATATCACATCGGTTCCCACTGTGGGGGATGCCCGAAGGGTGGCCGATGTGTTGCCGGGTAGCGTGTTGCTGTTCGGTAGCGTCGCCAAGAACAAGGCCACTTCCCGGTCGGACATCGACCTTCTGGTCATCCTCGACCACATAGACAGAGACGACCAGAGGCAACTGTTGATGTATCTGGATCACCTGGAAAACATGGCCTACGAAGTAGACGAGCGGGCGAACATAGTGGTGATCGACTGGCCGGAGTGGGAATCCCGCCGGAGGGTGCCTCCCAGGGTGGAACACGCAGCCGACGCACACGGCATTTGGTTATGTAGACATTCTCCCGGACCTTCTGTAGAATGGGGGAAGATGAAAGACATTCGGCAGGAAACTACGGATACTCTGTGTCACCATTTGAGCAACGTTGAAGCCCACCTTAGCCATGCGAACAATCAACTACATCCAAACCATGAGGAACGTTATTGCATTAAGACTCGGGACGAAGATTCGTACTGGGGGCAGGTGCGGTTCCGGCTGTCGGCGCTAAACCACTTTTGCCATGTGGTGCTTGAAGAGTCCCTGTTAGCGCTATGTTGTCTGACCGGACAGCCTTACCATAAGGATCGCCAACACAAGCTGACGAGAATCTTTGAGCGGCTTCCCGACGAACTGCAACGTGTCATGTTGAACATGGATCCCCCCTTGGACGAAGAGGCCATGGTGTGGATACAGAAGTGGCGGAATGTCAGCACTTACGAGGATGCCTTGCGTCTGTCTACCACTCCCGAGACCACCGAGAAGTTGGGATGGGTCGCCTCTGATGTGGCCTCACTCACCCACCAAATGGTAGATGTGGCCATCGGAACAACAATCTACGGCGTCTACACAGCCACCATCGCCGACCTAGTAGTTCGCTTCGTGTATATGGAAGCCAACAATGGAAAACCCGCGTTTGTTGTCACAAACCAATTGGAGGGCAGGGTAGCAATTATGGGTCGAATAATAGATCGGATGCGCGTAAGGCTATCCACCAAGGAGTGGCTGTATCCGGGCGGCGTGCCGCCCCACGGGTGGAAATTACCTCCGGCACACCAACCACCCAATGTGTATCTTCCGTGGGGCGAAACCTGGGACTAGGCGGGACACTGCCGCCCTAAATATCTGACACTCACATCAGAGATGTCTGCGCATGCCGCGTTTGGCGGGAATGCCCCTCCGTACATCCCCTCATAGACACACCCTCCGTCATATAACAACTAGAGCACACCGCGTCGGGAAACACGAGTTCATGTCCCACCCGACCCCGGGGATTCCACATGAGAAAGCCTCGGGCGCATACGTTGATTACAGAGTTGATGTCTCTGCATATGGGTAGTCCACACTGTTCGCACCGGAAGATCCGTGCCGAGAGGGGCATCTTCTGGCGATGCCCGCATCGGGAACAGTCGGTGGAGTCGCCCGACCTACCCGGGCAAGTGGTGGAAATGGGGGGAAAGCCGCACACGCGGTACATCACCCCCGGCGCCGAGCCGATCATCGCCACTGCCCGGGTCGCCGTCCTGTGTCCATGGGAGTCGCCCGTCGAACTGGTCGACTCAGGCTTGTCTGAGGAGGAGATAAACGAGAAGGCTCTGATATCCGGCTCCCTCGAGCAAGCGGCACTCAGGAGGCAGATGTCCCCCTTTCCCGCCAACAAGTCGGTGACTGAGCATCTGTGGACGATCATGCAGACAGACGCCTCTCCCCTGTCCTCTTTGCCCTGATGCCCGGCCGTGTACGCTTGGCAACTGCGGGTGCGCTTTGAGACCGACGACGGAGGGTCCACCGAGGAATCGTGGGAGACCATCCACAAGCGTCAGAAGATGCCCTTGGAAGTGAGGATGTGCCGGTGCGAGCAGTGTGGGCTGGTCATGTGCAGAGACGTCAACTCTGCCGTCAATGTACGCGCCCGGGGCTTTCCTACCCATAAACCTCGGGGTCGGGTGGGTCATGACCTGGTGTATCCCGACGCGGTGCGCTATGCAAACCTCTGTTGTAAGACAGTGATCGGTTCAGGCCGAACGATGCAGGCAGACACCGCAGAACAGTATCACCTAGATGACTCTGTCAACCTAGGTAGACGCAAACCCCCAGAACACGGCCAGCGGGGTTATCGCTAAGCGAAGAACGCCGTCTAGGCGTTCGGGATCTATCCATCCCGAACCTCCCAACACCACCGCTGTGAACCATACTCCCCACCAACCCCCCAGCAATTGCTGATCACCTTCGTCTTGCTGCATCCAAGCGGCATGCTCCCGACGGATGCGGGTCCACTCTTTATGTAAGCCCTTTGGCACCATTCCTGCTTACCCGTGCTCGATCAGGCCTGGACACCGAAGTTATCCGATCGGGCGGTTACCTCCATTACAGCGTCCTCGCTCGGCCGGGGGTACCGGTCGAGCCTTCTGCGGTCGTGGTGGCGGCTTTTGGCCTGCAACAGTGCCGTGTTCACTGAGTCCTGAGCTAGATGGGTAAGGCAGGGGTGGCGGAGTTGGTGGAGTGTCCATCCGCCAACCTGGCTGCCGGCTTCTGTCTGCGCGGTGGCGCGTTTGAAGATCCGGGCGGCGCGGTGGTAGGTCAGCGGGCCAGCCCCGTGCCAGGGCAGAGATCTCGCGCCGGGAGGATCGCCTGCGGTTTGCGGTGGGTGACGAATACAGACCCCCGGCGACGCCCGGCCAGGTACCGAGGAAGCAGTCGGTCGGTACCAGAGGCCCAATGGATACGTTGACGATGCCCACCCTTGCCGATGATGGTCGCTCCGTTGTGGGACAAGTCCAAGTCCTCAATGTTCAACGCCAGGACTTCGCTGGCCAGTGCTGCGGTCTCGTACAGCATTCGCCACATAGTTTTCTCCCACAGGTCAATATCTCGCCGGCACCAGAGCGGTGCCAAGGTGTCGAGCGGGATCGCTTTGGTCTCGTCGCGCTCGATACGCCCCGGCTCGACCCGTACCATCGGCTCGTCGGTGATCCAGTTGCGTCTCTCGCAGAAAGCCATCAACGACCTAGCCCTGATGCGATGGGTGTTCCAGGTGGACGGCATGGCCCCTCGGTCGTGTCCCCATCGCCGGAGGAACGCCGCCCCGACCGCTTCCGCCTCGATACGGTTGATCGGGATCTCCCAGCCCAGCTCGTCACCGAGAGCGTCGAGCGTCTGCTGGTAGCCGCGGCGGCTGTTCGGTCGCAGCTCCTTGGCGGCGAAGAAAGTCTCAACGGCCGTGCGGATCACCGGCCCGCGACGATAGTCGGCCAAGACTGCAACTGGACTGGTCATTGGTCAAATCCCCTCTTTAGGTCAGATGTTTCGCTGGGGTCATGCAGAAAGGCTAAATGCGGAACGCCAGCAAGCAGCGCATTGTCGAACCGGTCTAGGACAGATATTGAGGGAATATCTGACCTATTTGGGCCGAGCCCAGCCCGGTACGGCTCGGAGCATTCTTGTTGACCGACTCCCGGTCCGGACATTGGGAAATGCAGCAGCCTGATGGGCGGTGCCGTCGGCTGTGGCTTGGCCCTTGGGGTGCATCCGGGCGTTCGGAGGTGGAAGGTCCATATCCGGCCGAAGCCTCTTACGTGAAGACTCATAAGCCAATATCGAAAGCTGTGGAGCCGTTGGGTCGCAACTGGGGATGGGCTTCGCTTGGGTCGTCCAACCAAGCTGGCGCGTCCCTGGCCGTGGGGCTTTGTAGCGACAAGTCTCTGTCCAGCCGTGTGATAAGACCGATGACATCGGGTGTTTCGAACACCCGGTAACGTTCCTTGCCGATAGTCCTGACTTTAAGCACACCCGATTCGGTGAGTTGGTTCACGGCCTGACCGGTAGCCACCGTCGACCGACGGATCATCATGCCAGCCGAGCGAACGGTGAAGATGGGCCAAGCAGCTAACCCACCCAAGAGCAGGTCTGCTGCGGACCCCTTGCGAACTGGTCCCGCCCGGGAGCGCAGGTCTGCCTCTAGGGAGGACACGGCTTGCAGATAGTTGTGCGCCTCGTGGCAGGCGTCCTGGGTAGCCTCCGAGAACAGACCCAGCCATTCCTCCGCGCTGTGGTCGCGAGCTGGGTCGTCGGCCGATCCCACATGTCGCCACGCTCTAAGACCCTCGAAGTAGGCATCGCGGGAGCGGGCCAGCACGGCGCTGATGGGCGGCACAAACGCCGGAGCAACACCCCTCCTCCGGAGAACGGCGTGGATCAAGGCGCGTCCAACCCGGCCGTTACCGTCGGCGAACGGGTGAATTGTCTCAAACTGGGCGTGGGCGACTCCCGCTTGCAGCAGCGGCGGAACATCTGATCGGTTCACAAAGGCCACAAGATCCTCCAGGAGCGCAGGAACTTCCTCAGGTGGAGGAGGAACAAAAGAAGCACCCACCGGCGTGTAGCTCGAAGCACCGATCCAGTTTTGGACATCCCGAACCCAGCCTCCCAAACCAGGATGCGCAGACGCTGCCATCAGCCGCCGGTGCACCTCCAACAGATCGTCCGATCGTAGCGGCCCCCCACCAGAAGCCAAACGGATCGCTTCTTCCATCGCTTCGATGTTTGCCAACACCTCCACCGCTCGCCGATCCGACGACCGGCTCCCCTCACGGTGTTCGGCCTCCGCTGTAAGCAACCGCCGCGGGGCAAGCTCGATCTCCTCTATCCTCGACGACGCCATAGCTTCCACCCGCAGCAGCACATGGGAAAAGGTGTCCAACGGGTGGGGGCCACTTCCTGCGTACCGCCTGTTCAGCGCCGCCACCGCTGTCTCGGCTTCACCCACCGTTGCCATCAACTCCAGCGACAAGCGAGGCGCCCACCCTGAGAGACAGTCTGGCACATAAGCCTCGTACCGCCCCCCGCGTCTCTTTCTCGCCACCGAGGCGTCGAACCGGGAGCGCCAGTACCTAGCGACATACCGGCCCATAACCTTTCCTCCCAACTAACCTAACAACAGCATCAACTCTAACCTTAGCTTACAGAGGTGGAGCGGTCGGTAGGGTTCTCCGGTATGAGCAAACCGGTGGAGTGGGGATCCCTTGAGCTGCCGATCCGGCCCGACACCATCATCTCGGAACCGGCCGAGCCTAGGCGTCCACTTCGGGCCTGCCACCTGCCGGCCATCATGGATGAGGACGACTGGTTCGATGCCTACCGGTACGCGCTCATCCAGTTCGTAGCCGACTGGAACCACTCTAACGATCCAGAAGCGTTGATCGCTGACCCTCCTGTGTATGAGGGCGATGACTGGCGGCTTCTGCCCACCATCGCCTCAGTGGTGCATGCTCTGGCGGACAGAAAGACTCTGACCGTACCCGAATGGGTATGGGGACACAAAGCACCCGAAGAATGGGTGGTGTTCTGCGATCCTCCCGGTTCCTATTTCTGGCGGCTGGAAAAGCCGAAGGCACCCTCTACCTGCCTCCACCATCGGGTCTATTTCAATCCACGGCTGTTGGACAAAGGCACCCCCGACTGGTGGCTGCCCTGGAACTAGACCGACACTCCATCCTCCTGCTCATCCAAAAGGTTGATAAGCAACTGGAAGCCATCACCACCCGGCGGCATAACCTGATGATCGCAGGAGGTGCAGCGGTGGCTTTGCTGTGGGATGATCAGGTATTTTGCCTTCCTACCCAAGAACGGCCTGCCCCCACTATGAGCAGCACTAGGATTCCTGTGCCGGTCCCATGGTGCTCTTCGACTAACCGTCACTCACCAGCACCATCCGAAAAATGACCCATGAATGGCCCTTGACACCCCAATGCTTCGGACAGCGTTCACAGCGTATGAACCTAAAGGGCTCTTCGCGAAGCCTCACCTAAAGACCCGATAAGGGTTGCTAGTGTTACCGTAAGTGATACCAGACCCCGTCATAACGCCTCTGACCAGGGGAAACAGGGGTTGTGGGCGTTGACGGAATCGAACCGCCGACCTCTTCCTTGTAAGGGAAGCGCTCTTCCATCTGAGCTAAACGCCCGGCCGTCTCCCTATATTACGACCTCTGTCGATCAGGCGGTCTTTTCCATCGGCGACAGCTCGTGCACTAACTCCCACAGTTCCTTTCTCGAGGCTTCCACCGGCAAGGATGCCTCATCGGCCCGGGGCCGACCCGGAGGCCTCTTGCGGTAGTAGGCATTGCCATCCCAGAACAGAATGCCTCCCCAGACCCCGTATTCCATTTCCGTGGTCAAGGCGTACTCAAGGCAAGCCACCCGAGCATTCAGTGGACAGGTGCCGCAAATCAGCTGGGCGACTCGAACGGCTTCACTTTCGTTGGTGAAGAAGCCGTAAGTCTCAACGGAGCCGTAACAGGCGCCGTTGCTCTCCAGCGTATTCCTCAATATTTCCAGTCTGGTTGATAGGTTCATTTGTATCTCCAAATAAAAAGAGCCGCCTTCCGGCGGCTCCGCAAACGATGGCTGGTTGTCAGTCAGGTCATTGGCTTGTGGTCCGCCCTTTTTCTTGGCAGGATTTCCGCATCATGCTTCGCGCCCGGGAGCGCTGCATGATGGGTGGTCGGCAGGGTTGACCAGACACGCACAGATGTCGGGCCCATCCCGTGTGCTGTGTGATGCGTCACAATCGGCTCCTCATTTGTCAGGCCTCTTTCTTTCCTTGATTCGGCCTCTTATTAAGTATGACATCCTTTTAACGTTTTCGTTTCCTATTTTCTTCCGGTTTCTTTTCCGGGGGCGGTCAGATCAGGCTGTTGGAAATCGCTTCCAACCCGCCGGACCGGTCCGATCCCAGATCAACCCGCAGTACCCGGCGACCCACCCTCCGGAGGGCAGAGTAGTCGCCCTCCGCCTGAGCCGAGATCAATTTGGCGAAGCCATAATCGGCATCGGGAACTTCGATGTCTAGGGCGGGATCGTCCACAATCTGCAGGAACACCCCGCTCGAAGGTCCCCCTTTGTGTATCTGTCCGGTGGAATGAAGAAATCTGGGACCATATCCAAAGGTGGTAGCCGCACCACTCATCTGCGTAATCCGGCGTCTGATCCCACCGACCTGCTCCTCCATTTCGGCGCCGGGAGGAAGATAAGCCTGGATCCCCAGATACTCTCCGGCTTTCAATTCTTGGATCATGCGTTTGATCATCATCGCGGCTTGGGGAGATTGGGCGAGTACCAGGTCTTCTCTCACCACCTGCCCCGACCGTCCCATCGCCACCGAAGCCAGCCGTTTGGCTTCTTCCACATCAGGCTGATCGAAGGGGTTGACTCGCAGCACCTCCCCAGCCGCCGACACCGCCAACTCAGCGCGGAGAATCTCCGCTCCCATGTCCAGTCGGTCCTTCAAAGCGATTCGCGCCCAAGTCCGTCCCGGGGGACCCACCGCGGCCTCGCCTGCCAGATCCCATTGTAAGAAGAGCCGGTCTTTTCCATACATACCCGACGGCAAGATCGGCTCCCCTGCCACCGGGATAATTCCGAGCCCGTTCTTGCCGAGACTCTCGGCCACGAGCTGCTCCATCCAGGCAGGGAAGGCAGACAGACCCTCCGATGTGTGGAGTGTGAGTTTGTCCATACCGGCCACCGCAGCGGCCCCCAACGCCAATCCCAACCCCACTGCGGGGTTCTCACCGGCTGACCGGCGTCCGTGGTCCGCCATCTCCCGGGCCCGGCCCAGGAGCGCCGCAAGGTCAACCCCAATCAGGGCGGCGGGAACCAAGCCAAAGACACTGAAAGCTGAAAAGCGCCCCCCTACGTCGGCAGGGGCGTTGAACACCGCTCGAAACCCCCGTTCGCGCGCCAGTTCGTCCAGGGGAGTGCCGCGGTCGGTGATGGCCACAAACCGGGACCCCTCTCCGGAACTTCGTTTCCAAAAATGCCGATAGAAGGACAAGGTCTCCACCGTGGTACCCGACTTGGAAGAAACCACAAAGAGAGTGCGGGCCGGATCCAACCGGCGAGTGAGGGAATCCACCGCTTCCGGATGCGTGGAGTCGAGGATCGTGAGGCGAGGAAAACCCGCCACCGACCCGAACATCGAGAAGAACATCTCAGGAGCCAGGCTGGAGCCACCCATGCCCATCAGCACCACATCCTCCACCCCTTCGCATGCCACGTCCTCGGCCAGTTCGGTGATCTCTTCCAACTGCGACTGCATGGTCTCGGCAAGGTCCATCCATCCCAGCCATTGGTGGGCGGTGGGCGCCGCCTTCCCCCACACCGAGGCGTCGGATGCCCACAGCTTTGACACCAAATCCTCCCTTTCCCACCTGCGGACCACTTCGCTCCATCCATCCAACCCAGCCAGGTCGTCGGAATACCGTAGAGGCCCCACAGACATCATTCCACCGGTGCCCCGGGTACAAGGGAGGCGGCTTTGCCCTCCACCTGCGAAGTCCACACCACCGCTATCTCCTGATCAGCTTCAACCAGATAACCGGGGAGATCCTCGGCCAAACCAGTGAGTTCGCTCAAATCGAAAGCAATCACCGATTCGGGGGAAACAGTCACCTGAAATGAGTAGGCACCCTGAGCCGCGCCCGACACGGTGACCGCCGCCGGCAGTTCCGAAGGGTTGAGAAGCCAGGCCTGGTTTTCCCTTTGCTCATCGTCCCCGGCGCCCGGCAGGAGCCAACGCGTGGAGAGCCCCCTCGCCCCCGGACCGACGGCCAACATACCCTCCCCCTCTATTCGTAGCCCTGCCACCAGCGCAACTGTGCCCGAAACCCGGATCCCTCTCACCCCATCAGGTAGGTCGGACAAGGAAATGGACACCAACTGGCCAGGCAGGAAGTCCTCTTCGACATAGCCGATGAACGGGCCGGCCTCGGTGAAAAGGTCCAGCCGGTAAGTGAAGGGAGAGCCAGATGGGGAAGCGATGAGCAGATGGGTCTCGGCTTGCCCTAGGAGGGGAACCGGCAACCACCAATCGGTGTGGGGGACCACCCCCTCAATCATTGCCGTCTCACCCCTCCCGGTCTGTTGCAACAACAGGGAAACTCGGCCCGGAGAAGAATTAACCTGCGCCGACAAGAACCTGCGCAGCCGCAACGACTCGTCGATACTCACATTCACGGCTTTCCCGGCCGGCACGAAAATCTCTTGCAGTGGGGGCGGGGTGTCTTCTCCCAACTCGCTGGTGATTGCAACCCGGGAGACCGCATCCAACACGTAGGGGTTGTACAGAATCAGATCAAGAGTCTCATCGGCCTGAGTGGAACCGCCCAAAGATATCAACTGATCGGAGGATTCCCCGCACATCCAGGCAGAGACCGATTGAGGAGCGATGTTCAGCATTCCGGCCCCCGACCACCCCGGGCCACTTTCCACCAATAAGACACTGGTCCCGGACGGCGCTGGTCCCAGCCAGCCTCCGGTGTCTCCCAAATCCGCCTCGCCGTACGATGACCATTCGCCGCCCGACGCGCGCAATAGTTCTACACCTCCTCCACGGGAGGCCATCAGGGCGATCTGAGTGTCGGAGCGGAGAAAGTCGGCCAGCGGGCAAACCAAATGATCCGGCGACCCCGAATAGGTTGACGGGGACTCGGCAGGGGAATCAGTCGGCGACTCGACCACAATCGCCCAAGTCAGAACCCCCAACAGCAAACCCATCATCCCAACCGCCACCCCCCTCATCGAAATGCCCCTCTCCCCCACCATACCAATCCCAGCAAAATGGTTACCAAACCTACACCCCACCAACCCATGGCCCGGGCCCATGGATAGGGGGTGAAATACCCTCCACCCTCGGCGCCGGAGATGCTGTTCCACCATGATTGCTGAGCCCACTGTGGCCCCCAGCGAGGATGCGCATTGTCCCCGATCCGTATCCTTCCCCCGAATTCAGGACCCTCCACCCGGTCGGGTGCAACTGAATCCCATGCTCCCACGTACGGCCCGTCAGACCTGGGCAGGGCAAGCAGGTTCTCGTATACGGCCGTTTGCTCGGAGACGGCTAGGAGTCGCAGGTCGACTTGGGCGTTCAACTGCTCGGAGAAGCCGGTGTCCTGGGAGACAACCACCCACCGGATGCCGAAGGGGGCCAAGAGCTCTCCGGGCCGCAGAGAACGAGACCCGGAGAGCTGGGAGAGCACCTCGGCCAAAGCCTGGTCTCCCACCGCTGGCGGCGCCACCCAGGCCTGCTCCAGTGTCGCAGGTCCGGCCTTCACCAACCGGTAGGAAAAGCCCTCTGTTTTTCTCGCCATTCCCGGCAGGGATCCCTCCGGCCCGATCAACAACACACGACTACCCGACTGCGGATCAGCGAGGCTGGAAGCGAAGTCCAACCGACCACTCCATTGGTCTTCTGGTAGCCCCACCCTTCCGTTTTCCAGAGCGGGAAAGGTAAAGCCCAACAATGCCACCCCGCACAACAGCGTCAGCACACCCCCCAAACGACTGGGCCCCGAATTCTGCCTCCCCCCCGAGCCAACTGCGGCCCCCACCACGGCCCCTGATCCAACCGCAGCCAGTGCCGCCCCCGCCACCGCCACCTCCCAATCAGGTAGATGTCCCGCCCACAGACCCGCCCCCGCCAAAGCCAATCCAACACCGGCCGCGCCCCTCAAACCAGCTCCGCCGAGCGCCAGCGCCAAGACGCCGGTCACCCCCACTGCTCCCCAAAAGACCCACTCTGCTTCCAATGACAGATCGGGTCCCCACGACCAGACATCCCAGCCGTTCGCCCACAGATAGGCACCCACCGTCGACAACCCGGCCACTCCTCCCGCTATCACTCTGGGCAGGGCCCAAAACGGCCAGCCGGCCCCTGCCGCCCAGCCCAGCAGGACTATCGCCACCGGCACTGCCACCGCCACCGGGGCCGCCGCCGCCACAACCGCGCTAGCCAGGCTAATCATCGCCAAATCCCCAATCTGATCACGCCGGCTCTCCGGCCAGGGCCGCACCGCCGCCACCACCGCCCAAGGCAGGGCGCCCAGGGCAATCACTATCGGCCAATAGCCCTGGGTTAGCACCGACGCGGTGGCTGAGCCCAACAAATAGACCACCGCCCCGGCATAGGAAGCGGAAGCGCTGATCCCCATGCTGCGAAACAACCGGGATGACCCCACCAGGCCCCCCAATAGGGCCAAAGCCGTCACCAGCAACTGAGAACCCGGCCACCCCAACATCAGCCAGTGCAAAGCGGAAGTCAGCACCGCCGCAGGGTGGGGAGGAAGGGTGGTGCCCAATCCCGTGTCGTTCCACCCTCCCGCAAAGGCGGCCAACACCCCCACCGGGTCGTCTCCGGGAGGGAAGGAAAAGCCGGTGGCCGGTAAGCCGCCCAGCCAGATGCCGCGGCCCGCCGCCGCCAGAACAAGCAGGGACAGCAGAACCGCGAAAGGCGCCCCCCTCCGAAAACGGGCGGAGACCATCTCTGCCCACGACTGCTCCGCAGGACCGAAGTCCCCGATCTTCCCTCCTATCTGCGATCCCATATCCCGCAAAATCACCGAACCCGAGATTTGATAGCGAAAGATGTCCTCATCGCCAACCGCCCGGAATTTCTGTACCCTCACACGGGCCACAATGGTGGAGGGAAGTCTCCAGATACTCAAAACCAAAGCGGCCAGGAAGCCCGCCAGGCGACTCGGGCGGCCCAGAACCAGACTGAAAACTCCCTCCACGAGATTGATAACCACATCGAAGGGAATGGCCCAGGCCAGGGTCATCAGGCCGTAGACCTTGAACATGGCTCGCATGCGCCCTGCCCTCTCCTCCCAGTCCTCCAAACGGGGGAAACGCCGGGGGGGATATAGCACCTGGGAAGAGGGCGCCACCACCACCCGCCCACCGGCCAGACGCACACGCTGGCAAAAGTCCAATCCTTGCGAAACCGGGGGAAGTTCTGGATCGAGTCCACCCAGCACCGCCACCAACCGGCGACGAGCGAGCAGGGAAATGGTCGACAGCGTCGACACCTCCCGGATCACGTCGTGTTGGGCAAAATCCAGTTCGGACTCGTCCAATCCCGAAGAGGGAACCCCGAACAGGTCGGTGGCGCTGCCTACCGATAAAAGATGCTCGGGGTTCTTGGTGGAGAGAATCTTTGATCCCACTAGCGCCGCCTGATGATTCACCGCCACCTGCAACATGGCACTGAGAGCTCCCGGTTGAGGTCGGGCATGACCGTCCAGAATCCACACATAGTCAGCTTCGACGGCGATGTCCTTCAATGCCTCCTCGAACGTTCCCGCGTGGAGCGCCCCCACTTCCTCGGCCTTTTGCTTGGTGCCGGGGTCTTCGCCGACCACTATCAATTGGGTGTCTCGATCCTGTTCCGCCACCCCTTCGACCGCCGACTGGAAGTCCTCACCCTCCGCTATGATCACCACTGCGATTCCCGGCGTACGGACCGGGCGTACGATGGGATCTGGGGAAGAACCCGCGTTCTCCTTTAACATTGTTTTCTCCATCAACAACCGACAATGCTAGGAATGCATAGGACCCATGAACGCTCTTGCTGACCAATCGGAACTGGTGCTCCTCTCGGGAGGAGTGGGCGGCGCCCGCCTGGCGAGGGGGTTCTACCAATTGGAGGGCTGGAACACCACGGTGGTGGTGAACACCGGGGACGACGACTGGGTGTACGGGGTTTATGTCTCCCCGGATCTGGATACGGTGGTCTACACCCTGGCCGAGGAGGAGGGACCCCACGGTTGGGGACAGACCAACGAGACATGGCAGGTCATGGAAGCCCTCTCCCGTTTTCCCACCGACACCGCCTTCCGATTGGGCGACTCCGACCTAGGTCTCAACCTCTTTCGGACCATGCACCTTCGAAAAGGACAGCCTCTCAGTTCGATCACGGCGCTGATCGCCGCCGCCTTCGGAGTGAGAATCACCTTGCTCCCCGCCACCGACCAGCCCCTTCATACCAAGCTGCACACCGCCACCGGGGAGTGGCTCGACTTCCAGGACTACTTCGTGCGAAGACAACATCGCGACCCAATCACCCGCATCCGTTTCGAGGGAGCCGATCGCGCCAGTCCCGCTCCGGGGGTCATAGAGGCGATTCAAGGCGCCCGGGCGGTGATCATCGCCCCTTCCAATCCTCCGTTGTCGATCTGGCCGATCCTGGCGGTCCCTGGTATTCGCGCCGCCCTGGAGGCATCGGAGACTGTAATAGCGGTCAGTCCGCTCTTCGGAGGAAAGGCGCTCAAAGGACCTGCCGCCGAGGTGATGGCCGGTCTTGGTCTTCCCCCGGGCAACCGGGGGGTAGCCGCCGCCTACCGGGGTTTGCTCTCCGGCCTGGTGGTTGACCGAAGCGACGCCCAAGACGTCTCCCTCCTGGCGGGAGAAGGGCTGGAGGCATGGGCAACCGACACCCGCATCGCCGAACCCGCCGCGGCCGCCCGACTGGCCGCCTGGATACTGGAGAGGCTGTGATGATCAGCATCTACCCGGTCACGGGCCTTCCTGAAATATCGGTCGGAGACGACCTCGCCCTCCTGGTGAGCAACGCTTTGGTGGAGTCCCAAATCGGTCTGCATGCAGGAGATGTGGTGGTGGTAACCCATAAGATCGTCTCGAAGGCGGAGGGAAGACTGGTCGATTTGGAAGACGACGGTCCCCACAGCCATCGACATCTGGTGGAAGAGGAGTCAGTAGCCACCCTCCGCCGCAGGGGTGACTTGGTGATCACGGAGACCCGGCACGGGTTCATCTGCGCCAATGCGGGCGTGGACCGCTCCAATGTCGGCCCCGCCAAGGCAGTGTTGTTGCCTCTCAACCCCGACCGCTCCGCCCGACGGCTTCGCTTTCGGTTGATGCAACGGTTCGGTGTGGAGGTGGCGGTAGTAATCACCGACACCTTCGGACGGCCTTTTCGACGCGGGTTGACCGATGTGGCGATCGGAGTGGCGGGATTCAAACCGATCAGCGATTTACGGGGAGTGCCGGACGATCACAACCGCATCCTGGAGGTCACCGAGGTGGCGGTGGCCGATGAGATAGCAGCAGCGGCCGATCTGGTGAAAGGCAAGGCCCGGGGAATCCCGGTGGCGATCATCCGTGGATTGTCGCTGCCGACCGCCGACGGAGCGGCCACCGAGTTGGTGCGAGGAGCGTCCGAAGACCTGTTCCGTTGATCCAGCCCCCAGTGAGCTAACCGGCGGCCATCCACTCCCATGTACGGCGAAGACCGGCTACCAGGTCGGTGCGGGCTTTCCAGCCCAGTTCGCCTTGGGCGGAACGAGGGTCCACAACCGACCGGCGAATGTCCCCCGGCCGGGCAGGGCGTCGCCGGGGGTTTTCTGACCAGCCCGTGATATCGCGCATGATCTCCAACAGTGAGAGCAGAGATGTCTCCACTCCCCTGCCCAGATCCAAAGCCAGCCCGTCCCCCCGATCGGCGGCGGCTACCACGGCACCCACTGCATCTTCCACATAGAGGAAATCCCTGGTCTGCTGACCGTCCCCGTCCAGGAACAGAGACCCGCCCCGCGCCATTGCCTCTAACCAGGCGGCCACCACGGCCGATTCTCCGTCTCCGGGTTGGCGGGGTCCGTAAACATTGGCGGGACGGAGAGTGACCCAACGGATCCCCGCCGAAGGTGCTTTCCTCATCAGGTACTCCTCGGCAGCCTGCTTGCTCATCCCGTAGGAAGACCCCGGACAGTGGGGAACGACTCCATGTACGGCCAGGGACGAAATGTTTACCAGTTTCTCTGCCCCGCTCCGACAAGCGGCTTCCAACACCCGAACGGTTCCCTCCACATTCACCTCCCTGCACCTTTTTTGGTTGTTTTCGCAGAGCATCACCGACGAAACCGCCGCCAGGTGAAACACGACCTGGGGCTGGGATTTCATCATCGCCGCCTCCAGATCCGAACCCGTGATGTCCATCCTCATCTCCTCGACTCCCATCGACCTCGCTCGCCGCAAGTTGGAACCCGAACCGGTGGAGAAGTCGTCAAAGGCCACCACCTTCCAACCATCGCGCGCCAAGGCCTCGCAAAGATGGGATCCCACGAATCCCGCCCCGCCGGTGACCACGGCCCGGCGGCTCATCGGAAAGCCGCCCGCCAACAGGTTGTTGTGGAGCAGCAAAGGCCCAACTGCATCATCTAGCTATGAAAAATAGCCGCTCATCGAAGCCGCTACCCTTTCCGTAGTGATACCAACCCAGGAGGGTTAGCTTTGGCGGTGCTTCCCCACGAGGGTACTTACCCGGTGATGTACGGTACCTACTCCACACCGACTGGAGGTTCTTACCGGTCCGACTACCTGGCCAGACCTGATGCGGTAGGCCGTTTCCCGGTGGTTCTGATCCTAAGGGACGAAGCGGGGATTACCTCACATACCAAGAGTTTCTCCCATTTCCTGGCCCGCCGAGGAATAGCGGTGCTCGCCTTGAACCTGGATGTGCAGCAGCCCGGCCTGGCTGACGGACGGACCGGGCCTTTCGACCGCGACACCGAGGTGCTGGCTCAACTCGATGAAACCCACCGCTTTCTGACCGGTGAAGATCTCGACTGGGCGCTCACCGGGCGCTTTGGGATACTGGGCATCGAGTCGGGGGGAAGACTGGCATTGATAGCCGCCGCCCTGCGAAGCTGGGGCGGGCCAGTAGCGGCACTCTACGTACCCCTCTCCGGGGATCAACAACAACGCTATCCGATCGCCGAGCAACTGCCCCGGTTGGGCGGAGAGGTGCTCGGTATTTACGCCTCCGAGGATGACCTCATCGACCCCACTTTGGTGGACGGCGCCCAGAGCCGCAACCCGGGCGGACAGTGGCTGCTCTATCAGGGAGTGGGACACGGATTTGTCAATGAGAACCACTCCAATTACAACGAGGCGGCGGCCATGGACGCTTTGACGCGGGTGGCCGGGTTCTTCACCGCTCTTCTTCCTGCACCCCAACTCGAGGAGACCGGTTAGTCCTGTTGGTTGACGACCCGAACATGGGAGACGTCTGCGGAAAGTAGCCTTCTTCGGCCGTCGGCCGTCTCAACTACCAGCGCACCTTCGGAGTCCACATCAACCGCCTGTCCGGATACTCCCTCTCCCCAGCCCACCCTTTGACCGAGTGTGATGCAGCGACGTCGGTAATGATCGAGAGAGAACTTTCCTCCCCCCGGATCGAGAGCAGCCTCGATAAACCTCCCCGCCCAGGCATGGGCGATCTCTTCGCGTCGGGAGGAATCGGGGGGATGATCTTGCAGACCGGCCATTCCCCCCGGGGGATCAGGCCACCACAGGTTCAGCCCGCAACCTGCCACCACCAACGAGTCTCTCCCCTCCAGCAACACCCCGCCCACCTTGTCATGGCCGACCAAAAGGTCGTTGGGCCACTTCAGGGAGACATGCTCACCCAACACCTCCGCCGCCTGCCAGCCCGCCATGAGGGACAGCAAACCCCACTGGCTCCTAGCCCATCGCGGTTCACAGGCCACAGAAACCGCCACCGATCCCGGTGCGGTTATCCAATCCCGGCCCCGTCTTCCCCTACCATGTTCCTGACGGTCTGCAACCACCACGACTGGCCTTCCCCGATAAGCTCGGCGGGCGTCGTCCTGAGTGGAAGCCGTGACGGACAACCGAATCAGCCAATATGGTGTAGCCAAAGAGGTATACCCCAAGTCCAAGTACCAGCAAGCCTATCAAAGAGGTAACAGAGGGTGGGTACCGAACAACGAATTGAACACTTGCGCAAAATGCGTAGCCAATCTCTGGCCGTGGACCGCCGGGCCATTGACCGCCAGCACGAGCGAGGCAAGCTCACCGCCCGAGAACGTATCGCCCACCTTTTGGACCAGGACACCTTCTGCGAGGTTGATGCCTTCGTGCGTCATTCGGCCCGAGGGTTCGGGGTGGAGAACCGCCGTCCCCTGGGCGACGCGGTGGTGACCGGTTGGGGCAAGATCGACGGGCGCACGGCATTCGTCTTCGCTGAGGACTTCACCAGCTTCGGAGGCAGCCTGGGTCGGGCGGTAGCCGACAAGATCTGCAAAATCACCGACATGGCAATGCAAGCCGGCGCTCCCCTGATCGGACTGAAGGATTCGGGAGGCGCCCGCATCCAGGAGGGGGTGGCCTCCTTGGATGGTTACGGGAGGATTTTCGAACGGAACGTGCGCGCCTCGGGGGTGATACCGCAGATATCGGTGATCATGGGCCCTTGCGCGGGAGGCGCCGTCTACTCCCCGGCCCTCACCGATTTCGTAATTCAGGTCACCGAAACCAGTCACCTGTTCATCACCGGTCCCGATGTGATCAAGGCGGTGACCGGAGAAGAGGTCACCTTCGAAGAGCTGGGCGGGGCGATGGTGCACGCCACCACCTCCGGTGTGGTTCACTTTGTCTTCTCCGATGACGAACTGGCTCTGGAGGGAGTACGGTACCTGCTCTCCTTTCTGCCCCAGAACAACTTGGAACTTCCCGCCTACTTCACTCCCACCGACTCCCCCACCCGCACGGACGACCTGTTGGACCAGATCATCCCCGACTCTTCCAACCAGCCTTACGACATGAACACCCTGGTCGAAATCGTCCTCGATGACGGCGATTTTTTCCAGGTCCACGAGCACTGGGCGCGCAACCTGCTGGTGGGATTGGGCCGTTTGGACGGCCATACCGTGGGAGTGGTTGCCAATCAGCCCTCGGTCCTGGCCGGGACCCTGGACATCAGCGCCGCCCAGAAGGGGGCTCGATTCGTCAGATTCTGCGACGCGTTCAACATACCCCTGGTTACGTTCGTGGATGTGCCCGGAGTTCTCCCCGGAGTGGATCAGGAGCACAACGGGATCATCCGCCACGGTGCCAAGCTGCTCTACGCCTACTGCGAAGCCACGGTCCCCCGGGTCTCGGTGATCACCCGCAAAGCCTATGGCGGGGCCTATCTGGTAATGAACGCTCGCGGGATCCGGGCCGACTTGGTCTTGGCCTGGCCCTCGGCGGAGATCGCGGTGATGGGCGCCTCGGGCGCAGTCAACGTAATCTTCCGCCGAGAGATCGCCTCCGCCCAAGACCCCGAGCAGCGCCGAGGCGAACTCATCAGCGACTATGAGGAAGAGTTCAATAACCCCTACCAGGCCGCGGAACTCGGGCTGGTGGACTCGGTTATTGAGCCCCGTGAAACCAGATCCCACCTAATCGCAGCGTTGGAGATGCTGCGTACCAAACGGGAGGCTCTGCCCAGCAAGAAACACGGGAACATACCGTTGTGAAATCGGTGCTGGTCGCCAACCGCGGCGAAATCGCGGTCAGGATCATCCGCACCTGCCACGAGATGGGATTGCAGACCATCGCCGTTTACTCGGAGCCGGACCGGGACGCCTATCACGCCTATTTGGCGGATCAGGCTTGGAACATCGGACCCGCTCCGGCCGGACAGTCTTACCTGAATGCGGAACGGATCCTGAAGGTGGCCGCCGAAACGGGCGCCGAGGCCATCCACCCCGGATACGGCTTCTTGTCGGAAAACCCCGACTTCGCCCGGGCGGTCATCGAGGCGGGTTTGATCTGGGTAGGCCCGCCCCCCTCGGCTATCGCAGCCATGGGAGACAAGGTCGCCTCCCGTCGAATAGCGGTCGAGGCAGGGGTCCCGGTGGTGCCCGGCACCGACTCACCGTTGGATGACCCCGCCGAGATCATGGAAGTTGCGGAGCGGCTGGGCTATCCGGTGCTGATCAAAGCCTCACGGGCGGGTGGCGGAAGAGGCATGCGGGTAGTGAACCATCCATCTGAGATTGAGGAAGCGCTGGCGTCGGCCCAACGAGAAGCCGATGCCTATTTCAGCAGCCCCGAAGTCTACTTGGAGAAAAGGTTGACCAATGTCCACCACATCGAGGCGCAGATCCTGGTGGATAACCACCACAACTACGTCTATTTGGGAGAGCGGGACTGTTCGGTGCAAAGACGTCACCAAAAGCTCATCGAAGAGGCGCCCTCGGCGATACTCAGCCTGGCGCAAAGCCGCGAACTGGGCGAGGCCGCTTTGCGGATCGCTCGCACCTGTGATTACCGCAACGCCGGCACGGTGGAGTTCCTAGCCGATTCATCGGGGACGTTCTACTTTTTGGAGATGAACACCCGTCTACAGGTGGAGCACACCGTAACAGAAATGGTCACCGGCGTGGACCTGGTTCGCGAACAGCTGCGAATCGCCGCCGGACGGCCCACCTCGGCCGTCGGGCTTCGGGCGGACGGGCACGCCATCGAGATGCGCATCAATGCCGAGGATCCCTACCGCAATTACATGCCCACGCCGGGTCGGATCGTCAACTATCGGGAGCCGTCTGGACCGGGAGTGCGAGTGGATGGATGGGTGAGTTCAGGAGTCACCATTCCCCGCTTCTACGACAACCTGCTGGCCAAACTGGTGGTGTGGGCGCCTACCCGGACACAGGCCATCAGTCGAGCCAGGCGGGCTTTGGACGAGTTTGAGATCACCGGCGTGCCCACCACCATTCCCGTTCACCGGGCGGTGCTCAACCACCCTGATTTCATATCCGCTCGCCACCACACCAGTTGGCTGGAGAGCGAGGTTGATCTTTCCCCATCCGAGCCGGAAGTGGCCGAGTCCCTGCCGGAGGAGGAGGGGGTCCTTCGCCAGGACATGACCGTGGAGATCAGTGGCCGAAGGTTTGTCGTCTCATATTGGGAGCCGGATGTGGGGCAGGAAGACCGCCCGACCAAGGTGCGACGTCGTCCACCCAAGCCCGCCACTGGACCTGCCGGTGCCGGGGACGGAGCGGTTACCGCCCCCATGCAGGGCACCATCGTCAAAGTAAATGTGAAAGTGGGAGACCAGGTGGGCGCCGACGACACCATCTGCGTTCTGGAGGCCATGAAAATGGAAAACGCGGTGTCGGCCGGCAAAGACGGCAATGTGGTGGAATTGCGCATCAAGCCCGGCGATTCGGTGGCAACCGGAGCGGTTGTGGCGATCATTCGATAGTCGCCAACCGAGTACGGTAGGTGGAGAATAACCGGCTCTCATTGCGTGCAGTATTGGTAGCGGCCGAGGCGACATTACGTGGGTGACGAATGTCTACATCGGTGGAAAGTTTCCCGCCCCGCCCAAGTTTGACCGAAGGCCTCCCTAAAATACCTGGTACCTAGACATCACGGGTGCTGCGGGTTGGCGGATTCCTGCAACCCCATCGAAGCGCCTCTGTCTGGGCCCGACTTTATGAAAATGGATCACTATGAAGGAAAGAATGTACTCATGATGCATAATACCATGCGGTATGTCAAGCTATTGGTCATTGTCTCGGTGATGGCCCTCGTGGCGGCCGCCTGTGGAGGTGACGAGCCGGAGGAGGAGACAGTTGCTCCCCCCACTACCCAAGTCCCCGTCACTACTGAAGCCCCTACCGTTGAACCGACAGAGGAACCAGCCATGGACGGTCAGTTGGTGATTGGTACGTTGTTGCCGGTTACTGGGGACTTGGCTTTCTTGGGTCCACCGGAAGTGGCCGGCGCTCGGTTGGCTGTGGCCGATATCAACGCGGCGGGTGGTGTGTTCGGCAATGATGTGGTGTTGCATGAGGGGGACTCTGGTGACACCAACCAGGACATCGCCAACCCCGAAGTTGACCGGCTTTTGGCCTTGGATGTGGATGCGATCATCGGAGCGGCCAGCTCGGCTGTTTCCAAGCTGGTGATTGACAAGATCACCGGTAACAACGTGATCCAGGTTTCCCCGGCCAACACCTCCCCGGACTTCACCACATACGACGACAACGGCCTGTACTTCCGTACGGCCCCCTCCGACTTGTTGCAAGGTAAGGTCTTGGCGGATCTGGTTGCATCAGAAGGCAACGAGATCGCCGGTGTGATCTTCCGACAGGAGTCCTATGGGCAGGGCCTGGCCGATTCCTTCAAGGACAACTTCGAGAGCCAGGGCGGCACGGTTGATCCGTTTATCGCCTATGCGCCCGGTACCGATAACTTCGACGCCGAAGTCGATCAGTTGGCGGGAGCCAGTCCCGACGCGGTCGTGGTGATCGGTTTCCAGGAATCAGCCACCATTTTGGTGACGATGCACGAGCGGGGCATTGGTCCCACTTCTGCCACCAATGTGTACGGTGTTGACGGAAACATCGGTGGAATCGGTGCTGAGCTTTCCGATCCTTCGATCATCACGGGTATGCGCGGTACTGAACCGTCGGTGGACTTGACTTCCATCTCGGACTTCACCTCCCGTTTGGAAGGCGCCTACGAGGGTGGTCTGCAAGAGATCTATGCCTACGGTGCGGAGACCTACGACGCGATCGTGATCGTGGCCTTGGCCGCGCTGGTAGCCAACTCCGACGACCCGGTAGCCATCGGAGCGCAGATCAACGGCGTGACCAAGGACGGCACTAAGTGCACCTCCTTCGCGGAATGCAAGAACATTATCGAAAGCGGTAGTGATCCCGATTACGACGGAGTAGGCGGACCCTACGAGTTCGTGGAAGCCGGCGAACCAGCCGCAGCCAGCTTCCGTATCGCCACCTACAGCGGCGGCGACAAACCCGACAGCGCACTCGACGAATACGTCTTCGCCGGCGGCAGCGATGCAGCCATGGACGACATGGAAGAGATGGCCACCGGTCAGTTGGTGATTGGTACGTTGTTGCCGGTTACTGGGGACTTGGCTTTCTTGGGTCCACCGGAAGTGGCCGGCGCTCGGTTGGCTGTGGCCGATATCAACGCGGCGGGTGGTGTGTTCGGCAATGATGTGGTGTTGCATGAGGGGGACTCTGGTGACACCAACCAGGACATCGCCAACCCCGAAGTTGACCGGCTTTTGGCCTTGGATGTGGATGCGATCATCGGAGCGGCCAGCTCGGCTGTTTCCAAGCTGGTGATTGACAAGATCACCGGTAACAACGTGATCCAGGTTTCCCCGGCCAACACCTCCCCGGACTTCACCACATACGACGACAACGGCCTGTACTTCCGTACGGCCCCCTCCGACTTGTTGCAAGGTAAGGTCTTGGCGGATCTGGTTGCATCAGAAGGCAACGAGATCGCCGGTGTGATCTTCCGACAGGAGTCCTATGGGCAGGGCCTGGCCGATTCCTTCAAGGACAACTTCGAGAGCCAGGGCGGCACGGTTGATCCGTTTATCGCCTATGCGCCCGGTACCGATAACTTCGACGCCGAAGTCGATCAGTTGGCGGGAGCCAGTCCCGACGCGGTCGTGGTGATCGGTTTCCAGGAATCAGCCACCATTTTGGTGACGATGCACGAGCGGGGCATTGGTCCCACTTCTGCCACCAATGTGTACGGTGTTGACGGAAACATCGGTGGAATCGGTGCTGAGCTTTCCGATCCTTCGATCATCACGGGTATGCGCGGTACTGAACCGTCGGTGGACTTGACTTCCATCTCGGACTTCACCTCCCGTTTGGAAGGCGCCTACGAGGGTGGTCTGCAAGAGATCTATGCCTACGGTGCGGAGACCTACGACGCGATCGTGATCGTGGCCTTGGCCGCGCTGGTAGCCAACTCCGACGACCCGGTAGCCATCGGAGCGCAGATCAACGGCGTGACCCGGGGCGGCTTCAAGTGCACCTCCTTCGCGGAATGCAAGAACATTATCGAAAGCGGTAGTGATCCCGATTACGACGGAGTAGGCGGACCCTACGAGTTCGTGGAAGCCGGCGAACCAGCCGCAGCCAGCTTCCGTATCGCCACCTACAGCGGCGGCGACAAACCCGACAGCGCACTCGACGAATACGTCTTCGCCGGCGGGTAATCTGCCCGCTACTCAAACAACCCAAGTGGGGGACCGGTCAACAACCGGTCCCCCACTTTTCTTCTACAGGGGGGATTAATTCTTGTTTCGGGCCAATGCCGTGCAATCGCCTCCTCCCGGCGCCCGGCCGATTGCGATTGTCAGACTCAGGTTCGAGTCAGACGATCAACTCCCCCGGGCCAAGGTACCCAGATACAGTTCTATGACCTTGGGATCGGTAAGAAGGTCCTGCCCCCTGCCTGTATAGGCATTGCGACCATGATCGAGAACATAGCCGCGATGGCAAATCTGCAGGCATCGGTGGGCGTTTTGTTCCACCATGATCACCGCCACTCCCGAGCGGTTGATATCTCTCGCCCGGGCGAATACCTGGTCTTGGAGAACCGGCGATAAGCCCGCCGAGGGCTCGTCCAACAGCAGTACCTTCGGATTCATCATCAGCGCCCGACCCATGGCCAACATCTGCCGCTCACCGCCGGACAGGAGCCCGGCACGCTGACCGAGACGCTCCCCCAACCGCGGGAAAAGTTCCACCACCCTGTCTATTCGTTCGGTCGCCTTGTGCGGCTGCAGATACGCCCCCATCTCCAGGTTCTCCATCACCGTGAGCGCGGAAAAGACATTGTTGAGTTGCGGTACGTAGCCCACTCCCCTGGCCACCAGTTCATGGGCCCGCAGGCCGGTTATGGATTCTCCTCTGAAAAGCACCTCTCCTGAGCGCACCTCCAGCAAGCCGAACAGCGACTTCAGCAGGGTGGATTTGCCCGCCCCGTTAGGGCCGATGATCCCGATCATTTCATCGGGGTAGAGAACCAGATCAACCTTTCTGAGAATGTCCACTCCGGGCACATAACCGGCCACCAACTGGCGCAACTCCACAAGAGGCTGGTCTGATACGTTGGGTTCGCTCATCAGCCTTCCGCTCCGTCAGCTTCTATGGATTCTTGGCCCGAGCCCAGATAGGCATCAATCACCGCTTGGTTCTTCCCAATGGATTCGGGGGATCCCTCTGCGATAACCCCCCCTTCCGCCATCACTACCACCCAGTCGGAGATATCCCACACCACATCCATATCATGTTCCACGAAAATCACGGAGATGCCTTCCTCGGGAAGCCTTTTGACATGTTCCAACAGCGATTGGGTGAGGGCAGGGTTCACTCCCGCCACCGGCTCGTCCAACATCACCACCGCCGGGGAGGCCATCAAGGCCCGGGCCATCTCCAAGAGTTTGCGTTGGCCACCGGAGAGGGTGCCGGAGTACTCCGTCTCCATGCGACCCAGCGAAAACCTCTGCAATAACACCCGGGCCCGCTCTTCGATGGCATCTTCTTGCGATCTCCAAAGAAACGGCAGCAGGGATTGGAGAAACCTCTCGCCGATCTGTTCCTTGGCGCCCAGCTTCATATTCTCCATCACCGACAGCTTGGTGAGAGCCTTGGTGAGCTGAAAGGTCCGGACCATTCCCTCCCGGGCCCGTGCGTGTGATTTCAGCCGCTCCACGTCCTTACCGTTGAAAAACACCGATCCGCTGTTGGGACGGTCGAACCCCGTGAGCAGGTTGAAGAAAGTGGTTTTGCCGGCTCCGTTGGGACCGATCAGCGCAGTTATCACCCCCCGCTGGATTTCCAGATGCTCAACGTTCACCGCCACCAAACCCCCGAAGGCGCGGCGCATGTTGTCGACCACCAGAATGGGATCGGGCTTTGCCACACCCGGGACATGCGGCACTTCAGCAAGAGGATGAGAAACAATCGCGCCGTCAGCGGACATCCAGCATCATCTCCTCTCTCGACCCGAAGATTCCCTGTGGTCGGAAGATCATTAGCAGAGCCAGCCCCACCCCCACCAGCATAAAGCGTATCTGGCTTACCTGGCTGGTGTCCATTAGAGCGGTGGGAATCAATCCCTCGTTCACCATGGCAGTCAGGGTTCCCTGGAAGAAGGTGAGCATCGCCCAAAAGATCATGGCGCCCACTACGGGTGACCAGATGCGACCCACCCCGCCCAGGATCAACACTGTCCAGAAGAAGAAAGTGTAAGCGGGGACGAAAGAGTCGGGCTGGATCGTGGCTTTACCGACAGCCTGCACCATACCCGCCAAACCTCCTATTACCCCACCCAGAATGAGGGCCTGCAATTTGTACCAATAGGCGTTCTTACCAAGCGCCCGGGCAGCGTCCTCGTCCTCCCGGATAGCCTTCACTACTCTCCCCCAGGGGCTGCGCATCAATTGCCAGATAGCAAACAGCGCCACTGCTGTGACCGTCCAGCCCAACAGAATGGCAAAGAACTGGTTACCCCCGAACTGGATGGGACCGATCCCGTATTCGGAACTGGGATCAAACGGATTCAACTCCCGGAAAGGTCCGATGAAGGCGTGCAGTCCCTCGGCGCCACGGGTGATATCAGCCAAGGTGGTCGAACGGGCCAGCAGGCGCACTATCTCGGCAGCGGCGATGGTGACAATGGCCAGATAGTCGCCTCGAAGTCGGAGGGTGGGCACACCCAGGATGAGAGCGAAAGCGGTGGCAAAACCCATCCCGACCAGCACCGCCACGAAAGGGTTCAAATGCCACAGGGTGACGGACAACCCCATCCCGTAGGCACCCATGGCCACAAAACCGACCTGTCCGAAGTTGAGCAACCCGGCGTATCCAAAGTGAACGTTGAGTCCCACCGCCGCCAGTGCGTAAACGGCTGCCTCCAGACCCACCGATGTTTCCAGCGTTTGGATGAAAATGAAACCCCAATCGATCGCAGCAAAAGTCATAGCTACCCGAACCGTTCTCTCTTACCCAACAGACCTTGCGGGCGCAGAACAAGGACCACCGCCAATACCAGTAATGCGCCTATGTTCTTCAACTCCACCGGGATAAAGAGCGTCGAGAGTTGAATGCCAATCCCCACCAAGAGACACCCCAGCAGGGCGCCGTAGGCAGTTCCCAGACCGCCCAGCACCACCCCGGCGAAGATCAAGAGCAACATTCTGAATCCGATCAGCCAACTCAACTGCTCGGCCAGCCCGATGAACACCCCTCCCAGTCCGGCCAAGCCACCCGCTCCTATCCACACTATCCGTATAACCCGCTGAACATTGATCCCCGAGGATTCGGCTAAGTCGCGATTGTCCGCCACCGCCCGCATCGCCTTGCCCGTCCGAGTGCGCTGCAGGAACAATCCCACTGCGATCAGGATGAATACCGAAAGCACCACAGTGATCAGGTCCTTGGGCGTTATCTCGATTATCCAGATCTTCAAAGCGCTCTGGGCGGAGTAGTCCTTGAAGAACCGGAGATTCCCCCCGAAGATGAATAAAAAGACGTACCGGGCCAGGATGGAGAGGCCGATTGTCACCACCATCTGGGCAATCAGGCTCGTTCCCCGGGCCCGCAACGGACTGAATACCCACCGGTCCATGAAATATCCACTGGTGGCGCCCACTATCACGGCCATTGCCGCCGCCAGGATCAGGTTCATTCCCTGACCGAAGGGCGGCCACCACCCCGCCATGAACCCAAAGGCTCCGGCCAGGCCGTAGAAATTGAAGAAATAGGCGGAGAGCATTCCCCAGGTGACCATCTCGCCGTGAGCGAAGTTGACCAGTCCGGTGGTTCCAAACACCAGGGATAGCCCAATAGCGGCCATACCCAGGAATAGCCCCAATTTGATGCCCTCGGTAGTGAGTTGCGCTACTCGTCGAAGAGAGATTGCGCTACTGTCTTCCACCACCACCGACTCTCCGCTTGTCAAAGAGAATATCGCCCTGCCGTCCCGGCCCTCCAACACCTCCACCTCGACCCTGGTCCGATCTGTCTCTCGCAACTCGATACCTGCGGGGAGGGTGCTGACATTGATGCTCACCACATATACCGCCGGCCCAGAGACCGGTATCTCGAATGTCCCCTCTGCGTCGGTGGTTCCCGACCCAACTTCGATCCCTTCCAGGGTGCTGACCGAGATCCCCACCCCTTCCACCGGCACGCGGTCTCCCTCCGCGTTCTCGTAGCGCAGCCGTGTCCCCACCGTCTCCGATGATTGTCCCAACGCCGGGACCGCCACGAATAACGCAATCCCCACCAGGATGAGAACGCCTATCGCCCTCCGGCGGACCGAACCTTCCGTCACTGCACCATGCCTCACAGAACTAACCGGGTATTCCCTACATAACCCTAGAGCCCACCCTTGCAGTTGTGTAGGTTTATCGCTATATCAAATCCTGCTGGCGAATCCCATAGGAGGGATGGCGCAACCGACACAATGCCAACTTCTCCAGCTGCCGGATTCTCTCCCGAGTCAACTGGAAGTGGCCGCCGATTTCGTCCAGACCCTTGGGTATCCCATCTTCCAGGCCGTATCGCAGTTCCATGATCTTGCGTTCCCGATCGGGCAGTTTCTTGATGGAGTTGCGCATAGCTATCGCCACGCTGGTGGCCTCGGCAATAGCTGCCGGATCGTCGGCATCCCCGTCTTCGATGAAATCACCCCGCTGCGCGCCATCCTCCCCAACCGGCTCCTCCAAGGAGACGGTGTCCGAAAGCACCAACGCCTGCTCCACATGGTCGATACGGATGCCCGTCTCCCGCGATATCTCCTCGGGGTTGGGCATGCGACCGAGTTTGCCCTTCAGAATCCCCTGAGCCAACCGGACTTTGGCCAAGGTGTCGTGCAGGTGAGCGGGGATGCGCACGGTGCGAGACTTGTCGGCGATAGCCCGGGTTATGGCTTGCTTTATCCACCAGGTGGCGTAGGTTGAGAACTTGAACCCCTTGCGCCAATCGAATTTTTCCACCGCCCGGATCAAGCCGAGATTTCCTTCTTGGACCAGGTCCAAGAAATCGATTCCCCTCACTCCCTGATAGCGACGGGCGTTGTGCACCACCAATCGCAAATTGGCCTGCACAAACTGGTTTTTAGCGTTTTCTCCCCTACGCTTCTGCTTTTGCAGAACTCTCTTCTCGGAAGCGGTCTCGTATTCGCCCGCCTCCAGCTTTGCTTCGGCTTGACGGCCTCCCTCCATCAACTGAGCCAACTCCACTTCCTGTTGGGCGTCCAGCAGGTCGGTCTCACTGATCGCTGACAGATACTGGGCTACCAGGTCGGAGGTAAGTCGGCCGCGCTCATCAGTTATCTGATCGGTGAGGCGCACCCGTCGTTGTCCCTTGGCCTCGGGCCGCCCTCGCTTGACAGAAGCTCGGGTAGCTACAGACGCGTTTCGGTGAATCATAAGGGTGTTTTTCTAATCAGCAAATAGATCCTTTTCCTTACTATGTCACAAAAACCATAGATCGGGAACCCCCTTTTTCAAATTTGGCGAGGTTCTATGTCCAATAGAAGCATTAACTCCCACACGCGCCTTTCTATTTCGTCCCGGGCTCTTCTCATTTCCTCAATGCCCTTCCCCGCTGGCGACTCCATCTGCCAACGCATGTAGCGCTTGTTCGCCGCCACCGGATGCTGCTCCTCCCCGATGTTCACCACCACCTCGGCCGATGCGACCATGGCCGCATTGAGTCGAACCGGTTTCGCCCCACCGATGTCTACTCCTCGCTCGGCCAGGACCGCCACCGCCCTCGGGTCCACTCTCGAGGCGAGCGCCGATCCTGCGCTGAACACTTTCACCGGCCGGCCGGACATGGCGCGGAGCAGGGCGGCGGCCATTTGGGAACAGTCGGCGTCTTGGGCGGCTATGAACAGTACCGAAGGGGCCTTGTATGACGGGGCGGAGTAGGGCTTGTGTCCCTCCTCCTCGAGAAACTGCTCAAATCGACGTCGAGCCCTCAGCATCGCAACTCTTATCGAGCCTTCTCGCTTGAACAGCCTGCCACCAAGCTCTGCATAGGAAAGACCTTCCACCTCCCGTAGCCAAAGCAGTTCTCGATCTTTGGGACCCAGGCGGCCGTAGGCGCGGCGCACCGTCCGAAAGTCCTCTTGGTCCAAAGCGTGCTCATCGGGAAGTATGTGGGTTGTCTCCAGTTCGGGTGCGGGAAGTGGCCGGTGGCGCCTTCGCAGGTAATCGTGGAATTTGGAGCGGGCCACTCTCCAAAACCAGGCCTCGAAGGCTTGCGGTGACCTGAGGCGGCCAATGGAACGGATAATGGACTCGCAGGTATCACTCGCCACATCTTCTGCATCCGCCAGGTTTAAACCCTGGCCCCGAAAGAAAGCCACCAGTCGGGGTAACCCCTTGGTGAGGATGGCCGCAAGAGCGGCCTGATCGCCGTCCCGGGCGGCAGTGGCCTCGGATAGAGGGGGAGGCCAGACGGAGGAGTCCGTGGGCACCATTCGATCTTAAGCTATTACCTTGAAACTTCAGGTTCGGGTAATGACCTCGGTATCGGGAGATCGGAAGCCGTCTTTAGGCGCCGCTTCGTCCTCAGTCCTACCCACCACCAGTGTCATCTTCATCATCGTCGGGCGGCAAGATGATACTCGGCTCGTCATGGTATTCGAGGATGGGCGTTGTTGCGATTCTTGCGTTTTCAGCAGCCTCGGCAAGTTCCTCGGGATCCGCCGACAGGAGTTCCTCCACTTCGACCCTGAGAATTTGGCCGAGTTCCTCAATGGTGGGCTGCGGATCGGATACAGCGGGCTGCGAAATCGTTGTGCCCTGTTGGGGATCCTCTCCGTCATCTTTTGGTGGATCAGTGGCGGGTGGAGATCTGTGGACGACTCGCCCCCCGGGTAGGTGCCTTGCTCGGGGGGAACAGCCCCCCTCACAGTTGTGGACGTGGTCGGAGTCCCGCCAGCCTCGGCCACGGTAGTGGGCGGTGAGGAGACGTCTTCAGTCGTTCCGCCGGTGCCCGCAGAGCCCGGCATAGCGGCGAGGGCGCTGACCACCACCTCCGCTGCCTGCAGTTCCTTTTGCTGGTCGATCAGATCCAGGGCTTCCATCAGTCTTTCCTTGGATATGGTGGGGACCCCGGCTGTGGGCCCCTCAGAAATAACCGCGTCCGGCGCGGTGCCGGACGCCACAGGAGGCTGGGGATCAGAAACCTGCGAACCGGAGTCAGAGTTCCCGACAATTAACACTAACCCCACCGCCAGCACACCGGCGGCCAACGCCAAGCTCGGCGCCAGCAGTCTTATGGCCTTGCTGTGGGAGGGGCGGGCGCTAGCCCGAGCCATGGCACGGGACACTAACTGTTCGGCCCGTGCCGAGCCTATTTCATCCCGATAGGATTGGGCAATAGCCCTGAGAGCCTCTCCGGACCGATCCGGTGTATTCATTTTCCTTCCAACCCGCTTACTCACCAAGACGCTGAGAAGCCCCAAGCGTTACGGAATCGTCGTGCAACGCGTCTACACCGGTTTTCAATCAGCTAATCTAGCCATTTGTGAGAGCTGTCGTTTGCACCGCCTGGGAAGGACCGTCCGCATTGCAGACTCGGGACGTCCCCGACCCGACGCCCGGTCCCGGACAGGTCAAAATCGCTCTGGGAGGGTCGGGACTCAATTTCGCCGACATCTTGATGGTGTCGGGGCTCTATCAGGTAAGGCCTGATCCTCCTTTCATCCCCGGCTTCGAGGGAGCGGGGACCGTAACCGACGTGGGGCCGGAAGTGGACTCGGTGAAGGTGGGAGACCGGGTGATGGTCTTTGCCGGGATGGGGTGTTACGCCGAAGCAGTGATCGCCGACGCCTCCCGTACCGCCCCGTCGCCGGAGAACCTGAGCGATACCGATGCTGCGGTCTTCATGACCGCTTACGGCACCTCCTACCACGCCCTGGTTGATCGAGGGGCTTTGGCCGCCAACGAGAACGTGGTGGTATTGGGCGCAGCGGGAGGAGTGGGGATCGCCGCCGTACAGATCGCCAAGCTACTGGGATGCCGAGTGGCGGCGGCCGTGTCCTCGGACCGAAAGGCGGAATTCGTCTTGGAACATGGGGCAGATGTCGCCATTCGATACGACCGAGACGATCTGCGGGCCGCGATTCGCAATTTCACCGAGGGGCAGGGGGCGGATGTGGTCTACGATCCAGTGGGAGGATCCGCCACCGAAACAGCGTTTCGCTCGCTCGGCTGGAACGGGCGGTTGCTGGTGGTGGGCTTCGCCGCCGGGAAAATCCCCCGCCTTCCGCTCAACCTGCCGCTGCTCAAGTCGGCCTCGGCCGTGGGAGTGTTCTGGGGCGACTTCGTGGAACGCTTTCCCGATCACAACCGGGCCAATCTCGCCCGGCTCCAAGAGTGGTGCGAGCAGGATCTGATCCGCCCTCATGTGGACCGCGTGTTCCCCTTCGAGGAAGCACCCGCCGCGCTTAACTACCTGGCGCAGCGCCGAGTCGTGGGACGGGCCTGTCTAGCTCCGTAAGGAGACTCTCCCCTGCTGGCTCCGTGAGGACTCGATAGTGAATAGCAATTTGATAGCATATTACAGTAGGTGGCAGTGTCCATTCGTAGTAACGGGGTATCGCAAGGTTTTCTAGCACTGGTGTTGACAGTCTCGATTGTGGTTCCGGCCACGTTCGTCTTCGCCGACAGCGGCTTCTCTGATCTTGACGAAGCGGTTTCACATCGCTCAGCGGTAGAAACACTGGCCAAAGAAGGAATCCTGACCGGTACCGAGTGTGCTCCCGGAGAGTTCTGTCCCAACGATCCCCTGGAACGGTGGGTCATGGCAGTGTGGCTCGTCCGGATACTGGACAGAACCGACTCCGACCCATCATCCACCCGTTTCACTGATGTCGATCACGACCAATGGTGGGTCCCCTATGTCGAACGCCTAGCGGTACTGGGGATCACGGTGGGCTGTGCAACTAACCCCGCTCGGTACTGCCCTCACGACAATGTCACGCGCGGGCAGGTGGCCACCTTCCTCACCCGCGCCTTCGAACTCGACCCATCGTCACCGTTCGGCTTCACCGACATTGAGGGCAACACCCACAAAACCAACATCGACGCGCTGGTCGCCGCCGGTATCACCGTGGGCTGTGATACCAACCCTGCCCGGTACTGTCCCGACGAAACCGTCACGCGGGGACAGATGGCCACCTTCCTCACCCGCGCCATCAACACCGCTTCGCCTTCTGTGGAGGGCGATTACCGAGACGGCCCGTGGTTGGATTCCCGAGACCATGAGGTGGTGGTGAGGTCCTTCCGGCAGGAATTCAAACGGGAGGAACCAGACCCGCATTTCACCGGCAACGCCAACGAATGTGACGCCGGGACAACCAGCCAGGATTTCCGGGACAGCGTGGTAAGCCGGGTCAACTGGTATCGGCGGATTGCCGGTCTGGGCACCGTCACTGAGCGGGCACAGCTTTCGGCTGCCGCTCAACAAGCCGCGTTGATGATGGCCGCCCACAGAGATCTTTCGCACAGGCCGAGCAGGACATGGACATGCTACACACCATCGGGCGCGTCAGCAGCCGCCAACAGCAACCTCACCATCGGCAGTTTTGGAATAGAGGCCGTTAACGACTACATGCATGACGCAGGGAAAAACAGCTTAGAAGTTGGCAACCGCCATTGGATCCTCTATCCGCGTCTACTCGAGATTGGCACCGGCGACTTCCCATCTGATTACCCATACATCTCCGGCAGCAACGTCCTGTATGTGATTGGCGAAACATTCGGGGCATCTCGTCCTGATGTCCGTGAGCCACGTGGCTTTGTGGCATGGCCGCCCCCAGGCTACGTGCCCGTCGATACAGTTTGGGGCCATTGGTCATTCCATTTGGAGGGCGCCAACTTCGATACGGCAACCGTCAGGGTTGAACACGAACAAGGCCCCGTCCCGGTCAAGATCATCTCCCGGAGCACAAGGACAGGCGCTCCCGAGTCGGCACTGGTTTGGGCAGTGCATGGAGCCACCGACTCCTTGCCCCTCCCGAGGACTCAAGGAAGTGATTCCTGCTACAAGATAACCGTCGAAAACGTATATGTCTCGGGAGTGGCCGAGAAGCCATACCAATACGCAACCTGCCTGCTTGACATCAGCAAGGACACCACCAGACCCATGAATCCCGCCATAGAGAGCCTTGCCTGGTCTCGGGACGGCAGGACCATCGCCTACCTCAGCGACGGGATTTGGACAATCAATATCGATGGCGCCAACCAACGGCTATTCCTTCTGGAGAGATTCTCTTTCGCCTGGTCTCCGGATGGCAGCACCATCGCCTATGGCACCGACGGCATCTGGACCATCAACACCGACGGCACGGACCAACGACAACTCACCACCGATGGATTCCTGCCAGTTTGGTCTCCAGACAGCACCCGCATCATCTATCGCCTCCCGGGAGGGGGACTGGCCGCCATAGATGGTGACGGCGCCAACCAACAGCAACTCGCCACCGCCGGGCTGGATCAGGCATGGTCCCCGAACGCCGCAAGCATTGCCTACGGCCTCTGGGAAGAGGGAATCTGGACCATGAACACCGACGGAACCAACCAACAACAACTCACCACCGACGGATCCAACCCCACCTGGTCACCAACCGGCACCCAAATCGCCTACACCAACAACAACCAGATCTGGACCATGAACACCGACGGAACCAACCAACAACAACTCACCACCGACGGATCCAACCCCACCTGGTCACCAACCGGCACCCAAATCGCCTACACCAACAACAACCAGATCTGGACCATGAACACCGACGGAACCAACCAACAACAACTCACCACCGACGGATCCAACCCCACCTGGTCACCAACCGGCACCCAAATCGCCTACACCAACAACAACCAGATCTGGACCATGAACACCGACGGAACCAACCAACAACAACTCACGAAATGAGCCAGAACGTCAGGTTGATGGAAGACGCTTTTTCGCTAACCAGCCCGGGGCAGCGCTGCCCCGACTGGCCGCACGTCATTCGAGCCCGAGCGAGTCGCCACCGGCCATCCGGCGCGCTTCTTCGATAGCTTCAGCGCGGTCTCCTGCGGTAACCCGGGCCCGGTCGGTGAGGAGGGTCACCTGGTTGTTCACCACCTGCATGAACCCGCCGTGGACGGCAATGGTGGTCCGCTGATCACCGTCGTGGTCGATCAAAACCGCACCGGCCGACAGGGCGGCCATCAACGGCTCGTGTCCCGCCAGGATCCCGATCTCGCCCTCGGTGGTGCGAGCCACCAAGAAGTCGGCCTCCCCCGACCAGAGGGTCCCCTCCGGTGAGACCACGTCGACACTGAAAGGACTGGCCACGGCTAGCCGGTCAGCCCTTTGCCTTTGGCCTCGGCTTCTTCCAAGTTGCCCACCATGTAAAAGGCCTGCTCGGGAAGGTGGTCCACCTCGCCCTCGATGATCCGGTTGAAGTCGGAGACAGTCTCGGCCAGGTCGACCCACTTGCCGGGAATACCCGTGAACTGCTCGGCCACGAAGAACGGCTGGGACAGAAAGCGCTCAATTCGACGAGCCCTCCCAACCACCAACTTGTCCTCTTCCGCCAACTCGTCGATTCCCAGGATGGCGATGATGTCCTGCAGGTCCTTGTAGCGCTGCAGAATCTGCTGCACCGAAGTAGCTACCCGGTAGTGGTCATCCCCCACGTACAGGGGGTCGAGCACCCGACTGGTGGAATCAAGCGGATCAACAGCCGGATAGATGCCCAATTCCACGAGCTTGCGGGAGAGCACGGTAGTGGCGTCCAGATGAGCAAAGGTGGTGTGCGGCGCCGGGTCGGTTATGTCATCAGCAGGCACATAGATCGCCTGCAGAGAGGTGATGGACTTGCCCTGCAACGAGGTGATCCTCTCCTGCAGGAGACCCATCTCATCCGAAAGCGTCGGCTGGTAGCCCACCGCCGAGGGCATCCGGCCCAACAAGGTGGAGACCTCTGATCCCGCCTGCGAAAAACGAAAGATGTTATCGATAAACAGGAGAACATCCTGACGCATCTCGTCGCGGAAGTACTCGGCCATCGACAGGGCCGCCAGCGCCACCCGCAGCCGTACCCCCGGTGGTTCGTCCATTTGGCCGAATACCAACGCTGTGTTGTTTATCACGCCCGATTCGGTCATCTCCATGAACAGGTCGTTGCCTTCTCGAGTGCGTTCCCCGACACCGGCAAACACCGAGACGCCGCCGTGCTGGGTGGCCACCCGGTTGATCATCTCTTGGATGATCACCGTCTTGCCGGTACCGGCGCCACCGAACATGCCGACCTTTCCACCCTCGATGTATGGCTCCAGCAAGTCGATGACTTTGATGCCCGTTTCGAAAAGCGTGCTCTGCGGTTCGACATCCTCGTAGGCAGGCGGCGGTCTGTGAATCGGCCAATACTCGTCGAAATCCAGGGAATCGGACGGCACATCCAAAGAGTCCCCCCAAACATTGAAAATGTGTCCCAGGGTTTTGGGTCCAACCGGGACGGTGATCGGGCCGCCAGTGTTGCGCACCTCGGTGCCCCGGACCATTCCGTCGGTGGAGCGCATGGCTATCGCCCGCACCTTCGAATTGCCCAGGTGCTGGGCCGTTTCACAAATCACAGTCTGCCGCTCTCCGCCAACCTCGAAGTCGATCTCCAAGGCGTGCAGGATTTCGGGCAATTCTCCGGGGGGGAACTCGGCATCCACCACCGGGCCGGTAACTCTTATCACCCTTCCCGCGCTCATCGCATCTGCCACGTTTCCGCTCCTTCTTTCTTTGGTCTTTTTCAGCGATCCGAGGCCATGAGCGCCTCGGCGCCACCCACGATCTCCGATATCTCAGTGGTGATCTCGGCCTGCCGGGCCTGATTGGCCACCCTGCTTAATACTTTGGTGAGTTCTTCGGCGTTATCGGTGGCCGCCTTCATCGCCCTCTGCCGAGAGGCGTGTTCGGAAGCCGAACTTTCCAACAGAAACCCGAAAATGGCCGCTTCGATGTACCGGGGGAGAATCCTGCTCAGAATCTGCTCAGGTGAAGGCTCATAGCTGTAGGACACCGACCCGCGGTCTTCTCGGTCCTCCTCTTCGGGAGGCTGCACGGGCAATAGCTCCACCCGGGTGGGTATCTGGTGGAGCACCGAGCGGTAGTCCGTATAGAAAACTTCCACCGCGTCCACCTCTCCGGAAACATAGGCCTCTATCACCAGATTGGCCACCGCCCGAGCGTGACCGTAACTGGGTCGGTCGGTCACGCCGACAAGAGCGTGCTCCAGCCGATAACCTCGAAAGCGCAGGTAACCCTGAGCCTTTTTCCCGATCACAAACAGTCTGGTGTCCCGGCCTTCTAAGGTGTGATGGCCGATCGCTTTTTCGGCCATGCGAATCAGATTGGAGTTGTACGCCCCGGCCAGGCCACGATCGGAACTGATGATCACCATACCCACCGTCGAGACTTCCCTCACCTCCGACAGCATATGACTCGATCCACTCCCGTCCCGCCCCACATTGCTGATCACTTCAATCAGCTTGCCCACATAGGGGCGAGACCGAATTACGCGCTGCTGAGCCTTGACGATGCGGGACGCGGCGATCAACTCCATCGCCCGGGTGATCTTCCGGGTGGCGGAAACGCTGACAATGCGCCGCCGGATCAGACGTAGTTCGGCAGAAGGCACAGGCGGTCTCTCTCAATCTCCCGAACGGAAGCTCTCGGCGAACGCGGCAATCGCCGCGTCGAGAGTCTCGATGTCGGGAAGTGCCCCGGTTTCCGCAATTCCGCGCAGAACGTGCCCATGACGGCGGCGCATGTGCCCGGTCAATTCTTCTTCGAACCGGGAGATCTCCGACACCGGCGTCTTGTCCATGAATCCGTTGGTGACCGCGTAGAGCGACAGCACCTGCTCCTCCACGGCAAAGGGGCGGAACTGGCGTTGCTTCAGAACCTCGACCACCCGGGCGCCTCTCTCCAACTGGTTTTGGGAGATGGAGTCCAGTTCCGATCCAAATTGGGCGAACGCCTCCAGTTCCCGGAACTGGGCCAGGTTGATCCGAATGGGACCGGCCACCTTCTTCATGGCGCTCACCTGGGCGGCGCCACCCACCCGGGAGACCGAGATGCCGGCATTGATGGCGGGGCGGACACCGGAGTAAAAGAGGTCCGTCTCCAAGTAGATCTGTCCGTCAGTGATGGAGATGACATTGGTGGGAATGAAGGCCGACACATCGCCCGCCTTGGTTTCCACAATGGGAAGCCCGGTCATCGAGCCTCCGCCGAGTTCTTTTGAGAGTTTGGCGCAACGCTCCAACAGGCGGCTGTGCAAGTAGAACACGTCTCCCGGATAGGCTTCCCGTCCGGGGGGACGACGTAGCAGCAAGGCAATTTCTCGATAGGCGACCGCCTGCTTGGAAAGGTCGTCGAAGATGACCAGTGCGTGCTCACCGTTGTACATCCAGTGCTGACCGATAGCCGACCCAGCGTAGGCGGCGTACATCTGCAGCGCCGGGGGCGCAGCAGCCGAGGCGTTCACCACAACCGTGTAGTCCATGGCGCCGTGCTTGGCGAGCGAGGCCACTACCTCCGCCACGGTGGAGGCTTTCTGACCTACTGCCACATACACACATTTAACGCCGCTGTTACGCTGGTTGATGATGGTGTCGACCACCAGAGCAGTCTTACCGGTCTGGCGGTCACCGATAATCAACTCCCGCTGCCCCCGGCCCACCGGGGTCATGGCGTCGATCGCCTTGATGCCGGTCTGAAGCGGCTCGTGGACAGGCTGACGTTCCACCACCGTGGGTGCCTGTACTTCAAGGCGACGACGGGCAGTGGTGTTGATCGGTCCCTTGCCGTCGATCGGATTGCCCAGCGCGTCGATCACCCGCCCCAAAAGCTCGTCACCCACTCCGATCTCCAGCACCTTGCCGGTCTGGCGAACCGGATCGCCCTCCTGGATATGGTTCGACTCCCCCATCATCACCACGCCGATGGAATCCTCTTCCAAGTCGAGCACCACCCCGAGCAAGCCCCCCTCGAATTCCAATAGCTCCGAGGACATAGCGAGGGGCAGGCCTTTCACCCTGGCCACTCCATCGGCTATGGATGCCACATACCCCACCGTCTCCCGGGAGATGGAGGGGTGCCAATCTTCGAGGGATTTTCGCAGCGCCTCGGTTATATCGTGGGCGGTGATCGTCATCTCGGCCATTGGCTACTCCTTAGATTCAAACATCGGCCAGCAAGGAACGTACCTGGTTCATTCTGGAGCGGACCGTCCCGTCCACTACCAGATCCCCCACCCGGGCCACCAATCCGCCCAAGACCTCTGGGTCAATCACCACCCTGGCCTCCACCGGGTGACCGACCACCTTCGAGAGGACATCCTCCAAGCGGCTAACCGTCTCCGGCGACAAGGCTACGGCAGACCGCGCTTCGGCTATCTTGCGACCCCGGGATGCAGCCGCCTTCTCCGCCAGCCGGTCGGCGATTGGCACCAGATCAGACAGACGGTTCATCTGGATCAGAAGGCCGACCGCCTCTCGGGTTACCGAGGAGGCCCGATCCGTCAACAGTTCCGACATCAGGTCTGACAGACGGTCGCCAGTCAGCAGCGGGTCGGAGAGGGCGTCGGTCAACTCGGGGGAGCCTTCCACTGCCCGAGCCAGGGTATAGAGTTCACTCTCCACCCTCTCAAGCTGTGACTCGGCCGAAGCCAATCCGAACAGGGCGTCCGCGTAGCCCTCCGTGACCTCGCTCATTCTGCTGTTTCTCTCTCCAACTCCTGGATGTAGGAATCCACCAGTTTCTGGTGAGCAGAGGCGTCGATCTGAGATCCAACCACCTTCTCTGCGATATCGAGGGAAAGCACGGTTATCTCCCGTCGAGCCTCTTCCAGCACCCGGGCATGCTCGTTCGCCGCCTCGGCACGGGCCCGTTCGGTTATCTGGGCGGCTTCGTCATTGGCGCGGCCTACCGCTTCCTGTCGCACACTCTCGGCGTCCGACCGCGCGGATTCCAGAATCCGATCCGCCTCTTGAGCGGCTGCCTCCAGTTCGAGTTGGCGGGTTTCACGCATGCGCTCCGCCGCTCCCTTGGCCTGTTCGGCCTCTTCCAGTTGGGCCACCACCGCCGCGCGGCGGGCCTCCAGGGTCCTGTCCAGAGCCGGCATGGCAAACTTCCAGATCAGGAAGACGATTACGACGAAGCTCACCGCTCCCCACACCAGTTCGGCCGGGTCGGGAAGAATCAGGAACAGGCCCGACTTTTCCTCCGAAGCGGCCAGAATGAGGAGATCCGGCGACATTCTCAACCTCCGGCGCCGAACAGGATGAAGAACAGCAACAGCCCAAAGAGGGCAAGCGCTTCAGTAAAGGCGATCCCCAAGAACATCGTGGTTCTCACCTGCCCGGCCATTTCCGGCTGACGGACCATTGCCTGTACGGCATTGCCCACCACTATTCCAATTCCTACGCCCGGCCCGATGGCGGCCAGTCCGTAGGCGAGTCCTGCACCTATGAGTGCAGCAGCATCAGCTTCCAATGGTTCCTCTCCTTTAACAGTGAGTCAGGGTCAATGATCCACATTTATAGAGCTCTCGATGTAGACAGCAGTCAACAATGTGAAAATAAAAGCTTGCAGTACCCCCACAAAAATCTCGAATCCGGTGATGGCGATGGCAAAGGCCAAGGGCACGACGAAGGCCACTGCCTTCGGCTCCAGCACGAAATAGGAAGCGGAGGTCAAGAAAAAAACGGTGAGCATGATGTGTCCGGCGATCATGTTGGCAAACAGCCGGACGGCCAGGCTGATGGGACGAATGAGGAAGGTGGAGATCAACTCGATGGGAATCACGAGAATCAACAGGGCCTTGGGCACTCCCGGTGGAACCAGGGAGTTCTTTATGTAGCTCAGGCCGTGCTTTTTCAAACCCACAAACACGAACACAACCCACACCAGGGCGGCTAGAAAGGCAGGGATGGCCATTCGGGAGGTGACCGGAAAATTGATAAATGGGATTACTTCCAGCAGATTCAAGAAGAGCAGCCAGAAGAACATGGGAATCAGCAGCCACTCGTATTGAGCCGACTGTGATCCGATGGTGTCCCGGGCGATGCCGTTGCGCACAAAATCGACCAGGGTCTCCACCAACACACCCATCTTGGTGGGGACCACCTGGGGCTTTCGCACCGGCAGATACAAGAAGAGGAAAGTGGCCAAGGTGGCCAGGAACATCAGCAGCACCACCCGGTTGATCCCAAAGGGCAGCACCACCGGCCAGTCGAACAGGTGGTTTATATCGCTTGGCACCTCCACCACTTGGGCCAGGATTGGAAAGCTCATCGGGTTGTCACCTGTCGGCGGGATTCAGCGGTCAAAGCACCCAACCAGGCCGCTCCCACTCCCACGAATAGCCCGTAGAGATGGGCGTCCCAGATGGCCACCGCCGCCCAAACCAGGAGGGTGACTATGACCAATCGAACCACAAAGCCTCCGAAGGCCACCACCCCCAGAGTCAGGAAGGAACGGCGGGCTGCCAGAGACAGCGCCCAGCCGGTGGCTGCGAACGACCCGGCCGCCACCAATGCTCCCGCAACGGCCCAGCCACCGGCCGCTGCCGTCCAAATCGCCCATGACACCACCCCGGCCAGGGGCGCGATATAAAGTGCCCGCCCCGCCAGACGGCGGCCCATCGCAGCTTCTAGGTCCAAGATCGCTCCTGTGTGAGAAATACCACGCCAAAGGTTATACGGTTTCGCCGTATCCTCGAAAACCAAGCGGATAGGGTGGAAAAGCCGCTGCCAACTCCGCCACCCGCCCGGCGATATCCGCCAAAACGGACTCGTCGTGGCGCTTGCGGAGGGCTTTCACGATCAGGGATCCCACTTCTCGGGCCTCCGGTTCGTTCATGCCCTGGGAAGTCATGGCGGGAGTCCCGATACGAAGACCCGAGGCCCGATAGGGAGGGCGGGGATCGAAGGGAATGGTGTTGAAATTGAGCGTGATACCCACTCGATCCAACAAACGGGCGGCCGTCCGACCGGTGAGATCTTCGGACACCGAGCGGAGATCGATTAGGAACAGATGGTTATCGGTGCCACCCGACACCACCCGGGCTCCGGTCTCTTGCACCGAAGCGCACATGGCCGCGGCGTTGCGTACGATTTGGGCAGCGTATGACTGGAAGTCGGGAGTGGAGGCCTCCAGGAAGCAGACCGCCTTGGCCGCCACCTGGTTGATGATCGGCCCACCCTGGGTATTGGGGAACACCGCCTTGTTGATAGCGGAAGCGTATTCCTCTCTGGCCAACGCCAAACCGCCACGAGGCCCCCGCAAGGCTTTGTGGGTGGTGCCGGTGACGATATCAGCGTACGGGACGGGATTGGGGTAGGCCTTGCCGGCCACCAACCCGATGAAATGGGCAGCGTCCACCATGAGGATGGCGCCGACCTCATCGGCGATTTCACGGAATCCCTGGTAATCGAGGTGTCGGGAATAGGCAGAATATCCTGCCAGGAGTATTTTCGGACGGTGCTGGTGCGCCAGTGATCTCACCTGGTCCATATCGATCTGCTCGGTGGCAGGGTCCACCCCGTACGCCGCAAAGTCGTAATACAAGCCCGAGAAGTTGACCGGAGACCCGTGAGTGAGGTGCCCGCCCTGGTCGAGTCGCATTCCGAGCACCGTATCTGAGGGCTTGAGCAGCGAAAAGTAGACGCTCATGTTGGCCTGTGCTCCCGAATGAGGCTGCACATTGGCCGAATCCGCCCCGAACAGGGCTTTGGCGCGTTCTATGGCCAATGTCTCGATCTCATCCACCACCTGGCAACCTTCGTAGTAGCGACGGCCGGGATAGCCTTCCGCATACTTGTTGGTGAACACCGATCCGGAAGCGGACATGACCGCCGGCGAGGCAAAATTCTCGGAAGCGATCAGGTGGATGTGGCTGTTCTGGCGCTCTACGTCGCGGCGAATCAGATCAGCAGCGCGAGGATCCACCTCAGAGAGGGAACGCATATCAATCATGGGGAGTCCTTTTTACCGTTTGCCCACACGGTGGGGATTAGTAACGGCAGGAATTCTACTCTCTAATCCTATCCTTTTAGTTCTGCCCTCAAGGCCCCTCCAAAAGGGTCTCGCCAGAGAACCCGTAGGGCAGCAACTCGGAAAAGGCGTGGACGCGGAAAGCCCCGGCGCCAGCGGCCACCAGCACCGTTTCCACTCCGAATTCGTTCATAATCTGCCGGCAGCAGCCGCACGGGTAGGAATCGTCGATGGAGGGAGCGTCGATGCAAGCCACCGCCACTGTATGAACTCTTCGCACCCCCGCCGCCGCGGCGGTATTGACCGCGGTAGCTTCCGCGCAAATGGAGACCGAATAGGCGGCGTTTTCGACATTGGCGCCGGTGAAAACGGACCCGTCCTCGGCCACCAGAGCCGCTCCGACCCGAAATCGAGAATAGGGTGAATAGGAGTTCTCAGCGGCGCGGCGCGCCCTTTCCACTAAAGCCCCATGATCGTTCATGTCGGCTCTTCCTCCAGCAGCGCCCGCACGAATGTCTCGGCGGAGAATGGAGCCAGATCCGAGAGTGTCTCGCCGGTCCCCACCAGCTTGACGGGCGTGCCCAGACTGCGTTCCACAGCCACAGCCACCCCACCCCGGGCGGTTCCGTCCAACTTGGTCAGGACAACGCCGGTCACCCCAACCCGGTCACAGAACTCCCGGGCCTGAGCCAACCCATTCTGGCCCGTGGAAGCATCCAGCACCAAAAGCACCTCGTCCACCTTCCCTGCCGCCTCGGCCAACACCCGCTTGATCTTCTGCAACTGACTCATCAAATGCGTCTTGGAATGCAGCCGTCCGGCGGTGTCGATCACCACCACCTCATGACCCCGGCTCTTCGCCGCCGACCAGGCGTCGCGGGCCACCGCCGCAGGATCGGCGCCTTCTTTTCCACCCACCATCTCCACTCCCATCAACTCCGCCCAAATCTCCAGTTGACGCTGGGCGGCCGGACGGTAGGTGTCCGCCGCGCCCAGCAGGCATTTTTTGTCGCTGCTGGACAACAGGTGGACGATCTTGGCCGCAGTGGTCGTCTTGCCCGCTCCGTTGACCCCCACCACCATCACCACCCGCGGGGACCCGTTGCCGGACCACTCCAAACTGCGATCTCGATCGCCGAATAGCGCCAGCATCTCCTCAGCCAGAATCGCCCGGGCTGCAGCGCGGTCATCGGGCTTTCCTTCGCGGACTGCGGCGACCAGCTGAGTGGAGATATCCACCCCTATGTCGGCTGCCACCAGCGCCTCCTCCAAACCATTCCAGAAGTTGTCGTCGAGACGCTCGCCGCCCGCCATCGACCGAAACATCCCCCACAAGGCATCTCGAGTTTTGGACATGGCGGATACGGTCGGATCCACCGAAGATGGTGATCCTTTCAGAGCAGAGGCGCCACGCCTCTTCCACCAGCCCGTTAGCCATCCCACTCTCGCCAGCTTAATACGCCCTTCCCCTGCAGACTTCACCCTGCCTTCCCTCTGCTCGCCATCCTCTCAGGGGATGGCTTGTTCTCCGGCCCACATTGGCGCATTCAAGCGGAATATGCGTGTTCGCCTGCGAATTCTCGCGACGACCGCAGCCAATGCGCGGAAAACAGTGTCCATTCTTCCCCCTAATCGGGTTCCCCGCCACCGCCAAACCATAGGTCAAGCTGCGCTTCGCCCAGCCTCTTGGAGAGGAGGATTGGCGAAAAGGATCTCTGGAGCGGCTTGGTCGACGCGTCCTCTCGGGCCGCACGGGTGTTTGATCGGCTGTTGACAGTGTGATGTTGGCGGTGAAACAAATTCAGTCCCATAGCCGAGTTTTTGCCAATTCCCCGCTTTAGGCAGACCTGACCCGGCGCGCCAACACGTTTGAACCGGCCTCGGTGCGGTCGATTCGATGAGATACCATCTGGGTGGCGCCCCCGGGAGGCATGGTCACCCCATAGAGCACCTCGGCGATCTCCGCGGTCTGTGGTTGGTGGGTGATGATCAGGATCTGTGCCCGGGAGCGCAACTCCTTCACCATCTCCAGCACCCGGTGCAGATTGGCCGAATCCAAGGTGGCGTCCATCTCGTCCAACAGATAGAAAGGAGATGGGCGGGTTCTCATCATGGCGAAAAGAAAAGCCAAAGCCCCCAGAGCCCTCTCTCCTCCGGACAACAAGCTGAGTCGTGACACCCGCTTGCCCAAGGGCCGGGCGTGGATCTCCACTCCCGATCCGAGTGGATCGGCCGGGTCGACGATGGTAAGCCGGCCCCGCCCACCGGGGAAAACCTGCCCGAAGGTCTGCTCGAAGGCGGTCGCCGTCTCCCGGAAGGTGGCCAGATACCGCTCGGTGGCCTCCTTCTCCAGCTCCGAGATCACCTTGCGCAACTGCCGACCGGAATCCACGATGTCGTCATACTGATCGGACAACTCCGACAATTCAGCCTCCACCTGAGCGAGGTCCGAAGCCGCGTAATGGTTGATGGGTCGCATCCGCTCCAGTTCGGCGGCCAGCGCCGCCAGAGTTCCGGCCGGGTCATCGATACCCGGAGCCGAAGCGCCCAGCGCCTCTTCAGGATCGGCATTCATCTCCAAGAGGCCTTCGACCGTCGAGTGGCAAACCGCCTCCAACCGAGAAACCTCGGCGATCAGTTTCTCCAGTTCGGTGGTCGCCCGCCGCCCACTGTCCGCGGCCACCTGCATGGATTCTTTGATCGCTGCGGCTTCGCTTGCCAAATCCCGGGCTCGTCGCATGGAAGTCCTGTCCAATTCCACCAGCGCCTCACGCCGCAGTGACATCACCTCGAGCGCCGCGGCGGCCAATGCCGCCACCTCCTCGGAGAGGTCCCCCGACAAGTCCTCGGGCAGAAGACTCACCTCGGCGAGTTCAACCACGACCTGCTCGAATCGGGCACGTTCCAGCCGGCGGCGCTCGCCGAGACGGGTGACCTCGGAGGTTCGCCGCCGATACTCCTCATCTGCCGCGGTGCGCGCCCGGGATACCTCCTCCAGCTGACGGGAAAGCCGCTCGGCCTCCATTGCCGAATCCACTCTCCCTTGGCGGAGCCGTCCTATGTGTTCCCCCAATTCGGTCATCCGGACCTCCCGCTGCGCGCTTTCCTCCACAAGAGAACTGCGCCGCCGGTTCAGACGGTCCTCTTCACGTCCGATCTCCCGGCGCCGGGCCCCCGATCGATCCCAATCCCGCTGCAACTTCAAAAGCGTGAGGCGACGGAGTTCAAAGCGGGCGGAGACCTTCTCCAAAGACTCCTCCAGCAACCCCACCTGCCGCCGCAACCTTTGGACCTGCTGTTCGCGGGCCTGGCATTCTGCTACGGCCGCCTGGGCGCCGGAGGTGACGGCCGCCAGATCAGGAAGACGCTCCCCCCCGCCCAGCGCGACTCCCCTCACCGTTATCAGATCTCCTCGACGAGTCACCGCTCGAAGACGGGGATGACTTGCCACCACCTCGAATCCGCTCTGCCAATCCTCCACCAGCACCACATCACCCACCAGGCGCAACGCCAAAGGAGACTGGCGGCTGTCGTCCAGATGGTCGACCAGGGGCGTCACCTTGCTGCCGGAAGCGGCCACGGTCCGGGCAAGACTGTCTGCGCCCCCGGGAAAGCGGGTGCTCACCATCGACACCGGACCTTCCACTGCGGCCGTGGCTCCCAACCTGTCCACCGCGTTCCCCACCGCCACCGGACCCTCGAACACCGCCGCCTCGGCCCACTTTCCCAATCCGGCTTCCACCGCCGCGGCCAGTTCCGAAGGAACGTCCAGCACCTGCGCCACCCATCCCACCCATCCGGCCAAGCCCTCCACTTGTCTTCGGCGGTTGGGATCGACTCCACGCAGGGCCTCCCGGGCAACTTCCAGTCTGCCCACCGCCTCCGCCATCCCTGTCCGGGCTTCCACCGCCCCGGCCTCGGCATCACGCAGACGCATTCTCTCCTCTGCAGCCCGTCGCCTCGCCTTCCCCACCTCTTCTTCCTCGGACCGCTGTGATGTTCGATCCTCCACCAGTTTCCGTTCGATCACCGCCGCCTCGGAGTCCAACAACTCGGCGGCGCATGACAACTCGGCCAGTCGAGCCTCCAGCGCCTCCAGTTCCCTTCGATCCCGGTCCCCGGCGGCTTCCAGCGCGGCCTTCTCGCTCTGCAATCCCGCGATCTGCGCATCGCCGCCCATTCCTTGGAGGGAAGCCAGCCTCCGTTCCTCCCTGGCCAACCGCACCCCAGAGATCCGAAACTCCTCCGCGGAGCGGTCGGCAGCCCGCTGCAATTCATCCAGTTCGGAGAGGCTCTTCTCCAATCCGGCACGTTCCTCCATCAAAGCAAGACGGCGGGACTCGGTGTGCCGCCGCCTTTTCAACGCCTGAGAACGCAGGGTCGCCACTTGCGAGAGCCGCCTCATCCGCTCGGTCACCATCTCCCAATCACGCAACATGCCGCCGCCTGGATCCGAGCGGAGTTCCTCCTGGGCGATTTCGACCCCGGCCAAAGCGGTCATGCCCCGTTGCTGCTCGGCCATCGCCTCCGAACGAGCCTCCATCCACTTTGAACGACTGTCCACAGCCGCATTCAGCCGCTCGTCGATTTCCCGAAGTTTTTGGCCCTCCAGAAAGAGTCGAAGCCTCCTGATCTCTTCAACCAGCCGAGAATAACGCCCGAGCGCCTCGCTTTGGCGGCGAAGCGGACGCAATCTACGGCCCTTTTCCGAGATCAGATCTCCAATACGGTCCAAGTCCGACCGGGTGGATTCCAGGCGGCTAACGGCCCTGTCCCGCCGCCAGAGGTGTTTGCCTACCCCAGCCGCTTCCTCAAGCACCTTGCGGTGCTCGGAAGCAGAGGCGTTGAGTATCTGATCAACCTGGCCCTGTCCCAACAGCACGTAGCGGCTTTTGCGCATTCCCGCCGCAGCCAGCAGTTCGGTGATGTCCATAAGCCGGCATGGCTCCCGGTTGATCTCAAACTCCGACTCACCCGATCGGTAGTACCGCCGGGTGATCGACACTTCCGGGCGATCAATGGGCAACAGGCCCGAACTGTTGTCAAAGACCAAAGTCACCTCGGCCCGGGAGGCGGCCGCGAGAGTGGCCGTGCCACAAAACAGCAAATCATCGGAGCGGTCCGCCCTGAGTGCGCGGGTGGATTGGCCCCCCGTAACCCAAGCCACCGCGTCCACGATGTTGGATTTGCCCGACCCATTCGGGCCGACTATCACCGTTATTCCCGGATCCAATTCCAGAGTGGCCCGACCGCCGAAAGATTTGAACCCGGCCAAAGAAATTGACTTCAAAAACATCGGAAACTCCCAAGCTACCGCACAAGAGGTGCGATCAGTGGTTTATCCCCTTTTGCCAGGTTCCTGACAACGCGGGCAGAAGTGTGAAGAGCGGGCGCCGATCACCGTCCGCATGATCGCAGCGTGGCAGGATCGGCAGGGTTGCCCCTCCCGTCCGTACACCCGCAGATACTCCAAGAAACCTCCCGCCCGACCATCCGGCAACAAGTAGGCAAGATCATCGAGGCTGGTGCCTCCCCGGCTGATACCCTCCGACAGCACCGGGCCGACCTGGGAACGAAGCCTTTCCACCTCAATGCCTGACAGGCTCCCCGACCGGCGGGAGGGGTGGATTCCAGCCCGGTGCAGCACCTCATCTGCATAGATGTTTCCCAAACCAGCCAGGAACCGCTGATCCAGCAACAGGCTTTTGATGGGGAGGGTCCGCGATCTCATTTTCTCGAAGAGGTGACCGGCGGAAGGCAGGTGCTTCCAAGCGTCGGCGCCCAGCTTGGAGAGGCTGGATTCCCTCATCTCTCCCGGGGAGAAAACCGCCACAAACCCGAAGGTTCTGGGATCGATAAAGCGCAAAGAAGGGCCCGACTCCATCTCCGCCCAAAACCGGGTGTGCCCCTGCGTGGGGTCACCGGGTCGGGCCAGATAAATCCGACCAGACATGCCCAGATGGATCACCCAGGTCAGATCGGCGTCCAATTCGATGAGCAGGAACTTTCCGATCCGATCCAGACCCAGAACGCGCCGACCCTCCAGGCGATCCTGCACATCGGCGATCCGGGCATGACGCCGAGCAGTCCGGGCATGACAGACCCGGGCGGCGGCTACCCTGCGACCTACCAGTTCTGGCCGGATGGCCCGGCGCACCGTCTCCACTTCCGGCAGTTCAGGCATAATGCCTCAGATCAGGACTTTCCCTCCGCCCTTCTTTGACTCCAATACCTCAAGCGGCGCACTATCGGAGACACCGATGCGGGGGGAGCAATGGACACCACCAGCGTGGGCTGGGAGAGAGTGAGCGAAGCGTCCGGATACAATTCTTTCAAGGCCTCCGCTGCCGCCTGCTGCTCGGCCAACCGCCGAGACGAACCTTTACCCACCCCGTACAACTTCCCCTCAACTCGGACTTCCACTCGGAACCGGCGGGCATGGCTAAGACCCTCCTCGGTCTTGCGGTAGAGAGGCTCTTTGCCCTCCGCAGCAAGCATTTCCTGTAGATGGGTCTTAGCGTCGCGGGCATCAGGCGCCGCCGCCTGAGCGGCAATCAAAGCCTTCCAGTGGGTCATGACCAGCTTCTCAGCGACCGGCCACCCACCATCCTCATAAACCGCTCCGATCAATGCCTCCATGGCGTCGGCCAGAATGCTGGTCTTGTCACGGCCTCCCGACTGCATCTCTCCCTTGCCCAATCGGAGGGCATCCCCCAGGTCGAGCGCTTCGGCCACCTGCGCCAGGGTCTCCTTTCTCACCACCGCCGCCCGAACCCGAGTCATCTGGCCCTCTCGGAGGTGGGGATACTCCCGGAAGGTGTGTCGGGTAACCACCAACTGCAAAACGGCGTCGCCAAGAAACTCCAACCTCTCGTTGTCCGGAATGCTCCTTTCGTTGGCGTAGGAGCGATGGGTGAGAGCGGTCAGCAGCAGCTCCGAAGAGTTAAAACGATGCCCCACACGTTGCTGCAAACCGTTTACAGGCAGTTGAACCTCTCCTCAATCCGCTGGGGCAACCGGCTCTCGGCACCCTCGTGCGCCATATGCAAAGCCTTGACGATGGCTGTACTGCGCGCATGCCCATGGGCTATAACCGCGATGCCTTTAGCACCGACCAGATGGGCGCCGGCGTGACGATCGTCCAGGAGTTTTCGGCCCTGTTCGGAGAACTGCGGCAACACCTTTTCACCGGCCTCGGGTTCGTTTTCGGCCAGCATGGAGAAAAAGGCCTTGGCGACCATCACCACCGACGCCTCGACCGTCTTCAAAAAGACATTCCCCGTGAAACCGTCGGTGACGATGACATCCACCACCCCAGTGGCGAAATCGGTTCCCTCGACGTTTCCCACGAAATTGACCGAGGATTTCCGCAACAGCGCCAACGCTTCTCTTTCCATCTCCCGTCCCTTGGAATCCTCCGACCCGTTGTTCAACAGGCCCACCCGCGGATTCTTGATGCCCGCCGTGGTCTCCGCCACCACCGACCCCATCACCGCAAACTCCACCAACTGGCCGGGACGCACCACCAGATTGGCGCCGGCGTCACACAGCACGGTCGGGTTCCATGGTATGGGCATCAAACTGGCGACAGCCGGCCTGGACACTCCCGGCAACCGACCCATCCCCACGGCTGCCACCGCCAGGGAAGCACCCGTCGAACCCGCCGAAACAAATCCCACTACGTCGCCGGAGGACACCAGTTGCCCGCAGACCACCACCGAGGAGTCCCGCACCTCACGGATCGCCCTGATCGGAAAATCTCCCATTCCCACCACGGTCGGAGCATGCACGATTGGCAAATTCGCCCCATGGCGCTCCAATTCCGTCTCAAGGACGGGCCGATTCCCCACCAGCAGAACATCGATTCCGTCAGCGGCAGCCAATACTGCACCCGCCACTGTCTCCCTGGGAGCCAAATCGCCCCCACCAGCGTCCAGGGCGATGGTTGGCACTATTCGACTTCTATTACTTCCCGTCCTCGATAGCGACCACACTGCCCACAAGCCCGATGAGGGAGTATGGGAGCATGGCACTGCGGGCACCGGGAAACGGTAGGGAGCTTGACTTTCCAAGCCGCCTTTCTCTGCCTCGTACGCATCTTGGAACTTTTTTTCTTGGGAACAGCCATCTGGCAACTCTCCTATAAGAGGTTGGACAGGACAGAAAACGGCGATTGCACGTCTTCGTTTATACATTTGCAGGCCTCTGCGTTCAAGTGGATTCCGCATCCGGAGCAAATGCCCCTGCAATCCTCTACGCACAGCGGCGCCGTCGGAAAAGAGAGTACCACCTCATCGATAACAATCCCATCCAACAGCAGCCACCCGTCCTTGGGAAGGCAATAGCCATCGGAGTCGGGAAGGCGCCTCACCGTCCTCTCGAAAGAGACAACCGCCTCCTGTTCCCACTCCTCCAGACACCGATAGCAACGCATCCGCGGATCGGCCACTGCCGTTCCACTGATCCGAATCCCATCCTGGTAGCCCTCCAAGAGGATGTCGACACGAGCCTGCGCAACTTTTACCAGCGGCATTTCCACCATCAGAGGAACAACCCAGCGGCGGCGTTCCCAGCGGCCGGGGCGGTTCAGAAAGTGACTTACCTCCACCTTCATTGGGGAACGCATCAGATGGGAGGGGCCGGACCCGCCGGCCGGGCGCGATGCAACTGAGCCCGAGTGGAGCTGACCCGCGCCGCCAAATCGCCGATCAGGGTCTCCAACGCCTCCATGACAGCGTCAGCCATGTCCTCTGCCTCCAAGCGGGTTCGCCGGGCCTCCCCCTCCGCCCGCCTCACCAACGCATTGGCTTCCGCCACCGCCTCGTCCAAAATGTGGGACTGGCTTACCAGACGCCTTGCCTCCGATCTTGCCCGGCTGACGACCTCGTCCGCCTGCCCCTTTGCACGGCGCATGAAGTTCTCTCGCTCCCGAACCATCCAGCGAGCGGCTCGCAACTCGTCGGGAAGACCTCGCAGCAGTGCGTCGAGACGAGACAGCATCTTCTCCCGGTCAAGCAGAGCATTCTGGGAAAGGGGAAGGGACCGGGCATGACGGACCTCGTCCATGAGTTCCTCCACCAGCCCAAGCAGGTGCCCCACCGACGAGCGGACGGGTACCACCTCCGATTGCTGGAGGTGAGGGATCTGCTCATCGCTCATGAATAACGCTCCTTCATTGCTTCAGCGACACTGTCGGGAACCAGCCCTGCCACTGATCCTCCCAACGCGGCAACTTCACGGATCAGCGATGAGGACAGAAAGCTCCAGTCCGGACGGGTGGGCATGAACATGGTCTCTATTCCTCCCACTGTCTGGTTCATCTGAGCCATCTGCAACTCGCTATCGAAATCGCTCACCGCCCGCAGCCCCTTGACCAGCACCTGCGCTCCCTCTCGGCGGGCGAAGTCCACCAGCAGTCCCTGATAGTGGCGGACCACCACCTGGGGGAGATCGGAAAGAGCCCCCTGCAGGAAGGCCACCCTTTCCTCCAAGGTAAAGAGGGACTGCTTGGAAGGGTTGATGACCACTCCCACCACTACTTCATCAAACAGCAGGGCACATCGGCGGATGACATCCAGATGCCCGCTGGTTGGTGGATCGAAACTCCCGGGACAGAGCGCAATCGTCATCCTTCACTCCTTGAGATATCTGATAATTTGGGCATCACCGTGACGACGTTGGTCAGCGATCTTCAGCCCGTGGACCATCGGAGTATCGTCGCCCGCTCGGCGGGTGACGACCGCGACGGCCCCCGGGTTCATCCGACTTGAAACTCTCGCAAGTATTCCGGCCAGTTCCCCCGATGATATATCCCAAGGCGGGTCAGCAAAGACTATATCGAACCCGGGCCCGGGAAGATCGTCGAGCAGGTACCGCTCCACCCGGGCAGCAACCACCCGGGCCTCATCTGTGATTCCCAACGACTCGAGGTTGGAACGCAGCGCCTCCAAGGCCGGACGGGACCTTTCCACGAACACCGCCGATCTGCCTCCTCTACTCAGCGCTTCGATGCCAAAACTCCCCGAACCGGCGTACAGGTCCAGGACACGAGCTTCTCTTACCCTCATCCCCAGCGTCGAAAACACCGATTCGCGAACCCTACCGGTGGCCGGTCGGGTACCCGGACCCGGCGGGGTCCTGAGCATGCGTCCCCGGTGTTCTCCGCCGATCACCCTAATCATGAGTCGAACAACCACTTCACATCCTCGCCCAGGATGGTCACCAACTCCTCCTCCAGATCGGGATGTCTTTGCAGACCAGGGTCGGACCGGATCAGATCGTCGGCGGCTTTCTTGGCTCTCTGAAGCGTCCAACGGTCCCTGAGAATGTCCGCCAGTTTGAGATCCCCCATACCCGACTGCCGGGCCCCGAACACCGTGCCCTGTCCCCTGATCCTCAGATCTTCCTCGGCCAACTCCAAGCCGTTGGTGGTGCGGGCCATGGCCTTCATGCGTCTCTCAGAAGCCGGGGTGGCAGGATCGGCAACCAGCAGACACAGACCGGCATGCTTTCCCCGACCCACCCGGCCCCGCAACTGGTGGAGCTGAGAGAGCCCGAAACGCTGAGCGTCGGTGATCACCATCACCGTGGCGTTGGGGATGTCGATTCCCACCTCTATGACGGTGGTGCTGATCAAAATATCGGTTTCCCCGGAACGGAAGCGGGCCATGATCTCTTCCTTCTCAGCGCTCGAAAGCTGTCCATGCATCCGATCGATCACCAGATCGGGAAGAGTCGACCTCATCTCCTGGTGCTGGGTAGCGACCGACCGCACTTCCAGCTTCTCGCTGTCATCGATAAGTGGACAGATCACAAAGGCCTGCCTACCTTTGCTCACTTCCTTTCTGATCGCCCGGTAAACGACCTCCAGCCCCTGCGGGTCGTCTTTGACCACCCGGGTCTTGACCGGGGAACGCCCGGGGGGCATCTCATCTATTTCGGACAGGACCAGATCCCCGTAGAGAGTCATCGACAGAGTGCGGGGAATGGGGGTGGCGGTCATGATCAGCAGGTCAGGCTGGCGACCCGCCGCCTTGTGTTTGAGGGTGTTTCTCTGAGAGACTCCGAAACGATGCTGCTCGTCCACCACCGCCACCCCCAGCCGTTGAAAACGGACTCCCTCTTGAATCAGAGAATGGGTGCCCACCACGATTTGGGCTTCGCCACTCGCCACATCCTCTTTCACCTGAGCCCGGTGGGGAGTGTCCGAATAGTTGGCGGACGCTCGAGAAGAGGTGAGCAGCGCCACCCGCACGGTCACATCTGCTGCGGCGTCAAACAACGATCCCATGCGATGACCGCCTGCGTCGGACCGGGCCACGGGCGGAGACAGACCGGCCTGGCTGAGCATCTCCCGCAGCACCATGTAGAGCTGTTCGGCCAGCACTTCGGTGGGCGCCATTATGGCGGCCTGGTTGCCTGATCCCACCCCGGCCAGCAAGGTGACCAGCGCCACCACCGTCTTGCCGGATCCCACCTCCCCCTGCAACATCCGGTGCATGGGGCGGGGACCGGCCATATCCTTCGCTATCTCGTCCAACACCCTCTCCTGGGCGCTGGTCAGATCGTAGGGAAGGCCCCCCAAGAAGGTGTCAACCAGGGGGCAGGCCATTATCTGGGGAATTCCCTCCTGCTCCTCCACCAGCCGGTGGCGGGTGAGCGCCAAAGCCAGTTGGATGCGGAACAGTTCATCGAACACCAACCTCCGGCGGCCCTCGGCGGCCTTCTCCATGCTGTCTGGAAAGTGAATGTTGGCAAAGGCTTGATCCCGGTCGACAAAGCCGTCGCGCTCCAGAACCCACCGGGGCACGGGGTCGTCTATAGGCCTGGCCCGCTGGAGGGCATTGCGCATCGCCATTCTGATTCGCGCTGGGGTCATCTCCCCTACCGCCGAGTGCACCGGCACTACTTTCCCCCGGAAGTCCTCTTCCCCGGGTTCCATCACCTCCACATCGGGATTGGTTATTTGCGGCCGGCCCCGAAAGACGGTCACCTTCCCCGAAAAGGCGGCGATGGTTCCCGGTTGCAGTTGTCGACTGCGATAGGGCTGATTGAAGAAGGTGACTTCCATGCGCCGGATAGGACCAAGCACCATGTCAGGTTTCGATCCCGGGGGGACGGAGTCTTGGATCGTCACCCTCAGCACCTCCCTTGGGCCCCGTCGGCCAGAACCCTTGGGCCGGTAGACGCTCACCACCTCGGCGATGACCGTGGCCTCAACGTCGACAGCCAGCCCGGCGATCGGCGCCACCAGAGTGCGATCCTGATATCGGTGAGGAAAGTGCTGAAGCAGGTCGGCAACCGAGCAGATGCCCCCCTTGGTCAGTATCCCTGCCTGGCGGGATCCGATATACCGGACCCGCTCCACACCCACTCCGTGCAGATAGGCCAGGCTTCGACCCGATCGGGAAGCAGGTGGGGGCCCTTTGGCGGGTTCGTGGATACTCACTGGCCGGCGCGGTTCGTCATGTGCTTACAAGGTTTACTATTCTTTGGCGCAGAAGGTCTACTATTCTTTGGCGCAGGAGGACATCCATGGCGTACAAATGTGAGGTTTGCGGGCGCAAACCGTCTTTCGGAAAGACCGTGACCTTTTCTCATAAACGAAACAACCGTCGGTGGCGACCCAACATACAGCGGGTGCGCGTTCGCCGAGGGTCCAATACCCGCCGAGCCCGAGTTTGCACCTCCTGCATCAAAGCAGGAAAGGTGGAAAAGGTCTGAGGTCGTGCAGGGAGTGGTCAAGACCTACGATCCCGACACAGGGGTCGGAGTGATCATCTGCGATAACGACCGTAGTCCTGTTCTATTGCGACCAGGCTCCCTAAATGGCTCCATTTTCCGTTTTCTCCGCCAGGGTCAGCGGATCGTTTTTGAAACGAGTCAGGATGGAGAACACTCATTTGCCCACACCATAAGGATGGGGCAAGACGGATACTGATCTACAAGGAGGACAAGTGGCAACCGCGTACATACTGATTCAGACCGAGGTAGGAAAAGCCCAGCAGGTGGCGCGGAATGTGCGTTCCATCACCGGGGTGACCGAGGCCGAGAACGTCACCGGACCTTACGATGTGGTGGTGAGGGTGGAGGCTCCCGATGTGGACGGATTGGGACGGCTGGTGGTGTCCGAAATCCAGATGCTGACCGGAATAACCCGCACTCTTACCTGCCCGGTGGTGCACCTCTGAACCAAAACCCCCATTTCTCGCGAACTGTGACAGATGTGGATCAAGTATCCGGTAACACCGATCTAGACAATCAAGCCAGGATGTTGCGCAACGACATCCGACGACTGGGGAACCAACTGGGGGAAACCCTGGTCCGCCAACAGGGAGAGGAACTGTTGGAGATGGTGGAGGCAGTGAGGGCGGTGGAGAAGGCCATTCGCTACCGGGAGGAGACCCAGGCGGTACAGCAACTCGACGACCTGTTGGCCGGACTCGACCTGCACCAGGCCATGAACCTGGCCCGGGCTTTCAGCACATATTTTTATCTGGCCAACGTAGCCGAGCAGGTTCATCGCGTCGATTACCTGGCCTCCCAGGGCGATGAGCGGCTGTTGGAAAGAACCATCGACCGCATACTGGATAGTGACTGCGATCCTTCGATCATCCAAGAGGTGGCCTCCCGGCTGGAGTGGCGGCCGGTGTTTACCGCTCACCCGACCGAGGCGGCCCGCAGGAGCCTGCTCACCAAGCAGAAGGCTCTGTCAGAACTGCTGCTGGAGCGAAACGATCCCCGGGCGGGACCTGCCCAGCACGCCCTGGTGGACCGTCGCACCGCAGAGTTGATCGATCAGATGTGGCAGACCGACGAATTGCGGGGGGTGAAGCCCCTCCCCAGGGACGAGGCCGCAGCGGTGCTCTACTACCTGAACGATCTTTTCGCCGAAGTGCTTCCCGATCTGGGAGACAAGATCCATCAGCAGTTTTCCCGGCTGGGTATCGGACACCGTGATCGCCAACCCATCCGGTTCGGCACCTGGGTGGGAGGAGATCGCGACGGAAATCCCTACATCACCCCCGAAGTCACCATGGATGTGCTCGAATGGCAACACCGCCAAGGTTTGCGCAACCTGGTGACGGCAGTGGAAAAACTGGCGTCCGAACTCTCCGTCTCCAGCCTCATCCAGGAGATCTCCGAAGAGTTGGTGGCTGAACTGGAGGGGGACAAGGTCATCCTTCCCGAGGTTTGGAAGCGTTTCCGCCGCCTCAATGCCACCGAGCCTTACCGTCTCAAGCTCTCCTTTATCCACCAGCGGCTCCACAACACCCTGACACGCTTGCAGGACGGGTCTCGCCATGTTCGGGGCGCTGATTATGCTCATCCCCGGCAACTCCTGGCCGAGTTGCATGTGATGGAATCCTCATTGCGGGCCAACTCCGGTGAGTTGATCGCCGACGGGGCGCTGGCTCGGCTGACCCGCAATGTGATGATCTTTGGGTTTTCCCTGGCCGTGATGGACATCCGAGAACACGCCGACCACCATCACATGGCCCTGACCAAGCTGTATGAACCGCTGTCCATCGATTACCCCTCCCTGAATCGGGAAGAGCGCACTCGGCTGCTCTCCGAAGAGCTCTCCAACCCACGACCATTGGCCACCGCCGCCACCAAACTGGGTGACCAGGCGGATGCGGTCCTCGACACCTTCCACACCGTGCGCAGGGCGCTTGACCGGTTCGGACCGGAAGTGATCGAAAGTTACATCATCTCGATGACCCAGGGTCCCGACGATATCCTGGCCGCCGCCGCCCTGGCCCGGGAAGCGGGTCTGATTGATCTTCACCGGGGCGTCGCTCGCCTGGGCTTTGTGCCTCTTCTGGAGACCATCACCGAATTGCGGTCCGCCCCCGAGATCCTGGACCGGTTGCTCTCCGATAACGCCTATCGCCGGCTGGTCAGTCTGCGTGGCGATTTGCAGGAGGTGATGCTTGGGTATTCCGATTCCAGCAAACACGGTGGGATCACCACTTCCCAGTGGGAGATATATCAGGCCCAGGAAAAGCTGGGGGATGTGACGCAGCGGCATGGCGTGCGTCTCCTGCTGTTTCACGGGCGGGGCGGTACTGTCGGCCGGGGTGGGGGGCCCACGCACAGCGCGATACTGGCCCAACCCGCCGGGATGGTAAACGGATCGGTGAAGGTGACAGAGCAGGGTGAGGTGATCTCCGACAAATACGGGCTCCCCGCCCTGGCGGATCGCAACCTGGAACTGGCCCTATCTTCAGTCTTGGAGGCGTCCCTGCTCCACACCATCCAACATCACTCTCCGGCCCGACGCCAGATGTGGTACAAAGCTATGGACCTGGTGTCGGGGGAGAGCTTTGCCCGTTACCGGAATCTGGTGGAGGTCGACGGGCTGGTCGACTATTTCCTGTCCTCCACCCCCGTTGAGGAATTGACTCACCTCAACATCGGCTCCCGCCCGGCCCGGCGACCCGGTGGGGGGAAGGCGGAACTGGAGAGCATGAGAGCGATTCCCTGGGTGTTCGGATGGACGCAGTCCCGCCAGAATGTTCCCGGCTGGTACGGCCTGGGATCGGGCCTGGCAGCCGCTCGGCGGGCCGGACTCACCGAGACCCTCCAAGACGCCTACCGAAACTGGTCGTTCCTGGCCACCTTCATCTCCAATGTGGAAATGACCCTCTTCAAGACCGACCTGGATGTGGCCGGCCGCTACGTATCGGCGCTGGTCGATCCCCGTCATCACCACATCTTCGAGGTGATCAAAGAGGAACATCAACGCACCACCGAGGAACTGCGGCTCCTCACCGGTGGGGCGCTTTTGTCTTCGAGCCCCGTGCTGCGCCGAACGCTGGAAGTACGGGACATCTACTTGGATCCCCTCAGCTTCCTGCAGGTGGCGCTTCTCAAGAGATCCCGCTCCCAAGACTTTGCTGACCCCCTCTTGCAACGTGCGCTGCTGATTACCGTCAACGGCATCGCAGCCGGAATGCGCAACACCGGATGATCGAGAAAGTAGCAGCCCGAACATGAAATCTTCCAACCTCACAGTGGTAAAACACCCTCTGGTTATCCATTATCTGACCGTCCTGCGCGATGTTCGCACTCCCATTCGAGAATATCGGGAGGCGACCCGCAAACTCACCTGGCTCCTGGTTGCCGAGGCGGTTGCCGATCTGCCGTTGACCGCCCTGGAGATCGAAACACCCATGGAGAGCGGGTTTGTCGGCGGGCGGCTAGGGAAACCAACCGTCCTGGCGGCCGTCCTGCGAGCCGGCCTGGGCATGCTGGAAGGCGCTCTCGACCTCCTGGGAGACTCCACCGTCGGCTACATCGGCCTGCAGCGGGATGAGCAGACCGTGCGGCCGGTCGGCTATTACACCAAGCTCCCCACCCTCCACGGCGCCCGGACGCTGGTGCTCGAACCCATGCTGGCCACTGGTGGTTCCCTGGCCAAGGCTGTTGACCTTGTCAAAGCAGAAGGCGCTGACGACGTCGCCGCGGTGTGCATCGTCACCTGCCCCGAAGGGGTGGAGACCATGGCCAGGCGCCATCCGGACACTACGGTCTTCACCGCGGGTCACGACCGGGAACTGGACCCCAGAAGCTACATCCTTCCCGGACTGGGAGACATGGGAGACCGACTATTCGGAACTCCCCACTAGATGTGATGTGCCATACGCCGGATTTCGAGCAGGCCGTATTGGGAGTGCTGGCGGACCTGCCCGAGGGGCAGGTGATCAGCTACGGGGAACTGGCCGCAGCAGCCGCTCATAGCGGCGCGGCCCGGGCAGTGGGAAATCTCTTGAAGACCACCGCCGAAGCGGTCCCATGGTGGAGAGTGATAAGAGCCGATGGCCGTCTGGCGGCCCCCGATGTCGGCCGCCAGACGGCGAAACTGCGGGACGAGGGAGTGCTGGTTCGAAATGGTCGACTGGCCCGGCGATGAGGATTCGACCGTGATGCGCGATTGCCTGGAGCGGGCAGTGGTCGTGGTGCTGGACTCCTGCGGAGCGGGCGAAGCGCCCGACGCCGATCGGTACGGAGACGCCGGATCGGACACCTTGGGCAATGTGGCCCGGGTGGTGGGGGGACTGCGACTCCCCAATTTCGAGGCGGCGGGACTGGGTGTTCTACACAGCCTGGAAGGCGTTTCCCCCACGAAACACCCGACCATGGCCTTCGGGCGGATGACCCCCGCCTCGGTGGGAAAAGACTCCACCACCGGGCATTGGGAGATAGCGGGCCTCACCACAACCCACCCCTTCGGCCTCTTCCCCCAAGGGTTTCCCCCCGCATTAACCGGCATTGTCGAGGCCGAGTTCGGACGCCGGTTTCTGGGCAACCTCGCCGCCTCCGGCACGGTCATCATCGAAAAACTAGGATCGGAGCACCTAGCCACCGGACGCCCGATTCTCTACACCTCCGCCGACTCGGTGTTCCAGATCGCCTGCCACACCGATGTGCTCGAACTTCCCGAGTTGTACCGCCTTTGTCGAATCGCCCGACGCCACTGCAATGAATACCGGATCGGAAGGGTGATTGCCCGACCCTTTACCGGCCAACCGGGTAGCTTTCATCGCACTTATGATCGAAAGGACTTCTCGATGCCGCCCCCGGCTCCCACCTTGCTGGACCTGGTGAACGACGCCACAATGACCGTGTGGGGAATCGGCAAGACCCACGACCTGTTCCGCGGCAGGGGCCTCACCCGCTCCGAGCACACCGAAGGCGATCTGGACGGGCTGGCCAAAACGGAGAACGCCATCTCCCAGATGGTCAGCGAAGGCGCCTCCGGGCTGGTCTTCACCAACCTGGTGGACCTGGACATGCGCTACGGGCACCGCCAGGATCCCCATGGATACGCCTCGGGCCTAGCCGCCATCGATGCCCGGATTCCTGCCCTGGTGAACGCCCTCGGGGAGCGCGATCTGCTGTTCATCACTGCCGACCACGGCACCGATCCCACCGATGACACCACCGATCACACCCGCGAGTTCGCACCGTTGCTGGTGGCGGGAAGAAGAGCAGCCGGGGTTGATTTGGGAATTCGCGGGCAGTTCTGCGATGTGGCGGTCACCATCGCCGAAGGGTTCGGTCTCACCGCCCCTTGGAAGGGGACATCGTTCTGGGCGGAGGTGGCATGAAGTTTTCGGCTGTCGAGCTGATCGAGCGCAAGCGGGACGGCTTCGGCCTGACCACCGCCCAGATCCGCTGGCTGATCTCCGCCTTCACCAGCGGTGAGGTAACCGACTACCAGATGGCTGCCATGGCCATGGCTGTGTATCTGCGGGGGCTGGATCCCGACGAGTTGGCAACCTGGACCGAGGCCATGCTCCACTCGGGTGAGACCCTTGACCTATCCGGATTGGACGGTCCCAAGGTGGACAAGCACTCCACCGGCGGGGTGGGCGACAAGACAACCATCCCCCTGCTGCCCATGGTCCGGGCCTGCGGGGTGCTGGCCCCCACTTTGAGCGGACGAGGATTGGGCCATACGGGGGGAACCCTTGACAAACTGGAGTCCATCCCCGGTCTGAGTACCTCTTTGGATTCCAACCGATTCATGGAAGTGCTGTCCGCCCACGGAATGGTCTACGGGGGTCAGTCGGAGAATCTCGCCCCTGCCGATCGTAAGCTATACGCACTGCGGGACGCCACCGGCACCGTACCCTCCCTTCCCCTCATCGCCTCTTCCATAATGTCCAAGAAGTTGGCCGAGGACCTGGACGGCCTGGTGCTGGATGTCAAAACCGGATCGGGGGCCTTCATGCCCGACCCGGGGCAGGCGCGGGAGTTGGCCACGGTGATGGTGGGAATCGGGAGGGCGTATGGAGTGACGACCACGGCTTTGCTGACCAGCATGGACTCCCCGCTGGGAAGGGAAGTCGGCAACGCTTCGGAGATCAGGGAGTCTCTGCGCATCCTCCGCGGAGAGGGACCCGACGATCTATGGGAGATCATCCTGGCGCTGGGTAGCGAGATGCTGATAGTGGGGGGAAGGACAAGTGACGAATCCGCGGCCCGCCGGATGCTGACAGAAGCGGTTCTATCCGGCCGGGCGATGGAGCTGTTCGGTCGGGTAGTGGAGGCCCAGGGCGGTGACCGCCGGGTCGTGGAGGACGATTCCCTGCTGCCTCTCGCTCCCCACCAGGCGCAAATCGTCGCCCCTGCCTCGGGCTGGGTGACCGCCTGCAATGCACGGACGGTGGGAACCGCCGCCGCCCGCCTGGGAGCCGGCCGGGAACGCAAGGAAGACACCATCGACCCCGGAGTGGGAATCACTGTTTTGGCCAAACCGGGTGACAGGGTGGAACCGGGAACGCCCCTCGCGCAGATCGTCTATCGAGAAGAAGCCCGCTGGCAGTCGGTCCGCAGTCTGCTGGAAGGAGCATGGTCGATTGGAGACCAACCACCCGAACCCCTTCCCCTCATAGGGGAAAAGATCCGAAGCACCGAGATGGGATGAGCCTATGAACGACCTCTATGACCGACTTCAAGCTGCTGCCCGGGCAATTGCTGAAGCCACCGGCCAACCCCGCCATGACGTGGTGGTGGTGCTCGGCTCGGCGTCGGGAGATCTTCCCGAGCATTTGGAAGAAATAACCGCCGTCCCCTATTCGCAGATCCCCGGTTTCCCCGTTCCGGCCGTGATGGGGCATTCGGGAACGCTCTACTCGGCCCCCTTCGGAGACAACCGGGTCTTGTTGCTGGCCGGAAGAGTCCATGCCTACGAGGGCTATCCCACCGACGAGCTGACCTTCGCGGTACGCGCCTGCCTGTTGGCCGGATGCCATACCCTGGTGGTGACCAATGCGGCGGGAGGATGCGGTGACGGGATGACAGCGGGATCGATAGTGGTTATCCGCGACCACATCAATCTGGCCGGGATCAATCCCCTGGTCGGCCCCAACGACCCCCGGATGGGAACCCGGTTTCCCGACATGTCGGACACCTATACCCCCCAACTGCGCCAGTTGGCTATGGAAATCGCCGCCCAGGAGAAAATCGCCCTATCCGAGGGGGTTTACGCCTGGTTTCTCGGTCCCACCTTCGAAACCCCCGCCGAGGTGGAGATGGCGCGTCGGTTGGGCGCTGACCTGGTGGGCATGTCCACCGTGCCCGAAGTGATCTGCGCCCGCCACCTGGGAAGAAAGGTGCTGGGCCTGTCGGTGGTAACCAATCTGGCGGCCGGTATCGCCGACCATCCCCTCACCCATGAGGATGTCAATGCCACCGCCGCACTGGTGAAGGATGATTTCGCCCGGTTCATCACCGCCCTTCTCCCTCACATTTGAGCAGGTCGAGAAGTAGTATCATTCGCTTTTCTCATGCGTATTGTGGTTTGCGTTAAGCAGATTCCCGACCCGGCCAACCCAGCCCGATTTGATCCGCAGACGCACCGGCTGGTGAGGTCAGACGATCAGATCCTCGACGACACCGATCGCTACGGCGTGGAGATGGGGCTTCGTCTGGCTGAGGCCACCGGGGGAACGGTGACCCTGGTTTCGATGGGCCCAGTCGGCCGCGCCCAGGGCATTCGCCAAGCCTTGGCAATGGGCGCCGACCAGGCGGTGATGATTGAGGACGATTCCCTGACGGGTTCAGATGCCCTCACCACCGCCCGGATTCTGGCGGCTGCCATCGAACGCACCGGATTCGACCTGGTGATATGCGGAACTGAATCCACCGACGGGTACTCGGGGGTGGTGCCACAGATGATGGCCGAGCTGTTGGGAGTGGCGGCGCTCACCTATGCCACCGGGGTGGAGGTGAGCGAACACCAGGTGACCATCCACCGGCAGACCAGCGCCGGCTACGACGTGGTGGTGTCAAATCTTCCCGCTCTGGTGTCGGTTACGGCCGGGGTGGTGGAACCGCGTTACCCGACCTTCCGAGGCATAATGCAGGCCAAGAAAAAGCCGACCGAAACGTTTGAGGCTTCCGACTTGGGAGTGGAGGTCCGCATCGGACAAAAAGTGGTGTCGGTTGTTCCTGCGGCCGAACGGCAGGCCGGAGTGATAGCCGAGGATGAGGGAGAAGGGCATCTGCTCATCTTGGAGAAGCTTCGGGAAGCAAAGGTGATCTGACCATGGCGCAAGTGTGGGTCTTCTGCGAGGAGGCTGACGGAACGCCGTCCACTCTGGGATTGGAACTGCTGGCCAAGGCCCGTCAACTGGGCAAGGCGACGGTGCTCTACGTGGGAACCGGATCCCAGCAGTCTTGGGAAACGCTGGGAGACCACGGTGCGGCGCGGGTCTTCCACTTCAACCCCGGCGATATGCTGGCCGCGGCGCCGGTGGCGGCGGCTACCGCATCTTTGGCCACCGAACAGCCTCCGCAGATGATTCTGTTCGGACAGGCCTACACCGACCGTGACGTCGCCGGTCGGCTGGCGGTCCGGTTGGGTGTTCCGGTCCTCTCCAACGCGGTCGACGTGACTTTGGAACCGGACGGGAAGGTCACTACCCGTCATGAGATTTCAGGTGGATCAGAGATTGCCGAAGCGGTCTTTCTAACTGGCGGCCCGCGTCTGGTGATCATTCGGCCCAAGTCTTTCCCGGCCGAGCCGGTGGGCGGAACCCTGCCCGAGGTGATTGCGGTGAAACTGCCCGATGCGGGAAGATCGGCCGCACTGGTGACCCAACGCCACATGCGGGAACGAAAAGGGCCCGATTTGGAGGGGGCGGCGGTGATCGTCTCGGGAGGACGAGGACTGGGCTCGGCCGAACACTATTCCCTGGTGGAAGGAGTGGCTGGACCACTGGGAGCAGCCACCGGAGCAACCCGCGCCATTGTCGACGCCGGATGGGTACCCTACGCAAAGCAGGTGGGACAGACCGGCAAGACCGTCAAACCGGATGTCTACATCGCCTGCGGCATCTCCGGAGCCATGCAGCATCTGGTGGGAATGAAGGACGCCAAAACCATCATCGCCATCAACAAGGATCCCGATGCGCCCATCTTCACCATCGCCGATCTGGGGATCGTGGGCGACGTTCACAAAGTAATGCCCAAGCTGATTGCGGAGTTGTCCGACAACTGACCCCCGAAGGAGCAGGCGGAAAGCCCTCACCTTCCGGATTCCTTTCCCAAACGGCCGTTGCCCGCCATGGGTGTGAGCCCAATATGTAACATCTCTACCGAGGGATATGTGATCGGTAGAACCAACTATCCCTTCCACCGGTCCTATCACCTGTGAGAGAAAGGATTTTGTTTTGGGTACTGGAGATATTGCTTGGATGATCACCGCCTCCGCCCTGGTGCTGCTCATGGTGCCGGGACTGGCGCTCTTCTATGGCGGAATGGTGAACAGCAAGAACGTAGTCAACATGCTGATGATGAACGTCGTCACCATACCCATAGCCACCATCACGTGGGTGATCGTCGGGTTCTCATTGGCGTTTGGCTCCTCGGCCGGTGGACTGGGCTTTATCGGAGACTTCAGCAAGGTGGGCCTGGAAGGTCTCCCCGACGAGGAAACTCTCTTCTCTGTTTTCCAGATGATGTTCGCCATCATTACTCCCGCCCTGATCGCAGGTGCGGTGGCCGGGAGGATGAAGTTTTCTTCCTGGGTGATCTTTGCGGCGCTGTGGTCACTTTTGGTCTACCCGGTAGTGGCCCACTGGGGATTCGCCCCTGACGGGCTGCTGTATGCCTGGGGCGCCCGGGATTTCGCGGGAGGTTTGGTGATCCATATCAACTCGGGGATCGCCGCCCTGGCTCTCATCAGGGTGTTGGGGCCCCGACGGGACTTCGGAGTCGAACATCCCCCCCATTCTCTCCCCATAACCGTCATCGGGACCGGTCTTCTCTGGTTCGGATGGTTCGGATTCAACGCCGGCTCGGCCCTGGCCGCCGATGGAGCGGCCATCACCGCCCTACTCAATACCCAAGTGGGCGCGGCCTTGGGGGCATTCGGATGGATGGTCTCCGACTGGATCCGTCATCGTCGTCCCACCTTGTTGGGCCTGGTGTCCGGCGCGGTGGCGGGACTGGTGGCCATCACTCCGGCGGCAGGGTACGTCAGCCCGTCGGCAGCCATCGTGATCGGAGTGGTGGGCGGATACGTTTGCTCGATGGTGGTGGGGCTCAAAGAACAGTTCGGATATGACGACTCTCTGGATGTGGTGGGGATCCACATGGTGGGGGGAGTGATAGGTTCCATACTCACCGGAGTGTTCTCCTCCACGAACTACGGCGAATTCAACGGCCTCATATACGGTGGAGCATCGTTCTTCGGAAAGCAGGTAGTGGCGGTTTTGGCGGTTATTGCCTTCAGCTACAGCGCCACCTGGGTGTTGGCCAAAATCCTGGACAAGACCATCGGCCTGCGGGCCAGCGAGGAAGATGAAATACTCGGTTTGGACATCTCCCAGCACGGCGAAGACGCCTACTGGATCCGCTAGGAGTTACCAAAAGAGACGCACTGTGAGCCGGAACTCTCGCATAAATATGGGAAATTCCGGCTCACACCTTTTTCTCGCGATTGCCACTTGTATCTCGCGAAACCCCAGCTAGTTTTTAGGGCCCCTCCCCCACCACCACCGCCATCTGGGTTTTCGCGAAAACCCGCGGCCCGGTGAGGGGCGGTTTTGCGCATGTTATGACCTCTGGGAATTCTGCGATCCGATGAGCTCTGCGGCCGGACCGGAGGCTTTTGTCGTAACCAGTACAGCATGGATCAAAATGAAACGATCGTGAAGCTGCGAAGGTGGGGTTGATTCGCGGCATTGGGCGGTTTATTGCCGGGTCTGATGTTTATCGGCGCCCATGGCGACTCAAAGGTCCGGCGCCACTCAGATCTCTCTAATCCTCCAGGAACTCCATCAATCCGCTGGAGAAACGTTGGTGACGGATCTTGGAAAGAGCCTTTCGCTCCATCTGACGGATCCTTTCCTTGGTGACCCGGAACCGCTTGGAAAGCTCTCCAAGCGTCCAGACCCTGCCGTCCTCCAACCCGAACCGAAGTCTCAGGATCTCTTGTTCCCTGGGCCGCAGGTTCTTCAACACAAAGGCCAGACGCTTTTGCAGGAACGCCAGAGTGGCGGCGTCGAACGGATCCTCGGCGGTCAAGTCTTCAACCAGATCTCCCACTGTGGTGCCGTCCTCCTCCGACCCCACCGGATCCTGCAGCGAAACCGCCCGCTGTGAAATCCTGAGCATCTGCTCCACCCGGGAGGACGGTATCTCCAAACGGGAGGCCAACTCGCCGGTGGTGGGAGGCCGACCTTGCTGCTGGGTCATCTCCCGTCGAGCCTCGTTGAGAACAGGCACCATCGCGGCCAGGTGAGCGGGTAGCCTGATGGCCCGGGATTGTTCAGCGAACATCCGGATCATGGGTAGCCTTATCCACCAGGCGGCATAGGTGGAGAAACGAAAACCTCGACGGTGATCGAAACGCTCGGCGGCCTTCATCAACCCAAGATTGCCCTCCTGAATCAAATCCAGCAGATTCGCCCCATTCATCGATCCGAAGGTCTTGCGGGCGATAGCAACCACCAACCGCAGGTTTGACTCGACCAGGCTGTGGTAAGCCCGCTCGCCCTTCGCCGCCCTGGCAGCCAGTTCTCGGCGCTGCCCGGCCGACAGCCCTTGTTCTTTCAGCCTCTCCCGAGCCTGGGCGCCGTTTTCGATCTGTACCGCCAACTCCACTTCCTGTTCAGGCTGGAGTAGGGAGTAACGACCGATCTCTTTCAAATAGAGGCTGACCGGATCAGCGATCTTCGAGGACTTCTCCTCTAGCGGACGTCCGCGTCTTTCCCCAACCTCCTCCACTTCTTCCACCACCCGGATCCCCTCCTCGACCAGCCGGCTCATCAATTCGTCCCATCTGCGCTCGTCTTCGGCTTGATCACCATCGAGGCCATCCAGATCCGCCATCAATTCGGAAGCGGTGAGAAAACCGCGCTGGCGTCCGCGGCGAAGGATCATCCCCACCCGCGCCTCGAAGTCCCCTCCCATCTCGCTCATGCCAGGTCTCCGGTCAACTCCTGACGACGGCGCTCCAACTGAACGAACCGTTTCAACAGTGGTGGGCGCCGGGGATCATCAGGGGAAAACGACCTCATCTGCGCTCCGAGAGCGTCCGTCTCCCGACGCAGCGCCTCCCGGCGACACCGGATCACCATCGGCCGGGGGTCGCCAGGCTCCAACTTATCCAAAGAGATCTCCAACAGCACCCTGCGTATCTGCTCTGAAGCGACTGGCATTTGTTCCTCATCACCTTCCGACAACTCCTCCTGCCGCCAGGAAATGGGGGTGGGCTGGCCCAGCGGGGTGGCCCTCCAATCGGCTTCTATATCTTCGAATGCCCTCCGGTACAGACCCTCGGCAAAAAGGGTCCCGTCCACCTCCAACTCCCGAAGATCCGGATGGTTGAACAGCACCGCTTTCAGCAACTCCCGTTCCACCGCCGATCCCCGATCGGTGGGCCTGCTCCGGCTCGAAGCCGGATCTCGTCGGTCGACAGAACGATCCACCCCTTGTGTCCTGCCGCCCCGACGCACCACCTCTTTGATCTCCGAGATGTCCAAACCCGTACCCCGCGACAACTCCTGTTCGTATGCGACTCTGGTTGCCGTATCGCTCACATTGGCTACCAGCGCCCCCAACTCGTTCACCGCCCGCGCTCGAGATTCGGGATTGGTGGGGTCCACTTGCGCCAATCGTCGCTCAATTCGAAACTGGAGGACCGGGCGGGCGCTTTGCACCGCCGAGCGCAGCTCCTCCAAGCGGTCGTCTTGGAGCAGGTCGGCCGGATCCTTCCCGTCGGGCAATTCGGCCACCCGCAAATCAAGCCGCCGACCACTTCGGCGACTCACCCGCTCACCTCTCAGCACCGCATCGGATCCAGCCCGGTCGGCGTCGAAGGCCAACACGATCCGCCCCCCCAGCCTGCCCAGCACCTCCAGGTGGTCTTCTCCCAGCGCCGTGCCGCAAGTGGCCACCGCCGACTCCATTCCCGCTTGGTGGAGGGCGATGACATCGGTGTATCCCTCCACCACCACCGCCTGATCGGTGCGGCTTATCTCTCTTCGCGCCAAATGCTGTCCGTACAAGAGCCGGGACTTGTGATAAAGAGGAGTCTCCGGAGAGTTGAGATACTTGGGCCCCGTCCCACTCATCAGCCGGGCGCCAAATCCCACCGGATCGCCGCGCAGATCGTAAATGGGGAACATGATGCGACCCCAGAAGCGGTCCCGCAGCTCGCCAGGCCCGCGCCTCACCGTCAGCCCGGCCCGCTCCATCATCGCATCCGCAACCCCCGCCGACCGCAATTCGGTTCTCAGGGACGGTTCTTCCCATGGCGAAAAACCCAGAGCGAATTTCTCTACCACCGAGCGATCGTACCCGCGGGATCGAAGGTAGGCCCGGGCCGGTCCGGCATCGGGGCCCGACAACAACCGCTTGGTGTAGAAGTCCACAGCTCGGCGCATCACCCCCACCAAGCGCTCCCGCTCCTGGGCCGCCCGTCCGTCTCCCGGACGGTTGGTCAAGACAATCCCGGCCTGTCTCGCCAGGGTTTGCAGAGCCTCGGGAAAGGAAAGACCTTGGGTCTCCTGGACCAGGGTGAACACATCACCGCCCTTATGGCACCCATGGCAGAAAAACAAACCCCGCGCCGGGTCTATCGACAGCGACGGAGTCTTCTCCTGATGGAAAGGACACAACGCCATGTAGCTGCGTCCCGATCTCTTCACCTTGGTTACAGCCGCGAACTGTTCCACCAGATTGACCCCTGCCCTAACCCGGTCCCGATCATCTTCCCCCCTTGTCATATCACCACCCCCGACTACCGGTCGTCTCGAGTCCCATGACCGCCATATGTAGACATTAAGTGACCAAAATCCTAGCCTGACCGCGTCGCCACGAAGCCAAATTCCAGACCAATTTCATCGGCCACGTTAGCCACAAAGGGAACCGAGGGGATCGACAAGTTGAAATCAGAGCGCAGCACGGTGGCAGAAGCCTCACCCACCAGTCGACCATCTGCCTCGAAGCGGGCCACCACTGCGAAGGTGACCGGGCGGGTCAGGTCACGTACCGTGAGTTCTCCCTCCACCGTAAAGCGCCATTCCCCTCCCGATTCCAAAGCTTCCGGCAGACCGATGACCTCCAGCGGTGAGAAGGTGATGAACTCGTATTGCTCGGCGGCGAGAATCGGGCCCCGGATGGCGCGATCGCGGTTGGAGGCGTCGGTTTCGAAGGTGCGAGCGTTGATGAGAATGTCCCCCATCTGCAACCCGGCCGGATCCGAAAAGTCCATTCTCACTCTCCCCACCACATACGTGGTGGTTCCCACCACCGTGACCGGGTCACCATACAGCTCCTCTTGGATCAAGAACCTCGCCTCAGAGCCTTCGGACAACTCCCATTCCACCACCTCCGAGGAGCCGGAAGCCTCGGGCAGCGAAGCCGCAGTGGTGGTCTCCTGGGGCTGCGCCGGAGTCGAAGGCGAGGTGGTGGAAGCGGCGGAAGTGATGGCAGGCGCGGTGACCTGGGTGGGATCGCCTACGTTTCCGGCCGCGAGGAACCAGACAATCGCCGCCGCGGCCGCCCCGACCAGCACCAGGATCGCGATCAGAAGCTTGCGCTTCATATCTGCAAATGATCTGCCAGGTAGGCGGGTAGCCGGTCCACCCCGATCCGATCCTGGTGCATGGTGTCCCGATGGCGAACGGTTACCGACTGATCCTCCAGGGAGTCGAAATCGAAGGTGACGCACAGCGGTGTACCGATCTCATCCTGGCGACGGTAACGCTTTCCTATGGACTGGGTTTCGTCGTATTCGACCGTCCACCGTTTTCCCAGGTCGTCGGCGATCCGGGAGGCCGGTTCCACCAACTGTGGTTTCCGGGAAAGCGGCAGAACCGCCACCTTATAGGGCGCCAGGCGCGGGTGAAGCCCGAGAACCACCCGCTCGGCGCCCCTCACCTGCTCGGTCCGGTAGGCGTCGGTCAAGAACGCGAAAGTGGTGCGGGTGGCGCCTGCCGCCGGTTCGATGACGAAGGGGACCACCCTGACGCCGGTGGTCTGGTCGAAATAGCTCAGGTCCTGCCCGGAGTGCTCGGAGTGCCGTTTGAGGTCGAAGTCGGTCCGGTTGGCGATCCCCTCCAACTCATCCCACCCCCACGAGAACCGGTATTCCACATCCACCGTCTCCTGCGAGTAATGGGACAACTCATCAGCAGCATGCGGCCGGATCCGAAGATTGTCCGGATTCATCCCCAAATCCAAATACCACCTACGCCGGACATCCACCCAGTATTCGAACCAATTTGAGGCTTCCGAAGGCAGGCAGAACCACTCCATCTCCATCTGCTCGAACTCCCGGGTTCGGAATACGAATTGGCCGGGGGTGATCTCGTTGCGAAAGGATTTTCCGATCTGAGCCACGCCGAAGGGGAGCTTGCACCGGGTCACCCTCAGCACGTTCGCGAAGTTGATAAAGATTCCCTGAGCTGTCTCGGGGCGCAGATAAACCAGGTTGTCGTCGGTCTCCACCGGTCCCATATGGGTGCTAAGCATCAGGTTGAAGTGCCGCGGTTCGGTGAAGGTGTCCCGCTTGCCGCACGACGGGCACTGGTCGGCGCGGGCCAGTCGGTCCTGGCGGAAGCGTTGATGACAGTTGCGGCACTCCACCAGTGGGTCGGTGAACACCTCCTCATGTCCAGAAGCCTGCCACACCCGCCGGGACTGAATGATGGCCGAGTCGATTCCCACCACGTCGCGGCGGGCGCTGACCATCGATCGCCACCACTCGTTCTTCACGTTGCGTAGCAGTTCCACCCCCAATGGCCCGTAGTCGTAGGCGGAGCGCAGGCCACCGTATATCTCCGAAGAGGGAAAGGCGAACCCGCGGCGACGGGAGAGGTTGACGATGGTTTCCATACTGGTCATGATGTCAAAGACGAAGGCTACCGGAAACGGGGCCGACGGTGACCGTCCTTTAGATCGGCTCCTGGATCCGCCCGAATCGCCGTTCCCTGCGGCGGTATTCCTCCAGCGCCTCCTCGAAGTGGCTCCGATTGAAATCGGGCCACAGCACCTTGGTGAAGTACAGCTCGGCGTAGGCACCCTGCCACAGAAGAAAATTGGAGAGCCGATTCTCACCGGACGTCCGAATGATCAGGTCAACATCGGGCATCTGGGGGACGTGCAATCGAGCGGCCAGAGCCTGTTCGTCAACGTCCTCGGGGTGGATTCGTCCCGCCGCGACCTCTTCCGCCAGCCGCCGGGCAGCTTCTGCTATCTCCCGTCGACCCCCATAGTTGAAGGCCACCACCAGGTTCAAACCGTCATTGCCGGCGGTGAGTTCGCGGGTCTCCTCGATATGGCCGCGTACCGTGTCGGGTATCCGGGCGTCGGCAATATCGCCCGCGAAGTGCAGTCTCGCTCCCTTCTCCGCCAATTCCCGGCCCCGGCGCAGCAACATGTCGTCGCAGAATTCCATCAGGAACTCGACCTCGTCGGCTGAGCGCTGCCAATTCTCTGTGGAAAAGACGAACACTGTGAACCACTCGATTCCCGCCTCCAAGGCGCCTTCCAGCACATCCAGCAGCGCCCCCTCTCCCGCCATGTGCCCGGCCACCCTCGGCAGCCCCCGTTGGCGGGCCCAACGCCCGTTCCCATCCAGGATCACCCCGACATGGCGAGGATTGGCGCCGCTCATGAAAACGTGGCCACCGAGCGAAGGCTGCGGTCCAGATGGATTTCCAGAAACCGGGAGGCGACGCTCATGGCTTGCCGGGAAAGTTCGGCAGTGGTGAGGGGCAGTTCGCGCAGATCCGCCCGGGCCAGTTGGTGCAGATGGCCGGTGACCCCCGCCACCAGCCGGACCGAACCTTGCGGGCGGCATCGTTCGCATACCACCCCTCCTCCCTCAAAACTGAACCTGGTGAGATCGTCCTCCCCACCGCAGGAAGCGCACCACGCCAATGCGGGCCCCACCCCCACCACCTCGGCCAGCCGCAGCAAAAAGGCGGTGATCAAACCCGAGACGTCCCCTGTCCCGCAGAGGGCCCCCAGCCCTTCGTTCAGCAGATCGAACAGTGACCGGGAACGCTGCTCGGGCTGAGCCGCGGCATCCACCGCGTTCACCATCATGGAGGCGGCGAGGAGACGATCCAGATCGGATCGCAATTCCGGATAGGCCGCAATGACGGAAACCGAGGTGATCAGATCCAATTCCCGGCCCCGATACAACACCAATTCCACGTGACAGAACGGTTCCAAACGTCCTCTAAGCCGACTTTTGACCCGGCGGACCCCGCGAGCCACAGTGCGAAGCATCCCTCTCTCGGGGCTCAGCAAGACCACTACCCGGTCTGCCTCGCCGAAGGGATAGCTACGAAGCACCACCCCTTCCTGATGACTGATCTTGCTCATATGACAGAGTGGGTTCTGGGGGATGAAACTATCCGCCCAACTACCAGGCAGTGGGCTCTCACACCACCAGGTTAACCCATTTACCCTCTCCGCGGAAGGCTTGCAGGTTGGCGGCGAAGATTTCCGCCAGACGATCGGCGTACTCGGGAGAGAACCCGCCCAGGTGGGGGGTGAGCACCACCTTGGGGTGCCGCCACAACAGCGACTCCTGGGGAGGGGGTTCAGGATCGGTGACATCCAACCCGGCGCCGCGCAGTTCTCCCAAGTCCAACGCGGACAACAGTGCCTCGGTGTCCACTACCGAACCCCGCCCCACATTCACGAACCACCCGTCCCCCAAAGCAGCGAACTCGGCCGCCCCCGCCTGGGGAGGCGCCCCCCTACCGTCCGGAAGGGCGCATATCACCGCATAGGACCGACGGAAGACTTCGATCGTCTGCTCAGGTCCGTACACCTGGGAAGCGCATCCCTGGTAGGAGCTGGGGTCTCGCTTGGAGCCGATCACATTCATCCCCCACGCTTTGGCCCGCCAGGCGATCTCCTCTCCCACACTTCCCAGCCCCAGCACCCCCAGAGTCTTGCCCGCCAGTTCGTATCCCATCCCCTGCCTCCACAGCCCCCGCTCCGAGAAACGCACCGATTTGCCCACCCTTCGGGTAATAGCCAACAGCAGAGCAAAGGCGTGCTCCGCCACTGCCGGGGCGTTAGCGCCCCGTCCCGATGTCAAACGAATCCCGGCCGCGGCCAGTTGCTCGATGGGATAGTGGTCAAGCCCCGAGGAAATCGATTGAATCCAGCGCAGACCCAGGGAGAGGCACTCGTCCGTCCAGATGAAAGACACCAGGATCTCCACTCGGGGGTCGGTGAGACATTCGCTCAGACTGGCCAGATCAGGGGGTGACATCACCTCCACCCCCGGAACCTTCGCCAAGCTTTCGGGCACTCCCCGTGGGTGACAGGGATGAACCACCACCCGGTGGGAGGCGGTCATGGCCGGGCGGAGATCATGATCCGAAGACGGCGTTCCACACACTGCCCAGTTCTTCCCACACCCGGCCCAGCGCCCACATCAGCAGCAGTCCCAACAGCGCCATACCCGCCCCGGTCAACAAGAACCGCATCCGGTACACCCATCGTTCCTCGAGAAGGTTGTACCGGTAGGAAACGACTCCCGACGACCCCTCCCGCGAACCCGCCGATCCCATCCAGGACGGCCTCTCCCGCGGCCCCTCGGGCGGAGAGTCAAGAGGGTGTACGGGCGGCGCCACCTCGGGTTGGGACAAGGTAGCCAGAGATTGACTTATGGTCATTCTCGGCTCCACCTGAGCCGGCGCCGAAAACCCGGCGGCCCGGGAAAGCAACCCCTCGGGGATCTCCAGAATCACCTCAAGCGAGCGAAGCAAGCCGGGATGCATGGGTATCTCAACTCCCTGTTCCCAGTCCTTGATCTGCCCCTGAGTGACCCCCAGTTGACGACCGATCTGCCTTCTCTTCAAACCGCGCCGACGACGAAAACTCTCCAGTATCTCCCCGAAACCGGGGCCCGTACCGGGTTGACGACTCATGCGTTGACTCATTATGGAAAAGAATACGGCACCGCGGGGGTTTGTGCGTACAACCCAGCCGGCTAGTGGGGGGGATTGGGGGGAACGCTGTCGGGCTCCGGTTGGGCGGTCACCCTCATCTCCCCCACCCCTTTCACATTCCAGCAGAGAGTGCGCCCCCCGGGCACCAGCATCCGAAAGGGGCCTCCTTTTTCCCGAGGAAGGCTCTCCGCGCCCAGTCCGTACACCACTACCCCTTTGGCGGACAGTTCCTCTATGGGTATGGACGCCCGGTACCCGCCGTCGCAGCTTTCCACCGACACAAAACCACCCCGAGGGCCCGAAGCCTCAAGGAGAGCACCAGCCGAGACGCCGCGACCTTCGGCCCCGGTCACCTGCCCCGATAGCCCAGCCAAATCGTCCATGCCCCATTCATCTGGTCTTTCCACCAGCCCGGTCACGCGAAGAACCGCCGCTTGGTCAGAATCCTGCTCGTGGCTCTTCATGGTCCCATCACGGTACCAGCCTGACGCAGGTACCCTTGAGCCCGGAGGCGAGCGAGCGCCTGGTGGGCTCCCCGGTCTTCAAAACCGGTGGGGGGTCGCACGACCCCCGGCGGGTTCGATTCCCGTCCGCCTCCGCTAGAACACCGCTATTTCCCCAGGTCAGAGCGTTACCTTGCCGGGTCGTTATCCGTTATGCCATCAACACCCGTTTGGAAGAACGGAGGAGGAGCCCAGACCGCCCGGCGCATTGCCTTCTCCCCTACCTTGGGATCTCACAGTGGGAGGGCCTTCCTCTCCCAAGCCTGAATCCCGTTGTGTTTGTGCGGCCGCAGGGCGAATCGCTTCAATGGATTGGATCGGCAAGCTATATGTTCCCGAGCTGCGAGCGACTCAGCTGTAGCCTTGCCATGGGTCACTACGGCGGCTGTGCGGCTGAACTCCTGCAAAGCGACACCTGGAACCCTCATGAGTGTCCATGACCTCCGTCTCGTCTTGCCAAACCCGTCGGGGGGCGGAGCGAGGGAAAGCAGACTATCCGGATTTTGGCCACCTCGAAGTGCGAAGTCAATGATCTCCGTCCATACGATCAGATATATAGCACTACTGAAGTATCTCGTGTATGCGGTCATACCCGTATGGCATGGCGGATGCATCGCATGGGGAATAAGCTGCCACATCATGGTTGTCGGTAGAGTACTCAGCAGTGGGTTCCCAGTCCTGGAAAGCCAAATTGGTCGTCTCCTGCTCGATTCCTAGTCGGAATGGTGTCGCGATGGCTTGTATCAGACATGATCTGCGACCAGCAATAATGCTCGCCTGTGTTGCGCCTGGCGTAACGTGATATGGATAGTCGTCTCCTTGCTGCTGGCCACCCTCGGGGTGATCGTCCTCATCTATACATGGGACGCGATGACTGACCTATTCGAGCATGGCCGCAACCCAAAGAAGCTGGTCAACAGGTTTTCAGTGCGACCGGAGCGGATCGGGCGACCCACCTACCGGTTGACGTTGGAACTGCCGATAGTGACGCTTGGAAGAGAATCGCGGTGTCGCTGGTAGACGAGAAAGGCCCCACGCGCCAGGTGATCGAAGAAGGCAAAGGAGACGCCAGGGAGTTACTGGCAGACGTACGGAGCAAACGAGCCGGAAAGGCCCGCTTCCCCCTGCTCAGAGGACCGAAGATAGCTCCGATGTGGGTACGGATTATGGCCGCTCCGGGCGGAGCGGCCATAAGGTACATGGAAACCATCCCGGTGGCGGTTGATGTGCATGTGCGCAGGGTTACCGAGAACCTGGGAGTCACCGATACCCGAGGCCTAACCCTAGGGAGAGATGTGAAACGCCGGATTCAGTCAGCATGGCAGGAGGCAGTCTCCGTCGCTGATTTCGGTGGACCACTCCAGATTGCCGGTACCTGCGCGGCTCTCGATCCTGCTCTGTGGCTCTTCGGCGCTCGCGGTTGCAGTGTCTGCGAAAAGCAGGACCACCGGATACCGATCAGCAAGGCTTGTAACAGTTGCCAGTTATTCGACGTTCCGCGAGCAGCGGGTTCTGGTTCTCGTTAGGGGCACCTTGTGGGGCAGCGTCCCAGAAGTCAGTAATGGATCGTGGGTCCGGAAGAATAAGGGAATGGCCCTCTCGTCCGGCCATGTGGCAGCGATCCTGGTCGGAGCGGCGCTCTTGAGTCCCTTGTACACAAGAAAGCCCACCAAGATAGCTCCTCAGGATGAGTCCGACGGCGACGCGCCCGGAGTGGCAACGACCCGATGGGACGGGATCTGAAGCGGGCTTGAGACTGGTTCGCCCGGGGCGCGCCTTCATTTTCAGCTAAGCGTTCCGGTCACTCCCCTCTCGCTGGGTTGTGTAATGCGGCCGATGGTCCAGACCCAAGGACGAAGGAATATTATTGGATCCCTCCAGCACCACGCTGAAAGGATCTTCAATGCCGACATCTGGACTCCCTTCAGGAGAACGGCAAGGAACCGTCATGACAGTGACGGGCCCGGTAGCCGCCTCCGACATTGGAACAACACTCGTTCACGAACACATCTTCCTCGACATGCGACACGCTTACAAGGAGGACAATCCTGACGCTCAGTACGGCCCACCGGAGATTCACGTGCTGGGAGAATGGCGCCGCGACTACTCAAAGTTCCCGGACTTCATGGTCCTTGACGAAGTCGATCTAGCCATCTCCGAGATATCCGAATTCGCCGAGTACGGCGGGAAGACCATCGTGGATGCAACTCCGATCGGTCCTCGCCCTCGATCCCCGCACCTCTACCCGACCGGCATCAGGGCAGTGTCTTTAGCTGTAGGTATCAATGTGATCGCTGGATGCGGATACTATATCCAGGCTTCCCATCCGGAGTACGTGAGCACGTCAAGTTCCCGGTCCCTGGCCGAGGGGATCCTCTCCGAGATAGAGGACGGCATCGAGGGGACCGGCATCAGACCTGGTGTGATCGGCGAGATCGGACTAAGCCAGCCCGTTGAAGAAGACGAGTGGAAGGTCCTCGAAGCCGCATGCGTGGCGCAGAAACAGACGGGCCTCCCGCTCTACATACACCCCTATTTCGGAGCGAGGAGCAGGATCGCTCCCGAGGTCGCCCATTTCGTACTTCGTAAAGGTGTGGACCCCCAGAAGATCAACATGTGTCATATGGACGGCTACATGAACCTCGACTACCAAAGACGTGTGGCCGACCTGGGCGTGTTCATCTCATTTGACAATTTCGGCCTGGAGAACTACTACGACTCCATCGACTTCAGCTACAACAGCCACGACTCCCAGCGTCACGAACACTTGCTCCAGTTGCTGGCTCTCGGGTACGGCGATCAGATACTGATCTCCCAGGACACCTGCTACAAGACTCAGCTCATACGGTACGGAGGTTACGGATACGCACACATCCTCCGCAATATCGTGCCTGCCCTACGTCATGCCGGGGTTAACGACACAACGTTGGAACGCATCCTGGTCAAGAACCCGCAACAGCTGCTTAGCCATTAGCCCCTGATTCTGGCAGCCCTTCCTCGGGAGGCCGGCCTTGCTCCCGTCGGACCGACCTCCGACAGGACATACCAAGCTCATTCTCTTGCCATTTGTCGTTGAGAGGTCCAGAGATGAGACTTAGAACGTCACTGAATCACGCCGATGTGAATCGCGCCGGGTTTGGTAGAGACTTTGATGGTCCCCCGGTTTCGTGGAGTCAGCTCACTTGGATCAGTGGTGTGAAGGTTGTGGTGTTGTTGTGGTTTCTTTCGTATTCGATGGGGGTGCGCATTTCCAGTGCGGTGTGGCGCTGGTGGCGGTTGTGGAAGATCTCTAGGTACTCGAAGATAGCGTTGGCGAGTTCGATACGGGTTCTCCACCTCCTGCGGTCCAACAGCTCGACTTGCATACGAGCCCAAAACGATTCCATGGTGGCGTTGTCGAAACAGTCTCCAACGGTTCCCATGGACGGAACCAGACCGGATTCGAGGGCCCGTTGGGTGAACGCCCAGGAGGTGAATTGGGTGCCCTGGTCCGAATGTATGACCGTGCCGGGGTCGGGTTGGCGGTTCCCGATTGCCATACCTAACGCGGAGGTGACCAGTCTGGAGGTGGCCGTGTTGTCGATCGACCAGCCGACGACCCGGCGGCCCGTACACGTCCAGCACCACCGCGCAGTACACCTTGCGCTTGCCTGGTGGGATGCTCTGTGATATCGGTCACCCACAGTTGGTCCGGTTCGAAACGGGCGAAGTTGCGGTCGACCAGGTCCACTGGCGTGTCTGCGGGGCGGGTCCGCCGTCTGGGACTTCGGTCACCTACTAAGACCAGCTAGACCGGCTCTGCGCATCAGCATCACTACTGCGTTGTGTCCGACGGTTATTCCATGACCCAACCGCAGTTCGGCGTGCACCCGCCGCGCCCCATAGGTGCCGCATGACTGTTGGTGGATGTGGTAGATCATGTCGGTAAGCCAGGCGTGGCGGATGGAACGGGCTGACGGCGGTCGAGACCTCCAGGCGTAGAACCCGGACTGTGACACTTCGAGCACTCGACACGCCACCTGGGTGGGAAGCCCTTCGGTTCTCATGGTCCGGATCGCCTGGTAGCGTCTTTTGGGGACACCACCTGGTCTCCCAGCAGTTCAATAGCCCGTTTCGTCACGGCCAGTTCGGTTTCCCCGACGGCGAGCGGCCCACAGTTCGGCCTGTTCCTCCGAAGTGGCACCCGGTTGTAGACCGCGGTCGATTCGGTCTTGACGCCGCCAGTTGTAGATCGTCTGATCAGACACCCCCAGATCCGCTGACAACGACGCTACCGACCTACCAACTGCAATCAGGTCGAGCACCCTGCGACGGAACTCGGGTGGATATCGATAAGGCATGAAGACTCCTTTCGGGTCAGTCACACCACCAATTCAAATAACCCGACTCCACCAAAGTGGGGTACCACCAAACCCTCTATGAAACCCGGCACGGTTCACACAGCCTTGGACTGGAATGGCTACGCGCAAGCCGGTGCGTCGGATGACCAGCGGTTGTAAGACGGATCGTTTTCCCTGGCTAGACGCTCGCGGGTATCTCTCCATTCCTGTGCCCACACCTGCGCGTCGCGAAGCTCCGCCTCCGGGTGGGCCCTGCTCCGCGCCACGAATCCGGGAAACGCCGCTCTCCCGGTATGCTGGCCAACAGGGTTGTAGCGCAGGTCAAGGCTCCACCTGATCCGGTCGCTGTTGTTCGGCAGCGAACCGTGGCAGGTCAGCCGATGCATGAACAGCACGCTCCCTCGCCGCATCGGTATAGGAAGGGCGTCCCTGATCCGGAACATCTCGTCCGGTATCTGGAGCCCGGACGGCGAGGTCGCTGTGCCTCCCGGACAGTGCTGGTACAGCCCTTCAATGTGGCTTCGCGGCACCAGATGGAGGCAACCGGCCTCCTCGTCAGCGCCCCAGACCGGAATCCAGACGGTCAGTATGTCCGTGTCGTCCGCCTCCTCCGTCACGACTCCCCCGTCCTGGTGCCAAGGTGTCGCTCCCAACTGGACGCCGCCCGTTTCTGGATTGACCGGGGTGAGCGCTTCGGGCAGTTTGAGCCGCACGTGCTGCGTCGGGTTCGAATAGATCTCCGGCCCAATGATCGACTCCACTGCGTCCAACAGCGGCAACGCCGTTAGTACGTCGAACACCGCTGGCCCATGCCACATAGGGGTGTCATACGTGATGTTCTTTTGTGGAAGCGAGAAGTCGAAGTACTGGGTGTGGACCTTGCCGCTTTTCTGGTAGATCCTGGTCAGACGCTCGCCGAACTCAATCCCGTCGTACGTGGATGGGATTGCTCCTTCTTCGTGCAGTTCACGGGCAAGGTTGTCCAGCACCGCGCCGTACTCGGCCTCCAGCGGATCGAGCACCCCCTCCGGGTCGATCACGTCCTCTACGACGACGTAGCCCTCTTGGTGGAAATGCTCCAGTTGTTCGTCATTGAGCCGTGTCATACAACAACGCCCCCGGCGGGATTCCGAGATGTCGGAATTGTGTCCACTACGACGGTCAAAATCCTAGTGATGCGACTCGGCACATGCCAACGAGGCTAGTGGAAGCGCACCTGGAGACGTTCGCTGCACACTGGGGCACCCCTCTAGCTTCGTTTATGAAGGCTCTTGTATGTAGGCGTGTGGCGCCCAAATATGGAGAGGGGTGGCAGCCGGTGTGCTTGCCCATCGCTTGGGACGCAATCGGCACGGGCCAAACGCTCAGGCCCGGGACAGCATATTTGTATAGTGGCGTATAGTTCCGGTGAGGGCTTCAGGACTCGAGACAGGAAAGGAGCCCCTTGCAGTACGGTTTCGTTATCGACCAGACGGCCTGTATCGGCTGTCACGCCTGTACGGTGGCGTGCAAGACCGAGCACGATGTTCCGCTCGGCGTGAACCGCACTTGGGTGAAATACATCGAGGCGGGAACCTGGCCCGACACCAAGCGGTCGTTCTCGGTAATGAGGTGCAACCACTGCTCCGACGCCCCTTGCGTGTCGATCTGCCCTACTGGCGCCCTCTTCCGCCGGCCTGACGGAATCGTCGACTTCGATACCAGCCTGTGTATCGGCTGCAAGAGTTGCATGCAGGCCTGTCCCTACGACGCGCTGTACATCGATCCCCTGGACCATACCGCCCAGAAGTGCAACTACTGCGTGCACCGCGTCGAGGTGGGACTGGAACCCGCCTGCGTGGTGGTGTGCCCCGAAGGCGCCATAATTTCGGGCGACGTCGACGATCCGACCACGCCGATCTCGCGCCTCCTGGCCGCCGAGCAACTGCTTCAGCGGTCCCCGGAGCAGGGTACGAGGCCCAACCTCTGGTACCGGGGAGTGGAGAAAGCCGCTATCGACCCCTTGGGCGCCGTCGACCCAGGGGACGGGGGAATCTGGCGTGACCCGGCCCCGTCGTTCATGACGATCGACCTGACCCCGTCGACAGCGAGGCGGGACAACGGAGGGAGTAGAAAGTTTGTTCCGTCACATCACGAACGGGCCGATGACCCTCCTCGGGTCGTGTACAACACCGACCACCCGATGCCGTGGGGATGGCGGGTGTCGAGTTACTTCCTCACCAAAGGGATCTCGGCGGGGATCGTCATGGCGCTGGCGCTGTCACTTCTCTTCGGGGCCGACCCCCAGAGCGCTTTCGCCAGGTGGGGCGCTCCGCTTATAGCCGGGATCTTCCTCGCCCTCACCGGCGTGCTGCTGGTGGCGGACCTCAAGCGGCCCGACCGCTTCTACTACCTCATGACGAAGGGAAAGACTGGATCATGGCTGGTGAAGGGTGCCTGGATACTCACCGCCGATGCGGTGATCCTCGGTCTGTGGTTCTTGTTCGGTCTCACCGGCGCCAGTTTCGTCCCGGTGTTCATCTGGGCGGCGGCGGCGGTCGGCTTGGGGGTAGCCGGCTACACCGCTTTCCTGTTCGGCCAGGCGGAGGGCCGGGATCTCTGGCAGAGTCCGACGCTGTTGTGGCACATGCTGGCCGGGGCGCTGGCGGTGGGCGGCGGTGCGGGGCTGCTGGCCGCCGGGATTTTCGATCTCGGGGTTTCGTCCCGGCGGGCTTTCTCCTGGGCTCTGGTTGTCGGTGCGGCAGCGCTCGCCCTCGTCGCCACAGTCGAGATTGTCTCCAAGCATCCAACCGCCAATCACGCCGCGGGCATGCATCACTTGACAAAGGGCGCCTATGCAAGGGAGTGGTGGCTCGGAGGACAGGTGATCGGAGTGGTGGCGTCCTTGGGGCTGGGCGTGGCATTCTTGTTCGGCGCGGGCGTCCCGCTCTGGGTATCTCAACTGGGAGGACTGGCAGCCCTGGTCGGCATCTGGTTCGCCGACGACGCCTTCGTCAAGGCGGGCCAGAGCGTGCCCCTGTCGTGAACGAAAAGGAAAGTCACCGAACATGACCAAACCACCGGAACAGCCCCCTTCGGACCGACTGCCTCGACTGGTTCCCGGGATGGGTCTCGTGTCCTTCCCACCCACCAAATCGTGGGATGACTGGGAGGAGTACGACGCCAAGGCGTGGCCCGATCGGGTCAAACGCCGGTACCGCCTGGTGCCGACCACCTGTTTCAACTGCGAGGCCGGGTGCGGGTTGCTGGCCTACGTTGACAAGGACAGCGGCAAGGTCCGGCGTTTCGAGGGCAACCCCGAGCACCCGGGGTCGAGAGGTCGCAATTGCGCGAAGGGTCCGGCGACCCTGAATCAGATGTACGACCCGGAGCGGATTCTTCACCCGCTACGCAGATCCGGGCCGCGAGGCGGGGGCGAATGGGAGCAGGTCTCCTGGGAGGAGGCGCTCGGGGATATATCGTCGCGAATCCGGAGGGCGCTGATCGAGGACCGTCACGACGAGATCATGTACCACGTGGGACGGCCAGGAGAGGACGGCTTCATGGAACGGGTCCTGCGGTCCTGGGGGGTGGACGGGCACAATACCCACACCAACATCTGCTCGTCGGGGGCCCGCACCGGCTACGCCATGTGGATGGGTTACGACCGCCCCTCCGCCGATTTCGCCAATGCCCGGTTCATCCTTCTTCTTTCCGCCCAGCTCGAGTCCGGTCACTACTTCAACCCTCACGCCCAACGGATCATCGAGGCTCGGCAGGCGGGGGCGAAGTTGGCCACCATCGATCCGCGCCTCTCCAACACCGCATCGATGTCCGACTACTGGCTCTCGCCATGGCCCGGTACCGAAGCGGCGATGTTGCTGGCCATCGCGGCCCGGCTGCTGGAGTGGGACGCCGTCGACCATGACTACGTCCGCAAGTGGGTCAACTGGGAGGCTTCGCTGCAAGCGCGGGCGCCCGAGCGGCCCCGCACCTACGAGAGCTTTGTCGAGTTGCTGCGGGAAACCTATGCCGCCTACACGATCGAGTTCGCCGCCGAGGAAAGCGGCGTCGACGCCTGGCGTATCGAAGCCGTGGCCCGGGGTATAGCCGACGCCGGATCCCGTTTCGCCTCCCACACCTGGAGATCCGCCGGATCGGGCAACCTGGGAGGCTGGCAGGTGGCTCGCTGCCTCTTCTTCCTGCACGTGCTGACCGGGTCGGTCGGAACGGAAGGTGGTACCTCCCCGAGCGCTTGGGACAAGTTCAAGCCCGACCACTGGAACACGCCGCCCCCGGCCAATCGTTGGAACGAAATGATCTGGCCGGGCGAGTTCCCCCTCAGTCACTACGAGATGAGTTACCTGCTGCCTCACTTCCTGAAGGAAGGGAGGGGGCGTCTGGATGTCTACTTCACCCGGACCTACAACCCCGTGTGGACCAACCCCGACGGGTTCACCTGGATCGAGGCCCTCACCGACGAGGACCGGGTCGGCCTTCATGTGGCGCTCACCCCCACCTGGTCGGAGTCAGCGTGGTTCGCCGACTACGTACTGCCCATGGGGGTCAGCTCCGAACGGCACGACACCCACTCCTACGAGACCCACGCGGCTCGGTGGCTGGGGTTCCGCCAGCCGGTGCTCCGGGTGGCCGGAGAGCGGGCCGGGAACCAGTACGAGCGCACCTACGAGGCCAACCCGGGAGAGGTGTGGGAGGAGAACGAATTCTGGATTGACCTGTCGTGGCGGATCGATCCCGATGGGTCGCTCGGGATCCGCAAGTGGTACGAGTCTCCCAACGACCCGTCCCGCCCCATCAGTGTCGACGAGTACTACGGGTGGATGTTCGACAACTCGGTTCCCGGACTTCCCGAAACGGCCAACCAGGAAGGCCTCACTCCGCTGCAGTACATGCGCAAGTACGGCGCATACGAGATCGACCGTGACCGGTACCTTTTGAATGAAGCGGCGGCAGCCCCCGATGAGCCCGGCGTGGAGGTCGACGGAGAACGCAAAAGCGGCTTCACTTCCCCCTCCCGTCTCCTGGAATGGCACTCGGAGACGCTCAAGGACTGGAACTGGCCCGATGCGACCATCCCCACCTACCTCAAGTCCCATGTCTACTGGCGGGATCTCGACCTGGAGGGCAACCAGCGCATCCTGCTTCCAACCTTCCGACTCCCCACCCTGATCCATACCCGATCGGGCAACGCCAAATACCTGTACGAGATCAGTCACGGTCACCCGCTGTGGATGAACCCGATCGACGCCGACCAACTCGGATTCGACACCGGCGACCTGGTCCGGATCAGCACCGACATCGGCTACTTTATCATGCGGGCCTGGCGCACCGAGGGCTTGCGACCCGGAGTGGTGGCGGCCTCCCATCACATGGGCCGCTGGCGGCTGGACCCCAAGATAGGCAACGAGCGCTGGTCATCGGCCCTGGTTGACATCGGACGCAGCGACGGCGGGTGGCTACTGCGGCACAAGTCGGGTATCGAACCCTTCAAGTCGGACGATCCCGACAGCGAGCGCATCTGGTGGCGGGACCCGGGAGTGCACCAGAACCTGGCCTTCCCCGTACATCCCGACCCGGTGTCGGGCATGCACGCCTGGCACCAGCGGGTCCGCCTCACGGCGGCCGAAAAAGGGGACCGCTATGGGGATGTCTTTGTCGACACCGAAAGATCCCACCAGATCTACCGCGAGTGGATGGACAATACCCGTCCCGGACCTGGGCCCGGGGGCCTGCGCCGGCCCCGTTGGCTCGGCAGGCCACTGCCGCCTCTTCCCGACGCCTACCAGACCTGAGGGGCCCTACGACACTCGACAAGCCATGCGCATGGCCGAGAAGCGACTCACACCCTGTCGAGGCAGGGGTTAACCAACACCCAAGGGTTGTTCCGGTCCCAAAGTCACGTCTGGTTTGGTTGCTGGGAGAGCATGTTCGCCAGTGCCCGCAGGGCACGTCCCCGATGCGAAATCCGGTTTTTCTCGGTGGCTGTCATCTCGGCCAGAGTCCGCTCCCCCACTTCAAACACCGGGTCGTATCCGAACCCGCCCTCCCCTCTGGCAACTCGCGTGATCCTGCCTACCAGGACACCCTCGGCCACCAAGAACCGTCCGTTTGGCCACGCCAGCACAGCGACGGTGCGAAATCGCGCAGACCGATCCAACTTGCCGTCCATCTGCCTGAGCAACTGAGCAGTGTTGTGGTCATAGGTGACGTTCTCTCCGGCATACCGGGCCGAACGCACCCCCGGAGCTCCTCCCAGAGACTTCACCTCGAGACCGGTGTCGTCCGCTAAGGCTGCAATGCCCGTAGCCTCGACCACCGCCCTGGCTTTGAGCAGCGCGTTTTCCTCCAGAGTCTCTCCCGTCTCCTCCACGTCGTCCCAGGTGAGGCCGCTGACAATCCGGCCCCCAACCCCAAGTTCCAGCCAGATCTTTTCGACCTCAGCGATCTTGTCAGGATTGGCCGACGCTACCACCAGCCGGTCCGGCGCCGAGTTCACTGTATTCACGACAGGGGGAAGTCAACGGCTTGCCTCTGTACGGATAGCAATTCAGAGATCCCCTCCTGGGCAAGATCCAACATCTGACTGAGGTCGGCACGGTCGAACAGGGCGCCCTCGGCGCTTCCCTGCACCTCCACCAGCAGTCCCCTGCCCGACATCACCACATTCATATCCACATCAGCGGTACTGTCATCCGCATAATCCAGGTCGAGAACCACCTCTCCCGCGACGAGCCCCACCGACACTGCCGCCACCTGATCGAAACCCGCCTCGACATGGGCCATACCTTGCCCAGCCGCCCATCGCAGCGCCTCGGTCATAGCTAACCACGCGCCGTTGATCGCCGCTGTCCTGGTTCCTCCATCGGCCTGGATCACGTCACAATCCACCCGGATGGCGAACTCCCCCATAGTCTTCAGATTCACCACCGACCGAAGCGAGCGACCTACCAGCCGGGAGATTTCGAGGGCCCGTCCCCGCTGATAGTGATCCCGGCGGACTCTCTGGCTGGAGGACCCGGGGAGCATCGCGTATTCGGCGGTCACCCACCCATGACCCCGGCCCGTAATCCACGGAGGGCGCCTTTCTTCCACCGTGGCTGTGCACAACACCATTGTGCTACCCATTTCGATCAGAACCGACCCGGGGGTGGCGTCGGTGAAGCCCATCTGCAGCCGGACGGGCCGCAGTTCGTCAAACGGTCGTTTTCTTGTCATGTCCCACCAGGGTGTAGCGAACGCTATATACGATAAGCGGCGCCGGGCACCGCCAGTGCCACCGGCCGGTCGAATGTGCGCTCCGCGGCCGATACCGCCCGTGGAGAGTCGATGTGGGGTGGAATGTGGGTGAGCATCAGCCGCCTAGCCCGTTGCTCTCGGGCAATTTGACCAGCCCTCTCCGCGGATAGGTGATAAGACATTACCCGCGAGTACGGTTCGGCGCCCATGGAAGCCTCGCACAAGAACAAGTGGGCATCCCGGACAAGTCTGGGCCAGTCGCCCTTGGGACCGGTGTCGGCCGAATAAGCCATCGCCCGATGGCCATCGCTCCACCGGGAAGCGACAGTGGGAACCGGATGGTCGGCCTTTGCGAAGGAGACCTGCAGACCCCCGATGGTGATCTGTTCCCCGTCGGCGACGATACGCAGGTCGAACACCTCGGCAAACCGACCGTCGGAGTCCTGGCTTAGAAAGGCCAAGATGGCCGGGAAAACCTCGTCGGGGGCGTACAGGGGGATAGCCCGACGCGGGTTGGGACCGTAGGCGAAAGCATGATAGGCCGAGATCAGATCCATGCAGTGGTCGGGATGACGGTGGGAAACCACCACTGCATCCAAGAGATCAAGGTCAAGACAGCGGGTCAATGCGGCAAAAGTTCCAGGCCCCGCGTCACACCAGACGCGGGTGCTTCCAGCCTCGATCAGATACCCGGAAGCAGGATTGGAAGGCGCCGGATAGGTGCCGCTTGATCCGAGGATGGTCAGGCGCATTATGGGACAGACTAGGGTGAGTTGCTTCTGAGACGTAGCGACACATCGGGTTAATACCAAAGTCTGGTGGGATTCGGAGGTGGATCCTGTTGCTTGGTTACCACATCGGGTAGGAGAGGGCGCCATCGTGGATAATTGTCATGCCTACCGGTGCCGGTTGGAAGTTTTGCCCTTGGCCCAGAGTTGGAAACGTGGGTGCTGCATGTATCGGCGGAAGTACCAACTGGAGCAGTACAGATTCGCTTTCCGAAGACAGGGGGCCGCGTTCGGCAGTAGCCCTTCGCTGCACAGTTTCTTTACAGAGTCCCTGTAGAAACAGCCACTAAGGTGAGAGACACGAGTCAAGGAGAGTGAGAAAATGAACTTGTCCAGGACCCTCCGTTGCGGGCTGTCAATCGCCGGACTGACGGTGGTTTTCCTCTTCTTTGTCGCCGCTTGTGGAGGGGAATCCACCCCCGCTCCCGTGCCAGACGTTGATTTGGGCGAATTGCTTTCCAGTGCGGGAGAGAAAATGGCTGCCATGTCGACGGCGAAATTCAGCATGATCGACGAAAAGGAATCGGGAGCCAAGTTCTTTGGGACAACTTTCAAGAGCATGGAAACAGAAGTAGAGGCTCCCGACAGCTTCAGGATGGTGGTGGACGTGGAGGCGCCGGGTTTTGGATTTGTGGAGATCGAAATGTTGGCGGTCGGAGACCAGGCCTACATGAAGCTCTCCAAGGACGCGCCGTGGAACCCCTTGCCCTTGGACCAAGTGCCTTTCAATTTCGCGGGGTTGGGCTTCACCTTGCGCGATCTGCTTACCACGATCAAGGACGGCGCCACCATTACTGGCCGGGAGTCCGTGCTGGACACCCAGACCATTCGGGTTGAGGCGAACCTTGTTTCTGACCAGTTGTCATCCCTCCTCTCGACCGTGGATTCGGGTCACGCGGTGGCCTTGACCTTGTGGATTGACGAAACCGAACACGCTTTGCGGCAGATAAAGATCGCGGGCCGCATCTACGACGACGACGCCCCGGAAACCATCCGTATTCTAACCATTGTTGGTATTGACGTTCCTGTCGACATCCAACTTCCGGATGTCGGATCCGGGTCGTGAGCGGCGTTAGGAATCGTCTCGCCTCCCTGGGTTCTTCCGAGTCGGTTGTATTAGGAATTCTTTGCCTGGGAGTATTCTCGACCGCCTTGGATCAGACCGTGGTAGTCGCCGCGTTGCCTGGCGTAATGGTGGATTTGGAGATCCCCCTCACGGACCTGGACAGGGCGTCTTGGATCGTAACCGGGTATCTGGTGGCCTATACCGTGGCCATGCCATTGGGCGGGCGCCTGTCCGATGTCCACGGCCGGGTCAAGATGTTCCAAGTGGCCTTGGTCGTGTTCTCCGTCGGATCGGCGTTCGTGGCGCTGGCGCCGAATTTCGGTTGGATTGTTTCCGCCAGGGTGGTCCAAGCTATTGGGGGAGGCGCCACGGTCCCCATCGGTCTGGCCATGGCAGTGGCAGCCGTATCGTCGCAGAGAAGGGGAATTGCCATAGGACTGGTGGCGGCGGCTGCTGAAGCCGGGTCCGTCTTGGGCCCTCTTTATGGAGGCGCCATTATCGAGTTGCTCGGCTGGCGGTGGATATTCTGGCTGGACATACCCCAGAGCCTCATTCTTATCGCGCTTCTGGCCATCTTGCCGAACCGCGCCAATCCGAAGGCCAAGATGGACTACTTGGGGGCGTTGGTGATGGGAGGGGCACTCATCTTTCTAACCGCGGGGCTGTCCCAGAGGGGCCTCTTCTCCGCAACTTCTGTTTTCCCGTATCTGCTGGTGGCCGTGGGAGCACTTCTGGTCGCCGCATTGGTCGTCCTTGAACGACGCACGGATCAGCCTCTGTTGGCCCCTTTCCTGTACAGGTCCAGGGCGTTCCTGTCCTCCAACTGCACCCAGTTCCTGGTGGGTGTGGCCTTGATCATTGCTTTGGTATCCGTGCCCCTCATGGCAGGCACCGTCATGGAGAGGACGGGATTGGAGAGTGTCCTCTACTTGCTTCGCCTTACCGTCGCCATTCCGGTGGGGGCGGTGGTGGGAGGCTACATCCTTCGCTGGGCTGGAGTGCGATCGGTGTGTGTTACGGGCCTGGTGTTGATGGGAACGGGCCTGTTGTTCATGAGTGGTTGGGAGACGCAGGTGGAGGAACTGAGGCTGACCTTGCCCTTGGTATCGGCGGGTCTGGGATTCGGGCTGGTCATCCCTCCTATTGGCGTCAGTGCTCTGAGCGCTTCGCCTAGTAATTATTGGGGCGCGGCGGCCTCTTTGGTCACAGCCTCGCGAATGGTGGGGATGGCGTTGGGGCTGGCCGCCTTGTCCGCTTGGGGCATAGAGCGCTTCTACAGCCTGACTGGCGACTTCGAGCTTGGACCGTCGTTCGAAGAGACCGAGGCAGTGTTGATAGGCGCCGGCGTCACCGTGTTTCAGAACCTCTTCATGATCACGGGGGTTCTTTCCCTATTGGCCATCCTGCCGGCCCTGCTGATAAGAGAAGAACATGTCGAAGAAGACACATTTACCAACGAAGAGAGCCAGTAATCGAAGGGACTTATATACCTAGGTTGACAACCAGCCACCCCTTTTGTCGCAGGGGTGGGATATTTTTAGGATCGTGGTTCCTTGGGTGCAGACGATCCGGCTGAAAGGGCATTGTTCCCGCTCGGCGCACCGTCGTTTGGATGACATCTTCGCGCAGTGTTGCGAGTTGTATAACGCATGCCTGGAATCATGGAAGGGCACATACCGGTGGTGGAAAGAACACCATCCCGACGAACCCCTTCCCCTAGAACTGAATCAGTCTCACTATGACCGTCTGCGGATGTTCACCGATGTACGCAAGGACCATCCTGAGTGGCAGCGTTTGAGCCTTCGAGTGGGGCGCGGAACGTTGCGCCGCTTCGACCGGTCTATTCAGGCCTTTTATAAGAGATGTAAGGACCCTTCCAAGAAGGCGGGGTTTCCCCGGTTCAAGCCGCGTCACCGGTGGAAGTCGATAGAGATTGTGAACGCTGACCGCGGGATGCTCAAAGCTCCGGGAGAGAGAAAGAACCACAGCGAGAAGTGGTGGAGACTACAGGTGAAGGGCGTGCCGTAGATACGGTTTGAGGACAAACACGACCGCCTCACTACCGCGTTGGAGAGCGGCCGGCTGGTGGAACTGCGAGTGGCCCGCACTCCTCTGCGAGTCGAGATACATGCGGTCATCAAGCACCCTGACCGCCCACCGGTGGCAGATCCGGTCAATCCCGTCGGTTTGGACAAGGGGCTCAAGTCACGCCTGGTCACTTCCGACGGCGAACACCTACCACCCACAACCGTGGATCTGCGACAGGTGTTGCGCGCTCAGCGCCGGTTCAGCAGGTCCGTCAAGGGATCACGGTCTCGCATCAAGAAGCGCAACCATCTCGCTAAACAGCACCGCCGCCTACAGGAACAGGCCATCCAGTCGGACTTCCGCCTGGCCGACCGCCTGGTCAAGGCCTACGACGGCATAGCTGCCGAAAAGCTCAATATCGCCCGACTGCTGAAAACCAAGCTGTTCTCCAAACAGATGTCACAGCAACGCTGGGGATCCTTCGATCTCATACTGGAACACAAAGCCGCGAAAGCTGGTATCCGGTATGCGGGAGTAAACCCCAGCCACACCTCCACCGACTGTTCCCGATGCGGGCATCACCAAAAGATGCCCCTCAACGTGAGAACCTTCCGGTGCGAACAGTGTGGACTGACCATGTGCAGAGACCACAATGCTGCAATCAACGTATGCGCCCGAGGCTATCCCACCTGGGATCCTTGGGGTCGGGTGGGACATGACCTCGTGTTTCCCGACGCGGTGCGCTCTACAAATCTCTGTTGTAAGACATCTTTCGGCTCAGGCCGGAAGATGCTGGCAGACACCGCAGAACAGTATCACCTAGACGCTCCGTCAACCTAGGTATATAAGTCCCTAATCGAAACTGGTCTGTAACGGCGCCCAAGCATACGAAGAAACCTCGTCAATAGCGGTGTACTGCCACGCCGCACCCTTCCCACCACGGAGGCTTCCCCACTCCCGCCCTCTCCCCTATTCCGACAATATCAAGGAGCGAGCCGTTCCACCACCCAGCCACCGTCCAGCAACCGATACTCGAAGCGATCATGGAACCGGTTCGGCCTGCCCTGCCAGAACTCGTAGCAATCCGTCACCATGCGATAGCCGCCCCACCCGGTAGGGCGAGGAACATCCCCGTCGGGATACTGTCGCCATAGTTCTGCCATCCGTTCCTCCAGCCAGGCCCGGTCGGGCACCGCCTGGCTTTGTGGAGAGACAACCGCACTCAAACGTGAGCCGGGGGGACGGGACCGGAAATACGCGTCGGACTGCTCGCTGGAGATCTTCTCCACCCGGCCCCCCACCCGCACCTGTCGATGAAGCGGCAGCCACAAGAAGACCCCGGCCGCACGAGGGTTCTCGGCCAGTTCCGAACCCTTGCGGCTTTGGTAGTTGGTGTAGAAAACGATCCCCTGCCGATTGGTTTCCCTCATCAACACCGTCCGCGCCGAGGGTCCGGCATCCCGGCCGGCGGTGGCCAGGATGAAGGCGTGGGGCTCCTGCAATCCCGCTTCCAACGCCTCTGAGAACCAGCGGGCGAACAACTCGGACGGATCAGCGGGCAGATCAGACCGGGACAGCCCTGCGCTCTCATAGTCGGTGCGAAGGGTGCGGAGGCGCTCTTGGTCCATGTCAATCAGCCGAGCAGCCTGGTCACATCTTCTTGGCGACTTCTTCCAGCATCACTTCGGTGGCCCCACCACCGATCGGATGCAGGCGGGCGTCCCGGGACATCCTCTCGATGGGCGACTCGCGCATGTAGCCCATACCGCCGTGGAACTGAACGCAACTGTAGAGCACCCGGTTGACCAACTCGCCCATGAAAGCTTTCACCATGGAAATCTCCCGGACCGCGCCGTGTCCCTGATCCAGCAGCCATGCCGAGTGATAGAGAAGTTGCCCCCCGGCCTCCACCGACGCCGCCAACTCGGCAAGTTTCAGGCGAATGGCCTGCTTGGCCCACAGCACCTTTCCAAAGGCGCGGCGGCTCTTGACATAGGCAACCGTCATCTCCAGAGCCTTCTGGGCCTCTCCCAAAGCCGCCGCGGCCAGGACCAGCCGCTCATTCTGGAAGTTGCGCATGATGGCGTAAAAGCCCCGATTGGGCTCACCGATCATGTTCTTCGCCGGTACACGGCAGTCCTCGAAGACCAACTCGGCCGTGTCCGAGGACCGCCACCCGTGCTTGTCCAAAGTGCGACTGACGGTGAATCCCGGTGTCTTCTTCTCCACCAGGAACAAACTGATACCCCGATGGGGGGCCACGTCGAGGTCGGTCTTAGCCGAAAGCACCACCACATCACAGCTGGCCCCGTTGGAAATGAACATCTTCGACCCGTTCACCACGTATTCGTCGCCGTCACGCATCGCCCGGGTCTTCATAGCCGCCACATCGGAACCGGCGTCCGGTTCGGAAACCCCCAAAGCCCCGATCAATTCCCCGCTCATCATCCCGGGCAGGTATCTGTCCTGCAACTGGGGACTGCCGTAACGGTAGAGGTAGGGCATCGCCAGTTCACCGTGCACGGCCACACTCGCCATCACCCCACCAAAGGTGCTCTTTCCGAATTCTTCGGCTACGGTCGCCGAGGCCAGATGGCCCAGACCCACTCCGCCCCGGGACTCGGGAACCCGTAACCCGAACAACCCGATTTCTCCCAACTTGGTAAAAAGCTCCCGAGGAACCCGCCCGTCCACCTCCCAATCCTCCCCGTAAGGAACCACCTCATTCTCGACAAATCGCCTGGTTTCGGCCCGGATTGCCGCCAGATCGTCGGTCTCGTAGATACTCGGAGCTTCCAACCGTTTCCTTCCGTTCACCAATTTCACATTGTACGACCCCATCGCTGTGGAAAGTCGCGCCGTCACAACGGTCTGGAACCGTCAATGTTTGAGAACCGAACATATGTTCGATATAGTAAAGCCCCCATGAGTTCTTCTAACCTTCGCTGGACCCTTGCCGGAGACAAACCAGCCGGGCTGTTCGAGCAATATCGGCGGGTGGCCGGCAAGGGCCAGTACCGAGGACTGACTTTTCTGGAGGTGGAAGCCAAGACCATCATCAATCGCATTCCCTACACCAAGTCCATGCCTTTCGAATACACTATCAACTGCTACCGGGGATGCTCCCACGCCTGCGTTTACTGCTTCGCGCGTACCTCCCACGACTACCTCGGCCTGAACATCGGAGAGGACTTCGACACCAAGATCGTGGTCAAAGCCAACGCCGTGGAACTGGTGAAAGCTCAGACCGAGCCAAGGGTGTGGGCGGGACACCCTATCGCCATGGGCACCAACACCGACCCATACCAGCCCGCCGAGGGCAAGTACCGGCTCACCAGAGGGGTGGTGGAGGTACTCACCGAGCGCGCCAATCCTTTTTCGATGCTCACCAAATCGCCTCTGGTTCTGCGGGATCGTCACCTCTATGCGAAGGCGGCCAGCCGAGCCGATATAACGGTCAGCTTCTCGGTGGGCACCCTCGACACCGACATCTGGAAACGGACCGAGCCCGGCACTCCCCATCCTCGCCAACGTCTAGAGGCCGTCCGCAAACTAAGAGCACTCGGAGTTCCCTCCGGGGTACTGGTGGCGCCGCTCCTGCCCGGCATCTCCGACTCGCCCCAGCAGGTGGCCAAGGTGATGCGAGCCTGCCGGGAGGTGGGCGCCACCTTCGCCGTCCCCATCCGCCTGCACCTGCGACCCGGCGTCAAGGAGCATTTTATGGAATGGCTGGGGGAAGAGTTCCCCGACCTGGTTGGCCCCTATCAAAAGCTCTACCAGAACCGCTCCTACCTTCCCCGCAGTACCCGATCCCGCCGGTATTCGGACCAGGCCCGCCAATCCCCAAAGACGAGGAAGCCCGCGTCAGAGGACTCCCGTCAAGGCCGATTGCTTTAGCAGCGCCTAGCCATGTCCTGCCGGCCCCTCCCCCAGGACAGCTACGGCGTCTTGCCTTCGTGTTGGGGACAGTAGGCGGAAATGCCCAGCGAGGCGCCGGAGCGCATTCCGCTTATTTCGAGGGGGCTCAAAGCTCTGCCGCTCTCCTCAATGGCAGCCAACTCCTGATCTTCGAACTCCTGCCAGGCGCCCCCTTCCTGTAGGGCTGCGCAGGCTCGCCACACCATGTCCTTGCTCTGTTCTCTCTGCGCCTCGCTGATAAAGGGGTTGTCCAAGAACCTGTCGAGAGCCGCTTGGGCTTCCTCAGTACCTCGGGGCGTTCTGGAGGCGATAGCATCCGCCTCCTCGGACTCCCCACCACCGCAAGAAACCAGAAGTAAACCCAGTAGCAAGGCTGCGATCTGCCGACTCATTCTGCGCATCACCGATCACTCCCTTTCCGGACTCTCCAAAGGCTTCGCTTTGATGCCAGTTTACACCTTTGGGCTCAAGGCGGGCTGATATACAACTGGCTTTAAACGCCCAACCCCCGTCTTTCGTCCTGCTAGGTTCCACAGGAAGGTGGACTTACCAATGGGTGTGACGTGGGCGGACTTCGAAAGATCCGAACCCAACCTGGCTTCATCCGTTCGGGACAGATTCGAGAGCCACCGGCACGGGGTGATGGGCACCTTGCGCAGAGATGGGGCCCCGCGGCTGTCGGGCATTGAGACCCCCATCCAAGATGGGCAACTGTGGCTGGCCATGGAAACCGTGTCGCGAATGGCGCAAGATCTGGGACGTGATCCCCGATTCTCGATACACAGCCACCCGGACGAGGAGGAGTTGTCGCAGGGGGATGCACGGATTGAAGGTCGAGCTGTGCCATCTCTCGACAGTGAGATGGTCATATTCGTAAAAGGGCACCGTTTTCCGATCAAAGACACTTCGACAATGGCGCTGTTCACCACCCGCATCACTCGAGTGCTGCTGGTCCGGGTGGAGGACCGTTCCCTGCTGGTCGCTTCATGGACACGTGACGGCGGAATGAGCGTCACTCGCAGGCCCTGATTGCCGCCGTCACATCAAGAGTCGGCGGCTGCCTGAAACTGATTCCAATGCTCGGGACGTTCCAAGGGATCGCCAAAGACGATCTGCGCCCATGGTCGCCGCCGCAAGCCAGCCCTGGCGCCTAGCGCCGGGGCGGCATTACCTTCAAACTTCCCGCAATTCCTCGAGATACGGGTATTTGTGGCTGATGGTGCTACCATGGGATTCGCCCAGCCAAAACTGGCTGGTTGTGTTCGCAGCCAAGTTCGGCGCTGATCCTGTGTAAGCCACCCGAATACCGCGTTGTTGCCTCGCCGACGATTCTTAAGGCATCAACGATTCCTTAGTGCCTTTCTGCACAGGAGAGGAGAACAATGTCATCCACTTTCGCCCAACTGGGCGTGCCCGACTACATATGCCAAGCGCTGGAGCGCGACGGTATCCACACCCCCTTCCCGATCCAAGCCGTCACCATCCCCGACGCGCTGGAAGGCGCCGACATCTGCGGACGCGCCCCCACCGGGTCTGGTAAGACGCTTGCGTTCGGCATCCCGCTGGTCGCCAATGCCGAGCGGGCCAAGTCCAGACGGCCCCGCGCCCTGGTCTTGTCCCCAACCCGTGAACTGGCCAGCCAGATCGCCGCGGAGCTTCGCACCTTGTCCGGGCGGGTCCGGATAGGAACCATCTACGGCGGCGTCGGCTACGGCCCCCAAAAGAAACAATTGCAACAGGGGATAGAAATTCTCGTGGCCTGCCCCGGCCGGCTCGAAGACCTGATCGACCAGAGAGCGGTGAGCCTGCACGAAGTGGATCAGGTGGTCATCGACGAAGCCGACCGTATGGCCGATATGGGGTTCCTCCCCGCCGTTCGGCGTCTTCTCGACCAGACCTCCTCAAACCGTCAGACCCTCATGTTCTCGGCCACCCTCGACAACGATGTGGCCAAGCTCACTCGCGACTATCAACATCGCCCGGTCACCCACCGGGTTGGCGACGCCAAGCCCGACATCAAAACGTCCGATCACCGATTCTGGAAGGTCAGCAAAGCAGGGAGGGTCGCCGCTTGTGTCGACCTGATCACCGCCGAAGGATCCACGATCGTGTTCTGTCGGACCCGGCATGGATCGGACCGGCTGGCCCGCCAACTCACCCAACAGGGAGTCAGAGCCGCAGCGATACACGGAGGCCACGCCCAGAGCCGACGCACCCGCACGCTCCGCGGATTCGTCGACGGCCACTTTGAGGCTCTCATCGCCACCGATGTCGCCGCCCGCGGAATCCATGTGGAAGGCGTGGCGACGGTCATCCACTACGACCCACCGGAGAATGGAAAGGCGTACCTTCACCGTTCAGGCCGCACCGCCCGCGCCGGGCAGAGCGGGCTGGTCGTGTCGCTGATCCAGCCCGACCAGGTGGCCGGCGCAAAACGGATCCAGCGTCAACTCGACCTGAAGGGGTCCATCATCAACCCCGGCCGATTCGATACCGTCCCGGCCGCACCGCCCCATTCCCAAACTGAAAGCCGCAATGGTCGGACACCCCAGGGCCAGCCGGAGAGGGGCCGTCGGCAGACCGGCTCCCCAAGGGTCAATCGCAATGGCCAGCGGGCCCTGCGGAGTGGCCCGCAGCAGCGAAACCGGAGCAGATCAAGAAGCGGCGCCTACTCCCGATAGGTCTCACCCCAAGTTAGGCGGGGATTTCGGCGTATTCCCCGCCTAACAACCTTGCTTCGCTGCCTGGTGTTCCTTAGCCTTGCGGACTATGGCCGAGTCCCTCCCGCAACGAGCCGAGCCTCCTTCTTCAGAGCGAACGCGGGTACGCCGCGGCGCCGACCGGGCTCGCTACAACCAATCCGATGTGTTGGAAATCCTCGATGCCGGGCTCATCGCCCACGTCGGAGTATCCACCCCCGACGGGCCGCTGGTGCTGCCCATGGTCTACGGACGCGACGATGATCGGCTCTACCTCCACGGCGCCTTGGCCAACCATCTGCTCGGCTCGGGTGACGGCCAAGAGGTATGCGTCACCGTCACCCATCTCGATGGGCTGGTGATGGCGCGGACCCCTTTCCATAATTCGATGAACTACCGATCGGCGGTGGTGAGGGGCCGGGCCCGGCGCATCGTCGACGATCAGCACAAACTAGCGGCGCTAAAGCTGATCACCGACCACGTGGTCGCCAATTGGGACACCAGCCGCCCACCATCACAGTCCGACCTTCGCAAGACCTTGGTCTTGGAGTTGCCCTTAGAAGAGGCATCGGCCAAAATCCGCCGGGGCGATCCGAAAGACGAACCCGATGACATAGCCGGTCCGTGGTGGGCTGGATTGGTACCCGTCACCACCCGCTTCGAGCCTCCGGTCACCTCTTCCGATTTCGTCGGCGACACCGGGCCCCCGGCGCCGATTGTGGTTCTGTCGGGCCTCACCCCCGACGAGCGCCTACGCCCCGGGCCCGGGTAGCCAGCGCAGCCCAAAGGGAACCGGCGCCAAACTTAGGCGACTTGCGGTGTTTAGTGGAGGTGCAGAACAGAAGACCTTGCCGTGAGGTGGGGAAAGCGGTGCTATCCGGTGTTGCGCTGACCGGCGCACCCATCTTGTCTGTGGCGATTAACTTTGTCGCCGATCCAATCCCCAACTCCACCAGAGAACACATTCGCCACAATGACCGTTGTTGCGCCCGCCAACACCAAAGTTTGGTTGCCAACTTCGATGGTGGTGAAAAGCCATAACCACAACAGCGAGAACAATGTTTGCACGTAGATCAGGTTGTTGACCGACAGGCTTTGTGTGAGCAGATTGGCCTTGATGAACAGCATGTTGGAGGGAAACATGACCACCAGGCCGCACAAGACGGCTGTTGTGAAACCCGTTGAAGACATCCGCCATCCGCTCATCGCGGCTATGCCCGCGACAAGAGGCAGGGACAGCAGGTTTCCAACTCCATAGGCGACCATCACCAACCCCGACTCTGCTCGCATTCCGCTCTCGCCTGCCTCTTTGGCCAGGTCTGCGCCCCACCTGAAGCTCTTTGCCGTCAACACCCCGCCCGTGGTAGTTAAGGCCGCCAAGCAAACACCCACCAGTGTCTGCGAAAACGAACCCTGCATATTGACCGCAGTGGCGCCGCCCCATATAGCCGCCCCCATCCCACAAAAGGCCAACGTCAATACGGCTATGTTCCCCGCGGTTGGCCTCCGATATCGACCCCGGCTTCCGATGGCGCGGTCTTGTCGGCCCATGAGCAACACAAAGAGCGCGGGGAATGCTCCGACAATGATCGCAGACACTACGGTGTCTACGAACTGGGTGGACCACACGAAAAACACCAAGCTGACATGGGAGTACGTCGACGCCAATATCAGCAACGCCGATCGCTGCTGCTTCTTGGTCTCCGTCGGGTCGCCGGCAAATCGCCACCACACAAACCAGCCAAATGCCCGCCTCAGCACTAACGTCACCACACCCCGCTGCCGCAATTCCGGGTAAAGCAATCCCAGGAAAAGGGTTGTCGACACTACCTTGCCCAACAGCGCGCCGACATGAAACCCCCAAGGGCTATCACCCGCCCCCATGCTCACATCCACCACCAGCGGATAGGTGGAGGCTATGAGCACGCAACCCAGCATCAGTTTTGTCGGACTTGCCAAGACTCATCGAACACTACTGGGATAATCCAAAGACTCGCCCAGGCGGAGCCCTGCCGTTAAGTCCTTATATCACCCCCGGCAACCTATTCAATTTCGACGGGAACAAGACAGCAAGCGCCGCTCCGCCCAGATAAAACGCGAGATTTGCCGACTAGTTTTCTCCGCTGCTCTGAGTGTGCTGCATAATCACCTTCCTGTGCGGGACGGGTATCTCTATTCCTGCAGCGTCCAGGGCCTCCTTGATTCGTAGGCGTAGCTCACGTTCGGTTCTCCACTGCAGAGATGGCTTGGTTTTGGCCCTCACTCGTATGAAGATGCCAGATTCCCCCAACTCTTGAACGCCTTTGACTTCGGGCGGTTCGGACAGTTCGTCCCCGCCCCATTCGGGGTCTTCCCACATTTCTTTGCCAGCTTGGAGGATTACTGCCATCGCCTCGCGCAGATCGCAGTTGTATGAGACTTCTATATCCACCTGCGCTCGAGCCCACAACTGGGAATAATTCGCTACAAAATCGATTTTGCCGTTGGGAACATTCCAGACGACACCCTGACGGGTGCGGATCGAGGTGGACCTCAACGTTACTTTCTCGACAGTTCCTCGGCCTTTTCCGAAATCTATGTCATCCCCGACACTGTATATGTCCTCAATCATCATGAACACACCGCTCAAAAAGTCTCTAACAGCCGATTGGGCCCCGAAACCTATGGCGACGCCGACGATACCGGCACCGGCGATAAGTGGACCCAAATTGATGTTGAGTTCGCCTAGAACCAGCAGCCCTGTCAGTACCCAAATGATGATCAGGGCCACGCTGCGAAGCACCACGGCCAGAGTCTCAGCTCTTCCCTTGGCTCGTAGCTTTACCGCTTCAATCGAGACGGAGGGGTCGCGTCCCACATCCCGAAGCTCCGGCCTGTTTATCCGGTCAGTGAAATGGCCGATAGCCCGCTTGACGATACGAGAAACCAGCCATCCGCCCAGCAATATCAACAGCACCGTCAACCCGGGTTGTACAAGCCAGGTGGCTATATTGGCCAGCATCCTGTTGTCAGACCACTCGTAAACCTTTTCACATACCAGGTTCGCTTGTTCGCCGCACACCGCTGGAACGGTGCTGACTTGCTGGGCTAAGAGGATCATCCGGACACACCTGCGCTTGGATCTAGGAAGGAAACCCGGACGGGAGTCTAGTGGTTTGCCTGTTAATAGGGCAGGTAAACAATCGCGCGAAACCCCTAGTGCACATGCCCTTTCCCTTCTGCGGACCGTATCGATTGTTTAGGCGACACCACTTGTCAACAGCTACCAAGGCATTCCCTACGGCCCTCCTGTTCTGACGCAACAGGTCCCGCTGACGGCACCGCCTCCTCCGGCAAACGCCGAAAGCGGGTTGACATCGGGTGCCACCTATTTCTTCTGCGACTTTATTGCGTCCCATACCACGCGGTCAATGTGCCGACCAAGACGGCCCGGAAGACGCTCAACGAATCGCAGATTGGGCTTTCACGGGTGGAGGTCTGCGCCAGGTTGTCCATACCCCACTACCAAGGCAAGGCCGAGGCGCCGGAGGTGACCCACGATCCCATCCCAGACTCGCAGGCGCCGAGAGCGGCGTCGTGATCTTTCAATATTCTGAGCAGCGCCGCCGAGGCCTGGACCGGAGTAAGGTAATGCGTTGTGGGTCGCAACCCCAATCCCCTCTGGTTCGACGATTACCGGGGCCCCGTTCTGTTCAATAGAGCGGGCCTCTTCGGCCACCCTCGTGTGAAGAGAGAGCGGTCGGCAGCACCGTCCCCGTACCTGGATAGGCGGGCGGCGTGATCGACAAACGGGCAGGTAACCCGCGGCAGGCCCTAGCGGGCGTCAGCGACGGTGACACCATCATGATCGGCGGCTTCGGTGAATCCGGCAGCCCGATCGAGCTCATTCACGCCTTGATTGATCACGGAGCCACCAACCTCACAGTGGTGAGCAACAACTCCGGCAACGGCGAGGTGGGGATAGCCGCTCTCATTCGAGCCGGTCGGGTCGCCAAGGTGACCTGCTCGTTTCCGCGCAGTTCGCATTCCACCGTGTTCCCGGACTTTTACCGCTCCGGCCGGATCGAACTCGAACTGGTGCCTCAGGGCACGCTTGCCGAGCGGATCAGAGCAGGGGGCGCCGGCATCCCCGCCTTCTACACGCCGACCGCGGCTCGAACCGACCTGGCAGCGGGCAAAGAGAGCCGGGAGTTCAATGGGCGGCTTTGCCTCCTCGAGCATGGGCTAATTGCAGACTGGACCCTGATCAAGGCCCATACTGCCGACTGGCACGGCAACCTTATCTACAACAAGACCGCCAGAAACTTCTCTCCGCTCATGGCCATGGCCGGCAAGACCACGGTTGTGCAGGCAACCTCCGTAGTCGAGCCGGGCATGCTGGACCCCGAGACGGTGATCACACCGGGCATCTTCGTCGACCACGTAGTGCATGTGCCGAATCCTCAGCACGAGTCAGAACTGGTCACCCAAGGCGCCTGCTACCCATGAGCGTGACGGTGAAGGGATTGACAAAGGAGCAGATTGCCCGGCGCGCCGCGCTGGACATCGCTGACGGCTCCTACGTCAACCTGGGGATCGGCATGCCCGAGTTAATCGCCCAGTTCATCCCAGCTGACCGCCAGATCGTGCTGCACACCGAAAACGGGCTGCTAGGAATGGGCCCGGCGCCAGCGCCCGGACACGGTGACCCGGAGCTCATCAATGCCGGCAAACAGCAGGTCACTACCCTACCGGGAGCCTCCTACTTCCACCAGGCCGACAGCTTCGCCATGATCCGAGGCGGTCACCTCGATCTCTGCGTGCTGGGCGCCTTGGAGGTGGCCGCCAACGGTGATCTCGCCAACTGGTCGACGGGCCAGCATGCCATCCCGGCAGTCGGCGGGGCGATGGACCTTGTGTCTGGGGTAAAGGCCGTGTATGTGATGACAAGACACTGCACTCGGGATGGGACGCCGAAACTCGTCGAGCGCTGCTCGTACCCGCTGACCGGAGCCGGGATAGTTAACCGGGTCTACACCGATCTGGCCGTCATCGACATAACCGCCAACGGGTTCGAGGTCATCGAAGTGTCTGCGGGGATTTCCCTCGACGATGTCGCGGCCCGAACGGCGGCGCCACTCCTGGACGCCCGGCCGCAGGTACTCCCCCTAGCCTGAAACCGGGTTACACAAGTCAGGTTCTTCGTCACAGCAGAGGATGTCACACCGGTGGGTAGGCGTTGCTACGTTGCGCGAGACTTCGGCGTTTAGCAGTCGAGCCGGGAGGTCCGGGTCATCGATGGTTACCACAAACACCTTGCCATCATGCAGATCGACACGGATGCCAGGACCCGCACGCAGCACCACGGCAGCACGTTTCAAAAGAGTCAGGCTGCCCCGGTATCCCCAGCCACCCCAATCGGCCGGACGAACGTCTATGGCATGAACTGTGGCGATGCGATGTATGGGCACCGATGTACGAGGCCACCCCAAGAACCCGTAACGCACCTGCAGTCCCGACTGGTCGGCGGTTACGCGTATACGACCGAAGGCGGACAAAACAATCGCTATGAACAGCAACACCAACACAACCCACAGCTCCGTGAGTTGTGGGACAACCAGCGCGACAAGCAAAACAGCCAGGCTGGAAAACAGAGGCCACCTGGCGGACAGAGTGGAACTCCAGAACACCCGCTCCCCTACAGTGAGATTCATCACCGGCGGCGGGGCGTCGGTGCCGGTCTCGGAATCGAAAGGAAGCGACGAGGCGATCCGCGCCGCCACGCTGCCGGCGCCCAGGCTGCCGCCGATCCAGACGATCAGCGCCCAAGGGGAAAGGGTTGCATCCTGCCATCGCTCCAACCCTCGTTGGTCAATGGCCGTGGTGGCGAGCATCCCGGCACAGAGCGCCCCAATGAACGCGCCGACAAACGCCACGCTCGGTGCGACCATCGGCTGAAGCTTGCGCCGAGTGAGGGCGATTGCCAGGCACCCCCCCAGGCCAAGCACCATCAGCGCCCCGATGACAATGAAAAACTGTTCCGGTGTCATCGAGCCATCCGCTTTGCCAGAGATGCCATAGTGACTTGCTACCCGGTTGGGAAGGTCGGAGCGATAGGCCTGGAATGGAATGAGGCCCATGGACACCACCGCCACAGGGATGCCGGCGCCCAGGGCCGTGCGTCGTATCCACTCGTTCATAGCTGCACCTCCACAAGTCGCAGGATTTCGCGATTCCCAAACCCGGCGCGACGGGCTTCGCTGACCAGCTGCCGGGCGAGTTCGACATGTCGCATGACCGACTTGGCACCCGCTGCCACAGACGTACCTCGTCCTCTGCGGATTTCCAGCAAGCCCTCATCACGCAACGTCTGAAACGCCCGCAGGACCGTGTGCACATTCACCCCTAGGCCCTTGGCGACTTCGCGGGCCGGAGGTAATTTCGCGCCATCTTCAAGGTCCTGCGTGGCAATGCCACGACGCAGCTGACCGGCTAACTGTTCGTGTAGAGGTTGCGGGGATTGTGCATCAATCTTCCAAAGCATAATTCTATTATCACTAGAACTATATGTATTACCAAATGACATTACACCCAAGACCCAGAGAACTCCCTCGAACGAGACTCGGCGACACCCGACAGCTTGGACGGGCTTTTTTGGGATCCAAGCATCGGGTCTGGAAGGTCTTGATGACAAAGATCGTTAGCACCGCTATCACGTCCGAATACCTGCGGGCCGCACCTCATAGAGATGTTCATCGCGCCAACTCCATTGGGTGCTGTCCTAGAGTGGCGGTCTTGCATGCCCGCAGGCACCAACAGCAGCGCCCTCATCCCCCAACACCGGCGAGCGGGTGGTCAGTTGAGGGTGTGTAGTGGTTCGGTGTAGGGGAATCCCAGGGCGTCGGCGACTGCCGGCTGGGTGATCTGGCCCCGCCGCACATTCAGGCCGTCCTGCAGACCCCGGTCGGATCGGATCGCTTCGACTGTCCCCAGGTCGGCCAGCTTAAGCACGTAAGGGAGTGTGGCGTCGTTGAGCGCCTGTGTGGAGGTGCGGGGCACGGCGCCAGGCATGTTGGCCACGCAATAGTGCACTACGTCGTCGACTATGTAGGTGGGATCAGCGTGGGTGGTGGGCCGCGAGGTCTCAGCGCAACCGCCCTGGTCGATGGCCACGTCCACGATCACCGAGCCAGGCCGCATCTGCCTGACCATATGGGCCGTGATCAGGCGGGGCGCCCGGGCCCCAGGCAACAGGACTGCCCCTATCACCAGGTCGGCGGCCATCACGGCATGCTCCAAGGTGACAGGGCTGGAGTAGAGGGTGTGCACGGTCGGCCCGAACCGGGCGGCCAGCGATTCGAGCACGCCTGCGTCGCGGTCCAACACGGTCACATCAGCGCCGAGGCCGAGCGCCATCTTCACCGCGTTTCGGCCAACGACGCCTCCGCCAATCACAACGACCGGCGCCGCGGCCGCGCCGGGAATGCCACCTAGTAGCACACCGCGGCCGCCCACGGAGGCTTCGAGGCATCGAGCCCCGGCCTGCACAGACATCCTTCCCGCCACCTGCGACATAGGCGCCAGCAGCGGCAGCCGGCCCGCGCGGTCCGTCACCGACTCATATGCGATGGCAGTGACCCCGCTGTCGAGCAAATTGTGGGCCTGTTCGGGGTCGGGCGCGAGATGCAGGTAAGTGAACAGGGTGTGGTGGCTCCGTAGCCGGGCTCGCTCGACGCCGAGCGGCTCCTTGACCTTCACAACCAACTCAGCTGCCTCGAAGACTTCCTCCGCGGTGTCGAGCAGCCGCGCGCCTCGGGTCGCGTACTCCTCGTCGCTGAATCCCGCCCCCGTGCCAGCGTGGCGTTCCACGAACACCTCGTGGCCCCGGTTGGCTGCCTGTGCGGCACTCTCGGGCGTGAGCCCGACGCGGCGCTCCTCGGTCTTGATCTCCTTGGGCACACCTATTCGCATAGACCTCTCCTCACCTGGAAGGCGGTCGTGTCAGACACCCGCGTAACACCCACTACTTTAGCGGTTTTTGCTTATCACATCACCAGAGAATGCGAGAAATTCGCGTCACTCCGTCGGTATTTGCTAATTGAGGCCAAGTAGTTTCTCGGGATTGCTCTTGACCAATTTGCGAACATCATCAGCCGGCATGCCCAGATCCAGAAGAGACGCAATAAACTCACGCAATCCTTCGACGGGATCTGGCAGCGTATACACGCCGAAATCTGTGGCAATAATGCAATGGTCGACTCCCACCTCTTGGATCTGTTCGGCAGCTTTCCTGATGCTGCCCCTCACCTCACCGGTCGTTTCCTCATCAATGGCTGCATATTCTCGCTCGACGTAGTAGTGGGTCTTGGGAATCGTCGTGGTATGTGTGAACGCACCCAAGGTGTATTCGATGAACGCACCCTTTCCAGCCATATAGTGGAGTTGGTCGGTCGATGCCACCTGAGTGACCGCGGTGGCGACGAGCACGTTGTTGATCCCGTAATGGTGGGCAAGGTCAACCAGGCGGATGGCTTCATCGGCCGAGACGTGGCCGGTGTTCAAAAAGACATCGGGATTGTCCGAGATCAGTCCCAGAATTTCATCTAGCTCATGCCCGATTGGCCCTTCTACTGGGATGCTGACGGCTCGCTCCACTTCCTCTCTTTTGAACTCCGGATACAAAGCAGCTAGTGATCTGAATTCTCCGTCCACTATTCGACCCTCCCTGGAAGCTTGGAAATAGGTGGAATGAGCGCCGAAGCTAACGAATTTGGCGCCATCACCGTACCGGAGGGCCGTTTTAACAGCCCGAGGGTTCAACCCACCATTCACGGTATTGAGGATCAGACCACCGTAAACCATGAAGTCAGGAACGGCTCTGTTCACAATCCAGGCCACTCCGTTGCTCATCTGAAAAACATCCATAAGCACTATTGCTCGCATGCCGGCATCCCGCGCCTGCATGGCGGCCTGAATCGAGTCAAGTCTTCTGGGACTGCTCGGCAGGTGTGGTGTGGCATGTACGTGGATGTCTATGGCGCCTTGCAGAAGCTCTTGAGAAAGTTCAAAGGAACGACCTTCGGGCAATAGCATGCAACTCCTCCTCACCGAAATGCATAAGACGAGTCATGATGAGTCGCCGCCATCGATATTACCTTTCCCAGCTTTTAGAAAACAGGTAACCTGGCGCGAGTCGCTTTAGGCGACCAGCAAGGGGATCGAAAACTCTTCGGGCGGTGCCGCCAAGGATGCCCAACCATGTGCACTGACCCGGCAAGGGCTCCCCATCCTCGCTTGCGACTTAGGTCGCTTCTATCAACTGCAGGCTTCTCCGTCTTTGTCTCCGTCGAGCCGGTCAAAGTCTTGACCCGTCACTGTTAAGGGCTTGTATTTCCGAGGAATGTCGCCACAGTTGGCATCATCGCTGGTGTTGCCCAGAGCGGGAACCTCAGAGCACGGATTCCCGGAGGATGACGTGTACGGACAACTGCCGTTACCTGCCGACGCGGCGGGGGCATTGGTGGTGGCCGTTGCCGGAGCAACCCTGTTGGTGACTGGGACGGTGGTAAGGGTCACCGTGGATTCGCAGGTGTTCAGCATCTCCTTCAACTCCCGTACCTCGGTTTGGTCTGCCGTTAGGTCCCACACGGTTTTGACCTTTATCCAGTCGGTGGCGTACTCGCACCACACAGACCGATCCGACGGTTTCCACTCGGCGGGATCCCGCGACCCTTTTGACCGGTTGGAAGAAGCACTGACCGCGGTAAGCGCCTGTGGGTGAATCAAATCATTGGCGTACTGCCTCTTTTGGGAAGAGTTCCACTGCCACCCTCCCGAAGAGTGAGCCTCGGCTAAAGGAACCATGTGGTCAATGTCCAAATCGGACGGATCGGCAACCACTTTCCCGTCGTACCAAGAAAGCCAGGTGCTGTCTGAGCGTTTTTCTTCTTCCAAGACGGAGCAGCGTGTGTTGCATCCCGACCTGACCTGAGTCCACGACCCGTACAGATCACGGTCGTAAGCCACTCCCCCGTCGCTTTCATCCGCTAGTCGCAGTTTCAGAACCACACCTTCCGATTTCGGAGAAACGTCGGCCAGGGTGGTGCTCGGTGCCGTCGTAGTCGGTACCCCCGTCGTAGTCGGCGCCTCTGTGGAAGTCGGTACCGCCGTGGTAGTCGGCGCCGCCGTATCGGTAAGCACGGCGGTCGTGCTCGGCAACGCCTTGGTGATGGTTGGAGTGGCGGTCGTAGTACTGGGGGCGACCGTAGTAGCGGTGACCGGAGCAGCCGTGGTGGTGTAAGAGGAATCACCCGCGATCTCGCCACAGGCCGTCTGGGTGAACACCAAGACGGCCAACACCAAGACCAGGAGGTTGCGCCGTCCTGCCCCGTGGCGAGGAGAAGAACCGGTGAAATGGAAAGGGACACCGGAAGACATAGCAACACAACGGTAAAAGATTCACCCACGGCAACGAAACCCTTTGGGGAATGGGCTCTTGCCGGTGGCCGCCGCTGGTGCGGGGACATCATGGACTACGCCCCTAAGACGTCAACCGCCCCAGGCCCATCGTGCGGACTTGCCAAACTAAGGAATGTCACGATCAGACTGGAGGCACTCTTGGGACCCCTCGACGTTGAATATGCCCGTAGCCAGTTCCCCGCTTTTTCCGATGCCCGGGTCGCCGACTGGGCTCACTTCGAGAACGCGGGCGGCTCCTATGTGTGTCGTCAAGTTATCGATCGGCTGACCGCTTTCTACCGCAACACCAAGGTACAGCCCGGTTACGCCTTCCCCATCTCGGTCCAGGCCGCCGCGGCCATGGAACGCTCCTACCAGCGGCTGGCGGAGTGGATGGGCGTCGGAGCGGATGAGATACATTTCGGACCCTCCACCTCGCAGAACACCTACGTCTTGACCCGGGCATTCCGGTCCACATGGCGGGAGGGGGACGAGATTGTTGCATCCACTCAGGATCATGAAGCCAATGCCGGGGTGTGGAGGCGGTTGGCGTCCACGGGTATCAAGGTCAGGGAATGGCGGGTCGATCCCGAGAAAGGAACCCTGGATGTTGCCGATCTCGACGAGTTGCTGACCGAACGCACCCGACTGGTGGCCTTTCCCCACGCCTCCAACGTGGTGGCCGCCATCAACCCTGTCCCCGAAGTCGTCGCCCGCGCCAGGGCGGTGGGCGCGAGGGTGTTGGTGGATGGGGTGTCGTACGCCCCCCACGGCCTCCCCGACATAGGAGCGTTGGGAGTCGATGTGTACCTGTTCTCCGCCTACAAGACGTGGGGTCCGCACCAGGGGGTGATGTTCGTCCGCCGCGACCTGACCGACCGCCTCGGGAACGAGAGCCACTACTTCGTGGCCAACAAGCCACGTCTCAAGCTGATTCCGGCCGGGCTCGACCATGCTCAAGTGGCGGCATGCGCGGGGATCGTCGATTACCTGGACGATCTATACACGCACCATGGAGGGAGGGAAGCCTCCCCGGTGAAGCGGGGCCGGGATGTCCACGACTGGTTCCGGGCCCACGAGACGGACCTACTGAGCCAGCTGCTGCACTACCTGGCCGACCGTGATGACGTAAGGGTGGTGGGCCCCTCCGATGCCATCCGGCGGGCCCCCACTGTCTCTATCGTTCCGTTGAAGCGGCCCATCGCCGCGGTGGCGGAGTCCCTGATCAGCAGCCAGATGATGGTGGGGACCGGGGATTTCTACGCGCCCCGCCTACTCAAGGAGATGGGAATCGCCCCGGACCCGGGTGTGCTGAGGATCTCCTTCATCCATTACACCACCGCAGACGAGATCAACCGCCTCATCGAAGCCCTCGACCGCGCCCTGGGGTGAGGACACTTCCTGGCAGCCCGAACCCGCGAGGGCGATGCCCGATCCTTGGGCAGCGGCTCATATTGTTCAAGGTGCGACCGAGCACTCGGGTCGCTTTGAACGCATCGGTGCCGACTGTCCGTGGTGGGAATAGACACCTGTGCCTTCGATCTCCAAGGATGTGGGGCGTACCTTTACCCTCCGGTAACACCTCTTTTCGGACTTCTCCTGACAGATCCCGAAGGCCGCGAATAGACTCAAGACTCATGCTGACTTGAGGGAGGCGCGGTGCGCAAAGTCGACCTGGCTCAACCGAAGACACTTCTGTTAGCGGTCATTGTGTTGGTGACGACCTGCTCGGAACCGGTGCCGCGGCCGGGCAGGAATCGGGTTCCGACACCTTCGGTGATGTCCCTGCCGGACATTGGGCAGACCAGGCCATCGGGTGGGCGGTCGCCAACGACATCACCAGGGGCGTAGCCGCGGGCCGCTTCGATCCTAACGGAACCGTTACCCGAGCCCAGATCGTCACCTTCCTTTACCGAGCCTTCCATTTCAGCCAGGGCACTCCTGTTACCTCCGGCGCCACGAAACGATCGGTTGGGCAGCCACCTACGGCATCACTTCAGGAGTGGGCCCGAATCAATTCGGCCCCGATGGAACGGTAACCCGCGCACAAATCGTCACCTTCCTCCATCGCATGGTGAATCTTGCGCAAAGCACCCGACCACCCTCCTGATTCCAACCCATGCCGGACCTGGGAGATGTGGTGGTGCATCCTGTTGCTCCGGTCGCCGGAATGGGGAATCTAGGTGTCCGGTGTCGGATGTCAACTCAGCGCTGATTGTGTACACGCCGGTACGGTCGCCGCTGCCTGACCCCACGGAGATGTAGTAGAGACCGGTGCTGTCCGGCTGGAAGACGATGCTGACGTTCTTCCCGCTGGCAGAGCTGGTCGTGCCGTTGTTCATCGTTTCGTTCCTGTCGTGGATTCCGAGGATTTTGAGGTCGGTCGCCTGGTGTTCTTCTGGTATTTCGGCTCTCGTCCAGAGTCTCACCGTATAAATGTGGCCTTGGGTGAGTTCGATTCCCCACCAGTCCTCGTCGGGTTCGCCATCCCAGTTGTCCCCAAGAAATTCGCCGGTCGAGTACGCGGGAAAGGCTGGTTGCTCACAACATCAGCTTCGACGTAAGGATGTTAAGGCAGGAAGTGGACCGCCTAGACCGAGGCGGTTTCGACCCGGGAAAAGGGCTATGCACGTACCGGCTCACTGGGCAGAAGCTGAGCCTGGCCGCAGCAAAGGCTAGCCTACCTGCACCCAACCACACTGCCCTTGCCGACGCCCGCACGTCGGCAGCGCTGGTTGAGTTTCACGCTCCGCCCTCCGCACTACGGCGCCTTGTAGAGGCGGCCTGGACACCGGAGGTGACAGGCGGCACCGCAGTAACAGTGCGACATCCCTGGTCACCACCCCGTCGTGGATCACTGCATCAGGCCGCTGCCCAAACCCCTTGGCCCGGTACTCCTACAGCAGGGACGGCGTTCTACCTTGACACGTTAGGCCGCTGCTTAGACGACGGATTCCTTGACCTCTCTGAACAAACCTGGCTCGACCGCACAGCCGAAGTGCTCGGACTCAGCCACCAGGACAGAACTCAATTACACAACCAGTATTACGAGTTATTGAAAAAACAGATCCTCGCTGACGGGATCGTGACAGAGGGGGAGCGGCGGCTAGCCGAAAAGATAGCAGCGGCCCTCTCTCTCGGGCCCGCACATCTTCGAGCCACGCGGACCACAGCAGACCGCGTGACGCTCCAACCGGGCATGGCCGTGTGCTTCACCGGAACAGCAATCGTCAACGGCACACCTGCTAATCGAGAGTTGCTAGAGAAAATCGCCACGCAGGCCGGAATGCGGCCCCTCCAGTCGGTAACGAAAAGATGTGATCTGCTGGTAGCCGCCGACCCGCTATCTCAATCCGGCAAGTCCCGCACGGCCAGAGCAAGGGGCATACCCATCATCAATACGGAGGACTTCCTAAACCAGGTCTGTCTACTCGATGCCGAGTGCTCTAGCTAAGAGTGTTGCCATCTGGCCTCGGGTCACTGGTTGGGTGGGGCAGTAGCGCAGGGGCCCCGTGCTGCAGCCAATGGTGATTCCGGCTGCGGCGAGGGCGTCGATATGAGCCTCGTGGGTGTTGCCCGCAGTGTCGCTGAACCCTGCTGATGCGGCCGGGTGGAGGTCGAAGGAACGTACTAGGAACGACGCCATCTGGGCTCGGGTTACCGAATCGTCAGGGCAGTACCTCCGCGGCTGGGTCGCGCATCCCTTGGTGATTTGCAGTGCCGCAAGCCGCTCCACGTAGGGCATCCACCACGCCTGGGTCTCTACGTCATGGAAGGACGTCTGGTTGACCGCGGGCGGGTCTTGGCTGTCGAGTGCCCGTACCAGCCATACCGCCACAGTCCACCGTTTGATTGCAGCGTTGGGACAGATGCTAGAAACGGCGCATTCAGTGTCATCCAGGACGCCTCTCTCAGCCAGGGCCTCCAGCGCCGCCGCATGAGTGTTCCCCAGGGTGTCGACGAACAATGGACAGATCCCTACACCCGCGATCGGCAAGTTATCAAAGGGTGACCCCGAAGACCCCGGCGCCCGGGGCACGCACAAGCCGGTGCCGGAAACCTGCAGTTCGGTGAGGTTTGTCAAGTCGGAGATCCCGTACGGAAGGCCACCGCTCAGGTCGTTACCGGAGAGGTCAAGCCGGATGAGTTCGGTCAGTTGACCAATCTCTTCGGGTACCGATCCCATCAAGCCGTTGCCGAACGGGCCGCTGAGGTCGATCTCGGTTACCCGTCCGGCGGAGTCTGTAGATAAACCGTGCCATTGACTCAGCAGCGCGTCGGTCTTCCAGCCCCAGGTATTGAACCAGGTGTCTCCGCCCGTGCTGTCGAACAATGCCACGAGTGCCGCCCGGTCGCCCACATGAGCAGGAGCACCCGATGGGGCGGGACCGTAGGTGTAGTTGGCGGCGGCGCTTAGAACCGTCCTACGTAGACGGTTGCAAGTCCCAAGAACGATGATGCCGGGTTTGTTTGCGATCATTGCGAACGTGAGTGTCTCGCCATTGGGTGCCACAGTCGTCCCGGCCAGAGCGGTCGCGTCGTCGAGTTGGCCCGTCTTTGCTCTCACAGTGTTGAGCTGCTTTTCGCTTCCCCGAGACCGAACCGGTCCGCAGCTTCTCAGCGTTCCTCTCTCGCCTGACACGGACAGACCCTCGACCAGTGGTGAACCTGGACCTGCCAGCACCAGCAATTCTGCGACAGCCGCACAGGTGAGGCGGTTGGAGTAAGACAGGCCCGAGCCATCAGCGATTACAAGTCCGTCCGCCAGGGGTCCCAGCTTTTGACGCAGAAGTGTTTGAACGCTGGCCGCTGCAGTGGCGCGATCCGAGCCTCCGGTTCGGCGGCCGATCTCCTTCAGGAGCATTTCTGCAATGGTGTTGTCTGAGTAGCTCAGCATGCGGGTGAGGATCTCGGACAAAGGCGGTGACTCGATGGCGCCGAGCATCGTCCGCTTGCTCAGAGCCGGAGCCACGCCGGCCAAAGGCCTCTGCGTGATCACCATTCCCCGCGCCTCAAGGAGGTTGTCGAAGACCGAAGCGGCATGCTGGGCAGGGTTCCCCGCTCGCACACTCCGGCGTCGGCCCTCGCTCGTTAACGTCGGCGAGTAGGACGAGAATCCGCCGTTGAGAAGCAGGGCAGACAGCGGGCCGGCATTGTTAGAGGTCACGAAGGAGCGTTTCCACACAGGGTCAGCGCCCTCGGACAGAAACTCTCCGGTATAGTCCCGTTGCTTTTCAGGGAACCAGGACTCGTCTCCCACCAACCCGCCCTCGATTCTTCTGACGCCACGGGCGGCGAGAGTTGCGAACACCCGGTCAGCGAGCTTGGTGATGTCGGTGTGGGCAACAGGAACTCCATAGCGATTGGCATAGCCGGACGTGGACAGCACCGGATCGCCCTGCCCGATGAGGTACAAGTCGCCTCTCAGCACCCCGCCGGTGATCGACTCCATAGCATCGGCCCGGGCAAACACTTCCGTGGAATAGACCTCGTCGGGGCGAATGACCTCGAGGGCGGTGGTGGCGGTAACCACCTTCATGAGAGACGCGGGGAGGAGGGCTGCTCTGGACTGAGACTCGAAGATCGACTCGTCGTTGAGGACGACTGACAGGCACATCGAATCGGAGGCCTCCCGTAGCGACAGCACAGCCGAGAACTCCCCTGCCAGACGATCACGTGTCTCTTGGTCCAGCGGCGCCGATTCATTCGCAGACGATCCGAATGCCGTCAGAGGAAACAGCAACGACGCCAGGAACGCCACCAGGGAGAGGGCGATGAAACGTCTAGCCCGGCGACGCGCGGCCGTCCCTATCCCCCGCAGCCGAACCGTCGGCCTGCCATCCCGCAGGCGCCGGACACTGTCGCTGCGTCGTCCTTCCAAAGAGGGTCGCATCAAAGGAGCCATTCTATGGGACTGGGCGAAGAATCATAGAGCCTTAGAAATTGCTGGCCCTGCTGTCGTGAAGGGCTCAGTTCGTCCTGCGGTGTACTTTCCGGACGGGCGCTTCGGAGGGGCGTCGCGGTTCGTGCCGCTGTTTCGTCTAAGGAGATCAAGGGAGATACCTCGATGACCTCGAACCCGTTGACGGTGATGTCGATGACGGCCGGACAGTGTAAACCCGGTCAACCACCCGGGCGCCGGTCAGAGGATATGAGCACCGCTCGACGAGGTTGGGTGTCCCCTCCCGGTCGCAACGCATCGTTAACACCTGCACGATCTTAACCCCGGATGGCATGGTCTGGGTCGTGGCCAAAGGGAATTATCGGGAGCGCCGGGAGGTCGAAGGGCTACTCAAGGGCGGGCGGAGCCTGGGGTGGTTCCGAAACGTCTACTCATGTTTCAGGACATCCCATAAACCAGATCCACAGCCTATTCGTAACATACCCTACGCTCCGATCTACTCTGAAGGTAGAGGCAACTGATGACAAGGAGTTCGCCGAATGAACCATATGAGAACCGGATCCGGAGACCCCCCCATACCCCCACCTTCAGTCCGAGATGTGCAAGAGGCCGCCCGACGGATAAGCGGAGTGGCGATACGCACGCCGCTGCTGAGGTACAAACCTTCTGAGCCCGGAGAACCCATCTGGCTTAAGGCAGAGTGCCTCCAGCCTGTCGGATCGTTCAAGCTACGAGGGGTGTTCAACTGGGCACGATCGCTGTCCGACGCTGAGCTTGCAAGGGGAGTGACCACGCAGAGCGCGGGCAACACCGCGCAGGCCCTCGGGTACGCGGCCCGGCTGCTGGGGGTTCCGGCCCGAAGTCTCTTGCCCGACAGCGCCCCGAAAGTGAAGGTCGATGGGGTCCGCGCTTACGGCGTCACGCCGGTACCGGTGCCATTCTCGGCACTGATGGACTACGTATTTGACAAGGGATGGGAGAAAGAGCCTTACAGCTACCTCAACCCTTGGGGGGATCCCTCGATGCTGGCGGGCTCCGGAACGATTGCGATCGAGATCTTGGATGAGCTTCCCGAGGTGACGGCAATCTATATACCCGTAGGTGGCGGCGGATTGGTGGCTGGTATAGGCAGTGTGATCAAAGAACTCCGACCGGCCGTAGAGATCATAGGAGTTCAAAGCATGGCCTGTCCCTCTCTCCGAGCAGCCCTGGACGCCGGTGAACCGAGATGGGTCGAAACAGGAGAAACGATATGTGACGGCACGATGGTGCCGGTGGTGGTCGATGAGATGTACCCATTGGTGAGTTCTGTGGTCGACAGGGTCGTCCTGGTTTCGGAAGCCGATGTCCGCAGGGCCATCGCTCATCTGGTATTGAGGAACAAGCTGGTGGTTGAGGGGTCCGGCGCCATGTCGCTGGCGGCCGCCCTCAGGGAGGAGCGGGATGGTCCGGTTGCTTGCATTCTGAGCGGCGGGAGCATCGGCGCGGACCGGTTGGCGGACATCCTGACTGCGGAAGCCTAGCGAAGGTCACACGTTCGGGTCTCATCGGTATCCAAGCGATGTCCAGCTCGTGAGTAGTGAATGGAGCGTGCTGACCAGCGACGAGTCTTTGTCTGCGGTGGTGTCGATCGCGACTGGCTGATGCCTACCAGGCAGGTTTCGACAACGCCATCAACCACTGACCTCAGCTGAGAGGGCCCGTCACCATCTCGACTGCCCTCACCAGCGTCTCTTCTTCGAGCAGCTGCTCAGCCGCTAGAAGCTCGGGCGCCAGGGGACGGTCGGGACCAGGTCCGGGAACCCGGGTCCGCAACAAGTCTACGGCCGCTGCGGTGGCATCAGCCGGCAGTAGGGGGGCGCGCAGTTCCACGGCCCGAGCCGCAGTGACCCACTCGATGGCCAGGATGCGACGCAGGTTGTCGACCACGCGGCGAAGTTTGCGGGCCGCGCTCCAGCCCATCGAGACATGATCCTCCTGCATGGCCGAGGTGGGGATCGAATCGACTACTGCGGGGGCGGCCAGACGGCGGTTCTCGGCGCACATCGCAGCCGCGGTGTACTGGGCGATCATCAAGCCGCTGTCGACACCGGGGTCGGCGGCCAGGAAAGGAGGTAGACCGTGGGAGCGGTTGGAGTCGAGCAACCGGTCGAGACGACGCTCGGCGATAGCGCCGACCTCAGCCAGGGCGATCGCCAGGTAATCGGCCGCCATTGCCACCGGCTCCCCATGAAAGTTGCCACACGACTCGATCCGGCCGTCGGGAAGCACCATCGGATTGTCGATGGCCGACGCCAGCTCCCGGTCCGCCACACCCGTCACGAACCCCAGGGTGTCGCGCGCCGCGCCATGAACCTGGGGGGTGCACCGGATCGAGTAAGCGTCCTGCACCCGAACATCGCCGGTGCGGTGGCTGGCGACGATCGGCGATCCCGCCAGCACGACGCGGAGGTTGGCGGCGCTCAACGCCTGACCTGGATGCGGCCTGAGCGCCTGGAGGTCGGCAGCGTATGCCCGGTCGGTACCCATGAGACCCTCGACGCTGAGGGCCGCCACGATGTCGGCGACGGTGAGGAGCACAGAAGCGTCATGAACCGCAAGACAGAGCATGCCCAGGATCCCGTCGGTCCCGTTGATGAGCGCCAAGCCCTCCTTCTCTACCAGCTCCACCGGCTCGATGCCCGCCTGAGCCATCGCCGCCCGGCCTTCGCCTACGCCCACGTCGGTAAGGACCTCGCCCTCACCGATGAGGACCAACGCCGCGTGGGCCAGAGGCGCCAGGTCGCCACTGGCACCGAGGGAGCCATGCTCGGGGACGACGGGAACGACACCCGCGTTAATCATCCGCACCAGCGTCTCGGCGACCAGCGGTCGCGCCCCCGAGAAGCCGAGGGCCAGGGTCCGCGTCCGCAGAAACATCATAGCCCGAACGACTTCGATCTCTACAGCCGACCCCATCCCTGCTGCGTGGGAGCGGATCAGGGAACGCTGGAGTGCAGCCCGTCGATCGGTGGGAATCGTCGTGGAGGCCAGGGCGCCGAAGCCGGTGGAGACACCGTAGGTAGGGTCGCCCTCCGCCAGGTGTTCGACGATCCGGCGAGTAACGGACATCCGCTCGATAGCGAAATCGCTGAGATGAACCTGCTCCCCGCGGCGCGCAACCGCAACAACATCGGAGATTGTTACGCCGGGACCTTCGAGCTCCACACTCATGGACGTACTGACTTAGCCCTGCAAAGAGAGCTCGACGTAGCCTCAGCGGCATCTACCACGGCCGCGGTTGCAATCTCCAAGCGCTCCCCGACAAGCCGCTCGGCAGGACCCAGGACCGAGAAGGCCCCGATCACACCTGCCGACTCGTGGATGGGCGCCACCACGGCGGTGACATCGGGCTCGATTGCGCCGGTGTTGAGCACCGACTTCGACCGAACGCCGAGCACCGGCGCTTCGCTGAGCAGAGCCTCACCTACCGCGGTGCCCTCAAGTGGCACCGACTTGCCTACCCAGCCGACGTGACGGATGGCCCGCCGGCTCTCGACCGTGGCAATGTAGACCGCCTCGCTTCCATCCCGCACGGCCAGATACGCAGACTCTTCAGTGACCTCGGCCAAACGCTCGAGGCCCGGTTGGGCCACCGCCATGAGTCGGGCGTAGGGACCCGACTGGAAAGAGGCCACAGCGATACGCACGAACGCGGGTCCGACCGAGTACAGACCCCGATCGTCCCGTACCAGATAGCCCCGGTTCGTCAGAAGCCGTAGATGCCGCAAGGCGGTGCTGGTTGGTATATCAGCCTCGGCGGCCGCGTCCGTGAGGGTGACCGCCCCGTTGGTGATGACAGTGTCCAGTAAGGCGAGCACCCGCTCCGCCGAACGTGACTTGTGCAGGGTCGATGGGGACTCGCCATTGGATGCAGGCCTATCGGAAGCCATGCGATCGGGTCTGAGGTTGACTGATTTCATTGAATGAAAAGCGTTGCTAGTAATCGACAGCATAGATGCACCATCGGTATAATGGCAACAAGCAGCCCGGACTTGTAAACGACCCACCGTGCAAATGTTGTGAGCCACCATGACCGCCATCGGACAACATAGCTCAAGCGCACCACAGGGGGGCGTCCGCTCCCCGAGGGGCAAATCGTTGACCTGCCGCGGCTGGCCGCAAGAGGCCGCCTTCCGGATGCTTCAGAACAACCTCGACCCCGACGTCGCCGAGCGACCTGACGACTTGGTCGTCTATGGGGGTACGGGCCGGGCAGCCAGGTCATGGGACGCCTACCACGCAATGATCCGGTCGCTCACCACCCTCGACCACGACGAGACCATGCTCGTGCAGTCCGGCAAACCGGTGGGCATCCTCCGCACCCATGAGTGGGCGCCCAGGGTCCTCATCGCCAACTCCAACCTGGTCCCCGAATGGGGAACGTGGGACGAGTTCCGACGGCTCGAGCACCTTGGCCTCACCATGTACGGGCAGATGACGGCCGGCTCGTGGATCTACATCGGCACCCAGGGCATCTTGCAGGGAACCTACGAATGCTTCGCCGCCATCGCCCGAAAGCGCTTCGCTGGATCACTGGCCGGCACCCTCACCATCACCGCCGGACTGGGCGGTATGGGTGGCGCCCAGCCGCTGGCCATCACCATGAACGACGGCGTAGCCCTTTGCATCGAGGTTGATCCCGAACGAGCGGCTCGCCGTGTCGAGACCCGTTACCTGGACGTGGTCGCCGACAACTACGCCGATGCCCTCCGTCGCTGCCAAGAGGCGGTTGCGGCCCGAAGGCCCCTATCGGTGGGGTTGGTCGGTAACGCCGCTGACCTGTTGCCTCGCCTGCTGGCCGACGAGGTTGCGGCCGACATAGTCACCGACCAGACCTCGGCCCACGATCCCCTCACCTATGTCCCCAACGATCTCTCGCTTGAAGAGGCCACAGAGCTACGTAGAAGGAAGCCCGACGAGTACATCCAGCGGTCGCGCTTGGCCATGGCTACCCACGTCGAGGCCATGGTCGGTTTCCTCGATGCCGGTGCGGAGGTATTCGACTACGGCAACAGCCTCCGAGCCGAAGCCGCGCTCGGCGGCTACGACCGCGCCTTCGACTATCCCGGATTCCTGCCTGCATACATCCGCCCGCTGTTCTGCGAAGGCAAGGGGCCGTTTCGTTGGGTGGCCTTGTCTGGCGACCCGGCAGACATCGCCGCCACCGATCGGGCGGTACTCGACGAGTTCCCAGACAACGAAGCTCTTGCCCGATGGATAGCACTGGCGGGCGAGAGAGTCGCCTTCCAGGGTCTCCCGGCTCGGATCTGCTGGCTGGGTTATGGGGAGCGCCATCGACTAGGGCTACGGTTCAACGAGATGGTCCGATCGGGAGATCTGGCCGCCCCTATCGTCATCGGCCGCGACCATCTCGACTCCGGCTCGGTAGCTTCGCCATACCGCGAGACCGAGGACATGGCAGATGGAAGCGATGCCATCGCCGACTGGCCCCTTCTCAACGCCCTGGTCAATACGTCGTCGGGAGCGTCGTGGGTAAGCATCCACCACGGTGGCGGCGTCGGAATCGGCCGGTCGATCCATGCCGGCCAGGTGTGCGTCGCCGATGGCACCGATCTGGCAGCGGCGAAGCTGGAGCGGGTCCTACTCAACGACCCGGCCACCGGGGTCATGCGACACGTCGACGCCGGCTACGACGAGGCCATCCGGGTCGCCGCCGACCGCGGAGTGCGCATACCCATGTCGGAGAAGACCCGGCGATAGTGGCCGACAGCCGTTGTCAGGGTGGGCGCCGACCGGATGTCGAAGCTCGCGGCTCAACCCTTCCCCAGCGGCCGTTCCGCCACCCGCAACTGTCCTGCCAACCGGTGTCGGTTATCTCGGAGAGCCAACTTGAAGCTATCCACGGAGCCTCACTGGAAGTTCTGCGAGATGGAGGCATCGACATGTTACATCCTAAAGCCCGGTCCCCCCTCGACCACGCGCCGTTAACACAATGACTGTCCGCCGAATTCTCTCTATCGGCCACCCCATATTGCGGACAAAGACGACGCCGGTCCCGCGTGCGGACATCTCCAGCTCGCGTATCCAGGGCCTCATCGACGACCTCATCGACACCATGCGCCACGCCAACGGGGCAGGCATAGCGGCCAACCAGATAGGAGAAACCGTCCGGATCCTCACCATCGAGGTCAACGACAACCCTCGCTACCCCTACAAGCCCTCTGTGCCCTTGACAGTGGCCATCAATCCGCAGCTCGAGATCCTGGATGACGAGAAAGTGATCATCAACGAGGGATGTCTGTCGGTGCCGTTGAGAGGCGAGCTTGTCCGCTCGGTCAACCTGCGGGTCCGCTACACCGATCGAGCGGGCATCGACCACGACCGGGTCGTGCGAGGGCTCACCGCCGGCACCTGGCAGCACGAGTGCGACCACCTCGACGGCATCCTGGTGGTCGATCGGATCGACCCCACAACGCTCAGTACATGGGAGCAGTTCAAGGTACACCACCACGACGCCTTCGTCGAGCGCATCACTCGCTTCGTCGCCGAGATCGGATCGTGACCAGATACTGGTGTGAGCTGGCCTGGCTGGGTGGTCCCAGAACCACACAGGGAGTCGTGATCGAAGTCAAGAACGGTCGCATCAGCGCTATCACATCCGACCAAGTTGCTCCTCCTGCGGGAGCTACACCGCTGCGAGGGTTGACGCTACCGGCGCTGGCCAACGCACACAGCCATGCGTTTCACCGGGTTCTACGGGGCCGCACTCAGGGTGAGCGGGGCACATTCTGGACCTGGCGCGACCTTATGTACAGGGTCGCGGCTGGCCTCGATCCCGACAACTATTACCGACTTGCCCGGGCAACCTTCGCCGAGATGGCTATGGCGGGCATCGGTGTGGTGGGCGAGTTCCACTATGTCCACCACCGTCCCGGCGGGGGTGCCTACGACGATCCCAACGCGATGGGGGTCTCTCTGGCGGCAGCAGCCAAGGAGGCCGGTATCCGCCTGACCCTCCTCGACACCTTGTACCTCCACGGTGGTTTCGCCTCCGACGCGGCATCCGGCTACGCACCGCTGCGACCGGAACAAGCCCGCTTCTCTGATGGCTCTTCCGAGGAATGGGCGGATCGGATGGACGACTTGGCCGCCACGATCTGCGGTCCGAATACCGCGGTAGGCGCGGCGGTGCACTCGGTGCGCGCTGTGGATCCGACGTCGATTGGGATCGCGGCGCGTTGGGCTGCCGAAAACCACGCGCCCCTCCACGTCCACGTCTCCGAGCAGCCGGCCGAGAACCGGCGGTGCCTCGAGGCTCATGGCCGAACCCCGATCGCGGTGATAGCCGGCACGGGGGGTCTCGGTCCCGACACCACGCTGGTCCACGCAACGCACGCCTCCAAAGAAGACGTCTCCCTCGTCGGCGAGGTTGGAGCCAACTGCTGTCTCTGCCCAACAACCGAGCGCGACCTGGCCGACGGCATCGGCCCCAGCGAAGCGCTCGCTGCTGCCGGCGCCCGCCTCTGCGTGGGCTCGGACTCCCACGCCATCATCGACCTCTTCGAGGAGACTCGGACCGTCGAGTTGGGCCAGCGAGTGACCAAACTCGAACGGGGGGTGCACTCCACCGAAACCCTGGCCTTGATGGCCACCGCCAACGGCTACCGGTCGCTGGGGTGGAGGGAGGGAGGCGCTCTCACACCGGGCTCGCTGGCCGACTTCACCACCATAAGTCTCGACTCGACGCGCCTCGCCGGCACCGACGCCGCCAATGCACTCGCTGCGGCGATCTTCGCTGCCTCAAGCGCGGATGTACATCATCTGGTGGTCGGCGGAAGGCCCATTGTCGTCGGCGGGACCCATGTCTCGATCGATGTCGGATCCGAACTCGACTCCATCATCCCCAAGGTGGTGACCTCATGACCCTCGTCATCGACAACATCGCCGAGTTGATCACCAACGTCCCCGACCTGGGAGAGGGACCGCTTGGGATCATCGAGAACGCATCCGCAGTGGTCGACGGCGGCAAAGTGGTCGCCATCGGCCCAGCCGGCGCCTTAGCCGACGAACGCCTTGACGCGGGCGGTCGGTGTGTGCTGCCGGGATTCGTGGACTCCCACACCCACCTGGTCTTCGCGGGTGACCGGGCTGAGGAGTTCACCCGGCGCATGGCCGGTGAGCCCTACGACGGAGGCGGGATCCGGATCACCACCGAAGCCACCCGCGCGGCGGACCGCCAGTCCCTGAGGGCGTCGCTCCATGGGCGGCTCGCCGAGGTGCACCAGGCGGGCACCACAACAGTGGAGATCAAGTCGGGCTACGGGCTATCGGTCGAATCCGAAGCCCTGTCCACCTCCCTTGCAGCCGAGGTGACTACCGAGACCACTTTCCTGGGAGCCCATGTGGTACCGAGCGAGTACCGGGGACGGGCCGACGACTACACCGAGTTGGTCTGCGGACCTATGCTCGATGCCGTTCGGTCTCATGTGCGCTGGATGGATGTGTTCTGCGAGACCGGCGCTTTCGACGTCGATCAATCGAGGGCGGTGCTCGAGGCCGGGCGGAGCGCAGGGCTGGGTCTGCGTCTCCATGCCAACCAACTGGACTATGGACCCGGGGTCCGGCTCGGCGTGGAGATGGACTGTGCCTCCGTCGACCATTGCACCTACCTGTCTGACGGCGATCTCGAGATGCTCGCCGCCAGCGACACCGTTGCCACCTTCCTCCCGGCGGCGGACTTCTCCACCCGCCAGCCCTACCCCGACGCCCGGCGCGCCATCGACGCCGGAGTTCAGGTGGCGATCGCCTCGAACTGCAATCCGGGCTCGAGCTATACGACCTCGATCTCGTTCTGCATCGCGCTGGCGGTGCGCGACATGGGCATGACGATCGACGAAGCTATCGCCGCGGTCACCACCGGCGGCGCCGCCGCGCTACGCCGAAGCGACGTCGGCAGGCTTGCGCCGGGGGGTCCGGCGCATCTGACTATTCTCGATGCGCCAAGCCGCCATCACCTTGCTTACCGGCCTGGTGTTCCGCTGATATGGCGGACGCTCGGTTCCGACTACCGACCCCCGTCCACTGACAACAAGTGGTGAGTTCAGTCAGCCCAGGCATCCCGAAGACGTTGCTTCACCGCATGCGCCTAACAGGTCGGCAGGTACGAAAGAGCACGACTTCATCCCAAACCTCCATCCTGGCCGATCTCTACGGCGAGGCTTGCCGAAGGTCCGCAATCGGGACCAGCAAGGCGATCACCGTCACGGAGATCGATATCGGCGCGGCCAAGAGAGACCAAGGTCGGCGCGAACTGAACGCCCCTAGGGCGGATCGTCGGACGGACACCGGCCAAGCCCCCAGCTCGGAACGGGGATCGCATCGGGGATGGCCAATGACGACAACCAGCACAGCAGCGGAAACGGTTCAACGCCAAATGGATTGCCGCGATCAGATATGTTGCCAAGCGGGTTTGTCGCGATGCGTCTCCCGGTAGTAGTTGGCATGTTTCAGTTGCCCACCGGCAGCTTCGTCAACGATGACAGTGGTGTGGGGGTGTAGCTGGAGAGCGGATGCTGGCACCATCGCAGTCACCGGTCCTTCCACAGCCCTGGCGATCGGCCCGTTCTTGGCCTCACCGGTGGCAATCAACACAATATGGCGAGCCTCAAGAATGGTGCCGATGCCCTGGGTGATCCCATATCGGGGCACCATGTCCGGGTCGTCACCGAAGAAGCGGGCATTGTCTTTGCGGGTTGCCGCGGCAAGTGTTTTCAGGCGTGTTCTTGACGCAAGCGAGGACGGCGGCTCGTTGAATCCAATGTGACCGTTGCCGCCGATGCCGAGCACCTGCAAATCGATACCACCGGCGTCTGCAATGCGCCGCTCGTAGGTTTCTCCCGCCGTGGCGAGATCCGCCGAGGCGCAGTCCAGAGCGACCAGAGCGCCCGCTGGAACGTCCACATGGTCGATGAGCTCAAGTTGGATGAAGCTTCGGCATGACTGTGGATGTTCGGGGTCAAGACCCACGTACTCATCGAGCAGGAACAACTGCGTGCGAGCGAAACTTATCCTCCGATTGCGGTAACGCTCGATGAGCTCGCGGTAGGTGGGAAGTGGGGAGCTGCCCGTGGCCAAGCCGATAACGGGACGATCTGTGCCGGACAGGAGACGCTCGAAAGCGTCGGCGGCGACGACCGCAGCCTCTCGGGCCGAACCAGTGATGACGATCTCCATTGCGGCTATGAGCCCTTCACGTCAAACTGACCGGGAACTGCTTTTAGTCACCGCCCAACGCACCATCTCATGTTCGTCGTCTTTCAACAGCGCCAGCACTGCCGGTGGGGTGTTCAAGTTACCAGCAACGTCCCACTGCACATCCAAATCGGGGTCTTTCGCTAACCATGTCAGGGTGTCCGGTGGGGTGTTCAGGTTCCTACCGACCGCCCATCGCACATCCCAGTCGTCATCTTCGGCCAATACTTTCAGGGTGTCCGGTGGGGTGTTCATATTTTCGGCGACCACGGCCCGCACACGGCAATTGCCGTGCTTGGCCAGTTCGACAAGAACGTCCGGTGCAGTGGTCAGGTTCTCCGCCAACCGAAGGCATTCCTCTACATTACGGTAAGCCATGATCGTTCCCTTCCCGCCACACGCCCCACAAGGCGTGCGCCTCCGGTTCCCCATACTGGGAATCATCAACCTGGACTTCCTCCACCCCCACAACCAACAATCTCCACCGAGCCATCAACGCCCACTCACCCGACCCATAGAAACCTTCACACCTTCCACAATAAACACCACACCCAGCCGACACACCCCAAAGACGACCACAAACCTAAGAAGGCGGACTTATCACCCCGACAAACAACACAAACCGGGTACGATTCACCCCCGCCGAAAACCCAAGAACACACAACTGATATTCGCTGAGTAACAGTTATAGCGGGGAAAGGGAGGCTGTTCTAGTTGAGTGGGGTGTCGGCCACCACCCCCGACCTGACTTTAGTGAGCGTTTCGGAGGGGGCTCCACATTCAAACGCAGGGGGGCTCCACATTTTCGGTCGGACATCCCTTCGGCAAAGATCTTCGAGTAGCGAGAGCATCATGCTACCTCCTTCTACCGCCGCCAAGCAGTGGGGCGATCTGGCCGCTACCACACGAGCATCCTTCGTCGGTGCTTGTTCACTACAGAATCGGGTCCAGATTCGGCGCTGAACCTCTCCAACAGTTTGTGCAAACCTTGGACACACTCGCTCATCCCGAACCCGCCTTCATGCGAGCGGGTCAGCCGTCTGGGCCGCTCAGGAGGGCGAGTTCCTCCGGGGTGAGACAACCGAGCATCGCTGCGACCATCTCTTGTTCCGCTTGCTCGTCGATGTCGGCTCCCTGAGGGAGGGTCTCGTTGATGGCATCGACTTGTGCCGCCACACACGCGGCGCTCTCGGGCGAGACCCCTGCCGCTACCAGCTGCGCTGCGGTCAGCCTCCCAGCTGAGCTGGTTGGCTGGTCGGCGTCGTCTAGGCCCGGGACCTTAGTTTCGACGCCAGGCACGCAATCCGGTGGAATCAGCAGGTTGTAGACGGCGATGAGATCCCCGCCGAACAACGCTATGTCTGCTGTGAGCCTGTCCGTGTCGATGTCGGTGGTCGCTGCCTGTGCACATTCCAGCACACCCGGTGGAACGTCGCCGGCGCCCAGCATCGAGTTCAAGACGATCTGGGACCACGGCAGGCACTCGACCACACCGTCAAGGATCCGGTCTCGTTCAAGGTCTGATACCAGACCGACGGGGAAGATTGAATCCGACGGTCCGTTGAGGGCCGCGAGTACCGGATCGAGCCGGTCCTGGTCGAGAGCCGCTGCTGACGCTTCGGCCACACAGGCGATCTGGTCGTCGGTGACGCCTTCGGGTCTGTCCACCGACAGGAGCGCCGCTACGCCGCTCTCGACTTCAGAGCGCAGCTCCAGTCCGGCAGTGGTGGCTGGGGCGGCAGTGGTGGCTGGGGCGACCTGCTCTGGCTCAGCAGCGCTCGGTTGCGGGTCTGCGGCGGTGCCACAAGCGGAGACCGTCAGAACTAAAACGGCGGCAATGGCGGGGAAAATCCGATACATGTAGAAGACCCTACCTCAGGTTGTTTGGTGGACATTCTAATGGTGGCCGGGATGCTTCTATGATTTGCAAATCGCTTTTCGGGCTTGGGGGGCGGACTGGTACACCAAACGTGCCCTGTGGCGGTGGAAACCCAACCAAAACTTCAATAACGGCCGCATTCAATTTCTCTGCCCGCAATGCGCCGGAACGGTTGACACAGCCGCCAAACCACTCAACAACAGCATTATTTGAGCTAAATGGCCTACTTACCAGGCGAATATTCGCCAGGAGCCCTTAGTGGTGTGTCGGCCACCACCCCTGACCTGGAGCTTAGTCGGGGTTTCCGAGGGGGCTCCACATTTGCGAACCCCTTGGAAAACGTGGGTTTAGAGTGGGCACCCGCCTCCTCTGCAAGCGAATCAGGGCAGTGATGAGATGGGCGATAGCTCACGGATACATCGAACGGGAACCGACCGAAAGGATCCGGGACGGACTTGGACCGAACCCCGTCAGAACCGTGCACATGCCAGCCCAGCATCACAGCCTGATCGGGGAAGTTCTGAAGATCATCGAAGGGTCCAGGGCGCATTGGGCGACCAAGGCAGCCGTCCGATTCCTGGCCTTGACGGCCAACAAAGGCCATGCAGTCCGACAAGCGAGATGCGACGAAATCGATCTTGCCAAAGCCCCTTGGACCATACCGGCCAATCGCGCCAAGAACCGGGAGGACTTCAAAGTGCCCCTCAGCCACCAAGCCCTATCGGTTCTTCACAAGGCCCGAGAACACACGGGCGGTGTGGGACTGGTGTTTCCCTCACGCCGGAGACTGGCGATTTCCAAGTCGACAATGAGCAAGCTCTTCCGAGAGAACCGAATTGGCTTCGTCCCGCACGGTATTCGCAGCACCTTCAGGGAATGGTGCGCGGAAATAGGGGTGCTCCACCAGGTTGCGGAGGCCTGTTTGGAACACACCTTCGATAAAGTCAGGCCTGCTTTGGCCCCTGTGGAAGACAGGCGTCAGGTGATGGAGGCCTGGGGGCATTATCTATTCCCAATTCTTCAACCCCGATGAGATGTCACTCAATTGCCCGCTTGCATCCGATGAAAACACAAAACCGAGCAGAGCCAAGCATCAACCCTTCGGCCATTCCGGAGGCTACCGGACTAAAATCCCCGCCTCTACCCCTGAGAAAGCGCTCATGGCAAATCAAACCCACCAACCTTTTGACCACACCCCTCCGGCTCCGGGCGACCTTACACAGCACCCTTGAACCCTCATTTGGCCCCTCTCCAACCACCACCCGAACAAGAACTTTTGGTTTTGTTTACCCCTTTACTGATCGGGCGGTGGCCGACTACGGGTTCCGTCTGGCCGTAATGTGGGACACCGACGATGTTGCGGCGGGATCCGACCTCACTCCCTCAGGAAGCTCAGGACCTCCGCGAGTTGGTCGTGCCGGAACTCAAGAAGCTCCCCAACCCGGTCAAGCCCGCCCACCATGCCACGGTCCAAGAGCGTCTGGCCAAGCTGATGTCCTGAGTTTTCGGCCTTCTTTCCAACCGCAGTGCTTCCACGCTGCACTTACGAAGAGTTCGGAAACCAAAACGGCCGCGCTGCGTCTTGTATGGATATGACTGAACCCTCCCGCCGAGGTCGGTGAGTGGAGATGAAAACGAAAACCGCTGTTGCCCATGGTGGGTTTATTGGTTGCGCTCCTGACTGCCGCGGCCTGCCAGAGGGAGGCCGGGCCGCCCAAGGAGACGTTGGAGTTGCCCTCAGGCCGCCAACCCGATGCGTCGGTACGCGGTACGGTTACCTACAGGGAGCGGCTGGCACTCACTCCCGATGCGACCCTCGTGGTAGAACTCAGGGATGTGTCCTATGCCGACGGCGCCGCACCGCTCATCGCGCGCCAAACCATTTCAGGTCCGGGTCAGATCCCGATTGAGTTCGAGGTCCATTACAGCAGCGAGGACATCCGCCCTAGGAACAGGTACTCGATCAGCGCAGACATCGTAGAGTCCGATGGGCGGCTTGCCTTTACCAACGATACGGTGCACGAGGTGATCACCCAGGGCGATCCAGACAGGGTGGATATGGTCCTGGTCTTAGTGCAGCCCCCACCCGATCTGGTCGAGGATCTTGATTCCGGGTCCGATGGGCGGACCTGGGTAGAAACCCCCGTCCGCGTGGTTTGGGCGAACCTGATTCCGAACGAACAGGAACATTTCCTAAGAATTGTCTATAACCAGTCCACCGTGGAGGGCTGTGCCCGCCCCGGTAGCCAAGGGTTGGAGGTTGACGGATTTGACATCATCGCCCGAGTAACACTCATGCAGCCGCCGCCTACCCCCTGGGCCATCCCGTGCCACGAACAAGTTGTGGAACTCGATACCGTAGAGCCGATTGGCACATTCCTCGAACCCGCTCAGACCTACCGGATAATTGTCAACGACCGGGAAACCACCACATTCACACTGCCGGACCCGGACCTCGGATACACATACATCGCCGAATCACCCATTGAAAGCATGCAGGTCGTGTCTTTGGACGACGCACAGCCCCGACATCAACTGCAAGTTGTCTCCGGAATGCCGAAGGGCAGTGAGTGCTCTCAGTTCAACGGCTACTAAATCCGGTGGCCAGCAGCGAACCTAATAGAGGTGACCATCACTCATCACGAGGTCGCCGACCCGCTTGTTGCCTGCACAGAGGACTATCCGGTGTTAGAAACCATCGTTCCCTTAGGTTCCAATTTCGAGCCGGATGAGAGATACACCGTTAGCGTGAATGGGGAAGCTGCCGTGTCGTTCCGCCCGCTAGTACCCGGTAGCCCCTAGTCGCCGCGGATTCAAGACAGGCTCTTCTGGTTGCTTCACAATACCTGCACTCTCGCATTCGTCTCCCGAGCGTCGGTACGCCATCAACCGCCATGGAAAAGACGCTGGATCCGCATCCCGCGTCAATGTGAAGCGTCACTCACTATCCAAATTGGGACTTTCTTCCATGCTATAAGTGGAGCGGAGGCTGAGTGGGCTGTTGGACACCACCTCTCACCTGCGGCTTAGCAAGGGTGTTCCGAGGGGGCTCCACAATTCGAGGATGGGTGGGACTTCACGCTTAATCGGACACCCCATCGGCAAGAACCTTCGAGTAGCGAGGCCATCACTCTACCAATGCCACATGGTCTTGAGGTGGAACGGCGGAGTATCGGCTACTCAGCCGCAGGCTGGACTTGATGAAGCCATCAGGGAGGCGCAGGAAGGCCTTGACCAGTTCTATCCCGCCGATTGGGACTACTACGAGGATGTGGTAGCTAAAAACCCACCCAACGGCAAGGTGACCGTACCGCACAAAATCACAGGAGATCTTGTGCGGGTCGATTTGCTCACCCTTACACCCGACGAGATCATCGAGCAGTGCGGAATCCCCGATCACATGCGGGAAGAATCCCTACTAGCCTATCGCTTGTTTCTGAAAGCGCGATTGCCCTTTTGGGACCGGCGTCTTCTTCCCAATTCCGTCCCGCTTTTGGATAAGGGTACCCGCTAGGTATCAATAGGCTTCTCTGGTCTGCGAACCCATTCCTGGGGTGCCCTGCAGCGACGACTCTATGTGATCCAACAATCGCAGGACCAATTGTTCGTCTACTCCTGGGTACCATTACTCCTGGGTACCATCTGTGGAAATCATCGAGGGTGTTATTGGTCTGGAGGATGGAAAACAGCGTGGAAACAGGCATTCTCGTTCCGCTAATAACCCAAGTGCCGCTCACCTTACCCGGTGTTCGTTCTATAGCGTCGCAACCTTCCCAAAAACCCATGAGAAAACCCTTTCTCTCGGCGGGGCCACCTCCAATGATATGGACTTGGATTCCACATATCCACCAAGACGACTGACGACATCTCCGATCTGCGGTTTTGCCTCAAGCCAATAGCAGCACCAGGTCGACGTTGCCGCTTAGCCGATGCCTCGAACCTGCGCGCCGCGTCTGCTACCTCGTCATGTGCGCTGTTCCCTCCAACCATCCACGGATGGCCTCAAACCCTATCCAACGACCCCTTCCCTACCCGAATCCCAACATATAGCGAAGCCTCGAAAAATAGCGCCTGCCCGCCCTCATTTTGGGGTCTCCTGTTAGGTGTCTTCGTTATACTGACAGATCATGCGATCCTCATCCGCAAGCCAGTCAGACAGTGGATATAGACCAACTGGTGGCCAATATGATCCGCAACGGAGTTGATAGTACCCCTCGCCCCGAAGGCATGGAGGAAGGATCACCGCGTTTTGGGGGGGGAAATCTATGATCGATCTCATGGAATGTGGCGATTATCAGGGTGCTGATGATTACGTTACCTATGTGTGCGATTTCGTTCCGATTTAACTAACCGACTGTCTGTCGAAAAGGTAGAGGGCGCACCACTTCTCTAATACAGCCGCTTGCTCGTGTCTGTTGGTAATGTGACCGGCGGTTTCGGCGCGTCACTACGATGGCCCCTTGATGAACGACGCTGAGACCCAATTCTTCCTTGCGTGGCGGCACATTACAGTGCCACCGGCCAACCAACCTAGTAAAAGGTCGTCTCTGCTGCCGTCGCTAATCTGACGCACACCAGCGCCGTCGGGAGAATACGCGGTTCAAACTACGGGGAGATGGAGCAGCCTGGTCAGCTCGTCGGGCTCATAACCCCCAAAGTCGTAGGTTCAAATCCTACTACCGCTACCATCGCGACGACCCAGACACAGGCCGGGTTTTCGCTTCTTCGACGTTGTGTCTCGGTGGTGACGTTCGGTGGCTGTAGCATAGTGCCCGGTGACCGAAAGCGTACCCGATACGAGTAGCAGCTCGGCAGAAACCGTGTTCGAAGCTATGCGTCTTCGCCGGATGCACCGCGTCTTCACTTCCGAACCTCCGGACGCTGATGTCCTCGATCGAATTGTCTACGCGGCCAGCCGAGCTCAGGTAGCCCGCCCGGGTATCCGGCATCTCATCGTCGTCACCGACCCGCGGCTGGTACGGACGGTGCGGCATGCGTGTCCAGGTTTCGTGAACAACGCACCCGCTGTCATCGTTATCTGCAGCGACCTCGAAAAGGCTGCGGAAGTCATGGGGCCCCGAGGAGTTGAGGTCGTCACACGGCTCGACGCCGGCGCCGCGGCCGGTTACATTACTATTGCCGCTCCCACACTCGGGATCGGTGTATGCAAAGTCACGAGTTGGACAGAGGAGGTGGTCCAAGCCATCTTTGGCCTTCCGGACCACATAAGGCCCGAAGTCCTGATGGCGATCGGGATTCCCGTAGCGAATCACCCCAAGCCCGTCAAGGGTTTCCACCCCACTGTCCACCACGACCTCTACGGGCAGGATTGGAGCGACAAACGGTGAGCGAAGCCAAGCACAACGATCCTCTCTTCGACTTCATCCTCTACCTGGTCACCTCCGCCCGTGTCAGCCTCGATGAGAGGGCGATATACGGTTCGTTCCGGCTTATCGAAGGCGCCAGCCGGCTCATCGAAGCAGCCGAGGAGATACCGGGGTTGAAGGTGGACGACTTCCTTCGGGCCAAGCGGAACTCCATCGACCAGAACAAGGCGCGGATGATGCTAGAAAAGGATGGCTACCGGACGTGGCTTACGGACCTGGCAACTGGGTTGGCGTCCGAATCCGTGAAGCGAAGTATGGGAGAAAGCTGACAACGGGTGGTAGTTGACCGTCCCCAGGGCGGTGCCCTACGTCTTGGGTTAACGACCAGGTTGTGGGTCTGATGTGGTCGAGTGGGGAGGTTGGTCTAGCCGAGGGAGTGCGGATCCACCTCTAAAGGGTCCGGTAGCCGGATACTTGGTGAGTCCTGATGTCTGCTGTGATGCCGATGAAAAAGATTCGGTGTTTCAGACCGCTGTGAGGAGGGGTTCCAGTCGAGTATTCTCCGACACCGTTCCTAGGCGCAGGTGAGCTAACAGGCACATCCTGTAACGGAGGAGGAAGAGCGGGATCCGAGGCAGAAGTCGGCCGCAGGGGCTTTTCGAATCGGCATTTAGAACGCAACATCATGGGGCAGATTCCAAACGCCCTGGACACAGGGATAGGCTGCGTTGACGCCGAGAAGCGTTTACCGATCCCAAGGTGACTACCCCTTATTTGAACATGGGCTGCTTCCCCTCAAAGGCGCACTGCGTCGTTTGGCAGGAGATCCTCGACTCGGTCAAATGCGAGACCTACGATTGATCTCATGAATGTGACGTACGGCTCGATCTACTTCTTGAAAGCATGGGTCAGGTGGCAATGGGCTCTGCTCCGGTACGCCGGTCCTGACGCATCTATCACCAGTTAGCGTACAAACCCTACCGACCAGCCCTCTACGCCCTCAAGTTCACCTTTCTGACCGTAGCCCGAAGCGGTGAAGTCAGAAAAGCCACATGGGACGAAATCTACGAAAACATCTGGACCAAACCGGGCCACCACGTCAAAAGCGGACAACAGCATCGGGTACCCCTCAGCAAACAGGCGATGCGGGAACTCGAAAAAGCCGCCGAACACAGAGACCGCACAGGACTGATATTCCCCTCACCCAGAGGAAAGATCATGAATTCCAGCAGCCTCTCGGACCTACTCCGCAACAACGGAATCGACGCCACGGTCCACGGAATACGAACAACCTTCACCAACTGGGCCACAGAGCAAGGAAAAGACTACTTCGAAATAGAAATGTCCCTAGCCCACACCATCAGAAACCCATGCCTCCACACCGACCTCTTCAAAGGCAGAACCGACCTCATGCAAAATGGGCCGACTACCTAGGAATCTGATGTCCAACGGCCCAGTCGACCGCCTCCAGCACTTGGCTGAACGCACCGCCGCCCGATACGTACACGCTGAACGCCTGCGACAATGGTTTGATGCGAGAGAACCCCATCCCGAACTCGCCGACGGATGAGAGCGGAGCGCTACAGCTCAGACCGCCCTCTTTACAAAGAACCGCCCAAGGGGTTCATGGGAGGACTATCCATGGATAAACAGCACGACCGACCCGGGGGAATCCAAGACCCCCCACTGTACTTCCAACCCTCTATAGGTGACCAGCACTCGCCGCTACACCTAAGTCTCTACTAAACGCGGCGCGATTCAGTTGTGGTGGCGGGACATGTCAACAAACCTACCGCCCCGGCGGGTACCCTTCCGGCATCATCAGGAAAGCCGTAGCCGCCATCCCTCTCCTCGTCGTTTTCGTAGTGATTGCAGCAAATTTCGGCTGGTTCTTCGGTTCCCCGTTGCACATGGTGCTGTTCTGGGTTCTTGCGGCGGCTGCCTGGTGGGCTTTCTTACGGTTGAAGTAGCTAGCGGCTTGCGGCTTGCTGCCCTGAGATTCCGCTGCTGGTGAGTGGGTAATAGAGTTCAACCATCCCTACCCGACCCGCGACGGCGCCAAAACCGACGCGCTGGACGCTCGACGAGCCGCCCGCCAGGCGCTGGGACGCTCCCGGCCTTCGGTCCCCCGCGCTCGGGGAGCTGTATTGCCCAGGTTCAAGGGGTCGTCGCAACACTGCCTTGTTTGAGAGAGTGTAGGTGTTCGTCGAGGGTCTCGGCGGGGGTCTTCCAGCCGAGGGTTTTGCGTTGTGAGATGGCCATGTCCAAGGCGTCGGTGACCAAAGGGGTGGTGAGGTCTGATCGCATGGACCATCCCACGACTTTCCGTGACCACAGGTCGATCACCACTGCCAGGTACAGATATCCGGCCTGAGCCCCCGAAGCTTGCATGTTCGAAGTTCTTAGCCAAAGGAGCTCTTAACGCTCGGGGCCACGGTACTACAATGCGAATTATGAAACCAGCGAGAGACGCGACCATCCCATTGGACGTCGAAGGCGTTTCCTACGAAGAGTGGGGAATAAGGGTACAGCACCCCAATGGGGCGGTAAGCCACTTGCCCCCAGGGACAGAGTTGAACGAAGATCATTTGCAGGCTCTTCACGAATCAGCCGATTTGGCAGTGCGGGCACACCAGCGCTACTCGGGCGACAGCCCTGTCTAATGAACCTGTGATCTAGTTGAATGTGGACAGTGCGCCACCCGATCCTTTGACAAGCCCGCCTCTCTCCACATGTAGCGTTGATTGAGCGCATTGTACATCAGGCTCCCCTAAAACGCCCCACCCCCAACCTTCACCGCTTTCCGCTGGGTTCCTTCCGCTTCCGCAAGGAAGACCGAGGTAGCCACAAGGCATGAAACACGAGACATTGAGATCGCCATTGTTGAAGCTGCCTGCACTTCTCCTTCCACTCATCGCTGAGGTTTTGCCTCAACGCTATTTCAATTCCACCACCACTTTTGGGCACCAAGGCAGACGCGTAGGTGGCCACCGTCTTATAAATCCCATCTAAATCCGAATTCGGTTTGTTTTCCCTGATGGCGTACAAGTCTTTCAGCTCGTGTTCCATCACCCACTTGATCTGGTTTTCAGTGACACCCCGGTCCAGGGCTTCGGGAAGAAAGAGCACCTCCACGTAGAGAGGGTGGGGCCAAAAAAGGCCCTTATAGTGCGTGATGGGATAAGGATCGTCATAGCAAGGCACTTCGGCAAAGTGTAAATCGACCCGTGGCACCAGATGCAACTTCTTGCTGGGATCAATGCGGACCAGTGTTTTCTCTAGGCACTCAACGAAATCACTGACGACACCTTCCGGTAAAGCATCTGCAAACCGAGAGACATACTTCGCTCCACTGCCTGCCACCAGGTTGTGAAACGGGGTGGCCTCAACATAGTATCGGATCCGGTAATCGTTCGATAGCCATACCGACATCCCCGTACGGATATGCCTCGTTTCCGGGTAGCGGTTCACTTTGAGAGGTAGCGCCGCAGGCCAGAGAGTCAAACTGAACCACTACCCAAATTTGGGGGCGGGCAGACTCGGGGTGGTGTGCTCGGCGCCAAGAACCCAACCTTCGATGCCGCCAGGCCCGCAAGTCTACGCCGACAGCCCAATTGGCAACCGTTTCCCAACAGTGACGGTGCGCCGCGAGTAGGGATGTACCCAGATCAACCACATACGCGTATCAGACAGTCGCAACCGATCTTTCCTCTTCTCCAGAGAATGCTACGATGCGGGGAGATGATGCGGTAAAGAGGACGGTGGTGGTTATGCGCCAGCCCGTGGATCATAGGGATTACATCACTATCGATCCCAACAAGCGATTCGGGAAGCCTTGCATCCGAAACATGCGAATCACCGTATTTGATGTCATCAGGTATCTGGCGTCAGGCATGACGCACGAAGAATTCTTGGACGACTTCCCCGAACTGACCCGTGAGGACATTTTAGCCTGCTACAGCTATCTGGCTGACGAAACCATGGTGCCTCAGAGGCCGCCCAGCCCGTGAGGCTTCTCCTTGACCAGATGCCCTCCTACAAACTACCTCGCCTATTGGAGGATGTCTATCCACACACCAGGTTCCCTCGGTGTTGTCTGTCACAAGAGAGCCGCGGCTAACTAGGACCCTAAGCTGCTTGCCTATGTCATTTCCCTCTGTTACCATCATGGATCATGCGATCAGAGGCAGCAAGGGATCCTGATTTGGTGTGCTCAAACGGGAGAACACCGGAAGAGGAGTGGCAATACAGGGCAGATCAGCGCCTTCCGTTGCGCAGCACTCCTCCTACTCCTGACGAATACCGCCAGTGTACCCGTGAAATCCTAGAGGAAGACAGCAGGCTCCTACAGAGACTTGCTGATGCCTAGCGGCCAAGAGACTTGAGCGATGCTTGGGAGGGTGGGGAACCAAACTGGGTTCCTATGCGTGTCATTGTGGAACTCCACGACCTGGCTATGTGCCACCACCCCTGACCTGGGGCTCCGCAGGGGCTCCACATAGGACTCCACATTCAAACCGGGAGGGCTCCACATTTGCTGGCCGAACATCTGATCCATGGATGCTTCCCATTGGTAGTCCGCATCGCCATCGGCAGGCCAGACGAGCAAAAGGTCAACGTCGCTGTCTTTGTTGGCCTCCCGACGGGCCAGCGAACCGAACAGCAGCGCCTTGATCGCACCTTTGGCGTTGGATCTGACAACCTCGGCAACCTTAGAGAACAAGGAGTCGTAATCCACCACCACGGGGAGAGTCTGGCTCATGTTCCTATCATACCTGACCGGGTGCGACGACGGACAAGTTGCAGGATGGTGCCGCTCCTTCGGTCTCGCCGCTCACACCATCGGCGTGTTGGCCCTAGCCATCGCCCACAACCTCAAACAAACCCTCACGGTCGAAAGAACCCAAACAGACAAGCCCGCCCCTCCGGCCAGGCCCAAAAGTCACCAGCCGACCCGCAGGAACATCCTCGCCGACAGCCTCTTCGCACGGATACCGCCCGACTAGCACACTTGCCGCACCCCCGACAGTAGCCCCCACTGCTGTCGGCTTTGCCGCGCCCGGACAACCCAAACCGGTACCCCGAAGCCTCCCAGCCCACCCCAGAACCCCCCACAGCACCCCAACAGGCAGCAGAACACCCCGAGAACAGGCAAAAACAGGAAAAAGGACCTAACTGGTCCACTTATTTGAGATAACTGGACCAGAGGTCTGGGTGGCCTGTGGGCGACCACCTCTGACCTGGGACTCCGCAGGGGCTCCACATTAGTCTCCACATTCAAACCGGGAGGGCTCCACATTTGGGTTCGGCGGTGCCCGATCAACCCATTTGGGGAAGCACCAAGGGTTGATCGGGACATCCACTCCCACCAGCATCCAATAGAATAGAGTCCATGCCTGATAGCCATATTGACTATTGGAACCACATAGCACTTGATCCCGAGGTGAGATTCGGCAAACCCTGTATCGCCGGAACCAGGATCACGGTCAGCGACATCCTCGAGAAAATGTCCTTCGGCATGACCGAGGAAGACATTCTTTCCGAGTGGGACTATCCTGTCTGGCGTACGCGTCCAACGGCCACCTAGCCAGAGCGTAGCCGTTCCCAACCATCCTGCATGAAGCTGCTCTTTGACGAGAACCTCTCTCCGCGGTTGCCTCGCCTCCTATCGGATCTCTACCCCGATTCTGCACATGTCGTTGCCTTAGGCATTGACCGGACCGGGGATTCGGGGATTTGGAATTATGCAAAGGATTTCGATTTCATCATCACTACCAAGGACTCGGACTACCTCGAGTTGAGCGAGAGTAGGGGGCACCCGCCGAAGCTCGTGCTGGTTGAATCCGGCAATCAGCCTACATGGGTTGTCGAGGCAGATCTCCGCAACAACTATGACCGGATGCGGCGTTTCAGTGGTAACGATGAGCCGGTATTGAGAATCTGAGCCCGGCCAAGAGGAATTCGACAAGCCGTAGGGGTTCATTTCCGCCCCGTTCTTCGGCTACGACGCTCACATCGCCGTCGCCGAGGCAGTCTGGCCAGGCAACCCCAAGTTCATCAAGGTCGGAACAAAAGGCCAACGACTCCTCAACTCGACAGGAACCCTCCTTCCGCCGGGACTGCCCGAATACATGCAGATCCCGTCCGAAGATGCAAAACCCGAAGACCTGACCGAGTGATACGTCAACCGTGCCCTGTGGCGGTGGACACGAAACCGGAAACTCGACAACGGCGGCGGACAGTTCGGCTGTTCACAGTGCGCCGGGAGGGTCACCACCAAAGCCCAAACCCGCAACCCTGACGCTATTCCCAACAAAGCCGCTCCGTTCCTGCCCATCGAAGACGAACGATGCTGTCATCATCCCAGCCGACCTGCTCGATGCCTACCAAGACATCCCCTACGGGACTCCCGCACACGACAAAAGCTACGGACGTCGCAACCCCGTCGAGAAAACCTTTTCCATGATCAAGGACAAAGGCGGCCTGCAAGCCGGATGGTGCCGCTCCTTCGGTCTCGCCGCCCACACCATCGGCGTGTTGGCCCTAGCCATCGCCCACAACCTCAAACAAACCCTCACGGTCGAAAGTACCCAAACCGAAAAACCCGCCCCTCCGGCCAGGCCCAAAAGTCACCAGCCGACCCGCAGGAACATCCTCGCCGACAGCCTCACCCCACGGGCACCGCCCGACTAGGAGGCTGCTGAGTATTGGGGTTGGTGGTGGGGTGTTGGTGTGCTGAGGTGAGGCGTTTGGTTTTTGGTATGGGTTCTGTTTCTGGCAAAGAGAGCCTGTGGGGGACCTTCAGGGTGGGTGTCGGTTGGTTAGGTGGGGTTGATGGCCCAGCCGGTGGGGGTGTGGTGGAGGCCGAGGTTGATGAGCCGTCGTAGATTGATAGCGGCGATTCGGGTGTGGAGTTGTTGTCGGTTCGGTTTTATGCCCCGGTATCGGAGTTTTCGGTTTCCGTTGGCTACCACCCAGGCGATGATCCGATCCACTGATGGCCGGTGACGGTTGTAACGTGTTTTGGTTTCGGGTTGTTTCCATTGCTGTCGGGCTTCGGTGAGCAGCCGATCGTGGGGGTGGATCGTCAGGTAGCGTCCTCTTTTGCTGGTGGTGCATCGGCGCCGGTGGGGACATTCGGTACAGACGACACCGAATCTGACCTGTCCTTTGGTGCCGATGGTGGCGGTGTTACCGGCCGGGCAGGTGACCCTGTTTTGGTCGTGGTCGATAACAAAGTCGTCGCGGGTGAACTGGTCAGGACCCAGCCGAGGGTTACGACGCTGCCCGATGGGTTTGATGATGGCCCGGTGACCAGCCGCCCTCAGTTTGGCGCGGACCTCTCCCGACCCGTAAGCGGAATCGGCGATGACCTCGGTATCCGACGGTTCGCCGTCCAGCAGTTCCACACCCGCCGGACCGTCGGCTGTGGTGGCCCCTGTTATCTCACAGGCAGTGACGATTCCCGTGTCAGGTTCTGCGGCTATGTGCGCTTTGTAACCGTCCCGACGCTGCGAAGAAGTTTTGCGACCGTGACGAGCCCTCGGATCGACCACCGAAATCGTCCGATCCGAAGCCACCCGTCGGGCGATCCGCCACTTTCCCTCCCGCTGGGGATCGGGTTCCACATCTTGGCCGACCACCACCCCCAACAAACCCACTGCCTCTGACTGCCGCTTGTCCAAGTCGGTGTCGGCGACTGCATCCAACACTGCCAACCCGTCGGACACCAGACTGTGGATCAACCCCGAACGGCTGTCAGAATCCGCCCAATCACAGGAAGGCTTGCCCCCTTGGTCGTAATCATGGGACAACACCACCCCACGCGCTTGGGAAATCAGACGGCGACACCGACGAATCTGGGCGGTGATCATCGTCACCGTGTCCTGGCCAGCCACCGCATCATCCAACACCGTAGAGTCCAACACCCGCCTGACACGACCAGACAACACCCCCGACTGGTCCACCACCTTTCTAACCGCGTCGAAGATCCGCTCCGGCGCCTCACTGCGGCGTAGCCTCGCCCGCCACAAAGTCAACACCGTAGGATGAAACCCTCGATCAGTCAATCCCAGACCCGCCGCGGCCTTCCACGCGATATCACGCCGTAACCGTCCGATCGCTTCACGATCAGACAAACCCTCCAACGCCTGCAACACCATCACCGTGGCCACCACCGACCCCGGTATCGATGGGCGACCCCGACCACCATACAAATCCTCGAACAACCCATCAGGGAACACCCGACCACGATGCTCCGCCAAAAACCGGTAAACCGACCCTTCGGGAACCAGATCACCACACACCGCCATAGTGTCCAACAACTGCCGATCTAAACGTTCACTACCCAACATACCCACAAATTATCCCACAAACCACCCCCCACAACCAAGCATCACCCCGAATAAATCAGCAGCCTCCTAGGCACACAGCCCGTACCCGGCGCCGACAGTAACCCTTACTGTCGGCTTTAGCGCGCCCGGAAAGACCCAAACCGGCGCACCCAAACCTCCCAGCCCACCCAAAACCTCCCTACAGCAGCCCGATAGGCAACAGAAAACCCCCAAGAACGGGCAAAAACAGGAAAAAACGGCCTAACTGGCCCACTTATTTGAGATAAATGGACCAGAGGTCTGGGTGGCCTGTGGGCCACCAGCCTTGACCTGCGGCGCAGTAGGGGCTCCACATAGGACTCCACATTCAAACCGGGAGGGCTCCACATTTCAGCGGAGTAGGCAGAGGATCGAGTTCTCCCAACAAGCGTGGACCGAATAGGGGTTGTATCTGTTCCAACGAAATTCCCAAACGCTCCTGGCCCTGCTCGAGGATACTCAGCCGGTCGGCAGGGTCGAGCTCCTGGTCCGATTCAACAAAGAACGCGGCTATGTTGGCGGTGATGAAGGACACCACCCCGATCCCGGCCAGCAGTCCGGCGATCTTTCACGACCCCAAAGAGTTCTGGCAGCAACTCAGGGTATCAAACCTAGACAAGTGACGTTTTCTGATTACGGTTCGAGTGCAGTCGAATACCAGCACCGAAGAAATCCTGTCCCTCAGCGTTCTCAGGGAACCGTGTTGGGTGGTTGATCGTCGCCCGGTGTTGGTGTGGAGTTCGGAGTGGTTCCCCCTCCGGTGTTGCCGGGTGGGCCGGGGGGTTCTTCCTCGCCGGGTGCCGGTGGAGGCAGTGCTGGCGCGTCGGTCTCATAAGACACACCCACGCTCGGATCCTCGTAGTAGGTGCGCAGGTCGTTAGCGTCGGTGACCAACATAGGCAGATCCGACGCCTTCCCGATAGGCCCCCCAGTGAATGCGATGCGGTTCGCTGACGCCGCTCTTACTTGCCGCTCCAACTCAGCCAGCGGCATGTCTAACTGAGCCCGTTCCTCAGAAGTGAACGCCAACTCTATGTTCTGGTAGACAGCCCTAGGCGGGTTATCATCAGTCCGCTGAACAAACCACACAGCCAACCCCAACTCCGTACCCCATGCTTCTAAGGTAATAGTGGGGATTCGGAGAAACAATACGAGTTCCTTCCCTTCATAAACCGATGCGGTTCTCTGAGCCGGGAATTCCAAGACCTTGTCCACCCACTCCTCTTCGCCACCATATTTCAAAATGAATTCTTCCCGAAACCCGTCCACCCTGGGAAAAAACAACGATTCTCTATGGAGTGACACCGTCAGTTCAGGAGGTCCTTCACCCACTAAATACTCGTTCACCCTCAAATCAGCGAAGCAATGCACATGAACGTATACCTCAGAAATCCGTTTGAGTCTTTCGTTGGTGAAATCGGGGGGTCTGACTTCGTAGTCATCACATAGGAAACTATCCGGCCGCACCGTTCCCCGGATAACTATATGTGGTACTAATGAAGGATACATTGGTTGATCTGGGTTCAACCTTCCCAATAATAAGTCGGTTATAGTTGTGAGGGGCTCTGGGAGACCCCGTGAGGCACTCTGTAATACTTGTCCAACCTGGGTTGGCATTCCAGGTTCGCAGGGATCTATAGCGCTCCTGTCAATTGGGACGCAAGGGGCGACAGTCCCCTCCAGATAGGCTGGACAGTGGGCGCAAGGGGCGACAGTCCCCTCCAGATAGGCTGGGCCAGCCAAATCCAATGTAGAGTCGGTAGTAGTGACAGATTCCTCGCTGACCGGATCATTATTGGTTGATACCGACTGGCAACCTGGCACCATAACCAGTAGCACTAACAACGCTAACAGTTTCGGTTGCTTTGCCATTGTTTCCCTCATGACAGTGTCCTTTCTCAGTGGTTTCAAGGTCGGGATTGATATATTGCGTTGATAGCCGCTATGTCGTATTTGGTAGGAGAACACGTAACATAGCCTTGGTCTATAGAAGACTCAGCTCCACTATCCGTTGGCGGATCCGCAAGACCAAAGGCGTGACCTGCCTCATGTATTACAAGGCGATAAAAATTCGAACAAGAACGCCCTCGTGGTATTACGTTGCTCTGATCTTGTCTGATCATTAACTTGGCATATCTAATCTCACCATAAGTCGAAATTGTAGCATCATTGTCAAAACGGTATAGAGCGCATCCGAGCAAATCCCCACAACGGCTCATCATGTCTTGAACGGTTACGCGTTCGACAGTGCTGGTTGTCCGATCATTGCGTAGCGGTTGGCATTCGTACTGGTGGGTTACTTCATTGACCTTGATGGCAGTTAGCATGCTAGAGGCAAGTGGCCAGCTAGCTATGCCTTCTACTATTGCATCGATCGAGGGTTGTCTTTCGTTTATGTCATCTGTTGATTGGAGATCTGCCGGTAGTCCGTTCAGGCAGAGTGTATAACTGTAGGTACGGGATGGGATGTAGCCCAAAATATGAACGGGTCCTATCTTGCCTCCTCTGCGGGCTGATGGCGGCGTGGTGTAGGCAAGAACGGTTTCTGCCCAGCCTGACAGGCCACCTGAGTTGACAGCTTGTACCCGGATTTCAAATAGACGTTCGCGTGCAAGACTTGTTTATGGTGAGATTAGTGTTAGTGGGAGTGAGCGTGGAAGACCATCCGTTATCGTGATTTGGGCATGTGGTGCCCGGGCAGGGCCGGTGTTCTACTTCGTAGGCGGTTGCACCAGGAACGGCGTTCCACCGTACTGTGATTTGCCCAACCAACACGGTCAAGCCCGGAATGCCTGGGGCGTTGCGGCTCGGCACCTACTGTGCTGAAGAAAAGGGGGTAAGGACATGGAGAGCGCGGATGAGCTCCGTAAAGAGAACCAGGCCCTACGGGAACGTCTGTCCCGGCTGTCCCAAGCCAGCCGGCGTATCAACGAGAGCCTTGACCTTGACGCGGTCCTGCAAAGAGTTCTGGACAACGCCCGAGAGTTGACCGACGCCCGCTACGCGTTGATAACCACGGTCGACAGTTCGGGCCAGGTGGAAGATTTCCTAGTCTCGGGCCTCACCACCCAAGAATCCGAACAACTGCTCGAAGTACCGGAAGGTCTGGACTTCTTCTCCTACCTCACTGCCCTTCCCGGACCGCTCAGGGTCGGTGACTTGGGCAGCCACACCAGATCGGTCGGTCTTACCGAGTTCCGCCCACCCGCACCGGTCAGCGCCTTCCTCGCCGCGCCCCTACACCACCGCGGAGAGAGCGTAGGCAACATCTACGTGGCGAAAAGCCAGCCCGGTGCGGGGTTCAGCCGTGAAGACGAAGAGACCCTCGTAATGTTCGCCTCCCAGGCCGCCCTGGTGATCGTCAACGCTGGCAAACACCGGGACGAACAACGCGCCAGGGCAGACCTCGAAGCTCTGGTGGACACCTCACCAGTGGGGGTGGTCGTCCTGGACGCCACGGCGGGGACGCTGGTTTCGTTCAACCAGGAAGTGGCTCGGATCTTTGGCGATCTGCAACCGCCGGACTGTCCCGTTGAGCAACTCTGGGAGGTGCTGACTGTCGTACGGGCCGATGGCACAGAACTCTCCCTCCGAGATATAACGCCCGCCCAGGCGATCAGCGCCGGGGAAGTGATACGCGCCGAGGAAGTCGTCTTCAAGGTACCGGACGGTCGCAGCGTCACCGCCATGATGAATGCCACACCAATTCGCTCGGAAGGCGGCCACGTCGAGTGTTTCGTGATCACCCTCCAAGACATGACACCATTCGAGGAACTCGAGCGGCTACGAGCCGAGTTCCTCGCGATGGTGAGCCACGAACTGCGGGCCCCGCTCACATCCATCAAAGGCGCCGCGGCCACCCTGATCGGGTCCGGCCCCTCGCTGGACCCCGCCGAGATGGTCCTCTTCTTTCGGATCATCGACCAGCAGGCCGACCACCTGAGCAGCCTGATCACCGACCTGTTGGACATGGCCCGTCTCGAGACCGGCGCCCTGTCGGTGTCCCCCGCGCCCTCGGAAGCAGCCGTCCTGATCGACGAAGCAAGGAACATGTTCCTCGTGGGAGCAAGCGGACACAGCATCCACATCGACCTGGAACCGGACCTGCCCCGAGTCATGGCAGACAGACGGCGCATAATCCAAGTGCTCGCCAACCTGCTGTCCAACGCCGCGAGGCACTCCCCCGAACCTTCAGCCATCCAAGTCGTTGCCACACAAAGCGGAACCCACATCGCCTTTTCTGTCAGGGACCAAGGCAAAGGCCTGTCCCCCGACCTTCTTCCCTACCTGTTCAGGAAGTTCTCCCGAATCGAAGGAAACCACCACCAAAGCGGACTAGCCCGGACCGGTCTTGGACTTGCCATCTGCAAAGGGATAGTAGAAGCCCACGGAGGCCGGATCTGGGCCGAAAGCGACGGACCAGACCGCGGCGCTCGATTCACCTTCACGCTTCCCGTGGTCAGCGAACTCGCACCCATCGCCCCGACCGGACCGGTCCGCACGGCACCGCAATGGGGAGGCAGCAAACGGATCCGGATCCTCGCAGTAGACGACGACCCCCAAACACTCAGGTACCTCCGCGACACGCTCACCGACGCCGGCTACGCACCCACCGTTACAGGCGACCCCCAACAACTAAACCGTCTAATACAGCAACACAAACCCCACCTCGTGCTGCTCGACCTCATGCTGCCCGGCACCGACGGAATCGAACTGATGAGAGAAAAACCCGAACTAGCCGGTCTACCAGTCATATTCCTGTCAGCCTACGGCAGAGACCACACAGTGGCACGCGCTCTCGAAGCCGGCGCGGTCGACTACATCGTCAAACCCTTCTCACCCACAGAACTAACAGCAAGAATAAAAACAGCACTACGACAACGAACCACCCCAAGATCAGAAGAACCGTCCGAGCCCTACCGGCTAAAAGAACTCACCATCGACTACGACCAACGCACAGCATTCCTAGCAGGCCGACCACTGAAACTAACCGGCATCGAGTACCGACTCCTCTACGAACTCTCCGCCAACGCCGGTCAGTTAGTAACCCACCAAGGCTTACTACAACAAGTCTGGGGGGTCGGACACCCCGGCCACTCGGGACCGATCCGTACCACCATCAAAACCCTACGACGCAAACTCGGCGACGACGCAAACAACCCCACCTACATCTTCAACGAACCACGCCTCGGCTACCGCATGCCCGAAAAACAAAAAACAAACCCGACCAAACCCCAAACCACCATCCTCGACTGAACCGCCCCGACTTTAGGGGGAGAGTGTTTTGATGCCTATTGAACATGATGTGACGGAGGCGGCTGTGGTGGCTGCTGGGGTGGTGTCTGATGAGGTGGTGGAGGCGGTGGTTTCGGACGCTGCTGCTGGTGGTGTGGACCTTCTGGGTCCTGATGGGGTGTTGGCCGAGTTGACCAAGCGGATTCTGGAACGTGCTTTGGCTGAGGAGATGACCGATCATCTGGGCTATGAGTCCGGTGATCCGATGGGTCATGGTACGGGTAACAACCGTAACGGGTCCTCTCCCAAACAGGTGCTGACTAAAGATCGGCGCGGTGGATTTGGACATTCCACGGGACCGTAACGCTACGTTCGAACCGAGGATCGTTCCCAAGGGCGCCCGGCGCCTGGAACGCTTCAACTCCAACATCGTGGCGTTGTACGCCCGTGGCCTGTCCACTCGTGATATCCGCTTGGAACTAAAAACGCATGTACGGCGTGTGAGGTTCCCCCGGTTTGGCGGACTGTTTTGGTTGGTGTTCATGCCACCAGTTGTTGTTGGTGGCGGTAGTTTACGGGGCTTTGTTGGTTGTTGTAGGAGTGTCTCCTTTCGGGGTTGTACCAGCCTTCGATGTACTCGAAGATTGCCAGGCCCAGCTGGTGGCGGGTCTCCCATTTCTGGCGGTCCAGCAGTTCTGTTTGGAGGGTGGCGAAGAACGATTCCACGACGGCGTTGTCGTAGGCGTCACCGACGGTTCCCATGGATTTGAGGATCCCGGCGTCTCGAAGTGTCTTCCCAAAACGCCAGGATGTGTATTGGGTTGCGTTCCGTGGTCGGAATGGTGCACCAGTCCCGAGTTGGGTCTGGGGCGCCGTTTCCACCTCGCCATTTCGAACGCGTCACAGACGATCTCTGCTTTCAGGTGGTTGGCTATGGACCAGCCGATCACTTCCCGGTTCCAGGCGTCCATCACCACTGCCAGATACACGATGCCGCCACGGGTGGGATGCTCGGTTATATCCGCCAGCCACAGCTGGTCTGCTCTGGTCGGCGAGAACCGTCGTTCTACCAGGTCAGCCGCGACCTGACCCTTTGACGTCTTGCGCCGGTAGGTGGCCTTTCGGCGGGTGATACCTGCTAGGCGGGCGAGGCGCATCAGCCGCTCCACCCGTTTGCGTCCCACCCGGATACCCAGACCGTGGCGTAGCTCGGCCCATACCCGCGGTGACCCCTAGGTGCCTCGCGAACGCTCATAAATCGTTCCGATGGTCTCAGTGAGCCTGGCGTTGTCGACCCAACGCTGTGAGGGGTTGGTCCGACGTTTTCACCCGGTCGTAGAACCCCGAGGTGGACACTCCCAACTGTTTGGCCATGAACCTGATCGGAAAACCCGCCTTCTCCGCCACCCGTGAACTCATAGATCATTTCGGGAGTACGTTCTCCTGGGCGAAGAAGGCCGCGGCTCGAGAGAGCAGATCACGCTCCATTCGCAACACCCGGTTCTCCCGCCGCAGACGGGTCAACTCTTTCTTTTCTTCGGTGGACACCCCAACAGACCGGCCTTCGTCGATCTCGGCCTGGGCCACCCACCTTCGCAAACCGGAAACCGAAATCCCCAGCCGGCGAGAAATCGCCGCAACCGACTCGTCACTTTCGCGGACCAGATCCACGGCCCTACGCCGGAACTCCTCCGGATAAGGAGCAGGCATACAAATACCTCCTATTCCGAGAGACCAAACAGCCTCTCATACGATCACAGAATACGTGTCCGCAAAAACGGGGGAACTCCAGTGGACGTGTCGCCGGCGTTGGTGTCCAAGGTCACCGACGGGATTGTTGAGGAGCTCACAGACTGGGTAGAACCGGCCGCTTGACGGGTGTTATCCCCTCTTGTACATAGATGCCATGATCGTCAAGGTCCGTACCAACGGAACTGTCATCAACCGCCCAGCGTACGTGGTGTGACGCTCCTATGATGCTCCTATTTTTGTCAAATCGTTTGTTGGGTGAGCCATTGTTGGTATTGGGTGGCGAGGTGGAGGTTGTGGTATAGGCCTCGTTCGAGTTGGGAGATGCGGTTGGGGTGGGTTTGGAGGGCGGTGGCGGCGTGGGTGAGGGTGATCTGTGTGTGGTGGCGTTGGGTGCGTAGGAGGGCGCCGTTGGGTGTTGGTGGTGGGTTGGTGAGCAGGTGGTAGATCTCTCGGGCGATGTGGCGTTTTAGGCAGCGGATGATCTCCCGGCGGGTTTTGCTCTCGGTTTGGCGGCGGTGGGTGTATTCGATGGTGGGTTGATGGCAGCGCATCCGGGTGGTGGCGATACGCCATAAGGATGCTTCTATGATCTCCAAATCGGGGATTTTGGGGTGGGGGTCTTGTTTGGCGGGTTTAGGGGGTTTGGGGTGTTGGTGGTGGGTTTTCGAGTAGTCGGTTGAAGTTGTCCCGGTTTGGTGGACCATCACTCTGAGATTTGGGATTCTTATCCCGGAAGGAGTGTTTCATGTCGAAATCGAGAGCACCGTATGCGGTGGAGTACCGGGCGGAGATGGTTCGCCTGGTCAGAGCCGGTCGTAGTATCGAGGAACTGAGCCGGGAGTTCGAACCTTCCCATCAAACCATTCGCAACTGGGTCCGCCAGGCCGACATTGACGATGGCCAAAGGAATGGTTTGACCACCGCCGAACGGGAAGAGCTGGGTGGGCTGCGTCGGGAGAACCGGATTCTGCGTGAGGAAAAGGAGATCCTGGCAAAAGCAGCGGCCTGGTTCGCAGAGGAGACCGGATCGACCCCGCGGAGGCGTTTGGGTTCGTGAAAGCAAACCAGGCTGTCTATTCGGTGCGGCGCATGTGCCAGTTGTTGGGTGTCACTCTCCCAGCGGCTACTACGCGTCGCTTTCCCGTCCCACCTCTGATCGGGTGAAGACCGACCGGACGCTGAGAGACCGGATAGTGGAGATCCATCACCGGTCACGGGGCACCTATGGCGCGCCTCGGGTACACGCCGAACTCGCCGCTGAGGATGTGCGGGTGGGTCGCAAAAGAGTGGCCCGTCTCATGCGTAAGGCCAATATCGAGAGTGTTCACCGCCGCCGGCGGATATCCACTACTCGCCGCGACCCGGCCAAACGGGCGGCGCCGGACCTAGCGAAGCGCCGGTTCCGCACCCAGGGACCTGACCGAATCTGGGCCGCCGACATCACCTATGTTCCCACCCAGGCCGGGTTCTTGTATCTGGCAGTGGTGATAGATCTATGGTCACGGAAAGTGGTGGGATGGTCCATGCGATCAGACCTCACCACCCCTTTGGTCACCGACGCGTTGGACATGGCTATCTCACAACGCAAAACCCAACGGAGTGCTTCTCCACTCGGACAGGGGCAGCCAATATAGCTCAACCGCGTTCGGGAACCGATGCCAAGAAACCGGAATCGTACCCTCCATGGGACGCCGAGGAGACGCGTATGACAATGCCGTCGCCGAGTCGTTCTTCGCCACCCTCGAAACAGAACTCCTCGACCGCAACACCTACCACACCCGCACACAAGCACGCACCGCCGTCTTCGACTTCATAGAAGGCTTCTACAACCCCACCCGACGGCACTCCACCCTCGGGTACCAATCACCCACCAACTACGAAAGGAACCCCCCAAACACCCACTGAACCCTCAAACCGAAAACCGTCCACAAAAACGGGGCAACTCCAAACAATGAAGCTACGGTCCTCCAGAGAAGGTAGATTCAAACTGGCTGATGCCGCTTGGTGCCGGTCACCTGTGAGTCTCGACTGGGCGTGGTTAGAGGCTTCGTGATGGGCGCGCCCGCCGATCTCCGACAAAGCTAACGCGGTACCGCCAGAGCGACCACGAGTGCGGCCACCGTCAGTAGACCGGGCACCAACACGAGCCTCGCTGGACGGAGTTCTGTGCGCCTCTTGTGTATACGCTCTATCACCCGGTCGGTGCGCTTGTCGGAGCGGAGCGCTGGCAGGCCGGCCAGCACCCCGAGAGTGACTCCTAGACCGTAGAGGAGTCCGTGGATTGGGTCGCCGTGTCCTGTCGCCACCAGGATCACGCCCAGCGCCGGTAGGGGTGTGGTCCTGACAGTCGACATGGGTAGGCCGGTGTCGAGGCCCCAGGCGAGTACGCCCAGTGGGCCCTTTAGGCGCCAGTCGTATGGGGTTTGCCGTAGTGGACCGAGGGAGGTAGACCGACCGGCCCAGAGACGTACAGAGTCGACTCCTAACAGCACCGTCGCTAACACCAGGGCAGCCAAGGTGGAGGAGTGTTCGCCAACCGTTCGCCTGACCCACACTCCGCCCGCGTGTACCGCCAGAAGGGAGAGCATTGATGAGGACAGCACGCCGAACGCATACACTCCGCTGTCGGTGACTCTTCTAATGCCGCGGTTCGCCACGAAGGTCGGGCCGAACTGGCCCACGAAGGATATGCCTCATGGGCTGTAGCGCTGGAACCACCCACCTGCGCCTAATACCGCCGCCGACAGCACCGACTCCAGCAATCCTCAGCCCAACTTCGCCGCTCGAAGCCCGATGGTCGTCGAGGATGGCTTGCTCCACTCCAACGGCTCTCGGCCTGATACTGCCCGGTCTCCTGTCTCATTAAGCGTCACGTGGATGGCCTGAATTCCTTCACTATCGGCGGGCCGACGCCCTGCGCGTTGACGGCGCTGACCCGAACGAAGTGTTGAGTCCGGTAACAAAGTCGGATAGTGAAGACGCAGGAGATGTCCATTTCGAGGTCGAGGCCGGTGGTGAACTCGGGCTTGCTGTAGTCGCTTTCGTAGCCGCGACGCACACTGAGCCAATATCGGATGATTGGCGACGCTCCTTGGTCGGTGGGTGCCGACCATTCGAACTCTAAACTAGTAAGGTTGAAAACCGCATGGGCGAAGGGGATGCTAAGGTTGGCGGGCGGACCTGGAGCGTCGCCCGGTTCGCCGGTGGTTTCGGCGATTTCGCTGGAACCGTTGGCGTTGAGGGCGATTACTCGCACGGTGTATTTGGCGCCGTTGGTGAGCCCGGTGATTTCGTGGCTTCTGGATGTAGCGGTGGCCGTCGCTTGGCGGTCGGTTTCGCTGTATTCTTGGCCTGTGCCTTTCCACTGGATGCGGTATTCGGTTATTGGGGAGCCGCCGTTCCAGGGTGTGTCCCAGGCGAGGTGCAGGCCGCCGTCTATGGAAAAGACTCCGAAACCTAGGGGACGGCCAGGAATCGCAGCGGGTGTGCCTGATGTGTCAGCGGGGCTGCCCGACCCCCTGGCGTTGACAGCGATGATCCGCAGGTCGTAGGAGTCACCGTTGCGGAGAGGGCCGATGTACGCGAGCAGTTTTCCGCTCGCGGAAACTGTCACCCGCCGATGCGAGCACGCAGAGTCGTCGTAGTCTTCGCCCGCGCCTTTCCACAGCACCCGGTACTCCGATATTGGTGTGGAGCCTTCGTTGCTGGGCGACTGCCACCTGACCGCTAGATTTTGGTTGCGGGCTGTGACGACCGGCGAGATCGGAGCGCCCGGACTCTCGGCTAGGAGCAGCGACCCGGTCACTGCAGGGCCGGTGCCGGTTGCGTTGATCGCTGCGACGCTTACCGTGTACTCGTTGCCGATGGTAAGTCCGGTAATTTGGTGGCGCGGGTTGGTGACGGTGGCTCGGCGTTGGGTGTCGCTGAATTCTTCGCCGGTGTCTTTCCATTGCACTAGGTATCCGATCACGGGCGAGCCGTCGTCGGCGGGTTCGCCCCATGACACCAGCAGGTTTCCCATAGTGGAACGAAGGGTGAGGCTTGTGGGCGGTCCAGGAACTGTAAGGGGCACTCCCGTTTCTGAGGCCGGCGGTCCCGTGCCGGTGAGGTTCACGGCCCTTACTTGGACTGTGTAGGTGCTGCCGTTGTCCAGACTAGGGATCTGGTGGCGCGGGTTGGTGACGGTGGCTCGGCGTTGGGTGTCGCTGAATTCTTCGCCGGTGTCTTTCCATTGCACTAGGTATCCGGTCACGGGCGAGCCGCCGTCGTCGGCGGGTGGCTGCCAGGTTACGGTGAGTTGCTGGTTGCCCGGTTCGATCATCATTTCGCGGGGAGCGCCCGGACTCTCGGCTAGGAGCAGCGACCCGGTCACTGCAGGGCCGGTGCCGGTTGCGTTGATCGCTGCGACGCTTACCGTGTACTCGTTGCCGATGGTAAGTCCGGTAATTTGGTGGCGCGGGTTGGTGACGGTGGCTCGGCGTTGGGTGTCGCTGAATTCTTCGCCGGTGTCTTTCCATTGCACTAGGTATCCGATCACGGGCGAGCCGTCGGCGGCGGGTTCGCCCCATGACACCAGCAGGTTTCCCATAGTGGAACGAAGGGTGAGGCTTGTGGGCGGTCCAGGAACTGTAAGGGGCACTCCCGTTTCTGAGGCCGGCGGTCCCGTGCCGGTGAGGTTCACGGCCCTTACTTGGACTGTGTAGGTGCTGCCGTTGTCCAGACTAGGGATCTGGTGGCGCGGGTTGGTGACGGTGGCTCGGCGTTGGGTGTCGCTGAATTCTTCGCTGGTGTCTTTCCATTGCACTAGGTATCCGATCACGGGCGAGCCGCCGTCGTCGGCGGGTGGCTGCCAGGTTACGGTGAGTTGCTGGTTGCCCGGTTCGATCATCATTTCGCGGGGAACGCCCGGTGCCGCCGCGGGTGTGGCTGATGCGGGTGGAGTTGACCATGGCCCCTCGCCCACATCGTTGATTGCCCTAACACGTACATAGTATTCCGTGCCGTTGTCAAGACTCCCGATCCGACGGTTGAGAACCTCACCGGCGACTGTCACGCTCGGGTCTGATTCCGAAAGCTGGTTATCGCCGGAACGCCATTGGAGCCGGTAGTCGGTTATTGGCCGTCTCCCGTCGTCGCCTGGTGCTTTCCACGACACTTGCAGGGCCCTGTCATGTACCAGCAGTTTGAGGTCGGTAGGAGCGCCGGGTTCGGTCGGTGTCCTAACCCGTGTCCTATTGCCACCACCACCCGAGCCACCACCACCCGAGCCACCACCACCCGAGCCACCACCACCCGAGCCACCACCACCCAGCCACCACCACCCGAGCCACCACCACCCGAGCCACCACCCGCTCCCGCTCCGGTGCTTTGGTCGGCGCTGTTGTCCTCGGTCGGACATACCCCTCCGAAAGAGACGAAAGCTCGTTGCAGGAAGCTAGCCATCTGCGCACGCGTCACCGGTTCCTCGGGACAGAACCTCGCCGGGTTCACCGCACAACCCCGGGTGAGGCCCGTTTCAGCCAACGCCTGAATGGCGTCGGTATGCACACTCTGGCCCACATCAACAAAAAACAAGGCCGACCCCGAAGCGACCAACCTGAACGCTCGTTGCAGGAAGCTAGCCATCTGCGCACGCGTCACCGGTTCCTCGGGACAATACCTCGCCGGGTTCACCGCACAACCCCGGGTGATCCCCAAGTCTGCTATGCGCTCCACATACGGCAACCACCAAACCCCATCCTCCACATCAACGAATCGCGACTGCGTTACCCCCAACTGGCCGTCGCCGGGCACGCCATCCCGAGGTTCGATGCTGTCGAGCACGCGCACCGTCCAAACGGCCATAGTCCAGCGCAGCACCGGTTCACTCGGACAGAAAAGGCCCTCGCCGCACTCGGTGCCGTCAAACACCCCCAACCGCGCCAGCTTCATCACCGCCTCCGAATGCACCCCAGCATCGTCCTCAAAGTCCGCCTGAACAGTCTCAGGACCAATCGCCACTGCCGTAGCTAGCAGGGCCAACACGACCACAACCCTCAAGGTCGCCACCCCATCCCGTACCCGAGGCCGAGTTGGGCGCTAGCCGCATCGCCTTGGAGGTCCGAGTGTTCCATCCGAAGTCTGGAAAGCCACCGGTTCAGACGGCGACCGCACCGGGATGCCGTAGCTATCAGGAGCAGCATCCGACCTGGTAGGAACACATCGTTATATTGGAAAAGCAGTCATCCCCTGTAGAGCACTCGCAGCACATGCAACGGCCGTTATTGCAGGCCCAGCACCTGATGTTCTGGTTCTGCTCGGCACATAGAAGCGGGCACCAAGGATTGTTTTCGGACTGCAGGAGGCAGCAACTGGAGCTCTGGGCCAACGCAGGCGAAGCTCCCAACAACGCCTGAGTTCCCGTCGCCACAACGGCCAGAGCCGCTCCAGTCACCGTACGCAAGAACCACCTGCGGCTTCGCGGCGCCATCCCAATCGTCATGCCTGCTGAGACCTCGCTGCAGGTTCCGGCCCGTGAGGCAGCGGACGGGTGTCAATACGCATCTGTGTCAGGAAGCGAAACTCTCCACTCCACCGGTTCCTTGTCCACCACTCGACGCGGCGCTGCAGCCGGATGGTGTGAACCACCGACGGGACCGTTCGCCACTCACCATTCACCAACTCGATCCCAGTCTCGTCTCCTGGCTGGAACTGGAATCCCTCCGGGTAGCCCTGGTATCTGGCCCGGACGGTCCCGCCAGTGCGGTCGCTCTCCACCCACACGGCACCCGCGCCGGCATCGGACTTGTAGGTACCCAACTCAACTCCATCCTCCGGAGGTTCATAAACGTGGGCGGGGTCGGAATCGGGTGTTTGGGGAAGGTGGTCGCTCATCCGGTTTCATCTCCTCACTGCTCTAGGTCCACCCCGGATGACCCCAGACGTTGTCCCTGGGCTATAGGGGTTGTCGGGTCCGCGGTCGCATCCATTTTCGGCTTACGGAAGGGCCCTGGTGCCATCTCAAAGGCCGCAAGGCGCCCGGTCAGTAGATCATTAAGCGCACGCCGACCCCCGATACCAGCACCGAATGCGATCCGGCCCCCTAAGACACCCACCGCGGACGGGCTTGACGAAACGCCCAGTCCCTTGACGATCGACATGTCATCGTCGAACACCAACTCTTCCAGGGGGAGCCCCTGAGCTACCGCCCACTTACGCATCCGCACCGGGTCGGCAGCGGTCACCACGATAGATACACCGTCCGGTATCAAGCCATCGAAGGAACGAACCAGCCGCTCGCAGGCACTGCAGACGGGGGAGATCACCAACACCACATGCACCGAAACCCCGTCGATGTGCTCAGGCAACCCATTAGAACTGGCCAGAGAGCCGACCGCATCGGGCGCCAGGTCGAACTCCTCGAACAAATCCTCGGCCGGGTTCCTCGACCCCGCCCGCTCAGCCAACAACTCCATCACCGCCAACGCGACCAGCCCACACAGAACTAGTGCCACGACGGCAATTACCAACGCAGCGACTACCACACAGACGCCTCTGGATCCGAAGCCCGAGCCGCGAACGGGTGGGCGAAAACAGTGCGTCGGTGAAAAGCGATCGTGTGCACCCTTCGCCAGAGCCGCGTAACCACCAACGTAGTGGACAGCACGGCGCAACATGCGAGCATGAACAACCCCACCTCCGGCCGGGTCCCCTCGCCGAACAACGATTGGTCTTGTGCCACACCCCACGCAGCTGCCACCCACAACGGCAACTGGAGAATCTGCGGCCACCCAAGAGCTCGGTCCGACCGACCGAAACAGGCGCAAGACACCTTGCTGGTGCTGGCAATCCCGACAACGCCCACGACAGCCAGACCAACCGCGAACAACAACAAAGCAAGGGCCGCCGCCGCGGACCGCTCAATCACGATCACCCAAGCCAGAACGACCTCGAACACACCAAGTAGCCGCCCGCTGAACTGCCACCCAGACCCGCGAGGCCGCCAGCCAATGGCCTGCCACAGCTCGGCCAACGTCTCCGCAACCGGCGCGGGCTGAACTATCTTGGCCGAACCCGCCACCAATAAAACCGTCGCCGCTCCCATCACCATCAGATCGGCCGCACCTGTCATCAGCGCCTCCTCCCGCAATGCCCCTCAGGTTCGAACACAACGGCAATACGTGCCGGAGCGGTAGCCGTTTTCACCACCACCAACCCAACTTCCCCAGCACCGAGGTGGCCCGGCTACAATCCACGGCAGTCTGCAACAACCCCACAGCCACCACGGAGAATCAACCCCTAACGTTGTGCGTTTGTCCCGCTGCCAACCGGCGGTTGTGCGTTGATTCGAACAGTCCTTCACTCCCTTTGCAGTGCTTTGACAGTGTAAGGACCTTTTCTGGCACAATAGATGTGTAGAAACGTGTCGCCTGTAAGGTTATGCGTGTCATGAGTGTGGTTAGGCAGAAAATCAGCACCATCAACCAAAAAACCCACCAAACAACCTGACCGATCCTCCACGATCTGCCGAGAACCTCCCCCACCCAACAGCAGAAAGAAGGCCAGACCCCAACTGCCATGGAGAACCAACAAAGAGCGCGACTAGCAATCGAGCAGGACACGGTCGAAAACCCAAGAGCCGTGTTGCTTGAGTCAGGCCCAGTGATTTCCGGTAGGTGGCCATAATCCCCGCAGAGAAAGAGCCATTGCGCGTTGATTTGAACGAGGGTGGTTGTGGGCAACGCGGGCGGGGGTCGGATTGGATGCGTAACGGCGAATGCGCTAGGCGCTATCGGCCGAGGCGGGCTGGCTAGCTCGGTCGGGTTACCGTAGCGCATAGGTAGGCACCGGCCTCTGATGTCCTTGTTGCCAACTCAAGGTATCTCTTTGAATTCGGGAATGTTCGGATCGAGACCGTGGGCCCGCAAGGATGAAATCTCGAAGAGTTGTCGTTGCAAGATATGGAAACGAGACCGTCGCTGGTTTCGATTAGTAGTGAGGAGGCGGTTTCCCAGGCCGTTACCGGCTTGCCCTCGTAACGGACTAGATCATGAACTTTCTTCGCGATTCGGCGACCGCCAACGTTTCGATGCAAACGTGCAGCCACGATCCGACCCCCTAGAAGGGCGATCAGACGCTGCCGAGAGAACAGGACGTAGTCGGGACTTTCCTTGAGGAAGGGTGAGCCCGAACCGTCGTTCGATGCGCTCACCTCAGTTGGCTCGACGTCGACAAGAACCTTGTTCGGAGCGCCGCTGACCGAAGAATTGGTGTCTTCCCGTTGGCCTTCTAGGTGAGCTCCTATGATGCTTCTATGATCTCCAAATCGAGTCTTTTGGTGGGGGGTGGTGTGTTGTCGGGGGTTGATTTCGCAGGGGTTTAGGGGGCGGTTCCACGGTTGGGTGGGTTTTCGAGGATGCGGTAGAGGTGGCGGGCGATGTACCGATGCTCCTATTTTTGTCAAATTGGGTTTTGTTGTGGGGCGGGTGCGGTTAGCCATTGTTGGTATTGGGTGGCGAGTTGATGGTTGTGAACCGCCGACTTGTATGTGGGTTACTGGTCGCTGTGGCTGTGAAGGTCGTAGCGTCTGGTAGGCCGTTGGCTGGGTTGGCTCGTGAACCGTCTGCCACTTCTTTGGGTTGGCTCTCCCGGGGTGTGCCACCCAGTTGACGGCTGGCTGCGGTCTGGCTCAACAGAGGCGTGATTTCCCCCAGTGGGTCTCGAAGTCGGCATGCCGACCGCGGTGTCCCCGTTTCTCGGAGAGCAAAGGACCAAGAACATGATCATCGGAGTTGATCCACACAAGAGCAGCCACACCGCTACGGCAGTGGACGCGGTTAGAAACACGGCGGTGGGTTCGTTGCAGGTCGATGCCACCCTGGCGGGCTATTGGCACCTGTTGCGGTGGGCACGTCAGTTCAAGGATCGACGGTGGGCGGTTGACAACGCCCGAGGCTTGGGGTGTCATCTCGCTTTAGTGGCTTGTTGCCAAGGACGAGATAGTGTTCGACGCGTCGACCTCAGCTACCGCCCGTGTGGAGTTCCCCCGTTTTTGCGGACACGTATTCTGTGATCGTATGAGAGGCTGTTTGGTCTCTCGGAATAGGAGGTATTTGTATGCCTGCTCCTTATCCGGAGGAGTTCCGGCGTAGGGCCGTGGATCTGGTCCGCGAAAGTGACGAGTCGGTTGTGGCGATTTCTCGCCGGCTGGGGATTTCGGTTTCCGGTTTGCGAAGGTGGGTGGCCCAGGCCGAGATCGACGAAGGCCGGTCTGTTGGGGTGTCCACCGAAGAAATGAATCGCACCGGCTTTAATAGAGACTTTGGTGGTACCCGACTTTGGTGGAGTCGGGTTATTTGAATTGGTGGTGTGACTGACCCGAAAGGAGTCTTCATGCCTTATCGATATCCACCCGAGTTCCGTCGCAGGGTGCTGGATCTGCTGGCAGTTGGCAGGTCGGTGGCGTCGTTGTCAGCGGATCTTGGGGTGTCTGATCAGACGATCTACAACTGGCGGCGCCAGGACCGAATCGACCGCGGTCTACAACCGGGTGCCACTTCGGAGGAACAGGCCGAACTGTGGGCCGCTCGCTGTCGGATCGTCGAGCTGGAAACCGAACTGGCCGTGACCAAGCGGGCTATTGAACTGCTGGGAGACCAGGTGGTGTCCCTCAAAGACGCTACCAGGCGATCCGGACCATGAGAACCGAAGGGCTTCCCAGGTGGCGTGTCGAGCGCTCGAGGTGTCACAGTCCGGGTTCTACGCCAGGGTGGTCCCGGCCGCCGTCAGCCCGCTTGCATCCGCCACGCCTGGCTGACCGACGTCATCTGTCACATCCATGAACAGTCACGCGGCACCTATGGGGCGCGGCGGGTGCACGCCGAACTGCGGTTGGGTCATGGAATAACCGTCGGACACAACGCAGTAGCGATGCTGATGAAAAGAGCCGGTCTAGCTGGTCTTAGTAGGTGACCGAAGTCCCAGACGGCGGACCCGCCCGGTGGACACGCCCGGTGGACCTGGTCGACCGTAACTTCGCCCGTTTCGAACCGGACCAACTGTGGGTGACCGATATCACAGAGCATCCCACCCGGCAAGCGCAAGGTGTACTGCGCGGTGGTGCTGGACGTGTACGGGCCGCCGGGTCGTCGGCTGGTCGATCGACAACACGGCCACCTCCAGACTGGTCACCTCCGCGTTAGGTATGGCAATCGGGAACCGCCAACCCGACCCCGGCACGGTCATACATTCGGACCAGGGCACCCAATTCACCTCCTGGGCGTTCACCCAACGGGCCCTCGAATCCGGTCTGGTTCCGTCCATGGGAACCGTCGGGGACTGTTTCGATAACGCCACCATGGAATCGTTTTGGGCTCGTATGCAGGTCGAGCTGTTGGACCGCAGGAGGTGGAGGACCCGTATCGAACTCGCCAACGCTATCTTCGAATACCTAGAGATCTTCCACAACCGCCACCGGCACCACACCGCACTGGAAATGCGCACCCCCATCGAATACGAAAGAAACCACAACAACAACCTAACCATCGCACCACTGATCCAAGTGAGCTGACTCCACAAAACCGGGGGACCATCAGACTCGGGTGGTGTGCTCAGCGCCGAGAACCCAACCTCTGCAGGCCAGCGGATACCTCCACCCATCAAGGCCAGCGGCGTTGTCAATTCGTTGCTTTCTTCCCAATTTAAGTAGCGAGGCTGGGCTCCAAGACCATGACAATCTCCCACGATACGAAAGTCGACTTGGATGGCCTCGTCGCTGACATGCTCGAAGGGGAACCCGACGAGGTTTCGTGCCCTTCCCGCCTGCCTCAATACGACTTCGAGTGCATTCGGGACATCATTCGGAAAGTGATCAGAATGTATCACCCCGTGGAACGCAATGTGCCCTGGCAACCGGGACCCCGGTCCATGGGCGGAGTCGCCTTGATGGCGCTTATCAAGAACGGCGACTACCAGGCCGCCGACGACTATCTTGTCGTTGAGGGTAGCTTCCTCCCCGCCTAACCACCCGAAGTCATGACATGGCCCTCCGTCGCCTTCAAGGGCGAAACGTGGAGGCATTGCAATCCCGACTACGACCCTCTCAGCGGTGAAGGCGCTCGAAGGCAAGGGGGACGGTTCAATCCTCCCGGGATACCCACGCTTTACCTTTGCACGACCATAGAATGCGCTCAAGCCGAATACAGCAAACAGGGCACCTATAAGTCACTACCCACTAGCAATCTCTACAGAATCTCAGCGACCCTGCCTCTCGTGCTGGATTTGACACGAGAAGAAACCCGATCCAGTGCCGGTGTAATGCTGGACGACTTGGTTTCAGATCAAGATGTAGGCAAGAGGGCATACGAAGAGGGACTTCAGGCTGTTCTTTCATGGTCATCCAACGGCCACGACAAGATAATGGCGGTTTTCACAGTTCCTCGGTTACGACGCTCACATCGCCATCGCCGTCGCCGTGGCAGTGTGGTCGGGCAACCCCAACCATGTCGCCATCAGACCATCCCCACCGGGATACATTCTCGCTCTCCACGTCGCTCCGGGAGCCACCAATCCCGGACCCATCGGACTGCAACTCGCCCTCCAATCTCACGAGATTGCACCAGGCCTCAGCGACGTTGTCGCCTATTGATGGGCAGTTTGCCACCACCCCTGACCTTATCGGCGGTCAGGTGCTGACCTGGGTCGACACCAAGCCGACCCAGGAGGGCGTCTTGCCGCGCAGGTATCCTCCTAGGCTGATGAGTGTCGGATCGTGCGAATGCGCCCCCCTGGAAGAGGTATCGGCCCCCGACGGCTACGACATCCCACCCGGTGGGCCCCTCAACTCTCGGCCCGCGTGCCTTGGCCTCGCCCTGGCAACACTAAGGGCGTACCCCCAGGGTGTAGAGGCCGCCTACATCAGCCGAACGGCGGGGTTGGGTTCGGACATCGTGGCGCTGGCACTAGAGTCGTTGCGTTCCGAGGGATTGGCATTCTCGACCGCGGAGACCATCCCGTGGTACCGGGAGTCGAGGGAAGTGCTCCTGTGGAGAGAGGTGCCTCACAGGTCGCTATTGCAGCAATCTCTCCCCCGCTACCGGGAGCCCCCACTCCCGCCGCCCGAGCGGATACCCCCGGAGTTCTGGTGGCTGTTCTGGTCGGATATGGACCCTGCGGACATCCGGCTTCCCAAGGATGCCTGGTATGTGGCATCGAGGATGCTTCGCCCAGAGGGTTCCTGGAGGTATGTGCCCGCAGAGACGTGGGCCTTGAAGTGCCTGCCCGCCTGTGCGCTCCGGATGTTATTGGACTCCCGGGGATATAGGGACACGGCGGTGGGTGCCCGTATCGAACTGAGGGTCGGTAGATGCTGACCTGGGTTGACATCAAGCCCGCTCTCGAGGGGGCATTGCCCTTCGTGGCCGCGGCCACCGCCGACCTGGGCGGTGTGCTGGTGGGAGGCTCAGCTCTCGCTTGGCAGTTGGAGCACCGGGCGTCCTTCGATCTGGATGTACAGATGCCCGCAGAATTCGACGAGGCCGCCGTGGCGGAATGTCTCGGCGCCCAGGGCCGACCGTTCGAGATATTGAGTTCCCGCCCGAGCGTGCTGGTCGGCAGGCTGGACGGAGTGAAGGTGGAGGTATGGAGGAGTTCGGTGCCGCAGGAACAGATAGAGGAAGGCCCGGTCGTCCTGGGAATGCCCCTGGCATCTCTGGCGGACCTCTTTGCTCTGAAGCTCCAGACCGTGCGTAGCCGAGCGCAACTGCGCTACTATATTGATATAGCGGCACTTACTCAGGTGATGGGCATGGAGAATGGCATCCGCGCCTACGCCATGCGTTACGGGCATTTCCTGATCTACGAAGACCTCTACGATGTTTTCTCCTTCCTCACCCCGCCTCCCCGCGACCTGCCCCCCGATCCGTCATTCGAAGAGATCAGGGACAGCGTTCTTCGGGCCGTCCACTTGGCGGCCGAGGCGACGCTTCTTTGGCTGACGGAGCGCAACGGTATCGCCCGCTCGCCCTAGGGTCACACGGATCCCTGTTGCTTCTGCAATACCGAAAAACCGCGCCTTGGTAAGCGACAGCGTGCTTGGGGGACACAGGCCTCTAAGCCAAAGAGGGATAGCCGCATACCAAGAGGAGGTTCCTAGCCGCCTCATAGTCGCGGTTTTCTATATGATCCATCAGCGTGAACTTGCTTGACGGGTAAGGATTCGGCTGCCAAGGCACCGACCGTTCGATAGGGTGGTACATCTCTATCACATCATCGATGATTGCTTGGAGTTCCCTGTATTCACTGAGCGGCATTCCAGACGGGCAGGGCACTGCACTGGGGCCTTTGTCAAGCATTTTGGACACGAGTTCGTCCATCTCGTATTCGACGTTCCGCGCTAGGGCCATGAACAGAAGTGTATCCGAGGCTTTCCGCGACTGCAGCGAGGATCGCTCATCGCGTATCTGACCTTGTGGCCCTGGTTTGGACACGAAACCGCAAACTCGACAACGGCGGCGGACAGTACTCGTGTTCACAGTGCGCCGGGAGGGTCACCACCAACGCCAAAACCCGCAACGCCAGCGTCGTGCCAGCTGACACCGCTCCGTTCCTGCGCATCGAAGCAGAGCAGTGCTGCCATAGCAAGGTCAGCATCCCAGCCGACCTGCTCGACGCCTCCCAGGACATCCCCTTCGGCACTCCCGCTCACGACAAAAGCTACGGACGCCGTAACCCCAGCGAGAAAACCATCTCCATGATCAAGGACAAAGGCGGCCTCAAAGCCGGATGGTGCCGCTCCTTCGGTCTCGCCGCACACACCATCGGCGCCCTAGCCCTGGCCATCGCTCACAACCCAGACTGTCCTGTGCTCCACACGGACCATATCGCAAAAGCAACTAAGGAAAGCGAGAGGAAGCCCTTAGGAATGTGATCGTACCGCGGTATCCAACCGTGTGTGCCCATTCCGGTGTAAGGGAGTGTAGGCCTGTGGGTCTATTGGAGGGCTCTGATGATGAACGACGCCATTTGCGCTCGGGTTGCCGGCTGGTCCGGGCAGTACAACAATGGTGTGGTGAAGCATCCACGGGTCACTCCGGCTTGGTAGATGCCTTCCACTACCGGCCAATACTCCCGGCCCACCATGCGGGGGCGGCTGACGGGTTTCCGGGGGCGTTGAAGTCGGTCGCTATTCCTGCTCTCTTTGGTTCATGGCCAAAGGAATGGGTCTCGTTATTTGACGCCATGAGGTCGAAGTGGTCGGGTGCTTCATCCAGCCGCAATCCAGACGACAGGTGGCCGTGTTCCCTTTTTCTATCTCTTTTCGAGATGCTCCAAGACCTGTCGGAAACCACGATCGAGCTTTTGGTCTGTATGCTCCAAGATCTGTCGGAAGCCCCGATCGAGTTTCTCGTCTGTGGCCCGGTGCTGTACGTCTATTTTGACGTCGAGGCGATGAACGTCGTGCTTCAAGTCGACAACGTCGCCCCTCAAGTCGGCTATGTCCTCTCCGATGCGTCTCTCCATGTTGTTGAGCGCATCAGCGGTCATCTGAGCAACATCCTTAGCGTCCACATTGTTCGAGTCTACCCTGCGTTCCGACCGTTCTCAAGGACAAACAAACACGGGTTTAGGGGAGGGCTCTGATGATGAACGACGCCATTTGCGCCCGGGTGACCGGCGCGTCGGGGCAGTACAGCAAGGGCGGGATCGAGCATCCCCGGGTCACGCCCGTTTGGTAGAGGCCCTCCACTACACCCCAGTGTTCCCTGGCCACGTCAGAGAACAGTCCCTCTGTGGTGGTGACGGGGTTGATGTGGTCGAACATGCGGGTCAGCCATTCGGCCATTTCCAACCGGGTGAGCGGGTCGTTGGGACGCCACGCACCGTCACTGCCGGTGTCGACGCCTAGCTGGGCGAACCTCAGTACATAGTTGGTGTACCACACGCCCTCGGCCACATCGGCGAAGGTGTTAGAGACTGTGGATTGGGGGTCGGGTTCGCCCACGGCCCGTAGGAGAAACGCGGCCATTTCTGCTCGGGTCACGTGCCCTTCCGGACAGTATTTAGGTTGGGGCGTGGTGGCGCATCCCACGGTGATGCCCAGTTGGGCGATCCGGTTGATGTCCGCCTCGTGGGTGTTCCCATCATCGTCGATGAACCAGTCCGCAAAGAGCGTTCCGTCAGTGATTTCAACTTCGTAGGCGTCGCTGATGCGGCGCAACACTCGGATGGTGACGTCGTTCCAGGCGAACGAGTCGCCCTCGTGGCCTGTGGGCCACCACCTCTGACCTGGGACTCGGCAGGGGCTCCACATAGGACTCCACATTCAAACCGGGAGGGCTCCACATTTCAGAGGAGTTGTCAAAGGAGCGGACTCCCTCGCAACAGGTGTGGCTCGTGTTTGGGTTCTGTGGGTTTGTGTCCGGCTACGCCGAACCGGTGCCACCCATCGATGAAGAACCATACCCAAACACCACTTGCTGTCCCTCAATCATCTTGAGGGTGTTGCGCGCCGCTTGACGAGCTATCTCCAGTTGATGCTGAGCATCGTGAACGGGGGCCAACTCCCCGTTCTCGAACGCTTCAAGGATTTCCTTATCCTCGGGACTTAATTCATCGCTCACGGGACTACCTCCTCCCCTTGCGGCTAGGGATTATGGTCTTGAGAAAAATTGTACCGTCAGGTTCTGTCACAAACGGCACGAGATACAGGTAATCGTCAATGTCCACGACATAGATCCATTTGGCCTGGGTAACTCTCCTGGTTCGGGTAGTTGACCGTATCAACCAAATCGCCCCGGTCTAGGGCGGCGGTCACGTCTTCGAAGGAGATTTCTCGTTGCCTCATGAGTTGTCGGTTCTTGCTTTCGTTCCAGCTGAGGTAAGTTTCCATCGAACTGTCCACTCTCAAGTTTGGTGCTTCGGCAACGCTGACCAGCGGAACTTGGCTGCCTGGTGGACATAGTAGGCCAAGCCGATAGCAGTCCGCCCCAGGACATCCCCTTCGGCACCCCCGCCTGGAAACAGAGCTATGGCCGTCGAAACCCCAGCGAGAAAACCATCTCCATGATCAAGAATCAAAGGCGGCCTGACAGCCGGATGGTGCCGATCCTTTGGGCTCGCCGCTCACACCATCGGCGTGCTGGCACTAGCCCATCGCGAAAGCCAGAGAGGTGTCCAGCCGAACTTGCCTGTGATCGCCGCAGATCACCCTGCCCCCGACCCCCAGTGTCTGCACAGAAGTCGCCAACCCCGACGCCACCCGACCCTCGCCTCGGGCCAGCGCTCAATTGCTCTGCGAGACAGCACCGATACAGCGGTACACTCGAAGCATGGGTGTCACAGCAGCCCCGCCGCAACTCCTAGCATTTATAGAAGATCGTCTGCCTCAAATCCAAGAAGCGTGCAGGCGATACCACGTTAAGCACCTGTACCTATATGGATCCGCTGTGACAGGTGAATACCATCGGGATTCCGACTTTGACTTCATGGTAGATTTCCTGCCCGAAGCCAGACATCGATTCGACGGCCACCCGCGACACTACCTTTTCGGCAAATCCAATGGGTCGCCGTACCCGGCGAACTACCGGGCCTTGACCTCTGCCCTTGAGGAACTACTCACCGAGAACCCCGACCGCCCAGGCCATCGACCCCTTGTTGACATCGGCACCTACAACTGCATTGACAACCCGTATTTCAAGGAAGCAGTCGACTCTCAGAAGATAGCGCTTTATGTCCGACCATGACACCCTAGCGCTCCTGGCAGTGATCAAAACCAGAACGCAACGCGCGTTGAGCATCGTTCAACAAATGAACCTAGGCGACTTCCTAGCTGATTCCGACGCGCAGGATGTCGCCTTCGCGTGTGTCAGCGACATAGGTGAAGCCCTAAATCACATGAAAAGAACGCACCCGTTCCACGCTGAACAGATATCGGACTTGCAGGACATCATAAATTCGCGCAATGAAATGTCCCACGGGCTGTTCAGCAGAGACTACGAACGCTTCTGGTACGACCTGGTAGACGGTTTGCCTCTTCTACACAAAGAAGCGCAGGACCTGCTTGATAGCATCACCGCCAATCGTCAGATGTAAGAGAGTTCAACACTAATCGTCCAGGGTGTGCAACAGACAGATGGGCGCGGGAACGCCCATCCAGCCAGCAAGGGCCTCCTAGTTGAGGGCTCGGATGATGAACGACGCTATTTGCGCTCGGGTGACCGCCTCGTCCGGGCAGTACAGGAGCGGTGTGGTGCTGCATCCCCGGGTCACGCCCGTCTGATATAGGCCTTCCACCACCCTCCAGTCATCCTCGTTCACGTCAGAGAACAGTCCCTCCGGGGCGGTGACGGGGGGTGATGTGGTCGAACATGCGGGTCAGCCATTCGGCCATTTCCAACCGGGTGAGCGGGTCGTCCGGGCGCCACGCACCACCAGCGCCGGTGTCTACGCATAGTTGGGCGAACTGCATCACATAGTTGGTGTACCACACGCCCTCCGCAACGTCCGTGGAGGTGTTAGAGACGTTGGGTTGGGGTGTGGTGGCGCATCCCCGGGTGATGCCCAAAGTGGCGATGCGGTCAATGTCCGCCTCGTGGCTGTACCCGTCGTCGGTGAAGTGGTCCACGGCGGGGGTCCCGGTCGCCGAGGCCGTGTGTGTGGTCGGGCAACCCCAACCAGGTCGCCATCAAACCGGCCCCACCGGGATACATTCTCGCTCTCCATGTCGCTCCGGGAGCAACCAATCCCGGACCCATCGGACTGGAACTCGCCCTCCAATCTCTCGAGATCGCACCAAACATCGGCGATTATGTCCTAGACCGTGCCTACAGCAACAAACGACAGTCGTTCGTCAGGCCCCTCCACCAAATGGGAAAGAACGTGACCATGGACTACACGATTACCGAGATCAACAACCCCAAGTTCATCAAGGTCGGAACAAACGGCCAACGACTCCTCAACTCGACAGGAACCCTCCTGCCGCCGGGACTGCCCGAATACAGGCAAATCCCACCCGAAAACGCCAAACCCGAAAAGACGAGCAAGTGGCACGTCAACCGTGCGCCGTGGCGGTGGACACGAAACCGCAAACTCGACAACGGCGGCGGACGTCGCAACCCCGTCGAGAAAACCTTTTCCATGATCAAGGACAAAGGCGGCCTGAAAGCCGGATGGTGCCGCTCCTTCGGTCTCGCCGCACACACCATGGGCGTGTTGGCGCTAGCCATCGCCCACAACCTCAAAGAAACCATCGGGATCGAAAGAACCCAAACCCAAAAGTCCGCGCCTCCGGCCAGGCCCAAGAGTCACCAGCCGACTCGCAGGAACATCAGCACCGACAGTCTCACCCCGAGGGCGCCGCCCGACTAGGCACACAGCCCGCACCCGGCGCCGACAGTAACCCTTACTGTCGGCTTTAGCGCGCCCGGACAACCCAAACCGGCACCCCAAACCTCCCAACGCACACAGAACCCCTCACAGCACGCCGACAGGCACAAGAAATGCCCGAAAACAGGCACAAATTGGAGAAAAACGACCTAACTGGCCCACTTATTTTGAATAAATGGACCAGACATCTTGGTGGCCTGTGGGCCACCACCCCTGACCTGCGACTTCGATGGGACTCCACATGAGGCTCCACATTCAAACCGGGAAGGCTCCACATTTAAGTAACCGCCGGGTTCTTTCCGCAAGGTAGCGGACCGTGGGTATATCCTGTTTCATAGCTGAAGTGGTTGGCACAGAACCGCCGCAGCACTGTCTCGCTGGACATCACCGGATCAGCGCTGGTGGCTTCCAATAGATTAGGTTGCCAACTCCGCAAACAGGTAGCAGATTACGGCAGGTACCTGATCCGATAGTCCCATCCGCCCCTTTGTGGATCCGACAGGTCATCGGCCTCTATCAGGATATCTTCGGCTAGTCCCCTCAAAGTGATGTTTCTACTAGCTGGGAGGTCTCTTGGCCTGGCTACCACAATCATGCCTTTCATAAGGAGGCCCTGTTCTGCGACGAGTGCGCTGGCCGTATAGGGCATGGTGGTGCGGTCATGTGTCAGTACCACCCGGTTGTTGCCGGAGGCCCACCGTAGGATTGCGGTGTCGGATGCTCCCGACAACCCGACCTCTCTGTCCTGCACCCGAACCAAGTCAACTGGTAGGTTGTTGATGGATGCCAGCCTTGGCAGGGCTTCGGTCAGGTAGCCGTGAAAGTCCTCGTCCGTAACAAACCGGATGGGAGCCATGAGACTCTACGCGGGTTGCGTTTTCGGCAGCCTGTACGGAAGGCCCTTTCTTGATCGCGTGTTCCCATCCACATGCGGAGCGATCTCGTCCATGACAACTATCGCTTGCTGTTCGCTCCACTCCATGTACGCATCCACTTCTTCCCGACGGGTGTGGTGCCAATCTATGATCTGTTGGGCCTGGTCAAAACTCAAAGTGTCATATATGGCCACGACATCAGCGGCCCGCGTGTAGCCCTCGTACAGCACCGCTATGACGCTTTGTAGCTTCAGTCGGCTGCCCACGATCCGGACCATTCCGGTTTCTCGGTCCACCCAAAGCGGCACCTTCTCATCGGGAGATATCTCTATCGGGCGCACTGTGCCTCTTCTCGCTTGGAACTTGATTATACCAAAGACAAACAATGCTGTCATGGCATGGTCAGCATCCCAGTCGACCTTCTCGACGCTTACCAGGACATTCCCTTCGGCACCCCCGCCTGGAAACGGAGCTACGGCCGTCGTAACCCCAGCGAGAAAACCTTCTCCATGATCAAGGACAAAGGCGGCCTGAAAGCCGGATGGTGCCGGGCTTTCGGTCTCGCCGATCACACCATCGGCGTGTTGGCTCTAGCCATCGCTCACAACCTCAAACAAACCTTCAGGGTCGAAAGAACCCAAACCCAAAAGCCCACCGCTCCGGCCAGGCCCAAGAGTCACCAACCGACCCGCAGGAACATCAGCGCCGACAGCCTCTCCGCACGGGCACCGCCCGCATAGGCACACAGCCCGCACCCGGCGCCGACAGTAAACCCCTTACTGTCGGCTTTGCCGCGCCCGGAAAACCAATACCGGCACCCCCAAACCTCCCAACGCACCCAAGAACCCCCACAGCACGCCGACAGGCACAAGAAAGGCCCGAAAACAGGCAAAAAAAGGAGAAAAACGACCTAACTGGTCCACTTATTTCGAATAAATGGACCAGAGGTCGCAGTGGCCTATGGGCCACCAACCCTGGCCTGGGCCTCCGCAGGGCCTCCGCATAGGACTCCACATTCAAACGAGGGTGGCTCCACATTTGCCGGGCGATCTTCATAGGCAAGGCCCCCGAGCGGCTTGGGACATCCCATTAACATGGGTTACATGGCATTGAGGCGAGACCGCAAGGTCGCCACCACTCATCCGCAGGCGGGGCTAGAGGAAGCCATTAGGGAGGAGCAGGATTTTCTTGATCGGCGCTATCCCGCCGATTGGGACTACTACGAAGAAGTGGTGGCGAAAAACCCGCCCAACGGTGAGGTGACAATACCGCACCGGATCACAGGAGACCCCGTGCGGATCGATTTGCTCACTGTCACACCAGACGAGATCATCGAACAGTGCGGATTCCCCGACCACCTGCAGGAGCAATCCGGAAACGCCGAGAGGACATCCAAGTGTCCGTCCGGCTCCGCATCGAACAATCGGGGGCATCCTGACTCGCGAACGGCCAATATCTCCCCCATTAGACACCCGAACACCGCGGGACTTTTCTAAGGAACTTGCGACTTCTCCCTGGTATCCCGACCCGCCAACTTGTTGTGGTGCCGACCAACCGGCCGAATTGGTGGGCACATCTGATGAACCTGTCCAGATATTGTTTGGTCGGACCGTTGACAAGATTCCGCATCTTGTCAACCACTGGAAAGCGCATCGCATGCGCTACGAGTGACAGGCGTTAGGGCAGTTCGTGAAAGACTGGAACAGTCTCCCCCACTATCGAAATTGCATGCTGTCCAAGCCCATCCGGGGAGCCGTTGGAAACCCAAAGTTGGCGTATATAGCGGCCACCGTACACGCGTTGTGTCTACGAGACGAGTGGCCCGTGCCAAACTGGGTACACAAATTCGTGGCCGATGACTTGTTCATAGGACGATTCACAAGAGAACAGTGGGAAAGCAACACCCCCGACATCATTGCGCTGAAGAAGCATCTCCATCCAGTGGGACAAGCACACAACGTAGTGTTGGAGCAGTTCTGATGCGGATAACGCCAGAGCACCTCACCTCCAACCAGATGCTTTTCCTCTTGAAAGAACTGGACCGCTAACTGGTATTGATGTCCATCAGGAACACCGAGTCGGTCCTAGTCGGTGGCGCAGCCATGGCGGTCCGCCCATCGGATCGTGAGTCAGTGGACATCGACTCTATTTCTAGGCTTTCCACTGACTTGAAAACAGCCATCGCCAGCGTCGCCCGAAGACACCCGGGATTGTCGCCCGACTGGTTAAATGACCACGCGGCGGTGTTTCGCTTGCGGATGGACACGGAAGAAACCTTGTGGTACGAAGGCGAACGCCTTCGGGTTAATATCGCAGACCCAAAAGGTCCACACCACCAGCAGCAGCATCCGCCACCACCCCAGCAGCCGCGGGAATCGACCGCGCCATCGCCAAACCTAAGTCCAATCAGCCCTCTAGCGGGGGTCCGGGTCTCGAAGAGGCTGTGGCCTCTTGCTCGTCAGGGCACAGAGAGGGTAAAGATCCTTCACATCGGGACAGAGCGCCCCCTCTGTTGCGTTCCTGCCGGACGCAACCTGTGAACCTACTGGCCGAGTAGGAGAATCGTTACACCGCCCCTCACTTAGTGCACCAAGCGTTACAGACCAGACAGAGAGCTGTTGACGTAACAGCCCTCCCATTTGAGGACCAACAGTAGGCAACCGCTATCCCGAAGAAAGTGCGGGGTGCTAATGTGTAGTGGTTAAGGGGCAAGAAGAACCAGCTAATGGGCTTGTTACAAATCGGAGAGCATGAGAACGTGCCACTTGTAGTGGACCGCGAATATGGAATGATCCGTATCCCGGGAACCCGCCTGAAACTGCAAACGGTGATAGGCATGTATTACATGGGCTGCTCCAACCCCGAGGAGATGGCTCGAAGGTTCGACAGCCTGGACGCGGAAACAGCGAAACGCATCTTAGATTGGTATCACACCCGACAAAAAGACGTAGATGCCTATATGGAATGGGTTGAGCTAAGAGCGGAAGCCGTCAGAGCCGAGCTAGAACCGCGTGTGGCCATGCACCGGGACCGTGCTCGGCGGAGAAGGCTAACCGGCAACCGTCACAGCAATGTTCGCACTGTTGGTGGATGAGGACTTTGACAGAAACGTCTTAGCTGCCATCGAGAACGTGGCGCTGAGATACGACACCTCCATTCATACAGCCCGGGTACCAGAGGTCGCGGTGGCCTGTCGGCCATCACCCTTGACCTGCGGCGCAGTAGGGGCTCCACATAGGACTCCACATTCAAACTGGGAAGGCTCCACATTTGCTGGGCCGAAGCTCTGATAGCGGCGACTATATGATGTGTTAACCGGCATTGTCCGCACACTTACCGGCACACCGCCACTAGGACGGTTCCGGTTAGCGATACCGGGCATGAAACACGGAACGCTCTTCATGCGGCTCTCGGAAATCCCGGCGGAAACCGATTTGCAGCAAACGCCTACCAGAAACCTCCGCAACGGCCATGGTGGGGCGAACGATCCTTATCCCCCCACCGTACACCACATCCCATTTGGTTGGCCATCCCTTATAGGTGTCCGCTTCAGAGGGGTACAACGAAAGAAGGTACTCGATGTCCGATTTCAACACGCGGTTCTTGAAAACGGGGCCACGATAGACGATTTTTGCCTCGTCTGAGGGCCAGTACATGTAGGGAGGCACCAGATCCCCCTCCTGGTTTTAGTCCCCCAGCAGAGGAACGGTTCGTTCTGGTCCGTCGTAATGCTCAAGGAAGTGCTCAGCGAAAGCGCGATATCGCAATCGTCGTTGCTCTCTCTGTTCCTCGGGCACAGCGCACTCTCTCATGATGTCATCCAAGGTGACCGTTAGGATGTCGAACCACACGAATCTGTCTTCGGTGCAGTGGCCAGTAGCAAACAGCGTGTCCCCTGGAGTGAAAGCTCCGTTTTCTGTTATGTAATCGGAGTACTCTTCCATCCCCCTGTCGATTTCTTCCTCAGATATGTCGTGGCTTAGATCCACGGTGGAGGTGTCTAACGCGGGGCTATTCATAGCGCACAGCATAACGCTCTCAACGGCCAACGGCATTCCACATTCAGGTACCGATCTGCTCTGTTTCAGCGACGGTAGGCGGCCGAACAGCCCCTAGCCCAACCGGCCGCTGTGGCGGTGGACACGAAACCGCAAACTCGACAACGGCGGCGGCCAGTTCTCCTGTTCCCAGTGCGCCGGGAGGGTCACCACCAACGCCAAAACCCGCAACACCAGCGTCGTGCCAGCTGACACCGCTCCGTTCCTGCCCATCGAAGACGAACAATGCTGCCATGGCAAGGTCAGCGTCCCGGTCGACCTGCTCGATGCCTACCAAGACATCCCCTTCGGCACTCCCGCACACGACAAAAGCTACGGACGTCGCAACCCCGTCGAGAAAACCTTTTCCATGATCAAGGACAAAGGCGGCCGCCCTCCTTACCCCATGCTTGGATGCTGAACGAGCAAAGAGGACGATGACATCCTCGACGCCTGGCCAGAAGAGGCCTTGGTAATACTCTAAGGGTTCTGGGTGCGCCCAACAGGGCATGGATGATCGCTGATTCCTATTGACACCTAAGGGCTATCTTCTTCATCCAAAAGGGGGATGGAATCGGGAAGAAGTCGCTGGTCCCAATAGGGCAATCGTGCTTTTAGAAACAAGCGGTATGGTTCGAGGGATTGCTCCTGCAGGTGGTCGGGGAATCCGCACTGTTCGATGATCTCGTCTGGTGTGACAGTGAGCAAATCGATCCGCACGGGGTCTCCTGTGATCCGGTGCGGTATTGTCACCTCACCGTTGGGCGGGTTTTTCGCCACCACTTCTTCGTAGTAGTCCCAATCGGCGGGATAGCGCCGATCAAGAAAATCCTGCTCCTCCCTAATGGCTTCCTCTAGCCCCGCCTGCGGATGAGTGGTGGCGACCTTGCGGTCTCGCCTCAATGCCATGTAACCCATGTTAATGGGATGTCCCAAGCCGCTCGGGGGCCTTGCCTATGAAGATCGCCCGGCAAATGTGGAGCCCTCCCGGGTTGATCAGGGCATCCGATTTCAGCGCCAAGCGGTAGGCATCCGTATGTGTCGTTGACTTGGGCTTTGGCCGGATCGGGAATTTGGAACGGTCAATACCTCACCGATGGCCATTCCTCCCTCAACTCCCAAGAAAGGCTGTCTTTGCTAGTTCTCCCAACAAAAACGGCCATGATGCGATCCTGCCCTGTAGAGGAAAAGGAAACAACCGCCTGCAACCCTGACAGATACGCTTCTCTGCCTATGGCCCGGCATATTCGATGGTCGTCCGATGTCAGGTCCTGTTGGGACACTCCCACCGATTCCATGCTTGCTGGGATAGTGAGATCCAATACTCTTTCCAGGTCAACGCCGTAATTGTAGAGATTCTTGCGGGGCACCACTACGGGCACGGAATGGTTATGGGCAAGCCAAAGTGCCCTGTCGACCTGTTTGTCGTACTCAGCGACAGCGCAGGCCCTGGTTGTGCAGAGATACACAGTAAAGACTCCCTTGGGATTGAACCTGCCTCCATTCCACCAAGCACCCACCCCGCTGGACGGATCGTGCTCTGGGCTGCAATGCCTCCACGCCACACCCCTATAGGATGTTGTTGGCAAGTCGGACAGCAAGAACCTCAACTACGCTGGGAGAAAATCGGCTTCCACAGCCAAGAAGCCATGGGCACCGCGATAGTCGCCCTCCCTGAGATAATCCATCAATGTACCTCGGTTGCCTCTCTGGATACCCGGCTGCCAGGGGACATACCTCTCGACAGGATGGTACATCCGCACGACCTTTTCGATGACCGTCCTGATGTCGTCGAAGTCCTGCTGAGAAACCTCTTCCGGGCAACGCACCTCGGAAAGTCCCCTTTCCAGCATGTCCCCCACCAATGCGTCCAAGCTCGTGGTTCCCTCAGGTTGAGGCAGTGTCATACCGTCGGATAATAACACCACCGTTCTGGACCAGGCACAGAGGTTGCCCTGCATCACTGGGGGAACGGCACCTACCAAATCGGCCCACCGGCGCTCATTGCAAAGCATCTCCCTTGCTCCTTTTCCGCTCTAGCCACTCCACCCCCTCCGAAGGAGCCACCAAGTGGCATGCGAACCGGGCGCTGTGGCGGTGGGCACGAAACCGCAAACTCGACGACGGCGGCGGCCAGTTCTCCTGCTCCCAGTGCGCCGGGAGGGTCACCACCAACGCCAAAACCCGCAACCCTGACACGGTTCCCAACAAGACCGCTCCGTTCCTGCCCCAAAAACTTCGAACCGACCCGCCGCAACATCCTCGCCGACAGCCTCACCGCACGGGCACCGCCCGACTAGGCACACAGCCCGTACCCGGCACCGACAGTAACCCTTACTGTCGGCTTTAGCGCGCCCGAAAAACCCAAACCGGCCACCCAAACCTCCCAACGCACCCAGAACCCATCACAGCACGCCGACACAGGCACAAGAAATGCCCGAAAACAGGCACAAAAGGAAGAAAAACGACCTAACTGGGCCCACTTATTTGAGATAAATGGACCAGAGACCTTGGTGGCCTGTGTGCCACCACCCCTGACCTGGGACTCCGCAGGGGCTCCACATTCAAACCGGGAAGGCTCCACATTTGCTGGCCGATGCTCTGATGCAGAGGGCACCCATGGTGCGGGTGGAGGCCATTGCCTGCAATTTGGGACCCTCCCGCTCCTGGGAGGGTACTTATCATGAGGCTATGAGGCAGACCGTGCCCGCAGGTGCTTTGCAGGAGTCCAAGGTTGACCCCGACGAGATCCGCGACCGGTTCCGGCACTTGTTCGATGTGTGGGACAAAGACACTTTCATTTTTTCTTTTCCCTACCAGATATTCAACCATTGGGCATACGAAGAACTCGTGAGCCTCGGCGAACCAGCCGTTCCTTACATGCTGGGAGAATTGCAGAGGGGCTACCCGGATATTGTGAGGGCGTTGCGCACCATTTCTGGGGAATCTCTCGTCCAAGGCCTGGGGTTGACCACAGAAGAGGTTATGGAGAGATGGCTGGCCTGGGGGGTAGAGAAAGGGCATGTCCCTACCGTCGCGTGATGACGCGATAGAAACACTGTTTCCCGAGTTCGCTTCTGGCTACTCGTGGATAGCAAGCCCACCTGACGACAGATGCAACTGCATGGCCTTTGCTGTGGGAGACACGGACAAAAGATGATCGCCAATAAAGGACGGTAACGAAGAGCGGCACCGGATCATCCAGCGGAGTCACTCGGATATTCGTACCCGATCGAAAAAGGAACCGGTTGAACTGTGAGGATTCTCCTAGGCGTTGTTTACCAGGGAGCGCCCCACCCGTGCGGCGGTGTCCCATCGGGATATAGCCAGTAGCGGTCAGACATTCTATCGTAAATGGACGCAACCGTTCGGCGCACTCTGTTGATGCCTGTTCTAAGGTCTTCGGTGTTGGGTATCTCGCTCTTGGAAACCCGGCCTTCGACTATCGCCACGGCCGCTTCTGATATTGTGACCACAGCCTCTGTATATGTGACTGTGTTCTCCACCAATACAGATGCCAGGTTTGCTGTCTGATCGGCCACGGTGGCGGAGGCTCTGCCCAACTCCGCGGTGCTGTCCTCGCTTCGAGCCAGGTCTGCTCGGTGCGATGCCCCTGCTCTCCACTCTTCCACCCACTTCAGGTCAATGCCCTCGAGCCAGGAATCCAGATCGTCGAGTCCGTAGCGTTTCAGGTCGTCGTAGAGCGGCAGCAGGTCATGGGAGGTGACGCTGTACGGAGCCCCGATCAGGTGGCACAGCACAACGAAAGACTGTTCCACCGCCATGTGTAGATGAGAGTTGATGGTTCCCAGCCTGGCCCAGACCGCACTCCAGTATTCTTCTTGCTCCTGGTCGCGGGCAATTTTGATCTCCTCGCTGTCGGGAGTCATGTCGCGAAGGGCCGCATACAAGTCGGTGTATGTGTTGTTGAGAGAAGCCGCTACAGCGGCGGATCTTATCCGTTGCGGGACCATCTTCTTATTCCAGTTGACGCCGGGTCCGGGTGGTTGATGCTTCAGCCATATACCCTCTCGGGAGGCGCTACTCTCCAATGTGGAGGGCCACTTTTTCCATGATAGCCATCCGGGCCAGTCCGTCAGCACGACTTCTACTTTCCACCCGCATGCTCGCCTGCCCCGTTTCAACAGCGCCAATTCCATGCCGGCTCTTTCGGATGTTTCCACGTCGTCTACTACGCACATCAGGTCGATATCCGACCAAGGCCCAGCTTCGCCGCGTGCCACGGAACCGAACAACATCACGCTCCCCGGGAGCACCTCGGCCGCCCGGCGGGCATCGTGGATCGTCGGGACGGGTCCGTCGCGGGCAGGGGCCTCAGTCATGATCTCCATAGCCTAGATGTACTTCCTAGGGATGAGGTTGACGGTCTGGGTGCCTGGTTGTTGAGCGTCAACTACGGGCAGGGATTCACTTTCAGGGGAAAAGCCCCAGCGAGAAAACCATCTCCATGATCAAGGACAAAGGCGCACTCAAAGCCGGATGGTGCCGCTCTTTCGGTCTCGCCGCACACACCATCGGCGTGCTGACACTAGCTATTGCTCACAACGTCAAACAAACCCTCAGGATCGAGAGAACCAAAACAGAAAAGCCCACTTCTTCGGCCAGGCCGGAGAATTTCGAGCCTACCCGCAGGAAGGTCAGCGGCGACAGCCTCACCCCCAGGGCACCGCCCGACTAAGACACACCGCCTCCACCCGGTGCCGACAGTAAACCCTTACTGTCGGCTTCAGCGCGCCCGAAATGCCTTAACCGGCACCCCCAAACCTCCCAACCCACACAGAACCCCTCACAGCACGCCGACAGACACAAGAAATGCCCGAAAACAGGCACAAAAGGAAGAAAAACGACCTAACTGGCCCACTTATTTGAGATAAATGAACCAGACATCCTGGTGGCCTGTGGTCCACCACTCCTGACCTGGCCTCGGCAGGGGTTCCACATAGGACTCCACATTCAAACTGGGAGGGCTCCACATTTGCTGGCCGAAGCTCTGATAGCAGCGGCTATGTGGTGTGATAACAGGCATTATTCGCACACTTGCCGGCCACCGCCCCTAGGACGGTTCCGGTTAGAGATGCCGGGCATGAAACACGGAACACTCTTCGTACGGTTTTCGGAGATACTCACGGAAACCGATTTCCAGCAAGCGTCCGCCAGAAACCTCCGCAACGGCCATGGTGGATCGAACGACCCTTTTCCCCCCACCGTACACCTCATCCCATTCGGACGGCGTTCCCTTATGGGTGTGCGCTTCAAAGAAATACAACGCAAGAACATCCAAGATGTCCGCTTTCAACACGCGGTTGTCGAAAGCGGAGCAACGATAGACGATTTTTGCCTCGTCTGAGGGCCAGTACATGTAGGGAGGCACCAGATCCCCCTCCTGGTTTTAGTATTCCAGCAGAGGAACCGTTCGTTCCGGTCCGTCGTAGTATTGAAGGAAGTGCTTAGCGAAGGCGCGCGATCGCGATCGTTGTTTTTCTCTCTGATCCTCTGGTGCCGCGCACTCTCTCATGATGTCATCCGAGGTGACCGTTAGGATATCAAACCACACGAATCTGTCTTCGGTGTAGTGTCCAATAGCGAACATCGTGTCCCCTGGAGCGAAAGCTCCGTTTTCTGTTATGTAAGCGGAGTAATCTGCCAGCCCCCTGTCGATTTCTTCCTCAGATATGTCGTGGCTTAGATCCACGGTGGAGGTGTCCGACGCGGGGTTGGTCATAGCGCACAGCATAACGCTCTCAACGGCCAACGGTCAGCGTGTGGTCGGAAAACCAACCGGGAAGAATGCATGTTGGACGAACTGGACCGGATATTGGGTATATGTTTGGAAAACGACAACGGGCGATTCTATACTGTGCTTATCAATGCGGAATGTGTTGTCCAAGGTCGATGCAAGAGTGATCATTGCGAGACACAGCCCGCACGTTTAGTGTGTTCGGAGGACTTTCCCATGGTTAGACGAATCGCCCGCATCGCAACCGTTGCAATCGCCGCCTCATTGTTGCTGTCAGGCCCAGTCTTGGCGCACCCTCTCGGTGCAGACGTCCCGGACCATGCTCATGACGGCCAAAAGGTGCACTGCGACGACGACCCGGACGACCAATACGACTCGATCGGTCAGTACGACCATTGCGTAGAACTGGCACGCAGCGCCAGTCAGACACTGACCGTGTATTTGAATACTCACCAGTACCTGAACCGGATCAGCCGCATCGCCCGGATAGACGAACATGGCAACCCGATCGCCTCTCCCGTCTGCGTGAACAACAACGGCCTTCAAGTGGCGACAGTCCAAAGCCTGGGTCGCATAAACGGCACGAATTGGACCCACACGTTCCGCAACAGCAACAGCGGCACCGAATACCGGCGGGTCGTTCACTACGTCGAAATAACGGTCATCACCCCCGACGAATGCGCAGGGTCGTTCTGGTTCACAGTAGCGGTCGTAGAAGCCCCCCGTTCGTCTTACACCCCGAGTCCCGCTTTGACACCGCACAACCCGGATGTTCCCACCAAGGAAACCCCGCACAACCAGTTCGACGATGACGGATGGGCGATCGGTTCCGGCGGCAAGCTGTTCGAAAAACGAGCAGGCGGCGTTTGTTACGAGTACTACCCGAACGAACCGACACGGATACCTAGACGGTTCTCCTGCTGAAACCACGGGTGCATACCCAACGGGTTCAAGCTAGTCGCCCGCCTCCCCTATCCCCTACTGGAACATACGGTGTTAATGTCCCATAGTGGGGCTGACTTTAGGTTTAATCCTGACGGGCGGTTGACCATGTTGCGTTCCGACCTGGCAACCCGGTGTCGCCTCGGAGCGGGCGACAAGCACCTGGGACGCGCCAAGCGTAAACGCTCTCTGACCTGCGGCTCAGCAGGGGGTCCTGAGGTCGCTCCACATTCGGAAGTCTTTCGCCTTACCCGAAGCCCGAGACAAATCCTGAGAAGCCGGGCCGTCCAACCAGACGTTGGAGGTGTCATCAGTCCGCCCACCCAATACGTCGGTGCCCCGTCAACCGCCATGGAAGAGACGCTGTATCCGCATCTCGTGTCAATGTGAATCGCCACTCACTATCCAAATATCCCCTCCAACCCCTTTGTCCGATTGCGGATACCCTTCCCCACTCGTTGGTTAGCCGCGGCCCTAGGGCATACAGTGTTTTCGGTATAATGGTATTCGGATGATGACTGGATCGGGGGGAATCTACTCGGCTTCCACTATCTGGTAGAGGGTCACTTTGCTGGGCAAAACCGCAGGTCAGAGAGCCAAACTGACCCACTACCCATTGGCTCCCTCGTTCTGGATCATATTCTTCGTCTGGGCTACCTTTTTTATCGACACTATTTTAGTTGCCGTTTTAACTGCTAGCTCTCCCATACTATTCGTTATGTTCCGCCAGAGGCACGACAAACAACGCAACGCGCGGCGGTACAAATCTGTAATACTAAAAGATTGGGCAATGTTGTGCGTTGCGTTGGCCAGTATCAGCCTTGTTACCTTATCACAAACTGGCGCCCTATTGATTGAAGGTAGTTGGTGGCGAATCCCTGTAGGGTTGCTGTTAACTGGGTAGTGGGTCACTTTGCCTCCCCGACCTGCGGCTTAACCCCTCAAACTGGCCCACTACCTGCCCTTGCGGGGAAAGTCGGCCTGCCACCCCGTTGGGTTCAGTAGAACATAGCGAATATCGTCTTCGGAGATCCGTTTGGTGGCAGACGGGAGCACCCGCTCTTCACCAGAAAATAGGATCAGACCACTCCCACGGAGGTAGCTGATATGATGCTTTGCGCTAGTTCGTCGGGTAGACGGGAAATGACACGCCCTCTTTCCAGAGCACCCATCTGGGCCAAAAGTCTCGCGGAAACATGTGCGGGCAAATGAAGAATGTCGTCAATCTGATCTTCTAGGGAAAGTTTGAAGAACAGGCCATCCGCCAGAGAGGTTACCCACGCAATATCCTCGGGAGTGAGGGGGCGACTGTCTATGTTCTTGAAATCCTCGTTCGGATCTTCACAGCGAGCAATGATCTCAGCGTCTTCGCGGAGGGCAGCGATCTCATCGTCTGTCATACTTGCCAGCATTTCGCCAGCCATTTCCCTCAGCATCTCGTCGCTCATACTTCACAGCGTAGCGGGCACCCAAGTGGGCGGGCCTCAATATAGCGAAGCATGGCCGGGCGGTGCTGGCCGTGGATTCACGGGAGTAGGGCAACCTTGTCGGGAGAATAACCTTCGGACTCGCCCCGGGCCTTATACAAAAGAGGCTGGCTTGAGCGCAGCCTCAAACAGGCGCACCTTTCGCGAGACCCCTGCTAAGACCCAGGTCAGAGGTAGTGGACAACAAGCCCCAATGCGCCGAGAGGGTCTCACCAACACGCAACGCATGCTTGGAGACACTCTCGCTATTCTGTGAACTATGAGAAGCGGAATGGATGTGCTACCCATGTGGGAACCGGTTGTTCCGGTTCCGTTTGACAGCGAACAAGAAGCCAACGTGGCTGGTATTGCCGCTGCGGAACGGGTCGCTGAGAGTAGCGGTTTTAAGTGGGAGCGATATGGGTCCGCTTTTTGGCAGAGTCAACCTGACCCCATGCTGCCCTGCGACCTCCTGGTAGGGTCGGTGCCGCATTCCGACGGCTGGTGGCCTGTCCTTTCCCTGTCAGCGGGAGTTCGAGGTGGGGGTAGGTATTGGCAATTCAGCACCCATCAGGGAAGCGACACTCATATTCCTTTAGAGGTAGCGCCCTCTGCCATGGTGGTCATGTTGGAGACGTATTTACTACTTGTCCGCTCCGAAGTGTGGCACCCCTCCGACGTTGAGCGACGCGAGGCTATGTTCGGAACCGGTTAGCCCACATGACCACATTCCCTATGACTAAGCGGCTTTTGCCATGATCGTTTGGGAGCATTATGTGATAAGAGGCCGTGCCCGTGGAGAGAACGATGCCAACCGGGTACGAGGCGAATTCTACCACTTCTTGAGGGAGGAATACGAGGGTCCTTTACCTCTGGGGGGACACACCCAATGGGAGGCGGGGGATATTCTGTGGGAACTGGCCGCCAATGCTGCGGAGTGGTCCAGGGAACCCTCCGCTGATGTTGCTTTGGAAGCATCGGAGGATTACGCGGCTATACATGTATCGGACCGGGGTGTAGGAGTCGAGCGGGCATTGGGGCGTCCTGTCGTGGAGGCTTTCCAACATGGAACTACCTCGTCTCGACGCAGCGGCAGAGGCAGGGGACTGAATTGTGTAACACAGATGACGATCAAGGGAGGTCGGTTTGTGTTGGAAAGCATAGATATTGCGGTTACTTGCATCAACGGGAAGGTAGCCTCCTCCGCTAAATCAGCCAGTCCCATCACGGGCACTCACACCACCTTCATTTTCTGTTCACCCACCTGAGTGGCTTGAAGATAACGATCTGGCCTTGTTTGGCAGCCTGTACGCCGGGGGATCAGTTGCCATCCTCCCGGAGGCGGATATGGCAAATCTTCCAGACAGCGACGCCATCAGGGAAAACTTGCAGCGACTACATCGCCAACTCGAAAGCGGTGATGCCGCGGCTATGATCGGAGTCGCTAAAGATCTTCTCGAATCCACCGCGAAGGTGGTGCTGAAAGCTGAAGGTGAAGCCGTAGGGCGCGATGCAAACCTGCCTTCCCTGATAGCACGAACCCACGAGACATTGGATATCCATACCAAGAACGCAACACATCACGATCCTGACATCCAGTTAGCAGTCAAGAAAATAAGGGGTGGCCTCCAGCGCATAGCCTTGGGAGTCACTGACCTTAGGAACGCGGTTGGGACAGGCCACGGGCGGCTAATGCCCAGCCCTTCTGGTCTAGTCGATGACGGACGACTAGCTGCTGAAGCGGCAGCGGCCTGGATCCGATCAATTCTTGCCGCCTACCCCAAACACACAAACAAGACCATATAGACCGGTCGGAAAGACGGACGGTGTCTGGGCTTTCGGTCTCGCCGCACACACCATCGGCGTGCTGGCACTAGCCATCGCCCACAACGTCAAAGAAACCATCGAGATCGAAGAAACCCAGACCGACAAACCTGTTCCTCCGGCCAGCCCCAAGCACTTCGAACCGACCCGCCGCAACATCCTCGCCGACAGCCTCGCAGCACGGGCACCCCTAAGCCTCCCAACGCACCCAGAACCTCCCACAGCAGCCCGATAGGCAACCTCAAACCCCCAAGAACGGGCAAGAACAGGAAAAAACGGCCTAACTGGCCCACCTATTTGGGATAAATGGACCAGAGACCCGGGTGGCCTGTGGGACACTACCCCTGACCTGCGGCTCAGCAGAGGGTTCCGATGGCCGTACTTCCACATTTGAAAGGGGTGGTGCTCCACATTTGTGAACACCCCACGGATGAGGGCTGGAAGCCATTTCGAGGTTAGTGAGCTCCTATGTCAAAATCGGGGTTGGTTTTGGTGGTTGGAGGTGGGTCCAGATGCGGTCTGAGATTCGGCGTTTGAGGACGCGTATGGCGTCTCTGTGGGTCTTTCCTCGGGTGATGAGTTTCTGGTAGTAGCGGCGGCCTTCGCTGTCTGCGCGGGCGATCTGGGTCAAAGCGGCGGTGTGGATGGCCCGGTTTAGTTGGCGGTTCCCACCCCGGTTGAGTCGATGGCGTACTACTCGTCCGCTGCTGGCTTCGATGGGTGCGGTGCCGTTGGCCATGGCGAACTTGTCTTTGGTCGCATAGCGGTGTGGGTTGCCCACCTCCGAAAGGATGGTGGCAGCGACCAGTACACCCACCCCGTGAATGTCTAGTAGACGGGTTTCGGATTGGTCGACCAGTGTTTTGATCTCGGCGGTGAGTTGTTTGATCTCGGTGTCCAGTTGTCGCAGTCTTCGGATGCGTTGTTTGGCTACCCGCCCGTGGGGGGTGGTGTCCCGCCAACACAGTTTCATGGCCTGGTCGAGGGCTTTTCGGGTGGTGAGCCGGGGAATGTTCTGGTGGTAGCCTGGTCGGAGTTTCCCCAGGTCGGCGTGGAGCCGGTTGGCCTGGGCGGTGCGGTCTTCTACCAGTTCACGGCGGTATGAGACCAGCACACGGAGGTCTTCGGTGTCCTCCCAAAACGTCGGCGGGGCGAGCGTGTTGTCTCGGAGAGCGACCCTGGCGATCACCCAAGCGTCGACCTGGTCGGTTTTGGTCTGGGTACGGCCCCGGCGCCGGACCTGGGCGGTCAGCTGCGGTGGAACCTCCCGGATGTCCAGACCAGCGGCCATAGCGGCGACCGCGGCTGGGCGGCCGAACGTGCCGGACCCCTCGACCGCTACCCTGGCGGCGTTGGTGGTGTGAGCCCAATCTATGAGTTGACGGTGACCAGTAGGGGTGTTAGCGATGGTCCGGTACTCCAGGGCGGTGCCCAGGTGGTCTACCAAACAGGCAGAAAGGGTATCCTTGTGCGAGTCGATCCCGATAACGAACATGGTTCAATCCTCCAATTTCGGGGGTTTGCGGGAGCGGCAGAAGGCTCGGCGAAGCGCATCCATGCGTCGAAACAACACCCCCACAGGGGGCAGATACAAGTCACGCTCCTATCAAGCGACAACACCGAGCGGGCAACCGGTGGGGAGACACTCACTAACTAAGCCACCACAATGGGGCAGGGTCGTTTGGAGTCATCCCCACCGGCACTGCCACACCCCAACATATAACACGCATGGGTCATTTTGAGGGGTGCCACCACAGAGGTCATAGCCAAACAGACCTACTACCCCTGACGCTACCACCCAGACCGTTTAGTTGACGGCGCCGCTGGTCTGATGGCGCCTGCGAGTGCGATCCCAGACACGGTAAGATGGAATGCGTATGGTGAGCGATCTTCCCTACGAGGCACTCCTTGCTCAGATAGCCAGAGTTGTGAACTCTCGCGCTAAGGGTGCGGTCAAGGTCTTGCTTTTTGGCTCCATTGCCCGTCGGGATGCTCAAGAGTCGAGCGATGTTGACTTGTTGCTTGTTTGGCCAGCCAGCATCGATGAGGACGAACAGTGGGAAGCGTCACGGGAGATAGCGCACGGCATCAATCAGGCTACTCAAAGAGTGTGCCTTCCTTTGATCTACACAGAAGACGAATACTGCGACATGCCGCGCAGTTCTCCCCGTTTAGCGGAAGCTCTCTCGAGACGCTATTGACCTCATGGAACATGCGAGATGAAGGCAACCCCAACAAGGCAATGCGACAAAGCATTCGCTAACGCCCGATATGACAAAGCGGTGTCCTTTGCTTTTCAGGCTACCTTATATCCCTACTCCGAAGACGGGGGCACACGTTCCGTGGCGGTGAGCAACGCCGCCAATGCTGCCATAGCCGCCGCCGACGTTATCTGTTGCAATGAACTAGGAGAGCGATCTTCCAGTTCGGACCACGCAGATGGCATATATCTATTGGGTAGTGGTTCACTTTGAGGGGTAAAGCCGCAGGTCAGAGAGTCAAACTGAGCCACTACCATATCTTGGAACCCACCTCTGTGAGGATGGCACCCTAGTGGCTCTATCTAGTCGGCAGGTCAACACTGCCCTCCGAAAGCCTCTCCGAAATCTCCGGGTCGTCAACCACCGCCACCGAAAACTCGGATTCCGTGTACACCCAGGGGACACAGGGCCGCCCTATGACTTCTCCCACTCTCCGAGCCGTTTCCATTCCGACCATCCACAGATCGTTTTCGTCGCCGCTGTCGTCGGGCCAGACAAGCAACAGCCCCACCTCGGTCTCCTTGCGAGAATGCTTCCGGCGGGCCAAGGAACCGAACATCGCCGCTCTGGAAACTCCCTCCGCCACCACCGCTACTACCTCGGCCACCTCCGCGAATAAAGCGTCATAGTCCACAACTGGCCGTCCGGCGCCGATCCCCAGATTGTCGAGCACATCATCAAGCACCCGAGGGAGGCCTCTCAGTCCCATATCGGTTTTTCGTTGCTCCGCTCACCGGACGCTTATCAATTCCCAGTCAACCCGCCCACCAGCGAACTTCGCTAGGTTTGCTGCTTCGTCCCAGGTGACATCGGTGCCGTCGGTTGCTTGTACAAGACGATCCATCATCAGGTCGTTGAGCGAGATGACCCGCAAGGGATACCCGTTCACAAACACGATATCCGGCGTGTCCACTCCGTACGACTCTTCGGAGGGCACCTCCACAAGCACCCCGCTCTCATGCTCCCATCCGTAGTACCAGTGGCGGCCTTTCTTCTCGAACCCGGCGGCCGCCAGAGATTCCATGTCCCGAGAGGTGACCCGGCCCACCATATCTATGTCGGTGGGTCGGGCCTGTTGCGTATAGAACACCTGGGCGCCGCCGCGGCGTACAGTACCCACTCGGGACTACCAGGTTTTAATCGGAATATCCCCTCCAATAAACCAGCCGTGTCAGCGTTCACCTACGCCCGTCAGAGAGGTGTTTTGGGTCGGAGACCGCAGGCTTGTTCCTCGGCAGTGGTATCTATCCCCCGGAAACGTTTCCACGCCAATCGCTTTTCGATGTTACGAACCGGCGACCCACCGGCAGCGATCCCACGTTTGTAGTTTTCCCGGCCCCGAGCCAGCGCCTCTTCCATCGTCAGGATCGTCGGAGGAGGCGAAGCGCAAGGATCGATGGTGGGCTGCTCGGGCATGACCCTCAGTATACCACTGGAGGGTCCGAGCGACCGACGACAGTTTGTCGTTCCTTTCTGGATAGACGGTTGTTTTGCACGGTTGTCTGTGCGTGATGGGGCCGGCGCGTTACTTGAGAACGCTTGTTCGTGACGCTGCCCTCAGCGGGCCAATGGACGACACCCAACCACAGATGTGTGGCTTTCGCCAGCGTCCCAGTTGACCTGCTCGATACCTACCAGGACATTCCCTTCGGCACCCCGCCTGGAAACGGAGCTACGGCCGCCGCAACCCCGTCGAGAAAACCTTTTCCATGATCAAGGACAAAGGCGGCCTGAAAGCCGGATGGTGCCGCTCCTTCGGTCTCGCCGCTCACACCATCGGCGCGTTGGCACTGGCCATCGCCCACAACCTCAAACAAACCCTCACGGTCGAAAGTACCCAAACCGAAAAACCCGCCCCACCGGCCAGGCCCAAGAGCCGCCACGGCATGGTGGTGATCGCGGCGGATCCCGCCTACACCAGTATCTGGGGAGCCAGATACTGGAAGAAGCCCCCTAGACATATCTCGCCGACAACGACTGGCGCGAAGCCCCCACATTCTGTGGGTGTTACGACCGCCCGAGCGGAACCCTGATTAGTGAGTCGCACAGGCGTTCAAGATCGTTCGGAACGCCGGGATAATAATAATCCTCTATCCAAAAAGGAACGGTTCCCTGAATGCACATCGAGTGATTTAAGACATGAAGAACCCAAAGACCAGCGTTTTGTCGATGTGCATGCCTAGAAGAATGGATTTATGTGGGAATGAAATCCGACACCCACAGCAGATACCCAAAAGCACCTTCGTAGTCGCCGCGTTTCAACAGATCTATCATGCGTTCGCCTTTTAGCGCCCGCTCGTTGGGTTTCCACATTAACCTCAACGCCGAGTCTTGGTAGTATCCCTCGTTCACGCGAGACATGATGTCTCGGAGTTGCTACAATAAGCACTAATGGCTTCGAAACGACGCAACGGCACTCTGACCCAGGAAGGCGTGGGGGCCGAACGCCCCGTGGCTGGTCGTTGGTTGGCTGTCGGTCCTACAGTGACCAACAAGCCATCACATGGCGTCCAAGAGGATGCCGAGGCATATTCGCGGGTTTATCCCTCCGATTTCGACTATTACAGAGATGTTGTAGCCAACAACGCACCCAGTGGGCTGCTGGGGATCCCTCATCGCCAAAGCGGCGAACTGATAATGGTTGATCTGTTTGACATTTCCGCTGAGGACCTTGTGGAAAAATGCGGAATCCCCGATAACCAGCAAGAGGTCGCTCTTGACTGTTACCGGACTTACCTGTTGGGAAGAATCCCATACTGGGACGAGAACGCTGTCCCCGATCACATTCCCCTCTTGGACGAATAGACCCGAACTCTCAACACTGCCAGATGGGGCCGTGACAAGATCGTGCCCTGCTATGACGATCCTCGGCACCTAGCTCACTATCAGTGCCTTTTCTGGCCTCACCCAGAAACTGTCCGGTTGGACATTTTGCCGACTGCGGCTCGGCGGGGAATCACAGAGGAAGAAATCAAGTGGGTTATGAAGCACGAACCGCGAGACACGATAGCTTTCAATGGCAACGATCCCGATCCAGATGCTGACAAGCTCCATCAAACATTCGCAACATACGCCATGGTTCTGCAAGACGATAACTACATGATCGAGATCGTTTTGCGACAGGACTTGAGCGAGAAGTGGAAGGAACGGTGCCGAAGAGAGAGGCGAGCCCTCCCACAGTGCATCGTGTTCCACGCCATGAGAAAACCTCGCATGGGCCGACGGAGACGCAGGAGATAATCGGGTTCGTCGGAATGAACGAGGGAGTTAGGAACCCGTCGAAATTCGAGGGAGTTCTCCACAAGTAGCGGTTCTGACGGAAGGTACATCCGCAGTTACGACATCGACGCCCGACCGGGTTATAGGAGCGCTACCAACAAAGAACCGGCCTCACTGTTCCTCGGTTTCGACGCTCACATCGCCGTGGCCGTCGCCGAGGCCGTGTGGTCGGGCAACCCCAACCAGGTCGCCATCAAACCGGCCCCACCGGGATACATCCTCGCTCTCCATGTCGCTGCGGGAGCAACCAATCCCGGACCCATCGGACTGGAACTCGCCCTCCAATCTCTCGAGATCGCACCAAACATCGGCGACGTTGTCGTAGATCGTGCCTACAGCAACAAACGACAGTCGTTCGTCAGGCCCCTCCACCAAATGGGAAAAAACGTGACCATGGACTACACGATTACCGAGATCAACAACCCCAAGTTCATCAAGGTCGGAACAAACGGCCAACGACTCCTCAACTCGACAGGAACCCTCCTGCCGCCGGGACTGCCCGAATACATGCAGATCCCGTCCGAAGATGCAAAACCCGAAGACCTGACCGAGTGGTACGTCAACCGTGCCCTGTGGCGGTGGACACGAAACCGGAAACTCGACAACGGCGGCGGACAGTACTCGTGTTCACAATGCGCCGGGAGGGTCACCACCAAGGCCCCAACCCGCAACGCCAGCGTCGTGCCAGCTGAAACCGCTCCGTTCCTGCCCATCGAAGACACACAATGCTGTCATGGCAAGGTCAGCATCCCAGCCGACCTGCTCGATGCCTACCAGGACATTCCCTTCGGCACCCCCGCCTGGAAACGGAGCTACGGCCGCCGTAACCCCAGCGAGAAAACCTTCTCCATGATCAAGGACAAAGGCGGCCTCAAAGCCGGATGGTGCCGCTCCTTCGGTCTCGCCGCCCACACCATCGGCGCCCTGGCACTAGCCACCGCTCACAACCTCAAACAAACCCTCACGGTCGAAAGAACCCAAACCGACAAACCCGCCCCTCCGGCCAGGCCCAAGAGTCACCAGCCGACCCGCAGGAACATCCTCGCCGACAGCCTCACCCCACGGGCCGCCGCCCGGCTAGGCACACAGCCCGACCCGGCGCCGACAGGCACAAGAAATGCCCGAAAACAGGCAAAAAAGGAAGAAAAACGGCCTAACTGGCCCACTTATTTGAGATAAATGGACCAGAGACCGTGGTGGGGTGTGGGTCACCACCCCTGACCTGGGACTCCGCAGGGGCTCCCACATAGGACTCCACATTAAAACCGGGAAGGCTCCACATTTGGGTTCGGCCTAGTGGTGTGCCTGTCGATGATCGGGTAGATTCCCGCCGCTGGCGTTGTCCTTGCTTGTGACCACCCCGCTATTAGCCGACAGCACACTAGCGGGATGATCTATTTGCCTTCCAAAAAAGAAGTATCCACATAACTACCGCAGTTGATATCAAGAACTCGTTCTGCGTAATCCCGGCTGCGACAGTGGAAGCGGCCACCCCTAGCAGAGCCAGTGCTCTATGAAGGCTACGGGCCGGTACCCGGAAAAGGCTTACCCTTGCAAGCACCATCGTGTATTTGTTGTCGAGTCACAGAGAAACGATGAAGTGGGTGTTTCGCCGTATCAAGCGGCGGCAGGGTGGGTGGTCACCAGGGTTGCTGCTGCTGTCCGTGTTGGGGCAGATAGCTTCGGCCGTGTTCGACTGGTCGTTGGAGTCCGTAGAAGCGGTTGCGCCAGTGGTAGTGGCAGGCGTAGGTCCGATCATTTTCGTGCTGGTTCTGTCCCGTTCGGACCGTGCCCGGTACCAGAGGGTGGGGCCGTTCACGACAGGTGTCTTAGCGGGTGCACTACGCTGCGGCGGGTTGTTTCGCGGGTGCGGCGAACGCTGCGGCGGGTTGTTTCGCGGGTGCGGCGAACCTGTTCCTAGCCAGTATGCACGACGTGGCCTTGCCGGGATGGGCCGTGGCAGCGTCGGTTGGTTACGGACTGGTCGTGTGGGCGCCGTCCGCGGTGATAGCTAGGCGAGCAAACTTGGTCACAGATGACCTGGCAGTGAACGGGCTGGGTTACGCCGCTGCGGCTCTGGCGTTGGTGTGGCTGGGCTCCCTGGCGGGGAAGCCAGTCAACGTCGGAAGCGAGAGCGACGAGCGCATCCAAGGGCGTTCGGGAGTTCCTGGTGACACGGAACCTCACCTCCGGAGATTCGTCACCTACCATCGCGCGTAGCGTTTCGAGAGCACGGGCGCCGCCCGCATAGGCGGACTTCGCCCGAAAGCGCCGACAGGCACAAGAAAAGCCCGAAAATTGACGAAACAGGGCCAAACGGACCTAACTGGCCTACATAAACAGCCATGACTGTACCTGAGACCTGTGGCCTCTTGGACACCACCCGTGACCTGCGGGTCTGTAGGGGATCCACATTTGCTGGCCGGTGCTCTGATGCAGAGGCTCCATGGTGCGGGTGGAGGCCATTGCCTGCATTAGACCCCCCCCCCACCCTCGGAAAAGCCTTATAATGAGGCTATGAGACCAGCCGTGTCCACAACTGCTCTGCCGGAGTCCAAGGTCGACTCCGGCGAGATCCGCAACCGGTTCCGTCACTTGTTTGATGTGTGGGACAAAGACACTTTCATTTTTTCCTTTTCCTATCAGATATACAACCATTGGGCATACGAAGAACTCGTGAGCCTCGGCGAACCCGCCATTCCTTACATGCTGGGAGAATTGCAGAGGGGCAGGTCGAAGGTCGTGGCAGCGTTGCACACCATTTCTGGGGAATCCCTCGTCCAAGGTCTGAGATTGACCACAGAAGAGATCATGGAGAGATGGCTGGCCTGGGGAGAAGAGAAAGGGCATGTCCCTGCCATCGCGTGACGACGCAATAGAAACACTGTTTCCCGAGTTTGTTTCCGGCTACTCGTGGTATGAGATAACAAGCCCCCCTGACGACAGATACAACTGCACGGCCTTCGCTGTGGGAGACACGACACAGAAATGGTCGCCAATAAAAGGGGATAACGAACGTGGGTTTTATTGGCCCTTCGAACCGATGGATGACCATTTTGCCAACTTCCTGGCCGTGTTCAAATTGGAGGGGTATCGGCGATGCGACCACGGAGAACCAGAGGACGGCTTCGACAAAGTGGCCCTTTTCATAAACGAATGGGGAGACGTGGCACACGTTGCTTTCCAGCCCGAAGGCACTGACCACTGGCTTAGCAAGCTGGGAGAATGGTACGACATCAGACACGAAAAGGTTGACGCTGTGAGCGGCTCGCTATACGGCTGGCCGGATTTTTTCCTGAGCCGACCAGCCTGACATCTGACAGGACTTTTCCTAGGGTCGCTACATGCCACGGGGTATGGTCAGCATCCCAGCCGACCTGCTCGACGCCCACAACGTCAAGCAAACCATCGGGATCGAAAGAACCCAAACCGAAAAACCCGCCCCGCCGGCCAGTCCCAAGAACTTCGAGCCGACCCGGCGCAACATTCTCGCTGACAGTCTCACCGCACGGGCGCCACCCGACTAGGCACACGAAATGCCCGAGAACGGGCAAAAACAGGAAAAAGTACCTAACTGGCCCACTTATTTGGGATAAATGGACCAGAGATCTTGGTGGCCTGTGGGCCACCACCCCTGACCTGGGACTCCGCAGGGACTCCGCATGGGTCTCCACATTCAAACGAGGGTGGCTCCACATTCGTCTAACCTCGGGACACTGCCGTTTCGGGGATGAACGGACGCGGCGGCATCCATCAAGTTGATTCAGGTGCTGTGATGAATGTAAGGAATCTGTTGCCTATATCACTTGACTGTTTGGCAAGCATGTAGCCATCGACTGTACCCATTGTGTGAAGTGAGTCAATTGTGGCTATTCCCGCTCGATGCAAGTCCGCAACGATTAAGTCGTAGAAGTCACGTCGACCTTGAAGTTCGGGATAGACGTGTTCCAGCACCGTTGATACCCCTCCCATATACCAACCCGGGAAGGGTAGCTTTGCTCGCTTCTGGGCAATCGCTTTCTTGTCAGCCAGAAAAGCCGAAATTCTGAGGTGCCAAGGCGTGAAGGCGTCGATTAGTGAGATGAACAGTTCATGTTCGTCTTCGCCAGGTGTCGATGAGACTGCTACGTTCAGTACGGCGTTGCGAAGAGCTGCGAGCTTTTCTTCGTCGTGATTTCGGAGTGCTATGGCGCTGGCCTGTAGCACGGCTGATACGAAAGCTGGCTGGCCGGCCAGGTCGTTGACCTGAAATCCGTCTATGCGACTCTCTAAGTTTGCCAGGTCTTCTGCTAAAGAGTTCAACCAGTCGGTCTGCCGCTGCTCGATCCGAGGCCGGATCACTAAGTCCAGCAACTCTGCTGCGGCACCTCCCAGAACTGGTAGGACGCTTAGGGCAGCCTTTGCCAGACCCAGTTTTCTCTCGGCACCCTTTGAGTCAGGAACCGAACTTGTCATTGTTGGTTGGGTCTCGGTAGGTGCTGGTGAGGCTTTGTCATTATCGATCCATAATACCGCGTTTGAGGTCCCTGCTTGACTCCCGCGGACACGTTACTCGCGGAGGTTTTCCAGCCTCAACGATGGCGAGAACCCTGACCAAAACGAAGGGGCCCTTCGCGAATCCTTGGGATTTGGTCTTGCTAGATGGGTGGTGTGGTTCATGTTAGGAGGAGTGCTCGGGCGGCGTAGTTGTGTGAGCTCCTATGATGCTTCTATGATCTCCAAATCGGGTTTCTGGAGGGGGTGAGGTGTTTAGGTGGGTGGTGGGTTTTCGAGGAGTCGGAGCTTATGGGAAGCTCAAGCGTGGGCAAGCTCTAGCGGTGATTGTACAGGTCGTGGGGGCTGTTCCAGTGGTGGAGTCGTCGTGGCATGTGGTTGAGGTTGTCTTCGATGAGAGTGAGGGGTATTTGGCCGATGTTGAGGTTGGTTCCTTTGGGCAACCATCGGCGGAGCATTCCGTTGGTGTGTTCGTTGGTGGCCCGATGCCAGGGCGAGCGGGGCTCGCAGAAATAGACGGTGAGACCGGTGCGTTGTTCGATGTCGCACCAGTTGGCCATCTCTCTTCCTTGGTCCCAGGTGAGCGTTTTCCGCAGGACAGGAGGCACGCGGGAGAAGGCCGTGCAGACCGCTTCTGCGGTCCGGGAGGCTTTGTACCCGTTGGGCAACGCGGCCAGGAGAGTGTGACGGGTTGTGCGTTCGGTGAGTGTCACGACCGCTGAGCGGTTGCGGGCGCCGATGATCAGGTCGCCTCACCGAGTGACCCGGCTCGGTGCGGCCTTCGATCTCTGGGGAACGCTCTGCTATGAGTCGGATCTCACCGAGAGGTTGACGTTTGGCCTGCTCACAGCGGCTACGGGGCTTGCGCCGACGGCGACGGCGGGGCAGCATCCGCCACGAACCTGCTGCCAGTCCCCGACGCCCGCACGGTTCATAACACGCCTGATAGATCGTCTCTGCGCACACCCTCTGCTCAGCCGACAAACCCTCGTTGCACAGATCGGCCGCCACCGCATGGGGGACCATCCCATCTCCATCCGTTCCGTCCCATTTGTTATCGATGATCGCCATCACATTAGTTATAATGCGCCGCATGAGTAGAACCGATCTGAGTGATGTTTCCTACGATGCCCTGATTGATCGAATCGCTGAGGTGGTGCGTTCCCACGCCAAGGGTGCCCTAAAGGCTTTATTGTTCGGGTCAGTTGCTCGCCGTGAAGCCGACCCGGCTAGCGATGTTGATATATTGCTCGTTTGGCCATCCATCACCGATGAGGACACTCTGCGTTTCGCCGCATTCGAGACAGCCAATAGCATCAACAGCATTACGAATCGAAGATGCATCCCTTTGATATTCAGCGAGGACGAGTACTTAGAAATACCGAAGGCCTCTCCCGCGTTCGCTGATGCCCTAAGTCAGGATGCCATCGACCTTTTGGCGTAAGGCGAATGGGGCAAACAAATCGGTGCGGCAGGGCAGAAGCCCTCTCTCGTTTGGAGCAAGCATATGCGCATGCGCTTTATGCTGAGATGGATCCCTTTTCGGAGGATGGGGCAACGCGTTCCGTTACGGTGAGCAACGCTGTGCTAGCCGGCATAGCAGCATCCGATACGATTTGTTGCTTGACTCTTGGGGAACGTTCATCCAGCGACAATCACGAAGACTCTGTGAGGTTGATAGGATCGGTGTCAGGCATAGGGCGGGATGCGGCATCGTACTTAGTGGTGTTGCTTGGAGCCAAGAATAAAGCGCAGTACCTTTCTATCCATCCCAACATTGCGGAAACGAAGCGTTCAATGAGGGCGATGCGAGCGTTGATCGAAATGGCTAGTTCATATAGGTAGCGCTACGGGGCGAAACGCTAATCGCCACCAACCGCCAAGAAGTTGCCTTTACCAAACCCCTGTTGTATAGGTTCCCTGGCTAGCTCCACCGGTGGTCGTTGGTGATCGGCCATTATTGGTCGTGAAGAACAAGCGACCACACGGTGGAGGTGGGTTTTATGGGTAGTGGGTCACTTTGCTGGGTAAAGCCGGAGGTCAGAGAGTCAAACTGACCCACTACCCGTCAGAGAGGGGTTTTGGGTCGGAGACCGCAGGCTTGTTCCTCGGCAGTGGTATCTATCCCCCGGGAACGTTTCCACGCCAATCGCTTTTCGATGTTACGAACCGGCGACCCGCCGGCGGCGATCCCACGTTTGTAGTTTTCCCGGCCCCGAGCCAGCGCCTCTTCCATCGTCAGGATCGTCGGAGGAGGCGAAGCGTAAGGATCGATGGTGGGCTGCTCGGGCATGACCCTCAGTATACCACTGGAGGGTCCGAGCGACCGACGACAGTTTGTCGTTCCTTTCTGGATAGACGGTTGTTTTGCACGGTTGTCTGTGCGTGATGGGGCCGGCGCGTTACTTGAGAACGCTTGTTCGTGACGCTGCCCTCAGCGGGCCAATGGACGACACCCAACCACAGATGTGTGGTTTTCGCCAGCGTCCCATCCGACCCGCTCGACGCCTACCAGGACATTCCCTTCGGCACCCCCGCCTGGAAACGGAGCTACGGCCGCCGTAACCCCAGCGAGAAAACCTTTTCCATGATCAAGGACAAAGGCGGCCTGAAAGCCGGATGGTGCCGCTCCTTCGGTCTCGCCGCTCACACCATCGGCGTGCTGGCACTGGCCATCGCCCACAACCTCAAACAAACCCTCACGGTCGAAAGTACCCAAACCGAAAAACCCGCCCCTCCGGCCAGGCCCAAGAGTCACCAGCCGACCCGCCGCAACATCCTCGCAGCACGGGCACCGCCCGACTAGGCACACTTGCCGCACCCGCAGCACCGACAGTAACCCCTACTGTCGGCTTTAGCGCGCCCGGACAACCCAAACCGGCACTCCCAAGCCTCCCAACGCACCCAGAACCCCTCAACGCACGCCGACAGGCACAAGAGATGCGCGAAAACAGGCAACAATTGGAGAAAAACGGCCTAACTGGCCCACTTATTTGGGATAAATGGACCAGAGACTGGGTGGCCTGTGGGCCACCACCCCTGACCTGCGGCTCCGCAGGGGCTCCACATAGGACTCCACATTCAAACCGGGAGGACTCCACATTTGCCGGAGCCCCTATGGTGCCGCTTGGGGAGATGTGGAGAACGCATTTTGAATCCTGGTGGGTCTTACCCTAGTTCAACAGCGGTCCATTCAGTGACTTCTCGGAGGTCGCCAAAACCCGAACCTTGATCAAGGTTGTCAACATAAACGGCGAGCACCGCGCCCACATTCGTGGCCGAAGGTGATAACACAGCTTGAATCTCCGCATTGAACGCGTCAGCACCTATGGCCTGGCACGGACCCCAATGTCCGATGAGAGTATCAATGTTCGCCCCCACCTGCTGGCGGGTGCCCGCATCAGTCAGATTCAACACCCTGTTCAATGTCACCATAACGGAGTAGAGCCTTTTTGGAGGAAACACCCGGGTAGCGGCTTCGCTGCCACTGATGTTCTTTGGCGGGTTGCGAACAGCCCACCGTTGGGATTTAGAGAGTTGTTTGGCGTATTCAGCTTCGCTACATTCCCTGATGTCGCAGAAATACAATGTGGGAATATCGGGTGGCTTGAACCTCCCCCCTGTTACGGTTGAGCCGGTAGCGTCCAGCACATCCCTGTGTATGCTGCAGAACCGCCACGCAGTGCCCGCGTAGGCTGTGGCTAAACCAGTATCCATAGGATGTCGCAAGAGTAGTTACGCGGGTAGAAATCCGCTTTCTAGCTCAATAAAGTCCCACGCCGCCTCATAGTCACGGCTCTTGAGGTGATCCATAATAGAAGCGGTATTCGGAAGTTGTTGCCATCCGGGTTGGTACAACACCTGACGGCTGGTTACCCCGAACATAGCTCGGAGGTCAGAGACGATGGCTTTGATGTTTTCAAGGTCATATCGAGAAAGTCCCCGGGGTCGGTCCTTGCTGCGGAGTTTCCCTTGGAACATGGCGACCACAAAATCCTCAAAATCGGACTCGTTGCCGAGCACCACCGACGAGATCTCCGAGTCTGCTGACATAATTGGCACCTATTGTAATAGCCTCTCCTGGCCCTTGACGTGTCGAATGCCATTCCGAGGGCGTCCTTGTTCGGCGACCATCAGGCTAAGTGTTCCTGACAACCAGCCGCTGCCAGCGGAACAGCATCGAAACTCGCAACTCGATGATCAAGGACAAAGGCGGCCTGAAAGCCGGATGGTGCCGCTCCTTCGGTCTCGCCGCACACACCATCGGCGTGCTGGCACTAGCCATCGCCCACAACGTCAAAGAAACCATCGAGATCGAAGAAACCCAAACCGACAAACCTGTTCCTCCGGCCAGCCCCAAGCACTTCGACCCGACCCGCCGCAACATCCTCGCCGACAGCCTCACACCTAGGGCACCGCCCGACTAGGCACACTTGCCGCACCCGGCGCCGACAGTAACCCCTACTGTCGGCTTTAGCGCGCCCGGACAACCCAAACCGGCACCCCCAAACCTCTCAACGCACCCAAAACCCACCACAGCACGCCGACAGGCACAAGAGATGCGCGAAAACAGGCAACAATTGGAGAAAAACGGCCTAACTGGCCCACTTATTTGGGATAAATGGACCAGAGGTCGTGGTGGCCTGTGGTCCATCACCCTTGACCTGGGACTCCGCAGGGGCTCCACATAGGACTCCACATTCAAACCGGGAAGGCTCCACATTTGCTGGGCCGAAGCTCTGATAGCGGCGACTACATGATGTGTTGACAGGCATTGTCCGCATACTTACCGGCCCACCGCCCCTAGGACGGTTCCGGCTAGAGATACCGGGCATGAAACACGGAACACTCTTCGTGCGGCTGTCGGAGATCCTCACGGAAACCGATTTGCAGCAAACGTCTACCAGAAACCTCCGCAACGGCCATGGTGGGGCGAACGATCCTTATCCCCCCACCGTACACCTCATCCCATTTGGTTGGCCTTCCCTTATACCTATGCGCTTCAGAGGGCTGCAACGAAAGAAGGTACTTGATGTCCGATTTCAACACGCGGTTCTTTAAAACGGAGGGACGATAGACGATTTCTGCCTCGTCTGAGGGCCAGTACATGTAGGGAGGCACCAGATCCCCCTCCTGGTTTTAGTCCTCCAGCAGAGGAACGGTTCGTTCTAGTCCGTCGTAGTGCTCAAGGAAGTGCTCAGCGAAGGCGCGTGATAGAAATCGTTGTCGCTCTCTCCGTTCCTCGGGCATAGCGCACTCTCTCATGATGTCATCCAAGGTGACCGTTAGGACGTCGAACCATACATCTCTGTCCTCAGTGCAGTGTCCGATAACGAACAGGGTATCCCCTGGGGTGAAAGCTCCGTTTTCTGTTATGTAATCGGAGTACTCTTCCATCCCCCTGTCGAGTTCTTCCTCAGATATGTCGTGGCTTATATCCACGGTGGAGGCGTCTAACGCTGGGCTAGTCATAGCGCACAGCATAACGCTCTCAACGGCCAACGGCATTCCACATTCAGGTACCGATCTGCTCGGCTTCAGCGACGGTAGGCGGCCGAACAGCCCCTAGCCCAACCGTGCCCTGTGGCGGTGGACACGAAACCGGAAACTCGACAACGGCGGCGGACAGTACTCGTGCCCCCAATGCGCCGGGAGGGTCACCACCAACGCCCCAACCCGCAACACCAGCGTCGTGCCAGCTGAAACCGCTCCGTTCCTGCCCATCGAAGACACACAATGCTGTCATGGCAAGGTCAGCATCGGAGTAGACAAGCTCGATGCCTACCAAGACATCCCCTACGGCACTCCCGCGCACGACAAAAGCTACGGACGTCGCAACCCCAGCGAGAAAACCTTTTCGATGATCAAGGACAAAGGCGGCCTGACACCCGGATGGTGCCGCTCCTTCGGTCTCGCCGCACACACCATCGGCGCCCTAGCCCTAGCCATCGCTCACAACCTCAAAGAAACCATCGGGATCGAAAGAACCCAAACCGAAAAACCCGCCGCTCCGGCCAGGCCCAAAAGTCACCAGCCGACCCGCAGAAAAATCCTCGCCGACAGCCTCTCCGCACGGGCACCGCCCGACTAGGCATACGGCCGCTCCGCAGCACCGACAGTAACCCTTACTGTCGGCGTTAGCGCGCCCGGACAACCCAAACCGCCACCCTGCCACCCCGCCACCCCGAAGCCTCCCAGCCCACCCAGAACTCCCCACAGCACCCCGACAGGCAACAGAAAACCTCCGAAAACAGGCAAAAACAAAAAAAGGACCTAACTGGCCCACTTATTTGCGATAAATGGACCAGAGGCCTTGGTGGGCTGTGGGCCACCACCTCTGACCTGGGACTCCGCAGGGGCTCCACATAGGACTCCACATTTGAACCGGGGAGGCTCCACATTTGGAATTTGTTCAACCTCCGCGGCCAACCCTGCGGCCTCGGGTCTGGGTGGCGCCGCTCACTCGGTTCCGCCATGTCTGTCTGATTTAGGGGAGTCCACTGCCCGTCCGCTCCCAAACTTCCAGCGGTTGTCGAACGAGTTACCGCATACGGCCCAGCGGGCGTAACGGTCGAGGTCGCAGGCGGGATCCACGAAACGCCGGTTATCCATCGGGCTGTCCAACGCCACCCGAACCGAGAAACCAGTTCCCGTACCCTTGCATCCCGGCCAGAAGCCATCACCCTCGGGCGGACCTAGCCATGTCTCAATGGTCACAGTATCGGCCGTCTCGTAGACCTCAACGCGGTCGAAAGTTTCCTGCACCTGGCCGAATGGATGCTCTTTGCTGAGGTTGCAGGCGTATGACTGAGCATTCACCATGAGCACTGTCGCGTCCACTTCCGCTGGCGCTGTGAGTCTCCACGGGACCAGCCGCGGGTAGGTCTCCAATCTCGTTAGCGGAGGGATTCTTCCCATATGGTTATCAGGGTTTCTAAAGAGAAGAAGCGTGAATCCTGGCGGGGAGTTCACCCACCAGATGGCCAGCCCACCCGCCAACAGCCCAACCCCAATCACCGCCACCGTCACCGCTTTCTTGATCTTTGCCATCGCAAACCCGACCTTACTTGGTGCTAGCAGACCGACTCCTCTTTCGCTGAGGTCTTCTAGTCTGTCAAAACCCTTACGGAACATCCTCACTTCCAAGGGCATCTTCTGACGCTTGTGGGTGGTCTCCCAAGATTCCTCGGTGGACCCTCCGTCGTCAGTCTCAAAACGCACCCGCAGTTGCCAGGCGTACACGGCCGGGTGCGGCAGGTAGAAGTCGCAGTCAACCCGCGGGGGTCGCCCGAGGTCATCGGGCAGACTGGGAAGGACGAGTTGGAGTGCCTGTGCCCGTTGCGGAGGGTGTCTGAGGCATGGCTTCAGGTGCGGGACAGAAGTCCGAGTTGAATAGCAATCCCACAATGAGTATGTGGGATTGCTATGATTGTACCCGTGAAAGAGAGGACACAAGTGGCGCTGTCAAAGGGTGGTGCTGTCACCTACACCGAGCGGGGAGCAATCGTCAGGCACCCTAGCGGGGGAATTACCATCAGATCCCAAGGGAGAGAATTGACTGAGGATCACCTCCAGCGCCTCCATGAAAGCGCGGAGGCTGCCGAGCGCATTCTCTCGGAGTGTTACGGTGACGGGGAGTCTCTCGTCTAGCGAAGGCGTGGTATCGGTACCCGCCATTGTCACAACCGCATGTCAGGGGTTTACCCGAAGGTGCCTTCTGCGCTTTATATCGGACCGAGATAAACGCATAGCGTGAAACACGAAGCATTGGTAGGTCAACTCTCGGTCCCGAAGGCACTGTAGTTGATGCTGGTAACTGAGATTTTGTCTCAGCGCTATCTCAATCCCCGTTCCCTTGTAGGGCTCCAAGGCAGATGCGTAGATGGCTCTGGTGCCCCCAAATTTTCCGTCTGCGTCCAAGTTTTCTTTGTTCGGCCTGAAGGCAAACAGTTTGTCCGGGTCATGGCTTATTGCCCATAGAATTTCGCTCTCCGTCACACCCCCATCAGCAATACCCCTATCGAATATCCGCTTGGAGATATTGATATCAACCACTTCGTAGGGAACGGGCCAGTAAAGCCAGTCGGTATCACCAGCAAGCCCCCGCGCCTCATGGTGGGTGGCAGGGGTCGCGTTGATGTAACAGGGCACGCCTCAAGGATACCTATCAGCGACTCCTTCACCCCTCCCATGTAGGTCACTTGCGGTGGTGTCTGGGGCTTAGCAGGGGGTTCGGGGAGGACGCCACAGTTTTTGAGAGGGGACACCACCGTTCGGAATTTCGCATTCAGCGTATCATCTGGGAATGATCTTCGTGTAACCGCACGACGGTTCGGTCCGGTACCTGGAACACGCCCAGAAGCGTCCGTATCTGATCTTCTCTACGAGAATGCCTATCTCGCACTGTGGGCAGGCCTTTGGTCTATATTCGCAGGAAATGTTGGTGCATTCGGGTTGCCCACGCTCACCAGAGACCAACGAGTAACCGACTCTGCACCTAATGCATCGGGGTGCGAGATAGTCACAGGTCGGATAGTTCGAACACCTCAGGTTCTTGCCACTCTGGGACCGGGTCAGACGGCCGCTTCGGCAACGGGCGCACTTCGGAGCGAGGTCGCCAAGTCGCGATATGACATTGGACTCGCCGAGTAGTTCGGTGACGAAGATGGATGGTCGCATGGGATCCGCGACCAGATAGGTTCCGATACGGGCGCGTGTCATCGCCACATAGAAGAGGCGCCGATCCTCGGCGAATGGGAACGCCTTTCCGCGCAGAGGGGGTAGCACTAGGTCCAGTAACGGGTCGTCGTCTACCCGGCATGGGAATCCCATGCGGTCATCCTTGAGGTCCACTACTACCACATAGTCGGCCTCTTTCCCTTTGGCACTGTGCGCTGTGCTGAACTGCACCTTCAACTGACCGGGCGGTCGGAGCGGTCGGAGGGCCTTTCGACTGGAGCGATAACGGCCGAGGACAAGCACTGACCGGCGTTCACCCTTTGCATGGGTTTTGATCTGATCAAGGGCTTGTCGTATCCCGTGATGCTTCTATGTTCTCCAAATCGAAGCTTTTGGCGGGGAATGGGATTTTGAGCTTGTGGGGGTGTTGCGGCGTTTCCGAGTGGAACGGTGGGGCTGGTTCGGCCGGGGTTGGGGGCGGGTTTTGTAGGAGTCGGTAGAGGTGGCGGGCGATGTACCGTTTGAGGCAGCGGCGGGCTTCTCGGGTGGTTTTTCCTTGGCTGATGCGTTTGGCGATGTAGGCCCGGGTTTTGGGGCAGTCCCGAGCGCGGGTGATAGCGATGGTGTGGAGGGCGCGGTTGAGTTGGCGGTCGCCGTAGCGGCTTAGCCGGTGGCGGGTTTGTTGCCCCGAAGAAGCTTGGAGGGGTGCTACGCCGGCCAGGCGAGCGACGCGGCCTCGTTGCGGCATCGGCCTGGGTGGGACCAGGCGATGAACACCTGCGCGGCGGTGACCGGACCAATCCCGAATTGGTCGAGCAACTGCGGAACTGCGGCTGTGACCATTTCGGCGATGGGCGTTTTCAGCTCTGCTATTTCATTGTTGAGGTTGCGGATGCGTCTGGCTGTAGAACGTAGGGCTTGTTTGGTGGCGGTCAGTTCGTTGACGGAGGCGGGTCGGATTCGAAACGCCGCGCACTTGGCCACCAGAGCAGTTGTGCTCAGACCTCGGAGTTGGTCCCGAAGATCGACCGGAGCGGTCACTACCAGGGCTTTTAGCTGGTTGATGGCCGATACTCTGGCCCCTTGGGCGCCCTGGCGGGTGGTCTCCAACACTCGCAAGGCTTCGCGGTCTCCCCTAGCCCGCGGGACAGATGGCCAAGGACGGCCCAGCACCTGGCGAGCGGCCCGCCGAGCGTCCAGTGCGTCGGTTTTGGCGCCGTCGCGGGTAGGGGTGGGATCGTTGAACTCCACCACTAGTTCACCTCGGGCGGCGAGATAGGTGGTCACGCCTGCTCCGTAACTGCCCGAGCCTTCCACCGACCACACCCGCTCAGCCGTCTGAGTGTGCTGGTCTGCCCATTTCAACAACCGGTCATATCCCAGCCGGGTGGTTCCGAACACCGCAGTCGCTTGTTCTCCGGTGGTGGAAGTGTCTACTACCGCGGCGGTGACCCGGTCACGATCAGGATCGATCCCGATCACATGCTCTACCATTGTGGCCAACATAAGAAACCTTCTCTTTCTTGTGCGAACTGGGCTAGTGCCTCACAAGGCGCAAACCGTGACGGCAGGACTGTGATGAGTCACACCCCATGGGTGGACAAGCTTCTGATCAGGCCAGCAACGGAACGCCCAGGGGCGTCAGCGGCGGTGTCGGACATATCACGGCAAAGACACAAAGGTCAGAGTGGTCTCGGGTCACGACACCACCGCTGACGCCAATCCTGGCAGCCTCTACAAGGCCCCCCCAATACTCACAGAGTGGTATCTGACTCGAATATGACGCTGATCCCGGTATCGTCTCCGCTGCTGCTCGAACGTAGTGGCCTTCGTGTCTGCTCTGGGTTGCGCCGCACGAACGCGGTCGACGGGTCAAGGATGCCGCGACCAAAGCGGAAAGTCTGACTGAGGGTTCGCTCCGTGGTATAACCGAGATAGGCCTGACAGGTGCGCACGAGACCCACATCACTACCGGCGAAGCGGTAGATGGACTGCCAGTCATCACCAACCAGGAACCAAGCAACATCGAACCGCGCGAGCGCCTGCAGCAACGCCATCCGACCCCTGGAGATGTCCTGAAACTCGTCTACCAAGACATAGGCGCGACAGCACGGCCTGTTGGCCACCACTTTTGACCTGGAACTCAATAGAGGTTCCAGCGAGGGCACCGCGATTAAATCGGGGGGTCGCCACGGTTGAAATACCATAAGTGGGCACCCACTTGAGGCCGTGTGTCTGGTTGTGTTGCTAGGGCAGCCTCCTTGCATAAGGCCCGGGCGAGCCTGAGGGATTTCCCCCCGACAAGGTTGCCCTATCCCCATGCATCCACGACCAGCGCCATCCGCCCATGTTTTGCGATATCGAGACCCGCCCACTTGGGCATCCGTTATGCTGTGATGTATGGGCGAAGAGATTCTGAGGGAAATGGCTGGCGAAATGCTGGCAAGCATGACAGATGCTGAGATCGCTGCCCTCCGCGAGGACGCTGAGATCATTGCTCGCTGCGAAGATCCGAGCGAGGATTTTGAGAACATAGACAGCCGCCCACTCACTCCCGAGGAGATCGCATGGGTGACCTCTCTGGCGGATGGCATGTTCTTCAATCTTTCTCCAGAAGGCCAGATTGACGACATCCTTCATCTGCCCGCACATGTTTCAGCGAGGCTCTTGGCCCAGATGAGCGCTTCAGAAAGAGAGAACATCCTTTCCCGCCTACCCGAAGAACTAGCGCAAAGCATCATATAGGCCGCCTCCGTGAGAGTGGCCTGATCCTATTTTCTGGCGAAGAACGGGTACTCCCGTCCGCCACCAAGCGATTCTCCGAATACGACATTCGCTATGTTCTACTCAACCCAACGGGGTGGCAGGCCGATTTTCCCCGCAAGGGCAGACTCGCTGTTGGCGGGTGGACGAAAAGCAATAACGTTCCAATGGTCGTGCTGATCAACATGAGGATGGGTTGGGTGTACCACTCTCAGAGATACGAACAGAAATACCAAAGGCTTTTCCCCTAGTGGCGGGTCTGCGAGTCAGCGAACAGGTAAGGGCGGAGGGAAGTGGCCTCTCCCTAAGTTAGAAGAAGTCATAGCCCAAGCGGTGGCTCACAACCTGTGAGAAGCCAAAGGCTACGCCTACGGCACGCAGCCACTGGAAGAGGACGACAAGCAGCCGCCCGAAACCGAACCGCTCAGCACCCCCGAAACAGGCAAAAACGGAGAAACGGCAACTAGATGGCCCACACAAACAGCCACAAATGGCCCAGGGGTGGTGGCCTGAGGGCCACCAAACCTGACCTGGGGCTCCGCAGGCGTTCCCGGGAGGGTTCCACATTCGAAAGGCCGAGGCTCCACATTTGGACAGATCCCAGTGGGCCATCCATGCCCCTCACATGGGGGCTGTATCGTCGGGGGCTTCCCTCGTGCTCAACCAGGGATTATGGATCAGATGCCATCCGAGAGGCACATCTTTGTGGTGTTGCTTAGCGTTCTACTCGGAACCTGCACTACGCACAGGAGGAGAGTCGTGTCGAAAACCAACTTGACTCCCCTCGATTTCGTAGAGAGTGCCTCGCGCTGCTTGATATGCCGCTTTCATTTCATGTGGGGCATCGGCTACCGAACGCAACTCGCCATTCTCGAACGCTTCGAGAATATTTAGCTCTTCTTCGCTTAGTTCGTAGTCCACGATGACTACCTCCTCTGGTAGCGTTTCATCGCCTTTCGGCTAGGAATGATAATTTTGAGGAATATGCCCCAATCGGTTCTCGGGCCGCTCTTGCCGGTGGTGGTTCAGTTTGGCTCTCTGACCTGCGGTCCACCACTCAAAGTGAACCACTACCCTAAAAAGGAACCGGTTGAACTGTGAGGAGTTCTCCCGGGCGTTGTTTACCAGGGAGGTTTCCACCCGTGCGGCGGTGTCCCGTCGGGATATAGCCAGTAGCGGGAGGACATCTGATCGTAAATGGACGCAACCGTTCGGCGGACTCTGTTGATGCCTGTTCTGAGGTCTTCAGTGTTGGGTATCTCGCTCTTGGAAACCCGTCCTTCGACTATAGCCACGGCCGCTTCTGATATTGTGACCACAGCCTCTGTATATGCGACCGTGTTCTCCACCAGCAAAGATGCCAGGTTTGCTGTTTGATCGGCCACGGTGGCGGAGGCTCTGCTCAACTCCCAAGTGGTGTCCTCGCTTCGTTCCAAGTCTGCTCGGTGCGATCCCCCTGCTCTCCACGCTTCCACCCACTCCAGGTCAATGCCCTCGAGCCAGGAATCCAGATCGTCGAGTCCGTAGCGTTTCAGGTTGTGATAGAGCGGCAACAGGTCATGGGAGGTGACGCTGTACGGAGCCCCGATCAGGTGGCACAGCACAACGAAAGACTGTTCCACCGCCATGTGCAGGTGAGAGTTAATTCCTCCCAGCCTGACCCAGACCGCACTCCAGTATTCCTCTTGCTCCTGGTCGCGGGCAATTCCGATCTCCTCGCTACTGGGAGTCATGGCGTAAAGAGCCTGAGACAAGTCGGTGTATGTGTTGTTGAGAGAAGCCGCTACAGCGGCGGATCTTATCCGTTGCGGGACCATTTTCTTATTCCAGTTGACGCCGGGTCCGGGTGGTTGATGCTTCAGCCATATACCATCTCGGGAGGCGCTACTCTCCAATGTGGAGGGCCACTTTTTCCATGATAGCCATCCGGGCCAGTCCGTAAGGACCACTTCTACTTGCCGCCCGCACGCTCGTCTGGCCCGTTTCAACAACGCCAATTCCATGCCTGCTCTTTCGGATGTTTCCACGTCGTCTACTACGCACATCAGGTCGATATCCGACCAAGGCCCAGCTTCGCCGCGTGCCACGGAACCGAACAACATTACGCTCCCCGGGAGCACCTCGGCCGCCCGACGGGCATCGTGGACCGTCGGGGCGGGTCCGTCGCGGGCAGGGGCCTCGGTCATGATCTCCATAGCCTAGATGTGCTTCCCCAGGGATGCGGTTGACAGTCTGGGGTGTCTGGTTGTCGAGTGCCAACTACGGGAATACGACACAGCTCGGAAGGTGGTTGTCGGTGGATCGGAAAGGACTCGGCTTGGCTCTCCGGTGGTGTTTCACTTTCGGGGTTACTCACCCCCAGGGCACCGCCCGACTAGACCACAACGCCGCACCCGCAGCGCCGACAGTAAACCCTTACTGTCGGCTTTAGCGGCGCCCGAAAAGACCCAAACCAGCCGTCAAAGCCTCCCAACACACCCAGAAGTTCTCACGGCAGGCCAACAGGCACTAGAAATGCCCGAAAACAGGCAAAAAGACAACAAAAATGGCCTAACTGGCCCACTTATTTTTGATAAATGGACCAGAGGCCGTCGGGTGGCCGGTGGTGACATTCTGACCGACGGGGAGCCACTGAGATGTGTATACTCCGGCCTATGTCAATCCTGTGGATGGATGAGAGGCACAAACAAGATGACTGAGAGCCAATCCTTAAGTGACGAGGCTCTACATAGCTTGGATGACGAGGCCGCCCTGATAGATGCGGAAGGACCCTGGGATCCTTACGACACCACCTACACAGTCCCGCATCAGCGCGACATTGGCCGGGTGGTTGAGTTCGACCTGCGCACAGTCACGATCGACGACATAATCGTTCAGTGTGGATATCCCGAGAGCGCCAGGCGCGAACTCGTCGAAATCCATCGGCGCATTGCCTCCAACATGCTCCATTACCACAAGGGTTCTATCAAAAGAACCATTCCCCTATTGGAGGCAACCCTGCAGACCGGCGTTGCCTGAATGCCGCTCGACTGGCCCAACCACCTACCCGAGCAGGAGATCGAGATCAGACCCTCGGCACTGGACTGGAATGTGATCGAGGAATACATATGGGAGGTTCTCCAGATTCCCCCGCACAGACTGGCGCGCATTACCCACGGGAAGACCCATGAGAGGAACGACCGTATTTACGGGAGTCGGAGCATCGTGGGTGTTGGTACAACCCGTAGGGGAGACCTATTACGCGTTGTCTTGCGTTTCGACAACAGGACAGGTTCCGACTACAACTGCCTGGTGTTTCACGCCGAATACCTCTAGAGCGCCGTATGCCTGGGGTGATAGGAACCCAAGTGACGGTGCGTTGGCGGCTTGGAGACCCCACCATCGATATGGTGTCCGAGTCGGGGAGGCTGGTAGCCACGCATCGGAAGGCACCCAGGGGTCTGGGACGGGTGGTGCGTTTGCCCGAGCACACCTCGGCTTTGGTGAACGCCGTGTTGGCGGCGTTCACCACCAAACGGCCGTGCAAACCGAAACCGAACCGGCCGCCCACCACCGCCAAGACCCGCAAGCCCCGGACCGCGAACAGAAACGGACCGCATCTGCCTATCGAAGACGAGGTCTGCTGTTTGGCTTTCGCCAGCGTCACCGTGGACCTGCTCGACTCCTTTCAACGCATCCCCTACGGCACGCTCGCTTGGAAACAGTCCTACGGCCGGCGCAACATCATCGAAAAAGCCAACTCAATGCTCAAAGACAAAGGCGGACTTAACGCCGGATGGTGCCGGGCTTTCGGCCTCGCCGCTCAAACCATCGGAGCCCTAGCCCTGACCGTAGTCCACAACCTAAAGGAACTGAAGCGCTTCCTCGGGCGCCAAAAACGCAACGGCACCGTCCCCAAGCCCGCTTTGAACGGAACAGGCCCTGCCAATCCTGCTGAGGAAGAACCCTCCGGCACCCTGTCAACCCGGGGCCCGCCCTAACCACCCTCAAGGGCCACCCGGCAGCACCGACAGTAACCCCCCTTACTGTCGGCTTTAGCGCGCCCGGAAAGACCAAAACAGGCACCCCAACACCCCAACAGGCCTCCCGGAACGCCTACGCGCCGTCCGAAACAGCCTGACACACCCCAGCAACGGCTGAAAACCCCCCAAACCCTCCGAAAACACCAATTTTGCTGCTAAATGGCCAACAAAAACGAAATAAATCGCCCATTGGCCGTGGTGGAGGTGCGGGGAGTCGAACCCCGGTCCGATGAGTTCTTCGTGTCGAATTCTCCGAGCGCAGCCGCCGGTGGTTTCTCGGCTCGTGGGATCACGGCAGCTATCTCCCACGGCCCATCCGGTTAACTTGGCCCGGCGGTCCCGGAAGTCCGCCAGGGGCATCCCGCATTAGCGTCGCCCTGGGCCAACGGGGCGGGAACCCATCGGACAGGACGGGCTACCTATCTATCAGGCAGCCAGCGCCATTTGTGGTTTGGCACTTGTTTGTTTACCCAGTTGTTTTACGAGGTACCGGAAACCTCGGCTCGCTTTCGACACGGCGATTACTCAACGTCGAATCCAAGTCACCCCCATGGTTTTTTTGTGTTCGTAGAACTATACAGCCCTGTGGCGACAATCGCCCTTCCCTTTTTGACCTGCCTTGTTTAGTACCCTTCCAGGCGGCGACCCACCCTGCGCACTCCCCGTTCCATCTCCCGCCGTTCCTCCCGCTCCCTGATTACGTGTCGCTTGTCTACTTTGCTACGTCCCTTGGCCAGGGCCAACTCCATTTTTGCCTTCCCGTCCTTGAAATAGAGTCGCAGCGGCACCAGGGTCAAACCCCGCTCGGCCACCCGGGAGGTGATCCGCTCTATCTCCCGGCGGTGCAAGAGGAGCTTTCGAGGCCTGAGGGGATCATGCCCTCCATCCCGAGCGAAGGCGTATGGGGAGATGTGCATCCCCGTCAACCACACTTCACCCGATTTGATTGTCGCAAACGCCTCGCTGATAGAACCTCCATGGTTACGGAGGCTTTTAACTTCGGAGCCGACCAGTATCAGGCCAGCCTCAAAAGTCTCCTGCACGTCATAGTCAAATCGGGCCCGTCGGTTGGTGGCGATCAGTTTCACTCCCACAAGTATGTCATCCCTGCAGGTATTTGAGAGGATCCACCGTGCCACCGCTCTCTCGCACCTCGAAGTGAAGATGAGGCCCGGTACAAAGTCCCGTGCAGCCCATGTATCCAATCACCTCCCCCTCACTGACACTGCGGCCTACCGAGGTCCCTAGACGGGAAAGGTGGGCATAGATGCTGGTCACATCCCCTCCGTGTTGGAGCACTATGGCGTTTCCGTAGCCGCCCCACGACTGAGCAAGAATCACTCTGCCTTCGGAGGCGGCCCGGATCGGGGTGCCCGTCGACCCGCCCAGATCCAGGCCGTTGTGAAAAATCCGCCGATTAAGAATGGGATGGGTCCTCCAGCCGTAACGACTGGTGATCGCACCATCCGTCGGCCACGACATTTTCCCCGGACGAAGGGCCCGCTGCAGGAGCACCTTCCGGTAGATGATCTCTTTGGCCAAGGCGGCGGCGGCCTCCTGCATGCCTTCCTTCGCCTCCTGGAAAGCGTGGATCTGCACCTGCACACCGGCAACGAGATCCTCCACCACAGACAGCTGGGAAGACGCCTCCAGGCGCAGTCTTTCCACCTCCCACAAGTCCGCGACCCTCACCTCCCGCTGTTCATCCAATAAGACAAGTTGGTCGGAAGCGGCAGTCTGCTCCTTCTCGAGAAGGGACTCTCTTTCCTCACGGTCCTGGTCCAACGCATGCAGGTCACGAATCTCCTGATCAGCCTCGGCCAGCAGGTCCCCTCCGTAGACCCTCCCCAGGGTCAAGTCGATGACATCCTCCTGCTGAAGCACCGCCCATCTGCCCGCCGAGAAGAATTCCATGTACAGATCCACCGCTCGGCTCTCTATGGCGAGGGTTTTCTCCACTATGTGGGAGCGAATCGTGGCCAACTGCAGTTCCAGAAGGCCTATCCGGTTCTCCACTGCGGAAAGTCGGCGTTCCCCGGCAGCCACTTCCTCCTCGGCCAGAATCAATCGGACCCGCGCCGCATCCAAGTCCACCTTCACTTGGGTGAGACGATGGCGGGCGATGTCGACCTCTTCCTCGGTGGCAACCAAGACTTCCAGGTTCACATCTACGGACTGCTCTACCTCAGAGATCCCCTCCCGGACACCTTTCAACTCCTCTTCCAGTTCCGCGATCCGCTGGGCGATTTCATCGGCCGTGTCTGCCTCAACCGGGATACCGGGGGATAGTGACACGACAATCAACGCCAATACCACCGCCGCCCAACCTCCCCATCCCCTTTTCACTTGTGACCATCCACTACGAATCAACTTCCCGCAGATGCCGACTAAGCCCCAAGAGAGATCCTGCCACACCCACCGTAGCCCCGAACAGCACCAACACCAATCCCCAGCGGAAGAAGAACCTGCCTGGGATGCTGAGGGTGATCAATTGGATACTTTCTCCCAGGCTGTCGAGATTGCGAGAAGCGACCCAAACGGTTAACACTGCCATGAGAGCCCCGACCATGCCCTCGATCAAGCCCTCCAAGACGAACGGGACACGGATGAACCAATTGGACGCACCCACCAACTTCATCACAGACACCTCGTTGCGACGGGAGTAGATGGCGAGGCTGATGGTGTTGGAGATAAGGATCACCGCCGAGAGGCCCAGCACCAACGCCAATCCCCAGCCCAGCAGGTTGAGCACCCGAGAGATGGTTGAGAGTTGGTCTATCTGCTCCCCGAACGATCTGACTTCCCACACCACCGGATTCGCAGCGAGACGGAACTGGACATCGCGATACAGGTCGATGGTCTGCAGTTCGATCCGAAGGGAGGCAGGCAACTTGAGTGGATCGGTCACCTCGATCAATTCTGGACGGGAAGCGAAGATCTCCTTGAACTCCTCATAGGCCGCCGCCTTGTCGACGTAGTTGACCGTCGCCACCTCTTCCCAAGACTCCACTTCAACCCGATAGGTCATTTGCCCGGCTGCGTCAAGACCGCCCTGGTCGGGATCCTTCAAAAAGGCGATGATGTGGGTGCCCTGCTGCCATCCGATGGTATTGAGACGCAGTAATTCGTTGACCACCAGTGCTCCGAACGCCAAGGTCAGGGAGATGAAGACCGCCAAAACCGCCCCGGTGGCCACCAGGGCATTGCGCCGCAGGTTTACCAGCGACTCCCCTACCAAAAAGATCATCCTGCCCATGGAAGTTCGCCTCTAAAGCTCCGACCGAGCGGCGCCGGAATCACCGGAGCCCGGCGCCGCTGGCGTGTCCGATGCGGAAGGAGGGGTGGAGTCCGGAATATCGGAATCCGTGGCCTCCTCGAATCCGCCTACCTTCTCGTCCCGCACTATTGCGCCCGCATCGATGGCCACCACCCGGCGCCTCATGGCGTTGACGATGGCATGATCGTGGGTGGCCATCACCACGGTGGTGCCAGAGCGGTTGATGCGATCCAGGATTCTCATGATCCCCACCGAGGTGGAGGGATCGAGGTTCCCGGTGGGTTCGTCGGCTAACAGGATCAGGGGACGGTTTACAAAGGCTCTGGCGATGGAGACCCGCTGCTGCTCTCCCCCCGAGAGCTGATCAGGGTACCGGGCGCCCAGTTCTTCGAGTCCCACCAACTCCAGGACCTGATCAACTTGGGATCGGATCGCCGATCGGGGCCGGCCTATTACTTCTAAAGCGAACGCTACGTTTTCCGCAACGGTCTTGGTGGACAGCAGCTTGAAGTCCTGAAAGACGGTGCCCATTGATCGGCGTAGAAAAGGCACCTTCCATCCCGGAAGGCGGGTTATGTCTTTTCCCGCAACCCAGATCCTCCCCCGGGTGACCATCTCCTGGCGAAGCAACAATCGGACTAGCGTGGATTTTCCCGACCCGGAGGGGCCAACCAGAAACACGAACTCGCCTCGGCGGATGTTGAGGGAGACATCGCGGGCTGCCACGGTACCACCTTTATACACCTTTGTGACAGAATCAAGCCTGATCAAAACCAACTCTCCGACGGCTCAGGGAAGGGGCCTACCAACTGGCCAAAAATGATGCTACCACTCACAGGGACCAATACTCAGGATCCCTTCTCAGAGAGAGTCCCCGTGCGGGATCGGCGCTCATGGTTGGCACGCCGCCACTGCAGATAGGACTCCACCAGTGGCCCGATATCACCATTTAGGACCCGATGGACATCTCCGATTTCCAATCCGGTACGGATATCTTTACATAGCTGAAAGGGCTGAAGGACATAAGACCTGATTTGTCGTCCCCATCCTGCTTCTCCCTGCTCTCCCCGGATGGCGTCTAGTTCGGCCTGGTGCTCTCGGCGGGACAACTCGGCCAGTCGGGAACGAAGAATATCCATGGCGCGGGAGCGATTCTGCAACTGAGAGCGCTCGTTCTGACACTGAACCACCACCCCGGTGGGAAGGTGGGTGATGCGCACGGCCGAGTCGGTGGTGTTCACATGCTGTCCACCGGCCCCGGTGGATCGGTAGGTGTCGATGCGCAGATCGTCATCATTGATCTGTATCTTCGACTCCTTTCCCATCTCTGGTGAGACATCCACACCGGCAAAAGAAGTATGTCGGCGGCTTTGGGAGTCGAAAGGGGAAATCCGCACCAATCGATGCACTCCTCGCTCCGATTCCAGATTTCCGTAGACTCTCTCCCCGCTGACCGTCAGGGTGGCCGACTTGATACCGGCCTCTTCCCCGGGCGTGATTTGAATCAAATCCCACCGATAGCCCCGGTCGGAGAGATAGCGCTGGTACATACGCATGAGCATTTCGGCCCAATCCTGGGCGTCCACTCCACCCGCTCCGGCATGGACGCTGAGAATGGCCGGATAGTCGTCGTACTCCCCGAAATAGAGGCTGGAGATTTCCAACTCCCCCAGAATGGATTCGGCGATACGCAATTCGCCGGAGGCCTCCTCCAGAGCCTCATCGGCGCCCGCTCCTCCTTCATCAGCCATTCCCAGGAGCACCTCGGCGTCGTCCAGACGCTGGGCGAGACCGTCGAAAGCCGCGATCAGGCTTTCGTGTCCGGCTATGCGGCGACCGATCTCCCGAGCGCGTTCGGGGTCTGACCAGAATCCGGGAGCGGCCGAGGCGCGGTGTAACAGGATCGCCTCTGATCTCTTCTGGTCGAGGTCAAAGGAACCTCCCGGCTTCGTCCAGACGGAAACGTAATTCGGCGAGGATCGCCTCGGGGTCGAAGTGCTCTATAGACATAATCAGGCTTCTGGGTTGCTTGGTGGTGGCCGAACAACAAGGCTAACCCGACCACAGGCCCTTCCGGTTGCCTTTATGCCTTGGTCGCTACTTGGTTTCCATGGCAGCGCTTGAACTTTTTGCCGCTGCCGCATGGACAGGGGGTGTTGCGCCCCACTTTGGGGCCCCGCACCCGAGCCGAGCGTTGAGGTTGGGGAACGGCTGGGACCGCGGGGCGGGAGGGCTTGGTCGCCTTGACGTGAAAGAGGTAGCGAACCGCGTCCCGTTTAATGGAGTCCACCATCTCCGCGAAGAGATCGTAAGCCTCCCGCTGGTATTCGGTAAGTGGGTCCCTCTGACCCATCGCCCTAAGGCCTATGCCCGAGCGCAGGTAGTCCATCTCGGCCAGGTGTTCTCGCCATTTGTGGTCTATAACCGAGAGCATCACCGAACGTTCCACCGCCGCGACGACCCGCGGACCCAATTCCTCCACCTTCTGGCGGTAAGCTTCCCGCGCCTCTTCCAGGGCCATCTCGGCGACCTGTTCCGAGGTGAGCCTTGTTTTTCCTCCGTTGGGGGACAGTTGGCTTGGGTAGTAGATCTCAAGTTCGCTGTTGAGTTTCTCCCAATCCCATTCGCCGGGCGCTAGAGCACCGAACTCTCCGGACACCACCCCGCCGATGGTCTCCTCCATCCATCTGCCCATCAACCCGCCGGTCTCCTTGTTCACGAGGATCTCATTTCGCCATGCATAGATCCGCTCTCGCTGGCGGTTGATCACCTCGTCGTATTTGAGTACGTTCTTTCGGATCTCGAAGTTCTGCGCTTCCACCTGCCGCTGGGCTCTCTCCACCGCCCCGGTGACCATCTTGTGCTCGATGGGCACCTCGTCGGGGATTTTGAGCCTGTCCATGATCGACGCCACCCGTTCCCCCTGAAAACGACGCATCAGGTCGTCCTCCAATGACAGGAAAAACCGGGTGCGGCCCGGATCGCCCTGCCGGCCTGACCGGCCCCGCAACTGGTTGTCGATCCGGCGTGACTCGTGCCGCTCGGTTCCCAATACCAGCAAACCCCCGGCGCTGAGCACTTTCTGCCGATCCTCGGCGAGGTCTTCTTGAAATTCGGCGGCCATCTCCCGATAGCGCAGTTCGTAGTTGGGGTCTTGGAGGTCTACTCCGGCTCTGCGCAGATGCAACCGGGCCAGCGACTCGTGGTTGCCTCCCAACATGATGTCCACTCCCCTGCCCGCCATATTGGTGGCGACCGTCACCGCGCCGGGCCGACCGGCTTGGGCGATGATGTCTGCTTCACGGGCGTGATGTTTGGCGTTGAGCACTTCGTGGGGGATGCCCCGACGGGTCAGCGAGGTAGATAGACGCTCGGAGTTTTCGATGGAGACGGTGCCCAACAGCACCGGCTGTCCTCGCTCGTGGGCTTCGGCTACCTCCTCCACAACGGTGTGGTATTTGGCGCTCTCCGTTTTGTATACCTGGTCTCCCTGATCGTCGCGGACCACCGGTTGGTTGGTGGGGATGCTTACCACCTCCAGGTTGTAAATCTGGGCAAGTTCGGGCGCCTCGGTCACAGCGGTCCCGGTCATGCCAGACAGTTTCTCGTACATGCGAAAGTAGTTCTGCAAGGTGATCGTGGCCAGCGTCTGGTTCTCATCGAGGATTCTCACTCCCTCCTTGGCCTCGATGGCCTGATGGAGCCCTTCCGAATAGCGACGGCCTTCCAGCACCCGCCCGGTGAATTCGTCCACGATCTTCACCTGTCCGCGATCGAGGAGGTATTCCTGGTCCCGGTGGTAGAGTTCCTTGGCTCTCAGCGCCGTTTCCAAATAGCTGACAAAATCCACCGCCGCTTGGTCGTAGAGGTTTTCCACCCCCAGGAACTCCTCCACCTGAGTAACCCCCTCCTCGGTGGTCAGCACCTGTCTTTTACCCTCGTCCACCTCGTAATGGATGTCCCTGTGCAGCCGGGTGGAGATCCGGGCAAAGTCCCGGTACCACTTGGCGCTGTCGGACACCCGGCCCGAGATGATTAGTGGAGTCCGAGCCTCGTCGATGAGGATTGAGTCGACTTCGTCCACGATGCCGTAGTTATGCCCCCGCTGCACCATGTTGTCAGGACTCATCGACATGTTGTCCCGCAGGTAGTCGAAGCCAAACTCGTTGTTGGTCCCGTAAGTGATGTCACACCGGTAGGCGGGACGGCGTTCGGCCGGAGACATGGAAGACTGGATAAGGCCTATTTCCATACCCAGGAACCGATGCACAGAGCCCATCCACTCCGCATCCCGGGCAGCCAGGTAGTCGTTGACCGTTACCAAATGAACGCCCCGGCCGCTCAGGGCATTCAGGTAGGCAGGCATGGTGGAAACCAGGGTCTTCCCCTCGCCGGTTTTCATCTCGGCGACTTTCCCCTCATGAAGGGCCCCCGCCCCCACTATCTGCACGTCATAGGGCCGCTGGCCCAGCACTCGGCGGGCGACTTCCCGCACCACTGCAAACGCCTCGGGCATCAGGTCGTTGAGGCTTTCGCCTCGTTCAATTCTTTGTCGAAATTGGCCCGTCTTGGCGGAAAGCTCCGCGTCGGAGAGGCGCTCGGTTGCGCCTTCCAACGCGTTCACTCGCTGCGCCAAACCGGTTAGACGCTTGAGTGAACGGCTTTCCCCTGCCTTGAGAACCTTGCTGAGCATTCCCATCCGATAACCAATGTTATCTCGCCCGAAGAATTATGCGGGAGCAATTGCCCCCGACCCATCCTCAGCCCTGTGACTCAATGAGACCCAACCGACCATCGCGTCGACGGTATAGAACGCTGTGGCAGTTGTTGGTGGAATTGAGGAAAAAGAAGAAATCGTGGCCCAGCATCTCCATCTGCAACTGTGCCTCGGCCACATTCATCGGCTTGATTATGAACCTTTTCACCCGCACTATCTCATCGGCTTCCGGCTCCAGGGTCGCTGGCGGCATCGATCCGGTGTGACGAGTTCGGTCTATCACCTTTGTTTTGAGCCGGCGGACGCGGCGGGTGAAACGGTCGGTGGCGGAGTCAAGCGCCGTCACCGGGGTGGGGGCGGCCGCCTCCGCTCGAATCGTTCTGCCTAGTGCCTGGCCGGTCAATTCGACGCGAAAACGCGCTTCCGCCAATCGGGGATTGGTTTCCCGGATGATCTCCACGTCTACCGACTTGAGATCGGAGAACACCCGCGCGGCCCGGTTCACCTTATCGGACACGGTTTGACGGAAGCCTGGGGTCAATTCCGTGTTCCGGGAGCTGAGTCTTATCTCCACTATTGAGATCCCTTTTCTTAGGTGAGCACCTAAAGAGTAGCCCGTCCAACCCCTCTAGGAAGGACATCTAGGGGAACAGGTTGCGGTCACCGCCGTCTCCACCCGGGATGTACCCAGCGTCGCCACGGCGGCTTCCAGGGTCATTCCGGTGGTGATCACATCGTCGACCAGCACCAAACCTTGCGGCGGAATCCATCGGCGGTGAAACCGCGGGACGGTGCGGACCGAGCGGCTCAGCCCGGTGTTGGCTGCGCCCCACAGGCGGGGGCCCAGCATATGGCATAGCTCATGGCCCGAGCGTCGGGAAAGCGCCTGCGCCAAAAGCAGGCCCGGGTCGGACCGGTATTTCAGACGGCGCGAGTAGATGCGGGGTATGGGGCCCAGCACCGAAGCGTCTGCGAGCAGCAGAGGCGCCATCACGGCCGCCAGCACTTCGGCTGCCTCCGGGCACAACCCTGGTATTTGAGGCGCAGCACCAACTGACGCCGCCGCCCGGTGTAACAGACCCGAGGACACTCTCGTCCCCGAGTCCAACCTTCTTTGGGGCGGCGGTCTCATGGTGTGAACGCATGCCGGGCAAACAAACGATTCGCTGCTGGCACGACAGGAAAGACACCAGATCATGTTGCCAATCTGATCTCTGCCTGTGACACACCGGCCCTCGGCGCTTCACCCACGCCGGCTAAGCCTGCTGCAACGGAGCCCAATGCGGGCTGCTACACCACCACTATCTCGACCAGCACCACCGGCCGCTGGCGTGTCTCGCTTCTCACCACCCGGGCCACGGTCCTTCTCGCCACCGCCCGCAGATGGCCCGGATCGGTCAAACCGTCCGCTACCCGCGCCGCTACCAATTCCGCCAGTTCGCTAACGGCCATATCCAACACCGCCACCGGGTCGTCCACCAGGCCCCGGCTCTCGATAGAGGGCTCGGAAACCAATTCGCCGGTCTCCCGGTCGGTCACCAGGGTCACCGTGACCACCCCGGCCTCGGATAGGCGGCCGCGATCCCGAAGCGCCCGGGTCTGCACCTCGCCCAGTGAGGATCCATCCAAGAACACATAGTCGGCTTCCACCACCCCGCGCTCCACCCACAGATCGTCTCCTTCCATCACCACCCGGTCTCCATCCTCCAAGACCTTGATCTGTTCCACCCCCACTTGTTCTGCCAATCGGGCATGAGCATGCAGGTGCCGGTACTCACCGTGCACGGGCACAAAGGCCTCCGGTCGCACCAGTCGAAGCATGACCGCCAACTCGTCACGGGCGGCGTGTCCCGAGACATGTACTGGCGAGTTGAGCCCGTGAAACACCTCCGCTCCCAGGCGGAGCATGCCCGACACCAATTTGGAGACGGCCTTTTCGTTTCCGGGAACCGGGGTGGCGCTGATCAATACCGTGTCCCCATTTTGCAAAGAGAACTGACGGTGTGTCCCGTTGGACATGCGGGTCAGCGCCGAGAAGGGCTCCCCCTGACTGCCCGTGGCGATGAGCATCTGTTGTGAAACGGGGAGCCTGAGCAGCTCGGCGACAGTGACAATATGCTCTTCGGGCAACCAAAGCGCATCCAGTTCGGAGGCAATGCGGCTATTTCGCAGCATCGATCGGCCCGCCAGTGCTATTTTGCGGCCCGCTGCCACTCCCGCGTTGACGATCTGCTGCACCCGGTGAATGTGGGAGGAGAAACATGCGGCAAGCACCCGCCCTTCGGCGGCGGCGACGATGTCGGCGATGGGTTTGGACAATGATCCCTCGGAGGGCACGAATCCCGCCCGCTCGGCGTTGGTGCTGTCCCCCAGGTACAGCCGCACTCCCCGATCACCGAATTCCGCCAGGGCCCCCAAGTCGGTGGCCCGGTTGTCGATGGGAGTCGGGTCAAGCTTGAAGTCCCCGGAGTGGAGTATCACCCCCTCGGGAGTGTCGAATGCCAACGCCACCGCATCGGGAATGGAGTGACAGACCGGGATCAAGGTGAAATAGAAGGGCCAGTGGTCGATCTCCTCCCCGGTGGGGACCGGGCGAAGATCCGGAACCACCCCCAGTTCTTTGATCCGCTCTCCGGCTATTCGCAAAGAAAGCTCTGTCCCATAAACAGGAACGTTCACCTGCTGCAGAAAATACCCCAGCGCTCCCACATGGTCCTCGTGACCATGCGTCAACACCACGCATTCCACATCCTCAGACCTCTCCACCACCCAGGACCAGTCGGGGAAAACCAGATCCACTCCCAGCATGTCGGCCTCCGGAAACATCAGTCCACAGTCGATCAGACAGATCTTTCCCTCCACCTCCAGGGCAGCACAGTTGCGTCCGACCTCACCCAACCCCCCAAGGAACGTGATTTGTACGCTCACTCTCCGTCCAAACCGGCCAAAGCTTCCCTGACCGCCTGGAGGGTCCCCTGGGAGGAAGCAACCAGAGGAAGTCGAAGGCCACCCAGCGGTTCCCAAAGTTCCTCCAGGGCTCCTTTCACCGGACCGGGATTGGTCTCCAAGAAACACGCCACACACAAAGGCATCAGCGCATGGTGCAAAGCAGTGGCTTTCCCGTAGTCTCCCCGGGCCGCGGCATGCACCATCTCTGCCACCGTCCTGCCGGCCAGGTGTGAGATCACCGAGACCACCCCCACCGCTCCCACCGACATCATGGGAAGTGTGTAGGAGTCCTGTCCGGAGTAAACCGTCAGCCCTGGTGCGGCCGCCGCCGTGAGCGAGGTGAAGTCAAGGTCCATGACCGCGTCTTTGGTGGCGACGATATTGGGGTGTTCGGCAAGTCGGGCCAGAGTGGCGACTTCGATGAGCCGCGCCGAGCGGGAAGGGATGTTGTAAACCAACATTGGCAGTTCAGTGGCGTCCGCTATCGCCTCGAAATGCGCCACCAGCCCGTCTTGGGTGGGTTTGTTGTAGTAGGGGGTGACCGCCATAACTCCCCCACAGCCCAACTGGGCCGCTCGGCGGCTGAGCGCCACCGAGGCCGCGGTGTTGTAGGTGCCGGTTCCTGCCACCACCATCGCCCGTTCGCCCACCGCTTCCGAAATCGCCTTGTACATTCGCACCTTCTCGTCGGTGGAAAGCGTGGGTGATTCGCCGGTGGTGCCGGTGATGACCAGCCCGTCGGAACCGTTTTCCACCAGGTGCTGCGCCAGCCGACGGGCCCTTTCAACATCCAATGAGCCGTCGGGGGCGAAGGGGGTGACCATCGCAGTAAGGACCCGGCCGAAGGGCGGCACTTGAGAATTCACACTGGGGAGGATAGCTACCGGGGCGAGGCCCTACTCATCGAGCAGAACCCCTAGCCCCACCGACACCCCGGCCCCCAGTCTGGCCACTCCCCGGACCGCCAGCATCACCCCCGGCAGAAAGGACACCCGGTCGTTGGAGTCATGCCGGATGGTGAGAATCTCTCCGGGGTTGCCGAACAGCACTTCCTGATGGGCCAGCAGCCCAGGTAGCCGCACCGAGTGAATCGGCACCCCCTCAACTTTGGCCCCCAGCGCTCCGGCATAGATCTCTTCGGACAACACCTGCCGGGACTGGTTTCCGGTTTCGGCCATTTCCACCGCGGTTAAAACCGCCGTGCCCGAGGGAGCGTCGGCTTTCTGGTCGTGGTGGAACTCGATCACCTCCGAAGCTTGGAAATATCCGGCAGCAGCTTTGGCGAACCGCATCATCAGCACCGCGCCGATCGAGAAATTGGGAACGATCAAACAATTGGTGGCAGAGTCGGTCCCCCACATCCGGTGGACCGAGGCGATCCTCTCCGAAGTAAAACCTGACGTTCCCACCACCGCATGGCAGTGCATCTGTCGGTATCGGGACAGATTGTCCATCACCACCTCGGGATGAGTGAAGTCCACCACCACTTCGGCTGAGGCCAGGCCGCTGGCGTCCCTACCCACCGGTACACCCGCCACCTCTCCCTCGAAGCGGTCAAACCCGGCCACCAACTCCATGTCCGGCTCTTGGGCAACCCTCTGTGCGATCACCGAACCCATCCGGCCCAGAGCGCCGGCCACCCCCACTCGAATGGTCACGTGACGTATCCGGTCAGATCGGACTTCTCGAAGGGGCCCACCGCTGCCAGGGCCTTGGGGCCCGAGAACATCTGACGGGCGACTTCTATCACTTCCCCACGGTTAACAGCCAGAATCCGCTCCAGCCGCTCGTCCATCGAGTAGTGCTCCATGCCGGTGATCTCATCCCGACCGAGCCCGACCATCCGGCTTGGGGAATCTTCCATCGCTAACGCCAGAGCGCCCCGCGCCGCGCCCCGCGCCTTCTCCAGTTCCGCTTCGGTGATGCCATCTTCCATCACAGTGGAGAGTTCGCGGTGGATGATGTCCATCACTTCGGCCGTTTGCCGCGGAGTGGTCCCCACATAGATTCCCCAGACTCCCAAATCGGCATATGACCGGTTGAAGCTGACAATGGAATAGGCCAAGCCCCGCTCCTCCCGCACGCTGGTGAAAAGCCGGGAGGACATCCCGCCCCCCAACACCAGATTGAGAATCCCGAACGCCCACCGCCGCTCGTCGGCGCGGTCCATGCTTTCTCCACCCAATACCAGGTGGGCCTGTTCGGTGTCCCGCTCCACCAGACCCACTGACGAGGACACTGAATTGGGACAGAAGTGGTGGCCCACCGCCTCTCCCGACCACTCGCCGAATAGCTGCTCGCTAAGCGCCACCGCCTCCGAATGTCGGACCGCGCCGGCCAAGGCCACCACTACCGAGCGGGGACCGTACCGGCGCCGCCAGTAACCGGACAGGTCTTCACGGGTCATCGCCCCGATCGACGGGCGGGTTCCCAGCACCGGGCGGGCCAGTGCGTGACCCTCGTGAACCGTCCGGCTGAAGACCTCGAATACCGAATCCTGAGGATCATCCTCATGCATGTTGATTTCCTCGACGACCACCTGCCGCTCCGAGTCGATCTCCTTGGGCCGAAAGGCGGGCCGCTGCAGCATCTCGGATAAGAGCCCCATCCCCACCGGCAGGTCGTCGTCCACCAGCCGCGCCCAATAGCAAGTTTGTTCCTTGGAAGTGAAGGCATTGGATTCGGCGCCCATGCCGTCGAATGTCTCCGAGATCTGGCGGGCGGAAAGCTCTTCGGTGCCTTTGAACAGCAGGTGCTCCAAGAAGTGTGAGGCGCCCGCCTCATTGACCCGTTCATCTCGAGCGCCGGTGTCCACCCAACATCCCACCGAGACAGAACGCAGAGACGGCATATGTTCGGATACAACACGCAAACCGTTGGGCAAAGTGGTTAGAGAAAAATGAGTCATGCCATCGCAAAAGTGTAGGGGAACAGATGAGGGATAATAGGTAGTTATGGCAACGCGCCCCGCAACCGTATTGCGTCGGTTTCTTTCTGCGGAGGAAACCACCATCGAAGAAGTGGTTAACCGATACCAGCGGGTCGCCCCTGCCATAACCCGCTTCGCCCGCACCCTTTCCGGAGATCCGGAGCTGCGGGTGCGGTTGGGTTCCTATTCCCGCCAGGCCCCCGGGGAGGTGGTGTGTGACCCCCGACTCTTCCAAACCGCCTACCACCGCCGGGCGCCGGTCACTCCCGAGGAAGTGGCGGTGGCCTCGGCTCTCCACGAGGTGGTGCATCTGATCTCCAGCCGGTTTGATGAGAAGAGACCGGTCCCCCTGCATTGGTCCCACCTGCTCGGCGAAGAGGCTTCCCGCCCCACCCCACCCCCCGAACGCTCCGTCGACGTGCTGTCTGCCCTTGAGGAAACGGGCGGCGAGTTGGCGGCGTTGCTCTTCTTCGCCCTCGAGGACGCTCGCCAGGAACAACGCGGGTTGGTCAACTATCCCGGCGCCCGGTCGATTTTGAACGACCTCTATCGGGCAGCAGCGCCATCGCTGGTATCCCAGCCCGCCATTTCCCAGTTCACCGCCGGGTGTTTCCTGGCGGCCGCCGGCGCCTATCCCGCCCAACATCCCCCCGACTTCGTGAGCAGAGTCGTCGGGGATGCTCTGGGGGAAGCGGCGGAATTATTGATGGAGATCTCCAATCTGGACGATCCCTGGGCGGTGGGAGAAACGGCGCTCAACATGCTTCGGATCGCTATCAACCACAACTTGGTGCCCCCCACTCTTCCCCGGGAACCGGTCGCCGGGAAGGCCGTTGCAGAAAAAGTAAACCAGACTCTGGACATGATCCGGCTCCCCAGCCCGGTGGTTACCAACTCCGAGTCTTATCGCCAGGCCGTCGGCGCCGAGGGGGCTACCACCAGAGAGGTACGACTCTCCGAAGAAACCGACCGTTCCACCACCGATCAGTTGCTCCGAGTCGGCGCGGCCCCATTGATCCATCTTCCCAATGGCCAGAGCGGGCGACTGGTGATCTCCCCTGCTCCGGTGGCGTTCTCCCGTTATGCCGAGCAAGGACGCCAGGCTTATCACCAAGCCATTGAACGGTGGGGTGTTGCGCCACGACGCGTGTCGGGGGAGCTGTTCCATCTCTTCGCCGCCAACCAGCGGCGAGGGTTGAGATCGGGCTTCGATCAAGGCGATGTCTCTCCCTATGCAGCGTTATTCATCGGCGCCGGATTGTATCAGCGACTCTACGAACGGCGGCATTTTCCCTCTCGCCGCCGCTACGCGGTGAGTATTCTGGTGGACGGTTCGGCTTCAATGCTGCAATCTCGCGGCGTGGGCCGGTTTGAGACCGGATGGGGAATGGCCGCTGCTCTGCTGGGCGCTTGGACAGTGGCGGGGCTTTGTTATGAGTTGCAGATTGACTTTGAAGTGAGCATCTTCAACCGGTCCTTTGCGGCCCGGGAACAGGACACCGAGTGGTCCTACACTCGTTCTCTCAGCCAGTCCACGGCCGGTCTGAGGGCCACCCACGGAACTTCAGCCGATCGGCTCACTACTACTGTGAATCATTATCTCATCAAACCATTCGACAAACGCTGGTCCAGCGCCGAGGCAGTGCTGGCGGGAATGCTGTGGACCGCTTTCGCTCCCCGCGAAGCGGCCCGGCAGGCTCGCCGGGAGCCCCGAATCGCCCCACCGGTCTCCATGTTCGACAAGGCCTCCAACGTGGATGAGTTGAATATCATCCACGCCGCTCACCGACTGGCCGGCCAAGGCGCCGAGACCCGACTCCTGATGGTCTTGGCCGATGGAATGACCCGAGGGTCGGTCCGCAATCTGGCCAACGCGGTCTCGGCGATCGAGAGAGGAGGCGCCACCGTGTTGGGTATTGGGATAGGTGACGACACCGTGGCCGCTGCCTACCCGCGTCATCAAATTGTGCAGCAACCGGAAGAACTGGCTCGAGCCATGGTGGATGGAACCAAGGATCTGTTGCGAAAGAGCCTGATCAAACTGAAGGCGCCGGCGGCATGAATGCCTCCGCCATCTTCGCCCACCCCTCCGGTTTACCGCAGCGGCAGATCAGCCTGGCGCCTTTTGCCCTGCCCACTGAACTGGCCGACTACCAACAGCGGCGCGGCAAGATCCCGGTTCCCGATCCCTACTACGTGGATATGGGGATGCTCTACAGGTTCGCCACGTTGGAGAGGGTCCATCGTCTTCGACCTCCAGGTTATGTCCCCCTGCATGTCGCGGTCCGGGGCCACATGGGAACCGGCAAGGATCACGACATCGAACAATTCGCGGCCCGGTTGAGGCTTCCCTACTACCGCATACCCATGACCGGCGAGGTGCGAGACCTCACCCTGATCGGGTCCACCCGGCTCCAAGGAGACGGCAAGGGCGGCACGGAGAGCCGGTGGGAAGACGGCGACATAACCCGCGCCTTGCGAGGGCCGGCTCTCATCAACCTCTCTGAGTTGAATGCCGCCGGCGCCGAGACACTGTTCGCCCTCCACGGGCTGCTGGATCGCTACGCGGCTTTGGATCTGCCTACCGGCGAGACCATCCGGCTGCGAGACGATGTGCGTATCTTCGGAACCATGAACCCCACCGACCTGCGAGACTACGCCGGAACCCAAACCCTCAACAAGGCCTTTGCCGACCGATGGGTGATCTGGGAGAAGAACTTTCCCACCGCTGCGCAGGTGCAGGCCATGCTCCACCTGCGCTACCCGAGCATGGCCTCACCGTTCGTCGATGCGATCGCCCGGCTCACCGTGGACGTCAATGCCTCATTCGAGGCTGCCGACGCCGACACCAGGGTGGAGACGCCGCTGTCGCTGCGAGGGGCGCTCGACCGCCTGCCCACCGGCCTTCGTATCTTCGCCGAACACCCAGATCCCCTCCGTCGCGCCTGGGAGGAATTGGTGCTTCCCAGGGTGGATTCCCACGACCGGGATCACTATGAAACGGTGTGGAGAGCGGTGGTCCGACAGGGTCCCGAGGGCCCACCCTTCGTAAAACGATCTGCAAAATCCTGATAGAATGAGGGTGGTGCGAACCATCCTCTCAGATCTGGTAGCCGAGCAACAGTCCCTAGATCAATTCCTGCAGAAAATACCGGTGCATGATTGGAGTCTCCCCACCGCCGTGCACGGTTGGGATATCCGCGACACTGTGAGCCATTTGGCACATTTTGAGGAGTTGGCCGCCCAGACGGTGCTCGGGGAGCCCCCTCCCCCTCCCGAGGCCATGCACGATCTGCATTGGGAGGGAATCCATCGAGGCCGAGACATCCGCCCTCAGGATGTGATCGAATGGTGGAGAAAGGGCCGCGCCAAACTGATCGAGCCCCTCTCGGAGATGACCGCTTCCCAACTCACCCCGTGGTTCGCCGGTTCCATCTCTGCTGAGATGGTGGCGGCATACCGGCTGACCGACACTTGGGCCTACGGACTTGACATCTATGAGGCGGTCGGTGAGGAGTACGAGGACACCACCCGAATTCGTCACATTTGCCAACTGGGCTGGTCGACGCTGGCCGGTCAGTTCGAAGAACACGGGGAACCATACCAACCCATCCGGGTGGAGGTCATCGGACCGCAGTACTACAAATGGGTTTATGGGGAAGAGGAATCTTCCCACCTCATCAAGGGAAGCGCTTCCGATTGGGCGCGACTGGCAGTGCACAAGCTGGCGCCATCGGAAACCCATCTGCAGTGCGCCACCCAGATAGCCGAGCGGGCGCTGGAGTTTGTCTCTATCTACTAACCCGGTCCCACTGGCAGAACCTCGAACCACAGAAACAAGCCTCCGTCAACTACCGCTGATCGGGATCAGCCAGCATTCCCCGGCAGACGACCTCGACGGTCTGTCGTATCCACTCCTCAGACTCCTGTATGCCGAGAAGGCGCCTCGCGAACATCGACCCGGCGATGGCATGGACAACAGCCTCCGGATTGATATCCGGTCGGATCTCGCCTCGTTCCAGGCTGCGTTGCAACATCCCCACTACTTCGTCCCTGCGGGGCCCGAGAATCCTCTCTCTGAATAGTTCCAGCAATCGGGGGTGACGTGACTCCTCGACCAGCAAGGCGCCCATCAGGGCAAGGCCACGCTCCAAGAAGCCCAGGGTCGGTGACATCATCCCGACGAGGTCACTGTGAATGCTTCCCGTCTCGGGGAGTGAAGGAGACTGGTCTCTGATAGTTCTGGCCGCCGCCACCACCAGTTCCTCCTTGGAGGCGTATCGTCGGTAAATGGTGGTCTTCCCCACCCCTGCCTCGGCAGCCACCCCCTCGACCGACAAGCCACCGTAACCCTGGTCCGCCAGCACTTTCAAGGTGGCCGCCACAATAGCCCGGTCGACCTGCGGATCGCGGGGACGACCGGGCTTTGCATCTCTTTCTATCCCAATCTCTGATTCCTTCGCCACACTCATCTGGTGCTCTTGCATCTACGCTGGATCGGAAACTGGGGACGAGCCTTGGGCTTCCGGCAAATGGCGAGCCGGCATGAACCTGACGATCAAAACGGCGCCGATGAGGGCCACCCCCGCCGATACCAGCACGGCGAACCCCAGGGCATCACTGAACGCGGTCCTTGCCGCATCAGCCAATCGGGCCGCCGGCTCTGCGGGCAGGTTGGAGGCGATTCTGACCGCGGCGCCCACCGAGTCACTGGCGGCCTCCGCCGCCTGAGACGGGAGGCCCGCCACCATTTCAGTCATATTGTTCCGGTAAGCGGTGTTGATCAACGATCCCGTCACTGCCACACCGAAAGCCCCCGCCACCATGCGGGTGACATCGTTCATCGCCGACGCTATGCCGGCATTGGCCTCGGGAACCGCCCCCATAACCGCGTCGGTGGAGGGCGCCATCAGATTGCCCATGCCGAACGCCATCAGGAAGAAACTGGACCCCAGCACCCAGTATTCGGTGCCGGGCGCCCAAAAGGACATGGAGATCAAAACCCCGGCCAGGATTGCCAGGCCCATCCCCACCACTTTGTTGGTTCCCAGCCTTCCAACCAGGCGATGACTCATACCCGCTCCCAACGCCATGCCCAGGGCTATCGGAACCATCCGCAGGCCTGCTTGAAGCGGCGTGTATCCCTGAACAAACTGCAGGAACAGCGTCAGCCCGAATATGATCCCGAACAGTGAGAAAAAACCGATGGCAATGGCGCCCGCCCCGGCGGAGAATCGCGGGTTCTTGAAGAAAGTGAGGTTGAGCATGGGATGCTCGGTCCTCCTCTCCCAGTACAGGAACATCACCAAAAGGACCACGCCCGCAACGAAGGAGGTTATGACCAGGCCATCGGTCCAACCAAGGGTCGGGGCTTCGATGATGCCGTAAACCAGGGTTGTCACGGCCGATATGGACAAAAGGGCGCCCGGTATGTCCAGCCGAGGGGTGTTGGGGTCGCGGCTCTCGGGTACCAGAAAGATTCCGGCCACCAGGCCGGTAACCGCCACCGGGATGTTTACAAAAAAGACCGATCCCCACCAGAAATGCTCCAGAAGGTATCCCCCGAGCAGCGGCCCCAGACCGACGCCCAGACCGGCGACCGCCGCCCATACCCCGATGGCCTTTCCCCGTTCCTCTCGGGGAAAGACATTGGTAATGATGGACAGGGTGGATGGCATGATCAGCGCCCCGCCGATACCCATCAGCGCTCGCCCTCCTATCAATTGAGCAGTGGAGTCGGCGTAGGCAGCAAAGGTGCTCGAAAGGCCGAAGAGTACGAGCCCGACTTGAAGAGCGCGTTTGCGCCCGAACCGGTCGCCGAGGGAACCCATCGTCAAGAGCAGACCGGCGAACACCAGAATATAGGCGTCGATCATCCATTGCAGCGAGGTCGAGGATGCGTTGAATTGGCGCTGCAGGGTGGGGATGGCCACGTTGAGGATAGTGTTGTCAAGCCCGATGATGAGAAGGCTCGTAGACAGGGTGACAAGGGTCCACCACCGCCTCCGGTAGATGGCGGAACCGGCTGAGGCTGAATTTGGATATGTCATGGAATGACCTCCTGGCCTACCCTTACGATACCGTAGCGTATCGTAAGGGTAGGCCAGGCTTCTCATCTGTGTCAAGTCTCAAGACAAAGTGGCCGCCAAGGCTGTTTTGAGCCTTCAGACCACTGGTGAACTGTGTTTGACGAGTCAGCTCACCTCCTCCCTTCAGGTAGCAGTCCGGCGGGAACGCTTTGTAAGGCTCCAAATGGCCTGTCCAGGTTATATGTCACGGGGAGACCCTACCCTGATTGGACGATGGATACTTTGGCGCTTGAGAAGTTCGCTCCCGCCACCCGGGCCTGGTTCGAGGCAGCTTTCGACGCTCCCACCGCCGCCCAAGCCCGCGGTTGGCCTGCCATCGCCTCCGGCGCTCACACCCTGATCCAGGCGCCCACCGGCTCGGGAAAGACACTGGCCGCCTTCCTGTGGACCCTCGATCAACTGTGTCACCAGCCGCTGCCGCCCTCTGCCCGGCGATGCCGGGTGCTCTACATCTCCCCGCTCAAGGCACTGGCATACGACATTGATCGCAATCTGCGGGCGCCCCTGACCGGGATCCGCCACACCACCCTCCGACTGGGTCTTCCGCCACCGCCGAGTATCACCACCTTCATGCGCACCGGGGATACTCCCGCCTCGGAGCGCCAGCGAATGCTGCGCCGGCCCCCCGACATCCTCATCACCACTCCCGAGTCCCTGTATTTGATGCTCACCTCCGCGGCCCGGCAGCGGTTGACCTCGGTGCAGTGGGTAATAGTCGACGAAGTGCATGCGGTGGCGGGAAACAAGCGGGGCGCCCATTTGGCCGTATCTTTGGAACGACTGGAGGAGATCGCCGAAACCTCCCCCCAGCGGATCGGGCTGTCAGCCACCCAACGCCCTCTCCAAACCATCGCCCAGTTTCTGGGCGGGGGAAACGTAGCCCAACCAGATGCTCCGTGGCGGCCCCGTCCGGTAACCATCATCAATGCGGAGCATCGCCGTCCCCTCGATCTGGAATTGGTGGTGCCCAGCCGGGACATGACCCGCCCCGAGGTGGGTTCGGACAACGAACCGGGGACCCGGTCCATCTGGCCGTCCATCTACCAGCGGCTGCTGGAACTGGTCAACGAGCACACCTCCACCATCGTTTTCACCAACAGCCGACGGCTGGCCGAACGAGTATGCGCTGAATTGAACAACCTCGCCGAACGAGAAATCGCCCGCGCCCACCACGGATCGGTGGCCCGCAGCCGCCGCCTGGAGATCGAAGACGGCCTGAAAAGAGGTGAACTGCGGGCGGTGGTGGCCACCTCCTCGCTGGAGTTGGGGATCGACATGGGAGCCGTCGATCTGGTCGTGCAAATCGAGTCGCCTCCCGGGGTGGCCTCCGGGCTGCAGCGGGTGGGGAGATCCGGCCACCAAGTCGGCGGAACCAGCCGGGCCAAGCTGTTTCCCAAATATCGCGGTGACCTGCTCACTTCCACCGTGGTGGCCCAACGAATGCGAGATGGGGAGGTCGAGCACACCGTCATCCCTCGCAACCCCCTGGATGTGGCCGCGCAGCAACTGGTGGCCGCGGTGGTTACCGCCGAACGCACCGTCGACGACCTTCATCTCCTGCTGCGCCGCGCCGCTCCCTTCGCCGAACTCTCCCGAGAGGTGTTCCTCGCCACCTTGGACATGCTGGCCGGCCGTTACCCGTCCGATCTTTTCGCCGAACTGCGGCCCCGGTTGGTCTGGGACCGGGTGTCCGACGTCGTCACCGCCCGGACCGGGGCCAGGCAACTGGCCGTGACTAATGCCGGCGTCATTCCTGATCGGGGCCTGTACCGGGTGCAACTCCCGGACGGAAGTCGGGTGGGCGAATTGGACGAGGAGATGGTGTATGAGTCACGACCGGGCGACGTCTTTCTACTCGGATCCACCTCCTGGCGGATCGTCGAGATCACCCATGACCGCATCGAGGTCACCCCGGCGCCGGGGGTGACCGCCCAGATGCCGTTTTGGCGGGGAGATTCCATAGGGCGCTCGGCGGAGACCGGGCTGGCCATTGGCCGGTTCCTCAGGCAAATGTCCGCCCTGTCTCCCCGTGAGGCCGAACGCCGCCTCATCGACCGTCAGGGACTGGACGAATGGGCCGCGCAGAATCTGGTTTCCTACTTGGAGGACCAGCGGGCATCGGGAAGCGTTATCCCCAACGACCGCACGCTGGTGGTTGAACACTTCCGCGATGAGATCGGGGATTGGAGAATGGTGGTGCTCTCTCCCCTGGGAGCGCGGGTCCACGCTCCGTGGGCCATGGCCGTGATGGATCACCTCCGTCCCCGTTATGGAACCGATCTTGATGCGGCCTGGTCCGACGACGGCATAATTTTCCGGTTTCCGGATTCGGACCAACCTCCCTCCGCTGACGAGATTCTGCTCAGCCCGGACGAAGTCTCCGACCTTCTCATGAAACACCTGCCGGGCACTGCCCTGTTCGCCTCCCGGTTTCGGGAAGCGGCGGGGCGGGCGCTACTGCTGCCCCGCCGGCGCCCGGGACATCGCACCCCCCTGTGGCTGCAGCGGCGCCGAGCGGCCGACCTGTTGTCGGTTGCCCGGAGATTCGACTCCTTTCCGATCATCCTCGAGACTTACCGAGAGGTCCTACAGGACGATTTCGACCTGCCCTTCCTGCGGTCTCTGCTCTCTGACCTTCGCAGCCGAAAACTCCGCTTGGTGGAAGTCGAACTCCCCCAGGCGTCACCCTTCTCCTCCTCCCTCATGCAGGCCTTCTTGGCGGGGTTCCTCTATGACACCGACGGCCCCGCCGCGGAGAGAAAGGCCATGGCCATCACTTTGGATCGTCACCTTCTCTCCCAACTATTGGGGGAAGGAGAGATCGGTGAACTCATCTCCCCGGAGGTAACCGCCTCCCTGGAGTTGGAACTGCAGCATCTCACCCCGCAACGCCAGGTGCGCGGGGCCGACGCCATCCATGACCTGCTTCGGCGGCTGGGACCTTTCAACCTCACCGACCTGGAGTTGCGGGCTGCCGGGGCGGGCCCTGCTTTAGATGAACTGAAGAAAGCCCGCCGAGTGATCGAGGTGCGGTTGGCGGCCCGCCCGGTTTGGGCGGCGGTCGAGGATGCCGCTCGTTTGCGCGACGCCTTGGGCTGCCAACTCCCGCCCGGGGTTCCAGACGTCTTCTCCACACCCGTGGAAGACCCGCTCGGAGATGTGGTCGCCCGCTACGCCCGCACCCATGCTCCGTTCCCCGCTTCCCAAGCCGCCACCGCCCTGGGACTGCCCACCTCGGTAGTGGAGGAAGTCCTGTCCCGATTGGCGGGCGAGGACCGAGTTGTCAACGGAAGCTTCTCCGTCGGTGGGCCGCCCGAATGGGTGGATGTCGAGGTGCTTCGAAGGTTGAAGCGTCGCTCCCTGGCCTTGCTCCGCCGCCAGGTGGAGCCGGTTGATTCCGCGGCACTCGCCCGGTTTCTCACCGGCTGGCACCGGATAGTCGAGCAACCCTCGGGCGGTTTGGGGTCATTGATCGGGACCATCTCCCAAATACAGGGTTATCCGGTGCCGGCCTCCATGCTGGAAAGCGACATTCTCGCCGTCCGTCATCCTCGGCCCTCCGGCAGGCTCGATCAACTCTTGGCTGAGGGAAGGGTTATCTGGATGGGAAAGGGAGCTTTGGGCCGTCGGGATGGAAAAATCGCTCTCTATCTTCGCCACCAATTCTCTCAACTGGATTCCGGGCCTTCGCCCGATCCCCCCGACCAGCCACTCCATAAAGCAATCCTGGACCACTTGGAGCGCAGAGGAGCGTCCTTTTTCGGGGAGATATTCCACGCCGCGGGCACCGAAGAGCTCTCGGAAGTGGTCGACTCGCTGTGGGACCTGGTGTGGGCGGGGTTGGTCACCAACGACAGTCTCCACCCTCTTCGGGCCCACCTGCACGCCCGGCGATCCCCTACCGGACGTCGCAGGAAAGTGTCGTTTCCCCCCGATACAGCCGGTCGCTGGTCACTGCTGCCCCGCCAACCCGTATCCGCCCCGGTCTCGGACACCGAGCAATACGCCTCGTGGGCCGCCCAGCTATTGGAGCGACACGGAATCGTAACGCGCTCGGTGGTGGCGTCCGAAGGGCTACGGGGAGGCTTTACCGCTCTTTATCCGGTGTTGAGGCGCATGGAAGAAACCGGGAAGGCTCGCCGCGGCTACTTCACAGAGGGATTGGGAGGCGCCCAATTCGCTTTGGCCGGCGCAGTTGACAGGCTCCGCGAAGAGCCGGAACCGGCACTGGTGATATTGGCCGCAACGGATCCGGCTAATCCCTACGGGGCGGCGCTTTCCTGGCCCAAACTCCCCGAGGTCCGATTTGCCAGGGCGGCAGGGTGTCATGTGGCTCTATGGGGCGGGAGACTGGCGGCCTTCTTGAACCATCATCGGCTGGCTGTGCTGGAATCAAGCGGCATTCCCCAGGAAACGCTGGCTGATGGACTGGCCACCCTGGCCGGTCGCAGTCGCAGGTTTCGGATCAACCGGATCAACCAGATGCCGGCCTCCGAGCACCCCCTGGCCGACGCTCTGACCAACCGGGGGTTCGTGATCAGCCTGACCGGCTTGGCTTTTCCCCCCTCCCTACGACGCTACCGGGCAGTCGTTTCGGAGGGATCCGGGCAGGGTCGAGACTCCGGCCAAGCGTAGAACACCCAGCAGGTAGGTTCCGGGATAGGTACGGACAAGCACATGGCCTCGAACCGATACCCGGCTTCGGTCAGGCCGGCAAGTATCACCCCCAAAGCGGCGACGGTCCGATCCCGGGGTCCGCCCCCATCATGGAGAAGCACAACCGACCCCGGCGTCACCCCTCGCAGCACCCTTCTTGCGATTCCGTCTGAAGAGATATCGGTCCAGTCAATCCCGCTCACATCCCACATCACAATATCCAGATCTATCTCTGCCGCCCATTGCCGCATTGTGGAATTGACCGCGGCATAAGGAGGTCTCATGCAGGTGGCCCGCATTCTGACTGTGTCCCGCAGGACGTCCTGCGTCCGATCGGTGTCGACCGTTAACTGTTTGAGGTTGAATTTGGTGAGATTGTCATGACCCCAAGAGTGCATCTGAAGCGAGTGTCCCTCGGAAGCGATACGCCGGGCGACCTCCGGCCATCTGCTCACCATACTCCCCACCACAAAGAAGGTGGCTTGCACACCATAGGCAGCCAAAACATCCAGCACCTGAGGCGTGTAAACCGGATGGGGACCGTCATCAAAGGTGATATACACCACCGGCGCCGGGTCTGTTTGAGATCCGGCCTGCCCCACTTGGGCACTGTGATGGGACGCAAGCGCCCGGTCCGGAGGGGAGGCGGCGGCCACGCCCGACCACAGCATTCCCAAACCCAGCAAACCGGCCAAAAAGGCGGTTCCAACCGCCGGGATGCCCCTCAATCGGATCACTACAGTGCCAATGCTATACCCCCATTGGTAAGCCTCTGAAGAGCTATAACCTGGGCTCTCGGAGCGAGGACATCCACCTCAACCCTGGTGGATTTGCTGAGCACCCTCATCTGCCGGCCGTGCTCCATGATCGCCGCCTTCTCCCCGGAGACAGGCCCGACCGTCACAGTGACTGCGATCAACTCTCGTTCAGTTGATCCCCAACTCCTCCGGAACAATCAGTACTTCCCTGGCCTTCGACCCCTGAGATGGTCCCACCACTCCGCGCCGCTCCAGAATGTCCATTAGTCTGCCTGCTCGGGCAAACCCCACGCGCAGCTTTCTTTGCAGCATCGAAGTAGAACCAAGTTGTGACCGTACCACCAACTCCATGGCGCGCTTGATCAACTCCTCATCATCATTGTCCTCAGGAGAAGTTTGAGTTGACCGTGCGGTCAAGGCATTGTCCAATACCTGGTCCAGCCGTTTATCGGGTTGACGCTGTTTGTTGATCCAGGAAACCACCGCGGCTATCTCCGATTCCTCCACCCACGCTCCCTGCACCCGCTGGGGCCGTGGGTGGCGAGCGGTCACCACCAACATGTCTCCCCGCCCCACCAGCTTCTCCGCTCCCACCGAATCTAGGATCACCCGGCTGTCGGTCTGGGAGGTCACGCTGAACGCCAGCCGGGAGGGGACATTGGCCTTGATGACCCCTGTGATGACATTTACCGATGGGCGCTGAGTGGCCAGCACCAGATGAATCCCCACTGCCCGGGCCATTTGAGCGATCCGCACGATGGCCATCTCCACCTCCCGCCCGGACACCATCATCAAGTCATTGAGTTCGTCCACCACCACTACCAGATAGGGGAAGCGATCGAATTTTTTCGGATCGAGCATCCCGTTCTTCCATTTGGCCGCATAGCCCGAGATGTCTCGTACTTTGGCCTCGGCCAACAGGTCATACCGGCGATCCATTTCCGACACCACCCACTTGAGCGCCTCGGAGGCTTTCTTCGGATCGGTGATCACCCGGGTCAGCAGATGAGGAACGCCTTGGTATTGCCGCAATTCCACACGTTTGGGGTCCACCAGGATCAATTTGAGATCCTCGGGGCGGGTTCTCATCAGAAGGGAGGTGATGATCGAATTGATACACGACGACTTGCCGGCGCCGGTAGCCCCGGCAATAAGCACATGGGGAAGCTCTCCCAAATTGAGCAGGGAAGGCTTGCCGCCAATGTCCATTCCCAGCCCCACCATCAGGGGGTGAGTATCCCTTTTCGCCTGTGGACTGGACAGGATGTCCCCCAGCCTCACCAGGTGACGCCGGACATTGGGCACCTCCACGCCGATGGCTGATCGGCCCGGTATGGGAACGATCAGCCGCACGTCCGGTGTGGCCAAGGCATAGGCGATGTCATGGGAGAGCGCCGATAACTTCTGCACTTTTACTCCCGCCGCCAGTTTGATTTCGAAGCGGGTAATCGAAGGGCCAGTCACCATACCGCTGATCCGGGCATCCACTCCATGATCGGCCAGAGCTTGGCGCAGCGCACCAGCCGTCCTCTCCAGGCTGTCCTCATCGCCTCTTACCCTTCCTCCCCTGCTTAATAGTTCGAGTGGGGGATGCTGGTAGGAAGTGGAATCGACCTTGTCGGAGCCGTGGACCTCTTTTTCCACCGAAGACGGTTTGGCCTTCGAATCGGCCGTTCCACCAACCCGCCCATTCTTCTCGGGGAGATCAGAGACTCTGGGAGGAGAGTCCTTTACCAATGCGAGACGAGGTCTTTGCGCATTGCCGACCTCCTCCTCCGCCGCCGGGTCTTCCTGCTCCATTTCCTGATCGGACGCCAACGGCTCCGAGAGTTCCTCCATCTCCATCGGCAGGTCTTCGTCCGCCGCCATTGGGCTTTCCACGTCCGCCACAGGACCGGGCACCTGAATCACCGTAGCGATCGGCCAGGGACCCTCAGCAGCCGCCTTTCTTCCCCATCGTGAGCGGGGAGACCGACCGGACCTGCGAACGGATTTGGCCGGCGGGGCCTGCGAAGGTCGTCGGGAGACAGTTTTGGTTTGCTGGGTTCGGTACGCTTCCCGGCGCCGCCGAGAGGCTTGCCTTGTCAACTTCAACAGATCGCCCCAAGCCAATAGGAACTCCTTGAGGGAGGTCTTGGTGACCATCAGGACACTGGTGGTCACACCTATCACCAAGATCACAAAGGTCGCCGCTGTGCCCATCGCTCGATGCAGGGGGAAGGCAATCAGGGCGCCCACCACCCCCCCACGGTCCCGGACGGCCTCGGCGCCGCTGGCCAGGGGCGGGGCGCCGGTCAGTAGATGGAAAAGGCCCAGAGTTGAAACGAAGAACACCGCCACGCTGAAAAAGAGCCGCCGTTTGCTCACGGCCGGCTTGCCCAGAACCAATACCAAACCCATGCCCAGGAGAGCGAGAGGGCCGAGGGGCGACCACTGGCCCAACATGTAGGAAAGCGCTTCCTTTATCGCTCCTCCCAATTCGCCACCCGCACCAACCAAGAAGAGGGTGGAGAAAAGCGAAAGCAACAACAGCACCCCTCCCCACACCTCGGACGATAGGTTGCCCATCCGAGACTGGGCGGCCGACCACAAACGGACACGCCAAGGCAATTTTGGCTTCGAAGGTTTCGCCGGTCGCTGGGGAGCCGATTTTCCCCTGACCGATTTCTTGGTTTTTTGAAGGGACTCCCGCCGCCGCCCGCTTTTCCTACGACGGGTGGGTGTCCGTGTTGTCACGTTCTAATCTATTTTAGATGAGGTCCCCGCCTCACCGGCGGTTTTGGCCTGGGGAATGGTTTGCTCCGGTGTTGCGAGGCCGTTCAGGACGCCGAGTTTGCGAAGGGAAGCAGGCCCTGGGGGTCAGGACGTCGGTAACGGGGGACACCCGTCCACACCAATCCATCCATGAATACCCAGGACCGGCGGTGGATAACGCTTGGGCCGCAGGCGTGAAGAGCCGCCTTGTGGACCGGGCATGGATACCCTTTGTTGTCTTCGAAGTTGTAGGCGGGAAAGCGGGGGGACTCGTTCATCATGATGCGGTCTCGGGTCACTTTGGCCAGTATGGAGGCAGCCGCGATGGACAGTGATGTCCGATCACCTCCCACCAGCGTTCGAGTATGGGGGTGACCCACGAAATCCCAACTGCCGTCCACCAACACTCCATCGACCGGAAATGGGAGGCCGGCCAGCGCCCGGCCAGCCGCCACACGTTGCGCCTCCGACATCCCCAACCGGTCACATTCGGCGGCGCTGGCATGTCCTACCGACCACGCTACACACCAGTGGGCGATGCGGTCGAACAGGGCCTCCCGCTCCTGGGGTCGCAACAGCTTTGAGTCCCTGATCTTGTACACCCTCCGGTCCTGAGGCACCACCGCTGCTCCCACCGTGATCGGACCGGCCCATGCTCCTCTACCCACCTCGTCCATCCCCACCACGATCCGCCGACCGGTCTTCCACATTTCCCGTTCGACCTTCAACCCAGGAGGATGGGAAACAATGGATTTCCGTAGCCGGGGAACGGTGGTCACCACCCTGCCCAGCATAGGCGTTCAGAACCCTCCATCAGGTCCTTGCCAGCCCCATTGTGGCGCATTGCAACCCTCCGATTCTTGTGGGTGTGAAAGAACAGACTCATCGCTTTTGAAGTAACGGGATGCCGGACCCATCAAACGTCCCACCCCGACTGCGACGCTGTCCACAGCAAACATCGATACCGATGGTCCGGGCGGTGCCGATCATCACCGAACATGGCTTCCCGGAGGACTCCAAGGACCCCGCCTGCACCTGATTCGGGGAACGGAACGGCGCCGGCGGGTCGGGATTGGGAAACCCAGTAAATGGTTGTTGCGGGTAGAGATCGCCAAAAAAATGTCACCGTCCTGTCCACACGGAAGCGGGGCCTTTAGTTGAGTTGGGGATCAATCGGCATGGTGGCCAGCAGGGAAATCTTTCCACCTTGGCGGCCCAGCACCTCGGCCCACAGCCCGCCGGGCGAGGCTGAGAAGACATCTCTGGCAAATGCCGGCACACTTATCCAGGATTCGTCCTCCATCTCATCCTCCAACTGGCCTGGTCCCCAACCCGAATAGCCGGCAAAGACACGGAGGCGGCCTGGTATCGAATCTGGCGCACCCTCACCCAGGTTGACCATGCCCAATCCCGGAACTGAAGTTGTGTCCACCCCGGAATCGCCAGTCTCGCGCAGCCCAATCGCCACCTGCTGCTCCACCGGTCCGCCTTGAAAGACCACCGGTGGAGAGGCCAACCTATCCGTCCACTCGGGAAGATGATCCACCACCATCTCCTCGGTGGGGCGATTGATGACCAAACCCATCGCCCCATGCTCGTCATGGTTCAATAGCACCAGCACCGTGCGGACAAAATTGGGGTCGATCAACCGGGGTGACGCAACCAAAAGGTATCCCGCCAGGTATGTCATGCTCCTAATGTTGGCGGGAACCCTTTTCCAACCAAATTCAAATGCTGCGTCATCTTCCCAAAGTCATCCTACATGAGCATCTCGACGGAAGTTTGCGACCCCACACCCTCCACCAGTTGGCACTGACCGCCGGGCGCCGCTTACCGGTGGAGGACCCCGACCAACTGGGAGACTGGTTCCACCAATCAGGCGCTCACAGTCTGGAGAGATACCTCCAGGCCTTCGCTCACACGGTGGGAGTCATGCAGACCCGAACCGCCCTGCGACGGGTGGCCGCCGAGGCAGTGGAGGATCTGTCCTTTCATGGCGTGGTCTACGCCGAGATCAGGTTTGCTCCCCACCTTCACATCCATGAGGGTCTCAGCCCCGTCCAAGTTGTTGAGGCGGTGGCCGAAGGACTGACGGCCGGCGCCCGGAGCACCGGTATGCAATGGTCTTTGATTCTCTGCTCCCTCCGTCACACCTCCACCTCTTTGGAGACGGCTCGGCTGGCCGCCAGTACCGCCCGATTGGGAGTGATGGGCTTCGATCTGGCCGGTCCCGAGGCCGGCTACCCGGCTGTCGAACACCTGCCGGCCATCGAAGCAGCGCTGAACTCGGGCCTCCGGGTGACCCTCCACGCCGGGGAAGCGGCCGGGGTGGGCAGCATCCGGGATGCCTTGGTGTGTGGGGCAGAACGGATTGGACACGGAGTGGAGGTGATCGAGGACTGCCGCATCACCTCTGGTGAGATTCGGAACATGGGACCGGTCGCAACCGAGGTGTATGAACGGCAAGTGCCGCTGGAGGTTTGCATCAAGTCGAACCTGGACACCAAAGGATGGAAGGCGGATCGCCATCCGGTGGGAATGCTCCATCGGGCCGGATTCGCGGTGACTCTCAACACCGACAATCGATTGATGAGCAGCACCTCTCCCACCGCAGAATTCTCACTGGCGGTTAACCACCAAGGTTTTGGGATCAACGACTTGGCCACGGTCACCCGTCGCGCCCTGGAAGGGGCTTTCTGCGATGAGCGCCACAAAGGCTACCTCTGGGAACGGCGGATCGCCCCCGCCTACCGGGCCGCTGGCGCCACTGTCACCCCTTGGAGTTCTTAGCAGTTCACAGATCGGTGGAACTCCACACTCTTTCGCTGGCGGTTAATGACGTGGGGGCCGCTCCCCTGACCGCCTGTTGCACCGCCTCCACCACAGCGTCCAAGCGGGGCTTGGACTGCCACCAACCCACCTCGCAGAGCAACAGACCCGGCCACCCGTCGACCGACCGCCTGGGAACTACCAATTCCTCCGCCACGTCCAACAGAAGAGCGGGCGCCATCGGCAGGAGAATCGGGAAACGTCGGCCACACCGGACGGAGGGAACCTGGACTCCCCGGATTTGGCGGATCCGGCGAACCAGATAGTCGGCGCCTCGCTCACAGCGCCGGGCAGCTTCCGCCAGGGACGGACCGGACGGGAGCAGCACAGGGGAGGTCGTCCGATGTACCCGGGGGGCGTCCCGGTACGGTGAGCGGTGGGCGCACAGGGGGTCGGACCACCACCACACCTGCCCCCATTGCCCTCCGGGCGGGAGTCGTTCGTAGGCGCCCAATCGGTTGGGACAGGCCACCAACACCGTCACCTCTCGGGGAGGCGGCTCGCCCCAGACAGTTACTCCGCCCACCAACGGCAGACGCCGCAATCGCCCCTGTGAGACAAAAGAGAACCGCTCGGGGACATCGGAGGGGACTCCATCGGAGACCCATACCTCGGGTTGGCGGGACACTGACGACACCCGGAACTCAGTCTGGGCGGTAAAACGCCCTTTCCACCACCTGGGTCGCGACCCAGCGACCGCGAATCTCAACCTCCACCGGCTGGGAGGCGTCCCAAGGGGTGGAAAGGTACCCCATTGCGATCCCCACCCCCAACATGGGGCTGAAATTGCCACTGGTGACCGCGCCCGTGGAACCCTCCGATCTGAGGGCATACCCCTCTCTGGGTATACGGCGGTCACCCATCCGAAAGCAAACGCGTCGCTTGGCAAGGCCTTCTCTTCGCGAACGTTCCAAGGCGGCGCTGCCCACGAAGTCGCGGTTGAATCTAACCGCCCAGTCCAATCCCGCCTCCAAAGGAGTGGTCTGCTCATCCAAATCGTGACCCCACAACGGCAACCCGGCCTCCAGTCGGAGAAGGTCACGGGACCCCAAACCGCAGGGCACCGCCCCGTCGTCGGTCAACTGGCGCGCCAAGGCCTCCCCGGTTTGCGGGTCGGTCACCAACTCCACACCCCGCTCTCCGGTGTAGCCGGTTCCCGCCACCCACACCTCCCGGCCCTGGTAGACCGCGTTCATTACCCGGAAATGGCCGGGAATGTCTCCCAGTAGAGCCTTCACACGCGACCGGGATTCGGGTCCCTGCACCGCCAGACTGACGGTACCGGGACGCAGATCCAATAGTTTGGCGCGTGGTTCGGCGGTCCGGAACACTTCCATGACCCGCAGATGATTCACCCCGTTGGGCATGACCATCACTTCTTCGGGCGTCCGCTTCCAAATGATCAAGTCATCGATGACCCCACCCCGGGAATTGAGGATCAGGGTGTATTGGGCCCGTCCGGGACCGATCCGTTCATGATCGTTGCACAGCAGCTTCGACAGGGCGGAGTCCCATCCTTCTCCGCTCCAGGAAAAGCGCCCCAGGTGGGAGACGTCAAACCAACCGGTCGACTCCCTAACCGCCCGATGTTCTTTCAGAACCGACGTGTAAGAAAGGGGCATCTCCCAGCCCCCGAAATCCACAAACCGAGCGCCCAGTTCCTGGTGGAGTTGGTGCATAGGAGAACGTGGCATGTTCTACTCAGCAGATCTCAATACGGGTTCGCAAACGGTGACGCCCAACGGACGATATCACCCCACCGGGCGGGTGGTCAGACAATCCCCGCCTGCGCGGTGGGAAGACGGTAACCCTCATCAATCGCGAATGTCCGGGCCAATCGATGAACTTCCCCCGTGATCTCCTCCACCAGCGGACCCAACACCACTCCCATCACAGCCTGACCCTTCTGAAGAAGATCGATGACTTCCTGGGGATTCTTCAGGGCATAGATCGAGGACCCGTTCGAGACCAGGGTGACCTCCCCGTCCGCCCAATTCCAAGAACTGTTTTTAAGTGACAACTCCGCAAAAGCCATCCTGATCCGCTTGAGATCCATCCCGGCGTCGAGCAGCCTCTTGATCACCTTGAGTTGCACCAGGTCGACGAAAGAATAGAGACGCTGGGTTCCCGATCCCTTGGCTTGCTGAAGGGATGGCACCATGAATCCGGTACGGGCCCAATAATCCAACTGTCGATAGGTGATACCCACCATGCGACACACCTGGGGACCACGAAAGCCCTTTTCGACTTCGTTCACCTGGTTACTCCTTTGTGATTACAGATTGGTGATTCCACCCAATCGTAACCATAGCACCTGTTCCCTCCGCCTCCAACGCTCTCTGGGTGTCAGGCTAGGAGTTTGTTTCAGGAGAGGTCGGACCGGGCTGCGGATCGTCGGGACCCGGGGGACTCCCGGAGGAAAAGTCCTCCGGACTCACAGCTTCCAAGAATCGGCGGAACTCCTCGATCTGCTGCTCGGGTTCCTCAACGGATTTAATCATCACTCCGGCTTCGTCCAACACATCCCGAGAGGCATACATCGGCGCCTCGGTTCTAACCGCCAAGGCGATGGCGTCCGACGGTCGGCAGGAAACCGTCACCTCTCCCCCATTGATCAACAGCACCAACTCTGCGTAGAACACGTTGTCGCGAACTTCGGTGACCACCGCACGACCAACCTCGGCGCCCAGAGACTCCACCGCCATTCGCAGCAGGTCGTGAGTGAGCGGCCGGGGCGGGATCATTTCTTCCAGCGCCGCCACGATCGCAGTGGCTTCCACCGCCCCTATCCAGATGGGAAGGTAGCGATCCCCCTCAGCTTCTCTCAGCAACACCACCGGAGCGGCGGAGGAAAACCCTACCTGCACACCGTCAATGGCCATGGGAATCTTTTCCGTCATGGTCTGCGATACTACTCCTCGGCAAAGACCAAACGGTCAAGAATGAGGGGATCCCTTCCGAGGGCGGACGGGTCGAGCACCGCCCAGATCGAGGGGAGTCCCCGGTAGCGGCCCTCCCAATCAAGGCCATATCCCACCAAGAAGTCATGCCCCACCTCAAAGCCCCGGTACTCGACGGGGACATCCACCAGCCGGCGGACCTTACGATCCAATAGCGCCACCGTGGTCACGGAAGCCGGGGACCGCCCGGCCAGCAACTTGTGAATGGCATCCAGGGATAGGCCGGTGTCGACCACACCCATGACGATGATCACATCCCGTCCTCCGATGTCGGAGAAAAGGTCCATGGCGATGCTGATATTGGATCCTTCCCGGTAACGGTTGATCATCAGGAATTCAATGTCCATCTCCAGATCCATTTGCCTGACCAGGTCCGCCAGGAAGAGCACCGATCCGTACATGATCCCCACCATCACCGGTGAGCGATCCCGATAGTGCTCGGTAAGGGTTCTGCCCAATTCGACCACCCGCCGCTCGATCTCTTCGGAGGTGAACAACTCCGAGACCGCGCCCGGGCCGAACAGGCGTCCAGCATTACTCATTGCATCTACCATCTTATGCCCCCCATTCTGTGGGTGAAGTGTAGGGCTCTTTCACAAGCCGCGGATCGTACTTGCCGGAGCGCGTCTAGCATCTCAACAGCATGCCGTCGAATAGCTGCGGAAATGGATGAGTCGGAAAGGGAGAAGGCGGTAGGCACTCCCGCCATCAAAGTCCCCTTCTCGGTTCTCATGCCTGCCTACAACGAAACGGCCGTGATCGGCCTCACCCTCACCGAGTTATTGGAGTACCTGCCCACTGACGCCGAGGTGGTGGTGGCCGCCGCCGACCGCCGGGACAACGAGCTTGTCACCGGAGCGGGAAGCCCCACCGGCAGAAAGGCCTTGGAGTTGCAGGACCTCCGGGTGCGGGTGTGCGAAGGGGGAGGACTCACCGAGGCGGTCCGCAACGCCGCCCTTGCCGCCCATCACGATCTGGTGGTGGTGATGGACGCCGATGGGCAGCATGATCCGGCCGCGCTGGAGAAGATGGTCTCGGCGCTGGCCGACGGCTACGATGTGTGCGTGGGGGAACTGGAGCAACGGGGAAAGCAGTGGTACAGGATGGCCCTGACTCATACCGCGATCCTGCTCACCCGGCTGCGGATGCCCCGTAGAACCAAAGGCCTGCGATTCCCCCAGTCCGGCTATTTCGGTACCCGCCGCCTTATCCTGGCCAGGGCCTTGGAGGGGGTGGAGCCGTATTGTTTCAAGGTGCTCATCGCCCTGTTGATGTCAAAGCGATTGCGGGCGACCGGGGTCCCCACCGTGATTCGCGACCGGATAGCCGGCGAGTCCAAATTGAACTGGCATACCATCACCTCCGACACCAGGCTGCTGCTGAGAAGGTGCGGACGCTAGGAAGGCTATCCGTCTGCGGAGGAGAAGAGGCGCAGCATCCAGCCCAGGACATCGCCCAGCCCTTCCGGGGTTCTACCCACCCGGATCGCCACCAGCTCGCTGGTCACCGAGACTTCCACGGAAACCGTATCCGCAACTGTCTCGGAGGAAACGGTGGTGGTGGTCAGGGGAACCGAAGCGGCCAGCACCTGCTCTCGATTCAAACGTAATTGGGTGGATACCAGCCCGGGAATGGCGCCCGAAGACTGGAATCCATAGTCCAAAAGGGCCGTGGCGTCCGCGAAATGGTCCGTCGTTTTCATCACCACCAGCAGCAGTCTCTCACCTTGCCGCTCCGCCCCCGCCACCAGTACCCGACCGGCATTATCGGTGTATCCGGTCTTTATCCCCAGGGTCCCTTCATAGTCGAAGAGCAGTTGGTTGGTGTTGGAGAAAACCCTTTCCTCGCCTGTGGGAGCTTCCCGAAGCGCGATCTGTCGAGTGGCCACCGCCTCGGCTAACTCCGGGTGCGTCAACACTTGCCTGGTCAGGATCAGAAGGTCCCGAGCCGTGGAGTACTGGTCTGGGTGATCAAGGCCGTGGGGATTGGCGTAGGAGGTGCTCTCCATGCCCAATTCTGTCGCCCTTTGATTCATCAAGGTCACAAACTCCCCCACGCTTCCCCCCACATGTTCGGCTACGGCGTAAGCAGCGTCATTTCCGGAGCGGATCAACAACGCTCTCACCAAAGTTCGTAGCAGAAAGACCTCTCCTTCCACCAGGCCCACTTCCGATTCCCCCACCGAAACGGCGCCCCCGCTGATCTGCACCGGCGAAGAAAGGTCCCCCAACTCCACCGCCAGAAGGGCGGTCATCAATTTGGTGGTGGAAGCCATCGGCCGGGGAAAGTCGGCATTCTCCTCTGCCAATACCACGCCATTGTTGTCGTCGTACAGCAACCATGATTCGGCTGCGATGTCCGGAGGGTCGGACAACTGGGTCCAGGGAATGGGGGGTGGCTCGACCCAGAGGGGACTGGCCGCCGCGGCGCTGCCGATCGAGACGACCATGAACGCCACCAGGCATAAGGCCTTGAGCCCGAGGCGAGCGGTGGTTCTCAGCGGCGTAGCTCTGCGCGGAGGGAGGCCAACAGTAACGCTCGATGAATGCTCACCAGGGCGTCGGCACAGCCCACCAGCATTTCCCGGACATGCTCACCCCCGTCTCCCACCCACTGCACTCTCATCAGCGGCGCTGCCACGGATCGAAAGACATCAACCTCCCGGTCCACCGCCAGACGGATAGCCCGCAGGTGCCGACCCCCCAGGCCCCGGTCCATCAGCAGTTTGGACTCGGCAGCGACCGTTCCCGATTCGGGGGGGAAGACATCGTCGTCCCCGGGCAGGGGGACCACCAGGCGATGCGTGATGAGGTCATCCAGTTGATCAGGGGTCAACCCGCTGCGCCGTAGGACATCGGAGCGGTTGATCGGCTCGCCCGCTTCTTCCAGGAGGGAGGCTCCCAAACCCTGCGGATCCTGAGGATCGTCTCCCCGCTCCCAGGCTGCCAGCTTGGTTTTGATCACCTTGAGGGGAAGGAAATGTTCACGCTGCTGTCCCAGGATGTATCGAAGCCGGGCCACATCCGTCCGGTCGAAACGGCGATATCCCCCCTGGGTACGGCTGGGGAGAATCATCCCCTTCGCCTCCAAGAACCGTATTTTGGAGACGGTTACTTCAGGGAAATCCTTCCGAAGGGCCTTGACTGTCTCCCCGATCGAGAAGCTCTGCTGCTCAGTCATTGCCTCGGACTACAACCAGGTGAAATCGTCCCACCATCAGTGTGTCCCCCGGATGCAGGGTGGAAACCTCCATTCGCGCCCCGTTTAGATAGGTTCCGTTGGTGGATCCCTCGTCCTCCACCGCCAGTCGGTCACCCTCCACCGTTAGCACACAATGCCAACGGGAGACCGTGATGTCATCCAAAAGGATTCGACTTTGCAGATGGCGCCCCACTCGGGTTGTGCCTTCCGGCAACGGGTAGGCCCTGCCCGCCTGCGAGCCTCTCTCCACAAGAAGTCCCCATCCCGAGAATCCCTCCAGTTGGCCCAACGCGTCCTTTCGGAGCGTCGAATACAGATCGCCCGGCCTGAAGATGGCGGTTGGGTCAGTTCCACGGACATTTCCCGCCATCCCGGCGCTGGCAGGTGGTTCACCGGACAGCATGGGATTGGACACACTCTCATTGTAACTGCCAACCTTCAGCCACGAAGGAGCGGATCAAGGACGGTTGTGTCTAGGAGATGAGATCCTGGTAGCCAGCCGCGTCCAAGAGCGTGGAAGGTAAGGAATCGGGTTGGGAGAGGTCCACAATCCATCCTTCACCGTAGGGATCCTGGTTGACCAACTCCGGGCGGGTCTCCAGTTCCTCGTTCGCCCCCAGCACCGTTGCGTCAAAAGGTGCGTAAACCTCTCCCACCGACTTGGTGGACTCCAGTTCGGCGATGATCTCCCCTTCCGATACCTCGTCGCCCACTCGAGGCAATTGGGCGTAGACCACATCGCCCAATGCATCCTGTGCATAGTCGGTGATTCCCAAACGAACCTTCCCCTCGGCGGTCAGCATCCACTCGTGTTCGGCGCTGTAGGAGAGATGATCGGGTGTCTCGGTAAGGTTTTCTGCCATAGGGACATACCTTATCAGAAACAGAGGTTACGGCGTTATAACTTCAGCCGCCGAATGCGGGATTTCACCCCGTAGTTGAACCTCCTCGCCTGCTAAGAAGATCCAGACCGTCTCGAAAATACCAACCTGCCGACCACCAGTAGAAAACCAACCCCACCACCGCCGTAGCCCAGGCCAGTACCCCAAGCCAGATCTGTAGGGAATCGGCGACATCGGAGGCAAAGTAGAAGATTGGAATGGCGATATAGAGCAAGGTGATGGCCGCCTTCCCGCTCATACGCACTTCAATCGGGTTCTTCGTTCGAAAAAACACCCAGACCGACCAGGCGGACATCAAGGCGAATCTGAATAGGATGAACATCCCGATCCAGATTGGAACCCAGGTCTTGATCGTTCCCCCTAGCACTGCCGAAGCCATCATCAACGCGTCGCCGATCGGATCGAGGATCGCCCCCAGATCCGTCACCTGATCCAACCGTCGGGCCAACCATCCGTCCAGCCAGTCGGTGGTGGCCATCAGTATGAGCAATAACGCCGCCCCGGTCGGGTAGTCGCCGACCACCAACCACCAAAAGACCCCGACCAGGACAATCCGGAATAAGGAGATAAGGTTGGGGATAGTCAATACCCTCGAGCGATCAGCGCAGCTCCCGCTCATAGTTCTACTACCGAGCAGAACAGTTCCGCCAGCCGGGCTCGCGGACGCAGATTCACCGTGGACAACTCGGCTCCCGCTCCCAGGATGAGATCGGCTGCACGAAGCGCCCGGGCAGGATCCACTGACAGCAATCTCGCCTTTTCACCTAGGGTTCGGGTAGGGCCTCCCAAGGCCCGGGCGGCCGCGTCCACATACCATGCCGCCATGATCTCCAATCCCGCCACCCACAGCAACCGCCGTTGCCGGCGGGTCTCCCGCTGCGCCTGTTCTCTTTGTTTGCCAATTGCCTTCTTGGTGGGCCGCACCTGATCGAGCATTCGCTCACCATGGGTCAGGATCTCGTCAACCATGATCAATGCCTCACCCGCTCCCAAATGGTCCCGCTCGGCGAGGCGGGCGGCCTGTTCCAGCCAGGCGGCGCGAAACTCGGCCGCGGCGGTCTTGCCTGTAAGCCGAAGAGCCATTCCCGGCCGGCCGTTGGCCACCTCCGCTATCACCTCCGCCTCGGCGGGCTGCATACCTCTCTCCACCAGCGCCTCCCGCAATTCGCCTGTGTCCACCTTGCGGAAATGAAAGGTTCGACACCGGCTGGCCACGGTTTTGGGAAGATCCTCAGTTGAGGCCGCCACCAGCACAATGACGGTGGAAGCGGTGGTCTCCTCCAGGGTCTTGAGAAGGACGTTGGCCGCCGCTTCGGTCATTTCCCGGTCGATGATGAATACCTTCCGTGCGGCCTCCACCGGGGTCCGGGATGCGTGGGCAACTAATGAGCGGGCGTCCCCCACCCCTATCCGCTGGCGTTGTGTGGGGCTCACTAGTACCACGTCGGGATGGTGACCTGATCGGGCTCGCCGGCAGGATGAACACTCCCCGATGTGAGCGCCTAGCTGGGGACACACCAGCCGCTCCGCGAAGCGCCGCGCCACCAAGCTCTTGCCCACCCCCCGTGGCCCCACCAAGAGATAGGCGCCGGCGGGCGTGGCGGCGTCGGCGGTTAGCCACTCCCAATTGGCTCGGTGACCGATGATCCCCGGAGAATCCTCCGGGGTGGCTAGGAGTTGTCCATCCATCCTCGCTCCTCAAGATACGACACCAACAGTGCGGCATTTCCTTCCGGCGGCCGGGCGGCGTCAATCCTTAGCATCCGTGCCGGGTCGGAGGCCCAAAGCCGCCGATAGCCCTCCCAGACCCGCAGGTGGACGGAAACATCCGAGGCTCCGATCCGGTCCTGTCCCTCCTGCCGGGAGAGTGCAATCCTTGGGTCGGTCTCCAGCCACACCACCAGATCGGGAAGGGTTCCGCCCAGTGCCGGGGAGTTGATCGACCGAACCGGCCCCACCCCCAAGTGGCGGGCACATCCCTGATAAGCCAGGGACGAGTACAGGCACCGGTCGGAAACCACCCACTTTCCGTCGGTGAGAGCGGGCCGGACCACCTGAGCCATCAATTCGGACCGCTGGGCGGCGAACAGCAGAGCCTCGGTCCAACCCGCCATGTCTTCACCGTGCAGGAGAACCTCCCGTATTCTGTCTCCCAGCGGGGTGCCACCAGGTTCCCTGACCCTCACCACTTCTATGCCGCGTTCCTCCAAACGGGAGGCCAGAAGGCCGCACAGGGTGGACTTGCCCACTCCCTCCGTACCCTCCAGTGCCAGGTAGCGGGCCTGGCTCATGTTTTATCGGTTCGACGGTGCCTCAACATCCCCAACACCTGGCTGGTGTGTTTCATGGCACTGATCGTCTCGATGTCGAACACCATCCGCAATTGGGACCTCACCGCCCAGAGGGTCGCCAGACCGGTCAACAGCACCGCCACCCCGCTTATGAACAGAACGGCCCGGATCCCATTACTCAACAGGCCGGGGAGCACACCTTCCAGGGTGACCGCCCCAAATCCCGCCGCTGCCAGAGAGAGCAGCAAAGCCAACCGACCCAGGGAATAGAGCGCGCCGAAAGTTCGACCTCTGATGCTGTCGGTCACCACCGAATGAAGCTGAGTGAACCCGGCCACATACGCCATCCCGGTCCCGATTCCCAATATCAGTACCCAACCAACCGCCGAGAACACCGACCGGGAAAAGCTGGTGAAGATGATTCCCCCGCCCGCTGCCAGCAAACCAAAGGCAAAGATCGGTTCACGGTGTAGAAGATTCTTGCCAAGTCCGGCCAAGAGCACCATGCCGATTGTCACTCCCAGGCCAAGCGAGGTGAGCAGCGCCCCGTATCCGCTCTCGGTGGCTTCCAAGACCTGTTGGGTGAAGGGTTGCCCCATCACGAACAATCCCCCTCCTCCCAGCAAAGCCACCGCCATCCCCCACACCAGCCGGCGCACCGGGCCTCGTCTTCCCACCTGCGCCCATCCCTCAAGCAGATCGCGCACCGGGGCGGCCAGAGAACGACGCTCCAGCTTCATTCGCCGCCGCTCGGGCAAGGGCGTGGGCTTGATGGGTATGGTGAGCGTAATGAACCCCGAGACCAAGAAAGTCGCCATGTCGAACGTGAAAGCAGGTAGCACCCAGGCGCCAAACTGTCCTACCTCGGGAAGATATTTGCTGAATTCGGTGAGCAACGCGAACAGCGCCGATCCGATCGGCGCTGTTCCGTACATGGAAAGCAGATTGAGACCGTTGGCCATTGCCAAATGTCGGGGAGCGATCAGAGTGGGTACCACCGCTTCCCGGGCGGGTTGGCGGAACAGCCCAAGGAGTTCCACCAACACGATGACCATGAACAGTTGGGAGAGGGTGGAGACGAACAGAAGAGTGCCCACCAATGCGGCTCGTCCGAAGTCGGAGACGGCCATGGTGAGCTTTCGGTTCCAGCGGTCCGCCGCCACGCCGCCCAGCATTCCCGCCACCATCCCCGGCAAGAACCGCGCCACCAAGGAAACGATTATCGCCACAGTGGAGCCGTCCCCTCCGCCGCCGATCCGGGCCGCCAGCGCCAAAGTGGCGAAAATGTTCACCCAGTCGCCCAGGCTGGAGACACTGTTTGCCCACCACAACTTGGCGAAAGGGCCGCGGCGGATCAGATCGCGGCCACGGATTTGTTCCACATGATCCACTCGGGAAACACTAGCCAAAATACAAAAACCCTGATTCGGTTAGGTATATACCACCCGGGGCGGGTAACTTGTTAGTCCGATGAGCAAGGCACTGGTGGTAGTCGAATCTCCAACCAAGGCTCGCAGCATCTCCTCCTACCTGGGACCGGACGTGATTGTGGAGTCTTCCATGGGACATGTACGAGATCTCCCCTCAAAAGAGCTGGGGGTGGATGTCGAACACGGGTTCCAGCCCAAATACGTCACCTCCCCCGGCAAGGGAAACCAAATCAAGAAACTGCGAACCGCCTTGGCGTCGGCGGACTCCCTCTATCTGGCCACCGACCGTGACCGGGAGGGGGAAGCCATTGCCTGGCACCTCACCCAATTGCTGAAACCCAAGGTGCCGGTGAAGAGGATGGTCTTCTACGAAATCACCCCAGAGGCCATCCGCCAGGCTTTTGACAATCCCCGCGAACTCGATACCGCCTTGGTCGACTCCCAGGAGGCCCGACGAATTCTCGACCGTTTGTACGGCTATGAGGTCTCACCAGTGCTATGGAGGAAGATCAAAACCGGACTCTCGGCGGGGCGAGTGCAAAGCGTGGCGATCCGACTGGTGGTGGAAAGGGCGCGAGAGCGCATCAAGTTCGTAAGGGCCGCCTACTGGAACATAGTGGGTGAGTTCCACCCCCAAGACCATCCGGACAACCATTTCGAAGCGCAGATCGCCTCGGTGGCGAAACGACGAGTCGCCACCGGCAAGGATTTCACATCTCGAGGAGAATTAAAGAATCCCAAGACCCTGCATCTGGGCAAAGCCGACGCAGAACGTCTGGTAACCGAACTGGCCGACTCTTCTTTTGTGGTCACCTCCCTGACCAAAAAGCCTTACAAACGTTCCCCTTCTCCTCCCTATCGGACCTCGACTCTCCAGCAAGACGCCTCTCGCCGGCTCAGGATGGCGCCGGCCCGCGCCATGCGGGCTGCCCAGCAACTCTACGAAAACGGATACATTACCTATATGCGCACCGATTCGGTGTCCATTTCCTCCGCGGCGGTCAACACCACTCGAAACCTCATCCGGAGTCACTTCGGCGACGCATACCTTCCCGCCCGTCCCCGGATCTACCGAACCAAGGTGAAATCCGCCCAAGAGGCGCACGAAGCCATCCGACCCGCCGGAACGACCTGGAAGACTCCTCAACAGGTGACCGCCGCCATCGGGGAGGGCGATCCGTCGCGGATCTACCAGTTGATTTGGAGACAGGCGGTTGCGTCCCAGATGAAGGACGCGGTCGGGGAAACGGTCTCCGCCACTTTGAGCGGCGCTTCGTCCTCGGGCCAGATCGTCGACTTTCACGCGGTCGGGCGGACCATCACCTTTCCCGGGTTTCTCAGAGTGTATGGGGCGGCTCCAGATCCCGGTAGTGCCAAAGCAGAGAACCGCCAAAAAACCCTACCGCCCCTCTCCAGCCAACAACCGCTGGGAATAACCCGCTTGACGGCCAAGGACCATCAGACCAGACCTCCGGCCTGGTACACCGAAGCTTCCCTGATCAGGACCCTGGAAGATTTGGGTGTGGGCCGACCTTCCACTTACGCCTCCATTATCAGCACCATTCAGGACCGAGGCTATGTCTGGAGCCAGAACCAGGCACTAATTCCCACTTTCACCGCCTTTGCGGTGGTCACCCTCCTGGAGGAGAACTTTCCCAATCTGGTCGACTACCAGTTCACCGCCAAAATGGAAGATGACCTCGACCGGATCGCTGATCGACAGGAGCAGACCAAACCCTGGCTCGAACGTTTCTACTTCGGCGAGAACGGCCTCCAAGCCCTGGTGGCCACCACCCTGGAAAAGGTCGACACCCGGCTCTCCCGGAAGATCCCGATCGGGCATGACCCCGAGGGAGAAGAGATCGCCGCCCGCATCGGCAAATACGGACCGTACCTGCAGTGGAAAGGCACCAACGTTTCCATACCGGACCGTTTGCCTCCTGACGAGTTGACCACTGAGAAAGCCTTGGAATTGCTCGCCGAGGGAGCTTCTTCAGGTGACCGCAAGATACTTGGAACCGATCCGCAGAGCGGATTGGAGGTGCTGGCTTTGGATGGCCGGTACGGGCCCTACTTGCAGTTGGGGGAAACCCAGGCCGCCAAGACCACACCCAAACGGGTCTCCCTGCCCAAGGAAACCGAGTTGGGAGGCCTGAGCCTGGATGAGGCTCTCCGCTGGTTGAGCCTCCCCCGCCTGATAGGGACAGACCCCCAAAACAGCGAAGAGGTATTCGCTCGCTATGGCCGCTATGGACCCTATATCTCCCAGGGGAAAACCAATCGCAATCTCTCTCAGATCGAACAGCTTTTCACCATCACCATCGAAGAAGCGCTGGAAATACTGAAGACCACGCCCGCTCGGGGCAAAACCCCCGCCCTGCGGGTCCTGGGGGAGGATCCCCGCACCGGCAAACCAGTGGAATTGCGGGACGGCAGATACGGACCCTATGTGAGCGACGGTGTGACCAACGCCTCTCTGGGAAATGTGGACACCGTGGACAGCATCACTGTCGAGCGAGCCAGTGACCTCTTGGAAACTCGCCGCCAAAAACGCGGCGCTACCAAAGGCCAGGCCCGCCCCCGCCGACGCAAATAACCCGAGGTCACCGTGAAGACCTCTCCCGTCGCCGCAATCGGAGGGGGCATGTGTCTGCTTTCGGCCTTGTTGTGGGCGGGAGCAGTCTCCAGCGGCGCCGGACCTTGGGATCCCGCCCAAACGGTGGTCCTAGTCGGCGGTTTGGTGTTACTGGCCACCGCGGCCCTGGTGGGAATGGTGGTGAAAGGCTCCCGTTGGGGCCGCCAACTGGCCGCAGGGCTGGCCGCAGCAGAACTGGCAGTGGCGATGCTCGCGCCCATCTCCGGTTGGTGGTGGGCCGCGGTTGGACTGTCCGGAGCAACCCTGGCGCTGGTTGGAGGACCTTGGCTTGTCACGGAGCAGGGCCGCCGCGCACCTTCGCTCGGCCCCCCTTCCCAGGCGGTCCTGCTTCTCTGCGTTCTGGCCTGTGTGCCTGTGGCCCTGGCCGCGGTGTCGGTGAACGGAATGGGAGGCGGTTGGGTGCTGGCGGCGCTATCGGCAGTTGTAGCGCTGGCCTATGCCAAGGCCCTTCCCGGGTCTCTGTTCTCCGCCCGTTTTCTGATTCCCGCCGTCGGGGTGGCGACCGCTTTCACCACTCCCTGGCCGGGGTGGACAGTGGCGGTGGGCGGAAGCTGCACAGCAGCTTGGGCTGCCTGGTCCGAAGGGGCGCGCCTGGCGGTGCATCCCCTGGTTGATACCCGACCCACCCCTACTCCCGGACCGACGCCGCTGCGAATCAAGTCGTCAAGAGAAACGGCGGGGACGCGCCGCCCCGCCGGGAATACCGAGCAGAAGTCGGGATGAGACGCAGGCCCAACCCCTGGATCGCAATGCCGTCGCTGGCGGCCGCGCTGTTCGGTGGCGGTTTGGGATGGGTGGTGAATGATGTTGCGTGCCGCTCCGACCTGGGATCAACCTGTGTGGGGAAATCTCTTTTTTGGGGTGTGAGCGGATTTTTTCTGGGATTGGTGGGGATGGCGGTGGTCATGGTGCTGGTATCCCGCTCCATAGCCGAATGGCGGGAATACCAGGGGCGGGGGCCCGAAGACCCCCGCCCCTAATCGTTTTCTTTAGTTCTGAGACAACTGACTCAGCCGGAGACGAATCCTTTGTCTGCCAACCATTCGGCGGCGATGTCCGCCGGATCTTCCTGATCGATCCCCGCCCGGCGGTTCATTTCGGTCAACTCCGGGGTAGTGATAGCCGCTGAAACCTTGTCCAACAGCTCCACTAGATCGTCACCGTAGGCGTCCACGATGTCCAGACGCACCGCCGGCACGATGTTCTCCGCCGGATTGAGACCCCGGTCGTCATCCAAAAGCACCAGGCCCTTGGCGGCGATCACCCCGTCGGTGGTGAAGAGCACGCCCACATCAATGTCACCTGACACCAGGGCCGCCACCGTAAGAGGGCCCCCCACGTCCAGAGGCTTGAATTCGGCGAAGGTCAGTCCGTAGACACTCTCTAGACCCGGCAGGCAATTGAGCCGCTCTGGGCATTCCGGCGGGCCGCCGAACACCAGGCCGGAGGCGATGGGCGACAGATCGCTTACCTTCCCAAGCCCATAGGAGGCAGCCGTATCGCCAGTTACTACAAAGCCGTTCTTGTCCTGGGCAGGCGCGTAGCCCAACAAGGTCACGCCTTCGGGTTCGAAGGCATCCTTGACGGCTTGCCAGGTTGCCTGCTCATCGGCACTGGGTGTCACACCCAGGAAATTGCCCAGGCTTCCCGTGTACTCGGGGACCAAGCTGATCTCACCCGATTGAAGGGCAGGTTTCACAACCTCTCGAGAGCCCAGACCGAGACTCCGTTCTACGGGATAGCCTTCGTCTTCCAACACCTGAGCATAGATCTCACCGAGAATGAGACTTTCTCCGAAATTGAAGGAGGCCACCACTATGGTGGGGCCATCGGCGTCGTCACCCGACCCGCAAGCGCCGGCCACCAAGGCCATAGCTAACAGAGTCGCCCCAACAGCGCCCTTGCGCAAGAATTGCCACATGGGTATTTATCTCCTGTTAATAGGTTACTGACAGCAGGACATCCACAGGGGACACCCGCCTGGTAATGAGATGCTACCCCACCTGGGAATGGTGCAAATCAGACGGTGGGTGGAGTCTACCGGCTGCCCTCACCCAAAGCCCCCCTTGGAACAAGGCGACGTTGCCCGCGACTAAAGATCATCTCCGCCAGCACGGCCAGCGTAGCCACCAGCACTGCTCCTATCAACAACTCTCCCTGATCCCGTTGGGCGAATCCGTCCACTATGAAGCGGCCCAGGCCTCCCCCCGCCGCCAGAGCCGCCAGGGTTGCGGTGGCTATCACCTGGGAAACAGCGATCCGCACCCCTTCGGCGATCACCGGTAGGGCCAGCGGCAACTCCACTTTCAGCAGGACTGCCCTTCCAGTCATTCCCATGCCCAAGGCCGACTCCAACACTGCCGGGTTAACCGCCAGCACCCCGGCCACCGTGTTGGTGAACATCGGGGGCCCGCTCAAAGCGATCAAAGCAATCAGAGCGGGCCATGGACCCAAACCCAGCCACACCACCACTATCACCAGAATCCCGAATGTGGGCACCGCCCGGCCGATGTTCACCACTGCAGATGCGGCCAGCACCCCTCGACGCCGATGGGCAGCCCAAAGGGCGGGTGGGATCACCAGCACTGATGCGACTATCAGCGCCGCGGCCGACAGCAACAAGTGTTCGGCCAGCCGGAGCGGAATGCTTCCCGTCCCCCACCAGGTGCCCGGGTCAACCAAGAACAACTGGATTTCTTCGAGAAGAGGCAGGTTGGTCATGCCACCGATCGCCTAGTCCAAGGGGTGAACAACCGTTCAGCCCATAACAACCCAACATCAATAACCACGGCCAGCACCACCGATCCAACAGTTCCAACGATGATTTGAGTCCAAAAAAAGCTCCGCAGACCCGCCAGAATGAAGAACCCCAAGCCTCCTTGGCCCAAAATCGAGGTGATGGTGACCAGTCCCACAGTGGTGACCGCCGCGATCCTGATTCCCGCCATGATCACCGGCAGAGCCAGGGGAAACTCGGCTCTCCAAAAACGGCGACGGGGGGTGAAACCCATCCCGTCGGCGGCTTCTTTGACCCCTCGAGAAACCCCGTCAATGCCGGCCACTGTGTTACGCACGATTATCAGGAGGGTGTAGCCGACCAGGCCTATCTCTGACGTAAGAGTGGACAACCCCGTAAAAGGAACCAGGAAAGCAAACAGCGCCAGGGAAGGAATGGTGTAGAGAATGTTGGTGGCAGAAGTTATCGGCCCGTACCATCTTCGCCTTCGCACAGCCAACACCGCCAGCCCGATGGCGATCACGGTCCCTACCAACACCGCCACTCCGGTCAGGAAGATGTGCTCCCAAGTCCTCTCCAAAACGGCGATCCAGTTGCGGGCTATCCACTCCCAGTTGATAAAGGTCACCCCCCGCCCTTCGCTTCACGGTGTTCCCCCAGTGCCTCTGACACCATCGTCAAGTCCACCAAACCCCAGTAAAAGCCATCCTCGGCCACCACCGCGATATCCCGGCGGGACCCCACCATCGTATCCACCGCCTGCCGCAGGGAAGCGTTTCGGCGGATGACAGAGAAAAACGGACGAGCCGTCAATCCTTCCAGTGACGAGACGTGCTCCAGGTCGGAGACCGGAATCCAGCCTCGGAGAAGCCCTTCCGACAGTAAGCCCACCCAATCCGTTCCCTCTCTACGAGCCGCTTCTCGGGCGACATGGGGAGTGGTGGAGACTTCCACAACCGGTCCCCATTTGAGGCGAAGCTCGGCAACCCTCCGAAGAGCCAGCCGCTGCAGATTCCGCTCCCCCCCGATGAATTCTTCAACAAACCGATTGGCGGGATTACTCAGAATGGCGGCAGGGGAACCCTTTTGCTCCAATACTCCACCCACATTGAGAATGACAATCTGATCACCCAGCTTCAAGGCCTCTTCGACGTCGTGAGTAACGAAAACGATGGTCTTGCGAAGCCTCTTTTGGAGATCGAGCAACTCATCCTGTAGCCGGTGGCGAACGATGGGATCCACCGCTCCGAACGGCTCGTCCATCAGAAGCACCGGCGGATCAGCCGCCAATGCCCGAGCCACCCCTACCCGCTGCTGCTGACCTCCTGACAGAGCAGCCGGATAACGATCAAGCAGCGACTCGTCCAAACCCACCAGCCCGGCCAATTCCAAAGTGCGTTCCGCGGTCCGCTCTGGTGGCCATCCCAATAGCTCGGGGACGGTACCGATGTTGCGCCGCACCGTCCAGTGGGGAAATAGCCCAACCTGCTGTATCACGTATCCGATCGACCGCCGCAGCAGGTGGGGCTCTCCGTCTCGGACCGGAGCACCATTCACTTCTATGTACCCCGAGGTGGGCTCGACCAGTCGGTTGATCATCTTCAAAACTGTGGTCTTCCCACACCCCGACGGTCCCACCAGAACCACGATTTCTCCACTGAGGATCTCCAGGCTCAGGCATTCCACGGCCGGGGATGCAGAGTCGCCGTAGGTCTTGGAGACCTCTCTTAAGGAAATCATGGGACGGCTCCCAGCTTCACCCGACGTCATCATCGGCAGGTTTGGTCAGAGCAACCGGCTACCGAACCGACTAGACGTCCCTGCGGGTCGATCACCGGGATAGGAGAGTCGCCAAACCACTCGATCTGGCTCTGCAGATCGGACAGGGCGTCGACCATCCCGATGGAACGGGCCTTCTCCATGGCGTGGGCAACCGGGCTCTCCTCCCCAGCGACCAACAACGATGACCTGCGCACCAGTCCAACCAACCCTCCGTTTTCCGCCACCGCCAGCAACTCGTTGGAATGCAGACGCAGTACATCAGCGGCGTGATGGTAGGGACTGACAAAACGCGGGGCGTCCATGATCTGGAAGACCCGGAGAGGGGCGGACCGGACGATCACCACTCCCCCCGCGGCCCTCTGCCGCAGCCGGGCGCCCCGTCCGAACAACACCCGCTGAAACCAGTTGCCTCCTGGGGCGCCGATCACCAATAGGCACTGGGGGGGAAGCTGGGATATGAGATGTCCAGCGCTATCCGCGCCCATCAACCGGTACTCAAGATCGGGAACATGGGGGAACAGGCTTTCCACTACCGACACCGCCCCCTCCCGCAATTCGTCACCGCGAAAGGCACAAGCCATGAATGAGGGGACCTGCAACCTCTCTCCCAGGCGGCGGGCCACCAACACCGCCGCGCGAGAATGCGGACCCCCTGCCACCGCGGCTACCACCGACCGGACCTTGCCGGGAACAAAATCGACAGGGACCACCACATTCAGCAGGGTGGAGTGGGGTAGCCTTCGAGAAACCAACACCGTGGAATGCCATTGCACCGCCGTGTCCACCAAATCTGAGACTACCCGCACCGGTTCATGGCTTCCAAGCAACTCCGCCAACGCCCGACAGCCCCGACCACGAGTCCACAAAACCGGAACCGGCAGGCCGGTACGGGGAAGGGACAGTGCGGTGCCATCGAGAAATGACAAATCTGCCACACTAACCAGGTTAACGCACCTGTAAGACCTCCCAGATCATTGCACGTTCGACTATCTGAGAAAGAAGCAACGGATGGAGTTCAACAAAGTAATCAAAAGGAGGAGGATGGTACGCAATTACCATCCCGGTCCCATCTCCTCGGAGGCAGTGGAGCGGATCGTAACCGCCGCGCTGTCCGCTCCCTCGGCCGGATACTCCCAGGGACAGTCCCTGGTAGTGATCACCGATAGACCCACCCGTGCCAATATCGCCAGCTTGGCCGACGAGCCTCGGTATGTGGCCCAAGGTTTTGATCCATGGTTGTCCAATGCCGCTGTCCACATTGTGTTGTGTGTCTCCGCCGAGGCGTACCAGCGCCGCTATCGGGAGCCGGACAAGATAGCATCCCGCCGATCCGAAACGCCATGGCCCGTGCCTTACTGGTGGGTGGACGCCGGCGCTTCGCTGATGGCGATACTGCTGGCGGCAGTGGATGAGGGACTGGCCGGCGGGTTTCTGGGCGCCCACGCTGTTCCCGGTTTGGCCGAGTTTCTGGGTGTGCCTGATCACACCACGCCGGTGGGAGTGGTCACCATCGGCTTTCCCGCTGCGGATCGGCGTTCCACCTCACTGAACCGGGGAAAGCGGCCCCGATCGGAAGTGGTGCACTACGGGCGCTGGAGCAGCCCATCCTGACCACAGCTTTGGGTAATCCCAGGCGTGATCGACCGCCTCAATCGGGGCATGCTCTCCACCCGGCGGCCTCGTGGCCACGGCGTAACTAGTCTGCAAAGATGCTTCGTCGGGGGTTATTGGCTGGACTTGCGATGGCGGTGGCGTCTTGCATAGCGGTGGAGACACCCCCATCCACCACATCTGCCGCACCGACCAGCGCCGCTACCACCGCCGCTACCACCACCACTAGCGCCTCATCCACTTTCCCAACACCCAGTCTCACCACCTCCACCACCCGGCTCACCGAGACTGCACTCCCACCCATCCCTCCCTGTCTTACCCCCGAACCCGACTTCGGAAGTGAGGGCGAGATCAGCAATTACGATCCGACCGGCTCGGATTCCGCCCTTCTGGCCACTATCGACTGGCACTCCTGGGAAGAGTGCGAGCGTTTTTTGTTTTCTCTGGCCAGCACGGAGGGAGCGCCCACCTTGGTCCCACCCTCTGCGGTTCTGGTCTCCTTTTCCGAGGAAGGAGTGATGCGCCTTTCCCTAGGGCCGGAGGTCGGCACTTCAGCGATCTCCTTCCAACTGGTGAACACCCGACTGGTGGACCGCGTCTACGTGGTGAAAGCCTCCGGAGGAGGACTGCTGGTGGACCTTCACTTGGCCGAACCGGCTTCCGCCAGGATGATCCCCAGTTCCGGTCCGGCCACCCTCACAGTGGACCTTCGGCCCGAGGGCCTGCCATTCTCCAATCAGCCGACGATCACCTCCAAAGCGGTGCTGTTCCTACCCGAGGGGGAGGAGTTCTACTACCCGTTCACGGTGAGTGGGTACCTGAGCCCCGGAACCGAAGAGTCAGTTGCCACCCTGAGCGGCGTGGGTGGAATCAGCACTGAAGCCGATTTCCCCTTGGCGGGCGCCGACGACCTTTGGTCGACTTTCGTGGCCGTTTTCCTGGAAGGCCCAACCGGATGGGCCACCCTCCGGGTTGAAGACGCCGAAGCCCGATTGTTCTTCGGGGCGTGAGCGCCGGCTCACAGCTTCAACAATACGAGGAATTAACCTCGACGGGCCAATGTGGTCGCCAAGCTACAGCAACCCGGGAATGTCCGCCAGGGTGAGATACCCCTCTTCCAAGTTGACCGAGGGCACCAACTCATCCACAAAGGGGACCTGCCGCGGCCCCGATTCCGTCTCTATCACCAGGCGCTGCTGGACCGCGGCGTATTCCACCTCCGTCACCCTGCCTACCACCTCGCCGGATGGGGTTCTGGCCTCCAGGCCTTCCAACTGATCCGGCCAAAACTCCTGGGAATCCAGGGTTCGACGCTGATGTTCCTCAATGAAGACCTCCAAGCCCCTTAGCTTTTGGGCTGAGACTCGATCAGAGATACCGGCGAATTTGACCAGCAGCCGGTCGGGGTGCGGGCGGATCTTTTGGACCGACATCTGCCTCCCAGCCACAATCAACCTGGAGCCAGGGACAAAGCGATGCGGATCGTCAGTGTCCGGCTGGACATAGACCGTTCCATCCAAACCGTGGGGAGGCCCTATCCGCCCCACCGGAACGTACTCAATCGAGGAATTCGATCTCAACGATCCAGTCATCGTCACAAACAATCTGGGCCAGGGTCCGGATAGCGTTGGCCGTCCTTCCCCGACGCCCGATCAGCCGACCCATGTCCTGCTTGGCGGCCCGCACTTCGGCCAGCACCTTTTTGGGTTGGTCTCTCACGATATTCACACTTACCTCGGATGGCTGCGCAACGATCTCCCCCACCAGATAACCGATCAGCCGCTCCACCCTTTCGGTGTCACGCATGCTCACTGTACCTCAGGACGCTGAAGCGCCGACGGTGGGCTGTGCGGCGTTCTCATCGGAGGCCTGAGCCTCGTCGGAAACAGGATCGGCCGCCGCCTGGGCGGGTGCCTCATCGCTCACCCTGTGGGCTTTCTTCGCCACAACCCGGTAGCGGGACCAAGCGCCGGAGATCTCCATAAGCTTGCGTACCCGGTCGGAAGGTTGGGCGCCTTTTACCAGCCAGTCGACAGCGCGGTCGTTGGCGATCTCAATCAGGGAGGGTTCCGCCAGCGGATCGTAACGGCCGATCTGTTCGATGTATCGGCCGTCGCGAGGCTTGCGACTGTCGGTCACCACCACCCGGTAACTGGGCTTCTTCTTTTTTCCCATCCTCATCAGACGGATGCGTACCGCCATGTTGTTTCACCTCTTACGTCGTCTTCGTCGGGTGCTGGCCGGTTGGAGGAGCCCTTCCATCCCCATTCCGGGAGTCTTCGCCCCGCCGGACAGCATGTTCATCATTTTTTGGGTCTCGGCAAACTTCTTAAGCAACCGGTTCACCGCGGTAACGGTGGTGCCCGATCCGGCTGCGATTCGACGCCGACGGCTGCCGGTGAGAATCCTTGGGTTGCGGCGCTCCTCCGGGGTCATCGAGTTGATGATCCCAACAGTGCGGCGCATTTCGTCATCGCTCAATCCGGAGATACCTGATCGGGCCCCACCGGGCATCATAGCAAGAACCGCGTTCAAACCTCCCATCCGTCGCAGATTGTGAAGTTGCTCCAAGAAGTCGTCAAGCCCCAGACTCTGGGAGACGGCGCCCTGCACGAACCTGTCCGCATCCCCGGGCGCGGTGATGGCTTCGGCTTTCTCGATCAGAGTAAGCACATCCCCCATTCCCAGAATGCGAGAAGCCATCCGCTCGGGATGAAACACCGAGAGCGCCGTCAGTTCCTCCCCTTCACCAACCAACTTGACCTTTTGGCCGGTGGCCTCGCTTACCGAGATTGCCGCCCCTCCCCGAGCGTCGCCGTCCAGCTTGGAGAGGACGATCCCCGTCAACTCTACGCTTTCGGCAAATCCCCGGGCCACATTCACAGCATCCTGACCGGTCATGGCGTCCACCACCAACAGCCTCTCCTGGGGACGGGCGATCTCCGTCATACCGGCCAACTCACCCATCAAACGCTTGTCAATCTGCAGGCGACCGGCCGTATCGATCACCACTGCGTCGTGGCCCGACGCGCGGGCCTGGCGCATGGCGGCTCGCACCACTCGCCGTGGGTTGGAGGATGCCGGTTCGCGATAGACCTCGACACCCGCTCTTTCTCCCAGCGCCACCAACTGCTCCACAGCGGCGGGCCGCTGAAGGTCCGCCGCCACCAGGAGAGGACGCTTTCCGTGACTCTCCCGAAGGTGAAGGGCCAATTTGGCGGCAGTGGTGGTCTTCCCCGAACCCTGCAATCCCATCAGCATGATGGTCAGCGGCGATCCCTTGACTATCAGGGGCGCTGGATCCTCTCCCAGGGTTTTCACCAATTCGGAATGGACGATCTTGATCACCTGCTGTCCGGGAGTGAGGCTCTTGGAAACCTCTGCGCCGCTGGCCCTTTCCTTGATCCGCGCACAAAGGCTGCTGACAACTTCCACATTGACATCGGCTTCCAGCAAGGCCAGCCGCACCTGCCGCAGCGCCAACCGCAGATCCGACTGGGTCAACCGGCCTTTCCCCTTCAACCGGGTAAAAATCGAGGAAAACTGGTCGGTCAGGGACTCAAAAATCGCGGGACTCCTTTTCGATCATCGTTCCGTCATATTCTGGCATCCTTCGGCCCCCACCGACCAAGCCGGTAGCCTGGCGATTGTCCGACAGGGAGCAATATGGAACGGCGACTACCCACTATCAACATTCAGCGTACCGGAAACGTGCTGATGGCTGTCATAGATAATCCTCGTTCCCACCTCAACACCGTGGATGGCCAACTCCATGAGGATCTGACCGCCCTGTTCAGAATGCTGAAGCGGGAAGACCAGGCGAGGGTGGCGATCCTCACCGGAAGTGGAAGGTTCTTCTCGGCAGGAGGAGATTTCCGGTGGTTCCCTACCCTGCGGGATACCGAAAAACTCGATCATCTCCGCCGGGACGCCAAACAACTCATTTGGGATTTGGTGGATATCGAGATACCCATAATCGCCGCCATAAACGGCCCCGCCGTGGGTTTGGGCGCCTCTGTTGCTCTTTTGTGCGATGTGATTTTTATGGCCGAAGAGGCGATCATCTCCGATCCGCATGTCCGAGTGGGCTTGGTCGCCGGAGACGGAGGGACCGCCATCTGGCCCCTCCTGGTGGGTCCGGCCCGCGCCAAGGAATACCTGATGACCGGCGATCCACTCTCTGCACAGGAGGCGGAGCGGATCGGCCTGGTGAACCGGGTCTTCCCCGCCGACCGCCTCCTTCCCGAAACCCTGGCCTTCGCGCAGCGCTTGGCCCGGGGCGCTCCCCTCGCCATTCGTTTCACCAAGATGGCGGTGAACAAGCTGATCAAAGATGCTCTGAACGTGGCGTTCGATTCGGCTGCCGGACTCGAATTGGTCACCTTCCTCTCCGAAGACCACGCGGAAGCCCTGCAAGCGATCTCCGAAAAGCGCTCCCCCGAATTTCGAGGCCGCTGAGTTGACCGACCCAGTGGGTCAACAACGGATCGAGTTGGCCTCGAAGATGCATTTATTGATTGAGTCCGATACGAGTCAGACAGTCTCCAGATAAGCTCGTCCGGCGGTGGCGGCGGTGTGCAAGGCGCCGCCCAGCATGGATTGGAGGGAGAGAATTCGGCGGTAGTAGAGGTGCAAGCCGTATTCCCAGGTGAATCCGATTCCTCCGTGCACCTGGATGGCCGACTCACACACCTCTCGGGCGTACGCTGGAACCGCCCAGAGCAAACCAGACAGGAAAGTGGCGTCCGATGCGCCCTCATCCATTAGAAAGGCGAGGCGGGCCACGGCGGAGCGCATTAACTCCAGGCGGGCCTTCATCTCCGCCAGGCGATGGGTCACTGCCTGAAACCGGACCAGGGGGCGGCCGAACTGCTCCCGGACCCGGGCATGGGACACCGATAGCTCCATAATCCGCTCGGCGCCGCCCACCAGGTCGGCCAGAAGACCAGCCAGCCAACCGGCGGCCACTTCCCCCCCCTCCGTCCACCCCTCCAGGACCACTTCCGGCACAACATCTGTCACCCGCAGGACGTGAACACCCTGGCCCCTGTCCAGAGCGTCAGCCTCCTCCAAGCGCACCGCCGGGTCCTCCAGGGAGATAACCGCCGTCCACCGGGGATGGGCAAGCGCAGCCAGCCTCGCCCCCGGCGAGAGTCTCACCCCCACCCCGGAGGCCGACAGCTTTCCCGCTCGAAGCGACGCCGACCCCTCGATGGCGTACCCCGCCCCACCGGCCACCGCACCCTCCAGCACTCCCTCGAAATCGAAATGACCGGTGGCGGCCAGGGCGGGCGCCAAAAGCAACGACTCGTCAACCAACGCGGCCGGAAGAAGATGACGTCCGGCCACGGCACATAGCTCAACTGCCTCGCCGATGCCCAGACCGAGGCCCCCCACCTCCTCGGAGGCCACCATCCCATTCCAATCCATCCCGATGATCTCCGCCCGCACCTCGGCGGGAAGGGGACCATCCTCGCGGGCCCGGGCCAGCGCCTCGGAGAAAGGAAGCAACTCCTCCAGGGCCTGGTTGAACGCGGCAGCCAGTTCGCTCATCGCAGTCCCAGCAGCCGACCGGAGATCACATTCTTTTGGATCTCAGAGGTCCCCGAATAGATGCTCACCGCCCGGGACTCCAAGAGGTCGTGTGTCCAGCCGTCGTCGGTGAGGGTTACCTCCGGTCCCAGTAACTCCACGGCGGTGGAGAACAGGTCCTGGTAGACCTCGGCCAGATAGAGCTTGTCCACCGAGGTGGCGCCGGGGACCAGTGTCCCGGCCTGCTGTTGGGCAAGAGTCCGATAAGCCTGGGCGGTGAGCATCTCCAAAGAGGCATGGACTCGGCCGATCCCCGCCAAGGCGGCCCGGTCCAGACCGCCCTGGTCCCGCACCCGCCCGGCCAGTTCCGCAAGTCTTCTCCGCAGCCGGATGGATCGCTCCAGTACAAATATTCCCCGTTCATATCCCATGGCCTTCATCGAAACCCGCCACCCCTGGTTGAGCCCGCCCAGCACATTGGCGACCGGAACCCGCACCTCATCGAAGAACACTTCGCTGAAGTGCGGCTCTCCCAGCATTTGGGGAAGGGGGCGAATCGTGATCCCGGCGCTTTGCATGGGGGTGATCACCAGCGTCAGTCCCTGGTGCTGGCCGGGTTCTCCATCGGTTCTCACCAAGAGGGCATTCCAGGTTGACAGCTCCGCTCGGGAGGTCCACACCTTCTGGCCGGTGATCACCAACTCTTCTCCGTCCACCACCGCCCTAGTGCGAACCCCGGCCAGATCCGAGCCGGCGTCGGGCTCGGAAAAGCCCTGGCACCAAAGCTGCGAGGCGTCCAGCATTCCCGGCAGCAACCGGCGAAGCTGTTCGGGCTCGCCCATGTCCATCAGGGTGGGTCCCCAGGTGTACAAGGCCAGTCGGTTGATGATTTCAGCGGCGCCGCTGCGGGCCAGTTCTTCGGCCAGCACCGCCTCGGCGGCCAGTGACATCCCTCTCCCCCCGTATTCGACCGGCCAGGAAAGTCCCATAAACCCTGCTTCACACAGGGCGGCCTGCCAACGCGTCAAGGCTGCGATGCGAGCCCCGTACTCCGATGGCGGTGGCCCCGGGTCGTGATCTGTGATCCACCTACGCAGTTCTGTGCGCAGTTGGCCCTCCGCCGAACCCATGGCGAGCGTCTCGGGAAAGGTCTGCAGAGCGATCCTCAGTCGTGAATAGCCCGGGAAGGCAACCCGTTGGCGGAGGAGTGCAACCAGCACATTACCCGGTGCCGGTCGGCCTTGGTGCTCTCGCCCGGGAACTCCTGGTGGCAGATCTCCATCACCTGCGGGCAGCGGGGGGCAAAAGAACACCCCGGAGGCAAGTCGATGGGCAAAGGAGGCTGACCGCTCACAGTTAGCAGTCGCTTCTTGCGCGATTCCAGGCTGGGAAGGGTGGCCAAAAGCGCCTTGGCGTAGGGATGAGCCGGCTCGTTGAATATCTGGCGAGTGGTTCCCGTCTCCACGATCCGACCGGCGTACATAACCCCCACCCGATCACACAGGCGGGCCACAATGCCCAGGTCGTGGGTGACAAATATCAACCCGAACTGGAACTTGTGCTGCAACTCGGAGAGAAGCCGCAAGTATTGGGCCTGGACGGTGGCGTCCAGGGAAGTGGTGGGCTCATCGGCGATCAGCAGGGCGGGGCGACAGGACAGGGCGATAGCGCCGGCCACCCGCTGGCGCATCCCGCCCGACATCTGGTGGGGATACTGCTTCAGACGTCGATCCGCTTGGGGAATCCCCACCTGGGTGAGGATCTCGATGACGCTATCCCGAAGTTTGTTTCCCCGCAGACCCTGGTGGATCCGGATAGCCTCTGCCACCTGGTTTCCCACCGTGTATCCCGGGTTCAGGGAACTGAGCGGGTCTTGAAGAATCAGCGAGATCTGGCCCCCTCTAACCTGCCTTATCTCCCTTTCGGAGAGATCCAGCAATTCTTGTCCATCCAGCTTCACGCTTCCCCCCACAATTCGCCCGGCCGGGGCCTCCACCAGCCGCATCAACGCCAAACAGCTCACGCTCTTTCCTGAACCCGACTCCCCTACCAGTCCCAAGGTCTCTCCCCGATCCAGGGAAAAGCTCACCCCGTCGACGGCTTTCACCACCCCTCGGCGGGTGTGGAACTGAACGCGCAGGTCTTTTACTTCCAGCAGCATGCTATATCTGCCGGAGTTTGGGATCGAAGCGATCCCTGGCCCAGTCCCCGAACAGGTTGGCGGCCAACACCACCGCGAAGATGGCTATGCCGGGGATAATCGAAACCCACCAAGCCCGGCCCAGCAGGTCTCGCCCGTCGGCCACCATCAGACCCCAGGCGGGCGTGGGGGGAGGAATGCCCACTCCCAAAAAGCTCAAAGAGGCCTCCAGCAGAATGATCAGCGCCACTTGCAGGGTCGCCAGCACCCCGATGCTGGGCATCACGTTGGGTAGGACATGTCTCCAAAGAATTCGCCGATTGGACACGCCCGCCACCCGCGCCAGGTCGATGTAATCCTGCTCGCTAACCGCCAGGGCCTCGCCCCTGATTTGCCGGGCGTAATAGGGCCACAGCAGTATTACGATCACCATGAGCACATTGATGAGATTTGCGCCCAGCAAAGATACCAACACGATGGCCATCAGCATCAGAGGAAGCGCCAGCGTGACATCGGTGATCCTCATCAGGATCGTCTCGGTCCAACCCCGATAGAAACCGGCGATCAAACCTACGGTGGCGCCCACCACCCCGGCCAATCCGGTGGCTACCAGCGCCACCATCAGCGAGACCCGGGCCCCGTAGAGAATGCGGGTGAAGATGTCGCGTCCCAGGGTGTCGGTGCCCAACAGAAATTCGCTCGAGCCCCCTTCCTGCCACACGGGAGGTATCAGCTTGTTGGATAGCTGGCCCACCTCCGGGTTGTGGGGAGCGATGAGCGGTGCAAAGATCGCCACCAACACCACCAAAGACAGCACCACCGTGGAAATGTAAGGGAACCGGATGGCGCCGGAAACGCCCCGCTTCTTCACCTTGGGCTCTTTCTCCCCGGATGATCCGGAAACCGCTTCAGACCTGGTCATTGGTCGTACCTGATCTTGGGATTGACCCAGGCATAGGCCAGGTCAGCCAGGAAATTCGAGAACACGAAAGCCACCCCGAGGAGAATCACCGCTCCTTGGATAACGGGAAAGTCGCGTTGAATAACCGCGCGGATCAGAAGGCTTCCGAGACCCGGCCAGGCAAACACGTACTCCGTCACGATCGCTCCGCCGATCACCGCCGCAAAGATCACAGTGGAATAGGTGATCACCGGCAAAGCCGCGTTCTTGAAGGCATGCTTCCACACCACCACCGTCTCCCTGACCCCCTTTATGCGAGCCAGCTTCACGTATTCACCACTCAGGGCTTCCAGCATGGAGGAGCGGGTGAGTCGCATAATGCCCGCTGACACGAACCATCCCAGCGTAACCGTGGGCAAGACAATGGAAAGTGCCTCCTCCCGGCCGCCGGTGGGAAATATCTGCCATTGCACCGCGAACAGTCGCAACATCACCAGCCCAACCAGGAACGAGGGCGCCGCCCCTCCCAAGATAGAGAAAATCCGAGCCACATAGTCCCCGGCCCTTCCTCGAAATTTGGCCGCGTATACCCCCAAGGGCAGGGCGATCGTCAACGCCACCAACATGGAGAAGACCGACAATTCAAGGCTGGCCGGGATGCGAAGTCTCAGCAGTTCCCCGACGGTCCGTCCTCGGAAATACAGCGAAGTGCCGAAGTCTCCTTTCGCCACTCCCCCTATGAAAAGCCCGTATTGGACCACGAGCGGCTTATCCAACCCATAAGCCCGGCGCAGGTCGTTGGCGACTTTCTCGGTTACCTGGGGCGGAATCATGCGCTCCACCGGATCGCCGGTCAGGCGAACCAGGAAAAAGACCACCGTGACCAGGACGAAAATGGAGATGACGGCCTGTGCCAGTCTTCCCAATATGAAGCGTCTCATCCCTGCATCAATTCCCGGTGTTCGGTGTTTACCCAAAGGTCTATCGCCTCAAGACTAGAACAACGATCAGGGCGAGTCGGCGAAGCCACTAAACGCTTCAAAAGATGCACAGGGGATTAACCGCCGATCCCGTTGCTCCCTGAAGGCGCAGCGGCGCCATCATCAGCACGAATTCGGCTCGTCCTTCCTCGGAGCAGGCCGATCGAAGTGTTTCGGTATCAGGCCAGTCCAAAAGGGCCAGACCCATCCCGGCCAGACCCAGAGAGTGCAGGGGAAGCGGAAGGCCCGGGTAGGGAGAAGGCAGCTTCTCTATGCAATCGCCTCCGTACACGGCGACCTGCCTTCTATGGAGCCACCGGACGGCCTCCATATCCAAACCGGCCCGGTGCCCGGGATCGGGAGGATTGTCCTGCGCCTCATGGACCATCCTGCCTGAACGGACCACCACCGCGTCGCCTTTTCCCGCCGTCACCCCCCCGTATTGCTCGGCGGCCTCCAACTCTCCGGGGCCGATCATCGCCGTTGGATCGAGGTAATCCACTCCCATCGCCGACGCCACATCCAACAGGACCCCTCGGGTTACCACCCCCTCCGCCATCGCCTCTATCGCCCCGAACCTCATCCCGAAACGATCCACCTGCTCAGCCGCCCGGCGTCCGTTGTACATCTCTCCTTCGAAATAGACATGACCCACTGCATCCAGGTGGGTGACAGAGAATCCGTGCGGGGCGATCCCCATAAAATCCATGGCCGACTCGGCATGATGTCCGGCATATAGAAGTTGGTGAACCACCGGCCGGGGATTGGAAGGTCCCGCCACGGTGTCCAAATCCCGGCCTATCGAGACCACTCGACCGGAGCGCACCAGCCCCAGAGCCTCTTTCACCTTGGCCGGGTTTATGTAGTTGAGAGTCCCCCGCTGGTCGTCGTCTCCCCAGCGGCCTTGATTGGAGAGCTGGCGAAAGATCTCCCGATAGTTCAACTTCGGGATCTCCTCTCCCACGAAAGCCGGGGGCGTACCTCCCGCACGAACAGGTCCAACTGCTCCAAGATGTGCTCGGTTTCCGGCCCGGGCGGAGTGGCCAATTGCAGGTGGGTCACCCCGGCCTCGGCGTATCTCTCTATCGAGTCAACGATCCGCTCCACCGAACCCCGGCACGGATGGTCGGGATCGTTGCGTTCGGTCACTTCCAGGTTGACGCGGTTTGAATAGACGAAACCTTCCGGGTCCCTGCCCCGCTTTTGGAGTCTCTCGATGATGTCCTCCCGGATTCTGGGCATCCCCTCAAGTGATACGAACGCTCCATGCCAGCCGGATCCCACCCGGGCGGCCCTCCGTCGGGCCGGAGCGCTGTTACCCCCCACCCAGATAGGAATGGTTCTTTGCACAGGTTTGGGATAGAAGCAAATGTCGGGAGGGAGGCTGTAGAAGCGTCCCTCGAAACCGGGATGGTCTTCCTTCCACAGGGCGGCCATCACATCCAGGTACTCGTCGGTTACCGCGCCCCGGTCTTCCCAGGAAGCGTTCACCGCCGCGTATTCCTCGGGAATCCATCCCACCCCCACCCCCAGGATGAGCCGTCCCTCACACAGCACATCCAGGGTGGAAAGCATCTTGGCCGCCACCACCGGGTGCCGCAGCGGGACAACCAGGGTGCCCAACGCCAATCGGATCCGTTTGGTCAAGGCGGCCAGATATCCCAGCAGGGTGAGCGGTTCGTAGACCGGGTCGGTGGCCTCCATATCCCCGATTCCCACCTCGCTCCAGGGTCGGGGGCCGGTGAAGGTCTTGCCTTTGGCGCGGTACGGGTGCGGAGAGGTGATGTTTCGGGCCAGCACGATGTGGTCCCCGATCCAAACATCGTCCAACTCCGCCTCTTCGGCAGCTATTGCTACCCGGCGGAATGTGTCGGTGTGGGCTGCTCCCCGGAAGTTGGGGATGCTGATTCCAAACTCCATAGCTCCGTTAGCTCCCGACGGAAACCTGTTGCCATGACCGGGTGCCCGCACCGGGATAGAGATGACAGGAGACCCCACGGCCCGGCGTCAACTCGCCGTGTTCGGGGAACACATCGGCGCATTTTTGCATGACATAGGGACAGCGCGGGTGGAAGGTGCACCCACTCGGCGGGTCGATCGGGCTGGGGACCTCTCCCTCCAGAATGATCTCCTGGCTCTGTATGTCGGGATGAGCGGGAGGAACGGCCGACAGCAGCGCCTCGGTATAGGGATGGGCGGGGGTGGTGAACAACGACTCTGCACCGGCCAACTCGATCACCCGGCCCAGGTACATCACCATCACCCGGTCGGAGAGGTGAGCCACCCCGCTCAGGTCGTGGGAGATGAGCAGATAGGCCAGGCCCAATTGTTCCTGCAGGTCGGCCAGAAGGTTCATCACCTGAGCGCGAATCGAGACGTCCAGGGCGGACACCGGCTCGTCAAGGATCACCACTTTGGGGCTGGGGGCCAAGGCGCGGGCGATGGCGATCCGCTGTCGTTGGCCGCCACTGAATTCATGGGGGTAGAGACTGGAGTGGGCGCGATAATCGAGCCCCACCTGGTTCATCACCTCCCCTACCCGGTCAGTGGTCTCCTCCTGGCTTAGCCGACCGACCGACCGGACGGGCTCGGCGATGATATCTCGGATCCTCATCCGAGGAGAAAGGGACGAAAACGGGTCCTGAAAGACCACCTGCACATTGCGGCGGTACTCCACCAGTCCATCTTTCTGATGGATTCTCACCGGGTCGCCCATGAACAAGATCTGTCCCTCGGTGGGCATCTCCAGCAGCAGCAACAAGCGGGCCAGGGTGGTCTTCCCACAACCCGACTCTCCGACCACTCCCAATGTCTCCCCGGGCCACAGTTGCAGGTCTATCCCGTTCACCGCCTTCACCACCCCCTCGCTTCCAAACCCCAGAGCGCCGGTCATCGCGAAGTGCTTGTGCAGGCCCTTAGCCTCTAGCAGCGGCTGGGAATTGTCGGTCATCATCTCCCTGCAAACGGGGGGGCAAATCGGTGATCTCCCAGCATCTCTCGCAGATGGCGCTTGAGCACCTTCCCTTGAGCATCCACTGGCAAGTCAGGGACGAACTCTACTCGCTTGGGGGTCTTGAAGCCGGCCAACCGCTGACGGCAATAGTCGATCAGATCCGCCTCTGTGACGCCGGCGCTTTCCTCAAGCACCACCGCCGCGGTCACCGCCTCGGTCCACTCCGGATGGGCAATGCCCACTACCGACACCTCCGCCACGGCAGGGTGACCCCGGATCGTCTCCTCCACCTCGGCGGAGGAGACATTCATACCTCCCGTTTTGATCATGTCCTTCAGACGGTCGTAAAAAAAGAGATTCCCGGAAGCATCACGGCGGACCAGATCGCCGGTGTGCAGCCACCCGTCGCGGAGCACCGCGGCGGTGGACTCCGGGTTCCGGTAATAGCCCACCATCACTCCCGGCGAGCGGCACAGCATCTCACCCACTTCGCAATCCACGCCATCGGGTCCCACCACCCGCACTTCCACGTGGGGCGCCGGTTTTCCGATCCAGCGTGGGTCCTGTTCGGGGACTTCGCCGAGACCCCGAAAGAACCCGATCACTCCCAGTTGGCTCAGCTCCGACTGCCCCCAGTAGGTGGCCCAGATCACCTGGGGGGCGCGGCTTTGCAAATCGGACACCACCTGAAAGGGAATAGGGCCTCCATAGACATGGGCTTGGCGCAATGAAGAGAGATCCCGGACGGAGAAGTCGCGGTGTCTGACCATGCGCCAATAGAAGGTGGGAGTCTGAGAGGTATTGGTCACTGCCTCGACTTCGATGGCCTCCAAGACCGCCCCCGGCCGGGTGTGAGGAATCATGACCAGGGTCGCTCCTATCGAGATCAGGTTGGTGACGGTCCCCGTACCGGCCATGGTGTAGACGGGAGCCAACAGCAAGAACACATCCGAGGCTTTCACGTATCCCTCATACGACCAGGAAGGGGTGGTGGAGATCATCATCGCCCGGTGGGTGACCATGACCCCCTTGGGGGCGCTCTCGGTGCCGCTGGTGTACATCACCATCGCCACATCGGACTCCTCCACCAATGTTTGGGGCATCAGCCCGGGCGTGTTTTTCAGCATTTCCATCATGCTGATCTCGTTCGGCGCGGTTTTTTCTTCCATGACCACCAATCGGGGGGCAAACTCGGCAAGACGTACTCCTTCCCGAGCGCGATCGGCCATTCCGGGTCCTACTATCAGGACCCGGGGTGTGGCGTGGTCGACTTGGCGGGCCACCTCCGACGGGGTGTAGGAAGGACTGAGAGGAGTGAACACCGCGCTCTGTTTGAGGATTCCGTAGTAGATGCCCACATATTCGGGGGTGTTGCGACTCATCACCGCCACTCGGTCCCCTCTTTTCACTCCCAGGCGGGCCAGACCGTGGGCCACCCGGTTGGAAAGCACCTCCAGTTCCCCATAGGTGACAACTCTTCGGCTACCGTCGCCCGAACGGGCGATCACCGCCGGTTTGTCGGCCTGGCGGGCGGCCTGGCGACGGAGCACATCCCCCAGCGCAGCCCGTCGCAGCAGATTCTCCGTTAGAGCACGTGTGTTTGCCACCGGGTTGGTTGAGGTCATGGCCGGACCTGGTCTACCTGGTCTATTTCGATTCCAAAATGGCGCCCAGCGCGCGAAGAAAACGCGCCCCCGTGGCCCCGTCCACCACCCGGTGATCGAAGGCTCCGGACACATGGCAGGTGGGCTCGGCCACCACCCGGCCATCCACCACCCGAGGCCGGTCGGCCACCGTGCCGAAATAGATGGTGGCAGCCGTGTTCAGGCTGATGATCGGGGTGCCGAAGTCAACCCCACTCGGACCCAGATTGGAAGTGGTGATGGTGGCCCCTCCGATGTCGGAGAAAGTGAGCTTTCGGCGCCGGGCGGCCTGGGCGAGACGCCGTATCTCCTCGGACAGTTCCTCCAGTCCCAACGCCTGTGCGCCTTGCACCACCGGAGCGGCCAGTCCATGTTCGGTGTCCACTCCCACCGCCACGTTTACCTCGTCGTAGATGACCACCGACTTTCCCTGCGCAGATGCATTTACTTCCGGAACCTCGCAGCAGGCTCCCACCACCGCCGCCACCATCAAATCATTGAGTGAAACCTGTCCCCCCGCCGCCTGATGTGCTTTGCGTTGAGCAATGAGCGCAGCCGCCGACACCAACAGGGTCTGCGAAAAGTGGGGAATCTCCGTCCAGTTGCGAGCCATGGCCGCCGCCATCGCCCGCGGGTACCCACGCAAGGGCCGTTTCTCCCGCACTGCGGGACCGGACGGCGATTTCTCGGCCGCGGCGGCTTCCACATCGTCGGGGGTGATGATCCCCACCCGACCGGTCCCCTCCACCGACGCCAAGTCCACTCCCAGACTTTTGGCCAGGGCCCGGGCCTTGGGCATGGCCCGGATACGCTTGCTTTCGGGGTCCTGCCTCTTCTCCGGTATCGGCGCAACCGCCGCGGGGGGCGGCGGCGCTGCGGGCGGACCGGTCGGGCCCGACTCTCGGCCGATAATCTGGGTGACCTGCGACGGTGTGGGGTTTTCTCCCACCTCGGCCAGAACCGCCACCACCTCGCCCACCCTCACTTCGGCAGCCGCAGGCGCCACGATTCTCACCAGCACGCCGGGGGTCATCGACTCCACCACGATGACGCTTTTTTCGTTCTCCACCTCGTAGAGGGCATCCCCAACCGCCACCTCGTCTCCCTCGGCCTTGTGCCAGGCGACAATGGCACCCATCTCCATGGTTTCTCCCAAAGCGGGAAGTCTCAATACTTGCATTTGCGTCTAGTCAAGCCTCCTTACCGCCTCCATCACGGAAGCAGCGGTAGGTATCAGGAACTGTTGAAGGTAGCGGCTTTGGGGGATGGGAACATCGGCGGACGCCACCCGTATGATCGGCGACTCTAGGTACTCAAGGGCTTCCTCGGCGATGATCGCCGCCACCTCGCCTCCCGCCCCCCCGGTCTTGGGCGCCTCGTGGGCGATCACCACCCTCCCGGTCTTTGCCACCGATTCGAGGATGGTGTCAATGTCGAGCGGACGCAGGCCCCGAGGATCGACAACTTCCACATCTATCCCTTCGGCCGCCAACTGCTCGGCGGCCCGCAGCGACTCCCCCACCATCCGCGACCAAGCGATCACCGTCACGTCGCTCCCCTCCCGTTTCACCGCCGCCTTCCCCAGCGGCACCAGGTGATCACCGGTGGGGACCTCTCCCCGGTGGGCGTACAGGCCGGCATGCTCGAAGAACAGCACCGGGTTGTCATCGCGGATCGAGGACTTCAGGAGCCCGAGGGCGTCGGCGGGGTCGGATGGGATCACCACATATGCGCCGGAAGCGCTCAGGAACAGGGCTTCGGGGCTGACATCATGCTCGGGACCCGCGCCCTTGGCGCCCTCCGGCAGCCTGATCACCAGCGGAACGGTGAACACTCCCCCATGCATGTACCGCCATCGGGCCACCTTGTGGTAAAGCTCATCCATGGCGATCCCGAAATAACCGCTCGACTGCAATTCCGCCACCGGCCGCAATCCGGTGATGGCGGCTCCCACCGCCGCGCCCACAATCATGGTCTCCGAGATGGGGGTGTCGATGACCCGCTCGGGCCCGAACCGCTCCAAGAGCCCGGCGGTCGCCCCGTAGATGCCGCCGTAGACGGCCACATCCTCTCCCCAGACGAACACTCGCTCGTCGCGCTCCATTTCTTCGTGGAGCGCCTCGCGAATGGCCTGGGAGAAGGTGAGTCGGCGAGTTGTGGCTGGTGCGCTCATACGTAAAGGCCCTCGAAGAGGCGTTCGGGACCGGGCATGGGCGCCGAGGCTGCCTCTTCCACTGCCTCGTCCACTTTCTCCTGGACACGTTTGTCGAGGTCCTCCAGTTGTCCGATAGTAACTACGCCCTCGGTAACCAGTCGAGCGCCCAGGGTGGTGATGGGGTCGAGTTCTCTCAGCCGGGCAGTCTCCTCCTCGGTGCGGTACACCTGCGGATCCCCCTCATAGTGCCCCCGGAAGCGATGGCACATCGCCTCGATGAGAGTGGGGCCCTCCCCCGCTCGGGCGCGGTCCACCGCTGCCGACGTCGCCTGGTAGACCTCGGTGACATCCATGCCGTTGATTCGCACCCCCGGCATCCCGTAGCCCGCCGCCCGGTCCACTATTCGTCCGGCGGTGGATACGGTGGTCGGCACCGACACCGCGTAGCCGTTGTTCTCACAGATCCATATCACCGGGAGCTTCCAGGCCGCGGCGGCGTTCACCGATTCGTGGAAGGCGCCCCGGTTGGCGGTGCCGTCACCGAAAAAGCACACCACCACCTGATCGGTGCCCCGGTATTTGGCGCTGAATGCCGCCCCCGTGGCAATGGGAAAGCAACTTCCCAGGGTGCCCCCCTGCCCAAGGATCCCCAGATCGGGGTCGGCGAAGTGGGGGATCCCCGCTCCCAACCCGCCGGTGGCCCCGGCGGTGTTGGCCATCAGGTCCCCGAACATGGCCGTCATCGACATGCCCTTGGCGATGGTGTACCCGAATCCCCGGTGGGCGTACAAAAGGTAGTCATCACGCCGAAGCGGCGCCACCCCGCCCGTCGGGATCGCCTCCTGTCCCCGTCCCGAGTGGTATCCGGCCAAGACCCTCCCCTCCTGCAGCAGTCGAAGAGCGGTCTGATCCCATAGCTTGATGGTGACCATCATCTCATACAGTTGCAGGAGTGTTCCGGTGTCCATCGCAGTCATTGTCCGCTCACCTCTGTGTTGCCAGTCATCACCTTACCGGATGCCGGGGTACGGCTTTCCTGGTAGGCGGGTCAATACATCACGATCCCGCCGTTGACGTTCAAGTCCTCTCCCGTGATGAAAACCGACGCCGGGCTGAGCAGGAACAGCACCACGCTGGCGATCTCCTCGGGCAGGGCGGGTCTTCCCAGTTGGGCGGTGGCCGCCGCCGCTTCCAGGTCCACTCCCTCCACCAACTGAGAGGCTTCATCGCCGAAGCCGCTGCGCATGGGGGTGTCGACATGTCCCGGACAGATCGAGTTGACCGCGATGTCGGGCGCCAACGCCTTGGCCGCGGAGCGGGTGAGGCTGATCACAGCCGCTTTGGAGGAGTTGTAGGGAGCTGAGTACGGCCCGGGGACCTTCGCCGCGTTGGAGGCGATGTTGACGATCCTTCCCCCTCCCGCGGCGCGCATCAGCGGAGCGGCGTGCTTGGTCATCAGGTAGGTCCCGAACAGGTTGATCTTTAGTTCCGGCTCCCAGTCCGCCCAGGTCATCTCCTCGAAGGGGTGCGCTCGGCCGATGGCCGCACAATGGGCCAGGCCCGACAGCACTCCTCCGCTTGCTTCCGCCATCTGACGGTAACCGTCGGCCACCGACTGTTCCTCGGAGACATCAACCACCACCGCCATCGCGGTCCCCGGTCCGCTCATGTCATCAACCGCCCGACGAAGACGGTCCTCGGCGAAGTCGAAACACCAAACTCTGCCTCCCTCGGCCACCAGTAACTCGGCCGTGGCTCGACCTATCCCTCGGCCGGCCCCGGTCACCACGAATTCCTTACCTGCGAAATAACTCATCCTCGACAGATTACCTGTCGGCTCCAGGCTCGTCACTCGTCTGCTCGGGCGCCCTTCCTGCCGGGACGGCGGGGCAGCCAACGACCTACCTGTTCCAAGTACGCCTTGTATTCGTCTCCGAACTCTTTAGATAGGTGGGGCTCTTCGTAGAGCCGCACGAACAAGGAGAAAAAGACGAATAGTGCGACCGCGTACACCACCAGGATGACCGCTGACAAGAAGATGGCCCATCCGCCCACCACGGTCAGGATCGCCACGTACATGGGGTTTCGGGTGTAGCGGTAGAAACCTCGTATCACCAGTCTCTTCGGCGCGTCGATGGGCGCGGGGGTGCCCTTCCCGAATACCGCGAAGTCCCACACACAGCGCAGATAGACGAAACTACCGAGTGCCAGCAGGCAGAAGGCCAGCGGCCCCGGCAGCCCCATGGGTTCTGTGCTGTCAGCCGCAAGCCAGGGTGGAACCAGCCCAGCAAACGTGCCGGGCATCACCACCGTGAACAGCGCGTTCTTCAAAAAGAGCTTCACACTATGTCATCCTAAGCTAGCCGTTAAGGTGCCTCGGCCTCCGCCGAATCTCAACCACCGTCGGGATCTAACAAACCGACAGTGTCTCGGGCGATCAACGATTCTTCATCGGTGGGGATCACCCATATTGCTGTCGGGCTGTCGTCGGTGCAGATACGTCTTTCCCCCTCTCCGTTGTTTCGAGAAGCATCCAGTACCAGGCCCGTGGTCTCCAAGCCGGTCAGCACCATCCGGCGTAGCTCCGCACTGTTTGCCCCGATCCCGCCGGAGAACACAACTCCGTCGCATGGTCCAACCTGCACTAAAAATGCACCCAGGTAGCGGCGGACCCGGTGAGCGAAAACCTCCAGGGCCAAAGCGGCCGAGGGATCACCCGACTGGGCCGCCCGACCCAACTGCCGGTAATCAGAGGAAATGCCGCTCAGGCCCAGCAAGCCCCCTTCTCTCTCCAAGCCACGGCGAATCTCGGACGGAGACAATCCCGCTTCCATGAGATGAAACACCGCGGCCGGGTCTATATCTCCGCTTCGGGTGCCCATTACCAGTCCCTCCAAGGGAGTCATCCCCATTGAGGTGTCCACCGCCCGGCCGTCGCGGACCGCACACGCCGAGGCGCCGTTTCCCAAATGAAAGGTGACCAGGTTGGGCCGAGGTTTGTCCCAAAGACGCGCGGCCCGTTCCACCAGATAGCGCTGGCTGATGCCGTGGAATCCGTAGCGGCGCACCCCGTGCTCTCGCCACCAATGGGAGGGAACCGCGTATCGGTAGGCATGCGGTCCCAGAGTGGCAAAGAAAGCAGTGTCGAACACCGCTACCCCGGTCGCCGCGGGCAGCAGTTCTTGGGTGGCGCGGATACCCGCCCGGTTGGCCGGATTGTGAAGCGGCGCCAGTGAGTCCAGCGCTTTGATGGCTTCCATTACCGACGAATCGATCACCACCGAGTCGGAGAATCGCTCACCACCATGCACCACCCGGTGCCCCACTCCGACGATCTGTCCCGGATCGGACAGTGCCGCAGGTGTACCCCATCCAGTGAGCGCCTCAACCACTTGGGCCACGCCCGACCGATAGTCGGTGGCCGCCGCCACCATCGTTGTTTCCCACTCCCCGACCCGATGCTGGTGCTGGACCCGCTCCGTACCGATTCCTTCGATGATCCCTGCCGCTAGGGCGGCGCCTATCTGGATGTCGTACAGCTTGTACTTGATGGAGGAACTTCCACAGTTGATCACCAGGATCCGCCTCGGCGTCGACCGCACGGCGTCTCGGCTCAACTTTCTATCTGACTCGCGGCTCGCGGGGCAGTCCCAGCATTCGCTCGGCTATCACGTTGAGAAGCACCTGGGAGGTTCCCCCTCCGATGGTGAGCGCCGGAGAGAACAAAAAACCCCAGTTCCACTCGTCGGTCTCCTCACCGTATGGGCCCCGATCGGTACGCATCCCGTCGGCCCCGGCCAGATCCTTGGCCAGATTCATGATCCTCTGTCCCGCCCGGTCGGCCATCAGCTTCTTGACCTCGGCTATCGCACCCGGCTCCCGCCCAGCGACCAACTCCGTGAGGATCCGCAGGCCTATCAGGTGAATGATTTTGTCTTCTGTGTAAAGCCGAGCCATCTCCTGGCGGTGGGAATTTTTGCTGACCCCTCCGGCGCGGACCCGCTGCAAGAGATCGTGGATGCTTGGTCCCATCCCCCAGATCGCTCCTCCCCCCGACAACGCCACCCTCTCGTTGGCCAGGGTGTACTTGGCCGCCCGCCAGCCCCCGTGGAGTTCTCCCACCACGTTCTCGGCGGGGATCCGCACATCGGTGAAGAACACCTCGTTGAAATGGCGATTACCGGTCATCTCGATGATCGGCCGGATATCGATCCCCGGCCGTTCCATCGGACAGATGAACCAGGATATCCCCCGGTGCTGGGGCGCATTCGGGTCGGTGCGGGCCAAAAGCATCCCGTAGTGGGAAGTCTCCGCTCCGCTGGTCCAGATCTTCTGGCCGTTGATCACCCATTCGTTTCCGTCGCGTTGCGCACGCGTCTGCAAGGAAGCCAGATCCGAACCCGAGTTGGGCTCGGAAAACAGCTGACACCATTGCTCGGCGCCAGTGAGAATCGGCCATAGATGCCGCTCTTTTTGTTGGGGTGTGCCGAAGCTCAATAGGGTGGGTGCCGCCCATCCCAGAGCAATCGCATTGTCCGGGAGATTCACTGCCGCGGCGGCCAGTTCTTCATCAATGATCATCTCTTCGAGGACATCTGCCTCCTGGCCATAGGGTTCCGGGAAGCGAGGCTTCACGTAACCGGCCCGGGCCAACTCCTCGGAACTGGGATCGGGATGGTTGGAAAGCCAATCGCGGACCCGTAGGCGGCGGGGATCGTCGGCGGCAGCCAGCGCGAAATCCACCGTTTGCCCTCCTTCCTACCGAGGTCGTCTACAAATCGGTGATAACCGGTTGACCTTTAAATCAACTGGGAAGTAGTTGGTGATTGTAGATGCGGATCGAGGAGAAGCAAGATACCTGGCGATTCTGATCCTTGTTCCGTTATCGGTCGGGCAGAATGGGAGTCCATGCCGGTCCTCTTTCCATCGCATTTCAAACTGCAAAGGGGTCTGTGATCGATCAAGAAACAATCGCCAGTCTGCTGCACAGCACCCGCTCGGCCACCCTGGGGACCGTCGACGAGCGGGGCCGGCCTCACCTGGTTCCGATCGTCTTCGCATACCACGATGGCCGTCTTTACACGGCGGTGGACCAAAAGCCCAAATCCACCTACCGGCTGAAACGGCTACGCAACATCGAAGCCAACTCCCGCGTTTCGGTGCTGGTGGACCATTACGACGACGACTGGACCCGTCTGTGGTGGATAAGGATCGACGGCACGGCCCAGGTGATTGGAGCAGGCCCACGTTTTGAGAAGGGGATTGCCCTTCTCACTGCCAAATACGAACCCTACGCCGCCCAACCGCCTCCCGGACCGGTCATCGAAGTGCGAATCAAGACAATACGCTCTTGGTCGGCTAGGTCGGCTTGACGATCACCTCCCGGCCGGGAGTCTCCGGCTTGTCATCGGTCATCTCTGCGGGAAAGCCGGGGGCGAGGACCGACGCCCCCGGTGGCCTCCTCCAGGCGTCTGATCACGTTTGGGGACCACTCTCTGTCCCCGTAGCGAACTGCGGCATCGTCGAAATATGTCGACCAGCACCGGCGCCGGTTCCAGGGGCACGCCGCATCGGTCGGCTACCGACGCGAACAGGGACAAGTCTTTTTGACTAAGTGCATGGTGAAGTTGATGTTGCGGCTGCCGTTGAGGATCACCTGGCTCTCGGTTTCGTGAACGAACGAGTTGCCCGACGAGATGCGGATGGCCTCGTAGGCAGTGTTCAGGTCGATGCCGGACCGCTGTGATCAAAGCTTCGCACAGGGACACCAGGTTGGCGGTAGCCAGGTAGTTGGTGACCACCTTGAGGATCGAGGCTGAGCCCACCGACCGGTGTGCAGAATGTGGCGGCCCATCGTGACCAGGACCGGCAGGATCCGCTCGAAAGTAAACCGGTCGCACCCAGCGAAGATGGAGATGTTGCCGGTGGCGGCCCGATGACACCCGCCCGACACTGGGCAGTCCACCGCCGACCTGCCTGCTGTGGTCACCAACCCGGCTAGGCGTCTCACCTCGGCCTCGTCGGCCTCCATCACCGCCGCACTGATCGCCGGGCTGGGAAGGCAGGTGATGATTACATCAACCTCGGCCGCCATCTCGGCGGGGCTGTCGGCCCAGCCCGCTCCGTCGGCCTCCAATTGCGCAGCCGCCGATCTGTCAAGGTCCCGAACGACCAGGTCGAACCCGTTTCGCAGCAAGCTCTCGACCAGCTTGGATCCCACATTGCCCAACCCGATGAAGCCCACTCTCCCGGTTCATCCTCCACATTCTTTTTCTGACCACCAGATTCGAACACAAGATCGGCGAACTGCCGGCTTGCTGTCGGCGTGCGGCGAGGCTCTTGTTGGTTGTCCTCGCCGGGCTGTGTCACTCCGGAAGGCCCTTGGACATAAGCGGTCGGCAAAAAGAGACCTCCAGATCACTGGCCAGAAGTCCCGCCATCTCGGCCACGGCCCCGGCCGCCCATTCGGCATGGGCCGCCAACGCCTCCCGATCGGCGTACACCTCATAGGCCCAGAAGGTATCGGGGTTGCGAAAGTCGACCTGCCAGGAGAAAACCAGCGTCCCCTCTTCCTCCTTCACCCTTGCGAAGTGCTCAGCCAATCGCGCCCGCAGTTCTTCTCGCTTGCCCTCCGCGGCCACCAGCTTCGCAACAACGGCAATACGGCTCATACCAACTGAAATCCTAGCTGCCTGCCCCCTTCAGCCGCAGCCTGGGCACCTGCGGATCTGAACTGTGGTTAAGCCCAGTCGGTTAGAGAGAGTCTGGAAGCTGCCTTGACTCGTACGTCTTATGAAGGGGTTCTGGGGGGCTGCCATGGCGAGGCTGATTTGGGCATTGCCGTCCCGCTGGGCGTGTCACAAGAGAGACTCGGCAGCACGGTCGGGTCACAAAGAGAGTTCATACTGTTACAGCCAAACACCGACACGGTCCGGGGCGGGGTCGCTCGGACCACATTAAGGGATCACACCGTCAAATACAGCAGGCCCAATCCCAGGCTGGGCGGAGAGCTTTGGGCCCATGGCAAGGTGGCGGCGGGGGAAGGCCCTGAAGGGTCCCACATTTTCGCGACTTTTGTCCGGCGAACCTCAGCGGTTGCCGTTGGTAATAGTGTCACGTTCTGAACGTTGGGCTGTTATTCACCAGCCTCGCGAATGTCTCAGAGGCGGGACAGGGTTAGGTGGTGAGGATGCAGGCCGAGTTGTTGGCTTGGGCGCCGTAGACCTCGGTGATGGCTTTGCGGGCGCCTTCCACCTGGCGGGCGCCGGCGGTGCCTCGAAGTTGCCAGGTGACTTCCACAATCTGCAGGACTCCTTGGGCCATGGTTGCCTCTCCAAAGGAGGAGAATCCCCCGCTGGGGCACACCGGCAACTCGCCACCCAGGGCCGTGACGCCTTTGTCCAACAGCGTTTCTGCCTCGCCCTCCCCGCAAAAGCCCATGGTCTCCAGATACTGCAGCTCATGCCAGGAGGAGTTGTCGGGCAATTCCACAAAATCCATGTCTTCGGGTCCCAGGCCAGCCTGCTCGTAGGCCATGTGTGCCGCCAAACGGCTTTCCGACAGCAACGGTGCGGTGGCGGCGCCATCAGAAGTGGCCGACAACAGCGGGATCCGGATAGTGGGATCGCCGAACTCTCCACTGGCAAGCGAGCAAGCCGCCACCTTCACGAGAGGGCGAATACCCAGCCGGCGGGCTTTGTCGCCGCTCACCAACATCACAGCTGCAGCTCCGTCGGAGGTGGCGCAGATCTCCAGCAGGCGAAGAGGGTCACATACCATGGGCGAGGCAAGCACCTGCTCCAAAGTGAAGGCTTTCTGATAGCGGGCGTAGGGATTGAGCGACCCGTGCTTGGAGTTTTTGACCTTCACTTTGGCAAGATGTTCGTCGGTGGAACCGTACGCCTCCATGCGCTTTCGCATTTCCAGCGCCCAGTAGGCGGGGTTGGGGACTCCCACCTGCCAGCGAACCATGTCGACGGGGGGACGGGGCTCGTCGGCCAGCACCGGCACACTAGGAAAATATCCCTTGGGGGACTTGTCGGTTCCGATCACCAGCACCGAATCGTGCATCCCCGAGGTGATCATGGCATAGGCCGCTCTCATCAAAGAACCCCCCGAGGCGCAGGCGTTGTTGATGTTGGCGATGGGTATGCCGGTCTCGCCCACCGCGGCGGCAATGGTGTTGCCCGATCTCATCCCGGTGGACCCTCCCCACTGCATGGCGCCCGAGACCATCGACTCCACCTCCGTCCACTCCATTCCGGCGTCAGCCACTGCCTCCATGGCCACCTCGGCGCCCATCTCCACCCAGCTCTTTTGGGGGAACTTCCCCCAGGGATGAAGTCCCACCCCGGCCACTATCACATCAGTCATCGTTGCTTTCCTCCCGACAAGGACGGAACTTCCAACCGATCACCTCACCCGAGTAGTCGGTGTAGTAGGGGGCGATCACCGTCTCCATCGCCATCCCCATCCGAAGTTGGTCGACCCTGGCCTCCGCCAAGGGACCCACCACCTGGATGCCCTCGGCGGCGAACTCCACTTCCACCACCGTGATCGGCTCGAAGGGAACGGGTGCCACAAACGGCGGCGGGGGCGGGAAGTGAACGGTGGTCCAGCTGGCCAGTCGCCCGGTACGAGAAATGGGGGTGGGCGACACATCTTTGTCTGAGCAACGGGGATTCGGACAGGTAAAACTGGCCGGGAACGCCACCGTCTCACAGGAACGGCATCGGCTTCCCACCAGGGCAGGCTCAGGGTCGGAGACGAAAGAGCCTTCAAGAACTGGGGTTTGTTTCACTGATTCACCAATCTACCCCGCTCCCCTGCCAGGTGGCCAATCACCCACCGTTTCGGTAGGCCTCCATGAAGTCTTCCATGGCAGCCAGATGCTGATCCACGGTGAAGTCATATCCGATCGTTCCCAGGAAAGCATGGGTCACCCCGGCCTTGTCCCACTCCCGGGAGCGGTGGGCGTACTCGGCGGGGTCCCAAGGGACCAGACCCGTGAATCCCACCTCCCCTACCAGCATCCCCACTCCGATCTCAGAAGGATCCCTGCCTTTCTGGCGGGCGGCTTCCTCCACCACCTTCAACCGGTTGCGAAGACCCACAGGGTTTCCGGTGCGGTCGGGAAGATGAGCGGTTACCGGAGAACCAGCCGAAGCAAGCCAGCCGTCTGCCAACCAGCCGATCCGTCTCAGCACCGGATCGGCCCACCCTCCGATCCAGAGGGGGATACGCCGGTTGGGACGGTGGTTGATCCCCGCCGCCACCACCTGATCGAACTCGCCCTCAAAGGTGACCAACTCTTCTTCCCACAATCTGCGCAGCAGCATGACCTGCTCTTCGAACCGCCGGCCCCGGGTGCCGAAATCCTGGCCCAGAGCCTGGTATTCGACCTGGTTCCAACCCACACCAACTCCCAGGGTGAACCTCTCCCCGGACAACAGGTCCAAGGTGGCGGCTTGTTTGGCCACCAGGGCGGTCTGCCGCTGCGGCAGAACCAGCACTCCCAACCACAACTCGATGCGGGTGGTGATCCCCGCCATGTAACCGAACAGAACAAAAGGCTCGTGAAAAGTCGTCTCATATGTGTAGGGACCGGTGAGCACATGGCGGGAAGGGTCGGCCCCCAGCACATGCTCGTAGGTGAGGATCGAGTCGAAGCCCAACCCTTCGGCGGTCTCCGTCCAGGCCCGTACCGCCGCCGGATCCGAGCCGATCTCGGTCTGGGGGAAAACCACTCCGATGTCCATGGAGGTTCTCCTACGCCTGCTCGGCGGCGTACATGTCCCTGAGTTCACCCTTGAGAATCTTCCCGGACGGGTTGCGAGGAATCACGTCAATAGTCCCCACCGAGGTCGGGCACTTGTAATGGGCGATGCGGCTGCGGCAGAACTCGATGATCTCGGCCTCGGTGGGCGCCTCGTCGCCGGCCGCCACAATCACCGCCCGGGGAGTCTCACCCCACTTGGCGCTGGGTACGCCGATCACCGCCACATCAGACACTCCCGGGTGCTCCATCAGCACATTCTCCACCTCGGCTGGGTAGATGTTCTCCCCACCAGAGATGATCATGTCCTTGATTCGGTCTCGGATGTACAGGAATCCGTCAGCGTCCAGCGATCCGGCGTCGCCGGTGCGCATCCACCCCTCGGCGTTGATGGTCTCGGCGGTGGCTCGCGGGTTCTTCCAATAGCCGCTCATCAGCTGAGGGGAGCGCAGCCAGATCTCGCCCACCTCGTCCGCGGCCAGATCCTCGGTGCTGACCGGGTCCACGATCCGAAGGTCCACGTTGGCGTGCGGTCGGCCCACCGACAAAAGCCGGTAGGCGTAAGGGCCGCCGGGATCGTGCTCGTCGGGATGAAGCGTCGTAACCCCGTTGCAGGACTCGGTGAGCCCGTACACCCCCGCGAAATCACAGCCCAGCACGTCCATGGACTTGCGGAGGACCTCTTCGGAGATGGGCGACCCTCCGTAGACGATGGTTCGAAGCGCCGAGAAGTCCGCTTCGGCCACTCCCGGCACCTCCAGCATGAATTGGAGAAGCACCGGCACCAGAAAAGCGTTGGAGATCCGGTGTCGAATCACCAGGTCCATCAGCAGCGAGGGGATGTTGTCACGGGCGATGATGGAGGTGTTGCCGTTGTACAACCCCAGCGTCGACCATCCCACGCCACCGATGTGGAACATGGGAAGGTTGACCAGGTTCACCGAGTCGCCGTCGAAGCCCCACATGGGAGAGCAGGTCCGCTTCAACTCCATGAAGGCGTCGTTGGGAATCATCGCCCCCTTCGGGAACCCGGTGGTGCCCGAAGAGAAAAGCAGAAACACAGTGTCATCTGCTCCCGCGCCTCCGTCCGGGTCGTCGGCGGGATAGCTGTCCCGCCACTCCTCGAACGACTGGTGGCTCTCGTGGCCTCCCACCACCAGAATCTTTTGCACGGTGGCGAGGTCGCCAGCGATCTCGTCCAGCACCGGGACATACTCCTGCCCCACTACCAGCAGCTTGATCTCGGCGTCATTGACAACCCCGGTGATCTCCCGCGGGGAGAGCCGCCAATTGATACCGGCATGCACCGCTCCCAACTTGGCGGCCCCGAACAAGAAATCGAAGAATTCCATGCAGTTTTTGTCCAGGAACCCCACATGGTCCCCGTGTCCCACCCCGGCGGCGGCCATGGCGTTGGCGGTGCGGTTGGAACGCTCATCCAATTCGACGAAGGTGACTGCCTCAGTTTCGTAGACCAGTGCGGTCTTATCGGGTTGAAGGGCGGCGTGGTGCCGGACGACCCCGGCGATGTTGTTGATGCTCATGTGGACGGCTCCCAGTGGCTAAGACGTGTCTTACAAATTGATCTTCGATCCCGGGGTCACCATTCCATGGTGCCGGCCTGCTCCAATGCACGGTCGACCATTCCCACCATGGTGTCGATGTCCGAACGTGTTGAAATCAAAGGCGGGCACAACATAATCTTGGGTTCTCCCCGGTCGTCGGCCCGAGTGTAGAGACCTGCTTCCATCATCAGAGGAGGGAGGGTCTGTTTCAGCAACACGTCGGTCTGCTCGGCAGTGAGGCGCCGTCCGGTTTCCCGATCAGCGGTCAACTCCACGGCGTAGAAGAACCCCATTCCCCGCACATCGCTCACCATGCGATGCCCAGCGGCCATCCGCTCCAACTGATTGCGAAAATGACCGGCCAGACCGCGCACGTTGCCCACCACATCCTCATCACGAAGCGCAGTCAGGTTGGCGACCGCGGTGGCGGCCACCACCGGATGGCCACCCCAGGTCGCTCCGTGATTGAAGGTGCCGATGTGCGAATCCATCAGTTCCTCGAAAACCGGCTGGCGAATCAACAGGCCGCCGATGGGAGCATATGAGGAGGTGGCTCCCTTGGCGAAGGTGAGCAGATCCGGGACCACTCCCATCACCTGCGACCCGAACCACTCCCCCAGGCGCCCGAACCCGTTGATGACCTCATCCGCGCAGAGCAGCACCCCGTATTTGTCACAGATGCGACGCAGTTCCTGCCAGTAGCCGACGGGAGGAACTATCGCGCCTCCGCCGTTCTGCACCGGCTCGGCCAGCACCATCGCCACCGTCTCGGGTCCCTCCTCCAATATGGCCTGCTCCACGCAGGCCGCCGCCTCCACTCCGTCGGTGAACCCCAACGTGTTGGGGACTTTGCGGAATCCATAAAGCAGCGGTCCGTAGGCTTCCCGAATGCCGGGCAGGCCGGTGGCCGACAGGGCGCCCAGGGTGGTGCCGTGATAGGACAGGTTGCGGCTTATCACCTTCACCCGACGAGGCTCGTTGCGCGCCGAGTGATACTGGCGTGAGAATTTGATGGCCGACTCCACAGCCTCTGACCCGGAACTGACCAGGAACACCACGTCCAGGTCGCCAGGCGCCAGGGAGGCGATCAGATTGGAGGCTTCGATGGTGGCGGGGGTGGTCGCCGACCAGGAGGGCGTGTAGGCGAGGGTCTTCATTTGTTCCCCGGCCGCCGCGGCGATGTCCCCGCGGCCATGACCGATCTGGACCGAGAACAACCCGGCCAGGCCGTCGATGTAGGAATTCCCGTCCTGGTCCCAGATGCGGATGCCCTCTCCTCTGACCCAAATTGGTGCTCCTCCACTTCGCCACAGCTTCCCAGCGGTGAAATGCAAAGCGGTGTGGGCCAGGGAGTTGGTGGTGAGCGTGGTGGTCATATAGACATTCTCCTCTTGCTATTGATTAGCGGCCAGATGCCGATAGCGGTCTAGGTGCCTCACCGGCTGTTGCAGGGCGTCGCGGCGGAAAGGCTCGGCCAATTCTTCGGGGTCAACCATCACCTCCACCACGGTGGCCACTTCCGGATCAAGCGATTCCCCGAAAGCGTCCTTCAGGTCGGCGGGATCGGTAACCCTGATCCCCCGTCCTCCCATGGCGGTGGCGATTTCCGCAAAATTGAACCCTCCCAACTGGTGTCCGATGTTGGTACCCACGAAACGGTCGTCGTAGAAGTCGATCTGGTTGCGCTTCTCCGCTCCCCACTGCTGGTTATTGAAAACCACCGCCGTCACCGGCAGGTCCTCCTCCACGGCGGTCATCACCTCACTGAGGCTCATCCCCCACGCTCCGTCGCCGACGATGGCGAACACCGGAGACTTGGGCGAAGCCAGCTTGGCGCCCAGCGCCCCCGGATAGGCGAAACCGCAGTTGCCAAAACCCATGGCGGCCATAAACCGCCGGGGCTTGGTGAACCGCAGATAACCATTGGAGACCGAACAGATATTTCCTATGTCGGTGGTGACAAAGGTGTCATCGGTGAGCGTCGCCGCCAACTCGCTCAGAGCCCGTCGCGGGCTAATAAGAGTGGCGTCGGAAGCCGAGCGGGAGGACAGCTCCTTGTCCCAACTGGCTTTGGTTGCCGCAATGTGGTCCATCCGCGCCTGATCCACCGGCCGGTCACCCACACTGGCCGCCAGCCGGGCCGAAATAGCCTCGGCCGCTTGGCGGGCGTCGGCGATGATCCCCAACTCGATGGGCTTGGAACGGCCCAGTTGCTCGGGGTCTATGTCGATCTGCACCACCTTGGCCGATCGTGGATAGAAATCCAGGCCGTACTGGGGAACCGTTCCGAACACGTTGATCCGGCAGCCCAACATCAAAACCACATCGGCTTCCGACAAAAGCTCCATAGCCGCCCTCGAACCCATGTAGCCCAACGGTCCCACCGAGAGGGGATGGGTATAGGGGAAGGCGTCGTTGTGCAGGTAGGAGGCGGCCACGGGGGCGCCGAGTTGCTCGGCCAGCCGGGCGGTCTGCTGGTAGGCGTCAGACAGCACCACCCCATATCCGGCCACGATCACCGGGCGGCGAGCCTCGGCCAGCAGGGCCGCGGCCTTGTCCAGCAGGGCGGGGTCGCCGGCTCCGCGCTCGCCGGAACGGTACTGGTTGGGTTCCAGAATCTCCTCATGGGATTCCCCGTAGAAGAAATCGCGGGGAATGTCAACCTGCACCGGCCCCAGATGGGCCATGGCCATCCGGAAGGCGGTCCTCATCGATTCGGCCATCCGATCAGGACGGGGAACCTGCAATTGAAATTTGGTGATAGAACGGAAAATGGAGAGTTGTTCCACCTCTTGGAACCCGTCCAGTCCAACCGATCCCGAAGTCGCCGAGGGAGTGATGATCACCATCGGAGAGTGGGCGTGATAGGCAGCGGCGATCCCGGTGACCATATTGGTGATCCCCGGACCGTTTTGGGCGGTGCAGACCGAGGGGCGGCCGGTGGCCCGAGCGTAGGTGTCGGCCATATGAGCGGCGTTCTGCTCATGGCGGACCGGTAAAAACCGGATGCCCGCCGCCGGGAAGAGATCAAGGGCGTCCATAAAGGCCGATCCCACGATTCCGGGAACAGTGGTTACTCCCTCCACTCTGAGGGTCTCAACCAAGGCCTCGCTGGGGGTCATCACCATTGGTTTCTCCTAATGCAATAGACGTGGTGCTTAAAACTACTAGAGCCGCTGTGTGATTAGGCCCCCAGGCTGAGATCCTATGTCAAATCTTGGGGCTTTTGGCTGTGGAGGTGGGTCCAGATGCGGTTTCGGGGTTTGGCGTTTTGGGGCTCCGGTGGCTTCTCTTTTGGTTTCGGCGGTGGCGAGTTTGTTTCACCCAAAGGCGACGGATAGCTAGATCATCGAGCCGGTCGGTCGGCTCTTATGTCTGCAGTATGCGCCGGGAGAGGTCCCGGGCCCCGTCCATGTCGGAGACAAACCGGTCGGCGGGGACTCTCGACAGCACATCGAGTACTTGAAGACTCTCGGCCACCGGACCCTCAAGGCCCAACACGATGCACTCGGTGTCCTCGGCTATTGCAACATCGATCAACTGCCCAACGACCAGGGCCGCGCTGTCATCCATGGTAATCGGCGCCGGAAAAGTCGAGGATCACCACCTCATGATCCCGAATATCCACGCTGAGCGTGCCAACCATCTTGTTGGAAGAAGCCACCGTGAAGGTCCCCTGGAAGGCCACCAATCCCACCCGCGCCGAGAAAGGATCCATATCCTGGCTGATTGTCCTGTCCATCAGGAAACTGTGGTCCAGCAGTGGCACGGAAATTATATTGTCCAACTCCAGATGCTCCAGTTGCAACGCACTCACCATTCCGGCCACCACCAGACCCACCACCGCCGTCACCAGATCGAGGAAGACCGTAAGCCCCAGAGTGGTCGCCATCACCACCAGGTTCTCCCGTTTGATGTAGCGGATGCGGGTAAGAAAACGCCAGTCGATGATGTCCCAGCCGACCTTCATCAGAATGCCGGCAAGAGCCGCCAGAGGGACCTGCTCGACAAACCCCCCGAGACCCAAGACCAGACCAAAGAGGATTGCTGCGCTTGTCATCCCCGACAATCTGCTCAATCCGCCGGCCCGGGCATTTACCACTGTCCCGAGCGTGTTGCCGGCGCCGGGAACTCCTCCCACCAAACCGGCGAGCATGTTGCCCACGCCCTGGCCCATCAATTCCTGGTTGGGTTATGTTGGTTACGGGTGATCGAATCGGCTATCAGAGCGGTAAGCAAGGTATCGATGGCGCCCAGTAGGGCGAGGGTCAGAGCCGGCTGCACCGCGCCAGCCAGAAGGTCGCGGTGGGTTGGGATGATTGGGTGTTGATGGTGGTGGGGGGGAGGCTAGACCGGCCGGGCAGGTCACCTGCGGGGTGGGTTAGGTGGGGTGGATGGCCCGGAGAAAGGATTGGGAACCAGACATCAGGTATTTAGCGACGGCAATTACCCCCAACCGCAAAGCGTTACCAGGCATCGTTATTGTCCACGGCGGTGTGACCTTTTCTGCTCGATGTGGGATCATGCAACAGGATGCACTGACCTTTTCTGCTCGACCCGCGCCGTGGGATCATGCAACAGGATGGTCTGCCGAGACACCCGAAGCCCGGCATTAACCCAAGGTGTGGCTACAACTTGGGAGAAAGTACACCCTAGGCGGAAGAATCCCGGCCAGTGAGGGCGCGGGCCGCCTCGACGATCGACGCCAGCGAGCTTCCGGGCGGGAACACCCCGACGTTGCGTTCCGTCAGCCGAGATATGGCCTGAGGCGGCACGGTCCCACCCACGAACACAGGAATGTCCCCCACTCCGGCCGTTTCCATCTCGTCGAGGGTCCTCTCCACCACCTCCACCCGGCCACCGACGTTGATTCCCACCAGGTCGACGTCTTCGGCGGCCGCCACGCTGGCGATCTCGCTGGGTCGTAGCATCCCACCCAGGATCACTTCGAATCCAGCTTCCCGAAGCGCCCGTGCCACCACCGCCACTCCCCGCCAGTGACCGTCCAAGCTGCATCTTGGCCATCAGCACCCGAGCGGGCGGTGGGAGATGATCAGACATTGATCGGCGCCTGCCAGTGCCAGTCCCCGAAAGTCCCCCTCAGCACATCCCCGATCTCACCGATGGAGGCATCGGAGCTCACCGCCTCCATGAAAGCGGGAATGGAGTTCACCGAATCGTTGCGGCACACCGCTTCCAAGTTGCGAAGCGCCTTCATGGCCCCCTCCCGATGACGGGTGCGACGAAGGTCGGAGAGACGCTCCATGGCCATCTCCCAGGTCTGGGCGCCCGAGCGCCCCTCGAAGGCCTTCACCTCCATGATGGGATCATCGATGGTGTGGGTGTTCACCCCCACTATCGCTCGATCCCCCGTCTCAATTCCCGCCACGATGCGCTGATTGTTCTCCTCGGCGCACTCCAAGAGAAATCCGTCGTCGAGCACCGCCAAGAATCCTCCCCGGGATTGGATCTGCTCGAAGAACTTCCAGCCTCGCTCCTCCAGTTCACCGGTGAGAGACTCGATGTAGTAGCTCCCGCCCAGCGGGTCGGCCACCTCCCGAAGGCTGATCTCGTTTTGGAGGATCTGCTGGATGCGAATAGACATCAGGTGGGCGTGGTCGGAGGGGATGGACATCGCCTCGTCGTAGCCGGACACTCCCAGGGACTGGGTGCCTCCCAACACCGACGCCAGCGCCATCAGCGTTCCCCGCACGATGTTGTTGAAAGGCTCCTGGTAGGTCATGGCGCTGCCGGCGGTCACCACGTGGATTCTCATCTGCCGAGCTTTCTCATCGGTGATCCCATAGCGCTCCGCCAGCATGTCCGACCACATCTTGCGGGCCGCTCGCAATTTGGCGGCATCTTCGAATATCTCCATGGACACCCGGAAATTGACCCCTCCGATGCGATGCGCCAAGCGTTCCACATCCACCCTGCCGCGCGCCGCGATCATGTCAAGGTACTGGGCGGCGTTGGCCATCACCGCCCCCAATTCCTGGAACGCCGAGAGGCCGCTGTCCGCCGCGTTGTAACCGGCGATGGAGACGGGCACCCACCGAGGCATCCGCTCCGAGCACCACTCGATCAGATCCAGGTTGAAGCGGATCGCCGCCTCGGGGGGGATCTGCTCCTTGGTGGGACACCCCAGGTAGGTAAGAAAGAAGTCGCTCTGTCCCGTCCCGGCCAGCTTCTCGAGCGGAATTCCCCGCCGAACGGCCACCGACCAGTAGCAGGGCAGCGTGTAGACCGCTGATTGGGCTACTCCACCTCCCGGCTTGGCGTAGATCGATTCAAGGGGGAGATCCGCGAGAATGGTCTCATAGTCCCGCAAGCCCACCGTGACCGTCCCGGTCAGGCCCACATCCTCCCGCCTCTCCACGATCTCGGGGTGATCGACATCGTATAGGTGGTCGTCGGTCATCCGGTCGTGCTTGATAATGATCCCGGTTTCGCCCGCCTCGAACAGGAGAAACTTGAGCCGCTTGTTCATGTCCTCGGGATTGCCGTACCCCGAGAGTTGGAAGATCCGCCAGGGCCTGTCCCGGTACATACGGGGATAGGCGCCGCGCAGATAGGGCGCCTTACCGGGTGGCGCGGCCAGGGCCTCTCTGATTCCGGCCGGGACATCCTCCGGCCCATACACCAGCTTGAGTGGTATTCCAGAGGTGGTCTCGGGTTGGTTTTCGATCATTGAGTTGGGGGTGTTGTGATAGTCCTAGTCTGTCGACAACTTTACCGGTCCTTTGCCTCTCCCCTCACGAAACAACACTTCCACGGCCGGGGTATCGAGTTCCCAGGCGACCCTGTTCGACCAACCGGAGGACCATCGCTGCGGTGACCGGCTTGTTGATCGAGGCGATCCAGCACACCGCATCGAGCGTCATCGACTCCTCTTCCTCCACAGAGCACAACACGTCTGGGCTGCGGCACACATAGACAATGTCCGGGTCCGGAGCCTACCCTTCACTCTCCTCTGCGTCGTCGTCAGCAAAGACCTTTCCAGTGAAATAATCCTGCATCACCTCTAGGTTGATCTCGGTGTTCCCGGGTGCTCCTGGAGGAAGACCATCGCGAGCCTCGATCCAGGGGCGCTCTCGACAGGTGACCATCGTTAATTGCGAGAGGGTCCAATCACCAAACATTGTCAGGACGGCCTCCACCGATTCCTTCTCCTCAGGAATAAGCCGACCAGGGTCCCCATCCTCAGGCCAAGGGCTCTCCAAAAGGAACTGACCCAGATGTTGGTTCATTATCGGTCTCACCACCGGACCGCTCGCCCAAGCTTCGATCGGCTCTTCGAATAGCGGCACGCCATCCCACGCCAGGTGAAATCCCTGGCAGAAATAGAGAAGCCTATGCAGCTTCAGGGTAAACGTGTTGCCCAGCTTCTCCACCAAGAGGGCGGCTACATCGCGGGCGCTGACCATTTGTCTCCTTTCTTCAGTACTTGAGAACATAATGGGAGGGTGTGACAAAACCGGCAGTAGGCCAGGCAGCGGAGAGAGGCCGGACAACTAGAGTGGTGAGCGCCCATAGTCGTACAAGAAAGCTCCGCCAATGGTCGTTATCCGCACTGCCCGAGGGGGCGGGCGTTTCGAAGAGGTGGGTTCTTATGTGCGGGCGCGCCGGGTGGGACCCTTCGTGTTCGTGGCCGGCACCACCGCCGTGGAACCAAGCGGCAAGCTGCATGCCCCCGGCGACGCCTACGCCCAGACCCATTACATCCTGGACCGCATCGAAAAGGCTCTCATGCAGGTGGGCGCATCCCTCTCTGATGTGGTCAGAACACGAGCTTTTTTCTCCGAAAGCGCCGCCGCCGGAGGTTTCATCAGGGCCCACGGTGAACGCTTCCGGGGAATCGAGCCGGTGTTGACTGGCGTGGAGGCCGGTTTGACAGTAGAGGGCATGATGGTCGAGATCGAGGTAGATGCCTTGCTGATCGACGAATTGGCCCACTGAGAAACAGTCGGCGGGTTTTCCCAAGGGGAAGCGGGATGACGTTGTATAGTGTTTCACGACAACTCATTTAAGGCGGGCCCGGGTGGTTCGCCCCTGACGTAATAACTACGGTAAGGAGGACCTCAATTGACCTCTAGTACTGATCAGGGCCTTATCAAGGCGCTTTCTACCCGGGATGTCTTTATGGCCGGGGTCGGGCTGGTGGTCGCCAGTTCCACCCTGGTATCGGACTTCGAAGGGTGGATCGGCATAGGCACCGCCTTTGCCATGGCCTTGTTGATGGGCTTTGTCATCAACTTGCTCCTAGGACTTTCCGCCGCCGAACTGGCGGTGACCTACCCGAGAGCAGGCGCGCTCTACGACTATGGCGCGGCCGCTTTCGGGGGTAAGGGCGCCAAAGCGTCCGTAACGGGAATCTTCCTGGGATTTTCCTTCTACGCCATGTTCGCGCTGGTCGGAGCGTTGGAAACCAACGCCGGCGCCTTCGGACTGCGGGCCCTATTCAACACCAACGACGCCGAAATCTTGGATACCAGCACTGCTGACGTGCTTCTGCCTTGGATTATCGGCATGACCATCCTGGCGGTTATCCCCAACCTGCTGGGAATTCAGATCCTGGCCCGGGTCGAGTTCCTGGTGGTAATAGTGATGCTGTCCATCCGCTGGATCTTCGGATTGTTCGGATACTTCGGCGCCGGCAACACCGGTGGCTGGAGCGCCGGCAACTGGGACGCCGGTCTCAGCATGTGGGACTGGTTCGGCTCTGAAGGGGTAATCGCCGCCGGGCTGATCATCGCCATCTGGTCGTTCATTGGCATCGAGTTCGTCGGTCCACTAGCCGAGGAGACCAAGGATCCGGCTCGCATGATCCCCAAGGGGATCGTATGGGGCTTGGTCGCCATCTTGGCCACCTCGCTGTTCATGGGCTTCGGCGTGCTGGGCACCGCCTCGACCTCCACCTGGCAAGCTGGTTTGGACGCTTCCGGCTGCGGCGGAAACTGCACCCAGTTGTTCGTGGGACGCGAGTTCTGGGGTGAGGGTGGCCGTTATCTGATGGCCGCGGCCAGTGTTCTGGCAACCTTTGCCTCGATGACCATCGTCTATGCCGGGATGCCCCGGATTCTTTACGGGATATCCCGCAACGGTCATCTCTTCGGACCCCTCTCCCGCATCTTCTCCAGGCTTCATCCCCGCTACCGCACCCCTTGGTGGGCAATAATCATCACCGCCATCCTCTACGTGATTGTCGGCGCCACCGCCGGAACGGTGGTGGAGTTGATCTTCACCGGCGCATACCTGTGGCTGCTGCTCTATGTGGCCTTCCACATCGTGGTGATAGTCGGCCGGGTGATGGATCCGGATGTGGACCGTCCTTACAAACTGCCGCTGATCATCCCGATCATCGGCGCCCTGATCACCCTATACGGGATCTCCGTAGCCTTCGGTGGGGCCCACTGGGGTGAAGGAGGTTTCTTGATCGACACCGCTTCCAACCTGAAACTTGGGCCGGTTCTCTGGGTCTTCGTAGGCTCGTTGATCGCCGCCCCCATTTCCTACGCAATGCGTAAGTCCTCAGGGATGGAAAGCCGGTACAGCTCCTAGCCAAAACTCGAAAATAACCAGTAAAGAAGCCCGCGGGCCATGCCCGTGGGCTTCTTTACTATCGGTGCAGGTAGCCTTGGATAACTAATGGATCTTGAGCACACTTCAGGTTCGCCGTGGGCCAACCTCAATATCCGCACCCGCGTTTCAGGACTCTATGAAACCCGACGCCGGCGCATTCTCGAAGAGCCCCGGGCCGCCTTGGAGAAGTTAAACATCATCTACCAGGTCACCCCGGGTCACCGCCAGGTGAAAGCCTTATTGGACGATGATGTGCAGCTGGCAGTGGGCTTCACCGGCAGGGTCCGCATCTTCGGAGCTCTCCTGGACACCATCTGGGTCACCCTGAAAGGAGAACCGGGCGACAAACCCGAGCGCATCTCCTATAACTTCAAACACAACCGCTTCACCACCCGCTCTTCGAAGCCCTACGTCCAAGCAGTGGCGGAGCGGGCCACCGGGGACTCCCGGGTCCGAAAGCTAATCCCCAACGGAGAACTCAAACAGGTTCAACTCTTGGTGGGACCGGGAGGGCAAAGGGCGGAGATCATTCCGATGCCGGGGACCATCACCGCTATTTTCCTTCCTCCCATGCCCCCCTACTCGGTGCCCATGCGTCAAGAAGAGGCAGACGCCCAGTTGCACCTCCTGCTTCGCCTCACCGAGATTTACGATGGGTAAACTCCAGTCGAACAGTTCCCTTCACCGGACATATCCCAACCTCCTACTACCAAAGGAGCCCGAACGATGTGCGGGATAGCAGGAAGAATTCTCCGCGAACCTGGCCCGGTAGGCGCTGATCTGGTGGCCATGATGCAAGCCATGGCCCACCGGGGAAGCGATTCCACCGGTTTCGCCCTTTATGGCGACCCAATGCCGGCTGGGTTTGTGGTTCGGGTGGTGAGCGTGAACCGGCGCCGATTGAATCAGGACCTGGATACGTTCCTCTCGATCTTGAGGGACCACGGATCGGATTTCCTCTCTAGCCCAACGTGGGACGGGTTGAAGCAGCCGCATGTCTCGGTGCGGATGACCATCGCCGAACCCGTCTCGGAGTTGACCGAGTGGCTGGATGAGGCAGACGCCATTCCCGGCTTCGAAATCCAGTCGGTGGGACGGAGCCTGGAGATCATCAAAGATGTCGGCAACGCCGAAGAAGTGATGGAAAAGCACGACTTGGGGAGTTACATCGGCACCCACGGCATTGCCAATGCCCGCATGGCCACCGAATCCAAGGTGTACCCCACCGCCTCCCACCCTTTCTGGGCCAGGCCCTTTCCGGACATCGCCATCGTCCACAACGGCCAGCTCACCAACTATTGGCTAACCCGGGGGCGGCTCATCCGGGCCGGTTACCGATTCTTCACCGACAACGACTCCGAGATGATCGCGGTGTGGATCTCCGACCAGATGAACCGGGGCCTCACCCTGGAGGAGGCCCTCCAGCTGTCACTCACCGAAATGGACGGCGTTTTCACCTATCTGGCCGCCACCCCCTATCAGATGGGCATGGCCAAGGACAAATGGGCGATCAAGCCCCTGGCCGTGATCCGGGAAAACGGCAACATGGCCACCGCCACCGAAGAGCAGGCGGTGCGCAAGGTATATCGTCAACACCACCCCGTCATCAACTATGACGGACCCGCCGAATACACCACCTGGGTATGCCGGCCGGTACCAGCCGTCGCTGCATGAGTGTCGTCACCGTCGAAGTGGGAGACCGTCCCCTTCGGGATGTCAACCGCGATATTCGCTCCCTGGCGTCCACGGCCTCGGAGATCGTGGTCACCGATCCTCTCTCCCGACACAACCTGGCGGTGGCGTTGACCGAAGACACCCCGGTTCGCATCCTCGGCAACGTCGGCTACTACTGCGGTGGGCTCAACAGCGGTGGCGTGATCCACGTGGAAGGAGACTGTGGGTGGGGCGTGGGAGAGGCCATGGCCCGGGGGAAGATCACCATCGACGGCTATGCCGGGATGAGCGTGGGCGCTTCCATGCGGGGAGGGCTGATCCACATCAAAGGAAATACCGGTCCGCGGTGCGGGGTGGCCCAGAAGGGCGGAGATATCGTGGTGGAGGGAAGCATCGGTTATCTGAGCGGGTTCATGGCGCACACCGGTCGGATCATCACCCTGGGTAACGCCGGAGACGCCACCGGAGACTCCCTGTGGGAGGGCGCTGTCTGGGTAGCAGGCGACATCAAGTCGCTGGGGGTGGACAGCCACGCGGTGGAGCCGCCGCCCGAAGAGGTGGCGGACGTAGAAGAGCTCCTGGCCGGACTGGGTTTGGGAGACTCCACACGCGATTGGAAGAAAGTGGTGTCGGGACAACGACTCTGGTATTTCGAAAGTAGGGACGCCACCGCATGGCTGATGATTTGAGCATTACCAACTCTCCCAACGGGCTCTCCCACGAGGACCTGGTCGCTCTCCGGGACGGCGCCATCGACGGGCGCCCGGCGGGCATCCCCTCCTCCTACGACCACGGCGACAGCATCCGCTGGACCCCCAAGGACATCGCCGACATCCACGCCATGTCGAGGCTGGGCCGCTACCAAATTCGGGGCTTTACGACCGCCAACCCGAGAATGGCCAACTGGAACGACCTGGTGTTCGTCCCCGCCACCGCCACCCGGCTTCCCTTGGAGGGATATCGGGAAAGTTGTGAGACCAAGACGGTGCTGGGCGATCGTCCCGGCCTGGTCTCCAAGCCCATAGAACTGGACATTCCCATCTACGTCGCTTCCATGTCCTTTGGTGCGCTGTCGGCGTCCGCCAAGACCGCCTTGGGAAGGGGGGCCTCCAAGGTGGGCACCATGACCTGCAGCGGAGAGGGAGGAATGCTCCCGGAGGAGAGGGAAGCCTCCAAGACCATGGTCTACCAGATGACCCCGTCCCGCTACGGGCTGGACCTCGAGCACCTCCGTCAGGCCGACGGCATCGAGATCGTAATCGGCCAGGGCGCCAAGCCCGGGACCGGGGGTTTGCTGCTGGGTATGAAGATCTCCGACCGGGTGGCGCGGATGCGTTCACTCCCGGTTGGGGTCGATCAGCGCTCTACCGTGCGCCATCCTGACTTCCTGGGCGCCGACGACCTGCAGATCAAGATCGAGGAACTTCGGGAAGCCACTGGATACCGGATTCCCATTTTCGTGAAGCTGGGCGCAACCCGCCCCCGTTTCGACGTGGCCATGGCCGCCAAGGTGGCTGACGTGATCGTCCTGGACGGAGCGGAGGGTGGCACCGGCGCCTCTCCCGAACTGCTGCTGGACCACACCGGCATCCCCACCATGGCAGCCATTCCAGCCGCCCGCGAAGCTTTGGAAGAAAGCGGCATGTCCGAAGAGGTGAAACTGGTGGCGGCGGGAGGCATCCGCAACGGCACCGATGCGGCCAAGGCGCTGGCGCTGGGCGCCGATGCGGTGATGATCGGAACCGCCGCCCTGATGGCGCTGGGATGCAACTCGCCCCGGTATCTGGAGGACTACCAGAAGATCGGAACCTCTCCCGGAAAGTGTCACCACTGCCACACCGGCCGTTGCCCGGTGGGGATCACCACCCAGGACCCGGAGTTGGAGACCCGCCTGCACGTGGACGCCGCCGCCGACCGGGTGGCCCGCTATCTGACCGCCATGACCATGGAAATCACCATGTTGGCCAAGGCGTGCGGCAAGTCAAGCGTTCACAACCTGGAGATGGAGGACCTTCGGGCCCTGTCCCTTAACTCGTCGGCTCTTACCGGCGTAAAACTGGCCGGAGTGGACCGGCCCTTCACCTGGTAGCAGTTCTCCCAAGCAATACCAGGAGGGAGGCATGCATGGATAAGGTTGCAGACGGTTGCGACTCCTGGCGGGGCTCGGAGTATCGGGAGAACACCGCTCACCACCGCGCCTTCGACCCGCCGGCCCTGTGGAACCTCGACCTGGACGTAGGCGACTCTCTGTTGGATGTGGGATGCGGCGCCGGGGATTTGACCGTGGCCTTGGCCGAGCATTATCCCCGGGCTCAGATGATTGGCATAGACGCCTCTCCCAGCCAGATCGAACAAGCCCGCCGGCACGGCCATCCGGGCATCCGCTTCGAAAAGCGGCGGGTCCAGGATCTTCAATGGCAAGAGCGCTTCTCGGCGGTGGTTTCCATCGCCTGCCTGCACTGGATTCCGATCAAGGAACACCCTCTGGTGCTGGAAAGGCTCCACCGTGCCCTGGCACCGGGAGGAAAACTGATCGCCAGTTTTGCCTCTGAGACCAATATCGCGCAGATCCGAAGAATCATCTTTTCGGTGGCCGTACAGTCTCCCTTCCACGAATACGTCCTAGGTCGTCTGCCACATCATCCCTGGCCGTCGCTGGACCGCTACACCGAGATAGTTGCCGCCTCCCCCTTTGGCGGCGCCGAAGAACTGCGTATCGAGACCCAACCTCGTCCCTTCTCTCACAAACGTCTCATCGGCTGGCTCCGGACTCAGACCCTCACCGGCTACCGACCCCTCCTGCCACCCCACGTCTTCGAAGCGCTGGTGTCCACAGTGGGAGAGCAGATAGCGGACCTGACCAGGACGGGACCCGACAGCCATGTCGTACCCTTCGTGCGACTGCAACTGCAAGCCCGCCGACCGAGAACCTCTGCATGAACACCGCGAATCTGTCCGACTGGGTAGGGAACACCGAGAGCCGCCGCCAGCGGATCGATCCTTGGCCGGTTGCCGCTCTTTCCGCCCTGTTCGATCTACCGGCGCCAGCTGCGAAAGAGGGAGACCCCCTGCCACCCATGTGGCACTGGCTTTACTTCCTGCCCGCCGCCCGGCGTTCGGAGACCGGAACTGACGGACACCCTCTCCGGGGAGGTTTCCTTCCCCCCGTACCGCAGAAGAGAAGGATGTTCGCTGGCTGCTCCACCGTCTTCCACCGTCCCCTGCTGGTGGGGGAGACAGCGCAGCAAAAGGCCATCGTGAAAAGCGTGGTGCGAAAGGAGGGCCGAAGCGGCCTGCTCGTGTTCGTAACCGTCGAATACCAAATCCGGGGAGAAGATGGACCGGCACTCACCGAAACCCAGAACCTGATCTACACCGACGCCTCCCCGTCAGATCCGCAGGAACCGCCAGGAGAACCCGGCCCGCCGTCGCGGCCATGGGCACATGACATACCCACCGACCCGGTACTCCTGTTCCGCTTCTCGGCCCTCACCAACAACGCCCACCGCATCCACTACGACCAACCCTATGCGACCAGCGTGGAGGGGTATTCCGGACTGGTGGTCCACGGCCCGCTCATCGCCATGCTCCTGGCCAATCTCCCCCTGCGCAACGGCGTGGACCATCCCGGGCGTTTCGCCTTCCGGGCACGCTCTCCCTTCTTTTGCGGCGACACCTTACACCTGCGTGGTGGACGCGATGCCCAGACTCCGGATATTCGCTGGACATTGGGCGCCTATTCGAGTGGGGGCCGGCTCGGGGTTGAAGCGGAGTACTCGGCCTGATCCATGTCCTCTCACCCAGAGCAGGCACACGTCAGCGATACCCTTTAGGCCCTATGAGCAGCCAACCCCTCTGGATACCTTCTAAAGAGAGAATCGAAGCTTCGTCCATAACTTGCCTCCGCCGGGAGGTCAACCGGCGATACGGACTGGCGCTTGCCGACTCTGTCGAACTGCACCGTTGGAGCGTGGAGAATATCGACCGATTCTGGGACACGTCCTGGGACCATGTGGGAGTCTTGGGAGAAAAGGGAGATAGGATCTACCTGCCCGGCGACTCGATGACTTCGGCGCGGTTTTTTCCCGACGCCCGTCTCAGCGTCGCCCGGAACCTGTTGGATGGCCGGGGGGTTGACGGTGATTCGGTGGCCATCCTGTACCGGCGGGAGGACGGATACACCCAGGATCTGACCTGGAACCAACTGCGATCCCAGGTGGCGGCGGCAGCCGGCGCCCTTTCCGTCCACGGCGTGGAGGCTGGAGACCGGGTGGCGGCCTGGATGCCCAACCGACCCGAGACGGTGGTGTTGATGATCGCCGCCGCCAGCATCGGCGCCCTGTTCAGTTCCACCTCGGCCGACTTCGGTGTGGCCGGGGTGGTGGACCGCTTCGGCCAGATAGACCCGGTGCTCTTGCTGGCCACCGACGGGTATCCCTACGGGGGCAAACCCTTCGACCGGCTGGCGCCCCTCAGGGAGATCCGGGAGGCACTCCCTTCCGTGCGGCGGGTGGTTATCGTCCCCAATCTGGACACCGACCCGGACTGCACATCCATTCCGGACGCCATTTCCTGGGAGGAGTTCCTGGCCGCCGGTGAGGGCGCGGAGCTACCCACCGACACCTTCCCCTTCGACCATCCCCTGTTCATTCTTTTCTCCTCGGGAACCACGGGACCTCCCAAGTGCATGGTGCACCGGGCGGCGGGGGTGATGCTCAAGCTCATGCAGGAGCATCAAACTCAGGTGGACATCCGCACCGGCGACAGGGTGTTCTATTTCACAACCTGCGGGTGGATGATGTGGAACTGGCTGGTCACCGCCCTTGCCTCCGCCGCCAGTATCGTCTTATACGACGGCAATCCGTTCCACCCCTCCCCCAGCCATTTGTTTGACCTGATCGACCAGGACGAGATAACCTTGCTGGGGGTCTCGGCCAAGTTCATCGACGCGGCCCGCCAAACCGGCATTCGACCCCGGCGGTCGCATAGCCTCGCTTCACTGCGCACCATCTGCTCCACCGGCTCTCCCCTTTCTCCTGAGGGGTTCGAGTGGGTATACCAAGATGTGAAAGAAGACCTGCACTTGGCCTCCATCTCGGGCGGCACCGATCTGTGCGGGTGTTTCGTGGGAGGTGACCCCACCCTCCCGGTGTGGACCGGGGAGATCCAAGGCCCGACCCTGGGCATGGCGGTGGAGGTGTACGACGACCAGGGCCGACCGCTCGCCGGGCCGACCGGTGAACTGGTCTGCCGAGAGCCCTTCCCATCCATTCCACTGCGGTTCTGGAACGACCCCGACGGAACCCGCTTCCAGTCAGCCTATTTCGAAAAGTACCCCGGAGTGTGGACCCACGGCGATTACGCCAATTGGACACCAAACGGCGGGATGGTCATCCACGGTCGTTCCGACGCCACCCTCAACGTGGCGGGAGTACGAATCGGAACCGCCGAGATCTACCGGCAGGCCGAAGAAGTCCCCGGGGTGGTGGAGGCGATCTGCGTTGCCCAGAAGTGGGAACGGGACACCCGGATGGTGCTGTTCGTGCGGCTCGAGGAAGGTCAGGAACTAAATGATGGCCTGGTAGCCGAGATCAAGAAACGCCTGCGCCATCACTGCTCTCCCCGGCACGTACCGGCCCTCGTGTTGGAGGCGCCAGACATCCCACGCACGCGTTCGGGAAAGATCACCGAACTGGCGGTGACCGCGGTGATAAACGGTGACGAGGTGAAGAACACCGAAGCGTTGGCCAACCCGCAAGCGCTGGCCTATTTCGCAAATCGCCCCGAATTGGCGGGCTGGACCTGATTCGAGGCACTATGGTCTTACCGATCCCGGTGGGAGTCATAGGGCTGGGAACCATTGCCCAGACCCAGCACCTTCCCAACCTCCTCCAACTGGACAGCCTGTTCCGGGTGTCGGCGGTCGCCGACATCTCCCCGCGGCTTACCGCCGCCATCGCTGACCGGCTTCCCGGACCTGTCTTCACCTCCACAGACTGGCGAGAGGTTTGCAACCATCCGGCGGTGGAGGCGGTGCTGCTTCTCACCCCGGGCGCCCACCAGATGATGAGTGAGGAGTCCCTTTTGGCCGGAAAGCACGTTTTTGCAGAAAAGCCGCTGTCGCTGACCGTGGCTGGGACCGAGCACCTGGCCACATTGGCCAAAGAGAAAGACCGGGTGCTGCAGATCGGTTACATGAAGCTTCATGAACAGGTTCTCCCCCATTTGGTGGCTGGACTGGAAGCCATTGGCGACCTGCGCCTGATCCGCCACTCGGTCCATCACCCCAGCCATCACTCCCAGCACGCCCATGCGGACATCCTTTCCTTCGACGATTCCGACCAGGCGGTCCTGGACACCGCGGAGACCTACGAGCTGGCCCACACCGCCGAGGCGATCGGGGATCTCCCCAACCACTGGGGACGTCTCTACCGCAAGTTCCTGGCGGGATCGTTGATCCACACCGTGTCACTGCTGCGCACCGCTTTCGGCGAACTTCCCCGCATCACGTTCGCCGAGATATGGCCAGCCGCGGCCCTGCGACCCGAAGGGGAGCCGCCCAGTCTCTTCGCCCGTGGGGAACTGGCCAATCAGACCCGAGTGGAGATGAGTTGGCTGTGGCTCCCCTCTTACCCGGCCTACCAGGAGCGGCTGGAGGTGCACGGAACCGAGGGCTCCCTGCAGCTGTCCCTACCCCAGCCCTATCTGCGCCACCGGACAGCCGATCTCACCATCCATCACCGTCAAGCGGCGGCCCGCCACCGGGGCAGCACCGACTCGGCCTTCTTGAGAGAGTTGAGGGCCTTCCACCACGCCATCACCACCGGTGACCATGGCGAGGACGCATCTGATACCGCCGCCGACCTCGCCTGCCTGCAGAGGATTCTGGCCACCCTGGTGCAAAGCGCCGATCTGTCCCCAGGCGGCGAGGCCGCGGCAGGCTGCTGACTTCCCTCCCCGCCAAGGTTTACGAGGAGGCGAGCTTGACCGACCCCGGTCAAGCTCGCCTCCACCGAACGGAATGTGACCTCCAAACCGGCGGGCACATGGGAACTCGTGCTACTTGGCTAGCCTCAATTCCTTCAGCCGGATTCCAAGCAATATGAGAGGACAACGGCATCTTGAACAGTCGGGAAGGCAAAGATTGGACCACCGACCGCATTCGGGACCTCACGGGCAAGGTGGTGGTGGTGACGGGGGCCAACAGCGGGATCGGGCTGGAGGCTGCCAGAGTGTTGGCCCGCACAGGCGCCGACACGATCCTGGCCTGCCGATCGGTCGAGCGCGGGCAAAGGGCCATTGACGAAGTCCGAGCCGAGATCCCAGGGTCTACGGTGGAATTGATGATGCTCGATCTGGGAAGTCTGGCGTCCATAGAACGATTCGCCCGGGCCTTCATCCGATCCCGCCCGCGGCTTGATGTGCTGATCAACAACGCCGGGATCATGGCGGTTCCGTATTCGCAGACCGAAGACGGCTTCGAAAGCCAGATGGGCACCAATCATCTGGGACATTTCGCCTTGACCGGTAGGCTGCTTGAACTCCTGCTGGCTACAACCGGCGCCCGGGTCGTGACCGTTAGCAGCGTAGCCCATCGCGCCGGGAAGATGGACTTCAGCAATCTGCTCTTCGAGAACCGCGGCTACTCGCCGTTCCGCGCTTACTGGCGTTCCAAGCTGGCCAACCTGCTCTTCACCTATGAACTTCAGCGACGCTTTGAATCCGCCGGCGCCGACGCGCTGTCCCTTGCCGCCCATCCGGGATTCTCGTCAACCGACATTGGCCGTCACCTCGGCCGCCATTGGTATTCCCGGCTGGAGCGACCCTTGCTCCACACCTTCTCGCAGAGACCATCCATGGGCGCCCTGCCAGCCCTGCGGGCCGCGGTTGATTCCAAGGTCAAGGGAGGGCAGTACTACGGTCCGGGCGGTTTTCTGGGTTTGCGAGGAAGTCCCGTTCTGGTGAAATCAAATGCAGCCTCGCGCAACCAGCAACATGCCCGCCAGCTTTGGCAGGCCTCGGAAAAACTCACCGGCACTCACTACTCACAAGTGCAATAACACACATCAAATCGTGCCGCCGCAACCCGGCCCCGCACATCGTCTTGAAGAATCTCTTAACAAGACACTGAGATTTGGTTCCGGCTGCGCTCCGGATGGGTCGGCCGAGCTAAACCTGCAATATGCGACGGGCGGTGTTCCTCGCCTCCCCATCGTCCCCCAAAGTCCCCCCCGAAAACAGCGGCGAAGAAGCCCACCGCGATCGCTCCATACAAACCGGCAAGAGCGCCTAGACCTGACGCCACCCCCAAATGATCCCTCTAAAACATCCCCGCGAAAAGTATGAGAGTCATATCGCATGGCGTTTTGATGCCCCGCGGTTGAGACAGACCCTCCAATAAGGGCAAGGAAGCATCGGCGCCGCCGGCCTGGCATGCGCAACTGCGTACTAATCGAGTATCCCCAATGCGATCTCTCGCGCCTCGTCCATGGTGGACACATAGCGATCTTTGGGGATCTTGCGCAGAATGTCCAGCTTTTGGAAACTCTCGCCAACCGGACCGTCGAGGCCCATCACAATGCATTCGGTGTTTTCTGCGATGGCGACGTCCACCAATCGCTCCACTACGAAGGCGGCGCTGTCGTCCATGTAGTTGGTGTCGCTGAAATCGAGTATTACGACCTCATGATCCTGGATGTCCACGCCGATGGTGCTGAACATCCGATTGGAGGATGCCACCGTAAAGGTGCCCCTGAAAGCCACCAAACCCACCCGCGCGGAAAAGGGATCCACGTCATCTGAGAAAAAGTCCAGGTCATCGGAGAGCAGATCAAAAGCATCTAACAGACCCTCTTCATCTTCGCCTTCTTCTTTCTGGTCGGCCAGGAAACTGATGTCAAGCAGTGGAACCGAGATCACGCTGTCCAATTCCAAGTACTCGAACTGGCGGGCACTCACCAAAGCCGCCACGATCAACCCCAGCATGATGGCGCTGAGCAGATCGGCGAACACCGTCAGTCCCAAGGTGATAAGCATCACCACCAAGTGTTCCCGCTGCACCTTATGGATACGTTTGATGAATCGCCAATCGATGATATCCCAACCCACCTTCATCAGGATGCCGGCCAGCACCGCATGGGGAATCTGTCCGACATAACTTCCGAGACCCAACACCAGGGTCAACAGAACCAACGAACAGAGCACTCCCGACACCGGCGTTCGCCCACCGATGCGGGCGTTCACCACCGTGGCCGGAATGTTCCCGGCGCCCGGCATGCCCCCGAACAGTCCGGAAACGATATTCCCCACACCCTGGCCCATCAACTCCCGGTTGGGCTTGTGGGTAGTCCGAGTTATTGAATCTGCTATCAACGACATGAGCAGGGTGTTGATGGATGCGAGCAGGGCAAGCACCAGCGCCGGTTGAAAGGAACTCACCAGATGCTGCAGGACCGTGTGGGTGTCGATAATGTCCGGCAGCCCGGTCGGGACTTCGCCTATCAGCGGCGACCCGGTTAGCCAGACAAGGCCCAGGAGCGTCCCCACTATCAACGCCGCCAGGCTGGGAGGCAAGAACCGTCTGAGTTTCTTGGGCCAATACACCCCCACCATCAGCGTGATCACGCCAATGGCCAACGAATGGAAGTTGATGCCACCCATCGCTGCCGGCATGGCCAGGAGCGCTCCCACGGTCCCGCCCCCCGGTGAACCGGCACCCAAGATAGGCAGGACCTGCAGCAGCACGATGATCACACCCACACCCGACGTGAAGCCCGATATCACCGAATAGGGCGTGTAGGCCACGTACCGGCCCATCTTTATTGCGCCCAGAACAATCTGGATCACGCCGGCCATGATCACTATCGAGAATGCTTCGGTGAGATTCTCCGCATAATTTCCCACCACCACCGCCATCGCCACCGCCATCGGGCCGGTGGGTCCCGAAATCAAAGAACGCGTCCCCCAGAACAAGGAAGCGAAGAAACCCACTGCGATCGCCCCATACAGGCCGGCGATCACACCCAGGCCCGACACCACCCCGTAGGCCAGAGCCATGGGCAACAGAACCACGGCCGAAGTGATCCCACCGAGGACATCCCCCCGCGCAACTTGGAGGTCGTATTTCAAAGTTGTCTCCATCCCACCGGGCGGCCAAGAAAAATGGTAACCACCCTCGCGGAACAATCGCTTTGTCTAGCCGAGTCTTAGCCGATCGCGTCGACCTTTTCTACAAAACGACGGTCCCTGGGAGAAAGCCCACCCACATCGTGGCTGGTAATGGCCAACTCCACCCGGTTGTAGACATTCGACCACTCGGGATGATGAAACAGGCGCTCGGCGATGAGGGCCACATGGGTCATGAAGGCGAAAGCGGCCTGGAAATCGGAAAATTCATAGGAGCGCCGCAACACAACACCATCCCGCCGCCAGTGCGGATGGGCAGCCAACAGCTGCGCAATCTCCTCTTCGGTGAGAAGGGTCTTGCCGCCCACTATCGAGGCGGCTGCATCAGCTCGATACGGAAACCGTCGGGATCGAGCATCATCACCGTCCGGCCCCCCTTGTTCGGGCCTATGGTGGGAGTGACCGGCCGAGAGACCGACCCGACTCCCATAGAGGTCAGTCTTTCGTAAAGCGAATCGCAGTCGTCGACCCGGAAGGCGAGGTGGGCCGTGCCGGGGTTGGCGGTTGCAGGGTCGATCGCCTGCCGCTCCACATTGCGATACTCCAGGATCTCCAGAATGCTGTCGGAGTTGGGCAACCGCAAGATGGCGCCGTGCATGTCCACACCGGGATATCCGGAAAACTCTTCGATGTAGGGAGCTTGGCGGTTCCAACGCAGGACCAACTCCAGCCCCAGCAGGTCGCTGTAGAACTCCAAGGACGCATCCAGGTCGGTTACCTGTATCCCCGTATGGTGATGGCCGACTATTTCTCCCACTCGAAAACCTCCTTGGGACTCTTACCAAGAACATCATATACCCCGACGGATCGGGCGGGCGGAAGGTCGGCCCGTCCGGTCACAGCCATAGAGCGGAGCGTCTGTGGTGACGACAGGGTGGTCGGCGTCAGAAGGTGGGGGCGTCTGCGCCGAACCACTTCTCTATGAGGGCGTTCAGCGAGCCGTCCTCTGTCATGGAGTCAATAGCCCCATTCAATTTATCTCTCAGTTCGTCGTCGCCTTCCCGGACACCGACGCCGACTCCGACGCTCAGAATCACCTCAGGACCGAGGATGATGAGCCTCCCGTCGTTTGCCGCCAAGCTGTCGTTGGCGAACTCCGAGTCGACCAGCGCTGCGTCCACGTCGCCGTTTAGGACCGCCGAAACGAGCTCTTCGGCCAACCCGTACTCCCGAAGCGACTCCCCGGCTTGGGTCAGATAATCGGCCTGGAGAGTGGCCACTTGGGCGGCGATAGTGCCGTTGACCACCTCTTCGGACACGCCGGACCGGACGATATACACCGACGGGCTGGGCGGTATGTACGGCTGGGTGAAGTCGATCACCTCGTCCCGCTCGTCGTTGATACCCATGCCGGCCATGATGGTGTCATAGTTGCCAGCCACCAGATTAGGGATGATGGTTTCCCAGTCGTTCAGCATCCAGGTGCATTCGAGGTCCGAGCGACGGCACAACTCGTCACCCAATTCCCGCTCGAACCCGGCGACTTCACCATCCTCGTCGATAAAGTTGTAGGGAGGGTAGAATCCCTCGGTTCCCATCCGGACCGCCGCCGATTGCCCGGTGCACGACACCGACAAAGCCAGGATCCCTGCCGCGACGAGGACGGTTCTGATCAAGTTCACCTTCACGTTCGCGCCGAATCGTACTTCACGTCCTGGGATCCCGTATTACGAGCCGGCGCTGTTTGAACTCGATGACCGTTGGCGCCCTTGCTTCGGAGCCTCCTCTACGCTTGGAAGCCGTCCATGCGGGACAGAACATCCAACATGGTCTCATCGGACCCGCCGCCGATCGAGCCCAAGCGGCTGTCCCGGAAGAATCGGGCGGTCCAGGTCTCCTCCATGTACCCGATCCCCCCATGGAACTGGATCGCCCAGTCGGCCGTCTCCCTCGCCAGCCGGCCCGACTTGAGTTTGGCGATGGTGGCGAACCGCGTGGGGTCCTCTCCCCGCATGTAGGCCTCGGCGGCGGCGTAGTTGTAGTGACGCAGCAGGTCCAGGTCGGCGGCGAGCTCAGCCAGTCGATAACGGATGTACTGGTGGCTCAGTAACGGCTTGCCGAACACCTTCCGTTCCCGCAAGTACTGGGCGGTTCGCTTCAGGGCCCGCTCACAGGATCCCACCGTCGAATAGGCGGCCCACATCCTTTCCACCACGAACTGGGTCATTTGCTGCTGGAAACCCTTTCCCGCCACCCCGATGGTGTTCGACACCGGCACCGCCAAGTCGGTGAAGGTCAGAAGGCCGGTGTCGGACGCCCGCATTCCCAGCTTGTCGAGCTTGCGGGAGACTTCGAAGCCCGGCAGGTCGGTTGGGACCACAATCTGGCTCATCCCGCCATGTCCCCCCTCGTCGGAGGTTCGGGCCAGTAAGCACAGCCAATCGGCCTGCAAACCGTTGGTGATGTACATCTTCGATCCGTTGATGATCCACTGATCGCCGTCTCTCGTCGCCCGGGTCTTGATGGCCGCCACATCCGACCCGGCGTCGGGTTCAGTAACTGCGATTGAGGTCACCATCTCCCCCCGCAGGGCGGGCCTCAGATAGCGGTGTTTTAGCTCATCGGATCCATGCTGGTGAAGTGACGGTGTGGCCATATCGACCTGCACTCCCAGCGCCATGCCGATCGACCCGTGATCGGCCCGGCCAAATTCTTCGGCGAGCACCACCGTGAAGAGATGATCGGCCCCCTGCCCGCCATAGGCGGGATCGTATTCCAGACCCAGGAATCCCAATTTCGCCATCTGACCGAAGATCTCGTGTAGAGGCATTTGTCCGTCCTGCTCCCATTGCTCTACCCGAGGATTGATCTCCTCCTCCACGAACCGGCGCACCACCTGACGAAACATGTGGTGCTCTTCGGAGAACGCCATCATCTACTCCTTCGGTTGGATCCGGGTCAAGAGGCCGTCACGCCGCGGCGACAGCCACTCGCACACTCCCTTGCCCATTGAAGTTACACCAAAGGGCCTGACCTGCCACTCCCGAACTCAGAGCTCGGCCGAGCGGAAAGCCTCCCGAATACCCACCTTGCTGCCGAAACGCAGCAATCCGCCCAGATACACTCGCCCCGCCAGCCGAACCATCGCCACGACGGTGAAAGCCATCACCGCCACCGACACCGCCAACTCCCACCACGGGATCGCTTGGAAGGCGAATCGGACCGGGACCACGAAGGGGGCGATCGGCGGGATGAAAGTGGAAACCACGGCCAAGGTGCTGGTGGGGTTCCCCACGGCCTGCATGGCGATGACAAAACCGGCCACCGCGATCATGGAGATGGGAGCTACCACGCTCTGGGCGTCCTCCGCCCGGGAAACCAGCGCGCCCGCCGCGCCGAAGGCCACCGCGAACAGCGAATACCCCAGAATGAACCACAGCACCAAAATAAGGATGCTGTCGATCGGAAAGTCCGGCAGATCGAAGACGCCGGTAACCCGTACCCCCACCAGGGCGATCACCACCGTCCCCACGAACTGGGCCAGCCCGAGGAGCCCGATCCCCATGATCTTGCCGGCAAGCAACTGCCACGGTTGGAATGCGGCCAGCAACACTTCCACCACCCGATTGGTCTTTTCTTCGGTTACGCCGGTCAAAATCATTGATCCGTACAACAGCACCGCCATGTACATCAGAAACAGCCCACCGAAGGCAATAATCGTCCGTTCGGCGTTCTCTTCCGGATCGGCGCCCGACAGCGACCGTACCCCCAGGGGATCGGAGGTGAGAATCTCCACCACATCGGCCGCTCCCGAGGCGACCAGACTTTCGATCTGCACCGAGCGAGCGCCCCGCTGGAGATGTCGCTGGACATCTCCACCTGATTCTCCGTCCGCCCCCCGTACCACTAACTCCCTTCCCTCCACCAGCACCAAGTCCACCTCGCTCTCGTCGGCCGCTTTCTCGGCGGCGGCCAACGAATCGAATCTGACCATCTCAATGGTGGTCTTCACCTGGCTGCCCTCATAGTTGGCCAACGCCAGCGCCGCCTCGATCACCGCCTGGTTGCCGTCGCCAACCACACCCACCTCATAGTGGACATCGTCGTCAGCGAAGACGATGGGAAGCACCAGACCCGCCGCCACAAACAGCAGAACAATCACGACGGATACGATGAAAGCCCCCGACCGCGACCTCTCCCTTATTTCTCTGCCCATCACCAGCCGGATCGCCTGCAGGGAATTCATCGGGTCACCGCTTCACGGAAGAGTTCCGACAGAGAAGGCGCGGAAAAGGTGAAGTGCCTGACATCGCCTCCCAAGTCGAGCCGAGATACGAGATCACTCAGATCGCCGCCTTTTCTAACCACTATCCGGTGCCGATAACCGTCGAAATCCACCGAGACCACCGCTTCCAGACCGCTGATACCCTCAATGCCCCTCGTGCCCATCTCCAATTCGATCACCCAATGAGGAGAGTCTTCTTTTAGCCGGCGCACCTCCCCCGACATGACAATCCTGCCCCGATTGATGATCGCCACGTCCTGGCAGAGATCCTCCACCGTGTCGAGCTGATGGCTCGAAAACACCACCGCCGCTCCGGCGGCTGCCCGGGCCCGCAGCACATTGGCCATGGTCTCCACGCCGAAGGGGTCAAGGCCACTGAACGGTTCGTCCAGCACCAACAGCTCAGGATCATGCATCAGGGCCGCGGCCAACTGAATGCGCTGTTGGTTTCCATGCGACAGCTTCTCGAGAGGGTCCTTGGCTCTATCGGACAAACCGAGTTCTTCCAGCCATCGCTCGACGGCCGCCTCGGCTTCGGCAGTGGTCATGCCGTGAATGCGTCCCAGATAGGTAAGCTGTCGACCCACTTTCATCTTCGGGTAGAGGCCCCGCTGCTCCGGCATGTACCCAAACCGCAAACGCTGCGACTGTCCCACCGGTTTGCCCCTCCAACTGACGGACCCCTCATCGAGTCGCACCAGATTAAAAACGGATCGCATGGCGGTGGTCTTGCCCGCTCCGTTGGGGCCCAGGAACCCCAGCATCCGTCCTCGTTCCACTCTGAAACTGCACTCATCCAGGGCCTGCACTTCGCCGTATCGCTTGGAAAGCCGGCTCAATTTCAGCATCAGGTCCCTTTCGCCGTAACAGTTCGCATCATATGTGGGGACCGCACCTATGCAAAAGCGTTTTTCGATGGATTAATACCGGCAGACCCGGGGGGAGACGCCACAGGGTTGCGCACTTGTCTCCATTTGATTCAATAGCTTTTGTATCAGTAATACTTGATCTATATGTTGTCTCTGAGAGAGCGAGCCGGACTGCATGCCGCGCTGGGCGATGCCATTCGCCTGGCGGTGGTGGATCCTATAGCGCTGGGCGACCTGGGAGTGGAAGAACTAAAAGAGATCACCGGCGTGGAAGGAAATCTCCTGGCCCATCACCTGAAGGTTCTGGAAAAGGCTCGCCTGGTAAGCCGCCGGACATCAGAAGGGGACGGGCGGCGAAGATATGTCTCGTTACGCCACGGCCGCCTGTTCGAACTAATGGCCAGCCCTGCCCTGGACGCTTGTCGGGTGCTGTTCATGTGCGTCCACAACTCGGCCCGCTCCCAATTTGCGGCAGCCCTGTGGAAAGAAACAACCGGCTATCCGGATATCAGCGCCGGAACCCGTCCCGCTGCGGCGGTCCATCCCCGGGCCGTGGAAGTGGCGGCGGAACTGAGCATCGACCTGAGCGGCGCGGTCCCCAAGGGCTACCGACAGATCGACCCGGCCCCTGACTTGGTGGTCTCAGTGTGTGATCGCGTCCGTGAATCAGGCGCCCGGTTCAATGCCCCCCAACTCCACTGGTCGGTCCCCGACCCCGTGGCTCAAGGTGACGCTGCGGCTTTTCGACAGTCTTTCGAAGATATCACCCATCGCATGGAGCGGCTGATTCACGCAACCAGGACATCCGCCAACCCCGCACCCAAAACCAATCCAATCCAGTGAAGGAGCGCCAACCGTGCCATTAGAACTTTCCACCGAAGAGACGTTCCTGGTTCGCCAGGCGGCGGTAAGGCTGCAGAACCAGTTCCATGGCAAACTCAACACCGAAACCGTCGAGCGTTTCATGACCGATTCGCTGGACCACTTGTTGCAAAAGGCCACCACCACCACCACCTGGATAGTGCTGCTGGCCGAACGGTTCGCCGCGCAGCGACTGCGGGCCGTGGTGCGTCTGCAGACCAGTCCCACCATCCTGAACCCGAGCGTCCTTTTCCTGTGCGTGCACAACGCCGGACGATCCCAGATGGCGGCCGGGTTCATGCGCGTTTTGTCCGCAGGAATGGTGGACGTCTTCACCGGCGGGTCGGAGCCTGCCGATGACATCAACCACACCGCCGCCCAAGCCATGCTGGAGAAGGGCATCAACATCAAGGGTGAGATCCCCCAGCCCTGGGCCGATGAGATCGTTCGAGCCGCCGATGTGGTGATCACCATGGGATGCGGTGACGCCTGTCCCATCTATCCCGGCAAACGCTACATCGACTGGGAAGTGGACGACCCCGCCGGAAAGACTCTGGAGAAGGTCCGTCCGATCCGTGACGACCTCGAACAACGGGTCCGTACCCTGTTGGCCGACTTGGACGTCGAGCCGGTCTGGTAGGCCGCTCGTTCAGCTAGTCGAACCGGCCTTGGGGCGGGCTTTTTTGCCGTTGAGCACGGCGCCGATCGGCGTGTAGCGCACAAACGCCTGATAGCACAGCAGCGAGAAGGCCGTCACTCCCGCGGAGATGATCAAAAATTTGACGCCGGCCCCCAGGTTCCAGTCACGCACCATCAACTGGGCTGCTATTACCAGCGGCAGATGCACCAGATATATCCAGTACGAGGAGTCGGACAAATAACGCACCCCCCGACGCTCCCGGGGAAGCAACACCCGGAACAACCCCATCAGGCCAAAGCACATCCCCCAGGCGTACAGCACCTGCAGAGCCGCGGCCACCGTCCACTGGAAATCCACAAAGGTGAAATACAGCCCGCCAGGCAGGACTATCAGAAACGAGACTGACAGAATCAGCCACCACGGCCGCCCGATGGCGTCGACCATCAACTCTCCCTTTCGGCCCCGACGACCGTACATCAAAGCGCCGAAGGTGAAAAAAGCAGCGTAATAGATCAGCACATGGGGAATAGGCAGCAGACCGGTGGAGGTGTCCGGCCCAAAGATGGGATAGGCGCCGCCGTCGGCCATGCGAAGCTGCGGAACCAGGGTCAGGGGGACCATCAACCACATCAACCACCGCGACCAAACCCTTTCACCGGGTCCTCGCCGGCCAGTCATCGCAGCCACTATCGCAAAACCTGCCACCAACCACAGGAGAAACCACAGGAACCAGAGGTGATGGAATCGGTCGATCCAGGTCGCAAGACCGTCGTTTCCGCCGGTTTCCTCCGCGCCCTTTCCCCAACCGGGGATTTGCGACCACCGCACCCCCTCAGGTAGAGGCTCGCCTCCCCCGTAGTCGACCAGCAAATCGGCCGCCTCCTCATGGCCGAAGTGAAAGGCCAGCCCCAACGGGGTCTCGCCCTCCGAGGCGAAGGCGACCGAGGTCGGCTCGGCGCCCCGGGACAGCAGCAGTTCCAACATCTCGACGTCGCCCGTGAAAGCTGCGGCGTGGAGAAGGGTCCAACCGCCCGGCTCGGTACGCATGTCAACATCAAAGCCTCGGTCCAGCAAACCCTCAACACCGGAATCGTCGCCCACAAACACCACGGCGAATATGTCATCTTCTGCCACTGATGCCTTCACTCCCGAGGCGAAGGCCTGCTCGCTTACCCAGTCTGTCGCCGGAATGATGGTCACCAAGCCGATGATCAGCGGTATCGCCACCCGGCGGAGACGATGACCCAAAAGCGAACTCAGGCCGCGACGACGCCACAGCATGGAGGTGAAGAACCCGCTCATCAGGAAGAACACCGGCATTCGGAATCCGTGCACCGCCCAGAAAAACTCGTCGTAGGGACCGTCAAGACTGGAGGTACGGTCTTGCACCACCCAGAACGCCGGGAAAAACGCCAACGAGGTGTGCAACCCGATCCCCAGCAACATGGCGAACCCCCGCAAAGCGTCAAGGTCATACCGGCGACCCGGCACCGCCGCCGGGATTTCAACAGAACTCAAGAGTTGGACCCGATCATTATTTTGTAGCTGCCCTCCTACGATCTGCCGACGACACCGTGCGCGATTCCCATTGACAACCGAGTTGTTCCTGGAAATCATGCATTTTGGCACCAGAGATCGAATGTCGTCGGTGTGGACCACAGTACCGGACCTCACTCGCAAACTCGGAGGCCACCGAACGACCCGCAGCGGCGTGCTCCAGCCGATTCCAATGGGGTCGGCGAATCGGGTAAGCTTTAGAACACCTGATTCCAGGATCCCCTGCTCGTGCCGGGGATCTTCGACTCCGCTCATCGAGCTTGCAAATCCGACCCATGGTCGGCGTCTTATTCATGAGAAACACTATGGATGAATCCCCATATCTGGTCACGCGTTCCGACCTGCGCAATGTGGCGATCATCGCTCATGTGGACCACGGCAAGACCACCCTCGTGGATGCCATGTTGTGGCAGTCCGGAGCCTTTCGGTCCAATGAAACGGTCGCCGAGCGCGTCATGGACTCAATGGACCTGGAGAGGGAAAAGGGCATTACGATCCTCGCCAAGAACACCGCCGTCCGCTACTTTCGCGACAGCGGCGAAGAGATCAAGATCAACATTGTCGATACGCCGGGCCACTCCGATTTTGGTGGTGAGGTCGAGCGGGCCCTGACCATGGTGGACGGTGTCCTCCTGCTGGTTGACTCAAGCGAGGGACCGCTTCCCCAGACGCGTTTTGTTCTCCGCAAGGCGCTGGCGCTGAAGCTGCCCGTCGTATTGGTGATCAACAAGATCGATCGGCCTGATGCCCGCATCTCGGAAGTAGTCGACGAAGTGTACGAATTGTTCCTCGACCTGGACGCCACCCCAGAACAGATCGAATTCCCAATCGTTTACACCAACGCTCGCCGGGGCACGGCAACACTCGATCTCCTACAGGAGGGCACCGACCTGCGCCCCCTGTTCGAAACGCTGCTCGACACCGTGCAGGCGCCCCGGCACAATCCGGAGCATCCACTTCAAGCCTGGATAACCAACCTTGACTCCAGCCCCTACCTTGGTCGCATCGCGATGTGTCGCGTCATGCACGGAACCATTAAGAAGGGGCAGAGCGTCGCCTGGTGCCGCACCGACGGAACCACCACCACCGCCAAAATCACCGAGCTTTACGTCACCGAGAGTCTCAACCGGGTAGACGCCGAGGAAGCTGGCGCCGGGGAGATCATCGCCATTTCCGGCATCGCCGACATCACTATCGGTGAAACAATCGCCGATCTCGCCAACCCCACTCCCCTTCCGGTTATCAAGGTGGACGAGCCCAGCCTGTCGATAACAATGGGAGTCAACTCGTCTCCCATGGCTGGACTCGACGGCGATAAGCTCACCGCCCGCCTCATCAAGAATCGCCTCGACGCCGAACTGGTCGGCAACGTGTCGATTCGAGTATTTGACACCGACCGTCCCGATACCTGGCAGATTCAGGGACGAGGCGAACTTCAGCTAGCAGTGCTCGTGGAAATCATGCGCCGCGAGGGCTTTGAGATGACCGTCGGCAAGCCCAAGGTCGTCACCCGCATCATCGACGGGAAACTCCACGAGCCAACGGAGCGCCTCACCATTGATATCCCAGAGAATTTCGTTGGCTCGGTAATCCAACTCCTCGGCCAGCGCAAAGCTGACTTGGTGAACATGTCGAACCACGGCGCGGGCTGGGTTCGCTTGGACTACATCGTGGCCGCCCGTGGTCTCATCGGCTTCCGCACCGAATTCCTCACCGAGACCCAGGGCACCGGCCTCATGGCCAACGTGTTCGAGGGCTACCGCCCCTGGTTGGGCGAGCTTCACACCCGTCGTTCGGGTTCCATTGTCGCCGACCGCCAGAGCGAGGTTACCAGTTACGCCATAGTCGCCCTACAGGAACGGGCTTCGCTGTTTGTCGCTCCCGGCGACGATGTCTACGGGGGCATGGTCGTTGGTGAGAACCCGCGCCCCGAAGACATGGACGTCAACATCTGCCGGGAGAAGAAACAGACCAACGTCCGCGCCTCTGGTTCCGACAACACCGTCCGCCTGACCCCACCCCGCGTCTTGTCGCTTGAGCAGGCTCTCGAATTCATCGCCGATGACGAATGCGTTGAGGTTACCCCTAACGCTATTCGCCTCCGCAAGTTGATTCTCGACGCCGGCACCAGAGCCCGCCACAGGAAACGCCGCCAGCACACCCGGCTCGGCGTGTAACGCACCGGCTAAGAGCGGTTTAAGAACCGTCGGCGCCGCGGTGCTGACAACCAAACCATCACGGTGGACTGGTCCAGAGGGATTGTTCTTAACGTAGGACGCTTACGAGGCGTCAACCGTGCCCCCACCCAAAGGCGAAGCCCAAGCCTGAGCAACGGCTCTGACCTGGGCTAACTTGGTAGCGGGGGTGGGATTTGAACCCACGACCTTCGGGTTATGAGCCCGACGAGCTACCTGACTGCTCCACCCCGCGGTGTGAATGCTCAATCATAGTGGCCGGCCTCAAACCCCCACAACCAGGTTTGGCGGCCGTTCTTCTCTCAGCCGGAGGTGCTCAGCGCCCTCTGCACCAGCCTGGCGGCCTCATCTATCAAACGCTGATACTCCGCCAAGTCTCCCTTCACAAGAGCCTCGTTGGCCCCCTCGAAAGCGTCCGATGCCTGGGACAGCAACTCTATCACCGCACTCGACAGGGGGACCTGCTCATCGGTTTCGTCTACACCCTCCTCCCGGTCTTCCGGTGCAGGTGCAGGCCGATCATCCGATCCGAATATCTTGGCCAATGCTCCTTCCAGGGTGTTGTCCCATTCGATGTCATCTCCATGCACCACCACTACCCGGCGGAACTCGGGGAGACCTCCAGATTCGGCTTCCAGGTAGACGGGCTGAACATAGAGAACCGACTCGTCCACGGGGACTACCAGCATATCTCCCAGCACTACCGCCGAGCCCTGGCCCCTCCACAAGGTGAACTGCTGGGAAATCTCATCGTCCTGGTCGATCCGGTTACCCACCTGGCCGGTTCCCTCCACCAGCGACCCCTGCGGCATGCGATAGTCGAGCAGCCTTCCGTATCGTTCCGGGGTGGAGTCGGCTAGGAGGAACGCCGACATGTTGGGTTTTTCCAACGGGTTGTAGGGCTGCAACAGCACATAGGAAGTGTCATCTTCACCAGGAATTGTCATTAACAGGTAGTAGGGCAACATCTCCGTGTCGTAAACGACGGAAAACCCCTCCGGGCTGATCCGGTCGCCCCGCAGCAGTTCAATACGCCGAATGGTGGAAGGGTCGGTGGGAATCGACCAGGCATCATTGCGTTGGAAGAACTGAGTCACATCCACCATGTGATAGTCGAGATACAACTCGCTTTGGATCTTGAACAGGTCTTGGGGATAGCGAAAGTGTTCATGCAGACCCGGCGGTATCTTGCTGGCGTCCGTGAACAAGTCCGGGTACACCCTCCGCCAAGCAGCCACCAAGGGATCCGTTTCGTCCACCACATAAAGCCGGATAGTCCCATCGAAAGCGTCGACGGTGGCTTTCACCGAGTTTCTTATGTAATTGAAGCCCGACAGGGGAAGCTGCGACACACTCGACAGGCGAGCGGTGTCAAAGCCGCGCAACCCTACTCCGATCGGCTGAGAATACGGATAATCCCCACTGATAGCGTACATGTCTACCACCCAGATGATTCTGCCGTCCAGTACCACCGAATAGACGTCGGCGTCAGCTACCAGGAAGGGCGCCACCTGCTCTACTCGACTCTGAACATTCCTCTGCATGAGCACCCGACTGTCGGGGTTGATCTGGCTGGAAATCAGAATATTGAGATCACCGTAGCGGAGAGCAAAGGCCAATCGACGCAGAATCCCCGAGATCTCGACTCCCGCTTCCCCGTCGTAACTGTTGGTGCGGTTGTCGGCTGCTCCTCCCCCACCCTCTTCGGTGGCAGGATAATCGATCTCCTGTTGTACGGTCCCCGAGCCCACGATAACCGGACGACCCCGCTCATAAGTCTCACCAAAGTAGATCCGCGGCTGGGTCAGTTGCAGGAGGGGCTCGGTGGTCTCAGGTGGAATGTCGCTAAGCAGGAATTCGGGCTGGCCGTCGACCGCCACGACATTTGCTGGACTCAGCACCGCTCCGAACCCGTGGGTATACACCAGCCGCTGATTTTGCCAATCCTGGGCGGGGATGTTGGGCTCATCCAGCTCACGCAGCGCCAACATCACTTGGGTGTCGGTTCCACCGATCGGGTATCGGTCGGTATCCACATGATCCACCCGGTAGTAGGTGCGAATCTCCTGGAGCTGCTGATAGGTGCGGTTGAGGACGTCGGGGTCCCACAGACGAATGTTCCTGATCGTCGCATCGTTACGAGAGATATCGGTGGCATCCAGATCGAAGGAACCGTCGAACGAGCGCACTTCCACCTCGGACAGGCCGTACGCGGCGCGGGTGGCGGCAATGTTGCGTTCTATGTAGGGGCCCTCTCTCACCAACTCGTTGGGCTGAACCTGGAATCGCTCAACGATGGCCGGGTAGGCGAATCCGGCCGCCACCGAGACAAACAGCCAGGCGGCCACCGACACCGCGACCAGGACCCACCCCCGGCGCCAGATGTTGATTATGAAGAGGATGGCGGAGAACACCGATACCGCGATCAAGAGGTTGAGAGCTGGGAGCCGAGCGTTGATATCGGTGTAACCGGCACCGAAAACGCTGTTATTGGAATAGAGCAGTTCATATGTGTCTATCCGATAAGAAAGAGCTCGCAGCAGGGCGATCGCCGCGGCCAGCGCCGACAGATGCGCCTTGGCTTGGGTGTCAAACCGCGGTAGGCGGCGTACAGGAAACTTGATGCCCCCCAGAGCAAAGTAGCTCAATGCCACTGTTACCAAGACAGCGATCGCCACCCCGGTCAGCCAACCGACCATGGTCGACCAAAGCGGGAGCCGGAACATGAAGAACGACAAGTCCAAACCGAACTGCGGGTCGGTCGTCCCGAAGGGCTGGGAGTTTAGGAAAAGAAGCACCTGGTCGCGCCAGGCAGACACCCCGATGCCCAACACCAAGGCGGCACCCCCGGCGGCCACCCACTCCACCAACCCTCCTCTCATGCTGACCGCTTGCCGGATCTGAGCCACCGACTGATCCTCGGGGACCGTGCTGAATGAGGCGAACCGTACCGACAGATAGCGGGCCAGTCTCATGTTCCCCCACACCACCAGGAAGACGACCAGCGCCCCCAAGAGGCCCAGGGAGGCAGCCCACACCCATCGAATCCACCAGACTCCCGTCTGACCCACGGTGCTGAACCACAGATAGTCGGTCCACACTCTTGACAGTGCGGTAAAGACTCCGTAAATGATGGCAATGCCCATCATCACCCAAACAAAGCGGCGACGACGTGGGGGCTGAGTCCGGCTGGTGCCGGCAGGGAAGAACATCAGCCTCCCATTCTACACCTGCTGAACCATGCATATCTCCGAGCCTCTGACCAAAAGTCCGAACAAGCGCATGGAGACAATCGGAGGCTATCCGGGACGGACTATCTCTTGTTGATCCAAACTTCCGTTTCCAACCAGTCGAAACGTGATGTCGCACCCCCGTCACCAAATGCGACTGCCCATCGAGGATTTGGCTGTAAATCACCAGTGCGGTGGCTGCACCTTAAAGCCGGTTTAGGCAGGACCTGCGTGGATTCACGAACACTTTCAGGAACTCTCTCTTCCGATTGCTTGGCCGGAACGAAAGAAGAGCAGGGGCCCTCCGGTGTCCGGCGCTCCCGGCTTATTCGTGATCGGAGTGGTCGTGCAGACAAGTGGGGTGAAGATTCCCTATCGGGCTGGAGCCGTATGCCCACCACCACCATACGATGCCGTTGTTTGTATGCCTATGGCCCCAGTGCCCTCTTTCAAGACCCCAGGTCCCGTTGTCTTTCTTGAGGGGTCCTACATAGAGGTAATAACCTATGTCACGATCGACGTGGTCGTGCGGTGCGTCCATTACATCACAGCGATTACTGGTCATGGCCACCGTCCTCCAATAGGACTGCACACCACTCCAGTAACCCGGGTCATTCACGCAGGTGTTCCACACAGGGTCATCATCAGCAGGGCCGAATTCGCATTCCTTAATACTGTTACTGCTACCCCCATCGTTCTCGCTGTTACGGCTGTTACCGCCGCTGTTGCCGCCGCTGTTACCGCCGCTGTTGCCGCCGCTGTTGCCGCCGCTGTTGCCGCCGCTGTTGCCGCCGCTGTTGCCGCCGCTGTTGCCGTTATTGCCGTTATTCCCGAGTTGCACATTCTCTTCGGCATCCTCGTTGGTCGTTACATCCTGCCCGTCCTCACCATCATCACCCTCACCGTTATCACTCTCCCCGTCTCTTACCTGCACGTCCTCACCATCATCCTGCACGTCCTCACCATCATCCTGCACGTCCTCACCATCATCACCCTCGTCCTGCACGTCCTCACCATCATCACCCTCGTCCTGCACGTCCTCACCATCATCACCCTCACCCTTACTTACCTCCACAACTTCTCCAGCCTTACCATCATCGCCTTCATCTTCCCCATCACCGCTCTCACCACCTCCTTTAACACCCCCTTGCTCATCCTTCACGTCTTTCTCCTGATCCCCGCCGTTGCCTTCATCGTCACTCTTCAGATCGATCGGTATGACGCCGGGCCCACCATTTTCATCGTACCCGTACCCACCTTGACCATCCTGCCCATCATCGCCACCCTCACCATCATCGGCACCCTCGCCATCATCTTCATCCACTCCCATCATCGGCACCCTCACCATCATCGGCACCCTCGCCATCATCATCCACCCCATCATCCACCCTCACCATCATCTCCTTCTTGCTCTTGCTCATCTTCGGGACCATCACCATCAGGTTGGCCCGCATCAGAAGGCGTCGTCGTGTCGGTAGTTGTGGAAGCACTGGCAGCAGTCGTAGTGGTGGAGGTAGCCGATGGCGCCGTAGTCCCAGAACTAATTACATCGGTGTCATTGCTAGTGTCATCGGCAGCACTAGTTGAAGCGCCACCCTCCAAAGCAACAAAGGTCTCTCCATCGGTATCCAGAGATTCGAAAAGAGAGTATGCGATCAAACACAATGCAGCAGCCACGAACACAGCAATCAAAACCCTCCTTCTCCTTTGAGAAGGTGAGGCAGGGTCGCGGCGCTTGGTCTTGAAGATTTTCATCAGTTTCACCAAAAAACTATGGAGATACTGTAAATTGTGCAGGCTGCGAGTGTCTCCGCACGTTCTAATACTAGAGCCAACAAGATGGTTCCAAGCCAGAAAACATTGCTATTGCAAGCCACAACTGGCCGCAAAAGCCTCAACACCATTAGGAAACGGACCTTTTTCCCTCGCTTCCTCGGGCTCTTCCCGGCCCGCATGCCCGGTGGGCGAGGCTGATCGCGAAAAGACCCGAAAAGTTGCGAATAAATTTGGGCGTAGGTTCCGCCTCGGTGCCGAACGGGCTGCCGATCAACAAATCCCAGGTAGATCGGCCTTTGAGCTAATACCCGCGAAGAGGCCCTCGATTCAGTCCCAGGGGTTACAGAATTCCAAGGGACGAGGGCGCCGTTTGCCACCAAATGGGTCTGACCTGCCGATTCGTTGGCCAGGTGGTGTCTTGGGCCCTCATCTCGAAAAGGCTTGACCCCGGGCGACGGGAGTGTTACATTAATGTAATTCCCTACTACTTACAGGGGCGATCCGGGGCGGCGCCTTGGGAAGACCGATGCTATCTATTAAAGGAATGGGCCAGGAGGAGGCAGACGTGAGCGAAGGACTAAAAGTAAACCGGCGCTTCACGCGCCTGGGAGAGGACCCCTATCAAACTGTGGCTTGGGGGAGAAGAGACACTCGGATCACCAACCCCGATGGCTCGGTGGTGTTCGAAATGAAAGACGCTGAGATACCGGCGGGCTGGTCGCAAGTGGCCGCCGACATTATGGTCTCCAAATATTTCCGCAAGGCCGGGGTACCGCTCGACGGCGAAAGCGGGACCCTCTTGGACGAAGACGATCAGCCTCGGCTCGGCTCAGAGCACTCGGCCCGCCAGGTATTTGACCGGTTGGCAGGCACCTGGCGGTGGTGGGGGGAAAGGCATGGGTTTTTTGACTCTTCTGAGGATGCCCAGGCTTTCGAGGACGAAATCAAATACATGCTTTGCCATCAGATGGCCGCTCCCAACTCTCCACAGTGGTTCAATACCGGCCTCAACTGGGCCTATGGCCTGACCGGACCGGCGCAAGGCTTCTGGTACGTTGATCCGCAGACCGAGAAAATGACTGTCTCGCCCGACTCGTATTCCCGGCCCGCCCCGCACGCCTGTTTCATCCTCAAGGTCGAGGATGACCTGGTCAACCCAGGAGGAATAATGGACCTGTGGCTTCGGGAAGCCCGCATCTTCAAGTTCGGATCGGGCGCCGGATCCAACTTTTCGGCCATTCGGGCGGAGGGCGAGAAGCTGTCGGGCGGCGGCAGTTCCTCGGGAGTCATGTCTTTTCTCAAGATCGGGGACCGGGCGGCCGGCGCCATCAAGTCGGGCGGAACAACCCGCCGGGCAGCCAAGATGGTGATTCTGGACATCGACCATCCCGACATTGAGGAGTTCGTTAACTGGAAGAAGTTCGAAGAGAACAAAGCCCGCATCCTGATTGAGCAGGGCGGCTTTCCCGCCGACTTCAACGGTGAGGCCTACGCCACCATTTCGGGACAGAACTCCAACAACTCGGTGCGGGTCACCGACGATTTCATCGAGGCGGTGGATACCGGCCGCGATTGGAGCTTGACCGGACGCACCACGGGCAAAGTCATGAAGACGGTCTCCGCCGAGCACCTGTGGAACACCATCGCCGAGGCTGCCTGGGCCTGCGCTGATCCCGGAGTGCAGTTCGACACCACCACCAACGAATGGCACACCTGCCCGGCTGGCGGACGCATTCGCGCCTCCAATCCTTGCTCGGAGTACATGTTCTTGGACAACACCGCCTGCAACCTGGCTTCTTTGAACCTGGCCGCCTTCCACGATGACCGCACTGGCGGGTTCGACATAGACGGTTATCTGCACGCCATACGGTTGTGGACGATCGTGTTGGAGATCTCGGTGACCATGGCTCATTTCCCGTCTCAGGCGATCGCCCAGGGGTCCTATGACTATCGCACCCTGGGGTTGGGCTACGCCAACCTCGGTTCGCTTCTAATGCGACAAGGCATCCCCTACGACTCTCCCCGAGGCCGCGCTATCGCGGGCGCCCTGACTTCCATTCTCACCGGGCACGCCTACGCCACCTCCGCAGAGATGGCGTCAGCCATTGGGACTTTTCCCCGTTTCGAGGAGAATCGGCAGGCGATGTTAAGGGTGATCCGCAACCATCGGCGCGCCGCCTACGACACTCCCCTTTCCGAATACGAAGGTATCTCCCAGGCAGTGGCCGGCATCAGCCGTAGGCACTGCCCCGCAGATTTGTCCCAAGCCGCCCGCGAGGTGTGGGACTCTGCCTTGGAGTTGGGATCACGCAACGGTTACCGCAACGCCCAAACAACTTGCCTGGCGCCCACTGGGACAATCGGCCTCCTGATGGATTGTGACACCACCGGGGTGGAACCTGATTTTGCTCTGGTCAAGTTCAAGAAGCTGGCGGGGGGCGGGTATTTCAAGATTGTCAACCAGTCGGTGGGACCGGCTCTCGACGCTCTTGGCTACTCCCCCGATCAAAAGCGGGACATCATCACTTATGTGATGGGAACCCCGTCTCTGAGCGGTTCTCCTCACGTCAACCGCAGAAGCCTTCGTTCACATGGTTTCACCGATGACGAGTTGGATCGGATTGAGGAGTCTCTCTCTGAGGTGTTCGAGTTGAGACATGCTTTCAACGCTTTGGTGGTTGGTGAGTCGACGCTTCGGCGCCTGGGGGTCGAGCCCTCCCAGTATCAGCGGTTCGATTTCGACCTGCTGGCCTTCTTGGGATTCACTCCCGAACAGATCGACGCGGCCAGCGATCACATCTGTGGATATCAGACCATCGAGGGAGCACCCCACCTGAGAGATGAACACCTCCCGGTGTTCGACACCGCCAACCGCAACGGTCGGCATGGAAAGCGGTTCATTTACCACAACGGTCATATTCGGATGATGGCCGCCGCCCAGTCTTTCATCTCCGGCGCCATCTCCAAGACCATCAACATGCCCAACGAGGTAACTCCCACCGATATCAAAGAGGCCTACCACTTGTCCTGGAAACTGGGTCTCAAGTCGATTGCCCTCTATCGAGACGGTTCCAAGGCCTCCCAACCCCTTTCATCGTCCAGCGATGACGCGGCCGGAGAAGACGACCCGGCCACCTTGGAGTTGGAAGAAGCGCTCGGCATCGAGCACCGGCTGGCCTACGGGCCTCTCCCGGAAGGGACCTCCCCCTCGCAGGCTTATCGCCCGGGTATGAATCCTCCACGGTTCCTGCTGTCCCCCCGCAGGCAAGGATGGACCCGCGAAGCGCGGGTGGGCGGCCACAAACTCTTCGTCCGCACCGGCGAATACGACGACGGCACCCTCGGAGAACTGTTCATCGACTTGGCCAAGGAAGGCGCCACCTTACGCGGCATACTCTCCTGTTTCGCTATTGCGGTCTCCAAGGGCCTCCAATACGGGGTGCCGCTCGAAGAGTACGTGGACACCTTCATCTACCAGACTTTCGAGCCCCGGGGCCTGGTGCAGAACCACCCCAACATCAAGATGGCCTCCTCTATGGTGGACTACATCTTCCGAGCTTTGGCCATCGAATACCTCGGTAGGGACGATCTGGGACAGGTGCCACCCGCGGCCCCGAGAGAACTGCCCGAAGAACCCCACCCGGTGGTGAAAGACCGGGGAAGGCAGTTGGCTCTCGACGCCGCCCGCGAGGAAGGCAACGTGGAAGCGGTCAAAGTCGCCGCCCAGTTCGTGGAGTCCGCGGCTGACACGCTATTGGAAATGTTTCCCCAGACGTCTTCGGCTCAGATTGCGCTCAGCCAGATGATGGGAGACGCCCCCATGTGTGACGAGTGCGGACACATCACCGTCCGCAACGGCAGTTGCTATCGCTGCCTCAACTGCGGGGCTTCCCTCGGCTGCAGCTAAGCGAATGGCCTCTGTTACTCACATTCACCTGGCCTCCGCCCACCGGGGCGACCTGACCCCCATCTCCGAGGTCCGGGCGGTGGAAGGAAAGGGTTTGGAAGGTGATCGATACCTGGGAACCACCCGCAATGTGACGATGGTGGCCGAGGGAGAGTTGGCCGCCGCCGCCGATCAGTTGGGATATTCCATTCCACCGGGGGCCACCCGCCGCAACATCACGGTGGACACCGAACGCCTTCCCCGCACCACCGGAACGCTCATCCACATAGGTGAAGCGACCCTGTCGGTATGGCGGGATTGCCCTCCGTGTGAGCGGATGTACCAGACGGTCGGCCCCCTGGCGCGAGAGGCTCTGATCGAAAGAGCAGGCATCGCCGCCCAGGTGGTAACAGGTGGAATCATCCGCGTCGGCGACCCGGTCCGCATCGAGTCCTCTTCCTGACCCCCCTAGAGGAGAAGGGTCCAGGAAGACCTGCGTTGCCCGCGCACGGGTAGCCTATTTCGAATGTTCGAATCACTGGTGGTCGGAAGACAGCTAACCAAGAAGTTTGGAAAATTCACCGCGGTCGACAACATCGACTTTGGCATCAACGCCGGCGAAGCTTTCGGATTCCTGGGACCCAACGGAGCAGGCAAGAGTTCCACCATGCGGATGATCGGCGCCGTCTCTCCTCCCACTTCCGGACATCTGCGGGTGCTGGGGATGGACCCCATGACGGAGGGGATAAAGATTCGGGGCCGATTGGGGGTGGTCCCCCAAGATGACAATCTCGACCGGGAGCTATCGGTCTACGAGAACCTCCTCACTTACGGACGCTATTTCAACATGGCCCGCGCCGAGATAGACCGCCGGGTCGCCGAGTTGTTGGAGTTCGTTCAACTCACCGAGCGACGCGATGACCGGGTGGATCCCCTGTCGGGCGGAATGAAACGACGGCTGATCATCGCCCGCGGCCTGATCAACCAGCCCGAGTTGCTAATACTCGACGAGCCCACCACCGGTCTCGATCCCCAGGCTCGTCATGTGGTCTGGGATCGTCTCTATCAACTCAAGCAGAAAGGTGTCACGCTCATCATCACCACCCATTACATGGACGAAGCCGAGCAACTCTGCGACCGGCTGGTAGTGATGGACAAAGGACGGATCGTCGCCGAGGGATCCCCCCGGGATCTCATCAAGCGTTATTCCACCCGGGATGTGCTGGAGATGCGTTTCGAGGCCAATGCCCATCAGCGGGTCATGCCCATCATCGAGGAAGTGGCCGAACGAACCGAGAACCTGGCCGACAGGGTGATGATCTACACCCAAAACGCCGATGAAACCGCCGCCAGGTTAGGCCGACGGGGGGTTCACCCCATCTCAACCCTCATCCGTCGCTCCACTTTGGAAGATGTATTCCTGCGACTCACCGGCCGTCGACTCATCGAATGAACACCCCCCGGGCGCTGCTGGTGGTGGAAGCAGAATATCGCTTCTACCGGCGCACCTGGCGGGGAACGGTGCTGACCACTTGGTTGCGTCCCATTCTCTTTTTGTTGGCCATGGGAATGGGCCTGGGGACCCTGATCGACCGGAACGCCAATCAGGTCCTGGGAGACGGCGGCTACCTGACCTTCCTCGCTCCCGGGTTGATGGCCGCCTCCGCCATGCAGACCGCTATTACGGAATCGTCCTGGCCGGTGCGGACCGGGGTCAAGTGGCGGAAGAACTACTGGGCTCAGATTTCCACTCCCATCACCCCCAACGACCTGCTGACCGGCTTGATGATCTGGGTTTTCATCAGGTTGGTGTTCGTCTCCACCGCCTTTGCCGTGGTGATCTGGATATTCGGAGCAGCGCCCTTCGGTAAAAGCCTGGCCGCCGTTCCGGCCGCGGCGCTCACCGGCATGGCTTTTTCCTCCCCCATGGCTGCATTCGCGGCTTGGATCAAAGAGGACTCGACGATGATCGCCGTGTTCCGATTCAGCATCATCCCCCTGTTTTTGTTCTCGGGTGCCTTTTTCCCTATCGATCAACTCCCTGACTTCCTGGAGCCCTTGGTGATGATCAGTCCCGCCTGGCACGGCGTGGAGTTGTGTCGTTGGATCGTCATCGGGACTCCCCTCACCCTCTCGGTATGGACGCAGGTGGGTTATCTGCTGGCGGCGACGACGGCAGGATGGTGGGCGGCGTCCCGCCAGCTCACCAGGAGGCTCATCATATGAGTCTGCTTCTGGCCAGGCTGTTTCCGCCCCAGTCCCGTCCCACCCGCCGCGCCAGTCGCCTTCTCCAGCGCAACCTCTTGGTTTACAAGCACATTTGGTTGGTGGTGGTCGCCGGGTTCGGCGAGCCGATCTTCTACCTGTTCGCGGTGGGAGTCGGTTTGGGAAGTTTCGTGGGAGACATCACCACTACCGATGGGCAGACCCTTACCTACGCCGCGTTCGTGGCGCCCGGTCTTCTGGCCGCCTCCGCCATGAACGGGGCGGTCATTGAATCCACTTTCCCCATCTTCTTCAAACTCCACTACAACCGCACCTACGACGCCGTCCTGGCCACTCCCATGCGGGTGGCGGACATCACCGTGGGAGAGATTCTGTGGGCGCAGCTGCGAGCCGGTATCTACTCCCTCGGTTTCCTGGCGCTGATGTACATCACCGGATTGACCTCTTCGCCGTGGGCGCTGGGCGCGGTGCTCGGCGCTCTCCTGGTGGGTTTCACATTTTCGGCCGCCGGTTTCGCGGCGGTCACCTTCATGCGCACCTGGCACGACTTCGACATGATCCAGTTGGTGATCCTGCCCCTTTTCCTTTTTTCCGGCACCTTCTATCCTCTCAGTGTGTACCCGCCCTTTCTTCAACCAATAATGCAGATCTCTCCCCTCTATCACGGAACGGAACTGTTGAGGGCCTTCACCCTGGGTCAGTTCGACTGGACGCTGGTCGTGCACGTGGGCGTGTTGTTGCTCATGGGAGGGGTGGGCATCGCCATCGTCTCCCGCCGGCTGGTGGGAACACTGCTGAAATGAACTCCGACAACCTCAGCAGCAGAATCCACCAGGCGCTTTTCACCAAGGCCTCCGACGAAGAGGAAACCGAGTCGGGCGCCCTGCCCAACAGTTTGCGCATCGACCTGTATCGGTGGATGCGCCTCACCCGCACTCTGGACGACACCATGGTGACAATGTGGAAACAGGGAAGGGGGCTGGGGGGCACTTTCAGCGGCAAAGGTCATGAAGCCATCAGCGTGGCGATGGGAATGGCCCTGGGTCCCGACGATGTCATCGCCCCCATGCACCGCGACGTCGGCGCCTATCTGGTCAGGGGCATGACCCCGGCCAGGGTGTTCGGCAACTTGCTGGGCAGGGAGATTGGTCCCAGCCGGGGAAGGGACGCCAATCTTCACGGCATGGGAGACCTGAGCCTGGGGATCATCGGGTACGTCTCCCACATTCCCCAGCAACTGCCCCTCAGCCTGGGGGTGGCGATGGCCTTCAAATACCGCAACGAACCCCGGGTGGCGCTCACCGTGGTGGGCGACGGGGGGACCTGCACCGGCTCCTATCACGAGTCGCTGAACATGGCCGCTCTCTACCAAGCGCCCCTGGTGCTGATCATCGAGAACAACCAATACGCCTATTCCACTCCCCTTGACCAGCAGATGGCCAACTTCGACATCACCGAGCGAGCCGCCGGCTATGGACTCCCCGCCCACCGGCAGGACGGAAACGACGTGGAAGCCATGTACGGCTCTATCAAAGCCGCCGTGGACCAGGCCCGCCAGGGCGGCGGACCCAGCGTCATCGAAGCGCGGACCATGCGCATGCTGGGCCACGCCATCCACGACGGCGCCGAATACGTACCCCCGCAGCTTCTGGAAAAGTGGGCGGCCCGTGATCCGCTGATTCTGCACCGTCGGCAACTCACCGAAGAGAAAGTGGCCGATGAGACCCGCCTGGACGAGATAGACGCCTGGGCCGAGGCCGAGATCGAAGCGGCGGTGGCCGAGGCGGAGGCCGCGCCCTGGCCAGATCCGGGCACCGTCACAGAACGGGTCTATGCATGAGAGAACTCACCTACCTGCAGGCCATCTCGGACGCCATCGCCCACGAAATGGACAGAGACCCCGCCGTGCTGGTGCTCGGCGAGGATGTGGGGGGCGAATTCGGAGGAGCCTTCAAGGTCACCAAGGGGTTGGCCGCCCGTTTCGGAGACCGCCGGGTGATCAACACTCCCATCGCCGAGCTTTCGTTCATCGGCATGGCCAACGGTATGGCGCTGATGGGCCTGCGTCCCATCATTGAGGTGCAGTTCGCTGATTTCATCTCCTCGGGATTCGATTCGATCGTCCAATCCGCCGCCACCATCCACTACCGCTTCGGAGGTGCGGTCCCCTGGGTGATCCGTGCTCCTTCCGACGGCGGGATCCGCTCGGGTCCCTTTCACAGCCAGAATCCCGAAGCCTGGTTCGTCCACACCCCCGGCCTCAAAGTGGTGGCGCCCTCCAATCCCGCCGACGCCAAGGGCCTTTTGTGTGCGGCGATTCGCGACCCCAACCCGGTGATCTATTTCGAGGCCAAGCCGCTGTACCGGTCGCTGCGGGGACCGGTGCCCACCGGTGAGCATCTGGTCCCCATCGGGAAAGCCAAGGTGGTCAGAGAGGGCATCCATCTCACCATCATTGCCTACGGCGCTCAGGTCCCCCAGGCGCTCTCGGCCGCCCAGACACTCAGCGCCGAGGGAATCGAGGCGGAGGTGGTGGATCTGCGCACCCTGAAGCCTCTTGACTTCTCCACGGTCGCCGACAGCGTCACCCGCACCTCTAGAGCCTTGGTGGTCCACTCTGCCAATCGGCTGGCCGGAGTGGGCGCCGAGGTGGCCGCCCGCCTCGCCGAAGACTGTTTCGAGTGGTTGGACGCCCCGGTCACCCGACTGGGCGGCCTTGACACTCCCGTCCCGTTCAGCCCTCCCCTCGAGGACGCCTACCGGCCCAACGCCGCCAAGATCGTCACCGCCGCTCGCAAGCTGGCCGCCTACTAGAGCTCGTCCGCGCCTTCCACGGTCGGTGATTCTCGGGTCCCCTGCCAGGTCTACTATGGGCGGGATGCAGAGTTCCATTATCGGCGCGGCCGTCAAGCGTGTGGAGGACCCGCGGCTCATCACTGGACGGGGACGGTTCGTGGGCAACATCTCCCGACCCGACGCCCTGTGGATGAAAGTGGTGCGCTCCGACCTCCCCCACGGGATCATCACCGACATCGACATCGAGGAGGCCTTGGATTCTCCGGGGGTGGTGGCGGTCTTCACCGCGGCCGACCTGGGATTGCGGTCACTGCCGGTGGGATCACCAGGCGCCGACCCCGGCTTCAGCCAGCCGGTGCCCGCTTCTGACCGGGTGCGTTTCACCGGAGAGGCGGTGGCGGTGGTGATTGCCGAAACCAATCAGCAGGCCGCCGACGCCGCCAAGATGGTGTGGGTCGACATTGACCCCCTGCCCGCCGTGACCAGCCCCATCGACGCCATGGCCGAGGGCGCCCCGCTGCTGTTCCCCGAGGTGGGAACCAACGTGGCACTCGACACCAGCATCACCGACCCCACCGAAGATCCCCTCGCCGAGGCGGAGGTAGTGATCCGCGCCCAGTTCTACAACCAAAGGGTGGCCGGGGTTCCCCTTGAGAACAGCAATACCCTGGCCGTCCCCGATGAGGAGCGCCTGGATGTCTGGGCGGGTTCCCAAAACGCTTTCGTTCACCGCAACTCCATTGCCCGCAGTCTGGGAATCGACCGTGATCTGGTGCGGTTCAGGGTGCCTGACATGGGCGGGGGGTTCGGGGTGAAGATCGCCCCCATGCCCGAGCAGATCCTGTGTGCCGCCGCCGCCTACCGTCTGAGACGACCCGTGCGCTGGCAGGAAACCCGCGAGGAGAACTTGCTGAGCCTTCCTCACGGTCGTGGTCACCACCAAACCGTGGAACTGGGCGCCCGCCGGGACGGGACGCTCACCGGGCTTCGGGTGCATGTGGTGGCCGAATCGGGCGCCTATGTGTATTTCGGCGCGTTTCTCCCCGAATTCAGCATCATGGTGGCCAACGGCGCCTACCACATTCCCCGGGTGCAGTTCACCTATCAATCGGTGGTGTCCAACACCTGCCCCATCAACGCCTACCGGGGAGCGGGCCGGCCCGAGGCGACCGCCCTTCTGGAACGGTGCATGGACCTGCTGGCCGACCAACTGGGCATGGACCCCGCCGAGATCCGTCGGCGCAACTTCCTGCAGCCCGATCAGTTCCCCTACCGGACCCCCACCAATCAGCTATACGACTCGGGTAACTATGAGAAAGCGCTGGATCGGGCCCTGGAGATGGTCGGTTACCAGGCTCTGCGCCGACAACAAGCCGAGCGGGTGGCGCGGGGCGACCAATGGCGGCTGGGAGTGGGAATCAGCAGTTATGTGGAGATCACCGCCCCCGTGGGGAGAAGCGAGTGGGGTTCGGTCACTGTCCGCGAGGACAACATCATTGAGTTGGCCACCGGCCTCTCCTCCCACGGGCAGGGTCACGAAACCTCCCTCACCCAGATCGTGGCCGAAGTGATGCAGGTCCCCATGGATCGGATCATCTACATCCAGGGCGACACGGGCCGGGTGGCCCAAGGGGGCGGCACCATGGGATCCCGTTCTTTGCAGCTGGGCGGGTCGGCGATCCTGGAAGCCGGTCAGCAGGTGGTGGAAAAGGCGAGGAAGCTCTTTGCAGAGTTGCAGGAGGCCGCGCTGGAGGACGTGGTGATCACCAAGGAGGGGACGGTGGCGGTGGCCGGTTCGCCCGACACCGCGATGACCTGGGGAGAGTTGGCGCGGGTCAGCAACGAGGGGCTGTCTTCGCAGCTATCCCTCGACCAGCCGGAGGCGACCTTTCCTTTCGGAACCCACATTGCGGTGGTAGAGGTGGACATTGAGACCGGCGACGTGCATTATTTGCGCCACGTGGCGGTGGACGACTGCGGAAGGATCATCAACCGCCGGATGGTGGACGGGCAAGTGCACGGTGGAGTGGCCCAGGCCGCCGGGCAGGCGCTGTTGGAGCAGGTCCTCTACGATTCGGAGGCCAATCCGCTCACCAGCAACCTCACCACCTATCTGGTGCCCACCGCCGCCAATCTGCCATCCATCGAGATCGACCACACCATCACCCCCACCACCCAGAACGCCATGGGGGTCAAAGGCATCGGAGAGGCGGGAACCATCGGCGCCACCCCCGCCATCCAAAACGCCGTCCTCGATGCCCTGCGGCCCTTGGGAGTAACCCACCTCGACATGCCCCTCACTCCCTCCCGGGTATGGCAGGCTATCGACGAAGCAACCCGGTAGCCACCCTCGGCCAGGTAAGACGGCCCACAACCGGCGGGCGGCTTGCACCGCTTCACAAAAAGCCGCGAAATTTCTCCGGGACGGGAAGGTTCCCGTTTGGGCCCTCCCCCGCCACCACCGACCATATTGAAGTCGCGAAAAACTGCCTTGATGGATTGTCGTCGACCTGACCTCAAGCGGTTCGAGGGAGCTCCGGAGCCCCGAACGGGACGGGTTTGTAGCTTCTGGCAGTATGTGCCAGGAACGGGCCGGCCTTCAAGACCTGGCCGGCGGTTTTCTTGCCAATCTTTAAAGAAGGGCGGCGAGGCGGGCCTACCAAGGGTGAACTCTCGCGAATGGAGACGAGGGTTCGCGAGAGGTAGGTTTCCCCCAAAGCAGTGAGCCCGCCTTCCGCCGGTCTAAATTTTTGACAAGGGCCTAGTCGGTTACACCTCCACGTTGCCCACAATGAAAGCCTCCAATGCGTCACGTGCTTGTTCATCTCGCATCTGCTGGGGAGGCGACTTCATGAAATAGGCGCTGGCCTCATGGAGCGGACCGGACACTCCCCGGTCCAGACCCAACTTGGCGCAACGAAGCGCATCGATCACCACCCCCGCCGAGTTGGGGCTGTCCCAAACTTCCAGTTTCACCTCGGCGTTGAGGGGAGTATCACCGAAGGCGGTTCCCTCCAGGCGAATGTGCGCCCACTTGCGGTCGGTCAACCAGGGAACATGATCCGAAGGACCGATATGGACATCTTCCACCGGTGTTCGGGTCTGCAACTGGCTGGTGACCGCTTTGGTCTTGGATTCTTTCTTCGACACCAGCCGACTTCTTTCCAGCATGTTCAAAAAGTCGGTGTTGCCGCCGAAATTGAGTTGATAGGTGCGGTCCACCTTCACCCCCCGGTCCTGGAAGAGGTTCACCAGGGTGCGGTGCAAGATGGTGGCGCCCACCTGTGATTTGATGTCGTCGCCCACGATGGGAACTCCCGCCGCGCGGAACCGGTCGGCCCATTCGGGGGTGCGGGCGATGAACACGGGAATGCAATTGACGAAGGCACAACCTGCCGCCATAGCCTGTTCCGCATAGAATTCGGTGGCCTTCTGCGATCCGACCGGCAGATAGGAGACCACGACGTCGACCCGGGCCTTCCGAAGCTCCTCTGCGACATCCACCTCGGGAATCGCCGATTCCTCCACCAGGTCGGCCAGATAGGACCCGATCCCATCCAGGGTGGGGCCTCGCTGCACGGTGACATCCAGGTGCGATACATCAGCAAAGGTGATGGTGTTGTTCTGTCCCCCGGCGATTGCCTTGGACAGGTCTTGGCCTACTTTGGTGGCGTCCACGTCGAAAGCAGCCACAAACCGAATGTCGCTGATGTGGTATCCGCCCAGTGTGGCGTGCATGAGCCCGGGAATCATTTGATCGACCGGAGCGTCCTGGTAGAACTCGACTCCCTGCACCAGGGACGAGGCACAGTTGCCCACCCCGACGATCGCAACCCTTATTTCTTTCACTGTGAAATGCCCTTCATGTTTGACTGACGTAGTTTGCCAGAATCATTTCGATTAGTCAAATAGATGGTTACATTACTATTGATAGAATATATTTATGGATATCCCCTCTCTCAACCTCAGAAGCCTGCGATACCTCCTAGAGGTAGAACAACGCGGCTCCTTCACCGAGGCGGCGTTGGAGCTGCGGATCAGCCAACCCGCTCTCTCCCATTCCCTGGCTGAGCTGTCCAAACGTCTGGGAGCCCCCCTGTTCAGGAAACAGGGACGGCAACGGGTGCTCACCGAAGCGGGAGAGCGGGCGGCGCGTTACGCCGACCATGTACTCGGACAGACCATCGACCTGCTCCGGTGGCTCGAAAGTTGGGAACGAGGGCAAGTGGGCACCTTACGGGTGGGGATGATCGACACCGCCGGGCTCTACACGCTGCCCGCCGGTCTATCGCAATTGCGTGAAGAGCACGCCACCATCGATCTACAACTGGTAGTGGCTGACTCAGCAGCGTTGCTGTCGATGCTGGACAGCTATCAGATCGACCTGGCCTTCGTGGTGGGACCAGCCGGGCCCCGATACAACTGCGTGCCCATCACCGCTGAGCGGATGCATATCTACTCCCCGATAGGATCCGACTCCGAGCCGGAGGGCTGGGCGCTTTTTCCTCCCGGCTCCCGCACCCGCCTGTTGGTCGACCAGGGCTTGGCGCAACTGGGCATCAGACCCCAGGTCGCCTTGGAATCCACCAATCCGAGGATGCTTCGCCAGATGGCGGTGTTGGGTTACGCTCGCACGGTCCTCCCCCAGGAGGTGGCGGCTTCGGGAAGTGACGCCCTCCCCTTGGCGGAAGGCCCACTGGTGGCGCTTCGCAGGATTGAGGGCGTGTGGAGGAAAGACTCCGAACTCGACCCCCGAGCTCAAAGACTGCTCAGGCTGGTGAGGTGATCACACCCGGCGGACGCCCGCCAGGTATTGGGTCATTGCGTCTTTGAGGAAACCGTCCATGCCGGTGGCGATATACCGGGCGCCCTTGCCGATCCACTCCTCGGCGGCCTCCACAGTGCCGGCGTAGATCCCAAAAACCTTATCCGAACCGGCCACAGCCGCGGCCACCCTGTCGATGGCCTCCACCAGCCGGGGATGGTTCCCTTGGCCGGCCAGCCCCATCGACTGGGAGAGGTCGGTGGGTCCCACGAACAACACATCAAGATCGTCGACCTCCAGGTACTCATCGATAGCCTCAACCGCCTCTAGGGTCTCGATATGAATAATGGTCAGCGTCTCCCGGTTGGACCGGGCGATGTATTCATCGAGGGGATCGGTGATGCCGTACCCGCCCCTACGGTTGCCGGCCAGCCCCCGCACCCCCCGGGGGTGGTATTTGACCGAACGCACCGCCTGCTCGGCCTCGGACCCGCTGTTCACCCACGGGACATGCACCCCGTGAGCCCCGGCATCCAGAAAACGCAGGATGGAATGGGGAACATTGGCGGGCACCCTGGCGATGGGAGTGACGCCGTGCAACTCCACAGCGCGGGAAAGGTCGGAGATGTCCGTCGCTTCCACCGGACCGTGCTCGCCGTCGAAAATCACGAAATCCCAGCCCAACAGCGCCAGGTATTCCGCCAAATCGGGGACGGCATGCCTCAGAAAACACCCCACCACCGTCTCGCCGGCAGCCAGTTTGGCCTTGGTGAGGTTGCGAATCATCCCGCGAAAGTCGGCTCAGGAAGACCTGAGCATCCCGGATCAAAGGCAAACAATCCGCCGTCGAGGCCCGGTTGGGCCTCCTCCGGGGAGACCGCTCCGGCGCCCAGGCAGGTAACGAACATGGTGCCCAGACCCGACCCCCCGAAGGCCGGCATGGTGGGGACGCTCACCGGGAACCGAATCAACCGGTCGAGTTCTCCCCGAGGATTCAGACGGGCCAGTTGCCCTCCCCGCACCAGCGCCACCCAGTAGCACCCCGACGCATCCACCGTCGCCCCGTCGGGACGGCCGGCCACATCGAAAAACTCCGCGAACACCCGCCGGTTGGTGGGCACGCCTTCGTCGGGGTCATAGTCAAAGGCCCACACCGTCTCCGCCCAGGTGTCGGCGTGATACATGGTGCGCCCATCGGGCGAGAACGCCAGCCCGTTGGAGACCCCCAGGCCGGTCAAAAAGGTGCTTACCCTCAAATCCGCATCGAGCCGGTGGAGTCGGCCCGCCGCGATCTTGTCGGAGGTCGGATCGTGCATGCTCCCCGCCCAGAATCGCCCCTGCCGATCACAGCGCGAGTCGTTTAGTCGATTGCGAGGCAGATCCGGCTCGGGATCCGGTGCCAGCGGGTTGAGTTCCTCAGAGTCGGGACAGAACCCATGAAAGCCGTCGTCGGTGGCCACCACCAACCCCCCGTCCCGGCGCACCGCCAAGGCGGCGGGTTTGCGAGGCACCGGGCTGGAATGGTCTTGGTTGGCGACCGGGTCATAACAATGGATGGCCCGGCCGTTGATGTCCACCCACCACAGCACTTCCCGGTCAACATCCCAAACCGGGCTTTCCCCCAGTTGGGCATCGGCGGGAACTACACAGTCGAATTGAGGTATTTGGCTCATCCCACCGACATTTTACCCGCAGCAAATCGGTTCGCTGGCAGCGCCGCCGGAACCAATCCTGAGGAGCCTGGACAGCCGCGGCGCCATATATCACAAGGAGAGATCCGGACACCATAGGATTATCGGGCCATCGCCGAGGATTACCCCCTTCATCGTCTCTTGGTTTACGGAGAGTCGAGGTGGTCGGTTACGGAGAGAAACTCCCCATGCGGCGAGCGGATCGGAGTTATCGGCGCCGTGACCCCCTGGCTGGGGAACATCTCGAGTCCTCGCAATGTCGTAGTTTCCGCAGTGCTGCCGGCGGTGGCCGCGGAGGCCGCCAAACTGACCGCCGACGGAGTAAACAAGATCATCTTGGTCAGCCATCTCCAGGACGTGGAGGAAGAGGTGGCGTTGGTCGCAGACCTCACCGACGTGGACGTGGTGATAGCCGGTGGCGGGGACGACCTGCTGCGCAACGAGGGCGACAGTTGCATGCCGGACGAGGAGCCGTATGACGTCTATCCGATGAGGATCACCGACGCGTCGGGCACCGAGGTGCCAGTGATAACCGCTCCCGGCGGGTACCGGTGCATCGGCGAACTGTCGGTGACCTTCGACGCCGACGGCAACATCACCAGCTCCTCGGGACGTTCGATCGGAGTGGGCTTCGATGTTGTCCCCGACCCCGGAGTGCAGGCCAGCGTGATCGACCCCCTGACGGCGGCGGTAGCCGAGATAGACGCCGATGTGATCGGCGTGAGCCAGGTGGACTTGGACGGTCGCAGGTCGATGGTGCGCACCACCGACACCAACGTGGGGAACCTGTTGGCGGACGCCATTCGCGCAACAGCCACTCATTTGTCGGCTGGCTTCGGCATTTCAGCGCCCCAGGTGGCGGTGACCAACGGCGGCGGCATTCGCAACGACTCGCTAATCCCCGCCGGCGACGTCACCACCGGAATAACCTGGGATATCGCCCCCTTCAACAACTTTGTGGTGGTGGGTGAAGTGCCCCGCGAGACCCTTCGCGCCCTCTTGGAGCAAGCGGTGAGCAGCGTGCCCGGCGCTGGCGGGCAGTTTGCCCAAGTCTCGGGTTTCACTTTCGACTACGATCCGACCGCCGCGGCTCGGGAGGTCGACCGGTCGGGCGACTGCTCGGTGATCGGATCACCCGGCGGACGGGTGCGCAACGTCACCCTTGACGACGGGACTGTGATCGTCAGCGACGGTTCGGTGGTCCCCGGCGCTTCGGTGATGCTGGCCATCGTCGACTTTTTGGCCAACGGCGGAGACTGCTATCCCCTGACGGAAGTGGAGACCACCCGGCTGGGAGTCACCTACCAGCAGGCCCTCGCCAACTACATAGCAGGAGATCTGGGCGGCGTGATCGGCGCCGACGACTATCCCACCGACGGCGGCGGCAGGATCACCGCCCTGGAGGCGACGGAGGCCGCCGGCACCCGCTCCTACACGGTTCGCCCCGGCGACTCTCTGCGCAAGATCGCCCAATCCCTGCTGGGATCAGAACTCCGCTGGCCAGAGATATTCGCCCTTAACCAAGGCAATACCCAAGCCGACGGACGCACCCTGACCAACCCCAACCTGATCCACATCGGTTGGATTCTGGAAATCCCCGCCGCCTGACTTAACCAAACCCGCCGTCTTACCCGCCCCCCGCGCCACCGTGGGGGGCGGGTCGGACCCTCACCCTGAAGGATCTATTGCGTTCCGTGCAGTCCGGACTCAAGAGCTTTATCACCACCGGAGCGTCGGCCGACAGGTTGCTCTGGGGATCAGACAACATTGTCTTAGAATCCGGGCGCGCCGAACGCCGTCGGCGACTACTCTCCTGCACCAAGCAAACAGAGTCAATCTCGCGAAGGGAGGCCGCACAATTGTGTGAGATCGACCCACACCAGGCCAGTCGCCTGCTCCGAGAATCGCGAGACGACGGCGAACTGGTAATGGTCGGTAAACGGCGCGGCGCCCGATATGTCCTCCCCGCGGGGTAACCCCCTCGCCACCCCCACTCTGGTGGTGGGCATCGCGTCACTGGCAGTGTATCCGCTGGACTCCATCCGGTTGAGCTTTGCCCTGGGCGCCCTCGCCTCGGTGATGGGGTCGGTGGCCGTACGGCGGGATCACAAGCTGAAACGAGCGGGGATCGGAATGGTGTTGGGACTCATCGCATTCATAACCAGCGGATTACCCATCCGCTTCTAGGTCGAACCCGCCACGAAACCAGCAAACGTTGACGACCCGGAAGGGCCGGCGCAGAGTTGGGCAACTCCCACAGAATCACCCGAAGCTGGGAAAAATACCCCCGGTCAGAGGTTGACCCCGGCCAGTTAACCAACTCATACTGGCCACAGCCGCAAAACAAATGGCGGTCCTGGTCCCGAGCTCACCAGACCGCGGTTACAAGACACGAAATCTGGTTCCCTACTGATATGGGTCAACGCGATTTCACAACGGAACGGAGGTGGCGGGGGAGGGTACCCGACAGGGGGGAAATAGGCCCGCGAATTTCGCGACTTAACAAAGACATGAACTGTGGCAGCGCCGAGGCGGCGCCTTATCGGTCACATGGCGTGGTTATGACGCCGATCCCACCATTTCGCCCAGCTTCATAAGGTAGCCAACGCGAGCCTCGGTGGAAATGTACTTTGGATTGCTTGCGTCGTCACCCAGCTTTTGCCGGAGGCTCCTTACCACCGTCCGCATAGGCCGCAAGTCACCGCTGTTACCCGGACCCCACACCTCGCGCAACAGATGTCGGTAGGGGAGCACCTGCCCCGCGTGGACTGAAAGCTCATACAGCATCCGGTACTCGATGCCGGTCAGATGCACGGAACGTCCGTCCATAGTCACTTCACGTTTTGCAAAGTGGATGTGAAGATCACCAAGAACATACTCTTCGGCGTTTTTGGCGGGGCGGGGCGCTTCTCGCCTTCTCAGGCCGGCCTCGATCCTGGCCCCCAGTTCCGTCGGCGAGAAGGGCTTGACAATGTAATCGACGGCCCCCAGGGCCAGGGCCCGGGCAATAATCTCATCCTGGCCGTAGACCGACAGGAAGATAACCGGCACGTCTAAGGGGCGGAAGAAGTTCTCCATCAGTTCCAGACCGTCGGTCCCTGGGAGCATCAAGTCGAGCAGCACCAGATGGGGCTTTTCTTCCTCCATCAAGCGGCCAATCTCCTCCGCATCGCCGGTCAGAATGGGTATGTAGCCCGCTTTCGTCAGGGCATCCCGAACGTACTTGAGAGCATGGGGGTCGTCGTCCACCGCCAGTATCCGTTTCCGGTCGGATGCGGTGTGGTTTCCGAGCGCGGGGTGCAGGTCGGGTAGGAGCGTTTCCTTAACTGCCGGAATATTGAATAGGAACCGGCTTCCCAGGCCCGGGCCGTCGCTCTCGGCCCAGATACGACCCCCGTGGGCCTCCACTATCCCCCTGCCAATGGCCAGGCCCAAACCCGTTCCCTCCAGGTTCCTATCCCCATCCCTGCCGCGGAGCCGAGAAAACTTCCTGAACAGGTGGGGCAGGCGTTCGGCCGGCAAACCTGCACCGTCGTCGGCGACCGACACCGATACAAAGACCCCCTCCAGCATGGCGGTCACCCGGATGGGCGAAGAGTCGGCCGAGTGCCTGGCAGCGTTGGAGAGCAGGTTGTCCAGCACTTGGACGATGCGGCGGCGGTCGGCCATCACCGACGGCAGATCGGAGGGTAGATCGATGTGGAGGTTGTGCCGGCCCCCTCCGCTGAGAAAGCAGGTCCTGGCCTGGTCGACTAGTACCGCCACGCTGGTGGGTTCGGTGGCCAAGGGCAGTGCACCGGTCTCGATCAGAGCAACATCCAACAGGTCGCGGATCAAGAACCGCATTTGGTTGGACTGATCAAGAATGATGCGGTGGAATTGGGCCGTCTCGGCGGGGTGAAGATCAGAGGACTCTTGGAGCAGCGTCTCGGCGGAACCCTTGATAGTGCTCAACGGAGTGCGCAACTCGTGGCTCACCATGCCCAGGAACTCGGCTCGCAGCCGCTGGATTTCCCTCATGGGGGCCAGATCCTGCAGGGTCATGACGAAGGATTCCACCGTGCCATCATCGGACCGCACCGGGGTGGCGTTCAGGAGAGCGCTGACGCTGCGGCCGTCGGGAACCTGGATGGTGATCTCCTCGGCCCGCACTGTCTGCCCGGAAAGGAGCATCTTGGTCGCAAAGCACTTGGAAGGGGGGCAATTCCCCCCTTCCGCACGCCGGACCGTTATAACGTCTAGGAGTTCCTTGGCCGGCCGTCCCGGTTCCTGCAGATTGCTGATCATCCTTTCGGCCTCCCGATTGACCGACACCAGGTCCCCGGTCCTTACGTCGAACACCAAGACACCCACCGGAGAAGTGTTGATCAAAGTCTCCAGATCGGTTCTGGCCCGTTGTTCATCCCGGTGTCGGCGGGCATTGGCGATGACCATCCCCGCCTGGGATGCGAACATCACCAGGGTCTCCTCGTCTTCAGGGGTGAACTCCCCGCCAGGGTTCTTTATGGCCAGGAAGATGAAGCCAACGCCCTTGCCCCGGCGTCGGATTGGCGCCACCAGAAAAGGCAACGCGCCACTGAATTTGCCCGGCGGGGAGAACTCTGGCAACCCCAGCCCCCGTGTGAAGCTATGGAAGTCCGGCAACCGCAGCGGTTGTTCCATATCTACCAGGGCCTGGTAATACAGCAGGCCATCGGGCAGGATTTCAAGGTCCCGGTGTTCCTGCGGGGTCATTCCCGAGGTGACAAAGAACTTCGCATGCCCCGCTTCATCTACCAGAGCGATGCCGCCATAGCGGGCCTCGGTCAGCGTCCGGGCGCTGTATACACCTCATCAAGGACATTGTCCAAATCCAGGCTCTCGTTGATCCGGAGGCTGGCTTGACTCAGTCTGGTTAGCCGGTCCCGTAACGCCTGGTTCTCCCGAGCCACATCGTCGTTGTCTCTCATTTCAACCACCGGAATTGTAACCTGAACCAGGGCTTATGCCCTGTTGAACCGCCTGCCGGGAAACTAGGTCGATCAGCAACTGAGCAAGGTGATCAGGTCCTCCCCGAGGGAGGACGGCCCGGGCCGGGGGGGCCGGCATAGGCTTGGGCGATCTGCATCCAGCGGGCGGCGAGATTGCCTTCTATGACCAGACGGGTGTCGTCGGGATGGCGGCGCTGGGTCACCACCAGGCAGAAGTCCAGAAGCGGGCCGGTGACACAAGCTTGCGCGGTGTCGTTCCAGACCCGGGTACGCCCCGACGAGCCCCGTAGCGCCACCCGCACCCGCTTTTCGGGCACCGGCAAGCCCCGGTTGCGAAAGCTCCAGGAAAAGGTCTTGATGCCCAACTCCGCCACGTGATAGATGCGATCGGTCAGCGGGTACGGCACACCCAACGCCTCGGCCACGTCCTGGCCGTGCGCCCAGTTCTCCATCAGCCGGGCCTGCGCCGAGGAATGCGCCTTCATCGGTGGCCCGTACCAGGGAAGCCGCTGATCGGGATCAGCCCCACCCATGGCGGCATGCAACTGGGCCCGCGCCCTTCTCCACCAGTCCAGGAGTTCGGACCCTTCCATCCCCCGACCCGTAGCCATGATCTCGTCCTCAACGCCCCACGGATCCTCGGACGCCATCAACTCGGCCACCATTGCCACGAACCCCTCGGGATCGGTCACCGTCTGTGCCGCCTTCTCGTCGAAATAGGCCAGATGGCTGATCTGATCGGTCACATTCCACCCTTCCGATGGAGTTGCGGTCGCCCAACCGGACTCGTCCAGATCCGCCACCAAGCTGTCGAGTGCTTCCTGCTCACCGGCCAGATCGGCCAGCACCGACTGCATACCCGCCACTACAGCGGAGCCTTCCCCACCTTTTCGCCGACCATGTGCTCCAGGGCCTTCACCAGACCATGGTTGCCCTCCGCTCCCAGGCCCCTGTGTTGCAACGCCCGATAAAGCTGGAACACCAATGCGGTTCCCGGCAGGGGAACCCCCAATTCGTCAGCCGCCTCCAGCACCAACCGCAGATCCTTTTGCTGCAGATCGATGGTGAAACCGGGACGCCAATCCCGCACGATCATCTGCGGGCCCCGGTTGGCCAACATCCAAGAAGTCGCCGCGCCGGCGGTCACCGCCGACAGAGTCGACTCCAACTCCAGCCCGCCGATCTCGGCAAACAACAATGCCTCCGACGCCGCCAACTGGTTCACCGCCACCAGCACCTGGTTGACCAGTTTCACCATCTGCCCCGAGCCCACCGGACCGGTGTGGGTGATGTTCTTTCCCATCACCTCCAGATACGGGCGCACCCGATCGAGGTCCGAAGCCTCACCTCCCACCATGATCGACAGGGTTCCAAGCTCTGCTCCCTCGTTTCCCCCGCTCACCGGACCGTCCAGCCACGAAGACCCCGCCTCTTCGGCCAGGCTCGCCAGTCGCCGGGTCTCCGACGGGCTGATGGTGGAGTGATCAACCACCACCGAACCGGGCGACAACCCGGCCAGGATTCCGTCGGGTCCCTCGGTGACCGCCACCACGTCGGGAGTGTCGGAAACGCAAATCAACACCACCGTGGACCGCTCCGCCACCTCCCGGGCCGATCCTGCCGCCGAGGCGCCCAGGTCGATGACCGGCGCCATCCGGGAGGCAGTGCGGTTCCACACCACCACGTCATAGCCGGCCCGCACCAGGTTGGCGGCCATTCCTCCTCCCATTATCCCCAACCCTATAAATCCAAGCTTCTCACTCAATTTGAATCTCCTTTCTCTTCCATAACCACCAGAACCTGTCCGCCCTCCACCTGCTGACCGGGCGAAGACAGAACCGAGACTACCTTTCCAGAATGGGGAGCGCGCAGACCGTGCTCCATCTTCATCGCCTCCATCACCACCAGCACCTGTCCCTTCTCCACCCGATCCCCCACCTGCGGCGACACCTCAATCACCCGCCCCGGCATGGGCGCCTGCAACGACCCGGTCTGCTCGGGGCCGACCGCAGACGGATAACGCTCTGTCTCCACCAGCCGGGAGAGTCCCGTCGGTCCGTCCACGTAGTGGGTGTTCCCCACCCGGTTGACGCCGTACCACCTCAGCACGCCCCCCACTTCCAAACCCACCCGCTTCGCCCCGCACCCCACCAGACCGGTGACCTCAATCGCCTCTCCTCCCACCGTTACCTGGGCGCCGACCGACCCCAGCCGGTAACCCACCTCGATCTGCCCCTGCTCGCCGACGAATTCGACCATGTGCAACTGAGAGGGGTTGTTGCGCCAGCCGCTGGGGATGGTGGACTGCACCCCGGCCGAAGACCGCCGCCCCGCCTGGGCAGCCAGCGCCGCCGCGGCAGCAGCCCATCGCTCCTCGACGTCGCTGGGAAGGGGCCTGCCCAACTGTTCGGGAGGATTGCGGACCAAAAAGGCCGTGTCGGTGCGACCTTGGGCGAACTGGGGATGCTCGAGGATCCGCACCAGCAGGTCGCGATTGGTGACCGGCCCGTGGATGGAGGCCCGCCGAAGCGCTGCGGCCAGCCTCCGGGCCGCCTCGTCGCGATGAGGCGCCCAAGCCACCACCTTGGCCAGCATCGGGTCGTAATGCACACTGATCTCGTCCCCGTCCTCTATCCCGCTCTCCACCCGGATGCCCGCCGAGGCCAAACCGAACCGGTCCATCTTCCCCGCCGTGGGCAAAAAACCTGCCTGCGGATCCTCGGCGTAGATGCGCACCTCTATGGCGTGACCGTTGATGGAGACTCCCCGCAGGGCGTCGGACAGATCGCCGCCCTGCGCCGCCTCGATCTGCAGTCGCACCAGATCCAGCCCGGTGATCTCCTCGGTGACCGGGTGCTCGACCTGCAGACGGGTGTTCATCTCCAAAAACCAAAAGCTGCGATCGTCGGCGACGATGAACTCCACGGTTCCCGCTCCCACATAATCCACCGCCCGCGCCGCGGCCACCGCCGCCTCCGACAGCCCTGGCGAAGCGCATCGTCCACGAAGGGAGACGGCGCCTCTTCCACAATCTTTTGATGCCGCCGTTGGATGGAGCATTCCCGCTCGAACAGCGTCCTGGTCAGCCCGTGGGTGTCCGAGATGATCTGCACCTCGATGTGGCGGGGCTCCTCCACCAGCCGTTCCAAGAAAACCGTCCCGTCTCCGAAGGCCGATTCGGCCTCCCGCCGGGCGCCGGTCACCTCGGCGATCAAGGCCTCCGGCGATCGAACCGCTCGCATCCCCCGACCCCCGCCGCCCGCCGCCGCCTTCACCATCAGCGGGAACCCGATACGGGCGGCCGAATCCAACCAGGCGTCACTGTCATCGCCAACCCGAACCGAGGAAAGCACCGGCACCCCGGCCTCGGCCATGATCTGCTTGGCGGCCAGCTTGTCTCCCATCAAAGCTATGGCCCGGGGAGACGGACCCACCCACAACAGGCCCGCATCCACCACCATCTGCGCGAAGCCCGCATCCTCGGACAAGAAGCCGTAGCCGGGATGCACAGCGTCCGCGCCGGTCCGCAACGCCGCTTCCACTATCGCTTCTCCGCGCAGATACGACTCGGCGGGCGTGACTCCCCCCAGACTCACCGCCAGATCGGCCTCGGCCACGAACCGGGCCATCCGATCGACCTGCGAGAACACCGCCACCGTCCCGATCCCCATTTCCCGACAGGTGCGAAAGATCCGCCGGGCGATCTCGCCCCGATTGGCGACCAGCAGCTTCAAAACGACGGCGCCTCGATCCCCAGCCGGGCCTGCAACCGACTCATCCCCGCCAGCCAACGGTCGTAGTCGGTGGCCTTGCCTGCAAAGTACTCACTCACTTCCGGATGGGGAAGGATCAAAAAGCTCTCGGCCCGCAGGCCTTCCACCACCGCCTCGGCCACCTGATCAGCCGACAATCCCACCTGGTGCGCCATAGCCATCATTCCCGCCGGCAGCAGATCATCCAAAAGCCCCGTGAACACGAACTGCGGGCACAGCGTCGAGACCTTCAAACCCTGGTCGGCGTAGGTGATCTGCAGCCACTCGGCCAACGCCACCACCGCGTGCTTGGTCACCGAATAGGCCGCTGCTCCGAAGTTGGTCAAAAGCCCCGCCGCCGAGGCGGTGTGCAACAGATACCCCTCGCCGCGCGCCAGCATCCCGGGCAGCACCGCCCGCGCCGCGTAAACATGGGACATGAAGTTGATTTCCCAGATGCGCTGCCAGTCCTCATCAGACGTCTCCACTCCCCCCTCCATCCCGATCCCGGCGTTGGCGCAATACAGGTCGATGGGACCCAACCGATCCTCCACTTCGGTAACAACGCTCTGCGTATCGGATTCGTTGGCCACATTGGCCCCGAACCACAACCCGCCGATCTCTTCTCCCACCCGGCCAGCGGCGTCTCCGTCCAGGTCCACCACCGCCACCCGGGCGCCCTCGGAAGAAAACCGACGGCACAAACCCTCTCCGATCCCGTTCCCCCCGCCGGTCACCACTACCACCCGATCAGCCAATTCCATGTTCGGTTCGCTCCTTGATAGTTTCTAGGCTCCCCATTTTGGCAGATCCGCCACCGCACCGGACCGCCCACAGACTCAAACCTCCACTCCCATCCCGAGTGGGCGAATCTAGGATAGGCGTCAACTGCCAGAAGGGGAGCGACATGGCACAGATCAAAAAGCCAATCGATGAGAGCACTTCCGCAAACAGCGATGGCCAAGACCAACAGGGGAGGGACTTTCCGCCGTTGCGGGAGACAATCCATTCTTCGGAAAAGCGCTGGGACCTCATACAAACGGAGATAGCCCGTCACCAGGATGTTCTGGCTGAACTCGCCGACTCTTGAAAGAGCCGAACTGGGTATCTGAGAACGAGGCAATAGCCTTGCATGACGAGGCTCTCCTCAATCACGGCGGATCGCCGGGGATACGAGACCGGCGACTGCTGGAATCGGCACTGGCGCGGCCTCGTCAGATACTGGCCTATGCCAGCAACCCGAACATCGTGGAATTAGCCGCCGCTTACACAACTGGAATTGTCAAAAACCACCCTTTCGTGGACGGCAACAAACGGACCGGATATTCTGTAGCGGTCGCCTTCCTGATTCTGAACGGTTATCGCATCGCTGCCACCGGCGGAATGAAAGAGGCTGTGGTCAACCTGGTGGAGGGATCGTTGAGCGAAGCGGATTTCGCCGCCTTCCTGGGATCGGCCGTCGAGCCCTCGTAGTCCCCGGCCCGAATCTTTCACCACAACCCAGAACCCTGTTCCTCCAACGAGTTCGGAAAGAACGTCCCGGGCTATAGGGAAAACGGGTTCAACCGCGCCGAAAGTGCGGAATCACCTCCGCCGCGAACAGTTCCAGCAACTCCTCGAAGCGGTCGAAATCCGAACGCAGATCAACCATGAAGTGATCCACGCCCCGGGCGTCGAAGTCGCCCACCCGCTCCACGATCTCGGGGATGTCCCCCGCCACCAAGATCCCGCGCAGATCATCGAAGCTGCGATATCCCCCCGGCGGGGCTATCCAGAACCTGCTCCCTTCCGACGAACTGGAAAGCGCCGAAATATCCAGCCCGGCCAGCGCCTCGGCCTTGGTGCGGGCGATGCGCAGGCGAGGGATCACCCCCACCACGCAGGGCGGGCGTCCCCACTCGGCTTCCTTCTCCCGCAGATAAGCCAGCCGGTCGTCGAAGGTGGGAAAGGGCATTCCCCCCGGCAGCCACCCGTCACACCACTGTGCGGCCCGGCGCACCGCCGCGCGGGTGGTGCCCCCGTACCAGATGGGCAGACCTCCCGCCGGACGGGGATGCATGGTCACCGCCTCCACTTGGAACATCCCGCCCGAGAAGTCCACCTGCTCCTGCGTGAAGGCCTCTCGCCAGATGCGGATGGTCTCGGTGACGATCTCCACCTTGCGATCCGGATCGAGCCCGGCCGCTTCGATCTCGGCCTCGAAGTGGCCGGCGCCGATCCCGGCCACCACCCGGTCCCCTCCGGCCAGAAAGTCAAGCGACATCAGTTCTTTGGCGCTCTTGAGGGGCCAGCGGATGGGAATCAACACCGCGGTCCCCAGCTTGATCCGCTGGGTGACCCCCGCCGCCGCCGCCAGAGTGAGGGTGGCGTCCAAGAAAGTTAGATCGGCGGCCTCGTGGCGGTGAGGCGTCCAGATCAGGTGATCGCGCACCCACAGCGCGTCGTAATCCAGCCGCTCGGCCAACCGGGCGCCGCGAAGCAAAAGCTCCCGAGACGCCTCCCGTCCGAAATGGGGAAGCATCACCCCAAAAGTCATTCCTCGTTCGGTCCGCCGCAGCGCGTCGTAGCGCCTCACTCGTCTTGGACTTCCCAACGCCGGAAGAAGGTCTGGAAGCGGTTCATCCCGGCGGTGATCGCCACCGCCAGAAGCGTTATGAAGATGATGGGGACGAACATGTTGGCCATCTGGAATTTGTTGGCGTATCGGATCACCAACCCGCCCAGTCCGGTGATCACCACGATGATCTCCGCTCCGATCACTCCCACCAGCGCGTGGGAGAGCCCGATCCGCAAACCGGCGAAGATCAGCGGCAGCGCCCCGGGGATCACCACGGAGGTGGCGATCTTGCGTCGGGTGGCGCAGAAGGAGCGGCCCACTTCCACCAACTCCTCGTCGACGTTCTTCACTCCGGTGGCGGTGTTGTAGATGATGGGAAACACCGAGGCCAGGATCACCAGCACCACCCGGATCCGGTCGTTGATGCCGAACCAGATGACCAGCACCGGGATCAGCGCGATGGACGGCAGGGCGTACATCAGGGTCACGTAGGGTTCCAGCACGTACTCGGCCAGCCGGGAGCGGCCCATCACCATCCCCACCAGCAGCCCGATCACAATCGCTGCTCCAAAACCCAGGAAGAACGCCCGGGCGGTCACCAGGGCCTCAGCAAAGATCACCCCTTCCACGAAGGTGAGCTCCCAAAAGGCTCTCAGTATCTCCGAGGGGGGCGCGGCCAGCGCGCGGCTCTGGGCGCGGGTGGATATCTCCCAGAAGCCGAACAGCACCACCGCGAACCCGATCCGCACCATCCAGTCGACCAGCGTCCGCCGGCCGGTCAAGTCCAGGACGGGAGTTTTCATTCTTGCCATGGGGTGAGCTTTCTCTCCGCGTACAGCAGCGACCGGGTGAGGATGATGCTCACCAGCCCCAACAGCAATACCGGGCCGAACAGCTTCTCAGACTGAAAGAAGCGCCCGAACGTCAAGAGCAGAGCGCCCACCCCCGCCGCTCCGGCGGTCATCTCCGCCACGATCACTCCCACCAGCGCCCTGATGATGCCCACTCTCATCCCCACGAAGATGCCGGGGATGGAGCCGGGAACCAGCACGGTGCGGGTGATGTCCCACCGACTGGCGGTGAATGAGCGGGCCGTCTCCTCCAGTTCGGCCGAGACCGTGTTGACCGCCGCGTAGGTGTTGATGATGATGGGAAAGATGGAGGCGAGCACACTCATCATCACCCGCAGGTTGAAGCCGATCCCGATCAGCAATATGACCAGGGGGATCAGGGTGATCCGGGGAGTGGAGTAAAGGGCTGCCACATAGGGATCCAAGGCCACCTTGACCACCCGAATCCGCGCCATCCCGAACCCGACCAGGATGCCGCCGATCACCGAGATGGCATATCCCACTCCCACCGCTTTGAAGGTCTCCACAAAAGCGGGGATGATCCGATCAAGATTGTCAATGAAGGCCGCTCCTATCTCCCACGGATAGGACGCCCAGCGGGGCGCCGCCCGGCCCGCCAGTTCCCAGGCGCCCACTACCAACACCACCGAGGCCACTCTCACCAATCTGGGCTGAACCCGCCATCCTCCGATCGACAGGCGGACTTCACTAGCCAGGGTGGTCATCGCTTACCGATCTCTTCCTCCAAAAGCAGCCACACCTGGTTGCGCAGTTCCGCAAAGCGCGGGTCGGCCCGCACTACGGTGGTCGAGCGGGGACGCTCGAACGGCACCTGGTATTCCACCAGCACGCGGCCCGGGTTATTTCCCATCACCACGATCCGGTCCGACAGGTAGATCGCCTCGTCAATGGAGTGGGTGACGAACAGCACGGTTAGGTCCTGAGAGGCGGCGATCCGAGCCAACTCGTCCTGGAGGTACTCCCGGGTGAGGGCGTCCAGGGATCCGAACGGCTCGTCCATCAGCATCAGCCGGGGCTCGGTGGCCAAGGCCCGGGCCAGCCCCACCCGCTGCTTCATCCCTCCCGAGATCTGCGACGGATAATGGTTTTCGTATCCATCCAGGTCCAACAGCCGCAAGAAATGGGCAGCCTTTTCCAGGCGCTCGGCCTTGGAAACCCCCTGCACCTCCAGCCCGTAGGCCACGTTGTTGATGGCGGTTCGCCAGGGAAGCAGGTTGAAATGCTGGAACACCATCGCCTTTTCGCGGGAAGGACCCGTGCTTTCCTTGCCTTCCAGCCACACATTCCCGCCGGTTTGCGGCAAGAGGCCCGCCACGATCTTGAGGAGGGTGGTCTTCCCGCATCCGCTGGGGCCAAGCAAGGATACGAACTCGCCCTGGCCCACCCGCAGGTCCAACTTCTCCAGCACCCAGGGGCCTTCGGCTGTAAACCGCTTATCTACCGACTGTACTGATAACACTGATACCTCGATTCAGCGTGAGGATGGAACGCAAACTCTACTTTGCTAGGCATCCCAGGAGCACCCACAAGGGAAAACGCTCATAAAGACCGCGCGCCCTCTCCCCCATCCAGAAGTGCTCCAAACCTGAGAATATCCCTCCTAAGTCGCGAAACCGCCGGTCGCCGTCTGCCGCCCCTGTTCACAGGTCAGCCACCGCCGTTGAACACCACCGGGTAGCTGAGCCAGCGGGTCCACCGCTTGGTCTTGGTATCGGGCACGGGAGGCTTGTCGGGGTGGGGCCCCACGCCGCGCTCGAACACCGCTTGCAAAGCGATCGGCACCATCCCGTAAAGGTGGCTGTCACCGGGCGGCGTTCCCCGACGCTGCGGCAGGCCCACCGCCAAGGTCCGTCCGATGCAAAAGTGCATGCCCGCCCCGAAGCTGAGCCCATAGGGAGGAATCCCGTCGGGAACTTCCCGGTTGGGGTTGAAAAGCGCCGCGTCGGGTCCGTAGGCGACCGGGTCGGTGTTGGCCGAGATGGTGTCGAGCACGCACACCACTCCCTTGGGCACCTGCCTGCCCGCCACCTCGGTGTCGACCAGCGCCCGGCGCAGGATACCCGGGTTGGTGGGACGGACCCGAAGCGCCTCGTGGACGCACCGCTGGGCAAAAGCCGGATCGTCAACCACCCGCTCCCGATCCTCGGGGTGATCGCGGCACCAGGCAAAGATCAGATGGGAGGTGTTGGTGAGCGTCTGCGTGCTGGTGTGGGCGCCGGCGGAGAAAAACAGAGTGGATTCCCGCTCGATGAGGTCGGTGTCCATCCCCGAGGTGGGCTGGTTGACCAACAAGGTGGTCAAAAGGTCATATAAGAGGTCCACATCCTCCCCCGCTGCCCGGCGCTCCACCTGCGACGCCCGGTCCTCTCGCGACTCGGTCATGAACTCCGAGCGGAACTCGGCGAAGACTTTGCGCATCTGCGCCTTGATCACCTCGGGGTCTTCTTTGGCCGCGTCGATGGCGCCTCCCAGCGCGAACTGGTGAAGAAAGTAGCGAAGGCGCTGGCGATCGTTGATCGAATCCCAGTTGAAGTCGATCCCGGCGGTGCGGCAAGCCAACACCACATTGAAGAGCCCCCCGATCTCCATCAGATCAGACTCGAGCGGATCTACGAACTTTTCCAGCGTGTGCGCCACGATGCCGGGAAACATCTCGTTCTCGTAAAGCTCGAACATATCCCGGCGGAACAGCCGGTTCTCCATGCGGCGACGTTCCCGATGCTCGGCGCCGTGCAACACCGATAAGGTGCCCTCTTTCAGATTGCCCGTCTCGAAGCGTTCCCGGTCGAGGCTGCGCGACAGGTCGTTGTTGGTAAGCGCTCCTCGGACCGCTTCGTAGCCGGTCAGGGTGATGCTCTCAAAACCTGCCGGTCCTTCCATGCCTTGGGCGCCTTCCATCAGCAGCCACCCACCCCGTTCGAGCCGTTCGAGCCGGAGGTCAAGGTAATCGCCCCCGACGGGCAGTTCTCCACCGTCCCGGCCAGCATGGCGGTTGCGGCGTTCTCGACTCCCCCCTCCACCAATGTCGGTTGCCCCTCATCGTCGAACTCGTACACATCAGGAGCGAAAAGCACACACTCGCCGCTCTGATAGCAATAGTTGTGGTCGATCTCTATTCGGTCACCCGCGGCCATCCATTTTCCTTTCTGGGATAACTCACCGATGGCTCACGGCCACCGGAGAGCTTCCAACCTCCGGGACCCTAAGGGCCCAATTCCAATCGGAGGGCGGTGTCCTCCCCGCTTTGGAGAAGGACACCGCTCCCCGGATTGCGGCTTTTCCTCCCAGCCGTAAACCGACCGGGAGAACAAACGCCGTTAGTCGTTACTGCCTACCGTTGCGCTCCAGGTAGTCGTCCACGTAGTCGGTCACCACCCAGTTGGCCGGATCTTCCACCGTGGGAGGCAGGTTGCCCACCTCTTGCTCGATGGAAATGGTGGCGTTCATAAGCGATGGCTCCAGACCGCCGTTCACCGCGAACAGCCCGATCCGAATGAACTCGTCATAGGCGCGGCTCTTGGCCGCATCGGACAGTCCCTCGGTCACTTCGGCAGCAGCTGCAATGTACTCGGCCTTGTTGCCGTTCGCCCAGCGCACCGAGTCGATGAACCCGTCGATGGCCAGTTGCGCCAGGTTGGGATTCTCCTCCAGCCAGGCCCGGTCGACCCACACTCCGTGGAACAGGTAGGCGCCCACCGCGTCAGCTATCACATAGAGCGGGTAAAGACCCTGCTCCACCGCGTTGAAGCCTTCGGCAAAGTGTGCCGCGCCAGCTGCGGTCTGCCCAGAGACCAAAGCGGCCATCCGTGCGCCGGTGCCACCCACCTCGACAAACTCGAGGTCGTCGATGTTGATGCCTTCCCTGGTGAGGGCGGCCACCGACAGCGAGGTGCTAACCGATCCCGGTCCGGCGGTGCCGATCTGGCGGCCGTACAACTGTTCCAACTCGGTCACATCCGGTGAGGACACCAACAGGTAGTCCGACTGTTGGACATCGCCGGCGATCATCACCACGTCGGCGCCGGTCTCTTCACGCAGGAAAATGCCCGGAGGCACCTGTCCCACCACCATGTCGACATCTCCGGAAACCAAGGCCCGGAAGGGCGGGGAGGTTCCTTCGAAGATAATCGCCTCGGCGTCTATGCCGTGGTCCGTATTGAGGTCATCTAACCAAGTGAAGTTCATAATCTGAGTGAAGTCGGGCTGCCCGGAAAAACCGACCTTGAGGGAACTGGCTTCTGGATCATCGGATCCACAAGCCGCCGCCACCAAGGCCAAAGCGGCGAACAGCACCGCCGCCTTTACTACAGAACGCTTCCTACTGCCAATCATTGTTGTTTTCTCCTGAATCTCTATACACCAAGAGAGCGGACTTTCCAGCCGCCATCTTCTTGTTCACGGTACTAGAAAACACCCGCCCCCACGCTGGAAAGGCGGGAAGTTTTTGGACCTGCCTCCCATGATACGCCGGTGCCTTCTCAGCCCAGCATGCCCATCAAAGCGATCAAGGCGCCGAGGCCTCATCTCCAACCCACCAACCTGACTCACCATCTCGGTGCGCACCTTCTCGACCTCCAAGCGGACCCCATGGATCTGCTCCCTCAGGTCGCCTTGGGCCTCGTCCTTTTGTTCCTGCAACTCGATTGCCGTCATGCTGTATCCTCCCGTGTCCGACTGTTACCTCCCGGGGTTGACCACCAACGCCTGTTCCCTCACATCATAAGGACGCCCGAGTCGAAATCTAGCCCCTGGTACCCTTCTCCTCCTATGAAAATGTTCGACCTGACCGGCAAAGTGGCCGTGGTCACCGGGGGCAACCGGGGGATCGGATTGGGGATGGCCCGCGGGCTGGCCAAGGCGGGCGCGGCAGTGGCGATATGGGGACGTAATGAGGAATACAACCAGGCCGCCGTCCAACAATTAAAGGATCTGGGCGCCGAGGCTCTCCCGGTGCCTTGCGACGTCGCCTCCGAAGAGCAGGTCGAGGCGGCCGCGGCGGCCACCTTCGACCACTTCGGACAAGTCGACTCGATCTTCGCCAACGCCGGCATCGGCCGAAGTGCCCTCTTTCCCGACCTGCACCTAAAAGCCTGGGAGAAGGTGATGGCCGTCAACGCCACCGGAACCATGCTGGCCATCCGCTCGGTGACCCCCGCCATGATCGAACAGGGCGACGGAGGAACAATCGTGGTCACCTCCTCCATCTCCGCCCACTTCGGGATCCCCTATCTCCCCCACTACGCGGCCAGCAAAGCCGCTCAACTGGGACTGGTCCGCACCCTGGCGGTGTCACTGGCCCCCCACCACATCCGAGTCAACGCGGTGAGCCCGGGATGGATCGCCACCGAAATGACCGGACCCGAACAAAACCGCGGCGACTTCACCCAATATATTAACGACAGGGTCCCCTTGGCCCGGTGGGGAACCATCGAAGAGTTCGAAGGCATCGCCGTCTACCTGGCCTCCGACGCCTCCGCTTTCACCACCGGCGCCGAAATCCGCATCGACGGGGGCTTCTCGGTCTATTAACCCCCGGTAAGGTCTTGATACTTGTCGGGGGCAGTGTGTGTGACGTTTGTTGAGTTGCCCGCCTCCCGATGGTAAATGCAAGCTTGCTATAAGGAGGTAAGTGAACCGCACCTCTCCCGAGATGCGGGCTAACAACCTGAACCGGCTGGCTGGTCGAGCTTCATAAGCCCGCGTTGGGCCAGTCCGAAAATGCCCCGGCTTACCCCCGAGTCGAGCACCGAGTCCTCGGCCAGCAACGCCGTGATCTTCGGCTTGGCCGCCGGGTGTGGCAAGGCTCGTGACCGCGCTAGTTGGGCTGTCTGGTGTCCCGCCAGAGCCGGACAGGAAGAACCGTTTGCGTTGCTATGTCACGATTGGCAAGGGCACACCGGCGCCTCATAGCCCTCTTTTGTCCAAGGCTTTGAGCAGTTCCTCGGTTTTGTCTTCCAAGCGTTGCACGTCCTCGACGTCCGGCCCGAACCTCGGCTCGCGAACATGGGGAGGGTCTCGGTGAGACACGGGTTCTCTAGTGCCGAACCGGCGTCGTCGAGTTCGTAAAACTCGATTGTCCACTGGCACGGTTGGGAAAAACTTCCCGGCATGAACGCCTTGACTAGATAGCCGGCCTCTTCGAACGAGCCGTACAAAACGAGCGGTTCTGCCCCCGGCGTTGAATCTGACGTCACGCCTTCGACGATAACACTTCCGAGAGGTTTGTCCACTCGTGTCGTCTAATAGCCAAGCCCTTTCTGTCCGGTAACTTGCAGGGCTCGTCGGTAGCCTCCTCTTTTAATGGCAACCCCGAGTCCCGATCTCCTGCCTTCGATCGGCACCACCGTCGAGTGGCTGCAGCAACTGGACAACTACGAACTCAGTTACGGTGTCATGCCTCCAGAGCTGCTGTGCGGCCGCCAGAGCCCGGCATACCTGGCACTGGCCTATGCCCGCTCCCTGGGGGGGGTTTCCGGTCTTTGTGGCCACGACGAATGGTCCGAGTGGACTTCGGAGGAGATGGAACAGGCGATCTGGTGGCTAATCGGGTTCTTCGAGGATCCCGGGTTCTTCCGGTTCTTGGAAGCCAACGGCTGGCCCGACGGGTGGGCTCCCCCGCCGATTCCCCAGATTTCGGGAGTGGAAGCCGAGCAGCACCCCGAGTGCCGCTGCTCGGGGTAGCGGCCCTTTCGGGCCAGGGTCGCTCCAACTGTCCGGTAACTGCTCGGCCCCTGCCAATGCGGATGTTTTCTTACTTGGGTTCCTACTTTTAATAGGGTTAGCGGTATGAAGATCAGTATCAGTCTGTCCAGCGAAGATCTCGAGTTTCTCGACAGATACAAGCGTGTTCACCAGGCGTCCCGGTCGGCTGCTGTACGGCGGGCTGTAAGGCTTCTCCGCCTGTCCGAGTTGTCATCGGACTACGCGGCGGCGTTTGATGAGTGGGCCGATCATGGCCACAACGAGGCGTGGGATGCCACCGTTGCCGACGGGGTTTAGTTGATGCGTCGCGGAGACATCCGCGTCGTGAATCTCGGTAACGTCGTCGGTGTCGAGTCAGCCCGGATCCGGCCGGCTGTGATCGTCAGCAATGACGGCGCCAACACGATTGCGGCACGGCTTGGACGTGGGGTTGTCACAGTCGTTCCTGTCACGTCGAACACGAAACGGGTTTACCCGTTCCAGGTTCTGTTAGACGCCGCCGAGACGGGACTAGACCGCGATTCCAAGGCACAAGCCGAACAGGTGAGATCGGTCGCTGTCGAAAGGGTCGGCAACCTGATCGGTCACATGCCTGGGGATATCTGGGCCAACTCGACGACGCGCTCCGGCTCCACCTGGCCATCTGAGTCGGAAACACGGCTTCGTGTCCGGTAACTGCCAGGGGATAGCCCGAGAAGAAAAACAGCCGACTTGTCTCTGCCGTCGGGTAGGTTTCGGGAGAGTTTATGCGCCTGGCTCAACCCCCATCCGAACCCCGCGCTGTCGCAGTGGTGTCGGTGGAGACGGCTGCCAATTTGGCGGGGTCTCGTGCGGTTGAGACTCGTCGTGCTTATCGGCGGATGGTCGCCCGGTGGGCCGCTTGGGCTACCAGTCGGGGTGCTTGGCCGAAGACGTGGGAGCCGCCTCCGTCGGATGGTTGGCGGGCTGCCACCGCCGGGGACATGGCTGATTGGCTTTCTTTTCTGGCTTCCGAGGGTCTAGGGATCTCTGCGGTGCGTATAGCCCGTGCTGCAGTGTCGGCCGCGCATCGGGAGGGTGCCAGCCTCCAGGTGCTGGCCGGCGGGGAGGGCTTGGCTGATCCGGCGCAGGATTGGTTGGTGTCCGCCACGATCGGCGGGATCGCCCGCCGATCGGACCCACCGTCCCAGGCGCCCGGGCTTCGCGTTCATGGGTTCGCTCGGATCCTGGCAGTGGTGGAACTTGAGGCCACCCCGGCCACTCCCCGGGGACGCCGTGCCATCCGCGACGCGGCGCTTCTGTGGATAATGCGCGACGGGCTGTTACGCCGAGGAGAAGCCGCAGCACTGCAGTGGGACGACCTGGCTGTCGAGGAAGACGGCTCAGGCAGGCTCACCGTGCGGCGTTCCAAGACCGACCAGACCGGCGAAGGAGCAGTGCTGTGGATCAGCCCCCCCGCCACCGAAGCCTTGCAACGCTGGCGAGAAATAGCCGCCAGGCCCTCGATGTTCGATCTGACCGGCCGTTCAGTAGGACGGGTGGTCACCCGCCGCGCCGAGGCGGTGGGCCTTTCGGCCTCAGGCCATTCGCTGCGGGTGGGCATGGCCCAGGACCTGGCCGCCGCCGGCGCCAACTTCCCCGAGCTCTGCCAGGCGGGACGGTGGCAATCACCCACAACGGCCATTCGATATATCCGTTCCCAGACAGCCGACCGGGGAGCGGTGGCCCGCTACTACCGCCGCCCCTAAAGAAATCCCTCGTGTCCTCAAAAGAAAATTACCGGACACAAAATCGCTCTCGAGGCCGGGGGTCCGAGGGGGTCCAAATGGGTTCGCCTCGTGTTAGCAAGCCGAGGCATTTACCCGAGCTGCCCAGCCCTGCCATTATCCGGACACAATTTCTCGGGGTCCGAAAGGATCCCTTTGGGGTTCGTATAATTAGGGTTGCCTCAAACTAGCAAGCTTGCGGCACCGCGGTTGGGGGTTCGCCGGTTTGTTTCGGCGGCCCCTGACCCTTTTTTATCACAGGCGGGTAACACCCGGGTGGGGGTGGCGTCTTGAAGGGTGTCGAGGGAACAGGCGCCGGCGTTTGTTTTTGCTGGTGGAGTTCCCCTCCGACTGCAATTGCAATCTATTTTTGAGAGGAAAAAAGCTTTATGTTTGCTTTTTTTAACCGTTCTCGGCGGCACGTAGCGGTGCTGGCAGCTCTGGCCATGTTGGCCAGTGTGCTGGTCGCAGCGCCGGCTGTTGCTGCTGAGGACCCGGAACCGGACTACGAGGCTACTTTGATGCGTGCGGTGGATGCGCCGTCTGCGGGGTTCACTGATGTTCCCTCCGGTCACGCAACGCTGGTGACATTGACTGTATCGCCTATTACGGGATCACCAAGGGCACTTCGGCGACCACCTATGCGCCGTTGATGTCAGTGACCCGTGAGCACATGGCGCTGTTCCTGATTCGCCTGGCCGGCCTGGTGGGGATCGACGTCCCCGACGCTGGTGACACCGGCTTCACCGACACCGGTGAGCTGTCGGGCAAGTCGCAGGCTGCGATCAGCCAGTTGCGCCAGTTGGAGATCACCTCCGGCACTTCGACCACCACCTATTCGCCTGCCGATTCGGTTAAACGCGGTAATATGGCGTTGTTCATCGCACGGTTGATGAACAAGATGACACCGTTGACCGATGGTGACCCGAGCTTGGACGACACCGTGTTCTATGGTTACACGCCTGATCGGATGTGCGAACGAGAAGGTGACGGTCAAGAACGAGGACGATGAAGAGGAAGGCCAAGCATCGGTTCGCCGTTCACCGACTTGGGTTCGGTGAGCAAGAACCAGTATGACGCTATTACCCAGTTGTACGAGTTGGGTGTTGCTTCGGGTATCTCCGACACCGCTTATGCTCCGTCGGCTTTGATCACCCGTGCGGCGATGGCCGAGTTCATGGCTGCGGTGTTGGATCACTCCAACGCTCGCCCCGCTGGTGTGAGCATCCAGGCTGACAAGACCTTCGGGCTTCGGCGAATATGTGTCCACTGTGATGGTCTCTGTCCGGGATGACGATTTCGGCCCTATGTCCGATCAGTTGGTGGACATCTTCCAGAACAACTGCGAGGACCTGCGACGAGCCGCTGCATTTCATGACTTCCGGTGACGACGCCGGAAGTGCAACGGCAAGCAGTCGAGGGTGACTGTACGTGGAACACCGATGATGCATCAGACCGACGGCAACGGCAACATCTTCTTCGGTGCTGACATCGGTCCCACCGACACTGATGACCCTCGGGTCTTACCCACACCCTGTTTATGCGTGGATCGGTGACGAGGAAACCGGTGACGAGTTCAACGTGGACGAGACGACTACAACGTCGGTCTGGATCTTGAGTTACACACCCGCCGAGGAAAACGTTGAAGTCAGCACTTCGATCAACGAGGAAGCCACTATCCAACCCTCTCCGTGACACGAAGAGGGTGGACTCCTGGCCAACTGGCTGGCCAGCACGGTGAACTTGGCCTCCACGAAGTTCCGTGTCACCGTCAACTCCGGCCAACTGTGAAGACACAGACGGTGACGGTGGACAACTGCGCTGATGTGGAGCGTCGGCGTCGAAGTGACGGCTGGACCCGGGAGGTCACTTTGACCGCGACGGACCGACGACCGATGATGGTCAACCCACCGTGTCAACCCGGCCGCCGTCCGACGAAGGGCATTGTTCGACCCGAGAACACAGCGATGAGGCTGACCAGGACCACCAACGACGACGGTACGGTCACGTTTGTTGTTGATGCTCCCAGGAACATCAAGAGCGACGAGTACCAGGATGTGGTCGACTGGTCACGTTCACGGTCCGAGCCGACGGCGAAGACGGCGACGGTGAGACACCATGGGCCCTTCACGATCAACTGGGTTGAGGACACACCAGTGCTCACCAGACACGACCATCGTTTCGGCTACCGACTATGTGATAGTCGACGGGACGGTGATAACCACGATGTCAACATCAGCGTCTCTCTCCGCCTCTACGACCAGTACGGCAACGGTATCCGCCAGAACCGAGAACGGCAACGCCTACCATCGTCACGATGAGATTGACCAGACGGTCACGGCACCGACTACGTGACAGACATCGAAGGTGATGGCGACGAATGTCAGAGTCGGTGGCAATCTCGACAAGACCCGAGCGTCAGTTCCAGCAGCAGCCGCCGCGGCCGCGGCATGGCCAGAGCACTGGTCGCTGGACAACATCGTCAACAACGGGCACAACTGACGTGACCTTACGCGGTCGCTGAGCAGCCCGGTAAGGACGCTGAACGGCGACTCGACTAGACGAGGATGACACCAGGGCCGTGATGCCAACGGTGTTCAGATCACCTACGTCGACGGTGACGACACTGCCGGTGCACAGACCGAGGCAGAACATCACCGTTTACTGTGGCTGCCGAGAAAGGACGGCGACGACACCCAAGTCGACAGTCGCTGCGACTCGGCTGACGATGACTCGCCGGCGACAGCACTTCGGACCGCTATGGCGTGACGATGACGTTCTTCATGGTGAGTTGTACGCCATGGACGACAACGACACGTACATCGAACGACGACTGTTGCCCCAGATTGCGAGGTGTTCCGACCCGAACTCTCCGTCGACGACGGATTTAGAGTCGTCATCTACTACGCCAAGACGAGTCCACAATCTGTCCAGCATCTTCGACACGACTGCCCGGAGGCCTAGGCCCACCGACAAAAACGAAAAGCAACCGCTCTACAACCCCGAAAGGAGGCTCCCCCCGGGGAGCCTCCTTCTCTATGCCAAATAGGGGTGTTCGGTAACTTTCGGTTCAGAAACGCCGGTAATAGTCAGCACCGCCCCGGTCGTCCGATGGGAACGGGTCGTCCCAGCCTGAGGCTTCTCCCCGGACGGCAGCAGCCCGTCCGTCCTCCGCATCACCGACAGAAGCGCCGCCGTCAGACCCAAACGCCTCGTCCCCGAGGGGGTGTGCGGGTCCGGCCTGAGGCTACCCACCACGGTGGGGCAACTTCCCCAGGCCATCTAAAGCCCCCATTTCCCCACTCGTCCGAGGGAAAATTTTGCGCGATAAATGCCGTTAACGCGCAAAACCGCATACGCATGATCCGCTAGGTTGGTGCGTATGGATTCCAGCCTCGCCCGACCCGATTCCGGCACCTCCCTCCAACGACCGAAGCCCTAGGCCCGGCCGCCGGTCTCGGGCAGCCGCCCGGCAGAGAGCCTATAGGAACCGCTTAGCCGTCGTGCACCCTCCCGATGGGCGGCCGACACTGCAGCGCGGCCCATCCGCCTGATAGGCACGGCGGGTCTCCATCGAGCGGGAACTGGCCAGGTTGTACCGACCCCGGGTTCCGGGAGCTGAAGTTGCATGACTCCGAGCCGTTTACCCGACGCCTGGGACACCGGGGCACCGCAATTCCAAAGAAAAGGGGGGTTATATCGGATGGTGCCCAACCCTAGAGAAGGGGGTTAGCGGCCCATGAGCGTGGCGGCTAGTTCCTCGGGGGTCGCCTCGACGGCGATGGGTTCGTTGAGTTCGTCTTCGGTGGGTTGGTGGTGGGGGTCGTCCCAGCCGTCCCACCGGTCCGGTTTGCGGCGCTTCGGTGCGGTCATCTAATCGCCATGAGCGAGATGTAGAGGCGCCCGCCGCCCGTGTCGTCAATCAAGATGCGCGCTTCGGGATGATTCCGAACGAACTCTCTAACCTTCTCCTCCACGCTCGCCCAGGCAGCGTCGAAGTCATCGAACTCGTCCTGCAGTTCGATCCGAGTCTGTGTCACCACCTGCATGCTCATTGTGCCTCCTGCATTTGAACCATGTCCATTAGCACGTCATGGAACGCACCGATCCACTTGCGAAGTTCATCGACTTGTGCTTCGACTTCTTCCAGCCGTGCACTGGTCGCGTCGCCCGTTGTCGCCATGTCACGCTTGTCGCCGATTGCCTTCATGGTGGGGCCGTCGGGAGCGGTAGCCATGGTCGGGTTTGCCTTTCGGTGCTGTGAGGTTGTCAACCACGGTAGAGCCTAGGCGGCGGGTCTGCCACCACGGTGGCAAGCGGGGTTTAGAAGCCGTAGTCGGTGACGCGGATGATGTTGCAGTCGAGGCCCATGTCGGCCCATGAGGATCGTGCCCGTGCGAGTCGAGAACCGCGACCGGCAGCCCCGACACCGGAACCGCTGCGACGGATGCCGCGCCCCGTCCTGCACGTTAACGAGCCTTTTCAGGAGTGGCGTTAGTAGCGGGCCACCGCTCCCCGATCGGCCGCCTGGGAACGAGTGTTACGGATGATCATCGCCGGGGCCCGCCATCGTCCGGCCACACAAAATTCGGGCAGGCCGGTGCCCGAAGCGGCCAGATCCTGGGCCATGCCTACTAGTAGGGAGTGGCCGGAAGCCTCCAATCCCACCGCCTCTGCTCGGAGGGTGATCACCCGTCCTACCGAATCCCGAACATAATAGGGAGTTAGTCCCAAGGCACCGTCTGGGATTAGGGACTCTTTTGATCTTGTCCCCGAGGTCGGTCGGCGTCAAACGTCAACTCGAGTTTTGTGATGAGCATTCATCGCTCAGTCACTCTTTGCAGCCACATTGCCCACCGACACCGTGGCCTCTTCATCAGGGGTGTTTTCCCGTCGTCCCCACCAAGACAATCCCTACCCGCCGCCCTGTTTCGTTCAAGCACCCGGCAGTGGGTGTATGTCAGCCGCGTTGAAGGTGTAGTTGAAACGTCGGCACCAGATGGCCACTGTTTGGTAGTCCTCCAGGTTCACGTCGGCGGGTACCTCGTAGTTCTGGTTGCCTTTGTTGCCCTTCAGGTCACCCAAAGAGAGGTACTCCACCGCCGAATACGCGTTTTGGTCGTTCACCAGGGACGAGGCGGAGAGGATTACCAGAAGATCAGGTCCGTTAGACACAGCCAAGTCCTCAAACCGAATGACATGCGAGCCGTCAGGTTGACGGTACACCAGCACCGTGCCCGTGCCGGGATGTCCCAGGCTGATCCACTCCGAGGAGGACAGCAACACCGGCCCCTCGGGCACCGCTTCGGTGGTGGTTGTGATCTCAGGCGCCACGGTCGTGGTAGGAACTGCCGTAGTAGTAGTGGGGATGTCCTCAGCAGCAGCCATGGTGGTGGTTGGTGATTCATCTTGGTCGTCTTGAACCTCGGGCTCTATGGCCATGGTGGTAGTGGTCACAGAATCGGTAGGAGCAGCGGTTGTCGGAGGCAAAGTGATGGCGGGTACCTCGGTAACCACCGTTGCGGCGGTGGTGGTTGTTGTGGCAACCGCCACCGGCGCTGGGAAGTCTTCGTTCACTTCCTCATCGATAAACAGTTTGTGAGGTTCGAAGTAGGCGATGGCGAAGATCCCCGTCGCTACCACCAACAGGGCCAGCGTGATCTTTGCCCGAGTGCTGAGTCCCAACAGAAAACGAAAGAAACGCATCAAAGGTCAACCTCGCTTCAGTTCAACGGGACAGGTCGGGGTCATCTTGGATCATCCGGGTGCGGATGGTGAAAACCGAATCTCCCGAGAGGACTGCTCCCCGCCCGAAGAGCCGGCCCTGCTCCCAGTTGGAGAGTCCCAGTTCGGGACGGCCCAGGGCGAACTGGCCGTCCACCCAGCGGGTGAAGCCGTTGCCTACGAAGGGAGAGTCCACGGTTCCGTAGAAACGCTCCTGAGCAGCGGGATCGTCATCAATCAGGCTGGCCACCAGCTTGGGACTGTGGGTGTTGAAAAGCTCCACCGCCTGTTCCACGCTGTCCACCACCGTCAAGGTCACCTCGGGGCTCTCCTCCCACTCCCATTCGATGCCCAGGCGATCGTGAGGAAGAGTGTCAGTTATCGGCTCGGTCACCTCACCTTCGGCTCTCGTGACCGCACCCGAGCGGAACCAGTGATCCGGAAGCAATTCTTCGTCCCCTTCTGTGACCCACAGCTTGGGATTGACCCCTCGCCGCTTCGCGGCGCTCGTCAAAGCGTCGAGGAACACCGGCGCCAACTCTTCCGACCGCGAACGCACAATGGCGCACACGTTAAGGGTGTTGCAAACTTTGCGGTCCAACGAGTTGCGAACCGCCGCCGCGAACCGCGACGGATCGGCGTTGGTACCCGCCACCATCCAAGAGCCACCGGTGCCGTGCAGGCTCACCGCGATGCCACTTTGGCGAGCCACCGCACCCAGTTGGCCAACCGCTTTGCCTGACCCGCGGGCTACAGCCAGAGAGAGCTTGGGTTGAGAAAAAAGCGCCCATCCCGCCGCATGTGACGGACTGTCCACCAAGCTGACCGCCCCCTCGGGAAGGCCCGCTTCTGCCAAGGCCGGATCCAAGGCATGTTCAACGATCGCCCGGGCGGTGCCCAACGCTGCGGAGCCGATCCGAAACACCACTGTGTTGCCGGAACGAAGCACTCCGGTGGCGTCGGCGAACACGTTGGGACGGCCCTCGAACACGAACCCCACAACTCCCAGACCCGATCGCACCAACTGCGCTTCCCAGCCGGGATGGGGAACTCTTTCAATGATCTCCCCCCGGCCCGACGTAGCGTCTCGCCAGGTAAGAAGCCCATCCAACATGTTGGAACGCATCTTCTCCGACAAGACCAGCCGGGTAGTGGTCCTCCCTTGAGCCTGAGCCTTCTCCAAATCGGCGCGGTTGGCCTCGGCGATGGGAGCAAATGCGGCGTCGTCTGCCAATAGCCGGGCAAATGCCTCGTAAAAAGCAGTTATTTGCTGATCGGTGACCTCCCCCATCACAGAAAACGCCCGATGAGCCCGACTAACCGCCCGAGCCGCGATACCCCAATCGGAAGAAGGAATGCGCAGAATATCCCCCGTGGACTGCACCACCACCAACCGGTCCCCAGGCGCAAAAACCGAAGCCAACTCCTCACTGACCACCGTCACCCGGTCTCCCCCAAAGGGAATGGCCATTCCGGGCATCAAACTCGTCAACTGATCTTTCATCTGGCTCAAAAGGATACCGGAGCGAAAAGAAAACCCGGGACGCTGTTTCTAAAGAGACCGCAACAAGATCCACCGCACTTTCAATGGCCCGAACACCATCCAAAGCGTTCGCCTGGTGCTTCGGTACATCTCGTCGACTTCAGTGCGGAGGCCGGGCCAGTCCTGATCGATGTTCGTGTCCAATCGGTCCAACTTCCCTTCTGACCCGGCTCTTGATGTCTCCTCCCCTGCTACCTCTTGGTCAGCATCGAATACCTCCACTGTCAGCCACTCTCCTTCTAGAAGAACCTCAACAGAATCCCCACCGCCCCCATCGCGCCCGCCGCAATCCAGATCATCCGTATCACCCCTACTGCACACCCTTCATCTGCACTTGCAAGTCGGCTTTGACCTGGTCGATCTTGCCGTCCAGCCGGTCGATCTTTCTCTCTAGGTCGTATTTGGCCGACATCAAGTCGCCTCGGGTAGCGGACGCCGACCAATCACTCTCTGCGATTGGGACACTTGCAGACTTCATTTCCCCTCTTTCACCATCGTCTTATCCCCTAGGATATTTCACCCTAACACTTGGCCCTCGCCGTCTTCAGAGGTCAAGCAGAATCCGCCTCTAACGGGTGGGTATACTTTTCAACGGGTATGGAACTGGTCGACTATTTACCGGTGGCGGTGATGCTGGTGCTGGCCACCGTGTTCGTGGGAGTGTCTATGGTTGTCTCACGGCTGATGTCGCCCCATCGCCCCACTCCCGAAAAACTTGCTCCCTACGAGTGCGGAATCATCGCCGAGGGAGAGCCCAGCACCCGCTTTCCCATCAAGTTTTACCTGGTGGCCATGCTGTTTGTGGTTTTCGATGTGGAGATCATCTTCCTCTTTGCCTGGGCCTCTCGCTTCAACAGCCTGGGATGGTTCGGGATCGGAGCAATGGCCATTTTCACCTTCTTTGTGATAGAGACACTGATTTATGTTTGGAAGCGCGGCGCCCTGGACTGGAACACCCCCGGACGCAGGCGCTACCTTCCCACCGGGGGGATGAACTAGCCATGGCCCGCAGGTCGTCTCCGGGAAATATCGTCACCACCACCATCGACTGGGCGGCCCGTTGGGCGCAGACCCAGTCGATGTGGCCGGCCACTTTCGGGCTGGCCTGTTGCGCCATCGAGATGATGGCCACCGGAACCGCCCATCACGACCTGGCTCGTTTCGGGATGGAAGTGTTCCGCGCTTCGCCCCGCCAGGCCGACCTGATGATCGTGGCGGGAAGGGTGAGCCAGAAGATGGCGCCGGTGCTCCGCCAGGTGTACGACCAGATGCCCGAACCCAAGTGGGTGATCTCGATGGGCGCCTGCGCATCCACGGGGGGAATGTTCAACAATTACGCGCTGGTGCAGGGAGTCGATCAGGTGGTGCCGGTTGACATGTACGTCCCGGGATGCCCCCCGGGTCCCCAAAGCCTCATGCACGGGATTCTCACCCTGCAACGGCAGATCATGGCTGGCTCAAAGGCCCTGGCTTAATGTCTGAGAACTCGGTTCTCGACCCGGTGATGGCGCGGTTCTCCGAAGCCCGCTGGGAGATATCAGAGAGCCAGTGGCTGGTGGATGTGGACCGGCCCCAACTCGCCGACTTGGCCGCGGCCTGCAAGGAAGCCGGGTTCGAGGTGTGCGTTGACATCACCGCGGTGGACTGGTACCGACTGCGTCGCACCCGTTTCCAAGTGGTGGTGAACCTGCTATCTCATCAACACCGGCGGAGGTTGCGGATCACCACCGGTGTGCCCCGCAATGACCCGACGGTCCCCTCGCTGTGTTCGGTGTACCCCGGGGCGGGCTTTCCCGAACGGGAGGTCTACGACCTGTTCGGGATCATCTTCGAAGGCCATCCCGACCTGACCCGGATTATGATGCCCGACGACTGGGAGGGCCATCCCCTCCGCAAGGACTACTCGGTGGGCTCGGTCCCGGTTCGTTTCAAGGCCTCTCACCAGGTGATCTGAGATGGTCGACCAGGACACGACCTATGTGGAGACCTGGGTGTCGGGCACCGAACAGCCCGACGCGGCGGCCACCGGCGAGGGCGCCCAGGAGATGGCCGTCAACGAAAGCGAATACCGGTTCCGCGAACAACTGGGAGCGGTGGTAACCAACGACTACCTGTACGAAGAACACGTCGCCGAAGACGAGCGGATGATCATCAACATGGGGCCCCAGCATCCCTCCACCCACGGGGTGTTGCGTCTGCAACTGGAGTTGGAGGGGGAGATGATCAAGCGGTGCCGTCCGGTGATCGGATACCTGCACACCGGCATGGAGAAGACTGCGGAGACTCTCACCTTCATGCAGGGTCCCACCAACGTGACCCGCATGGACTACCTGGCACCCCTTCACAATGAACTGGTCTTTTCGCTGGCGACAGAACAACTTCTGGAGGTGGAGGTCCCGCCCCGGGCGGCTGCCATCCGGGTGCTGATGACCGAACTCAACCGGGTGTCTTCGCACCTGGTGGCGCTGGCCACCAACGGGATGGATATCGGGGCGATCTCCATGATGATGTACGGGTTCCGGGAGCGGGAGTCGATCCTGGCTTTCTTCGAGAAGACCACCGGGCTTCGGATGAACCACAACTACATCCGCCCCGGCGGGGTCGCCGCCGATCTGGCGCCGGGATGGCGCAAGGATGTGGCCGCGATCCTCAAAGACATTCCCAAGCGACTGGTCCAGTACGACGATCTTCTGCGACACAACCCCATCTGGTTGGCTCGCACCAAGGGTGTGGGGGTGATCAACGCCGAAGAATGTCGGGCCTACGGAATCACCGGACCCATCCTGAGAGCCACCGGAGTGGATTGGGATCTGCGCAAGGTGTTTCCCTATTCGGGCATCGAGCAATACGACTTCGATGTGCCGGTAAGGACTGCGGGAGATGTCTACGACCGCTACCGGGTAAGGGTGGAAGAGATCACCCAGTCGCTTCGCATCGTGGAGCAGGTTGCCGAGATGATGCCGCTGGGCGATTACCGGGTCAACGACCGGAAGGTGACGCCTCCGCCTCGGGCGCGGATCGACGAGTCCATGGAGGCGCTCATCCACCACTTCAAGATCTTCACCGAGGGCTTCCGGGCGCCGGCGGGCGAAACCTATGCCGCAGTGGAGTCGCCCCGCGGAGAGCTGGGATGTTATCTGGTCTCCGACGGGGGCGGAAAGCCCTGGCGGTGTCACATCCGGGCGCCGTCCTTCTATAACCTGCAGGCGTTGCCGGTGATGCTGGCCGACTCGATGGTGGCCGACACCATCGCCACCATCGCCTCGCTGGATCCGGTGATGGGAGACGTGGACCGCTAGGCATGGAACGGCGGCGGATCTGGCTGGAGGGGTCGGCCGTTTCGGTTTCCGTGGAGGGCTCTGAGTTGCTTGCCGATGACGGGCGTCGGGTACCCGAGTCGGAAGCCGTCTACCTTCCGCCGGTGACACCGCAGAAGATCGTCTGCATTCACCTCAACTACCGAAGCCGGGTGGCTGAATACCAGTTGCCGACACCCTCAACGCCCACCTACTTCCACAAGCCGGTCAGTTCACTCAACAGCCACCGGGGAAAGGTCATCCGTCCCAAAGGATGTCGCTTCCTCAACTACGAGGGAGAGATCGCCATCGTGATGGGACACAAGTGCCGGGGCGCGAGCCGGGAGCAGGCTTTCGATTACATCGGCGGCTACACCATCGCCAACGACTTCGGCATCCACGACTTCCGGGATACCGACGCGGGGTCAATGCTGCGGGTCAAAGGTTCGGACAGCCTATGCCCCGTGGGCCCGGGGGTGGTAACCGACTGGGATCCGGTCGGCAAGTCGATTCGTACATACGTGAACAACGAGTTGCGCCAGGAGGGCAACACCGCAGAGATGATCTGGGACTTCTCCTACCTGGTCGCTGACTTGGCCCGGACCATCACGCTAATGCCCGGCGACCTGATCCTTTCGGGCACACCCGCCTACTCCCGACCGGTAGAGCCCGGCGATGTGGTAACAGTGGAGGTGGAAGGCCTGGGAGCCCTCATCAACACCGTGGCTGAAGGCGGAGGAATCGACCCGACTGTGGGCGCCCAGCCCACCCGCTCTGAAGAAGTGGTTTCCACCGCCTTGGGAGGCGATTGGGAATTCCGGGGTATTCGTCGCCCTCGTCGCTGAAGGTTTGCTGAGTTGTTCCATGTATCGCTAAGAATATTCAAGGTGTGTTATCGTTGACGACAGGGTGAAGTTACGGCTATGCTAGACCTTGCAGGGTCCTCAAGAGGACAAGGCGATAAGACCCGAAGGAGGGATGTGATGTCAGTGGGGACGGTGATTGCCGAGAACGATTGGGCGGGGAGACCGGCTACCAAGCAGACTTGATGCTGGTTCAAGGTGATCTGAAAGGGATGATCAAGGATGTGGAGGGGATCGCCAAGGACCTTCGGGTTGAACTCAGCAGTGAGATCGCCAAGCTGCACGTCTCCATGGCGTGGATGACCTTAGGCGTAGCCACTGGCTTGGCGAGTTTGATGACCCTATTCCAATTCCTTTCATAAACAAAGTGCGAAGCCAGACACCCCCTGGCTGATCTGGAATCGACCCCTGCGGACAGGCAGCAGGCACAAACGTCGGCAACACGAAAACGGTGTCCAAACATTTGGGTAGAGTGCATGGAGAGCCTTGGTAGCAAATAGTCGACACGATCTTTCTTGTTCCTTCGAGCAGCCTTGGACAAGTCTGGCATGTGGAGGTTTGATGTTTACGCCCGGAAGGAAGTACTCACGGTCCGATGTGAGTAATCTGCTAGGTCTCGGACGGAAAGCCAAGGGTGGGATCTGGGTTTCGGGGATTCGAGAGCACAAAAACGAGTTTTTCATCTTCACAAATGTGGGAACGTCAGGCACCATCGGTGAAGACTTTGGTAACCGGTGGGAGGGTAGGGTCCTGCGGTGGTACCACAAGAAAGTCTCCCATCTCGGCTGGCCTAGTGTCCAGAGGCTCCTTGATACCGGACGGGCGCATGTGTTTTGGCGTTCGTCCACCCGGAACCTGTTCGAATACGCAGGTTACGGTAGGAAAGTACAGGTTGTTGGGACTTCTCCGGTTGAGATTCTTTGGTCGTTCGAAGACTCGACTCCTGAGCCCGCGCTCCATGAGGGACAGGGAGCAGTTGACCAAGAAACGCAAAACACTGGCCTTCCATCCGCGTTCACAGTAGGCAGTCGGGCCCGTCATCCAAGGTTGGGAGTGGGTCGGGTTCTTGAAATCTCGGGTATTGGTTTGGGGGCCTCAGCCCTTTTGTTTGTGGCCGGTTTGGGGGAGAAGCATGAAGTGCCGCTGTCTGAGTTGGAAAGGGTGGCAGGATTCTGTGGGGACGACAGGAAGACACCCTGATGGAGAGACGGCCGTGTCGGTGGGCACTGTGCTGCAATAGATCGACTTACAGAGGAATGCTCGTTACAAACTCGAGTTGACTTTTGACGCCAACCGACCTTGGGGGACAAGATCAAAAGAGTCTCTCATCCAAAAACGTGCCGTGGGGCTAACTCCCTTCTAGGTTTGGGGTGACTCCCCGTTCGGTGGAGCGCGTGATCTCCCAACGAGCAGAGGCGGCGGGTTTGAAGTTCCGGCCACTCACTACGAACGAGTAGGCATGGCCCAGGAACTGGCCGCTTCGGGCGCAGACTTTCCGGAATTATGTCAGGCTGGCCGGTGGCAATTCCCAACAATGGCCATCCGCTACACACGCTCCCAGGCGGCCGACCGGGGAGCAGTGGCCCGCTACTACCGCCACTCCTGAAAACCCTGAAAAGGCTCGTTAACGGCATTTATGATAAAATATAAGCACTATATTTCCCGATCGTCTGTCTGCATGCACAAGACCTCAGCAGACATTCTTCTTCCAGTTCATGGCTGGAAACGGTTACTGGAAGCCCTTCCGAAGAAGCCGCGTTCTCAGCACCACCTAGACATATCGAACCAACCTTTCCGCCCGGGCCACGCACACGCCAATGAGAGTGGCGCGGCAGTCCGGCCCGCACATCGCAAGACCGACCTGGAAGACCCCGCTACCACCGAATTTGTGCGCCGGGGTGCTGTCAAAGTCTGGGCCGAGAATCCACCAGGAAGGGAACCCTCCCAAAAGGTGTCATACCCCCCGTCATCAGATTCTTATGAAGGTGGTTGAAAGGAACACATGACCGCCACCCCTCCTGATCACCTCCCTGCGAACAGGAAACCGTTGGACATCCACATACCCATCAAGGGCTGGGAACGGGTGTTAGATGCAGCTCAGAAGAGCCGCGCTCACAGCACTACGAAGACATATCGCACCTACCTTTCCGCTTGGGCCGAACATGCCAAAAAGCGAGGGGTGGCGGTCCGCCCCGCTCATCCCGCCGCGGTGGCCGAGTGGCTCACCACCATGGCCGACGAAGGCAAAGCGATGAGCACCCTGCAGGTGGCGAGAGCCGCGTTGGCGGCCGCCCATCGAGAGGCAGGCCTGGAAGATCCCACCACCAGCGAACTGGTCCGGCGGGTGCTGTCGGGCCTGGCCAGAGAAGCCGCCCGAATGGGAAAGCGCCCCACTCAAGTGAAAGGGCTGACCGCCGACGACTTACGGCGCGTCCTCGCCCATTTCAATGCTCCGGGAACTCCCCTACCCACGCGGGCTGTTGTGAGAGACATCGCTTTGATCCAGGTGATGAGAGACGCCTTGTTGAGACGCGGCGAAGCCGCCGAACTGGTTTGGGGCGACGTCTCCCGCGCCTCTGACGGGTCGGGGCGGCTGGTGATCCGTCACAGCAAGACCGACCAGGAGGGAAAAGGGAGCCGTCATGTACCTGGGACATGACACGATGGCGGCTTTGGACCGGATCCGTCCCGCCGACGATTCGCCGCAGGCGTCGGTGTTCCAGATCACCGGACCATACATGTCCATTCGAATCGCGGCACTGGCCAAAAAGGCAGGTCTGGGTCCGGGATACAGCGGCCACAGCTGCCGGATCGGAATGGCTCAGGACCTGGCCGCGGAGGGTTACAGCCTGGCGCAGTTGATGACCGCCGGGCGGTGGACCAATCCCGCCATGCCCGCTCGCTACACCCGCAACCAGACCGCCGCTCGAAACGCCGTCGCCCAGTACTACCGGCAACTCGGCCTGTTCAACAAAGATGCCCCGGTGAACGAAGGTGGGACCAAGCAGCAATGGTTCACGGACCACCCGAATCCTGTTCAGCCAACTGCCGGTTCTGCGAAACCCGCCTCTGAACAAAGATATGCTGGTTGACCTCTAAATTGCTATCTGGTCGGCTAGGGTAAAGATCACGCTAAATCACTTGACAAAAGACCCTTAGTGAGGAGGTAGAGACAAGTATGTATCCACCGGTATTTGAGTACCAGGCGCCCGACACCTTGGAAGGTGCCCTGGCGGCATTGGCCGAGTTGGGAGACGACGGAAGAGTGCTGGCCGGAGGGCAGAGTCTCATCCCCATGATGAAGCTTCGCCTGGCCGCGCCCGCCCATCTGGTTGATATCAACCGGATCGGGAGCCTCTCCTATGTGAACCGTGACAACGGGACCCTTCGCATTGGCGCTCTGGCCCGCCACAACGACATGGTCCGATCCGCTGACGCCGGATCGGTGGGGGTGGTGGCGTCGGCCGCTCCCTGGATCTCCGATCCGCTGGTGCGCAACCGCGGCACGGTGTGCGGCTCGGTGGCCCACTGCGATCCGGAAGGAGACTGGAATTCGGTGATGCTGGCCGCCCGCGCGCAAGTCGTCGCCCAGAGTTCCTCGGGAAGCCGCACCATTCCCATCGACGAATTCATCGTGACCTACTTCACCAACGCTCTTCAGCCCGGTGAGATGGTCACCGAAGTGCGGGTACCGGTGCCCTCTGGCGCCTCGGGTGGGGCGTATCTGAAACTGGAGCGCAAGGTCGGCGACTACGCCACCGTGGGAGTCGCCGTGCAGTTGGAGTTGGGAAGCGATGGGCGCATCGCCCAGGCCGGGATCGGCCTCACCGCCGTCAACTACCAGAACACCCGAGCCTCGGCCGCCGAGGACATGCTGCGAGACCAGATGCCGTCCGACGAGTTGTTCGCCGAGGCCGCTGAGGCCACTGCCGCCGCATCGGATCCCGACACCGACGTTCGGGGAGCCGCCGATTGGAAGCGCAACGTGGTGGCGGTCTACACCCGCCGGGGATTGGCCCAGGCCCTTGCGTCGGCCGGAAGTTGAGGAGTAAATAACCATGCAAATCACCATCAACGTCAACGGAACCGACCACACCGTGGATGTGGAACCCCGACGGCTCCTGGTCGACGCCATCCGCTCGGATCTGGGCCTGACCGGAACCCACATCGGCTGCGACACCACCAGTTGCGGCGCCTGCACGGTGCTGGTGGACGGGGTGCCCGTCAAGTCTTGCACCATGTTCGCGGTGCAGGCCGACGGTTCGTCTGTCACCACCGTGGAAGGGCTCAAGCAGGGCGCCGAATTGAGCAACGTCCAGAAGGGTTTCCACACCGAGCACGGTCTGCAGTGCGGATTCTGCACGCCCGGGATGATGCTGGTCTCCACCGCTTTGCTGGAGGACAATCCCAGCCCCACCGAGGATGAGATACGCTGGGCGCTTTCGGGCAACCTCTGCCGATGCACCGGATATGTAAACATCGTCAAAGCCGTGCAATGGGCGGCGGCCGCCGGCCAAAACGGCGGGGAGGAAGGCTAGACATGCAGACCACAACCCATCATCAACCCGCCACTTCAGCTGCGATCGGGGGAGTTGGACACTCCGTCCCTCGGATGGAGGACGCCCGCTTCCTGCAGGGGCGGGGCAACTATCTGGACGACATCAACCTGCCCGGGATGCTCCACATGGCCATCCTGCGCAGCCCCGTGGCCCACGCCAACCTGGTCAGCATCGACTCGTCGGCGGCCATGGAGGTGCCCGGGGTGCTGGCGGTGGTGACCGGCGAACTGATGGCCGCCCACAACCTGGCGTGGATGCCCACCCTGTCGGGCGACACCCAGGCGGTGCTCGCCACCGACAAGGTGCGCTATCAGGGCCAGGAGGTGGCGGCGGTGATCGCCACCGACCGCTACATCGCCGAGGACGCGCTGCGTCTGATCGACGTGGACTATGAGGAACTGGAGCCGATTACCAGCCCACAGCGGGCCATGGAGGCCGACGCTCCGATAATCCGCACCGACAAGGAAGGCAAGACCGACAACGAGTCGTTCACCTGGGAGACAGGCGACCAGGCCGCCACCGAAGCGGCGTTCGCCCGAGCGGCGAAGGTGGTCTCCTTGGAGACGCATTATCCGCGTTCGCACCCCTCTCCTTTGGAGACGTGCGGGATCGTGGCGGATGTCAACCCGGCCACCGGCAAAGTCATCATCTACATGACGTCGCAGGCGCCCCATGCTCACCGGACGCTGTTCGCTTTGGTGGCGGGCTTGCCTGAGCAGAACATTCGGATCATCTCCCCCGACATCGGGGGTGGCTTCGGCAACAAGGTGCCCATCTATCCCGGATATGTGGTTGCCACCGCCGCCTCGCTTCTGATCGGACTGCCGGTCAAGTGGGTGGAGAGCCGCACCGAGAACCTGATCTCGACCGGGTTCGGCCGCGACTACTACATGAAGGGGTCATTGGCTCTGGACGAGAACGGCAGGATCCTGGGTCTGAAGACCGATCTTCTGGCCGACCAGGGAGCGTTCTACTCCGACGCGCAGCCCACCAAATTCCGGGCGGGCCTGTTCCATATCGTCACCGGATCCTACGACTTTGGCGCCGCACACGTGACGGCCAAGGGAGCGTACACCAACAAGGCGCCGGGAGGAGTGGCCTATCGCTGCTCGTTCCGGGTGACCGAGGCCTCCTATCTGATCGAACGGCTGGTGCAGAACGCCGCCTATGAGATCGGGATGGACCCGGCCGAGTTCCGGCGGATGAACTTCATCCAGCCCGAGCAGTTTCCCTACACCTCCCCCACCGGGTTCGTCTACGACTCCGGTGACTACGAGACGGCCATGCAGATGGCCATGGACATGATCGGTTACGACGAGCTTCGCGCCGAGCAGGCCGCGGCGCGCGCCGAAGGGCGGCTGGTCGGGATCGGGATGGCCAGCTTCACCGAGGTGGTGGGGGCCGGTCCGGCTCACACCTACGACATTGCGGGGCTGAAGATGTTCGACTCGGCCGAGTTGCGGGTGCATCCCACCGGCAAGGCCATTCTGAAACTGGGCGTGAAGACCCAGGGGCAGGGACACGAGACCAGCTTCGCCCAGATCGTCGCCGAGGAGTTGGGGATTCCCGCCACCGACATCGCCGTCATGCACGGCGACACCGACAACACGCCCTATGGGTTGGGCACCTACGCCTCCCGTTCCATACCGGTGGGGGGCGCGGCCACCGCCATGGTCTCCCGAAAGCTGCGGGACAAGGCGCGCAAGATCGCCGCTCATCTCCTGGAAGCCTCACCCGAGGACCTGGAATGGGAACCGGGGAAATTCTCGGTGAAGGGATCGCCCGATTCGAGCGTCACCATCCAGGACATCGCGTTCGCGGCCTACACCAACCATCCCGAGGACGAGGAAGCCGGTCTGGAAGGCGTTCACTACTACAACCCGCCCAACATGACCTATCCGTTCGGGACCTACATCGTGGTGGTGGACCTGGATCCCGAAACGGGAGTGTGGAAAGTGCGGCGGATGGTGGCGGTGGACGACTGCGGCGTGCGGATCAATCCCATGATCGTGGACGGCCAGATCCACGGCGGGCTCACCGAGGGCTTCGCCAAGGCCAACATGCAGTGGATCACTTTCGACGACGACGGCAACTGCATCGGGTCCAACTTCATGGACTACCTGGTACCCACCTCCTGGGAGACTCCGCGCTTCGAGCTGGGTGAGACGGTGACCCCTTCTCCCCATCACCCGATCGGCGCCAAGGGCGTGGGAGAGTCGGCCACGGTCGGCTCGCCGGCCGCCTTCGTCAACGCGGTGATCGACGCGGTGGCGCATCTGGGAATCAGCAACATCGACATGCCGGTGCTTCCCGACCGTGTCTGGAAGGCCATCAAAAACGCCTGAGTGCATTGGTCCAGCATCTCGTCCATATCCTGCCATGATGGACGAGATGCTGGACCAAGCCGTGGGGTTGCGCTCCCGGGGGGAACCGTTCGTGCTGGCCACCGTGGTGTGGAGCTCAGGGCTGTCATCGGGCAAACAGGGGTCTCGGGCGATCATCGCCGCGGACGGACGGATGCGAGGATGGCTGGGCGGCGCCTGCGCGGCGCCCACCTTGACCCGGGTGGCCCGAGACGTGCTGTCCGAAGGTCGGGCGCGTCTGGTGGTGCTGGGCCCCGACCACGGACTGGCCGGAGGCCAACGGGAGGGAGTGGAGACAGTGCCCATGGCCTGTGACAGCGAGGGGACCATGGAGGTGTACCTGGAGCCGGTGTTCCCCGCTCCACATCTGGTGGTGATGGGCAACTCTCCGGCGGTGCGGACGCTGACCGCCATGGCCCGCTCACTGGGGTGGCGCACCTGCGTGGTGGACGACGGAGGTGCAAAGGACGACCATGAACCTTCCGATCGGGTGGTTCTTTCCCTGGATTTGGAGGAGGTGGGGGTCGATCGCCAGACCATGGTGGTGGTGGCCACTCAGGGTCACTACGACGAGGAGGCCCTGGCCACGGCTCTGGCCACTCCGGCTCGCTATGTGGGTTTGGTGGCGTCTCGGAAACGTTGCGCGGCGGTGGTGTCCTATCTGCGTGATAGAGGGGTGGGCGAGGCGGACCTGGCCCGGGTGAGGGCGCCGGCCGGATTGGATTTGGGCAGCATCGGACATCGGGAGATGGCGGTGAGCATCCTGGCCGAACTGGTGGCCTTGCGGGCGTCTGCGCCGCGGGTCACCCAAGCGCCGGCCTCGGGGAGCGCCGGCGAGTCGACTTCGACTGCAAAGGGCTCTCATGCCTCCTGCTCGGGCGGCTCGCAGATGGAGGGAGCAGCGGAAAAGGAAGTGACCGATCCGGTGTGCGCGATGATGGTGATCCCCTCGCGGGCTCGCTTTTCGGCCGACCATGGCGGCCAGCGCTATTGGTTCTGCGCGGCGGGTTGTGAAACGGCCTTCCGCAAAGACCCCGACCGTTATCTGAGCTCTGGGACGTGAATGAGCCGTCTTCTCTGATTTCCCGAGCGGCCGATGCGTTGGCCGACTCCTCTCAGATCATGGTGTTCACGGGAGCGGGGGTCTCCACCGAGTCGGGGATTCCCGATTTTCGGGGTCCGGACGGGCTGTGGACCAAGTTGGATCCCGAGGACTTCCACATCGATCGTTACATGTCGAGCGCCCGGGTGCGGGTGATGCGCTGGCGGCTGCACCAACAGGGCGAGCTGTTGGGCTCGGGCACCCAGGTGAAACCCAACTCCGCCCATCTGGCCATTGTGGATTTGTGGAAGGCGGGCCGGATTTCGGGGTGCGTGACCCAGAACATCGACGGGCTTCATCAGGAGGCCGGCCTCCCCGACGACCTGGTCTCCGAGCTGCATGGCAATGTCCGCAAGACCCGTTGCATGAGTTGTCCGGCCCACTGGCCGACCGCCGAGGTGATCGGGTGGGTGGACGCCGGGCAAGAGGAACCCCGGTGTACCCAATGCGGGGGCATAGTGAAAACCGCCACCGTCTCGTTCGGGCAGATGCTGCCGGAAAAAGAAATACAAAAGGCCCGGTTCTTTTCGGCGCTGGCCGACGGGGTGCTGGTGATCGGCTCGACTCTGTCGGTCTATCCGGCGGCGGAGTTCCCCGCTTCGGCGGCCCGCAGCGGCATACCGATGGTGATCGTCAACCTGGGCCCCACCGACCACGACCGCCTGGCGGCTGTGAAGATCTCACTGCCCGCCGGCGAGGCGGTACCCGCTCTGGTGGCCGCTTTGAGCGCCGGGGCCGTTGGATAGAGGCTCGATCCAGCCTGCGTTGGCACAGCCCCGACACTGGGCGAGCGGACCCGGGGATGTACATACACTTCTAGATCAACGGACTTCCGGCAGGCAACCGCAGAAAATAGGAGGTAACCCCAATGGATACCGATATGTGGATCACCGTGGCCGGCATGGGGATCGGGATGGTCGTTTTACTCATCGTGGCGATTATCGCCTTTATGGCTTACCGGAATATGCGGCGGCAGCGAGACCAGGTGCTAAGGAAACTGGGCGAGGCGCATACCGAGACGAACCAAGCGCGTCGAGAAAGAGACGAGGCCCGCAAGCATTTGGATGAAGCGCGAGCCGAGTTGGCGGAGGCTCGCAGGGAGTTGGAGGATTCACACCGAGACTGGCATGGAGCCACCCGGCAACTCACCGCCCGACTGAAAGAACACGGAACGAAGATGTCAGAACTCCTCAAAGTGATGAAGATCAGGAACGAAGACCGCCAGACCCATCAAGAGATGGTGGCGGGATACCGGAAAATGGCTGATCAGGGGTTCGGCGTGCTAAAACGTCTGGTTGAACGCCAGCGGAATCGAATCACTGGGGACGCCGAGGAGCAGGAAGAGGAAGAGGAAGAGGAAACCCTTCCAGCCGAGTAACCGCTACCGGCGCCGGTCCAGAGCGCCGGTCGACAGCGCCGAGCAGTGACGTATGGAGTCTCTCTTGTAGCGGTCCCAGATCCAAGAAGGCATGTTCAAATCCGCCCGGCCGCCCAGAATCCGCCCGATGTCGTACTCGAGTTCGACCATGTCCCGCACTTGGCGCCTGCGATGCAGATTCGGATTCATCTCGACCAGGAAATCAGTCTTGCTGCGCAGACCTTGGGCTCCGGGTTCCATGGCCTCGATGGCGACCTCTACTGCAAGCCGGCGCAGATTGTCGCCGGTACCGGAGTCCGCCGTGCCCGGTCGGACCCATCATGTGTCCCGCTGGCTCCGAGTCCCCTTGGATTGTTTAGGGACTTATATACCTGGGTAGACAAAGGTGTCACACCCGTTCGGTATTCTGGTTTGTGTGTATTTGGTGCAGACTTTTAGGTTTCCCGCTAAGTGTTCCCCGTCCGCTCATCGTCGGTTGACCGAGGTGTTTTCCATGTCCGCGGAGTTGTATAACGCGGCGTTGGAGTCTTGGAGGGGAACATACGCGTGGTGGAGGGAACGCCATCCCGGAGAGGACGACAAGTTCCCCTCGGAGTTGCGGCGTTCGAAGTACGACTTGATGAAAGAGTTCACGGGGGTTCGTTCGGATATTCCCGAGTGGGAGCGGCTGGCCGTCCAGGTGGGAAGGGGCGTTGTGTGTCGTTTCGACCGGACGGTGAGTTCCTTCTACAAACGCTGCAAAGAAGGGGGCAAGCCGGGGTTTCCCCGCTTCAAGGCGTCCCGCCGGTGGAGGACCATAGAGATCCCGGACGCGTCGAGTTCCATGGTGGTTCCCCCCAGCACCTCCAAGAACGGTTCTGCTGTGTGGTGGAGACTCGCAGTGAAAGGCGTTCCGCGTCTTCGTTTCCGAGACAAAGGCCGTAGGTTGGCCGATGCCCTCGGTGGGGGCGCCCGGGTGGTGGAACTACGCGTGGTGAGAACGCCCCTCCGCACAGAGGTACACGTCGTGGTCCGCCACCCGGAGAGGAACATATCCAGGGTGGAGCCCGCCAATCCCGTGGGGATAGATGTCGGTTTGACGCACCGTTTGACCCTTTCGGGCGGGCAGGTCGTCCCCCCGCGGAAAGTGGACGCGTCCCGTGTCAAGAGGGCGCAGAGAAAACTGTCCCGTGCCAAGAAAGGCTCCCGCACCAGGGGCAAGAAAGCCCACGCGCTGGCCAGACTCCACCGCAGAGAAAAAGAGAAAGCCGTCCAGGCTGACTTCCGTCTCGCCCACCACCTCGTCCGCTCCTACGACGGGATAGCCACCGAGGACCTCAACGTGACGGGGATGCTCAAATCGAAAAGGTTCTCCAAGAAAATGTCCGAACAACGATGGTCGTCCCTCGGGAACATCCTGGAATACAAAGCCGAGAAAGCTGGCATTCCATATGAAAGGGTGAATCCCCGCCACACCACCACAGACTGTTCGGCCTGCGGGCACCGACAGGCAATGCCTCTCCGGCAGAGGGTGTTTCACTGCGGGTCGTGTGGAATGTGCGTGGGTAGGGACGTCAACGCCGCAATCAACATACGCGCCCGGGCTTTTGGCCCGGCGTGGGTAGGGACGTCAACGCCGCAATCAACATACGCGCCCGGGCTTTTGTGGTCGGGAGGGACCATCCCCGACGCGATGCGCGTAACAAACTTCGGCTGTAAGACAGGCACGCCCTCCGGGGAATGCTCTGCGGGTCGACATCGCAGAACAGTATCACCCACGGCGACATCCGTCTACCCAAGTATATAAGTCCCATTGTTTAGTCAAACTCTGCCGGTTGGTTCCATCCCCGTCATCCCAGCGGTTAGCGTCGCTCCCTGGTGAACGCGATACGGCTGCTATCCGGCAACCACACCGGCCACCGGGCGATGTACGGGCTGTCAGTAAGCTGCAACAGGTTTCCGCCATCGGCATCCATGACAAATATCGCCCAGTTGCGATTGGTGTCGTTGCTATTGAAAGCGATTCGCGCACCATCTGGAGACCACACCGGCCAGGCGTTGTTCAACCATTCTTCTCGACCGCCGCTCCTGTGGGTAAGACGTCGAACATTGTCACCGTCGGCGTCCATTACAAAGATCTCCCGTCTGCCATCCCGGCTGTCAGCTGCGTAGACAATCCGGGTTCCATCCGGTGACCACTCCGGTTCCCAGTCTTGGGCGTGGACATTGTCGGTGAGCTGCCGAACAAGGCCGCTGTCGGCCTCCACCACAAAAACCTCGGCATCTCTACCATCTTTTCCGGGGCTTGTGAAGGCAATATGGTCGCCATGGGGCGACCAAGCCAGATCCCTCATGAAGGGGTAGCTTCTGTGGGTGGTCAATTGCTTCTGAGCACTGCCATCCTCATCCACGACATAGAGATACCACTCGTTTCCCATTCCGCCAGCGAAGGCGATCCGCTCGCCATCAGGTGACCAGACAGGATCTGCGCCCTGGTAGGGGTTATAGGTGATCCGTCGTGCTTTCCCGGTATCCACATCCACTACAGAAACCTGGCCCAGATGCGCTGCACTGCTCTTGTCGATGTAGGCAAGGCGACTGCTATCAGGCGACCACACGGGGCCGAAGTCCTCCCAAACCGGATTTGAGGCAAGAAGCCCACCGATCACCCGGATGTTTTCACCACTGGCGTCCATAACGAACAGCTCATCATGGCGGCTGACAAAAGCGACACGGGCGCCATCGGGCGACCAGGCCGGGTCCCTTCCTTTCACGAGAATCTGTCGCCCACTTCCGTCGGCGTTCACCACAACAATCTCGGATGAATACTCCAAATCGTGAGAAGTGATCCGTCCCGGGGCATCGACGGCCGGGGGTAGCCGGACCAGACCCAATGCGCGGGCGAGGAAAGTTGCCATCTGGCCCCGCGTCACCAAAGCCTCAGGACAGAACCGAGCGGGATTGACAGCACACCCCTGAGTGATCTTTGCCGCCGCCAAGGCATTGATGTGTGACTGGAAGCGACTGTCCTGCAAGTCGACAAATCCTACTTCTGCCGCAGGCTCAAGTGAGAAGGCGCGGCTGAGGAAGGCCGCCATGTGTTCCCTGGTCACCGGCTCATCAGGACAAAACCTTTTCGGCTCCACTGCACACCCTTTGGTCACTTTCAGTTCCGCCAATCGCTCCACGTAAGGCGCCCACCACTCCTCAGCATCCACATCCTCGAACCGAGGGAGACCCTCGGCAGCCGGCTCCCCGCCTTCCAGCGCCCGGACCAGCCACACTGCCACTACCCATCGCTTGATCTCTTCTTCAGGGCAAATCAGATCCTCTCCACACTCCGTGCCGTCCAGAATCCCCTCTGCAGCCAATGCATCAAACGCCGATTCGTAATTCCGCCAATTGTCATCTTCAAACCCTTGTGCCTCCACCGGACCTGACATCCCCAGCACCAGCACTAAGACGAGCAAGACCGCTCTTCCTCCCGGACCGAGCAACCACACCCCGATCCCCCCAAATCCCCTCATGATTCGCCGCCACGAATCATCGGCAACCATCTCGGACTCCAGTCTTCATGTTGGTTGTCGGTGATTTGCGCCACATTTCCATCATCCACCTTCACTACTGCTATCTCCCAACTCTCCTGACTCCCTGCGCTGTCTTCGCCAGCCGGGATATGCCCGAAAGCGATGTAACCGCTGTCGGGTGACCAAACCGGGTCTGTTACCGCTCGATGCTTGTTGTGAGTCAGTCGCCGGACGTCGGCTTCGTCCACAACCACCATGAAGATTTCCCATCCACCCTCCGTTACTGATCTGAAAGCAATCTTGGAGCCATCTGGAGACCATGTAAGGCCGTATACGCCAACGCTGGCGTTCGTGAGTCGTCGAAGGTTTCTTCCGATGGCATCGCTTACGAATAGGTCACCCAGGCCGCCGGGCTCATACTGGGTGAAGGCGATTTGAGAACCGTCAGGAGACCAAACAGGGTATAGACCCCCACGGGCGTTCGTGAGTCGCTGCAGATCACCGCCGAACTTATCCACCACGAACGCCCCATCCCGCAAGACGCTCGAACCGTTTCTGAGCTCCTCGCTTGTGCCATTAAAGGCGATCCGAGAACCGTCGGGAGACCACATGAAATGCGGTTGGTCGCTGGCATTTTGAGTTGCTTGCCAGAACTGGGCGCTGCTTACATCTACAACGAATACCTGCCACCCGTGGTCCGCATAGTCGTTGAAGGCAATGTGGGAACCATCAGGAGACCACAGCAAAGTGTGCGGGTCGTGGTAGGGGGTTGCAAGAAGTTGCCGCAGATTGCTCCCATCCTTGTCCACCACATACAAGAACCCACTGCCGTGGTGGGCGCTAGCAAAAGCGATTTGAGAACCGTCAGAAGACCACTCTGGATCCTGGATCCAGAGATTCTCCACAATTTGTCTCCGGTTCTTGCCATCCGAATCTATTACGAAGAGCCCATAGCCATCGTTTCCGACGTAGGCGATCTGAGAACCGTCAGAAGACCAATCAGGATCCCTGCTGGACGTGATGGAGGTGAGCTGGCGCAGATTCCGACCATCGGCATCCACTAAAAGAACCTTGAACCCACCGTAGTAGCTGCCGCTGTAACTGCTGAAGGCCAGCCGCGGGACGGACCTGCTGACTCTCTGTGGCAGGGAGACGAGATTGAGAGCACGGGCGACAAATGCAGACATCTGCCCTCGGGTCATCAAAGCCTCAGGGCAGAATCGAGGCGGGTCAACATCGCACCCCAAGGTAATTCCCACAGCCGCAAGGGCATCAATGCTCTCTTCGTGGGTACTGCCCGCGGTGTCAACGAACCCTGCCGTACCCGCTCTCCCGAGGAAAAACGCTCGGGTCAGAAACGTCGCCATCTGGGCGCGGGTCACTGACTGTTCAGGACAGAACCTGGCAGGTTCCACCGCACACCCTTTCGTCACCCCCAACTCGGCCAGCCGCTCCACAAAAGGCATCCACCACACTCCCGCATCGATATCCACGAACCGGGTGGAAAACACCCCCTCAGGATCGGAGCCGTCCAACACCCGGACCAGCCATACCGCCATCACCCACCGCTCCATTACTTCATCGGGACACATCAAACCCTCCCCACACTCCGTTCCGTCCAGAATGCCTCTCTCGGCCAAAGCATCCAGAGCCGACTCGTAAAACCCTCCATCATCATCGGTGAAAGAATCAGCGCTGACCGGACCCAACACTCCCAATACCAACCCCAACGCGACAAGCATCGTCCAAAAACCGCTTCCCCGGAACCACTTCCCCCTTCTCACATTGCCATCCATCACGACTCCTACAACACGGCCGATCAGCCGGTACCTATACAGACTATGCCGGAGACGTCCCGAAGACCGCGCCGAGTCTGTCTGGGCCGGTTCGGCGTCATCCAGGATGCGGACCAGACAGCCATTGCCCACCGCGGCATGGTTTGCACCGTAATCGCTACTGCGCCCACTACTTGACGGAGTCTCGCCTAGGTTCGGTCAGGCGCCTACGGTTAAGTCAGGGGATGCGGTCGAGGAGCGTCAAGCCGGCTCCGATGACTCCTGCCGGCGGGCCGCAGGTTCCCACCAGGATCGGAGTTTCCCGCGCCCGGTCGGACCACACCGACCGGCAGGGTACCTCTCCTATTCGCTCCAACGTCTGGATAAGGCCCTCCGGTCGAAAGCGCCGGAGTCCGCGGCCGGAGCCGAGACGGACCGGTCGGGCGGTGGTAACGCATCCGGGCAGCAGCCAATGCCCACCCTGGTCGAGGCTTCCCGCGCCGGTGCGAGTGGATAGCGTCTCGGGTCGGTTTCGCGGGGGCCGGAACTCGGAGCATTCGAGCAGGAAGGGGGCATACACTTCCCGTCACAGAGACGAGTCCGTCCTACACCGCCTACAAGGGGAGGTAGCTCCAAAATGAGATTCGATTGGGACCTCGAGCCCGAATGGTGGCTCGCCGCGGCCTTCGCGGCGTTGCTGGTAGTCGTTCTACTGGTGCTGGCCATTGTCGCCTACGCGGCCTACAGGGGGATGCGGCAGCAGCGAGACGAGACGAACAAGAGATTGGAGCTGGCGCGTCAAGAACTCGCTGACAACCGAAGAGCACTGGAGGAGGCGCGGCGGGATCAGGAAAGGGTCCTCAAAGAACTGGACGAGGCGCGCAGGGATTGGCATGATGCCATCCGACGGCTCACCCCGAGACTCAGAGAGCAAGCAGGAAAGATCTCGGAAGTGCTCGAAGGGTTGGCGCGGTGGCAGGAGGACCGCAAGAAACTGGGCCTCGGCGGCGGGTGGGAGTTGCGGGCGGTAGCCGTGATGAAGGCCTCCCAGGAGGACCACGAGAAAGCGCAAGAAGCGATGGCAAACTTCCGCAAAATGGCCAACAACAGCTTCAGTGCGCTGAAACGCCTGATCGAACGCCCGGGGATTAAAAGCGGCGACGATGCCAAAGAGGAAAACCCCCAGGCCGAATAGCCGCTGCCGGCTTCGGGAGGTGGACGTACCCCCAAACCAACAAAATCCGCGACATCCATCACTATTCCGCGAAATTCTGCCCCCGCCCTTTTCACCCGAGGGCCCATCCCCCGCCACCGCCACCATCTGCGAAATCGCGAGAACCCGCGACCCGGTAAGGCCGACACTCTATGACCTCTGGGATCTACAGCCCGGGAGAGCTCTGGTCCGGGCTGGAGGCTATTGTGCAGCCCTGACAGTATGAGGTGGTGGTGGGACAGAGTCGACCTTTTGTTGACGGAATTCTTGCCAACTTGGGGCTAGACAGCATCGATCCTCTCTGAGCAGACCGGGCGAGATACGCTTTAGCGCATGCAACCTCTTGCGGACGCTCGCTCCCCTCTGGCCGAGGCGGTGCTGGCCGCTGTCGAGTTCCAACCCGACGATGTGTTCTGTGCGACGGTGGCGCGCTTTGCCGAATTGGCCGAGGCTTATGAGGACCTGGTGGAGAGAATGGGCGGAGCTCTGCCGGGTCGAGGAGTCAGCCCACTGCCCGTGTCCGAGCTGCCTTGGGAACCCGATCTCGGGGAGGCCGCTCGGCTGGCAAAGGCGGTGCGCTCCTCCCTGGGCTGGGGCGAGGGGCCGATCGCCGATCACCTGCTGGCGCTCACCGCCCACCACACGCTGGTGTTCCGGCTTCCCCTCGCAGATCCCCATTCCGGGTTCTTCTACAACCACCCCTCCATCGGGTTCAGTGTGGTGGTCAACTCCCGGATGAACCTGGGACGCCATCTGTTCGCACTGGCCACCCAGCTCTGCCACGCCTTCTGCCACTCCCACCTCCGGGACGCGTGGTTCTCCCTGCCGGAGGGAGAACACCAGCGTCTGGCCGACCGCTTCGCCGCGCAACTATTGGTGCCCGATAGCGCCTTGGTGCGAGAGGTGGGATCCCTGGGCAGAGGTGTCGATCCTTCCGATCCGGTGGTGGCGCTCCACATCCAACGCCTGTTCGGCGTGAGCTATGCCCTGGTGGCGGTGCGGCTTCGCCAGGCCGGCCTCATCACAGAAGAACGGTATCACCGCATGGGAGAGGTCTCGCCCACCGGAATGGCGCCCGACCTTGGCTATGCGGTTCATCCGGTCGACCTCGGCCGCGGCTCGGACCCTCCCCCGCTGGCGACCGCTCCCCGGCCAATGCTGCAACTGGTCTGCGCCGCTCTGGCCAAGGGAGTGCTGAGCGAAGAACGGGCCGGCAAGGTGCTGGGGGTGTCTCCCCATGCCGTCTCGCAGCTTCGCTCCCGCCCTCCCACAGAGAAGCGGGAATCCGCGGTCTGGGCCGAAATGGACCGATTGGGGGGCTGGTAGGGCATCGGGGGCGATGTTGGGCCTCCGCATCCCTTAAGTGAAGAGGTCGTCCAGCTATAGGGAAAAAGCCAAGGCCATCAGAAACGGTATCGCCACGACCACAACCCCCGTGATCACAAGACCGGCCAACGCCAGCTTGTAATTCTGCCGATCGATCCGGCTACGTTTGCTCACTGTGACCATGGACAGGACGCCCCCTACGAAAACAGCGATGAATCCCATCCCAAACAGGAATACGGGCGCATCTAAATCAGATGCTTCAAGTATCACAAGTGTGACCACCAACAGCAAGGAGAGGACGGAACACCCCAATCCGACCCGGGCGATACGGTTGGCGGCAACCGAGGTTTCTGCTGGGGTGAGGTCGGGTGGGGGGACAGCGCTGGACATCGGTACCTAACTGGGGGGTTTGCCGGGGGCGGATCATAGCTCTTCCCGCTCCCCCGCCGATGGCAGTGTCTACCCCCCGCAGTTACAATTCCAATGGTGATATATGAAGGCTGCTCTCGGCCAGCGCGCACCATCCGATGAGCAACAAGCTCCTCCCGCTGGCAACTTCCTGCTTGTTCCCGGCCCTATCTCCCACCATATAGGATGACCATGCAGATCGCTCCGCCGGGGTTAAAGGGATTGGCGGTAGCGGATACCGAACTCGGCTCGGTGCGAGGTGGGGAGGGATTTTTTCATTATCGGCAGTACGACGCGGTGGAACTGGCCCGCACCCACACGCTCGAAGAGGTGTGGACCCTGCAGGTCGACGGTGCACTGCCGCCCACCGTGCCCGCCATAGATCCCGGCCCAATGCGGGCAATACCCGAGGAAGCGGCCCGGGTGGTGGATGCGGCCAGCTTCCACATGGACGATCCCATGGCGGTGCTTCGGGTGGGTCTTCTCGCCGTGGCGTCGGTGGAAGGCCGGGGGCCGTTGCTCGACCGCTCGCCTGTTCAGCGCCGCGACGACGCGGTGCGACTGGCAGCCGTCGTGCCCACCGTCCTGGCTCGTCATCAACGCCGCCGAGCAGGACTTGATGCTCTGGATCCTGATCCTCAACTCTCCCATGCCGCCGACTATCTGCGGATGAGCACCGGCTCGTCGCCCAATCTCAAAGCGGCGCGGGCTGTGGAGCAATACCTGGTGACCACTCTCGATCACGGTTTCAACGTCTCCACCTTCGCCAGCCGGGTGGTGGCCAGCACCGGCGCCGATATGGCCGGATCTCTGGTGGCCGGACTGGGCGCTTTGAGCGGACCGCTGCACGGCGGCGCGCCGAGCCGGGTGATGGAGATGATCGAGGAGATCGGCACGCCCGAAAGCGCTGCCTCCTGGGTGCGGGACCGGCTGGCGGCCAGGCAGAAGATCATGGGATTCGGACACGCCGTTTACCGGGTCAGCGATCCCCGCGGCACGGTGCTGCGCGCCGCGGCGGAGACACTCGGTGGAGATCTCGTGGAGCGGGCCGCCGCCATCGAACAGGAGATCCTCGGCGTTCTGAGCGATTGGAGACCCAATCAGCGTATCCTCACCAACGTCGAATACTGGGCTTCGGTGGTGCTCGAACTGGCCGGTCTTCCCCGGTTGATGTTCACCCCCACCTTCGCAGTGAGCCGAGCGATCGGCTGGTCCTCCCATGTGCTCGAACAGGCCGAGCACGGCAAGATCCTCCGCCCCAGCGCCCGCTACATCGGCCCCGAGCCGACGCGCTCCTGACTCCCGGTTCGGCCGTCCCTTCTGGCACGGCACTGTTTGCCTTGGAATCAATCAGGGGATCAGCCACGATGGGCCCTTGGGTCCCTAGCGGCTCCAATCAAAACGAGCGTCGAGTTCTTTCAACATTTCGAAGGTATCCATAGAAGTTACATCGAACCTCCGGCAGAGGTTAGGCAGCGGCACCCGTTTCTTGCTGTTGGGGTCGTACACTTCTTGGGTCACTACGACAGCATGGTTTGCCTTGGCAAATGCGGCGAGCCACCCGTCAGCTACCCTGCCAAACTCATCTCCGGCAGCCTCGGTGAATTGGCGATTCCCCTTTACCCACCCCATCATCTGGCTGTAGTAACCGACGACAGACCTTGCTGCAGTAGTAGCTAACACACCATCGGTGGCTCGGTGGACCCACCGCTTTAGTTCTAGTGGGTATTTGATCTCATCCCGCACCCTGTCTATAACCATCAGCCGTCCATTGCCAAGGTGATGTTCTAAACAATCCCAGAAGCCAGGGCAAACGTCAGGCGCGTAGTAAGTGCGATAGGCCGTTATCAGAACATTGGCATCTAAGGCGTATCGAACTTGAACACGACTCGTCACATTCGCACGTTCATCTTCACCGCCAGGTTCTCAAAGCTGGCGCCCGTCAACCCAGTCAGGGCATACGCCTCGCGATATGGCAAACGCCCCTTTTTAACAGCACGCACCACCGCCGCGCCAAACCGCCGACCTATGCGAGTGTTCTGGTTGTTCCAGAAGTTACCGCCGTCGTTTCCGGTCTCTTTCTTGTGGTGCTCCTCCGACAAATACGCCTGGTAGAAGGCAAAGAAGGAGGGTCGGCCGATCAGCCTCAGGTCCAATGCTCGGCGCGCCGCAACTATTGCGCTGACTTTGAACCGCCGGGCCACCTCTTGAAAGGGATCGATGGTTTCAGCGATCTTCGGCCAATAGTCCCGGAGCACCTCACTTGGGATCAGAAACTCCGCAGCAACTTTGTTACAGAAGATCTCGATTCCATGAGGTACGGGCTGCATCTGGTTGAAAGTTGAAACACCGTCTTCTCCGATCAAAACATGTGCCAGTTCATGAACCAGGGTGAACATCTGCGCCGACTTGAAGTCCGCGTTGTTAACAAAGATCAACGGGGAGTATTCATCCACTAGGGCAAACCCGCGAAATTCGTCTCGGTCCAGAGGCCGGGAAGTGTTATTGCCCACGACTCCGTTTATAACTACCAGCACCCCCGCCTCTTCCAGGCGCTCTCGGAGGGAACGAAGCGCATTGGTCCAGTTCGCCTCACCCGCCGCCCAGTCGCCCTCCAATCCCAAGGCGTCTCGCAGCGCCTCAGCGACTGTCTCTGGGGAATCAGTAGTTGTGAACGTCCCAACGAAAGGGAGGGGTGGCACTTCATCTTCGATGAGTTCCCCGCGCATCCAAGCTTGGCGACGTTGCATTTGATACACCGTTTCCAGCAGATTGGGGCTTGGCCGGCGGAGAGGCTGGTCGCCTACCGTGCGGAAATCGGCTATCGGCAAAACATCTTTGGGTGGTTCGGTTAAGAACAAGAATCCCAAGGGGGTATGAGTAACGCGCGCCAGCTGGTCCGCCTGAGCAATGCTGATGGTGCCGGAGACTTCCCAGTCTTGTGCCCGCTCCGGTCTGACCTTGGTCTTCTTGGCCAGATCACCAACGCTCAGCCCAGCCCGCTCCCGAGCCCACCGCAACACTTCCGGTTGCAAAGTTATCTTTAATCGCCGGGCGCTCATCGTTCGTATCTCCTCCCGCGATATTTGTCGAACTTGTTTGATCCTATCAAAGTACCGCTAGCCGTCCATGAGTCAGCGTTCCACTCGATAGGGCACAGTGGCCTCGGCGAAGCCTTTGGGGGTGCGTTGGGGTTTTCCGGCCAGGTTGGTGAAGGCCGCCTTGATTTCCACCGTCGCCACCGGCTCGGATCCCACCCGAGCGATCTGAGACCAGCGGGTGGAGGCGCGGCGCACCTCCCTTACCTCGGTGGTGACTTGGATTGAGTCGCCCAAGCGTGCCGGCGTGAAGTATTTGATAATGGCCTCCACCAGAACGATCTGCAGACCCATCTGGTGTAACTGATCCATGCTGAAGCCCATCTCGTCCAGCAGATCCACCCGGGCTGTCTCGAAAAAGCTCAGATACCGGGCGTGATTGACGTGGTTGTAGGGGTCGAGGTCGGCAAAGCGCACCCGTAGAGTGGTCTGATGAGCCATGTCAGAAGGCTAGTGAAACCTAAAAGCACTAATACTTTTTGAATAGGTTCCCGACTTCCGTAGCCTTTGGCTTTGTGGCAAAAGTAGCCCGATTCCCCTTGGTCCGCCTGATCTACTTCATCCTGGGTTTGGTCTGTTTGGGCTTTGTCTTCATAAGTTGGCTGCCGGGCATTCCCACCGCCGACTTTGTGATCCTGGCCCTGTTCTTCTTCGTCCGCTCTTCCCGGCGGTTTGAGATGTGGCTGCGCAACCATCCGGTGTTCGGCAAGATCATCCGAAGCTACCAGGGGGGTCTCACCGTCCGAGCCAAGACGATCGCTCTGATTGGGATCACCATCTCGATCAGCGTTTCCGCGGTCCTTCTCACCAGCAATACGGCGCTCAGGGTGGTTCTGGTGGCAGTAGCTGCCATCGCCTGGGGGTATGTGCTAACCCGACCCACCAAGGCCCTGGCCGCAGCTTCGGATCGGGTCTAACCGCGCGCCGACCGCCGCCGCGGACCTGCCGGGTCAACGGGTCGGTTCGATAACCTCCGACACAATCTTTTCGACCGTCTTGTATTGCTCGGGTTGGGGTTGTTGGAAGATGAATTCGTTGACCCCCGCCCCGACGTATCTTCCCACTACTTCGGTGAACGCGTCCACGCTCGACCAGACATCGGGCAAACCCTGGGAAGCCAGATGGTGGGGCCCTCCGAGGTAGGAGCGGATGATCTCGGTTGGATCCCGGCCGATTCTCTGACATGCCTGGTTCAGCAGGCGGTTCCGCTCCACCATCTCCTCTACCGTCCCGGTGGAGTTCCACCGGTCCGCATAGCGGGCACAGATCCCCAGCATCCGAGGGCGGTGGGCCCCCAGGGTAAAGGGTGGACGGGGCGACTGCACCGGCTGCGGATGGAGCCGGGCATCGGTCAGCTGATAATGGCAACCCTCATAGGAGACGGTCTCCCCGCGCAGCAAGGGGTCGATTATCTCCAACGCCTCCTCGAATCTGTCCACCCGCACACCCGGAGGGTGAAGGGTGATCCCGAACTGCTCATGCTCATCCACATACCATCCCGCGCCGATCCCCAACTCCAACCGTCCCTCCGAAATGTGGTCGATGGTGATGGCTTGCTGTGCTAAGAGAGCCGGATGGCGGAAGGTATTGCTGCTCACCAGCACCCCCACCCGGACGCGGCGGGTGTGGGTGGCCAGAGCGGCTAGGAGCGTCCACGCCTCAAAGAACGTACCGGCAGGGCCAAACGGCTGCAGGAAGTGGTCAAAGTCCCAGATGCTGTCGAACCCCAACTCCTCGAAGTACCGCCACTGGTCCACCAGCTCACGGTAGGGCACCGTCTGGGCGGCGCCGATCCCAAACAGGATGTTGCCCTCCACTAGCGCATCACCTCGATTGCCATCCCAGGAAGGGTATCGGGACGCGCATCCTGTCCCAATCTCCCTCAAACAGTTAGCTTGGCGCGTGTTTTCTTCCCCTCGAGAATCGCTCAGAGACCGGGCTCGATGACCTGCGACACGATCCTCTCGGCCGTTTGGTACTGGTCGGGTCGAGGCTGGTCGAAGATGAACTCGTTGACACCTACCTCGGCGTACCTTCCCACTACTTCGGTGAAGGCATCGACGCTCTCCCATGCATCGGGCAACCCTTGCGCGGCCATATTGGAGGCCCATCCATAGAAGGAACGGATGATCTCGGTGGGGTCCCGGCCGATCTTCTCGCACGCCTCGTCCAGCAGGCGATTGCGTTCGGCGATCTCCTCCACCGTCCCAAACGAGTTCCAGCGGTCGGCGTATTGGGCGCAGATGGCCAACATGCGGGGACGATGCGCTCCCAGGGTGAGAGGCGGGCGGGGCGACTGCACCGGCCGGGGGCGGAGTCTTGCTTCTTTCAGTTGATAGTGGCGACCCTGGTGGGAGGTCGTCTCGCCACGAAGCAGGGCGTCGATGATCTCCACCGCCTCTTCAAACCTTTCGACCAGCACGGGTGGATCGCCAAACGGTATCCCGAACCGGTCGTGCTCTTCAACGAACCACCCGGCGCCGAAACCCAGTTCCAGGCGTCCTTGCGAGATGTGGTCGATGGTGATGGCCTGCTGCGCCAAGAGCGCCGGATGGCGGAAGGTGTTGCTCCCCACCAAAACGCCCACCCGGATGCGGGAGGTCTGGGTGGCGAGAGCGGCCAGCAGGGTCCACCCCTCGAAGTAGGGGTCGCAGGGATTGCTGGGCCGAAGCAAATGGTCACAATCCCAAATGCTGTCGAATCCCAACTCCTCGAAGTACTGCCACCGCTGCACCAGCACCGGGTAGGGCTCGGCCTGGTCGGTGCAGATTCCAAACCGTATGTTCTGTTCCAATTTAAGAGACCGCCTCTAGCTTCATCACCCACAGGTTATGCGGTGAAACAACAAACCTGCGGCTGTAAAGGCGATCTGCTTTCGGTTGAACCCCGGCTGCGGCGCTGCTCTTTTTGGGAATGCGCTACCTTATTGCCAGGCCCTCGACCATCATTGGAACAGATGCCCAAACCGTCCTCCACCGACATCGCCTTTCCGGTGCCCATCCACTTCGGCGTGTCGGGTCCGCCACCCGCCGAAGGCCGAGACGACCACGCCTTTTTGGACGATCTGCTGGCACAGGGCATCTCCTCCTATGAACTTTCTTTCGTCAAGGGCTTTCCCTGGAAAGAGGATCGGTGCGCACAGTTCGGAACCCGGGCCGCCGATCGGGGTATTCGCGTCTCCGCCCATGCTCCCTACTTCGCGGTGCTGACCGTGGAAGAACCCCGAAAGGCCCACATGTGCCTTTCGGCCCTGGAGCACACCATGAAACTGGGAAAAGAACTGGGTTCGCCGCTGATAGTCGCCCATGCCGGCCATTTGAAGGGACGTGCGCCCCAACAGGTCATGGACCTGATCCGCCGGCGTCTGGAGATGCTGGGGCCCAAGGTCGAAAACCTGGGGGTGGGACTGGGGTTGGAGACCGCCGGGAATCTGCGTTCTTTCGGGACGCTCGGCGACATCGCGGTGCTGGCTTCTGAGTTCCGGTTCGTGCGGCCGGTGATCGACTGGGCGCACCTGCATGCTCTCTCGGGCGGGGGGCTGATCGGAAGAGACCGTTTCAAAACAGTGCTGGACTTCCTAAAAGACTCCTTTCCCGCCTGGATGCTCTCTCCGCTTCACACCCAGTTCACCGACAACCGGTTCGGGCCTTCGGGGGAGATCAGCCACGTTCGGTACGGGGAAGGGACCCTTCGGATCGGACCCCTGGTGGAGGCCGCCCACGAAGCAGGAATCCCCATGGTGGTGATCTCCGAAGCCCGGGAGTGGGAGAGCCACCTGGCCATCGGAGCGGAACTGGCCTCAGTCCTTGGGCGGTTGGATGAGGCTGCGCCCCCCGGTCTTCAGGCGGCTTCGGGACTGGTGGCCTTCCCCGACCCGACTCCGGTGCAACAGGACGAGAACCGCTTCCGGCCCACCGGGGCCAAGCGGGCCGTGCGCCTGTCCAACCTGTCGAAGCGGTTCTTCCCCGAGGGCTACACCAAGGGAGATTTGATCAGTTATTACGCCTCGATCGCCCCCACCCTGTTGCCTCATCTGCGCGACCGGCCCCTCTCCATGTCCCGCTACCCCGACGGGATCGGCGGGCCCTCCTTCTACGAGAAGCGAGCGCCGGGGCACCAGCCCGACTGGATGCGCACCCTTCCGGTGGGTTCCCGATCGGCGGGCGGGCAGATCGACTTTCTGTGCGCCGACCATCCCGAGTCGTTGATGTGGTTCGCCAACATGGGTTGTGTGGAGGTACATCCCTTCCACTCCCGCCATCCCAACCTACCCCACCCCGACTGGGCGGTGTTCGACTTCGACCCCGCCCCCGGGGCCGCCTGGACCCAGGTGGTGGCGGGCGTCCGGCTGCTGGGGGTGGCCCTGCAGCAGCTGGGATTGCGGTCGGTTCCCAAACTGTCGGGAAGCCGCGGCATGCATGTGTACCTGCCCCTGCGACCCATCCACACCCACCAGCGGGTCCGCCGGTTCGTGAAAGCGGTGGCCGACCTGTTGGTGGCGGCCAATCCCGACGACCTGACCTTGGCCTGGGACAAATCCCAGCGGGTGGGGAAGGTGTTCATCGACCACAACCGCAACGCGTTCGGCCAGACTATCTCGTCGGTGTATTCGGTGCGGCCTCTGCCGGGAGCGCCGGTCTCCGCTCCCCTGCTCTGGGAAGAAGTGGGGCAGTTCGCCAATGGCGACATCGACATCACCAACATCTGGGAGCGTCTCTCCCGGTACGGGGACCTGTTCTTGTCGGCGCTTGCGTCAAACCAGACCCTCGAATCCGCCGAACAGGCGCTCCATCTTGAGCCCTTGAGTTGAAATATGCCCCGGTCCAGCACGGGAGGCCGGACCGATAGGCGGGTATCCTCTACGCCTATGGACATCTACGGGCGGATAAACATTCTGGGCGGCAGATCTGTCCGTCTTCCCGCCATGGATGTCACCGAAGCCATCATCTTGGACAACGACCCCCTGAACCGCGCCAAGAGTTGGGTCAATCAGGGCGCCGACTATCTGCACGTGGTGGATCTGAATGCCGCGGCGCTGGCCGACTATCAAAACCGTCCCCTCATCGACGCCATCCTCACCGAACTCGACACTCCCGTCCAGGTGGCGGGAGGGGTCCGATCGCACCTTGAGGCGGCCCGGCTAATCCAAAACGGCGCTTGGAGGGTGGTGATGGGAACCGCCGCCATCGAGGACCAGATCATGATCTGGGATCTGTGTCGAGAGTACCCGGGCAAGATCGCGGTGGCCATCGATGTGCGACCCGACCATGAGATCGTCACCCAGGGATGGAACGAACGAAGCGGCCGTTATCTGGAAGAGGTGCTCTTGGAGATGTCGTCGGCGGGGGTGGCAGCGTTCCTGATCGCCGAAGCCGGGCGTGACCCCCTGGCGCAGCCGCTCGACCTCGACATCTACGCGGAAGCGCTGGAATTGGTGCCCGAACCGGTGATCGTGGCCGGCGGAGTGGGCACCGTGGAGGATCTGCGCACCCTGACCCGGCTGTCGGTGGGAGGCCACAAGCTGAACGGGGTGATCGTGGGCAGGGAGGTGACCGTCGGCCGGTTCAGCCTGGCAGAAGCCAAGAAAACCGTGAAGGCCGGCGAGAAAGCACCATCCCTCAGCCCTCGGGGAGGCATGAGCGCCGTCGTCTGGTCGGACGATCTGGAAAAGATGTCCAACTTCTATTCACGGGCCCTTGGCCTGCAGGAGATCACCGCCCCCCACATGGCTACCCGCGGACAGGTGTGGATGTCGATCGGAGGCTCCTATCTGATCCTGCGCAAGCGCCAACCAGACTCGCCGTCCTCGGGAGGAGCAGAAATCGTGCTGATGGCCGACGACATAGCCGACTGGGGAACCCATCTGGCCGGCCAGGGCCTGGCGGTGATCAACATGCCCTCTGCTCGAAGCGGCCTCCCCCTCGACATGCTGGGGGTGTTCGACCCCGAAGGGAATACCGTCTGGGTGAGCAACCACCCCCAGATGTTTTAGCCCCGCCGGGCCCGGCGCCGCTCCCCGGGGCAGGGCAACTGCCAATCTCATCTTGACCCGCACCTCCCGTTCAGACCACCTGTGCCTGAACGTGGCGGGCGATGGCCACGACAGATCAATAGTCCTCTCCCCCGAGCAGCGAACCTGGCGGTGGAGAGAACTATTGATGAGGATGGAGGTTTTCGGACCGACTACTGATGATTCGGGTTGATTTCGGCGGGCGGTTCTGCCAAAATGGGGCCGGTAGCGTCACCAGACGCTCATCCAGAGCGGTGGAGGGATCAGGCCCCGCGAAACCGCGGCAACCAGTCGGCACAGCCGACACGGTGCCAACGCCTGACCGATGGGTAAAGGAGGGGACTTATATACCTGGGTAGACAAAGGTGTCACACCCGTTCGGTATTCTGGTTTGTGTGTATTTGGTGCAGACTTTTAGGTTTCCCGCTAAGTGTTCCCCGTCCGCTCATCGTCGGTTGACCGAGGTGTTTTCCATGTCCGCGGAGTTGTATAACGCGGCGTTGGAGTCTTGGAGGGGAACATACGCGTGGTGGAAGGAACGCCACCCCGGAGAGGACGACAAGTTCCCCTCGGAGTTGCGGCGTTCGAAGTACGACTTGATGAAAGAGTTCACGGGGGTTCGTTCGGATATTCCCGAGTGGGAGCGGCTGGCCGTCCAGGTGGGAAGGGGCGTTGTGTGTCGTTTCGACCGGACGGTGAGTTCCTTCTACAAACGCTGCAAAGAAGGGGGCAAGCCGGGGTTTCCCCGCTTCGTTTCCGAGACAAAGGCCGTAGGTTGGCCGATGCCCTCGGTGGGGGCGCCCGGGTGGTGGAACTACGCGTGGTGAGAACGCCCCTCCGCACAGAGGTACACGTCGTGGTCCGCCACCCGGAGAGGAACATATCCAGGGTGGAGCCCGCCAATCCCGTGGGGATAGATGTCGGTTTGACGCACCGTTTGACCCTTTCGGGCGGGCAGGTCGTCCCCCCGCGGAAAGTGGACGCGTCCCGTGTCAAGAGGGCGCAGAGAAAACTGTCCCGTGCCAAGAAAGGCTCCCGCACCAGGGGCAAGAAAGCCCACGCGCTGGCCAGACTCCACCGCAGAGAAAAAGAGAAAGCCGTCCAGGCTGACTTCCGTCTCGCCCACCACCTCGTCCGCTCCTACGACGGGATAGCCACCGAGGACCTCAACGTGACGGGGATGCTCAAATCGAAAAGGTTCTCCAAGAAAATGTCCGAACAACGATGGTCGTCCCTCGGGAACATCCTGGAATACAAAGCCGAGAAAGCTGGCATTCCATATGAAAGGGTGAATCCCCGCCACACCACCACAGACTGTTCGGCCTGCGGGCACCGACAGGCAATGCCTCTCCGGCAGAGGGTGTTTCACTGCGGGTCGTGTGGAATGTGCGTGGGTAGGGACGTCAACGCCGCAATCAACATACGCGCCCGGGCTTTTGGCCCGGGGTCGGGAGGGACCATCCCCGACGCGATGCGCGTAACAAACTTCGGCTGTAAGACAGGCACGCCCTCCGGGGAATGCTCTGCGGGTCGACATCGCAGAACAGTATCACCCACGGCGACATCCGTCTACCCAAGTATATAAATCCCTAAAGGAGAGTCGGTGACAATCAGCGCCCCCAACCCGCCTAACGGCCCTGAGTCTCGAACTTTGACGCCCACCCAAACCCAGTTCGTCCGCCTTGACGGTCCATTCACCACCCTGAGCGGCAGGACCATCCCGGAGGTGACTCTCGCCTATGAGATGTACGGGGAATTCAACAAGGCCCGAGACAATGTCATACTGGTGTTCCACGCCCTGACCGGAAGCCAGCACGCGGCAGGATTCAACCCGTCGGTGCCCGGGGTGGGAGATCTGTGGACCGAAGAGATGCAAGTCGGCTGGTGGGAGGATTTCATCGGACCCGGACGGGCGCTAGACACCAACAAGCACGCCGTGTTGTGCGTCAACTACCTGGGCGGATGCTATGGGTCAACCGGCCCGTCCTCCCTCAACCCCGCCACCGCCCGCCCCTACGGTTCGGCTTTTCCCTCCCTGACCATCACCGACATCGTGGACTCTCAGGTGCAGCTATTGGACAAGCTGGGCATTGAACGGCTCCACGCCTGCACGGGAGGTTCGGTGGGTGGCCTGTTGGCGGTGGTGCTGGGGACCCGCTATCCCGACCGGGTGAACGTGGTGATACCCATCGCGGCGGGTCTGGAAGTCACCATCTTGCAGGTAATCCACAATTTCGAGCAGATGTTCGCCATCATCGCCGACCCCCATTTTCAGGGCGGCGACTTCTACGACGGTCCCCGACCCGACCTGGGGTTGGCCCTGGCCAGGATGATCAGTCACAAGACCTTTGTCTCCCTGACCGCCTTTCGGGAGCGAATCCGCCACCAGATCATGGAGCAGGAGTACCTGGCCGGATACCGAGTGCAGCACCCGATGGAGTCGTACATGCTGCACCAAGGGGAAAAGTTCGTGGAGAGATTCGACGCCAACACCTATCTGCGGGTGGTGCGGATCTGGCAGAAGTTCGATCTTCTCAAAGAGGTGGGTGGCCAGACTTTCGGGGACCTGTTGAGCCGGTGCCGAAACCAGCAGTGGATGGTCTTCACCATCGATTCGGATGTCTGCTTCTATCCCGGCGAGCAGGAGAACATGGTCAAGGAACTCAACGCGGCGGGGGTGCCGGCTCTATGGCACACCGTGCATTCCAACAAGGGCCACGACGCCTTCCTGTTGGAGCCTGACAAGTTCAAACCGGGTCTGCGGGCAGTTTTGGGTTAGTCGCCTCCGCCGATTAGCAAAGTTGCACCGAAGGCTTGCCTTCGATCACTTCTCCGATCGTCGCGGAGTGGACACCTTCGGCCGCCAGGCGGGCAGTGAGAGTCTCCACCCGGGAGACGGGTACCGAGATCAGCAGTCCCCCGCTGGTCTGGGCGTCGCACACCAGGCGGCGGGAAATTTCGTCACCTCCCAAGAGTCTGTGATCAACCGCGGCCAGGTTGCGAAGGCTTCCCCCCGGATAGTGTCCGGCGGCCAGCAGTCGTTCCGCGCCCGGCAGCAGCGGCAATCGGGAAATCTGGATCCGAGCGGCCGCCCCGGAGGCGTCCAGCATGGAGAGCAAGTGCCCCGCCAAACCGTAGCCGGTCACGTCGGTGGCCGCCGAAACCCCCACCGAGGTCATCGCCCGGCAAGCCGCATCGTTGAGGGCGCTCATCTCCTCCACCGCCGCCTCCAAAGACTCCGAAGGACAATCACCCACCTTGTGGGCAGTGGTGATGATCCCGGTTCCGAGCGGTTTGGTCAACACCAGGCGGTCGGTAGGCCGCGCTCCGCAATTGGTGATCACCTCCTCCTCCGCCGCGATCCCCGTCACCGCGAACCCGTACTTGGGCTCGGGATCGTCAATGGTGTGTCCGCCCACCACCGTGCACCCCGCCCGGGCCATGATCTCCGCCCCGCCCAGGGCCACCTCCCCGAGAATATCAAGCGAAAGGTCCTGGGAGGGCCAGCACATCAACTGAAGCGCCGTGAGGGGCCTGCCCCCCATGGCGTATACATCGGAGAGAGCGTTGGCGGCGGCGATCCGCCCCCACGTCCGGGGGTCGTCCACCACCGGAGTGAAGAAGTCCACCGTCTGGATGAGGACGCGCCCCTCCGACAGGCGGTATACGCCTGCGTCGTCGCGGGTCTTCACCCCCACCACCAATTGAGGTGAGGAGAAGGCGGGATGATTCTGCAAATGGCGCAGCACCTGCGCCAGCTCGGCCGATCCGAGCTTGCAGCCTCAGCCAGCGCCGTGACTGAACTGGGTGAGCCTGATGTCCATCGCCACAAAGTTAGGGACTTATATACCTGCGCGCCCAATTTGGGCGCCGCGGGCGCCACTGTTTCACCGGGTCCGCCAAATGCTTTTGGCCGGAGTCGACTGGCGTCTTACAGCAGATATTCGTGGACTGACCACCGTCTATTTCGAAGTCACCATGTTGTTTCAACAGCCGGCGGCGAGGTGGGGCCCGCCAGCCTTATGCATCGTCGGCTCGACCCTCCGATCGCGACGATATCCTTTGGCGGGTGATAACCGAAGAAACAAGCACCTTCCTCACTCCCGAAGCACACCAACGGCTTCACGCTGAACTGGCGGAGCTCAAAGGACCCAAGAGGATCGAGATTTCCGATCGCATCGCCGAGGCCCGCTCGCACGGCGACATCCGAGAAAACGCCGACTACCACGCCGCCAAGGACGAGCAAGGTCTGATGGAGGCGCGGATCGTCCACTTGGAGAGGGTTCTGCGCGACGCGCAGGTGAGAGAGGTCCACGACACCGGCAAGGTGGAGATCGGCTCGATGGTGACCGTGGTGGACAGCGATGGCGACAAACTGGAATTCCTACTGGCGCCGGCCGAGAACCGCGGATCGGCCCGGTTGGTGGTCTCGCCCACCAGTCCGTTGGGCAGCGCCGTGCTGTCCAAGTCACCCGGCGACCTGGTGGCCTATGTGGCTCCCGGTGGAAAGTTCCAAGTAAGAGTCACCTCGGTTCGCCCCTTCTCGGGCTGACCGGGCGCCTGTCCCGGGCTCCCTTCTACAGGGCCGGGGCAATGGTGGGAGGTTGACGGGGACAAGCCCGTAACCTCTTTGAGACAATGAAGTTGCGACTGGATCGCCCCCGGGAACTGGCCCAGCGCCTCCGCAGGGCCGCTCATCTTCGGCCCACCGAAGTCGAAGAGTACCTGGGCGCCAACATCCAGATGTGGAAGGCTCTGGCGGAGGCTTCTCCCCATGATGCGGCAGACATCCTGGAGTCGGTCTCCCCCGAAATAGCCGGGGAGTTGCTTGGCCCCCTCGATCGCCAACAGAGCGCCCCAGTACTGGAGGAGCTGCGCGATACCCTGGCAGCCACTCTGCTGGAGGCACTGCCCATTTCGGAAGCGTCGGCGGTGTTGGAGGAGATGCCATCCACCGAGGCGGTGGACATTCTGGAGAACATGCCCGCCGAAACGGTAACCGCCTTGATCGACCTGATGGCGGAACCGGCCAGTTCGGAAGTCAACCGGCTATTTCACTACCCATCCGACACCGCCGGGGGCCTGATGACCACCGAGGTGGCGGTGCTGCCCATCGGACTGACCGCCGGGGAGGCGATCGAGCGGATCCGCAATATCCGGGAAATGGTGGATGACCTCACCTATGTTTATATCGTCGACGACTTCGGAGCCCTGCGGGGGGTGCTCTCTTTTCGGGACCTGGTATTTGCGAGACCATCGGTAGGTCTGGACGAGGCGATGGAAGCCAACCCGATAGTGGTGCACGCCACCGCCGACCGGGAAGAAGTCTCCGAGCTGATGCAGCGCTACCGGCTGCTGGGGTTGCCGGTGATAGACGATCTGGGTCACCTGCAGGGGATGGTGACCTATGACGAGGTGATTGACGCCGTGCAAGCCGAGGCCTCCGAAGACTTCGCCACCTCGGTGGGAGCGGGCGCCGAGGAAACCATCCACACCAGCGTGTTCTCCTCGGTAAGAATGCGCCTGCCCTGGCTGACCCTCAACCTGTTCCTGGCCTTGATCGTGGCGTTCGTGATCGAGCGGCAGACCGGGATCATCTCGGCCGAGCCGGTGCTGGCGGCGCTGATGCCGGTGGTGGCGCTTCTGGGCGGCAACGGCGGAGTCCAGAGCCTGGCGGTGGTGATACGTTCCATGGCGATAGGGGATCTGCCCCGGGCCCGGATCTGGACGGTGCTGAGACGCCAGCTGGGGATCGGGCTCTTCAACGGCGCCTTCTTGGCGGTGGCCGCCATGCTCCTGACCCTGGCGCTTCTATCAGGGGATCTATTCCACTCCAACTACGGCGCCACCAAGGTGGCGCCCGTGGTGGGACTGGCGGCGCTGGCCAACCTGACCATCGCCACCCTGGCAGGCTCCGGCATTCCCATCGCGCTGCGCAGATTGGGTTTCGACCCGGCCCTTGCCTCCAGCATCTTCCTGACCCTCATCACCGATGTAGTGGGATTCGGAGGATTCCTGATGGTGGCCGCAATCCTGCTGTAAGCCGCCTCGCGAAAAACCGCCCAGAATTACAGCCTCAAACCTTGACGTTTGTCACACACAGATCCCATATTGACGACAGCAGCCCCGTGTGGTTAGGTGGCTAATCCGCGATCGGCCTGATCTCCATCCAACATGGATCGGCGCCCTCACCACTGAAGATGTCACCGACGACAAGTTCGGTGGATCCGGTTGGGAGTGGCGGCTGCCGGGCTACTCGGGTGGCCACCCAGACTTGCGGGCACACGGAATATCCGGCGGCTCAGGAGCCGATTATGAACCCCTCCAGATTGGCGAAGGGACCCTGGAAACGGAGGATGGAACCTTCCAGCAGGCTCACCAGATAGTGACGGTCCAGCAATTCGGATTCGTCCGCAGTCCGCTCTTCCTCCGCCTTGACCAACACCTCCACCGCATCTCGGTTGTCGAACACGTGGACCTCGTAGAGGTCATCGCGCTCCTCGTACACCGACAGCACCAGATTCTCAAGTTCGCGATCGGTGTAGCTGCCCGAGGGGATCTCCAGGAACAACCGGTTGCCGTCGCGGGTCGGCTCCTGGCGGACCACCCGATAGAAGATCTCGCTGGCCTCCACGGCGTCGGTTTCGGTGTCCGAAGCGTCCTCTGCGGTCTCGGCCGGTTCCTCAACCATGGTGGGGGTATCAGGAACAGTGGTGGTTTCAAGCTCCGGAGCCGTGGTGGTGGAGGCGGCGGTGGTCACCACCCGGGAGGTGGTTGTGACCAAAGCCGGAACGTCGTCGCTTCCACAAGCCGCTGCCGCAACCGATAACAATGCGGCCACAACACAGAGCTTGAGGAGCCCTTTGTACCTGCTCATGTCAATAGTCTCCGATTCGATGTTGCCCACTCGGGTGGAAGGGGCTCCTTCAGGATCCATCAATTGCCTGCTGGATTCGTCTCTTGAATCCGGCGATCAGTCGGGCGGTCACCGGGCCCGCTGTATACCGGTGGTCATCCAACTCCACGATCGGGGTGATTTCCCGGGTGGTTCCGATCACCATCGCCTCATCGGCTCCCAACATGCGATCCAGACCGAAACGACCCTCCCGGCAAGGTATGCCGAGTTCGGATACCATGTCCAGCACCACCCGGCGGGTGATGGAGTCGAGGATCCACAAATCCAAGGATGGGGTCTCGAACACCCCGTCACACACCCAGGCCACCGAGAACACCGGTCCCTCCAAGACAGTCCCGTCCTCGGAAACGAGCAACGCCTCGTCGTATCCCTCCTTCACCGCCCGGCGGGTGGAAGCCATGTTCGGCGCGTAGGAAAGGGTCTTGCCGCCGGCCAGATCCCATTTGTGCCCGGACGAATGCCAGGGGGCGGTCATCACCTTGAGACGAATCCGGTCCGCCCGGGAGGAAACGTCCTGCCACATCACCACGCACACTTTTTCACCCGGCTGCTGGCCCCGGCCCAGCACCACCCGGATCAATCCCTCCTCGCCACAAGCCAACACCTGCTCCACCCAGGAATCGAGATCGGACCGGTCGGGCGTTTCCAGATCCAGCATCTCGGCGGATCGTTCCAGCCGGTCGAGATGAGGGCCGGCCTCAAAGGCGTGGCCCCCGTAGACCCGCATCACCTCGAAGCACCCGTCGCCTCTCAGGATGGTGGGGCTGTTGATCGAGAAGATCATCTCTCCCGAGGGCTGCCCGTTGACCAGGATCGTGGGTGCGCTCACAGCCGGTTCCATCCACTGGTGAGGGGGCGGCGACGATCCCGTCCCAGATTCTTGGTGGTGACTTTGGGACCGGGCGCGGATTGGTGTCTCTTGTATTCGGCTCGCTCCACCAATCCCACCACCCTTCGCACCATCACCGGATCGTAACCCGACGCCGTGATCTCGTCCACCGAAAGCTCCGAATCTATGTACATGCCCAACACGGAATCCAAATCATCATAGGGAGGCAAGGAGTCGCTATCAAGCTGGTTGGGACGTAATTCCGCAGAGGGAGGCTTGGTGATAATCCCTTGCGGAATCACCGGATGGCGGCGGTTCCTCCACTGTGCCAGACGGTACACCCAGGTCTTGTAAACGTCTTTGAGAGGAGCAAACCCTCCCACCATATCGCCATACAGGGTGGAGTAACCGACCGCCAGTTCCGACTTGTTGCCCGTGGCCAGCACCAAACCGCCGTGCTGGTTGGAGACGGCCATCAAAAAGGCACCCCGGGCGCGGGCTTGCAGGTTTTCTCCGACGATTCCCCAACCGGCGGCGCCCATCACCGGCGACAGGCTGTCCATGAAAGCACTGTGCACACGTTCGATGGGGACCATGTCGAAACGGATACCCAGATTGGAAGCCAACCGCTTGGCGTCGGTCTTGGAGTGCTCGGAGCTGTACACCGACGGCATGGAAATCCCCCAAACCCGATCCGCTCCCAAGGCGTCGGCGGCCAGACAGGCGGTTACCGCCGAATCGATCCCTCCCGAGAGGCCCACCACCGCCGAGTTGAACCCGTTCTTGCGCACGTAGTCGCCGGTGGCCAGAGTCAACGCCTCCCACACCTCCTCTTCGGATCCCATCCAGTCTCTTTCCGGGGGCGGTGGCGAGGTGGACGCCCCGGGGAGGGGAATGTCCACAATGAAACGGTCCTCGCCGAACTGGGGCGATCGATGCAGGATCGAGCCGTCGGAGGAGGCGACCAGCGAAGCGCCGTCGAACACCAACTCGTCCTGGCCTCCCACCAGGTTCAGATAAACCAGAGCGGTTCCCGCACTCCGGGCGCGCTGGGACACCAAGGCTTCACGCTCCGAAGCCTTCCCCCGGTGATAGGGAGAGGCGTTGAGATTTACGATCACCCCGGCTCCCGCCGCGGCTAACTGTTGCCAGGGGCCGTCTTCGGTCCACAGGTCCTCACATATGGAGACTCCCACCTCGACCTGCCCGACCGGCCAGGTGCGAAGAGGGTCACGTCCGGGATAGAACCACCGACGCTCGTCGAAAACACCGTAGTTGGGCAGAACCCGCTTGCGATAGACACCCTGAATGCGGCCTGCTCGCAAGATCGCCGCGGCGTTGGCCACCCGCCCGGAGAAGGCGTCGCCTGCACCGGGCAGGTCTTTTTGGGGAGAGGAGTCCAGGAAGCCCACCACCGTCACCGTTCGACGGGACCGCTCGGCCAGCCTCTCCACTACGGCTCGATTGGCCTCCAGGAAGTCGCCGCGCAACGCCAAGTCCTCGGGCGGGTATCCGCAGACCGCCAACTCGGGAAACACCAGAAGATCGACATTTTGATCCTCCGCCCAGTCCATCGCGTCCAGGATTCGGCGGCAGTTGCCCTCCAAGTCCCCCACCACCATGTTGAGTTGGGCGCCGGCGATCCGAATCGTCATCCCCATAAGAATACGGAATAATCACCGCGTTCGGACAGAAGATCTTCTGCTGTGAAACCCGACCCTCCCAGGGAGGGCAACGCTGGCGGAAACAGTATCCCTTTAGCCCCGTTGGGCACTCAGGTTTATAAGTCCCTATCTTTGCGGTTGATGACGCTTGATGCCACAGGCGGCCGGGACCGCTCCGACCGCCGGTGAAGGCCAGACAATCTCCGGTTAGCAGCGGCTTTACGGCGCTGGCGGTTTTCTGTGGCGGGTCGTTGGGAGCTGTGGGTCGTTTCGGCCTCGGCCAGTGGCTGGAGCCGGTGGGCGAGATCGTGATCGCCACTGTGGTGGCCAACCTGGTGGGATCGGCGATACTCGGAATCCTGGCCGGGTTGGCCGAGCGACGGGCGCACCGGGGTGTGTTGTGGGCGCTGTTGGGGGTAGGCTTCGCCGGCGCATTGACCACCTTCTCCACCTTTGCGTTGGAAGCCTTGGCCCTGCTGGAAGGACCGGGCCTGCTCATAGCGGCGCTCTACGCCGGCGGCAGTGTGGTGGCCGGTTTATGGATGGCGGCGACTGCCCGGCAGCGGAGTTTGGCGTGGTGATCCTGGGCGTGGCGCTGGCCGGGGGCGTGGGGGCCCTCATCCGATGGCTGGTGGGGATTTGGTTTTCCGAGCGCGGCCCCCGTGGCGTCGGCACTGGGGTGGTCAATCTGGTGGGCGCCTTCGGGTTGGGACTGGTGATCGCCCTGGTGGACAGCGGACGGTTCCACCCGGATGCTGGACTGGTGCTGGGGGTAGGGCTGCTGGGCGGTATGACCACCTTCTCCACTTGGATGGTCGAGACCGTCCAGGAACCAGCCGGGCGACCCTCCAGCGCGTGGCTGCGGCTGGCGCCGCTGACCGTGGCCGGAATGGCTTTAGTTTGGATCGGGATGCAGTTCGGCGGTGTCGGCAACTGATTCGCCCAAGACCCGACCAGAGATCAAAGGGTCCTCTTTTCTGTTCACTTCGTCTCTCCGCGTCTTCCCGATAGCCTTCAACCAGATGGTGGCCTGGAACTTTGTCGAAAAAGCGGTGAGGGAAGTCCTTGATGAGGTGACCACGTTGCGCAGGACCCTTCATCGTTATCCCGAGTTGTCCCATTCGGAGTATCGAACCACCGCTCTGTTGGCCGATGCGCTCGCCGACCACGGTATCGACGTTCGGGTTCGTCAGCCTTCTCGGACCGGTTTGGTCGCTGAGATCGGATCGGGTGGTCCTGTGGCAGCTTGGCGCTGCGATCTCGACGGACTGCCCATCCAGGAGCCGACCGGCAACCTGCACTCCTCCAAGAATCCGGGGGTAATGCACGCCTGCGGGCATGACGCTCATGCCGCCATCGGCTTTGGGGTGGCAGCCGCTCTCAACAGGATTCCGGATCTGGGGGGCAGAGTCCGGATCGTTTTTCAGCACTCTGAGGAGTCCGGTCCCAGCGGAGCGGCGGAGATGTTGGAGGAGGGGGTGATGGAAGATGTGGTGGCCATAGCCGCGCTGCATGTCGATACGTCTCTGCAAGTGGGGAAAGTGGGGTTGAAGAAGGGTCCTATCACCAGTTCTGCCGATCTGATTCGGATAGTGTTGACCGGACCGGGGGGTCACACCGCCCGGCCTCACCTGACCACCGATCTTCTGTACGCGGCGGGAAGGGTGCTCACCGACCTTCCCGGTCTGCTGGGTCGCCTGGTCGACCCGCGATTGCCTCTTTCTTTGACCTTCGGTGCTATTCAGGGAGGAACTGCGGAGAACGTGATCCCCACTGAGGTGGTGATCCGAGGCACCTGCCGGACCTCCGACCCTGATCTGCGCCGCCGTCTTCCGCAACTGGTGCCCAGTCTTATCGAGCAGATAACGATGCCCACCGGCGCAATCGCCCGCACCGATTGGCGGCCTATGCTGGGGCCGGTCTCCAACCACCCCTCCACAGTCGATGTCCTGCGACGATCTCTTTCGAAGATGCTGGACGCCGAAGCGGTGGCGGACACGTTCACCTCGCTTGGAGCCGAGGACTTCTCCCACTACCTCGACCATGCGCCGGGGGCGTTGATTCGCTTGGGCGCCCGGGGAGAGGGGCCGTCGAGGGATCTTCACTCGGCATGGTTCGAGATAGACGAAGAGTGCCTGCCGGTGGGAGTCAAGGTGGGCGTGGCCTCGATGCTGGGCCTGTTGTCGCAACCGATCGACGACTAGGCCGGGCTCCTGTTTCTGGGATCTACCGGCGGGTGGTTGACCGCAGCCACCCGGGAATGTCGTTGCAGATCGATCGATGGGCTAGATAAGTCAACGCTATGTAGCTGTTGCTAGTGTTAGTTGTATCACACCCCGGTAGTACAGTGGTAGGTGTGAAAGAAACCACGGTGAATGCGTTTTCCCGAAACCGGGCTCGGTTTGTGCCACCTTCGATACCGGTGGGGGATGCCAGTTTGGAGGGATTGCAGGAGCGGATGCGTTCCGCCAGTCAGGTGGAGGCGGAGCCCGCGGCGGCCGCGGCGGACACACCGGCCTCGCCGCCCACGCCGCAAACCGACCACCAAACTCCTACTGTGAAACATCCCTCGCGCTGGCGCATCTCAGGAACAGCGTCAGACTGAGACCGATAGGGGGTCAGTCATCCAGGAGACGGAACCCCTGAGCGATCAGATCCCGGCGCAGACTGTGCGCCTCATCCGGTCGAACCGAGAGGGTGAGCACTCCCCCACCTCCGTGAGTAGCGTGTCGCAGTTGCAGGTCCCGCAAATCCACCCCGCTGGCGGCCAATGCCTGCCCCACCCGGGCGATCTCTCCCGGTTGGTCCTCCAGGAGCACCCCGAGCCCTTTTTCTGGCGGGGCGAGTGCGGCGCGGGTGCGGCGCGCCGAATCCAATAGGCCGGAGACCCATGGCAACTCCACCTCCTCCAGATGGTTAGCCCAGTCTTCCAACCCGGCCGATAGGTCTCGTATCACCGAGACCAGCGGACGCCGGTTGGCCATCAGCAAATCCCCCCACCAGTCCGAACTGGACAAAGCGACCCTGGTGAGGTCACGGAATCCTCCCGCCACCATCGCATCGGCGGATCGGCCGGCAGTGGCCAGTTGGTCGATCAGGGTGGCGGCCAGAACCATGGGAAGGTGGCTGACCAAGGCCACTATGTGGTCGTGGCGCGCAGCTGTCATCTCCACCGGCTGGGCTCCCAGCGTTCGAACCACCTCCGCCACCGCCTGACGATCTGTCGAAGCGGTGTTATCGGTGGTCAACACCCAGGTGGCGCCGCGGAACAGGTCCCCACTGGCACCGAGAGGTCCCGCAACTTCTCGGCCCGCCATGGGATGGCCTCCCACGAACCGGGCAAGACCCGAAGCAGCCGCCACCACCGGCTGTTTGATGCCCGCCACATCGGTGACCAAGGCCTCGGTCGCCAAGTCCGAAAGCAGATTGGTGGTGACCTTGGGCGGAGCCGCCAAAATCACCAGGTCCACACCATCCACCGCGTCGGAGAGGCTAGGCGCCTGTGTGGAGATGGCCCCGATTCTGGCCGCTTGCGCCAGATGGTCGGAGTTGGTGTCCCACCCGCGCACCTCCCACCCCTTTACAGAGAGTCCGATACCGATCGAAGCGCCGATCAGGCCAGTGCCGACAACCGCGACCGACCGCATCTAGAGAGGAATGCGCATGGCTTCGGCTATCACCTCGATACTGCTCATCAGTTCAGCGAACTCGTGAGGGAGGATCGCTTGGGCGCCGTCAACCAGAGCTGTTTCGGGAGTGGGATGGACATCGATCATTATCCCGTCCGCTCCCACCGCCAAAGCCGCTCTGGAAAGGGGCGCCACCAATTGTCTTTTGCCCGACGCGTGGGAGGGATCGACGATCACCGGAAGATGGGATAGTTCTTTGAGGAGCGGAACTGCCGTGATGTCGAGAGTGTTGCGAGAGGCGGTCTCGAAAGTGCGGATACCCCGCTCAGCCATCAGAATCTCCTGATTTCCCTCTTTAAAGATGTATTCGGCGGCGTTCAGCCATTCCTCCAAAGTGGCGGTGAAGCCCCGCTTGAGCATCACCGGGGTCTTGGTGCGGCCCACTTCGGTAAGGAGGGCAAAGTTGGACATATTCCGGGTTCCGATCCGGACCATGTCGGCGTATCCGGCCACCAGTTCCACGTCTCGGGGATCCAGCACCTCGGCCACGAACGGCATGTCAAATTCCTCGCGGGCCTCGGCCAAGAGCATCAGCCCCTTTTCCTTCAAACCCTGAAAGGAGAACGGAGAAGTGCGCGGCTTGAAGGCGTCTCCCCGCAACACCGTGGCGCCCGCCTCTCTCACGGCCTCGGCGGTTTGGAACAATACGTCCCGAGATTCCACGGCACACGGTCCCGCGATAGCAGTAAACGACCCGTCGCCGATCCTCACCCCCCGGATCTCGATCACTGTGTTCGCCTCCTGGAACTCCCGGCTCACCAGCTTGAAAGGCCTCATCACCGGTACGGCCTTCTCCACACCACCCAGCGCCTCCAGGGGCAATTGCAGAATCTGCTGACGATCACCCACTGCTCCTATGACAGTCCGGAAACGTCCCACCGACACATGAGCCTCACAATCTATAGACTGAAGCCGGTTCACAACGACCTGAACCTGTTCGTCGGTAGCGTCTTGTCTCATCACGATGATCATCGGCGATCCCTTTTCGTCAATCTGTCTCCAATATTACGGCTCCACAAACTACCGAGAGTCGTTGAATCACCTCGCCGGAGCGCAGGACGGTGATCGCGAAGTATTCCGAAGGCCTGACCGAACCCTGCGTCCGGTGGTCCGGTAACCTCTTTCCGATATGTCCATTGATATCGCCGGATTCATTCACAACGTCAAAGAACACGCGATCAAACACGCCTTTCATATTCACGACGAGCGACACTTTGTGGAGACCTATTCGCTTCGCCAATCCTGGGAGGTGGACCTACATCCCGCCGAGTCCTGCAACCTGCCCATCGACCTGCACCTGTCGTTGGATGTTGAACCCCGGGCGCTGTTGGCCCTGCTCGACCGCCTGGAAGAGATGGACGACGACTTCGAGGAACCAGAAGACATATATCAGATGCACATGTACTTCAACTGGTCGGTTCCTCCGCTCACCAATCCGCCGGATTTGTTAGTGCTGGCCACCGATCTGGCCGGAGTGGGCGACATCCCGCTCCCCATCGAAGTGCAGGCCATCGACTCCTACGCTCCCCTGGGCCCTCCCACTCAACGGCGTCTGATGATCACCGGCACCGTTCACATCTCCATGGTCGACGTGGTGATGGGACGCGAACAGCTGTGCGAAACCTTGGACCTGGCCAAAGAGGTAAGCGTCTATTTGGCCGACCATATCGAAGCCTGGGTTTAAGGGAGGGAGGGAGGGACTTATATACCTGAGTACCCGAGGGTGCTCTGATACTGTATCTGTGTCGTCTGCCTGCCGTTTCGCCCCGAAGAGCTCGCCGGTCTTACAGCAGAGGTTTGTATAGCGCGACACATCGGCTGACAGTCCCGGCCGATCCCGAGGTTCCCGGTGGGGAAAGCCTCGGGCGCATATGTTTCTTGCGGCGGTGTGGTCTCTGCACATGATGAGACCGCACCCTCCGCACTCGTACACTCGCACAGACAGAGGCATGCTCTGTCTGTGACCGCAGCACGAGCAGTCCGTGGAGGTGTGTGACGGGTTTACTCTCACATACGGGACACCAGTTTTCCAGGCTTTGTGTGCCAGTATCTGACAGAGAGTCTCCCATCTTTGTTCGGACATCTTCTTGGAGAACCTCTTGGATCTGAGCATTCCCCCCACGTTCAAGCCCTCCACCGCCATGCCGTCGTGGGCGCTCACCAACTGGTGGGCTAGGCGGAAGTCGGCCTGTCGGGCTCGTTCCTTTTCTCTGCGCCACACCTTGGCGTGAGCCGCCACCTTCTTGCGGCGTGAGAGGGAACCTTTCTTCGATCTGCTGATCTGGCGCTGGGTTCTCCTTATAGCGGAGCGATCCACCACTGGAGCGGGGATGCTCCGCCCGTTCGAGGTGGGAAGGCGGATGTGCAGTCCCAGGTCTATACCCACCGGATGTTGCGGCTCCTTCTCGGCCATGGGGCGGTGCGGGTGTCTCAGCACCACCTGCACCTCGGTTCTCAGAGGAGTGCGCACCACTCGCAGTTCCACCACCATGGCGCCGAGACCGAGCGCGGTAGCGAGTCGGTTGCTCCGGTCGGAGAACCGCAACCGAGGTACACCCTTCACCTGCAATCTCCACCATCGTTCCGATTGGTTGTTGCCGGTACCGGGCGCACAGACCATGGATGGGGTCGGATCGGGTATCTCTATGGAACGCCAACGGTGCGAAGGCTTGAAGCGCGGATACCCCCGGGCCTTCCTCCTTCTTTGCACCTGCGATAGAAGGCGGCTCTGGCCCTGTCAAAACGGCGGATGACCCCTCTGCCTACCTTGACGGACAGCCGGTTCCACTCCGCAAGATCCTCGCGGACCCCGGTGAACTGCTTTATCAAGTCCTACTTGGATTGGTTCAGTTCGGAAGGGAACGTCTCCGTTTCCAGATTATGGTGTTCCTTCCACCATGAGTATGCGCCTTTCCACGACTCCAGGCAGGCGTTGTACATCTCGGCGCACATTCCGAAAATCTCCGTGAGCCTGCGGTGCTGGGAGGGTGAACACTTGGCGGGCAGGTGCATGGCCTGAAACCAAACATCCATAGGGTGTCAGCGTACCCAGAGGGTGTGACACTCTTTGCGCGTTAGGAGCCCGTGGGCAATCAGGTATACAAGTCCCCTTCAAAGCCATCCGCACCCTGCGGTGCTGTCCAGTTGCGCTTTGACCGACGGATCGGTGGTGGCGGGGGTGGGCCCTACGGGGGAGGAAACTAGGTGGTTTTTCGCGGGTTAGGGATAGCCGAACTGGGGTTGCAGTCCTACAACCTTGGGTCCGTCCTCTTCCATCTCCAAGAACACCAGCCAGGTGGACCAATCGAGTCCGCCCAGGGTCTCGTCATCTCCGGGGTCGTGTATGGCTACCCATGGGAAGTTGGCGAACGCCGAAGAAATCGCCGATCCGGGCAGCACCGCATTGGAGCCCAACGGGAGGGCGCCCACCTCGATCGTCATGTCCTCGTCCAGGTAATCAGAGAGGAAGGCATCGGAGATCACTTCCTTCCAGGATCCCACCGTGGCGGCCCCCTCGCTGGCCGAAGCTCCGGTGTTCGACCACTTCAAATCGGTGTCGTCGGAGGCCAATGTGCCTAGCTCCTCCGGTGTCCAGCGCCGCAAGTTGTCGTCAAAATAGATAGCGAACAGACCCCTCCAGGACACGCTGTCGGCCAAGCCTTCTCCCAGCACCAAAGCGTTGGCGAATCGGTCGAGAGCCGAACTCCATTCCCACTCCTGTTCGACCTCCGACGGCGTCCAAATCTCGGTCAGGTAATAGCCGTAGGCCCATCCCTGGAAATCCGCAGTTCTCACTTCGTGCCAAATCCGGCCCTCGTCCACTTCGACAGCGCCGGTGGCGACCAGCTCCGCCTGAGCCGGCGCAAGCTCGCCGACGACGGGATTCTGGGTTCCCGGATCTCCCCGGACGTTCAATTTGTTGTTTGACTCACCGGGCGCAAGCACCACCACCCCCAGGCTTCGGCGAGGGATGGTGGTGGTGGTAGTGGGCGCGGCGGTGGAAGCAACCGTGGCTTGATCCGTTGTGTCGGGTGCCGCATTTGCGTCTGCTGCACCTTCCGAAGTGGTGGTGGCTTCACCATTGGAGCCTTCTGCATCGTCGCCTCCGCATGCCGCCAGCACCAGAGTCATCAGCACCATCACCCACAGAAGTCGGCGAGGCACGGTCTGCGATGCAGTATGGGACATACCAATTCAGATTAGCACCCAGCCGGAACGTATTTCCTGTCAAAAACATGCTTTTATGAAGTCAGCGCCCTCCGTTGCATTACCAGGGTCGCCCTCCGGTCGCGTAGACACTCGCTAGGGCTGCTCGCCCCTCTCCAGCCGCCGGTTGATGTCACTCACCACCTCCACCAATTCCAACGGCTCGTCGATCACATAATGAGCGCCAGCCTCCCGCAGCAATCGACGGGTGTTTGCCAAACGCCGGGCCACCTGCGCCGACGACCACGACTCCGCCTGCTCCAAGGTGTCGGCGTTCATGTAATTGCTGTATCGGGCGATCCCCACCGTCCAGCATCCCGCCGACAAGCCCTCCTCCACTCCCGAGACCGTGTCGTCCACCTTGACCACCGACTGAATGGGGTGCACATCGAGCAGCTCCAGATTGCGATACAGCATGAAGGGGCGGGGACGGCTGCCATGAGCCACCTCGTCACCCGTCACGGTGCAATCGGGGTAAAAGCCCTGTTGGCGGGCGTGCTCCAAGAGGACATTCACCATGGATCGCAAGAACCCGGTGGTCATGCCGATCTTTACGCCGAGGTCACCCTGCAACTTCTCCGCCATTTCCACCACGCCCGGCAGGAGTTGGGCGTACTCGGGAAGACATTCGATCTGACGCGGCTCGAACTCTTCGAACAGCGACTGAGCGTCACTGTCACCGGGTTCTGTGCCGTGGGTGGCCATCCATCGTTCTCTGATGACAGGATCTTCCAGCAGCCTTCTGATATGCAGATCCTTGGACAAACCCATCGGACCCCGCGCCCGTCCCATACTTATCTCCACACCCCTGGTTTTGAACACCTCCACAAAAGTCCGGGCCGGGGCCATCACATAGGCGTCACAAACGGTTCCGCTCCAATCAAGGATTGCCCCACGAACCGGGCCACGGAACTCTCGGGCCAAAGGTGATTCGAACTTCCACATTGCCTTTACCAGGGAGCCGATCGGAGCGAACAATTCGTAATCAACATTTCCTCTATAAGTCTGCCAATCGGAGCGAACAATTCGTAATCAACATTTCCTCTATAAGTCTGCCAATCGGAGCGAACGATTCGTAGTATTGTCCCGTCCCATGTCGGAGACTGTTCAACTATTCGTCACTTGCGTTATCGACGCCATCTTTCCGCAAGTCGGCCGCGACGTTGTTGAGGAGTTGGAAAGAAATGGTGTAACCGTTGAATTTCCCGAGGACCAGACCTGCTGCGGCCAGCCGGCCTACAACGCCGGGCATCTTCGGGAGGCATCCGAGGTGCTGGTCCACAATCTGGAGGTTCTGGACCGCACCGAAGGGCCCATAGTGATTCCCTCCGGATCCTGCACCGACTTCATCATGCATCACGGCCCGCGGGTGGCCGCCGATATTCCGGGCAGGGCCGACATTGCCAAGCGGGTGGCGGCTCGCATCCGCGAGTTCACGTCTTATCTTGTCGAAAAGCGGCGAGAAATCGCCAGCGAGGGGACCGCAGACGAAAGCGGGGACAACGGAGAGCGGCGGCGGGCCTACTACCACCCTTCCTGCCACGCTCTGCGCGGCCTGGGTCTGCGCCGAGAGGGGGAAATGCTGTTGGAATCGGTGAAGGGGGTGGAACGGGTTGAACTCGAGGGTGCCGAGGAATGCTGTGGATTCGGTGGCCTGTTCGCATTGGAGATGCCCGAAATCTCCGCCAAGATCATGAACACCAAGCTGGATCGACTGGAGAACGGGGAAGTGCAGATGCTGGTGGGCGCCGACGTGGCCTGCCTCATGCACATGGAAGGGGGCCTTCGTCGCCGCAAGAACCCCATGCAGGTGCTGCACATCGCCTCGGCGCTGGCCGGTGGCCGGGCCGTTGATGGAGAATACCAATGAGCCAGCCGGTTACCTTCCGCCGTCGCGCCATTGAAGAGATGGCCACTTCCAAACCCGCGGCGGTGGACCGGGCAGCGCGCCGGTTTACCGACAAACGCCAATGGGCGGTGAACGATTTCGCAGCCATGGAGGAAACCCGCGACCGGGGCCGGGAGATCCGCCTTCACACCCTGGCCAACCTGCACCGCTACCTCGACCAATTCGCCGACTCGGTGGAACGCGCCGGAGGGCAGGTGCTGTGGGCCGCCGACGCGGCTGAGGCCAACCAGCAGATCGCCGAGTTGATAGCCAGGAAAAAGGGTTCGCTGGTGATCAAATCCAAATCGATGGTCACCGAAGAACTCGGACTCCTCCACCATCTGGAAAACGAGGGCCACACCGTGGTGGAGACCGATCTGGGAGAGTTCATCGTCCAGATCGCCAAGGACCATCCGTCCCACATCATCGCGCCGGTCATGCACCTCACCCGCCAGGACATCGGCGCCCTTTTCCAACAGGAACTGGGATTTCCCTATTCGGAGGACCCGGCTGATCTAACCCAGATGGCCCGCCGGCACCTACGACGATTTTTCCTCTCCGCCGATGTGGGGATCTCGGGAGTGAACATGGGAGTGGCCGAGACCGGATCGATAATCACCATCACCAACGAGGGCAACGGCTGGCTGACCACCGCCGCGCCCCGGTTGCACATCGCGGTGATGGGCATGGAGCGCCTGGTTCCCACTATGAATGACGCGGCCACCATCGTGGAGATACTGGCTCGGTCGGCCACGGGTCAACGGCTGAGCGTCTACACCAATGTGGTGACCGGCCCGAGAAGACCGGGCGACCCGGACGGGCCGGACGAGATGGCGGTGGTGATCGTGGACAACGGGCGCAGCCTCGTGTTGGAAAGCGACGCCTCCGAGATCCTGGCCTGCATCCGGTGCGGCGCCTGCCTGAACGTCTGCCCTGTGTTCCGGGAGGTGGGGGGTCACGCCTACGGACAGGTGTATCCCGGTCCGGTGGGGGCGGTGCTGGCGCCCGGGCTGGCCGACTTCAAGGATCATTTGGACCTGCCCTATGCCTCCAGCCTGTGCGGAGCGTGCCGGGAGGTATGCCCGGTGCGTATCGACATCCCCAAGCTCCTGGTCAACCAACGCGTTCGAGCCACCAAGGAAAACGATCCGTTCCGGTGGATGGGCCCGGGACTGGCCGTTTACCGCCAAGCCGGCAAGCGCCCGCTGCTGTGGAAATCGTTGCTGGCCGCCGGGCGAATGGCCGGGCGGGTAAAGAAAGAAGGCGAGTGGTTCCACCGCCTGCCCTTCCAAAGCAAAGGGTGGACCGACAGCCGCGACTTTCCCCCACCGGCGAAACAGTCCTTCCGGCAATGGTGGAAAGAAAGCCGCGATGGAACGTAGCCAGTTCCTGAAGCGGATCGAACAGGCCCTCGGCTCCGATTCCCTGCCCGGGCTTCCCGCCCGCCATCCCGACCACCACCTCCCCCACCTGGAAGAGGTGGACCTGACCACTCATTTCATAGCCGCCTTCGAGCTGCTGGACGGGATAGTCCATCACGGATCGCCTCTGGACGTGATCACCCGGATCATGGAAGACCGCGGAACCCGGGAGTACCTGGCCTGGGACCAGGAGCACCTTCCCAGCGAGGGCCTGTTAGACGCTCTGGGACAGAAGGGATACCGGCGGAAGGGAACCGTCCTGCCATCCGACCCCGATGGTCGTATCCCCCACCAGATGGGCTACATGGACGCCGAGGTTGGGATCTCCGCGGCGATGGCCGCCCTGGCCGAGTCCGGCTCGGTGGTGGTGACTTCGGGACCCGGGCGTTCTCGTTTGGCCTCGGTGATCCCCGCCGTTCACATAGTGCTGGTGCCCACCAGGCTGATCTTTCGCTCGCTATCCCATTGGGCGGCGCAGGTTGAATCACCCGATCAGTTGGCGAACATCATGGTCATAACCGGACCCAGCCGCACCGGCGACATCGAACTCACCCTCACCAAAGCAGTGCACGGACCCGGCGACATCCACGCCGTTCTGCTGTAGGCGCCACCCCGTCCTCCTCAAGCTCCCGGGGTGTTTCATCATGACAGTTGAATAGCTATCGGCTTTAGGTCTTCACTTGGAATCAAGGAGAGACCCATGAGGTTGATAATGTCTTCCCCGATCCCTTGGACGATCATCTCCCCAGGTTCTATATCTGTAGGGCCGAATGCGACTTCGCCGCCAAAGTTGACATACGCCCTGCGATAGAGATCGAAGCATTCATAGAGCACCTGATAGAGCTCTTTCGAAAAGCCTTCCTGCCCCCTGTAGTCGGCGCGACGTAGAGGGACTTATATACCTAGGTTGACAGAGCGTCTAGGTGATACTGTTCTGCGGTGTCTGCCAGCATCTTCCGGCCTGAGCCGAAAGATGTCTTACAACAGAGATTTGTAGAGCGCACCGCGTCGGGAAACACGAGGTCATGTCCCACCCGACCCCAAGGATCCCAGGTGGGATAGTCTCGGGCGCATATGTTGATTGCAGCATTGTGGTCTCTGCACATGGTCAGTCCACACTGTTCGCACCGGAAGGTTCTCACGTTGAGGGGCATCTTTTGGTGATGCCCGCATCGGGAACAGTCGGTGGAGGTGTGGCGAGGGTTTACCCCCGCATAGTGGACACCAGCTTTCGCGGCTTTGTGTTCCAGTATGAGATCGAAGGATCCCCAGCGTTGCTGTGACATCTGTTTGGAGAACAGCTTGGTTTTCAGCAGTCCGGCGATATTGAGCTTTTCGACAGCTATGCCGTCGTAGGCCTTGACCAGGCGGTCGGCCAGGCGGAAGTCCGACTGGATGGCCTGTTCCTGTAGGCGGCGGTGCTGTTTGGCGAGAGTGTTTGCGCTTCTTGATGCGAGACCGTGATCCCTTGACGGACCTGCTGAACCGGCGCTGAGCGCGCAACGCCTGTCGCAGATCCACGGTTGTGGGTGGTAGGTGTTCGCCGTCGGAAGTGACCAGGCGTGACTTGAGGCCCTTGTCCAAACCGACGGGATTGACAGGATCTGCCACCGGTGGGCGGTCAGGGTGCTTGATGACCGCGTGTATCTCGACTCGCAGAGGAGTGCGGGCCACTCGCAGTTCCACCAGCCGGCCGCTCTCCAACGCGGTAGTGAGGCGGTCGTGTTTGTCCTCGAACCGTATCTGCGGCACGCCCTTCACCTGTAGTCTCCACCACTTCTCGCTGTGGTTCTTTCTCTCTCCCGGAGCTTTGAGCATCGCGCGGTCAGCGTTCACAATCTCTATCGACTTCCACCGGTGACGCGGCTTGAAACGGGGAAACCCGGCCTTCTTGGAAGGGTCCTTACATCTCTTATAAAAGGCCTGAATAGACCGGTCGAAGCGGCGCAACGTTCCGCGCCCCACTCGAAGGCTCAAACGCTGCCACTCAGGATGGTCCTTGCGTACATCGGTGAACATCCGCAGACGGTCATAGTGAGACTGGTTCAGTTCTAGGGGAAGGGGTTCGTCGGGATGGTGTTCTTTCCACCACCGGTATGTGCCCTTCCATGATTCCAGGCATGCGTTATACAACTCGCAACACTGCGCGAAGATGTCATCCAAACGACGGTGCGCCGAGCGGGAACAATGCCCTTTCAGCCGGATCGTCTGCACCCAAGGAACCATCATCTAAAAATATCCCACCCCTGCGAAAAAAGGGGTGGCTGGTTGTCAACCTAGGTATATAAGTCCCCACGATAACCCCTAGCCCGCGCCGTCGAAGAGGGACGATGGCGTCCCGCCCCCGGGCATCTTGTCTAATCTGGTTTGATCATGACCGTCGCAGCGCGGCTTCGTCCGTTCGGGAACACCATCTTCACCGAGATATCCCACCGCGCCCGGCAACACAAGGCAGTCGATCTGGGGCAGGGTTTTCCCGATTTCGAGGGCCCGAACTTCGTAAAACACGCCGCCAAGACAGGAATCGATGTTGAATCCAACCAGTATCCGCCCTCGATGGGCCTTCCCGTCCTTCGAGAGGCAGTCGCGGCCCGTTTCGAAGACCAGACCGGGAGAAAAGCCGACCCCGACCGGAATGTGACGATCACCTCGGGATGCACCGAGGCGCTGGCCGCTACCTTCCTGGGCCTGGTCGAGCCCGGCGATCGGGTGATCCTTCTGCAGCCCTGGTACGACGCCTATCCGGTGGGATGTTCTCTGGCCGGCGCCGTTCCCCGGTTCGTAACCTTGCGGCCCCCCGAATTCCGACTGCCCGAAGCACAGTTGCGACAAGCTTTCGAGGCCGGCGCCCGGGCGATCGTGTTCAACACCCCTCACAATCCCACCGGGCGGGTGTTCACCCAACAGGAACTGGATCTGGTGGCACAACTATGCATCTCCCATGACGTGATCGCCGTCACCGACGAAGTGTACGAGCACATCCGTTTCGACGACCACCCCCATCTGTCATTGGCCTCCTGGCCGGGGATGTGGGAAAGGACCGTAACCTTGTCGTCGGTGGGAAAGAGCTTCTCTCTCACCGGTTGGAAGACCGGATGGGCGGTCGCCCCGGAGAATCTCACCGCCGGGGTGCGAGCCGCCCACCAGTTTCTCACTTTCACCACCCCCAACCCCATGCAGTACGGCTCGGCCGCGGCTTTGTCGGCGCCCGGGGAGTATTTCGTGGAGTTACGGGCCCTCTACACCTCCCGGCGGGACCTGTTGGCGGAGGGACTGGACCGACTGGGGTTCGAGGTGTACACGCCGCAGGGCACCTACTTTCTCCTGGCCGACCACCGGCCGTTCGGATTCCCCGATGACGTGGCCTTCGTCAACCATCTGATCAAGGAAGTGGGGGTGGCGGCCATTCCCCCGTCGGTGTTCTATAACGATCCATCCGACGGTGCCGAGATGGTCCGCTTCGCCTTCTGCAAGAGCGAGGAGACACTGCGCGCCGCATTGGAGCGCATGAAGGCACTCCGCAAATAGCGCGGAAAGTTAGGGGGTGAGGATCACCTTCCCGGTGGTGGCTCTGCCTTCCAGCATCCGGTGGGCCTGGGCCGCATCCCGCGTGGGAAGACTGTGGCTGATCCGAAGGCTCAGCTCGCCGCTCACCACCATCTGGAACACCGCGGCGGCTCTGGCCAGAAGCTCGGCGCGGGTCAACACATAGTCAGACCCCGTGGGGCGGGTCAAGAACAGCGACCCCTCCTGGGTGAGACGCAGCGGCGCCACGGGAGGCACTGGCCCGCTGGCGTTTCCGAAGGTGACCATCATCCCTCGGGGCCGAAGCACGGACAGCCCCCGATCAAAAGTGACCGCGCCCACCCCGTCATAGACCACATCGAGAGGCCTGGGACCTGCGATCTGCTCCACGGCGTCTCCGAAGTCGACCTCCCGGTAATAGATAACATGGTCGGCCCCCGCGCTCTTGGCAATCCGACCTTTCTCTTTGGACCCCACGGTGGTGAACACTTCCGCTCCCCGCTGTTTGGCCATCTGGATCAGCAGCAGCCCCACTCCCCCCGCTCCGGCATGCACCAGCGCCCGATCACCCTGTCCGAGGGGGAAGGTGTCGTGCGCTAGGAAGTGGGCGGTCAGCCCCTGCACCAGCAGCCCCGCCGCCGACTCGATCTCGAGATTCGGGGGTACGGGAACCATCTTCTCCGCCGGCCCCACTATCTGCTCGGCGTAGGACCCCTGGCATTGGCTCCAGGCCACCCGGTCGCCCACTTCGATTCCTTCCACCCCCTCCCCCAACTCCCGCACTATCCCCGCCCCCTCCAGCCCGAGAGTGAAAGGGAGTTCCACCGGATAGAGGCCGGTCCGCTGATAGGTGTCGATGAAATTCACACCCGCGGCCAGCACCGTGACCAGCGCTTGGCCCCGACCCGGACGCGGATCAGGCACCTCCCTCCACTTCAACTGCTCGGCGGCGCCGTGGCTCTCGACCCTTATTGCGTGCATCTCACCTCCAGGATGGGAGTCTCGATTCGCCCAGTGTATATCCTGATCGGGGTGGCTGGCAATACCCGTCCGGGGCAACGGACAAGACACAAACGGGGAGGGACAATCCGTCTAAGCTGGTGAGCAATGGCAAGAGTACGACTGTTCGCCAGCCTCAGAGAAGCGGCCCGCGCCTCGGAAGTGACCATCGAGGGCGCCACGGTGGGAGAAATTCTGGAGACCGCCTGCTCCCGTTTCGGGACGCAGTTCGCCGCCGTATTGGCCACCGCCAAGGTTTGGCGCAACGGAGAGGAAGTTGACGCTTCCCAGCCGGTCAACCCCGACGATGAAATAGCGCTGCTGCCACCCGTCTCCGGTGGCGCCTTGGACTGGGGAAGAGAGTTCGGGTCGACCGGTGTCGGCACGCTGATAGTGGTGGCGGCACTAGTGCTGGGCAACCTGTCGGGCGACCTGGACTTGTGGTCGCCCATCCTGGCCGCCATGGTGGGACTGTGGACTGTGGACATCACCTCCGCGGCCGCAGATCGGGGATATCGGATCGCGGTTGGAGCGTTGCTGGCAGCGGAAGTAGCCGCCATGGCGATCATCCATCTCATTGGCCCCTCGGCCCTGTTGCCCGCCCTGGCCATGGGAGCAATTTTCTCTCTGGGCGCGGCCGTCTTCGTGCCGTTCCGACGTCACATAACTTCCATAGCCATATCAGCCGGCATAGGCACGCTGGCTTGTGGCGCGGTGGCTTCATTGATGCTGACCAGGTCGGTATTCGAGCCAGGGGCTCGGGCGATCGGATTCTTCTTGGCGGTGACCGTGGGCACCATAATCCTGGCGGAGGTGGCCCGGCGGGTCAGGACCAATCGGCTCTTCAACCGCCAGAACACAGTCGTGATCGGGGTGGTGGTGCTCTCGGCGCTGGGAGCGCTGCTGTGGGGATTCTCCGTCACCGCATTCCTGTTGATCGGGTTTGGCATGGCGGCAGCCTATCTGGCCGGTGAGGGCTTCGGCACTCTGCTTCGCTCCGGGCGATTATGGTCCAATCCGCTGCCCGGAATTCTGGCGAATCTGGACGGCCCACTTTGTGCGGGGATGGTCTTTTTCTCCCTGCTGACTCTCATTGTCTAACACCGACGGCTCATTAGTCGGCCGATTCTCTTAACCTCTTTTACATATGGGCACATCGGTGCGTATTCCGGCCGGTCTGGTCCTCGTAGCGACCCTCATGGGGGTGATCCTGACCGCAGGGGGAGCGGTGCTTTCCATGGCGCAAGAGGAGCAGAACCAGCAAGAGGTATCTCAAATACAGAAGGAGGAGGTCGACCAGGCCTGCGCGGTCTCCCGGGTTCAACTGGCCGTCTACGAAGACGCCCTGGGTTCTTTCCACGAGGCCACCGCCGAGTGGGATATCGTTTTGGAAGACATCGAGATAGTACAAGAGCGACACGACGTGACGCTTTCTCTGGCAGCCAGTAAAGCCGCAGAGATGGAAGCCCTACGCGCCGGATTGGAGCAAACAGCCATCGAAATCTACATGCAGCAGGGCGTTTTGAGTCTCACGCCCTTTCTTGGGGAGACCCCCGGGGATCTGCTGGTCGGCGCCCAGTACCTGGACAGCGGAACCGACACGAAACTCGCCGAGATCAACAACTACCTCAGCGCTCAGCGAGACCTGGACCGCCATCGGGCCGAAATCGAGGAACTGGGCGCCGAGCTGGCGCACTTGGAGGACCAACGGCAGGACTGGATGCGGCGTCTGTCGGTGGCTGCCCGCGATCAGCACGCCGCCTGGGATGACCTGGACGAACAATGCCAGCAACTGGTCAGACAATGGGAGGCCCAGGAGGCCCGCCGCCGCGCAGAAGAGGCCCGACAGCTCGCAGAAGAGGCCCGCCAGCGCAGGGCGGCCCTGGCCGCGGCGACCCGGCGGCGTGAACAGAATCGCATCCAAGCCATAGCCCGCGCCGCCCAACAGGGCCAGGGCGTGGGGCCCATCTCCGGGCTGGTCTGTCCCTTCCCGGGATCATCGTTCGTGGATTCCTGGGGCGCTCCCCGCTCGGGAGGCAGAACCCACCGGGGCGTTGACATGTTCGGTCCTCAAAACGCTCGCCTGCTTGCGGTGGCAGGCGGAACCATCACCATCGTCAACGGAGGGCTGGGAGGCAGGGGTATCTGGCTTCATTCGGACAACGGAGTCGACTACTACTACGCTCACCTGAGCGGTTGGGCGGTTAACCAAGGTGACCGTGTGACGGCCGGCCAGGTGGTGGGATACAACGGCGCCAGCGGGAATGCCTATGGGGGACTGCCCCATCTGCACCTGCAACTTCATCCCAACGGGCGGACATCATCCGCATACAACCCATACCCCACCATCCGAGCGGCTTGTTGACCTGATGCGTTCACACCAGGACTGGGACACCACCGCCTTTAACCTGCCCACCGTCGCCCCTCATCTCGGTCCCTTTCCCGGGCGCGACTTTCTGCGGACGCTCACCGACCAGCGCTTCGGGGCCCCCACCCGGGTGGAGTTGGCGGAGACCGACGATGGGCTGCTGGCCTTGGAGTGGGAGGAACAGACGGTGCGCATGGCGGGTCGAGCCTCTTTGACCGACTATCACAGCCCGCGAGGCGCCTCGGTACCGGCGTTGGTGGCGCAGTGGTGGGAAAGCCAAGAAAAAGGCACGCATCTGGTTTGGGATTCTCTTCCCCATGCGGCCGCCCGAGCCGTGGAGGCGGGACTGAACCGGGCGGGGGCCAGTGCGGTCACCGAGCAGACCGAGGTGGCGGCAGTATTGCATCTGCCCCCCACCTTCACAGAGTATTTGCAGATGGTGACCAAGAAGGAGCGGCACGAGATCCGTCGCAAAGCCAGACGCTACGACAAGGGTCTGGGAGAGGCGACGCTTCGCACTCGACATGGGCCCGGCTGGGAATTCGAAGAATTCGTTCGACTTCATAAACTGGCTAGCGGGCCCAAAGGACAGTTCATGGATGAGGAAACGACGCCGCTGTTCCGACAGTTAGTCGATCTTTCCGGTTGGAGGGTCGATGTGTTGGACACCGGGGACGGGCAAGCCGCCGCCTGTGTGTTCGGCTATTCCGACGAAGACTGCTATTACCTGTACAACTCCTCCTTCGACCCGTCCCACTCCGCCCTCTCTCCCGGGGTGGTCTTGCTGACTTCTTTAATCGAAAGGGTGATCGGGGAGGGTCTAACCCGTTTCGATTTCCTGAAGGGAGACGAGACCTACAAACGTCGTCTCGGAGCCGTTTATCGCCCCCTCTACACGGTTACCAGTCGAAAATGATCGCCCGGGTTGCCTTCGTCTCCATGCACACCTCCCCCCTTTTGGACCCGGGGGAAGGCGATGCGGGTGGGATGAACGTCTATCTTCATGAACTGGCGGCCACGATGGCCGCCCAAAGGGTACAGGTCCAGGTTTTCACCCGCAAGGACCATCCCGAACTGGCCGAGACAGTGCAGGTCGCCCCGGGCTATCAGGTCCACCACTTGGAAGCCGGACCTCTGCGCCCACTGCCCATCGAAGCCCAGGTCCCGCATCTGGGGGAGTTCAGCAAGGCGTTGGTGGAGCGACTGGAAGCCGCGGCGGTCCCCCCCGATTTGGTTCACAGTCACTACTGGCTCTCGGGGTGGGCGGCCCTGGAAGCCAAGGAGCGATTGGGCATCCCGATGGCCAACTCTTTTCACACCCTGGGCAGGGTGAAGGACATTACCCGACGGGCGGATCAATCCCCCTCCGACCCGGTGCGGATCGCCGCCGAACAGACCCTGATCGCCAGCGCCAACTGTGTGGTGGCCTCCACCCCTTACGAGGCGGACGACCTTATGGATCACTACGGGGCCGATCCCACCAAGCTGTGCGTCTCCCCGCCAGGAGTGAACCGGACTTATTTCCAGCCCGGAGACCGGTCCGAGGCCCGGTCGAGACTGGGTTTGGGAGAGGAGCCCCTGGCATTGTTCGTAGGAAGGATCCAGGCCCTGAAAGGACCGGACGTGGCGGTGGCCTCGGTGGCGATGGCCCGCGATAGCCTGGAGAATCTCCGTCTGTTGATAGTGGGGGGACCGAGCGGACCCGACGGAGAGCGGGAAATGCAGGCCCTGCGCCGGGCCGCTTCTGACCTCGGACCCGACGCCGTCCTTTTCCACCCTCCGGTCGGACATAGCCGTCTCGCCGACTACTACCAGGCGGCGGATGTGCTGCTGGCCCCGTCCCGCAGCGAGTCCTTCGGACTGGTGGCCGCGGAAGCCCAAGCCTGCGGACTGCCGGTGGTGGCCGCTCGGAGGGGAGGGCTGCGGTACGTCGTGGAGGACGGAGGCTCGGGACTGCTGGTGGATGGCTGGGACCCGCAAGGGTACGCGGCGGCCATCTGCAAGGTGATCGGGGACAACCAACTGCGCGCCTCGATGTCCGGGCGGGCGGTGGAATGGGCGCGCCAGTACTCCTGGCAGGCCACCTGCGACCGGCTTTTGGAGTTGTACCGAAGCGTGCTCTTCCACAGATGAGCCTTCTCGCCACCATCTTGGTTGAGGCCATCTCCTCGTGGGTGGATGATCCCGAAAGCGATGTCGAGTACTCCGAAAAGGTGGATGATCGCTGGGCGGTACGGATGCGACAGAGCGTCCGCTCGGCCACCACCGTCTGGTGGACCGTGGGCGACCGAAGCGTCATCGCCGAAGCGTATGTTCTCCCGGCCCCGCCCGCCAACCAGGTCAATGTGTACCGGCTGTGCCTGTTGCGCAACCACCGCATGTGGCGATGCCATTTCGCGCTCGACCGGGAGGGAGCGTTGGTGTTGACCGGCCGGCTGGCTGCCGCCGAGGTGAACCCCCACTCATTGGATCTGCTGTTGGGCGAAATGTACGAGGCCGTGGAACTCAGCTTCCGGCCGCTGGCGATGATGGCCTTTCGCAAAAACTGACCAAATCTGAGAACCGGGGATAATCCACAATCGCGAAAAGAACCCCCGAAAGGCTTGATTAGACCCACCCAGCCGGTCCATCCTGTAAGCGGCCGGGCGGAAACCGGGCGTTTCGTCGAGCGTCACCTATAGGGAAGGCGGGATGACACCTAAAATCGCTCGCCCGCTCGGCCGCCAACGCCCCGATCGTGATCGTGATCGTGGGAGGCTTCAACAAGGATTGGGAAGTTAGACTTTGACGCATAAGGCTGAAAAGGAGCAACAACACATAGACCTTGAAGCCATGCAGCGGGAGATGTACCTGCTCCCCGAAGCAGCCCGCCTGCTTCGCATAAATACCACCACCCTGAAAAGATGGCTGGAAGGAGACGAGCGGCTCCCGCCCGTGATTCGTCCCCAAGCCACAGGATCCGACGCGGTGACCTGGGGAGAGTTTGTGGAAGCAGGTTTTCTGCGGGAATATCGTAGGTCCTTGAGCCTCCAGAGGATACGTCCCGCTATTGCGAAACTACGGGAAAAATTTGATGTGCCTTATCCCTTGGCGCATTACAAGCCCTTTATCGGACCAGGGCGCCATTTGACACTGGAGGCGCAACAGGAGGCACAAGTACCCCCAGATCTGTTCATCGTCTGGGAGATAGCAACAGGACAGTTGGCGCTCGCTGATTCAGCCTTGGGCTACATCGAGAAAGTCGACTTTGCTGCAGAAGGCAGGCGTTGGGCAGAGCGTATTCATCCAGCGGGACGGGAATCCCCGGTAGTTATCGATCCCGATTACTCGTTCGGAGCGCCAACCATCCGGGGCATCAAGACCTACATCATCACCGAACTCGTGGAAGCGGGTGAATCTCTGGAATTCGTAGCAGAGGGCTACTCGCTTTCGGTGGCTGAAATAGAAGCCGCGGTCGCTTATGAAGGGAAAGCCGCTGCCTAAGAGAAAGCCGTCCACGGTCCGCTTCTATATGGATGCTGACGTACTCGGTCTCGCCAAGGTCATTTCCAAAATCCGGCCTGATGTCACGTACCCGGGCGATCCGGGCGGGGAGATCAGAAAGCGGGTACGACCACCCTGCCCGATCACCGATACTGAAACCACGGACCTCATATGGATCCCACAAGTCGCCCAGCGAGACTGGACCATCATCACCCGAGACCGGAATATTTCACGAAAACCAGCGGAGCGCGATACCGTGATCGCTTACAACGCTAAGCTTTTTGTCTTTATTAAGCCCATCAATAAGAACTTTGATCTGTGGTCTCAACTGGAAGTCCTGATGACTCGATGGCGCGACATCGAACGACTCGGCGAAGAATCCGGGCCATTTATCTATAACGTCCATCGCACCACCGTCAATAGGGTCTGGCCAGCGGTTTAGGTTATATCTTCGGGTCTCTATTTCTGTCCGGAGGTGGAATGGGCAGTCAGTACTCCTTATCCCTGAATCCCTGGACCTGCTGGTGGGAGAGATCTACGAGGAGGTGAAGCTCAGCTTAAGGCCCTGACGATGATGGCCTTCCCCGATTCGCGGATAGAGCGCCCCGAATGAGCTTGAACACCCCGTCCAACCGCTGACATCCCGTCATAATCCTTCATCCTCGGCAGAGGCACTTCAACATAAACTCGGAGGCTAAAGGATGACAGGGAGTAACCCCCATGGATGAGGTAACCGGTAGCGGGGAGGAGACAGCTGTCACTAAGAACGGTCGCCCGGTTTGGCTGGCGCCTTGCCGCAGAAAACCGGACTCTTTCTTGGGCCGCGACCGGGACAATATTGGCATTCTGGGCGACACCATCAAGCCAGTGAATACGGAATGGGAGGCCGAGACCAACCCAGGCAGGGTGCTGAATCCTTGATCTTGCTGAATCTGGGTAGAGGCGGAGGACAGACCAGGCTTCACCTTTGGGTCGCCCGGGTTCTAGCCTGTGGAGTCTGCGGCCTTTATCCTGTTGATCAGCCAGACCCATGAGCCTTCCCATCAACTTTCTCTCCGATTTTGGAACCGACGACGAATTCGTTGGCGTAGTTCACGGCGTTTTAGCCCGGATTGCTCCCCAGTCGCGGGTGATCGACATCAACCATGGGATCGCGGCGGGGAGCGTACGGGCCGGCGCCCTTTCCCTGCTCCGCGCCGTTCAATACCTTCCCGCCGGAGTGACCCTGGCGGTGGTCGATCCCGGAGTGGGGACCGACCGCCGGGCCTTGGCCGTGGAAACCCTTGAGATGACTTTCGTCGGACCTGACAACGGCCTCCTCTCACCCGCGGTGGCCATGATGGGAGGAGCCCTTCAGATGGTCTCGATTGAAAACCCCGACTATCGCCTGCCGGGCGCCGGCAACACCTTCTGGGGACGGGATGTCTTTGCTCCCGCCGCCGGGTCGTTGGCGGCGGGAGAAGCGCGCCTGGCTGACCTTGGCCCTTCGCTCGGACCCCATGAAGTCACTCCCCTGCTACTGCCTCTGTCGGAAATAACCGCCGGCCGGGTGAGCGGTGAAGCCTGGTGGGTGGACACCTACGGCAACGTCCAAACCAACATCTCCCCAGACGACCTGCAGGTCGCCGGCCTGGAGACCTGCTCGGAGCTTGCGGTGCGATTGGGCGCCTCCGTCCACCACATTCGGATGGCAGAGACCTACGCCCAGGTGGGCAGGGGCGAGATGCTGATCCATGTCGACTCGGCGGGGATGCTGGCCTTGGCGATGAGAGGAGGGCGGGCCTGTGACCGGCTGAGCCTCACCGAGGGGAGGTCAGTGGTCATGGAGAGAACATCAGTCCCCACAGTTGCACCACCGCCGCCACCACGATGATCAAGGCCAGGGCCACTATCACTATCGCGGTGCCGGGTCGCACTATGTCACTTCCAAGAACGGGGACGGGAATTACCCAGGATATCCGATGGCAGAGACGGCGGTGAGAAGCCGACGTCGCTACCTGGTGTTGTACACCCGCCCGCAGTGCCACCTGTGCGCGGTGGCGGAGCCTCGGGTGCGACGGGCCGCGATTCTGATAGGTATGGCGGTGCAAACAGTGAACATCGATGACCAGCCTGATCTGGCGGTCGACTACGGACTTAGGATCCCGGTGGTTGAGGGTTCAAACGGGGAGGTGTTGGCCGAGGGGCAGTTCAGCACTTGGCGGCTGTGGTCGGCGATCCTGCGAAGAAGGTGGGGTCCCAGATCCCGGCAGGCGGGTCCCGAGGCGGGTTGACCCGCCTCCAATGATCAGCCTATTCCGCCTCGGTCTCTGCGGTTTCGGCCTGGTCGGGCTCCCCGGTCCCCTCTTGCCCTCCTCCTTCACCTGGCGGCTCTTCGCCGACGATCAAGCCGCACTCCTGCAGAGTCTCATCGGGGTCGGCCCCTCCGAAGCGGATCCGCTCGAAGGCCACCACCGAGGCTATTTCCTCTGCGGTGTTGCTGGTGCCGAAGGCGGACATGAAGCCGCCTCCACCCACAGGTTTGGCCAGATCGCCATAGGTATCGATTCCCGCGTCCAGAAAACCCCCGGTGGCCAGAGTCACCCACTCTATGTGGTCCGAGCAACTGGAGAATGTGGATAGCACGGTGGCGAGCGCCGGCCCCACTCCCCCTTCGCCGTTGGCCCCATGACATCCCGCACAGGTCTCGAAAATCGCTTCCCCCACCACCAGAAATTCACCCGCCGGGTCTTCCGCCCGACCGGTGAATTCGCTGCCGTCGCAGTTGACCACCGTGGCATTGAGCCGATCGACCGCCAACTCCACACCTCCATCAACACAACCCGCCCGCGCCGAGTTCCCCGCCAGATACAGCAAACCGATAGTAGGTATCACCAGGAATAGGGCGGCGAGCCAACGAGGCAGACTGGATGAGGTTCTCTCGGTCAGGTGAGCGGTCGGCACCGACACCACCACCGGGAAAGAAACCGCTTCTTTGAGGGTGACCTCCGACGGCGTCGGCGGTGGGGCGGCCACGATGGGGACGGAGGGAACAGGGGCAGCGGTGGGGATCGCCGGGGTAGGCGCCGTGGGAATCGCAACAGGCGGGGGGGTGGCAGGCGGGGTAGGCGCCATCGCCGCAGTTGCGGTGGGGGCGGCCGCAGTTGGCGCGGCGGGGGTGGGCGCAGAGGCCGGAGCGGAGGCTGCTGGAGCAGATCCGCCACCTGCCCAAGCCGCCAGAATCTCCTCGACGGGGACCCCGCTTGCGGCCGACCGCGCTTCGGCCGAGCGCTGGACTAAAACCTCCGGGGCGCCCATGGCTTCAGCCGCTCTGGCCAGATTTTCACTCATCGGATCCGCCGTCGGTCAAGACTCGGGACTCCACCAGGTAAGCCACCAAAGAATCCATCGAACTGCCCCCGTAGGACAAATGCCCACCCTCACCCGAGAGCACCGCTTGGATGTCGTCGGGCGCCATCCGGTTCCCTACATTGGCCAAGTCCGGGCCATAACGCTGCCGCCCGATCACTTGGTTGGAGTCGGACAGCGTCACCCCGCCCTGTCCCGCCAAGGCGGCCAATTGGGCGTCGGCAATTATGGGGCGGACCATTTGGGTATGGCAGGCCGCACACCCCTCCGCCAGATACTCGCCCTGACCCTGCAGAGCCATCTCACTATAGGGGATCTCGGAGTGGAGCACTCCCCTACCCAAACCCGAGATCGTGGGGACCACCAAGGTGATGGCCAGGCACAGGACCAACAGGGCGGCTGCGCCGAAGAAATACCGCAAAGGCCGATCCACCCGACCCGTCAAGATCGGGGGCGGTCCCTCGACCGTCGGGGCATAGACCACTACCGGTCTCTGAGGAGGAGAGGATACCGTAGCCGCGACGGCGGCAGGAGCGGCTGCCGGGGCCTCAGAGGGTGCGGGAGTGGCAGCAGGTACGGGCGCAGGGCGTGCAACGGCAGGCTCGAGTTCGGCGCGGGCAGGCGACGGTGCGGGGGCGGCGGCAGGCGGTGCTTCAGGGGCGGGTTCCGGTCCCTGTCCCGCCCAAGCTCTCAGGATTTCTTCGACAGAGACGCCACTGGCGCTGGCCCGGGCTTCTGCGGAGCGTTGCACCAACTCGGTGGGAGCTCCCACGACCTGCGCGGCGGCCTCCAACAGCTCGCTCATTCTTCTTCCTCTTCCCGCATCTGAGATTCCGACGGTTCCGATCTGCCGGAATCGGCAGGTTCCTGGTCAGCGGCCAAGGCGAGAATCTCCTGGGCGGCCGGTCGTCCAGAGGTGAAGGTCCTCAACACCGCCAAACAGAAGGAGAGCTGACCTACCAGCGTCAGCAGACCCGACAGTATGGACAATCCCACCAGCAACGAGGCCATACCCACCAGACTCTCCCAACCATCCCCGGTGGGGCTGACACCGGTATAGGACCCTCCCGTCCAACCGTAACCCGACATCAGTCCGGCGCCCACCAACAGGGCGGAAGTCAAGCCCACCCCCCAGAAGGTGAAGCGCAGATGAAGCTGGGCAAGCCCCACTCCGGCCATCTTCCGGCCAGTGATCGACGGAAGCGCCTGATACGACCAAGCCGCCACCAGCAGCCCGCCGGCTCCGAACAGGGCAGCGTAGAGCACACCGTCCCAAAACGGCGTGAGACCCACCACCGCCGCCGCGGAACGGACGGCGCCGAAGCTGGTCAAAGCCGCGGTCATCAAAGCGAAAAAGACACCCGCCAAGGCGGCCGCCACCACGGGACGCGTTCTTCGCTCCGCCCAGAACTGATCGGCGGTCAAGGCGAAGTTGGCGGCGTTGGCCAAAGCAGACACGGGAAGGGCGAGGGTCATCAGGAATGCCACCGCTTCCAACCAACCGGGAACCGGGCCGAAAACCAAGGGGGCGACTCCCGACCATGCCGACGCGAAAGCCAGCGACCAGAAACCCACTCTGGCCAACTGCCGGCTGGCGAGAGGGTTTCCCGTCTCCTTCACCAAGGCGTAGTAGGCAAGCCCGATTCCCATTCCCACCACCCACAGGTTGGCGAGTCCAAACAGAGCGACCGACTCGGATAGGGCTCCACCCATCGCCGAGGACGCGGGAAGCGCCCCCACCAGATACAGCAACGGAAGCCACACCACCCCACCCATGGCATACCACAAAGAAACATAGATATTGGGTTCTTGCCGATGCCGGACCGTAGAGATGGTGACCAACATCGGCGTCAGCAGGGTCAGGAACAACGGAAGGGCGACCCACCAGGGAAGAGAGAAAGGACCCGTCCCATCTCCCCAACCCAACAACACCACTACCGCGCCCACCACGGTCACCAGGGCCGTGGCCACTCCCCCCGCCAATGCCAATCCTTCGCCGCGCAGGCGGGCGCCGGTGAGCCTGGGCAGCAAATAGTAGATTCCACCGACCAGCGACAGGGTCAACCAGCCCATCACGGCCAGCAGCAGGGCGATCGGGCGGATGCGACCGTAGGAGAAGGGCCCGGTCAGCGTCCCCGGGAACCGCAGTTCCACCATCGCCGCCACCCACACGACCCCGGCCAGGGCCAAAAAGGCGGTGGAGATCACGATGTGCCATTTGGCAGCGGTATCAGAACCTAAGGTGTCCGACCACCCAGCGTAAGGCGCGACTCGCTTTTGCGGATGTCCGACTTGATTATTCTTTGTCGTATTCAGAGCGCTACCCCCGGTGGCTCCGGAAATGAAAGGTTAGCCATGCTCGCCGCTCCAAAAGATAGCAAGAAAGAAACCCCACCGGGCGCAAGCGGCGCCGAGGGGCGTCAGGGCGGCCTTGGGATGAAAAAGGGTGCTAAGACTTTGTTTGAAGCACGTTCCGGTGTAAAAATAGAAGTGCTTCGACCCCGGAAGGCCATCTGGTAAGAGATGCACCGCCTCGCTTCTATAAGCTACCGAACAAGAATTCTCGTCGGTTGGTCGTCGCTATTGCTGGGAACAGGCCTCCTGGCGGTCGCCGTGCTGTGGATCCACTACTCGAAGCTGCCGCAGACCGAGATTGTCAACGGAGTGTCGACGGCGGTGGTGGTTGACTACTTCAACTGGATACCCCGAGGCTGGTTCTGGAAAAGCCTCGGTTATCTGGCCGCCCTGAGCGCCTCCCAGATGATGTTGGTGGGAGCGGCCTTCCTCTGGGTGCTTAACCAAAAGATGACCTGGGCGAGAGCGGCGTTTGCCGCCTTTTTGATCTGGATCGAGCTGGTGATGGTGTTCGGGATCGTTCCATCCGAGTGGCTGAACCTCTCTCAGACCGACCTGGACTGGTCGGGACAGCGGATCGCGTTACGGATCCCTCCGGCCTTGATGCTGGGCAACGAGGTCTCGATTAGTTGGGCGGCCATCAAAGACTCCATTTCAGGCGCCTACAACGTGGGAACGCTGGCCGCCGCCGGCGTCTTTGCCTACCTGCTCCAGCAGGTCTACAAGCCGCCCAAGAAGCAGGCCGCCAAGGTCAAAGTGTCACCCTATGGGCGGCCGCTGGTGAAGGGAGATCGTTGAGATGCCCCGCGGTGTTGTGGACGAGACCCCGCCCTTTCGCGACGATTACCAGCTCACCCTGGTCGACAACAACTTCTATAACGGAAAGATCCGTCCCAAACAGTTTCTCCACATCGATCAGTCCGAATGCATCCTTTGCGAGGGCTGTGTGGACATCTGCCCGTGGAAATGCATCTTTTATCTCTCCATGGAGGCCATCGACGAAGCGGTCAATGTCGACGATCCCCGCGAGGACCTCACCAACTATGGTTTCTTCGTTGTCGACGAGAACGAGTGCACCCGTTGCGCCCTGTGCATCGACCGCTGTCCCACCGGCGTCATCTCACTCGGCAAATTCGAAGGTTCTCTGGCCGCCCAGGCTGAAGAAATGGGGCTCAACTCGTCGCCCTGGGAGGTGGATACCGGCCAGAGGGACTTCAAACATGGCTATACCTATGGAATGCGCTGGTAAGGAGTGAAGCGTGAGTAGACAAAACGGCAAACAGGGCCTTTTGACCAAAGCCCGTACCCATGCGACCGGTTTGATGGGACGGGTCTGGTCCGGCCAGTTCATGGACTCGGTTCTGCGCCCCGGCTCCCCCTTCAAGAAGGGATACACCGACACTCCTCGTAACCGCTCCTATGTGATCATGAACAACGTGCTGTATCACCTCCATCCGGTGAAGGTGAAACGACACGGTGTGAAGCTCTCCTACACCCTGTGCCTGGGGGGGATGAGCTTTTTCCTGTTCATTCTCCTGACCATCACCGGCATTTTCCTCATGTTCTATTACGCCCCCACCGCCGAGCGGGCCTACATAGATGTGCAGGCGCTGTCCACCGACATCGCGTTCGGCTCCCTGATGAGGAACATGCACCGATGGGGCGCCCATCTGATGGTGCTGACCGTGTTCCTCCACATGTCGAGAGTGTTTTACCACGGGGCTTACAAGCCGCCCCGCGAGTTCAACTGGATAGTGGGAGTCATCCTGTTGCTGTTGACCCTCCTCCTCTCCTTTACCGGGTATCTGCTTCCCTGGGACCAGTTGGCGCTGTGGGCCGTGACGGTGGGCAGCAACATGGCCGGCTTCGTTCCTGTCATAGGCGCGCAGGTGAAATTTGCCCTTTTGGGCGGAGTGGAGGTAACCGCGGGAACGCTTTTGCGATGGTATGTGCTCCACGTTCTCTTCCTGCCCTTCATCATCGTGATCTTCCTGGCAGTCCATTTCTGGAGAGTCCGCAAAGACGGCGGCATCTCCGGCCCTCTCTAACCATGCAAGGTATGCGCTAGTGCCACAAATCCCTGAAGAACTGCTGAGACGCTCCGCCGAGGCGAAGGCCAAAGCGCTGGGTTTGCCGGTGGAACAGGTGCTGGCCGAGATGCGAGGGGAAGCTCCGGTCACCGAGATAGCCGCCGAGTCGGTGTCGGTGCCCGCTCCCCGCTTCGTTCCCACCACAGCCCGCATCCCTGTTTCCGAGATGCCCCCCGACCCGCAGCCGCCCGACCCCGCCTCGGCGCCGCCGCCCGCCATCACGGCAGTGGACGAGGTGGAAGAAGCCCAAGCCGAAGTAGCCGAGACTCCCGCCGCTGAAGCCCCCACCGCTTCGGAACCGGGCGCGCCGGCCGGGGAGAACAGCGCCGGGAACGGACGGCTGGCGGCGGTCGTGTCGGTTCGACCCTCGGTGCCGCCCACCGACCTGCCCAAAGGCGTACGCCATCAACGACTGCTCACGGTGGTCAAAGCCCGAGCCATCCAACAGGTAAAGGCCGATCCCACCGACAAGGTGAACACCTGGCCGCATCTGATGATCACCGAGTTCACCGCCCTCTTGGCGATGACCGCCTTTCTCCTGGTGCTCTCGGTCATCCTTCAGGCGCCTCTCCTGGAGTCGGCCAACTTCAACTCCACCCCCAACCCGTCCAAGGCGCCCTGGTACTTCTTGGGCCTGCAAGAGATGCTCTCCTACTTCGATCCGCAGATCGCCGGGGTGACCGTGCCGACGGTGATCGGGTTAGTGGGATTCATGATGATTCCCTACATAGACCGCAATCCCTCCACCCGCCCGTCGGACCGCAAACTGGCCATCATGCTTTACACCATCTTCCTGGCCGGGTCGGCGACCCTCACCATCCTGGGGGTGCTGTTCCGTGGCCCCGGGTTCAACTTCGTCTACCCATGGGTTGATGGGGTGTTCTTCGATGACCTGAAAGACTGGGTTGATTTTGGTGGGCACTGATGGCCGTTAACTGGATTCGGACGGCCTGATGGGCGGCGTCGAACTGATCATCATCGGTGTGGCGGCGGTCGCCATCGCCGCCGCGGTGGGTGCCTTCACCATCGCCTTCCGCCGCGCCGAACCCGACCCCGCTTCTCTGTGGCCCAAGAAGCTGGAGCGTGGCGCCCGGAAAGCGGACCGTTCCACCTCCACCATGGAACTGGTGCTTACCACCGAGGCGGATGCTGTGGACGAGGACGAGGAAGTCGATGCACCAGAATACGAAGCCCCGGCCCCGGTGGCAGAGCGCTTGGCGCCCATCACCGAATCCCAGGTAATCGTTGAGGCGTCTGCAGAGGAGGTGGGGGTAACCCGCCGACAGTTCTTCAACCGGTCCCTGGCCGCCATGTCGGTGGCCTGGTTCGGGATCATGGGAATCGAGATCCTGGCCTTCCTGTGGCCCAAGATCACCGGAGGATTCGGAAGCGACGTCGACGCCGGGAGCGCCGCCGACCTGGTTCCCGAGATGACCGACACCGCGGGCCTGGTAACTCCGGCTTTCATCCCCGACGCCCGCGCCTACGTGGTACCGGCGCCCGTTGAGATGAGTCAGCAATTCGCTGGCAGAGATGTGGCGGCCGGAGGGCTGATGGCGCTCTACCAGCGGTGCGTCCACCTGGGATGCCGGGTGCCCTGGTGCGACGACTCCCAGGGCTTCGAATGTCCCTGCCACGGCTCCAAATACAACTCGGTCGGAGAGTATTTTGCTGGCCCCGCACCCCGAAATCTGGACCGTTTCTCGGTCCACGTCACCGACGATGGGCGTCTGATAATCAGGACCGGGGTTATAGTGGAAACCCCCCGGGCTAACGCTCAGTCTGTGTCATATCCGCAAGGCCCCTCCTGCATATAGGGGAGATATTGTGGATTCCTCGCTAGTAATAACCCTGGTGGTGGTGGGAGCCGTAATCTGGCTCTCCTTTTTGGGAGTGGCCGCCCTGCGCTCCCGACGGCGGGAAGGAATCCCTCCCAACCAGGCGCCGGGCGTCACCGACGACGCTTTGGAAACCCGCCGCCTGGAACGTATCCAACAGGCCGCCGTCCTGCTGTCGGCCTTCCTGGCGGTGGGGCTGGCTGTTTACTACCTGAGCGAAACCGATCGACAGGAAAGCTTCGTGGACCAGTTCCACGAGGAGTCGGTGGAACGCGGCGCCGAACTGGTCGGGCCCGACGAGGCCGACTGCTGGAGTTGTCACGGCCCCAGCGGAGTGGGAGGTGTGGCCAGCTATGTGGAGAAGCGCACCGGGGTGAACGTGTCATGGTCGGCGCCTTCACTCGATGACATCTTCTTGCGTTATGACCGTGACATAATCACCTATTGGGTGACCTATGGGCGAGGCAACTCCCCCATGCCGCCGTGGGGCACGGTGGGAGGCGGTCCCATGAACGAACAACAGGTTTTCGACATCGTCAACTACCTGGAAAGTATCCAACTCTCTCAGCAGAACATCCTCCGCAAGGCCGACACCATCGTGGTGGGTCAGCTGAGTGTTCTGGAGAATGCCGACCAGGCCCTGGAAAAGGCCATTATCGAACAGCGCCAACTGATCGCCGACATCGAGGCGGCGCCCCGGTACGCCGAGATGATGGCCAATCTGGTAGCGCTCGCCCGCCAGAGCCTGAATGGCTCGGACCGGGGGATCGATCGCGACGGTGACAACTTGTCGGACGTTTCAGAAGTGACGATCTCCCAACTGACCGCTGCCGCAGCGGCCCTGTTCGACATCAATCAGATCGAGGCTCTGACATTCGATCCGCAGAATCCCGCCACTGACGGCCGTCCCGACGCAGATGTAGCCGACCATGCCATCTCCCATCTGCAGGAGGTGGTGCCCCAGGTGCCGATTCTCGAGTTGCGCGTGCAGTCCATCAGAACGGCGCTGCTGGCCGAGGACGAGGAGGACTCCGACGGTGACCAACTCTCCGATCGGGCGGAAAGAGTGCTAACCGCCGAACTGGCCATCGCCAGGACGGCGCTTCGCCCTAATACCTTGACAGTGGTGAACCTCGACCCGGAGCGTGCTTCTTCGGGTGGGGGAGTCAACGATGATCAAACCGCCGCCACCGCCGTCTCGGGTATGGAGGCCGCCGCCGTAAACCTGGCGGTACGAACCGAAAACGGCGAGCGGCTGCTCGGTCCGGCCCGGGCGGGACTGGAAGAGTTACTGGCCGCCCAGGAGCAGCGGAAATGGGAGATAGACCTGGAAGGCGTGGCCGCGGCCGCCTTCTTTGGAAATTCGGAGCAGGCCTCCCGGGCGGTCGGTGTGTTCACCGGGTATTGCGCGCGCTGCCACACTTCCGGCTGGTCGGCGGGGACCCCCTACGCTGCTCAACCCGGCTCGGGGGGATTCGGGCCGGCGCTTTGGAAGGGCCGACCGCATGTTCAGTTCCTAAACAAGGAGAAACTGCGCTCCTTCCTGTTGGTGGGAGCGGTTGCGGACCGGCCTTACGGAGTGAACGGATTCGGAAATGGCCAGATGCCCGCCTTCGGGACGGTGCTCTCATCCGACGACCTGGACCTGCTGGTGGAGTACTTGTGGGCAGGGAATCTTAACGGCAAGGGAACCTAAGTAATGCGTGAACTGTTTCGCTCGCTGCTATCGGCCAACCTGTTCGTCACCGGGATCATCCTGCTGGTGACGGCGATCTTGGTCTTCTACGGCACCGTCTACCTTCTCAACTACACCAACCTAGGAAAGAAGCTGGCGTTCCTGGTGACCGGGGCCGGGATCTCGGCCTGGATGACCATAGGCAGCATGCTCTTCGTCCTCTACGCTCCCCGCGGCCCCCGCCCGGCCAACATCGAGGGACTCAACGCCTTCGAAGTGCGGATCATCCCCATCACTTTCACAGTGGTCTCGGCCGTTCTTTTCATCGGATTCCTGGTAGCCCTCCACCAATACGAAGAAGCCCGAGAAAAAGCCGACCTTTAAGGCCCCGGCATTAAGCCGACCCAAGGGGCATCCCTGATCGCAAAGCCTCAAACGGCCCCTCTTTCACATTAAGCTCTGGCGAATGGTCTCTGCTAGACGGTCCTTTCGTGCCCGGCGCATGGGACGCGCATCGCACGGCAGACTGCTGATCGCCTTGGCGCTATTCGGACTGCTGACCGCTTCCTGTAGCGGGTCCGCGCCAACCGAGCACCTCGGTGACGGCTCCCTGGGATTCGTGGAGGTGGAGCGGGGTGAGACCATCCAAATTCGATCCGTATACACCAATCCCGGAGATATCGCCCTGTTGGGCAACTCCGCGGAGAAGGCGATCGTGTTCGCCGTGGAGGACTACGGCCCCATCCGCGGGTACGATGTTGACCTCGGCGTGGGACTCGATGACATGTGTTCCCCCGAAGGAGGAATGATTACCGGCTCACTGGTCATCGCCGAGGGGAACGTGCTGGGCGTGATCGGCACCAACTGTTCGGCGGCGGCCGCCGAGGCGGCGCCGCTCATCACCAGTGCGGGCATGGTCTTGATCTCCCCATCCAACACCGCCCCGTCACTCACTTCGGATCTGGCCGGCAACGAGGGCAGCAGTCACTTCCCCGGCTACTACCGAACCGCCCACAACGATCTGATTCAAGGCGAATCCGTGGCGCATTTCCTGTTCGGAGAGGGTGTCTCTACCGCGGCCGTCGTTCACGACGGCGGCCCCTATACGATGGGGTTGGCTTCGGCCTTCTCCAACGCATTCGAGGAACACGGCGGCGCCATCACCGGTACTTGGGAAGTGGACCGCAGAGAGCAGGATCTGGTCCCGGTTCTCACCGAGATAGCCGCCGGTGAGCCAGAAGCCCTGTTCTTCCCGCTTTTCTTCCCGACCGGCGGTTTCTTGGTGAAGCAGGCAGCTGAGATGCCTGCCTTTTCGGAGACGGTGTTCGCCGCCGCCGACGGTCTGCTCAACGATGATTTTCTATCGGTGCCCGAAACCGAGGGCATGTTTATCTCCGGTCCCGATACCCGTTTCGGAGACAACTACAACCAAAGCACCGGACAGAGCGCCGCCGACCTGCTGGCACGCTATCAGGAGACGGTGGGCTCGGCTCCCACCGGCACATTCTGGGGCCACGCCTACGACGCCACCACCCTGCTCTTGGACGCCATTAACGCCTCCTCTTACCTGCGCTCCGGAGGCAACACCCTGGTGATAGATCGGGCCGGACTACGCCAATACCTCGACAACCTGTCCGGCTTCCAAGGAGTGACCGGGATTCTCAGCTGCGACCAATTCGGAGACTGCGGCACCTCCCGGGTGGTGATCCACGAACACCTGGATTCCACCAATATCGAAGCCACCAGGCAGAGCGTGGTCTTCGAAGTCGGACCCGACGGTCAACAGACACCGGCTTCGCTCACCGGACACTAAATCGGACCACCGCACGCTGCACGGGAGGAGACAACTGGCGGCCTTCGCCAAGGTATCTCCATCTCGGCAAACCCTTACCTCAAGACGAGCCAACCCCTGAGGATGGTCTTGAGGTAGGCCTACCTCTCGCCCTCAAGTAGGCCTACCCTTCGTCCTCAAATAGGTCTACCCCTCGTCCTCCGGCGAGTCTTGGGAACTGCGGCGTAGCGAGTCGAGGATGTCGACGCCGGTAACAGCGTCTATCTGTTCGGTTAGGGCCACCAAAGCAGCGGGGAGTTGGGCAACCAGGCCGGGGATCCCTCCTCCACCGCTGCCCCGGTCGCTGTTGGTGTCCACCACGGCCACCCGGTCGATGTTGACCCCCTGCACGGTGGCGACGATCTTGTCTATGAGTTCGGGAAGCATGTTCAACACCAGCACGTGATGCCCGTCCTGGCCCGCCGCCTGGTATTGGTCGGTCAGGAGTTTGAACACTTCCACTTGGGCTCTACCGTCTTCAATGATGCTCGCCGCTTCGGCCCGGGCTCGTAGCTGTTGGGCTTCCAAGTCGGCTCGGGCGGGAACCACCACCGCCGCCTCCACGCGTCGTGTCTCCAGCTCGATGCGCTGGCCTTCCAACTCCTGACTGGCCACGACTCTGGCGACATCTCCCGCCACCAGAGCTTCCGCCTCACGTGCGTTAGAGACGGCCTCCAGTTCGGCGGTACGTACCCGCAGGCCGTTGTTTTCCACCACGATCGCCCTGTCCGCCTCAAGGCCAGCGACCTGTCCCACTTGCCGGGAGGCAGCCTCGGCCTGTTCCGCTTCGGCTTTGCGTTCTGCTTCCACCACCCGGGCATTTCGAATCACCTCGGCGGTGAGAAGGCGCCCCACCGATGTCAGATAATGGACATCGTCGGTGACGTTCTGGATCTTGAGGACATCCAGTTCCAGGCCCAAGGTCTTGATGTCGTCGTCGGCCTCGTCGATCAACTGATGGGAGAATTTGAGCCGATCTTCGTTCACCTCTTCCGGCGACAGGGTGGCTAGGACGCCCCTCAGGTTGGCTTCCAGGGTCTCCTTGGCGATCTGACCGATCTGGGCGCTGGAACGCCCCAGGAATCTCTCGGCAGCGTTCTCCAGCAGCCCTTCTCGGCTCGAAACCTTGACGTTGGCAATGCCCGCCACATTGAGAGGAATAGTCCCCCGCGAATAGGCGTTGGTCACCGCAACCTCCAACGGAATGGTGTTCAGACTCATCCACTGAACATTCTCGATGAGGGGAATCCGGATCGTCCGTCCTCCCTGCAGCAGGCGGTATCCCACCTTTCGCCCATCACTCAGCGCCCGTTTCCGTCCGGAAATGACCGCTACCCGGTTGGGTGGGCAAATAATTATCAACGACTTAATGATGAAGATCAGGATCAACAACACCACGGCCAGGCCGACACCGGCTAACACCGGTAAACTTAAGTTATCACTCATTAACTACTTCCTCTTTCTTTTTCTTGCCTTGCGACGAGAGCCACCGCGCCGTCCACCTCCACGATGGTGACCCTCTCGCCTTTCTTAATCAGATCCTCCCGGTTGGCGGGTGAGGCGCTGATCCTATGGCGCGCCCCGGCCGCGTCGACAACTACCTGCCCCCTGTGTTCGGTGGACACTCCCAACACCACTACGGCTGTTGACCCCTCAAGATCTGCATTGGTAACCTCGCTGGACGCTTCGGTGCGGCGCAGCCAACCAAACAGAGCGTTGTGGAAAGATGCTCCCAGAACACCCACTCCGGCGGCGATCAATCCCCCGGAAAGAGCGGAAAGGCTCACCCAGACCGTGATAAGACCCGCTAAACCAAAAAACGCCGCTCCAAAAGAGACAGCGCTGAACGAGATCCATGAAAAGAAACCTCCACCCGAACCGGTATCAGAATCCCCCCCCAATTCGCCTCCGAAGGCAAAAATCAGCAACAACGGCAAACCGACCGCCATCGCGAAAATATATAAGAAAAGTACGGCCGCTCCCTACCTAGCTTCAGCCTTAACCCAGACTAGTCGTCCACCCGTGGTTAGGTCTAATAGACGGGCGAATCGTTTGCCGGCGATGACCAGGGCCATCAGCGTCACCACCAACGGGGCGTCTATGAAAACCACGGGGAAGCCGTCGCACTGGCAGCAACACCCGGCACTCGGCTAGGGCTAAAAGACCGGCTTACCGCGATCCTCCAAACAACGCGCACCATCGTCGTTGGTGTCCAACGCCACATCCCGTGCCACGTCTACAATGAACGCTTCCTGGCGTGTGACGTCCTCCAGTGCGAACTTGGTCATCACCGCTATGGCATAGGGTCGGTTCCTCAGAAACACAATTCCAGCATCGCAGCGGACCCGTTCCATGCCGCCCGATTTGTTCGCAACTACCAAGTCGGACGGTACCGCCCGATTCAACGGCGCCGATTTGGGCTTGCCGATGATACGCAGGACCTGCTCCGCCACTTTGGATGACGGCTTACCTTGATACAGCATCTCCAGCATCGTGACAAGTTCGTTCGGCGTCGAAACATTCTCGTCACCCCTGTGTATAGCCTCGCTGTCCATCATCTTGCGCCGCAACTTTGTGGCTGTCAGCCCCATATCACCCAACAACCTGTTGGTTGCCTCCATGCCGGCCCAATCTATGCACATGTTCGTTGCAGTGTTGTCCGACACAACGATCATCAGGATGGCGATATCCAGCACTGACAACTCGGGCTCACCCTCCATATAGTGGATTACGCCACTACCTGTTCCGCACATCTGCGGCTTGATTCTGACGCGCTCATTGAGGTCAATCTCACCCCTCTCGCCACGGCTCAATAGCTGTGTCAAGATGTGTATTTTGATAGTGGATGCGGTGGGGAACTCCTCGCTACCACGTACGGACACTGCGTCTCCACGTTTCAGATCCAGCACCGAAATACCCGCTACTCCCGCGAACTTCTCAATCTTGTGAGTTAACCGTTCCTCCAAACGCTCCCAAAGCCTCCTGTTGCTCATTCCACTGCTCCTTAGGTTCTCAACTCGGTGAAGTATCCCATTTGAAATCCTCTGTATTCACGTTGCGCATGTTAAGACTTTCAGAATTACGAACCTCGACAGAATCGGGGTCAGCGTATTGTTCACTCGCACCTAAGCCAAACCCCCCGTTTCTCCCCGCCTTGCGATGAGGCAGACGCCGACCAAACCGCAACCTAATCAACCGGCGGTAGACAGGTCGAGCAGGCGGGCGAATCGCTTGCGGGCGACCACCAGAGCCAGCAGGGTCACCACGAAGGGAAGGGCGTCGGTTATTTGCACCGGCAGACCGTTGCCCTGGAAGCGGAAACCAAGCGCCTCGGCCAGAGCGAACAGGGCGCAGGCGCCAACCACACCCGCGGGATGGGCCCGGCCCAGCATCACCGCCACCACCGCTACCCAACCCCGGCCGCTCGACATGTTCTCCGCGAACTGCACCACGTTGCCCAATGAGAGTTGAGCCCCGGCCATCCCGGCCAGGGCGCCGGACGCCAGAACCGCTCCGTACTTGTAGACGGTGGGACTCACCCCGAGAGTCTCCGCAGCCAAGGGCCGCTCACCCACCCCCCGGAGACGCAAGCCGATCGGAGTGCGGAAAAAGAAAACCCACAGCGCTGGCACCAGCAACAAAGCGAGAAAGGTGAGAACCGTGTTGTCAAAGAGCACCGGCCCGACCCAGGGGATCTGCGACAGTCCTGGAATGGCGATCCTGTCCAATCTATCTATCCGGGGATGCTGGAATACCCCGCGAACGTCGAAGATTTGCGGAAGCAGGAAACCGGTAAGACCCATGGCTAGCAGGTTGAGCGAGATTCCCAATACGATCGGATCACCCCGACGAGTAACCGTGCCATAGGCCAACGCCAGGGAGACCGCCATCCCGGCCAGTATCCCGAAGGCTATCCCCACGGTGGAACTCAGAGCCAGATAGGAGCCGGCCACCGCCGCGAAGGCGCCAGCCAGCATTATCCCCTCCAAGGCGATCTGAAAAACCCCGGCCCGCTCGCAGATCATGCCACCCAGCGCCGCCAACAGGATGGGAACCATCGCCCGGGTGGCCGAGTCGAACAAGGCTGTGTCGAAAAGCTGCTCGAACATCAGACCTCCCCCACCACCACAGCCTCGGTCTCACCCGCCTCGGGCGGTGGTCGCTCTCCCCGCCGAATGGCAAGCCGGCAAGCCACCGCCACGATTACCACCGCCTGCAACACCTGCGAAAGGCGCCACGACACGCCCGCGTTCCGCTGCATAGCAAGACCGCCGATCTGAAGACCCGAAAAGAAGAGCCCCGTAACGAAAATGGGAATCGGCCGGTTCACCGCCAAGAGGGCGACCAGGAGACCGGTCCAGGCAAAGCCGCTCAGCACCAACTCGCCGTCGATGTAACGAATTGCCTCACCGACAATGAGATGGGTCCCGATCAGTCCCCCGATCGCCCCGCCCACCACCATTACCTGTACTGTCCTCCCCTCCACATCGATGCCCCCATAGCGGGCGGAGCGCATGTTGAAACCCGCCATTTGCGTCTCGTAGCCGGCCACGGTGCGGGTGTACACCATCCAGAGAATCACCACCAGCAATATGACGAGAATCAGCGACAGGCTGACACCTCCGAAGACCGGCATCTTGGGCATGCGGGCGGAATCAGGAACCCGGCGGGTGGTCGCCAGAGTGACCGAAACGTCCGCCAGCGGGAACCGCACCAGGTATCCGGTGATGGCGCGGGCCACGTAATTGAGGAGGAGGCTGGTGATAAGAATGGGAAGACGAAGCCGGGTCTGCCCGTAGGCGGGTAAAAGCGCCCACAGGGCGCCCACCACAGCTCCCGTAAGCATCGCCAAGGGAATTATCAGCGTCCCCGGACCCGGCACGTAAATGGCCACGATCGTCCCTGCCAGCCCGCCGATCACCATCTGACCCTCTCCCCCCAGATTGATGATTCCCGATCGAAAGGCGATAGAGACCGCCAAGGCCATACCCACTATCGGGATCGCTCGGCCCAGGGTGTTGCGCAGCCCGGAACCGGTTACCGCTCCGGTGAACATCTCCTCCCCTGCCGCCAGGGGATCGCCACCGGTGACCGCCACAATGGCAGCGGCCAGAGCAAAGGCAAAGAGCAACGAGAAGGTCACCGGACTCACCAGCGCCCGTTGGCTGATACTGCGGAGCTCGTCCAGAAACCTCTTAAGCAACCGACGCCTCCAAGTGCGCTCCGGTCATGTACAGGCCGATCTCGGGTTCGGCGACGCTTCGGGGATCAAGACTTGCCACGATGCGCCCCTCGAACATCACCAGGATGCGGGTGCTCAACGCCAAGATCTCCGACAATTCGGCCGACACCATCAGCACCGCTCCGCCCTGGTCGCGGTAATCCACTAACTGGCTGTGAACGAACTCGATGGCGCCGATGTCGAGTCCGCGGGTGGGCTGCTCGGCGATGAGGAGCGGCGTGCCGTATTCCATCTCTCGAGCCACCACCACCTTCTGCAGGTTCCCGCCCGAGAGCGTGGAAACCGGATCTGACACCGAACCCACCTTGATCCCGAACACCTCCACCAGCCGTCGGGTGAGTTCGGTCACCGCGCCGCGGTCGAACCAGCCCTTACGCTGGACTTTCGTTCCCCGGTGATGGCCCATCAGAAGGTTCTCGGAGACCGATGCCTGACGGGTGGTACCCACCCCGTAGCGATCCTCGGGTATGTATGCCAGTCCGGCATCCCGCCGTCCGGCCACATTGACACTGGTGATGTCCTTACCCGATAGGGTCACCGAGCCAAAGGCCGCCTCCCGCAGCCCGCAGAGCGCCTCAATCAGCTCGCTCTGGCCGTTTCCTGCCACCCCGGCTATTCCCACTATCTCCCCCGATCTCACCTCGAAGGTGGCGTCCTCCACTACCGCCCGCTCGTGGCCGCCCAGCACGGTGAGACCCTCCACCTTGAGCACAACCCGGTCGGGTTGGTGTTCAGGAGCCCTCCGACCCAAGTCGACCGCCCGGCCGGTCATGTGCAAAGTGATCTCGGTCGGGTTGGTCTCGGCGGTCACCAGGTCGGCCACCGACCGACCGTTGCGGAGTACGGTCACCCGGTCGGAGATCGCCATCACCTCCCCCAGCTTGTGGGTGATGAAGAGAATCGTTCGCCCCGCATCACGCAGTCTCCGGATAACCTCGAACAGCTGGTCCCGTTCCTGGGGGGTAAGCACCGCCGTGGGCTCATCCAGAATGAGGACCTGAGCGTCCCGGTAGAGGGCCTTCAGGATCTCCACCCGCTGCAGCACTCCCACCGGGAGATCCTCCACCGCTGCCTCGGGGTCCACTGCCAAGCCATACCGGTCGGCCAGATCCCGGACCCGGGCGGCGCTGGCCGCCCGGTCGATAAGCCCGCCACGGGTGGGTTCCTGGCGGAACACCACATTTTCAGCCACGCTTAGGGTGGGAAAGAGCCTGAAGGACTGGTGCACCATCCCAAGACCAGCCGCGATGGCGTCCAGAGCCGAGGAGAACTGCACCGCTTCACCCCGGATGAAGATCTCCCCTTCGTCGGGGGGGAAAAGCCCATAGAGCAGGGACATCAGGGTGGTCTTCCCAGCCCCGTTTTCCCCCACGATGGCGTGGATCTCCGCGGGACGGACGGTCAGGTCCACGGCGTCATTGGCAAGGACGCCGGGGTACCGCTTCGTTATCCCGCGGAGTTCCAGCTCAAATGTCAAGTAATCAACCGAACAGGGGATCGGGGACTACGATGTCGCCGGCCACGATGCCGTCCCGGGCCGCGCGGACCTCGGCCACGATGTCGGGATGATCGGCAATCACACATTGGCTTGCGGCCAGTTCCTCATCAGAGGCCAGAGCCACCACCCCGGTGCCGCCCTCGGCCAGACCGAAGGCCACTATCTGGCCGGCTGTTCCGTCCAGCACCTGCTTCGCCAACTGTTCGACCAAAACATCCACCAACTTCAGGTTGTTGTCAACGATGCTTCCCGGGGCGTCCGGGCACTGGTTGATATCCACACCGTAGCTCAGGAATCCCTCTTGCACGGCAGCTTCGAACGTGCCTCCGTTGGATCCTGCGCCCACTGCGAAGATGTGATCGGCGCCTCGCGCCGCCACCGCCAGGGCCTGCTCTTTGGCCCGGGCCGGATCGGAGAAGGGATTGTCGCCACCGATGAACACTTGCGTGTCGGTGATGGAGGGATCGATGCTCTGGGCGCCTAGAGCGAAGCTGTCGGACCAGCGGTGCAGGAAGGGGATGTCCAGCGCCACGATCGAGCCGACCTGCTTGGTCTGGCTGAGACGGCCTGCCATGATGCCCAGCAGATAGGCGCCTTCATGTTCGCGGAAGACTCCGCAGTGCAGGTTGGCGGCGGGCGCGTCGGGGCAGGCGTCGATCAGGATGAACTGCTGATCGGGATTGGCCTTGGAGACTTCGTCAGCCAACTCGACCAGGGTAAAAGTGGTGAGAACCACGACATCGGGCGCCTCGTCGATGGCCGCCTCGATGTTGGCGCGCCGATCAGAATCATTGGTCGACTCGAAAGTCTTCCAAGACCCGCCTAATTCTTCGGCCACCCGCTGCGTACCCACCTGACCTAACTCCAGGAACTTGTTCACGCCAATCGGGTTGGGGGTGACATAGATCAAACTCGGGCCTTCGGGCGCCGCTTCTTCGTCCTCACCGCCGCATGCCGACGCCAGCAGAGCCAGCGCCGTCAACACCGCCACGGCGAGAAATGTCTTCTTGGTCTTCATTGCCTTTACCTCCTTGGTAAAAGTTGTTCTATCACGTGCAAACTTTCAGTTCTCCAAAGGGTACGTTGGCGGGAGTTTGGCCCCGGTCGGGTCTGATTATCCGGCGGTCGGTAACGATGGCGGTGATGAACTCCGCCGGGGTGATGTCGAAAGCGGGATTCAGGGCCTGGGAGCCGGGCGGGGCAACATCCACTCCTCCCAGGGACACCACTTCCTCCGAACCCCGGTCCTCGATGTCTATGTCGGCGCCCGAGGGAGTTTCAAGGTCGATCGTCGACTCGGGCGCCACCACTATGAATGGAACGCCGGCGTGGCGGGAAGCCAGCGCCAGGCTGAAGGTCCCGATCTTGTTGGCTACATCGCCGTTTGCGGCGACCCGGTCGGCCCCAGCAAAAACCAGGTTCGCCTCTCCCCGGGCCAATAGAAACGGCCCGGCCCCGTCCACCAGCAAACGGAAAGGCGCTCCCATCCTGGCCAACTCCCAGGTGGTGAGGCGTCCGCCCTGCAGAAGAGGCCGAGTTTCCACGGGAAGCGCCATCTCCAAGCGGCCCCGTTCATGAAGTGTTTGGATCACGGCCAGCGCAGTCCCCCTGGCGACCGTCGCTAAACCGCCCGTATTGCAGATGGTCATGGTCCGCGCCGCCGCTTCGCCGATCAGTTCCTCGGCCAGGTCCGCCCCGTACTCGCCCATGGATATGGAGGCGGCCAACTCCTCGTCACGGATCTGGTGGGCTTCGTCCAGGACCCTTTCCAAGCCTTGCGACACCAGCGCAGCGGTCCGATCCACCATCTTTGCCAGGTTGACGGCAGTTGGACGGGCCGCGCGGAGGCTGGCGATCGCCTTCTCCAAGCCCGGCCCCTCGGTCCCGTACAGGTGGACCGCCAAGGCCACACCGTAAGCGCCGGCTACTCCGATAGCGGGAGCGCCCCGCACCGACAGCCGCTGAATCGCAGCCACCAGGGAAGGGATGTTGAGAATGTTGAGAATGACTAAATCTTGGGGAAGACGGGTCTGGTCGATCATCTTCACAACCCCGTCATCCCATTCCACTGTTTCGAACGAGGTGCGTTCGCCATTGCGTTCCATGACAAGCCTCTAGCCTAAAGGAATATGACCAAGACATATCGATATCTGGCCGATCATCTGATCCCCATGGACGACGAGGGATCCATCCACTCACCGGGCGTGGTGGAGGTGGAAGATGGAGCGGTGGTTTGGGCGGGAACGGTTGACAACGCGCCGTCGCAGCGGGAAGAGACGGTCATTGAGAAGGTGGAGGGAGTGCTGCTTCCCGGCATGGTCAACATCCACTGCCACACTCCCATGGTGCTGCTGCGGGGCGCCGGCGAGAACCTTCCGGTGGACCGGTGGCTGCACGAGGTCATGTGGCCGCGTGAGGCCCGTCTCACCCCCGAGGACGTGGAAATGGGAATGATGGCCGGCGCTGCGGAACTGCTGGCCGGTGGGATAACCACTTCGTTGGAGATGTATTTCCATGGAGAGGCAGTGGCTTCGGGAGCGGCCCGGGCCGGATTGCGCTGCGTGGTAACCGCTCCCCTCATCGAAGACGCCCAACTGAGCGGGTTCGGTACCTGGCAGGACCAGTTGGATCAGATGACCCAAATGGCCAAGGATTGGGAGGAAAGCGACCTCATCCAGATAGGAATCGGCCCCCACGCCGTGTATTCGCTCTCGCAGCAGTGCTTACAGCGGGTGGCCGAGGCGGCGGCCGCCAACGGAATGTTGATCCACACCCATGTCGACGAACAGGAATGGGAGGTGGAGGCGGTGAGGAAGCAGACCGGAATGTCGGCGACCGCCTACCTGGCGAAGATGGGCATTCTGGACTCACCGACGATGGTGGCCCATGCGGTGTGGGTCTCACCCGACGACATCGCCATCCTGGCCGAGACGGGAACGGGAGTGGCCCACTGTCCCTGCTCCAACGGCAAGCATGCCTCGGGCATCGCCCCGGTGGCCGAGATGCGAGCAGCCGGCATTCCGGTGGGCATTGCCACCGACGGACCGGCCTCGCATCATCGCTTGGATCTGTTCGAGGAGATGCGGATGGCCCTGCGCCTGGCCCGGATACGGGCGGGTGACGCTGGCGCCCTGCTGCCCCATGACGCCCTGACGATGGTCACCAGGGAGGCGGCCGACGCCATAGGCCGGCCCGACCTGGGCAGGCTTTCCCCCGGGAATCCGGCCGACATGATCGCCGTATCCACCACCGATCCCGCCTTCGGGCCGGTGATCCCCGAAGAGGACGATCTCCTCTCCCGCCTGGTCTGGTCGGGTTCTCCGGCCGCAGTCCACTCCTCGTGGGTGGGGGGAAAGCGGGTGATGTCGAAAGGCAAGGTGCTGACAGTGGACATGGAAACGTCCCGGGCAGATGTCTCCCGGATCGCCGCCCGCCTGGCGACAGGATGAACGCCGACCAAATCATCACTTTATTGGGCCTGGAACCCATGCCGCAAGAGGGTGGCATGTGGGCTCAGACCTGGCTTGACGACCACGGAAGCGCCATCTACTTCCTGATGCGGCCCGGCGATTTCTCCGCCATGCACCAGCTGGACGCGCCGGAGATCTGGCATCACTACCAGGGTGCGCCAGCGAGCATGCTGCTGCTCTTCCCCGACGGATCGATCACCCAACCCTGCCTGGGCCAAGAGTTGACGCAAGGTCAGCGGCCTTGCGTGCCGGTGCCTCAAGGAGCGTGGATGGGCGCCTCAACCTTGGGAGAGTGGAGCCTGGTGGGAACCACCATGGCTCCTGCCTTCAATCCCGACGGATTCCAGTTGGCAGAACGATCCTTACTGGCGGGCCAATACCCCGAGGCCTGCGACCGAATCGCCGAACTCACCCGCCAGCACTGATGGCCCTCCCTTCACCCTCTGCCATGCTCGACCTTTCCGGGATGGTGGTGGCCGTCACCGGAGCGGGAGGGGGAATCGGCCAGGGTATAGCCCGCCGATTCTCCGAGGCCGGCGCATCGGTCGTGGCCCACACCCGCACCACCGAACTCGAGTCGCTGCTCGACTGCCTGCCCGGCCCGGCGACCGAAGTCACCGCCGACCTGCGCCATCGCGACGGACCCGGCCAGGTGGTGGAGGCCGCAGTCGCTTTTTTCGGCAAACTGGATGCGTTGGTTAACAACGCCGCGGTGCAAACCCTGGCCGGGATGGCGGAGATGGACGACCGGGAGTGGCAGGCAATGGTTGACACCAACCTGACCGCGTTGCATCGCCTCACCCAGGCAGTGGCAGCTCATCTCATCTCTCGGCAGTCTCCGGGCTCGGTGATCCACATTTCCTCCATCGAGGGCAGCCAACCTGCGCCTTTCCATGGCCACTATGCGGTTACCAAGGCCGGGGTGATCATGCACGCCCGGGCCGCGGCGCTGGAGTACGGGCCCCATGGAATCCGGGTCAACTCGGTCTCGCCGGGACTGATTTACCGATCCGGGCTCGAAGAGCAGTGGCCGGAAGGGGTGGCCCGATGGAAGGCCGCCGCGCCTCTGACCAGGCTCGGAACGCCCGAGGACGTGGCAGATGCCTGCCTGTTCCTGGCATCACCCCTGGCCCGGTGGATAACCGGCGCCAATCTGGTGGTGGACGGGGGCGTCTTGGCTCACCCCACCTGGTAAGGAGTATCCAATGATGAGATTGGCAGATCGTGTGTACGTCGTTACCGGCGCCGGAGGAGGGATCGGGCAGGGCATCACCCAGGCTCTGCTGGAGGACGGCGCCCGCGGCGTGGCCATGGTGGACCTGGCTGCTCCGACGGAGGCGGCGGCCGAGGTCGATCCCGGCCAGGACCGCACGCTGGCCTTGGCAGCCGACGTCACCTCCAAAAACGACGCGCAGCGGGTGGTGGCCGAGACCGTGGAGCGCTTCCAGCGCCTGGACGGCCTGGTGAACTGCGCGGGGGTGGTGTTTCTCGACACCGCCTGGGACGCCTCCGCATCGGACTGGAATCGCCAGTTGGAGGTGAACGTCACCGGCTCCTTCGTCTCCACCCAGGCGGTCGGCGTCCATCTTCGGGAACACGGCGGCGGGGCGGTGGTCAATGTGAGTTCCAACTGCGGGAAGGCCGGATATCCGAACATGGCCGGCTACAACGCCTCCAAGGCGGCGGTGCTGGGACTCACCCGCTCGCTTTCCATGGAATGGGCCGAAGATCACATCAACGTAAACGCGGTATGCCCGGGAGGGGTGGACACACCCATGCTGAGCGGGGTGGCGGAGTGGCTTTCGCCCCGGCTCGGATTGCCCGCCGACGAGTTGTTGGGGCAGATGGGACCCGCCCAGTTGGGCCGGAAGATCAAACCGGTGGAGGTGGGCCGGGTGATAGCCTTCCTGCTCTCCGACGACGCTCTGATCATCCGAGGCCAGTCGATCAGCATCGACGGCGGAGATACTCCCTACTAGGACCGAGGAGACGGGTGATGGAAGACCTTTGGAACGACGATGTAGCCCCAAGCCCTTCCGATCCCCTCGCCGAGTGCGTTTACGGATCGCGGCTGCTGGGGTCCGATCCGTCCCTGGTGCTGCATGGTGGGGGCAATTCCTCGGTGAAAGCACCATTTCGGGATATCACCGGCGGCCAGGTGGAGGCCTTATGGGTGAAGGGTTCGGGATGGGATATGGCCAGCATCAAGGCGGCAGGTTTCACTCCCCTACCGCGGCATCGTCTTCACCAACTGCTGGAGCTGGAAAGCCTTTCCGACCGGGACATGATGCGGGAACTGTCGGCGGCGCGCCTGGACCCCGCCTCCCCCCAACCGTCGGTGGAGTGCCTACTCCACGCCCTCATTCCCCACCGAGCGGTCTTCCACAGCCACGCCGATGTGATCGTCACTCTCACCAACCTCTCCGACGGCGCCGACCGGGTGCGAGAGGTGTTTGGAGACGAGATGATGATCGTGCCCTATGTGATGCCCGGTTTTGACCTGGCCGGGACAGTGCGGGACATGTGGCCCGACGGTGGCGATGATTCAACCGGCATGGTGCTGATGAATCACGGTTTGTTCACCTACGGCGCCACCGCCAGACAGGCCTACCGACGTCATATGGCGCTCATCCAACGGGCGGCCCGGTGGCTGGACACTCATGCTCCCCACGCAGGTGCGGGCGAGCAACCATTGGACAGGGTGGACTCCTTGGAGTTGGCCCGGGTGCGAGCTGACATCTCCCGAGCGGCGGGGCGACCAATGATCTCGGTTCGTTATGCCACCGGGGAGGTGGCGCGCTTTGTGAGCCGCCGCGACCTGGCCTCCCTGGCCACCCGGGGACCACTCACCCCCGATCACATCATCCGGACCAAGCGCACCCCGATGGTGGGCCGTAATGTGGCCGACTACGCCGAGGAGTACCGCCGCTACTACCGGCGCAACCGGGAACGCGCCCGAGGAGAGACCACCATGCTGGATCCGGCTCCCCGGGTGGTGTTGGATCCCGAACTGGGCATGCTGGCCATTGGCGCCACCGCGTCGGCGGCGCACATAGCTTCAGATATCTATTACCACACCATGACTGCCCTGATCCGGGCCGAGGATCACCTGGGAGGGTACGAGGCCCTGCCGGAAGGAGACCTGTTCGAAGTGGAGTACTGGGAGCTGGAGCAGGCCAAGCTGCGGCGCCAAGGCTCACCCCCCGAGATGACCGGAATGGCGGCGCTGGTAACGGGAGCGGGATCGGGCATCGGAAGGGCGTGTGCAGAAGAACTGTTGAGACGGGGAGCGGCGGTGACCGGCCTGGATATCTCTGCGGGAGTGGTCGACGCCTTCGACTCTCCATCCTGGTTGGGCATCACCTGCGATGTGACCGACCCGGCCGCCCAGGCAGCAGCGTTGGAACGATCCGTGGAACGCTTTGGGGGAATTGACATTGTGGTGGTCTGCGCCGGGATATTCGTGGGGTCCGCCCCGATTGCCGAACTGGACCGCTCCGCCTGGCGGCAGTCCATGGCAGTCAATGTGGATGCAGCAGCGGACCTGCTCACCGGAGTCCATCCTCTCCTTCGCCTGTCTCCGGCCGGTGGCCGGGTGGTGGTGGTCTCCACCAGGAATGTGGCGGCGCCGGGTCCGGGCGCGGCTGCCTACTCCTCTTCCAAGGCAGCTCTCACCCAGTTGGCGAGGGTGGCCGCCTTGGAGTGGGCCTCGGATGGAATCAGGGTCAACATCGTCAATCCCGACGCCGTGTTCGATACGGGCATTTGGAACGAAGAACTGTTGGCTGCCCGTGCCGCGCAGTACAACATGGATGTGGATTCTTACAAACGACGGAACCTGTTGGGTACCGCGGTCACTTCCCGGCAGGTGGCGGCCGTGGTGGCCGAGTTGGTGAGCGACCGGTTCGCCGCCACCACCGGCGCGCAAATACCCATAGACGGTGGAAATGAAAGGGTGGTGTGAGGATGTTTCTTCCCCTGTTGAACATTGCTGCTAAGGAAATCCCTGAACGAGTAATGGTGGTCGGTGACCCCGATCGCGCCCGCCGGGCGTCCGCCTATCTTGACGATTCTGTCGAGGTGGGAAACAACCGGGAGTACGTAACCCTGGTTGGCCGTCATCGGGGAGTCAAAGTGGGGGTGGTGTCCCACGGAGTGGGATCGGCGGGAGCGGCGGTGTGCTTCGACGAGCTTCTCAGGGCAGGGGCGCAGCGTTTAATCCGGGCGGGGAGCTGTGGGGGTATGCAGGACAACGTCATCGACGGCCATCTGGTGATAGTCACCGGGGCAGTACGCAACGAGGGTTTCACCTCCCAGATTGTGCCGGATGGATATCCGGCATTGGCCTCTGCGGATGTGATCGCCGCCCTGCGCCGGGCCTCGCGAGGCGCGGCTGACATCCACGAGGGCTTGACCCTGACCAGCGCCGTGTTCTACTCACATGACATTCTGGGTTCCGACTTGACCCTTTGGCAGAAGACCGGAGTGAGGGCGGTCGAGATGGAATGTGCGGTGCTGTTTGTGCTGGCCGGACTGGCAGGAAGGGAAAGCGGGGCCATTTTGGCGGTGGACGGGAACCCCCTGGCGGAACGGGATGAAGAGTTGGCCGGCTACAACCCCCATCGGGAGGTGGTCAGAGAGGCGGTGGGCCGAATGATTGAAATAACGCTGGACGCCTTGGTTGACGATCATTGTTGAGTCTCGATAGAAGGCGACGGTTCACTGGTTGCGGAGCTCCTCGGAGACCGCTTCCGGGCAACCGTCGGCGCTCAAGTACCCATTGACAGAGGAAAACGAAAGGGTGGTATGAGAGAATGCATCTTCCTGTTTTGAACGTTGCAGCCGCGGACATCCCCGAACGGATGCTGGTGGTGGGCGATCCCGACCGCGCTGTGCGGGTGGCCGCCCGATTCGACGACGGGGTCGAGATCGGCCGTTTTCGGGAGTACGTCACCTTGGTAGGCCGGCATCGGGGAGTCAAGGTGGGAGTGGTCTCCCATGGGGTCGGCTCGTCGGGTGCGGCGGTGGCTTTTGATGAACTGTTCCGAGCCGGAGTCAAGCGTGTGATACGGGCGGGTACCTGTGGCGGAATGCAGAAACATGTCCTTGACGGCCACCTGGTGATAGTGACCGGAGCGGTCCGCTGTGACGGTCTCACCCCCCAGTTGGTGCCCGATGGTTACCCCGCCTTGGCCTCACCCGACGTGGTCTTCGCTCTCCGTCGGGCGGCGCAGGGCGGCGAGAACATCCATGAGGGCATCACCCTCACCAACGCCATTTTCTACGCCCAGGAGATCCTCGGCTCCAATCTGTCCCTCTGGCATGAAGCGGGTGTGAAAGCGATCGAGATGGAATGCGCGGCGCTGTTCGTGATGGCCGGCCTGGCGGGGAGGGAAGCCGGCGCCATTATCACCGTAGACGGCAACGCTTTTGTGGATGGGGACTTTGCAATGACCGAGTACAACCCCCATCGAGACCTCGTGGACCAAGCGGTGGGCCGGATGATCGGAATCGCTCTCGACGCCCTGGTCGACGATCACTCTTAAGCCGCGAGGCGCCCTTGGCCGAAGCCAGCCCAACAATCCTGACCGGACGGGGCGCAGGGGAACCGGTTTGTGTTCAAACGTGGCGTCTTCGAATCAAGAAGTCTGCAAAACCGACCTCACTGTTTCACCAAAAAGTCGCGATTTCTCTAGCTAACCTGTGACAATCACGGTAGCCCTTGGGGCCCCTCCCCCGCCGCCACCATGCCATGAGTTGCAGAAGCCCCGGCCAGGCTTGAAAGGGTTGTTGGCAGAACCAGAGCCAAGGCGCGCCTTGTGGGACGATTTGATCCCCCGACGAGGTTCGAACGACGCCGGAACGAACCGTCTTGGTGTTTGGCTTATGTCAATATGAATACTTCCTGGGACCAAGTCAACCGCTGAACCGCGCTTTTTCTTGACAGCCTCGTGACGCGACGCAAAAGGCGGCGTCGGCGCAACACCGCCTCTGAACAGTTTTGGGGATAAGCACACCGCCTCAAGTCGCTTTGAACCAACCTTGGCAACGGCGCCCGCCGACCTCTCAGCCGGAGATTTCCAACACCGGGTCGCCTAGCACTTCGAAGCGCGGGGCGATCCCGAGTCCCGGTCGGCTGGGGGCGCTCATCCTGCCTGACGCCCGTTGGGGAGCCCCGCTGGCGGTCGAGACCGTCACATAGGAATTGAAGTCGGTGGCGGCGAAGGTGAATTCCTCGGGTGTCGATTGCGCCAGGTGAGCCACCGCCGCGGTGGTGATATCGGATCCCCACGGGTCCTCGATGATCATCGGTATTCCCGATTCGACACAGATGTCACGCATGATCCGCGCTTTGGTCAACCCGCCCACCTTGGAGATCTTGAGATTGATGACATCCATCGCATCCTCCGCCAACCCTCGGAGCAGAGTTTCCATGCTATCGATAGTCTCATCTAGCACAAAGGGTCGGGCAGTGCGCCTTCGAATCGAGAGGCACTCTGCAAAGGTCCGGCAGGGCTGTTCGATGTACACGTCCAGATCCGCCACCGCATTGACAACCCGGGCGGCTTCATGCCGAGCCCAGCCGGTATTGGCATCGGCGACCAGTACGTCACTGTCAGGAAGAACCTCCCGGGCCGCGCGAATGCGGGCAATGTCATGGTTTGCGTCCCCTCCGACCTTCAATTGGAACCTGCGGTAACCCTCCTGGCGGTATCTGGCCACATTGGCCGCCATCTGGTCCGGAGGTTGCTGGGAAATCGCACGATAGAGCACGACGTCCTCCTGTGCCCGGCCTCCCAGAAGGGTGAACACCGGAAGGCCGGTTGCCTTGCCGACAATGTCCCAGCAGGCGATGTCCAGAGGCGCTTTGGCATGTGGGTGGCCGAGCAAGGAGCTGTCCATGATCCTGTTGATCTCGTTGAGCCTTCGAGGGTCCTTGCCTATGAGATGAGGGGCAAGTTCCGCAATGCCCGACCGCACGCCCTTGGCGTGGGCCGGCAAATAGGCGGGACCCAGGGGGCAGCTTTCGGCATATCCCCGAATCCCGGCATTGGTTTCGATTTCCACCACCGTATTGTCGAAAACCTCAACGAACCGACCGTCGGACCAGGTATACCGTCCCTCGACCAGAGGAAGGTCGACACGCCAGGCGCGAATGGCCGTAATCTTCATGGGCCTCGCCTACCTCATGCCGTTTGGCTCAAATTGGACTGGTGAAAGCCAAGGATCAAAAGCTCGGTGGCGACATCCACCCTACGGAGGGTGACGCCCTCGGGAACTCGCAAGACCACCGGGGCAAAGTTGAGAATGGAGGTGACCCCCACTCTTACCAGAAGGTCGGCCACTCTCTGCGCGGCCACCGCGGGAGTGGCGATGATGCTGATCGAAACCTTCTTCTCGGCCCGATCTTCGACCAGTTGATCGGGGTGGCGAATAGCAATCTCCCCCACCTGTTCTCCGATCTTGCCGGGATCGGTGTCATACAAACCAACCAAAGCCAGCCCGCGATCTGCGAATCCCTGGTAGTGGGCAAGGGCCATACCGAGGTTTCCCATTCCCACGATGACGATGTTGAGCGGGACATTGATTCCCAGCGCCACCCCGATCTGGGATATCAGAGCCTGAACATCATATCCCACGCCCCGGCGGCCCTCGCATTCCAGATACCACAGGTCCTTTCGAACCTGGGCGGCCTTGATGTTAAGGTGCTCGGCGATCTCATCAGAGGAAATCGTCTCCCGCCGGGCTGGGAGCTGGTCCAGGCACCGCAAATACAGAGGCAATCGCGAAACGGTGGTATGAGGTATATCCCCCCTGGCCATATAGAAAATCCTACACCCCGAGATCCGGCCCGAATCCGCCAGGCGCGGCGTGACCCAGGAGCGGTCCAGGCGGCGGGCGGGAAGCCTTCGGGGGGTGGCTATCTTTGGAGATGATGAGCGGCGCTGACGTGTTGGTGGTGGGAGGAGGCCCCGCCGGAGCGGCCGCCGCCTACTGGCTGGGCAGGGACGGCCATGCCGTGACCCTGGTGGAGCGCAAATCCTTTCCCCGCGACAAGACCTGCGGAGATGGTCTGACCCCCCGCGCCATCTATCAACTCGCCGAGATGGGTTTCGACTTCTCGGTGCCCGGATTCCATCGCATAACCGGACTGCGCTCCTACGCCGGGGACAAGGTGATGTTGGAGATGCCCTGGCCCGACCATTCCCGCTTTCCCGACTGGGGGGGAGTGATCCGCCGCCGAGACCTTGACCAGCAGGTGGCGGATCTGGCCCGAAGCCAAGGAGTGGCCGTCCGGGAGAAAACGGAAGCCCGACCCCTGGTCCAGGACGGGTCCCTGGAAGGCGTCGAATTGAGAGCCAATGGCTCGGTGGAGACGGTGCGGCCGAAGGTGGTGATCGTGGCCGACGGCGCTCTGAACCGCTTCGGGCGACATTTGGGGGTGATCCGTCGCAAGGACTACCCCTTGGGTTTGGCCGCCCGCGGCTACTACCAGAGCCCCCGGTCGACCGACTCCTTTTTGGAAAGCCAGTTGGATATCCGCGACAGTACGGGGGCCACCATGCCTGGCTATGGCTGGGTGTTCCCGCTGGGAGATGGCACAGTCAATGTGGGAGTGGGGCTGCTTTCCACCTTCAAGCGGTGGAAGCAGGCCAACACCACCAAGATGATGGCGGACTGGGCCGACGCTGCTCCCGACTACTGGGGTCTTTCCGAGGACACCCGGCTCACCGATCCGGTGGGCGGCGCCCTGCAGATGTCGTTTTCCCGCTCTCCTCTGGCAGGGCCGAACTGGCTGGTGATCGGCGATGCGGCGGCGGCGATCAACCCATGGAACGGTGAAGGCATCGCCTACGCATATGAGACGGGGCGAATCGCCGCCGGGTTGGTGGGTGAGGCAATGGCGGGTAACAAGCCCGATGTTCTGCTGCGATATCCCCAACTCCTGGACGGGGAGTACGGCCTCTATTACCGGACGGCCCGGATCTTCGTGAAACTCATCGGCCGCCCGGCCGTGATGCGAACTCTGGCCCATACCGGCCTGCGCAACCGCCCCCTTATGGAGTGGACCCTGAAAGTGATGTCCAATCTGCTGGACGACGACGAACGCGGCATTGGCGAACAGGTCTACCGGGCACTGCAAGGACTCGCGAGAGGTATCCCCGTTGCGTAAGAAGAGTATTTCGCTATTGGAAACAGCGATATAGGGGTGAAGTATGCTTGTGGAGTCACGGATGACAAGAGCCACACCATCCTGGCTCCGCTTCAAAGCCAAGCCACCGGCGCGGGGGCGTGCAAGAGAAAAAGCGTCTTTCTACCAAGGTAAGGAAGGGAACTATTTCTAAAAAGTATCGATTGAAGCCGGAAGAAGGTGGTTTGTACCGGCTGATCGCTAATCGAGATTTCGCCACCTCCCACGTCGTCAGCGTGGTGGTCAAAAAGGGTGACCGTGGTGGGCTGGTCTCTGGGCCATACAACTTATCCCAACGGGGGCGGTGCTGGGTGGAAGAGGGTGCCAAAGTGCTCGACCAGGCCAAAGTGAGCAAGGATGGTCTGGTTATGGAAAGGGCCACCGTGAAAGACCGCGCGGTGGTCACCGACACGTCGTGGGTGGGGGGAGAAGCTCTGGTCTGCAACAATGCCCAAGTCCGGGAAGGTGGTGTGGTGCTGGACCAGGCAATAGTGCGAGATGGCGCCACCGTAAGGTCCGCCGGGGTGGTGGGCGGTCATGCCATTGTGGAACACCGCGCAGTAGTCGAGGACGGCGCCATGGTGGGAGATAAGACAAGAGTGGCAGGAGTAGCAGTGATCCGCGGCCGCGATACGGTTATTTCAGGCGATGGCCACATCTTCAAAGGCGTCCAAGACACCTCCCAGTAAGGACCAGCCCGGGTTTTGCCGTGGTAGCTTCCCGCCAGCGAATCGTAGGCGCCCTGCGGTGTGGGTATTCCAAGTCCTTCCCGAAACGGTGCCTTGCTTTTGTTGCCACTGACGGCGGTACTCGGGCCCTCTCCATGCGGTAGCCCACGCGGGGTTCGGTAATGATGTAGGTGGGGTTCTTGGCGTCGTCACCCAACTTGCGCCGCAGATTCTTCACGATGGTACGCACCATTCGCGGATCGCCCGGTTTCTTCAGCCCCCAGACCCGTTGCAGCAGGTGATCGGAACTCAGCACCCGGCCGGCATTGATGGAAAGCTCAATGAGCAGGTGATACTCGGTAGCCGTGAGTCGGATAGAGCGATCGGCCAAGGTCACCCTGTGTTCCACAGATTCGATCAACAGATCTCCCCGTACAAATGAACCGAGGGAAGCGGCGTCGTCGGGCGCTTTGCGTTTACGCAGGGCCACCCCGATTCTGGCCACAAGTTCGGTCGGCGAGAACGGTTTGACCACATAATCGGTTGGGACCAGTCTCTTCAAGGACCGAGGCCAACCCCACCTCCCGATGAGCCGTTGGCGGGCAGATACAGTGACGGCTGACTTGGAGCGTCAGGTTTTGAAGAACGGGAAGAGCGCTTTAGGACACCAACTCCGCAAGGCGCCTTTGGACCGTGGCTTGGTCGTCGGGCTCAACCGGGTTGGGAAGCTCTTTTAGCTGCGGCACGATCAACCCACGGAGAGCCTGAGCCTCCTGGGGAGTGAGGTCTGAGCCCGCCACGACATCCTCGGTGCCCCACATGACAGCCAGACGGAATCCATAGTCGGCCACCGCCCGGTTGATGATCTCCAAAAGAGCCTGCTGGGACATAATTCCTTCTCCTTCTCCCTCTTCGTCGTCCTACAGCCGACCGCCGTCGATCTTGAAAGCAGCGCCTGTGATGTAGGAGGACTCTTCGGAGGCCAGAAACAGCATGAGGTTGGCGATGTCCTGGGGAGTCCCCACCCGCCCCAGGGCGTTGCGTGAAGAGATCCGCTCAAACTCCTCGGAGCTGCCGGTACTGCCCCATGCCTGGGGGGTGTCGACGGACCCCGGGACGATGACGTTGCAGCGTACTCCCTGGGGAGCGTACTGGGCGCTGGTGGTCAGGGTGATCTGGATTACGCCCGCCTTACTAACGCCGTAGGGGACGGCATGGGGGGTGGGGTTCAACCCGGCGCCCGAGGAGACGTTGACTATGGCGCCCCCGCTCCCAATCATGTGAGGGATGGCATATTTGGTGCACAGAAACACCCCCCGTAGGTTGGTGTTGAGGGTCAGGTCCCAGACCAACTCCGAAACCTCTGCCAGTGGCGGCGTCCGGATGAGGACCCCGGCGTTGTTCACCAGCACATCCAGCTTCCCAAACCGCTGGACCGTCTGCTCCACCATGTTGCTCACCTGGGCTGCCTTGGAGACGTCAGTTTCGACGAAAAAGGCATCACCGCCCATCTCGTTCACCATCGCCACCGTTTTCCGGCTCTCCGGCGCGTTGCGATCAGCTACCGCCACCTGGGCGCCTTGGCGAGCAAAGAGGAGAGAGGCAGCCCGGCCTATGCCAGTGGCGCCACCGGTGATAATCGCTACTTTGTCTTGGAGACGGCCTGTCATCGCTCCTCCTTGAGGCGCTCCCAATATACCCGTTGCACCGCATTGCACCCTGCGTGCTCCCCTATTACTTCCCAAACTGTCCTACCGAGAATCGGAGGATCAGACCAGGACCAAGAAATCTGGATTTGGATCTGTTTTTTCGCAGTGACATTTGCGGGCATTCACAAACCGGGGATTATGGCCTTTTCTGCCCTGTCGTCGGCGGGAGAGATCATGCGCTTTGTGACCGGGAGCACCATCAAGGGAAATCGGGACACGATAGGCATCCTTCCCATTAACCTGGATAATCCTTGAGGCAGGCTCGACGCATGAGTTGAGGCGGCGCCAACCACTCACTATGCTCAAAAAACAAGTATGGCCAGCTTATGAGGGAAGGCAGATGATTTCAACGGCCCAGAACAGGATAGGGGGACTGCTGCTGATCATCGGCGCAATTCTGGTGGTTGGAACATCACTTCTAACACCCGGATTGGCGTTGATCGACTTTGTGGACGCGGAGGACTACATCGGTCTGGCCCAGGTTGTACGGGAAAACATCGCGCTTAGTTTCCTCACCTCGATGCTGGGAGTACTCGGTTTAGTGTTACAACTTTGCGGCCTGTCGGCTCTGCGCCGAGTGGTAATGGGAGAAGACGCCACCGATACCATCACCAGATTCGGGTCCTTAGCCCTCGGCGTGGGAATTGTTGTCTCCCTCGTCGACAGGGCAGCGGTGTACACGGCTGCCCACACTTTGAATTACGGTATCGGCGCCGGCACCGGACCCGATCAGACGCAACTGTTGGACTTTGTTGCCGTGATTCTCCTGAAAATGCAGGGGGGACTGAGCCTGGTGGGGTTTTATGCCTTCCTATTGGGGTCCATAGGTTTGGGTATGGGTCTTATGTCGAGAATGCGCGCCACCTCTTATAGAGTTGTCGCGGTCCTCATGATGATTTCCTGTTTGGTGTCACTGGTGTTCCTGTCCGTAATCAGCCCCGTCTACGGCTTGGCCGGTTCTCTCTTCGCGGTTTTCGCCCTAGCCGTCATGCTGGGAAACGCCTGGCTCGTCATGCTAGGGATGGGTCTCTACAAGGGAATGCCGGAACTTACAAAGACTGCTGGATCGGTTTAGAGAGCAAAGCCGCAGACCAGGGTTGTATCTTGGCTTCCATGGAGATTCCCGCGGACATCACCCCGCCTGTTTGGCGTCTTCCCCCATGTTGTGGGACTTGCCGTGAGGGCAACCGCCGATGAGGACGCCATCGGCATACCCTGTTGCTCCCGAGTTAGCCATTTCCCGCTGGTTCAATACTGCCGACAATCCGACTCTGGCCGATCTCAGGGGCGAGGTTGTGGTGATGGAGGCGTTCCAGATGCTCTGTCCAGGTTGCGTCTCCCACGGATTACCTCAGGCAACGCGTATCCAACACACCTTCGGCGACGCCGTCACCATGCTTGGGCTCCACTGCGTGTTTGAACACCACGCCGCTATGACCCCAGTCTCACTCGAAGCATTCCTTTACGAGTACCGCATCACCTTCCCGGTCGGCGTCGACGCCCACGACGACCGGGCCGCCCTTCCCATCACGATGGGCCGATACCAACTGCGGGGTACCCCGAGCCTCGTGGTCATCGACCGGGCCGGACACATCCGCCTCAACGCGTTCGGCCAGATCGACGACCTTATCGTCGGTGCTACTCTCGCCCGCCTCATCGACGAACCGCAGCCAGCGGCCGACTGCGACCCCGACATGGGATGTCCCGCCCCCCTTTAGGAATGGGACCGCGCCCCGGGTGCGGCCTGTGCCTCCCTTCGGCTGGGAGGGGACAGGCATCTTTTGGCTTTGTGGATGGCGGTAGGCTCGGGACCAATTCAAAGACATGACGATATCATTTGGTCGTGGTCAAACAAACAACCGGGAGACTCCCTGACAACTTCGCCCACGACGCCCGGGCACTGGCCCGACTTCAAGGCACAAGCGCAAACTAGTTCACTGTGCAGTCGCTAAGCGTCGAGATCGGCCCCGCCGGGACAGACCAAGAGTTCCCTTCGCAGATCCACAGGCTGCTACCGCGAGAGCGAGCATTGGAACGCTTGGCAAAGTGACCAGGTGTCTCAACCTTGCAGAGCACCTCGGGCTAGCCGACCGGGCCTCGCGACCGGGCGGAGCGGATGGTCTTGAGGTCGGGGACGGCCTCATCTACACGCGGCCCGCCCAAGGGACGCCAACAAGACCGCTGATTTCCAAGGCTGGCGACGCCCTATGACGATGTCGACGACATGAGCATCTCGACTACTGCAGGTGGTGGCTTGGCGGGTAATCGTGTGATGCCGCCGCTGGTGAGAGCCGGGCTGGTGGTGGGTTTGATCTATGTTTTTCTTGTCGGCGTGTCGTCACTGGAGTCCGGCATCAAACTCCTGGGGGCCGATGCCCAGGAGATACTTTTCTCCAGCGTGAAGAACCCGCTCGCTGGGCTCTTCGTAGGGCTTCTCGGAACGGTGCTGGTCCAATCGTCATCGGCCAGCACATCGGTCATAGTCGGCCTTGTGGCCTCCGGGGTGCTGGGTTTCGACCATGCCGTGCCAATGGTTATGGGTGCCAACATCGGCACGACGGTGACCAATACGCTCGTATCGCTTGGCCATGTGAGGCGGCCTGTCGAGTTCAAGCGGGCCTTCGCCGCGGCCACGGTGCACGATTTCTTCAACGTTGCGCTCGTCGCAATCATGTTGCCGCTGGAGTTGCTCACCGGTGCCATTTCAGGCCTTGCCAAACGAATCAGCGAACCCCTGGTCGGTGCGGCCGGCACCGAGTGGAATAGTCCGATAAAGGCGTTGGTGAAAAAACCGGTCGGCTGGCTTGAGGATCTGTGGAACAGCTTCGGGGCAGACGGCACCACGCTCGGCACACTGCTCGTCGTCTGTGGGATCCTGAGCGTGTTGGTAGCGCTCGCATTCGTAACCAAGAACATGCGCCGTCTTGTGGCCGAGCGGGTGGAGCGGTCCCTGAACATAGCTCTCGGCAGAGGCAGCGGCATGGTGGCCCTGCTGGCGGGGCTGGTGATCACCATCTCGGTGCAGTCGTCGAGCATCACCACTTCGTTGCTGATCCCGTTGTCCGCCGCTGGGGTCTTGACGCTGCGCAACGCTTACCCGGTCACCCTGGGCGCCAATGTCGGAACCACCATCACGGCCTTGCTGGCGGCTCTGGCGACGAGTCGACCCGAAGCGCTTACCATCGCGCTGGTCCACACCCTGTTCAACATCGGCGGGATCCTGCTGCTCTACCCGATCACCGCCCTCCGGGAGATCCCCATCCGAGGGGCTGAAATCCTCGCCAAGGTGGCAGTTGAACGCCGCTCGCTAGCCGTGGCCTATGTGATGGGATTGTTCATCGTCATGCCGCTGGTTGGCGTCGTTCTGCTTCGCTGAAGATTTGCGCCCCCGCACCAAGTTGGAGCCGGTCCGCTAACCAGTGCACATCGGGCCCGGGAACTGCGTTATACGATGGTCTCATGCGGTGACATATGTGTGGGTAATGACCTCCCAGACGTGCCCGTTCTCGCATTCGAAGTAGAACCCGCGTCCCCGGTGCTTGTGGTTAATTTTGCCGTCTGTCCGAGAGTTGGGGCCGCTCCCGAAGGGGATGCCCTCGTCCTTGACACGCCGGAGCACCGCATCGAACTCTTCGTCCGAAGCCAGGAAGGCGTAGTGGTTGGATTGTGGGTCGTTTGAGTCGTCGAAGTCCAGCGTCAGGGTGTCGTTGACCTTGACAGGGGCAAAATGCCCCCAGGTCCCTTTGTATTCCAATCCGAAGACGCGGGCGATGAACTTCGCTGACTTCACCTTGTCGTGGGCGGGTACGATTGTATGGTCTAGCTGCAAAGCCATGCCGCACCTCCTCTATGACACTCTACCCCCAGCCGGAGCGCCAATCCAGGGCGTTGCCTTGAGCGCACGTCGACCGCGCGCATCGGCCACCAGACAGTCCCCGCTGGCTTAGCTCGGGAGGAAACCGTGGGCAAAGTGCAGACGGTTATCCGGGCCAAAGCCCTCTTTGATGGCACAGGGACTCCACCCGTCCCCAACGCCATCGTTATCTTGGAAGGGTCCCGCATTGTGGCCGCGGGCCCCGAAAGCGCCATCGAGACGCCCCGGGGACCGCAGGTGCGGGCACTGGACTTTCCCGACGGGTACCTGCTTCCCGGTCTCATCGATGCCCACACCCATCTCATGTTCGGTTCCGGGGACGCCACGTACGAGGAGGTAATCGAGCGGGACTCCGACCAGCTGATGCTGCTGCGCGCCGCCCGCAACGCCCACATCCACCTCAACGCCGGGGTCACCACCCTGCGGGACTGCGGCGCCCGCAACCAGGTGACCTTCGACCTGCGCCGGGGCGTCCGGCAGGGGCTGGCGCTGGCGCCCCGGCTGCTTCTGAGCGGCCGCCCGGTGACGACCACCGGAGGCCACTTCTGGTGGTGCAACCAGGAGGCTGACGGGGTGGAGGGCGTTCGGAAAGCCGTGCGCCAGCTGGTGCGGGACGGCGCCGACTTCATCAAAATCATGGCGTCGGGCGGGGGCACCGCCGGAACCGACAACCGCCGGCCGTCCTACAGCGTGGAGGAGCTGCGGGCCATTGTGGACGAGGCCCACAATCTGGGCAAGCCGACCACGGCCCACTGCATAGCCACTCAGAGCATCGTCAATGCTCTGGACGCAGGCGTCGATTCCATCGAGCACGCCACCTTCATAGAGCCTGACGGCTCCTACCGCTTCAACCCGCGGATCGCCGAGCGCATTGCCCGGCAGGGGGTGCTGGTCAGCCCAACGGTGCAGACGGGCTACCGGAAACGAGAGATGCTGCTGGCGCGGCGAGCACAGGGACATGCCCTGACTCCGGAGGAGAAGCGGCGCCTGGAAGACCTACAGGTCAAGTGCGAGCGTCAGGTGGAGTTCCTGGGCAGGCTCTGGTCTGAATGGGAGGTCTCCATCGTGGCCGGCACCGACGCTATTCAGACCTTCGGTGACTATTGCCTGGGGTTGGAGCTGCAGGTCCAGGCGGGCATGAGCCCCGCGGATGTCATCTGCTCTGCAACTTCGGTGGCGGCGCGCGCCGTTGGTGTGGGCCATCTGGTCGGGACCATCGAGCCGGGCAAGGAGGCGGACCTCATCGTGGTGGATCAGGACCCCCTCCAGGACATCCGGGCCCTGCGGTCCATGCGGATGGTGATGCAGGGGGGAACTGTCATGCCGCCGCCGGTGGTCATGGGAATCTAACAGAGAAGGAGTTTCCACATCCCCATGAGTGACGGGGATCAGGACAACTCGGGCCGCCGCCCACCCCCGGCAGTCAGGAACTTCCGATGACTTGCGGCTCACCCAGCCGGAAACAGGTCGGGAGGATGGCGCTCATGCCAGTCGGTGAGCGACTGGTAGGCGCGGGCCACCGTCAAGATGGTGTTCTCCTCATAAGCTCTGCCCATGAACTGTATTCCCGTGGGCAGGCCCTCTGGTGAAAAGCCGCTCGGCACCGATATTGCTGGAATTCCGGCCAGGTTTCCGACCAACAGCATTGTGTGTATCGCTGAGTGCGGGGCCACGCTGCGGAAATCCCGGTCGAGCGGGGCTGCATTACCATCCCGTGAGGGACCGACCAGGGCATCGAACGGCGACATCACCTGGTCGGCGTTCTCCGCCAGGAGCTTTCTGAGGCGCATCGCCTTGATGTAGTCCTTCGCCAGCACCGCCACCCGGGGATAGAAACCGTAACGGTCTTCCGGCGCGGTTAGGTCCGCCAGCATCCCGCTGTCCACGATCTCCTCAAATGCGCTCGATGCCTCCGCGAACCAGATCGTCTGGACGATTTCCTCGTGCGGAAGGTCGGAGAACTGCACCTCCTCTATGTCTGCCACTTCTCCCAGCGTATGAAGCGCCCGTTCGAAGTTGGAGCGCGTCGTTTCGTCCGAGTGGTCGGCGACGTTCTTCACAACACCGAGCCGCATTCGCCTCGACGCCACGTCGGAGTCGTCGTAACGGAAGGTGCGATTGGTCGTTGTCGGATCCTTCGGGTCCGGGCCGGCGATCGCCTCCAGCACCAGGCCGCAGTCGTCCGCGGTCAGGCACAACGGCCCCAGTTTGTCCAGCGTCCAGGAAAGGGCCATCGCTCCGTAGCGGCTTACCCGCCCGTAGGTGGGGCGCAGGCCGGCCACTCCGCAATTGGTGGCGGGGGTGATGATGGAACCTACCGTCTCGGAGCCGATGGTGAACGGCGCCAGACCGGCCGCCGTCGCCGAGCCGGATCCGCTGGACGATCCGCCGCTCCATCTCGTCTTGTCCCAGGGGGTGATGCCCGGGCCGGTGAACGAGGCGTTGGGTTGCTGGTAGCCCGCCCCGCCCGCCAGCTCCACCATGGCCAGCTTGGCTGCCAGCACCGCTCCCGCGGCCTCGAGCCTCAGAATCACGGTGGCGTCGTAGTCGAAGGTCTGGTTGCGCAGCGGCGCCGCGCCCCATGTTGTCGGAATGCCGTCGGACGTGGCCAGCAGGTCCTTTGCGCCGTAGGGAATGCCGTGCAGCGGGCCTCGGTACCCCCCGGACGCAATCTCCTGCTCAGCGCGTCTCGCCTGCATCATCGCTCGCTCCCGGGTGACGGTGACCACTGCGTTGTAGTCCGGTCCCAGCGTCTCCAATCGATCCAGGAAGTACTCGGCAAGCTCCACCGGCGACACCTCTCGGTCTCTAACCAGGTCGCCCAATTGGCGTACGGTCATGAAGGCGAAGTTGTCCGGCAAGACGTCAGCCCTCTGCCCGGTAGGGTGTGAACACCGAGTACGGCTCATCGCTATTTTCGAGCCTGACAGCTCTCAGGGTCTGTGACGCGGCGACAATGTCCTCGATGCCCTGGCGTACCGCTTCCAATTGCTCATCGTCCAGGCGGTCCCCGTAGAGGCCCTTCACCATTTTGAATCGTTCTTCCACTTCCCGTTCGGTAGCTTCCCCGTTCAAGATGCTCCTCCGCTGCCTCTCGCCTGCGTGATATGCCCCACTTTCAGTCCTCCCCCAGACCTACGGATGGTGGGTCGGTAAGTCTAGTTAGGGGGTCCCAGGGTGTGCTGGCAGGGCGGTGAGGGGTTCTCGGCGAACCTACAATGTGGCCAGAGCCAACAGCAAGCGTCCCCCCACCCCGGAATAGGACTATTAGTGCGCAACTTCGATCTGATGATCATCGGTACCGGATCCGGCAATTCGGTGATCGGAACTGAGCACGACAACTGGGAGATTGCCGTCGTGGAGCGAGGACGCTTCGGCGGCACCTGTCTAAATGTCGGCTGCATACCCTCGAAGATGTTCGTTTACGCCGCCGAGATGGCGGAACTGGCCGCCGACAGCCCGCGCCTAGGGGTCCGCACTCGCTTCGACGGCGCTGACTGGCCCTCCATACGCGATCGCATATTCGGCCGGATCGACCCGATCGCCGAAGGGGGCCTCACTTACCGGGAGGAACTGCCCAACGTCACCGTCTATGCCGGTGCCGGGCGGTTCGTCGGAATGAAGCAAGTGTCCATCGGTGACGAAGTGATCACCGCCGACCGGATCGTGATAGCCGCAGGTGGACGGCCCACTGTGCCCCCGGTGCCGGGCCTGGCCGATTGTGGATACCACACGTCGGACACGATCATGCGCCTCGACGACCTACCCGAGCGACTGCTGGTGATGGGCGCCGGCTACATAGCAGCCGAGTTGGGCGGCGTCATGGGAGCGTTCGGCTCGAAGGTGACCTTCCTGCTGCGGGGCGACACCTTCCTGCGCCGGGAGGACCACGACATCAGCAGCCGGTTCACCGCCGCCTACGCCCGCCGGTTCGACGTGCGCACCCACACCCGGCTCCTCGAGGCCCGTCGAGACGGCGGCGAAGTGGTGATCCGCATGGCCGGCACCGATGGCACCCCTTTCGAGGTGAGGGGCGATGAGTTGCTGGTGGCGACCGGCCGAAGACCGAACACCGACCAGCTCGACGTGGAGGCGGGAGGGATCGCCGTCGACAACCAAGGGTTCGTGATCACCGACGAGCAACTGCGCACCAACGTGGAGGGTGTCTGGGCCCTGGGCGATATCACCAACCCGGTGCAGTTGAAGCATGTCGCCAACCACGAGGCTCGGGTGGTGCGCCACAACCTCACCAACCCCGACAACCCGGCCACCGTCGACCACCGGTTCATCCCTCACGCGGTGTTCGGATATCCCCAAATCGCCAGCGTCGGTCTCACCGAGCAGGAATGCCGCAGGCAGGACATTCCCTACGTCAGCCACGTCCAACCCTACGCGGCTGCCGCCTATGGCTGGGCGATGGAGGACACTGACAGCGTTGCGAAAGTCATCGCCCATGCCGAGACCCGCCGCCTCCTCGGAGCCCACATCATCGGCCCGCAGGCGCCCACCCTCATCCAGCAACTCATCCAGGGCATGCACTTCGATCTGACCGTCGACCAGATGGCCCACGGGCAGTACTACATCCACCCCGCCTTGCCGGAAGTTGTCGAGCAGGCCCTCCTGGAACTCTAAAACCAGTTCCGGGGGTGTACGCGCCGGCATGGAGCCTACGTTTGGCGAGGACTGCAACCTGAAGGTCTCCCAGAAGGTGATAGCGTGCGGAAAGTACCGTCTGACCCCAGGATTAGGTAGTGTTACCTTGTCATAAGGTTTCTTGGTGGCTGTTAACCGAAACTCTTTCCCTGTTGCCCTCCTACTGACAATTGTTCTTGTCTCCTCCCCTGCCCTCAGGAAAGGCCAACAGCATCACCGCCTTCCAATCGGCCCAAGGAGAGGAATTTGCGACCGTGTGGTCGGCAGTGCTGACTCCCGGAGAGACAACAGAACCCGGGCCCAACGGTTTTTGCAGGGCAGCAGACAGTGGCCTCTGCATCAAGAAGCACCAACATGGTTGGCACGATCCCTATGGTTCTTTGACCGATGGCACCGTCGAAATCGACCAGACAATCCACATAGTCCAGAGTCTCAGATATGGCGCCGCCAACCAGGATGGCAAACTGCACCTCACTTTGGATCCGCCGCTTTCTCCCGATGACAAGGCGAGGCTGGTTCTGGAAATAGGAAACAGGTCCTTCTCTCTGTCGTCCGCTTTCACCGAATTTTTGGACATAGGAGGAAACTACGTCTGGATCGGTTTCGAGGAACCCTGAGAGGTTGGTAATCCGATCCAAGTGAGCTTGAAGAAGCCACCGGTTGGATACGCCGGGCACACACCCGGTACTGCCAACACAGATTTGGGGTTGGGAGTCTCTATGCTGAGCCGGCTGGAAACCGCCGATGATCGTGATTGGTACCGGGTGGATCTGGAAATTGCGGTCTCATACCTCTTCCAGGTCCGCGGCCCGAGGCCGGCAGACACCCATCTTGATTGGTATCAACTGGATCTGGACACCAGCGGTTCTTCTCACCTGGTCACGCGCGGCCCTCAGAACGATGCGGGAAGTCTGCGGATCGTCCTGTATGACGACATGGGGGAGGCAGTCTGGCGCGACGGCTCCCCGGTTGCAGAAGACAGTAAGACGGGTGAGTACCGCGCGGGGTTGTACTACCAACCAACATCTGGAGGCGCTCACTATCTTGAGGTGACCAGTCCCTCGGATCGACCGCTGACCTGGTACATGGTCGGTTACTGGGAAAGGGAACCTGGCAACCAACCCTGATCCTCCCCGTGGGGCCGCTTCCCCACAACCCCTGCTGGGCTTAGGTTTCCCAGGCAATTGGCGACCGTCCATGCTCGGGGCCCCCAGGCGCCAGTCCCGACTACACCGGCACGGGATCGGAGACCGTACTACGGCTTTCAGACAGCCCTGATTGGCTGATATTCCTTCTCCGGGGCCCTCAACAAAATGGCTGACTCTCAAAGCCCCGAACCTCGGCTGGATCGACCGGTTTGCTTGGTGGGGTGAGGGTTGGGGTCCAAGGAAAAGGTCTGCGGAAGGTGCTATCGCTTACCTTTTTCGTTTAGCATCGGTTGGCATGACGGAAACCGATACAACAGATCCGAGCGCGTTGGACAAACAGCTTCTCCGCCGAGCCATCGAACTTTCGGCCAGTGCAGCCGCCAAAGGGAATATGGCGTTCGGCGCCCTCCTTGCAGACCCCGAAGGCAACGTCCTCCTCGAAGCGGAGAACACGACGTTCACCGAACGGAACCCCCTCAACCACGCCGAGATCAACCTGATTAACCTGGCGGTCGCCACCCTCAATCCCGAGCAGATCGCCACCGCCACCCTCTACACCAGCTGCGAACCCTGTGCCATGTGCAGCGGCGCCATGTATTGGGGTGAAATAAACCGGATGGTGTATGCGATGTCCGAACACGACCTGCTGAGAATCACCGGAGTCAACGACCACTGCCCGACCATGCGGGGAGTCGGCTGCCGCAACATCCTTACCAGCGGCCAGCGTCACATCGAGGTGATCGGACCCCACCTGGTTGAGGAGGCCTGCGCAGTCCAAATCGACTACTTTGCGGCCCGGCCACCCGAGAGTTCATAGAAACGGGTAGGGCTTAGCCTCCTGTCACCTAGATGGCCTGGGGGTGGTGCCCACCCCGCCGTGTCAGGACGCTGTTGACCTCAAATAGAAACTGGTGGTTCTGGAATCAGCTCACCTGGATCGGTGGCTTCACGAACCGTGGGCTTCCTCCCACGAGACGATGGGGTTGCGGAGCACACCGATACGTTCGATTTCGGCTTCCATGACATCACCCGGCCGCAGATACAAAGACTCAGCATCCTCGCTGAAACCAGCAACCCCGGACACCGTACCAGTGGAGACAATGTCGCCAGCGCTGTAGCCCATCGGGGAATAGTGGGACACGATCTCCTGAAGTGTCACCGACATGTTCCCCGTGTTTGAAACCTGGCGCCTCTCACCGTTCACTCGAAGTTCCACATTGAGAGAATGCGGATCTCCGACCTCGTCGGGTGTCACAATCCAAGGCCCAATCGGGCAGAAGGTGTCGATCCCCTTGCAGAAAGAGAAAACACCGGACGCCATCTCTCTACGCTGGATATCCCGGGCGGTGATGTCGTTGAAGATCAGATAGCCCGCTATGTACTCATCCGCCTCTTCCGGCGAGAAGAACTTGCCCGCTTTGCCGATGACCACGGCGAGTTCGAGTTCGTAGTCGAGTTCACTTGTTAATTGGTGGGGATATACGATGGCGTCGTCCGGTCCAATAATGGCGTCAATATTCTGGAAGAAGACGATCCAAGGAAGAACCGGGTGTGACCAGTTGACCCTGAGCGACTCCTCGTGGTGTTCTCGGTAATTGCCGGCCGTGTGGAAGAACTTCTTGGGTACGATCGGCGCCTCCAGTTTGACCGTAGCCAGGTCGTAATCGGCCCCGCTCTCATCCACATCGCCGCCGCGCTCGAAATACTCACGCATCGTGGCAACGTCGAGTTCGACCATCCGGTCACCCTCAATACGGCCGACTTTCCCACCATTGAATGTGGCTAACTTCATTGATCACCCATGGTCTGTTGATTTGACATTCGATAGAGGCTAGCAATCCGTCAAAGACGGGAACTGCTCAGGCCATACCAGCGTTGCCCACAGGATCACGGCTCGAGGTGACGGCTTCGACCATCTCGACGAACAGTTCGTTGGAGACCAGTCCTCCGTCTCGTATCCCACGCTGCTTGACCCGCTCCAGCAAGGTGGCGTGGAACTCCTCAGGAATATCGAGGTCGAGTTCCGCAGCCTTGACCTTGATACTGGCCAATCCGCTCTTCTTGCCCAATACCAATCCTCGCTCGGCGCCCACCAACGTTGAGGAATAGGGCTCGATAGCGGTCGGATCGTGGAATTGCGATGCCACCGCTCCACTTTCCCTAATGAACAGATTCCGGCCTGTGACGGGTTTCCACGGCGCCAGTTGATAACCGGACAGTCTTTGGACGGTTTCAGCCACCTCGGCGATGTGCTGCAGTTGCATGGAGGTTTCGCCCCGATATACGGCCTCCAAGGCAATCGCGAACTCGGCGAGGTCCATATTCCCGGCTCGCTCCCCCATACCGTTGATGGTGCCCTGAACCCAGTCCGCTCCGGCGCGCACCGCCTCGATGGCGCCGGCTGTGGCCAAGCCGAAGTCATCATGGCCATGCCAATGGATCGGAATATCATCTCCGACCCACGAGCGAGCTTGGGTCACCATATCCGCGGCTGCCTCAGGCGCGGCGATGCCCAAAGTGTCCACCAATGCGATCTCGCCCGCCCCGGCTTCGATCGCTTTGGCATAGATCTCCTCCAGAAACGCGAAATCGGCTCTGCTGCCGTCGACCCCGAAAAAACAGACGTGAATACCGTTGTCTACTGCAAAACGTGTCGAATCGACCACCCGCTGAACGACGACTTCACGAGTCAATCCATAGGCCGAGAGCTTGCCGTCACTTACCGGCGTTTCGATGACCGCCGACTCCACCCCGAGTTCGACCAACTGCTCCACATCGGCTTTGACGGCCCTGGAGAATCCCCAGATCTCGGCGTTGAGCCCGGCAGCGAGTATCAGGCGAAAGGCCTCCACATCATCTTCGGAGACGCGGGGAAAACCCGCTTCTATCCGATCCACTCCCAGACGATCCAAGGCGTAAGCTATCTCTAGCTTCGCTTCCGGGCCTAGCGATACGCCAACTGTCTGCTCTCCGTCGCGGAGAGTTGTGTCATAGATTCCAATCCTTCGTTCCAAAGCGCTATCAGAAGCGACATCATTAAACGACCCTGTCCATACCAAATCGCGATCAAGCATCAATCCTCGCAGTCTCGAAAAGCCCGCCGAATTATATCCATTTGCAGGTTTCGCCACCCTATCGGACCGCAAGAGTGTGGAGGTGGCATCTCACGGTGTGTGCCGCACCTACCTCGATGCTCTCTGGTGTGGTAGCGCAAACTTCCATGACATGGGGGCAGCGGGTTCTGAACCGGCAACCGGAAGGGGGATCGAGCGGGCTGGGCAACTCCCCCATGATCTTCAGTCGAGGTCGACGGTCTCGGGGATGAGCGGGCAAGTCGGCAGCCAGCAGTCCCTGGGTGTATGGATGTTGCGGTGACTCGAATATCTGGTCGGTACTCCCCTGCTCGATGATCCGACCCATATACATGACCGCCACTTCGTCGGCCACGTACTGCACTGTGGCCAGGTCGTGAGCGATCATCAGGAAGGTCGTGTTGAAATCCCGCTGAATGTCCTTGAGGAGATTCAGCACCTGGGCCTGCACCGAGACGTCGAGGGCTGACACCGGCTCGTCGAGCACCAGGAGTCTGGGATCGGTGACCAGGGCGCTGGCTAGAGCGATTCGCTGGCGCTGGCCTCCGCTGAACTCGTGGGGAAAGAGATCACCGTGCCACCTTTCCATGCCGACCTTCTCAAGAGTCTCTCCTACGCGTTCTCTCACTTCATCTTTGGAGACTCTTCGATTGACGACCAGGGCCTCGCCCACAATGCTCCGCACTCGCATGCGCGGGCTAAGTGAGGCCCACGGATCCTGGAACACGGCTTGCACGTTGGTGCGGAACCACCTCAACTCGGAGCGTCTCAAACGGTGGATGTCTCTTCCGTCCAGTGTTGCTGATCCGCTCGTGGGCTGGGCCAGTCTCAAGATGAGTCGGGCCGTTGTGGTCTTTCCACATCCAGACTCGCCCACGAGAGCGAGAGTCTTTCCCTCCTCAATGGAGAAGCTGACTCCATCAACGGCGCGGATGTGCCCGACGACCCGACCGCCGTACTGGCCGGACGACACTGCGAAATGCTTGACCAGGTTGTCAACGACCATCACCCGGTTTGTCACGACATCTCCTCAGCCAGCCAGCAGGCCGCTACATGGTTGTCGCCGATTTCGAACGATGGCGGGTACTGCTGGTCACAGCGGGTAACTGCATGAGCACATCTTGGAGCGAATGCGCAACCGGACGGCAGTTCGATGAGTGAGGGAGGTTGTCCCTCGATGGAAGGCAGCCGTTCGGCCTTCTGTCCTCGTCGAGGGCGAGCCGCGAGCAACGCTTGCGTATAGGGATGCCGGGGATCGTCGAAAATCTCTGTGACCGGTCCTTGCTCGACGATGCGTCCGGCGTACATCACGGCTACTCGATCACATGATTCGGCAATCACGCCGAAGTCATGGGTGATCAGGATGATGGCGACCGAGGTCTGTTCTCGTAGATCGTCGAGGAGTCGCAGATACTGGGCTTGGATGGTGACATCCAGCGCCGTCGTCGGTTCGTCCGCGATGAGAACCGACGGCTGGCAGGCTATCGCCATGGCGCCTACTACTCGTTGCTTCATCCCGCCGCTCATCTGATGTGGAAAATTGCGCAGCCGTCGCTCCGGAGCCGACACCCGAACACTCTGAAGCGCCGTTATCGACCGCTCGCGCACATCACCCGAAGAGGCCGCCGTGTTATGCAGGCGGATGGTCTCGGCGAGCTGGTTTCCTATCGAATACACCGGATTCAATGACTGCTGCGGATCTTGGAGGATCATCGAAATCTCCCGCCCCCTGATCCTGCGCATTTGTTTCTCGCTGAGCGACAGGAGGTCTCGCCCGTTGAGCAACACCTGGCCACTCAGAATACGGCCGACCGGCTCCGGCGTCAGCCGAACCAACGAAAGGGCAAGCATGCTCTTGCCGCTTCCGGATTCGCCCACGATGCCGAGCATCTCACCAGCATGAAGCTGGAGGGAAACGCCATCCACCGCCTTGGTCACCCCCCAGCGCGTGTAGAGATAAGTGACCAGGTCCCTGACCTCCAGAACCGGATCGGCTGCCAACCCGAGGGTCTCATAGGTAGCGGTCCCGGTCATCGCCGCTGGCGCATTTTCGGATCGAGAAAGTCCCGCAGCCAGTCTCCCAGGAGATTCAGCGAAAGCACCACCAAGAGAATCGCCAGTCCGGGAAACAGCGACATCCACCAGGCGATCAGAATCTGATCTCTGCCATCGGCCACCATAACACCCCAGCTTGGGTTCGGTCTTGGGATGCCGGCGCCGATGAAGCTCAGCGACGACTCCTCCAAGATCACTACTCCCACCTGCAAGGTGGTGAGAACGATCAGGGTGTTGGCAATATTTGGCAACACGTGTTGCAAGAGGATCCGCGCTGGGCGGGAACCGGCGACCTTGGACCTGGCAACGTATTCGGCTTCGCGCACCGCCAGCGTGTCGCCTCTCACCTGTCTGGCGAAACTGGCCCACATGGTGATGGCAATGATCGTCACGATCGTAACGAACGACGGTCCGATTGCCGCCACGATGACAAGCGCAAGAAGCACGATCGGAAGGCTCAGGAAAGTGTCGATGAGCCAACTGACCACACGGTCGATCCAACCGCCGAAATACCCGGCCACCAGTCCCAGGGTGGTGCCTATCGAGGCGCCGACGAAGATCGTGAGCGAGGCCACCGTCAGCGAGATTCGGGCGCCGTAGATGATCCTGGTGAGGATGTCGCGTCCCAGTTTGTCGGTACCCAGGGGATAGGTCCATGACCCCCCATCCAGCCAGGCCGGTGGGGTCAAACGCTCTGCCAAGTTCCCACGAAGTGGATTGTGAACGGTGATCACATCCGCCAGGAGCGCCGGAAGGAGCAACACGAACACGACGATGCAGATGGGAATCCACGGCACCCTGTCGGTACGGGTCCTGAACCAGGGGATCCGCAGGTATCGACCTGGGAATGTTCCGCGGTGTTGTCCGGCAGAGGGAGCGGGCGCTTGGCGCTCACCGGTGGAGGATGTCCTGCGAATCGGCATCAGGAGAACGACCTTTGTCCGAGTCTCACCCTCGGATCGAGGTAGGCGTAGGTAATGTCCACCAGAAGGTTCATGACGACGATCACCGTGGCGGTGAAGAGGGCGAGTGCTTGAACCACCGGAAAGTCACGGGCGTTGGCCGACTCGAAAGCAAGCAAACCGACGCCGGGCCAGGAGAAGACGATCTCCACCACAGTCGCTCCGGTCAGCATTCGAACCGCCACGCCCCCGAAGAATGTCAATGGCCCAATCGACGCCGGCTTGAGAGCGTGTTTCATGATGACGATGAACTCGGACAATCCTTTGAGCCGCGCCAACTTGACGTATTCGGTTCCAAGGGTCTCGAGCATGGCCGATCGGAACAGCCGCAGGAGGGCGGCGATGCCGAAGATCGCTATAACGAAACTCGGCAAGATGTAGCTACGCCAGTTTCCGATTCCTGAGGTGGGGATGAATTTCCACGGCACCGCAATCAGCCAAATGAGCATGATCGCCAGCCAGAATTCGGGAACCGACTGACCGAACAACGCCATGCCTTTGGCAATCCTGTCCGCCATGGAGCCGCGCTTGACCGCCGAGAGGATCCCTAGGGGTACGCCGATGACCACCACCAGTACAGTGGCCACGAGGCCCAATTTGATAGAAGCGGGGAGTCTGCCGGCAATGATCGACCCGGCTCTCTCGGTGGGATAGAGAAAAGAGGGACCGAAATCGCCTTGGAGAGCGTTCCCCACGAAGGAGAAATACTGCTGCGGCAGAGGTTTATCAAGTCCCCACTGCTCCCTCAAGGCTTGCTCATCCTCTCGGCCCATGTCGACCGGCGCCAAGACGTCCAGCGGATCACCGGTGAGACGCGCCAGGAAGAAGACGATGAATGAAACAGCGATAATGGTGAGCACCCCCCGAACGCTGTTGATAACGATGTAGCGGGCCATCAGGCCAGACCCTCCAGACCGGCCTGGGGTCTCATAGCCTCGGATCGACTACGTACAGGCCATCGCCGAATCGATCGCTGACATACACCAGCCCGTCTTCTGTGGCGTAGACGTCGTTGAACTGAATCGAGTCCCGACCGGCCGGGGCCGGGGGCACCAAGTGGGCGACTTCGACAGGATTGCTGGCGTCGGATAGGTCGTAGGCGCGCAGCCCGCCGGCGAAATAGGTGAGGTATACCAGATTGGGGTCTACGAAGGAGCCCGGCCGCATCTCATGGAGATTATGGGGTCCCCATCGAATGTTCTCGTCATGCCGGGCGCCCGGCGGAACGGGAAAACGTGCAATCACCCTCGGATTGGCCTCGTCGGCGATGTCAACCACCCAGACATGACGCTGGACTCCGATGAAGCGGGTGATCAGTTCATCGGTGACGAGGAGGATGTCCCGTCCGGGAAGGCGGAGAGGAGTGTGGGTATTGCGGCTTTCGGGCCCGAACTCAAGGTGACTGATCAATTGGGGACTGGTGGGGTCGCTGATATCCAGAATCATGAGGCCTCCGTCCCAATACCCGCCATAGGCGCGGTCACCGTACGGGAGGGCATGGTGGAGGTTGTAGTGGCGGTCCTCGTGTTCCAGGTCGGGACCATCGGCTGCGCCCCAGGTTGACTGCTCGCCGCCTGCCACGTGCTGGCCGGGATACCACCAGCGCCCTAGTTCCGTGGGCGAAGTGGGGTCGGACAGGTCAACTATCTCCAGGATGCGCCCGGTGTAACCATCTTCGCCAGCAGAAACGAGGGCATGGTCGCCTTCCCACCACGCCATGCGGTGGATCCCGGTACCGGTGACCGGGTAGAAACCGATCTGCTGCGGAGTAGCGGGGTCGGAGACATCGTAAACAGCCATCCCGGCGCTCCACTCCATCGCCGGCGGATCCTCGAACCGGTTTCGTTCGTGATTGACCAGAAGAAGAGAATCCTTCACTTGGACCTTATGACTGTGGGTACCCGCAGGTCTGGGGATCTGAGTGATCAGCTGCGGTCGGGAAGGGTTGGAGACATCGATTATCGAAGTGCCCAGATCGTTGTATCCCATGTGGCCGGCATAAGCCACGCCGTCGACGACATTGACATGCATCAGATCGCCCTTACCGTCGAGGTCGATGTGACCGATGACGGACATCCGGTGAGCGTCGGTCCGGTCAGCTTGGCTCATCGGCGTATCCCTTCGAGTATCCGGGAAATATTGCTATGGAGAATCATCTCCCGGGCATCGCTGGTCAGATTGGGGACCGAATCGATGAAGGCAACGGGAGCCAGCTCATGCATGGGGTACGGGTAGTCGGTGCCAACCACCACCTGGGTCGGCCCAACGAGATCCAAGAGGAACGAGAGCGCCTCCGGAATATGAACGAGAGTGTCGAAATAAAGGCGCTTGACGAATTCGAGCGGTGATCTGCTGATGTTCTCGGCTGTGAGGTGGGGGACCACCTTGTAGCCCTTCTCCCAGCGACCCATCTGATACGGCATGTATCCGCCCCCGTGGACCATGCAGAGAACCAGATCCGGATATCGCTCGAGAACGCCACCGAAGAGCAGGTGACCCATGGCAATCGTGGATTCGGCAGGTCTGCCGAAGATGTTCGAGAGGAAATACCTGCTCAGGTCATATCCCCCTAGTGGGTCGTAGGGGTGTATCAACACCAGACAGCGCAGTTCGTTTGCGACCTTCCAGAAAGGGTCTAGCCCGGCGTCGACCAGGTGCACCCCATCGACGGTGGTGGCTATCTCCACTCCAGCCATCCCGAGTTCACCTACGATGTATGACAGTTCGTCGGCCGCTTTACCGGGAGATTGGAGAGGAACGGTACCCAGAGCGACGAGCCGGTCCGGGTACCCGGAAACCTCTCGGGCGAGGATCCGGTTGAAGTCGCGGGCATATCTGGCCCCAGCTTCGGGCTCGAGGGCGTAAGCGCTGAAGTCGGTGCGATGAGACACCACTTGGACATCGACGCCACCCTTCTCCATGGCCTGGAACCGGGCATCGAGGTCGTAGAGCTCTTGGGGAAAGGGGCCGATCACCTTGGCGCCCGCCAAACGCAGCAGCTCCTCGCCAGAATCGTCATGGAGCACCTCGATGCCATAATCGGCGCCCCGGGCTCTGAGCAACTCCATCAACTCGATAGGCACGATGTGGGCGTGGACATCGTAAGTCATGCTGAATCCCCTTTCTTTTGCACCGCCTGAATGGCCTCCCAAACCCTGGTAGGGGTCAGGGGAAAATCGATCGATGTGACTCCTAGCGGCCGCAATGCGTCGCAGACCGCGTTGTGGATGGCGGGCGGCACACCGATGCAACCCGCCTCACCTGTCCCCTTGGCGCCGAGGGGATTCGACGGCGCCGGATGGGTCAGACGCCGGGTCTCCAGCGGCATGGGTTGGGTGGCGCTGGGGATCAGGTAGCCCATTAGGTTGGTCGTAAGAGGCTGGCCATCTGCGTCATAGACAATCTCCTCCAGCAGTGCCGAGCCGATTCCCTGCATGATCGAACCATGCACTTGGCCCTCCACCACCATCGGGTTGATCACGTTTCCACAGTCGTCAACGGCGACCAACTGAAGCAGGTTCACGAACCCGGTCTCAAGTTCAACCTCGACCACGGCCACGTAGGCGCCATAAGGGTAGGTCAGGGCATTGGGGGTGAACATCTCTTCCGCCGACAAATCCACCCCTTGAGACTGCGCCTCCATGGCTATGGCTGCTAGCGAAATCTCGGGTTGAGGAGAGCCGACGACTCTTACCTTGCCGTCACTGCACTCAAGGTCGTGCGGAGCAGCCTCCAGCATGCCCGCGGCCAGATCCAAGGCCACCTCCCTGACCTTGCGTGCGCAGCGGAGCACCGCCGAGCCACCCAGCTGCAGGGATCGGCTGGAAAAGCTACCTACGCTCTTCGGAATCTCCGCAGTGTCGCCGGCGTGAAACACGATCCGGTCATGGGGGACGTCGAACACCGAGGCGGCGATCTGGGACCACACGGTTTGGTGGGCTTGACCGGCCGATGTTGAGCCGGTGCGGACCTCCAACGATCCGTCGGGCATCACCTCGACTTTCCCCCACTCCCATGAACCCACCGCGCCGCCTGCCCGCTCGATGAACGAGGCGATTCCTATCCCGATGGGATCTCCAGCGAGGCGGCTTCTCTCCTCCTGTCGTGCGCGCCATTTCTCAACATCCACTGTCTCCAGCGCCAGATCAAGGGCCGCCAGGTAGTCACCCGAGTCGTATATCGAACCGGTATGAGTGGTGAAGGGGAGTTGGTCGGAGCGGATGAAGTTCTTGCGCCGCACGTCCTCGGGCCTCATCCCGACCTCGGCTGCGAAGGCGTCCACCGCGCATTCGATGCCTATGGCGGCCTCGGGACGCCCAGCACCCCGGTACGGTCCCGTGGGCGCCTTGTTGGTCACCGCAGCGATGGCGTGAACCTCAAGATGGTCTATGTCGTAGACGCCCTGCGTCATGAACTGGGAGAAAAAGGGGATGCGAGACCCGGTACTGGGATAGGCACCCACGTCACCGAGCATCTCCGACTTCACATACCGCATGCGGCCTGACCGGTCACCGCCGACCGACACCTTCACCTCTTGACCCCGGCCGTGGGTACCGGATCGCAACTGTTCCCCCCGCCGCTCGATCCATGCCACGGCCCTATTGAGCCGATGAGCTGCCACTGCCACAACCACGTACTCGGCGTAGAACTGTCCCTTGGTGCCGAAGGCGCCACCGACATCGGGTACCCGCGCCCGGATTTGTTCCGGGGGCAGGCCGACGAAGGGAGAAAGCTGTCGGGGAAGACGGCTTGGGGACTGGTGTCCACACCACACCTCGAGGGTCCCGTCGATCGGACGGACGAGGATGGCCAGCGGTTCGATGGTCACCGGCGAGATTCGTGGAATGCCCACCTTGACGGAGGCCTCGACTTCTGCTTCCGGGCGTTCACCCCTGGTGGCCAACGTCTTTTGGTGCACGAGGTTCGTTCCGGTTTCCGGAAAGAGGAGCACGTCCCCTTCCAGAGACGTCTTCGCATCGGTCACGGCGGGGAGGGGATCGATGTCGACCCACAGCATTTCGGCAGCGTCGACCGCCTGGGATGGGGTCTCGGCAATGACTACGGCGATCGGCTCGCCAACATAGCGAACACGTTGGCGGGCAAGGGCCGGCTGGCCCATTCCGGTGGCCTCCGGCGCCCCCCGCCCGGGGGTGGAGGGAAGATCGGGAATGTTGAGGGTCTGTGCATCAAATGCCGCCACGACGCCGGGCATGTCCAGGATCTCGTCCAAGTCAGGCGGTTCGAGTGTTCCATGGGCGTCGGGGCTGCGCACGAAGGCGCAGTGCAACGTGTCTTTGTCGACCAGGTCACCCACATATGCCCCTTCTCCGGTGACAAGTGGATAATCTTCCAGTCTGCGAACCGAGTCGCCGATGCCTGCGTTCTTACTCACGGAGCGTGGACTCAATCGTAATCGGTGTTCTTTTCACGTTTATTTGCCCGGATCGGCTCATGTTTCCTCAAGGATCCATATACCCTCGTTGAGCCCACTCAGGTAGATGTAGCCACGAGGGTCGACAATCACATCTTGTGAGGACACGTCGCGCACCCCACTGTGGATCACATCGAAGATTCGCATGTATGGACGGGGGTCAATGAGATGCGTGGGCGATGGGGGGAGGAAGGACGCCGTTTCGGTCGGATTCCGTGGATCCGAGACGTCAAACACCCGCAAGCCGGCGTTCATGTAGGCGTTATAAATTTTGTCGGCTACCTGCTTCGATCCTTGATGATTCTCGTGGAGATTGTGCGGACCGAACCGTTCCCCCTTTTGGTAGTAAGTCTCGTACGGTTCCCCTTCAGTGGGTTCGGGGATCGGGAGCGTCGAGAGTTCGGTCGGGTTGGTCTCGTCGGAGATATCCCAAAGCCGGATGTTCTTTGGACCTTCCAAACCGAAGTTGGCCAATGGCTCCTCGACAACTGCCAGGATGTCACGGCCGGGAAGTGGAACGCAAGAATGAGTCTGACCGTCCGTCAGTTCGGGGAATGTTCGAACGTGACTCACCAGCGTCGGGTTCTCGACGTCGGAAACGTCCACGATGGCGAATCCGCCATCAGAGTAGGCGATGTAGGCGCGGTCTGCTTCGACGAGAGGAAAATGCACCCCGAAGGTTTCGTCCTCCAGCGGAGGTTGACCCTCCCCCAGCTGTACGGGGTGCCAAAAGTCGGTCACTCTCTTGGGTGACTCGGGGTCGGACACGTCGAGAATCGTCATCACCCGTGCGCGGTCAAGGCGCCAGTGATATCGCACACCGGGTGCTTCAATCATGTTCGACAGATAAGCGTACCGGCCTCCGTTCCACCAGCTGCGATGGATCCCATACCCTCGGGGACCAGTTTCGTCCCAGTGGGACAACTCTCGGGGCGCGGTGGGGTCGGAGACGTCGAAGAAGCGCACTCCTTTCCACGCTTGGGTTGGGTCGGTAGCGGGGTTGTAGAAAGCCGGCTCACAGGAGGCCATGAGAATGTTGTCGGCCACCTGGATCTTGATGTGCCAGGTGTGCTCGTTCGGCGCTGCAATAAAGGAAACGACTCCCGGGTCACTGGGTGAGGTGACATCGAGCACGCTTATCCCACCCGACCATGGGTGGCCGACGTAGAGATAGGTGTGCCGGCCCACTGTTTGGAGTTGGAGTTGCTGTCCGTCCAATTTCCCGTCAAGGTCGCTGAACCCGACTATGTCGATGTTGGTTGCGATGGGCTCTTTGACCGGCTTGGCGGCCATCTTGCGGATGGATCGTTTCCAATCAGGTTCCATGGCCGCCATCTATGTATCTCCCAGTAGGTGCGAGCAGAGCTTTACCGCTCGTTCGATTCGATTTTGAGATTGGTTAGATGGGCGCCCCCAAAGGCATGTTGAGCCTGGGGGCACCCGATCTACTTGTTTCAGCAGGACTCGATGTATTCCACAAAGCTGAAGGGTGCGCTCATGTTGGCACCGGGGTAGCTGTAACCGCAGACGACATTGGGATCGACGACGGTCTCCGAGAAGGTCCGCAGCAACGGGATGTGCGGGGCGTTCTCAAAGACGACGTCCCCGAAGTCACGCCACAAGGCGGCCTGTTTAACCGTGTCCAACTCAATGAGGATCGCTTCGTACTCGGTGTCCCAGTCGAGCATGCAGACTGGTCGGGCGGAATCCTGGTTGCAGTATCCCGCCGGTTCGAAACCGGTCACGTTTTCTGAGGCGGTGTCGTCGAATTCGACCATGCGATCGAACTCGCGGGCCTCACGTGCTGCCGAGTACTGCCCACCGTCCATCGACACGAGTTCTACGTCGAACCCGGCATCCGCCAGCATGGTGCCGACGGCCTCGCTGAGGTCATTCTTGGCGATGACCTGGATACTGACCGGTCCGCCGAGCCCGTCCAGAATTGCGCGGGCGCCATCGGGATCGTAGCCGATATGCTCGCCGAAACGGGCTTCCCAGTCGGGGTTCCAGGAGTCGGTCTGCTCCGGCAGCCAGTACCACATGATGGCGGTCTCGGCCTCGCCTCCGTAGAAGGCGTCGTTCAGCGCCTGGCGGTCGATCGCCTTGTTGGCGGCAATACGGATGTCCTTGTTACACCATGGGCTGTCTGGATACAGGCGTTCGCCGCTGGTGAACACATCCGCGGACTTCTCTCCGGGGATTGATGGCTCCAGGTAGTAGCAACCCACGAGGGCCAAGCCATAACGACGTCCGGGGAGAGCCGACTTGATCACCTGCATGCCTTGCGCCTCGGCTTCGTCGCCGAGTTCCTGAGACAGCGAGGTCATTTGAACTTCACCCGCCAGCATTGAAGAGATCCTGGTGGCCTCCTCACCGATGAAGCGGTATTCGATCTCGTCGAAATCGCCGTTCTGACGCCAGTGGTCATACGGCACCTTCTCGAACACGACGTTCTGACCAGGGTTCCGCTCCAGGAATTGGTACGGCCCGGTTCCGGCAAGTGGGGCCTCATCCAGACCTGGGGAGGCAGGCGAGCCTCCTCCTCGGGAGTCCCAGTCGGCCTTACTCTTGATGACCGCTCCCGCGGCGCCGTAACTGATGCCTTCGAAGAATGCGAAGGAGAGGTTATCGGTGACGTGGAAGATGACGGTGTAGTCGTCCACGATCTCGAACTCCCCTACAGCGTTGCGCACCGCTTCTGCCACACCGGAGACAGCTCCGGGTGGATCGATTAGGTCGGTGAGGGAAAACACAACGTCTTCCGCGGTCATCTCACCGAAACCGTTGTGGAACTGGACTCCCTGCCGAAGGCGGAAGGTAAGTTGGTCCCCAGCGTCGTTGAGTCCCCAACTCTCAGCAAGCATCGGGATCCACGCAGCGGTCAACGGGTCCACGCCGACCAGGTTCTCGTACATCGGTTTGAGCTGGTACTCATCGTTGGGTTGTATGTCGCGGTTGGGGTTATTCGACTCGCCCTGTTCGGGAGGCGGAACGGCGAATACCAGTCTGGTTGGTTCTGGTTCCGGCGCAGCCGTGGTTGCGGGTGGGGCAGCGGTAGTGGTGGGGGCGACCGTGGCTGCGGTGGTGGGTGCTTCATCACCTGCGTCGTCGCCGCATGCCGCGGCAACTATTGCAAGGCAAGCCAGCAACGCCACAAGGGTCCTTAATCGCCAAAAATTGCCTGATTTCAAGATGAACCTCTTTCTGCAATCGGATTTGGTTTAAACCAAACAGTATCAATAGAATCCAGCCGTTTCATCATAAACATCAAGTTAAAGTGTGGGGTCGCAACTAAAAGGCATCGCAACTAACATCGATGGGCAGCAGGGCTGGGGAATCAAGTCCTTACACAGAAGAGAGGTAACCGATGACAAGCCAACCCGAAATCTTCAAGCGATTCGTCGGTAAAAGGGTTCTAGTCACCGGCGCCGGCACCGGATTCGGTAGTGCGATCGCTCGTAGGGCAGGCCTAGAAGGGGCACGGGTCGCCGTCCATTACTACAGTTCCACGGCCGGCGCAGAACGGACCACCGAACAGATACGCCAGATGGGCTCGGCGGCATCGATATTCCAGGCTGACATCAGTTCGTGGGACGCGGTGAAAGAGATGGCAGACGCAGTCTTCGATGAGTTCGGTGGGCTGGATGTGTTGGTTAACAACGTCGGGGACATTGCCACCGAGCAGATGTCGTGGCGCGACGTGACTCAGGAACTCGTGGATCGGGTGATCGATGTCGACGTTAAGGGAACCCTCTACATGATCCACGAATTCGGTTCCAGGATGCTCGAACAGGACGAGGGCGGGGCGATCGTAAATATCGGCTCCACCGTTGTTGTAAGAGGCAGCCCCCGTGCCCCGCAATACGCCGCCGGCAAGTACGGCGTCATGGCACTGACCAAATCGTACGCGAGAGCATTTGCCCCCAAGGTGAGAGTGAGCGCCTTCGCACCAGGATTCATGGCTACGGAGTCCACGGTCTCCCGGGACGACTGGAATACCGGTCGACGGGAGGCAATCACCGCGGCGACGCCAGCAGGACGGGTCCCCACCCCAGAGGACATGGCCGGACCTGCCCTGTTCCTCGCCACGCCCGAGGCAAGTCACATGATCGGCTCTTATGTAATTGCCGACGGCGGCCGCAGCACTGTCGGCGCCTGACAACTGATGGGACTTATATACTTGGGTTGACAGTGTTGTCATCTCGGGTGATACTGTTCTGCGGCGTGCGGTTGCCCGGTTTTCCCTGGGGAGAGCCTGGTCTTATGTCCGTATTTTGTATAGCGCGCCTGCATCGGGGAAAGATCCCGCCCGACCCGGGCGTTCTTCCGAACGCTCGGACGCTGATATTGACGGCTGCGTTGCAGTCCCTGCACATAGTGACGCCACACCCTCCGCATTCGTACTTGCGTTTGCTGAGAGGCATTTTCTGGCGGTGCCCGCACTGCGAACAGTCCGTGGTAGTGTAGGCAGGGTCCACCTCTACATACCGGATACCAGCCTTCCCAGCTGTGTGTTCCAGTATCGGATCGAGAGATGACAGCCTTTGGTCGTGTAGTTTTTTGCCCCAACGCCGCGAGCGTGACCACCCCATTAGGTTGGAGTGTTCTATGGCTATACCGTCAAATGTGGTCACCAGGTAGTGGCAGAGACGGAAGTCGGCCTGGCGGGCCCGCTCGGTCTCTCTTCTCCACGCTCGGGTGAACACCTGCTGCTTTTTCTTCCTGGTGTTGGAATAAGGCAGTCTCCTTCCTGCCTGTTTCTCTTTCTGTTTGTGCGCTTCTACAGATCTGCTCAGTGCCCGTTGCTTCCTGGTGATGTTCTCGCGGTCAGGAGCCCGAGCCGGGACGTGCGTTCCGTCCGAGAAGATCAGACGGTCCGCGATGCCCTTGTCTATACCCACCGGGTTGGTGACCGGCCGCTCGGGCAGTTCCCGCTCGGGATGTTTCAACACCACATGAAGTTCCACCCGGAGAGGCGTTCTCACTACTCGGAGTTCCTTCACAGAAGCGCCCATACCCAAAGCAGCAGCGATGCGGTTGCCCTTGTCGCGGAAACGCACCCTCGGCACTCCCTTCGCAGACAACCTCCACCACCTGGCGGACTGGTTCTTCGGCGTGCCCGGCGCCTGAAGCATGGAAGGCGAAGGGTCGGGCATCTCGATACTGCGCCACCGACGGGAGGGCTTGAAACGAGGAAAGCCCGGGTTCTTTCCTTCCTTACAGCGCTCATAGAAGGATGCGATGGCGCGGTCGAAACGAACCAGGACACCTCGTCCTACCTTCACGGAGAGACGCTCCCATTCGGGATGATCCGCTCGAACAGCGGTGAACATCATCATACGGTCATACAGAGACAGGTTCCAATCGGACGGGAACTTCTCCACTTCGGGATTGTGGTGCTCTTTCCACCACAGGTAGGTGCCTCTCCAGGACTCCAAGTTAGCGTTGTACAACTCGGCGCACATACGAAAGATCTGGTCAAGGCGACGATGACCAGAAGGGGACAACTTAGCGGACACCCGCACCGTCTCAAACCAAGGATTCATGCGCTCACCAGAATATATGAGGGGGTGTGACAATACTCGGGCAGACGTGCATGCACAAACCTCAAAACATGCCTGTCAACCCAAATATATAAATCCCATTTCATACACAAAGGTAGCGGCATCTTTTGAATCAGTGTTTTTGAGGGAAGGGATCATGTTGAAGTGGGAACCGCCCGGGCCGGATGTGCGTTGGTCTGACGTTCTATCCGCAGAGCAAGCCAGAAGAAACGCCAGCAAGCGGACACTTCGGGTGGCGCTTTTCGCCCTGGAGATGCTCCTGGGGCAAACCCGCCCTCATTGTCATTAAAAAGAGCCGCTTGGGCTGCAGCAAAACGACCGTGAGTTGTTCTGGGGTAGTTGGGAAGACCGAATGTCGTCGGCGAATGCCTATTCGCACCTACTGATGGACATGACGTTCGAGTTGGTGTGCTACGCCACCGCAACTCCCCGCAGGAGGAGGATGAACCTGTTGAGCACTCTCCACAAATATCCGCCGTCCACCAGGTCCGTCTTGGACCGGCAGTTGAGCACGGTAGACATGGAGTGGTTGCGGAACTGGCGAAGAATCGGCCAATGGGGCCCGGAGAACCCACGGGAGCCAGGCGAGTTCAAGGACTGTGGTGTGGTGTGGGCCGCGGGCCGCAAATACACCCTGATGTCGGGCACACCCTTTGATCAGGGCACGGCTACCTATGTTCGTCTCGTAACGGATGTCTTCCATGACGCCCTCCGCCATGCAGCCGAAACGGACCGCCCTACCTACGGGCCACTGCATGTCCTCATCGGGAAAATCAACGAAGAACTGGCGCAATTGTGGGGCGCTACCAAAGATCGACACTGGGTGTATGCGGGCGGAACACCTCCCAAAGAATGGCCGCGTCCTTGGGAAGGTGTCAAGTGGAACCCAGAGAACGCTTGTCTATCTTTTTGTGAGGTTACGCCCGTTCTTCGGAGCGGGTAAAAAGACCTCGGAGGGAGGGAAAGTCACGATGCCGCTGAACGATATGTTCTGGGGTGCGTACTTCGGCGCTTGCACGGACAAGTACGGCATTAACTGGATGTTCAACTACGCAGCGTTTATAGCTACTCGATTCCTTCCAGAGAATCCCCCACGTAACCCTCGCACAGAAACGGAGCTACGACCGTGGCAACAGCGTCGAGAAGTCCAACTCGATGATCGTCAGACGGCGAGCATATGTCGCCGGATGACGAGAACGGCGGTGCGGGCTCAACGCCACAGCCACGTATTTGGCGAGGTGCTGTCCGGTGAGGGTCGAACGGGCGGTGACAAGGTCGGTGGGTGTGCCCTCGAACACGACCCGGCCTCCATCATGGCTGGCTCATCGAGTACGTAGATCCCCCCTTCTCCGCCATGTGGATTGCCAGCTTCAGCCGCTGTCGTTCGCCACCGGAGAGCATCGTAAGCGGTTGGCCGACGGTGAGGGTGGCCGGGGCAAAGCTGTTGTGCAGTCACACCACGCCGGGAACCGAGCGTTATGTCGGGAGGTCGACGATCTGAGGTTTCTCGACCCAAAAGACCCACCCCAACGGTAACCCGGCGAACTTGGGACTTCGGGTCGCTCACTGGCACGCTTTGCTTCACGCCGCGCTGCGTATGGGGCTCAGGTGGATTCCCGCTTGGAACCCGCGCTGTCGAAGAGCGATTGGCGGGCGCAGGTTGCTAGGATGGGGGCAATGATAGTTCGCAGATCCATAGTGGCGCGCCTCGCCGGGAAGGTTGGCTAGGGCGGGGAAACACCACAGCACGCAACCCTCGGGGTGGAAGGATTTGCGGAACGCTGTTGAATGGCCTGGTACCGTGCGAGTGTTCCACGCTGTTGATCAGAGAGGTGTCTGCGGCCAATCGGGTAGCGACTCGGAAACATGGTACGTGCTGGTCGTGGTTGACAGCATCAGCGCCGCCGACAAACAACTAGGGTTGTCGGACCATGAGGACCATGTGTGGGGAACAGACGGATGGCTCTCGCGGGCCGCTTCCGAACGAACCGGCCTGGACATCCGAGTGAGGGTGGTCGACTGGGACCGGTGGCGGTCCCTGCGCCGGGTGGCTGGGACTTTCGAGCACGAATTCTTCTCGCACGGCCGGTGGTTGGTCAAGCCGTCCCGGAGGCGGCATCGCATAGCCGCCGAGGGGAAGGGGCAGGCGGAGGCAACCTGTCGGTATTGCGTCGATTTAGGCCACGAGCGGTGGCCGTCCACCTTGGAACGCTCCCGCGATTTCGCCGCGGTCAGAGTCCTCGAATCGGGCGGAGAAATGGTAGAAATGGCGTTGCAGGACATGAACGCCTCCGCCCATGCCCGCAGGGGTTTCGACCAGGAACACCTAAAAAGCATCCATGGACTACTATTCGACGCGTTGCGCTGTTTCCTCGCCGGGGGTCTCGTTTTGTGTTCCGTTCCATACCGCCCGACCAGCGAACCCACCATCGTGGAACTGTTCGATTTGTTGCCCGTCGGGTTCGACCGTGGGAGCATCACCAGGGAACACGTTGAGTTGTTTCACTCTTGGAAACGCATCCGCTGTAAGCCCACCAGGGAAACAATCCAGCAGCTGGGGTGCGTCACCGCCGAGATGATGGGGTTGATCGCCCAACAGATCAGGAAAAACAAAAACCGAGGACAGGGGATGTTCGATCGGACATTGGGATACTTTTCGGGGGAGAGGGAGCGGTTGCGGCGCACATTAGCGTTGCCCCGATGGTCCGACCCGCAGTGGTTCTCCCTCCGAACGGACCTGGGGACCGTGCGACGAGCCGCCGAGCAGCTACTCCCCGCCGGGACTATCGAATACACCCCCGAAGGAAAGTCTGCGCCCACGTTGGCTGTCGTAGGCGGCGACACACCCCGGAATCGTGGACGCTCCGAGGGAGAGCGCTTCATGGACATCATCGAGGATGCCATTGGACTGGTAATTCCCGTGCGAATAACAGACGCCCAAACGTGGGCGAACAACGCGACCCATCCGCTGGCGTGGGAATACCACGCCGCCAAGACAGGAACATGGATCACCTCACCGACTGTCCGCGTCCAGCCGCTCCCCTACGAACAGGTGTGCGTAGAAAGAACCGTCCGAGCGTTGAAGAAGGTGAGTTCGCAGGTGAGTTGGGCCTCCTATGGCCACACTCCACGGCCTGGGGAGACCGACAGCGTGATACGCAACAAACGGGTAGAATATTGGGAGCAGCTTGTCGAACGGCTCCGCCATCACCAAAAGGTCATAGCCCTTCTACGGGTGGAGATAGATAGAACGCGGGCGGAGATGAACGAAACGCCGGGCTACCAGCCGACCAAACCCCCGAAAGTTGACGCGTATTCCCCTCCCCCTGGTGGGGAAGGCACCGAGCCGCCCTTGGTGGCCAACGTCAGGAAAACCACTACCGGGGCGCTTCTCTCCTGCGAATCCCTCGTTAGAGAAATCGCTGAATACGCTCAGCAAACAGGCACGACCACAGAACGGTTCGGCCGGCCGCTGGAAGCGATCCGAGAGTCCATCCAATGCATCGCCGATAGCCTCGGCGATCTCCGATGGGTATACCCCGACGGAACCCCACCCCGCGGGTGGGACCCGTATCATCTGAACCGCCAAGAGGTCCGGTCCGAACACTCGGACATACCCCAATCCCGCCATTACCAAAATGCGGACATGGCCCAGTCCGAGGGTCAGCCCACCCCGAGACCCTTGACCTGAGCGCCGCCCCGACCAACACACCCGTTAATTGCCGTCCACGCCCTATGTGTCAGATTCGGGAACCTTACCTGCGCTTTGGCAGCTTTCTTGAGAGGGAATCCACATTTCGAATTAGGCGGAGGTCATCGCCCTTTGAGAGGATACAGAAGAAGGCTTCAACAATGTCCAAAGCCGGCCTGGTATGCCCGCGACCTGGGGAGCTGTTTCCAGTCACGATCCTTCAGGCTCGGCGGTGCGTTGGCGATCGGCGCTGGGGGTCATGGTGGGAGCTCCCACAGGCCGCCAGGCTAGATACCACCAGGTTCGGCCTGTTCGCGTTTGTGCTCGACCCACGGCGAAACAGCGAGAGGCCCGAGGACCAGAATCCCGTCGACCACCACTAATAAAGGGGGTTTATATCTCTAAGTTGACAGGGTGTCTAGGCGATACTGTTCTGCGAACCACGATTGTAAGAATACTCCAAATACACAAATCGCTCCGTCCACTTAGATATATAAACCCCCATGATGACATGGGGGTGTTTACCTGGTAGCCCTTAGAAGGTCGTGAGGCACATGGAACACGAACCCGATAATTGCAACTTGCGGAGCAGTTCGCACAATTGGGTGGAACTCAGCAACCCTGACCGTGAGGGTGTGGCTTGTTTCAACAACACCGGGCAGCGGGTGGGGGCTGTGGAAAAACGCAGCGACTCCGTGTTCGCGATCACGGTGCGGTTTGTTTGGCGAGCGTGGGATTTTCGGGGCACCCGAAGTGCTCGCCGAGGCTATGCGTTGGGTAGAGGAAATGGAACACGCTGTCCCAGACGAGTTCACCGAGTTCTGGAGAGAAGCGTTTTACAGATATGCCGAGATTCGTGGCGACATGCTAGACCCTGATGACGGCATGACTGGGTTGCTGATCTCAATGCTTAGAAGGGGAGACGCGAACGGCGTGGTCGCTGCCGACGGGACTTAGGTATATAAGTCCCAAAGGAATAGTCAACCAGTAGGCCGGTCGCTTTCCAGCGTCGAATAGGCTCGGGGATGGATACGGCGCAGATAATGCTCAGATAGGATGAACCAGAGGGAACAGGTGGAGGCACGTGTCCGGAAAGCGTGGCAGACGTACCAGAGAGTGCATAGTGAAGCGACGAACAATATCCGGGAAGCCTCTCGAGCAGCGACCGACGAAATCGTAGCCGCCCACGAGGCAGGAATCAGTGTCGAGCGTCTCGCCGAAGTGCTCCAACGACCCGTTAGCGTAATCAGTCACCGGATCCGCCACGCCGAAGACAACTTAACGAGTGGAGGTTAGGGCAAGGTGTTGGATTGGAATACAGTCCCGTCGTTGGAAGCAACAGAGGGAAAGGTCAGCGGCGCGTGGGTGTTCAAAGGAACCCGGGTGCCAGTACGCGCTCTCTTCGAGAATGTGGGCGACGATTACATCGCCGAGTTCTGCCGTCATTTCCCTGGCGTGACCGAGCATCAAGTCAGGACAGTGCTTGACTGCATATCGCAGCATCTCATAGAGGACATCGTCATCGAGGGACATTGAACAAAAGGCTGGCCCGCTGCGCCAACGGTCCTATATCCAGTTGAATATACTGGGGGCGATGAATCCTGTTCGTTTGATACGTGCCGTGGCGGGCATGACCCAGCGAGAACTGGCCGACGCTGCTGAAACTTCTCAGCCCACAGTGGCGGCATACGAATCTGGTGCGAAAAGTCCCACTTGGCGCACCGTTGAGCGGATAGCGGATAGCGGATAGCGGATAGCGGATTCGGTCGGCCTCGCGGGTTATCCCACAATGGGAAGGGCGTTGACTCGCGAACAGGAGAGAAGTGACTACCGGACAGCCGAGAGTTACCTAGACATAGAATCGGGTTCCTTCCCCTCGTAATAGCGTTTGCATATCGGTCTCGCCTCCGCCTACGAACATGAGGCGTGGAGGTACTGCAGCCCCGAATACGATCCTCTGAAAGGAACGGGTGCCTACCGGAAAGGGGGACGATTCAATCCCCCTGGCATATTCACGCTTTATCTCTGCTCAACCAAAGCATGTGCTGACCCGAATACAGAAAGGAAGTGGCCAAGCGTGAGCGGGAGGCCAAAGAAGCCGGATATCCGAAACTCATGCCTGTCCAGAATCTATACAAATACCGAGCAAGGTTGTATTCCGTGTTGGATTTGACCTCCCACCAAACACTGGAAGCGATCGGTGTATCTTGCCGTGATCTGACCACCAGCAATTGGAGGATATGCCAGGACATAGGCCAAGAGGCCTATGGAGAAAGATTTCAAGCGGTTCTCTCATGGTCCGCAACCGGGCAGGACAAAGTAATAGCGGTACCGGGCGAAACTAAAGAAGCGGGTTCTCCGTGTGGTAGCCTTATCAGATGGTGAGGCGATACACAACGCTTTCATAGACAGGCGTTTCAGGAAGGAAACCCAATCAGACTCAGTTATCACCCAGATACTGACAGCCTCTACATAGAATTCCATCCTGGGCCGAGCGCCCACACCGTGGAGATCGTTGATGGGGTCAATGTGGATTTTGACGCAACGGGCGGCATCGTCGGATTTGACATTGACCATGCGTCCAGGCATTTGGATGTCTCTACATTGGAAGCCGAGGCGCCGGGCATCTTGCAACGGGTTAGCGATAGGCGCCATCCGGAAGCGGTACACGTTGAAACAGGCAAAGATTTCCTCAGGGTGTTCTTGGCGGACGGCAGGGGCATTGCTGTGCCTTTGTCTTGGTATCCCCGGTTGTGCCACGGCACGGCAGAAGAAGCGAAAAAGTGGGAGTTGCGCGGCGAAGGTGAAAGCATTTTTTGGCCCGCCTTGGACGAACGAATGGGTGTTTCTGACCTCTTGAAGGAAACACCTTCTGGTTCCCACCCTTCGTCGCTGGGGTTCCAAAACGAAACGCATGTTTCGGATGAGAGTTACGCGCAAGCGGTACACGTTGAAACAGGCAAAGATTTCCTCAGGGTGTTTTTGACGGACGGCAGGGTGATTGCTGTGCCTTTGTCTTGGTATCCCCGGTTGTGCCACGGCACGGCAGAAGAAGCGAAACAGTGGACCATTCCCGGCCAAGGGAGAGGCATATCTTGGCCCGGCTTAGACGAAGACATCAGTGTTTGCGGTCTTTTGGATGGGTTTCCTTCTGGGGAGAGTGCCCGGTCGTATGGTCGGTGGTTGCAGGCACGGAAACAAAACCGTGGTTTGATAGGTGCAGAAATAGAGGACCACGAATCGTCGGCGGAGTTCCGCAAGGGAACGTTCCACAACGATTAGTAGCGGCCCGGCGTTAACCCGATTGGGTGGATCACCCGTCCTTGGCCGCGGGGAACTTTCCGATGGGTGGCCACCAACGGGCCTGGCGGAACGATTTGCCGTCGATATTCCACCATCCGGCCTCGGGTACGGGTTTGGCAAGACAACACCCAGGCGGCGCTTTCGCTGTCACACACCCGGCATATTATTTGAGAAGTGGCCTTCAAAATACACATGATTGCGCTCTTAGCTACTGGCACTCCCCGCCGGTCCCACCCAACCGGTGACAAGCAGTGTTTACCTGCCTCGCGAGACCGGCAACCCCGGCTATGTCCGAAGATAAGCTCGTGAACCGGGAAATCGGGCGGGCAGCTTTAGTGGTGGTGGACGTGCAAAACGACTTCGCTGACCCGCAAGGGTCCCTGTATGTCCAAGGAGCCGAGGGTGTGGTTGTAGAAGTGAACCGGTTAGTGGAAGATGCCATAGCCGCTGGCAACCCCGTGTTTTACACTCAGGACTGGCATCCGATAAACACTCCGCACTTCGCCAAGTACGGGGGGATATGGCCCGTGCATTGCGTAGCCGGTTCTACCGGGGCAGAGTTCCACCCCGATTTGAAAGTCGAAGGAGTGTCCGTGAAAAAGGGCGTAGCGGGAGAAGACGGCTATTCGGGTTTCACCATGCGGGACCTGACGGATGGCAAAGACCACCCCACCGTTTTGGATTCCCTACTGCAACAAGAACACGTCACCAAAGTAGTGGTAGTGGGACTAGCGTTGGATTATTGCGTCAAAGAAACAGCGTTGGACGCGGTGCGGTTGGGATATGACACGGAGGTGCTGCTCGGCGCCACCGCCGCGGTGAATCTATCCCCCCACGATGGGGTAGTGGGTCAGTTTGCTGGGTAAAGCCGCAGGTCAGAGAGTCAAACTGACCCACTACCAAGCTGTGGAAGGAACTCCCCATTGAGACGGCTTAGAGTCGTACCGCTTATTCTGGTTCTGGGAATGATGGCAATCCCAGTAACCGCGCGGGCGGAGACATGCCCGAGTGGCAGTGAAGCGGTTGGATCAGGCGACGACCTCCGATGCCACATCAACGGAGGATTGTTCACACCCCAGGCGGCCCGCCTCGCCCACTCGCGACGATTAGGGAGCCTCGGCGACGATTAGGGAGGGCCAGGGGACTACTTTCACTGCGCCGAACCCCATGAATCGTCAGAGCCTCCTTTGCGGAGAGAGCAGGGTAATTCGCACGATTACCACCGTCATTATTGATGGCATTGGATACACGACTACCACATCTCGCACTCAGAAAGCCGGAATCCGATCTCTACCCACGATGGATGGTGTTCAGGATCGCACCTCGGATGCGCCAGTCGACTGCCTAGGTACGACCTACAGTGTATGTAAAGGCCCTTACACCATAGAACTACTGACGCGCGACTCTCGCGTCACGGCGACCGGGAGTCGGGTCACGGTAAACACGGACGCTACGGATAGCTTAGATGATTCGGGCAGGCTAGAGATCCTCTACATCTTGAAGGGGACGAGGACCGTCACCACCGCGGCGAAGGACGGCTTTCCTGCCTCGGAGAGGATCGATGAATGCGATCTGTACCAGAGGGCGGGTGTGCAGATAGGGCAACAGCGTAGGTCAGGCATGACCGAAGTGGTGGCACTGCATGCGCCCTCCGCGGCGTGGCTGGGGGACACCACTACCACCACTTGGACCTGCACTCAGGCGATCATAGATGAGGGTGTGCAGTGCGATCTGAATGCGGTGGTATCCACAACCAGAGCGAATGAATTCCCCACTCCCAGCGGATGCGTGGTCATCGTGACCGTGGCTAAGAACGGGAGGGGTCACGGGTCTACAGCGTGTCTCCCTCAGGCACAAGCGCAGTCCCACGGAACCATGATCGGGTTGAACATCAACGATCTCCCAACTTGCCCCAAGAGCACCAATACAGAAGTGATGAACGGTATAGATCCCACGCCCTCAACGGAGGATGGCGAGGAAGAACCACGGAAGAGGTGCGTGGCTCGCAACTGAGCCACGACGGACGGGACACATCGGAGCTTATAACCGAACTATCGGTAGGGACTCGGCTACCGAATGCTGGCGTTACGCCTGACCTTCCAGTAGGAGGCCCCTTCTCGTACACTCTCGTGTTCGTATTCTGGTAGTTTCCGCAGCGGGGATGCGGGTGTCATTGTGCCTGGAAACACGGAACCGCACTTCTCGGCGTTCGCGGCCGGCGTGGCCCCGGGCGGCACCCTTGCCAACCTGGTTGCAAGGATGGGGGTGGCTGTTCGTAAAATGGGGAGAATAATGACGGACTCGACCTTGCCGAAGGCGGCCCCCACTGTGGAGGATGCCCATCGGGCTTGTGGCGCCCTTCCGGGCAGCGTGTTCCTGTTCGGAAGCGTTGCCCGCGGCACTGCTCGGAAGATGTCCGACATTGACCTTATGGTCATAACAGACCGTGTCGAGGGTGATTACGGATCCGGCAAAAGAAAAAACCTGGGAATAGATTTAGCACGGGAAGCACGGGAAGCGTGCGGGTTCCGCGTGCAAGTGTTCCTAGTGGACTGGGTCGAGTGGAAATCCCGGTCGGTTGTTTGGGGGACTTCGAACACGAAGCGGCTAGTTATGGGTTGTGGGTACGACAGATAGAACCCGGACCCCAAGTACAATGGGACCTGTTGATGTCGCCCAAACAAGTACGCATCTCAGCAGTGGAAGTTGCACTGGACAACGTATACGAGTCCTTGTCGCGCGTGGCCAGTATGTTGCGCCCCGATTGGAACGAATTGACAGAGATAGAAGCCAGTCGGGAAGACGTGTATTGGAAGAAAGTAGCAGGTCGTCTGAGCAGGATCAACGTTGAGATTCACTGCTGTTTAGAGGAACTCTTAGTGTCCATGCTACATCTGTCCATGGTCAGTGTCGAACGTAACAAGCACAATCTGCTTGTGTTGTTCGAGCAACTTCCAACTCATATCCAGAACGACATCCTCGGATATGTCACTGAAAGCCAATTGGAATGGGCGCAACAATGGCGAGGCACTTTCTTTTATCGAGGCCCCCAGCATCCTACCGACACGAGTCTCATGTCGGTGGTGACCGCCGACGTGACCGCCTACACCGCTTCCCTAGCCAGCGCGTTCATCGGGCCCATGGTGTCATACACGGCGCTCGCTATCCAGGTCAGCCTCGCGGTAGCGGACACAGTGAGAAACATGCCCCGCGACCCTGAGGTTTCCACCGACCAGCTCGAAAACCTGGTGGGCGGCCTTTTAGAGGAAGCGGAACGGGTACGAGATGCGCTGGCGTACCCCACGTGGTTGTATCCCGACGGGTCGCCTCCCCATGGGTGGCGACCCCCTGACGATTGGCAACCAAGATTCACCCCAGCCAGCGACCTGGACTAAAAGCCCCCCGCGTGACCGCACCGTCGGAGCACTTACCCCGCGGGTAGGGTCATTACTCCGTTGCCGTCCAGAGACCACCTGTTGATCTGAATCACCTGTTTGCTCTTCACGATGTACCTCAACCTCGAACCGTCGTTGTTTACCAGCCGCGGGTCGAATATGTGTGAGAGTGGCTTTGGTCCAGCCCAATCCGGCCAGGGGCCGTTAGTCAGAGGGTTTGTAAGCGGTGATTAGACATTCAGCGGTGAACGGGCCCCACGGCGGAGCTGTTCCATGCACCGCGTAGTGATAGACAGCCGCCCGATAAACACTGCCCAGGGCGGTGGCCAGTACCAAATGAGTAATCGTCCACAGTCCGGCCACGCCTAGTGACAACAACCACCAGTCGGGCAAGTCCCAGCCTTTCAACAGCGCCCATAGCACATAGGCCGAGTAGCCGAAGGGAACCAAAAACAGCAGGACCGTTTTGAACCGCGGGTGGTGGGTCACTTTGCTGGGTAAAGCCGGAGGTCAGAGAGTCAAACTGACCCACCACCCACGATGGGGATAAGGCCATAGAGGTTCTGAAAAACGTGGGAGTGGCGGTTGTCTAATGAGTCCGAATCGGAAAGGCGCTGACAATGCTTGAAATCCCGGATCAGTTTATCCGGATAGCCCGGGCTGTGAACCGATATAGCGGAGACCGGGAACACCTACAAGAGATATGGGACATGCTCGCATCGGTCGAATCCCGCCGAACAGTGGGAATAGTGTTGCTGCGAGGCGCCCAGGAGGTACGGGTGCTCTCCTAAGAGGGGGGCGGATCGGAACTTCAGTCCCGCCTTCCCGGGTTTCGTTGGATATCCCATCCCCTTGACGGGGACCAGCAGAATATTCTCAACGAGTCCGCCGCTTGTTCTGATCAAACACGGACACCTAGTGGGGCTGGCGCGTTATTTCCCCGCTTGGTAGGGGCAGGTGCTCACGGGATAAGGTTAGCTGGACCGTGTTGTTCCCATCTCCGACCGTCGGTCAACCGCGGGGGCCATAGCTCTGTTCCGTCCATGTCACAAGTCCAAAAACAATCGTCGTCGTCCCAAACCCAATGGTCCGAACTGCCACAATATTCGCAGATGTTTCTAGGGTACTTATAGGTAGGAACAGTCACCCTGAGCCGCCTTTCGTCGTGTCGGGTTCACCCAGAGCTGTACGATGTCGACGAGAAATTAATCTCGGTTGACATGTCTGCGGGAACGCAGTAGTTTTCAGCGACTGGGTAGAAACCACCAGCAGCGAAAGAGAGAGCAACAGTTGCGCCAGCCGGTAGACCACAAGAAAGCGATCACTATCAACCCGGACATTCGTTTCGGGAAGCCGTGCATCCACGGTACCCGCATCACCGTGTTCGATGTTGTCGAGCATCTCGCTGGCGGCATGACCGAAGAAGAAATCTTAGACGAATTCCCCCACCTGACCCTAGACAACATCCTGGCCTGCTACAACTATCTAGCAGACGAAAACATGGTGCCGAGAAGGCCTCCCGGCCACAAATCGCCCTTCGATTCATAAGCCCCGGGTTTGCGACTCCCAAGGCCTTTCCCAAGCGGAAAGCGGAAAACCATGGGCGTAAACCCACCGGCTATCAACAGCGGCTTTGTTCAACTGTTCAACCGCCGCCTCGGTTCCCAAAGTCGTTTCCGACAAGGTTTCCGCTATTTCCGGATAGTTCTCAGCGAAGAACCGGACAACCTGACCGGCTAGACAGGTGACCAGGTCCACATACCGAACAGTGCCCTGGTCGTAGGGAACACCCGAACCTGTGGCGTATCGCCGCGGGTGAGCCAGGATCGCGCCAGCCGCGACAGCCGGATACTCATCGTCGTCGGGTGGGTGTTCCGGATTCCAATAACCGGCTTTGCGCCACTCTCCCACCCAGCCCACATCCCCGTCGGAGCAACCATCGAAAATGTGTTCTCTGATTCGCTTTGGGTAATCCCCGACCACCTGCAACAACCGTGTGCGGTTTTTGAACGGCGTGCCGGTGAGGTGACACAACAACAAGAACGCTCGTTCCATCAGATAGTGCGCCTGGGCGTTGGCCCATCCCAACCGATACTTCCAATGCCCCCAAAACCGCCCCGCGTCGCCAGCGTCTAAGGCCTCGGTTTCCAACGACCCGAGCGCGGTCATGTAGTAAACCAACATCCCCGCGGTTTTTCTCATTAGGGCCAACGCGAAATCCACCGATTCGACAAGCACCTGCCGGGCCGGTTTGATTCCGGTCCAATCCACTTCGTCGCCGGGACGCACCCACTTCAACATTCGTCCCTCTCTCAAAGTGTTCGCTTCGATAGTCGTGGGCACCTTAATGTACGAAACCCATTTGGGCCAGTCGATCTTGATCACTCCCGCTTTCCAACCCGACATTTCCGATGCCATCCCGGTCAGTTCCATGTCAAAAAACCGGTCCGGGTTGTCGTCTCTGTCCACGATGCACAGCAGATCAATGTCCGATCCGGCATGAGCGTCGCCTCGGGCGACGGAACCACCCACGAACACCGTACCAGGCAAAACTTCGGCTATCCGAAAAGCGTCCACCATGGTCGGCGTGCGGACAGTGTCAAGGTTCCCACGGGACATGCAACACCCGATGATAAAACCGGCATGAGGCCTTGGTAGGGTGTTGGCCATCACCTCTGACCTGCGCCTTAACAGGGGGTCTCGGGAGGACACCACAATTTAAGGAGGGGGGGACACCACAATTGGAAACCCCTCTGGAACGCAGCCCTAGAGTGGCCGCCGGAGCGAAACTGGAAGCACTTGTGGGGCTAAGGGCCTTGTTTTTCAGACATCCGCGGCACCCGACCTGGAACGTTGAATACCAGGACTGTGAGCGTAATCGTCTTACCGGGGTCATCCCTGTGGGTGAAGGCGCACCGGAATCCAGTTTCCTGGTCACAGTCATAGTTGGACTTCCAATTGGGATGCCCTTGGACTGCTACCGGGACGTTCTTGAGCACGGTAGACATAACTGTATCTCGATTGAAGATCAGCAAGGCTGCTTTGGTGTCCCTCCAACTGGTATAACCCAGCAGTTGGTCGATAGCGTTCTTCAGGTCCGCTGAACCTCTCCAAAACTTGCATTCAGCGATGAAGATGTTCCTGCCTTGCACTCTCACCAAAATGTCGGTTCGTCCCTCATAATTGAAGGTCTCACCTGTTGCCTGTCCTCATACTGGCCATTGAGTTGAACGAGGAAATGCTGCCGCAGATCTTCCTCCCCCATATCTTTGGAACGCCTTCGGACTACGTTCCATCACATCACCATATTCGAAATCACCGACAGGACGAGCTCGTACTCGTCCATTACCAGAGTGGGATCCGGTTCAGACGGGTCTGATGAAACGGGGGGAGTTTTGGCAGGATGCGGCGTTTCACTTCAGGAGTGGCAAAGGTCGATGGCACACCCGACCGGCGTCTTAAGGGAAAGCCCAGATTCGCGACGATCTCCCTGTCGTGAAGCAATTTGCCCCTACGCTGACCAATCTGATCGTTCACGTCTTGATGGATGGTGGAGTTGAACCGCTCTACGTCCCTGGAAACAGATTATTCTCCTATCGGCTGCGAGTGATCTACAGCAGTCTGTCAGGTTTCAGGTGGTAGGTGGTGCTGCGACCCCCCGCCAGGCCATGAGCCAGCACTCCGCGGTCTACCAACCCGGCGATGTCCCGCAAGGCCGTGTCGTGGGAGCACTTGGTGATCTTCGCCCATTTGGACGTGGTCAGGTTCCCCTTAAAGTCTGCAAAGAGAAGGTTCAGCATCTTTCTCTGCCGGTCGTTGATCGGCACCGACTGGACATTCCTCCAGAACCTTGCCTTGGCAAGTACCGACTCTAAAGTGTCTTCCGCCCCGACAACAGCACGACGCGTGCAGCCCATGAACCACTCCAACCACATTGTGATGTCCAAAGTTCCTCTCTGGGTGCCTTCCAAAACACGGTAATAATCTTTGCGCTCTGCTCGTATTTGCGAAGACATGCTGTAATAACGCTGCGGTGTCCTTTCCGAACGGGCTAGGGCCATGTCAGAAATAGCCCTAGCCAGACGTCCGTTGCCGTCGTCGAAAGGGTGAACGGTAACGAACCACAGATGTGCCACGCCCGCCTTGGTGACCCAATCCTCGTCCGAATTGTTGAACCAGTCAAGAAACAATCCCATTTCATGATCAACCTGTTCCGCCGGTGGTGCTTCAAAGTGGATCCGTTCTTTTCCGATTGGTCCTGACACCACCTGCATGGGTCCGTGACTGTCGTCCCGCCAGTTGCCCACGATGATCCTGTTCATGCCGCTTCTTCCACCCGGGAACAAAGCCGCCTGCCAATCCCACAGTCGCTCCCGGGTCAACGGGTGGAGATAGTTGCCAGTGGCATCCATTATCACATCTACGATGCCTTCCACTCGATGCTCAACGTACACATACCCGCCGGTTTCAAGGCCGAGCCTGCGGGCCACCGACGATCGGATCTGTCTAAGGTCAAGCCGTTCCCCCTCGATGTCGCTGGTCTTGTGGACATCCTGAGAGAGCGTTTCAGCGACCGCTTCCAATTGCAGGTCGAAACCCAAAGCGTTCATCTGACCTAACAGGCGGCCCTGTTCGTAATAGACAGCGTTCGTGTAGGTAGACAAACGAGAGGTGTCCCAAGACAGCCCCGGCCAGTCGGGATCATTCCAAATAAACGATCTACGCATAATGTGCGTAGATCATAGGTGTTTTTCTTCGCATCACGCGAAAACATCTTTGACGATCAAACACAAACTCTGGTGTCAGGCGACCCTAACGGGGCTGGCGCGCAATACCTGAACTCCAGGTCAACGAGTCGGCCCGGGATGGGTTTGACACGGATTCCCGATCCCTGTCACACCTCCGTCATATGATCGAAGGCATGGACACTGATGCAGTGAACCAAGTGCTGCGTACAACGGTGCGCTCCCTCCTGCGTCTCAACAACACCACGAAGATGTCACTGTGGTCCCCGAGGCAGCAGCAGGAGTTCTACAACCTGGGAGTGGAACAGCCTGCTTCAACGCGCTCGGGAAACCGGACCCTTATATCGCGCAACTCGAGGCTTCGCGATATGTTGAGATTTGGGTAGGGAGGGGGTCCTTGGTTGGTGGGGTGTTGGCCACCACACCAGCGATACCACATCTTGTTCGGTCTTGACCTCGGAGCTTCCCTGTGCGATGACTTCGGCTGCTAGTACTGCGGCTATCTCACCGGCAGGGTGGCCACCGAGTCCGTCGAGCACGGCCACCACACTCGGACACCCGAGGGCGAACATGATCGTGGTGCGCCGGTTGGTCGTCAACCACCGTGTCGTTGACGACCAACCGGTCTTGGTTGATGTCCCTGCCAGATCCCCCGACGTGTCAGAACAGCCACTCTCAGCCCTTGATGTTCCAGTACCACAGCTATGTTCCTCTCGCATAATCGCAACAGCGTCTCTTCATGGGGAAACAACAGGCCTTCCTACTCACGCACCCTATCCCCGCAGGAATGGTACGACCGGGGTGTGACAGCAGCACTTGGCCGTGCAATGTCACACCCTACCTATACCCTTTCTGGGACTATGAGCAGAGCCGTGTGGTCTGATTGGATATTCGAGGTCGTTGTAGACCGAAGAGACAAGGTCCACCATGGGCCTCGGACCATGATTGTCCTGCAGGGTTCGTCTGGTGCTGGTAAGACCACCGTGGCGAGATGCCTTGCCCGCCGGCACGGTGTCGCCAGTGTTGATACCAACCCTATTAAGCGGGCAATGGGCATCACCCACGATCAGTTGCTTGAACATACCGAGATGGAGGCCGACAAGGAGTGGTTTGTTGAGATCGAGGGCCACTACAAGTACGGATGGAGGGGCGCTGCTGCTTCGGCGTCTTTGTCAGCTGTGCTGTTGGCTGCCGAAGCCATGGACCAGGGGTCTCATGCTGTGATAGCCGGGTTGCAGAATGCGTGGCTTCGGTCTTTTCGCGACTGGGAAGAGGTCGTCGCTCGGCTGGTGGCGCCGCACAGGATGTTCCGTGTGCGGCTTGTGGTTGACCCGTCCGTGCGGATTGAGCGGCTGCACAAACGCAGTCCCGGCCAGTGGTCCTGGGCTCGCGAGAACACCTCTAGCGGTGAGGAGTCTCTGACTGTAGACACCACCAACGTCACGTCTGCCGAGGTCGCCGATTTGATCATCAAACACAGCCGAATATCAGCAACCTGAGTCTGCACCCAAACACCAACGCCGAGACGGCCTTTTTTATAAGGCCTGGGACGAATCCAAGGTTGTTCTCCCGACAAGGTTTGCCCTGCCCCGTGCGTCCGAGATCTGCGAATTGGCTGGCTGTCAGTGGGTGACATCCATGGCCGTTTCGGGGTGCTGGCCGAGGCCCTCGATGTGGCTCGCGGTCGGTGGGGGCAGTTCGATTTCGTGTTAGCCGTAGGAGATGTGGAACCCAACCGGGGCTACGAGGATCACCTCGGGGTGGTGGGGCCGCCCCGCTACCGCAAGGTGGGCGACTTCTCCCGGGTAGCTTCGGGTGACATCACCCTCGGCGCGCCCCTGTACTTCATTGCGGGGAACCATGACCCGTATCCGGCGTTGGACCAGGCCGGAGCAGGTGAATGGGCACCGGGAGTGTGGTGGCTCGGTCGTTGGGGCATCACCAAATTCCAGGACATAAATGTCGGGTTCTTGTCGGATATCTACTCACACCCGACTTGTAACCCACCTCTGTGGGAAGGACACTTAGCGGACTCAACGCTGTCCTCGCCGCCCTCGAAAACTTCCCCAACCTCGAAGAAGTCATATCCGACATGGGATACACCCAACATGGCAAAGATTTCGTGCGGCCTCTCCACCAAATGGGCATCAACGTGGTCATGGACTACCCCGAAAAACACCAACAGAAAATCGAGGTAGTCACAATAGAACACGGGAACAAGAAACGGACACTGCTGTTCCACTGCGGCTTGGTGGGCTGTTTGCCACCACCCCTGACCTGGAGCTTTAGCCGGGCTTTCAGGAGGACACCACAATTGCGAGAGGGGGGACGCCACAATTCGGAATCGCCCTATAGGCTATGGAACCTCCCAGTCGAGGAAACCCGATTCTGCCAAAGCGGGGTAGCACCTCAGCCTCCAGGAAAGCCCTGGGCGATTCAGAACTCAATTCTCCCAACGTGCGCAATCCTCCTGGCCAAGCCCCGTCTTGACTCTCTGTTCACCCTCCGGGGTCAGCAGTTCATGTGAACGCATCCACACCGGTGACCTTGAGCACACTGAGAACATATGGAGCGGTGATCGGGGTGCGGATGATCTCTGCGATACCCAGGTCCGAAAGCGCCTCCGCGATAGCGGGGGCAGGACCGATGATTCCAGCCTCGCCCCTCGCCGGTTCCTTTGGTGCCTCACTGCATAGTCGGCGCCGGCGATTGGAAGTGCCGGACGACCATGTTCGGTGTCTCGGTGGTAGGGGGCAGGTGGTAGTCGATAAACGATGTCGACAGTGGGGTGTCGGCGATCAGCCCCATGGTTGCGCCCCTCCAGGCTGTTGTTAATATGACACAATCCCGTCACTCCACCCTCCACATCCCACAGAATTGCGAAAGACCCAAGCGTCCTCATGGTCTGCAATCAGCCGAGCCAATGCCAACAACCGCCGGTTCGACTGCCTGTGGAAGCCTCTGGAGCATGTTCTTCATCGCTATCAGTGTCAATGGCCGGGCTCTGGTGCACGTCCAAGCCGTGGATTAGCTGGGTTTTTTGCGGCGCCGCCTTCGGGGTAGCGGCTACCGTATCGGGCATGCAGTGTCGATTCCGTTTCTTGGGGTAGCGTGGTCTTGGGAATCAGCGCCACGGCAACCGCTGCCTTGCAGAGCCCTGTGGGCGACGACGCCGCGCCTGGCTACCGGCGTGCCGGGTGGTGGACCGGCCTACGGCTGGTGGATCGCTTCGAGTCCCATGTCGCAGAGGCCCCCAACCAACTGGCACTGGTCAGCGGCAGCGACACCCTGTCAAGGGGCGATCTCTGGAACGAAGCGGGGGAAGCCGCCGAGAAGATCCGTGCGGTCGTCGGTGACGTAAGGCGGGTCGTGGTGGTTCATCTGCCTAATTCCACCTCCTGGCTGGTGATGTTCCTGGCCGTGCTGCGGGCCGGCCACGTCCCGGCTACACCACCGGTGACCACCGAGGTCGACCACCTGCGTCACATCTTCGAGTTGAGCAGGCCCGCTCTCGCCATATCCGTGGGCAGCCACCGGCGGGCGTTGCCAGCCGAGATCGTCCAAAAGGCCGCCACTTGTACCGATGGCGTCGCTTTGGGCCTGGCTAATCAAACATCTCTCGAAGTGCATAGCATCGGCAGCGGTCTGCAAAAGACCGACCATGTACCCGAGGCCACTGCCCACCTCATGTTCACTTCGAGCACCACCGGGCCGCCGAAGGCTGTGAGCCATAGCGAGGACTCCCTGGCGACGCTGAACCGGCAGTTCGCGGAGCGATTCGACCTCAGTGGCCACACTCCTGTTTTCATGCCGTCTCCCCTAGGGCACAGCGTCGGGGCCATCCACGGCGCCCGACTGTCGATGTTCCTGGGCGCGCCGCTCATCCTTCAGGACGGGTGGGACCCCAGAACGGCTCTGGAGTTGGTAGCGCGTCACCGAGCGGCGTTCACCGCCGCGGCCACGCCGTTCCTTCTCGATCTGGCCAATGCCCCATGGAGCGGTGCCGAGCCCAAGCTGGCCCCGCTCCGGACCTTCCTGTGCGGCGGCGCCCAGGTGCCGCCAGCGCTGATCCGGCGCTGCCGCAGGGAGTTCCCCGATACGTTCGTCACACCGCTTTGGGGCATGACCGAGGGCGGTCTTACCACCTGCATGGACAGTTCGTCCGCCGAGCAGGTCGAGACCACCGTAGGCATCGGGCTTCCCGGCTTGGAGCTACGAGTCCTCGACGCCGAGATGCGGCTGCAGGAGTGCGGCCCAGGCGAGCTGGTCATGCGCGGGCCCGGAGTGTTTAACGGCTACTTCGGCCAGCCCAAGCTGTATGCCGAGCACCTCGTCGGAGACGGGTTCTTCCGCACCGGCGATCTTGCCCACATCGACGCCGACCGTTACGTATCAATCACCGGACGGGTCAAGGACCTGATTGTCCGCGGAGCGGTCAACATCTCGCCCGTAGAGACCGAGAACGCTATCGCTGCCCACCCCGACGTGGCCGGCGTGGCCGTGATCGGCTGGCCGGATGAGCGCCTCGGCGAACGCATCTGCGCTGTTGTCCAGGCCAACGCTCCCTTGGACCTTGAACAAGTCATCGCTTTCTGCGCAGACCGAGGCCTGTCCCGCCGGTACTGGCCCGAGCGTCTTGAGTTGGTTGACGGCTTCCCCCGCACGGCGTCGGGAAAGATCCGGAAGCTGCAGCTGCGAACAGCGCTGCTCAGGCGTGTCCCCGGCGCCCCGAGCCAGACCTTCGGCAGTCGGTCACGGGCCGGGGAGACAAACCCATGACCTCGGTCGAATTGAACGACATCGTAGTCAACTACAGCCGGCGGGGCTCGGGCAAACCCGTCGTGCTGCTCCACGGGCTGGCAGAGGACCATCGCTCCTGGGACGCCGTAGCCGCCCATCTAGGTTCCTTCACCACCTTCGCGGTCGACCTTCGAGGCCACGGACGGACAACTGCCGGCCAGGGTGCGGGTACTTTGTCGCAGCTGAGCGACGACTTGATTATGTTCCTTAGAGCCGTTAGCGGTCCGGCGGCGGTCGTCGGATATTCGCTTGGCGGGACCATTGCTCTTAGAGCCGCCACCGTCGCACCAGCTCTAATCCGGCATCTCATCGTGGTGGCCACCTCATCGGTGGTCGGGACAGCCGCAGCCAAGTTTTTCGAGAGCCGCGTCGCCCAGATAGAGGCCGGGGACTGGGCTGGCTTTGCCGCCGGTCTGTGTGACGACACATCGAAGCAGATCGTCACTGACGCGGATCTCGACTCTCTGACCGCTCATCGGATGGTGGCGGTCGGAGACGGCCGCGGCTACATCAACGCCGCCAGAGCAATGATCGGAATCCGGGCCGAACCGGTTCATCCGCTGCTAGCAAAGATCACGGTTGCCCTCGATATCGTCGGGGCGGAAAGCGATGTCTTCTGTCCCCGCCGGGCGTCGGATATTATCGCCGATGCGGTGCCCCATAGCCGCTTCCACGAAATCGCCGGAGCAGGTCATCTGCTCTCGGTCGACCGGCCCCGGACCTACGGCGAGCTGCTGGCTCGGCTCCTTCACGAATCGGACACCCGATGACACACAGGTACGGCATCTCGCTGGGGGTGAGTCCCCGGGAGCCTTTGAGCCGCACGTCCGAGCTGGCCCGGGCTATCGACGAGAGCGGCTTCGACATTCTTTGGTACATAGACTTCCAGCTCGGATTGAAAGACGTGTACGCGGCTATGAACCTAGCCGCGCTGTCCACCCAGCGGGTGCTTATCGGAGCGGGCGTCACCAACCTCATGACCCGGCACCCCACCGTCACCGCCAACGCCACGGTTGCTCTCGACGAGCTCTCCATCGGTCGGGCCGTTCTCGGTCTTGGCGCAGGCTGGTCGGCGGTGCTGGGCGCCGGAGGCAGGCCGTCAAAGCTGGGCGACCTGCGGGCCGGGATTGACGGATTCCGCCAGATGTTCACCGGCGAGGCACACGAGCTTTACGGCACCCGGGTACGCCTGGCAACCGCCGCTCGGCAGATCCCTATCTATCTCGCCGCGTCCCAGCCCGCGATGCTGCGCCTCGCTGGCGAGATCTGCGACGGTGTCGTGCTGATGGGCGCCGCCGACCCCGAATTTTGCTCGTGGCAACTCGACTTCATACACGAGGGCTTGGCGGCAGCCAGCCGTGATCGAAAGGAACTGACAATCGACCTTTTTGTCACGATGTCGGTAGGCGACAACGAGACAGGAGCCATCGAGGACATCAGAGCTTGGGCCACCAGCCAGGCAGCCACATTCCACCCGTGGAAACGAATGCCACCGGCATGGGAGAGATTCCGCCCCGAGTTCGCTCGGGCAGCCAGAGCCTACAAGCTCGTCGATCACCTATCGCTGCAGGCCCGGCACAAGCAGATCGTATCGGACGACTTCGCCCGGTCGGTGGCGCTGGCGGGCGACTTGGACACGTGCGTGGGCCGGCTGCGCCGCCTCTGGCGACTCGACATTGACCGTATCACGTTCGCGCTCCTGTCGGGTGGGCGACAGCAGCGTCTCGCCCACCTGTCAGATACCGTGATCCCCGCCGTGGAACCAACAGGTGGAAACTGATGGCTAACGACATGCCGGTGGCGCTGGTCACTGCGGCCGCGGGAGCCGGCATCGGAGCGGAGGTGGCGCGCCGGCTCGCTTCGGACGGCTTCGACGTGGTGGTGACCGACGCCCACGAGCGCCGATGCCGGGAGTTCGCTCGAGCACTGTCCGCAAAACTCGGGCGGGACATCCTCTCTTACCACCTCGACGTGACCGATCACGCGCAGGTGCGCGCCGTGATCGACGACGTGGTGACCCGGCGGGCCCGTCTCGACGTGCTGGTCAACAACGCGGGATGGTCGAAGATCGAGCCGGTGGCCGAGATGTCCCTGGAAACCTGGCAACGCTGCCTCGATGTGGATCTCACCGGCACGTTCGTATGCATGCGGTACGCGCTCCCCATTATGATCGCCAGCGGCGGCGGCTCGATCATCAACATCTCCTCGATCGCGGCGTGGGAGATGTCGGCCGATCACGGCGCGGCCTACTCAGCCGCCAAAGCCGGCGTCCTGGCTCTCACCCGGGTCGCGGCGGCCGAGAACGGGGTCCATGGAGTGCGCGTCAATGCCGTAGCTCCCGGCCTCATCCACAACGAATTCCTCCGCAGGATCTACCCCGACGAGTTCTTCGACCGCTACCTGTCCGACAAAGCGTTCCTGGGCCGCATAGGACGACCCGCCGATGTTGCCAGCATGGTTTCGTTCCTGGCCTCCGACGAAGCGAGCTACGTGACGGGCGAGGTGCTCACCGTCTCCGGAGGCGTCTCCGCTCGTGGATGACGGGCCCCTCTGGTGGCCCGTCCAGCGACTCCTCGCCGCCTACCGCGACGGATCGCTCTCGCCCGTCGAGGTTGCGGACCTGGCCCAGGCGCGCATCGCCGAGATCGATCCGATCCTCCATGCCTTCGTCCGCGCCACCCCCGGACTGTCCCTGCGTCAGGCCGAGGCAGCCGAGGCAGCCTACCGTTCGGGTAGCCCTGGCCTTCTCGCTGGCGTCCCCGTCTCGATCAAGGACGCCTTCCACATCGAGGGTCACGTCACCACGCTAGGTTCGCTGGCCCACGCCAACGACGTGGCCCGCCACGACTCCGGCGCCGTGCGCCGCTTGCGAAGGGCCGGAGCCGTGATCGTCGGTAAGACCAATATCCCGGAGTTCTGCCAGTCGGCCACCACGGACAACCTGCTCGGTCCCGACACTGCCAACCCTTTCAACCCCGACCTCACAGCGGGAGGGTCGAGCGGCGGCGCAGCGGCCTCGGTGGCGTCGGGGGCCTGCACTCTGGCGCTCGGTTCCGACGGCGGTGGATCGATCCGTATTCCGGCGTCGTTCTGCGGCCTCGTGGGCCTGAAACCCACCTATAGAGCCATAGACGATGCCGGGGGCTTCCGGGCGTTCAGCCCGTTCATCTCCGTGGGGCCCCTGGCCCGATGCGTGGCCGACGCCCGCTACCTGTATTCCGTGCTCTCAGCCGACGGCAACGTAACCGCAGGGACGCCGGCCTGCACGGGCCCGCGTCGTGTGGCGTGGTGCGCCAACCCAGAAGGCCGTCCGGTCGACAACGGTGTGGGTGATGTGGCAATATCAGCGGTGAATAAACTCGCCGCTTGCGGGCACCACGTCAGCTGCGTGAATCTCGACCTCGGAGGATGGGAGGAAATATTCGGGCCGATCGTGCTGGCCGAGGAAGGTGAGCGCCGAGGGCACCTGCTCGACGGGCCCCACCAGTTGACAATGTACCAGGAACGGTCTCTGAGAGCGGCCAGGCAGCTCGACCAAGAGACTCTGGCCAAGGCCCGCTCGGCCCTCGCGGAGTACCGAGCTCGGGTGGATAAGTACTTCTGCGACTACGACGTGATCGTCACCCCCGCCACCGCCACCACCGCCTTCGAACTCGGCTGCCGGCCGACGACCATTGCCGGCCGACGGGTGGGGCGGCTCTGGGGGGCTTTCCCGTTCGCGGCGCCGTTCAATGTCTCCGGACATCCCGCGGTAGTGCTCCCCGCAGGATTCGTGGACGGCCTACCGGCCGCCATTCAACTGGTTGGACGCCGCGGGGCCGACCGTGACCTGCTGTCGCTTGCCGGGCAACTGGAAGCCGAGTTGAACATCCGGCCCTTTGCCCGGCTGTCGCCCCGCATCCCGGCCTGATGAGAGACGTAACCCACAAGGTCGACGGCTCTACTCTCCTTGTAGAAATCAACCGGCCACATCGTGCCAACGCCCTACGGCGCCAGACAATTCGCGAGCTTGAAGCCGAACTCGATGCAGTCGAAGCATCCGAGTCCAACCCCACCAGACTGCCGGGCAACTATATCAGCGGAGTGGTCATCACCGGAGGCTCCAGACGCTTCAGCGCCGGCGCGGACCTCGCCACGCTCACCGGATCGCTCGAGGATCTCAAATTTGATGATGCGCTCGACCAGCTCTGTCGCCGGATAGTCCACAGCCCGCTGCCGGTGGTTGCCGCCGTCGAGGGCGCCTGCTTCGGCGCAGCAGTGGACCTGGCGTGGGCTTGCGATGCAGTGGTGGTTTCGGAAGAGGCACGCGTCGCCCTGCCTTCCACCAGATTGGGAATCCTGTACAACCCACTGTCCGTGGCCCGCCTACATTCCCGGCTCGGTTCCCCCACCCTGCGCCGTCTCATGGTTCTCCAACAGGAATTGGCGGGCCGGGAACTCCCGCCTGGCTCGGCCATTGTGGCGCGAACCGGCGCTGCGGCTTCGACCGCCGTGCGCCTCGTGCAAGCAGTCTCCGTGGACCGCGGCGCTATGGCAGCCACCAAGGCCCTCCTTGCGTCTTTGGATAGTAAAGCCAAGTTCGACGCCGCCCCGTGGCAAGCGGAGCGAGAAGCCCTGGTGGTCTCACCCGCCCGCCGACAGTCCCTCGAGACCCGCCGGGCCTCGATCACGAGAAAGAAACGGGCATAAAACTGAAGGATCAAACCCATCTTGGGCGTCTCTCCCGTTGATTGACACCTATCCGATTCCGGCAGGAACGCCTGCGCAAACCTTCCCGTCCGTGTCCCCCACACCCGGCTAGCAGCATAGGTCCGGTTGGAAAACACCGCTCGGCGTTTCGTTTCTTGTAGTCGGGGCGATAGCGGCGGTCGTAGGCGGGGTGTCAGCGATTGTCCTCTTGGTGTTCTTGGCGGCCCCTGGAGATAGAGGAGGAAACAAGACTGAGAACATATGGAGCGGTAATCGGGGTGCGGGTGATCTCTGCGATACCCAGGTCTGAAAGCGCCTCCTCGATGGCGGCGGCGATAGCGGGGGCAGGACCGATGATTCCAGCCTCGCCGGCTCCTTTGGCGCCCCACGGCATGGCCGGCGCCGGCGATTGGAAGGGCCGGACCACCATGTTCGGTATCTCGGTGGTGGTGGGCAGATGGTAGTCGAGAAACGATGTTGACAGTGGGTGTCCCCATTCGTCGTAATGGAGCTTTTCGAGGAGTGCTCCGCCTATTCCCTGCGCTATCCCACCGACCACTTGTCCCCTGACAATCTGGGGGTTGATAACCGTGCCGCAATCATGGGCCACGATGTACTCAAGCACCCGAACCTTGCCGGTGCCAACGTCTACGGACACAACCGCCCCGTGGGAGGCGTTGGTGTAGGTGGCGCAACCATTGAGCCTCCCATAGTCGTCGGGACGATGCTCAATGCCGGGAGGGTCGTAGGTGGCGGTCGCCTCCATACCAGGTTTCACACCTTCGGGTAGGTCGATGGTGCGGATGTTGGCTACCGTGGCGACCTCCTGCCAAGTGACTGACATCCCGGGGCTTCCGCGGACGCTGAAACACCCGTCGTACACCTTGATGTCATCCGGCGAGGCCTCCATCAAGTGAGCCGCGATGCGGGTTGCCTTCTCCAAGAGAATGTTGGAAGCTTCCCGAAGGGCGCCCGAGGCCACGTTGGTGCTCCTGCTCCCCCAACTGCCGAGTCCGTAGGGAGTCCGGTCGGTGTCCCCCATGACGACGCGGACCTGATCGCGTCTGACACCCAGCGCCTCTGCGGTGAGGGAGGTCAGCATGGACTCCAAGCCTTGGCCCGAGGTGGAAACGCCGACCGACACCAAAGCGGTGCCGTCGGGGTTCATCCTGATGGAGCACGAGTCGAAGGAGGTCCAGTGTCCGCTGGTCAAGTAATACGTAGGGGTTACGCCCTCGATGTAGTTGACCACACCTGATCCCAGCCGGACATGAGGATCATGGGCGAGCCGGGCTCTCCATCGGTCAAGCCTCTCCGAGGTGAGACGAACAGTTTCCTCGAAGGCTTCGCGGTGACTCCCGGAGTCAACGATTGCACCGGCTGACGTCGTGTAAGGCAGGTCGTCTTGGCCCATGAGGTTGCGACGTCTAATCTCGCGCCGGTGGATTCCCAGGCGGTCGGCCGCTTTATCCATCAGACGTTCGATGGCGAACGCCGCCTCCGGAATCCCGAAACCCCGGTAGGCGCCGCAGGGAGTCTTGTTGGTTGCCACCGCAATGACACCCACAGACTGGTGGGGAATCCGGTACGGGCCGGTAATGTGGCCGATGGCGGTGAAGGCGGGCGAGAAGCCGTATGGGTACATCTCGGCAACTCCCAGGTCTTGAATGGCCATCCCTCGCACCGCCCGGAACCGTCCGTCGCCATCAACGGCGGCCTCGAGGTCGAGGATCAGGTCACGGGCGTGACAGGCGGCGATCAGATGTTCCCTCCGGTCTTCGATCCACCGCACCGGTCTTCCGAGCCTCCTGGCCAACCAGGGGATCGTGACTTCTTCTACGTAAAACTCCGCTTTGACGCCGAATCCTCCTCCCACGTCTGGGACGATTACGCGGATATCCGTCTCGTCCAGCGGGAGGCAGTACGACAGCATGGTGCGGGCGATATGAGGAAACTGGGTGGATGTCCAGACTGTGAGCCGGCCATCCCGATACTCGGCTGCCACCCCCTTTGTCTCCATGGGCACGCCGGTATGGCGGCCAACCTCGTAACGACCGGAAACGGTCATTTTCCCCCCAAACTCGGCTAACGCTTCCGGGTTGGCAACCGGAGAGTCGATCACGATGTTGTCCGGCCACTCCGGGTATAAGAGGGGGGCCTTGGGGGCCAGCGCCTCGTCTACAGAGACGACGGGATCGAGCGGTTCGAGATCCACGGTCAGGAGGTCACGGGCGTCCTCCGCCTCATATCGGTCAGGCGCCACCACTACCGCTATAGGCGCCCCCACGTAGCGAACCTTGCCCCGAGCCAGAGGAAAGATAGCCACCGGGCGGGCATTCTTGTCGAAGTCCGGGAAGGGCGAGACATCCGTCATGTCCTCAGCGGTGAATGCCCCTTCTACCCCGAGAACCTGCAGAGCCTCGCCGGTGTCCACCCCTTCGATCAGGGCATGGGGTAACGGGCTTCTGTAGAAGACGACTTCGAGCATCCCGGGCAGGGATACGTCTGCGACGAACCGTGCTGCGCCCGAGGCTGCTGAGCAGGCGCCGGTTGCTGCATCGCTCGGTGCCGGGGGAGGTAAGGTAGCATGAAATGCGGTAAGGGCTGAGAGCCTACTGGGAGCACCCGACATGAGACGACAGGCCGAACACACTGGCGGAAGGGTGGCTGTCGTGTGTGAATTTCGATCAACACAGTGAGGGTCCCATGCCACGCTGCATCCAGGAGCGGCGAAGGCCGCCCTGAACCAGATAATCGAGGTGGCTGATCAACGAGCCTGCTTGGACGATGGGAGTTGAGGAGGAATACCTCCTCGTGGATCGGGAGACCGGGGAGCTCATCTCCACCCAGCCCCATGGGCTGATGGAGAGGGTCACAGAACTTCGTTACGGACTGGTGAGCCACGAACTCTTCGACTCTCAGATCGAGATCGGTACCGGGATCTGTCACGACGTCAAACAGCTCCGCGCCGACGTTGGCCTGTTGCGCTTGGCGGTTAGCGAGGCCGCCGAGGAGTACGGACTCGCCCCCATAGCCGCATCCACCCATCCCCTGGCAAGATGGAAGAAGCAACGAATCACCAAGGGGGAACGCTACCAGGCCCTCACCGAAGACCTCCAGGCGGTAACACGCCGAATGATCATCTCCGGAATGCACGTGCATGTGGGGATCGAAGATCCTGAGTTGCGAATCGACCTTATGGGTCAGGCCACCTATTTCCTGCCTCATCTGCTGGCCCTATCCACTTCCTCGCCATTCTGGGAGGGGACAGACACCGGTCTGAAGAGCTACCGCATGTCGGTATTCGGCTCTGTGCCCCGCACCGGGTTGCCTGAGAAGTTCGATTCATGGGCTGACTTCAAACAGCACGTGCATGTGCTGGTGAGAGCAGGAGTCATCGAAGACTCCAGCAAGATCTGGTGGGATATCCGACCTTCCGAACGCTACCCCACCCTGGAAATGAGGGTCACCGATCTACCCACGAGGATGGAGGATACGATAGCCATCGCCGCACTGTATGTCTGCATCCTCCGGATGCTGTGGAGGTTCAAGATGGAGAACCTGCAGTGGCGTGTCCACGCCAACTTTCTGATTGCCGAAAACCTTTGGCGCGCCCAACGCTATGGCGTGAGCGACAGGTTGATCGACCTCAGTAGGGGTACGTTGGTACCGTTCCCCGTTTTGGTAGAGGAAATCATCGAATTGGTGCAACCCGATGCTGAAGCCCTGGGATGTAAACAGGAAATAGAGCACATCCGGACGATCTGTCGAAGGGGCACATCTGCCGATCGTCAACTGGCCGTCTACAATCAGGCGCTGAATTGCGGGGCTACCGACCACGAGGCGATCAAGGCTGTGGTGGACGCCCTGATCGCTGACACCTTGATGCCTCCCGAGGAGTGATCCGGTTTCTAGACCCTTAGGTGGCCCAGCAGGATGCGGGTGCGGCGGATGCCCCCGACATGTCTTCACTCCTCGCCTTCTTCGTAGCGGTTCCCGAAAATCAGCGCGCCCGACGCTAAATCGCTAACACACAGAGCCATAAATCACTAAGACACTTGTGTATTGGCGGGTGGCTGTGGGCCACCCGCCCTGACCTGGGCCTCCGCAGGGGCTCCACATAGGACTCCACATTCAAACCGGGAAGGCTCCACATTTGAGAGTGGACTCATGGGTAGGAGCGGTCAAGTTGATGCTGCTGTTTCAGCCGCCACTTCAAAGCCGCGGGCCGCCTCCATTACATCATCAATGCTCCCCTTTCCTCCCAGCCATCCGCGGGCGGCCTCCGCCCACCGATCTCGCGCCTCCCATACATTTGGGTCTACGCTTTTACGCGTAACCTCCAATAGGGAAGCAGCCTCATCTACCCTTAGGCAAGCGCCTCTCCACTGGGCATCATCGGGTCGGTTCGTCATCACTCTTTATCAACGCCCGGTGTTAGAGGCGGACGTGGCCCTGGTGGTGGAGGGGTGGCTTCCCACGGGATGGTCCGATAGTGACCTGCGGACACTCGATCCGCTGATGCCCACTGTTCGTGCTTGGGTGGCCGAGGCGGCACCCCCCTGGCGTGGCCGGGGCGCAACGGCTGATCAGAGCAACCGCTCAAATGGTGGTATGGGCACAATGGGCACTGGGCGCGGTTGATGTCCGCACTGTGTTACACCCCGACAATATCAACCACTGGACGATGAGCGTGAACGCCCATAAGACCGCGGGTTGGCAGGAGAACACCCGTGGGGCGTTGCGGGTTGTTGGACGGGCCGCGAATCCCGAGTGGCCACCACCCCCACCAACGGTTGGGCGTTGGGGTGTGGCTGCTCCCTACACGCAGTCCGAAGAGATAGCGTTCGTGCGGGCCTCTCGGTTGGTGGGCCGTGCCAACCGTGCTGCTCGCATGTGGATAGTGGGCGGCTCCCTAGGAGCGGGTTTTGGTACGCACGAGGGTTCCCGATGACCTGACGGGTCATCACCAACCCTGTGAACTACCGAGGCTCACCAGGAGCCTGCTGGTCAAAATCGTGCCTCATCCAACGCCGCCGACAGTACCCGCAGCTGACGGCCCATCACCGCCAGAGGAAAGGCAGCCCCGGTCTCTTGTCTGTGCGGCTTGTTCGCTAGGGTGGGAAGAGATGCGAGACCAGTCGGCATGACTGCCGTTTTTGTTGCCGTTGGTGTGTTCTTGGGAGCTTTGCTGCTGGATGGCGGTGGTGGTTTCCTGTTCGGAGGTCTGGTGGGGCTCCTCTTCGCCCAAGTGGCGAAGCTGCGGCGCCGAGTCCGAGAAGTCGAAGGGGCACAGGCCACAACGGAAGTAGTCACCGACGCCGGTGGGCCCATCACTCGTTCCGTGCCGGCCGGAGAGCAACCACCACTGTTTGCTACGCCGCCGTGCCGGCCTCCCGTCCGATGTTTCTCCCATCTCTGTTGCTCCTGAACCGCGCCCTCGAGTCGAACCGTCACCGGTCGGGGCCGCGGCGCCGTCCGTTGCCGGAACACCGTCGTCACAGTCGTCACCCGTCGAAACCGTGACGCCGTCCAATTCCGAGGTTCCGACCCCAGTGCAACGACCCGTAGCCGATTACAAGAGTCCCTCGTTCGGCGCCCTGTCCCGACTGTTCGAACCGGTCAAGACTTGGGCCACCACCGGCAACGTGCCCGTCAAGGTGGGGGTTCTGCTCTCCCTTATCGGGTTGGGGTTCCTGCTCGGCGTGGCCCTCGAACAGGGTTGGATCACCCTTACCATCGAGGTGCGCCACATTCTGGTTGGGCTGTTCGGTGTGCTGCTACTAGTGGTGGGTTGGCGCGTGCGCCACCGCAACCCGATCTACGGGTTGAGCCTGGAGGGAGGCGGGATTGCGGTGCTCTACCTGACCACGTACGTGGCGCACGCCGTATATGACCTCCTGCCGGTTTCGTTCGCCGCCGTATCGGTAATAGTGATCACCGTCGGCGCCGGTGTTCTAGCCGTTGCCCAGGACTCCCGGTCGTTGGCGGTACTCGGTATAACCGGCGGTTTTCTCGCCCCGATCCTGGCGTATTCGGATGCAAGAGATCACGTCCTGGTATTCGGCTTCTATGTCATCCTGAGCGCCGCCATTGTAGCGGTGGCATGGTTCAAGATCTGGCCGGAACTGAATCTGCTGGGTCTGGGTTTTACCGTTGGGTTGACCGCCTTCTGGCTGTTGTTCAGATATGAGGAAGAAAGCTGGGCGACCACTCAACCCTTGATCGCCCTACTGATAATCCTGTACATGACGATCCCGCTCCTGATGGCCGCCCGGCGCCCTCCCAATATCAAGGACCCGATGACCAGCCCACTGATATTCGGTGTTCCATTCATCGGTCTCGGTTTCCAGTTTCTTCTCACCGATCACTTCGAGTATGGAACAGCGATCAGCGCGGTGTCGCTAGCGGTGATCCACGCAGTGTTTGCGGGGGTAGCCCACCGGTTCGGTAAGGCATCGCGGGTACTGGTCGAAATCTACTTGGCTTTGGCGATGACCTTCCTGGCGATCGCAGCACCGTTGGTGTTCGACACCCAGTACACCTCGGTGGTGTGGGCCTTGCAGGGGGCGATGCTGGTTTGGGTGGGCCTTCACCACAACCTCTTCCTCTTCACCGTGGGTGGCGGTGTCTTACAACTTCTCTCCGGGAGCGTTTTCCTAAGCCACGTTTTCGAATCGCTGCCTTATCCGGACGGGACGACCGTTTTGATCAATGGGTACTTCCTGGGAGCGGCGCTGCTGGCCGTCACGGGATTGTTCACCTCGCGGATCGTTGACCAAAGGGAAGATTTCTTGAAAGGCAGCAAGGATGTCCCTTGGTTCTTTCTGTTCTGGGGGATCGGTTGGTGGCTGCTGGGCGGGCTGGTGGAGATCGTCAGCCAGGTTCCCGAGGATGCGCGGCTGAGCACGTTAATCGTGTTCGTTGCGGTCTCTCTTGGTGGAATGGCACTGGCGGCGCCGCTGGTCCGCTGGCCAAGGCTGGCTACTTCTGGGGTCTTGCTGCTTCCCGCCCTGCCCTTATCGATGATTTTGGCGCTGGCTCTCCAAGACCACCCGTCCGAGTCGAGTGGCTGGGCGGCCTGGATCGTTGCCTTGGTGGCGTACTACTCGGTTCTGCGCCTACGAGGGAGCCAGTTTCCCCAGGTCGTGACCGCGATGCACGCCACCGGTTACTGGGTTCTCGCGGTTCTGCTTGGAACCGAGGTCCACTGGCAGGTCCAACGAATCGCCGCCGGCGTATGGCCCACTACCGCGGCGCTGTCGACGGTCCTAACGCTGGTGGGTGGAACGTTGCTGGCGCGGAATAGGTTGGCATGGCCCCTGAGGGCACGTTGGCGGACTTACCTCATGGTGTGCGCGGGCCCGGTTGTCCTGGCGCTTGCTCTCATAGTGCTGTCCATCAACCTGACGTCAAACGGCGAAGCCGCACCACTCACCTACCTGCCGCTGCTCAACCCCCTGGAAATCCTTACTGTCCTCGTTGTGGTCGCAGCGTTGGCCTGGAAAAGACTGGCCGACTCACAAACGGACCATCCACTCGAGGACTTCGTCGCTGGAAACTGGGCGCCGGGGCTGGCCATCGCCGGTTTCGTCCTGCTGACCATGACCGTGGCGCGGACGGTTCACCACTGGACGGGGGTTCCGTTCGACCTCGAGTCGATGACTTCGTCCACCACCCTCCAAGCCTCCCTGTCCATCGTCTGGGGTCTGACCGGCCTGACCGGAATGCTGATCGGCAGACGCTCGGCCCGGCGGATCGTGTGGGTGGGCGGTGCTTCCCTAATGGGAGTGGTGGTGGTCAAGCTGTTCCTGTTCGACCTCAGCAACACCGGAACAGTAGCCAGAGTGGTGTCATTCCTCGGGGTGGGCCTGCTGCTCCTGATCGTCGGCTACGTCGCCCCGGTTCCCCCCGCGGCCACCACCGAAACCGAGCAGGCAAAGACCGACAGGCAATGACCCGGCGCCGGTCTTTCTCCCGGCATCCGACACAATGGACAAGTCCTCGCCTCCAACACCAACGAAGACGGAACACCGTCCTACGAGATAGCGGCGCTGTTCAAGGCAACGCCCTAGAAAAGTTCTCCTCGACGGGAACCGCGCCCCGAGCGTAACCGGGATCCGTAGAGGCGCCCTGCGGACGCGTCTTCCATGGCGCTGCGATCCCTACCCAGCCATCCGGATCCACTGCCCTCTTAGTTGGACCGCCAGAATGCTTCTCGGTCTGATGAGTTCCGTCTAGAGGCCGATCACCGTGTTGGCTGGTTTGAAGAGAAATGAGTTCATGTTGACCCATCCGCCCCTGTGGCCGGGAGCAGACTGAGAACATACGGGGCGGTGATCGGGGTGCGGGTGATCTCTGCGACACCCAGGTCCGAAAGCGCCTTCTCGACCGCGGCGGCGATAGCCGGAGCAGGACCGATGATTCCGGCCTCGCCAGCGCCTTTGGCACCCCACGGCATCGCCGGCGCCGGCGATTCGAAATGCCTGACCACCATATTAGGTATCTCGGCGATGGTGGGCAGATGGTAATCCAAAAACGATGTCGACAGCGGGTTTCCCCATTCGTCGTAATGGAGCTTTTCGAAGAGTGCTCCGCCTATTCCTTGCGCTATGCCGCCGACCACTTGTCCCCTGACGATCTGGGGGTTGATGACCGTGCCGCAGTCATGGGCCACGAGGTACTCGAGCACCCGCACCTTGCCGGTGCCGACGTCGACGGAAACAACCGCCCCGTGAGAGGCGTTGGTGTAGGTGGCGCAAGCATTGACCCGCCCGTACTCGTCGGAATGATGCTCGATGCCGGGAGGGTCGTAAGTGGCGGCCGCCTCCATACCGGGTTGCACACCCTCGGGCAGGTCGATGGTGCGGATGTTGGCCGCCGTGGCGACCTCTTTCCACGTGACTGAAGTCCCAGGGCTTCCGCGGACATGGAAATGTCCGTCATACACCTCGATGTCATCCTGGGAGGCCTCCATCAGATGGGCCGCGATGCGGTTTGCCTTCTCCAGAAGAACCTGAGAGGCTTCCCGAAGGGCGCCCGAAGCCACGTTGGTGCTCCTGCTCCCCCAACTGCCGAGTCCGTAGGGAGTCCGGTCGGTGTCTCCCATGACGACGCGGACCTGATCGCGTCCGACGCCCAGCGCCTCTGCCGTCAGGGTGGTCAGCATGGACTCGAGGCCCTGGCCCGATGTGGAAACGCCGACCGATACCACCGCGGTCCCGTCGGGATTCACCCTGATGGAACACGAGTCGAAGGAGGTCCAGTGTCCGCTGGTCAGAAAATACGTAGGGGTAACACCCTCGATGTAGTTGACCACACCTGATCCCAGCCGGATATGAGGATCATCGCCGAGCCGGGCTCGCCAGTGGTCCAGTCTCTCGGAGGTGAGACGAACAGTCTCCTCGAATGCTTCGCGGTGGCTCCCGGAGTCAACGATTGCACCGGCTGACGTCGTGTAGGGCAGGTCGTCTTGGCCCATCAGGTTGCGACGTCGTATCTCGTGCCGGTCGATACCCAGGCGGTCGGCCGCTTTGTCCATCAGACGTTCGATGGCGAACGCGGCCTCCGGAATCCCGAACCCCCGGTAGGCGCCGCAGGGGGTCTTATTGGTGGCTACGGCAACGACACCAACCGACTGGTGGGGGATCCGATACGGGCCCGTGATGTGGCCGATGGCCGTGAAGGCGGGCGAGAAGCCGTAGGGGTACATCTCGGCCGCTCCCAGGTCTTGGATGGCCATCCCTCTAACCGCACGGAACCGTCCGTCGCCATCTACGGCAGCCTCGAGGTCGAGGACCAGATCACGGGCGTGACACGCCGCGATCAGATGTTCTCTGCGGTCCTCGATCCACCGCACCGGTCTCCCGAGCCTCATGGCCAACCAGGGGATCGTGACTTCCTCCACATAGAACTCCGCTTTGACACCGAATCCTCCTCCCACGTCGGGGGCGATTACGCGGATGTCCGTCTCGTCCAGAGGGAGGCAGTACGACAGCATCGTGCGGGCGATATGAGGAAACTGGGTGGATGTCCAGACCGTGAGCCGGCCATCCCGGTACTCGGCCGCCACCCCCCTCGTCTCCATGGGCACACCGGTATGGCGTCCGATCTCGTACCGACCGGAGACGGTCATCTTCCCTTCGAATTCGGCCATCGCTTCGGGGTTGTTAACCGGGAAGTCGATCACGATGTTGTCCGGCCACTCCGAAAACAGAAGCGGGGCCTTGGCGTCCAGAGCCTCCTCTACGGAGACGACCGGATTGAGCGGTTCGAGATCGACGGTCAGCAGGTCCCGGGCGTCCTCCGCCTCATACCGGTCAGGCGCGACCACTACCGCTATGGGCGCCCCCACGTAGCGCACCTTGTCCCGCGCCAGGGGAAAGATGGCCACCGGTCGGGCGTTTTGGTCGAAGTCCGGGAAGGGTGAGACATCGGTCATGTCCGCGGCGGTGAATACCCCTGCCACCCCGGGAACCTGCATGGCTTCGACAGTGTCCACCCCTTCGATCACAGCGTGAGGCAGCGGGCTCCTGTAGAAGGCGGCGTCAAGCATCCCGGGTAGGGATACGTCTGCGACGAACCGTGCTCTGCCCGTGAGGAGCCGGTCGTCTTCGACGCGGGCTACATGAGCCCCGATATGGGTGGGACGGGAGGTCACCGGTCCCTACCCCAAGCCGCCATTACCGCATCCAGGATCCCTTCGTATCCGGTACACCGGCACAGGTTGCCGGACAGCAGCTCCCGGATGCTCTCTTCATCCGGGTGTTCGTCGGGTGTCACGCCGGCCAGCGTCATCAGAAAACCCGGCGTGCAGAAGCCACATTGGAGACCGTGGTGGTCCTTGAACGCTCGTTGCAAGGGGTTGAGACCGTCCTCGGGCGTTATTCCCTCCACTGTGGTCACGTCGCACCCATCGGCCTGCACCCCCAACATGATGCACGACCGGACAGGTCGGCCTGCGACCAGCACCGTGCACGCGCCGCATACGCCCTGCTCACATCCGATGTGGGTTCCCGTAAGACCCAAGTCTTCACGCAGAACGTCCACCAGCAGCTTCCTGGCGTCCACGGTCAGTTCAACCGATCGTCCGTTCACGTTCATTGACACGCCTAAGCGCCAGCTGGGCTCTCGAACCGGTTTCACCGTGCCATCTCCTCGACGGCTCGGCGCACGAGTACTCCGGACACGTGGGCTCGGTAGGCAGCGTCGGCGTGAACGTCCTCCAAACCGGCCCTGGCGGTACGGGTGGTCAGAGCCGCCACTTGGTGGAGCAGGTCGGCGGTAATCTGCTCTCCCGCCAGTCGAGTTTCCACCTCGTGGAGTCGCTGGGGTGATCCTCCCACCCCGAACAGCGCCAGAGCGATGTCCCTCACCTTCCCGGCCCGGGTGGTGACGAGCTTCCCGGCTACGCCCGCTACCGCGAAATCACCCGACCGTGGGGCGACCTCGGTGACTGCTGCCCGAGTCTTCTTGGAAGATGGGAAACGAACCTCCACAAGCATCTCGTCAGGCTTCAAAGCCGTCGTAAAAGGGCCGAGAAAGAACTGGCTGGCGGGGATGTCCCGCACACCTGCCGCCGACCGTGCAACCATGATGGCATCGAGGGCGAGGGCGACCGCGGGCATCTCCGCCGCTGGGTCGGCGTGAGCGATACTCCCTACGACAGTTCCCCGAATACGGTTCTGGACGTGACCCACAAACGGAAGAGCCTTACTCAGCAGCGGGCATAGGCGTGCCACGTCGACCGAACGCTCGACCGTGTTCTGCGTGACTGCGGCGCCGACGCGCACCACCCCGCGCTCGACCACAACCTGCCGGAGCTCCCTCACCAGCGCGATATCCACCAGGACCTCCGGGCGGGCCAAACGGAAGTTCAAAAGCGGTATCAGACTCTGACCCCCCGCCAGCACCCTGGCCCCACCGTCACATTCGGACAGGATGCCAAGCACCTCGTCAAGGCTCTGCGGACGAGCATATCTGAACGGTGGCGGCTTCACAAAAAGAACTCGGAGATTCCAAGACTACAGACCCAATCCCGTTGAACAACCGACGTTGCCCCGTTGGAAACAGCAGGGTCTCAAAGTCGATGACCTCGTCTACTACCACCACGCTCCAGGCGTTCTTGTCCATCGTCTGGGGTCTGACCGCGATGATGGTCGGTGGACGCTCGGCCCGTAAGGAGGTAGTGGGTCCTATCTTGAGCACGTGACTGTCACTGTCCCCGAGGCCGTCGCTCCGTGCCCATAACCGACCTGCCGGGACATCAATCCCAAATTGAGCAAGCATTACGTTTACCTCGCAGTCCTGAAAGCTACTCCTTTCAACACCGTCTCCAGATTCGCGAGATAGTTCGCAAATGCTTGGCGTCCTGCGGGTGTGGCTTGTACCCATGTTGACGGTTTTTCATTCAGGAACTCCTTGGTGACTTCGAGGTAACCGGCGTCCCGGAGCTTGCGCAGATGGATGGTCAGGTTTCCGCCGGTCAGAACAAGTGTTCCGTCTCGGGCTGGGAAACCAGCAGGGTCATTATCCGCAATCGGACCGACTGATGGATGATCTCGTCAAGAACAACGGGATCGTTGATCACCGAATCCCGATCTTGCGGAACCACATAACGCCGAGACCCACGACCGCCAGGGTCGCCACCGCCGAGACAGCCAAAGCAGCACCACCGGACAGATAGCGAGGAAGATAGTAGGCGGCAGCTATCCCAACGCCTACCACCGCTAACGCCGGGTTGGTCATCAAGCCGAACAAGATGTACCCCAAAGCAACTATTCCAATGGCTACGACGGATATTAGGGGGCCCCTTTCGGCGTTCCACATCCCCGCGGCCGCCGGTAGGAACCAGGCCGCCGACGCCACTGCCATCCAGAAAAGGAAAACCCGAATGCCGACGGCCCGGCTGACGTCGCGCGACACGTTCCTGGTTGCCTCCCGGCGCCCGATGATGGCGCTGCCGACTGTCCCAACTGCTATGAAAGTGCCGTAAAACGGTGCTCTCACCCATGGGCTTTGCTCCGCCAAATCGAAGCCCCCGGTTTGGAGCCAGTATTCGCCTTCTGGGCGGCGCGCATGGTCCGCTAGATCCGCTTGCCTCGGTTCGCCACCGCCCCCAAGGACCCCTCTCCTCTGCTCGGCTAGGCCCCCTTGTAGTTGATCCGCGCCACCAGCCGGTGTTCGGCGGTCACCAGATCGTCCTGGTCCTTCATCACCTGTTCGATCGGTTTGTACGACCACGGGGACTCATCGACCAGCTTCCGGGCCCGATGGGCTTCCCATGCCTTTCCCTTCATCGCCTCGGTCAACTGTTCTGCGGTGAATAGCTTCCTGGCTCGGCTTCGAGAATGCACACGCCCGGCGCCGTGCGCAGCGGAGCAATAGGAAAGCAGGTTCCCCAATCCTCGCACAATGTATGAGTCGGTTCCCATCGAACCGGGTATGACGCCCCGATCTCCGGAGCCGGCCCTGATGGCGCCCTTTCTGGTCACCCACACCATGCGGGCGTTATGTCTCTCCAGAACGGCGTAGTTGTGATGGCAGTTGATCATCTCCAGCAGTTCTACGTTCCCCATGTGATTTCTCAACGCTTCCCAAACCACGTCCAGGATAAGTTCCCGATTTCTCCAGGCGTAGGACTGCGCCCACAGCATCTGCCGGATGTACACATCGAATGGGTCGTCGTTGGAGAGGTAGTAGGCCAGATCCCGAGTTGCTGGTCTCCCCTTTCGGGCGCAGACCCGGGCGGAGGCGGCGATGTGGTGAGTGGCTATTTGGTTGCCGATCCCCCGGCTTCCGGTGTGCAGCACTATCCAGAGCCGGTTGAGTTCATCCGAAGAGATCTCAACGAAGTGGTTTCCGCCACCCAAGGTGCCCAATTGCTTTCCCATCCTCCCGATGGCGCTTGTGGCTCTTGGCAGCATCTTCACGTGCGGGATTGGGTTTTCTTCCAGCCACCTTCGGGCAGTTGGAGTAGCAGTTTGATGCCAATCGAAACCGGCCGGCACCCCGCGCCGGACATCCGCGAGGATCTGCTGTGGATGTTCAAGGTCCTTCAACCGCCGGTTGGTGAGAGCAGCGATCATGCCGCAGCCAATGTCCACCCCCACCGCGGCGGGCAGGATGGCCCCTTCGGTGACAATCACCGACCCCACCGTGGCGCCTTTCCCCAAATGGGCATCGGGCATCAGTGCCACAGGACCTGCCAGCACCGGGCTCAGCGAAGTTTCCAAAGCCTGTTTCCTGGTCTGGGGGTCCAGAATCGACGCCCAGTTGCGGACCCCCGCACCGCCATCCCGGCCAGACTTTAGGAGCCGCCCCCCGGGACTTTCATTGGTTGCCACCATGACCTTTGACCCTACCGATCACGCCGGCGGTCGATGATTGCATTTTCACACCGCATGGAGGGTGAGTCGCGGGTGGGCTGTTGGCCACCACCCCTTACCTGCAGCTTAACGGGGGTTCTGGGAGGACACCACAATTACGAGAGGGGGGACACCACCATTGAAACTCGACATTACGGCGCAGGTTTGTGGGCTGCAAGGCCTCGTGACCACAGTTCCCCTCGTCGGAGACCTCTCTAGGAGATACCCCTCCCCTCGGTCAGCTCTCGCGGGCCAACATTCTTGTTAATGTGCATAGATCATGCAAGCCGAAAGGGGTTGTCAAGAGCCGACGCCCGTAGAATTGCCGAGTCCCCGGCTAGTGTGAAACGCTGAACTATGGCACGCATCAAGATCATTCCCGACGACTCTTGGGACGGCGCACTCGGTGAGCTTCATCCGCGGGTTGTTGATCCGGCCTATGGCCGGGTCGACAACGTCCTCGCCGTGCACTCGCTCAACCCCCGCGGCATGGCGGCACACCAGGGTCTGTACGAATCGGCCATGGCCGGGACTGCAACGCTCCGCAAGGTCGAGCGCGAACTCATCGCCGTGGTCGTGAGCCTCGAGAACGACTGCCACTATTGAGTTGTCCACCACCGGCGCGGTCTGCGTCGGCTGCTCCACGACGACGAACTCGCCGCTGCGATTGAACACGACTGGACAACTGCAGCGCTGTCGCCAAAGCGGGTGGCGATGCTGAGTTTCGCGGTCAAACTGACGGTGACGCCGAGCGCGATGAACGACGCCGATGTCAATTCCCTACGAACCGCCGGCTTCTCTGATCGTGACATCCTCGACATAGTCGAGGTTGTCAGCTACTATGCGTACGCCAATCGGATCACCAATGGTCTGGGCCTTGAGACCGAAACGTGGATCCCCGATTGATCCACAAGGGGTAGAGCCAATTACCCCCAAAGCCAAGGGAAAGCCAGGAAAAGCAGCCTGTCAGCGGCTAAATCGCCAACAGCTAGACGTCGGTTGGTATTGGTGGGCTGTTAGCGACCACCCCTGACCCGGGCTTTAGGAGGGGTTTTCGAGGGGGCTCCACAATTTTGAAGGGTGTGGACTCCACATTTCGGAAGTCATGGCCGGAAAGCTTTTTGCGGACGGATCAGTTACTTCTGGCGCCTACCTCGATCAACAGCCGGCAGTGGCCGACCTCCTCGTAGCCTCTCGCATGTTGTTAGAGAGGTGGAAAGCGGAACGATAGAGCTCCTCTACCAACCCCACCACATGGTCTTAGTCTTTGGTGATTTGCTTACCTAGCGCGATGTACCTCAGAGTGCCATAACAGCCCCTGCCCATCAAGGCCTAACTTCTGGCCCTCGGCCTTCCAGGCCTGTCTTGAACGGCGGCAGCCATGAAGTTGCGATACAAGCGCTTGGCGGCGACAGCGAAGCCCGCCATGTGGTAATCGGCTTCGGTGGCCAGAGCGTCGATGGCGTTGGGACCAAGGACCGACTCTAGAGCCTCGCGGTAGGCATCGACTGCACCCCAGTTGCGGACCGTGCCCTTCTCCACTTCCAAGTGGTATTGCATCGACCAGGCCAGCGGCCCCACCCGCATGGCCTGCACCCGGCAGTCCGGGGAACTCGCCAGTACCACCGCGTCATCGGGTGGCTGAGCCACCCGCACCGAGTGCCACTGCAAGACAATCTGGCGCTCGCCCATCTTGTTGAAGATCGGGTCGGCCCTGCCCTCGGCCGTCAGATCCACCCCGAATACGCCGATCTCAGGCGGGAGCTGCGGGCCACAAGTACCGCCGAGGGCGTCCGCCAGCAGTTGGTGTCCCAGGCACAGACCCAAAAAGGGCCGTTCCATCTCACGCACCCAGCGCCGGATGGCCCTCTTCTCCTGCACCAGCCACGGGTGCTCGTCCACATCCCACACGTCCATCGGGCCGCCCATCACCCATAGGACGTCGTAGTCCTCCAGAGGTGGGATCGGCTCGCCCGCGTCGAGTGCCACCGCGGTCCACTCAATGCCGTCGGCCCGCAGGAAGTCGCGCAGGCGGCCGGGGTGTTCACAATCGATGTGCTGAAAGACGAGCAGTCGCATGTACCGACCTCCTACCGTATCTCAACGCTATCTCTTGTTCAAGCTCCCCAGCACCGTTCAGCCGCCGTCAAGCCCTCTTCTCCTGCACCATCCGTACCACCTGGCTCTGGGGATTCCGGGTCGGGATGGCAGAGAGGGCATCAAGCCACTCAATCAAACTCACTTAAGGCTTTCAGCAATTTCATGACGATGAGGTGTGGAATGTTAACCACCTCCCTTGATCTGCGCATTAGCTGGCGATGCCGTTCGGAAGGTCCACATCTAAACCGAGAGAACATCTTGCCTGCGGAGACCCTAATTTGTTGGATGTGGGGATCGGCCTGAAGACCCAAAGGGAGAACTGACCCGTGGACAACCCGGCGGGCCTGTTCGACCAAAACCTCGACCGTTAGGAAACGGACCAGCAACGGGTCACCGACATCGAGCGCCACGAGGCGTTTTCTGACCGTGCGGTGGTGAAAGGACACCTTGGTTGGTGGGCTGTTGGCCACCACCTCTGACCTGGGGCTTAGATGGGGGTTCGGGGAGGACACCACAATTCTGAGAGGGGGGACACCACAATTGGAAAGCTGCTGAAACACCCACCCGTCCAAGGCTGATGTCACTTCCCTGCCTGAAGAACTCAGACCTGCTATCGCAAGCAAGATTCTTTACCGCTGAAAGACTGGCATCCATGTGGGAGAGGGAAGCCCATCCTGACGGACAGTCGACTCTCGAAGAAGCCAGAACCTCCCACGCGAGTCGTCGGAACCGGAATTCCCCTTATCCTCCCCTGCGGAATCGGTACGTATTTTGTCAACACGAATACATTCACATCAAAGGGGATCTTCTCTCGGGAACCTCCTCGAACCCCAAACCCGGTGAACGATCAGGGCCGACCAAGGGTATCGTCGAATCGATGAACTGCTAAACGACCCAACATGAACGGACAACCCATATCTATCTTGTTGCTAGGGCTTGTCGTGTGCGTATCCTGTTCAACAGCACAAGATGTCATCTCAAATACCATCTCGGAAGACATCAAAGTAGCTCCTTCCGAAAAAGCCGCCGCAAAAGGTGCCTGCAGCAGCAAGGGTGCTCGGGAACTGGTCGAAGAGTTCCTCTCCGCTTACTCCACGGGTTCGAGTAGCGCCAGTCTAACCGACCGTTTCTTTGCGCCTGATGATCGATTCCAGTGGTTCTACGATGCCCTGACTCGCCACGGTGAAGAGGCCACGGATCGTTCGAGCCTCGACTCATACTTCGCGCAACAACACGCGAGTGGAGACAATCTGCGGCTTGTGAGCTTCTCCTACGGATATCGTGATGAGGACAACACAGGCCACTTTGGGATGGTGCTCTCCCGCAATGAGCTAGTTCTTAATGGGAAGGGTGCCATTGACTGCGATTCGGGCAAGATCATGGTCTGGGCCACCGATCCTGCATCGTCGACTTCAAAAACGCAAGAGTCCATGGCAATTGGTGGTCGTGGTCAGTCGGTGGGATATTAGCCACCACCCCTTAGCAATAGTGGTGGGTGTTGGCCACCACCCCTTAGTGGGGAGGGGGTTCGGTTTCGGTGGGAGTATCACCACGATCACTCCCCACTAATCTCCCATGAGCCGCCAAAACCTCTCGGTCGCGCTTGTTTGCGACCCGCGCGCTCTTGCAGTTGGATTGACAGGATCGAGACGCGGTACTCGTCGATGTGTACACAGGTGGCCGATCTCACGCTACTTGGCGAATGATTCAGTGCGGAGGTACTGAGGTGAGGAGCGGCTGCTACGATGTGGAAGTCGTTACGGTAACGCCAGTCTCGGCGGGCGTGGTCGGCTCCCACCCTGCACCGCTCCACCTGAAGAGGAACGTGGTTGCTTTCCCGATACCGAAACCCTCTTCTATCCAGATGTCGATAGCTGCTACATCGTCCGCTGGGAGGTGAGTGCGCATCACGTCAAAGAAAGTCGCACCGTGGGCATAGGTGCCATCAGGCCCAGTCGCATCCTGGAGTTCTTGGTATGAGAGAAACTTGACCATCCGTTCCAAACGCATCCTCCAGCGCGCCCCTCAGGTCGGCGCCCGCATGTAGGTAGGCGTACACGGGCCTCGCGTCACAGGACAGCGACAAACAGGCGGCAGACAAAGCGCGGGCCTGGATCTCAATTCTTGTCGCTGGGGACAGGTCCGGGTTACTGATGTCCTCACTACCATGTCCGCACGAGAGAGCAAGGATGCTCAGGGCGATGGCGACGGCGTGTACGGGACTGACCCTGGTGTTACCAGCCCTCATAGTCCCCCAAGAGCCTCCTGTGGATAAAGTCCTCAGCCGGTACCCGCGACTCAAACGCCTGCTCTAAAAGCACCTTGACTTCCTCCGACCAATCCCCATCTGGTCCCCATCTGGTCCCCATTCGGCACCTCGTTGAATCAGGCGCCCAACTTCCTGGGCAAACAGATCGGGCGGCCACCGGAGCGTGTAATGCTGGTTCTCCGCAAAGTAGGACATGGATTGCCTCGGATGGTATATCTGTAGGGTTTCGAAACTAACGACACAACTGGCCCGCTTGCACGAAACCCACCGTTAACACTGATGACGATCAGTGAAAATCCCCAAGGGGAGAGTGGAACCCTGAGAAATCGCCCAGCACGTAGCGTCTTTGCGTGGCTCGATATGTCATAAAAGAACTCGCCGGCCCACTCATGCGCCCCGGCGTGCATCCAACTTGGGATGCCCTCGCAAAGCGTCTCATATTCCCGGATAGCATCCTTGTCGGCCCGTACAGAAAGCGGATATCTCGACACCTCGGACACGACGCCGAGTCTATGGGCAGTTTAGCCACCACCCCTGACCTGCGGTTCTGTAGGGGGTTTCAGAAGCGTGTCACACTTTAACAGGGAGCGTGTCACACTTCGGGACCCACAATAGCCCCATTTACCCCCGAATTGGACGACTTGGCGGATCCACGGCACGACGCCCCGCAGAGATCGGGGGTTCACCAGAGCCGCCAAAGCGCGAGGGCGCCACCCCCGAACCTGATCTGAACGGAACAGGCACTGCCTGTATCGCCGAGGAAAGCCCTTCCATCAGCAGCTTGGAGAGAGCCCTGCCCAGCAACGGGCATTTGCCTCAGCAGGTGGGGAATTTCGATGATCGTCATCAGCATCTAGTGGCAGTTGAGACCTGGGGCGAAGAAGGCTGTTTCGAGTTCGCCCACTTCACAGACAAGGAACTGGCACTGGCCATCCGTCGAATAGCACACGAGCGAAAGCAGACAGTCCCACCACAGGAGCAGATCGAGAAAGCTCTTACAACTCACCGCAAGAACAAACAAGACATCGGGAAGGTGTGGAATAACTGGGAGTGGCAACCATCTAAGGTCAAACTAGCGAAGGAAACCTGGCCCATCCTTCTTCGCAACCTCGCCGAACAGGATCACATGGAGATTCCTATAGGCAGGACCATCCAAACCATTGTTGACCTTGTTGGCCCAACCAAGCGAGCCACCCACATGAGAACCAACGACACAACCTGACCCGCTTTGTCCCTTCGACTGAACGGTCTGTGAAGAACAGCAGAATGGGTGTTACACCTAGGCCGTTTCTACAAGCACCGTCCGATCATTTGCACCCGCGGGTATCGTGGAACATCCATGGATTCCACTCCAGTTGCCATTCCCCCATCCCAAGAGATCCCTGACTTTGGAGGAGGTGCTGATTCGCTCCGAACAGGGCAAACAGCGCCTGGTCGCGGCGGGAATGTCGACTACTCCGAAGATCGAACGGAGACTTGCGTGGAAACGCTCCCGAGGGATTGACACCACAGTGGAAGAACGACTCTGCACCAGGTTCAAGGGGTCGTCGCAACACTGTTTTGCTGGGTGGAATGTAGGAGTTCGTCGAGGGATTCGGCCATAGGAGCATCAACGGCCCGGCCGTGAAATCGATCGCCACAACTGGTTCGCAGCCCGGCCCCATCTCGCGCACGTGCGCACCCGCCACTGTGCCCCGCACACCGACGGTGTCGTCGAGCGCTGGTTCGAGTTGCTGAAATGCGAGCGCCTCTACCGCTGCGATATCGCCAACGGGATCGGCCTCGCCGCACACGTCGCCGCATTCATCGACGGATGCAAACTACCGACCGCGCACCCTCTGTGAGCCGGCGTCCACTTCAAGAAACAGTTCAGCGATCCGCGAGGTTAGGTCCACGGCAGCCACCAGTCGGGGGTGCCTTTGTCCAATATCCTGTGATGGAAGTAGACCCGATGGTGGGCACAGGTAGATGGCGCGTTTTTCATGGCCCGATCCCAGAAAAACGACCCGAGTATTCCGGTGTCGGAAAACAACACCCAGTCCTCGTCGAGGCTGTGGTTCCACACCCATTCTGGGACAGCTATGTTGTGCCGATCAGCGAGCGCATGAACCACCGTAGCGATAGAAGGCAACAGGTAAAGGTCGGACCCTTCATAGGAAGGAGACTTCTCGATCGTGTCCGCTTTAGCGGGTGAGCTGTTCCAGTCGGCTACGAATTGCAGCAAGGGGGCGCGATAGGCTTCGAACAGCGTCTCTCCCACCATGTGCTGCGGCAAGTCAGCGGCGGCGAGGCGGCGCACCCGAAAAGAAGGCTTGCGCCTAATGGGCGCCTCGGATGTAGGGCGGATGGGAAAGTTCAACTCGCTAGGCATAATCTGTTCCTCCCAACCCCAGTTTAACGGGAACCCAATATGGGACACCGGGGGGATATCCCTGTTCAACCTCTCTTATGCGCTACTTTCAATCCGGAGTGTTTCATGGATCCCCTGGCCCAGAAACCCACATTCTTGACTTTCAGGTCCTCCACTGCAACCCGCCTGATGGTCTCCTCCGTTGCCTAGCTTCAAATGATAAATCTCCTGAGGCAGGTTTCGCCATTCCGTAGGCCGGATGCGCTCCCGCTGTGAGGGGTGTTTACAAGCCACGCCGCGACCGAGTCACCGACCGGAGAGAAAGTTGGGCTTAGGGAAGGGCCCGGATGATGAACGACGCCATCTGCGCCCGGGTAACCGACTGGTCCGGGCAGTACAGGAGCGGCTGGGCGGAGCATCCCTTGGTCACTCTCACCCGGTAGAGGCCTTCCACCACCGACCAGTCGGCGTTGTTCACGTCGTCGAACAGTCCCTGTGGACTGTCAATGGGGGTGATGTGTTCGAACATGCGGGTCAGCCACCGGGCCATCTCCAACCGGGTCAAAGGGTCGTTGGGACGCCACACGGCGCTGGCGCGAAAATACACAAGCGCAGGTCACGGGGTTGCCGCCGAAGGGCTTTAACACGGTTTAAGTCCAAAAGTGACACGGTCGTATTTCCCTTACACACCGAACCCAGTTCCCGCCGTGAGGTTGAGGCCCTATGCCAATTGGTAGTAGAGGTGCTTCCCCACCAGGTCCGTCAACTGCTCCTCGTCTAGTTGGTGGGAGGCGTAACCCAGCATCATCCAGGCCGCTACGTCTGTGTCGCAAGCCAAGACCCATCCATTGAGTATTGCGAAGAGGTTGGCTGTCCCCCAGCCAGTCGGGCGATGTCCTTCGTGTCTTGTTCCCGTCTGGATCTGCACGACGCTCGCCGCGTAGAACCTGATGTGTTTTGGTCTAAAGATCGCCTGATCCAGGAGCCCCTCGCTACGCAACCCGAAGCGGCCACCATGCATCTCTATCGCCCGGTCATGGATATCCAGGACATCCTCAACAGGGACCCAGATCGGATCCTCTCCCTCCACTTTCTTCACCTTATTCGACGGGATCAGGCATCAGCGAGGATCTGGAGCAACTCGCCATCCCTCTCGAAGATCATGTCGATAGCGCCCTGCCGCTCCTCTTTGGTCAGAGGCTTCTCCCGTAGCCGCAGGCGGTTCTCCACCCGGTACCGTCGCTCTTCCTCCGGTGTCCTTCCGTTGGGATTCAGGTTGTCGTCCATGGCATGCTCGATGGTGGCTAACGGGTATACACCTAATATCCTACGCCCGCTGCCGATCGCAGACAGGGCGTTTGCCGGTGTCCACACCCATTTGAATCAAAGCGTACGCGTAGTACAACCTGACCCTCGGGGTGCTCCCACCGAAATATGTTCCCCACGGCAGAGCCATTCCCGCCCAAAACGACAACGCTCTCAACGGCCTCAACGCCCTCGAAAACTTCCCCAACCTCAAAGAAATCATCGCCGACATAGGATACACCATCTACGGAGAAGCCTTTGTGCGGCCTCTCCACCAAATGGGCATCAACGTGGTCATGGACTACAAGGAAGCCCACCAAAAGAAAATCAAGACAGTCACGATAGGACCCGAGGACAACGAACAGATACTGCTGCTCCACTGCGGCACCTTCCTCGTAGAGTGAACACCCGAACGCTTCTGGATACCACCCCAAGACCTGACCGGCGAAAAACTAGCCGAATGGTACGCCAAACGGGCCAAACACCGATGGACACCCATCGGCAAACCCGACAAGAACGGTGCTATCCGATTCCGCTGCCCACAATGCGACGGCAGAGTCAAAACCAACGCCAAAACCCGCATCCGCAGCAAAAGATCCCAACGCAAAGCACCCTACGCCACCACCATCGACCAGGAATACTGCTGCAAAGGCACCCTAACCATCCCCGTCGAAGAACTCGACACCTACCAGCACATCCCCTTCGGCACTCCCGCCTGGAAAACACGGTACGGCGGACGAATGCAAATCGAGAACCTCAACAGCCTCGTAAAAAACGACCGCGGTCTCAAAGACGGCTGGTGCCGGGCACTCCGACAAGCCGCCCACAACTTCGGACTCCTCGCTCTGCTAATCGCTCACAACCTACGCCAACCCAACAACTTCGACAACGACGACGAACCACACAGCGAGCAGCCACCCACCCCCAGGGCATGTCTTTCCAGAACACCAGATGTCGCTAACGGGTTAACAACCCGAGGCCCACCCCCCTAACACACCCCCGGGGCGATTAGAACCGACAGCAACCAACCCTGCTGTCAGCTTTAGCGCGCCCGGAAAACCAAAACCCGGCACCTAACCTGTCCCAAACCCTCTTCGGATAGCTCACCCCACCTCCAAAAACGGGCACCACCCCAAAACCGCCTAAAACCGCCCCCACCAGCTAAATCGCCAACGAATTCGTCATTCGCCTCAGGAGATCCATGGCGCGTTGGGCCTTCCTTGTTATAAGATCCAGGTAGGCTAGGACATCATTTCCGGGCATAGAGTTGCATCTTTTGATCATCCACTGCCCGTTTGAAGTATTCGTTGTCAACGCAACCATAGGTTCCAATATCGATCCGCGCTCGCCCTTCCTTTGACGTCAGATAGTCCACGAATATATCTTCTAGGGCTACGGTCAGAGCGCGGTAATTGACTGGATATACGGCGCCCTCCCCCTTGGTTGGTATCCCACGAAGGTAGTGTTCCGGCGGCCCATCGTAATGGTTTCTGGCTTCTGGCGTGAAGTCAACCATGAAATCAAGGTCGGACTCTCCAGGTCGGTAATCATCGGTCACTGCCGAACCGTACAGGTAGAGGCATTCCACGCGATATTGTTGACATGCCGCCTCGGGCTAACCGCGGTCCAAAGTAGGGTAGTGGTTCAGTTTGACCCTCCGACCTGCGGATTCGCCCTTCAAACTGAACCACTACCCATTGTTGGAACAGCCCATGCCCGAGTATCGCGAACCCGCCGACACGCCTCTCCCAGATCGAATACCCCCGGTGTTTTGGTGGATGTTCTGGTCCGGGCCAGACCCGATGTTTCTTCGTTTGCCGGAGCACGCTTGGTATATGGCCTCTCGGATGCTATCTCCGAAAGGCTCCCGCCGACACCTCCCGGCAGAGACTTGGGCGTTGGAACACCTACCTGACTGGGCGATGGACCGCTTGTTGGGTTCCCGGGGGTACGACGATACGCCCACCGAGGAGCGTATGGAACTGAGACTCTCCCATCCCGATGCCGGATCAGTCGTTTTGGATTTGCAACTGAGGGTTCTCGACGCTGGCTGTTTGCCTGTAGGTGGTGGTGGAATACCCGGGAGGATGTGACGGATTGTCCGGGTGGATGTGGTGGAATACCCGCGAATGTGTGATGGCGGCCCTCCGGGGAGGTGCGGGAAGGCCTGCGGTTGGGTGTCGGCGGGGAGTGGGTGGGTGTGCTGGTTTGTTGTTTTTCGAGGGTTTTATGTTGCGTTTCCCTTCTGTCCAAGACGTTGCAATGCGCAGATGGGTTTCTGTTTTGGAGGGCCGTGTGTTCCTTCATTGTATGTGTATCGTATTTTGTGCACGTTGTGTTTATGAGGGGCGGGTGGGTTATGGTGACGGTGTCCCCGTGGCGTACGGGCTGATTGCCTGTCTTGAAGGTGCGTGCTGGCTGCTTGGGTTGGTCCCCATCCTTTATTGGCTTATCACCAAAGGCAGAGCTTTACTACCTTCTATTGATAACTACCGGTACTTGGGCCTAATCCTCTATATCGGTGCCATCTGCTTGGGTTTCCTCCGCTATCAACTAAAAAAGCCTACCGCAATAGCCGCATCCTCCGATTCTCACGACCCGCCCCCAACCGAGGATGACGCCAGGCCCGTGGCGGAGGCCATCAACGATCCACCACCGCGCCAACAGGAGAGCGGCGGCCGAGGGGGTGACACAAAAGCAAGGAGATGGATGTTGGTCGCGGCGGCGCGCAGCGCCTCGCTAGGATCGGTCGCATGACATCGACGCGGGCTAGCAAGGCAGCCACGGCTTCGCAAGCGGGACTGGAAGAAGCCATCAGAGAAGCGCAGGGCCGCCTCGACGAGTTTTACCCTGCCGATTGGGACTACTACGAGGAGTTGGTGGCGAAGAACCCGCCCAGCGGCAGGATCACCGTGCCACACAAGATCACGGGGACACTCGTACCCGTTGATCTGCTAACCATTACACCCGACGAGATCGTCGAACAGTGCGGTATCCCCGATCACATGCGGGAAAGGTCATTACAGGGTTATCGCTTGATACTGCAAGCGCGGTTGCCATATTGGGATCAGAACCTTCTTCCTAGCACTATCCCTCTATTGGAAGACAGCAACGTCTAGGCACCAATAGGAACCAGAGTTGTGGGCAGTTTGCCACCGCCCCTGACCTGGGCGTTAACGGGAGGTTCCAGGAGCGTGTCACACTTTCTGACCCCGAGCAGTGGCGGTCGACAGCCACGGGAAAGACATCCGGCGCATGCGGGCGCCGCTATGCCCAACCGAAAACCGAGCTTAGACTTGAGATCCATGCCAGGTTCGGTACAGCATCCAAATGGGAGGCAGCGGGCACCCCTCGACCCCGCCTTTTTCGTTCCATTCCAACATCGGCTACGGTCTTTGTACGGTTCCACGCCGCATCGCATCAGCCACCTGACCGCTATGTCGATGGCGAGAGTCGCTATCCAATCGGGTTTCGCTTTGGATGTGTCTGGCCCGCCCGTCGATCCCGAAACAGCTAAACGCTTGAAGGTCTTCCATCGCGAGGAACCCGGCGTAACTCTCATGGTGGGAGCCAACCCTTGGCATGGGTCCACTTGGATATCTCAACCAGAACGAGCGTTATTGGAATGCCTCCAGGACTCAGACAGGCTCCCGGATGGAGAAACGGTAGGGGCAGAAGTCCTATTACCGAGGCGAGGCCGTGGTTGCGGAAACTGTCATAGAGATAGCTCACCGCTTGGGATGGGGCAAGCCACTGCGCCGATTGGCGTCGATCGCTGACCGCATGGACAATTGTCGTGGCGTGTTCTCTGTCAGGCCCGACGGGTTCTTGCACGACAACCAGCGCCTTTTCCTGGACGTGGACGAGGCGCCGTCTGACAGCGACTGGACTTGCGTTATACCGGCCCGTCACGATCCGCCACCCCGCGGGAGCTTTTTCCTCGACGAAAAACAACGGGTGGTGTGGTGCTGGACGCACCCGCACGCCCTTTTGGAGGACCTGCTCTATTGACCTACGGCGTTGCCCTTCTGGCCAGTTTGCCACCACCCCTGACTACGTAGTCCCTAGATGGTGGATCCAAGAATGGCAATAGACACGCCGATCACCAGACAACCCGCAGCCGCTCGATTGTCGCCAAAACGACCAGCTTTCGCGTGTCGCATCATCGCCGAATACCGAAAGTCAATAGCGTGGCGGGCCACCCGACAGATCCTCACCCTGCAACCCAGCACCCACGCCAGGAATCAAGGCTTGGTGCGATGACATCTGGAACTTCGAAACCCGGGGCGGTTCACCGCTAACCGTGGGCGGGAGCCGAGTGGAACTAGGCCATTGTCCAGGCACTAGTGTGCTGTCTGCTAAGTGGCTGGGAGAGTTAGAGGGCCAGTGCGCAGGGAATCTGGCTTGGGTAACCCACCCACTCACTTGACAGACACACCCTAGGTTGCTTACTTAGAGTGCCTCTTGTGCCACTTCTCCTTGCGAGCAGGACTCCTGCGGTCTTTGCTTGGAGCAAATTCGCCGCCCTTTCTTCGACGGACGATCCGGACTTCCTTTTCCTTTCCCATTCTTCTTCACCTCCTTTCAAATGTGGCGGGGTTGCGCGACCCCGGAATCAAACACGGGATCACCTACTAAAGTGTAATGTCTGCTAAGTAGCAGGGCTGATAAGAAAAACCAGTGTGCAGGGAGTCCGGCGCGGGTGGGTTACGGTTTCGTTGCGCCTATAGCTATTTCGCAGGCATATCACTAGCACCTATAGGAGCGTTGTGGCAGGCCGCGGTGGGGTGTTTGCCACCATCCCTGACCTGCAGCTTAACCGCGGGTCTCGGGAGGACACCACAATGGAGTCGCCCATTTAGAGCACAAAATTGGGGGATGCAAGAAGCCGCATTAGGGTGGCAACCCGCATGGTAGCGGTTTGTAAAGCATCACTTCGGAGGGGTAAGTGATTAGCGTTTCCACAGTGTCCGACACCATAGATCACTCGGTTGTGGATCCTCGTTTCCATCCGATACATTGGCGCTTCCAAGAACTCCTCATAGAACACCATGGCTTGCGGGGAGGAGATCCCCAAGACATCGGCGAGTGGGCACTGAGAGTGTGCCAGACGGTGAGGGAACTTCTCGATCCGGACCACGAATGCGTGGCGGACACCAAGTCGCTACTCCATGAACTCAGAGCGTTGGACTTTGTGCGACCGGGCCTAAGGAGAAAGCAGGAAATCCATCATCGGCTCCGCGGTCCCATCCGAGCACAAGGTTATGGTTTGGCGATAGCCGCTGCGATGGCTGAGCGGCCTGATCGGACTGTGTTGCGGGTGGTTGATCTCCATCCGTGGGTTGCAGAGTTGGCAGAGCCACTTTGGAATGATGAGTATTGGTTCGCAGCGGTCACGGCTGCTGGTGACAATGTGCGGGCGAAGTGGAAGGCCGTTCTCGGACTCAGAACGGCCCGCACCGAACAACTAGTAAGTGCCTCCAGTCTGGATGACCCGAAGCCTGGGCAACCCCGAATGCGATTTGCCTGCTATGACCGTGATCGCGATGAAGACGAGTGGAACAACGGCCACGAGGGGTCATGCACTTCGCTCGAGGGTGCATGAAGCGAATCCGCAACCTCTACAAGTATCAACCGCAGAGTCCGGCTATCTCACCCGGACTGGCGTTGGAAACCTTGGCCGCGTTAAGTCGCCTAGCCCGCTGGATCACCGATGCAAAGGTGGAACAAGCAGAAACTGCGAGCAGCTGATGGGTTGGGATGATGGGCTCAAGGATCCCCACCTCAAAATAGCTACAAGCAACGAAGCAAGGATCGGCGTGTTGGCTGGCCCAGGAACAGGCAAGACAAAGTATGGACTTATGCGACGGGTTGCAAGATTGCTCTCAGAAGGCGTGCCACCTAATCGAATCCTCCTCCTCTCCTTCACGAGAGTTGCGGCCGCTGATCTTCGCGACAAGGTCGCGGAACTCGACGTCCCAAGTGCGGAAGATGTTCGCGCTACGACTCTCCATGCCTATTGCCTCGGTCTTTTGATGCGGGACTCGGTTCTTAGGCTGACCGGTCGGCATCCCAGAATTCTCATGAACCATGAAAGAGACCTGATGCTTCGTGATGTCGGTGGCGAATTCGGTTCGATCTATGACCGCCGGAAGCGTCTGGAAGCTCTGCTCGCGGGTTGGGCGCGCAAGGAAACCGACCATCCGGGTGTTGCGGTAGAAGACGAGGACCGCGCCTTCGAGCGGGGTGTTCTCCGCTGGCTGAGGTCTCATCGCGCGATGTTGATCGGTGAAGTAATCCCCATTGCTCACCGTTACTTGTCCACTAACCCTGCCGCCGAAGAATTGGATGCCCTTGAGCACCTCGTTGTGGACGAGTACCAGGACCTGAACGCTCTCGAGCAGGATCTCTTGGAGGTACTGGCTAGCAATGCAAAGAGCTTATGTGTCGCTGGCGATGATGACCAATCGATCTACAGCCTGCGATATGCCAACCCGCTCGGCATTCGCATTTTTCTCAATAGGGAGGATGTTGAGACCCACGGCATCGAGGTCTGTGGCAGATCGCCGACAAATGTGGTTCGTATGGCGAACGCGCTTATCGAACAGGCCCCACATCGAGAAAAGCCACCCCTCATTCCGCTTCATCTGGATCAAGAGGGCGATATATCCATTGTTCAATGGGTAGACATTCCGTCAGAAATCGAAGGCATCGTTGCCGCGATTGCTGATGACGTAGGTCGCCGAGGGATCGAGCCAGGCGAGATTCTCGTGTTAGCTAACTGGAGAAAAATCGGCGCACAGATCCGAGACAGGCTGAGTGACTTAGACATTCCGTCCCGCTCGTACTTCACAGAGGATGAACTCGAAACCGATCAGGGTCGGGAGGCCTTAGCGCTTTTGCGCCTTGTGGTGGATCGGAGCGACCTGCCAGCGATTCGCGTTCTCGTGGGCCTGGAAGAGGGATCGGGGAGATCGGCCGCCTATCAGAGGCTTCTTGAGTATTGCCACAACAACGGATATGAGGCCGCCGACGCTCTTGGTCGCCTAGCGGTCGGCGAAAGACTCTCTGGCTTGCGGGTGCCATCCCTCGTCAACCGTTACAAGCGAGCAATGTGCCGAGTGGACCTCTTGCGAAAGCTGGGATTGTCGGACATGGTCGATGATTTATTCCCAGATGGTGACGATGCACTTGCTGACTTGCGTGGCGCCGCCCTCGACGCAGTTCAAGCGGCAAAGGGGCCCAACGAAGTGTTGGACCACATCGTAGCGGCCGTTACTCAGAACGATGTCCCTCAGCAGCCAAACTTCGTTCGGGTCATGAGCCTTCACAAATCGAAGGGATTGACTGCCAACGCTGTCTACATAGCGGGCGCAGTGGATGGGATAATTCCTACCGTGACCTCCACAGACCAAGCTGAAGTCGAAGCCGCCATTGAAGAAGGTCGGCGTCTCTTCTATGTTGCCCTTACCAGAGTTGTTCACCAACTTGTCATATCCTCCAGCAGGACGATGGATCTTGCCGACGCTAACGCTAGGGGCGTGAAGTATCTGCCGGCAACCATACGGAAGTCAGGTAGTCGATTCACGATCCGCACAATCGCTAGTCAATACCTTGCCGAACTCGGGCCGTCGGCGCCCCGCCCCCTGCGGGGTGAGGTGTGGCTAGCATCACGATCCCCCGAAACCTAAATCGGGAGGAGTGCCCAAACAGGGCTCGTATTGGGCGCAGGATCTAGGGTCTCCGTAGGAAGAACAATCACGGTGATCTCGGAAGTTAGTCAGCGATTCAGAGTGACCGCCACCCGACTAACTGAGAGCTAGGACAACGCTCATCACTGCGGCAAGAGCTGCTTGGGATGATTGGATATTCGAGCTTGTCAGAGACCGAAGGGACAGTGTCCACGATGGTCCTCGGACCATGATTGTCCTGCGGGGTTCGTCTGCTGTTGGTAAGACCACCGTGGCGAGATGCCTTGCCCGCCAGCACGGCGTCGCCAATGTTGATACCAACCCTATTAAACGGGGAATGGGCATCACCCACGATCAGTTGCTTGAACACACCGAGATGGAACCCGATAAAGAGTGGTTTGTTGAAATCGATGGCTACTACAAGTACGGGTGGAAGGGCGCTGCTGCTTCGGCGTCTCTGTCAGCTGTGCTGTTGGCCGCCGAAGCCATGGACCAGGGATCTCATGCTGTGATAGCCGGGTTGGAAAATGCGTGGCTTCGGTCTTTTCGCGGCTGGGAAGAGGTCGTAACTCGGCTGGTGGCGCCGCACAGGATGTTCGCCGTGCGGCTTGTGGTTGACCCTTCCGTGCGGAAGGAGCGACTCTGCCAACGCAGTCCCGGCCAGTGGTCCTGGGCACCCGAAAACACCTCTAGTGATGGGAAGTCTCTGACAGTAGACACCACCAATGTCACTCCAGCCGAGGCAGCCGATCTGATCATCAAACACAGCGGAATATCAGCAACGTAAGTCTGCACCCAATCAACATCGCTAAGACGACCCCCCTTTCGCAAAAGGCATGAGACAAGTCCGAAGGTTGTTCTCCCGACCAGGTTTGCCCTGCTCCCGTGCATCCGAGGTCTGTGAAACTGGGTGGCCGTCAGGGAAGGGGTTTTCTTAGTCTGGAAGCCTATGGGAACCAGATTCGCGTTAGTGGGTGACATCCATGGCCGTTTCGAGGTGCTGGCCGAAGCCCTCGATGTGGCTCGCGGTCGGTGGGGGCAGTTCGATTTCGTGTTAGCCGCAGGTGATGTGGAACCCAACCGGAGCTATGAGGATCACCTCGGGGTGGTGGGGCCGCCCCGCTACCGCAAGGTAGGCGATTTCTCCCGGGTGGTTGCTGGCGACATCACCTTAGGCGCGCCCCTGTACTTCATCGCGGGGAACCATGACCCGTATCCGGCGTTGGACCACGCCGGAGCAGGTGAGTGGGCACCGGGAGTGTGGTGGCTCGGTCGTTGGGGCATCACCAAAGTCCGGGACATAAATGTCGGGTTCCTCTCGGGTATCTACTCGCCTAAGTACAGCGACACCCCGGAACCGAAACGCAACGACTCCAAGCAACGCACCTACTGGCACCGGTCCGAGTTGGAACAACTCACCCGTACCGCCCGCCGCTACCACGGACGTGTCGATGTGTTGCTGACTCACGACTGGCCGTCGGATGTGGGCACCAACAAGGCAGGCATACCGGTCGGGGATCCGTATCTGCGGCAACTCACCGAGAAGATGCGGCCCCGTATCCACGCCTGCGGCCACATGCACCACGACCACCAAGCCAGGATCGGCCCTACCCAGGTCGTTTGCCTAGCCAGACCACACAACACGCTCAACCGTCTAAACGGCGTGGCCGTGGCCGAACAGGACCGCCGAAGAAACCTACAGATCCTCACTTAGCTTGCCGAACATGTGGTATCGATGAGAAGTGACCGTGTCGTCGGTGAGCAGGTGGAGGGGGTGTTGGGTTGTTTGTCTGAGGTGTTCACTACCGTGGATTTCCGTACCGTTGTGGGGGCGCGGGGTGGTGGGGTTCCGGTGGGTTTGCGCCGTGCCGAGCAGGAGGGACTGGTGGTGAATGTCAGACCGGGCCGCTGGGTTAAGACCATCCCAGGCTATGGAGGCGTTCGGTTTGTGGATCGGATGATGGCCGTTCGGGCTATCTATGGGGACCGTCCGCATCGGCTGTCTTTCCGAACACCGATCAAGGGGCTCCCGGTGAAAGTAGAGGGGACGACTTGTGTCAGTACGCCGTTTCCGGTTCGGAACCGGCAGCTGACCAAACAGTTCGGTGTTGAGGAGTTTCACGAACCGGAGGACAATTTCTATGTGGGCGCCGAACATGTCGTGGGGGGCACTTGGCGGTCCACTAAGCCTCGGGCGTTGTTGGAGTGTGCCAGGTTTCCCCACCGAGTCTACGAGTCCTTGTTGGTGATGGCGTATGGGATGGACATTCTGTGCCGCCCAGAGAACCTGGTAGGGATGGCCGACCGGTTGGGCTGGGAGGTGGCGTTGCAGCGGTTGCAGTCGGTGGCGTTGCAGGTCCGCAGCCACTTTGAGTATGAGACCATAGGTGTGGATCTTGACCTGGAGTTTTGTGAGATGCTGCCCGCTCGTCCCAAGAGATGGGTTCATGTGACCGGGTCGAAGTTGGCATCTGTGGGTCATCGGGTGGTGTACGCGGACGAGATCAACCGGGTGTGGTGGAGCCAAACCCCTGATATGTTGGTGGAGAATTTCCTATGGTGACCCCGCCCGGTTCGACCAGTGCCATTTCCCACATCTACCCCACCGGTGTTGAGCAACTGGTAGAGGAACTTCGTTCCCGACCGAAGCTGCCCGAGGGAGTGCTGAAAGACCGCAGCGAACATCCCCATCCGCTTGTGAGAGCATCCGTGGTGGCCCGTTCGGATTTTCCCGAGAGTTGGTTGGAACGAATGTTTCGGGACACCGACAGGAGGGTGCGGATAATGGTTTCCCGCAAACCCGGTGCTCCCCGGAGGGTGTTGGAGACTCTCGCCGATGATGACCATTGGGCTGTGCGGGCTTTTCCCAGGTGGAGACTCGGCTGGTCGATGACCCTGCGGGAGGTGTGCGAATACGCAGAACACACCGACAACTACCAGGACTTGGAACGATTGTTGTCACATCCCAGCCGGGAAGTCCGAAGGACTATAGCCCTCCGCCGGGACCTTCCTGACCGTCTGAACCAGGCCCTGGCGGACGATCCGGACTGGTATGTCAGGCAGCACCTGTTGGTCGCTTCCAATCCGCTTCTGGGTCTTCCCAAACCCCTTCCGGTGTGGCTGTTGGAGAAACTGGCGGACGACCCGTCATGGCTGGTGCGACAACAACTAGCCGTTTACCGGCATTGCCCAGACAGTCTCATCGAGAAACTGTCTGAGGACAGATCCCCTTGGGTGCGACAGGCAGTATCGGGGAGACTGCACCTCCCAGCCGATGTGTTGGAACGACTGGAGAAGGATCCCAACAGGAAAGTGCTCCTGGCGCTGAAGAGAAGGCAAGCCAAAGTCAGGCTCCGGGCCCGCCTGTCCAGGCGGCTCAAACCCGCTCCAAGCAACCAGGCCCCAACCAAAAACACGGCCGGTCGGAGCAGACCGCCCATCGAAGTCTTGTGTTCCAACAGCGAACGGCTGACCAGTCGCCCCTCGGTACTAGGCGACTAGTAGGGGGATGAGTAGTTCTTGGGGGGTGATGCCGCCGTGATGCCCGACCATGTGTGCGCCCAGGCCGTCTGGCAGGATCACAGTATCTGGTGGTGCTAGTAGTGCGGCGGTTGGGAACTGTTCGAGGGCGGGGTGCGGGTCCCCACCGCCCAGCCATTCCCGCAGGCGATCAGCGTCCACGTATTGGGCGCCGGTGCGTTGAGCGACATGCTGTATCTGTTCGAGGGGCCCGTTGAACATCAGCACCCGTCCGTCGCCCCAGCATTCCATGCCTTCAATAAGGTGCCTGCCCAATCGTATTTTCCCGTCAGCAGGGATGTCGCAGTGCCCATGGTCGGCGGTTCCGATCAACGCGGTGTCGGGCGGCAGGGTACGCGCCAGGCGTTCCCACAACCGACCGGTGTCTTCAAGTGCTCTCTTGTACCCCAATGACCGTTGGCCCGACATGTGAGCGTTGCTGTCCACCGAAGACAAATACACCACCATCAGAGTCGCCTCACCGTCATCCAGCAACTCCGATGGTCTGATCCCATAGGGGGTTGAGTATCCGTATCGTTCCGCTCCCCGGTACACCATGTTGCTGAACGGAGAATGTTCGAAGATCACAGGGTGGGAGATGACCGCTCTCACGCCGGCGGTGTTCAGGCGTTCCCATAGGTTGGGAGCGGGCAGGAAACCGGCTGTGTCGTAGTTGACCCTCTCCCATTTGTCCGCCCATTGCAACATGTTTATCACTCGACCCAAATCGGGAATCCATTGGGTGTAGCCGATCACTCCATGTTGCATGGGCGCCAGTGCGGTGGCTACCGAAGACAAACCGACGGTGGTCGTGGTTGGAAACGGTGCTCTTAGCACAGCCCGACGGGACCGGCGCAAAGTCTCGGCGCTGGGATGAGCGAGTTGGCAATCGCCCAGACCGTCGACAACGACCAGCACATAGTTGCGTTTGTCGGGAATCAGCCCGGCCAGGTCGGAACGAAGCCCTCTGGTCGGCGACTCGCCAGTGAAACGCCTTTCCAACTCTGCCATGAGGTTCACCAGGTTGTCACCCTGATAGGAAGGCAAAACACCGTGATCTGTCATCTGCGGCCCCTTCTCCACATAAGCCCCCTTTACGCGCCTGATGCGGGATCGGAAGACTGTGAAGGGGCGGCTGGTTCGATAACCGCCACGGAGAAATCGTCGGTGTTTCCCGACTCGATGGCCACCTTCAACAGCTGGTCGGGCACTGTTTCAAGTGGCCCGTTCATAGCCTGCGCCAGCATGTTCGAATCAGCATGGCCGAACAGTCCATCGGTGGCCGCCAGGATCCTGCCAACCCCGAGGGGTTCCGTGGATACATGGACGTGGATGGGTTGGAACGAGGGATAGCCTCCCAGGGTTTGGGTGATATACCCGTCACGCCAGTCATCCACCGTGACCTGTGTCAAATGTTCGCCGGCGTGGAAGTACACCCGGGAATCACCCACATGAAAGACGGTAACCGCGTCGGCGGTGATCAAGGCGCCGGCGATGGTGGTGCCCATGTCCCGCAGGCCTTTATGGACGAGCATCGCGTCATACAGAAACCGGTTGGCTTTCTCCACCAGCGACATCAGGTCTTGTTCGGTCTTGACCTCAGGGCTTCCCTGTGCGATGACTTCGGCTGCGAGAGTTGCGGCTATGTCGCCGGCAGGGTGGCCACCCAGCCCATCCAGCACGGCTATCAGACTTGGGGGTTCGACAGTGAACATGGCTGTGGTGGGCTGGTTGCTGTCTACCACCGTGTCGTCGACGACCACCCGATCTTGGTTGATGTTCCTGCCCGATCCCCGACGGGTGAGAACCGCCACTTTCAACATTCAACCAACCCACATGCGACAACCGGCAGTGCTTTTTGGTTCGGGGAAGGCCATGTTCGTTTCCGTTTTCATGCTGCGACTCTGGATATGTTCGGTCGGGATTCCGTCACGATAGCGCCGGGCCTGTGACAGTGCTCCTGCCACCGTGTGACGGGTGGCTGTCGATGCGGCCTGATTGACCGGCAAAACAGTTATCCTGAGCCTGCTCTAGCTGCGGTTGATGAGCGGTCCGATTCGCTTCTGCGCCCGGTCAAAGTGTTGGTGAGGTGCTCCCGGGGATACTGACCGTTAGGGTTGTATTCGTAGTGGTACGTCACCACCGCCCTGCCTGAGACAATCATCCCCGACGGTTGGGACATTCCTTCTCGGGACAGGGCCAGTTAGGATCTTCTATCCCCAAGACAGCGCACGGAAGCGCGGCACCCCAAACGGGGAAAAGTGGGTGCTCCGGTGGGTGGGCAACCCCCGAGGAGACGCTGGAGCACCCAAACCATCTCTAGTGTGGGCATGTTCTCCACCACCACTTCTGCTTCGGCGACTTCTTCAGGGGTGGTGGGCTGGTCTGTTTCGTCGTCGGAATGGCACCAATACCTAACAAGTGGCTCGGTGGCAGAAGCAGACCTCGAATACGCAGTGCTTGTCTGCTACGGCTTCGGTTCGAGTTCCAGGAGGATATCCGAAATAGAGTCAATTGCGCCAGCATCTAGGGCCTCTGCGATGGCCAGAAGCCCCTTGTTGGCGAGAGTTTCAATAGCCAGATACGGCTCGTCGAGTTCACCATATAGAACTTGGACTAACCCTTCGATCTTCCGATCAGGATCGAGAGTTCCCGTGTTGGCCGTATATTTCCCCTTGCTACCTAGCGCACCGAAGTCGTCTGGCCGCTCGAGATCGAACCCGCGGGTGACCGCGAAGGCGAATCCCAATCTGACAAGATCTGCTATCTCGGGCATGTTAAAGCTACCCAGTTTCTTGTAGGCCTTAGTGCCGTCAGAAGTCAAAGCTACGGTTGTCGAGGCGTTTCTTCGCCATCTCAGGAGGATCCTAACTCGAGTATGTCTGTATGCCTGGCAGACCGACGGATCAGTTGTCTTTCACATACCAATGTTGAATTCAATGTGTTCTGCGCTTCTGTATGGTTGATTTCGCCCTCATGGACAATGAGAACCACTTGCCGAGCAAGGTCTGGGAGAGCCTCGAGGGTACTGAGTGTGTGATTCGGGTCGAGCCGAGCGAAGGGCATGTCCATGAACACCGGGCCTTGTACCGGAGCACACCTCTGGAGTGCTGCTACAAGTGAAAGAGCGACAATATGTTCGTATCCTGCTGAACGTTGCAACTCAAGCTCTCCGTCCTTGTGGACAATCGACAAACCATAGTCTTCGTTGATCAAGAGCCGAACAAAGTCCGGGCCGATTGAATGGACAAGAACACTTCTGTCGCCTCCTCCTCTACACGTTGCTTGAGGTCTTCCCGGTAGTTGTCAATAGCGGCAGAGCACAGTTGTTGAAGGCTTGTGAGAAGGCCACCCACCCCCACCACCAGCCCACCCCCGGCCATCACACCCAATAGCGCCAACGGGCTGAAAACCCGAGGCCCACCCCCATAACACACCCCGGGACTCAACACCGACAGCAACCAACCCCGCTGTCGGCTTCAGCGCGCCCGGAAAACCAAAACCCCACCCCCGACAACCACCAAACGGCCCCTGGCTAGCCCACAACACCACCCGAAACAGCCAAAACCCCCAAAACCAACCGAAAAAGGGAAAACTGTCTATCAGCGTCCTAAATCGCCAACGAATTTGAAATAAATCGCCAATTGCCCCTGGTGGGGCCGGTGGGAGTCGAACCCACGACCTCCGGGTTAAAAGCCCGTTGCTCTGCCAATTGAGCTACGGCCCCGCCTCACAGGATACGGCGTTACGCTCACTGTTGCCATTCGAATTTGGCTGCGGTTCCCCACCACTGTGGGACGTCCTTGGCCTTGAGGAATAGGGCCGAGGAGCCCCCTACAACCGCAGATGCATCTTCACGCTACGATCAATCTCTGGAAGCCATATACCGCAGTCGAACCGTCCCTTGTGTCAGAAATGGGTAGGGTGCCTTTGATGACAGAACCCAAAAAAACAACACCCGGCTCCGCAGACTGGAGGCAGGTGCTTAGCGCAGAGGACGCCGCCAGCCTATCGGTTTACTCCCGACAGCGGGAGCCTTGGAAAGGGGTGTCACCCACGCTCTTGGTGGTGGATGTCACCGAGGCGTTCGTGGGTCCCAATCTTCCGGTCGCCGAGGCCCAGAAGACATGGCGTCAGGCGTGCGGCGACAAGGCTTGGGCGGCGGTTCCGGCCATTCGTAGGTTGCTGGAGGCGTTCCGCGCCGCCAATCGGCCGGTGATTTTCACCACACCCGATGGGAGTCAACGCTGGACGGGCCCGGTTACCCGCGGCACGACCACCGCCGATGTTCCCGCGGGCCGTGAGGTCATTGCGGCCGTGGCGCCCCTTGACAATGAGTGGGTGTTACGAAAGCCCAAGGCCAGCGCCTTTTTCGGCACACCCCTGGTTTCCTCCCTGATCCACAGCGGATGCGACACCCTGGTGGTGGCCGGAGGTACTACCTCAGGATGTGTCCGGGCCACCGCCGTGGATGGGTCCTCCTACGGGTTTGAGATGCTGGTGGCAGAGGATGGATGCTTTGACCGGGCCACACTCAATCACCTGGTCAACCTTGCCGATCTTGACGCCAAATACGCCCGAGTGCTGCCAGCGTCTGAGATCTTGGCGCTGCTGGATTTCGAGTGAGGCAGACTGAATTCCCGCTGACCACAGCCTCGGCACGGTCCTTAAAATCCCTCGTGAATGGCTAAAGCTGGATCTTCGCACATCTGTCTGCCTGGGAAGGGTCTGGCGCGGGTACTGCTTGCTCTTTTGATACTGGCGGGCTTCGTTCTGGCCGCCTGCTCGGAGACAGGCAGCGCCGCATGCCCGGAGGACAGCGACCCCTTTGTCAAATACGAGTTGTTCATGGGCCGCAGCACCACCGATGGCGACGTCGTGGATGACGAGGACTGGGACAGCTTCCTCGCCGAAACCGTGACGCCGCGGTTTCCCGATGGGCTGACGGTGCTCGATGCGCAAGGTCAATGGCGCGATTCCGAGGGGCGGATCCTCAGGGAGCAGTCCACCATCCTCGTGATCCTGGCCCCGCCGGGTGACGAAGGACTGCGGCTTATCGACGAGATCTCAGATGAATACAAGGTGCGCTTCAAACAGGAGTCTGTGCTCCAAGTTATGGGAGAACCCTGCGTCTCGTTTTCCTGACCGACCCCCGGGTCTCTTGGCTTTTGGACCGGTTCCTACGCCAAGGCTGTGGAACCCTTTGACTTTGCAGTCCATAGTTTTACCTAAGGGTTGAGCCTGTAGCAGCCCGCCTAATAGGCAACATCGCCTCTATTTAGGGTGTACTACGTTACGCTGGCCAAACGCGGTATACGTTTCGGCTCCGACTTGATCTCACTGATTCGCCCTGCTCACCTCTTGGACGACCTCCGGTCACTGGAGGCCGTACTCGGTCCGCGGGCAGCCGCGGTGAACCGCAGACTCGAATTCCCTGTTCTGTTCTCAGCCTTGCTGGTGCTGCCGTTATTCCTGATCGAGTTGATAGTTCCGCAAGGGTGGTCGCATCCGGCGGCGGTGATCATCAACTGGGTCATATGGACGGCATTCGCTCTGGAGTTCACCTTGCTGATCTCCCTCACCGAGCATCGTTTGGCCTACATTCGGAAAGACTGGCTGCATACGGCGGTGATTCCATTCGCCTTCCCCCTTGTGCCCCACATCTTTTCCGATACAGATTTGGAGGGAGTGGTCCGCACCCTACGGTTCATTCTGCTGCTGGCGGTGCTCGCCCACAGCTGCTGGGTTCTCTACCAACTCCTGGTTCACACGTTTTTTGAGCTTCTAGCCATCGCCCGCCATCCATGGTTGTTTCTGCTCGGCCCTTTGTTGAGAAAACGCGGTCTGGGAATCGTAGTGCTTCTCTTTGGTGGGTTGGCGGTGGCGTCGGGACTCCTGCACGCCTTTTTCGAAAAACATAGCGTTATCGAAGGCCTTTGGTGGTCCCTGGTGACCTTGACGACGGTGGGGTACGGCGATATCTCACCGGTAACACTGGGGGGCCGGATTACCGGGGCGGCGCTAATGCTGTCCGGTATCGGAGTGCTCGCCTTCACAACGGCCAATATCGCTGCCTTCTTCGTGGAGGGCGACTACGAGAAGGACCTTCACCGGGAAGTTCGATCCGTCAACGAACGGCTGGATCGTATAGAAGCGCTCCTGATTTCCCGAATTCCACCTGCGAGCGAGGATTGACTTCCTGGCTAAATCTTGGTGAGCACCTCTCGAGGGTTGTCCACAAAAATCCGGTGGATTAGCTCTTCCTCAAAGCCCTTGTAGCGCATCAGGTTCCTCACCGTTTCCGGAAGATGACGCCAGCCGTGGCCGCCGTAGCGCCGTAGCCAATGTTTGAGAGCTATGTCGGAGGAGACCAGCACTCGATCGGGATATCCGGCGTCTGCCACATGCTTTAGCCAATTGAGCCGGATGGCGTCGTTGGGCTGGTCGACGGGTGTGCGCTGCCGGAACGATCCTTCCCAGCCGAAGCAATCGAAGGCCAGGTAGACACCGGTCTTCGCCAACTCCAAGAGCGGTCCGCTGTCGAAGACGTTGGTGCCAGCTGAGGTGTTGAACCGGCTGTCGCAGTGGTCGATGACGGTGCGACTCAAGTCACCTCCCGCTTCGTCGACCACCCTGACTATGTCGAAGGGCGATTGGGGATTGAACCCGGGATGCACCGACAGCGACACCCCGGTGGCAACCGACGCCTTGGCCGAGGCTCGCAGCACCTTCTCTTCGTTGGGGTGCATGGGGTAGTCCATCCCCACCTCCCCGATGATCCCCGCCTTCACTCCCCCGGCCACACCCACCTCGATATCTCCCACCATCAACTCCACCAACTGTTCCTCGGAAAGGTCGTCCATGTCGGCGGGGTGATAGTCGGCCAAATACCAGGAGGTGGACATGACGATGTGCACGCCGGTGGCCCGGGAAATCTCCACCAGACCCAGGGGATCGCGTCCCATTCCCCGGGTGGTCTGGTCGACGATGGTCGATCCCCCCACCCGGCGGAACTGGTTGAACTCATAAATGGCGTCATCAATGGAGTCGAGTTTCTGATCGCCGTAGTAGACCCAATGCTTCTGGCGGTCGTTGAGGTTCTCCAAGGTGACGGGCTGTCCCCACTTGGCGCCCCAGGTGGCGGCCGTCCCCGGACCCTGCTGTCCCGGTTCCCAGCCCGCTTCGGGCCGGCGCATGATCGGCACGTACTTCTTGGCGCCGGTCTTGTACTGTTCAACTCCGGTGACCCCCTTGGTGAGATCCAAAAGCACATGCTCGTGGATGAGGGAGACCCCCGCGTCTTCGGGAGCGATGGGGCCGAGAACCGTTTGAATGTAGCCGCGATCCGACGACATCACAGCACCGCCATGGGCGTAACCAGGGATCCGGTTCCTTTGGGCAGGTTGAGCGGGTTGACCGTGAACAGGAATGTGTCCCGGCCGGTGCGGGCGCATTCGGCGCCCAGGGCTTCCAGGTCCATATTGTGAATGAGCGGCAATCCGTAGAACACCTCCGCCAGAACGTGAACCGGACTGCGACAGTAAGCCTCATGGCGATGCGGAAAGGTGTCAGCCGGCGAGTCGGTGGCCACCAGGCTCACATCCCGGGTTGCCAGGAGATCGATGCAGTCGGTGTCGAGGCCGGCCCAGGTGCCGTGATGCCAGGTGCCGTGCTCGCTATCTCCGGTGGCCGCCTTTCCCACCCTGATGGTCCCGCCGATGCGGATCACCACCACGTCGCCAGGCTCGATCCTCTCCAACGCGTACTCCAGGTCTCCGGGCCACACCGAATCTCCCGGATCCAAGGCCTCCACACCACGACGGCCGGCAACATCTATGAACACGGCGCGGGTAGCAATGGCCGCCAGAGGAGTGACGTCCATTTCCGTCTTCTTGACCCCTTCCGACATGGTGACCACATCCGGAAAGTAATGGCCGTTGAAAGTGCGCCCCCGATATCCCATATGGGCTAGGGCGTCGATGTGGGTGTGGGTCATCCCGTGCACCCGGGTGGAGAGTCGATCGGCGGCGGACTGGGTGAGGTCTCCCTCCTCATAACCTCCCTCGTCGGCCTTGATAATCTCGTGCACTACGAACGGATCGACGAAACGCTGGTGTGTCTCCTTCAGATCTAGCGGCCGGGAGAGGGGAAGGGTTTTCCCACTTTGCACCGCCGCGGCACCGCGCAGGGTAGCCTCGGAGGTTAGCAGGTTGAGAGTCCCCAGGTCGTTGGGCCACCGGCCCCAGTTCCCAGAGTGCCCGGGCCACCGGTCGGCGGGCCATTCCTTCATCACGTCCATATATGTATCAACCTCCTAAAGGGGAATTGGTGAGTGGCGGCCCGTCGAATGACTCGTGGCGGGCAAAGCTTTCCACCCTATTGCGAGAGAGTCGGGTGGCCTTCCATTCCGGATACCCGATGGTCATCACCGCCGCCACCCCATAGCCTTCGGGAACCGACATCAACTCCGCCCACTCCGGCTCGGCGGCTACTGCCAGTGCGGTGATCCGAGATCCCACTCCCCGCACGGAAAGGGCCAGTTGAAGATTCTGTACAAAGGGGTATATCGATCCGCCGCCTACAAAGCTCACTCGATCCAGGTTGCGGTCGGTGAGCGCCAGCGACCCCAGGTGAGCCCAGATGAACAGATGCACCGGCACCTGGTGCAAATTGGCATGATATTCGGTGCCCTCCCGCAGCTTCTTGGCCTTGTCCGCGGTCATTTCCTCGGGAGGGGGATACCACTTGGCGGTGTAGGCCTTCCACTCCCGGGTACTGATCTCGCTCACCTTTTTTCGCAGGTCGAGGTCCCGCACCACCACCACCCGCCACGGCTGGCGGTTGCCGCCACTGGGCGCAAAACGGGCGTCGTCCAGCGCCCCGTATATCACCTCATCAGGCACATCCTGGGGCAGATAGCGCCGCACTCCCGACATGGTGCGCATCACCGCCGACAACTCCACTTTTGTAATTCCTATCTGTTGACTGGTACCGGTTCGACTCTATGAGACTATCACCACTACCCCGGCCATCGCCGGCAGGGAAGCCTTTCGGTCAGGCCGGTGGGGCGGCGGCGACCCGCCCTTCCAGGTCATGGAGAACACCCATCCGCTTATCTTCCCGGCTGCCTCGACCATACCCGCAGCCGCTAATATGACAAACCACGGTAGGTCTAATAAAATAAACACATTCGCTGTTTTCTAAACGGAAGGAAGTGACGGTGTTTTCCACATCCACCCCCAATCGAACTATTCGTCTCTTGTTGCCGTTAGCCGCGGTATTGGGTCTTGCGATCGGGGCCTGTGGAGGCGGGAGCGACCCGGTGCTGATCTATTCGGGCCGAAGTGAAGAGTTGGTCGGTCCACTGATCGAAGAGTTCCGTGAGTCAAGCGGCTTGGAAGTGGAAGTCAGATACGCAGGAAGTACAGAGTTGGCCTCCACCCTGTTGGAAGAAGGATCCTCCACCGATGCAGACGTGTTCCTCGCCCAGGATCCCGCCTCCCTCGGACTGGTTGCCCCACTGATGGCAGCCCTTCCCTCCGAGGTCGTTTCCGCGGTGCCTCCCCGGTTCCGTGACCGTGCCCATCGCTGGGTAGGGATCTCGGGACGGATAAGGGCGATCGTCTATGACCGGGATCAGGTCCAGGTGAGCGAACTTCCTCACAGTATCGACGATCTGCTCAACCCCCGCTGGTCAAACATAATCGGGGTGGCCCCCACCAACGGCTCCTTCCTGGCATTCGTAGCGGCGATGATCCTCGACCGCGGCGAGAGCGCGACCCTGGAGTGGTTGGAGGCCCTGGCCGCCTTGGATCCCCTGGACTTTCCCAATAACTCCTCTATCGTGGCTGCGGCCGATGCCGGAGAAGTCGGGCTGGGGCTGGTGAACCACTATTACCTGTTGCGTTTGCAGGCTGAAGGAGGGGGAAAGCGGGCGGCCAATCACTTCCTCTCGGCCGGCGATCCGGGAAGCCTGGTCATGCCTTCGGGAGTGTCAGTGCTGGCCAACTCGGAACAGTCTGAAGACGCCCATAGCTTCGTGGAGTTCCTGCTGTCGGAAACCAGCCAGCGATACTTCGCCGAGCAGACCTACGAGTATCCCCTGGCGGCAGGAGCGAAGCCAGCGGCCAGCCTCCCGCCCATCGACTCCATTCCCACCCCGGATATCGATCTCTCCGACCTGCACTCAGCTCTGGAACGGGCTACCGAGTTGGTCGCCGAGGCGGGGCTCCTGTAAGTCGCCGTAACAATGATGGGGGTAGCGCGGCCGATCTCACGGCTCAAAGCGCTACCCCCAAACACTTGGTGGTGGGTGCTGGCCGGGGTGGTGATGCTGCCTGCCGCCGCGCCTCTGGGGGCTCTTGCATACGGGCTGGTGAGCGGGGTGGTCACCACCGTGCCCGTCGGGCGCCTATTGGAGTTGGCAGCCAACACCGGCGCGCTGAGCGGGGCCGTCACCTTGACCTCTTCACTGATCGGCGGGGCCAGCGCCTGGCTGGTGTCCAGAACGGACCTGCCCGGAAAGGGACTGGCCACCGTTCTGATCATCATCCCCTTCGCAGTCCCCTCGTTCGTGGGCGCCCTCACCCTGCTCGGGGCCACCGGCGCCGACGGAGTGCTCTCGGCGGTCTCCGTGTGGATGGGCGGGGACATCATCGGCTATCCCTCCGGGTTCTGGGCGGCCTGGTTGGTGCTCACCCTCATCTCCGTTCCACTGGTGCACCTGGTCGTGGCGCCGGCCATGCGGTCTCTCAATCCCAGCCTGGAAGAAGCTGCCCGTGGATTGGGCGCCGGACGCATGAAGGTGTTCTGGAAAGTCACCCTTCCCCAACTGCGACCCGCCTTGACAGCCGGGGCTCTCTTGGTTGGGCTCTATACCCTGTCGGATTTCGGCGCGGTCTCCCTGCTTCGCTACGACACTTTCACACGCGCCATCTATCTGGAATACGCCGGACGCATTGATCGGCGACCTGCCCTGGGCCTGGCGGCAGTGCTCGCCGCGGCAGCGGTACTCATCGTCTGGATAGAGCGAAGCACCCGCGCCCGGGGAGTGTGGTTCACGGCCAGGCCCCGACGTACCGCGGCAACGGTCCGATTAGGCCGAGCGGGAAAGGTGATCGGGTGGGGGTTTCTGGGGGGCGTGGTGACCCTGTCCCTGCTGGTTCCGATAGTGGTGCTCACAGCCTGGATGGTGAGGGGTTTGGTATCCGGTGCCCTGGCCGGGGCGCCCTGGGCAGAGATGGGTCGTTCGATTTGGGTGGCGCTGCTGACGGCAGTGGCGGCAGCCGTCATGGTAATCCCGGTGTCGATGGTCACCACTCGATATCGCAACCGTTGGGCAGGCCTCTTGGAAGGTGGGGCTTGGTCACTCTACGGCGTCCCACACATAGCGGTGGGAATGGCGATGATCGTTTTCTCTCTACGGATGGCCCGACCCCTTTATCAAACTCTCGTGCTGCTGATAGGCGTCTACGTGATCATGTTCCTGCCACAGATCCTGGGACCCACCCGGGACTCTTTGGGAAGGGTGTCACCTTCCATGGAGGAAGCATCTCGCAGTCTGGGAAAGTCACCGTCACGCACCTTCATGAGCGTCACCCTACCCCTCATGGCGCCCGGGTTGTTATCAGGCGCCGCGCTGGTCTTTCTGACTACCCTGCGGGAACTCCCCGCCACCCTGCTACTGCGTCCGGCCGGTTTCGAGACTCTGGCCATCCGGGTTTGGAGCGCAACCGGTGAAGGCTTTTACACTCAGGGTGCATTGGCCGGTCTGCTCTTGCTCTTGGTAGCGTCCCTTCCCCTGGCCATCGTCACACGCCATGAACTCATCCGCTAGCCACCGCCCCCTCTCCGCCCATGCTCTGCACAAGAGCTTTTCGGGCACCGTTGCCTTGGACGGCTTCACCCTGGAAGTGGAGAGCGGCGCCCTTCTGACCGTATTGGGGCCCTCGGGAGTGGGCAAGACCACAGCTTTGCGGATTCTGGCCGGCTTCGAACGGCCGGACTCGGGAACGGTAAGGGTCAACGGGCAAACCGTCAACGGTCCCAACATTTTCATACCTCCCGAGCGGCGCCAAGTGGGAATGGTTTTTCAGGACTATGCACTGTTCCCTCATCTCAATGTGGCTCGGAATGTGGCGTTCGGACTTGGCGCCGAGGGGCGTTCCCGCCGGGTGTCAGAAGTGCTGGAAATGGTGAGATTGGCCGGTTTGGAGAACCGAATGCCACATGCACTCTCCGCCGGTCAGCAACAGCGAGTGGCTCTGGCAAGGGCGTTGGCGCCCCGCCCCCAGGTGATATTGGCAGATGAACCCTTTTCCAACCTGGATGCGGCTCTGCGCAAACGGCTGCGAGCCGAGGTCAGGTCGATACTCCACGATGCCGAGACCACCGCCATCATGGTCACCCACGATCAGGAGGAGGCTCTGGCCGTCAGCGACCGGCTGGCTCTGATGAATGACGGCAAGGTGGTACAGACCGGACCCCCCGACTACGTCTATCGAAACCCCGCCACATCCTGGGTGGCCGAATTCCTGGGCGACGCCGACTTCTTCGAAGCCGAGGCCCGATCTGGGAGAATCACCACCCCATTCGGCACCTTTCCCACCACCCGCTCTGGTTCGGTGAAGGTGATGGTCCGCCCGGAGTCGGTCACTGTCTTTCCCCATGCCCAGGGAACCGCGGTGATTGTCTACCGGGAATTCTTCGGACACGACCAACTGCTATCGGTGAAGCTGCCGGGAGACATCACTCTCCGAGCCCGCTGCTGGCCCCAGCCGGCCCTTGCCCCCGGCGACCGGGTGGCAGTGTCGGTGGACGGCATCCACATCTTCGACGAACCCCGAGAGTTTCCTGCCCCACCGGAGAGTCCACCATCAGGCACTCCCCTCCCCCAGCGGGTGGTCATTCCTCGGTAATAGTCATTCGTTACTACTGACAACCAAGGAGGTCTTGGACACTCATGCTCAGTCCCCCACCGATGGGCCTAAGAAGTCCTCCAATCTCTCCGTTGCTAAGAAGTAACGATGTTGCTTGCCTACCTTGCGACGTCTTAGCAGTCCCGTTTCATATAACTCCATCATGTCGCTATGGGCAGTGGGGTAGGTGATCCCATGTCTAGTCTGCTGCCACTGAATGGTGTAGAAAGCATCCCGGTGTCGCAATGCGTGGCTCAATAAGGCAATCTGCCGATGGTTGAGATTCGAGTCACCACGGAGTGCCTGCTCAACCTGTCTCAACTCGGCGGCCTCGTCATCTATGTAGCTCCATAGCTCCACAACCGAACGGCGCAGAACATCAAGTTGGTGAAGTAGGAAGTACGTGAAGTCTCCACCATCAGTTTCTGTGAAGAGCAAGGCCCTTCCGTATTGTGCAGGGGCTTGGCGAAGTAGCCGAGAGATGGAGATGTACTCAGCCAACCAGTACCCCTGACGTAACAAAGACCGGTAAAACAAGGCCCGAGCTGTCCTGCCGTTTCCTTCTACAAAGGGATGAATGTATGCCAGATAGAAGTGCAGGGCGATGGCCCGCACCAAAGGATGCACAAATGGCTCAGACCCCACGTCGTTAGCGAAGGCCACTAGCGATTCCATCCGCGAGGGAAGTTCATCGGCAGGAGGCGGCACATGAAATGTGCGATCCTCGGTAGGATGGCCAACAACAACCCGCTCCTCACCGGGCCCTTGCATGCGACCTGCATCCTCTGGGCGTTTTAGGATCCCTTCAGTGACCGTCCGGTGAATTTCCAACACCTTCTCCGGCGTTAGACGATCCTGATAATCCTTGCTGATGCGCTGCATGGTCAGGTAGTTGTTAACCACCATCCGTTCAGCTTCCGTCCGAGGAGATCTGCCTGAGTGAAGTAGCTGCTTTGCTTCATGACGGGTGGTGGCAGCACCCTCAAGCAGGCTTGATGCAATGGCTTCCTCCATCAAGCCCGATACGACATAGCGATATCGATCCCTAGGGCTTATGCCTTTTTCGGCGAAACCCATTCTCCCAGCGGCCTGCTGTTCAATCTGATGCATCAAAGAAAGCGCTTCATCGGTCAGGATGTAGGTGAAAGGCTTCCCATCAACATCATTAAACGGCAACGCCCGTCGGCCCTGCCCCCGCGCCCATTTGACACCGAGCCACCACTGCTCCTTTGATAACCCCTCAGGAGGAGGGCGGTGCCGAAGTTGCTCCCAATGCAAATAGCGACCACCCACGGCTGGACCAATCTGACCGGAAACGATCGCTGCCGGTATCCGATCTCCAACGAACTTGTCGAAAAGCTCACTGATTTGAGGGGCTGGCGGTGGTCTTTTCATACAGACCTATAGATTCTATACGTTTTTGATATGTTCTATATACATAACACTTCCTACACAAGGCACCGACTGATCAAAACCCACAGGTTTTTCCTATAGATTCTATAGCTATTTGATACGTCTTTGATATGTCTCTCGGGCTTTTGCGTCATGTGTCGCGCCTGAGGCCACAACTAGCCTGAGGCGGATGGACACCGCAGAATTCCGCAAGCACGGGTACCGGCTGATCGACTGGCTCGCCGATTATTGGGAGAACATCGAGAGCATGCGGATCCTTCCCGACGTCAAGCCGGGTGAGATCCGCTCACGGATGCCTTTGCATGCCCCTGAACGCCCCGAGCCTTTCGATGCCATCATGGCCGACCTTGACGAGATCGTAATGCCCGGCATCGCTCACTGGCAGTCGCCCGGATGGTTCGCCTTTTTCCCCGCCAACTCCTCCCCTCCGGCGGTGTTGGGCGAGTTGGCCGCCGCCGGACTGGGCGTGCAGGGGATGATGTGGGCCACCAGTCCGGCCTGCACCGAGGTTGAAGCCCAGGTGATGGACTGGATGGTGGACCTGATGGGCTTACCTCAGGGATGGAAGACCACCGGACCGGGCGGCGGAGTGATCCAGGGCAGTTCCTCGGAAGCGACTCATTTGGCGGTAGTGATCGCCCGTCACATCAATTCCCGCCGGGCGTCCGCCGACGATCTGGTGGCCTACACCTCGGCCCAGGCACACTCCTCGGTGGAGAAAGGCGTTCGAGTGGCGGGAGTGGGCCATCTGCGACTGGTGGAGACGGACGCCGTGCAACAAATGTCCCCCGCGGCTCTTTCCCAGGCGATCACCGCCGACCGAGCGGGTGGATTGACTCCGGCATTTGTGGCGAGCACAGTGGGCACCACCGGCACCACCGCAGTGGATCCCCTGCGCGCCATTGGCGAGATCGCCCGCTCGGAGGGTATGTGGCACCATGTGGACGCGGCCTTTTCGGGCACGGCCATGATCTGTCCCGAGTTCCGCCATTATCAGGATGGTTTGGAGTTGGTGGACAGCTATGTCTTCAACCCCCACAAATGGATGTTCACCAATTTCGACTGCTCTGCCATGTACTGGGCAGACCGGCGCCCGGTTATCGAAGCTCTCAGCATCACCCCGCCGTATCTTCGCAACCAGGCCACCGCAGGAGGGGAAGTGATCGACTACCGCGACTGGCAGGTGCCGTTGGGAAGACGCTTTCGGGCCCTGAAGCTGTGGTTCGTACTCCGCTCCTACGGCGCGGAAGGGATCCGGGAAGTTGTTCGGGAACACATCCGTCTCGCCCGCTGGCTGACCGAGAACATTGAGGCCCATCCTCATCTCGAGTTGGTGGCGCCCACCACCTTTTCCCTGGTCTCTTTCCGTCATAGCGGGAGCGATGAACAAACCTCCCGGCTGGCGGAAGGGATCAACTCTTCCGGCTGGGCATACGTAACCGCCTCGGTTCTGGGTGATCGTCCTTTCATCCGGGTGTCTATCGGCCAGACCAACACCGTAGCCCGCCATGTCCAGCGTCTCTGGGAAATGATCGAGCTACTCACCAAGGAGGATGCATGAACGGCAAAGTTGTGATGATCAACCCCAACAGCACCGAGTACATCACCCGGCAGTTGGCCAAAGCCGCCTCCGAGTCGGTCGATTCCGACCTGGAGGTGGAGGTACTAACCAACCGGGAGGGTCCGGCAGCCATCGAGTGCGACCAGGATGTGATTGATTCGGTCTCCTCCATGCTGGAGACCCTCCGCAGTCACCCCGCCGATGCCTACGTGGTCGGGTGTTTTTCAGACCCCGGCCTCGCTGCGGCCCGCCAGGAGTTTTCGTCGCCGGTGTTCGGAATCGCTGAGTCTTCCATCTGGGCGGCCTTGCAGATCTCCCCTTCGGTAGGCATCATCGCCGGGCTGGACAAAGCCATCCCCCGCCATCAGATCTACTGGGAGAAGCTGGGCGCCACCGAGAACATAGTGGGAGAGATTGCCTGCGGGCGGGGGGTGCTGGACCTGGAAAGCGAGGAGGCCTACCAGGATGTGCTGGCCGCCGGAACCCGGCTTCGGGAGGCACAAGCCGAAGTTCTGGTGCTGGGGTGCGCGGGCATGACCAAGATGGCGGATAGGCTGGCTGGCGACCTCGGAATCCCGGTGGTGGAACCCTGCCGAGCGGCCCTCCAGAGAGCTGCAAGCGCCCTGTCACAATAGCGGCAAGCCCCTGATAATCTCGGCCCTATGACTCTCATCACCCACCCCCATCCGACCCGTATCAAAGCGGTCACCGTTGATGCCGCAGATCCGAACAAACTGGCTCAGTTCTGGGGCTTCGCCCTGGGGTATGTTCTGCAGCCGCCTCCTGAGGGATTTGAAACGTGGGAGGCGTTCGCAGACGCTTTGGACCTGTCGGCAGAAGAACGGGAACGCTACTCGGCAGTCATTGATCCGCACGGGGTGGGGCCGAGGATCTTGTTCCAAAAGGTTCCGGAGAAAAAGATCGTCAAGAACCGCTGGCATCTTGACATCGACATCATCGACCGCTCACTGCCTGAAGACCAACACGACCGAAACCGGGAAGCCAGAATCTCGGCTTTGATCAAAAGAGGTGCCACCGAGGTGGCCCGATTCGATGAGCCGGTGGGCAAATGGGTGGTGATGACCGACCCCGAGGGCAACGAATTCTGCGTCCTGTAGCCCGCGGGATGGCTTGACCTAACCGCCCCCCGAGATTTACCTCCTGAAAGGTTGGGTTTCGTTCCCCTGACGGAGGGCCTCGAAAAACGCTAGTGTGCCATTAATGTCGAGTGTCTCCTCCCAGGTAGATCGCAGCCGAACCGCGGCCATATACCTGCTGGTATCGGTGCTGGGGATCTCGGTGGTACCTCTTGCCATGGTGGTGGCGGGGGCGCCTGACAGCCCGTTTCTCTTTGGAGCCTTCCTATCGGGAGGCACATCGATAGGCGCTCTGGTCTTTCTGAGGGCCAGGTACGGATCGCTGCTGCGCGATCCCCGCATTGTTGCCCTCATCCGAAAGAATATGGTCAGTTGGCCGATGCTCTTCATCCTGCTCGGCACTTTCGATTTCACCTTCTTCGCCTGGGCCACCAGGTTCATCGACGCCACCGTGGCCACCATATTGTGGGGGTGCTGGCCGATCGTCTTCGTGTTCCTTCTCAGCCGGGTTTTCAAAGGCAGACAAGCGGGGCCGTCGCGATATCGGCGGGTCACGGCTTCGCTGGTGGTGCTGATGGTCTTCAGCCTGATTGGCCTGGCCTACGTGGTGTTGGCTCAATCGAGCACGCAGAATCGCTTAGATTGGACATCGGACTCGTCCTATATCGGCTTCGCCCTGGTCCTGGCCAGCGGAGTACTGATCTCTTTCAATATCTTCTCCTTTTCATGGGCGGCGGCCATGGCCCGCAAATGCCAGGCCCGAAGCGACTCGACAGATACCCGCAGCATGGAGTTGTTCTTCATCACCGTGGTGATATGTCTCAGCAATGCTTTCACCGCCCCCGCAAAGATAGCCTTCAGCCTGGCCGCATCCGAAGGGATGCAACTGGATGTCATCCTGGTTGGACTGATCCTCGGCGCCACCCTCCGGGTCGGGAGTTCCATCCTCTGGCGTCATGCCAACCTGATCACCCGCGCCCTCGGCATCAATGCCCTGGGTTATGCGGAGCCGGTGTTCGCAGTGCTATGGCTGGCGTTGTTCTGGGAAGTCAACATACCGCGGGTCGATTACCTGATCATCGGAACCTGCGCCATCATTTCCGCGAACATCCTGATCAATTCGGAAGTCGAGATCGGACCAGGTTTCAAGTCGGCCATATTGTCTTTGTGGGCGGCGGGGACGGTTGTGTACTTCCGTGACCAGGGCCCTTCATGGGGAAGCGAAAAGTACTTCGGCTCATTGATCCTGCTGGCCGGCGTTTTCATCCTGGTTTTGAGTCTTCGCCTGGCAAGTGCCTCCTCTGCCACTTCCGGGAGACACGCCCTGTCCGACCCACATTCGTCGAAGAAGGGACACTTGGCCCCCACGCCGACCCTGGTTCGAAGCCGCCTTGACCCGGTGCAGCTTCTCACCATGATCGTATACGGCGCCGCGGCTGTTTCCTTGGCGGTGTTCGTGCGTCCCGTTCTGACGGGATGGACGGGATGGACAGGATGGCTGGCTGAGATGTTCACGGTTCTTTTCTCCACAGCAATCGTGTCTTCCGCCTTCCACGCCTATCGGGGGAATCTCAATAACCGAATGCGGCCTGCCACAGAAGCCGTGAACGGAGAGGTCTTGGGCTCGGCGCACGCCGTCTGGGAGGAAAGACACCGCCGGATTGCGGTCTGGACTGCCACCCTGGTTGCAGTGGGGATATGTCTTTCCTTCGTCTACCTGCTTTGGGACAAGTGGCTGAGCGCGGGCGGCTAGCCGTGGGGTGTCTCCAACTGGGCGGCATCGATTCGGATAGGACGCAGATCGGCCTGTTGCGCGTGCCTTAAGCCGGACAATAAACAGGCCCGGCGATAGGCATCCTTGGTGAGTGGTTGCGGAATACCATGGAACTACAAGTGCAACCCACCACGAAGGAGAGGTCAAGATGAATTTCGAAGATCGCCTTGATGAGCAAAGCAAAGCCGTTTTGGAGATGATCCCCGAGAGCCTGCTGGATCTATCTGACATTCCTGCTGCTCGGGCTGCTATCGACGGCATGATGGCTGCGATGTTTGCCTCCGCTCCGGATGTCCCGGGAGTGGATGTGGAAGACCATTGGGTGCCGGGAGCTCCCGGAGACCCTGATGTGATGGTCCGTGTCTACACCCCAACCAGTGTCGAGAAACCGGTCCCTGGCATGTATTGGATCCACGGTGGGGGGATGGTGCTCGGGGATGTTTCCATGAACGACCTCGATCGCAAGGCAGTGGCCGTCGAGATGGGATGTGTGGTGGCGTCGGTGGAATACCGGCTGGCGCCCGAGCATCCGCACCCGGCGCCGATAGAGGACTGCTATGCGGGATTGAAGTGGTTCGCGGACAACTCTGAGAGTTTGGGAGTGGATCGGGGGCGGATCGCCATCGGCGGCGCCTCGGCAGGTGGCGGGTTGGCCGCGGCTTTGGCTCTATTGGCCAGAGACCGGGAAGAGGTGGAGATCATCTTCCAGCAACTCATCTATCCCATGCTGGACGACCGGAATATCACACACTCCAGCCACTATGTCCAGCACCCCAAGGTGTGGAACCGAAACGCCAACATTGCCGGGTGGAGCGCTCTGTTGGGAAAGCCGGCCGGCTCCGACGACGTATCGCCATACGCCTCACCAGCCAGAGCCGAAGACCTGTCGGGCTTGCCCCCGGCATTCATCATCGTGGGTGAACTCGACCTCTTCTTGGATGAGGACATCGAGTACGCGCAGCGGCTAATACAGGCGGGCGTCCCCACCGAGTTGCATGTGTTCCCTGGGGCTTTCCACGGAAGCGATCTCATGGTGCCGTCCGAGAACAGCCAGAGATGGGCGGCAGTGACAACGGCAGCATTACGTCAGGCTCTTCACAGCTAAAGTGCCCACCCGAACCTGGCAAGACACTTGCGGAGCATCAGGTGTGGGGTTGTGCAATCTTGCTGCTCCTTGCTCCCTCCGGCGACTCAAATCGGTCCTTTGTATGCCGCAATAAGGGAGAATCCTTCGGTGCGGTACTTGCGGGTGGTGATGATGGGATGCTCGAGGTCGGCCTCTTCGAAGTTGCAGTAGCGTCAATGTATCAAGAAGGATGTTCCTTTGCTGGCGCGTCGGAAGTTTGAGATGCGGCGGATCAATTCATCGTGCGGTCCGCAGACCAACTCGGGCCACCAGGATTGCTGGGCCTATCCCAGGGTGGTGTTCACCAGGGTCAGACCTCTTTCCAGTTGCTCGAGCCAATCCGCCCTGGGGCGACGGAGAGCATTGGTGCGCACTCTGAACAGACAGACCGCCTGCCGCAGATTTCGGAACACGAGATGTGGCCAAAAGTCAACTGGTACCGTCGCTACAACTTCGCGATACGACAGGCTAACGGAACACGCCTTTCAGCGAGACCAGCAGACCGGATCAGGGAATCAGACCCGCCGCGGCGTCGCCGAAAAAGGCTGCTATTCCTGGAAAGACACCTACCACTACCACCACCACCAGCGACAGGGCCATGGCCAGGCTCAAAGGGCCGGTCGGACCGGTTTCGGTGTCCTCGGGGATCGACTTGGGCGCCTTATCGAACCAGGCGCTCTTCACCACCCGGGCGTAGTAGTAGAAGGCCAACACCGCATTCACCGCGGCGATCACCGCCAGCCAGGTTCCCGCCGCGCCGGTGGATAAGAGCACCGACCGGAACATTACGAACTTGGCGAACCACCCGGCCAGAGGAGGAAGCCCGGCCAAGGAGAGGAAGAACACCGCCAGCATCACTCCCAGACGGGGCGCATAGGAACCCAGACCCGCCCAGTCGGAGATCTCATAGCTTCCGATGCGACGCCCGGCGGCGATCACCACCGCAAAGGCGCCCAGGTTCATCACCGCGTAGATCACCAGATAGACGACCGTGGCGCTCAACCCTTCCGCCAATCCGTCCTGGGCAATCGCCGCTCCGGCGAAAGGAACCAGCATGAATCCGGCCTGCGCCACCGACGAATAGGCCAAAAGGCGGATCACATGAGTCTGGCGCAGAGCAGAGAGGTTGCCCACGGTCATGGAGGCGGCCGCCATCAACCACAGGGCCGGCCCCCAGAACTCGGTGGCGGCCGGTAACGCCAGATAGACCACCACCAGCATGGCCACGAACCCGGCCAGCTTGGAGGAAACCGACAGGTAGGCGGTGACGGGAGGAGGAGAACCCTGATAGGTGTCAGGCGCCCAGAAGTGAAAGGGGACGGCCGACACCTTGAAGCCGAACCCCACCAGGATCAGCATCACCGCCAATCCCAGCACCGGTTCGGACGCCAGTCCGCCCGCCGCGATAGCTTCCCGGATCCCGTCGAAGGCGAGTTCACCGGTGAGGCCGAAGAGAAGCGAGATCCCATAGAGCATCAGACCGGTGGACAACACCCCAATTATGAAGAACTTGAGGGAGGCCTCGTTGGAACGTAGGTCGCCCTTCCGCCATCCCGCCAGCAAGAAGAGCGGCCCGGTGGTCAGCTCCAGAGCCACGAACAGCACCACCAGATCCCGCGCCGAGGTCAAGACCATGGAGCCCAACAGGGAAGAGAGCAGCAACAGGTAATACTCACCCTGGTAGTAGCGATCCGACTCCACATAGGAGACCGAGATCAACAGCACCAGGTAGGCGGCGACTAGGAACACGCCTTTGAGCACCAGCGCGAAGGGATCGACCACATAGGAGCCGTCGAACATCGAATACTGCTCGCCGGAGACCGCCAGGAGGATCACCGGCACCATGGCCAGGGTGGTTCCCACCACCGCTAGGGCCGCTACCCAGTATTTGCGATCCCGGGGCAGGAAGAGATCGACCGCCAGCACCACCAATAGCGTCACCGCCACCACCAACTCGGGCGCAATGGCCAGGTAGTCGATGTGCGGCATTCGCTCAGCCTCCGATGACTGACCGGAAGGCCGTGTCCACCAGACTCGTCACCGCGTCGGCGGTAACCCCCAGCACCAGCTTGGGATAGACCCCCACCGCCACGATCAACACGATCAGGGGGACCCAGGCGATCATTTCATAGCGGTCGACATCGTGGAACTTTCTTCCCTTCCACTCGGCGGATGGCTCACCAAGGTTGACCTTCTGCAGCATCCACAGCATGTACCCCGCAGTGAGCACCGTACCGATGGCGCCGATCACCATGGCGGTGCGGAAAAAGCCGGTGGAAAGGCCCGGCAACGGCTGGTAGGAACCCAACAGGGCCATGAATTCACCCCAGAAACCGGCTAGGCCGGGCAGGCCCAGGCTGGCCATGGCCGTGAACCCCAGTATCCCGCCCAGCATGGGCATCAGCTTGAGGTTGCCACCCAGCCGAGACATCTCCCGGGTGTGGTAACGATGATGCATCGACCCGGCCAGGAAGAAGAGCAGACCCGTGATCAGCCCGTGCGCCACCATCCCGATGATGGCGGCGTTGATTCCCACCTCGGTGAGGGTGGCGATGCCCAGCATCACAAATCCCATGTGTCCCACCGAGGAAAAGGCTATCAGCCGTTTGAGGTCGGTCTGAGCGAGGCACGCCAATGACCCGTAGATGATGCCGATCACACTCAGCACCGCAATGAACGGCGCCCACTCCCGGGCGGTATCGGGGAGGATGGGAATGGCGATCCGGATGAAGGCGTACGAACCGAGTTTCAGGAGAATGGCGGCCAGCAGCACCGAACCCACCGTGGGAGCGGCGGTGTGAGCGTCGGGGAGCCAGGTGTGGAACGGCCACATCGGCACTTTCACCGCGAAGCCCAGGAACATCGCCCCGAACACCAGCCAGGCGAAGGTCCCCTGGAAGATGAAGCCCCGTCCGATCAGTTCAGGGATGTCGAAGGTGGGGTGAAGCCCCCCGGTACCCGACTTGAAATACAGCGCCAAGAAGCCCAGCAACATGAAGGCCGAGCCGAACAGGGTGAAAATGAAGAACTTGATGGCGGCATAGAGCCGGGTCTCCACCTCTTTTTTGAACCCGGGGATCTTTCGCATGGAGCGGTCCCCCCAGATTCCGATCATGAAATACATGGGCAAAAGCACCAGTTCGAAGAAGATGAAGAACAGCACCAGATCCAGGGCCACGAAAGTCCCGTTCATTCCGGTGGCGAGGATCAGCATCAGACTGAGAAAGGCCCGGGGATTGCGGGGTTCGTCCCAGTGCTTCCAGGAGTAGATGACGCACAGCACCACGATCAGAGCCGACAGCACCAGCAGCGGAAGGCTGATCCCGTCCAGTCCGACGTGATAGTTGGCGCCGATCGCCCCGATCCAGGGCAGATCCACTTCAAACTGGAATTGAGCAGCCGCTCCGTAGTCGAACCGTACGGCCACTATCACCGCCAATAGCAAGGTCACGCCACTCACCAGCAGCGCCCACAGCTTCACCGCCTCTTCCCGTTCCTTGGGAATGGCCAGCGCCACCAACGCTCCCGCGATCGGCAGGAAGACAATCAGGCTCAGAGCCCAGCTTTCGAACAATTCCATGTATCAGTCTCCCATACCGTATCTCATAGGACGAATAGGACCACGACCACCAGCAACAGCAGACCTGCCACCAGCAGGCCAGCATACTGCTGGACGCGGCCGCTCTGAATCCGGCGTACCAGGCCCCCCATTCCCGAGGCGCCCATCGACACCCCGTGCACCACCCCGTCGATGCCACGTTGGTCGATGCCGCCGTACACCAAAGCGGCCAAGCCCTGACAGAGCACCCCCACCATGTTCACCACTCCGTCGATAACATAGTCGTTCACCCAGTTCACCGCCCGGGCCATCGGAGAGCGGATGGCCCACACCAGGCCCAAAGCGGCATGATCCAGGTAGTACTTCTGCCGGAGCAGTGGATAGAGCAGGGGGATCTCCAGCTGATCACGGTCTGCGCCTTGGGTGGTGGAAGGACTGAAAACCACCCATCCCAGCCACAGGCCGGCCACCGCCGCGGCCAGACCTGCCCCGGCCAGGGCCCAGTCGATGGCTTCGGCGTGATGGTCACCCATTGGGACGCTTCGCACCGCCAGCCAGGACGTGAAGCTTCCCACCCAGGGAAGGGTGAGTCCGGGAATGTTCACCAATCCCACCAGCGCCGAGGGGATCGCCAGCGCCCACAGGGGACGGGTCATGATGGGCGGCGACTCGTGAGGTTCCCCATGACCCCGGAACTCCCCGTAGAAGGTGAGCGAGACGGCCCGGGCCATGTAAAAGGCGGTGACGAACGCGCCCGCCACCGCGATCCACATCACCGCGTTGTATCCCTCGTGTCCCAGGGTGGCCAGGATCTCATCCTTCGACCAGAAGCCCGCCAAGGGGAAGACTCCAGCCAGCGCCAGGGCGCCGATGACAAAGGTCCGATAGGTGTGAGGCATGAAACGGCGCAGTCCCCCCATGTCCGACATGTTGTTGGAGTGGACGGCGTGGATCACCGACCCGGCTCCCAGGAACAACAGCGCCTTAAAGAAGGCGTGAGTGAAAAGATGAAAGAGACCGGCGGTGTAACCCCCGGCGGCCATCGCAGTCATCATGTAGCCCAGTTGGCTGACCGTTGAGTAGGCCAGCACCTTCTTGATGTCTTTAGCCACCAGCGCCAAGAGTCCCATTCCAAACAGGGTTATGGTCCCCGCCGCGATCATCCACGGCCGGGCAGCGGTGGCCAGTTCCTGATACAACGGGAAAGTGCGAGCCATCAGGTAGATGCCGGCGGTGACCATGGTTGCGGCGTGCATCAGAGCAGAGACCGGAGTGGGGCCGGCCATGGCGTCGGGCAGCCAGATGTGGAAGGGGAACTGAGCGCTTTTACCCATAGCCCCGATAAAGAGCAGCAGACCCGCCGTAACCGCCACCGGTCCCAAGGCGGCGCTGTGCGCAGCCGATGCGGCGGCCAGGTCCCAGAAGTGGAAGGAGCCGATCACCACCCCGATGATCACCACCCCGATGATCAGGCCCACATCGGCCACCTTGTTGGTGTAGAAAGCTTTCATGGCGGCCGAGGAATTCTCCTTCAGCTCCCAGTGGTGGCCAATCAGAAGATAGGATGCCAGACCCACGCCCTCCCAGCCGATGATCAGCTGCACCAGGTTGGGACTTCCCACCAACACCAGCATCGACCCGGCGAACAGCGACAGGGCGGCGAAGAAGAAGGTGACCCGCACCTCGCCCTTCATGTACCCGTGGGCATAGACGAACACGGCCAGGCCCACCGCCGCCACCACCCAGTACATCATGATCGAGAGGCCGTCCACCATCCAGCCCAATTCGAAAACCAGTCCCCCGCCCACCGAGGCGATCTCGATGCTCCTCTCGTAGAGAACCCCCTTCGATCCCATGTTGAGCAGGAAAAGCGCGGTGGACCATATCAGGTTGAAGGCCATCACGGCAATGGCCACTTCCGCCCCCTGGTATTTCATCCTCTTTCCGAACAGGACGATCACCAAAAAGGCCAGCAGGGGGCCGATGAGCATCAGACCGGCCCACTCCGCCCAGATACCGCCGGTTCCCGCCGACACGGATTCGCCTTCCTCGGCGGCCCAGAGCAGGCTTTGGGTGAGGCCCGTTCCTACCATCTCATCAGGTCCAGTTCATCAACGTTGGCCGAGCGGCGGTTACGAAAGATCAGCAAGATAATGGCCAGTCCGATCCCCACTTCGGCAGCGGCCACCGTGATGATGAAAACCGCCATAATCTGTCCCAGCGCCTCCGGCGTCTGCCAGTAGGCCTCCATGGCCACCAGGTTGATGTTGACCGCGGCCAGCATCAGTTCCACCGACAGAAGCACCATAACCGCATTGCGACGCACCAACAGTCCGTAAACACCCATCACGAACAAAAACGCGGCCAGGATGAGGAACTGGTTGAGGATCACTTCGACTCTCGCTCCCTCTCCTCGGCCGGGCTGAGGTCGCGGCGAGCGATGGTGATGCCGCCCACCAGGGCCGCCAGCAGCACGAATCCCACCACTTCGAAGGGAATCACGAACCGGCCCAGCAGGCCCTCCCCGATCACCTCGGTGGGGGTGCCGGCGGTGATCCGGTCGATGGTGACATCGCCCCATTGGCTTATCAGACCCCACATCAGCAGAACGAAGAGCCCCGCCGAGACCACGATGGCAGGCAGGCGGCGGTTGTGGTCGATATCCCCTTCGTCCCGCCCGGTGGGCGCTCGGGTGATCATGATCCCGAACAAGAACAATACGATCACCGCCCCTATGTAGACCAACACCAATACCCAGGCCAGAAACTCGGCCGCCAGCAACAGGAACAGAGCCGCCGTTCCGGCCAGGGCCGCCACCAGGAACAGGGCGGCGTGCACCACATTGGGGGAGGTGACCACCCTAAAGCCCGAGAAAGCCGTGGCCAGCCCCACCGCCAAAAACACCCAGTTGAGCGGTTCGGAGATCCAGTCCTCGAAGCCCATCTACTTCTCCAGGGCCGGGGCGGCCGGCACCGTTCCCAGCCATTCGAGGAGGCGTTCCTGGTTGTGGAGCATCCCTCCCATCTCGGTTTCGGAGTACTCGTAGTCGGGGCTCCAGAACAGGGCATCGAAGGGACAGACCTCCACGCAGATTCCGCAATACATGCACAGGGCATAGTCGATGTCGAACCGATCGAGAGTTGCTCGCACCCGGGGTCGTCCGCCGGGGCGCGAGGGTGGGCGTTCTTCCTTGTGACCTTCTATATATATGCACCAGTCGGGACACTGACGGGCACACAGCATGCACACGGTGCAAGCCTCTGGATCCAAAGCGATGACCCCACGCGCCCGGGGGGAGGGGGTCTCCTTCACCTTGGGGTAGTTGACGGTGACCGGTCGGGTGAAGAGGGTGAACAGAGTCACCTTCATACCTTTGAGTAGCCCCAGACCGGGAATGGCGGGAATGGCAAGTTTCATCTAGAACACCACCTTAAAGATCCCGGTAACAATAATGTTGGCCAGCGAGATAGGGACCAGCCACTTCCAGGCCAGTGATTGCAACTGGTCTTCCCGAAAGCGCGGGAAAGTCCACCGCATCCAGATGCTCACGAACACAAACAGCCCTATTTTGCCCAGCAGCACCAGGGGCCCCACAAACTGCAGGATGCTGTCGGGAATGCCGGGCAGCCAGTAGCCGCCCAGGAATAGGGTGGCGGCGATGGCCGAGAGGGTGAACATGTTGGCGAACTCGGCCAAGAAGAAAAACAGGAACCGAAAACCCGAGTACTCGGTCAAATACCCCATCACCAGCTCCGACTCGGCGATGGGCATGTCGAAGGGGATACGGGACAACTCGGCCAAAGAAGCGATGAAGAACACGCCCAAACCCACCGCCTGCACCATCACAAACGGCATCCCCCACGACCATCCGGTTTCTGAGAACCAGGAGATCTGCGCCTGCACGATGCCGTCGAGGCTCATGGTGCCCGCCAGGATCACCACTCCCACCACCGCCAGCACCAGCGGCAGTTCGTAGGCGATCAGCTGGCCGGCGGCTCGCAGGCCCCCGATCAACGAGTATTTGTTGCCCGACGACCATCCGGCCATCAGAACGCCGATAGTGCCGATCGAAGAGATGGCCAGAGCGTAGAAGATGCCCAGGTCGAGGTTCTGGGGGGTGAGCCCGGGGCCGAAGGGAATCACCACGAACAGGCCCACTGTCCCCACCATCACCAGCACCGGGGCCATCTTGAAAACCGGGCGGTCGGCGTTGTCAGGAATCAGGTCCTCTTTTTGGAAGAATTTGACCCCGTCCGCGATGAGCTGCGCCCACCCGAACCGGCCACCCGCAAAGTAGGGTCCGATCCGGCTTTGCATGTGGGCGGAGATCTTCATCTCCGCATAGCCGATCGCCATCCCCATCACCGGGATGATGGTGGCCACCACCACCAGCCAGATCGGCAACGCCAGCCAGGGACTCATCGGTCCACATCCCCCAGTACGAAGTCGAGTGACCCCAAAATAGCGATGATGTCAGGCACCAGTATCCCCTCCAGCACCCACGGGAGAATGGAGATGTTGGAGAATGACGCGGAACGGATCTTGAGCCGATAGGGACCCAGTCCCCCGTCGGAGACCACGTAATATCCCATCTCCCCTTTGGGGTTTTCGGCCCGCACGTAAATCTCTCCGGCCGGGACTTTGATGATGCGAGGCACCTTGGCCTGAATAGGTCCCGAGGGAATGGTGTCCACCGCTTGGCGGACGATGGATGCCGACTGGCGAATCTCCTCGAGACGCACCCACCACCGATCCCAGCAGTCGCCCCGCTTGCCGGTGGGGATTTCGAAGTCGAACCGGTCATAGGGCAGATAGTCGGAGACCTTCCTAAGGTCGAACGGCACGCCCGAGGCCCGCAATATCGGACCTGACACCCCGTAGGCCAGGGCCTTGTCGACGGGCACGATGCCTACGCCTTTGGTACGGGCCAGGAAGATCTCGTTGCCACCCACCAGGGTCTCCAGTTCAACAACCGTTTCCAGCACCCGGTCCATGGCGTCCCGGGTCTCGGCCAGGAATCCGGCGGGAAGATCCTGAATGGTCTTTCGGGTGGTGGGCCCCGCTCCCACCGCCGGTTTCACCCCTCCGATGCGATTGAAGTTGGGATGAAACCTTCCTCCGGTCACCGACTCGATGAGGTCCAGCACCCGTTCCCGTTCCCGCAGCGCAAAGAACAGCGGGGTGGCTGCTCCCAATTCCAGGGGATAGGAGGCCTGAAACACCAGATGAGAGGAGATGCGGGCCATCTCGGTGAGGATCAGCCGGATGTACTGGGCGCGTTCGGGCGGCTCCACTCCCATCAGGCGTTCGGCGGCCACTATGAAAGGAATCTCGTTGGCGTATCCCGACACCCAGTCGATGCGGTTGATCAGGGCGGTGATCTGGGGGTAGGTGCGTACCTCCGACAGCTTCTCGTAGCCGCGATGCATGTACCCGATCACCGGTTGCACATCGAAGACCCGCTCACCGTCCACCTTGGCCACCAGGCGCAACACTCCATGCGTGGAAGGATGCTGGGGCCCGATGTTGAGCGTCATGTCGGGAGTCTCCAACTCCACGGAAACCGACACCTCGGAGAGATGCCGCATGGTGTCGGGCCCCAGGGTCATTTCAACCACCTCCCCCGGTGTCAGGCATGTCCTCCACATCCACATCTCCGGGCCAGGGCTTGACCTCCCTGCTGAGCAGCGGATAGGACTTGAGCAGAGGGTTGCCCTCGAAGGCGTCGGGAAGGTAGAGGTTCTGGGGACGGGGATGGCCGACGAAGGTGATCCCGAACATCTCCCGGCACTCCCGCTCGTGCCAGTCGGCGCCCGGGTAAACGTCCATCAGGCTTTCCACCCTGGGGTCGGTGGCGTCTAGGTCGGTGGAGAACACCACCAAGTCTCCGCTGGTCACATCGGAGACGGCGCACAGAAGCTCCAAGCGTTCGGTCACCTGGTTGGCGAGCGAGTCGCCTACCTGCGGGTCGTTCGCCCAGTGGATGGCGGACAGCCAGGAGAAAAACCTCAGCCTCAACTCATCTCGGGCGATGCGCAGCGTCTCGGTCCACCGGTTAGAGGAGACGCCCACCTTGACGGTCTGCAATGCTTCCAGCACAACTCCGCCGACCGCCTCGGCGGCCCGATCCGCCAGCGAACGGTCATCGCCCGCGGCGTCGGCCTCCGCCCTCCCAACATTAGGCGGGCTGGCGGTCACGCTCATTCCACTTCTCTTTGATGTTCTCGTTCTTGATTTTTTCCTGAAGCAGAATGATCCCGTCCATCAGCGCCTCAGGCCGGGGAGGGCAACCGGGCACGTATACGTCCACCGGGATGATCTGGTCCACTCCCTTGGTGACCGAGTAGGAATCCCAATAGGGGCCCCCGCAGTTGGAGCAGGATCCCATCGAGATCACATACTTGGGCTCGGGCATCTGGTCGTACAGCCTCTTGACCGACGGCGCCATCTTGTCGGTGACCGTTCCGGCCACCACCATCAGGTCGGCCTGCCGGGGCGAGGCGGGCAAAGGAATAATCCCAAAGCGCATGAAGTCATAGCGGGGACCGGAAGCAGCCATCATCTCGATAGCGCAACAGGCCAAGCCGAATTGGAACATCCAAAGGGAGTACCTCCGGGACCAGTTGAGCAGCCAACTAACCGGCTTAGGAGCCCCGAAGCGCTGGATCACTCCCACCGCAGGACTCCTTTTTTGATGGCGTAGAACAGTCCCTCCACCAAGGTCAGCATGAAGATAATGATCGCTACCAGTCCGAACACGCCCAACTCCTCGGCAAGGATCGCCCAGGGAAAGATGAAAGCCGCCTCCACATCGAAGATCACGAACAACAGCCCGAACACGTAGTAGCGCACGTAGGTCTGGCTCCATCCCTCGCCCACCGGGTCCACCCCGCACTCATAGGTGAGCTTTTTGGCGGCCGTGGGTTTGTTGGGTCTCAGAATGGACGCAACTCCGAGCATCACCAACACCAACACCACCCCCAAAAGCGCAAAAGCGCCCACAAAGAGGTAGTTCTCGAAGTACGAGGTCATTCGCGAAAACTTGAACCAGACACCCGGTTCTCAGTATAGAAAACCCAAACACCCCAAAGACCCGCCTGCTTTTCGAACCCCCTCGGGAAGACGGATACAAAAAATGACTCCTAATAACGGCAGGCGGCCGAAATGGACATCTTCTACCATTGCGGGAATGGAGAGACCCAACATCGTCCTGATCATGGCCGACCAGTTGGCCCCTCACTTTCTCCCCAGTTACGGGCACCGCGTGGTGCTGGCGCCACACATCTCCCGCATGGCCGACGAGGGGGTCGCCTTCGACTGGGCGTACACCAACTCGCCGCTGTGCGGACCTTCCCGATACGTGATGATGACCTCCTGCCTACCCGCCCGAATCGGAGCGTGGGACAACGCCGCCGAGTGGTCTGTCGAGATCCCGACTTTCGCCCACTACCTGGCAGATCGAGGCTATCTGACCTGCCTGTCCGGCAAAATGCACTTCATAGGGCCGGATCAGTTGCACGGGTTCGAGGAAAGGCTCACCACCGATACCTACCCGGCCGACTTCGTCTGGTCTCCCCGCTGGGACCAGCCCGATGAACGCCAGGACTGGTTCCACACCATGAAGGTGGTGACCGAAGCCGGCACCGCCCTGGCGGCGGTGAACATCGACTACGACGACGAGGTCACCTTCCGGGCCCAGCGCTGGATATATGACCGCGCCCGGGCCAGTGAACGTCCCTTTATGCTCACCATCTCTTTCATCCAGCCCCACGACCCCTACCTGGCAAGGCCCGAAACCTGGAACCTGTACAACGACGATGACATCGACATGCCCCTCACTACCTTTGAGAAAGCGCCCCGCGACCCTCACAGCGACCGGCTGCGCTGGGCGATCGGGGCTTCCGACATCGTTTTGACCGAACAACAGATCCGAGCCGCGCGCCGGGCTTATTACGCCTCGGTTTCCGACTTCGACCGACGGGTGGGTTTGGTGCGAAAGGCGCTGGAGGAAACCGGCATGGCCGACAACACCATCGTCATCGTCACCTCCGATCACGGGGACATGCTGGGAGAGCGGGGCCTGTGGTTCAAGATGAGCTTCTTGGAAAGGTCGGTGCGGGTGCCGTTGATCTTTTGGTGCCCGAACCGTCTGAAGCCCCGCCGGGTATCTGAGGCGGTGTCGCTGGTGGATCTGGGACCGACCATGGTGGGCCTGGCCACCGATCGCACCGAAATCGACTACCCGACCCAACTGGATGGAAGATCCCTGCTCCCTCACCTTTACGGTGACCGGGGGCACGACGAAGTCATCGGCGAGTACTACGCCGAGGGCTCCCTGACTCCCATGTTCATGGTGCAGCGCGAGGGGGCCAAGTACGTGGTAGCGGACGGCGATCCCGACCAGGTGTTCGATGTGAAAGCCGACCCGGAGGAACTGGCCAACCTGGCCCGCAGCGACCAGGGCCTGTCCGCCGTCAAGAAGGAAATCAACACGAGATGGGACAGTGCACAACTAACCGACCAGATCCTAGAGAGCCAGCGGCGTCGGGCGTTCGTAAGCCGGGTGATGCGTAGCCAGGGAATCGGTTGGGACTTCACTCCCAACTTCGGTGGGGAGGAACTCTACATTCGCAGTCATGTGCCGATCGGGGTACTGGAAAACCGGTCTCGTTTTCCTCGTTACGGCAACCAAGCCCGTAACGAAAAGAACTGATCCTTCCCACCGCCGACTGCAATGGACAAATACGACTTCCTCATAATCGGCGGCGGATCGGCCGGGTGCGCCCTGGCCAACCGGCTCAGCGCCGACCCTTCCCACCGGGTGCTGGTATTGGAAGCAGGCCGTCCCGACTATCGCTGGGATGTCTTCATCCACATGCCGGCTGCTCTTACCTACCCGATCGGATCGAAGTACTACGACTGGAAATACCAGTCGGAGCCCGAACCTTTCATGGGGGGGCGGCGCATCTATCACGCGCGGGGCAAGGTGCTGGGCGGATCCAGTTCCATCAACGGGATGATCTTCCAGCGCGGCAACCCCATGGACTTCGAAAAGTGGGCGTCCCAACCCGGCATGCAGACGTGGGACTACGCCCACTGCCTTCCTTACTTCAAACGACTGGAAACCACTCTGGCGGGGGCCGATGAGTACCGGGGAGACCAAGGGCCGCTCGTCCTTGAGCGGGGACCGGCCGCCAATCCCTTGTTCCAGGCTTTTTTCGAAGCCGGAGAGCAGGCCGGGATCCCCAACACCACCGATGTGAACGGCTACCGGCAGGAGGGCTTCGCCGCCTTCGACGCCAACCGCCACCGAGGACGGCGACTGAGCGCCTCCCGCGCTTACCTGCATCCAGTGATGAACCGGCCCAATCTGTCGTTAATAACCCGGGCGCACGCCACGCGGATCCTGTTCCGGGGAGACCGCGCGGTCGGCGTGGAATATCGCAAGGGACGTGAGCTGCGGCGGGTGGAGGGAGCGGAATTGATCCTCTGCGGAGGGTCAATCAACTCACCACAGCTGCTGATGCTCTCGGGAATCGGGCCTCGTGCGCATCTGGAATCGATGGGGATCGACGTGGTGGCCGACCTTCCCGGAGTAGGACAGAACCTCCAAGACCACCTGGAGGTGTACGTCCAGCACGCCTCTTTGAAGCCGGTGTCGCTTCAACCCTATCTAGCCAAATGGCGGATGCCCTGGATCGGACTCCAATGGCTGTTCCGCACCGGCCCCGCCACCAGCAACCACTTCGAGGGCGGCGGGTTCGTGCGGGGCAACGACCGGGTTGACTATCCGAACCTGATGCTTCACTTCCTGCCGGTGGCGATCCGTTACGACGGCTCGGTCCCGGCCAAGGGGCACGGCTATCAGGTGCATGTCGGCCCCATGTATACCGATGTGCGGGGAAGCCTGTCGCTTCGTTCTGCCGATCCCTTCGACAAGCCGGCGCTGCGCTTCAACTACCTGTCCACGCCCGAGGACCGCCGCCAGTGGGTGGAAGCCGTGCAAACCGTGCGCCACATCCTCAGCCAGCCGGCCTTCGAGGAGTTCGATGGCGGGGAACTATCGCCTGGCCCGGCGGTGCAGACCGACGAGGAGATCCTCGCCTGGGTGGGCAGCGATGGGGAGACCGCTCTCCACCCCTCCTGCACGGCCAAGATGGGAGTCGACGAGATGGCGGTGGTAAAGCCCACCGACCTGCGAGTGCACGGCATAGAAGGGCTACGGGTAGTGGACGCCTCGGTGATGCCCACCATCACCAACGGAAACATCTACGCGCCGGTGATGATGATCGCCGAACGCGCCGCCGACGCCATCCTCGGCAACACCCTCCTTGCCCCCGAACACGTCGAGTGGTACCGCCACGGTTGAAGTCCCCTCACTGATGGATGGGTTAGGCCTCTCCCGAGATCAAGGTAGCGTGATACCTCTATGGAGCGGATAGTCCCTTCCTACAAAGGGAACAACCTGGTAAACCTGGTAGCGGAGTTAGAACGCCGCCTCACCGGACACTCCCCTACCCGGGGCCTGCGCTCTGATCTTGCCGATCTGATTCCTTCCGCTCGGAATTATCTGTTGGTGATCATTGATGGGTTGGGGACCGGCCAACTCTCCCATCCCAACGCTCGGGTACTGCGGTCATCGCATCAAGGCGACTTGGAGGCGCCCTTCCCCACCACCACCACTGTGAGCCTCTCATCGATATGCACCGGGCTCACTCCCATCCAGCATGGGGTAATCGGCTACCGCCAATGGTTCCCTGATCTGGGCAAGGTGGTGAGCCTGCTGCGATGGACCGACTTGTCCGGGAAAGTGGTCAAATACAACACCGCTTCCTTTCTTCCCGCTCCCAACCTTTGGGAGCGACTCACAGCCCGACAGGCACGGGGAATGATCGTCCAACCGTCGGAGTTTTCGGACACGCCGCTAAGCAAGATGCTCTATCTGGGAGCGGAGATGCGAGTCTATTCATCGCCCGTCGAAGTCGACCCGGCCTATCTGGTTGCCCGGTCGGCACGCACCTTGGCGATCATCTACTACCACGCGGTGGATGTAGCCGCCCATGAAAAGGGCCAGCGATCGCAAGAGTACCGCGAAGCTATGAGCGGCGCCGACCGGCTCTGGGAGAGACTGGCCCACCGGCTTCCCTCCAACACGGTGATGGTGGGAACCTCCGACCACGGGCACATCGACATTCCGCCGGACGGCAAAATCAACCTGGCTAAAGCCGACACCGCGGGAATGCGCTGGTGGGGAGACAGCAGGTCTTTGATGCTCGCCGGACCTGGGGAACGGATCGAAGAACTCGCCGTGCGGACCGACTCCAAGTTGGTTCACGCCAACGAACTTCGAAGGTGGCTGGGCCGAGGCCGACCCCATCCCGAGCTGGAATCCCGGATGCCCGACGCCGTCCTAATCGCGGCGGACAATACGGGAATCTTCCCCAAAGGGATGGACACCCGAAAAGTCGGCCATCACGGCGGCCTCACCCCCGCAGAAGTCCAGATCCCCCTGCTGGTGGTTCAGTGAGACGACCCGGTATCAAGTATCCCTGCAGTACCGTGCAGCGGATTCGCCCGCCGGGGGGCGGCTCCGGTGGCGGCTTTTCACCATCTGATGATTCCCAATCCTTCTCAAAGAAGGGCTCAACAGGGCGTCACACCCTTTTGATAGGGTCAGGCATGTGATTTTTCCTGGACCTGATGTGTTGGGGAGGGGGGTGGTGGTGGCCGCTGGTGGGCGGTCGCCGCTGGAGGAGGCTGAGCGGGTGGTGGTTGGGCAGGAGGTGCTGGCTGACCAGGGGCGGCTGGAGGAGACGGTGGATTTGCTGCATCGGGCGTGGGTGGGGCGACGGCCGGTTACGGTGGAACTTGGGATAGCGGTGTCGCAGCTGCGTCAACCGGTGGTGGAGCAGCGGGCTCCTTGGATGCTCGGTCCTGGGTACACCCCGCTTAGCGAGAGGCTTCACTTTCTGGTGTGGGCCAACAACTGGGATGCCCGCAACGGTGAGCCGATCTGGTGGTGGAGCCGCAAGGCCGAGCGCCTGGGCGCGAGTATTGGTGGGCAGGCAGATGTCATCCTCCCGGGTGGGCAGCAGGCGTGGGTGGATGGAGGCCCGCGCGCTCCCCTGGAAATCCCCGTTGTTCACTCGCAGACGGTGGAACTGGGGCGGCTGACTCTCCAACCCGCCTTTACGGCCACCCTCGCCGATCTGGCCGACGATCAGCGGGCCGCGGTGGAACACCACTCGGGACCCATCCGGGTGATAGCTCCGGCCGGGTCGGGAAAGACCCGCACCCTCAACGCCCGTCTTCTGCACCTGGTCGACGGACGGAAGGTGGAGCCGGGGACCGTGACGGCGGTCGCCTACAACAATCGCGCCGCCCTGGAGATGCGACAACGTTTGCAGAGACACGGCCTGCACATTCGCACCATCCACTCTCTCGGGTGGGCAATCATCCGTGACATCCGTCCTGATGCCACACTGCTTGACGAACGGGGGGTGAGGGCGCGGCTTCGGGGCATGATCCCCACCGCGCCTCGACCCAACACCGACATAATCGGCCCCTACCTGGAAGGTCTGGGGGAAATCCGGATCGCTCTGCGCAACCCGACCCAGGTTGAGGAAGACCGCGATGATGTGGATGGCTTGGCCGGAATTTTCGACAAGTACCGCTCCTTGCTATCGCAGAGGAACGAGGTCGACTACGACGAGCAAATCTACGGCGCGATCGAAATGCTGCTTGCCGATCCGGACCTGCGGCACAAATGGCAGAAGCGCTGCCGCCATCTGCTGGTCGACGAATTCCAGGACCTGACCCCCGCCTATCTTCTCCTGCTGCGGCTGCTGTCCTCACCCGAATTGAATGTGTTCGCAGTGGGAGATGATGATCAGACCATCTACGGCTATGTGGGGGCCGACCCGAGGTACCTGATCGACTTCGACCGTCTCTTCCCCGGCGCCGGCGCCAGCGCGCTCACCGTGAACTACCGATGTCCCAGCCAAGTCGTGACGGGCGCCTCGCGGTTGCTGTCATATAACCGGCGGCGGATTCCCAAGGAGATCAAGGCGGCTGCCAACCCCCAGCCAGACACCTTTCGGATCATTGCGCCCGGCCAGTCTCAGATGGCGACCGAGGCGGCGAAGATCATCACCAAATGGCGAAAAGAAGGCGTCCCTGCCGAGGAGATGGCGGTGCTGGCCAGGGTCAACTCGGCGCTGCTGCCGATACTGGCGGCGTTAGACGAGACCGAAACGTTGTCTCATTCACAACTGGACACGGGCCTATTGAACCGGACCACCATGCGGGCGACTCTGGCCTGGATCCGGCTGGCGCTCAACACCGAATTCATGAGTCGGACAGATCTCATGGAAGCGGTGCGCAGACCCGCCCGACGGATCAACCGACTAGCTTCCGAACTGATCCCCCACCGAGACGACATCTCGCTGGATCAGCTTTCCGCCCTTGCCGGTAAGTTGGACGATCGGAAGGCCCAGACCTGGAAGCGGTTCGTCGATGCTATCGAAGAGGCCTCGCACGTCGCTCGACAAGGAAACTCCGGCGCCCTTTTGGACTTTCTATCCCTGGAAATCGGACTGGGCAGAGTCGCCCAAAAGCTGGACTCCAGTCGCAGCAGAGCTGATCGCTCCACACACACCGACGACCTGGTGGCGCTGCGTCGCACGGCTGCCATCTATCGGGACCTGCCGAGCTTCGAAGTCCGGCTTCGTCGCTTGCTGGGACGAAAGACCCCAGAGTCAGGAGTAACCGTAACCACCATCCACCGGGTGAAGGGCTTGGAATGGGACCGGGTGGTCGTCTTCGGAGTGGATCAAGGGCTGGTACCCCATGTGCTCAGCGAAGACGTAGAGGAGGAACGCCGGGTGCTCCATGTGGCGATCACCAGATGCCGCCAAAAGGCCGTAGTAGTGGCCGAGGCGGGAAAGGAGTCGCCTTTTCTCACTGAATTGACGAAGGGGATCGGCGAGAGTCGAGGGGGCGCAATTCGGTCGGCTACACCCACTGGGCGACCGGCCGCCAGAGGAGACCGAAGATCCGGGACGCAGCCCGATGGCGCTCTGCACGAGACGCTGCTGGAGTGGCGCCGGCAGACCGCCCGCCAAGAGGCACTCCCTGCCTACATAATCGTGAACAATCGAGCATTGGAGGAGATCGCCCGCACCCGGCCCCACACCAAGGCGGATCTTCTCCAGATACCCGGCATCGGCCCGGGCAAACTGGAGCGTTACGGACAAGCACTCCTCGATCTGATCGCCTCCCACCCCACCCAGCAGTCAGACCAAGACAAAGCGCCCAGCATCCAGATGACGACCCGACTCGCTCCACCGGTCCAGGCCAAAAGGCCGCCGGCGTCCGAACCAACCACCCCTGAGGACACCGTCCTGTTCGAAGCGCTCCGAGAGTGGCGCCTGCAGGAGGCTCGCAAGAACAATGTTCCCGCTTACACCATCCTCGGCAATCGGACATTGCAGGAAATCGTCCTCGCCCGACCCCGCAACACCGCAGAGCTACTCCAAATCCATGGCATAGGCCCCAAGAAACTCGACCAGTACGGGCAGGACGTCCTCAATGTGGTGAAATCCGAGCCATTTGCCTGAACGAAAGCTGTTCGGACAGCCGAAACACCTGGGCGCGGTAAACATCCCGTTCTAGGAAACCCTTCTTTTCGAACGCGGGCCCCGAATCCGACAAACCTGACCTCGGAACATCCCTAGCCTTCCCCTCACAGCAGTCCAGCCGGAGGAGATCAAACCATGCACGACTACAAAACCTGGAATATAGAGGTAATCGAAGAATTCCGGGCCAATGGCGGATGGGCGGGCGGCAGGCTGGAGGGAATGCCGCTGTTGCTGCTTTTTAACGTCGGCGCCAAGACCGGCGAAATGCGGATCAACCCACTGGCCTATCTGGCAGTCGACGGCGGTTACGGCATTTTCGGCTCCAAGGGTGGAGGTCCCACCAATCCCGACTGGTACCACAACCTGGTAGCCAACCCCGACGTGACGGTGGAGATCGGTGAGGAGACCATCTCGTGCCGGGCCCGTGTCACGCAAGGAGAAGAGCGGGACCGGATCTGGAGCCAACAGAAACAGGAATTCCCGCAGTTCGCCGACTACGAGACCAACACCACCCGCCAGATACCGGTCATACTGCTGGAACCCATGTAGGTCCCCTGTCGAAGCGTTCCGGGGACTGACCGTATGTACAGACACCCGATCCGCTGGGAATCGAGACGCTCGCCGATCCTGTCGACCAGGGGGATCGTCGCTTCCAGCCAACCCCTGGCAACCATGGCCGGCATCACCGTTTTGCAGGACGGAGGCAACGCCGCAGACGCGGCGGTGGCCACGGCCGCCGCGCTGGCGGTCACCGAACCGGGCTCCACCGGGATCGGCGGGGACTGCTTCGCTCTGTTCTACCGATCTTCGGACGGAGTGGTCGAAGCGGTTAACGGCAGCGGACGCAGCCCGGAGGAGGTAACGCTTGATGTGGCCGGTGGCGCACAAGGGTTCGATTCCCAGGGACCCCACTCGGTGACGGTGCCCGGCACGATCGCCGGGTGGGCCGACACAGTGGAACGCTTCGGCAAGATGCCCTTGGCCGAGGTGCTGAAGCCCGCCATCGCCTTGGCCGAGGACGGTTTCCCGGTAACGCCCATCATCAGCCGCGGCTGGCAGGGTCAAGAGACAATGCTGAGGAGGAAGGGTCCCGCAGGACAGGACCTGCTTTTGAACGGTCGGGCGCCACGGGCCGGTGAAGTCTGGCTCAACCCACCCATCGCCAGCGTTATGCGCTCCGTCGCCGAGGGCGGCCCACAGGCCTTCTACCAGGGCGCTCCTGCCCGGGCGATCATTGAAGCCTTGGACCGGCACGGCGGATGCATGACGATGCAGGATCTGAGCAGCCACCACTCCACCTTTGAAGCTCCCATCTCCACCACCTATCGCGACCACACCATCTATGAATGCCCACCCAACGGCCAGGGCATCACGGCACTGCTGGCTCTCAACATCCTGGAAGGATGTGACCTGCCCTCGACGCGCCCCCGCTCGGTAGAAGCCCTACACCCGATGATTGAGGCGGTTCGGCTCGCCTTCGCCGACGCTCGCGCCTACCTGGCCGACCCCGCCCGTGCCCACGTTCCGGTCGCCACGATGCTCAGCAAGCAATACGCGGCCCAGCGGCGCAACCTGATCTCCCCCGACACCGCCATCACCATGGCCACGGCTGGCGACTTGCCGGGGGGCTCTGACACGGTGTATCTGTGCACCGTGGACCGCGATGGAAACGCCTGCTCCTTCATCAACAGCAATTACCAGGGTTTTGGCAGTGGCATCGTGCCCCGCCACTGTGGCTTCAGCCTGCAGAACCGCGGAGCGGGATTCGCACTCGACCCGCGTCACCCGAACGCGCTGGCGGGAGGCAAGCGGCCCTACCACACCATCATGCCGGCCATTCTCACTCGGCCTGACGGGTCGCTGTTCGCCCCCTTCGGCGTGATGGGCGGTTGGAACCAGCCCCAAGGACACACCCAGGTGGTGATCAATCTGATCGACCGCGGGATGGATCCGCAGGCCGCTATCGACGAACCCCGCTTTTCGATCTTCACCGACCCTCCCAACGGTGACATCTGGGTGGAGGACGGCATTCCCTCGGCAACGATCCGAGATCTCGCCCGACTCGGGCATCCCGTTCGTCCCGCCTCGGGCGCCCTCCGCGCCAGCGCCGTGGGGCAAGGTCAGATCATCGTTCGCGATCCGGACACCGGAGTCTTGTGGGCCGGTTCAGATCCCCGGGGCGACGGTAACGCTATTGGCCTTTAGCGGACCCTTGGACCATGATCCGAAGACAAGTCGGAGTCTTGAACATCGCCCGTGTACTGACACACGGCAGGACGCCGCCTTGGAGTAGCGCTCCCTGTCGGCTCTGAGATCGGTTGGCTAATCGCTGCCGGTCTCGCAGGACTGGACTAAAACACAGGGGTGAACCTCGATGATCGCCCTCAGAGGTGAGTATCGGACACCCCACAGCTGGACGGTTTGTTTTCCTCCCTGGTTGATAGTGCGACTGATCCTCACCGTCCAGCCGTCGATCGCGGGCTGGAGGTATTTTGTCTGGCCGGTCCTTAACTGAGAATTGGGGCGATATAAGGGTTTGGGCGGGGTGGTCCTGTTGATACGCCTGGAAACATCAGCCGTCACCACTCTCGCCTGATCCCCTCCATCAGCGATAACTTCCAGGTGTCCTTCTCCATCTTTCCACTCTCCAATCACCACCCGCCCGTCGTTGTCACCAAAGAATGTCACCGTCAGAGAAGTGCTGGTGTACTCAGATCGGATCAACACGTTTCGCGAAGAGGTATTGCGAAAGATCACATCCAGGCCTGGCCAGTCGAGGGTGGCTTCAATGCCTTCGGGATAGCGGGAGAAATAGCGGCTGTGAGGTTTATGGGCTATGTCCTGGTACCCGCCCCAGAACACCGCGTTGTAGAAGGTGGTAGCAAATTGGCTCACTCCCCCTCCCACGGTGTGGACCAACTCTCCGTTCATCAAAGTGCCTGCCTGCAAGAAGCCCTTCTCGACAGTGCGTTCCCCCACCTGCCTATTGAGGCTGAAATTCTCTCCCGGGCGGACGATCACACCATCGACTTTGTCGGCAAACAACTGTATGTTTGTTACCCGGTCAGCGCAGCATGGATGATAGGTTGTGTACTGCGATACCAGATGAAGAAGACTCTGACCGTCGACATCCTGCAAGTATTCCACGGTAGGAACCAGCTTCAGGGCTCTGGCCAAAAAGGTCGCCATCTCAGCTCGTGTGACTGACCGGGCGGGACAGTACCGAAGGGGGTTGGTGGCACATCCGATAGTAATACTCGAGACTGCCAACACATTGATATCGCGGGCGTGCGTATTGCCTTCGGTGTCGGTGAACCGGATAGCACTGGTGCCCTCCAACTCAAGGGCGCGGACCAACCCGGCTAGGTTGAACGCCCTAGTCAAGAAACTTGCCATTTGCGCCCGGGTGACCGGTTGGTGTGGGCAAAATAGAGCCGGATTGACCCCACAACCCTTGGTGATCCCCAACTCCGCAAGTCGTTCCACATATCCCGCCCACCAGACATCACTCTCAACATCTGCGAAGACAGTGGCGTCAACTGCGGGCGGCTCCTCCTCTCCTAGCGCCCTCACAATCCAGACCGCCATCACCCAGCGGGGTAGCGGCTCGTCGGGACAGAAGCCTCCGGTATCACATTCGGTCCCGGTGAGAATCCCCGCCGCCTCCAGGGCTTCGATGGCAATCCTGTGCGCCCCTGTTTCGGCGATATCGTCATATTCCAACGCAACCACCGGTGAGGTGGCGGGCGCCAAAGCCGCTACCACCACCAGAGCGAGCAGAATTGGGATACGAAAGCGAAACATATACAGACTTCAACTAGAGGTTGACATTCCTCACTAAACCAGAGGCTTGCTGTTGAAGGCTATTGGCAGCCTGCAACACAACAAAGGCTTTCCGGTCTGCCACCCATCTCCTTGCCTTGGCTGCAGGCTGATTCATTGACCGCAGGCCGACAGAGGATGGCGAGAATTCCCCTTTACTGAAGCTGGACTTTCCCGTGACACATCCACCTGCCTGTGAACCCGAACGCAGTTGGGACGTCGGAGAATTCCAGATAGCATCAAAGCGCAGTTCAAATCGGAGCAACCATCAAGAATCCATACTTCCCTCTCCATAGGAGTGTTTCCCGGTTGCCCTTCCAGAACCTCCCACCCATACTCACGTTGGCGCTCACCCTGACTCGAATTTGACTACCGGACCATGAAACCCTCCCGACAGAAGACACCCCCCTTTGTTTCCTCCGAAGCCCCTATTCCCTGGGCAGTGGTGGTGGCCGGCGCCGCCATCGCCTTCCTGGTGATGGGAACTCGTCAAACATTTGGAATTTTTCTAACACCGGTAACCGACGAATTGGGGTCGGGGCGGGAGCCGTATAGCCTGGCCGTTGCCATCCTCAGCTTGATCATGGGGTTGCCGGTCGGAGCCTATCTGGCCGACCGTTTCAATCCGCGGCAGGTGCTATTTTCGTCAGCGCTTATCTTCGTCGTTGCCATGTTCGGGGTGTCGCGTCTTTCCTCCGCGGCGGGTCTTCTGTTCTATTTGGGAATCCTGGGTGGAATCGGATTCAGCGGCGTATCCCTGGCGCTGGTGATGGGGGCAGTGGGCAGACTGGTACCGGCCGAGCGGCGGTCATCGATTCTGGGAGTAATAACAGCCGGCGCCTCGCTGGGAATGTTCCTGACCGTGCCGGCGGCGCAATTCGGAGTGGAGAGGATCGGCTGGCGGTGGAGCTACGGCCTGATTGCCGTTGGCGGTCTGCTCATCGCGGCCTTGGCTTTTTTGTTCCCCGGCGGGGGCGAGAAGGGGAATGGGAGCAAGGACACCATCGATGAGCCGTTCGTTGAGACTCTCCGGACGGCCCGGCGCAACCGCAGCTACCTGCTGCTCACCTCCGGGTTCTTCGTCTGCGGATTCCATGTGGGTTTCATCGCTATCCATCTGCCCGCCTTCCTGACCGACGGTGGCCTGAGCGGCAGGGTGGCTTCAATCTCCTTGGCCATGATCGGTCTATTCAACATCTTCGGTTCTTCGCTGTTCGGGCGCCTGGGAGACACCTATCGCAAACGCACCTTGCTCTCCCTGCTTTACGGCATCCGGGGGGTGTTGATGGTGGCTCTACTGCTGGCGCCTCTCACCCCGGTCACAGCCATTCTGTTCGGCGCCGCCATGGGAACGGTGTGGCTGGGAACGGTGCCGCTCACCTCGGCCACCGTTGCCCAACTGCTCGGGGCCCGCTATCTCACCACCATGTTCGGATTGGTGTTTTTGTCCCATCAAATGGGAGGGTTCTTGGGAGTCTGGCTGGGTGGGCGGGTGTTCGACGCCACCGGATCCTACGTCCCGATCTGGCTGATCGCCATCGGACTGTCGGTGGCGGCGGTGCTGGTGCACCTCCCCATCCAGGATCAACGGCAAACAGAGCCGGTCACGGCGGAAGGGAAAACGTGAGAGGGTGACCGTCCCTTTCTCTGAGGCCGAGGAAAATACTGACAGGGTCCTCGGAGCTCCTTCCCCATCACGGGTTCCCTGGGCGATAGTGCTGGCCGGGGCCGCCATCGGCCTGTTGTCGATGGGGATCCGACAGTCATTGGGAGTATTTCTACTGGCGGTAAGCGAAGACCTGGGACCGGGACGGGAACCGTTCAGCCTGGCCGTGGCGGTGCTGAGCCTGCTCATGGGCCTACCGGTCGCCGGTTATCTGGCTGATCGCTTCGACCACCGAAGAGTCCTGCTGGCCAGTGCCCTCACCTACGGCTTCGCCCTGATTATGGTGTCCCAGCTTCAATCCTCGACCGGTTTGGTGCTGTATCTGGGAGTGGTGGCCGGCCTGGGCACCAGCGGACTGTCATTCGGGGTGTTGATGGGCGCGATCGGGAGGCTGGTCCCCTTCGAACGACGCTCGGCGATGATGGGAATGGTGGCCGCCGGGACTTCTCTGGGAATGGTGATAGTGGCGCCTACCGCTCAGTGGGGTCTGGAGGCATTCGGCTGGCGACCCTCCTTCGCCACGATGGGTGCAGTAGCTCTGGCGATGAGCGCCCTTGCCTTTCTGTTTCCCAACAAGGCCACCATGAGCGAACAAAGAAAAGGGGTGGTGGACGAACCGTTCACCGAAACGCTGTCAACAGCCCGCCGCAACCGCAGCTACTTGCTGCTCACCGCCGGGTTCTTTGTCAACGGTTTCCACATCGGGATGATCGTCACCCACCTGCCCGCCTATCTGATCGACGGCGGGGTCACCGGGGCAATGGCTTCCCTCACTCTGGCGGTGATCGGAGGGATCAACATCTATAGCTCACAGCTGTTTGGACGGCTGGGAGACACCCACCGCAAACGCAACCTTCTCATGCTGATCTATGGGACCCGGGCCCCGCTTATCGCCGGCCTCTTGCTGCTGCCGACCAGTACGACTACCGCTCTTCTCTTTGGAGTATGCATCGGGATTGTGTGGATGGGGCCGGTGGCCCTTACCTCAGCCACGGTCGCCCACCTGCTCGGCGCCCGGTACCTTTCGGCGCTGTTCGGAGTGGTGTTCTTCTCCCACCAGATCGGAGCTTCCCTGGGCGGATGGCTACCCGGCCGGGTGTTCGACGCCACCGGCTCCTACCTGCCCGTCTGGTTGGTGGCGATCGGATTGGCGGTGGCGGCCGTCTTCATCCACCTCCCCATCCAGGACCAAGGCGAAGCAGTCGGGAACTGAGCCTCGACAGGACCCCTGGACTTACTCGGCGGGGGGAAGCCCAACTAACCGGACCGTCAACTCACAGCTTCGGGTCATCTGACGGAGTTGCTCATTCCTCAGCTACCACCGGGTTGCGGAGGACGCCCAATCCGTCGATTTCCACCTCGGTCACGTCGCCGGGCCGAAGCCAGCGAGGAGGAGTACGGGCCATTCCCACCCCCGGCGGGGTGCCGGTGGCGATCACATCCCCGGTCTGCAGCGTCATCACCGAACTGAGTTCGGCAATGAGTGTGGGGATATCGAAGATCATGTCCCTGGTGTTGGCATCTTGGAGCGTCTCCCCACTGACCCGGCAGCGAATACCCAGATTGTGCGGGTCGGGGATTTCGTCAGCAGTCACCAGGGCCGGCCCCATCGGCGAAAAGGTGTCAAAATTCTTACCCAGGGTCCATTGGGTGGTGCGCAACTGGTAGTCACGGGCCGACACGTCGTGGAAGGGCACATACCCGACCACGTGTTCATAGGCGCGCTCAGGTGGGATGTTCCGCCCTCCAGCGCCGATCACCAACCCCAGTTCCGCCTCGTAGTCCACCTTCTTGCTGATCTTGGGCAACACAATGGGCGCGTCCGGCCCGATGATGGTGGTGGAATACTTGGCGAACACCACTACGTTCTCGGGAGGCTGGCTCCCGGTTTCAACCGCGTGGGCAGCATAGTTCTCTCCGATTCCGAACATTTTGGGAGGGTTGAGAATGGGTGCAAGCAGTTCGATCTCGGCATCCGACCATGGTCTTCCTCCAAAGCCGGCCACTGCCTCGGCGGCCCGCTCCAAGAGTTGCGGTCCACCAGACAGCAACTCCATCATGTCGGTGGGCAACGCCGAATCGGCCTGGTGGAGATCCACCACACCCTCATCGGTCTGTGCCCCGATCCTGATCCTTCCTGCTTGTTTGAATGTCACTAAACGCATGGCCACTCACTTTACAGCCCGGGAAAACCTCTCCCACCCGCCCGTTCGTCCACCAACCCGCAGGGTCGCCCTGCCCGGCAAGCAAGCAGATCGGATAAGATACACCGTCATGTCTGGGATGCGTTCCTTACTTTTCCACGGCCCCGAGCAACCCCCCGAGCGACGGTTCACCGTCGAGCACGTCCCGATGCCGGACCCCGGACCGGGCGAAGTACGTATCAGGGTGGCCGAGGTTGGTCTGTGCGGAAGCGACCTCCACGGCTATACCGGCGAGTCGGGCCGCAGAGTCGCGGGAATGGTGATGGGACATGAAGCCAGCGGCTGGATCGACACGCTGGGCGACGGTGTGTCGGGACCGGCGCCGGGAACCCTGGTCACCTTCAACCCAGCACTGCCGTGCGACGGGTCATGCGGACATGTAATCGAGAGTCGATGTGAACTACTGGAGGTGGTGGGTGTAACCCCTCATATCGTTGGCGCCTTCGCTGACTACCTGGTGATCAGAGCCGATCGGATTGTTCCGATACCCGATCTGACCCCCACCCAGGGTGCGGTGATCGAGCCCCTGGCGGTGGGATTGCATGCCGCTATGCAGCTCGGCGCCCAGGCGGATGACCGGGTGCTGGTGGTGGGAGGGGGAATGATCGGTCAGTGCACAGCCCATGCCATCCGTTCCCTCGGCGCTGGTGAGATAGTGATTTCCGAGCCCCATCCCCGACGGCGTTCGATAGCGGAAGCGGCGGGATTCACCACTCTTCATCCGGACGAAGTCCAAGCAGCAGCTCCATTCGACCGAGCGATGGATGCGGTGGCGATCTCGGCCACGGTGAAAGCAGCCCTCGACGCCGTCCCCAAGGGAGGGGTGGTGTGCATAGTCGGGCTGGGTATGCCCCAGGTGACGGTTCCTCTCTTCTCGATCGTGGTCGGCGAACGAATCGTGGTCGGCTCCTACTGCTACTCTGACGCCACTTTCATCGACGCCGCCCGCAGACTCGCCGAAGGAAGCCTGGATCCCAGTGCCCTGATCGGACCGACCGTCAGCATGGAGGACTTCCCGCAAGCCTTCGAGGACCTGGCCACCGGGACTCTCTCGGAGGTAAAAGTGCTGATGACCACCGAAGAACCCAACGGCGGATAGCATGCCCTTTGCCACTCTCCCAACCGGGATAGAGATGTTCTACCAGGTGGAGGGAACTGGCGAGCCTCTCCTGCTGATAATGGGCACCGCGGCAGACCACACTCCCTGGGCCCGGCAAGTGGAAGATTACCAGGATCATTTCACCGTTATCACCTACGATGCCCGCGGGACGGGCCGCTCGACACATCCGCCCGACCCTCGCACCTACTCCATGCGAGTCTTGGCGGATGACGCGGCGGCGCTCCTGGATCATCTGGATATGGGGCCCGCCCACATCTCCGGGCTGTCACTCGGCAGCGCCACCGCCCAGGAAATTGCCATCAACCACCAAGAAAAGGTGAAATCGGTCCAATTGCACTGCACTTGGGGATACTCCGATCAGTGGTTTTGCCGGATGATCGACTCCATGGAATTCATGGTGGCCAACAATGATTTCGAGGCCTACATCCGCTGCGCATTGATGTGGGTGGCCAGTCCTGACTTCATCAACAATCGGCCCGAGGATGTGCAGGCGTTTGAAACCGGGTTCATCCTGGAGAATCCCTATCCGCCCTCCAAGGAGGGGATGATGGGGCACTTTTGGGCCGACAAGACCCACAACACCCTTGATCGGCTCTCGCTCATCACCGTCCCCACCCTGATCACCTCGGGGGAGATGGATCATCAGGTCCCCACCCGTTACGGACGCCAGGTGGCGGATCGCATCCCCCACTCCACACTGCACATCTTCAAGGGTGAACGCTCCAGCCACATCGCCTTCCACGAGATGCCCGAAGAGTGGAACGCCTACACCCTGGACTGGATGAAACGTCACACCGACCAATGAGACACCCGGCCAATCGACCTTCTCACCCACCAGAGGACACCCTGGGTAGATGAGAGCCGACGCCGCACACGGGGCACAACTTTTCTTTCGCCAACCTCCGGTATTTGACAAAAGAAAAGTTTCGGCAGTGAGACTCTCCCATTCGGGCCGATGCCCCACCTCCACCTTGCCATGGGTCAGGGGAAGCCGCGTCCAGCCGCAACCGGGTTGGATTCTTCGGACAGTCTTAATCCCTCGAAACGGTCCGAACGACGCCGGAACGGACCGTTTTGGTGTTTAGGTCCCTGTCAACTTAGGTATATAAGTCCCTATTGAAACGCACCTGCGGTAGCGTGCGAGATGACGTGCTCCAAATGGCCAAGACCCGGATAAGCGACTCTGTGGCGGGGCTGTTCGCTCACGGCGAGCGACCCCTTCAGGACACGGCCCATTTCGCCGGAGACCCCGGCCTATGCGGTCCTGGCTCGGTGAGTTGGAAGGTCGTTGGAGACATCTCTGCCTTCCTGGGGGGAATCCGGGCCCTGCTCATTCAATCCGCCCATCCCGAGGTTGTTGCCGGTGTGGAGGATCACAGCCGTTACCGGGAAGATCCACTGGGACGGCTCAACCGCACCTCCTTTTTCGTTACCACCGCCACCTTCGGCGCCATGCCGGAGGTTGACAGGGCCGTCAATCGGGTCCGCGCCGTCCATCAAGGTGTAACGGGCCTGTCGTCTCGGAACCGTCCCTACAACGCTTCCATGCCGGACTTGGCGGCGTGGGTGCACAACACCCTCACCGAATCCTTTCTAGTGGCGTACCAGGAGTTCGGTCCAGGACTCACCACTGCCCAAGCGGACCGGTTTGTAGCGGAGCAGACCCGAATCGGGGCGATAATGGGCGCCGACCCTCTCCCCGAGACCGCCGCCGAACTCATAGAGTGGGTCCGATTTCATCCGACGCTCGAGCCCAGTCCCGGAATGGATGGCGCAGTGAGTTTTCTGCGTCAGCCTCCCATCCCGACACCCCAAAGATGGGGTTATCACGTGTTGATGCAGGGAGCGATCACCACCATCCCTCCGGAGATTCGGAAGGTCCTCGGTCTGAAGGCCAGATCCGGTGCCCGGCGGAGTGCGGTCGCCCTGAGCGGGGGGCTTCGGTGGGCGATGCGCAACAGCCCGGCGTGGAGAGCATCGCTTGAGCGTTGCGGCGAGTCATACGATCCGAACAAGTTCCGCCGATTCCCGGTCACAACCCGTTGATCCGACCGCGACATTCTGGCGACCCGGCGTCTTCCGGCCATTGAAAGACATCTGGCCAAGGTCATGTCCTCGACGCTGCATCTGAACACAGATTCGCACCCCGTGCAAGTGACCAATCTGGAGCAAACTAAAATATCGCCACAGCTAAGGGCGTTTTTGCTCTTTCTGACCAAGTTCTCTAAGAAAGATCACAGCTGACAGTGAAATACCGAGCACCGACCACCATCAAGGATGCCGTGGCATTGTTGGCTTCCAATCCCGCCGCCCGGGTGTTTGCCGGCGCCACGGACCTGATCCCCCAGTTCCAAGGCGGTCGTCCTGAGCCGTCGATGATGGTGGACATCAAGCGGATTCCCAAGACCACCCTGCTTGAGAGTCAGGACGGCATTTGGCGGGTGGGAGCGGCCGTCCCCGCGGTTCGCCTGACCTCCCACCCGGCACTGGCCGCGGCATTCCCCGGTCTGGTCGAGGGAGCGGGTCTGATCGGATCCGACCAGATCCAGGGACGCGCAACCTTGGGTGGAAACCTTTGCAACGCCTCCCCCGCCGCCGATTCCGTTCCCACCTTGGTCGCTCTTCGAGCGGAGGCGGTCATCGTCGGCCCGGGAGGGGAACGTTCCGTTCCGGTGTCAGAAGTGGTAATCGGCCCGGGAGCCACCTCCCTCAATCAGGCCGAGTTCATCATCGAATTTCGGATCCCCGCTCCCGTTCGGGGGTCCTCCGACGCCTACGAAAGGTTCATCCCCCGCACCGAAATGGACATCGCGGTGGTGGGGGCGGCGGCCCGGATCCGATTGGATGCCGACGGCAAGTGCCGGGAAGCGACGGTGGTGCTGGGAGCGGTGGCCCCCACCGTGGTGGAGATGACCGCCGCTACTGAGATCCTGAAGGGACTGGAAATCCCCGAGGACTCTCCGGATGACCCGATCTGGACCCAACTGGGCGATGCGGCGGTCTCATGTTGCAACCCGATCGACGACAAGCGCGGCACTGCCGAGTTCCGGCGCCGGGTAGCAGGAGTTCTGGCGCGCAGGACAGTCATTACTGCCAGCAAGCGCGCCAAGGAGGCCTCATGAGCAGGACTTACGTCACATGCATGGTCAACGAAGACCCTATCGACTTTCTGTGCCACGACAGCCAGACCCTGCTCAGCGCCCTCCGCGACGAGTTGGGGATGACCGGCACCAAGGAGGGCTGTGGAACAGGAGACTGCGGCGCCTGTTCGGTGATCCTCGATGGGCAACTGGTTTGCTCCTGTTTGGTGTTCGCCCCCGAGGTGGAGGGCCGCACTGTCGAGACCATTGAAGGCCTGGCAAGAAGGGACCGCCTTCACCCGCTGCAAGATGGTTTTCTGGAAGGAGCGGCTCTGCAATGTGGCGTGTGCACCCCTGGGTTCCTCATGGCTGCCAAGGCCTTGTTGGACCGCAACCCTTCTCCCACCGAGACCGAGGTGCGCTACGGGGTGGCCGGGAACCTGTGCCGCTGTACCGGATACGACAAAATCGTCCGCTCCATTCTGGATGCCGCCGCCCGGATGAGAGAACAACACACCCAAGAGGAGAACACATGACCACCAAAACCGGTTACAAATGGGTGGGAACTCGCCCGATACGTCATGACGGGCTCGACAAGGTCACCGGACGGGCCCGGTTCGGAGCAGACTTCGCCATAGCCGGGATGCTTCACGGAGCGGTGCTGCGCAGTCCCCACGCCCATGCCCGCATCCTCTCGATCGACTTGTCCGAAGCGTTGACTCTCCCCGGGGTGAAAGCGATCATCACCGGAAGCGACCTGCCCGACCTCGGCGACGAGAAGGTCGAGGGTGGTGAGGGTGACGCGACCTACCGGGACCTATCTCGCAATATTCTGGCGCGCGACAAAGTGCTCTACGAGGGACACCCGGTGGCGGCGGTGGCGGCGGTCACCCTCCGCATCGCCAAACAAGCCGCCCAGCTCATTCAGGTGAGGTACGAGGTTCTGCCTCCCGTGCTTTCCCTGGGGGAGGCTATGGCGGAAGGCGCTCTTCCGATACATGACGATCTGTTCACGTCCGGACTCGACTCACCTCCCGAACAGGCCTCCAACATCGCCGCTCGCCACGTGATCAGCCGCGGGGACCTCGCAACCGGTTGGGCCGACGCCGAGGTGATCGTGGAACAGGAATACTCGACCAAAGCAGTGCATCAGGGCTACATAGAGCCTCATGCCGTTGTTGCCCAGGTAAACGAGGACGGAAGGTCGACGCTGTGGTGCTCCTCACAGGGGCATTTCGTAATACGCGCCCTCACCGCCAAGGTGCTGGGCTGGGAAACCGGCGACATGAAAGTGATCCCGGCCGAGATCGGGGGAGGCTTTGGGGGAAAAACCACCGTGTACCTGGAGCCCTTGGCCGCATTGCTGTCACGCCGGGCTGGCCGGCCGGTGAAGATGGTGATGACCCGAGACGAGGTGTTCCGGGCCACGGGCCCCACCTCCGGGGCGGTGATGAGAATCAAGATGGGCGCCCGTCGCGACGGTAAGCTGGTGGCCGCCACCGCCTGGATGGCCTACGAGGCAGGCGCTTTCCCGGGATCGCCGATCGGACCGGGCGTTATGACTGTTTTTGCTCCCTACGACATCCCCAACGTACTGATCGAGGGCTTTGACGTGGTTCTCAACAAGCCGAAGGTTGCCGCCTACCGAGCGCCGGGAGCTCCCATGGCAGCATTCGCCGCCGAATCGGTGATAGACGAATTGGCCGAGCAACTGGATATCGATCCCTTGGAGTTGCGGCTGCGGAACGCAGTCACCGAGGGGGTGCGGGCAGTGTACGGACCCAGGTACCGAAAGATCGGGCTGGTGGAGACTCTTGAGGCGGCGCGGGATCATCCTCACTACGCCGCGCCGCTCGGCCCTTGGCAGGGACGGGGAGTGGCTACCGGGTATTGGTTCAATTACGGAGGGGAGACCACCGCCACGGTGAGCATCAACCTGGACGGCACGGCAGTGGTCATGTCAGGTTGCCCTGACATCGGCGGCTCACGAGCCTCGCTGGCACTGATGGCCGCCGAGGAACTGGGGATCGACGTTTATCGTATCGAACCGGTGGTGGCCGACACCCACTCCATCGGATACAACGACCTGACCGGAGGGAGCCGGGTTACATTTGCGGTGGGCATTGCGGTGGTGCAGGCCGCCCGCCAGTTGATCGATGACATGTGCAGTCGGGCCGCCCGGATGTGGGATGTTCCACGGGAAGAAGTGGAGTGGGTGGACGGGCGAGCTCAGAGCGTCACCGGCGGTTTCCCGCCCCTCACCCTGGAAGAACTGGCCGCTGGATCGGCGGGCACCGGAGGGCCGCTGTCGGCCACCAAGACGGTGAACCCCCGGGGGGTGGGGGTGGCGTTCTCCACCCAGATCTGTGATGTGGAGGTTGATCCCGACACCGGAAGGGTGACCGTCCTTCGCTACACGGTGACCCAGGACGCCGGGCGCGCTATCCATCCCGACTATGTGGAAGGGCAGATGCAGGGTGGAGCGGTGCAGGGCATCGGCTGGGCCCTGAACGAGGAGTACATTTTCGATCGGAAGGGGGTGATGGAAAACCCCGGTTTCTTGGATTATCGGATGCCGGTCGCCTCCGACTTGCCCATGATCGACACGGTGATCGTGGAAGTGCCCAATCCCGATCACCCTTACGGGGTGCGCGGAGTGGGCGAAGTCGGGATCGTCCCTCCCCTGGCGGCGGTGGCCAACGCCATCTATGCCGCCACCGGCAAGCGATTTCGGGAACTCCCTATGTCTCCGATAAGAGTGCTGGAGGCGTTATCTTCGGACTGATGGCCCAGGTCTTCTTTCCCACCGCCCTGCGACAACTCACCGCCGGGGTGAAGGAGTGTGAAGTGGAGGCCTCCACGATGAGGGAACTCGCTACCCGCTTGGAGGAACGCTACCCCGGCATCGGCGTGCAACTGAGGTCGGCGGCGGTGGTCATCGACGGCGACATTGTCCCGGGCGCTTGGCTGGAGAGGCTGGAACCGGACAGCGAGATTCATTTCCTCCCAGCCCTCAGCGGGGGCTAGGCAACCGGGGTGGAAAAGCCTTCCCTCCTGGTGTATGGGGACGCTTCGGTCGATATCAGCCTCCGCATCGCATACCTTCCCGCCGCCGGACTGGATAGCCCGGCTAGTGACCCGCTGGTGACCGTTGGAGGAGCGGCGGCCAACCCTGCGGCGGTGGCCGCTCGGCTGGGCGCCCGGGTGAACCTGGTGGCCCGGGTGGGTAACGACCTCTTCACGGACCTCATCACTGAAGACCTGGTTTGGCATGGGGTGGGAATTTCGGGGGTGCAGATCACCGAAGGGCCATCGGCTCTGGTCGTGGCGCTGATCGATCCTGGCGGACAGCGCACCTTCGTCTCTTCCCGCGGGCCGGCTCGTGGCCTGGTCGCTTCCGACACCTATCTTCCCCTTCTCGACGAAGCAAGCATGGTCCACCTGATCGGCTACTGCTTCCAAGACTCAGGCTCCCGGTCGACTGCCCTCCATCTGCGAGACGAGGCCCGCAGCAGGGGAATCCCCATATCCCTCGACCCCTCCGCACTCTTTGCTGAGCGCTATCGGACGGAACTCGACTGGCTGGAAGACATTGATTACCTGTTCCCCAGCCTCCAGGAGGCAACCGCCCTCACCGGCCTGACGTCCCCAAGAGATGCGGCCCTGCAACTTCTGGGTTTGGGAGTAAAGACGGTGGTGATAACAATGGGGGCGAAAGGGTGTTTGATTCAGGACAGAAAGGGCGCCTCGCTCATCCCGGCGGTCACCGATTTTCCGGTGGTGGACACCAACGGCGCCGGAGACGCTTTTGTCGGCGGGTTTTTGGGGGTGTTGCTGGCCGGAGGCTCTCCCGGCCAAGCCGCCAGAGTGGGCGCCTTGGTGGCCGCCCGGATCATCACCGAGGCGGGCGCACACACGACCAGCCCATCCGTGGAGGAATTGCAGCGCCTGGCCGAGACCCTGGAGGATGAGAAGATGATAAAGGCTGTGGAGATCCTGGCGGCGCCCCAGGACGCGGCGATGATGAAAGAGGTTGGAGGTTGATGGAAGCTCCTATCCGTTTGGGGGAAGAGGTCCGAGAGACGCTTCGGGCGGGGGGACCGGTGGTGGCGCTTGAGACCAGCATCGTCACCCAGGGTATGCCCTATCCCACCAATCTGGAGACCGCTCGGGCCACCCAGGATGCTGTGCGCCGTGGCGGCGCCGTGCCCGCCCTGATCGGGGTGTTGGGGGGAGAATTGGTGTGCGGGTTGACCGAGGACGAGTTGGAACGCCTGGGAACTTCCCCGAAGGCCGTCAAGGTCCAGAAGAGAGACTTGCCCCGCATCATCGCCGAAGGAGGGGACGGAGGGGTGACGGTGGGCGCCTCCCTGTTCGCGGCCGCCCACTGCGGGATCGAAGTGTTCGTGACAGGAGGCATCGGGGGGGTATCCCCGGGAGCGGGGACCTCGTTCGATATCTCCGCCGACCTCTGGGCGATCGCCTCCCATCCATGCATCACGGTATGCGCCGGGACCAAAGCGTTCATGGATGTGGCGGCAACCTTGGAATACCTGGAAACGATCTCTGTGCCGGTGGCGGTGTGGAGGTCCCGCAGCTTCCCCTGGTTCTACAGCACCGACAGCGGGGTCGAAGTGGAGTGGAGGGTGGATGAGACTCTCCAGTTGGCCCGCGCCTTTCGGGTAGGCCGGCAGATGGGATGGAAGGGAGGAACCCTGCTGGGCGTTCCGATCCCCCCAGAGCACGCCTTGGACCCACAGACCACCCGGGATGCGGTGGCATACGCCTTGGGGGAACTGGAGAGACGGAAGATCTCAGGCAAGGAGGTAACTCCGTTCCTGCTTCAGGCCGTATTCGAGTACACCAGTGGCGCTTCTCTGGCAGCCAACACCGCCTTGATCCAAAACAATGCCATGGTCGGGGGCAAACTAGCCTTAGCTCTGGCCGGTTGCTGACACCTGGAAGACTTCCTTCGTCTATGACCAGATCACGTTTTGCAAGCCTGTGCATCGCATTGCTTGTCCTGGCGGCCGGATGCGGAGGCAACGGCGGTGAGGCAGTTGTCTCACCCACCGGGTCCCCGGAAGGGACAGTTACTCAGACCACTGCCGGTGGCCCCGACACCTCAGATGAACAGGCATCTGCATCCAGCCTGGATCCCGCCGGCCCGACCGACACCCAGCCGGAAACCCCCGGAGACACCCAGCCCCAAACAACCACCACCTTGGCGCCGCTTCGGGGTCTGCGCTACGAGCCGGTCTTCTCTGATGTCCGGAACGTACTGGATCATGAATTCGCGATGCCGGTCCAAATCACCGGGCGTCCCGGGGGGGAGCACACTTACATGATCACCCGGGAGGGAAGGGTGTGGATAGTCGAGGAAGGCACCTTTTCCAATCCGCCTGTCCTGGATTTGAGGGACACCATCCTGATCGGATCGGAAACCGGAATGCTGGGCATTGCCCTTCACCCCTCGGATCCTCAGCGGATGTTTCTCTACTACACCGATCTCGAGTTCGACATAAACATTGCTGAATACCGGCTGGATGAAACTCTACGAACCGCCATTCCATCCAGCGCCAAGACCCTGATCAAGATACTCACCCGAAGCGACTTACACAAGGGAGGAATGATCGCCTTCGGACCGGACGGGTACCTGTACATCGGGGTCGGGGACGACGGGTCCTACTTCAACGGACAAGACCCCTCGACCATGTTCGCGTCGATTCTTCGCATCGACGTGGACCGTGGCGACCCCTACGCCATCCCCGACGACCATCCTCCCCTCACCCCGGACACTCCCGAAGTGTACGTCTACGGTGTCCGCAACCCCTGGCGGTTCTGGATAGACCCGGCAACCAATCTCATCTACATTGGCGATGTCGGTTCTGACGCTTTCGAAGAGATCGACATAACCTCCCTCGACGCACCCGGCGCCAATTTCGGGTGGTCGATCCTGGAGGGTCATGAGTGGGGGCCCTTCAAGAAAGGCATCAGATGCAAGGAGAACCCGGGAACATGCGACACCAGCAGCTTCATTCTTCCGGCCCTTGCTCTGGGGCATGGCCCGGACATCTGCGCGGTGGTGGGTGGTGTGGTGTACCGGGGACCAGCCATCCCGGAACTGCACGGCCACTACTTCTATTCGGATCTTTGCGGAGGCTTTCTCCGTAGCTTCCGATGGGACGAATCGCTGGCCGTGGACCTCCGTGATTGGACTCCGGACGTGGGCCGGCTGGTCCAGCTGTTCTCCTTCGGTGTTGACGCCCGTGGGGAGATGTATGTACTCACCGCTGACGATGTCTTCCGGATAGCCCCGGTGCGCTGATCCCAACCGACCCAGGTCAGTTGGGGACGGCTCACCTGACCCCATCCGCGGTATCACTATCCGACATCCACAGACTTCCGACCCTGCTAAGGTTTTCTGTGGTAGGCGCCTCACCCGTGGCGTGCCGTAACCCAGCCAAGGGCGGATTTGCTGAAAAAAGTCAGGTTGCCATTGATACGGGCCAGTATGAGTTCTTGGGTCGAGGGGACATGCACGTTGCTTTCTCAGACCTCGGGCAAGAGAACTGACGAAGCTAGGGGACTGGCTGAAGTCGAGGCCCCACCCACCATGCGTAACAATTCCTTCCGCGCTCCCCGCCTTTTCACTCGCCTTACCATCTCCGTCTCCCTGCTGGCGGTGCTGGCTGTTCTCGGTTCAGGGATTGGCTTCGCACAGGATGCAACGCCGCCGGCGTTGAGCAGCGCCACCGTTGTTGGCTCGACGCTCACGGTCACCTACGACAGAGCCATGGACCCGGGCGCCAGACCCCAAGCGACGGCGTTCAACGTAATGGTGGAGGGCGCCGATCGCCAGGTCGCGGCAGTGGACATCTACCAAAGCACGGTGACGTTGATTCTCCAGGCGCCGGTCTCGCCCGGTGAGGCGGTGAGGCTGAGTTACAACAAGCCGGCAATGCGGGCCATGCAGGACCTTGGCGGAACCAAGGCGGAGGGATTCGGCGAGTTGGCGGTAGCCAATGGAACCCGGGCCGCCGCCCCCCGCCTGTGGGCGGCTCATGTGGAAAGTGAGGGGATGGTCCTGACCTACAGCCGACATCTCGATGATGAATCCATGCCCTCTAGCGAAGACTTCAAAGTCGCCGCCGCTTCTTCAGGCCCGCCGCGGGACGTGGGGGTGAGCGCCGTCGCCATCAATGGATCGCGGCTGCTGTTGACATTGACGGCCGCGGTGGCCTCCGATGAGGCGGTGTTGGTGAGCTATGCGCCCGGTGACTCACCCATTCGGGATCTTGACGGCGTTACGGCGGCGGCAATCAGCGGTTACCCGGTGACGGTCGCCACTGCGCCGCTGACCTCCCTGGCGCAGCTGGAAGTGACCGAAGCCGACCTCGCCACCCCTCGAGCCATGTACCCGGCGTTTCATCCGGATATCCACCACTACGCGGTGCGCTGCACGGAGGGTGACGCCATCACCCTGAGTTTGTCCAGGCAGGCCGACCGGACGAGTCTCACAGTAGACGGTCTCAGTTACTCGGGGATTCACTCCCGGCATCGGGCCACCGGCCTTTCCGAAGACACGGACTTGGTGATCACGCTCACTGACCTCGGCAGGTCGTCCACCTATGTGGTGCACTGCATCCCCGAACACTTCCCGTTCGTCACCGCCAACGTCCATGCTGGCGCTTCCGACTCGCTGATCACGTTCAGCGTAAGCGTAAGGAACGCCAAAAATGAACTCGTGTACCTCTACGGGATACTCGACAACAACGGAGTCCCTCGGTTCCATCGGGAGAACAAAAAGCGAGTGGTGCATTTCCGGCCCCATCCCAACGGCGCCTACCCGTACGCCTTCTTAGAGAATTCCGGTGTGATCCCCCGTCCCTCCGGATACAACCGGCCTCAGACATATGAGGCTGTGATATTGGACAAGGACTTCAACGAGGTGGACCGTGCTACAACCACGCCCGACATCCTGCACACCGACCCCCACGACTTCATCATCAAGGAGGACGGCGACTACGTGCTCCTGGCCTATGAGACCGCATATCGCGACCTGAGTTCCTTGACCAAACCTGATGGGACCTACTGGGGCGACAACGTACCCGTAGATGACTCGATCGTCCAGGTAGTCACCCCCGGCACTGAGCCGATGGCCGACGGTCAATCCGTGCTCCTTTGGAATTCCATTGACCATGTGGAACTGGGAGACTGCAAGCAGCATTTCTTCCCGCACGATTACGCCCATGTGAATTCGCTGCAGGTTCTGGACAACGGAGACATTCTCGCCTCGTTCCGAGGCTGTTCGCAGATATACCTGATCAACGGCGAGACCGGCGAGGTGATTTGGAAGGTCGGCCGCAGCAACTCGACATCCCCCGAATGGAGAGCGAACCTGCTCACCGTCACCGGTGACCCTTTCGGCGAGTTCTGCGGACAGCACGCCGCCAACTTGCTCGACAACGGCAACCTCCTGCTATTTGACAACGGGACGGCTTGCCAAGTCGATGAAACAACCTTCCTCTCCCAGCGCCCCAGTTCACAATTCAGCCGGGTGGTGGAGTACTCGATCGACACCACCGCCAAGCAGGCGACCTTCGTACGCGACCATTCCTACCGAAACGGCTATGACACCTGGTCCAGCTCCGCTGGTCTGGTGGCGCCGCTGGAAAACGGGAACTGGCTGATCAGTTGGGGCTCGATGAGAAACCTGGACAACAACCTTGCCACCCCTCCACCCCCGGGCGAAACTCTCACCGAGGTCGATCCTGACACCAACGAAGAAGTGTTCTCCCTGCGGATGGCCAGCCAGGGAGACCTGCTCACCACCAGGGCCTACCGCGTTCCCTACGACGCCGTGCAGCATCACACCGTCGACGTCACCGGCCCCGCGGTCAGCTTCGCCACCGTCGATGGCAACATCGTGGAACTCACATTCGAAGAAGATCTCGACGAGACATCCAATCCGGAGCAGGGCGATTTCGCCGTCCTGGTGAACGGCGACTCTGTTCCCCTCTCCGGGGACCCCATGGTGGCCGGACTAAAAGTACGGTTCAATCTGGAAACAGCGCCTTCCCCCGGCGACACCGTAACCGTTGCCTACACCGGCGCCGCCCTAGAGGACACGGCGGCCGATCCCAACCCGGTGGCTTCGTTCGGACCCCTTGTAGCAACCAAGGTCTTCTCCGACATCGCCGGCCATAGCCTGGCCAGGGAGATCATGTGGCTCACCGCGCAGGGAATCACTCGCGGCTGCGCTCCCGACCGATACTGCCCCGACCAAACCGTCACCCGAGAACAAATGGCCACCTTCCTGGCCCGAGCCCTCAACCTCCCCGCCACCAACACCGACCACTTCACCGACGACAACAACTCAAGCCACCAAAACGACATCAACCGCCTAGCCCAAACCAACATCGCCCTCGGGTGCGCCCCCAACCGATACTGCCCCGACCAAACCGTCACCCGAGAACAAATGGCCGCCTTCCTGGCCCGAGCCCTCAACCTCCCCGCCACCAACACCGACCACTTCACCGACGACAACAACTCAAGCCACCAAAACGACATCAACCGCCTAGCCCAAACCAACATCGCCCTCGGGTGCGCCCCCAACCGATACTGCCCCGACCAAACCGTCACCCGAGAACAAATGGCCGCCGTCCTCTACCGGGCCAGGGACCTCATCGCCACAGTTCAACATCAACCTCAATAGGCCTTGATAAAACAAAGGCACCCTCGCAATAGGAAGAGCGCACAGGCTGAATCCGACATCTCACACGTCACTGTCCGCGGCTACACCATCAAAGATGGTCTCCAGCACCTCCTTTGAGCGACACGGTCACAATCACCAAAGCCGGGGGTCCATAGCTCACAGATTCGGCGTAAACCGGCACTTCGGAAGAGAGTGGGGAGTTGGGAATCCGTCGATTGGGAGGTCGCGGGTATAGACGCGGTGCTGCGACGCCGTGGTGGCACCGCTCGCCGGTGCCGAGTTGAACGAGTGGCCACCGTAACTCGCAGTGACCATCCACTTGGCGGGCCGCAGCCTCTGGTAATAGGCTGATTTCGCATGAGCGCCACACTGGAGAACACTCCCGACGGCCAAACTTGGGCGGCGACCCGAACGGTGGACATTTGGCGAAACGTTGCACAAACAACACCGATTGTCCAGTTCTTTACCGGCATGTTCGACGTTATCGGTGTCACGATCGAAGAAACCGGTGAGGAACTGACCATAAGAACAACTGGGGACAGGATCGAAATCGAGGAGGGTATGCCCGACACGTACGATTTTTTGGTGCCCCTAAAAGTGGAGAACGTTACGAACATGGTGTCCCATGCCGCTAAAGGAACCTTGGACAGTTTCGCTACGTGGCGAGTGGCCTCCGTTCTGTTCACACCATTGACGCGGGAAACCTTGAAGAACCCCATTATGTCAAACGGGGCGTTGAGGGTGCTGGGCCGAGTGGAAGACCTTATACATGTCAAACTGGTCGGACCCGACGATGAACATGTGGCCGAGCACACCCTCGTTTTCGCCGGCAAGCAATGGCTGGTCGTGGAAGGGGCACACGGGCAGCCACGGAGAGTGTTCCGTCTTACCGGGGAGCAATGTGTCGAATACCAAAAGCAGGTGTTCAAAGCTATGAAGGCCAACACGGTCAGAGGCTGGTGGCGTTTCGGGCGTTGGTATAACACCTGGCGCGCCGGAGTGTCTGTCCGAACCTAACGCTGAGAATGGAAGGGGACCTATATCCCTGAAGGGACCTACATCCTTAACGGGGTCATCGAAGTTGGTGGGGAGTGGTGGTGAGTAGGTTCCAGTTGGGTTTTCCGGCGTAGAGGAGTGCTCGGATTCTGTAGTTGCCGAAGTTGCGGAACCCGAACGCTGCTCGTTTGATGCGCTTGATCAGGTTGTTCATGGCTTCGATGGGTCCATTGGTTACCGCTGACAGATGCCGATTGGTGATCTGGGTAGCCCAGCGGGCGATAGTGGGTCCGAGGCGGTTCATCTCATGGGGCAGTGACCGGTTCTTGGAGGTCGCCCGCTAGCTGGGTGGTGAACTCTGTGGCCAGTTTCGGGCAGCCTATTCGGTAGATGTCCCGGACGCTTTCCTTGGCGTGCCCGGCATTGCGGACTTCTCCGTAAGGGTCACCAGCTTAAAGGAGGCCTTTGATACGATCTTCACCGCGGGTGTCGAGCCGTTCTTAGGCCATGGTCAACAGTCGTCTCGTCCGGGAGAGAGGATCGCCTTTTCGACCTCGATGACCCAACGTCTCGTTCTGAACACGGCGCGGACCTCTTCTAGTCGCTGCTTCACCAAGCGTGTCACATGGAAAGGATCGGCTACCTGCAAAGCCAGAGCCCGTAAACCGCGCGCTCCGATTGTCACCTCAGCGGACCCACCACAGGTCGTTGTCGATGTGGTCGGTGTCCCGGCCACATCCCCACTTGGAGTTTCGGGTTGGAAAGCTTCAGGGAACGAGGACGGCCCGACCCGTGATGCGGCCCGAGGCCAGATCGGAGAGCGCCTGGTTGGCCTGGTCGAGGGGGTATCTGGTTACCCGGGGAACCAGCTTGCCCGATAGCGCCAGGTCGGTTACCTCCACCAGATCGCGATAGCTTCCCACATAGGCCCCTTCGATCTTCTTCTCGCCTCCCACCAGATCGAAGATGGGGACCCGAAGGGTTCCACCCACGCCCACCGCCACGTAGTGGCCGCCGAATCCCAGCAGATTGATACCGGCCGCCGCCGTCTCATCCGAGCCGACGAAGTCCAGCACCGCTGCCGGTTGACTCTTCCCCAGCAAGCAAGTGAGCTTCTCAGGTTGCACCCCCGCTGCGGCGCCACACTCCTCGGCGAGAGCCAGGGCGTCTGCTCTCACGTCGGTAGCCACCACCCTGGCCGGGGAGATCGCCGCCAGGATCTGTATGGCCAGATGCCCGAGTCCCCCCGCTCCAAAGACCACCACGGTGTCCCCGGGCCGAAGGTCCAGCTTGGCACAGGCGCGGTAGGCGGCCAGACCGGCGTCGGTGAGAGGTGCCAGGTCGGTGGGATCTACCCCATCCGGCAACTTGACCATGGCCCGCTCGTGGGAGAGCAGGTGGGTGGCGAATCCTCCCGGAGCGTTTATGCCGGGAGTGACTCGATCGGGCGCCCACTGGTCGAGGCCGTCTCGCTCAGGGTCGCTCCGACCGTCCGAGATGAAGGGATAGCACAGCACCGGATCGCCGGCTTTCACCGTTGCGACCCGGCTCCCCACCGCCTCCACGAAACCGGCGTTTTCGTGGCCCAGCACATGGGGAAGATCCACTGTGATCTCACCAGCCAGAATGTGCAACTCCGTGCGGCAAACCCCGGCGCCGGCCATCCGGACCACCACATCGTGAGGTCCCTCTGGCTCGGGTCGAGGCACTTCAGCCATTTCTACAAGGTCCCCGGCAAGATCGGGAACCAGCCTGCGCATCAGGGCCGCTCGCATCAAACCTTCCCCCTTATTAAAGGGCTTATATACGATCCTACACACCCTAGAACGCCTTAACTGCGCCGACATCCGCACCAGACATCGGAGGCGCAAAGGCAAGCCGGGAAGGATCACCAGACGCAAACAGGGACGGTCGCCGGGTATTGACAGGGGGAGTGTCACAGGGCAGGTGTATCTTGCAGAAGTGAATGACAACAGCAACACTAATTGAACAGAAGCCTCGAATCCTTTCAGTAAAGGGACACGACCCAACCCCTCCGAATAGGTGGCAACTGAACCGCGGCGGGATTCTCAATGTGTACCAGTACGGCGATGAGGTGCTCCAATTCGGCGGCGGGCGCTTGTTACTCCGCGGCACCAACGGTGCGGGGAAAACCATGGCTATGAACATGCTCCTGCCATTCCTGCTCGTAGCCCAACTGCGGGGCCTCGATGCCGCAGGAGAGCAGAGCGGCACTCAGGTGCTCAGGTCGTGGATGCTGGACGGGAAGGAGCGCCGGCAGCCGGGCGGGTATCTGTGGTTGGAGTTTCGCAGGGGCAACGACTTTTTCACATGCGGGTGTGGCCTCAAAGCAAGCAAGTCCACGGGGACAGTGAATCACTGGTGGTTTGCCGTAGACCAACGGCCGATATTGGATTTCCCCCTCCAAAAAGACAGCGTACCCCTGTCGGAGGGGCAACTGCGTTCCCTCTTGGAAGGAGGGCAGGTTTTCAGCGAGCGGCAACGGCCCGACTATCGCCGCCTGATCAACAAGAGGCTGTTCGGAGGTGTGTCCACCGAACAGCACTTTCGGTTGCTCAACAGGGTGCGGAACCCACGCGTCGGGGACCGTATAGATATTGAGATACCCCAGTTGCTGAAAGATGCCCTGCCTCAGCTTCGGGATCGGATACTGGATACAGTGGCGCGCTCTCTCGATGATTTGGAGGAACGGCGCCGCGAAGTGGTCGGGTTAGAGCAGACGTCGGAGGCGTTGGAGGGCGTGCTGGATGTATACCGCTCGTACTGCTTCTCGTGGATCGGAGATGCCAGAGACAGGGGGATGTCTCACATTAAGGAGGTGGCCCGCATCGCCAGAGAGCAGGATCGGCGCCAAAGGGAGGTGGAGGGTGCCATCCGCGAAGTGGAGAAGTTGGAACTGAGTATCGCGGACCTCGACTCGAGCATACTGAACTTATCTTCGACCATCGAGGCATTGATGTCCTCCCACGCCTATCGGGGCATCCAAGAACTCGACACCAGGCGCCAACTCGTAGCAAACCACCGCCGAAGGGTCGGGGACGCCGAAATCCGCGTTGAGAGCGCCGAGGATCGGGTGCAGGGCGACGCTTCTACCCTAAAGGATCGGGAAACCGATGCGCGCCAGGACCTGAATCGGGTCAACCACGGGATCGATGGGATAGCGACTATCGGGCAGCGACACGGGGTGGATGGCGATCCTCCAAGTCGGATTCTTCTCCCGAACGCCGGTGCGGAACTTGCTGCCGGGCGCATCTCTGAAGGTATCGACCGGTTTGACACTGGCATCCAAGCGAGGAAGCGCGGGGTGTCTGAGGTGCGCGCCGAGTTGGAGCGAGTGCGAAAACTCGAAGCGGAAATGTGCGACATCGAACAGATGTTGCAGGATCGCAAGGCCCAGGCTGAGGAGGCATGGCAACATGCTCGCGGGAGGGCAGAGGAACTCGAAGTCGCCGCTCTGGAATGGGTGGAACACTCCCGATCATGGAGTAGCCAAGTGGTCGCCGTTCTCGGAGACGCCTCCCCGTGGTCTACCGAACCCGCAAAGGGGGCATCCTCGATCTCCACCTTGGAAGAGGTGGATGCCGAAAGGAAGATGCTGGCGGGAGCGATCAACGACTCGATAACAACTCTCCGGAAGGAACTGTCGCTGCTGGAGCGAGAGTTGTCCGACATCAGGAGATCCAAGAGAGAGGCGCAGGCACTCGCTGACAAGTGGGCCAACCTCACCGAACCCGAACTCCCTCATCCGGCGTGGCAATCATCCTCCGATTACTGCTTGGCCGACCTTATTGACTTCTCCCCCTCCCTGTCACCCGCCGAGCAAGCAGGAGTCGAGGCGGCACTCGAGGCATCGGGGCTACTCTTTGCCCGGCCGGATGCCCACTCGGTCATCCTCGCCAACGGAGAATTGGTGGCCATCCCATCCACTCCGTCGCCCCGACCACTTAGCCAACTCCTCTCTGTGCGGATATCCGCACGACTGCGGGATGCGGTAAAGGTCGATGACTTGGAGAATCTCTTGGGATCGCTGTCCACAGATCCATCGGACACCGGCGCAGCGGCGATCATATCCGCCGATGGCACCTTCCAGGTCGGCTCACTGAGAGGTCGGCACTTCAAGGAATACCCCGAGTTCATCGGCGAGACGACCCGACAAAGAACCCTTGAGCGAGAAAGGATGGATGCGAACGCTCGCCTTAGGGATATCGAGGCGGAGTTCGCCAAATCAAGGGGCCTCTCGGATAGCCATAAAGATATGGTGCGCCGACTCGAGGGTATCCGACAGGATCTGCCCGTCAACACCGAGGTTGCGGAGGCCAGTGCTCGTCTTGGTGAGGCGGAGGTAGGGGCGGAGACGAAAGAGAACCGTCTATCAGAGCAGTCTGAGAGGATGGAGCAGTCCCGGCGGGTGACAGGGGCGGCGCGGGACCGGCTTCGGGCCACCGCTCAAGGATTGTCGCTTCCCGATGACCCCAAGGGCCTTGATCAGGTGTGGGGCGACTTGGAACTGGCGAACGAGCATCTGAGGGAGGTGCGCCAGTTGTTGGAGAGGCTGGAGAGAAGCGTGGCTATCAGGAACGACGCCGTGGGCCGCAAGGCTGACTCGGAGAGAGATATGGGCGATGCCCATGATGCTCTGGCTCAGCATCAGGAGGACTTGCGATCACAGGAGGGTCAACTGTCCACCTTGGAAGAGAGTATCGGAGTGGATGCGAGGGAGATCGCAGACCGGCACCGCCGCCACCAGGATGACCTGGAAGCCAAGAAATTGAAGATGCGGCAAACAAGGAAGGCTCTAACCGATGCGTTTAGGCGGCGGGCGGATGCGAAGGCTGGCGCCAGCGCCGCCTCGGTCGAGAGGGGCCGTCTGGATGAACAGGGTGAGAATCTGGCGCGCACCTTATCGGAGGCGCTGAGTACCCCGGGATTGTGGAAATCTCTCACTGAAGATGCCTATCCCGCGGAGCAGATGGCCCCACCGATGGGGATACAACGGGTGCTCGCCACCTTGGATGAATATCTCCCCGCCCACTCGGGGGAGCGTGTCGGCGCCGGAGGGGTCTCCATGTCGGTCATGCGTCGCCGAGACCGGCTCGGGGGTGGATGGGATGTGGAGACCCGGTCGCCGGATGATGCGAACCTTCCCCTCTTGGTTGAGGTGAACGGTCCGTCAGGGAGGACCACGTTGGCCCGGGCGGTAACCACGGTGCGCCGAGAATACGAGATGGCATCTAGTGCATTGGGGACCGGGCAGGAAGCGCAGTTGCGCGACCTCCTTCAGGGAGCCATAGCCAAGGAGGTGGCTGAAAGGTCGCATGCCGCCAAGGAATTAGTAGCCAAGATGAGGCGGCACATCCAGGAACTATCCACCGGCAGTCAGATAGGGGTGGATATCCGGTGGCACATAGACCCGTCCCTTGACGCCGACACCAAGCGCATGGTGGAACTGATGTCTATGCTCCCTGACACCCGCACCGACGCGGACCATAAGCATCTAACGCTACTACTCAACCAGCACTTGGAGCGGTCCCGGGTCGAATACCCGGAGATCGGATACAAGCAGGCATTGAGTGAAGCCCTCGACTATAGGAACTGGCACCGCCTGCAAGTGAAGGTCAGGAGGGAGAACGAGCCATACAAGGTACTCGGTCGAAAGAACGATCTGTCGGAGGGGGAGAAGAAGTTCGTCACCTACCTCCCACTCTTCGCCGCGGTGGCGGCCTCCTGCGACTCCATCTCGGAGACTTCCGAAGAATACGGCATATCCCGTTTCATTCTCCTTGACGACGCCTTCGCCAAGGTTTCGGAGGACAACCACGCTCAATTGTTCGGACTGCTGACGGACCTGGACCTGGACTGGATAGCCACTAGTGAACGGCTGTGGGGCAACCACGCCACCATTCCCGAATTGGAGATCGTAGAGGTGGTCCGCGACCCCGACTTGAGGACCATCCTCCTAGAGAAAAACCGGTGGAACGGACGCTCCATAGGTGTACCGTATTATGACTAGCCCCAACCGTGCCAGGGACCTGCTGCGGTACATGACCTCCTCCAAGTGGGAGGAGTACCGCTCCATCCTCGCGGTGTTCGTAGACCGTCCGGTGCCCGAATTCACTCCAGAGGACATATCTTTGAGGACGGGCATAGACCCAGACACTGCCCAAGCGAGAATGCAAAACCTCCGAGGATGGGGCAATCTCGCCGAAGCAACTTCCACAAAGAACCCCACCAGTCTCGAAGACTATTATCGCCGGAGCAGGACCTACCTGATCACCACCTCCGGGCAGGACACCTTTGCGGCGGTCGAAAATGTGCTCGCCAAGGTCGGACGGGTCGATGACCTGCAGCCCGGACGACTCCGCACCCTGCGAGTCCACTTGGAGAATCTGATCTCGGAATTGGAGAGGGGTGCTGATCCATCCGACACCGTACAGGCTGTATTCGACACGCACCTCCTGTTCGCCGGCCAACTCAGGAACTTTTCAGCGGAACTCAATGTCTGGCAGAGGCGTTACGACCTCGATGTGGAAGAGGTGCCCATTTTGGCGGACGTGCTGATCGGTTACTTCACCCAGCGACTTCAGGAGATTGACCGCGAGGTGCCGCGGGTTTCGCAGAAACTGGAACACCTACAGCCCTTCTTGCCGAAACTGGTGGCCCGGATGGGGCGGTCCGGCCTGGCGGCGCGGGTGGCCAGCGCCGGATTGGAAAGCGAGATATCCGTGCAGAGGAGGAGGGGCACGAAGATCGAGGATTGGATGGACTTGCGATCATGGTTCGTGTCCTCGCGCCGATCTTCGGAGATGGGTCGCATCACCGACCAGGCCTTATTGGCGGTCAATACCCTCACCGCCAACCTGATTCGCTTCTCTCGAAGCGGCTCGGCGGAGGCCTCGCGCCGCGCTGATTTCCTGCGCCTTGCGGGATTCTTCCACCACTCGGCCACTGATGATCAGGCTCACTACATAGCGGGAGCGGCTTTCGGCTTGGGTTCGTGCAGGCATCTGGGCTATCCGTCGTCGGACATCGATGACCCCTGCCCGATCACCACTCCTTGGAGAGATGCCCCCAAGGCCGCGGTCCCTGTGTCCCTGCGGAAGCGGGGCGACATCACCCAGCGGGGTGGCATGTCCCGGATAAGAGACCGCAAGGAAGAGCAGCGACACATGAGGGATATCCGGCAAAGGGCTCACGCCTCCCGCCAGAAGGCGATCTCCGAACTGACCGATATGGCCGATAGCGGGGATTTGGCTGGGCGCAGCCTTTCCACAGAAGCCTCCCAACTGCTACTCAACATGATCTCCAACGCGACCTCGGGGAGTTACGCCGACTACGGCATCCGGTGCGAAATCCGCAGGGACAGCAACTCCCGAACGACCATCGAAACCACCGAGGGGTGGATGATCATCCGGGATCGGACGGTGGCGCTGGTCAGTGAGGAGGCATGACCAACGCTCGGGTATCCGAACTGAGAGAGGTCGCCCGCCATCTAGTGCGGCATCCTCTGGTCAACATCGAGGATGACCCTGACATGTTCACTCTGATCCGCCGACACGCCCAGGAACTGAATCGGAGCTTCAGTCAGCGCTTCGGCTACCGGCTGGTGGTGAACCTGGACACCGCCCGTCTCTACAAGTCCACGGTGGTCACCCGCAGGCCCTTCACCGCAGGAGCAAACAAGAGGGATTTCAAGCCCCGGGAATACACGATGCTGGCACTGGGACTGGCTGTCATGACATCCGGACAGAAGGTGATCAGCCTCCAGGAACTGGTGGGCGACATGCGATCAGCGGCTGTCGAGGCCGAGGTTGACCAAATAGATGACTCCCATTCAGACCGGAGCGCGGTGGTGGCGGCGCTGCGGTGGCTGATATCCCGCGGCGTGGTGGAGGAGAGCCATAAGAGCGTGGGGGGCTATATCGGAGATTCTTCCGCTGATGCGATACTGACGATCCACTACGACCGGGGCAAGCTCCTGCCCCTACTGGCGCTCTCATCCTCCGAGTCGGTGGGCCAACTGCTGGACAGGTCCGGCCAGAGTCCGAAGGCGCGAGTGCGGTCCTTTCTCCTGGAGGAGCCTGCGGTATACCGCGAGGATCTCACCGAGTCCGAGTGGCGGGAGTATCGGCACTACCGCTATCGGGAGGAGCCGATTTTCGAGGAGATGTTCGGCATGACCATCGAGACCCGCGCTGAGGGCATGGTGGCCATAGATGAGGATGGGGGGATGACGGATGAACACTTCCCTCGTGGCGGAGGAACGATACCCCAGGCCGCTTTACTCCTAGTCAGCCAACTCGCCGGTACCGACCGAGAAGATTTCGAGTGGAAAGAGATCGTGGAGACGGTGCGCCACCTCGCCAAACAACACCGGCACTACTGGTCGGCACTGGCCCGCGAACCCGAACAGTTGGCCCACCGCGCCGTAAAGGTACTCGCGGGTCACAGACTGGTTGAAAGCGCTGGCGGCACGGTGCGACTCCAGCCTGCCGCGTGGAGATATGCGGTTGAAGTCGCCTGTGAGCAAACCCCTCTGCTATGATCCCCGACTCGTTGCGGGACCCTCAAATGTCGCCGGTATGGGCAGCGGCCCGGGCGCGACTCGACCGGGACGATCAGGTTCAGAGCCGGTTCATTCAACCCGAACTCAATCCCCACAACCGCCACTGCCTCACCGGACTGCTCGGCCGGGAACCGACCAAGAGAATCGCCCTCGCGGCCATCGAGAGTGCCCTGGTTGAGCGTGGAATCGGGCACGACCTAGACGAGGCGCTCAGTCGGCTCGGATATCCTCCCTCTCCAAAGGCGGTCGAGAGGATGGCCGAGAATGCTCGCATCTCCGGGGTCCGGGATGCGATCAATACCCAAACCGCCTCATGGCCAGAACCGTGGGGCGGACAGTGGGCCAAAACCGTCATGAGGTCGGGGTTGCTGTCGGATGTTGGGGGAGAGGAAACCTCGCGTCTGGCCCATCGCGTGCGGATGATCCTCGATCTCCTCGATGACAACCCCGATGCTGTTTTTAGTCGTTGCGAGTTGGCTGCTCGCCTGTACGGGTCCTCGCATGCCCTAGATGGAAACCAAAAACTCTACCGTCTTGTGGAGCACGCTTTGAGGTTGCGATCCGAACGGACGGATCTAAGCGGACGAAAACTGTTTGAGCATGTCGGCATCGAGCACTCCTTGGTTGGAGCCCCCGTGCTGACATGGGCAGTCCCCGCGATCGGGGACACCCCGTTGGACAGGCAGATACGCGTAGCCAACCAAGGGGGTACCCCGCTTCACATCAACCTGTACACCTTGCGAAAATATAGAGTGAGCGTCCCCTCGGGTACAAAGGTATTGGTCGTAGAGAATCCCCGCTTAGTTGAAGCCGCCGCACAGAGACACCTCTCCGCATGCGTAATAGCGTCTAGCGGAACGCCGACCACCGCGGTCACCACGCTGTTGCGACAGATAGCCGATTCCGATGCTGGAATATGGTTTCATACCGACTTCGACAAGGGGGGATTCCGGATAGGCAATTTCTGGCATGCGAGTGGATACGAACCCTGGATGATGGCGCACACCGACTACCTCAGTGCAGTGAGCGCATCTGCGAGAGCGGGGCTAAACCTTCCCGTTGACACCACCCCAGAATCGTGTGGAGAACCCGCATGGGACCGGAGTCTACGACCCGCCTACCAGGTCGAGTGCTTGGAGGTACACGAGGAAGTCGTTTCCGATGCCGTACTTGACGGGTTTGCTGATCACTTCCCTGCCGTTCCTTTTTAGATAGATGGTTATTCCTATCCCCAGCGTCCCGAACGATCCTGAACGCCTGTACTTCCCACCACTCCGGGTTCCGCCCAGACGGTCATAACGCCCACATGTGAACACTCGCGCCGGTCGCGTGCGCTGTGACTGACCGCTTCATGGTCATAGTTGTCCATGTTGTCATACGCCGCGTTCCCATCGGTAAACACGGAGGCTCCCCCTTTCACCCATGATCGCACAAATCCCTGCAAAGTACGGGTGGTCGGGACAAATCCAAGTTCAAATCCGTGTGTAGGATCGTATATAGGTCCCTTATTAAAGACTTACGAATAACTGTGAGAACCCTAGCCGCGGGTGCGGGGAGTGTAGAAGGACCTGAGCGAGGCGGTAGCGGGAATCCGCACCCCTGCCACTTCGATCTCGTACTCCCCGGCCTCGAGCCAGGCCTTGTCGATGCCGTCGGGGTGCACCAGGTATCCCATGGCCAGGCACCGATCCTCGATATAGCTCCACATGCCCGAGGTGGTGCGACCTAGGATCTCTCCGTTCCGGAAGATGGGCTCGTCGTGATAGAGGAGTCGGTCTGGGTCCTCCAGGCGGAACTGGATCAAGCGCTTGGAGAGGCGGCGTCCCCGCTGGGATTCCAGGGCCTCCTTGCCGCAGAACCCGCTGGGCTTGCTCCAGTCCACCGCGAATCCGAGGCCGGCCTCCAGCGGAGTGTCCTCGTCGGTGATGTCATGTCCCCAGTGGCGGTAGCCCGCCTCCAACCGGAGGGAGTTCATGGCGTGGAAACCAGCGTGGCGAAGCCCGTGGACGGCGCCTTCAGCCACAACCGCGTCGTGGAGCGCTACCGCCCCGTCCTCGGGAACGTACAACTCCCAACCCAACTCGCCCACGTAGCTCACCCGCATGGCCAGCACCCGGTGACCGGCCACCTTGATCTCCTGGTAAGTGCCGAAAGGAAAGGCCTCGTCCGAAAGATCGGCCTCGGTGAGAGCCGACAGGAGGTCTCTCGACCGGGGACCCATGACTCCCAGGACCGTCAAGGCAGCCGTGACGTCACGGATCTTCACGGCGTGGCTCCGGGCGGCCCGGCGGAGGTGCGCCCAGTCCCGGGTGGGCGCGCCGGAGCCGGAAACCACCAGGAAGCGTTCTTCGGAGAGCCTGGTAACCGTCAGATCGGCCTCTATCCCGCCGCGAGGATTCAGCCACTGCGTGTAGACAACTTTGCCCCGGGGACCGGGGACCCGGCCGGCCGAGATCCAGCCCAACAGCCGGGCGGCGTCGGGACCCTCCACCTCGTACTTGACAAAGGACGTCTGATCGAAGAGGCCGACCGCCCGGCGAACGGCCAAGCACTCCTCGCCCGACGCCTCCCACCAGTTCTGCTTGCCATAGGAGTAGCGGTAGCGACGCTCCATGCCTTCGGTGGCATACCAGTTGGGCCGCTCCCAGCCGGACATCTCCCCGAAGACCGCTCCGGCCCCGGCCAGCCGATCGTGGAGTGGCGAGCGCTTCACATCCCGGGCACTCTCGTACTGGAAGAATGGCCAGTGCATGGCATAGAGAAGACCCAGGCTCTCCGATATCCGCTCTTTCAAGAATCCCGGGTCGGTCTGATGGGGCTGGGCTCGGCGAATATCCACCGGCCAAAGGTCACGGGGAGGATGGCCGTCTATGATCCAATCAGCCAAAACCCACCCCACTCCTCCGGCCGATTGAATGCCAACCGAGTTGAATCCGGCCGCCACGAAACACCGGTCCACCTCGGGAGACTCCCCCAGGTAGTAGACCCCATCGGGCGTGAAAGCCTCCGGGCCGTTGAAGAAGAGCTGTATCCCCACCTCACCCAGGGCGGGGACCCGGTGGATGGAACGCTCAAAGATCGGCCCCACATGCTCCCAGTCCTCGGGAAGCCGCCCGAAGCTGAAGTCTCGGGGGACCTCGTTGAGATTCCAAACCTTGCCACGCGGTTCGAAGAAACCGGCCATGATTTTGCCGGTCTCCTCCTTGAAATACGTGTAGTTGGTGGGATCCCGTAAGGTGGGCATCCCTGGCGGCACTCCATCGAGAGGCTCGGTCACCAAGTAGAAGTGCTCACAGGCCTGTAGCGGCACCCGCACCCCGGCGGTAGCGGCCAACTGGCGGGTCCAGATTCCCGCCGCCAGCACCACTGCCTCGCACTCCACATACCCTTGCTCGGTCTCCACTCCCACCACCCGCCCGTTCCTGACCCGCAGCGATTCCACCGCCACCCCCTCTCTGATCCGAACTCCCCGATCTTTGGCGCCCTTGGCTAGGGACATGGTGGTGTCCACCGGACTGGTCTGCCCGTCATGGGGAATCCAAGCCGCCCCCACCAGATCGTCGGTGCGTACCAGCGGCCATCGTTCCCGCAGTTCGTCGAAGTCCATCTGGCGCATCTCCACTCCCACAGTTCGGGCCATGGAGAGCCCCCGCATGATCTCCTCCCACCGTTGGTGGTCAGACGCCACCGATATGGAACCCACCGCCCGGTAACCGGTGGCCTGCCCAGTTTCGGCTTCCAGTTCTTGAAAGAGTCGCGCCGAGTAGGTAGCCAAGCGGGTGAGGCTGTGGGATGATTTCAGTTGGCTGACCAGCCCAGCCGCATGCCAAGTGGTCCCACCGGTGAGTTTTCCCTGCTCCATCAGCAGCACATCGGTCACCCCGCGGCGGGCCAGATGATAGGCGACGCTGCATCCAACGATCCCCCCGCCCACTACCACCACTTGGGCCCGGGAGGGCAGCACACCGGCGCCCGCCATGGGCTCCGGGGGCGAAATCAGCCGCCCCTCACCGATTCGACCGGAAGCCTGATGGGAAACCGCTCTCTCAACATCTCGTCCACCTCGGGGGGGACGTGACTGGGAAAGTGGCTGGCCAGCGTCTCAATGACGTATTCATGCGCGCGGTCGGAGGCCGAAAGTTTGCCTGCGTCGCTCCAGTCGTCGGGGCTGAGTCGGTCCCCTATCTTCGGGTACAGGTACTCCCGTTGCATCACCCGAAGCGTCTGTTCGTGTCCGAGAAAATGCCCCTCTCCGGAAATCACCTCCTTGACCACCTGGGTGGCCAAGCTGTCCGGGTTGACCTCTATGCCCCGAACCGTCCGGTTGACCGCCCCCAGCAAATCGTTGTCGACCACCATCATCTCCAGTGAACAGGCCAGAAGCGAAGCCATCATCCCCGCCGATTCGTAAACCAGATTGGCCCCGGCCAGAGCGGCCAAGGCCACAGTGAGGCCCTTTTCGTGTCCGGCTTGGGCGTCGACCAGCTTAGAGTCGCTCATCCCCGCCGGAACCCCCGAGGGAAGTCCCAGCCAATTGGCGAGTTGCGCTCCGCCCGCGGACAGCACCGCCTCCTCCCCACTGCCTCCGGTCATGGCGCCGGTGCGCAGATCGGAGACGAATGGCCACAGCCCCATAACGCAGGGGTGTCCCGGCGACATCATGTTGATGCAGGTCAGGGCGGCCAGGCACTCCGCCAAGGCTTGGACCAGCGACCCGGCTAGCGTGGCAGGGGAAGTTGCCCCGGCCTGACCGGCGGACAACAGATTGATGGGCATTCCGGTCCTCACCTGCGCCACCATGCCTTCCGCCGTCTCCTTGGCAAACCGCAGCGGAGGAACCACAAAGGTGCTGTTGGCCACAATGAAGGGGCGCTTCCGGAACTCACCGGGTCCGCCCATCACCATGTCACACATCTCGACCACCTCATAGACGTGAGCGGCTTGGAAGAACGAGGTCCCGATCGGCTTGGTAGTGCCCATCATGGTGGCATAGGCGGTGTTGATGTCCACCTCCCTGGCCCCGTCCACTTCGCGGGTGACAACCGGTCGCACGAAAAAGTGGATGTGTTCGAGGGTGTCGGCCAGGCGAGACAGATCGTAGAGGTCCTGAGTAGTGGAATGCCGATACGACTGGGTTAGATGGTCGAGAATGAGAACCGCGGCCCCCGCGGTCCCAAAATGCACCTTCTGGTCAGAAAGCTCAATGGAGCGACTCTCATCGAGGCCGTGCCATACCCACGACTTGGCGGCCACCTCGATCGCTCGTTCCACCAGCGACCTCGGAAACCGCAGCCGTCCATCGTCGTCAACCCACCCGCCGTTGGCCACCACCGCCTCTATGAACTCAGGGATCGGATCACCCATCCCCACCTCCTCCAACAGATCCAAGGAGGCCCCGTATACGCTCTCCATATCCGATTGGGACAGCGGTTGGTAAGCGCCACCCGACTGGCCCGGCCTCACCGGACGATCAACCTTCTTCAGCCCAGCGGCGCGGGCGGCGACCCGAGCCGCCCTTCCTCCTGACCGGCGACTGCCCCGCCCCATCAGGCCCGCAACCTTTGACTACGGGGATCCCAGGCCGGCCCGGCCAATACCCGGGCCGGGCGGCGGGATCCCATCACCCGGATCTGGAACTGCGAGCCGGGTGCGCGATAGTCGGGGTGAACATAGGCGAAGAACAGACTCTTGCCCACCGAATACCCGTAAGCGCCGGAAGTGGTGAGCCCCATCATCTTTCCTCCCCCGTAAACCGGTTCATTTCCCCGGCAGTCGGCATCGACGGCATCCATCTCACCATATACACACACCCAGGCAAGCTCGGATTCCCGCCGGGCCAGGGACGCGGCTTTCCCTTGGAACTCCTTGTTGTAATCGATGAATCGCTCGATATCCGCCTCCACCGGTGTGATTTCGGTAGTCAACTCCAACCCGTGAGCCTTGTAGGCCTTTTCAATGCGCATCACGTTCATGGCGTAACTTCCGAAGTCGCTCAACCCCAGCCCCTCGCCCGCTTTCTGTATGGCGGCGTACAGCCTGGTCATCTCCTCCAAGGGGTGGTGTAGCTCCCAGCCTAGCTCGCCCACATAGCTCACCCTCAACGCCAGACAAGGCACTCCCGCCACATTGATCTCCTGTCCGGTGAGCCAGGGAAACCGCTTAGTGGTGAGGGCGGCGCCGGTGAGTTGTTCCAGAAGTTCCCTTGACCGAGGGCCTGTCACTGCCAGGATCCCCCGCTCGTTGGTGACATCGGTGACGGTCACCTGCTCGCCGGGCAGAACATGGTGGCGGAGCCAGTCCTGGTCATGCTGCTCGGCCATTATCGAAGAGTTAAGGTAGAAGCGGTCGTCAGCCAACCGGGTGATAGTCACCTCCCCCTCGATGCCTCCCAGAGTGGTCAGCAGGTGCGCCAACCGCACGCCACCCTGTCGCAGGGGAAGACGGTTGGCGGCCAGCCGATCCAGTAGAGCCCCCGCGTCGGGCCCGGTCACTTCCAGTTTGGTAAAGGCAGTGAGGTCGGCGACGCCCACCCGGTTGCGAACCCCCGCCACCTCTTCTCCAACAGGCCCGAACGCCGAGGACCGCCGGAAGGAATACTCCTCCGGAAGCCCGTCTGATGAGAAATACCGGGCCCGTTCCCAGCCGTAGATTTCCTGGAACTGGGCGCCCTTTCGGGCCAGCGTTTCATAGAGCGGAGTCCGTTTGACGGGCCTCCCCGCCTCTCGGTATTCGCCCGGCATGCGGACCTGATACATCTCGTGATATTCGTCAAGCGATTTTGCCAGGGTGAAATCTCCGGGTGCGTGGGGCCCGAAGCGCCGGGGGTCCATTTCGGCCACATTGATCTCGGTCTGGCCATGTACCATCCACTGCGCCAAGTACTTGCCGGCGCCCGGACCCTGAGTGACGCCGATGGAAGTCCCCACGCACATCCAATAGTTTTTCAAACCGGGGGCGGGACCCATCAGATAACCGGAGTCGGGAGTGTGGGTGATCGGGCCGGACACCACCCGTTTGATGCCGGCCTCGCCAAAGGCGGGGATTCGACGAGCGGCCAGATCCAGCCAAGGAAGGAGCTTCTCCACATCGGGCGGAAGCAGATGGAAAGTGAGGTCCCAGTCGATTCCCTCCAGCCCGTAGGGCAAAGCGCCATCCGTCTCGTAGGGGCCGATCACCAGCCCGTCGTGCTCCTGGCGGTAGTAGCAGGAGGCCCGGGGATCGCGCACCACGGGGAGTTCGAAGTCCACAGCAGCCACCGCCGGGATCGCCTCGGTGACAATGTATTGGTGAATCACCGAGACAATCGGCGTCTCCAACCCGACCATGGCAGCCAGCTGCGGCCCAAAGTGACCGGCGGCGTTCACCACATGTTCGGAGACGATGCGTCCTTGCTCGGTGATGGTCTCCCAGCGCCCGTCCGGCATCCGGTTCATGCCGAGCACCCGATTGCGCCGTACTATCTCGGCGCCCAGTTGGCGGGCGCCAGCAGCCATGGCGTTAGTGGCCGAGGATGGATCCGTCCACCCGTCGTGAGGGGTGTGGAGCCCCAGCACCACCCCTTCGGTGTCCAAGAGTGGATGCAACCCGAGGATCTCGGTGGGGCTCACCAAGTGCGATTCGACCCCCACTAATTCCAGGACTCCTTGTACATAGTGGAACCAGTCGGCTTCGTTGGAGTTGGTGGCCAGGCGCACCGCGCCGCAGCCGTGCCAGCCGGTGTGCAGACCGGTCTCTTCTTCAAGCCGGCGGTAAAGATCGGTACCGTGAGCGTGAACCTTGGCCATGTTGAGGCTGCCTATGAAGTGCGGTACCAGGCCAGCGGCATGCCATGTGGAGCCCGATCCCAGTTCGTCCTTTTCCACCAGCACCGTGTCTGTCCATCCCTCGTGCGCCAAGTGATACAGCAACCCGACCCCCATCGCTCCTCCACCCACGATTACACAGCGCGCCTCTTCTCTCATGCCGCGGCCTCCATGATCCACGCGGTGCCAACAGAAACGACATTATATCTGTTTTTTTCTCCCAGGTAGTTCCAAACACTGGAATATTCCAACTAATGATATGATGGCCCTATCTCAGATCTCGGAGGCTTGGATATGAAAACAAACCTTGCCACTTGGGCGGGGGGAAGCGGCGAGTACGCCGCCGAACCCTCTTTCGACAGTATGGAAGAACTCCGCCTTCACCGCCAACGGCAAACCGCTTTATCGTATCGTCTGTTCGGAGCCTTTGGTTGGGGCTCATTGGGGGACGGTCACATCACCGCTCGGGATCCCGAGCGAACCGATTGTTTTTGGTTGCTCCGATACGGGGTGTCATTCCGACAAGCCAAAGTCAAGGACTTGGTGTTGGTAGGACCGGGCGGCGAGATAGTAGAGGGTGAAGGTCCCATCAACATGACCGCCTACTACATTCATGGACCGATCCACGAGGCCCGCCCCGAGTCGGTCTCCGTGGCCCACACCCATACACCCTACGCCACACCCTGGGTGGCAAATGTGCGTCCGTTTCGGATGATCTGCCAGGAAGCCACCGCCTTCTTCAGATCACAAGCGATCTTCGAGGGGGAGGAGGTGCAGGTGATGGACGCCGATACCGGAAAACACATCGCCACCGCCCTGGAGGAAGCCAAGCTGGTGTTCCTGCGCAACCATGGACCCGTGACCGTGGGACGGTCGGTAGAAGAGACCATCGGCTGGTTTCTCCTGGCCGAAAGAGTGGCCGAGGTCCATATCAAGGCGCCTGATGCTCGGGAGATCTCCGACGAGGCCGCCTTTGTCGCCGCCACCGAGATCGGCCATCCCAGCAACGCTCTGGCCGCCTACGAGTACGCAATCATGTCCTATATACCCGACCCCGCGGTGGTGGACTGATCATCCAACCTGCGGCAAGCGCGACCGACAGGTAGCGCTTGCTTGTTCATCGTGGTTGACATGACCCACCGCACTGAGGCGCAGGTTGGTCATCCCTTCGCGAGTGCTGGATCCAGCTTTCTCAATTGATCTTGGTCAGGACTTGATGCCCAACTCGCCTGTTGGTACAACGAGCGAACGTCGAGAGGAAAAGATCCCCTTTAGGTGTTGACCTGTTCGTAGCTGGGGCCGCCGGTGCCTTCTACCCAGTAGCGCCGGGCCCAGGCCACACCTTGCCAAGTACGCACCTTGTCGGGGACCACCTTGATCAGCCAGCGGGGCTGGTTCAGGGTGGGCACCAGGTAACTGGGGCCGTTGGGACCCAGATAGCGCAAAGACATCTCCTCGGCAACTGCCACCCACTGGCCGCCGATGTTGGGCTCTTCCACAACCTCAGCCCGGCCCTCCACAAACACCTTGGGGATCTCCGCCGACCTGCCCGAATCGTCCGGAGGGCTGTGCGCCGCATCGATTACCACGCAAACCCGGGGATCATTGACCACAAAGTCACACCACCGCGCTCTCTGCCGACCCACGAAGTAGAGAGCTTCGCCATCCCACTGGTACCACAGCGGGATAACATACGGGGCTCCGTCCGGCTTGAGGCAGGCGAAACGCGCCAATGCGTTGGTAGCCAAAAAGGCCTCAACCTCCTTGCTGCTTAGCGCACCGATTTTGCCGCGGAAGTCCTCGGACATTGTTCTTCTCCTTGCATCTCGACGACTTGGGTTATCACGATAATAAAGACGCTCGATGAAGACCGCATTCTGAGACGATAAGCTATCTGGTTGGAAGACAGCCCCACCCGGCACCTACGGAGAGCCATGAATCTGACGGACGCCACAACCCTGACCATTGACTCTGACATCGCCGTCTCCGTACGCAACCTGGTGAAGACTTTTGAAGTGGGAGGGGGCATTTTCAGCAGCCGACCGCGAGGGGTGGTCTCGGCCGTATCGGGAATCTCCTTCGATATTCCGCGGGGAACCACCCTGGGTCTGGTTGGCGAATCGGGTTGTGGCAAGTCCACCGCCGCCCGGTGCATATTGCGGCTCATCGAACCCACATCCGGAAATGTGCTTCTGCGGCGGGAAATCGATGGTGATGACGGGTCGGAGGTTATCGACATCACCGCCGCCGACCGCAACACGCTGCGTCGCCTGCGTCGGGAAATGCAGATAGTCTTCCAGGACCCTTACGCCTCCCTGAATCCCCGGATGCGCATCGGGGAAGCCATCGGCGAGCAGTTGGCAGTACACACCGACATGAATCGCGAACAGCAGCGGCAGCGGGTGGGGGAACTGTTGGAAATGGTGGGACTCAACCCTCGTTATGCCCGTCGATTTCCCCATGAGTTCTCAGGGGGTCAGCGGCAGCGGGTGGGCGTGGCCAGGGCCCTTTCCCTTCATCCCAGCTTCGTGGTCTGCGACGAACCGGTCTCCGCCCTTGATGTCTCCATCCAGGCCCAGGTGCTCAACCTTTTGCGGGACTTGCAGGACGACTTGGGTTTGACCTATCTGTTCATCGCCCATGATCTGGCAGTAGTCCGCCACATCTCCGAACGGATTGCAGTGATGTATCTGGGCAAAGTGGTCGAATTGGCCGATTCCGAACAACTATTCACACAGCCACTTCATCATTACACCAACGCCCTCCTATCGGCTGCTCCACTCCCTGATCCTGTTTCGGAGAGACAACGCACCCGAATCCTTTTGGAGGGTGAGGTTCCCTCCCCGATCAACCCACCCACGGGATGTCGTTTTCATCCCCGATGCGCGGTGGGCCGATCCCAGGACATCTGTCGCACCAAGGAACCTATGTTGGAGGAAAAACTTCCGGGACACCTGACCGCCTGCCACTTCCCGTTGGCATGATGCCCAATCCTTCCCGCACAATACGATCCATGCCGCGATCGGGTATCCGGGAGATCAACGATCTCTCCTCCCAGTTTCCCGATGCCATCCACTTGGAGATCGGCCAACCCAATTTCGCCACTCCCACGCACATCAGCCAGGCAGCCGGCGAGGCGGCGGTGAACGGATTCACCAGCTACACCCCCAACGCGGGAATCCCTGAACTTCGCGAAGAGTTGGCCAACAAACTGAATCGATTTAACGGGATACCAGCCGGTCCCGAGAACGTGGTTGTCACCACTGGCGGCAGCGGGGCGCTCTTCACTTCGCTTTTGACCCTGTGCGACCCCGGAGATGCGATCCTGCTTTCGGATCCGACCTGGCCCAACTACGGAATGATGGCTGCCCTCCAAGGTCTGCAGGTCCGGCACTACACGCTGCGACCCGAAGAAGGCTGGCTTCCCAACCCCGATGAGATCGAGAGACAAATCACCCCCAACTGCCGAGTCTTGCTGCTGGTCTCCCCCTCCAATCCCACCGGAACCATGATCGGCGAAGACTTGATGCGCGAACTGTTGGATGTCGCCCGTCGCCACGACCTGTGGGTGCTCTCCGACGAAGTGTATGACGCTATCACCTTCGGCCAGCCCGCCTATTCGGCTTACCATGTCGACCCCGAGCGAGTGATCTCGGTTTTCAGTTTCTCCAAGACCTACGCCATGACCGGTTGGAGGGTGGGATACACCCTCTCTCGGCCTGACGTTGCCATGCAACTCAGCAAGTGCCAGGAGCCGGTGACTTCCTGTGTCAACAGTCCCGCCCAGATAGGGGCGTTGACCGCCCTGCGGGGACCCCAGGACGAGGTCTGGAGAATGAGAGACGCCTATTGGAAACGGCGGGACAAGGTTATTGACCTGCTTTCGGCAGCGGACTTAGCCTATGCCCGGCCCGAGGGCGCCTTCTATATGTGGATCGACATCTCCCAAAGCCGGATGTCCGACAGTGAGTTCGCCCGCCGGATGGTCACCGATTACCGGGTAGCACTAGTGCCCGGCACTGTGTTTGGACCAAATGGGGGCAGCCATGTAAGAATCTCCCTGGCCACTGACACAGAACTCCTCCTCGAAGGGGTGGCCAGATTGATCAATGCGGTGCGGTCCGGCAGCTGACCACCCCGACCAACCACACCGTCGGGCGGAAGTACACCTCAACTCTCCCCGCGCCCTATCAGTTTGAGAATGTTTGGACTATTCCACTTTGAGTTGGTTTTACTTCACCCCCATAGGCGACGTTGACCGTTGTCAAACAAGCGGGCGGGCAATCAAAGCAAACACAGTGGAGATGGCCAAGCGGGCTGTTTTGCGCCAGGACCTACGTCATGACCGGCTGGAGGATGGGCTACGTGGTCTCTTGCCCCGATGTCGCCAAACAACTCAGCAAGTCCCAGGAACCCACCACCTTGCTGGTTTTACTGCCGGCGATGACTCACCCGCTATGAACCCAGGGTTCCATTGAACCCATAGGGCATCTCCAAGCGATGGCGGCCCAACAGTTGGGCATCAGCGAGCATGTGGGCCGTCTCTCCGTCCGCCACTATGCGGCCATGGTCCATGATCACCGAGCGCTCACACAACTCCAATGCCAGAGGCAGGTCATGGGTGATCAGCAGCAGTGTCACTGGCAACCTTTGGAGCGTGGAGATCAACTCCCGGCGGCTGGCGGGGTCGAGCCCCGTTCCCGGTTCGTCCAGCACCAGCAAGTCCGGACGCATGGCCAGGACGGTGGCGATCGCCACGCGTCGCCGCTCTCCGCTGCTGAGGTGATGAGGCGCTCGCTCCCTGGTGTACGAAGCGTTCACCGCCGCTAAAGCCTCCTTCACCCTCTCTTCCAAATCGGGACCGCGCAATCCCAGATTGGCCGGCCCGAAGGCGACGTCATCGGCGACCGTGGGCATGAACAATTGATCGTTGGAGTCTTGGAACACCATCCCCACCCTTCGGCGTATTTCGGGTAGAGTCGATTCCTCCACTGGCATTCCACCGACCCAAACGGTTCCCTCCGGCGGTTGGTGAATGCCGTTCAGGTGAAGGGCTAAAGTGGTCTTTCCGGCTCCGTTGGCTCCGAGCAGTGCCAAGCGCTGGCGTTTGTCAACCACCAGATCGACTCCTTGCAACGCCTCACGACCGTCCGGATATGTGAAGCGGAGGCCGTCTACCTTCAACGCTGTTCGTCTCATGGCGCCGACAGAGCAATAGCCACTATCAACACCCCCACCAGCGGAAGTACACCCGCTTTCATCCATTCAACACTGGTCGCCGGAGCGCCACCCACATCTGGCATGACTCCGGTGTATCCCCGCGCCAACATCGCGGCATGCACCCTTTCCGCTCGCTCATAAGATCGGATGAACATCGAACCGGCTGCCGAAGCGATGGGTCGCGCCTGCCAAAGCCAGCGGGGACGATAGCCGCGGGCGGTCATGGCGGTCCGCATCCGTCCCAGATCTTTGACGATCAATTCCATATAACGGACCATGAAAGAGGTGATGGAAATGAAAATGGTCGGCACCCGGAGTCGCGCCATTCCTTTGAGCAGTTCCGGGACCTCAGTGGTGGCGGCGAGAAGCACGCTGACCGTAGCCCCGAGTAAGGCTTTGGCCATGATGCTCCACATTGCCCTCACACCCTCCGCCGACACACTCACCCCCAACACATCAACGCGTTCGCCCGTGGCCACAAACGGCATCAAAACGGCAAAGGCCATGAAAGGCAACAACACTGTCAGACGAACAAGCAGGAGACGGACCGGGATGCTGGCGATGAGCAGGACCGCCAACAGCGCCACAGCGTAGGCCAAGAACGCCCAAACCGACCGCCGGGGAGTGAGAGCCACACAAGAGACGAAGACAAACGCGGCGGCTACCTTGGTCTCCGGCGCCAAGCGATGCACCGGGCTGTGTCCATGCACATAAAGAGCATGATGCTGACCGGCGCCCATAACTAGGGAACCGCCTTGGCTCGCCTGCCACGGCGAAGCGCGGCGAACAGACCGAAACCGACCGCCAAGGTAACGAGTACTCCCGCCACACCGGCTATCGCCAGGCTGAGTGTCTCGTTACCCACGCCCACCATCGCGTATTCGGCGAACACCCCCCTTCCCAGGAGATGATCCTGTGCCTGATCGACCAGTCCGGTGTCCAGAGCCACCCGCTCCAATCCGTCAGGCCCATCGACAGCAAACTGACTCACGGCCGCCGCGACAAACAGAGCCACCACCATACCGGCGAGGACAAAGGTCCGCTTCAGTACCGGAGACCGACCTGACAGGGACGCGGCAGACAAGTCTCTGGCGCCGTAAACCAGATCCGGCCTGGCGGCCAGGACCGCGCTTATCATGAGAGCGCTTATAACGCCTTCTCCAATCCCTATCACAGAATGCACCCCCACCATGGCGCCGAACAGGGTGTCGAAGGGGATCGGAGCGGTGGCGCCGAACAACCACTCGAGGGAAAAGGCAGCGGAAGCGAAAACCACCGAGATAAGACCGGCCAAACCGGTGGCAGCGACCACTCCTGGGCGGTTAGCGGGAAAGAACCTGCGAAACAGTATGAATACCGCGTAGCCTCCGAATGCGGGCACGATCGCCATATTGAGGATGTTGTAGCCAAGGGCGGTCAGTCCCCCGTCGGCGAAGATCAGAGCCTGGACCACCACCACTACCGTCACCACCACCGATCCGACGGCCGGGCCCAACAGCACTGCCGCAACCGCCCCTCCCAACAGATGCCCGGTTGTACCCGCCCCCACCGGGAAGTTGAACATCTGAGCAGCGAAGATAAAGGCCGCAATGACCCCTGCCAGTGGCGCCTGGCTCTCCCTTAGCTTCCCACCGATGTGCCGCAAGGTCGCCGCTATGGCGCCTGCGCTGACAACACCGGTGGCCAACGCTGTGCCAAGGTTGAGAAAACCGTCTGGAGCGTGCATCATACCTCCATCTTTAGTGTCAATACCCCACAACAATGCGACGCTATCGCAATATTTACGAGGTTCTTTTCATTTATCAAATATTCTGGCAGGATCCAGGATTTTGAGTTGGACAGTTTCTTGCGGGCTCAGGGCTATCGACTTACCAGCCAGCGGCGCCCGGTACGGAGGGCATTAGCAGTGGCGGAGCCACCTTACAGCCACAGGAGTCACCGAACACTCCCAGCAGCAAGACCCCACTATTGACCGAGCCTCGGTCTAGCGAACTCTGGCTCTCTTCGCCGAACTGGGCTTGGCCCGTGAGTCCAATCTCGGCCGAGGGGACGCGGCCTCTTGGGAACTGGCCCATCCCGACGACCAATCCCACCTGACCTGCGACTCATGTGGAGAGGTGAGGCGCCACACTTGCGACCTGGCGCAAAAGGCACGTGCCCACCTTTGCAACGATCATGGATTGTCGGCGACCCGATCGACCTGCACGTATTTGGAGTGTGCGGCCGCTGTTCAAAGCAGTAATTGCCGACGCCAGCGTCCGGCAGTTCAGTGAGGTTGGGTTACCTTCTTGCCAGCTCGCATAGATCCTGAAATCCTCGGGAACTGTCGCAGGCGCCAGGTGGGGAAATGCCCTAACAACAAAACATCTAAAGACTCTTGTTAGGCTCGCTTCACCGCTCTTTGGTAACGACGCGTCGCCAGTGGCGCGAAGATCGCGATGATCAGCAGCGCCCACAGCAAGGTATAGACCACCGGATGCTGAAGCGGCAACGCAGTGGGCTCGGGGGCTCCCAAGGGAATGTTCCCGAACAGTTCCCGCACGGCCTGGGTCAAAGCTGAGATAGGATTCCACTCGGCAAATGCCCGCAGAACGGTGGGAAGGTTCTCCACCGGGACGAAGGTATTGGCGATGAAGGTGAGTGGAAAGATAACCATGAAACTGGCATTGTTGATGACCTCGACACTTGGCACGAGCAGTCCGATATATCCCATGACCCATGAGAAGGCATAGGCGAAGGCCAGAAGCAATCCGAATCCAGCCAGGCCGCTCCAGAAACCATTGTGAATCCGCCAACCCACTAACAGGCCGGTGAGCCCCATAATCATGAGAGTCAGCACGTTGTAGACCACATCGCTGGCGGTGCGGCCCACCAGCACCGCGGCCTGGGACATGGGAAGTGAACGAAAGCGGTCGATGATCCCTTTCTGCATATCCTCCGCCAACCCGGCGCCGGTGAAGGTAGCGCCGAACACGACCGTCTGAGCGAAGATGCCAGCGATCAGAAACTCCCGGTAGGAACCGCCCGGTATGTTGATGGAGCCGCCGAACACATAGGCGAATAGCAACACGAACATGATCGGCGATATCAGAACGAACACCATCACCTCCGGCACCCGTTTGATCTTGATGATGTTGCGTTTGGCAATGACCGCCGAGTCGGCAAACAGATAGAAAACGCCTCTCATGATCGTGCGCCTTTCCTGGCGTCCAACCCTCCCTGCGGTTGTTTGTGATTCCCGTTGGGCTCGGCTGCGTGTCCGGTCAAAGTGAGGAACACATCGTTGAGGGTGGGACGCCTCAGACCGACATCGTGCAAAGCGATTTCTGCCCGATCCAAGGCCCGGAGAGCCTCGGTCAACACCGCGGCGCCGCCCGAGACGGGAACTGTAACTTTGCGATTCCGTTCTTGGCATACCAGGTCACCCACCGCAAACCGCTCCATCACCTCCCGGGTTCTGGGAAGGTCATGGGAAGAGGCGACGGTGATTTCGATTCGTTCGCCACCCACCATTGTCTTGAGTTCATCGGGGGTCCCTTGGGCGATCTCACAGCCCCGGTCGATGACCATGATCCGGTCCGCCAGATGGTCGGCCTCCTCCAGATATTGGGTGGTGAGGAGCAAAGTGGACCCCCGCGCCACCAATTCACGTATAACACCCCACAACTCGATACGACTGCGTGGATCCAGACCGGTGGTGGGCTCGTCCAGGAAAAGCACGGGCGGCGAAGCCACCAACGCACCCGCCAGATCCAGCCGACGCCTCATTCCCCCCGAGTAGGTCTTGACAGGCCGGTTGGCCGCCTCGGTCAAATCGAATATCTCCAGCAACTCCTTTGCCCGAGCCCGCGACTTGGAGCGTCCCAGCCGGTACAGGCGTCCTATCATGTCCAAGTTTTCGAAACCGGAGAGATGCTCGTCCAACGCCGCGTACTGGCCCGAAAGCCCAATGCGCTCCCGCACCTGCTTCGGAGCTTTAATTACATCAGCGCCTGCCACCCGCCCCGATCCCTCATCGGGAAGAATCAAGGTGGTCAGGATCGAGACCGCCGTGGTCTTACCAGCGCCATTGGGTCCTAGGAGACCGTAAATCGATCCCTCCTCCACGGCCAAGTCCAGCCCGTCCAGAGCCACCACCTCTCCATACCGCTTTACTAGCCCCGAAGCCTCTATCACATAGCTCATAAGCCTCCGATTCGTCAACAGCGGGCTTGCCCGGCCCTACCAAAAGCCAAAGGCTATACCACTCCCGCGACCTACCCCAAAACGCCACCACGCTGGCGAACTATCAAGAAAGGGGAGGGATACCAATGCGGCAAGGCCAACGACCCGGCCCGCAGGCATTGTGTTACCAATCGAGAAGAATCGCAGTGGTCTCCTGGCGGTGCCCACTTGCCTGCGGCAAACATTGATGAGCTTGGATGGCCGACGGTGACGGTTCCCATCGCGTCAGTTGTCCGAGACAGTGCTGCGTATTGGGGGTCTCCGGCGTTGCCCGCATAACCTGATAGGTGCTCTTGGTTCAATGGGTTTGCGGTGTAGGTCCTAAGAGCGTCGTCTCGTGATGACTTTGCCTTATACCAGCACGGGGGGCTTGGCCACTACTGCAAGATCGGATCCATCGGCGCCTTTGGTCAGGACAGGCGGGATATCCGAACTTGTGCCTCGGCCATGTGAAGGGATGCCACCACCGGATCAATACAGAACGCATCAATCAGGTGAGCGACCTCCCCGACCATACCTCCCCAGAGGGTGCATCCGAAGAAGATGGCCTCCACCTGATCCTGTTCGATCATGGCTCGGGCAGTCGAAACGCCCTCCGCGTGAAGCTGGCGGCGGAACTGCTCCTCGACCATTTCCGCGGTGACATCGGTGTTGCCAACCAGCGACGCTTCGCCCTCCACATGCATGGGCATGAATGCGACGGAACTGAAGGCCTCTGAAAGCCCGTAGGCTCGCAGCAAGCGATGAGTCACGTTGGCGATCCTGCGCCGGCCGTGTTCGTCGGGGGACAGCATGCCGACGTTGGCGCCTCGGGCGGCCGCCAATGCGACAGCGGCCTGCAGTGGACCGATAACCGGGATCTTGACGCATCGCTGCGCCTCCATCAACGCCGGATCCGCGCAGCATCCGATGATGGCGGCGTCGGCGCCCTCGCGTTCGGCCTGGAGCACCGCGGAGATCAATTCATTTATGTAAAGGGGCTCGAGGGGAAGCATGGGTCCGGCGAGTTCGGGGGGTAGTTCCAAGTGGCGCACCTCGATAGACACACCGCTCGAGGCGTGCTTCTCGAGGACGGACAACATGCGTTTGGAGTGCAGGTCACTCCCTATAGGTTCTATGAACCGAATTCTCATATGCTCCTCCTGGGCTCGGCGCCCCGGAAGTCGTCGATACGCGACACAGGGCTAGCCAAATTATATAGGCGGCGGCTCCGGTGGTCCCTTTGATAGCCCGTTTGCTTTAAACGAAAAGCGTGCTCGGGAAACGAAATCGAGGGAAGGAACTGATGGAGAACCTCTACAGGAAAGTGACCCTCGTGACCAGGGCATCCCGTGGCATCGGCTCAAGATCGCCCCTCAGCGCAGGTGGGCGGGGTAGTCACCGGGGGCGGCGGCATGTTGGGACGGCTCGGGAGAGGCCCGGATCAGCAGCATGGCCACCGTGGGGGTGCCGGTCAGTGTTCCGCCGTGCCAGACACCGGCCGGTCGATGGAAATAACCGTCCTTACGAAGCTCAGCGACCTCCATCTCATCCCGGCGTTGAGACGCCTGCTGCCAGACCCCCTCCAACACAAACACCTCGACAGGACCCTCATCCACATACCAACGGTCGAAACGAAGATCCACCGCGGCGGTCTGCCAGAATCGCCCTCCCCGCAGGGATGGCGCCAGGTCCCGTTGGCGGGAGTCCGGAGGAGCGCCGGGCATCTGTATCCAGTCCCGTTCACCGGCCACCACCGGCGCCGGCCGGCCTGGGTCTTCTTCGCCCTCACCCGCCACGAAGCGCAAGGGCGCCCCGGAAAAGAGCAACAGGGTGGCCCCCTCGGAGCTGCCCAACCCATTCACCATCGTCCCGGACCGGGCCCCCCACAAGGTATGGAAACCGAGCAGGTGACCGTCCGCCTCCACCTGACCGGAGACCACGAACACCTCCACATCACCGCTGAACGAGCCGCTCTGGGTTGTCCCCCATCCAGGAGGTACTTCCAGAAGCCGGGTGGAAGGTCCTGATCCGTCCCGGCTCAGGGTCCAGGTGGCGGGGCGACCATACAACCCATGGATGGTCATTGGCCTGGACAGAAAACTCCGCGGGTCGGGAAGGGTTACCGGCTGGAAGCGCCGGTCGGCTACGCCGGGATCATCCACTTCCTGCCGGGCCGCTGCCTAGGCGAAGTCGAACAGTCGCATGGCGTTCCCACCCCGGATTGCGTCCCTGTCCGCCTCCGACAGGTTGGGCAGATAGTGATCCACTAACGCCAACTGTTCGGGATAACCGGGCTCCACCGCGATCCACGGGTAGTCGGAGGCCCACAGCATCCGCTCCGCCCCGAAAATTCCATAGATGGCGTCCACCACCGGCTGCAGATCGGGATGGGGATACGGCTCTTGGGTGAAGGCGTACTGTCCGGACAAGTGAACATACACGTTGGGACGAGCGGCGATCACTTCTATAGTCTTCAGCGACTCGGGCGGAAGCGCCAGGCTGAACCGGGGACGGCCCCACTCGTCAGCTCTGATCTCATCCCAGATGCTCGGACAGAACCCCAGGTGGTTGATGACCACCGTCAGATCGGGAAGATGCTCCAGCACCCGATCCAGCAGCAAGACCTGCTCTTCCGTCGCATAGAACCACAATTTCACCCCGTCGGCGGCCATTTGCTCCAGGACAGGAAACATCTCGATCTGATCGGCGGGTTGGGTGGGATCGGGATCGAGATTGAAGAGCCGAAACCCCTGGAAAGGCGTGGCCTGGCGTCGCTCCCGGTAGTTGGCAAGTTGATCTCCAGCGGAGACATCCTGCACTCCAACTATGGCAAACGAGTCTGGACGGGTGGCCACCACTTCCCGCAGGTATTCGTCGTGATGGGAGATCCCCACGATTGCCGCCTTGTCAACTCCGGCCCGCTCCATATGTCCAAAGTATTCGTCCATCGGCGCCCGGCGTTCGGGTGGGGTCAGACCCGGAAACACATCACGGGGATATTGCTCGGAAATCGATTCGAACAGATGGAGGTGGGCATCGACCACCGTCATAGGACAACTCCTTTCAAAGACCGTTAGGGATATCGTAACCCCAAAGCAAACGCCGTCACGCAGGCGGACAGGTGCTTAGGGCACACCACCCAAACAGACAGGGCTCGAGCGGCAGACGTCATCCGGGCTTCGCAGGTAACACCGCCACCACCCCCTTTCTCTTTCGTCGGCCTGGGCGCCATGATGTTAACTGGCGCATATCCCGGCCTCATTGTTGGGTCTAGGACGGACTCGGTCTCCCTTGAGGGAGCCCCCGTGCGGCTGGGTAGTATCCGCGTTGAGCACACAACAGTCCAGAGGTGGCCGATTTGGGATCCGTGGCCAGAAGGGATAGGGCTTCGTTCTGGTTGTCTGTAGCCCTATTAATAGCCCTAGCCCTCCTTTTTGCTCTATCCATTGTGAAAAGCAGGAGCGTTGCTTTGGAGGCGCGACCGGCGGTGGCTTTGAATGCTTTGTACGGAGAGGACCCGCTGAGGCTGATCGCCGGATACGACCTGACCACTTACTACACCCTGGACGAGGACCTCTGGGACGTATGGATCTGCGAGGTGGCCGAAGGAAACTTGGATTTAGCTCCTGAAGAAGTGGTCGGCTTGCTGGAATCAGAAATCACGCCTTACTTCGATTGGCTCTCTGGGGGCCGCTATCGCCCAGTTTTCCGGGTGGGCGGGACAATGGAAGCCGCTTCTTTCGACAATCGGGGCGACTGCATCCGCTCGGTATGGAAGGCCTCTGCGAAGATACCGCCAGAAAACAGAGCGGAGGGCGCAATTTTGATCGTCAACAATGTGTCCTACGCAAGCTTTGGCAGCCTGGGTCCCATATCCTATATCTCGCCGGTTGAGGCGACATTGCGCGCAACTACCTTCCCGAGAAACAGCCGCTTTGTATACCTTGACGGTAGATCAGTGGTCGACCCAGGCAGTTTGTCATCACATCCGGCTGCTGGGTTCACACAGCCAAGTTTGTTCACGGTTGCCCACGAACTTGGACATGCTGTCGGTTTCCCTCACTCCTATCGGTTCACTCGCTATGACAACCCGATGGAAGTCATGGGCGACACCGATGCTGTCTCGGGCCTGCAAATAGGCACCATCGCTATCAACAGATACGCAGCCGGATGGATGGACCCCGAAGAGGTGGCGATCTATACAGGAGGTGGGATTGCCCGACACACACTCAGTCCGCTTGGCGACAACGGCACCCAAATGCTGGTGCTCAGATCGGATGAGAATATTTTTGTCACGCTGGGGGCACGGATCAGAAAGGGGTATGACTCTGGATTGCCCAAAGAAGGCGTTGAATCATATGTCATTGAACAGCATCCCCCGATCTGTTTCCACTATCCAGGTTACGAGGCCTGCCTTGGTACCTCAAGACCCACCCGAGCAATCATTACCGACTCGACGAGCCCCATCGACGAAAGCGATCCCGTTACGCATGTGATGGGCATAGGTGATGGTTACACGTGGGGAGATATGACCGTCACCGTTATAGAGCGAATCGGTGACGATTTCGTAGTGGAAGTGAACGACAGTTGGCCCACCGATGACGACTCCTTGCAAGCCAATGATCCTCCCCGGTGATAGACCCGCAGAAGTTGAAAGGCAATCGCTTCACCACTGATGACGGAAAACATGCACGAAGAGACCTCGAAATTGTTGCCGCTATGGGCATCCCCAAGGGATGCAACTCTCCCGAGAACCGGACGACCGCCCCAGGGAGCCCGGCACCTGGGATAAGCGGAGCGCCCTAGCGGCAGGCATGCCAAGAGGCTATTCCCTCGAAGCACCCTACCGCCCTCATGATCAAATCCTGCCAGACCCAGATGGCCCATTCTTCGCTCCCGTTTTGACGAAATAGCTATACCACGGCCTGAGACTTTCCTTTGGGAAACTCCGAGGATGGTATCTGTTACACCCTGCATCTACTATCCGCTACTTGCGAGAGGAGTATGAATGGGCATGCGTAGCGAAGTCATCGACATGTTGGCGGCCAAGAAAGTCGATGATGCGACTCGGCAACTGGTGGTAGCGGCCTGGTTGGGACCGGATATGGTGGACAAGGTTCTCTCTGGAGAGCAGGCTGACCCGGTTACTGATCCCGCAGAAACCGACAAGGGTCAGGTTCCCTCGGTCTATTTGGAAAGCCTCACCGTCAACGGGTTCCGCGGCATCGGCCCCGAAGCGACCCTACAACTCAACCCACAGCCTGGGCTGACCGTAGTGGCGGGACGAAACGGATCAGGCAAATCCAGCTTCTTCGATGCTCTTGAGGTACTGCTCACCGATGACAGCTACCGCTGGAAGGGCAAGCCGAAAGTATGGCAAGGAGGGTGGCGAAACCTGCATCAAGCCACCGGACCGCGGGTCATGGCACGCTTCCAAGTGGAAGGCGTAGCCGGAGATACCGTGGTGGAGAAGACTTGGGACGATGGCGCCAAAGATGTGGGCGACGCCTCCACCACCGCTCAGCACCATGGACAAAAGCGGAGTGATCTGATCGGGCTCGGTTGGACCGAGCCCCTGGAGTTATATCGGCCCCTCCTTTCCCATCCGGAACTCGGAACCATCGCGTCAAAGCCTTCCGGGCTCTACGACACCCTCAGCAAGGTGCTGGGCTTGGAAGACATGGCCAGCTCAATCCAAGTGCTGTCTAAAGCCCGGAGCGAACGGGAAGGGTTGAACAGAGATGTCAGTGCGCGACTCGGCAGAGAACTACTCCCGGCCTTGAAAGCCATAGATGACGACCGTGCTGCCGTTGCGCTCGGGGTTCTTTCCAAGATACCTTGGGAACTCGACATAATAGACCGCCTTCTGACCGGTGGAGACACGCCTTCAACGCAACCGTTGCGAGTGCTTGCTCGACTAACCCTCCCCACCCTCGAGCAGGTGATGACGGTAGCTGAGCAGGTGGAGATGGCAGTTCTGGCTGTGGAGGATCTCGCAGGAACCGACATGCAACGTTTCAGCAACATCGCAGACTTGTTGGAAAACGCCCTCAATCACCACCGTCTTCACGGCGACGAATTCTGCCCGGTGTGCGGCGAAGGACGATTGGACGACCAATGGCAAAGCTCAGCCCGATCCCGGATCAAGGAACTCCGGAAGGAGGCATCACGTTACCGAGCAGCAGAGCACAAACTCAAAGAGGAGCTGCACAACGCTCAACTCCTGGCAAGCCCCAGACCCTTACCAGAGGGCACACTGGTGGATATCTCTGAGCTTCGAGAGTCGTGGGAACGATGGAATGCGCTCCCCAAGAGCCCCTCGAAAGTTCCCCAGCATCTCATAGACCATTGCGAAGTGGTTACAAAAGCGGCCCAGTCAGTTGTTCGACAGGCCCAGGAATGGCACTCCGAACGCGAAGCCTTATGGGCCCCGGTTAGGGATTTGCTTTTGGCCTGGATACCCGACGCTAGGAGGGCCGAAAAGGGGCGACACGACTCCAAATTGATCAAGGACGCGGAAACGGCCCTCAAGGAGATATCTGAAGAACTGCGCAGCAGTCGGTGGGAGCCAATCGAAAAGGAGGCGCTGGGACTTTGGCGCAATCTGCGGCTGCAAAGCACCATTGATTTGGAGTCCATTGGATTAACGGGCACAGGGACCAGGCGGCGGGTAGATCTCAAGGTCAAAGTTAATGGTAAAGAAGTCGCTGCTTTGGGTGTGGCGAGCCAAGGGGAGATCAACTGTCTGGCGCTCTCCCTCTTCTTCCCGCGCGGCACGCTACCCGAGAGCCCGTTTCGTTTTCTCGTAATCGACGATCCGGTCCAAGCAATGGACCCCGCCCGTGTCGATGGCTTAGCAAGGGTTTTCCACCATATCGCCACTGAACGTCAGTTAGTGGTATTCACTCACGATGACCGCCTCCCCGAAGCATTACGTCGTCTTCGCTTGCCGTGCAGCATCACAGAGGTAACTCGCCTACCGGGTTCGGTCGTTACAGTGCGGAACGCTCTCGACCCTGTTGAGCAGTACTTTGAAGATGCTAGAGCGCTGGCGAGTGACAGGAGACTCCCCTCCGATGTTGCCATCCAATCGGTGCCAGGTATTTGCCGACAGGGCTTGGAAGCAGCTTGTATGGAGAGAATCCGCCGCAGGAGGATAGGACGAGGGCAGACGCATGCTCAGGTAGAAGAACACATCGCGAAAGCCAGTACCTTGAAGCCGCTGGCGGCGTTGGCCCTATTAGAAGATCTCAGCAAGACTTCTCAGGTGGTCACTTTGATATCCCAACGGTGGGGCCCGGACCTGGCTGATGTCTTCCAGGTCTGCAATAGGCGGGTGCATGAGGGTTATTCCGGCAATCTCACTGACTTCATCAACCAGTGCACGAGACTTGCCAAGAGGATAAAGGGTGACTGAAAAGCTGTTGGAACTGGCTCGCCGACTCTTGAACGAGCCGGGTATGGGACCGGAGGGCACGGGGCCGCGGGTGGCTGCGTTTCTAGCTCGCCGGGCACTGGAGTCAGCCTTGGCGGAGCTGTGGAAGAAACAAATGCCTGGGGTAGAGCACGCTAGCTTCCGCAGTCAACTCATCTGCCTTCCTCTGGTCTTGGACAACAAAGGACTCGTGGCCGACACCCGGGCGGCCTGGCATTTCCTCAGTCGGGCATGCCACCATCACCAGTACGAACTGGCGCCCGTCGCCCAAGAGCTGGAGGTCTGGATCGGCCAGGTGGAACGGCTGCTAACCATCTTGGATACCTAGTTGAGAACCAGGCCGCCGCGTCACTCTTCGTAGCCCCACCACCCGCAAACCCTGCGCAACAGAGATCACCAAATGTCGGAAGAGGCCATGAGCACAGCCAGAGGGGTTTACGCGTCCACCAAATTGCTTGGAAGAGGGATATATGACCTTGTCGAGGCGGCGCGGATGATCCGAAGGGATCCCTACACCGTCGCTAGATGGACACAAGGGGAACATCCCTTACATGTTGTTCCCAACTCTCCCCGCTTTACATTTCTGGACGTAATCAGCCTGTACGTGATCTCGGAACTACGTCGGCGGAACGTATCGATGGAAGACATCCGCAAAGGTGGTGAATACCTAGCCGAAAAACGGCACATCCCTTACCCTTTTGCGCACCAGCAACTGGCCACCGCCGGTAGAGCATTCTTGGGCAACGTTGGAGAGTGGCGAGACGTGGGCAAGCGAGGCCAAGGCACCTTCGAAATAATTATCCAAGATGTCTTGCGCCCCATTGAATTCGGCAGCGACGAACTGGCGGCGGTTTGGAGACCAGCCGAGGGCGTTTGGGTGAATCCCCTCATCCAAGCCGGCGCACCTTGTATCGACGGGACCAGAGTGCCAACCCGGTTAATATCCGATTTGGCAGCCGTTGGGGAAAGACTCTCGGACATCTCCGAGGACCTTGCCCTCGATATCTCTCAACTCAAAGCAGCTGTTGACTATGAAGACGCTGCATAAGAGTTACACCCGTGAAGCCACGGTCGCCCTTGCGTCTGATTTTTGACGAGCTACTTCCCTGGCGAGTGGCCGCCGCCCTACGCATCCTTGGATATGACGTCAGTTGGGTGGGGCACAAAGACACCAACTCTCCTGCCCGAGGCGCCCCTGACGAAGAGGTGCTCCACTTTGCAACTAAAACCAATAGAAAGATCGTTACTTCCAACCATGACATGATTCTTCTCTGTAATGAGCAAGAACAATCCGCGATTTGGGATTGATCCCCGAGGTAGACAACTCAAAAAGGAAGAGATGGTCGTCTTAGCCTTCCGGTCCATCACAACATGGGATGAACTCCTCGAGACAAGTTGTACTGTGTGCATCCGGGCTTTACGAACCAAAAATGAAGTCCTCCCGCTTGAGGAGGCCGCTCGGTTGGTGAAGCAGCGCATGAGGCGTTTGAGCGCGCGGAAAAAGCGAAGTGAGACCGTTGCTAACTCCAAAGGCACGCTGTTCCCATCGGAATGAGCCCACATGTTTGTGTCTAGTTGGGGGAAGGGAATCGCGCGATGCGTCCACTAGGTGGACTGCTTGGTAGTCACAGGCTGGTTGTGAGAGCCCAGGCTGACAGCGACGGAAGCCAAGCGGGCGAAACCTTCCCTCTAAAAGGTTTTCAGGTCCGTAGACTCACTGAATCGTGTTGCTTTCCACCACCTCTGAAGTCCCCGGCCACACCATCACCGGCTACAAGGGCATAGTTATCTCTCAGGTCTCGGCCGGTCGACATATCGGTAAGGATGTCTTGGCAGGCGTTCGAGACGTGTTCGGCGGTCGAAGCAAATCCCTGGAGAAGGATTTGGAGGCTTCCCGCCACCAGGCACTGTCGGAGTTGGCAGCCAAGGCAGAGCAGATTGGCGCCAACGCGGTGATAGGCATTCGGCTCGACATGGAAAATGTGGGCGGTACCATGCTGCTCTTTGTCGGCCAGGGCACCGCAGTGACCGCTACCAAGAGCTAACGCCTAAACCGATCCGCCTGCCCTGGCTTCCATGTGATGTCTTAAGCTGCCTGCGGGGTGGGGGGAACTCCGACTACGAGCGGCGTAGCTGCGAAACGCAATAGGGAAAAGCGATAAGAGGAACAACCGCGAAGATCAGGGGCAGCAACCAGTCACCCTTGGTCACGCCGGTTCCGATGGCCAGGGCGAGTAACACATCCGCAACGATGTTGAGCGCTAGAAAAGCGACGGTAACCGCCACCAGTTTCTTTTGTGGAGCGGCGCGGATGACCAGGATCAATAGCAACACGGCTGCCACCGGGTGGACACCGACCACAACCAGCCGTTCCCACCATTGACCACCGTTCGCAAAGCTACCAACCATTCCCGTGAAAACAGAAAACAGGACTTGGAGGGAGGCCAGGATTCGAAGTGTTTTTTTCATACTGTTAACCCAGGTTAACCACAGATGCCCTCAACAGCAGGGACTTATCGATTTACGGCCGCGCCACTCCGTGTGGCGCCACATAAATCGGCCCGATCACTTCGCCGATCGGGTGGTGGCCGCCACAGCCCGGGCGGCTTACTCCCACCTTGCGGGCTGCTGCGACGGTTCGGACCTGGACAGGGTCTCTAACTCAATGCTGCGGTGGCGAAGACCACATGGAAAGGTACGCAGTAGATCACCACGGTGACTTCCTCGGGGATTTGATAATCGGCGGGGAAATCGTAGTTTTGCGAGCCGATGTTTCCTTTCAGGGATCCGAGGTCAATGTATCCGGCCGCCTGCAAGGCATCACGGTTCGAAATCCCATGAGCCGGAGCGACAATGACATGGAGGTCGGGACCATTGGTCACCTCGATGTCTTCCAGGCGCAGGACATGGGAACCGTCCTCCAAGCGGTATACGGTCACCTCGCCTGATCCCTTGTGAAAGGAGTCGGCATCCATGAAGGCTCCGGTGGCTACAGCCACTGGTCCGGTGGCTTCGGGTTCTTCGCCCTGAGATTCGGTGGCCTGGGTGGTGGTCGACTCGGTCGGCGCCATAGTGGTCTCGGTCATCTCCGTGGCGGCCTCGGTGGTCTCCTCAGCCGTCACGGTGACAGCAGACACCATCATTTCCGGCATACTCTCGTAGACCGGCGTATCAACTGCCGAGGCTTCCATCATCACTTCCTCGACCTCGGCGGCGGTCATGTCGTCGGGGACCACCGCCATCGCCGCCCTGGGAAAGGGTTCATCAACCACTTTGTCGAAAAAGAGGGGCGAGATCAGCCACCATGTCACAGCTAGGCCGCCGAGGGCCATGATCGCCGCTGCGACCTGCACTGATCTCCGCTTGTAGAAGGGGGGACTGTTCGTTGTATACCTCCTTGGTCTATCCCGAATCTAGGAGGAAACCGTTTCTTGTGCTGGGAGGCTGCCGTATCGGCCTTTCTACGCCCGATTCGCGCCATGATTGATAGTGGCAAGAAGTTACCGCAAGAACCAGTTCATGACCTCGGGTATAGAGGGCGCAAGCCTGCCAGCCAGACGCCAGCCTCCGCCGATCCGGAGCCTAGAGGATACGGCTCGACCGTCTCGGCAACTGTCGTCTCGGTCGTCTCCAGGATCTTCTCGGTCGCTTCCATGTTGGCGCCGGCGGCCCGGGAAAACTCGGGTTGATCGCCAAGGCTATCAATACCGACATTCTCTCATAAGCCGGAGCGGCAAACGCCGACTCCACCATCACTCCCTCGATCCCAGCGGGGATGACATCACCGGGGATCAACGCCCTGCCGAAGGGCTCGTTTACCACTCTTTCGAAAGGGAGAGCCGAAGAGAAACTGTTCGTAATACACCTCCTATGGTCTTAATCCCGAATCTAGGGGACATTTGGTTTTGTGCTAGGAGGTTTCGGTCGCCCGGGCTTCGCCTTGGGCTTCCCGGCGACTGATCCACGCCATGTTGACGGGCGCCAGATATTGACGAAAGAACTGGGCCATGTCGGCCAGAATGGACGGGCGCAACCCGGCCAGAGCCGCTCCCCGTTTGGTAGTGCCCGACACGGTCATCAGGAGACGTTGGCCGGGAAGATGGTCATAAACACTCTTGGCGGCGGCATGGCCCTCCTGGTCGCTTCCCCCGGCCATGATGATCCGCATTGCCTTCTCCCCACCCTTCAAGTACTCCATCTCCATCTGCGGGGGCGAGATGTAAATATGAACCGGGGCGCCACTGGACGACCCCACCCTCACCGCTGCCCTGACGCTCTCCCCACAGGCAACCAAACCCAACGGACCCCAAACCTTGGCAGTCTGGGTCACCATCGCCTTGACATCACGAAAGACCGAATCGAGATCCGGTTCGCCATCGGAAAGACCATGACCGGACAGCTCCAGACTCACCACCCGGTATCCCGCCGCCGCCAAACCCCCGGTGAGTGGTCCCCACTGGTCCAGATCCTCCCCATAGTCGTGAACGAAGATCACCGGAGGCCCAAGCGTGGGCCACTCCAGTCCTCTGAGCCTTACCCCATCTTCCCCTACTACCTCAACCGGGATTGGCGCCTGGCTCACGTCAAAACCAGGGGCTGGGGATTGAAACAGCGAAGGTCCCGCCTGTCGTCGGAGACCAACTCCGGGTGTTCCTCCCAGCAGCGGAGCAGCGCCTGCGGGCAACGGGGACTGAATGGACATCCGGGGGGAACGAACTGAGGCGGAGGAACCCGCCCGGGAATGGTATGCAGTGCGCCGCGTTGGTGGCGGGTTTGAGGAAGAGCTTGCAGGAGGCCTTGCGTATAGGGATGCTGTGGATCGGCGAAGAGCTGATCGACAGACGCCTGCTCCACGATTTCGCCCGAATACATGACTGCAACCCGATCCGCCACCGCCGCCACCACCCCCAAATCATGGGTGATCAGCAGCATCGACATATCCCGACGGCGCTGCTGGCCCACCAACCGGTCGAGGATCTGAGCCTGCACGGTCACGTCCAAGGCGGTGGTCGGCTCGTCGGCGATCAGGATGTCGGGATCGAGCATGAGCGCCATGGCAATCATCACCCGCTGCCGCATCCCACCTGACAACTGGTGTGGATAATGATCCATCCGGGTCTCGGGATCCGAAAGCTCCACTTCCACCAGAGCCTGAAGAGCCATTGCCTTCGCCTCCGAGCGGGACACCGAGCGATGGCGACGAATCACCTCGGTAAGCAGGCGACCGACGGTGAACATCGGGTCCAGGGAGGTGAGAGGATCTTGAAAGATCATGGAGATGTCATCACCTCGCACCTCTCTCATCTCCCGCTCGGACAAGCTAACCAGATCTTTGTCCCGGAAATGAACCGTCCCACCGGTGATGCGGGCGGCTGGGGCGGGTATCAACCCCATCAACGACAGGGCCGTCATGGTCTTGCCACAACCCGACTCTCCCACCAGCCCCAGAATCTCGTTCGGGTAGAGGTCGAAAGATATCCCCCTCACCACTTTGAATTCGATGCCCTCGGCGCGGATCACCGTGGTGAGGTCCCGAACGGAAAGAATCGGGGTAGCCATCACACCTTCCGAAGACGAGGATTGGCGGCTAGATAACCCAGATCGGCCAGCCAGTTGCCCAACACCACTAGGACCACCAGCACCAACGAGAAAAACTGCGCCACTGGATAGTCACGGCGCAGCACCGCGTTAACCAGCACTTGACCCAACCCCGGCCACCCGAAGATGACTTCCACAATGAGCGCGTAGCCTACGATCTGGCCGATGCGAAGGCCGGCCAGGGAGATGATGGGGATGAGGGCGTTGCGGAACACATGCTTGCCAACCACTCTGAATTCGGAAAGGCCACCTGCCCGCAAGGTTCGCACCCAGTCGGAATCGAGGTTTTCCAGCATGGCGGAGCGGGTCATCCGCACCGTAAGGGCAGTCCCCTCCGCAGCCAACACGATCGCCGGGAGTATCAACTGTTTGGGTTCACAGCACCCCGCCGAGGGGAGCCAACCCAGCACGCTGGCAAACAGCCAGATACTCAACAGCGCCAACCAGAAATTGGGGACCGCCATACCTGCCACCGACACGCTCATAATGCCCTGGTCCAAAAACCTATTGCGTCTCACCGCAGCCACAATCCCCAACGGGACCCCCACCAAAAACACCAAAAGGAACGATGCAGCTCCCAGAATCAGACTGTTGCGTCCGTGCTCGATCAGCATCTTGGAGATGAGCGCGTTGTTGGTCAGAGAGTTGCCCAGATCTCCGCTGAGGAGCTTCCCCATGTAGGTAAAATACTGCTGGTAGATGGGATCGTTGAGCCCCAGAACCTCTCGAAAGGTCTCGCGGTCGGCCTGGGTGGCCGAGGCGGGCAGGCGGGCGGCGGTGGCGTCTCCACCGGAGAGACGGACAGCGTAGAAGACCGCCACCGATGACAGCGCCAGGATCACCAGCATGTAGACGGTGCGTTTCGCCAGATATCTCATACCGACTCCACCCCTTTGGCCTCATGGCGAAGCCGAGGATCGAACACGTCCCGCAAGCCGTCACCGATCAAGCTCACCGACAGGACCATCAAAACCAAGGTGAGGCCGGGAACGGTGGTCTCCCAATGGTTGAGTTGCAGGAAGTTGCGGCCTTCCGCCACCATCTGACCCAGGCTGGGCAAAGGTGGCTGAGCGCCCAGTCCAATAAAAGAGAGCGCCGCCTCGGCAATAATGGCCACTGCTATGTAGTAGGAAGCGAGCACCAGAGCAGGCGCCAGAATGTTGGGCAAGAGGTGCTTTCTGATTATCCGCCAGTTGGAGAGCCCCCCGGCTCGGGCGGCTTCTATGAATTCCCGCTCGGAAAGCGCCAGCACCTCACCCCGTACCACCCGGGCGATCGCCGCCATGTTGACCAATCCCACCGCCAGGATCACCGACAGCAGACCTTCGCCCAGGCCCCCGGCGAACAACACCGCCACCAAAATCAGCGGGAATCCCCATATGAAATCCATAACACCGCTCAGCGACCGGTCGCTCCACCCACCCCGGTACCCGGCCAGGGTGCCCAACGCCAAGCCAACCACCAACGCCAGCCCCGTCACTCCCACCGCCACCGCCAAACTCACCCGGATGGCGACAAATAGCCTGATGGCGGTGTCCCGACCAAGATGATCGGTGCCCAACAGGGCATCCTCGCTAAGAGGCGTGGCGTGGGTGTTGGAGAAGTTAATCAGTTCATAGTCGCCACCGATGATGATGGGACCCAGCAGTCCGGTGCCTATCACCAGCACCGCCAGGATCGTCCCCGACAAGAGCAGCCGGTTACGCACCAGGTTCTGCATAGCCCGCCGGAACAGCGAAACATGCTGGCTCTCTTCGAAGTCCAGCAACCGCTGATTCCACTCAGCGAGGTACGACTCGGGAGTTGAAGCTGTCACTACAGGGTCAGTGTAGAGGTTTGGATGCAAGCCATTGACTCACCAGAGAGACCTCCGCCCCCGCAAAACGGGAGCGGAGGTCTCTCTCGATCGGATCGGGTTTAGGCCTCGATCCAGGTGTCGTTGTAGTACGGATAGAGAAGCCACACGAAGGGCGCCCAACCTTGCACTCGGTTGTTCTTCACGAAGGTGGCGTTCTGATTGATGAAGGAGATGTTGGGCAACAGCTCCGCCCACGCCAACTGCAGGTCGGATTGGGCCTTGCGGGCCGCTTCCTGAGTGCCTGCCGTTTGCCAATCGGCGATTGCCTGGTCGATGCGCTCTTCCCTAGCGTGAGACCAGTTCGGCGAAGGAATCACCGCCGAGTTGCAGAACAACGGGATGATGTCCGCCGAAATCGGCCACAGCCACATGAACAATCCGGCGGGAACCTGATCGCTTCCGGCCCGTTCGAACCACACCGCTCGGTCCACCACGTTGACATTGGCTTTGGCCCCGACCACTGAGTACTGGGCGGCGGCGGCGTTGCCGATGGAGACTTGAAGGGATTCGTTCTCGACCATGAACTCGAACTCGAGGGGGGTGCCGTTGCGAGTTCTCACCCCGTCACTGCCCATTTCCCAACCGGCGGCGTCGAGCAGACGGTTCGCCTCGTCGACGTCGTAGTTGTTGAGTTGTTCCACGGCCGGCTCGTAGTAGCGGTCGGGAGTGGGGAACGGACCATAGGTGGCGGCCCCGTTGCCGAACAACAGCGCCTGGACCATGCCCTCACGGTCAATGGCATGAGAAAGCCCGCGGCGCGTCTCCACATCACCAAACAACTCGGGGAAGTTCTCCTGGTTCATGAACATGAAATAACCCGACCATTCGGGATGGCGATACACCGTCAAGTCCGGGTTGGACTCCAAACGGGCCAGGTCCTGGTGCGCGGGGTTGATGAGAGTGTCGATATCACCATTCTCCAACTGGGTGGCGCGCTGTCCTGCTTCGGTGATCACCGACCACCGAATGGCGTCAAGGTGGGCCGGTCCCTTATTCTCGAAGTAGGGGACGTTGGAGCCGGGGTAGTCGTCCCAGCGAGTCACCAGGGAGTGACTGCCGGGCACCCATTCGGTGTGCTTGAAGGGACCGGTGCCGTCTACCACCTCTGTTCCGTACGTGGAGGCCACCACGCCTTCGCCGGCCAGGCCGGTTGCATCGTCGTACTGACCCACTTCTTTCCAAGTGTTGATATTGGCGATCCGCCAGTATCCAGTGGCCAGCGGACCGTAGGTTCCCACCCAGGCGTTGTTCATCTGGGCAATCACCCGATTTCCGTCCGACGTGTAGGAACCGATGGGGGCGGCCAAGCCGGCAATGAAGCTGAATTTCTGGATGCGATAGAACTCGGCCACATCGGCGGCCGTGATAGTGCCGCCCGAATGCGACTGGCGATCCTCCACCTCGAACCAGTACTCCAGACCATCATCGGATACGCCGAAGTCTGAGCAGAACTGGGGCACAAAGTTGCCGTCGGGATCGATGGTGACAATTGCCTCATAGATGGCGAAATACGCCGGGTCGTACCAGTTGGTGGTGATCGGGTCATGCTTGGAGACGTCCCGGTTGTAGCCCTCCCGCAAGGTCCCACCCTTGGTGGGCCCCATCGCCATCGCCTCGGTGGTGGTGGGCGCTGCCGCCGCGGCGGTGGTTGCGGGCGCGGCGGTGGTTGCGGGCGCGGCGGTGGTAGCGGCCGGTTCATCGTCCCCGCCACAGGATGCCAACAGGGCAGCGGCGGCCGTAGCGCCGATTCCGGCTACCCCGACTTTCTTGAGGAACTGGCGGCGACTTAGCTTCTTCTGCTGGTATTCATCCAAGATGTTCAGAATCTCAGAACTGTTCTCCGTCATTGGGCTTACTCCTTGTTGGCAGATTTCTTTCGCTATTTAGGACCGTCTAGGCCCTTTCTAGGAACTTTGCGGTTCAGGATAGCCAAGCCACCTCAACCGTCTTATTGATCACATAATAATCACTCTTCCACAACCTGCCTTTTTCGGCACGGCTATCTGGGTCTGGCCGGTACTCAGGACATGGACCTTTCAAACAGGACGGATCAGCCGTTGCATCTGTTCACATCCTATACCATTGCCGGGTAACGACGGAGAGGCCCCCGAATGTGCACTACCGGCGCTTTGCGTACCGACACCGGATACTTGCTGTTCAAAAACAAGGACTTTGGCCGGGTCGGCTTTGAGGACCGACTGGTGGTCGAAGAGGCGGTGTTCGGCATAGCTGGCGTGGAAACCTGGGCGGGGACCGACCCTGACTTGGACCGATTCTCAGGTTTCTCGCTGGGCGCCAACCGGCACGGACTGCTGTGCTGCGACTCCAATGTCCGCACCGTCCCCGGCCTGAATTATGACCGTCTTACGGAAATCGCCCTCCGGGAGGGAACCAATGTTCGAAGCGCCGTGGCGGCGGTGGAAAGGGCGATGAGCCGGGACCCCTACGTGTGGGCGAACCTGGTCATCATCGATCAGACCGAACTGGCCACGGTGGAAGTGCGGGGACAACAATTCAAAGCGACCCTCCACGGAAACGACCGCATCACCCGTTCCAATCACCATGTGGAACTGGGCGCCACCCCGGAAGACGACGACACTGTCACCACCGAGCCGCGCCTGCGGTCGGCATCCCGTCGTATCCGCCACGCCCGTTGCCTATCGGACATCTTCGAACTGCAGGAATCTCATGACGATGGCCGCAGCGGCATCTGCAACCACACCTCCTACGACACCGTCTACTCCTATGTGTTCGAACGCCGTGACGAGTCGACCTTCCTTCACGTCACCCAGGGCAAACCCTGTGAGAATCCGAAGCGTCTGGCTCTCCGCATCCCGTTGGGATCGGAGTGGAACCCCGCCGCCATCACCGCCTTCTTGGATGCCTACCCGTCAACGAGAGTCCCTGCCCTGGTCTGAGTACAGTCTGCGGCTCAGAGATAAGTGGCTGATTCGACCAGGTGGAGGAGCGGCTGGGGGAAAATGCCCATAACCAAAGTGAAGGCGGTGGCCACGCCCAGCGCCCAGAAGGTGGGCCTGTCACATAGCACCGGATCGTCGGTGGCGGGAGACTGCAGGTACATGATCACGACCACCTTCAGGTAAAGATATATCGCCACCGCTGATGCCAGCACCGCCACCACCACCAGCCACTCCAGGCCTCCCCTCCATGCATCAAGAAAGACACCCAGCTTGGCAACGAACCCGGTGGTGAGGGGCATGCCCGCCATCCCCAGCAGCGAAACCGATAGGACCACCGCCAAGAAGGGTGACCGTCGGTACAGGCCCCGGTAGTCGGAAAGATCCGAGCCTGAGGAGACCGCTCCTGCCACCACCGAGATCACCGAGAAGGCCGCCACCAACTGCACCGTGTACACCGCCAGATAGAACCAGACCGAAGATGATCCCCGGGAACCCGTGGCCAGACCAGTCAGGATGTATCCGGCGTGAGCCACACCCGAATAGGCGAGCAGGCGCCTGATATCGGTCGAGATAATCGCCATCACCGCTCCCACCATCATCGAAAGGGCGGCGATCCCCGCCACGATCGGGGCCCAGTCCACCCGGAAACTCTCGAAACCGGTGAGAAGCACTCTGCTCAGCGCCGCAAAGCCGCCGACTTTCGCCACCGCCGCCATGTAGCCCACTATCCCCGCCGGGGCGCCCTGGTAGACGTCCGGCGCCCACACATGAAACGGTGCGGCCGCCACCTTGAAGGAAAGGCCGACCGTCATCAGGCCGATACCAATCAGGAGAACCGCCGGAGAGAGCACCACATTCTGGGACAGGAACGCTCCGATACTCCCCAGTCCCAACAACCCTGTACCGGCAAACACCAAAGCGGCGCCGTAGATGAACACCGCCGACGCCACCGCTCCCAGCAAGAGGTACTTAAGGGCCGCCTCATCGGAACGCACCCCGTCGCCTGAAATCCCCGCCAGGATGTATAGGGAGATCGAACCCATCTCTAGTCCCAGAAACATCATCACCAGGTTCTGGGAGGCCGCCATCAGAACGAATCCGGCCGAAGCCAACAGCACCAATGCCAATCCCTCCGCCGCCCGATTCCTCAACGCAGAGATCAAGCTTCTGCCCGACGACATGGCCAGAATGGAGACCACCAGCACCACCAGCCGAGCCAAGGCCGCCGGTCGATCGAAAACCAGCATCTCAGCGAAAACCGGTTGGCCTCCCGGAACCGCCGCGCTCCACTGCCACACGCCCAATGCCAAGGCCACTCCCATGATCAACAGGGCTACTTTCCACAAGAACCCCGCCCCGGGTCTGCGCTGCACGTCGAGCAGCAACAACGCCACTGCTCCCATTACCAATACCAACTCCGGTGCCAGGGCCGCCCAGGCGATTTCAGGAAAAGTGTTGGAGATCAATGTTCACCGTCCTCGGGTAGGGAGACGAACACATCCGCCAACCGCCCCGGCGAGGGGGCCTGGTAGTCGGTGGTCTGCTCGATGCGGTCCAAGATCGCCTCTACCGAAGGTGCGGTTCGGTCAAGAAGAATGCTCGGATAGAGCCCCAGCAGCAACACCAGAGCTGCCAGTGGCGCCAGAATCGCCATCTCCTTGGGGGAAAGGTCTACCACTTTCCGGTTTTCGGCTCGCGTCAATGGACCGGTGAACACCCGTTGGTAGGCCCACAACATGTAGATGGCGGCCAGGACCACCCCGAAGGCCGCCACGACCGTCAAGGCGGGGAGGGAGGGGAAACTCCCTATCAGCACCAGGAACTCCCCGACGAACCCGTTGAGACCGGGAAGACCGATGGAGGCGAAAGCCATGAACAGGAAAAACCCCGCCATGAAGGGCGCGGGGCTGGCCAGACCCCCAAAATCACTGATCTGTTTGGTGTGGCGGCGGTCATAGAGCATCCCCACCAGTAAGAAGAGCGCCCCGGTGGTCAGCCCGTGATTGACGTTCTGAATGACCGCCCCCTGCAAACCCGCGGAGGTAAGTGCAAAAATGCCCAGAACCACAAACCCGAGGTGGCTCACCGATGAATAGGCGACCAGTTTCTTGAGGTCAGGTTGCACGATTGCCACCACCGCCCCGTAGATGATCCCCACCACGGCCAACACAGCCATCACCGGAACCAAAGTGACCGTCGCCTCCGGAAAAAGGGCGAGATTGAATCGAAGCAGACCGTAGGTCCCCAGCTTCAGCAGTACTCCGGCCAAAAGCACCGAGCCGGCGGTGGGTGCTTCCACATGGGCGTCGGGAAGCCAGGTGTGGAAGGGAAAAAGGGGCACCTTTATCGCAAACGCCAGGGCGAATGCACCGAATAGCCACATCTGGGCAGTGGACGAGATGTCCAGATTGAGCAGCATCAGATAGTCGAAACTAAGTAACCCGTCTGGGCTCTGTGAGGAATGCATGACAGCCAAGGCGATAATCGCCGCCAACAACAGCGCCGAACCGAACGCCGTATAGATGAAGAACTTGACCGCCGCGTACACCCGGCGTTTACCTCCCCACACCCCGATGATCAGGTACATGGGCACCAGGATCACCTCAAAAAACGCGAAGAACAGCAATAGGTCCAGAGCCAGGAAGCTTCCTATCAGACCCGTCTCCAAAAAGAGCATGGCCACCACAAAGGCCTTGCGCCGATGGGATATGGAGTCGGAGGCGGCCAGACTGAGCGGGAACAACAGGGCGGTGAGCGCCACCATTCCCAAAGAGATGCCGTCTACCCCCAAATGCCAAGACACTCCCCAAGGCTCCCACCAGACCGCCTTCTCAACCATCTGAAAAGAGGCCTCTCCCGTTTCGAAGGAGAAAAACAGAGCGGCGGCCACCCCCAGCGGAGCCACCGACAGGGCCATGCCGAGCGGAAGGAGCAACTCTTGGCGACGGGCCGGAATCAAAGAGATCACCACCGCTCCCAAGAGAGGCAGCAGCACCAATAGGGTCAGCATATTGCCTCGCTCACGCTCCGCCCCTCACCACTATCCACACCAGCAAAGCCAGAAGCCCCAGCCCAAACCACAACCCGTACTGGCGGATCAGACCGCTTTGAGCCGGCCGAATCATGCGGCCCGTTGCCTGGACCAGGCGGGCTACTCCGTTTACAGCCCCGTCCACTACCTTCACATCCACCCGAAAAGCGGTGAACTCGGATAGCCGACGGCCGGGGGTGACAAAGGCGGCCCCATAGGCGTCGTCCACCCGATAGGCGTTTTCCCACCATCCCCACACCCTTCCGAACCCCGTTTGGAAGCGCTGCCAGCCATCCGTGGGACGGTGATAGGCGAAGTAGGCCATGCCGGCGCCCACCACCCCCGCCGCCACCGAGAGGACCGCCAAAACCAGAACCAGGCTGACCCCTTCGGAAGGATGGCCGATCGTAATCCCCTCGAAGGAAGGCTCCAGAAAATGTTCCAAAGCCAGCCGGAACGGAGTATTCACCAATCCCCCCACCACCGCCAAAGCGGCCAGGATAATCAGCGGGATGGTCATCGAGCGAGGAGACTCGTGGGGTGTCACCCCCTCAGGCCACCGGGGTTTACCCAAGAAAACCAATACGAATTGGCGGAACATGTAAAAGGCGGTGAGGAGGGCGGTGATCAGCCCCACCAACCACAGGGCAGTGAACCAACCCCCCTGATTGAATACCACGCCCAGGATCTCGTCTTTCGACCAGAAGCCTGCCAAGGGAGGGAACCCGGCAATGGCCGCCACGCCCACCCCCATGGTGGCAAAGGTGACAGGCATGGCCTTTCTCAGCCCTCCCATCTGCTCCATGTTTTGATGTCCCCCCATGGCGTGGATCACCGAACCCGCCGCCAAAAACAGCAGGGCCTTGAAAAAGGCATGGGTCATCAGATGAAAAACCCCGGCCACATAGGCCGTCGCGCCCACCGCCAAGAACATGTAGCCCAATTGGCTGATGGTGGAATAGGCCAGCACCCGTTTGATGTCCGATTGCCCGATGGCGATGGTCGCCGCCCATAAGGCGGTGAGCGCCCCCACCGCCGCCACCACCCCGGAGGCCACCGGAGTCAACTCGAAAATCGGAGCGGAGCGGGCGATCACGTACACCCCGGCGGTGACCATGGTGGCGGCGTGGATGAGAGCCGAAACAGGAGTGGGCCCCTCCATGGCATCCGGCAACCACACATATAACGGAATTTGCGCCGATTTGCCGATGGCCCCGGTGGCCAGCATCAGCCCGATGAGAGTGGGCGCCCATCCGCTCAATTCTTCTGCGGCCCGCCCGAACACGCCGGAATAGGACAAGGTCCCAAAGGCGTTGAAGACCAGCATCAGGGCTATGAGGAAGCCGAAATCGCCGATCCGGTTCACCACGAACGCTTTCTTTCCCGCCGATGCGGCGGAGGGACGGGTGAACCAAAAGGAGATCAGAAGGTAGGAGCACAGACCCACCAACTCCCATCCCACGAACAGCATGGCGTAGTTTCCGGCCAGAACCAGGATCAGCATCGAAGCAGTGAAGAGATTGAGATAGGTGAAGAAGCGGGCGAAACGAGGATCAGAATGCATGTATCCCACCGAATAGATGTGGATCAGCGAACCCACCCCGGTCACAACCAGGGTCATCAGAGCAGAAAGGGGATCCCAGAGAATCTCGAAGGAGGCTCCCACTGCCGGCATCCATTCCCACAACAGCGACTGTGCGGGGTGGCCGTCCCCGGCAAAGAAAGGCGCCGCCGCCAGCGCCGCCAGCGCAAAGGCGGCCAGGCTAGCCGCACAGGCCAGGTATCCCGCGCGGGGCTCTCCCAGCCACCGTCCTGCAAAGTGCAAGACCACCGCCCCCCCGAGAGGGAAGGCGATTACCAGCCAAAGCGCCTCAGTGGGAAGCTCGATCATCCCCGCAGCGCCGCCAACTCGTCGACCGAGGCGGTCTCCCGCCTCCTGAATATGGCGACGATTATCGCCAGACCCACCACCACCTCGGCGGCCGCCACCACCAGTACGAAGAAGACCGCCACCTGCCCGTCCAACACTCCGGCCGCGCGGCCAGCCGCAACAAAGGTGAGGTTGACCGCGTTGAGCATCAGCTCCACGCACATGAACATAACCAGTGCGTTACGCCTGATCAGGACCCCGGTCATCCCCAGCATGAACAAGACCGCGGCCAGCGTCATGTACCAGCCGGGAGTGACGGTCAACATCACTTCTCCGCCGGCTCTTCGCCAGACCTACGGTGGAAGGCCAGGGCGATCGCCCCCACCGCCGCGATAGTCAGCAACACCGCGGTTATCTCCACACCCACCACCCAGTCAGTGAATAGCTCTCCTCCCAGAGCCTGAACAGTGCCGTTGGGTATCCCGACCGTTCCCGACGAGGCCGGAGTCCAGGAGAACCTGCCCCTCGACACCAGAACGGCCGCGCCCAGGACTGCGGCAGTGGCCAGTCCGGCCACCAGCTTGCGCTGGAACGGGATGGTCTCAGAAGTGTCCTCGGAGCGGTCCACTCCGATGAACATGATCACAAACAAAAACAGGGTGAGCACTGCCCCGGCATACACCACCACCTGCACCGCCGCCACCAGATGGGCCAGGTTGACCACGTAGATCACCGCCAGTGAAACCAAGGAGCCCAACATTCCCAGGGCCGATCGGACCGGGTTGCGAGCCAGGACCACGGTAAAACCACCTGCCAATGTCCCCGCCCCCATCAGCACGAAGACCACCAGTTCAACCATCGGGCGAATCCCTGGTTTCCTGATCCGGTTCGGGCTCCCAGGAAGCGGGGCCCGGGGTGGATTGCCACATCCGCTCTCCCTCATAGGCCGCCACCCCGCTGGGCGAGGTGGCGCGGAGCCACCCGTCGGCTGCATCCAACTCGGATAAGTCGGCGTAGGGGTCCTCTTGGTAAATGTGGGGAACTGATCCGTCCTCTGCCATCAGCAGTTCGTCCTTGGTATGGATGGCGTCATTGCGGTTGGTGACCGACATCTCGAAAAGATGGGTCATGGTGATGGCCTCGGTGGGACAGGCCTCCACGCACAAACCACAGAAAATGCAGCGCAACATGTTTATCTCATACACATACCCAAAGCGCTCCCCGGGGCTTTGGGGGTCATCAGGCGGGTTGTCGGCGCCACGAACATAAATGCATTGAGCGGGACAGGCCCCCGCGCACAGCTCGCACCCTATGCACTTTTCCATCCCGTCGGGGTAGCGGTTGAGAACGTGCCGGCCGTGGAAACGTACCGGCTTTTCCCGCATCTCGGAGGGATATAGGGTGGTGACAATGTCCTTGCCGAACAGGCCCCGTAGGCCGATCCATCCGGTTACCTTGAAACCCTTCCAGAAATCCTTCAGTACTCCCACATTTTCTCCTCACCCGCTAAACGGCAAACCAAATTGGCGGAACCCGATCACCACGGTGGAAACCACCAGCCACAACATCGAGAGGGGAATCAACCTCTTCCAACCCAAAGTCATCAACTGGTCGTAGCGCAGCCGGGGAAGGGTCGCTCTCACCCAAAAGAAAACCAAAACCAAGACGTAGGTTTTCACCATCAACCATACGACAGGAAGTATGGCCGAAACCCAACCGGGCAACACTGCTTCCCACACCGGGCCGTTCCATCCCCCCAAAAACAGGGTGGCCGCAATGGCGCACATGGAGAAGATGTTTATGTATTCGGCCAAAAAAAACATAGCGAAGCGAATTCCCGAGTACTCGGTGTGGAATCCTCCCACCAACTCCTGCTCCGCCTCCACCAGGTCAAACGGGGCGCGATTGGTCTCCGCCACCGCTGCCACAAAGAAGATCACAAACGCCACCACTTGAGGAAAAATGTTCCACCGGGGTATGAGACCGAGCACCGGGTCCAGGGCGGAAACAGCCCCCTCCCAGGTTCCCGACTGCCTTTCCACGATCTCTGCCAGAGAAAGCGTTCCGCTCTCCACTCCCGGGGCAGTGGCCGAGAACATCACCACCGCTACCATCGCCAAACCCATCGCCGCCTCATAGGAAATCGCTTGGGCAGTGGCCCGAACTCCCCCCAGCAACGGGTATTTGGAACCCGAGGACCATCCGGCCAACACCACCGCGTACACGGCCATGGACGACATGGCCAGTATGAACAGAAGTCCGATGTTGAGATCGGCCCCCTGGAGCGGCACCAAACGGCCGGCAATCTCCAAACCCGGTCCGAGCGGAACCATCATGAAGATCAAAAAGGCGGGAACCACCGCCAGGAAAGGCGCCAACAGATAGGGGCCCAAGTCAGCCTTGCTCGGGGTCACCTGCTCCTTGAAGAACAGCTTCAGCCCATCTGCCAAAGTCTGAAGAATCCCCCACGGCCCCGCCCGGACCGGGCCGACCCGGTTCTGCATATCCGCCACGACCTTTCGCTCCATCCAGATGTTGACGATGGTCAGCACCAACAAGAGGGCGAATACCCCCACCACGCGGGCACCCACCAATAGCAGATCTAACCAGTCCATCAGGGGACTCTTAGCGGAAAAAGGAGCGCTGACACAGCCTAGGGGAGAGATTAGAAATGCCCACCTGCATAACAAAACCCTCTCATCCCCCGATAGCCCTCCAACCTACTGAAAGCCTTACCCAAAGCCGCCCCCCAAAACCGGGCCCACACGGTAAATAATCTCCTCGTGATATGACCAGGCTGGCTATTGGCGTTAACATTATGTAAAAAATACCCGGCGGCTTCGTTCCCTAAACCGCATCCTCAAACCCCACCAGGAGGCACCCATTGAAACCCACCGTCCCCTCCGACCTGGAAATTGCCCAAAGGGCCCAGGTCCTTCCCATAACCGAGATAGCCGAACGGGTAGGGATCAGAACCGAGGAGTTAATCCCCTATGGAACTGAGAAGGCCAAAGTGCATCTGGACGTACTGCGTCGGGTACGGAACCGCCCCCGAGGCCGCTACGTAAACGTCACCGCGGTCACCCCCACTCCTCTCGGGGAGGGAAAGACCACTACCACTATCGGGCTGACCCAGGGTTTGGGCGCCCGGGGTCACAAAGTCATAGCCTGCATTCGCCAGCCCAGCATGGGACCCACCTTCGGAATCAAGGGTGGGGCGGCAGGAGGAGGCTACAGCCAGGTCATACCTATGGAGGAGTTCAATCTCCACCTAACCGGGGACATACACGCCATCGGCGTGGCCCACAATCTGGCGGCGGCCGCCATCGACGCCCGCTGGTATTTCGAGGGGCGGCTCAGCGACGAACAGTTGGCGGAACGGGGACTGAAGCGTTTGGCGATTGACCCTGACGGCATCCTTTGGCGGCGAGTAGTCGATGTGAACGACCGGGCGCTTCGCAACATCGTGCTTGGGCTGGGCGGCCGGATAGATGGGCGGCCCCGGGAGAGTGGTTACGACATCACCGTGGCCAGTGAGTTAATGGCCATCCTGGCCCTAGTGGACGGCCAAGACTATGCCTCTGCCCTCCGCAACCTCCGGGAACGGTGCGGCAAGGTGGTGTTCGGAACCTCCCAGAGCGGGGAACCACTCACCCTAGAAGACCTGGGAGTGGCAGGAGCGGTGACAGTGCTCTTGCGAGACGCCCTCCATCCCACCCTCATGCAAACCCTGGAAGGGCAGGGCGTATTCGTACATACCGGACCCTTCGCCAACATCGCCCACGGAAACTCGTCGGTTCTGGCCGACCGGATCGCTCTCCAATTGGCCGAATACACGATCACCGAGTCGGGGTTCGGCGCCGACATGGGCATGGAAAAGTTCTTCAACATCAAGTGCCGAACCTCAGGATTGGCGCCCGACTGCGTGGTGCTGACCACCACGATACGCGCCATCAAAACCCAGGGCGGGGGCCCGCCGGTGAAACCGGGCCGACCTCTCCCCAGCGCCTACGTGAAAGAGAACCTGCCCCTGCTGGGAGAGGGGGTGGTCAATCTCCAAGCGCACCTCGACACCATCAAACGGTTCGGGGTCCCTGCCGTAGTAGCGGTCAACGTGTTCCCCACCGACACGGACCGGGAAATCGAGTACATTCAGGAGGCGGCGTCGGAGGCCGGAGCTCATGCGGCTGTTCCCACCACTCACTGGGCCAACGGTGGCCAAGGCGCACTGCAGATGGCGGAGGCAGTGGAGGATGCCTGCACCGTAGCGAGCAATTTCCGTCTTCTCTACCCGAGTGAACTTTCTCTCAAGGAGAAAATCGCCAGCATCGCCTGCAATGTCTACGGAGCGGAAAACGTTTCCTACACGCCTCTCGCCAACCGCCAACTGGCCCAGTACGAGAAAGCGGGATTCGGGGATCTGCCGATCTGCATGGCCAAAACCCACCTATCCATCAGTCACGATCCTTCCCTCCGGGGCGCCCCACGAGGCTATACCCTGCCTGTTCGGGAAGTTCGCGCCTCGGTGGGCGCCGGGTTCATCTACCCGCTGGTCGGAGCAGTCCGCACCATGCCGGGGCTTTCGTCAACCCCTGCCTACCTCAACGTGGATATCGACTCATCAGGAAAGGTGGTAGGGCTCTTTTAGAAAAGACCAAGAGGTCAGCCACCCTCCGGGATGGCCTCCACCACCCGCACCAGCCGATAATCAAGGGAACTTCCATCGGCCGGTGGGTCTTTCACCTGCGTAATCTCCACATCCAGGACATAAGACACACCCTCGACATAGGTAAACCCTTCGATTCCGTCGTAAAAAAATTCCCAATCAGCATCTTCGGATTCCTTCACCAAAAGGCATTTTTGAGGACCGACGCCTACGCAGTCGACGCGATCCGGGCCGACCCACATCCGCGCCTCCCGCCTCGACGACAGATCGAAAATACCAGCGCCAAAGGCAAGAATCAGAGCAACCTACACGATCACCAACCGACGAACACCAACAACCATCCTCATCCTCCCCAATGACGTTTTAGCAACCACTAACAAGACTCTGTTTAGAAGCCCGGTTCAAAGACTCCTACATTCACCTTATACACATACGGCCCACCTTGTGTTTTACATTGTGTTAAAATGGGATTACGCGGGACCAGCCCGTGATTCTTTAAGGAGAGTCGACTATGGGAAAAAAGACCCGGCTGACCCATCCTCTGGTGCGCCGCAACGGCGTGCTTCGAGAAGCCTCCTGGACCGAAGCACTCACTGCGGCCGCTGACGGCCTTGCAACGGTGCGGGATGCTCACGGCGGAGATGCCATAGGGATGTTTTCCTGCTCAAAAGCCACCAACGAGACCAACTTCCTAGCGCAGAAGTTTGCTCGGGTGGTGCTGGGCACCAACAACGTAGATTCCTGTAACCGGACCTGACACGCTCCCAGCGTCGCCGGTCTGGCGGCAGTTTTTGGAGCAGGGGGGGGAACCAGTTCCTATCAGGAAATGGATGACGCCGACGTGGTGATCCTGTGGGGATCCAACGCTCGGACGGCTCATCCTATCTTTTTCCACAGGATTATCCGAGCAGTGCGCCGCGGCGCTCGTCTGTTCTGCGTGGATCCGCGCCGCAGCGCCTCGGCCGAATGGGCCGATCTGTGGCTGGGTATCGACGTTGGATCCGATATCGCCTTGGCAAATGCCGTGGCCCGGGAAATAATCGCTTCCGGGCTGGAAAACCGAGAGTTCATCGACCACGCCACCCTCCATTACGACCAGTACGCCGCCAGCGTCGAGGATTGGACCCTAGAGCGAGGGGAGGAGATCACCGGAGTGCCTGCCCACGCCATCCAGGAGCTGGCCCACGCCTATGCCCGCGCCGACCGTGCCCAACTGTGCTGGACACTGGGGATAACCGAGCATCACAACGCCACCGACAATGTCCTGGCTCTGATCAACCTCGCCTTGCTTTGCGGCCATGTGGGCCGCTACGGATCGGGTCTGGTGCCCCTGCGGGGTCAGAACAACGTGCAGGGGGGCGGGGATATGGGAGCGATTCCCAATAAGCTGCCCGGTTTTCAAGATGTGGAGTCAGATGAGATCCGAGCCCGGTTCGAGTCTGCCTGGAATTCCCCCATCCCTCCCCGCAAGGGGCTCCACCTCACTGAGATGTTCGAAGCCATGGAGGACCGACGCTTGCGGGCGGTGTACGTGATCGGAGAAAACCCCGCCCAATCGGAAGCGGATGTCCAACGGGCCCGGCATCTCATGGAAGGACTCGATTTCATGATGGTGCAGGACATCTTCTTGACTCGCACTGCCCAAATGGCGGATGTGGTGCTACCTGCCGCCGCCGATTGGTGCGAAGCAGAGGGAACAGTTACCTCCAGCGAACGGCGGGTCCAAAGGGTGCGTCCCGCCCTCCGACCCCCGGGAGACGCCCGCACTGATTCCTCCATCATCTGTTCCTTGGCGGCCAGCATGGGACACGACTGGGGCACGCCCTCCGCCGAGGAGGTGTGGGACGAACTGCGCAGCCTCTCCCCCATGCACAGGGGTTTGTCCTACCGCCGACTGGAAGAGCACGGCGGATTGCAATGGCCCTGCTACGACGAAGACCATCCCGGGGAGTTGTTCCTTCACTCCCGTTTGTGGGAAGACCCACCCGGCGGTCCGCTCGCACCCTTCAGCCCGGTGGAATGGGCACCTCCGGTCGACCGTTTGACCGACGAATATCCCGTCCGGCTCACCACCGGACGCCATCTGGACTCCTACAACACCGGAGTGCAGAGCGGAGGCAACGACACCCCGATCCGGATGGGGGCAACTCTCGACATCTCACCCGAAGACTCCATGGCTTGGAAGATCTCGGAAGGAGAAGAGGTACAGATCACCTCCCGACGGGGATCGATCAAGGCCCCCGCCCGGGTGGACCGCTGCCTCCGGCCCGGTCTGGTCTTCATGTCCGTTCACTTTCCCGAGCAGGCCGACATCAACAAGCTCACCATCGAGGCCTGGGATCCCAAGAGTGGTACCGCCGAGTTCAAGGCCACCGCCGTGCGGATTGAAAAGACACTGGCGCCGGTCGGATAAGCACCAGCCGAACGCGCCTGACCGATGGACCTTCGCTTTACAGAAGCCCAGCCCACCGCCCCTGAGCGGCAAGCGGTGGAAGAGGCAACCGGCATTGTGGAGGATCACAGCCATAACCGGGTGCGAACCGCCACCAACCTCCGCATCTTCAGGACCGGGCGGCAAAGCGTCACCGATCGGCGCCATCTCCTGCTGCCCGCCCTCGAAGCCGTGCAATCCACCATCGGGTGGGTGTCGGAGGGCGCGCTCATGCACATCTGCCGGGTGCTGTCGGTGCCCCCCGCCGAGGCTTGGGGGGTGGCCACGTTCTATTCCCTTATTTCGGTCGATCCCTCTCCGCCGGCGGTGTGGCATATTTGTGACGACATTGTCTGTCGCCGGGCCGGAGCCCTGGAATTGATCGAAAGCCTGGAAGCCGCAGGTCAACCAACCGCCGACGCCCGCTGGGCGCCCTCTCCCTGTCTGGGACAATGCGACCGCGCGCCGGCCACCTACATTCAACGGGCCGGAGCCGACGACCAAGTAATAGTGGAGATGGACACCGGGCAAATCAACGGATGGGTAAATGGCGATGCCCTCCCCTCGTCCCACGGCCGACCAGCCCGGCCCGCTATTCCCCAGTTGGGTCAAACACATCTTCGCCTGCTGCGGCGGGTGGGGGTGGTTGACCCGGATGCTCTCGAATCCTATCTGGAGGCTGGTGGCTATCAGGGCCTGCGGAAGGCGGTGGAGATGGGACCGGAAGCGGTGGTGGCAGAAGTCAAAACCTCCGGTTTGCGGGGCCGCGGAGGGGCGGCTTTTCCAGCCTGGATCAAGTGGGAGACAGTCCGCAACTCCCCCGAGCCGGTCCGCTATTTGATCTGCAACGCCGACGAATCCGAGCCGGGCACCTTCAAAGATCGGGTCCTAATGGAAGATGACCCCTTCTCGGTGATCGAGGCCATGACCATTACCGGCTACGCTATCGGCGCTCATCGAGGCTATCTGTACATTCGAGGAGAATATCCGCTGGCCACCAAGCGGGTGTCCAAAGCAATCGAAGCAGCCCGGCGACGGGGTCTTCTGGGGGCGCCCGCATCAAACGGGGTGACTTTCGATATCGAGATCCGGCGGGGCCAAGGCGCCTACATCTGCGGCGAGGAGACCGCCCTGATGAACTCCATAGAGGGTTTTCGGGGAGAGCCGCGCAACAAACCCCCCTTCCCGACCGTCTCGGGGTTGTTTGGAAAGCCCACCGTGATCAACAACGTGGAGACCCTCTGCAATGTCCTCGACATCGTCACCGAGGGCGGAGAGGCCTTCGCCTCGATTGGCACCTCCCAATCCACCGGACCCAAACTGTTCTGCCTGTCGGGATCTATCAGCCAGCCCGGTGTTTACGAGGTTGAATTCGGCGCCACCCTGGGGGAACTGCTGGAACTGGCGGGAGGGCTGCCCACCGGGCTGGAATTGAAGGCCATCCTGCTGGGAGGCGCGGCCGGGTCTTTCGTACTGCCCGACCTTTTGGACATGCCTCTCACCTTCGAGGCCGCCGCCGAAGCAGGGGTTTCGCTGGGGTCCGGGGTGATTATGGCTTTCGACCAGCACACCGACTTCGGAGACATTCTCGGTCGCATCGCCGCCTTCTTCAGAGACGAGACCTGTGGGCAGTGCGTTCCCTGCCGAGTTGGTACTGTTCGTTTGGAAGAAGGTTTAGCCCGTATCCGCCGACAACCCCAACCCGGAGATGTGCAATTGATAGCAGAAATCGATCTGGCCATGCGGGACGCCTCCATTTGCGGTCTAGGCCACACAGCCGCCATCGCCCTTCGTTCGGCACTCGATCTGGGACTGCTGTGATGGACCGGCCCGAAACCACCAAGGTTCCCACCCAGACCGTTCGGTTGACCATAGACGGCGCCTCGGTGGAGGCAAAAAAAGGGGCCACTCTCCTGCAAGCTTGCCAGCAGATGGGAACCGAGGTCCCCACCCTCTGTTACTCAGAGACCCTCACCCCAGTGAACGTGTGTCGCATCTGCGTAGTGGAGGTGGAGCGGAACCGCACCCTGGTTCCCGCCTGCTCACGGGTCGCCGAGGAGGGAATGGTGGTTGCCACCGACTCCGAACGGGTGAGGCACAGTCGGAAAATGGTGCTGGAATTCCTGGGATCCTCGGTGGATCTCTCCGTCGCCGACCAAGGCATAAGTGATTGGATGGAACATTACGGCGCCGACCCCAACCGCTACGGGCCTCTTTCAGTGCCCGCCGCCGCTGGAGATCGGGACGGGCGGAAGCCGGGGCATCACCATCCGGTGAACGGTCAAAGCGCGGAAGGAGTTCACCAACCCACAAAAGTGGACAACACCCTCTACGTCCGTGATTACTCCCGATGCATCCTGTGCTACAAATGCGTGGAAGCGTGCGGGATAGATGCCCAGGGAACCTATGCAATCGCCGTGGCAGGCCGAGGCTTCGACGCCCGCATCTCCACCGAGATGGACCTTCCTCTGGGCGAGGGGGCCTGTGTTTTCTGCGGCAACTGCATTGCAGTGTGCCCCACCGGCGCCCTGATGTTCCGCTCCGAATGGGAACTGCGACGCGCAGACCTTTGGGATCCCGACGCTCAGTCGGTAACCCGAACGGTTTGTTCCTACTGCGGGGTGGGTTGCAACCTGGAATTGCACACCCAGGACAACCGGATCGTCAAGGTCACCTCTCCTCAGGATCATGAGGTCACCAGCGGGAATCTGTGCATCAAGGGCCGTTTCGGATACGAATACGTGCAGAATCTGGGCGATGTGGAACGAAACTCCATAGACGAGGTGCTGGCCGCAGCCCGCCGTCCCCTCCCCGAATAGCTTCCCCTCTCAGGCGGGGACCGGTTTCGCCTTACCCAGGGAGAGGCGTAGCCGCGATCCCATCAGGACAACAAAGAACATCACCACCGAAATGAGCACAATGGTGGCCGACGCGGCGGTTGAATAGTGATAGCTGACCAGCAAGCCGGCGATCACTGAGAAAATCGCACAGGCGGCGGACACCACCATAACCAGCACCACCCGTCGAACCAGGATGATGGCGGTGGCTGGCGGTCCTACCAAAAGGCCAAATACCAGAATCGCGCCGACTCCCTGGAATAGGAGTACCACCGCCCCGGTGATGAGCGCCAACAGCGTGAAATGCGCCGTTTTGGGCCGAAATCCCATCATCTCGGCTTTGGCCGGGTTGAAGGCCAGTGTCAAGAACGGCCGATACATGATGAAGGACACCACCAGCGCCAGCACTAGCCCTACTGCCTCCAACACAATGCCGCCCACCGTCACACCCAACAGGTCACCGAAAAGTATGGCTGTTATGGAACCCGAAAAGGAAGGGGTCAGCGAGATGATCACCACGCCCAGGGCCAACATGCCCACGAACAGCAGCCCGATCCCGACATCAGGGCTGAGCTTGGTGTGCTGATGGACCAGGTTTATCCCCCAAATCATCAAGATCCCCGCCGCCAAGGCTCCCCAGAACGGGTTGACTCCTATCAGCAGAGCCACCGCTACCCCGGGAATGACCCCGTGGGCAACGGCGTCACCCATAAAGGACATACCCCGAATCACCACCCAGGCACCCACCACCGAGGTAAGCACTCCGGCCAATATCCCGCCGATTAGCGCCCGCTGCTGAAAAGCCAGGTCGAACGGCTCAAATAGCCAATCCATGTCCTCTATCCCATTGCCGAGTTCTTTTGACAAACCCCCATGATAATCATTATCATAAGCGGCGGCTAATGGTCGAACTGCACTCCATAGTAGAACAGAGCCTTCGCTCACAGGGCATGCGCTACACGGACAATCGCAAGGCGCTGATCTCCGCGCTGGACGAAACCCCAGGTCCTCTCACCGTCGACGAGTTGCACCAAGCAACCGCGCATCGCGTTCCCTACTCATCCATTTACCGGGAGGTGCGGATGCTGATTGATGCGCAGGTTCTCTCCCTTCACCACGGCGCCGACCGATCGAATCGCTTCGAGTTGGCGGAATGGCTGGCAGGACACCACCACCACATGGTGTGTGTGCAGTGCATGGCCATCTCCGACATCACCTTATCCCCCCAAAACGAAATCCGACTCGCCGAGTTGGTGGAGAAAGCCGCCGCCGGCACCCAGTACCTCATAACCGACCACACCCTGGAGATCGAGGGTGTGTGCCCAAAGTGCCAATAAGTGGAAATACCCGACCAACCCATTGAAAACGCCATCGAAGCCGAGGGGCTGGAGCTTCGCTACGGTTCCCACGTGGTTATGGAACCCTCGTCCTTCACAGTGCCCGCGGGAGCAATAACCGCCATGATCGGACCGAACGGCGCGGGGAAATCCACTCTGCTGCACGCCATTGTCGGCCTGGTAACCCCTGCCGCTGGGCGGATGACCGTGATGGGAACCACCCCCCAGAAAGGCCGCAAACAGGTTTCCTATGTCCTCCAGTCCAAGCAAGTAAACCAGTCTCTGCCGCTTACCGTTGCCCAGGTGGTGACCATGGGCCGCTATACGAATCGAGGAATGATCCGGCCCTTGAGAATTGACGACCGCGCTCGCGTCCAAGAAGCCATGGAGAGAATGAACATCACCCATTTGGCCAACCGCCATCTCACGGAACTGTCGGGGGGACAGCGACAGAGGGTGTTCATGGCGCAGGGAATCGCCCAGGATCATCTCATCATGCTGTTGGACGAACCGCTTACCGGCCTTGATGTCATATCGGCGGAGGCTGTGGACAGAACCATCCACGAGGAGAAGGAGCACGGTTGCGCGGTATTGGTCTCCACCCACGACCTGGGGGAGGCCGGAACCGCCGATCACGTGCTCCTTCTGGGAGAAAAACGTGTGGTCAGTGGGACCCCTTCAGAGGTGCTGACCCATGAGAACCTGCTGTCGGCTTTCGGCCTGGGGCTGATGCACCTGAATTGAACAGCCAAAATCAGTCCCCCAAAGACCAGACATAGGATCAGACACAAAAATGAGCATCAAAAAAGAAATGCGCGCCGAGTTGGTGGACGCCATGAAATCGGGCGACCGCCGTCGAAGAGACGTCATCCGCTCCGTCGAGGCGGAGATACAGAGGAAGAGGACCGCTCCGGGGTTTTCGGGGGATGGCGAGGATGATGATTTCTATCGGCAGAATATCGGAAGCTACGTCAAGAAGATGGGCAAGGCCGCTTCGGAATACGCCAATCTTGGCCAACGGGGAGAGGAAATGGCCCAAAAGCTGCATTACGAAGTGGAGTACCTCTCCCGATGGCTGCCCTCCCACCTGAACGAAGAGCAAAGCCGAGAGTTGGTGCGAAATACCATCGCCCTGCTGGGAGTAGCCGGCCAACCGCGAGCTCGGGGCGCAGTGATGGGCCACATAATGAAGTCCCACCGTCAAGAGGTGGACGGCGGATTGGTGTCCCGACTGGTAGCCGAGGAGCTCTCCACCGACTAAACCGATGCGAATCCCCCGGTTGGGCGGGTGTTCAACTCGTGCGGGAACCCGGCGCCCGCCTACCGGTAAGGACCATGTACAATCGGGTCGATGCGTCCCATCTGGAAAGGCGCTGTCTCCTTTGGTCTCGTGACTATTCCGGTGGCTCTTTATTCGGCCACCGAAGACCGACGACCCAAGTTCAAGCAACTGCGCCAAAGCGATCAAAGTCCGATCCGGTACAAACGGGTAGCGGAGGTGGATGGACAAGAAGTGCCGTGGGATCAGATCGCCCGCGGCTATGAGGTGGACCGTGGCGCCTATGTGATCTTCAGCGACTCGGAGTTGGTCGCCGCCGGGATAGGCAAGAAGGGCCTCCCGCTGATCGATGTTGTCAAATTCGTCGAGTCCGAAGAGATCGACCCCGTCTATTACAAATCCTCCTATTACCTGGTGCCGGAAAAGACAGGCGCCCGCGCCTACCGGATCCTGTGGGAGGCGCTGAGTGCGGCGGGAAGGGTGGGAATTGCCCGCTTCGCCATGAGAGGCAAAGAGCACTTGTCCACTCTCCGTTGCCAACAGGACAGCCTCTTGCTGGAAACCATGTTCTGGCCCGACGAAATCCGCCAAATCCCCGCTAGTGAACATGCCGAGGAGGTGGAGGTGCGACCCGAAGAGGTGGCGATGGCCAAGCTCTTGATCGACACGATGAGCGGACCCTTCGTGAGGGAGGAGTACAAAGACAAAACCAGGGACAACATCGAAGAAGCTGTTCGACTCAAAGTGGAGGGAAAAGAGATTGTCTCGGTGGACGGAGCGTCGGAGGGCGGCCAGGTCATCGACCTGCTGTCCGCCCTCAAAGCCAGTGTGGCGGCGACCAAAGCGGCTGTAGAAAGTCGCTCCGACCCCGATCAACAGTCGGCGGCGGTATAAGAATCTCGCCGTGGAGGGCATTCGCTCCGGTTAAGGGCCGAAGAGGTTGAGGCGTGGGTCCAGCTGGCCTGGATTCAACTCATTTCCAGGCGGAACATGTCTTGGTACTGCTCACGGCGCACAACCAGACGGGACTGTCCATCCGCCACGAACACCACCGGCGGGCGGGGGACCTTTTGATAGTTGGATGCCATGGCATGTCCGTAGGCGCCCGTTACCGGGGTGGCGACGACATCTCCCAGCTTGACATCCCGGGGGACCCACCCCGAGGCAACCAGACGGTCCCCACTTTCGCAGTGTTTGCCGACCACGGTCACTTCCCGCTCCCGGGGCGCAGCGACCGCCCGCGGCAGGAACACCTCGTAACCACTCCCGTACAGCGCCGGGCGGGGATTGTCGCTCATCCCTCCGTCTACCGCCAGGTAGGTGCGGACCCCGGCCACCTCCTTAATGGTTCCCACCCGGTACAGGGTTAATGCCGCCGCCGCCGTGATGGCCCTTCCCGGCTCGGCCATGATCGGGCCACGAACACCCTCTTCCCGACAGGTCTTCACCACCGCCTCCGCCCACTCCCCAATAGTGGGCGCCTCCTCCCCCTCCACATAGGGAACACCCAGCCCTCCTCCCAGGGATAACTCCTCCAATGCGAACGGCGCCGCCATGCTGGCCACTATCCGGGCAGCTTCCCTAAAAGACTCCAACCGGAAAACCTGGCTGCCGATGTGGGCGTGAACACCCCGGGCTCGCATGGAAGGTGACGCCTCGGCCCGTTCCACCGCCTGGGCGGCCGCCCCCGACGACACATTGAAACCGAATTTTGTGTCATCATGGCCGGTGGCGACGAACTCATGGGTGTGGGCGTCAACCCCAGGCGTGATGCGGATCAGGACATCCACCGGCGGACCTCCCCGGCGGGAATGGATTCGTTCGATCCGATCCATCTCATCGAACGAATCCACCACCACTCTCCCCACTCCCGCCTCAATGGCCATCGACAGTTCTACCGAAGATTTGTTGTTGCCGTGAAAGATCAATCTCTGGGCCGGAAAACCCGCCCGAAGGGCCACAACCAACTCCCCCCCGGTGGCCACATCCATGCCCAAGCCCTCCGATTCCACCAACTTCGCCATGGCCACGCACAAAAACGCCTTGGCGGCGTAGGACACCTGACCCTCGAATGCCTCCCACGCCTGCCGACAGCGACGGCGCAGATGCTGTTCATCGTAAATGAACACCGGAGTGCCGTAACGTTGGGCCAGTTCCTCCAGGTCGCATCCACCCACCTTCAGCCGCCCCTCCACCACTTCGGAGGTGATGGGTAAGAGATGAAAAGGCAGCGGTCCGGCCATGTCCACAAGTCCTTGGAGATCGATTGGTTCGCCGAAGGCTACCTCTTCCCTCCTACCATTCCCGCTATGGAAATCGGTGTAGGTCTCCTCGGGGGAGGCATAGTTGGAGGAGAGTTGGCCCGACGCCTGCTCGAAGACCGGGACACCATTCTGGCCAAGTCGGGGATATCCCTGCGGTTGAGGGGAGTGGCGGTGAGAGATCTGGCCAAGGAGCGGCCCTTTCCCTCCCGATACGCCGTCGACCGACCCGACTTGCTGGTGGCGGATCCCGAGGTGGATTTGGTGGTGGAATTGATGGGGGGAATTGACCCGGCCCGACAAATGGTGCTCTGCGCCCTGGACCTGGGCAAGCCGGTGATCACCGCCAACAAAGAACTGTTGTCGCTGCATGGACCTGAGCTCTTCGCCAGGGCCGCCGACAAGGGGGTCTCCCTGTTGTTCGAAGCGGCGGTCGGCGGAGGGATACCCCTGATACGTCCCCTCTCCGAATCTTTGGCGGGCGAAGAGATCGAGCGGGTAACCGGAATCGTCAATGGGACCACCAACTTCATCCTCACCGCCATGGATACTGAAGGGCTTCCCTACCAGGAAGCATTGGCGGAGGCGCAACGACTCGGATATGCCGAGGCTGATCCCACCGCCGATGTGAGCGGGAGAGACGCTGCCGCCAAGGCTGCCATCTTGGCCGGGCTGGCATTCGGACGATGGGTCAGCATCGACCGCGTGTACCGAGAGGGCATCACGGACCTCTCCACCTTGGACCTCGGATTCGCCCGCCAGTTGGGGTATCACATCAAACTGCTGGCCGTGGCCGACACCACCCCCCAAGGTCCCGCGGTGCGGGTGCATCCGGCATTAGTGCCGACCGGTCATCCCCTGGCGTTGATCCGAGGGGCCAACAATGGGGTCTTCCTGGAAGGTCCTTCCATTGGAGAATTGCTCTTCCTAGGACCGGGTGCGGGGGGCAGACCCACTGCCACGGCGGTGCTGGGAGACGTCATCCTGGCTTCCCGTGAGTTTCTAGCAGGCACCAAAGTCACCCCCCGGGTCCGGTTCGGCAACGGTGGGATTCAGGAATTCTCGCAGGTGGAAACCCAGTGGTACCTGCGTTTGGAGGTCAAAGACGCCCCCGGGGTGCTGGCCCAGATCGCGGCGGTGTTCGGCGCCAATCAGGTTTCCATCAAGTCGGTGTGGCAGGAGGGACGGGGAGACCAGGCCACCCTGCTATTAATCACCCACCATGCTCGGGAGGCCAACCACCGGGCTGCTGCCAGTGACCTAGAGCGGCTAGAGGTGGTGAGGCAGGTGGCGGCCACCATACGGGTAATCGGCGCCGGCCCGTGAAGATTCCATCCTTCGCCGTCGAAAGTCGGTTTTGAAATACATCTCCACCCGGGGAGGGACGCCACCCGCTTCCTTCGATGAGATCCTTCTGCAGGGACCGGCCCCCGACGGCGGTCTGTACGTTCCTGCCCGCTGGCCCACCGCCCCTACTCTGCCTTCGGCGGCGTCCTACCCCGAAATGGTGACCGCGGTGGCCGCTCCCTTCATGGAAGGCAGCCCTTTGTTGGATCATCTCCCCCGACTGGCCACCGAAGCCTACGCCGACTTCGGTCCCGAAGGGCCGGCGCCTATGCGACAGGTCGAGGAGCACCGGTGGCTGCTGGATCTCACCTTAGGCCCCACCCTTTCATTCAAGGACTACGCCCTGCAACTGCTCGGGCGACTCTTCGATCAGCTCTTGGCGTTGCAGGGCAGGCGGATATTGGTGCTGGGCGCCACCTCCGGCGACACGGGCTCGGCGGCGATCGAGGCCTGTCGGGACCGTTCCGCCATCGATATTGTGATCCTGTACCCCGAAGGTCGGGTGTCTGACATCCAACGTCGTCAAATGACCAGCGTGGAGTCTTCCAATGTCCATGCGGTAGCCGTAGAAGGAACCTTCGACGACTGTCAGGACCTGGTGAAAGCGGCTTTCGGCGATCCCGTGGTGCGCCAAAGAATGGCCTTGGCGGCGGTCAACTCGATCAACTGGGCGCGGATAGTGGCCCAGATCGCCTATTACCTGTGGGCGGGTCATCGGCTGGGGCGCGCAATCAGCTTCTTTGTTCCCACCGGCAATTTCGGCAATGTGCTGGCCGGGTGGGCCGCCCGCCGGATGGGCGGACCGATAAAGAGACTGGTGGTGGCCAATAACCACAACCGAGGTTTGACCCGGCTCATCTCCGAAGGCATACTTCCCATCGGCGAAGTCCGTCCCACCCTCGCCCCGGCCATGGACATCCAAATCCCCTCCAACCTGGAGAGATACCTGTTCGAGTTGGGCTCGCGGGACGGGCAATGGATGTCCCAGATCATGAACGACTACCGCCTTCACGGCCAGCTGCGGCTCGATGACGAACTCCATTCCAGCCTCCGCAACGACTTCGCAGCCGGATGGTTGGACGATCAGGCCATTATCGAAGTGATAGGCAACGCCTACCGAGAGCACGGCTTGCTGCTCGATCCCCACAGCGCCTTGGGTTGGGCAATGGCTGAGCGCATGGCAAGGACCGGCGAGGAGGTGGTGAGCATCGCCACCGCCCATCCTGCCAAGTTCCCCGAAGCGGTAAAGGAGGCAGTGGGCTTTGCTCCAGATCTTCCCGACCGCATGGCCGACCTTTTCGAACGTCCGGAACGTACCACTGTGATCCCCGCTCGCTTGGACCGTTTATTGTCGCTTCTGGAAAGTACTCGCCAGCCCCCCCGGTGAAATAATCTCTTGGCCGGATTGCAATCGTCCCGCATTCGGTTTTGGCGCAGGAGTTGCCGTCTTGCTATAGTGGGTCAAGTCTGGTTCGCCCGCCTTCTTATCTCCGGCAGCGAACACCCCAGAAATCTTTTCAAGGCGGTCTCGAATAGAGCGTTACAGCCTCCACTTTCCTTAAGGAAAGTGGAGGATATTCGGTAAAACTCCGAGAACACGAGGAATCATCAATGACTACTCAAACCGAAAACGGCCAGCTTCTCACCAAAACGGTGCAGGACCTGCAAAAAATCGCCAAAGCGATAGGCATCGACTCCGGCGGGATGGGCAAGGAACAATTGATTAGCGCAATAGAAGGACCCCGCGGCAACCCTGATCCGGACCGCTCCGAAGCCACGCCCCCAGCGCGGGGCGGACGCCAGCAGGCGCCTCCCGCGCCAGTGCCCCCCTCTCCCGCGCCGAAAAGGACAACCGGAGGCCACACCCGGGACACGGACACAGAGAGGCCATCGGAAAACTCCCAACCCAATTTCGAATTCCGCGCCAACGCACCGCCGAGTTCTTCTGCCCATGGTGACAATCGACGGCGACGCGGACGGGGACGCCGGCAACCGTCCCCCTCCAACATCCCCGAAGGCGACCTGGAGAATAGGGAGGGTCTGTTGGACATCCTCCCCGAGGGCTACGGGTTCCTGCGGGTATCAGGCTACGGTCCCGGGGAAAAGGACGTCTATGTCTCCGCCGGCCTGATCCGCCGCCTGCAGCTTCGCAAGGGGGACCTGGTGGGAGGACCGGTCAGACCTCCCCGCCCACAGGAGAAGTACCCGGGCATAGTAAGGGTGGAGCACGTCAACAAGGTCGACCCCGGAGAAGCGATGCGTCGGCCGAAGTTCGATAGGCTGACACCGCTTTTTCCCGATCAGCGGCTGCGCTTGGAGTTGCAGGGGATGCCGAACCGCACCTTGGCCCGACTCATCGATCTCATTTCTCCCATCGGCAAGGGACAGAGAGGATTGATTGTCTCTCCGCCCAAGGCAGGAAAAACCACAGTTCTCAAAGAGATCGCCCAGTCGATCACCGTCAACAATCCTGAATGCCATCTAATGGTGGTGCTGGTGGACGAACGACCCGAAGAGGTAACCGACATGCAAAGGTCGGTGAAGGGAGACGTGGTCTATTCCACCTTCGACCGACCCGCCGACCAGCACACTCAAATCGCTGATCTGGCTCTGGAACGAGCCAAGCGGATGGTGGAAACTGGAATGGACGTCGTGATCCTGCTTGACTCCATTACCCGACTGGCACGCGCCCACAACCTGGCCGCCCCCGCCTCGGGACGGATGCTGTCGGGAGGAATCGACGCTACAGCCCTCTATCCTCCCAAGCGGTTCTTTGGAGCAGCCCGCAACATTGAGGAAGGCGGCAGTCTGACCATTTTGGGCACCGCCCTGGTGGAAACCCGCTCCAAGATGGACGAGGTCATCTTCGAAGAGTTCAAGGGCACGGGCAATATGGAGTTGCGATTGGACCGCAAGCTGGCGGACAAGCGGATCTACCCGGCGGTGGACATCGAACTTTCGGGAACCCGTCGTGAAGAGCTACTGTTCACGGTCGACGAGTTGCCCCTAGTCTGGAAGCTTCGACGGGTCCTCCTGTCGCTGGATCCTAGCGCCGCAATCGAGTTATTGATAGATAAACTTAAAAGTTCCCCGTCCAACAGAACGTTCCTGGCCGAGGTGGCCAGAAACACCGGAGATCGAGTCAGATCGATATGAAAACACAGATACATCCCCAATACGAGCTCACCACTGTTACCTGTTCCTGCAGTGCCAAATTCGTCACCAGAACCACCCGGCCCCCGGCCATGACGGTGGAACTGTGTAATGAATGCCACCCCTTCTACACCGGTGAACAGCGACTGGTCGACACCGGCGGAAGGGTTGAGCACTTTCAAAGACGCTACGGGAAGGCCGCCGAAGTGCGTTCGAAGCGGTATCACAAGAAGACCGCGGCCCCCACCCAGACGTCCGACCTGTAAGCCTGGCGCTGCGAGGTCCTAGCTGCCGGTCGCCGGAGGTCTATCCCCGGAATCACACACCGAGTCGGCTATCCCCGTCCCCGCTTCGTCGGCTCTGCTCGCCATGAACGCCCAACCCAAACCTGAGACGCCGTCCGACTCCGACCCGTTGGCGGTGGGCGGACAGGCCCTGATCGAAGGAGTCATGATGCGGGCGCCGGAGGCCTGGGCGGTGGCGGCTCGACGCATGGACGGATCAATAGTGGCGGAGAGACGGGCCCTTCCCCGTCTCTCCACCCGGATCTGGGCCGCCAGGGTGCCCTTCCTGAGAGGCATCTTGGTGCTGGTCGAATCCCTCAATCTGGGATTTCGATCTCTGGCATGGTCGGCGGAGGTCGCAACCCAGGAACCTGGCGAAGACCCCGAGGGTCCCTCCGAATCACTGGGATGGAAGCTCTGGCTGTGGATGGCGTTGGCCATGAGCTTTTTCATCGCTTTCTTCATGGTGGTGCCGGCCACCGTCGCCCGCTGGACCGCCGGCGAATCCGGCCTGCTCTTCGGGTTCTTGGAAGCCCTGATCCGCTTGGGACTGTTCATCGGCTATATATGGGGTATTGGACGTATGTCGGACATCAAGCGAGTGTTCGCCTATCACGGAGCGGAGCACATGACCATCCACGCCTACGAACACGAGGAGTCCCTTTCCCTCGAATCCATCGCCAAGTATCCACCCGAGCATCCCCGGTGCGGAACCAACTTCCTCTTGATAGTGGTGATCCTCTCGATTGTCGCCTTCGCCCTGGTGGGCAATCCGGGTTGGCTGATCCTGATTTTGAGCAGGGTGGTCTTCATCCCCATCATCGCCGCCATCGCCTACGAGCTTCTCAAGTTCGCCAGCAAACGCCAGTCACAGACCCTGGGCAAATGGCTGGCCGCTCCCGGAATATTGCTGCAGAGGCTCACCACCCATCAGCCCACCTCCGATCAGATCGAAGTGGCGATGACCAGCTTGCTATCCGCAGTGGAGGCTCGAGAATCGGACCGATTGCTAGCAACAGGAACCATCCCCCCTTCGGTGGCGAAGGCGATCGCCCGATGACCGCTGAGGTGTGGCGAGATCGTATCCCGGAACTGGAGCGGCAGTTGGTGGAGGTGGAGGAGACAATGGCTTCCCCGGAGGTCCTCTCCGATCACCGGCGGATGGCCGACGTGGGTCGACGGCGGGCCGAGCTTTGGCCGATCGTCAAGACCGCCCGCGCCTGGCAAGCCGCCCAGGAGGATGCCAGCGAGGCCGAGGATATGGCAAAATCCGACCCAAGTCTGCGCGCCGAGCTATTGGAGTGGGCCGAAGAGAGACGCAGCGAAGCCGCTCGATTGGAAGTGGAGTTGCAGACGCTGATGGTCCCGCCCGATCCTGACGACCATCGGGATGTGATCATGGAGATCAGGGCGGCCGCCGGAGGCGACGAGGCAGCAATCTGGGCCGGGGACCTGCTCCGCATGTATCAGAAGTTCGCCGACCGTCGTGGTCTGCGCACCGAGGAAATGGATGTCTCTGCATCCGGGGTGGGCGGATACAGCAAGGTGTCCTTCGCGGTGAAAGGTCGAGGGGCGTATGGAATGCTGAGGTACGAGGGTGGGGTGCATCGGGTGCAAAGGGTGCCGAAGACGGAGTCACAGGGCAGAATCCATACTTCCACCGCCACCGTGGCAGTGCTGGCAGAAGCCGACGAGGTAGAGGTGGAAGTCAGCCCCGACGAAGTGCGAGTGGACGTTTTCCGCTCCTCCGGCCCAGGAGGACAGTCGGTCAACACCACCGACTCGGCAGTACGCATAACCCATCTGCCCACCGGGCTGGTGGTTAGTTGCCAGGACCAAAAGAGCCAGTTCCAAAACAAGGAGAAAGCGTTCCGGGTGCTGCGAGCCCGACTGTACCAGGTGGAGATGGAGAGGCGACACAAGGGTATAGCCGGCCAGCGACGGTCCCAGGTGGGCGGAGGGGACCGGTCCGAGAAGATCCGTACCTACAACTTCCGTGACAACCGGGTGACCGATCATCGGATCGGACTCACCCTCAAATCGCTCGACCGGGTGCTGGAGGGAGAAATCGACCGGTTAACCAACGAGTTGGCCGCCCGAGATCGCTCCGAAAAGCTGGTCTTGTCAATGGCTGGACCTCCCCATCCCAATTGACCCCAGCCCGGCGGCCCAGATGACTCACGTCGCCGATACCCCACTGCAAATATGCCGACGCAGTCGACTCCCCTACCACGAGGTGGAGAGGTTGATCGCCACCCTCACCCAGGACGCCATCCATCCCGGCCTGCCACTGCCTCCCGAGGTCGCAGCCCGAACCGAGAGGCTGATAAGAAAACGCCAAACCGGAGTCCCTCTTCAATACCTGGAGGGACATGTCGATTTTGGCCCGCTGAAGCTGGCCGTGGATCGAAGGGCGCTGATTCCCCGACCCGAAACCGAACAGCTATGGGAATTGGCTGTCAAGACCGTCCGAGCAGACCCGCCAGCGGTGATAGTGGATCTCGGCACCGGCTCGGGCGCACTGGCTCTGGCGCTGAGCCGCTCCTTTCCGCAAGCACGGGTGGTGGCCACCGACATCTGCCCCCAGGCCATGGAGTTGGCCCGCCACAATATCGGAACGATCCCGTGGGCGCGGGACCGGATAGAGTTACGGGAAGGTGACCTCTTCGAGGCGCTTGCGGCCTCCCTGCGGGGCAAGGTGGACCTGTTGGTCTCCAATCCGCCCTACGTCGCGGAGAAAGAGTGGCCCCTTCTCCCCATCGATGTGCGGGCCGAACCCTACCGGGCGTTGGTGGCCGGACCCCGTGGCACCGAAGTGCTGGAAAGGCTGGCAACCGAGGTCGAGCCCTGGTTGAGTCCCGCCGGTGCCGCAATTATCGAGATCGGGGAAACCCAAGCCGCAACCGTCACTGGTGCTTTTCGGTCACATGGCATGGATGCCGAAGTCCATCGCGATTTGGCAGGGCGACCCCGGTTCGTGATGGCCCGACCGGCAGCCCGGTGAACTCTTCCCTGCTGGCGCAGGCCACCACCCTCTTGGAGGAGGGCAAAGTAGTGGGGGTGCCCACCGACACCGTTTACGGGCTTGCCGCCCATCATTGGGCACAAGAGGAACTCTTCCGGCTAAAGAGCCGCCCGGCCGGCAAGCCAATACCCGTGTTGGTTGGTTCTGTGGCCGATGCCCTCGAGTTGGCTGTCTTTCCCGCCCTCGCCCGGGAGTTGGCCGAAGCCCACTGGCCTGGGCCCCTCACCCTGGTGCTGGCTGTGGAAAAACCTGACGGGAACCAGGGCGGAAACACCGTCGGCCTTCGGATGCCCGATCATCCCCTCACCCTGGATTTGCTGAACCTGTGCGGACCGCTGGCGGTTACATCCGCCAACCGCTCAGGGGACGCGCCAGCCCGATCCGATCGGGAAGCTCAGGAAATCTTTGGCGCCCAGGTCGGGCTCTATCTACCGGGGGTCTGCCCGGGAGGGGTCGCTTCCACCGTAATCGAATTGCTGCCCAGTCTGCCGCCGAGAGCGCTCCGCGCCGGCCCCGTCACCCTGAATCACTAAAAAGCGAGGCGGATTGCTCCGCTGTTTGAACCGGTTTGCAATTGATAAAATGGGTTCAGCTTGAAAACGGCGCCAGTGACGAGTGTCCCAGTGCATATGGCCACCCCGCCCACCCCCCGCGATCGGGCGATCCGCGGCCGAAAGAAACTGTGGCTGGATGTGGGTGAAGACACTCGGAGCAATAGAGGTCACTGATGGACGCCGGGCTCACTCTGTTGGCGCACTTGGTACCGAGACTGACCAGCCAGGTAGAGGATGCGGCTACTGAGGCATTGGCATTCATCCTCAACAACTCGGCGGCTTGTCGCCGGGCCTTGGGCCGCCTTCTTCAGGGTGGAGACTTCGAGCCTAAAACAATCTGCTGGGTCGGAACACAGATCACTTATGAAGATGGGTCCCGCCCTGACGTGGTTGGCTACGACAAAAACGGCGCCCCGCGAGTGCTCGTCGAGGCCAAGTTTTGGGCCGGGCTCACCGACAGACAGCCAAACGCCTACCTGGCGAACTTACCGCCGGACGGCCCGGCTATTTTGCTTTTCATCGTCCCCACTGTCCGCCTCGAGTCGCTTTGGTCCGAGGTGAGCCGACGGGCAGCCGAGGAGTATATGCTGGTGCCGAACTCGGGATCCGGTAACCTGCGAAGAGCGGCAATCGAAGACAGCAAACGTCACCTGATGATGACCGGTTGGCGCTACATCCTCGGCACCTTGCATGAGGCCGCAGTTTCGGGAGGCGAAAAGGAAACGGAGTTCGAAATAGCTCAACTGCAAGGATTGGCTGACAACATGGAGATGGATACGGACGCCTTCCTGCCTTTGAATGCGGGAGAGCTGGAACCGGATATCCCGCGCCGGATGCTGGCGCTCATGCGGCTGGTGGATGAATCGGTCGAACGGGTTCAGGCCAAGGGATCGGTGTCGGGTCTACGCGACTACGTGCCCTCGGGGGGTGGCTACGGGAAAAGTTTTCACCTCAACGGCGTGCAAGTGTAGTTTGGAATCTATCTGAGACAGTGGGCTCAGCATGAAACATCGCCGCTGTGGGTGTGGCCCTGGCAGAAAAAGGACCGCTACTTGTTGCGTAACAACCATATCAGGAACCCCGACGGCAATCACTTTCCGGTGGTCCTGCCCCTCGACGCCGACTACGACGCTGTCCTGGAAGAGACCGTGTCCCAAATCGAAGAGATGGGCCGTTTGTTCGAAAAGCACGCGGAGTGAAACCGGGTTAGGAAGGGCGGAGAGCCCGCCGCATGATCTTGCCGGTGGTAGTTCGGGGTAATTCGTCCAGGAAAGTGACCTGGCTGGGAGTTTCGTGAGCAGCCAGCCGGGTTCGGACATGGCTCTGAAGCTCGGAGGCGAGTTGCTCCGAAGGCTCGAAACCGGGCCGCAGCACCACGAAGGCGGCGGGTACGTGACCGCGGATTTCATCGGGGACCCCCACCACCGCACACATCGCCACCGCCGGGTGGGTCATCAGGCTCTCCTCGATCTCCCCGGGTCCTATCCGGTATCCCCGAGAAGTGATCACGTCATCCTTACGGCTGCGAAACCACAGGTAACCATCGGAATCCTCGATGCCCAGATCGCCGGTGAGCAGCCAACCCTCGCGATACTTTTCGGCTGTCGCATCGGGCCGATTCCAGTAGCCGAGCATCATCACCGGATCGGGGGATCGAACACAGATCTCCCCCTCCCGGTCGATCAGGCGGTTCCCCTGTTCGTCTTGGATCTCCACCTCGTGTCCCGGGAGGGCCCGGCCCATCGATCCGGGCCTGACCGGCCAAACGGAGGCGCAGTTGCCTATCACCAGATTGGCCTCGGTCTGTCCGTAACCCTCGTTTATGTGACATCCCAGCGTCTGCTCCGACCACTCCAACATCTCCGCTCCCAGGAGCTCGCCCCCAGTGAATATCGCCCGCAGTGACAGATCGGAACGGGTTGCCCCCGAGGCCCGCATCATCTTCAAAGCAGTGGGCGGCAGGAAAGCCAGGGTCACCCGATGCTCGGCCATCAGGTCAAAAGCGGCGCAGGGATCGAACCTCTCTTTGTCGGAGGTGACAACCGGTATGCCGTAATACCAGGCGGGGATCAAGGCGTCCATCAGACCCCCCAGCCAGGCCCAATCGGCGGGGGTCCACATGATGTCGTTCGGCTCGGGAGGAAAATCGTAGTAACACTTGAAGCCGGTGAGATGCCCGAACAGGGAACGGTGGGCATGAAGCGCCCCCTTGGGCTGTCCGGTTGTACCCGAGGTGTAGATCAGATAGGCGGGATCCTCCGCCCGAGTGTCGAGAGGGTCCTCCAAGGCCGGGCCGGAACAGAGCGCATCGAAGTCGGGACCAATCTCGATGATCGGCAAGTGGGGCGCCGCTTCCCGCAGTTTGGAGCGGTTATCGGGGTGGACAATGGCTGCTTTGGCGCCCGAATCAGAAAGGCGATAGGAGATTGCGTCGGGTCCGAACAGGGAGGCCAGCGGCAATGAAATCGCTCCCAGCTTCCACAAAGCAAGATGAGCCAAACCCACCTCCAGCGATTGGGGAGCGACGATGACAACCCGATCGCCTGGTCCGATCCCTTGCCGGGCCAGACCTTCGGCCAAGCACGCCGAACGACCCGCCAAATCCCCGAACGTGTGCCTGGCAACCGCTCCCGACCCGTCCACGGCAACCAACGCGGTGGCCTCCGGTTCCTGCTGGTCCGCGCAAGCCACGCCCAGATTGAACCTTTCGGGAATATTCCACCTGAACCTGTCCCGCAGAGTTTCATAGGTCATGCCCTGGTGGGGAATCAGCAACCGTCGGGTGGCTGGATTCACCGGGGAACCTCCCCTATGTTGTTCTCCATCCACACCGGTCACATCCCCAAGTCAAGAGCCGCCCTCGCCCGCGGCCAGACGAACCGCCTTCACCAACTTCACCGGCCTCCCTTCCAAACTGTGGTCTCCCGCCTGCTCGATCCGAAAGCCCTGCTCAATGAGCAGATCGCCCAGCCGATCGGTATCGACTTCGTGGAAGAACCCGGACTTTGCGTGCCGGCTGCGGTTGTAGGAGGCATGCCGCGGATGAGTGGGGTCACTGAACTGCTCATCCAAGAGCAACAGGCGCCCTCCCGGGCGGATAATCCGCGCCAATTCGGCGCAGGCCTGGCGATCATCACCCCAGTGGTGCACACAGTTGATTGACCACGCGCCATCAACTGACGCTTCGTCGACAGGTATCTCCTCGGCTTTTCCTTTTAGGACGACTATGCGCCCTATGTCACCGCCCATTCTCTGTCTGAGTCTCAAGATCCCTCTCATCAGAGGTGACGGATCAACCGCCAAGACTTGACCCTCGCCAACCCGCCTGGCGGCTGCCAACACCGCCGGCCCCATGCCTGCTCCCACATCGAGCATTGTCTCTCCCTCGGAAGGGTCGATCAGCCCCACCACCGCATCGTTGATGGGAGACCTCCACAGTTGGGGGGTGTGTTTCAGATAGTTGAGTTGGCGCCACCAACCCTCTTTATGATGACCGTGGGCATGTCCCTGATCGTGGTGGGAGTGATGGTCGGACTGATTGTGGTCGTTTTGTTCTGGGGTGTTCTGATCAGCTTCCATATCTTCTTCTTATCACATATCTGTCGTCAGGGCCGATAATCACAGTTCGGCCAATGTTTCGGCTGCCGCCGCCAACGCGGCTTCCATGTCCTCGACGGTGTGGGCCGCAGATAGATACCACAGCCCTCTTCCAATGAGCCTTATTCCCCGACGGTGCATGCCCGCCACGAATCGCCCGTATTTGGCAGTGTCGTAGGAAAGGGTATCGCGATAATCCCTGATCTGCTCGGCGGAAGTGAAACCGGCATGGAACATAGGTCCGGGGCCTTCCACCCGCATGGGGTGCCCCGCCTCGGAGGAAATACCACGGAGCCTTTCAACAAATTCGGCGCCCAGCCGGAAGAGACGATCGTGGACCTGTTGCTTCTCCAGAATCTCCAGGGTCGCCACCGCCGCCGCCACTGTGGGGTTGGATGAGTTCATGGTCCCGGCGTGCAAGGCCGTTCCCTTCACCACGTGCTCCATAACCTCCGCCCTCCCCGCCAAAGCGCTGATCGGATACCCGTTGGCCATGGCCTTGCCAAAAGTTGCCAGGTCGGGAACCACTCCAAAGTATCCCTGCGCCCCGGACATTCCCAGCCGGAACCCGGTGATCACCTCATCGAAGATCAGCACGGCTCCATAGAAGGAACAGAGCGAACGAAGACCCTCCAGGAATCCCTCGGTGGGCAGGATGCAACCGCTGTTGCACATGACGGGCTCAGTTATCACCGCCGCGATCCCCTCGGAGTCGGACGCCAGCACTCTCTCTACGGCATCCAGATCGTTCCAGCACGCAGTGGTTACTTCGGCGTCCGAAGAGGAAGGGCGACCCTGAGTCCAGGGCACCGGCCGGGGTCGGAGCCGGGATCCCAATGCGTCGGCCGACGGCGCTGAGACACTCACCGCCACATTGTCGAACCAGCCGTGGTAGTGACCCTCGAACTTCAGAAAGCGGGTTCTTCCGGTATGCACCCGGGCGGCCCGCAGGGCAGCGTGGACGGCTTCTGAGCCGCTCAGGCTGAACCGCACCAAGTCTGCACAGGGAACCACCCGCTGCAGCGTCTCCGCCAACTCCAATTCCGCCAGGTGTTGACCAGCAAAGATCTGACCGGAAGCGGTCGCCCTCGCCACCGCTTCCACCACCTCGGGTCGGGAGTGGCCGAGGATGAGCGGACCTTGGCTGAGCGTGAAATCCAGGTAGGTATTGCCATCAACATCGGTGATCCGGCTCCCCTCTCCCGACTCGTAAAACAGTGGATGGGGGTATTCATACGAGCGGAACTGACTGGAAACCCCTCCAGCCAAAGCTTTCTGCGCCCGTTGATATAGCTCTGCAGATTTTCGATGTTCCATCTTAGCCAAATCTTACGACCAAATACCGACCAGTGGGATGGATCATCCCGACACCAACCACAGGTCTCCAACATTCGTCCCGGTGGGCCCGGTGTTCACCACGTCACCGCAGGCCGCCAGATACGAGGAGGAGTCGTAACGCCGCAGATAATCCCACCGCTGCAGGCCGACGGCTCGGCCCCGCTCCACCGTCTGAGCGTCCACCAGGCCTCCAGCCGCTTCACTCGCCCCATCGATCCCATCGGTGGCGAAACCCCCGAAAACACCCCTTCCTCGCTCGTTCAGCCATCCGGCGGCCACCAGAGCGGCATGTTGGTTACGGCCGCCCCGGCCCGCAGAAGCCATGTCGACCCTCACCGTCGTCTCGCCCCAATACACATCCACCAAATCCGGAACCGACCTCGCCACCACCAACCGAGCCGCTTCTTCCGCCTCGCCAACCACCGGGGCTGTGACTATGCGCGCCGCTAGACCCTGAGCCTCCAACTCGCCATGGGCGGCGCCTGCCGCACCCAAACCATCGGCGATCACCGCGAACGGGTCCCTGCCGGGCTTTTTGGTGGAAGATGACAAGCCCCCGAGGTACTCCACCACTGCAGGTGGGATTCTGGGCATCAGTTGGTAGTCGGTCAGCACCGCCCGGGCATCGCCGGGGGTGGTGTCATCGGCCAGGGTGGGCCCGGAAGCGATGGCGGCGGCGGGTCCATCCACCACATCGGAGATCAGCAGAGATGCCACGGGTCGCTCACCGGCCACTTTCGCGATTCCCCCGTTCTTGACCGAAGACAACTGCCTGCGCACTGTGTTCATCTCCGCGATGGGAACCCCGCCGGTGACCAGCGCCCGACCCACCATTTCCAGATCTTCGAAGGTGATCCCCGGGGCGGGGACCTCCACAAGAGACGATCCCCCTCCCGACACCAGCACCAGCAGCAACTCGTCGGGATGCCCCTCGGCCGCCACCTGCAGTGCAGCCCGACCCGCCGCCAAACTGGCCCGGCCCGGATAGGGGTGATCACCGACCATCACCCCGATGCGAGGATGAGGAGCAGGTCGGTGGTGATCGGCGATGATCAAGCCGGACACCACCCGAGAACCGAGGGCCGCCACCGCCCCGGCGGCCATCCCGTGAGCCCCCTTCCCCACCGCCAACACTCGCACTCCACCTCTTGTTTCGACACTTTCTCCCCCCACCTGCAGGCGATCTCCTGTTTCTGACAGGTACCTATGGGTGACGAAGTATGGATCCACCGATCGAAGGGCCGCCCGGTAGCTGGCCAGAAAAGCCGCCCTGATGGACTGAGTCGCCAACGTCAAGGTTTGACGATTTTGAAGGCCTCCGCCGCTTCCAAACCGACCGGATCACCCGCTTCAAAGGCCCGTTGGGTGATCTTGGCCGAGAACCGCTCACGGTGGGCGGCAGAGACCGTGGCATCGTCCATGGTGGTCTCGGTCTGGCTGGAGTGACACAGCAACGCCGCAATCTTTTTATCAACGAACCCGATTATATCTTCACGGTGGTCGGGCTGGTCGGTACCCCAGTAGAGAATGGCATCGGGTCGGTGTTTGCCCATCCCTTCAGCTAGTTGGTCCGGATAGAAGAGATGATCCCGGGCCGCCACCACCCCGTCACTGGCGGCTATCCCAGTCACTCGGTGGTCGGGGTGCAGCAGATAACGCCTCCACGGATCATGGGTGAGAATCACATTGGGACGCAGTGTTCTGATCCACCAGCACAGCGTCTCCCGAAGCTGCATGGAGTATTCCAGTTCTCCGTCTACCCGGCCCAGCATCACCACCTCGCCAGTGACGCCCAGCACCGAAGCCGAGCGCAGCTGCTCGGTTCGGCGAACCTCGATCAACTCGGCGGGATTGGTGTGGGGATCCCAACTTCCCTTCGACCCGTCGGTCATCACCAGCATCGACGCTTCGCACCCTCCTGCTGACCACTTGGAAAGCACCCCTCCCGCTCCGAACTCAGCGTCATCGGGGTGGGCTCCAATCGTCAGCGCCCGCTCGGGAGTCGGCAACTGCTCACTCACCTTCGATCCTTCCTCCTTCTTGTCGTCCGGTTTCGGGGGACCGGCCTACAGACGAGCACGGTTGCAAGCCTGGAATCCCGTCAGCACTTGAGGAGTTGACGAAACCGATGGCCTTCGCTCATCACAGCCTACTTATCCAAGTCCATCTGAGTCTTGAGCATCTCCGCCTCCGATATCGAGCCCGCCAACCACCGGCCCCGGGGATGGGACAGAGCAGCTCGAAGGTCGGAAGGGCGGTCGAGATCCAATGCCAGACCGGGACGAAAAATGATCCGCGGAGAGCGGCGTCGCAGCGCAGATAGGTGGCGATGGAAACTCCCCTTTCCGTAGGCGAACCCAAAGCCAGAATCAACGGGGCCACCTATCAGGGAAGTGCCCCCGTCCGAGGAAGGCGCCAGCACCCATCCCCCAGAGCGGACGGTCTCTATGGCGACTCGAAGGTCAGCCGCCGATAAAAGGGGCAGATCGGCGTGGACGATCATCCAACCCATTTTCAGTCGCCCGGCAACGGAAACCGCCCCGGCCGCGGCCTGGTTCAGAGAGGGCTTTTGGTCCAAAATTGCCTCCCAGCCATGTGCTGCCGCCCAGTCCATCACCACCTGGTCGGCGGCCAACGCCAACGGTTGGGCTTCCGCTTCGACAATGGCGGCCATTACCTTGGCGGCCATTTCCAGACTCAGTCTCCGCCGGGTCTGGGGAGCCAGCACCGAAGCCAGCCGGGATTTGGGCGAGATCGCATGCCTTGCGGGAACTGCCGCCAAGACCTCCATAGCCAGAGCGTTAGGTGGGGTCGATGGAAAGTCCGGCCATGACCTCTTCCAGGGTGTAACCGACCCACACATCCTCTTCCCACTGGGCTAGTTGGATAAGCACGCCGTTGGTGGTGCGTGGATGCAGAAAAGCTTCGCTCCAATGCTCGCTGAAGTGAAGTCCGGTGACCCCGAATCCTCTCTCTTCAGCTTTCCGCACCGCCTCGGACAGGTCCTCCACCTGGAAAGTGAGATGATGCAGACCCTCCCCCCGCTGCTCCAGGAATCTGTGGAGAAACCCCTGCTCCCCGAGCGGGGACATTATTTCCAACATCCCTTGGGGAAGCCGGAACTGTACCCATCGAAAGGCATTGCGAGGATGGTCGGCGCCCTGATAGAAACAGCCCCCCAACAATTCCACCAGAGGAAGGGCGCTTTGGATATCACGCACCGCCCAGGAGACGTGGTCAAACCGTTTCACTATCCCACCCAAGCCCAAAGACGCCCCAACGTTCATAGCCGAAAGAGGCTACCAGCCAAGCCTTGGGCCCCAAATGAGGCGAAGGCGCACCTGCCCCCGCTTCACCCGCCCGCCGGCGCCCACCACTGGGAGAGAACCTCCCGGAAAGCTTGAGTCGGAACCAGCACCTGGGCGCCGGCGGGCGTACGGTAGTCCTCCACCGAGACATTTAGTTGGGCCACCTGGGAAGGAGCCATCTCGCGGTAACGCAATGCCCAGTCCACCGCCTCGCTCACCGACCATCCCTGGTCCAGTCGAAGAGTATGGGAAAGGTCCTGGAGGGCCAAGAGCAGGTCGACGCGAGAAGAGTCTCGCAAACCTCCGGCGAGCTTCAGCAGCAACTCGCGCTGATGTCTCTGGCGAGCAAAGTCAGATCCCCAGGCCCGCTGCCACTCCCCATCCACCAGTTGTTCGGCATTTCGGGACCGAGCGTAAGCCAAAGCGGTCGCTCCATCCGAGTAACAGCCGGGCTCGGCGATGTCCAACATGGCCTTCTCATCGCGAGTGGGGTACTCGAAACAAATGTCGACACCCCCCAAACCGTTTACCAATTCCACGAAACCCTCGAAGTCAATCCTCGCGAAGTGATCGACAGCAACGCCAGTGAAATCCTCAATGGTCAGAGCCAGAAGTTCGGGGCCATTGGCGTAACCGGTACAACCTCCCAGGTTGGCGTTTACCCGTCGATAATCCTCGGAACAGAAATTGTATAAATAAAGGTCGCGAGGAATCGACACCATCGCCGGCGGCGCTCCTCCTTCGGGAAAGAGAGCCAAAATGATGCTGTCAGCCAGGTAACCGGTGGCGTCCGCTCCCATCAACAGCACGGTGTCGAACATGCGGTCTGGCAACTTGGTCGGGCTGCGTGCGTAGGCTACCGGCGCGGCCTCCTCCGGCTCCTCCTCAACTTCCTCCGCCAATTCTAGCGTGGGTTTGTCAACAGGTTCCAACGGAGCCTCATCACCTGGCGTCACCTCTTCCGATGGTGGATCTTCGACCGTTTCGGCTTCCTGACTGGCTATCTCCTCTGCACCCGCCTCTACCTCAGCCGGGGTTCGCTCTTCCAAAGCAACACTGGCAGCAGGCGGCGAAAACGGAATATCAGCGGCAGACTTGAACCCCAGATACAAACGCAAACCCACTAGCGACAATCCCACCACAAACACCGCCAATACCGCCAACCAGATACGTCGTTGGGTTCTGCGGCGTTTTTGTCTGAGCGCTGCTCTGGTGGTCAAATGGATATTCCCTACGCAATGAATAGGGCCTTCACGCCCATAAGGGAAGGAGGCTAACAGCCATTTGGACTCTTAAAGGCCGGTGGTTTCCACCGGCGGGCCCTAGCGGGCGGGCGGTTCCCACCACTCGGAGAGCACCTCGTTGAAAGGCCGGGTGGGAACCGACACCAATTCCCCCAGGGAAGTTTCGTATCCGTCAACCGAGACCCGCAGATGGGTTATCTGTGAGAGTTCAAGGTCGTGGTAACGCCATGCCCAGCCCACCGCCTCGGCGACCGACCATCCACTGTCCAGGTGGAAGGTGTGGGAAAGGGTTTGGAAGTTGGAAAGCAATTCGATGAGAGAGGAGCTTCGCAAGCCGCCGGCCAGCTTCAGCAGCAATTCCCGTTGATGTCTCTGACGGACATGATCTGAGTCCCACGCCCTCAGCCATTCCCCATCCACCAGTTGTCGGGCATTGCGAGACCGAACGTAGGCCAGGGACACGGCGCCGTCGGCGATCAGACACCCTTCCTCGGCGATATCCAATCCGGCGTTGAGGTCATGTGTGGGGTAATCGAAGCAGATCTCGACACCCCCCAGGCCGTCCACCAATTCCACGAATCCATCGAAGTCGACCCGCACGTATTGGTCCACCTTCACACCGGTAAAACCCTCGATGGTCACCCCCAATAGCTCAGGTCCGCTTATACCCCCGCGGCACCCCCACAGGTTGGCGTTTATTCGCCGATAGTCCTCTGTGCAGGGATTGGGGATGTATAGATCGCGAGGGATCGAAACCAGGGCAGGCGTCGACCCGTCCTCGGGGAACAGGGCAAGCATTATGGTGTCCGCCAATTTCCCGCTGGCGTCGGCGCCGATCAACAGCACCGTGTCGAACATTCCATCAGGCAAGGACGGACTGACCACGTGCGAATTGGAATAGGGCTCTGGCGTGGGTTCCTCCTCGACTTGGCGGGCCGAGGAAGGCGCCCACCCCTGGATGTCAAAACCAAACTCGGGGGACTCCCCCGAGGTAGTGGACAACAACTCTTCTGGCGACAACTGCGTATCCGCTTCAGGAGGAAACAGGGAGGTCTGACTCGAACCATCCAAACTCCGGCTCGGACGGTCGGTCTGGATCTGATTGGGAGGGCTTGATGGTTCTCTGAACGCCGCCACCTCTCCTTCGACACCAGACGTCAGAACCTCTGCAGGTAAATCTTGCCGTATGTTGAAGTCCTCCCGGGAGTTCTTAACCTGGCCGAGAGTCTGGCTCTCCATGATTTCCCGAGCGTCCACCGTCGAATACCGCTCTTCGTCCGTGAAGGACTCCAAGCTCACGCTCACCAGCGTGACTACCACCAAAACCATTCCCGCAATCCCCATCGAGATTCGTCTCAGTCTCCGGCGGGGCTTGATCCCGTCTCCGTCTGCGGAAGTCAACTTGTCGGTCACCTTCAGTCCCTCCTCATGAGGGGCTTGCCGATGAGTGCCCTTGCCGGTGAAACACTGTTCCTGTGAACAGCCCGACAATCCGTCCGTCGCCGCGCTGTACCTCGATCTGATAGGTCGCCACCGAACGCGAACGTGTGGCAGGTCGCGCCGTGGCGACGAGACGGTCCCCGACCCTCGCAGAGGCAGCCTGGACCAGGTGGGTGTCGAGGGCGACCGCCTCCACCTCGGCATTGGAGATCAAAGACAGTGCGATATCGGCCAGCGAATACACTACTGCTCCATGGACCAACTCCATGAAGTTGGTGTGGCGGGTTTCTATACCCAGAGCAACCGTCAGCCGTTTCGGATCCGGATCGACAAGCCGCACTCCCAGGTGGGAGGCATAGGGATCGGAAGCCACCATCTTGCGGAGCCGGGAGACGGTTTCCTCTCCCGGCCGGGAAAGTTCGGGGATTTCAGACATCCAATTCCGCGATCCAGGCATCGAACAATTGGTGGGCGCCCACCATGAGGTCCCCTTCTGCCTCCTCCATCTCCGCGGCGAACTCTTGCGGAGTCTTGCCCGCCCTTTCCAACATATCCCGAGCATCGTGATTCGCCCACTCGTTGGCTTCGGCGTTGTGGGTTTCGGGATGAAACTGGATCCCTAACGCCGATCCCTTGACAAAAGCCTGGGGAAAGCGGTTGGAATGGGCTAACAGCTCACTTCCCGGCGGCGTGTCGAACGTGTCCTGATGCATCGAGAACACCCGCCGTCCGGCCACCTTCGACACCACCGGATGCCGGTGGCCCGCTTCGGTAAGTTGGACAGATACCGCTCCCACTTCGGGGCGGTCGGCAAGGTAAGCCCGACCACCTAAAGCCGCCGCCAATATTTGAGAGCCCAGGCAAATGCCTAATACCGGCACTTGCCTCTCGGCCGCTTCGCGTACCAAAGCCAGCTCTTCCATCAAAAAGGGGTAGCCCTCCGTTTCGTAGGCGCCCATAACCCCGCCCATAATCACCAAAGCCCCGATCGCATCCATCGGAGGAAAGGGATCGCCCTCCGCCACATTTGCCTCCTCCCATTCCAGGCCCCAACTGTCGAGACGCTCCGCCAACCTGCCCACCGACCCGCACGAGTGTTTGATAACCACCACTCTTGCCATTGGACACCAGTTTAACGGCAGCCAAAAGCTATCGTAAAGGCTCGTATGGTCGGCGCCGGACTCCCAAATGTGACAAGACCTTGCTGGAAACCCATCCACGGCGGCCAACCTCCGCAGTGACCCTCCTCGATAGATTTGTCCAATAGCATGCAGCCCGATTATCGGCCTCCAACACCGTCGCATCGACTGCTGGGGCTCACCGACCAGGAGTTACAGGCTATCTGCAACGATCTGGGCCGTCCACCCCGGGAGGCCGAGTTGGCGGCGTACGGGGGGATGTGGTCAGAAGGCTGTTCATACAAGTCTTCTGCCCCCTACCTGCGTCGGCTCACTTCAAAAGCCCCTTGGGTGGTGGTCGGGCCGGGAGACAACGCCGGAGTAATCGACATCGGGGATGGTTGGCAGCTGGCGTTGCGGATCGAAAGCCACAATCACCCCTCCTATGTCGATCCTCGGCGGGGCGCCGCCACCGGAGTTGCCGGGGTGCTAAGAGATGTCGCGGCCATGGGCGCTCAACCCGTCGCGCTGTTGAACCAGATTCGCTTCGGGCCCCTCAGCCTGCCCAGAAGCCGTCGCCGACTGCGAGAAGTTGTGGAAGGGTTGGCGGGATACGCCACGACGGTGGGGGTCCCGATCGTGGGGGGAGAAGTGGCGTTCTCAGAGAGCTACGTAGATAACCCCCTGGTGAATGTGATGTGTGTGGGAACACTCCGCCAAGGGGAACTGGTCCGTGGAGAGGCAGGCCCGGTAGGGACCAAACTGGTGCTGCTGGGAGCGCCCACCGGTCCCGACGGAATCGGGGGGGTCTCGATTCTTGCCTCAACCGGCGCTCGTCGTTTGGAATCTTTTTCCGTGGACATTCCAGAGGGCGATCCCGAACTGGCCTTCCGGCTGCTGGGCGCCTGCCGGGAATTGGCTCAGCGGGGGGTGGTCCGGGGGTTGCAGGACTTGGGAGGAGGGGGACTGGTCAGTGCTGCCACCGAACCGGCCGCCAGATCGGGAGTGGGCGTCAGTCTTGATCTGTCGGCCATTCACACCCGTGAGGAAGAGATTGACGCGGCGGGTCTGCTGACTTCCGAAACCCAGGAGAGGATGTTGGCTTTCGCGGACCCGGATTCGGTGGATGCGGTCCTGGAGACCGCCAACCGGCGGGGAGTGGCTGCTTCGGTGATAGGGGAAGTCATCTCTTCGCAAGTGCTGCGGGTAACCCACCAGGATGAGGTAGTAGTGGAGGCGCCGATCCATTCCCTTACCCAGGGAGCGGTGGTTGATCATCACCAGATCGGTGAGCCGGGATGGATGGAGAACCTGTGGTCCAATAGCATCCGTTTCCTACGGAGACCCGCCTTGGGCGCCGTACTGTTGGAGCTCCTCGACGACCCTCGGCTCGCCTCCAAACGCTGGATCTATCAGCGATATCCCATCAAGGCGCGAGACGGCGTCATGGTCGGCCCCGGCCAAAACCACGCTCTCCTGCAAATTCCCGGCACCTCCAAGTCGGTGGCCGTATCGACCGATGGCAATGGCATGCTTTGCTACCTGGATCCGCGCCGGGGCGTGGAAAGGCTGGTGTGTGAAGCAGCCCTGAATGTCGCCATCTCGGGCGCCCGGCCTCTGGCCGTGGTGGACAACCTCAATTTCGGAAGCCCGGACAGTCCCGACGTAATGTGGCAATTCCGGGAAACCGTGGAAGGCCTGGCCGAAGCCTGTGAGTTGCTGGGTCTTCCCGTGGTGTCGGGGAACGTGTCTTTCCACAACGAGATAGACGGCTATCCCATCTACCCCACCCCGGTCATAGGGGTGGTGGGAGTGGCGGATCCGGCGCCCGCCAATCCACCCGGAATGGACCGGGCTCAAGAGGGCATGGAGCTTTGGCTCCTGGGGTTTGACGACACGGTAAACCTGGCGGGCAGTTCATTCGCAAAAGTCGCCTTCGGCCACCTGGGAGGCCGACCCGCCGCTGCCGACTTCACTCTTTGCAGGTCGGCGATCCAGACCGCTCTCCAACTGGTGGAGGAGGGCGTGACCCCGGTTCTCCACGACATCTCCGATGGAGGCCTAGCGCTGGCCGCCGCCGAGATCGCCATCTCTTCCCAGGTGGGAGTGAACGTCACCTTCAGGGACTGGCGAAGCCTCTTCACGGAAGACCCCAACCGACTGCTGGCAGCCGTTTCGCCCCGGAATGTTCCTCGATTGACAGAAATTGCTGCTCTACACGGCTTGCCGGCTGCCCAGATAGGAACCTTTGGAGGAAGCGAGGTCTCAATAGAAAGCAGCGGAGTGCGCGGGGCTGTCAATCTGGCGGTGGCCTCCCGTACCTGGAAAGACGCCATTGCTCGGCGCATGGAAGAAAACGCTGATTGGGGACCGTGAAACCGAAGCCACGGTTGCTGCCCTCCGGTCTTCAGTGTGTTACTCCGCAATCTCTTAGATAATCCTCCACAGCCCCCGAGAGCAGCCACGCATCGGGACTGAGAGCCACCAGGGTGGCCCCGCCCTCCACGCCTCTCTTCGCATCGGCAGCCGAAGACACTGCAATCCCGGAAGGCACGGCGTATTCACGGCACTTGTCAAACACCTGCTCCACCAGCCGCCAACGGGACTGGTCATCTCCCAGCACCCCGTGGGTCAAAGAGAGATCAATCGCCCCAACCAAGATGGCGTCCACACCTGGAACCGAGAGGATTTCAGCCAAATTGGCGAGTCCGCCGCGGGTTTCGATCATGACTACGCACAGAACTTGTTCGTTGGCCAGATCCGTGCTCCACTCCGGCCTTCCCAACGCGGCGCGCACCGGCCCGAAACTTCGACTACCCAACGGTGGATAGCGACAAGCCGCTACCGCCGCCGCCGCGTCGGCAGCGCTGTCGACCATGGGAACAATGACACCGGCTGCTCCCGCATCCAAGACCCGCCCGATCTCCCAGGGGTTCGCGCCGTTTACCCTGACGATCGACGGAATACCGAACCTGTCGACTACCTGGAGCGCTCCAACCATCTGGTCATGAGCCCAGAGCCCGTGTTGAAGATCGATTCCTACCCAATCGAATGGGTGATGGCAGAATACCTCCACCACGAAAGGCGATGGCATCATGCACCAGGCACCATAACAGACATCCCCTTTTTGGAGACGCTGCTTCAGAAGAGGTGAACGTGGGTTCATGACGGGGGTCAGGGACGAACCGCGGAGGCGATCTCATCTACGGAGAGGCCATTTAGGCCGAGGCGCTCCAGGGTGCGTCCCGCGGTGATCGCCTTCTCCAAACCTGCAGCCATGGCCAGGTTCAACAACGCCTTGGCCACGGGAGTTTCTACTCCCGCCACTTCCGCCAACCCCACCAGCGGCAGCAACCCGTAACCGAAGTCCTCGGTGTAATAGCGGTGATCGAGCGAGTCGGGAGCCATGATCGCCGCATTGGCGCTTCCTCCTGCTATCGCGGTCTGCAGGTCGTCCAGGTCGGCGTCCTCCTCCACCGTTCCTATCGCCGACATCTCCTCCATCAGTGACGGCGGACCATATCCGAAGGCCGCCGCCACCGCCAACCGTTCTTGGTCCAAACGTGACATCACCGATGCCACCCCCGCGGTCATCCCCTCGACATAGAAACGAAATGCGCCGCCGGTTGCCTCCACCCAGGCCGCTCCCAGAATCGCCCCCGGAGGATGCAGCACCATGTTCACCTCCGCCAACCCCACCGCCAGCACATCCGGCATGGGCGCCGATCCTGGGTAGAGCTGCGAGATCAAGGTCAGGGCATCCTCTCCTCCCGGGAGACACCCCACCAGCATCCGGGCCGCGGCGCCGGTTATGTTCACCACCCATTGAGGGAGACCATCCTCATTCCCCGCGGTAGGGCAGGCGCGCACCGTATAGGGCAGGGTTGAGGACTCGGCCAAGGGCGGCAGACCAACCGCACCGGCGTCGCGCATCACCTTCGCCACCTCCAACGCTCCACCCAAGTGCCCCGGCGCCAGCATCACCGGCGCCTCACACCCCACCTGCGCCAGATTCCGGGCTATATCACGGTGGGCGGTGGAGGGTAAACACACAAGAACCCCGGCGGCCCCTCTGATAGCCATCGAAAGGTCGTCGGTGCAACTGACCGGCATTACTCCGTCGCCGAGCACTCCCCGATATGCCAGCCGGTATCCCGATGGTGGCCGCAAGGGAACCGTGCGTCGCCACCAAACCACCTCGAATCCCCGCAGGGTCAGGTCGACTGTCGCCGCCATGCCCCCCGCTCCACCCCCCATAACCACTATCCGGGTCATCTGCCCACTCTCAATCGCCCTCACCCAGATCCAAACTGAGGGCTTCGGCCACCGAGTACTTCTCGACCTTCTCCAGATCCACCTCCACCCCCAAACCCACACCTACAGGCACCATGACCCGCCCCTGCTCGAAATCAAAGGAGCCGGTAATCAAGTCATCGGTGTAGTAGATGCCGGCTATCTGCGGGCGGTTGCTTTCCTCGGGACCGGAAACCGGGCAGACACTGGGGAGAATGGCGTTTTCAACCGCCGCTCCCAGCGCCAGGTTGGCAGCGTTTCCGATCCCGGTTTCGATCGACCCGCCGATATCGCACATCATTCCCATACGGCGGGCGGCATCAGCCTGCTGGCGGGCTCGGAATAGACCTCCCGGTTTGGTGACGTAGCAGGAGAAGTATTCGGCGGCTCCCAATTCCACCAGTTCCCAGATGTCCTCCACGGTCCACGCAGATTCGTCGGCCATTATCGGCACGTCCACCCGCTGGGCAACCGCTGCCAGTCCTTGTGCGCCGGCCACCGGTTGCTCGCACAGCATTATGTCATATTCCTCCTGGGCGCGGGTGACTCGCACCGCCTCCGACACATGGGAATACCCTTCGTTTCCGTCCACCCGAATCTTGATCTGCGGCCCGACCAACTCCCGCAGACGACGTACCAACTCCACATCCCGAACGGGATCCAGTCCGGTTTTGCACTTGATGGTGAGCGCCCCTTCGGAGACCGCCTGCTGAGCCTCCTCCAAACACCGGTCAATGGACATGATCCCCAACGAGTGCGCCAACTCGACTCCCCGGCGATGGGAACCGCCCAACAGGGTGGACACCCCCACCCCCATGGCCCGTCCCGCCAGGTCGTAGCAAGCGATGTCGATCATGGCCTTGGCGTAGGGATGACCTTTCACCGCTTTGTCCATCCGGGCGTGAATCACCGCGATCTCTCGGGGATCGGTGGCGGCCACCGCCGGGAGCAGGTATTTGGAAGCCACCGTCCGTACCGTCTCGGGGGACTCGCCGTAATATCGCATCGCCGAACCGCCCCAGGTCATTCCGGCCGGGGCCTCTCCCCATCCTTCCAACCCCTGGTCGGTACGCAATCTGAGGATGGCGTGGTGGCCTATGGGAGCGGTCATCTTGGAAGCCCAGGTGTGGTGACGCCTGGTGGGCAGGGCCACTATGTAGACGGTGGCGCTGGTTATTTTCACGCTTTCTCTTCCTCGTAAAGCTCGATTACATTGCCGTCCGGGTCAGCCACGTAGACCGTCAAGCCATATGGTCCGGGCCCCAGCGGGCGAACAATCCGATACCCGGCCGCCGCAACCCGTTGCTCGAACTCCGCCACTCCCCGGACCTCGAATGCGAAGTGATCGACCTGTCCGCCTTTTCCGCTGCCCCGCTCGGTGAGACCCAAGCCCTGCTCGGTGCCGATGAACCGTCTCCCATCACGAAAGGGCGCCCGGTTCTTTACCGAGAATCCCAATAGGTCCACATAGAAACGCTCAGCCGCATCCAAGTCCGTGGCCTCCAGCAACACATGACGTAAACCACTGACCACCGGTGCGGTGCTCCTCTTCGACCATTCAATCACCTCTGATGAGGTGGACAGCGCCGCAAAGTAATACCCCCATACTTCAACCGCTGACGCCTCCCACTGAGGGCGAACACCGGTTATGCAGTCCGTCACCGCCACCACGTCGTAGTCCCTCAGATAGGCCTCGCGTATGGTGGTCTCCACGCAGGCGTTGAGCGTCACCCCCGTGACAAACAGCGTCCGCACCCCCAGCATCCGCAACATTGCCTCAAGCCGTGTCTGATAAAAGGCCCCGAACCGGTGCTTGAGTATCACCATGGTCGGATCGTCGACCAACTCTGCCAACTCGGCAACGATCTCCGCGTCCCAGCTTCCGGCCAGGGCCGCCACCCGGGAACGGCGCTCGGTATGGGAAGGTAGACGTTTCTGCTGCCTGCTCCGATCAGGCTGCAGGTGGGCCTGCACTGTCCAGATCACCGGAATCTCGGCCCTCTGGAACGCCTCGACCATCTCCCCGATGGGGCCATAGACGGCTTGAGCAGGGCCGACGTCGACCCCTGAATCGCCCAGAGTCCCCTCCGGATGGCAGAAGGCGTTCTGCATGTCGATCACCAGCAACGCCGACGACGCCGGATCGAGGACCGAAAGGTTTGCTACCCGGCTCATACGTCGGTCCGGTCCGGGCCCAGCACTCCGGCCAGGCCCCAATTCTCCCGTGGAACATCATGGATGATCACATGCAGGGCGTCGAGACGGGCTTCGGCATGTTCCACCATTGCCTCGGTGATGGCTTTCACCAGACGGCGTTTTTGTTCTGTGGTTCTTCCTTCCCACATTTCCACGGTGACAACCGGCACGACGCTGCTCCCTTCATGGCTTTCGTATCTAAATTTAGGCAAGGTGCAGGCCTCACATTCCGATAGCCTTCCCGGCATCACCCAATCGATCCCCACTGAAATCCCCTATCCCTCCTTCGTGTGGGAAGTCGTCGTGGTGGGGGATCGCTTGGCTGCGTTGTCTTTTGCCTCGGAAGCGGCCACCGGCGGTCTGCGGCGAGTGCTGGTGCTCTCCCCTTCCGATCCCCGGATCTATCCCAGCCGATTTGAAGCGCCGGGCGTAACCGTCCGCTACAACACAGTCGCCCGACGAATCCTCCAGGTCCCCGGACCCACTCTGGTCGTGGAGACCACCACCGGCCCGGTGACGGCCCGAGCGGTGGTGTTGGGGTTACCCAATCCCCCACCCGCGCGGCGGTCTGCCCAACTTTCGGTGGACCCCTCGGTTTCTTCCCGTGTGTACACCCATCTCGCTCAGATGGAGGATCCACCCGGCGATGTGGTGGTGATCGGCGAGGGTGATCAACCGGTGGAGTGGACCCTCGATCTAATGGCGGCGGGAGCCAAGGTGGTGCTGTGCATTCATCACACCGAGTTCGGCCGGATGTCTTTCCTGGCCAGACGAACGGTGCGACGTTTGGAGGCCCAACGTCTGATCACCGTCTTCTGGCGGTCCCGGCCCACGCGGGTATATGACTTGGACGGCTATCCCATGGTGTCCTTCGACGATCGCCAGACACCTGACCTGCAGTTCGACCAGGTCTTGATTGCCGGACCCGATTACTCCGCCGCCCGGATCACGGAAAGCGCCGGGATCGAGTTTGAGCAGGGACCCCTACCTATCCACCTGTTAGTGCACGGTAATGGCGGCGAAGAGCAAATCGAAGGGGTGGTGACCGTCCCGGCCGACCGGGCCTGGGAAACCATCCGCTCCAGACACTTTCCATCCCTGCCGTCCTCCCCCCGTACCGCCATCCCGGCGCCGCCCGGCCAGCGTTTGTTCAACCTCGAAGACCACTATTACAACGCCACCATCACTTGGTTCCGGAGGGTCAACCCCGACCTGTGGATCGTGAGAGTGCGTCCCGATCAGCGTGATTCTCCGCTGATCCCCGGACAGTACGCCACCCTTGGCCTCGGCTATTGGGAACCAAGGGCGGATGGCGCCGAGGACCGCCTGGCCGGTGAAGAACGGCTGGTGAGAAGGTCTTATTCCATTTCTTCGCGCATCTTCGACCCGCAGGGTTATCTCACCGATCCAGCCTATGAGGAGCACCTGGAGTTCTACATAGTGCTGGTGCCGCCCACTGCGGGACGTTTGCCTTCGCTAACCCCCAGACTCGCTCTCAAACACGAGGGGGATCGGATTTATCTGGGCCCCCGCATGGCCGGGCGATACACCCTGTCCACGGTCACCGATCCCTTTTCCGATGTGCTGTTCCTAGCCACTGGTACCGGAGAGGCGCCCCACAATGCCATGTTGGTGGAATTGTTTCGGAGAGGTCACCAGGGCCGGGTGGTGTCGGTGGTCTCGGTTCGGTACCCCGCCGACCTGGGGTATGTGGCCCGTCACCGGGCGCTGGAGGAACGCTTCCCCAATTATCGCTACTTACCGCTGGTCACCCGCCAGGACGCCCACGGGGCGCTGCGGATGCGCGTTCAGCAACTGATCGCCGATGATCTGGTCACCAAGGAGACCGGACTGGAGCTCGACCCTTCCCGCCTGAAGGTTTTCATGTGTGGAAATCCGGCCATGATCGGCGTACCGGAATGGATTGATGAACAACCGGTTTTCGGCCAGACCCTGGGAGTAGCCCAGCTTCTGGCCGAGCGGGGCTTTAGTCTTCCCCGTCGGGGAACAAAGGCAAACGTCCATTATGAGGAATACTGGTAGAGGTCCCAAATGACTGTTCCATGGAACCAAAGAGTGATCGCGGTGGTGGGAGGAGACCGTCGAGAACAGGAAATTGTCCGGCGGGCCGCGGCGACGGGAGCGCAGGTGCGAGCCCACGGGTTTCCGTGGCCGGAGCCAGGCATCATCGGAGTAAAGCTTTGCGACACCCCCGGAGCGGCGCTCGAGGGCGCCCATTATGGGCTGCTGCCCATCCCCGGCATAGCCCACGACGGCGCTCTCTTTGCCCCTGCCGCTTCCCGTCCCATCATCATCGGCCCGCAGTTACTGAAACGTATGGCTCCCGGGGCCCATCTGATCCTGGGCGCGGCCGATCATCGTCTGCGGGCGGCGGCAGACCAGAGCGCGGTGAGAATTCAGGAATACGAGGACGACCGGGAGTTGATGCTGCAGAGGGGTCCGGCCATCGTGGAGGGCGCGGTGGAAAAGATGATCCAACTCACCGACATCACCATTCACAACGCCAGGGTGGGGGTTGTGGGCCAGGGAACTATCGGTTCGCTTCTCACCCGCACCCTGGTGCTACTGGGCGCCAGGGTGCTGGTTGCGGCCCGAAATCCCGTTCAGCGGGCGGCGGCGGAAACGATCGGAGCTACCGCTGTTCCGCTTGATCAACTCCCCGAGCATGCCCAACGATTGGATATGCTCCTATCCACTGTCCCCGTCCAGGTGGTAGGTGACGAAGTTCTCCTGGCTCTGGCGGCCGGTTGTCTGGTAATGGATTTGGCGGCGCCGCCGGGAGGGGTCGACTTGGATCGGGCTGCAGAATTGGGACACCTCACCTGCTGGGCCAGGGGCTTGGGCGACCGGGCGCCCGTCACGGTGGGCGCCTCCCAATGGGAAGGTATCCGACGCAGAATCGAACAGATCGAAGAGGCCGCGCATGAAAGCTGACCTGGTTGTAAGAAACGCCCGAGTGGTGACCCACACCGGAGAATTCCGGGGCGGAGTCTCGGTGGTGGGAGAACAGATCTCCACCGTGGGCAGGAACGAAGAGTTGCCACCCGCGCGGCGAATCATCGACGCCGGAGGTCTGGCTCTCATGCCGGGGGTCATCGACCCCCACTGTCATCTGGGGGTCAACTATCCCTATGACCAGGACATGGACACCGAGACCGAAGCCGCCGCCCGGGGCGGAATAACCACCGTCCTGCTCTATATCCGCAATCTGGAGCCCTCGTATCTGCCCTTTTACCGGGACCGTCGCCGGCGCGGAGAGGCGGTGGCCCGTATCGACTTCGGCTTTCATTTCGGGATCCAAAGAGAAGAGCACATCGCCGAGATTCCTCGCATCGCGGCGGAAACCGGAGTGCAGTCTTTCAAGTGCTATTTCGGATACGAGCAGAAGAACCCAATCGGGATAGTGCCTGCCGACGACGGATGGGTTTACACCGCCATGACCAAGATCCGGGACCTTCCCAAAGGTGTGATCTCCGTTCACTGTGAAAACACCGAGATCGCCCGGTGGATAAAGCGCTCCGTGCAGGCCACTGGACGTCAGGATCTGGGCGCCTACAGCGAGTCGCGACCGGCCTTTTGTGAAGAGGAAACCATCGCCAGAATGATCTTTTTGGCCGAACTCACCGGGTGTCCACTCTATGTAGTGCACACCAGCGTGGCGGCAGGGCCAAAACTGGCTGCCCAAGCCCGCGCCCGGGGAGTGGACGTCACCATCGAGACCTGCCCCCACTATCTGGTGCGCACCGCCTACGATCCGGATCTGGACATACGCGCCAAAATCTCGCCTCCCCTGCGGGACTCCGAGCAGCAGGAAGGTCTATGGGAAGGCATTCTCGCCGGCCAGGTGGGATCGATCGGATCGGACCATGTTCCCTTCTTCCCCAAGAAGGGCGAGGACCTGTGGGAGGAAAAACCGGGGGTGGTCTCCTTTCCGTGGGAGTTGGCGCTCCTGATGGAACATGGCGTTCATCGCCGGGGGCTGCCCCTCTCCCAACTGGTGGAGTTGAATTCTTACGGACCCGCCCGCAGGTTCGGTCTCTATCCTCGCAAGGGTGCCATCCTCCCCGGCTCCGATGCCGACTTGGTGCTGGTCGATCCCGACCGGGTGGACACGGTCCGCCACACCGGCAACGGCACCTGCATCTATGAGGGGATGCAGTTGCGGGGATGGCCGGTGATGACGGTGAGCCGCGGCCGGGTGGTGTACGAGAACGGGGAAGTGGATCCCGACTCGCTGGGCCACGGGCGCTGCGTGACCCGCCCCGATTGAACCAACCAGCCAGATCCGCAAAAACCCCTAAAGTGCAATAGCATTCACCTTTTCGTGAGGTGAGCAGTCAGGCAAGGGAGCAAACGATGAGAATTCTGGTGGTGTGGGCACATCCTTTGGCCGAGAGCTACTCGGCTGCCCTCAAGAATCGGGCCGTGTCCACCCTGGAGGAAGCCAGTCACCAAATCGACCTCTTGGATCTGTATTCCGAAAACTTCGACCCGGTTCTCTCAGCTCAGGAGCGGCGGGACTATCACGAAATCGGACCCAACCTCGCCATTGTCCGTCCGTACGTGGAGCGCCTACAAGCCGCTGAGGGGCTACTGTTGATTTTCCCAACCTGGAGTTTCGGGTATCCGGCCATTCTGACCGGATGGCTGCAGCGGGTGTGGATTCCCGGAGTGGCCTTCGGGCTCCGAGATGAGGGAGGTCCCATCATCCGAGGTTTGCTGGGAATCCGGAAAGTGGCGGCCGTCACCACCACCGGGTCTCCATGGTGGTATGTGTGGGCGGTGGGCAACCCGGCCAAACGGGTGTTGAAGCGGGGTCATCGGGTCATGTTCGCCCCGGGGTGCCGGGTGAAATGGCTGGATCTCAACAATATGAACAAGGACTCCCCGAGCAAGAGGGCAAGATTCCTGACCAAATTGGAACGCAAACTCCCAGCCTTCTTCGCCGGCTAGCGGCAAGTTGCCAGAACCCTTATCGTTTCAACCGCTCAGCTGATCGTGATAAGTTGGCGGTTGTGGTTCACGTCGGACAAGAGGTGAGCGCCCCGGGCGGTCACCGACACCATGTCCTTGAGTTGCAGACCGAAGCCGTGGCCGGTGTCGTAGGCCAGGGGCTCGACACCGAACACCATGCCCTCTTCCAGTATCTGATCGTGGCGAGCGCTCAAATACGGATCCTCGTGGAGGCAAAGTCCGATCCCATGGCCCACGAAGGAAAACAGCGGCAGCCCGAGCGGAGCGAAGAGCTCCTCGAATCGGTCCCACACCCATCGGCTGGAGACCCCTGGCCCGATGGCGTCCAGCAGGACATCACGGCACTCCACCAGATTGGACCAGATCTCCACCGCCGCGGGAGGTGGAGTCCCCACCACCGCAGTGCGGCATACGCCGGCGTGATACCCCTCTGCCACCGCGAAGATCTCCACTCGACAGACATCTCCTTCGCGAAGAATCCGACCGGTAGGCCCGACGTTGGCTAGTTGGCTGCGGGGGCCGGTGGCCACGATCATCAACTCGAAATCCTCCGCTCCTCCCCGATAGATTCCATCGGTTAGGGCAGCGGCTATCTCCATCTCGGTATCCCCCGCTTTTACCGACCGCAATGCCCCGCCGATCGAGGCGTCGGCGATTCTTGACAATCGGGTCAGCAGTTCCAACTCGTCCGGGGTCTTGACCTGCCGCTGCCTCACCAACCACTGGTCGGCAGGCACCCACTCCACCTGCGGCGCAGCCTCCCGAAGGCGGGCGAAATCGGCCGCCGACAAATAGCTTAACTCCACCCCCAACCGGCCCCGCCCCAGGCCAAGACCCTCCAACAGGTGCGCCAGGCAAATCATCGGATCGTCATCGAACTCGTCCCACACCGCCATCTGGGATGTCCCCGCCCCCTGGCGGACCATACCCTCTTCCACCCCAACGCACATCACAGCCGGATCGCCACCCGTTGGCAAGACCACCGCCGCATGCCGCCAGCGCATCAATGGATGGGAAGGCACCACGAACCCGGCCAGGTAAGCGAAGTTCTCCGGAGAAGACACCACCAAGCCGTCCCATCCCTGCTCCTCCAAGGCTGAGCGGAGACGGACGATGACTTGCTCTCTCATTTGGGCAATCCCTTGGGTAGTCGATTGAAGAGTAACAAGCGACGCCGGTTGGACATCCCAACGGTGCGGTATCGTTGGCGGCGCAGAACCGCGACTCTAAGGAGCCTTCCAAAACATGGAACATGTGTCCCCCATCTCGGTTCTCGGGCCTGCCCTCCCGTTCGAAACCCTGTTCGATGTCGAGCTCCCCGGTCCGAGCGAGGGCCTCGAACTACATCCCGATTTTGCCGCCGTCTACGGAGGGCCGCTCCGGCTTCGTCCGGCCACCGACGGACTTCCGCTCTTGGCCATGAACTTCGTGGCCGCCCACGACGGTCGGGTGGCCTTCAATCATCCTGATCACCGTGGAGGGGGCCCGATATCAGGGTTCGACGACAACGATGTCTGGCTGATGGGACTCCTTCGGGCTCGCGCCGATGCGGTGGTGATCGGAGAAGGAACGCTTCGGGCCGAACCCAGCCAAATCAACACCCCCGAGGACATTTACCCCCGGGATGTGGAGGCGTTTAACGCCCTCCGTCATCATGAGAACCGGTCCGATCTGCCCATCTTCTCATACATCACTTTTGCCGGGAACCTCCCGCCCGAGTCTCGGGTCTTTTCCCTGGCGCAGGCCCATGTGGTGGTGGCCACCACCACCACCGGGGCCCGACGGGTCCGGGAAGCGGTCCGTCCGGCCGGCAGGTTGGACATATTGGAATTCGGAGCTGACGGCGTGGATCTGCAGCGTTACGCCCGCATGATGGCCGACAACTATGGGGTGAATTTTCTCTTGTGCGAGGGCGGGGCCACCCTGTACGGGGCCTTCCTGGCAGCCGGAGTGGTCGATGAGCCGTTCATCACCCGTTCCCCGCTGGTGGTCGGCGAAAATCGCGACAATCGGCGTCCCAGCCTGGTGGAGGGAACCGGCTGGCTTCCCGATCAGGCGCCGCGGATGGAGATTCTCTCGGTCCGCAAAGCGGGCAACTACCTCTACATGCGTTACCGGGCGCGATATGCCGACGGCGACCGCCGGTAAGAAATAGGAGACAGCACCAGTGGCGGACCCTGCCTCCTTGACACTGATCGAACACTTGGAGTTTGCCATCACCTGTGACGGGGACGACCGCCTGGTCAACAATGCCGCGGTGCTCATTGAAGGCGACCGAATCATCGACCTGGGGACCACGGCTGAAGTGAATGGTCGCCTTGCCCGTCTAACCCCCGACCGTCCAGTCGAGAGGCGAAACGGACGACGGCGGGGACTCACTCCCGGATTTGTCGACTCCCACGTTCATCTCTCTGAGACTTTGTCCCGGGCAGTCTTTCCGGACGTCATCGACACCCGCACCTGGGTTTTTCACTGGGCCAAGCCCTTTTATGCCCATGTCAGCCCCCAGGACGAGGAGGTGGGATCGTTGCTGGGAACGGCCGAGATGTTGCGGGGAGGCACAACCTGTTTTCTGGACATGGGCGCCCAGAACGACCCGGCGCCGGTGGCCTCCGCCGTGGAGCAAACCGGGATCAGGGGGATCACCGGTCGTCATGCCGCCGACGTCAAACCAAAGGAAATACCCCCCGGGTGGTCGGCCGAGATGGTCGACCACCATTTCTTTTCTGACGCCGACCACGCACTGGAAGCCCTGGCGGAGACAGTCCGAACCTGGAACGGGGCGGCCGACGGTCGCCTCGGGGTCTGGGTCAACATCGAGGGAAAGGAACCCTGCAGCCTGGAGCTTCATGTCGGCGCCCGGGAACTGGCCTCCCACCTGGGAGTCGGCACCACCTATCATCTGGCCACTTCCCTACCCGAAGCGCAAATCTCCCAGCGCCGTTACGGGACCTGGCCCATCACCCGGGTCGCCCGAGCGGGTGGACTGGGGGACAACCTGGTTATCGCCCATGCCGTGGCAGTCTCGGCTGAGGAGGTCGAGTTGCTTTCCGCCTATGGGACAAAAGTGGCGTTCTGTCCTTCCACCTCTCTGAAACTGGCCAAGGGCGCCGCCGCCATCGGCAAATATCCGGAGATGTTGGAGGCGGGGGTAACCGTGGGGTTGGGGACCGACGGCGTCTCGGCCTCGGGAAACCTAAACCTGCACCGACAGATTCATCTGGCCGCCGGCCTCTTCAAGGACGCCCGCATGGACGCCTCTCTGGTGGGGGCCACCCAGGCGCTGCGCATGGCCACCATCGATGGGGCAAGGGCACTGGGAATGCAGACTCAGATCGGATCACTTGAGGTGGGCAAGAAAGCCGATCTGGTGCTATGGGACCTCGATCATCCCGATTGGGTTCCTTATGGGGATCCTGTCTCTGCGCTGGTGTGGTCGGTGTCTACTGCATCAGTGCATGAGACTTGGGTGAACGGGCGTGCCTGCTACCGGGATGGCCGGGTGGTGGGGATAGACGAAAAAGCCCTCCACGCCGAGGCGAGGAGCCGAGCTGAAGACATCCGGCAGCGAGCCGGACTCAACCGCAAGGAAATCCCGTTGTCCACCGAACTCTACCGCTAGTCACTATGATCACCCACCCCGATCAGTTGTCCATAGGGGATCGCCCTGCTTCCATCGGCCCGGTCAGCGTCCCCGGATACGACCGGCCTCAAGTCATCTTCTTGGAAAGTGGTCGCATCAAGGCGGTCAGCGCCGCCCCTACCCATTCCGGTGAATCCCCAGCCGGACCAACCCATCTGGCACTGCCCTCTTTTGCCGAGCCCCATCTGCATCCTGACCGCGCCTATGTCGGCTCCCCACGTCCCCCGCGCTCCCTGGATGACGCCATCGAGATGGGTGCCCGCCCGGCCGGCTACATTGCTGACACGGCCGCCGAGCGGGCCCGACGGCTGTTCTCGACCCTGGCGGCAAATGGCGCCACCAGTGCCCGGGCTCATGTTGGACACCTTCCCGAACACATCGCCCCGCCCCGCTGGCCGGTCATGGCGGAGGTACGACAGGAATTGGCCCATCTCATGCAGATCGAATTGGTCGCCTTTGCCGTGGATGACGCCTTGATCGACCCAGATGAAGTGAGAAAGCTCCACCGGCACCTCTCCCTCGGCAGGTACCAACTCTTGGGGGGCTCGCCCAACCACGACTCCCAACCCCGCCGGGCAGTCAGCACCATCATGAAACTCGCGGCCCGCACCGAAGTGGAAGTGGATGTTCATATTGACGAAACGCTCGACCCCACTCGCCTGCTAATGGACTTTGCCCTCGACGAGGTGGAGAGCCACGACCTGGCCGGCCGGGTTTCTTTCAGCCACTGCTGCTTGCTGAGCGCTCTTCCTGAACAACAGACCCGCGCTTTGGCCCGCCGCATGGCCGGACTGGGAGTCACGGTCATCTGTTTACCCCGGACCAACCTGATTCTCCACGAATACGGCAACCATTCGCCCCGGCGGGCCCTGGCCCCCATCAACCTGCTCATCGAGGAGGGGGTGCGGGTGCGGTTGGGAGTGGACAATGTGGATGACACCTTTTGCCCGTTCCCCACCGCCGACACCCTGGAAGTTGGGTATCTGGCCAGACTGGCGGGGCACCTCTACGACGATGCGCGGCTCCTGTCCTCCCTTACCGATGGTCGATCTACCCTCCAGGCGGGTGAGGCCGCGGATCTGGCCCTGGTGAAGGCAAATACCCTCAACGAGGCTCTCGCCCATCGTCCCAGGCGGATTACCATGAGGACAGGCGCAGTGGTCGCTTCTGACAATAAAACGAAGACAGAATAGGGGATCAAAAATTTCCGACCCTCAAACCTCTCACGCCCGGCCCTCTCGGTTGGCGGACGCCTCCGCCCTCATCTCTTTTGACGGGGTAAGCAAGACCTTCCCCGACGGCACCCATGCGGTGGACAATGTGTCGTTTTCGGTCAAACCGGGCCAGTTTGTGACAGTGGTCGGCCCCTCGGGGTGTGGGAAATCCACCTTGTTACGGATGGGATCGGGACTCTTGTCAGCCAGTTCGGGCGAAATCCACCGGGCGGAAGGCACCCTGGGATACGTTTTTCAGGACGCCACCCTATTGCCGTGGAGGACCGTGCAAAAGAACGTGGAATTATTCTGCGAGCTGCGGGGATTGGGCCGCAGCGACCGCCGCCAAAGAGCAAAGGACGCCATCGAACTGGTGGGGCTGGGCGGATTCAGTCGTCACTACCCGGCAGCTCTGTCGGGCGGCATGAGGATGCGGGTCTCTTTGGCGAGGTCCCTCACCCTCGATCCGCCCTTGTTCTTCTTCGATGAACCGTTCGGCGCTCTCGATGAGATCACCCGGGAATACCTAAACGCCGAGTTGCTCCGCATCTTCGCCCTGGAGGGATTCGGTGCGGTGTTCATCACCCACAATCTCTATGAGGCGGTGTTCCTCTCCACCGAAGTCCTGGTTATGTCCTCACGACCCGGGCGGATCCTCAAATCCTTCCAGGTCCCCTTTCCCTATCCCCGCGACCTGGATCTGCGCTTCGACCCGGCCTTCGCCGAGCTGACCGGGGAAGTCTCCACGGTGCTGAGGGACGAGGAACATTAGATGACCATGCCCCGCCACACTTCTCGCCTGCGTACTTCCGCCTGGCGTGTAGCGCCGCCCATCCTGGTTCTCCTGGCGGTTGTGGGCATCTGGTACGCCATTAGCCTGAGCCTGCACCCTGATCGGCAGTTCTTGCTACCCACCCCCAACGAAGTCATCGATGTCGGCTTTGTCAATCAGCAAAATCTCTTCCAAGTGCTGGAGGGGCTGCTTTGGACCCTGGCGGTTTCGATGTCGGGGCTGCTCATAGCCATTGTGCTGGGAATGACCTCGGCCATTTTCATGAGTCAGGCCAAATGGGTAGAGACTTCCTTCTATCCCTATGCAGTGGTTATCCAGACCGTCCCCATCTTGGCGATCGTTCCCCTGGTAGGCCTGTGGCTTGGGTTCGGCTTCACCAGCCGGGTGGTGGTGTGTGTGATTATTTCCATCTTCCCGATCATCACCAACACCCTCTTCGGGATGCAATCGGCTCCCGCTTCTTTCCACGACCTCTTCACCCTTCACCGGGCAAACCGGTTCACCCGCCTGATCAAATTGCAGTTTCCCAACGCTCTTCCCGCCATCTTCGCCGGGTTCCGCATTTCCGCCGGACTGTCAGTGATCGGCGCCATAGTAGGGGAGTTTTTCTTCCGAAAGGGAATCCCCGGATTGGGTAGGCTGCTCGATCTATATCGGGCGCGGCTGCTGACCGAGCAACTATTCACAGCCCTGTTTTTCTCCTCCCTGCTGGGGATCCTAGTCTTTTGGGGGTTCGGGCTGCTCGGCAAACTCGCAGTTGGCAAATGGCACGAAACCACCTGACCTGCCTTGCGCAGAGCCCTGTACATCGACTAAACCTACATCAACCATTGTTACGAACGAAAGGAGCCTCGCTCATGAAAACGACTCGAAAGGTACCTAGATGGCTGGCCGCCTTGGCCGTCCTGGCAGGTACCTGAAGATGTCGTCGCAAGAACCGTGATGTGGGACCCCGCCGTCTACTCCTTTACGAAAGGAGCCTCGCTCATGAAAACGACTGGCTGGCCGCCTTGGCCGTCCTGGCATTGGTGGCCTCGGCCTGCGGAGACGGCGACGATGAAGATGTCGTCGCACCTACCACCCTCCCTCCAACCACCGCCGCCGCTCCCACCACTACCGAAGCGGCAATGCCGGATGTTGCTTTGAGTGATGTGTGTCCGAATCCGATCGTGGTTCAGACCGACTGGTTCCCCGAGGCTGAGCATTCGGAGTTGTATCAGTTGGCCGGGCCCGGTGGTGAAATCGACTCGGAGAACGGGACTTACACCAGCGAGATCGACGGCACCGGTGTGATGCTGGAAGTCCGCGCCGGTGGTCCGTACATCGGTTTCCAAAACGACGTTTCGCTCCTATATCAAGATCCCGACATTCATCTGGCGTACACAAACACCGACGAGCAGGTAAGACTGTCCGCTTCGCAGCCGACTGTCGGAATCGTTGCGCCTCGTGACAAGAACCCCCAGATCGTGATGTGGGACCCCGCCGTCTACTCCTTTGACAGCTTTGCTGACATCGGAGCGTCGGGAGCCACGCTTCTCTACTTTGAGGGCGCCACCTACATCGACTATCTGTTGGGCAAGGGCTGGGTATCCCAGGACCAGATCGACTCCTCCTATGACGGGTCCCCGGCGAGGTTCATCGCCGAGGGGAACCTGGTTCAGCAGGGATTCGCATCCGCCGAGCCTTTCCAGTACCAGAACGAGTTCGAAGACTGGGGCAAGCCCGTCGACTTCATGCTGATCCACGACTCCGGTCTGGAGATGTACCCGCAGTTGCTGGCCACCAAGCCCGACATCGTTGAGCAGTATCGGGACTGTTGGGAACTGTTCGTGCCCATGGTGCAGCAGGCCCAGGTGGACTACGCCGCCGATCCCGCCGCTACCAACGCTCAGATCGTAGAGATCGTGGCCGCGCTGAACAGCTTCTGGCAGTACAGCCCCGGAGTGGCGCAGTACTCACATGACGCTCAGTTGGAACTCGGGTTGATCGGCAACGGACCCAACGACACCATCGGCGACTTCGACATGGATCGAACCAACGAGGTGATCGCGCTTCTCGACGAGATCTACGGCCCGCAAGGACTGAATTCAGACCTACGACCCGAACGTGACCGCCACCGACATCGCCACCAACGAAATTCATCGACCCCAGCATCGGACTCGCTCCTATATCAAGATCCCGACATTCATCTGGCGTACACAAACACCGACGAGCAGGTAAGACTGTCCGCTTCGCAGCCGACTGTCGGAATCGTTGCGCCTCGTGACAAGAACCCCCAGATCGTGATGTGGGACCCCGCCGTCTACTCCTTTGACAGCTTTGCTGACATCGGAGCGTCGGGAGCCACGCTTCTCTACTTTGAGGGCGCCACCTACATCGACTATCTGTTGGGCAAGGGCTGGGTATCCCAGGACCAGATCGACTCCTCCTATGACGGGTCCCCGGCGAGGTTCATCGCCGAGGGGAACCTGGTTCAGCAGGGATTCGCATCGAGCCTTTCCGCCGAGGCCACCCACTTCTCCACCCGCAGGTGGAAAGATCGTAATCCGGGCCACCGACGCCGGTTACCACTCAAAAAGGTAGCTTCCTGCGGATGACGCTCAGTTGGAACTCGGGTTGATCGGCAACGGACCCAACGACACCATCGGCGACTTCGACATGGATCGAACCAACGAGGTGATCGCGCTTCTCGACGAGATCTACGGCCCGCAAGGACTGCAGACCTACGACCCGAACGTGACCGCCACCGACATCGCCACCAACGAATTCATCGACCCCAGCATCGGACTGCCGTAACCGGGGAAGAAGAAACACTGACAGCAGAAGGGGCCCCAACTTGGGGCCCCTTCTCTCTTTAATATGTGGCTTCTGTTAGCTCCTAGCGTCGCGCCAGGCCACCCACTTCTCCAGGGTGGAAAGATCGTAATCCGGGCCACCGACGGTTACCACCAAAAAGGTAGCTCCTGCGGACACATAATCTTCTCCCACCGATGCCGGTTCGCCTTCAACCGAACATGATCGTTCTACCTCGGCCGGATCACGCCCCTCCACTTCACACCAGCGGTCGATCACCGCGCTCTTGTGGGCGACGGTTTCCGGAGTTCCGAACCCGTGCCAGATATCGCCGTGGCGGGCCACCAGCCTGAGGGTCTTTTTTTCTCCCATACCTCCAATGAGGATGGGGATCTTTCGCAGCGGAGGTGGGTTGAGCTTTTTCCAACGAGCTTCGATCCGCGGCAAAGCAGAAGCCAGATCGTCGAGGCGGCCCACCGCGGTTCCGAACTCGTACCCGTAGGAGTCATAGTCGAAGCGAAACCATCCCGACCCGATGCCGAGAATGACTCGACCTCCCGATATGTGATCGACGGTGCGAGCCATATCTGCCAGCAGGTCCGGGTTCCGATAGGAGTTGCAGGTGACCAGGGCGCCAATCTCCACCCGGCTGGTGGATTCCGCCCAAGCTCCCAACATGGTCCAGCATTCGAAATGCTTGCCTCTTGCATCCCCATAAAGCGGATAGAAATGATCCCAGTTGAAAACCACATCTGCCCCGATCTCTTCGGCTCTTTGGGCTGTGGAGCGGATAACAGAGTACTCAGCATGCTGGGGTTGTAGTTGCAACCCGATTCTGATCGGATAGTTGTTCATCTTCTCCTCTTGGTTTCTGATAACCCGAACCTTAACCGGCCTCTAACCCAGATTAGCCGCAGTGTCATGGGCAAGCATATCCACCACCTGCTTAAGGGCCTCCTCCTGGGTAGCTCCGCTGTGAAGGGCGCGGCGAAAAACCCACAACTGATGCTCTGCCGAGGTGCCGTCCATCACTATCCGGCGGACATGCTGCAGCTCCTTGACACACCCCAACCGCTCCGCTTCCGGCATCAGAACGGCTATCAACTCCTCTACCAACTCGGAAAAGGGAACCAGGCTGCGTCGCCCCAAGTCCATCAGCGACCCCGTGGAGCCGTACCGCTGCGCCAACCACACGTTCTCCTCCAATAGGAATGGCAGGTAGGAACGCCACTTTTGGTTCTTGGTCCTCAACCGATAGAGCATCCTCAGCAGGCAGACATACACGGTGGCCACCGCTATCGCATCATCGATCTTGGTGCAGATGTCGGTGACCCGCATCTCCAAGGTTGGGTAGTTGCTGCTAGGTCTGATATCCCACCAGACCTCACTCGGGCTTTGGATCACTCCTGCGGCGATCAGGACGTCAATGTGACGTTGATATTCGCTCCAACTATCGAACAATTCCGGGTGGCGAGTGCGCGGCATCCCATGTCTCACATACAGGCGATAACACTTCAGTCCGGTGTCTTTCCCTCCCCAAAAGGGGGAGGAGGTGCTCAAGGCCAACAGGTGGGCCAGAAAGTAGGAGACCTGTCCCATCAGATCGATGCGCAGGTCCCGATCCTCTATCCCCACATGGACATGCATGCCGCAGATCACCATCCGACGGGCGAGGGACCGCACCCTTGCTTCCAGCATCAAATAGCGTTCCCCTACCGACACTTTCTGGTCCCACCACTGGGCGAAAGGATGGGTGGAGGCGGCGATCACTTCCATCCCGTATTCCCGAGCCACCCCTATCACCGTTCTCCGCAGAAAGCGAAGATCATCTCCCAGGGCAGTGATGGAAGAGTAGGGCCTGGTGCTCACCTCGATCTGGGAACGCAACAACTCATGGGTAACCCGCTCTCCCAGCAGTTCCTGGCATCTATCGAACATCGCCAGGTCGGGATCGGAGACGAGGTCTCTCGTCTCGGGGTCGACCAACATGTACTCCTCTTCGATCCCCACCGTAAACGAGGGCCTATCCATCATGCCGCTCCTTCCCATTGATCCGTACTGTGGAGAAGGATATTCCCCTTCCTCCTCCTCGACTCGCGCCGGAGGCATTCAGTTTTGCCCATCAGGGGAGCCCGAGTTGAAGCCCGCTACGCCAAATTGGCGGCGGTGTTGGCGGCAAGTGTGTCCACCACCTTCACCAGGGCTTCCTGCTCGGTGGCGCCACTGTTGAGCGCCCGGCGGAATGCCCACAATTGCCGCTCGGCGGAGGTGCCGTCCTTCACTATCTGCCGCACATGCTGCAACTCGCTTACGCACCCTATCTCCTCGGCTTCGGGCAGCACCAAGGCGATCATCTCCTCCGCCAACTCGGAGAATGGCACCAGGCGTCTAAGCCCGAAGTCCAGCAGGGACCCAGTCGACCCATACCTCTGAGCCCGCCAGACGTTCTCATCGAGCAGGAAAGTGGCGTAGGACCGCCAACGCTGGTTGTCGGCCCTCAGACGGAACAGCATGCTGAGCAGACATACATAGACCGCTGCTATTGCCAAGGCGTCCTCAATTTTGGTACACACATCGGTGACGCGCATCTCCAAAGTGGGATACCTGGCGCTGGGACGCACATCCCACCACACTTTGGTGGCGTCCTCGATGATCCCCGCTCCCACTAGTACATCGACGTGCCTCTGATAGGCGCTCCAACTTTCGAAAGCCTCGGGAAGGCCGGTGCGGGGGAAACTTCGGAACACGTTGACCCGATAGCTCTTCAGCCCGGTGTCGTTTCCTCCCCAAAATGGCGAGGAGGTGCTCAGTGCCAGTAGGTGGGCTAGAAAGTAGGTGATCTGTCCCATCAGATCGATGCGCAGTTCGGGGTCTTCGATGCCCACATGGACATGCATCCCCCCGGTCACCATCCGACGGGCTACGGCCTGCATGTCTCCGGCCAGCATCAGGTACCGCTCGTCCGGCACCACCTGCTGTGTCCACCACTGCGCGAAAGGGTGAGTGGAAGAGGCGATCACCGCCATCCCGTATTCCCCGGCGGTGTCAACCACCGTCTTGCGCAGATATCGAAGGTTCTCACCCAAATCCTGCAGAGAGGCGAAGGGATTGGTGCTCACCTCAATCTGGGAGCGCAACAACTCATGGGTAACCCGCTCTCCCAGCAGTTCCTTGCACCTGCCGAACATCGCCGGGTCAGGATCGGAGATGAGATCTCTTGTCTGGGGATCGACCAACATGTATTCTTCTTCGATTCCCAGGGTAAAAGAAGGTCTTTGTAGAGTCATACTGCCTTCCTATATCAACACTGATATTGAGGATATCCGTTCGTTTCAATCCTGAATACAAACGATGCGTTTTCCGAGTGCAACATTAGACGAATCGCAGCAACTTCACGTCAGGTTTAGAATCTCCGGCGTGATTCCCCATCTCGACCGTCCTGCCCTGGCCAGGCTGGCCCCCTATGGCCGACTGGCCGAACACCTTTACCAGAGCCACCTCAAACCCAAGGCTCATATCAGGAGGGTTGTGTATTCACCACCGGGGGACGAGCAGGTCTTCATGGGTCTTCCCGCTTGGCAACCGGGAGATTCATTGGGGGTGAAGTTGGCAACCGTGTTCCCCGAGAACCCGAGCGCCCGGGGGATTCCCTCTGTGCAGGCGGTGTACGTGCTGTTCGACGGCACCACCGGTACCCCTCTGGCGATCATGGACGGCACCGAACTTACCTACCGGAAGACCTCGGCCGACTCGGCGCTTGGCTCCCGTCTTTTGTCGAGACCCGATAGCCACACTCTTTTGATGGTGGGCGCCGGCGGACTGGCTCCCCATTTGATTGCCGCCCACCGGGAGGTCCGGCCTTCCCTTGAACGGGTGCTGATCTGGAACCGCACTCGATCAAAGGCTGCAGAAATAGCCGCTGCGCTGGGTGCGGAGGTTGTCGATGACCTGAATGAAGCAATCTCTGTGGCTGACATCATCTCCACCGCAACCATGGCGCCCGAACCGCTTATCTCGGGAGAACTACTCAGCCCGGGTACCCATCTTGATCTGGTGGGCGCCTTTCTCCCTCATATGCGGGAGGTGGACGATGAGGTGATCCGACGGGCGACCATCTTCGTTGATTCCAGGGACGCGGCGGTCCACGAGTGCGGCGATCTGGTCATCCCGCTCGAATCCGGTCTCATTACCGAAGACGACATCCAGGCCGACCTATTCCAACTGTGTCGGGGAGATCACCCCGGCCGCCAGCATCCAAACCAGATCACCCTCTTCGAGAACGGCGGTGGTGGTCATCTCGACCTAATGACCGCCACCTTCATCCGACAGCAGAGCAACGACTTCTAGAGACCACCCTCACGACAACACCCACTAACTCGCGAAACTGGTGGTTGAATTTGGGCTTTCGGGCCCTCCCCCACCACCACCGCCATCAGTTTGAGAATCGCAAAGCCGGCACCGCCCTAGTAGGGGTGGTGGTTTGGCTTTTTGAACCTCAAGGCTAAACGGTCCGTGGAGCTCCTGGTCGGGACCGCAGGTTGTTTGTGTAGCTTCGGTCAGTATGACTCAGCACTGGGTGATGGGTCAACTCCTGATCGGCGGGGATTTTTCGCGGTATTCGGAGTTTCTTCACCGTCAGGATACCTTCGTGCCTCTCCGATAGAAAGAGCCCGTGCCGTGGGAGTGGGTTTCACGACGACGACCATCGACGACGAGGGGTGGTCGCAGCGAAAACCTCCCATCGGGGGTTTGGTGGATCTGCCACCTGGCATCATGAACCTGATGGTGGCAACGACTGCATAACAGACACAGATTCTCGATGTCGGTTCGTCCCCCGGCCGACCAGTGGACGATGTGATGGGCTTGACACCAATCAGCAGGCGCCCCACACCCTATGCACCCCTGACCCCGTACTATCAGCGCCGCCCGCTGGCTGGCGGTGGCGAGCCTCCTGGTCCGCCCCATACGCAATGGCTGGCTCGGGGTCTTAGAAGATGGCTGGCAATACCTCGACGTCACAGGCCAGCTTATGCAATTCCCCCACCGGGAGAGGCGGTCCGCCGCTGAGAAGGGGACTTCCGATCCTTTTTGCCACCATGTCGTACTCGGCGATCAACAGCAGGGTGATACCCTGCAGCCCTCCTTCACCGCCCTGGCGAGTGAGCAGAACCTCGAGGGCATCAGCCATTCGCTGTTCGCTGCTACGCCGAGCCCGTGGGTCTTCCCTTCGCCACATTTTGGAGGTCTGACGCGACAACGCCGCTCTCACCCGCGCTCCGACAACCGGATCGAAACGACCGTGAATCACAGTCATCCCGTCGTTGAGATCTTCTGTTACCTTCAGATAGCGATTCTTCCTTTGCCGCTTCAGCAGCGACACACCCTCATCCCGAGATCTGTCCTGTTCGTGCTGCCGCACGCTGTTAGCGAACTGCTCCACCGGTTGGTGGGTAGCCAATTCCAGCAACTTGTGCTCGTCGATCTTTCCCCTGCTTGAGGCCTTGGCGATGATCCCGGAATGGTCGTAAGTTATCTGGCCCCCATTCAAGGCCTCCCAAGTGTCTTGCAGCTTCAACAATTCCACCGCGGTCTCAGTCTCCACACGAGAGCGACGACGAGGTAGGCGGGCCACTCGCCGCAACGCTGACGACGCCTCCTCCGCACCCTCACCACGGTGCAACTCCGCCACTATCACCGCCCTGCGCGCCGCTATCCGCCGCCTCAGCCAAGCTGGTGGAACCCAAAGCTTCTTCCAACTCGGCCAGCGTTGCCTCCCGAACAAGAGCAGAAGACACTGACACATCGACCCCGTAGGAACACCGGGTTGGCCATAGCTTGTGAGCCCATACCCACAATGTGCAACATGGGTGCGACAAACACCGGGCAAGATCACTAAGTTGGCACATTTCGGCCCTCCACCCGCCGCCGTCTCTGCTTCGAGTCCCTAACCGATCTCAGCTTTCAAACCTCGACGACCCGCCCCCACCCAGGACGTGCTCCCGGGCTCGAAGGCGAGATTTCTCTGCTACCTCCCGCACCCAACAACCCTCCAGATGATCGTTGACCAGTCCCATGGCCTGCATGAAGGCATAGCAGGTGGTGGGACCCACGAACGTCCAACCCCTGCGTCGCAGATCCTTGGCCAAGGCGGCCGATGCCTCGGTGATGGCGGGAGGCGCCGCTCGCAGAGGCGCTGATCCAAACTCCCCCCATCCCCAGAAATAGGAGGCCAGCGACCCGTGGAAGGCCGCCATCTCCAGAGCGCGGCCCGCGTTGTTGATCACCGAGCGGATCTTCCCGCGATGGCGGATGATCCCGGCGTTCTGCGCCAAGCGTTCCACATCACGATCTGCGAACTCCATCACTAGATCCGGATCAAAACCCAGGAATGCCTCCCGAAAATTGTCCCGCTTTCGGAGCACGGTCAGCCAGGAAAGGCCCGCCTGGAACCCCTCCAAACAGATCTTCTCAAACAACCGATGATCGCAGGTGCTCCCAAAGCCCCATTCTCGGTCGTGATAGCGACGGTACTCGGAAGGGTCGGCACCCCACCAACAACGCACCGCCCCATCCGGGCCCTGAACCAACAAGCCAGGATCCATCTTGAAATTATCGCAACCGAGTCGACAGGGACTTGCGCCTCTAGGCGTTCACCGTCACATCTATGGTGTGATAGCCGGTAGCGCCATCGGGAGCGGGAGGTTGGCGGAGGTCGGTCTGGGTGACCCCCTCCCCGTCGGTGGCCCGCACTCGCAGTTTGTACCGACCCGGCAGGGGATCCCAATCCAGCTTCCACTGCCGCCAAGAGTTGTCGGAGATCTCCGCGGACAACTCCGCCTCGGTCCACGGCCCGTTGCCGATCTTCACCTCCACTCGATCCACTCCCCGATGGGGCGCCCAGGCCACCCCGGCAATAGCGCGGGGACCGGCGGCGATCTGCCCATCACGAGGCGTGTCGATCCGAGATTGAGTTTTGACCGGCGCTTCCTTGGCCCAGCCTCTGGGCACCCAGTAGGCATCGAACCCGTCCCAGGTGGTCAACTCCAGTTCCGATAGCCACTTGGTGGCCGACACATAGCCGTACAGTCCCGCCACCACCAACCTAACCGGAAACCCGTGCTCAATGGGAAGGGGCTCATCGTTCATGCCCACCGCCACCAAAGCGTCCCGCCCGTCAAAGGGGATGGTGGAGGGGAAACCGACAGTGAAGCCGTCCACCGAGCGCCCCACGATCTGCTGGGCCTCGGGTAGAACTCCAGCTTCGTCCAGGATCAGACTGAGCGGCACTCCCAGCCACTTGGCATGACCGACCAGCGAGCCTCCCACCGAGTTGGAGACGCAGGACAGGGTTACATAACGCTCCACCAGAGGTCGGGTCAACAACTCATCAAAAGTTATCTCGTAGGGGTTCTCCACCAGACCCGTGATCCGCAGGGTCCACTCCTCCAGGTTGACCTGCGGCGGCGTGAGAGCGGTGTCGATCAGATAGAAGTCTTCGTTGGGAGTGATGATGGGACTGATTCCCGGCACGTCAAGTGAGTGTCCGGCAGGAAGCGGCCCTGCTCCTTCCACGGCCGCCTCAGTGGTGGTTGTGGTCGCCTCGGTGGTGGTTACCTGAGCGTCGGCCGCCGTGGTCCCCGCGCCCGTGGTGCTGGGCGCAGCCGTGGTGGGCGCAATGGTGGTGACGGTGGTCTCGGTGGCCTGGGGAAGCACCACGGTGTCGCGGCCCGCCAAGGCCTGTTTGGTGCGTTCCAGCATGAAGCGACCGCCGGCGGCCATTGCCACTCCCAACCCCAACGCTGCCCCCGCCCCCACCAGGAACTTCCGGCGGGACACGTCCGGCGCCGCTGCGGTCTGCTCAGTCTCATCAACAGCAGGCGCCTCCTCACCGACCCCTCCTTCGGCCATCGGGGCATCATCGCTTTCGGGGACCTCCCCCCCAGCGTATCGGTACAGGATTCTGAGAACGGCCAGCGCCACTGCAGCCGCTACGCCGGCGCTGATGATGGCAATCAACCAGCCCACATCCGGCTCGCGGCTCAACGAAAAGGCGCCGAGCAGGCCGAACAGGCCGAATACCCAGATGGCCGCGGCCCAGCGACGGGCCGCCAAGATCCCGACCAGTACCCCCAACACCACGGTCACCACCACCATTCCGATGATCAGTGCCAACTTGTCGTAAACGCCGAACACCGCAATAGCGAAGTCCTTGACGGGCGGGGGAACATAATCAATGGCCAGACCCCCGACCGCCTCAGTCAGGGAAACGGAGACCGGAGAGACTCCGGCTATCAGCTCACCAGCCGCCAGAGCCAGCGCTGCCGCCAACGCTCCGGCGATCCCATAGCGAGCACGAGATGAAGAAACACGCATGATTTCTCAGAATAACCGGTTTGTGAAATAACACTTGCGGGAAATGCCGAAACGCCTCCAACCCGAGGGCGTCCCCGTCGTCTCAACCGGCGGGAGCTTCTCCCGGACGGGAGCCTGCGACTACCAGTGGGTCGGTTCTGCGGGACCAGTCACTCCAAGACCCCTCATAGAGCAGCCCCGAGAACCCGGCGAGACGCATCGCCAACAGGTTGTGACAAGCCGTAACCCCGCTTCCACAATATGTGACTGCACAGTTTTCCGACTCCGACTCGTCCATACCCAGCTCTTCAAAGCGCCGCCGCAAGGCGTCCGAGGGCAGGAATCGCCCTTCGGGTGTCAGGTTCTTTCCAAAGAAGGCGCTTACAGCGGTGGGAATGTGGCCGGCTTGGGGGTCGGTCGTCTCGTTTTCACCCCGGTAGCGGTCCTCGGAGCGGGCATCCAGAATCAAGCTTGTGCCCAGCATGGATAGCACATGGTCACCGTCCACCACTCCCCTCCATCCGCCCCTCGCCTGAAATACGACCGGTAAGACCGCAGGGACCTCCGAAGTGACCGGCAGACCAGCCTCCTCCCAGGCTGGGTAACCGCCATCCAGCACAAACGCCGACTCATGCCCCAGCGCATCCAGCATCCACCACAGGCGGGAGGCGATAGCATCCCCCAAAGAATCGTAGGCCACCACTGTGTGATCGTTTCCGATGCCCATTCCACCCAGAGTGCGGGCGAAGACATTCACGGGTGGTAAAGGATGGCGGCCTGGTCCTTCCGTTGCGCTCAGATCAGTGTCCAAATCAACAAAACGCGCCCCGGGCAGATGAGCCCGGGCATACTCCGCCGCGCCCTGACGAGGATCGGCCAGATACCACCGTACATCACAAATGACAGTCCGGGGGTCCGAGATCCTCCCAGCCAGTTCCTCCACGCTCATCAAGGCCATCGGTGAAGCCTCCCCTGCTCAGCCAGTCTCCGGCGCATGGTCGGTTGGGGGATGTTCGTCGTCACAGTCACGTTGATCGGCGGGCATCGGCTCTGGCTCGGTCGGGGATTGATCTTCGGACTCTTCTACTTCCCGCAACCGGCCTCGCAAATGGGCCGCCCAACCCGAAAGCACATCAGCGATCACCGAGATAAATGTCCGGGTGGTCTTTTGGACTTGCTGTTTGACTTCTGGATCTTTGAGGGTGTTCCCGGCGCCCGCCACCATGTGGGATAAGGCTCCTCCCAGGGTGCGAAGGGCCTCGGCCACCTCTTCCCCGGAAGGTCCCTCCGAGGCTCCCCTCCGATAGCTGGAGCGGAAACTGCTACGGAGAGGATCGAACACCCCGCCGGTCTCTTTCCAACTCGACCCGTTCTCCTCATCGATCCCATGATCGTCGAGTGGGACGCGGCGCTCTTCGCCTTGACCATTGGCGGGATCGCCCATACCATCGGTGGGATGTTCGTGCATCTGCTAGATGGTACATATGAGTTGTTTCGCGCCTACTTCGGGTTTCCTCCCCGGACCTCGCCGGACGGCCGGGAGGTAGGAGCGGTCTACGGGCTTTTGATCACGACCCTTTCACTGCTGCGAGATCCCCAGCTGACCCACATCGCCGCGGCCACCGACACCATTATCGAGAGTTTCCGAAACGACCTGTATGACGGCTACAAGACCGGGGTAGGGGTTCCCGAGGATCTTATGTCCCAGTTTGATTTGGCGGAGCGGGCCTTCGAGACGCTGGGGGTGAGGGTGTGGAGGATGGTCGCATTCGAAGCCGACGACGCCATGGCCAGCGGCGCCCATCGCTTCTCCTCCCAGGTGGAGCGGGTGATCCTGGTGAGCCCCGACAAGGATATGACCCAATGCGTGTCGGGAAGGAGGGTGGTCACCTTTGATCGCCGCAAGAACCAGATGCTGGACGCGGCGGGAGTGGTGGCCAAATTCGGAGTGTCGCCGGCTTCGATTCCAGACTATCTGGCTCTGGTGGGAGACGCCGCTGACGGTATCCCCGGCATCCCTGCTTGGGGCGCCAAATCCTCGGCGGCCCTGCTTGGACATTACCGGCACCTGGAGAACATCCCGCCCGACCACGCTGATTGGCAGGTGCAGGTGCGGGGCTCAGCCCGCCTGGCCAAGAACCTCAGAGAACACCAAGAGGAGGCTCTGTTGTTCCGAGAGTTGACCACCCTCCGGCGGGATGCTCCCATCTCCGGCACCTTGGACGAGATCGCCTGGCGTGGGGTCAACCGCGCCGCGTATCAGCGACTCTGCACGGAGTTGGGGTTTCGCAATCCCCCCGCCGTGCATCGGTGGGCCGAGGAAACCCCGGCCTGATCAGTCTCCGGTGAAACGGGGAGGCCGCCGCTCCATGAATGCCGACATCGCCTCGGTGAGGTCGGCAGACTCCAAAAAAGCGGTGTTCCAAAGCGCCACATAGTCCAAGGCTTCGCTCAGGGACCTGCCCTGCTCGGCAGCGAGCACCGCTTTGGCTCCCTGCACCGCCAGCGGGGAATTGGAAGCGATCTGGTTGGCCCACTCCCGGGCGCCGGCCAAAAGAGACTCTTGATCGGGATACACCTGGTTGACCAGTCCCATGTGTTCGGCGCGGGCCGCGTCGATGTCCTTGCCGGTATAGACCAATTCCGCCACATGACCTGCCGAGACCACTTTGGGCAGCCGCTCCAGGGTTCCCATGTCAGCCACCATCGCCATGCGGGTCTCTCTCACTGAGAACACTGCGTCGGAAGCGGCCAGCCGGATGTCGCAAGCCGTGATCAGGTCCATGCCTGCTCCTATGCACCATCCGTGTACGGCTGCGATCAGCGGAACGGGGGAAGACGCCAACGAGGAGAAAGTCTTCTGCAGGTCTTTCAGGCGGGAGAACAGAGCCCGTTTGATTGCTGCCGGGGAACCTTCTCCGGGCGCCAGTCCTCCTAGCATGTTCAGATCGATCCCCACCGTGAAGGCCCGACCGCGGCCGGCCACCACCATCACCCGCACCCCGGAACGGCCGCCCAGTTCCTCCACTGCCCGAGGCAGATCCTCCCACAGGTCGGGGGAAAAGGCGTTCATCTTTTCGGGGCGATTCAGCCACAGCCAGCCGATGTGGCCGTCGGTTTCGACTTGGATGTGTTGGAAGCTCACACCCACAGAGGATATAGCCTGCAAAGGAGGTAGCCTTCCAAGCGTCGATGCCAGTTCTGCCCACCAATATCGACCGGTCCTCTCTGGATTACCAAGCCAACCGGGAAACGATGCTCGCCACACTTTCGGAGTTCGAGCAACTCATGGCGAAGGCGCGGGAAGGGGGCGGCCCCAAATATGTCGAGCGTCATCTGGCCCGGGGCAAGCTCTTGGCTCGTCAACGCATCGAACTGCTGTTGGATCGCGACTCGCCGTTCTTGGAACTGTCCACTCTGGCCTGCTGGGGAACCGACAAGAAACTGGGCGCCAATCTGGTCACCGGGATAGGGGTGGTGGAAGGAGTGGAGTGTGTGATCTCCGCCAACGATCCCACCAGTCAGGCGGGATCGATGCACCGGATCGGGACCGTGAAAGGCATGCGCGCCCAGGAAATCGCCCGAGTCAACCGGTTACCGCTGATCAGTCTGGTGGAGTCGGGCGGCGCGGTACTTCCCGAACAGGCACAAGTGTTCGTCAGGGCCGGGGCGACTTTCCGCAATCTCACCCAACTCTCTCAACTGGGTATCCCCACCATTGCTCTGGTGTTCGGGAACTCCACCGCGGGTGGGGCCTATCTGCCGGGCATGGCCGACTACGCGGTGATGGTCAAAGAACGCGCCAAGGTGTTTCTGGGCGGTCCTCCCCTAGTGAAGATGGCCACCGGGGAGGAATCGACCGACGAGGAGCTGGGCGGGGCGGAGATGCACTCCCGCGTATCGGGGCTGTCCGACTACTTTGCGGTGGACGAACTCGACGCCCTGCGGATCGGACGAGAGATCGTAACCCATCTCAACTGGCGTAAACAGGGTTACGGACCGACCCGGTTCGCCACCGAGCCCGAACATGACCCCGAGGATCTCCTGGGACTCATCTCCCAGGATCTACGGATTCCCTTCGACATGCGGGAGGTGCTGGGGAGGGTGCTGGATGGCTCCGTCTTTGACGAATACAAAGCGTTGTACGGTCCGTCGCTGGTGACCGGATGGGGCTCGGTGCATGGATTCGCGGTGGGGGTGGTGGCCAATCAGCAGGGGGTGATCTTCTCAGAAGAAGCTCACAAGGCCACCGAGTTCATCATGCTGTGCAACCGATACGACGTTCCGATCATCTTCATTCACAACACCACTGGCTACATGGTTGGCAAGGACTACGAGCAGCGGGGGATCATCAAAGACGGGGCCAAGATGATCAATGCGGTGGCCAACTCCACCGTCCCTCACATCTCCCTTCTGGCGGGAGTCTCCTATGGGGCCGGTAATTACGGAATGTCGGGTCGGGCGTATGACCCTCGTTTCATGTTCGGCTGGCCCAATCACAAGATCGCGGTGATGGGACCCAAGCAGTTGGCCGGGGTGATGTCCATCATCCGCCGGGCCGCCGCCGAGAACCGCGGGGAACCCTACGACGACGATCTCGACGCCGCCATCAGGGCCAAGATCGAGAACCAGATCTCGGCCGAGGAACTGGCCTATTTCGCCACTTCCCGCATCTGGGACGACGGGTTGGTCGACCCCCGGGACACCCGTACCGTGCTGGGCATCGCCCTGTCGGCAGTCCATTCCGGTCCCGTGAAGGGAACAAGTTCCTTCGGCGTGTTCCGGATGTGATGCCCGAACGCCTTTTCTTTAAAAGGGGGTCCTGCTCCGGGGGTTTCGGTGAACTCCCAAGGGCACTGGCCATCTCTTTGTCACAGTCACATCACATAGTGTGCTGATCGACAAGCACCGTCCTCGGGCAGGGTTCCACCCCAGGACGGGTTCCAAACAAGACGGCTCAACCTGTCCGGCATGGTTCCACCGGACCCGAACCGTCTTCTCAATGCCGGTAACGGCTTCTCCGACACGGGGTGGCAACGGTGGGCGAGAGCTTGCCCGCACCTCGTTCCAACCGGCATGGCGGCGGTGGGGGTGGGCCCGGCAGGGCTGATTTGCGGATGATTGGGCGAGACTCGAATCTCCGCCTTCGTAGGTCTAAGGCCGTTAACATATTTTCCGAGGTTAAGGTCTTTCCACTGTCTACTCCGCAGAACCGCCCCCGTAAGCGCCAGTTCGGCAACCTTGCTGGGGCGGCCGTCGTGTTACTTTTTCTTGCCGGTTGCGGAGCAACTGGCGACAGGAGCACCCCTACCTCTGATGTTTCCCCTACAGCCGGCCCCGAAGGAGGGTTCGCAGGTACGGTGCGTATCGGCGCCGCCTTGAGCGAAACGGGCATATTTGCAGTGGAGGGCCGCGACTCCCGGCAGGGGTACGACACCTGGGTGAAGTGGGTGAACGAGGAATACGGTGGCATCGAAATCGACGGACAACGGTACGCGGCGGAAATCATCTACTACGACGACGAGTCAGACGCCGACACGGCGGCGAACCTGGTGCAGAAACTCATCGACGACGACCGTGTCGACTTTCTGCTCGGTCCCTACTCGAGCGGCCTGACCACGGGCGCCAGCGCCATCGCCGAGGCAAACAATGTAATCATGGTGGAGGGAAACGGCACGTCGGATACCATGTTCGAGCGCGGTTTCCGGAACTTGTTCCTGGTGGCCACCATCGCCAGCGACTACACGAAGTCGGGAGTCGAGTTGCTGGCCGATCAAGGGGCGCGCAGCGCGGTCATCGCCTACGAGGACACCTCGTTTCCCACCTCCGTGGCCAACGGGGCAATCCGGCACCTCGAAGACAACGATATAGAGGTGCTGGCAGTAGAGACCTATCCCAAGGACATCCAGGACGTCTCTGCCATCATGACCAAATTTCGGGACTTGGACCCGGATATCTTCGTGGGCGGAGGCCACTACAACGATGCGGTCCTGTTCGTGAACTCGGCCAAAGAACTTGGATTCGCCCCCAGAGGGATGCTGATCACCGTGGGCCCGTCCAATCCCAAGCTGGTTGAGGAGTTGGGTGAAGATGTGAACGGGGTGCTGGGGCCCACCCAGTGGGAGCCCGTCATGGCCTACGAAGGTCCCTACTTCGGAACTGCCTCCGACTACTCCGCATATTACGAGAGCCTGTGGGGCGAGCCACCTGTTTACCAGGCTGCCAGCGCCACCGCCTCGGCTCTGGCTTTGCAACTGGCTATCGAGGCCGCCGGCGCCACCGATACGGATGCGGTGCGAGAAGCTTTGCATTCCCTGCAGGCCGACACTTTTTATGGTCCCATTTCCTTTGATGACCGGGGCGTCAATACCGCCAAGCCGATGGGCACAGTCCAGGTACAGGACGGCCAGATCCGGGTGGTGGCCCCCGCTGCCGCGGCAGTGGCCGAATTTTCACTCCCGGCTGCGGAAACGCTCAGCCGTGGCACGGGTTCCCAACTGGCACAGGCCTTGATCAACGGTATCGCTCTGGGCGGCATGTACACGATCCTGGTAATGGGCTTCTCGATTATCTGGGGTGTAATGGGCGTGATCAACTTCGCCCACGGCGAGTTCGTGATGATCGGCGCTTATCTGGCCTGGCTGGCCAACGAGCTGTGGGGGGTGGATCCCTTTGCATCAGCACCTTTGGTTTTCTTGGTGATGCTGGCCCTGGGCTACGCCACTCAACGTCTGGTTGTGAACCCGGTGACCGACCGCTCACACCTGGTATCGCTTCTGGTGATGTTCGGTGTTGCGATCATATTGCAAAACGTCATGAAGCTCATCTTCTCGGCCGATTTCCGCCGCACCGACACCGCTCTTGGAGGCGCCTGGGAACTTACCGACGGGGTCACCGTGCCCGTCACCCGGTTCTGGATACTGATCGTGGCCCTGGCTGTGGCTGGCGCCTTAACTATGTTCCTGATGCACACCCGCCTCGGCAAGAGCATCCGGGCCGCTGCCCAGAATCGCGAGGCGGCCCGCATCCTCGGCATCGACGTCTCCAGGGTTTACGCATTGACCTTTGCCATGTGCATCGGTATCACCGGCTTGGCCGGCGCCCTGGTCAGCCCGGTGCTGGCGATCCAGCCATTCCAAGGCCCGCCGCTCACCCTCAAGGCCTTTGCTATCACCGCCATGGCAGGCCTCGGGTCGGTGAGGGGAGCCTTAGGCGGGGCGATGGCGCTGGGAATCGTAGAGGCGGGGTTGGCCATTTACATTCCCCGCATCGGAACCAATCTGGCGGTGGTGGCCTCGTTCGTGTTTCTGGTAGTGGCGCTCGTATTGCGTCCCCAGGGCATCTTCAAAGGCCTGCGACCTGTGGACGCCACGGCATCATGACTCGGGACAGCCACTTGGCATTGAGAGGTCCTCATGGGTAGGGGCTCTGCCAACGATCTGCTGCGCGGGACGGTCGCGAAGCGCCGTCGTTTATCTCAGACAGGATGGACCGTCTCTTTGGTGGTGCTGGTCTTCCTAACGGTGTTGCCGCTTGTTCCCTCTGTCACCAACTCCACCCTCTTCACCCTTACTCTGATGCTCACCAGCGTGGGGGTGGCGGTGAATTGGAATCTCACCGGGGGGTTCACCGGCTACGTGGACTTCGGCCACGCCGTGTGGTTCGGCATAGGCGCCTATACGACGGCCATTTTGTTGTCGCTTCAGAGCAACGGCCCGCAAATCGGCTGGTCACCCATCCCCGCCATCGGGTTGGGTGCGTTGGTGGCCGGCCTATTGGCGGCGGCTATCGGAAGAGTCACCATGAGACTAAAAGGGCCCTACTTCTCGATCGCCATGCTGGGAACATTTGTCGCTATGCGAGAGATCGTGAGGGTTTCGGGGGGAATCACCGGCGGAGGCGTGGGGCTCACCTTGCCTCCCTACCTCAACCGGCCGCTGTTCTACTACATACAGTTGGCCTTGGTGGCCATGCTGGTGGCTCTCACCTGGTGGTTGCGCAGGACCCGTTTTGGCTCGGCGCTGGTGGCAATCCGAGAGGACGAGATCGGCGCCGAAATGCGGGGCATCGACACTACCCGATTCAAGGTCACCGTGTTCAGCTTCGCGGGACTCTCCACCGGGCTCTTCGGTGGACTTTGGGCCTATCAGAACACTTTCGTCGACCCCGACATCGCCTTCGTGGAGGTACGCACTATCGATGCGGTGATGGGCACCATGCTCGGGGGACTCGGCACTGTCGCCGGACCGGTGGTGGGAGCAGCACTGCTGTACTGGCTGCGCGAGGTCTTGTGGGCGAACCTCCTGGACTACCACTTGATTGCCCAGGGAGCGCTTTTGATCGTGATCGTCCTGTTCCTACCTCGGGGCCTGGTGGGACTCTTTGACCACCGGGGGACATCGGTCACCGCCCTGTGGGGACGCTGGGTGGGACGCAAGGCCGCCCCCGAGGAGCAGGGGGACGAGCCGTGACCGCACTGTTGGAGGCACGAGGAGTTGTCAAGCGTTTCGGCGGGCTCACCGCCGTCGACCAGGTGGACATCCGCGTGGGCGAAGGTGAGATGGTGGGTCTCATCGGACCCAACGGGAGCGGCAAGACTACTCTGTTCGACTGTCTGAGCAGAGTGTCGGCTATAGACGAGGGCTCGATCAGCTTCAATGGAGTTGACATCACCCGCCACCGCCCGCATCAAGTGGCCCGCTTGGGAATGTCCCGTACCTTTCAATTAATCCGCGTCTACCCGGAACTCACTGTCTGCGAGAACATGGAATTGAGCATCCAGTGGAGACGACTTGGTATGCGGAAACTGTTCACCAGGACCGACCCCGACACTCACCGCAAGGTGGATTCATTACTGGAATTCCTGCTGCTGGCCCGGTTGCGACAGGAGCGGGCCGGCACCCTTTCCGGGGGCCAGCGGCGTCTCCTGGAGATCGGCATGGCATTAATGTGCGACCCGAAGCTGGTCCTGCTGGATGAGGCCACCTCCGGAGTGAACCCGAGCCTTGTGGCCGATATCGCCGATCGTCTCCGGGAAGTGAACCGAACCGCCGGCGTGGCCTTCCTGCTGGTCGAGCACAACGTGCAGTTTGTAGCCGACCTCTGTCAAAGGGTGGTGGTGCTAAACCAAGGCGCCAAGCTGGCCGAGGGGACGCCCAGCCAGATTGTGGAAAACCCTTCTGTTATCGAAGCCTATTTCGGTGCAGAAGGCGAGGAGCCCAAGTAACCATCGAAGGACCGCTGCTCAAACTGCGCGACGTGTGCGCCGGGTATTACCCCGGCCATGACGTTATCTGCGATGTCAACCTGGAAGTGGCCCAAGGTGAGATCGTCTGCGTTATCGGACCCAATGGAGCAGGAAAGTCCACAGTGTTCAAAGCGATCTACGGCCTGGCCGCAGTGACTTCCGGGCAGGTGCTGTGTGACGGGCAGGACATCACCCGCGTCGCCCCCGAGGACATGTTGCGCACCGCCGGGATCGCCATGGTGCCACAGCTGCGCAGTGTCTTCTCGCAGATGACCGTGCACGAGAACCTGGAGCTTGGCATGTACGTAGAGCCCGACAAGGCGCGGATACGCGAGCGGATCGAGTACGTCTACAGCCTGTTCCCCCGGCTCGCCGAACGGGCCGGACAGGCCGCCGGCACCATGTCGGGAGGAGAGCAGCGTATGCTCGAGATCGGACGGTCGCTGATGCACGAGCCGCGTCTGGTGCTGATGGACGAACCCTCGGCGGGGTTGGCGCCGATTATCACCCGACAGGTAATGGAGTCGATTCGCCGCTTCAACCGGGAAATCGGGCTCACGGTGCTGATGATCGAGCAGAACGCCCGCCAGGGCCTGGAAGCCAGCCACCGCGGATATGTGCTCGAGTCGGGACGGAACTCCTATCAGGGCCCCTCCCAAGATCTACTGGCCGACCCCCACGTGCGACGGGCGTTCTTGGGAATGCGGTGAAGGTTGCCTGTCAGCCCATCCGGGCAACGCCTCCCAACCCCAACGGACATCAAGCGGAAAGAATGGGCTCGGGTTCGGTGGGCTATGACCACAGTGCCACAGAGCATTGACACGCTACGCAGATGCAAAGAGCAACTTTGACCAACCGCATCATTAAGGGATTCTTGTGCAGAGTTATCGTCCTCGCCCTGGCGCTTGCAACGCTTACTCTCGGAGGTTTACGCCTAACCCGTCCGGTAACAGAACCGTTTGTCAAGGTCCTGTTAGGCCTGAAACGATTATTTTATGATCTGTGACCATCTAATGAAACGGGAGGCAACTCCAACTCTCCCAATAAGCCCTGAGCGGCTTGTTATCCGAGGCCGCGGCGTCTGCCTATCGGGGCGAGATCACATCGGGGAGTGACGGCAAAAGCCTAGTGGACCACCCGCCCGCGCTGCGCGCTAAACCAACACTCTCCCGACATCTCACCCCGCATGCCCCAAGCGCCTGTGTATAGCAATAGAGTGTAGTTTCCGAAACCCCCAGCGGTAGCGGCAACCGGTCGCTCCCACTTGGAAACTCGGGATGCGCTTTTGCAGCCGGAGTACTCCCAAGTGTTTAGCAACTACGTGGACACCTTTCCCCATAGTCGAGGAAGGAGGAGGCTGGCTTGGGCCCTATGCGGGGGCCATACCACACAACGACGGCCGTTCTGCCACTGGACGGTCACCACTTCGTGGCCCACCTGCAAACCGGTGACGGGATCGAGGCGGAACGCGCCGTAAAAAGTGCGGGTGTCGAGCCGCCGAGCTTGGGCCATCAAGGTCCCATCGTCCAGAGCATCGGTCATTCGGACACACTCCGACCAGATCAGAGCCGCGGCCAGAGCCTGGGCGGCGGGATAGGGAGGAGCAACCCCGACCTGGCGACGGTAAGCGCCAACAAACCAATCCGCTTCAGGGCCGGCCGCGGGTTTACGAACGCTGGCGGGCGTCCACTGGGCGGGACCAATCAGACCTTCTCGTCGGTCTCCGAGGGCTTCCAATACCTCATCCACCCCAGCCGCAACCGATAGAACCGCTCTCCACCTACCGCGATCCAAGGTCCGCAGTATCGCCAACTCGTCTTGGAACGATCCCACCATCGCCAGCACTTCGCCACCCGGAAGCCCCGACAGCGAAGCCTCGGCTTGCCCCGGCTGGAACAGCGCATCAGCGCACGAAATGCCTAGCTGCATAGCAGCGGACATCGCTCCCCGCGCCACCTCTCCCGAAAAGCCTTTCCCAGTGTGAAGCACGACCATCGAACGAATTTGAGGATCGGACGACCGGATGGCTGTCAGGCCACCCTCCAAGTAGGAAGACGCCGGCGCCAAGACATTCACCACGTTTGAGAATCTGGGCCGAGCCAGCCGGGCGGTAGCCCCTCCTCCGTTCCACATCAATCGGGAGGTCGCCCGGGCAACCGCCAACGCCGGCCCTCTTCCGTAGGGTCCGAACAGCACATCGAACCCTGCGGATTCGGCGGTTCTTACCGCAGCGGCAGGATCGGGGTGGGAATCGTGAACCGTGAGATCAACGGATCCCGATTCGGCGACTTGCTCGGCCCATAACCTTAAGGCCTCTCCCGCCGCCCGGCCATACAAACCCAAAGGGCCGGTAAGAGGAGTTAGCATCGCTGCCCGGATTGCCTTCATTTATCCTGCGCCCTCGTCGTCTGTCGTTTTGAAATCAATAACTGCTGAAGATATTCTCCCGAGATCAAATATATCTATGAACTGGATTGAAGTCTGACCATGCGGGGCGACAACACTCAGGCACACATCGAGAGGTTCCTGAACAATCATCCCGACGGACATCTCTATGTAGCCGTCGGATATGCCAGCATCTGGGGATTGGCCTGGTTGCAGGAGCACACAACGGGACGGCCTGTGACCCTGATCATTGGTGACACCGAGCCACACCATTTCGAAAAGGGAACTGACCCCGATCGACGAAAGGCTATTGCCTTCCTCAGGCGTCGAGATATTCGGGTTCTCAATTGGTATCGCAGCGCCAGAAGCGCACAGGGAAAGTCGATGCTTCACGCCAAAGCCTGGGTGGTTGCAGACCGTAAAGCTGGAGCCGCGACGGCCGCGTTGGTCGGCTCAGCCAACCTGACAAGGGTGGGACTGCAGGACAACTGGGAGGTGATGGCAGTCGCCGCCGTGAACGAAGTAACCCGGATCTGGTCACAACTGGATGGCCTTCTGCGAGGCCAAACAGTCAGCAAGAAACCCTGGGACACTTCGCAAAGGCTCATAGACGCTATCAAAGCTGGCGAGGAACCTCAACCACGGCCCAAGACAGAACCAAAGCCCAAAAAGAAGGGTGGCTGTCTCCCTCTGGCAGCCTCAATTGGTGCGTCGTTTGCCCTCATCATCGCAGTGACCTTATTGCTGTTCCTCTAACCACCTGCAATCCAGGCAGACTTCAGCCACCCACTACTCTCACCGGCATTCGCTTGATTCCGTGAATGAAATTGGATTGAAGTCGCTCAGCCGGTCCGATCAGACGAAGATCGGACATGCGCGGTAGCAGCTCCTCTATGGCCACTTTCACCTGTAATCGTCCCAGAGCCGCCCCCAGGCAAAAGTGGGGTCCACCCTTCCCGAAACTGACCTGGGGATTGGGGCGGCGTTCTATGTCGAACCGGTAGGGATCCTCAAACACTTCCTCGTCAAAGTTGGCGGAGATATACCAGATAGTGACCTTGTCGCCTTGCCGAATGATCTGACCGCCTAGTTCCACCTCTCGGGTGGCGGTGCGGCGGAAGTGGTAGATGGGCGTCGCCCACCTGATGATCTCCTCCACAGCCCGGTCCATCAAGCCGGGGCGTCCCTCCTGTAGGTCCTCCATCTGGTCGGGACGATCCATCAGCGCCAGCACCCCCTGGCTGATGGAATGCCGGGAGGCTTCCTGGCCGGCGATCATCAACACCGCGAAGAAGTTGTTGAACTCGGCTTCCGTGAGAGGTTCTCCTCCCGGCTCAGCCTGAAGCACCCGACTGATCATGTCGTCGCCCGGCCGGGCACGGCGCTCGGCAGCCAATTTGGCGGCATATTGAAAGGCTTCCAGACCCGCCGGGCTGCCAAAGGGGGCAAACCGACAATTCGGATCGGAACGATCCTCCCAGTACTCCGGATCGGAATCGCCCACCAGCATCCGGTCGGTCCACTCGATCAAACGGTCCGACATGTGTCGGGGAATGCCCATGTGCTCGCACAGCCACAGCACCGGGATCTGTTTGGAAATCGCCCCCACCAGATCGAACTCGCCGCGGGTAAGCACCTCGGCCAGCACCTCGGCGGTCATCAACCGGAAGGCGGTCTCGTAGGCGGACACCACCCTGGGGGTGAACCCGCGCGACAGCAATCGGCGAATACGGCTATGTGCCGGAGGATCGAGATCCATCATGGAACGCCGAGCCGCCAACTCCTCAGGGGTCATCTCCTCCAGAGTCGATCCCTGCGCCGAGGAGAAGGTCCGCCAGTCACTGCTGACCAAGGACAAATCTCGGTATCGCACTACCGCCCAGAAGCCAGCTCTCCCGTCCTCCTCGTCATGCCAGGAAACCGGAGCGTGGCGCCTCAGATACCGAAAGACTTCATGGGGAACCTTACGGGCATACAACGTGGGATCCTGGATATCAACATCTACCCGCATTCGCATCCGCCACCCGTGAGGTCATTCCAGGCGCTTCCGCCTATCTGTCGAAGTGTAGGATTTGAATTTGGGATCGACCCTCGATACGGGAGCCAACCATCACCTCACCTTCTGGATTCCTCTTCCCCCAAAGCCCCACCGGCAGGGCTTCTCTTCTCCCCTACCCGCCCTGGCACTATTCAGGTGAAATGTTGACCATCGAGTACCGAACTGATCCCGAAAGAGTCCGCGAGATCCTGTCCCCTCCCCTGGAACCCGCCCGCGAGGATCCCGGAGCGGTTGCCATGATTTGGGCGGAATGGCAATCATGTTCGGATTCGGGCGAAGAGTTGCTGGACCCGATTCGCTCCCAGTACAGGGAGTGTTTTCTGGTGGTAAGGTGCCGGTATGGAAACCACACATGGTCCCGGTGCGTCTACATCTGGGTCGACACGGATTATTCGATGATGCGAGGCCACCACCAGGGGTATCCCAAACGGCTGGGAGAGATCCACATGACCCGCCCGGTAGTGGTGGGACGGGCCGGCCCCCGGCTGGAGAAGGGCGGGGATTTCGGCGCAACTCTGTCGTCAAACGGACGTCGTCTGGCCGAAGCCCGGCTTACCCTCACCAAACCTTGCGATCATGGGGGCTTCGTCAACGCCCTGCCGATGTTGCATTCCCGGCGCTTTCCCACCATCGAATCGGACGGAACCGCATCCATGGATGAACTGGTCGAGACGCGGGGTTACGACGTGGAGATCGCCGACGGATGGGAGGGAGAAGCCCACCTATCGCTGTTCCCTTCGCCTGCCGAGGAGCATCACCGCCTGGCACCCAGGGAGATTATCGGCTCTTACTGGAGACGGGTGGGCATGTCTTGGAATGCAGGGACCACCCTCCACCGGTCCCCGGCTCCACTCCTCGGATAAGGGGATGGTCGACATTACCCAAAACCGCCTCGTTATCCGAGAACTCACTTCCCGGGATAGAGCGCGGGCGGTGGAGGTGATCAACATCGCCGCCCGGTGGTACCAGGAGTTCCTTCCACAGGAAGAACTTCACGATCCGGAGATGGACGAGACGCAGTGGACGGCAGAAGGCCAGCGAATGACCTGGTGGGGGGCGTTGATCGACGACGCTCTTATCGGGGTGATGGGAAGCGAACCGATGGGAGAAGTGGCCTTGCTCCGTCATGCCTACATCCTCCCACACTGTCAAAGACAAGGAGTGGCTTCGGCATTGCGCCGGCACATCGAGACGCACCTTGCGGGCCTAAAGAGGATCATCGTGGGAACCTACGCCGCCAACTACAAGGCGCGGGGCAATCTGAAAAAGGGCGGCTATCGTCTTTCGGCCGATTCTCAAGCTGTACTGCGCACCTACTACGACATTCCTGAGGACCGGCTTTTGACCTCGGTCACCTACGAAAAGACACTGAACGACTAAACCCGGCCCGGCTGGTACTGGTGCAAAGCAGATGTGATCCATCCTCGCCTCACCTGTGCCATTGGCCGAAACCCCCTCTGGGCCACAGTTTTCGTTCCCGACGGCACTCCACCCCCGAGTACCAATCACCCACCGCCTGGGAAGGGATGACCTCCACTGGTCGCTAAACCCTCGGACTGAACCCGCCCACCACAAGCGGGTCATTCCAGATCAGAAACCGGTGACTGTCAATTCGATACCGAACTGGTTCATCAACGACACGATGTACTGATACACCGATGGGATACAAGCGGTGACCGAAATGTCGAAGGGAATCGAGCTACCGTCATCCTGCGGCATGTCCATGGTGACCGCATTTCCGCCAATGCGACCGCTGGGCCTCGAACAGCCGGAAGTCAAACTGGTCCGGGTGGTGATGCAGCCTCCATGCGGCGCCAAGCCCTGAAATCCCTCCGCCAACAATGGCTATGCGCCGCACTGCTGTCCCGCTCCCTCCGGTTGCCATGAATCTCCTTCCTACAAATGTCGTTATATAGCCGCCGGGAAAGAGTCAAACGGGAAGACGGTCCACCAAGTGGCAAGAAACCAGACGGCCGCCGCCCTTGTCTTCCAAGGGTGGGTGAGGGGTCGTCCGGCAGATGTTGGCCGCTTGTGGACAGCGGTCGACAAAACGGCACTCGGGCGCCGGATTTACAGCTTTGCCGATGCCTCCCTTGATGCGAACCTCCGGTGGAGGACGCGCCGGGTCGGGAACCGGCACCGCCGATAACAGCGCCTGCGTATAGGGGTGCAGCGGGTTGGCCAGCAATTGCTCGGTCTCCCCTATCTCCACCACCTTCCCCAGATACATGACCGCGATGCGGTCGCACATGTACCGGGCCACCGCCAAGTCATGGGTGATATAGAGATATGAGACGCCAAACTCCCTCGCCAAGCGGGACATCAACTCCATGATCGAAATGCGGATGCTGACATCCAGCATGGAAGTCGGTTCGTCTGCCACCACCAGGCGGGGCTGCAGGATGAGAGCGCGGGCAATAGCGACTCGCTGGCGTTGCCCACCCGACAGTTCGTGGGGATAGCGGAACATGAATGACTCCGGCGGGGCCAGTCCTACCTTGCCCAGCATCTCTCTTATCTGCTCTTCCCGGGTGCTCAGATCGCCGATCCCGTGAATCAGAAGCGGCTCGGCAATCGTCTCGAAGACGGTCCGCCTCGGGTTGATGGATTCGTAGGGATCTTGGAAGATCATCTGGACCTGACGGCGAAACTTGGCCCGCTGATCAGCATTGAGATCGACGAGATCCATCTGCGTCCCATCGTCCTGGGTCAGTGAGATCTTCCCCTGGTCGGGCGTTTCCAATCGGACCAGCATCCGGCCGGTAGTAGTCTTTCCGCACCCCGATTCCCCGACCAGCCCGAGACTCTCCCCTGCCCCGATCTCGAAATTGAGATCGTCCACCGCGTGCACGAATCCGGTGTTGCGACGGAAGAGCCCGGGCGATACCGGAAACAACTTACGAAGCCCTTTGACCTTTACCAGGCTCATCGGAGTTGCTCTCCCATCTCGGGGACCTGCTCGGAATTCCAACACGCCGCCCACTGGGAAGGTCCGATCGGCATCATGGGAGGCTCCTCTTGGCGACATTGTTCCGTCGCCCACGGACAGCGGGGGTGGAATCGGCAACCCGACGGGGGCGCCAACAGGTTGGGCGGCGTCCCTTCCAAGGAGACCGGTCGGCGGCGGGGACCGGTCACTGACGGAATGGAGGACAGCAGCAGATACGAATATGGATGGCGGGGCCGGTGGAACACTTCCTCGGTCGAACCCAACTCGACTAACTTCCCGGCATACATCACTCCGATGGTGTCGGTCACTTGGGCAATGACGGCCATATCGTGACTGATGTAGAGGATCGAGAGTCCCAGATCCTCCTGGATCCCTTTCAACTCCTCAAGGATCTGGGCTTGCACTATCACATCCAAGGCGGTGGTGGGCTCATCGGCGATGATCAATTTGGGTTCGCAGGACAGCGCCATGGCGATCACCGCCCGCTGGCGCATTCCCCCCGACAGCTCGTGGGGATAGCGGTTCTGCACCGCCGGATCTAGCCCCACCATTCTGAACAGCCGATCAACCCTCTGATTTCTCTCAGAGGATCTCAATGGGGGATTGAAGTGCTGATCCATCGCCTCCCGAATCTGCTTTCCCACCCGATACACAGGATTCCAAGCGTTCATCGCCCCTTGGAACACCATCGAGATCTCGGCCCACCGGTACCCTCGCATCTGCTCGTCAGAAAGCTCCAACAGATCCACTCCTTCCCAACGAACCGACCCCGCTTGGTACCGGGCGTTCTCGGGCGCAAGACGCAGAAGGGAGAGAGCCACGGAAGTCTTCCCGCATCCCGACTCCCCCACCAGCCCCATCGCCTCCCCCCGGCCCAGTGAGAAGCTGACATTCTCCACCGCCGAGACCTCCCCCGCCTCGGTGTCGTAACGCATCACCAGACCGTCGACCTCGAGCAATGGAGCGCGACCGGCGGATACCTCCAGGGGAAGCTTTTGGGGAGCAGTCATCGTCTACGCAACCTCGGGTTGACAATCTCGTCCATCCCCCTTCCCACCAGGAAGAAGGCCATGGACAGAAATGTGACTGCCAGGCCCGGCGGGATGGTCAGCCACCAATAATTGGTCACCTGCAGCAGGTAACCCTGGGTCCTGGCCAGATTCATCATCAGGCCCCAGGAAGTGTCGGTGTTGAGGATTCCCAGAAAAGACAGAACTGCTTCGGATTGGATGGCGCCGGTAACGGTGAACATCATGTAGAGAACGCTGAGCGGCATCACATTGGGAATCAGGTGATAGAAGATGATGTGACGGGCAGACCCTCCCGCCACCCGGGCGGCGTCGATAAACGGTTTGACCTTCACCGCCAGCGCCTGGGATTTGAGGACGATGGCCGTGCCGCCAAAACCCGAAAGTACCCCGATCACCACCGCCAGGTGCCATAGTTGGAAGGTGAAAAGCCCTCCGATCACGATCAGCAGAGCCACGCCGGGAATCATTATCAGAAGATCGGCGAACCGCATCAAAGCAGCGTCCACTATCCCTCCAAAATACGCCGCCATCGACCCGATCGTGGTCCCAATCACCACCGTCACCACCGCCGCCAGAATTCCCAGGAAAAAGGATGCGCGGGCCCCGTGCATCAACTGGGACATGATGTCGCGGCCCAGCGGATCGGTTCCCAGCCAGTGCCGACCGTCGGGAGGCGCAGGCTGCAGTGGGAGATCGAAAGTGTCGCCTACTTGAAGGGTGTCGGGGATCCGTCCGTCCAGCAACGCCGCCCGGGGGTCGATCTCGGTGGTGGGATCGGTTAGGCGCTCCACCATAATCATGGTGCGGGTGGGCGGATCGAGTTCCAAGCCGGTGACCGGGTGATAAATTGCCGGGTTCCAGAACCCGGTGGCAAAGAACACTGTGGGCATAACCGCCATAATCGCCCAGAAGGCGATGATCACCAATCCCAACACACCGACCTTGTTACGGCGGAAGATCTTCCAGTTGTCCCGGAAGGATCGCCGCATGAGAGCCAAACGGATCTTCCACCAAGAGTCCACCTCCCCACCAATAATCTCCGAGATAAGCGGATCCTCGAGGGGAGCTTCCTCGGGAGCAATCATCATCTCATCCATGCTCGGTCACCCGGATGCGAGGATCGAGCGCCCCATAGAGCACATCCACCACGAAGTGCCCGATCAACGCCATTATGCCGATGAAGGAAAACGCCCCAACCGCTAGGGGAATGTCCTCACTCAACACCGAGGAGATCAAGATCTCACCCATGCCCGGCCAGGAGAACACCGCTTCGGTGATGACTCCACCATCGATTACCGTGGCCACCGCCAAGACCAGGGAGGTGGTCACCGGCAGTAGAGCGGTCCGCGCCGCGTGGCGATCACGGATCACTCCCTCTGATAAGCCCTTGGCACGGGCAGTAAGGATGTAGTCCTCCCGCATAGTCTCCAGCATGGAACTGCGGGTCAAAAGCATCACTCCTGCAAAATTCAACAGGGCCAGGGTTGCCACCGGCAAGATCATGTGAAACCCGATATCCCCGGCATAGACTCGCATGTCCTGGCCCGACTGGGTCCCGAACCAGTAGAAGAAGAATCCGGCCACCGCCAAGGCGATGCCCCCCCACCGCAGGGTCCGTTCCAACCGCCGACTATTGGTCCGATGCGCGGCGAAACTCGCCGCGAACATCGCAAGGGAAAAGATCAGAGTCACCCAGAAGAGGCGCATGAACACCTGATTGGCCGCGAACGGAGCATCCCGCCACTGCTCGGGATTAAGAAACTTGGAGATGGGCAGCAGATCCAACTGGACACTGAAGAACCAGATCAGCATCAGGGCGAAAAACGGTAGGAAGGTTGTGTAGAGTCCCACCCCGGACACCGTGATCAACATCTCCCCTCGATTCCCCCGACGCCAGGCCAAATATTTGCCGGCCACAAACCCGGCCCAGTAGTAGGTAACCAGAGCGGTCAGAAACAGGACCAGGGTGCGAGGCAAACGCTCTGCGATGATCTCGGTAACCGGCCGCGGGTATTGATTGAAGGAAACCCCTAGATCCCCCTGGAAGAAGTTGACCATATAGTCCCGAAATTGGATCAGCACCGGCTTGTCCAGACCGAGTCGCTCCAGCGCCACTGCCCTGGCCTCGGGCGGGATGTTGGGGTTTCCTGCATATTTCAGCGCGACCGAATCGCCAGGAAGGATGTAGAGCAGGAACCATGTCACCGTCAGGAAGACCAGAAACAGAAATATCATCTGGACCAGCCGTCGTATCAGATATCGGACCACGTGTCTGCCCTTCTAACTACCTGCATGTCTCCTTACAGGACCCGTGGGGAGCCGTCACTTATGACGACAGCTCCCCAGGGTCACATTGTGGTGGGATCAGCCGATCGTGACCACTCCCGTCAACGCACCAAAGTTTTGCAAACCGTCGAGAATTGTGGTGTACGGGAAGGTGAGTTGATTCGAGTATGCCTCGATGAGGGGCGTGGTGAACAGCGTCACGTAAGGCAGATCCTCAGCGATCAAGGCGTCAGCCTGATGTATCAGATCACGCGCCTCTGCCAGCGTCTTGGCCCTGTCGAACTGATCGGCCAGTTCGTCGAAGGCGGGATTGGAATACCCGGGGGTATTGAACCCGCCTAACGCCGAGTCGGCGGAGGACCGGAAGAAGTCGAACACGTGGTCCGGGAACGGAGTGAGTCCCCACCCCAGGATGTACATGTCGAACCCGAGTGGGTCAGCCGGAGGGAACACCTTGTCCACGATCACCGAGAACCCGGTGGGTTCAGCAGAGAGCGGGATGCCCATATCGGTGGCCCACTCCTCGATGAACAGCGAGTAGGTGGCCCGCATCGGATCGTAACCGGGTCCTGGAGCGAGCAGGGTGAGCGGATCTATGCTCTCCCCGCCGGGGCCGCGCAAGCCTTCTCCCTTGGGGATCACGTCACGGTTGCCCTCGTCCCAGGCCGGCTCCACATCCCAGGTCCAGCCCGCATCCTTCAGGATCTGCACCGCTGACGCCACTCTTTCCTGAGTGCTCTGCTCGGCACAGGGGGCCGTCAGGTTGGGGTTGTACCAGTAGGCGTTGCCCGGCGGCACCAGCGAGTTGATCGAGATGGCCGTGCCACCCAGCACCGTGTTGGCCATGAAGTCCTTGTCGATCAGGCAGGCCAGCGCTTGCCGGAAGGCGGTCTCGCTCATCGGGAACTTACGGGTGTTGTAGGCCAGATAGCGGAAACCATTCTGCTCGTTGACCGCCACTTCGAGATTGGGCGCCGCCAAGATCTCGTTGCGCAGACCGGATTGCAAACCGAGCGGGTTCAACAAGAAGTCGACTTCGCCCTCGGTCAGCGCCAGCACCGCGGCGTTCTGGTCCGTGTAGATGGAATAGATAGTCTCGGAGACGAACGGGCCTTCGGTGTAGTCAGCCACAACATCGCCGCCGGGCTCACCACCCCAGTTCTCGGTGACGCCGTCACTGGTGTACTCCACCGCTCCGGAACTGTAGACCGTGTACTGGCTGCCAGCGTCCCAGTAATCCCCTAAAGCCACATTGCGCCAAAAAGCACCTGGTTCCCATTCAGTGGAGTTGAAACCGGATGCGTTGGGAGCGCCCAGCCCGGAGGCGGCGTAGAGAGTCTCGGGATCGTCGGACGAATCAACGATCGGTCCCCAGAAGGCCTGCTGGAAGATGGAAGCCAGACCCACTGACAGCGGCCAGATGGCCAGCCCCGGCTCGAAGTTGAAGCTAATCTTGACGGTCTGGTCGTCAAGTGCCTCCACGGAAGAGACACCCTGGGAGGACTCATCGTCCTCGGTGGCGGGATCGTCGTCACGTGCCAAAGGCCAGATGCTGGGGAAGTTGCCGCCCAGACCGTTGTACTTGGCGATGGTATTGAACGTAAACACCGCGTCGTGGGCCGTGATTGGCGAGCCGTCCGACCACGTGACGCCCGAACGCAGGTTCACCGTGACCGAGTAACCGTCTCCGTCAGCTTCGACCTGAGGGGGACTGGCGTCAGCCGCTAGCGCCGGGACCACTGTGTAGGTCGGGCCCTGATAGGTGTAAAGCGAAATCTGGCCGGGAATCACGTAGGAGTTCCAGATATCGGCTTCGGTGTCAAGCGCCGCCCAGGGATTGTCGGTAGTGGGAGCGGAAAAGATACCGAGCCGGTAGGTGGCGCCCATCGGCATCTCCTCGTCCATGGCAGGCTCTTCCTCCTCGTCCATGGCAGGCTCTTCCTCCTCATCCATGGCAGGCTCTTCCTCCTCGTCCATGGCGTCCGGAGCCGCCGTCGTTTCAGGGGCGCCTGCCGAGGTGGTTTCCGGCGCGGGGGCGGCAGTGGTGGGCTGAGGAGCCTCCTCATCGTCCCCGCACGCCGCCACCACCAAAGCCAACACCGCGAACAAACATAGCAATCGTCGCATTCTCATCGCCGTCTCCTTTCTAGTCTCTGTAAATCTTTTGCCTATGGCAAAGATACCCTGCTGTAGGGACAAATAGAGTTTGAAACGCCCTTCGTTTGATAGGGAGAATTTCGCAACCGGTAAGGCTGGGTAAGCCGATCCACTCCGGACCGCCAGCCGACCCGTCCCGCAGTGACACCTGACCTTCCCCCTAAGGTCAATAAGTTCGTCAAAACACCCACTCGAACAGGTTTGACTTCTACCCTCTCCTTCGCTTCATACTGGGATTGCAGGACAAGAACCTGCGGCCTTGTTCCGAGCTCCCCAGCCCGCAGAATCCTGAAGTCAAACCGGCGAAGCCACATTGAGCCGCAACCGTGTTTCGCGACTCCACACCTGGACTGTTGGTGGTGGGGGTGGGTTCCCAAGGGGTGGGTTCCCAAGCGGTGGAGAAACCCGGCACTTCCCGGGAGTTGGTTATGTCTTTTTTTCTAGCAAAGACACGTGAACTAAGAATTAGTAAACACTGGATGAGAGACTGGATATTTCAACCTGCCTAAGGAGATCCCAGCCCTCAGGGGTACGTTCTACGCATCAGATGCCTTTACCTTCCCCGTTGTGACACCGCCTCGCCAGTGGTGGCGCATTGGGCTGTTCAGCCATCCCCCCTTTGGGTGCGACCCGGCTGAAGCGATGGGCATCGCTCTCAACAAAAAAAAGCACATCCGAAGCTGTTAAGGTCATGATCGAGATGGCCGATACCAACAGGAGGAGCATCTGATGGCCCGTATGTATTTCGAGGAGGATTCCGACCTAACGTATCTGGCTGGTCAGACCATCTGCATCGTAGGGTATGGCAACCAGGGTCGGTCTCAGGCACTCAACATGCGGGACAGCGGACTTGGTGTCATTGTGGGGAGCCGTCGGGATGCGTCATACCAGACGGCGCTACAGGATGGCTTAGCGGTGTTTCCGGTTGACGAAGCGGTAGCGCGTTCCGATGTCATCTTCCTTCTCGTCCCCGACGAGGTGATGCCCCAAGTCTTCGAGCAGGATATCGCCCCGAACCTGGATTCGGGCAACATGTTGGTTTTCGCCAGCGGCTACAACATCACTTTCGGCCTTATCAAGGCCCCCTCCGACGTAGACGTGGTTTTGATCGCCCCTCGAATGATCGGCGCAGGAGTCAGGGACACCTTTTTGAGCGGTGAGGGCTTCCCTAGTCTCATTGCCGTTCACCACTCCGCCACCGAGACGGCATTCGAGCGGATGCTGGCACTTTGCGAAGGGATCGGATCCACAAAGATGGGGGTGATCGAATCCAGTTTCCTCGAGGAGACGACAGTAGATCTATTCGCGGAGCAGGTGGGTTTTCTCTACGCGGTGCGCCGTTACTGCGAAGTGCTGGTGGAGGCCGGGTGCAGTCCCGAGGCGGTCATGCTGGAATTCTATGCCTCGGGGGAGGGCATCGAGACCGCCAAGGCATATCGTGACATCGGGCTTTGGGACCAGATTACGCTACATTCCCGTACCAGCCAGTACGGGCAGGAAGTGACCAGCATGCTCTCTCCCGAGGAGGAGGAAACCGAGCGGGCCAGGCTGAGAGGGATCATCTCCCATATCCAAGACGGTTCTTTCGCCCGGGAGTGGACAGGGGAACAGCAGGCTGGATTCCCGGAGTTCAACCGGGCGAGGGCACTGAACATGGCCCATGAAATGCGAGCCTCGGAAAGAAAACTTTACAAGGTGCTGGGACGGATACCGGACAACGACTAAGACAACCCTGTCCAACCTCCGGAGGGGCGGTCGAACCAGACGTGCACCTGCCCGGTGCCTGTCGCGTTCTCGTAGTCGGAGAATTGCCGACCCGGCGCCGAGCACTTCTCTCCACCGACCGACGCCACCATAGCAAGGTAATGGCCGAACCCGGCCTCCGGCTCATGGGGCAGATAATCGGGCATGGCCCTGATGATCCTGGCATGGTCTCCCGACGCCATCCACTCCAGTCGCACCTCGTCGGCGGCTCGGGCCTGCGGAGTAAAAATGTGAATCGGATCGGAAGCCTCGTGCTCGACCAATTGGCGCAACGGCCAGAAATGATGGGTCATACCCCCCGAAGCCAGCACCACCACCCGGCGGTCCACTGAAGCCACCGCTTCACCAACAGCTTCTCCCAGCTGCAGGAAGTCGTCGGTTTCTCCGGTTTGGACCATGCTCACCGACATCACCCGTTCACTGCGGCACAGGTAGTGGACCAGGTTGATGGTCCCGTAGTGGACCGGCAGGTACGGATCGCAGATGGGAGTTCCCTGCACCCCCCGGCCGGTAATCGCCTGGGCTGCCGCTTCGGCCAATTCCGGGTCCCCGCGGTAGTCGTAGGGAAGCTGGGAGATGCCGCGGGGAAGTTCCTCGGAGGTGTATTTGCCGCTGCGACGCTCGTGCGAGGAAAATACGTGTTCCACCGTGGTGTGCCAATGGGTGTCGAAGATCACGATCGTGTCCGCAGCAAGGACATCCAGCACCTCGGTGCGCAGCCTTCTCAGCCCGGGCACCAGACTGATTTCCTTGCCCTCATTCAACTGGTAACGCACCTCGCGGGAAAGCATCACCGTCGGCGAGTGGGATATCAATCCCACTCCAACGATCTCACCCATGGTCCTTCTCCTCTCTCCAGCCTCGGGGACCGAGAACCGTGTTATTCAGATCACTGTAGAAGTCAAAACTCCAGGCGCCCCCCTCTCGGCCGATCCCCGAATGGCGGCTTCCGCCGAAGGGGGCTCGAAGGTCTCGCACATAGAAGCAATTGATCCAGGTCGTCCCGGAAACGATCTGTGCCGCAAGCCGCTCGGCCCGGCCGGGATCACCGGTGACCACTGCCGCCGCCAAACCGAACCGGGTGGAATTGGCCATCTCCACTACCTGCGAATCCGTGCGGAACGCCTGCAGGGTGAGCACCGGACCGAACACCTCCTCGGTGAGGATCTCCGAGCCGGGGGTGGCGTCCACAAATAGTGTGGGCCGATAGTACAGGCCACCCAGATCCCGGTTCGGGCCTCCTCCCAGCACCGCCCGCGCCCCGTTCCCGGTCGCTCGACGGACATAGCCATCCACCCGCTCCAGGTGCGGCCGGGAAATGAGCGGACCCAAATCGGTGTCGCCCAAACGGGGATCGCCCTGCACCAAAGCACCCGCTTTCTCCAAAAACCCTTCCAGGAAATCGTCGAGGATCCGCTCTTGAACGAGAAGCCGAGTGGCCGCCAGGCAGACCTGTCCGGCGTTGTCGTACTGTTCCACCGCCATGCAGATCGCCATGTCCAGATCAGCATCTTCCAATATCACCAGTGGGGATTTTCCTCCCAACTCCAAGCTGAACGGCACCAGGTTGGCGCCCGCCACCCCGCCGATCAGCCGAGCGGTCTCCACCGAACCGGTGAAACTGATCCTGGCCACCTCCGGGTTGGAAACCAATGCCGCGCCGGCTTCCTCCCCATACCCTTGCACGACGTTGAACACCCCCGCTGGAAGACCGGCCTCCTCGGTTATCTCGGCCAGAAGCGAGGCGGTGAGCGGTGACCATTCGGCCGGTTTGAGCACCACGGTATTACCGGCCGCCAAGGCCGGCGCCGTCTTCCAGGTGGCCAGCATCAGCGGAGCGTTCCAGGGTGTGATCAACACCGTCACTCCCGAAGGTTGATGGGACACCCGGTTGCGGTGACCGCGGGTGTCGAACTCAGGATGGCCCAATTCCAAGAGGTTATCGGCAAAGAACCGGAAATTGTGCGCCGACCGGGGCATCAGGCCCGCCAAGTTGGACCGAAGCAACGATCCATTGTCTACCGTCTCCACCGCCGCAAGTTCCTCTGTCCGCCTGTCGATCCCCTCAGCAATCCGATACAGAATCTCCGCCCGCTCCCGCCGGGAGGTGCGGCCCCACACAGAGAATGCCTCGGTGGCGGCTGACACCGCGGCCGAGGCTTCGGCTTCTCCACCCCGGGCGGGGGAAGCCATGTGGGACTCGTCGATGGGGGAAAGGTCGGGAAAGGTGTGGGCGGAGGGAACTCTTCTGCCTCCTATCCAATGGTCGAGGGCCACCTCCACCCCCGCCACCATGGCGGTTCTCATCTACACCCCGTAGCCCTCAAAACGAGATAGCCCTTGCCGCCTCCAGAGAGGAGCGGACTTCCTCTCCCGCGGTTTCCAAGGCGCGCTGTTCTTCCTCGGAGAGAGTCATCTCCACTACCTCGATCAATCCGCCCTTGCCCAACAAAGCGGGGACGCCCAGCACCATCCCCTCCATTCCATATTCGCCCTCCAATAACACCGAGACCGGTATCGCCCCGGCTCTTTGGCCTCGCAGACCGTCCAGCACTTCGCAGATCGCATGCCCAGGCGCGAGATACGCCGATCCAGTCCGGCGGAGCGAAACCACCGCCCCTCCACCGCCCACCGTGCCCTCCACGCACCGTTGGATCTGTTCGGTAGAGAGGACCCTTTGCACCGGACGTCCTTTGATGGTGGCCCTCGATAGCACCGGCACCATCTGGGGACCGTGGCGTCCCAGACAGAAGGCTTGAACATCTTTGGGGGAAACCCCCGCTTCGCGAGCCAGCAGATAACGGAATCGACTGGAGTCGAGCGTCCCGGCCATCCCCAGCACCTGCCGGCGTGGGAATCCCGAAGCAGAAAGCGCCTCATAGGTCATCTCATCCAGCGGATTGGTCACCACCACAATCACTGCGTCGGGAGCATGAGCCGCCACCTCCTCGGCCACCGAGCGAACCACCCTCCCGTTGATGGATATCAACCCCGCCCGGTCCATCCCCGGGGACCGTGGACGCCCGGCGGTGATCACCACCACCTCGGCGCCGGTAAGCAATCCTGATTCCGAACCGCCCGTCACCCTCACCGAAGAGCCGGTGATCCCCGAGGTGTGCTCCACATCGAGCGCCACCGAGGCGGCCAGCCCGGCTACCACATCCATCAAAGTGATCTCGGAGGCCATGTCGGAAGCGGCAGCCAGATGTGCCACCGTGGTGCCCACGTTTCCAGCTCCCACCACCGCCAGGCGGGCCAAACGCCGGGGTCGCCCTACCGGGGGATCAGGCGCCATCCAGCGGGGGGAGCTTCTGTAGAGCACGCGCCGGATGGCAGTGGCCGGATCGGCGGCCCGCGGCTCGGGGACTGGTAGAGGGCCCTCCACCAGTTCTAGGCCGAGCGTCCCGATCGTTTCCCGGGCCTGGGGGGTGATGATGTCCCCGGGGAGAAAAACGATTTGGCGGCGTCCCTTCTTTGCTTCCTCCCGAACCTGGTACTCGCCGATTACTGTCATAATCCCGGCTAGCGACCCTCTACCGCCTCCACCGCCTCCACCGCCGCATCCAAGGCGGTGACCACGTTCTCTTCGGATCCACTGATGAACAGCCGCCCGTATCGCCCAACAGCTCTTACCTGCACCATGCTGATCAGCGCCGCCTTTTCCGCAGTGTTGGCGCCGATGGCAATATAGGCCGCCGGAGCGCACTCCAAGATGCCCAACGTCTCCCCTGGCACGACCATGCTGCCCCGCCGCCACTTGTTGAGCAACTGTGCCTGATATGGTTCCACCGAGTTAATACGCTGGACGCTCTCGATTTGGGGCTTTATACGGTCATAGAGCGACATCCCCAAGTAACCGAGAATGCTCTCCCGGGCGACGGTGATCTCCGACGGAACTCGGGAGCGGAGAATAAAAAACCCGAACTCTCGCTCTACGATCTGGCTGGTGGCTTCCACCGAGGAAGCTTTGAGGGCCACGTCCACCAATCGGAACACCTCGTTACCCGGCGCCATTTCCCCCACCAGCACCGAATCGCCAGCCAGAGGAATCGATCCCTGCACGGTGGCCCCGTTGTAGGCCGCGAATTTGGGCTGTAGCCCGTCCAACTGGAAAAATGCCCGGATGGTCAGGGAGTTGTTGTTCATCCGGACCTGCCGAACTCGTCCCACAGGCCTCGCCAGGGACGGTTCTGATAGGCAATCCGCTTTATGTTGATCAGGTGCAGGGCAGTTATGTTGTCCGAGGATATCGAACCCGACCAGGTGCCGGTGCCCAGCATGAAACTCGGCTCCAGATCCACCGAGTACCCCATACCTCCGTACAGACAAGGGGTGTTGACCAGGATGCGACCGGCGGGCAGCCTCCCGAATTCCGCCACATCATCGGCATCATGGGAGTGAATCGCCAGCGTGTGCCCTATCCCCCCGAAGTTGAGGACCTCTTCGCACCTGCGGTAGCCGGCCGCCCGATCGGCCACCACATAGAAGGCCAGCACCGGATTCAGTTTCTCGTGGGAGAGCGGATGTTCGCGACCCACCGCATCCAGTTCCGCCAGCAAGACTCGGGTGCGGGGCGGTGTGTCGAACCCGGCCAGTTGAGCCAGGCGAGCCGCCGACTGTCCCACCGTGGAAGGGATGATGCTCCCCCGCTGCCCAAAGATCACCCGTCCCAAACGGGCTGTCTCTTGGGGGGTGCAGAAATATCCGCCCGCCAGCCGCATTTCGTTGCGCAGGGCGGGCGCTATTTGCCGATGGGCGACTATGGCCTGCTCGGCGACACAGGCGGTGCCATAGTCGAAGGACTTGGAGTTGATAATCTGCTCGGCCACTTCGTCCAATTCGTTGACCATAGAGGGACCCACGTACACGGGCACATTACCAGGCCCCACCGCCAGAGTGGGCTTTCCTGATGAGTAGGCGGCTCTCACCATGGCGGTCCCACCCGTTGCCATCACCACCGATGTCCGCCGGTGACGCATCAACTCTCCGCTCCCCTCCAAAGTCACCTCGGTGAGACAACTGATCAAACCCTTGGGCGCCCCGGCCGCCTCGGCCGCCTCGGCCATGATGCGGGCCGTCTCCGCACAACACCGCACCGCGCGGGGATGGGGGGCGCACACGATGGCGTTCCCGGCTTTGACCGCCGACAGCACTTTGAAGATCACAGTGGAAGTGGGGTTGGTGACCGGAATCAGGGCGGCCACCACCCCCATCGGTTCGCCCACTGCCATCACCTTGGTGGCCTGGTCATGCCACAGCACCCCCACACAGCGGACATTGCGCAGCCATTCCCACACCCCAAGGGCGTTGAAGAGATTCTTGTACAGTTTGTCCTCGGCGTTGCCGTACTCGGTCTCGACGGCGGCCATCTCTCCCAATCGGCCGCATTCGGGCTCGATGGCCACCACCATCGCCTCCACGATCCGGTCGATGGTCTCCTGTGATGTGCCCCGGAATTTGTCAAAGGCCGCCCGGGCGGCGGTCACCGTCTGGCGAGCCTGGGCGATGCTGCGAAGATCTGCATCCATGTCTATTCCGCTCTTCCCACCGCTCGGCGCACCGCGTCGAGATCGGCGTTGGCCCACCCCAAAGCCTCCAAGCGACGACCTTCCGCCCACAGGTCGCGCCCACACATGGCCGACACCACAGTCACCACTGAAGAGGTAACCGGCACGGGAACAGAAGCCATGGCCGCGGCTGAGCAGAGTGCCACCAGCGATCCCGCCGTCCCGTCCAATACCAGACCACTGAGCGTCTCCTTATCGGAGCCCGGTCTTGTATCACCAACCGGGGCAAGCGGGGTGCGCACCCCCCAGCGGGCGGCCACCGCCGCTCTTTCTTCCCCAAGCGCCCCCAGGAGGGATTCCATTTGCGGGGAAGGAACCGCCGGGTGGGGAAGGGGAGTGGCGCCGGGCAGTAGCTCTCTGGGTGTTTGGCGGGCGATAGGTCCGTCCAGTATCCCCGCGGGGACCACCGACCAGGAACTCTCCGTAAGACTGGTGTGCAGCACGGTCGGCAAGAGTTTCATGGCCGGGAAGTAAGCGGCCAAAGACTCCCTCACGCCTTGGCCCCGGTCAGCCGGGTAGGCGGCCAAGGCTGCTTCCGAAGTGGATTCTGCCCATTGCAACCGCCCGGTTCCCACGGCCGCCACCGAAAACGGGCAGGCTTGCAACTCGATCAGGGTTATCCCTTCAGATGCCCCGCCCGCCCTGAGCCACCAAGCCATCTCTAGAGCGCCGAAGGTTCGACCGGGTGAGATCGCCACCATCTGTCCCTCGTCCAGCAGTCCCGCCAACCGCATTCCCACCGCCCGCTGGTCGGTGAGCGACCCCACCACCACCACTAGATCCGCGCCAGCCACGGCTTGGTCGATCCAGGGAACGGGGCGGATGGCGTGTTCGGCATCGGGGTCCACCCGGTAGTTTCCCACCGGACCCCCGCCGCGTACCGAAATACCAGAGGTGGCCACCCGGGCGGCTTCCTCCCCTCTGGCCACCCACCAGCGAACCTGGGCGCCCCCGGCTAAGAATCCGGCCGCAAAAGCCCACGCCTGAAGACCTGATCCCAACACCGTCACCTGGCCCCAGTGAGGGGCGGGAACCCGATGTTCGGAAGTAGATTCGCTCAGGGCGGCGACGACTGCCTCGAAGTCAGACAACACTCAATTCCGATTGCAGTCTAGGACCTTCCGCCGAGTTGTGGGAGCATTTCGACCCCCGCATCGGGGCGGGCGATCACATGCACTGCGACTACTTCGCCAACCTTGTTGGCGGCGACGGCTCCAGCATCGGTGGCGGCCTTGACCGCCCCTACTTCTCCTCGAACGAAGACCGTCACCAAGCCTCCTCCGATCTTTTCCAGTGCCACCAAATCGACATTGGCCGATTTCAACATGGCGTCTGCGGCTTCCACCGAGGCAACCATGCCCCGGGTCTCGATCATGCCTAAAGCTATTTTGTCCAAGGTCTCTCTCCTTAGTGTTTGGCTATTGGCGGGACCCTTTCGGGTCCCGGTTTCGGTCTTTCATTTACTTGGGAATCTGCACTTCGTCAACAATCATCACCGCCGCCGCGTCAGTGGGAAGACCCCGAAGCGACACAGCCTGACGGGCCGCTGAGCCCTCCGCGACCAAAACCAACTCCCCGACCCCGGCCCCCACCGCGTCGGCCACCACAGTGTCTTTTCCGCCCTCCTCGTCAATCGGCGCCACCAGCAGCAGGGTCACTCCCTGTAGCCCGGGATCTTTGATGGTCCCGGTCACCTTCCCTCTGACCCTGCACAGGCGCATGGCTCAGAATGCTTCCAGATAACGGTCCCGCTCCAACTGCGTAACCGTGTCGCGCCACCCATCCGGATCCGACTCCACCATGAAGTTGTGCTCACGCTCGGCCTGCTGGGCAAGGGTGAGGCGCAGCTCCTCGGAAAGAACCTCGGCAATCAACTCGGATTTGGAGAACAACTCCAAAGCGGTAGGAATGTCGGTGGGAAGAGCCTGGTGACGAGAGGCGGCATAACCGTCGCTCACCTCTTTATCGGTGGGCTGGGCGCCGGTGGCCATGCCCTTCAAACCCGACGCCAACTGCACGGCGGTCAAAAGGTAAGGGTTGGCGTCCGAGGAACCGTCCCGCTGCTCGATGCGCACCGCCGAGTCGCTGCCCCCCTCAATCACCCTCAATCCCACCGTGCGGTTGTCCCCGCCCCAGGCGTTGCTGGTTGGACAGAAGGTGTACCCCTGACGACGTTTCATGGAGTTAGGGGTGGGGGCGGAAATCAACGCCGTCTCCGCCATGTGCTGCTGCAGCCCTCCCAGATAGGAACGTCCCAGCGCCGAGAGACGGCCCCCGTCGGCAAAGACGTTCTTTCCGTCTTTCCACAATGACTGGTGGAGATGGAAACTGTTGCCGGACTCCCCGAAGAAGGGCTTCGCCATGAATGAGGCCAGCATTCCGTGGTTATAGGCGATCTCTTTGACCGAGTTTCGGAACAACATGGCGTTGTCGGCCGAGGTGAGGGCTTCCCCGTAGCGGAGGTTTATCTCGATCTGCCCGGGGGCGTATTCGGGATTGGACATCTCCACTTGGATACCCATTTCGCTGCAGAGATTGCGGATCGGCCCCACCACATGCTCGAACATCGCTCCCCGCGCCAACCCGTATACAGAGATTCCCGAGTCCACCAGCTGCTTGGTCTCCAGATCAAGCAGGTAGAACTCGAACTCCACTCCGGTCTTTACCTCGTAACCCTGGTCCGCGGCCTTGGTGACCTGCTCCACCAACACATTGCGGGGATCGCAGCATACTGGGCTGCCGTCTATCTCCTCCGCACGTCCCAACACCAGCACCACCCCCTCCTCCCAGGGAACCGGCCTCATGGTTTCCAGCATCGGAATGATGTGGACATCGGCGTAGCCGTTCGCAAAATTCGCATAGGGGGTATCCCAGATGTCGTTAGTCACGTCCATCTGAAAAATGGCGTTGCACATTCCAACGCCATGCTTGAATTCTTCCCAAACCCCAGCCTGAACCCGCTTGCCCCGGGCGATGGCGTTCAAGTCCCCTAGTGCCAAAACTACCGTGTGAGTGCCTTCCGGCAACGACTGCGCCACGGGATTCTCCTCTCTGTACCGTACTCTGATTCTTGTGGTCGGCTTAGCTGCTTTGCCCTTACTCCTAGCAGAAGCGGCGGTATAACATCATAGTGGAAGATGTCCCGATCCCGGGTTGGAGGAACAACTTTGAGTAGAGCCAGGGAGGCAGTGGTGGTAGGCGCGGGGATCGCCGGTGCCATGACCGCCCTGCATCTGCGCCGCGCCGGGCTTTCGGTGCGTCTGGTCGACGCGTGGGATCCCGGCCATGCCCGAGCCGCTTCCGCCGGGACCCATCGGCTGATTCGCTCCACCCATGGAACCGATGAGTTGTACACCCTGTGGAGTCGGGAAGCCCGCTTGCGTTGGATGGAGCTGTCTCAACACGTCGGCCGGCGTTTCTACTACGAATCGGGAGTGGTGATCCTGGCCGCGGAGGGGCACTCGAAATGGGAGGACGCCACCCAGGTCACCCTATCGAAACTGGGGATACCCTTTTTCGTCGTTCCCCCCCGAGAGCTTCCCACCCGGCTGCCGGTGGTCAACCCACGGGGGATAGCCTATGGGTTGTGGGAGCCCGAGGCAGGCTTCATCCTCTCCAGAGACGCCCTGGTAGCGACGGTGCAGTTGTTTTGCGCCGAGGGCGGGGAGTTGGTCCGAGGCAGGGCGCAGACCAATGAGAACGAATGGCCGACCCTCAATGGAAAGCCCATCCGGGCCGACCTGGTGGTTATGGCATGTGGGGCTTGGATGGGCAGCCTTTTCCCCCGCACCCTGGGCAGGATCCTGTCGATCGTCCGCCAGGATGTAATCCTCGTCTCCCCACCGGTTGGTGACACCCGCTACGACTGGGAGAACATGCCGGGCTGGATAGATCACGGCTATCCCGCCTATGGCGTGCCTGCCGTGAATGGCCACGGCTTCAAGGCGGCTTTTGCCTGGCATCACGGCATGATGGACATCGACCGCTCCGATCGAGTCACCGATCCCTCCACCGTGGCGCGCTGTCGTCGCTATCTGGCCACTCGCTTTCCGGAGTTAGCGGATTCGGTGATAACCGACCAGAAGGTATGCCAGATAGTCAACACCCCCGACCGCCACTTCATCATCGACCGCCATCCCGACCATGAGAATCTGGTGCTGGTCACGGGAGGATCGGGACATCTCTACAAGCACGGGCCGGTGTTGGGAGAATTCGTAGCGGACTTTTCCTTGGGTCGGCATGGAACCAACCAGCGTTTTCGCCTAGACCGCCCTCGCACCGCTTCATCAGCCATTGACGATCCCCAGTAACGCCGCCGGCCTTGGAAAGTGTGTTGACCGGCCAGTGTCACAGCCTGGGTTTAGAGTTGGATTTGTGAAAAAAATTCCTCATATCAACAAAAAACCTCCTAAACCGTGAAAAAGCGGAAAGCACCTGCTAGATGGGGAATCGCACCTTTAGAACGCGAAAACCTCGACTAGATCGCTAAAAACCACTCTTTACCTTTTCGTAATAGACCAGTCCTCCCACCAGTAGACCAGTCCTCCCACCAGTCCCCCGCTACCAGAAGGCCTCCGGCATGGCGTATGACCGATTTCAGGACGGCGAATTCCTAGATCAGGCTCCCCCTGAGCAGGAACGCGTACGGGTGGGGAGGGTGCCTCCTCACTCCCGGGAAGCCGAGCAGTCGGTGTTGGGCGCCATTCTGCTGAGCAGAACCGCCACCAACGAGGTGATGGAACGATTGGAAGCCGACGACTTCTACGAGCCAATCCACGGGTTGGTGTTCGAAGCTGCCCGTCGGCTTTACGATGAGAGTCGGGCCATCGACGTCCTCACCCTCGCCGAGGAACTACGCCGTACCAACTCCCTGGAGAAGATCGGAGGGCATGAGCGACTGGCGGATCTGAGCCAAAGGGTCCCCAACATCACCCACGTCGACCGGTATGCCGCAATAGTGGCGGAGCACGCCCAACGCAGGCGCCTGATAGAGGTCAGTCATCGGGTAACGGATCTGGCCATGAATCTCGATCAGAACACTGATGCTGTGATCGATCAGGCCGAGCGGATGATGCTGGAAGTGAACGACGAGTCGGCGGATGACGGACTCCAACCGGTCAGCAGTCTTTTGAGAAGCGTCTTCGAAACCATCGAGCGGCAAGGAGACCAATTCCCCGGCCTCCCCACCGGGCTAACCGATCTCGACGAGATGCTGATGGGCCTCAAGCCGGGAACATTTATGGTGGTGGCGGGACGGCCTTCGATGGGCAAGTCGGCCCTTGCTCAAACCCTGGCTTCCAACACCGCTCAAGACGGCGGGGTGGTCGCTCTGTTTTCTCTGGAAATGTCCAAGGAGGAGGTGCTCACTCGCCTGCTGTCCATGGTGGGGGAAGTCAACTCCAGCCGTATCCGTTCAGGAGTGGCCAACAACCAACAACTTTGGGACAGACTGTTGGACGCGGGTGGCAAGATTCACGAATGGAAGCTGTACGTGGACGACTCCCCGGAGCCGACCATAACTGAGATCCGGGCGAAATGCCGCAGGTTGCGCCATGAGGAGGGCCTCGACCTGGTAATACTGGACTACCTGCAGTTGATGCCCTCTTCAAGCGGCCCCTCTTCACGCAACTCCGATAACCGGCAACAAGAAATCGCTGATGTTTCGCGCTCTTTGAAAGGTCTGGCCAGGGAATTGGAGGTTCCGGTGATCGGCGTATCTCAGCTCAATCGGGCGGTTGAGCTTCGCAGGGACAAGAAACCCATGCTTTCGGACCTCCGTGAATCCGGAGCCATCGAACAGGACGCCGACATCGTGCTGTTGCTCTACCGGGCGGATTACTACGAAAACACGGACAAGAAAGAGGCAGAGAACCCCGCCACCAAGAACCTGGCCGAGATCCACATAGCCAAGAACCGCTCCGGGCCGACCGGAACAGTGCGAACCACCTTCGCCAAAGAATTCACCCTCTTCCGCAATTACACAGGGGCCCCCGCACCCAACCGAGACGCGACGTACTGACCCATCCGGTGGGCGCTGCTTCCACCGTGCCCACTTGGTCAGAGCCAAGAACGGCTCCCTGTATTTCGGGACCTCCTCGGTAGAAGCCGCAGGCAAATACCAGCCCGGCTCGGTTTCAACCCGCCGTGGTCGGGGTCGTCTCCTCGGGAGTCTCGGGAGTGGTGTCCTCCGTGGTATCGGTCTCAGGCGCCTCGGTGGTCGGGGTAGCGTCCCCGGTTCCTGTCTCAGGCGCCTCGGTAGTGGGGGTAGTGTCCTCCGGACCCTGGGACACCACTACCACCACTTCACTACCGGCATCCACCCCCTCACCCGGACCGGGTTCGGTCCTGATCACCCCACCCGCCGGCACCGTCTCAGACGCCTCGGTGGTCTCCACCCACCCCAGTCCGGCATCCCCCAGAACCACAAACGCCTCACTGCTGGTCAAACCAACCACATCCGGAACAACCACCGCTCCCAATCCTTCGGAGATGACAACAACAATTTCACTACCGGCATCCACCCTCCCACCCCTTCCAGGTTCGGTCCTGATCACCCCACCGGTCAGGACCGTGTCGGACACCTCGGTGGTCTCCACCCACCTCAAGCCGGACTGAGCCAGGATGACCAGTGCTTCGCTGCTGGGCAAACCCACAACATCCGGAACAACCACCGCTCCCGAATCCACCTCTGTCTGCGACCCTCCCGAAATCACTACCACCACCCGGTCGGTGGGCGCGATGCCTCCCCCAGCGCCCGGTTCGGTCCTCATCACCTGACCCACCACCACGGTGTCAGACTCTTCGATGGTTTCCACCCATCTCAGACCGGACTGCGCCAAGATCGAGAGGGCTTCGCTGCTGGGTAGACCCACAACATCCGGAATCACCTGCAGCCCGGGACCGGTGGCCACCACCAAGTCGATCCGGGTTCCGGTCGGCAGGAGCGGCCCCGGCAAAGGGTCCTGATCGACGACGGTTCCCACCTGTCGGCCACTGTCCTCTACAAACTCAACACTGCCCACCAAAAAACCCTGGGCCAGTATGAGATTCTCGGCGGTGCCTTGCGTCTGCCCAATTACCAGAGGAATATCGAACTTCTCCAAACCGCTGGAGACCACCACTTCCACCTCGGTACGAGTTTCCACCCGTTCCCCGGCAGGCGGATTGATGGCGATTACTCTCCCTTCGGGCATCTCCTGGCTGCTTTGACGGACTACCCGCACAATGAGCTCCGACTCCTGGATGGAGGCGAAGGCATCGGTCTCCCACCTTCCCACCACATCGGGGATGGCTACCACCACTGCTCCGGGCTGTGGGGTAGGCGCTTGCAGCAAATTCCATACCACCCAACTCAATCCGGCCAAGGCCGCCAAGAGCACCAACACTCCCATTACAAAAGGCAAGGGGACCGAGCGATGCTCCGCCATATGCGGGTAGTAGCGTTGGGGAAGGATCCGTCCTCCCGGGGAAGCTCCTCTGGAAACCCGAGATGGCGGAACCGGATGCCTCACCACCACTTGGCTTTGTGCGGAGGCCGGAGCCGGCGGGGATGGTTGATCCGTAATGGCGCGGGGCACCATCTCTCCCCTCAGCCATGCCTCCAAATCCTGGAGGAAGGGTTCGGTGTCCTGATAGCGGCCATCGGGATCTTTGACCAGCGCCCGCAACACGATGGCGTCCAATTCGGGGGGCACATCGGGGTTTCGGGAAGAAGGGGGTGGGACTGCGGTGGAGACATGCTGATAGGCCACCGCCATAGCGGTCTCTCCCTGGAAAGGGGGTCGGCCTACCAGCATCTCGTACAACACCACCCCCAGGGAATAGATGTCAGATCGCAGGTCAGCCGACCGGCCCTGCGCTTGCTCGGGGCTGAAATAAGTGGCGGTTCCGATGACCGAACCGGTCTGGGTAAGTTCTGTGGAGTGATTCCAGGCTCGGGCGATACCGAAGTCGGCCACCTTAACCGATCCATCGGGAGTGAGCATGATGTTTCCCGGTTTCACATCCCTATGGATCACTCCCAAGCGGTGGGCGATGGCCAGAGCCAAGACCACTTGGCGGACTATCTCCACCGCCCGCCGGGGGGGCAAAGACCTTCCCTCACCGGTTATGTCGCGCAGGCAATCGCCTTCCACCAACTCCATAACCATGAAGTAGGCTCCCTCGGCCTCTCCCCAGTCATAAATACCCACGATGTTGGGATGGTTGAGATTGGCGGCAGATTGCGCCTCACGGCGAAACCGTCTCACAAATGACTCGTCGTCGCTGTGCGATCTGGGAAGAAGCTTCACGGCCACCCTTCTCCCCAAGGCAAGATCGACCGCCAGATACACATCAGACATACCCCCTCTAGCCAAATGGCTTACCAATCGGTAACGATCGGCCAGGGTGTAAGGGAGTTCCATCTCCATGAACGATGATAGAAAACCCATGGGTGCTAGTTGCCGCTCTTCAGAGCCAGCCTTTCGACTAACCCCTCTGCAACCAGTAGGAAAACAGCTCCGAAGCCACCGCAGCCGCGGCCGTTCCTCCGGTGACAGACTCCCCGAAATCCCCTCCGGGTTCAATCATCACCGCCAATGTGATCGCGGGACTCTCCACCGGCGCGAACCCGACGAACCAGGCATGATTTCGTCCCTGCGCATCCCGTCCGGTGCCAGTCTTGCCAGCTATCCGGTGTCCGGCCACCGCGGCCTCCCGACCAGTGCCCTCGGTCACCACCCGCTCCATCATCCGGGCCAGCTCCGTAGCCGCCTGCGCAGATATCACCCCCACTCCTGAAGGTGTTTCTGTGTGCTCTATTAAATCACCATCGGCGTTCATCCAACTATCGGTCAGATAGGGCGCAAAGTATTGTCCGCCATTGGCCACCACCGCCGCCACCGCCGCCATGTGCAGAGGAGAAGACGACGCCAATCCGCCCGTTCCGGCAGACGCCACCAAACCGGGATCCGACGATCGGTCGGCGCCGAAACTCGGGGTAGCTGCGTAGAGAGGAAACTCCATCTCCGTGCCGAATCCGAAGGCTATGGCATAGTTCTCCAGGATCTCAGCACCCATCTGGAAGGCCAACTCGGCGAAGGCCAGGTTGCAGGACAGTACGAAAGAGGTGAGCAAGCTGACCTGTGCCGAATCTGCACAGGGGGCATTTGCGGGATTGACGATCGTCGTCGAAGCATCGGGAATCTGCCATACGGCGCGGTCTTCGAACAGACTCTGAATATCGGCGGTGTCCGTCTCCACCGCCGCCGCGGCGGTAACGATCTTGAACGCCGACCCCAGCGGATATGTCACTGCGGCGGCCCTTTCCGTAACCGGAGATGCGCGTGAGGAAACCAACGCCAGCACTTCCCCCGTGTCAGGACGGACCGCAGCCACTGCGCCCCGACGGCCGCTCAGGATCTCGTAGGCTCTCTGCTGCAAATCAGGATCCAGGGTTACGGTGAGTCTCCGAGGGCGAAGATCTTCACCGAAGAAAGCCGCCATCAGGTCGGAGACACTGAGATCCCGCCGGGAACGCAGCTCGTCGACAAAGGCATTCTCCAAGCCGCCTGAGGACGTCTCGGTACCCACCACCGATGCGAAGGCTTCTCCTGCCGGGTATTTTCTGACATAGGAACGGGGGATGTCGGGATCCTGCTCGGAAAAGGCCAAGACAGTGCCCGAAACGGTGGTGATCAACCCTCGTTCCTTACCGGCCTGAAAAAGGGCGATCCGGCGGTTATCGGGATGAGCCCGGTAGCGGTCGGCAACCACCCCTTGGTGCCAGGTGGCGCCCACTACCAAAACAGCCATTCCCACCAGCAACAGCAAGGCAACCCTGCGGATGGGACCGTTCACAACAGACCCTTCTCTTGATGGCTGATTATCAGCAGTAACCCCATAGCCACCCAACCCGCCAGCAGTGGAAAACCACCATAGGCCAAGAACGGCAGACCCATTCGGGTGGGCGGTAGCAGACGTTCCAATCCACCGGCCCCGGCCAGAAACATCAGCCCCAGGGCAGCAGACAGTGCGGCGGAGGTCACCTTGCAGAAAAGATCGCGGGAACCCAGCGCCACTCCCATCCCCGTCGCCACCACCAGCGCGTGGAGCGATATCATCGCCACCGTTCCCGCCAGACCCAGTTCTTCACCCAAGGCAGCCAAGATCCAATCGCTGGTGGCATGGGGCACAAACCCAGGGTCGCCCATTCCCAATCCTGATCCCGACAAATTACCGGTGCCCAGCGCCAGAAGACTCTCTCTCAGCCCGGCACCACTCTCACCCGCGGTGAACGGATCCAACCAAACCTCGACCGTCTCCCGCACCCGGGGAGAGGCCAGCCCCAACACCGCCCCGCCCACCCCCAGGGCCAATCCCGCCCAGACCACGTGCGATTCCCCAGTCGTCACATAGACAACAATCGCCGACAGGACGAAGACAACCAGCCAAGCCGTGATATCACCAGTGGCCCAGAGCAACGGAAGGGTAACCACCCACACGGCGGCCATGATCACCATGTGTCGCCAAGAGACCCACCAAGACTCCGCTCGTATATCCCACCAGTCGATGGTTCGGAAAGCAACCGTTGAGGACAGTGCCCATCGGGAAAGGATCCCCGCCAAACCTACGGCAAAGAGCACCAGTCCCAACCCGAAGGGCTGGATTAGAAACCTGACCTCCCCCTGGCCCACCCCCAACCACAGACCTGTCCCCCGGTCAGGCAGACCCTGCAGCAGGCGAGGCAGAAAAGGCAGGACGATCAGACACAGCCCACTGATGGCCAGCGTGTATCCAATGGACATCAGCCTTCCTACTCCCCAGCGAAACGCCACCAGCACACCCATGGCGATCACCATCCCCGCCACAACCCACCACAGGTGGAAAGAAGCCTGACCGGAGTCGATGCGATAGATTTCCACCAGGCCCAAGGCCACCAACAAGGCGGCTGGCGGAAGCAGGAAAGGTGAAGCGCCGGTAGCCCAACGGCGCATGACCGCCCACATACCAGCCAGACAGGACCCAAATACCACCAGGAAAAACAACGGCGTCCAACTGAATTGTCCGGTCTTGCCGAAGTCGACCAACGCCGCGCCCAAGCCGGCAGCCGCCGCCGAACCGGCCAACAAGGCCGCCTCGGTAATCCGCTTCATGAGGAGATATCAGCGACTACTGCTGTGATGTTGTCCGAAGCCCCCCTACCCAGCGCAGTCTCCACCAGGCTCCAGACACATTCTTCGGCGTCCCCCCTCTTCAGAATCCTCCTCATGTCCTGATCCGAGAGCATCCTGTAAAGACCGTCGGAACACACCAGCCATCGGTCCCCTTCGCCAAGGGGGACTTCTGCTTCCTCCACCTTCAACGACCCATCAAACCCGAGCACCCTCACCAAGCTCCCCGCCTTGGGCATGCTGTACGCCATCTGCGGTTCCACCCCCTGCCGGATCCTCTGCCAGGCCACCGTGTGGTCGTTGGTCAGCACCGTGACACGGTTTCGCCGGTACAAATAGGCCCTGGTGTCCCCCACATGGGCCACCCGGGCCATCCCACCCTCGAATTCCACCAAAGTGAGCGTGGTGTAAGTACCTTCCCAACGAGGTTCCCTACTCACCAGGTCCAAAATGGCCTGATTGGCGGCTCTTACCCGATCAGCAGGCGACCCCGTGGCATTCTGAGCAGTGTCCACCGCCAAATCCGCGGACACGTGCCCAAACTTTTCTCCTCCCAACCCGTCAGCCACCATGATCACCACCGGCCCCACAGCACTGCCCGCGCCGGTGGGATACATGCGGTCCTGGTTGATTTCGGGGCCGAACCCCAAGTGGGTGGCGGCGGCCCAGGTGCAGATCATCGAACCTCCAAGACTGTTCGTCCCACCTGCAAAGCGTCTCCCCGGGCCAACTCGACCGGGTGGCGCATCTTGCGTCCGTTTAGATACGTGCCATTGGCGCTCCCCAAGTCACTGGCGGACAGCTTTCCCCTTCGGCGGCTGATACGAAGATGAAACTCCGATGCGTATGGGTCGTCTATGGGTACGTCAGCATCGGGGCTCTTCCCCAGCACCACGGAGTCGGCCACCGTGAAATGGATGCCGGCCTGGGACTCCGAGCGGACGAACACCAGCCTTGATCCCCGCCGAGAAACACCGGCGGGCAAACGAAGTCCCAGATAAACAGCGAGGGCCCGAGCTACATACCACACGAACAGGTAGATGAGCGCCAAAAAGATAAACCGAAGAGCGGTGAGCACAAAATTTGTCACCGATGGCGTCTCCCTGACAGGTCACCACGACGCATGCAGTTTAGTGTATGTCCCTCAGGCCGCCCAGTGTCCACACTATTGCCGTCTGTCTTTCCTTTTCCCGTCGAACATCGGAGTAGAATGAAAAGTCCCCCGGGGGCGAGTGGCGAAATTGGCAGACGCGCAGGATTCAGGATCCTGTGGGCTTTAACACCCGTGGGGGTTCAAGTCCCCCCTCGCCCACCATGGCCTGTTAGTGACTTAGGGCCCTGTGTGTTAGCGATTTAGCGGCGGCCGCGCCGATTTGCCCCGATTTTCCCTGTTTTTGGGGGTTTATGACCGTTTCGAAGGGCGTTTAGGCTGGTCGGGGGCCGTGTTGTGGTTGCCCAGTGTCAGAGTTTGGTTTTTCGGGCGCGGTGAAACCGACAGTAGGGGTTTACTGTCGGCGCAGGTGAGCGGGCGTGCTGTTTAGGGTGGCGCCCGGGGTGAATCGTTTGACGTGGAGTGTGGTTCGCTCGGAGGCGTGTCCGATGGTTCGGTCTCGAGAATGGGTTTGGGGCGTTGCGGTTGGGTTCTGCGGAAGCGGCTGGCTTCTGCGAGGTTGTGCGCTATGACTTTGGCGAGGGCACCTAGGGCGAAGGCCACCCGGTTGAAGACGCGGCACCACTCGACTGCGAAGTTGCCTTTCTTGCCGAGCATCGAGTTCTTGTTCTCCCCAAGGGCGCCTCGGCCGGAGTGGAGGGTGCCTCGCTGGGAGGTGTGTCCGATGGTTCCGTCTCCGGGAATGGGGTTAGGGCGTCGCGGGCACCTTGGTCAGGGAGGTAAAGACTCAGACATAGTCAGCGTGAAACACCAAGCACTCGTAGTCAGTCACATTGTTTTCATCAGCACGCAACACTATTCTCACTCGAACCCCCTCGTGAGTCGTCCCTATGCCGAAGGTGCTCCGGCTCCCAAAGAAATCGTCGTTTCTTTCGTGCTTATTGCCATATCCGACCCTATCCAGACGGTGTTTGGGAATCCGCAGAACTTCTAAAATGTCCTCTCGAAGCACGCCCCAATCGTACGCCGAGGGCCTGATATTGATTTCTTGTTTCGATAGACGGTTCGGCCAATAGAGTGGCACTCAGGCAACGCCAGCCTGAGCAGTCGGATCCAAGAGGGGAACGGCGCCATTTATAGGACCCTTGTAGTACTGGAGCAGGTGCTCCGCTATCCGCCTATGGGTCTCGGTGAGTTCGCCCCTCGCGCTCTCGGGGTATCCGCACTGGGTGATGATGTCGTCAATAGCGACCGTGAGTAGATCGAACTCAACCACCCTATCTTCATACTGATGCGGAACCGAGTAGGTGGTGTCATAGGGACCCAGGGGTCCCTCTCGGCTTATCAGGGCGGCTTCAGCATCCAAACTGCGCAAAGCTTCGTCCCTCAGCCTGCTGCGCTCGGTTAGGTTGCTCTGATCTCTCATCTACCTACGGGATCCATATATGCCCTTGCAGTATAAGGACGATTCGGCGTTGCCGAGGTGACAGTTGAGCAGGTTGCCGCGGAATGCGCGAGGCTTTTCGGACGATCTCGGCCTAAAGGTTGATGGCAAACGACTCGGCCCCCTACCCATGAACCCGCACCTCTGGTGGACTCTCAAGAATGTGGAGCACCACCCCTTTGAAATGTGGAGCCCCTTTAGAACGCCTTACTGAGGTGCAGGTCAGAGGTGGTGCCTAACACCCCACCATGGGCTGTTAGTGACTTAGTGCCTTCCGCGTTAGGGACTTAGCGGCGGCCGCGCCGTTTTTCCCCGTTTTTCCCTGTTTTTGGGGGTTTATGACCGTTTCGGAGGGCATTGAGGCTGGTCGGGAGCCGTGTTGTGGTTGCCCGGTGTCAGAGCTTGGTTTTTCGGGCGCGGTAAAACCGACAGTAGGGGTTTACTGTCGGCGCAGGTGAGCGGGTGTGCTGTTTAGGGTGGCGCCCGGGGTGAATCGTTCGACGTGGAGTGTGGTTCGCTCGGGGGCGTGTCCGTCGGTTCGGTTTCGGGAATGGGTTTGGGGCGTTGCTTTTGGGTTTTACTGAAGCGGCTAGCTTCTGCGAGGTTGTGCGCTATGACTTTGGCGAGGGCACCTAGGGCGAAGGCCATTTGGTTGAAGACGCGGCACCACTCGACTGCGAAGTTGCCTTTCTTGCCGAGCATCGAGTTCTTGTTCTCGCTGTTGTTGCGGCGGCCCTTGTAGCTCGCGTTCCACGCGGGGGTGCCCGCGGGGATGCGTTGGTAGCTGTCGAGTTTTTCGACTGGGACGGTTACTAGACCTTCACAGCAGTATTCGTCGTCGATGGCGAGGTACGGAACCGGGTTCTTGCTGGGGATTAGGTTGGTGTTGCGGGTCTTGGCGGAGGTTTTGACTCGTCCTGCACATTGGGGGCAGATGAGTTGCACAGCGCCGTCCTTGAGGTACCGGTGGACTGTCCACCGCCAGGGAGACCGGTCGACGCACCACTCTTCGAATGCCTCGCCGGTAAGGTCCGGCGACGGCACCAGGAGTTCCTCGGGTAGCCATGTTGAGAAGAACGACCCCAGATGGCGCATGAGTTGCTGTCTGTCGTTCCTTCCGACGTTTACAGGGACAGGCCTTTCGATTTCGCCGGGGTTGTAGTCCATAACCACGTCCATGCCCTGCTTGTGGAGTTCTCGACAGAAGGTCTTTCGTTTGTTGGTGTAGGCGCGGTCGGCGATTACCTCCTTGATCCCAGGAGCGATGTCCAATGCCCTGTCAACGAGATCCAGTCCAACAAGTCCGGGATTGGTGGCCCCTGGGACCACGGCCATGGCGAGGATGAACCTGGGTGGTGCCTTTTGGAAGGCGAGCTTACGGGGGTCGCCTGCCCACTTCGCACTAGGAACCGCTGTAAGGAGATTCAGGTCGTATCCGAGCACAATGCGGGCTTTTTCTCTGTTTGTGGCGGTCTTGTATGTGAGACGGGCATAAGGATCATGGCTACGGATCATCCTCTTGTCGGGACCGAAAGTGCCGATCTCATAGGTGAAGGGACCAGTCACGGTCGGGAGTTCCGGTTCGGCAAGATCGGCCTTGTCGCGTGCTGCACGCTCGTGCTCGGCCAGAGCGTCCTTTTCCTTCACAAAGATCTTGGACACCCCCCAAGATTCGAGGACCTTGGCATCTATAGAACAGGCGGTGATCATTCTCCGGAATCTCCTGGGAACGGTTGCCTTCACAAAGGTGTGGCAGATCCAGTCCAGATCGAAGATGGCTTCTATCTCTTCGGCCGGCGGCCCTTGTAGCTTTTTCTCCACGCGGGCGTGCCCGCGGGGATGCGTTGCCAGCTGTCGAGTTTGTCGACCGGGACGGTTACCAGGCCGCGGTCAGTAGACGACCATAGGCGGCCATCCCTTGACGACCTTTTCAAAAGCGAAACGGCCCACTAGGCGTTTTGGGAACACAACCAGAGTCCTGTCTCTTTCCTCGAAGTTCTCGATGTCTTGAGCAGCGGACCGCGAAAGAATTGCTTCAAATCCATCACCGTATACCTCTTCTCCCAATCTTTGGCACCGTCTCTTGTCGCTTACTATCAAGTCCTGTCTGGATATGCCCAGACTCTCGGATGTTTTGAGGGAGGTCAGATCTAACACGCGGGATAGAAGAACCTGGCCTTCGTGAACATCCAAGGCAGGGATGGGGATAGCGATGCCCTGGCTTCTGGCTTCGCGTCTCGCATTGTCTAGGTATCTGTGGTGCTCAGCGTATACACAGGCCAGAGAAGAGCAGAGGTATACAGCGTAGGTGCCAGGAAAGTTGAACCTCCCCCGTGCTCCCAAGCACCCGTACCGTCGTGGGGATCATATTCAACGCTACAAAACCGCCACACCGCACCTTCATAAGGCACGGCACGTTCCAACCCCAAGTAACTCCTTAGGCCAAGGGGGGATTGCCGCTCAGGAGAAGATAGCTCCTGGCCGCCTCATAGTCACGGTTCTTGAGATGCGCTATCAGTGGAACGCCGTCTGATGAAGGAGGAGCCCCCTGCCAAGGGACATGTCGCTCGTGGGGGTGGTACATTCTGATAACCGTATTGAGAACCGACCTGAGTTCCTCAAAGTCGACTAGCGACATCTTGGGTGGGCGAGTCACACCACTGGGACCCTTTTCAAGCATATCGGACACTAAGCGATCAACGTCCACCTGTGCCTCTCTCGCTAGCGTCATGGCCTTGACGATAGCCCACCCGCCATGAATGACGGTAGGGAAAATGCGTTCAGCCTTGGCCCCTTTCCACCTTGAGGATCGCTCAAGCCAGGGGCGAGGTACCCCTAAGCCCTGCCTGGCGGAGCGTTCTCAAATGTGGAGCCCCCCGTGAACCTTGCGCTAAAGCGCAGGTCACGGATGGTCGCTAATGTACCACGACGAATACTCCATACGCGCGTTCCTGAGCACGCCTGAGAGAAAGCGCTTTCGAAACCATAAGGGGCTGGAAGGCACGAGTTCAAAGCACTAGAACTAAGGGATAACGACTTGAACCGAAAGATTATGATATCTCGATGAACGGGACTGAGATTGGTGGACGAACCTTGGAGCGTGAAACCTCGAATCTCGATGCACTTCGAAGCTCGCTGGAACTTCCTTGTGGTGCCCTCCTAAAAAATCGACTCGCCAAGTCCGCGATGTCGGATTCGCTTGGAAACGGTGAAGGTGATCCCACCGAGGCTCAGATTCGACTATACGAAAGATGGGCGGAAGGCGGAGCAGCAGTTTCGATCATTGGTGAAGTTCAAGGTGATCCTCGCTATCCGGAGAAACCTGGAAATCTGGGCCCTTCGCGAATTCGTGGGATTGTGGTCTGGCTGGTTGGTGGTGGGGTTCATGTTAGGAGGAGTCCTCGGGCGGCGTAGTTTTGGGGGTTTGTGAAGCCGTGGGCGGTTCTGCGGAGGGTTTGGATTAGGTTGTTGGTGCCTTCGAGGGGTCCGTTGGAACGGCGGCTGTGGTGCCAGTTGAGGATTTCGTCTGACCAGTTGAGGATGGTGTCCACGGTGTTGTGGTACTCGGGAATCTGGCCGGTTTCGTAGAGGTCGGCGAAGCGTTGGAGAGCGTCGAGGGCGCCTTGGAGGTCGTCGGCCTGATAGAGGCTGTAGAGCTCTTGTAGAGCGTCCCAGGCGACCCGAAGACGCGGATGGGCGGCGAATAGCCGGTCGAGGCGTTTCCGGTCCGAGGCGGTAAGGTGGTCGTGTCTTTTCAGGAGAGCGAACCGGGCGCGGAACAGGTCCGGTTCGAAGGCGGGTTTCACACCGGGCGGTTGGCGGCGTTGCAGTTCTCTGCGTACCAGGGTCAGTCCTTGGGCGAACCATCGGACGGCGTGGAAGCGGTCCAGGACGTGACGGGCTCCGGGAAGATAGCGATGGACGGCTGCGCGAACCGTCGGTGACCACAGTCTTCACGTTCGACACCATCGGGGTCCTTGCTCAATGAAAAACCTGCTCAGAGCAGCTTTGGACCGTCCTTCGATCATGTCCAACATCTCTCCGGTGTCACCGCTTGGGGATCACGGTCACATACCGATGCCGTTTGCGGATCGATGTCTCATCAATCAACAACACCCGACAGGACTGTTTGCGACGATGATCTCCGACCAGCCCGGACCAGTCACAGAGCAGTCCCATGACCAGATGCCACCCCACCCCATGATGTCGGGACACCGCACTGATCGGCATCACCTGAGCGTCCCGGACCAGCCGCCGGGCCAGCCGCCGGGTAATACTGCCTTCGAACTGGGGATGGTTTTCCATGTGCCGTTTCCCACAAGCACCGCACACGAACCGCCGCTGGGTCCATAACAACACCGTCGAGCGGCCGCCGTGCTCCAGATCGCGGATCTCCCGCCGGCGACGGTCATGCACCTGCTGGCAAGAAAGCCCACAAAACGGACACGATGACAACTTCCTGACAGAAACCACCCCCACCACCAACTCTGCGGGGGTGTCCACCACCACACCGGTCACACGAACACCACGCAGGTGCAACCGCACCCTCATAACATCGAAACTCATTGAGGCCTCCTGGATAGGCAATGCTTACACCACCAATTCCAGCGAGGCCTCAACCCCTATCCAACGACCCCCTCCCTACCCGAATCCCAACATATCGCGAAGCCTCGAAATCCGAAATCTGGTGTTCGGACCGCATACCGATCACCAGGCTATAGAGTCATTGGTCAGCCGTGCCGTGATTGAGGACGCTCATCTATGGCCGCAACTCGGTCACGCCGGTGCTCTTTCGCACCTGCCGATTAGTCAGCCGAAGGGGCCCTCTGCGCTGAATATCGAAGGTCTTCAATGTGTAGGTATGTCAGTTGAAGACATCCAGAAACTACCTGACATGTATGCAAGAACCGCAGCATACGCACAGAACATAGGATTTAGCGGCGTTCAAGTTCACGCTGGACACGGATTCCTGCTCAGTCAATTTCTATCTCCATTGTTCAACCGCCGGGACGATAGCTACGGTGGTTCGATCGAAGCACGATGCCGGATAGTGCTCAAAGTGATCGATGAAGTACGGCGCGCCGTTGGTCCGTTGTTTCCCGTCGGGATCAAGATCAACTCGACGGACAAACTGGAAGGTGGATTGACAGAGGATGATGCTTTGGAGGTGGTTCGCCTTCTCGACCAAACCTCGGTCGATCTAATTGACATTAGTGGCGGGACCTATTTCCCCGGGGCGAAGGCAAGCTCCGACGGGTCATCGGATGGCGAACCATACTTTCTCAAATTTGCCCGACGCGCGAAAGGGGTAACCGATGTGCCGCTAATGCTGACAGGAGGCTTTAAAAGGCGTGAGCAGGCGGTGGATGCAGTGGTTAGTGGTGCTGTCGACATGGTGAGTTTAGCGCGTGCAATGGTTCTGAAGCCGCGGCTAGCAGAGGTCTGGTTGACCGAGGAAGGTGGCGATCCTGAGTTTCCGACATTCGACTCCCCACCTTGGGGTGGGGTAACGGCCTGGTATACGATGCGAATAACGGCACTGGCAAAGGATAGGGAGAAAACATTCACGCTGGACCCTCAGTCCGCCTTGCGTATTTATGAAGAACGTGATGCGCAACGTTGCATTAAGTGGCGAGAGAAGTTTTAGCGTCTACCAGAATCGGTCTGAAGATCATAACTCGGAGGGCAGATAGGCTCTATGTAAGCCCGCTGTCAAATATGGGCTTCACCCCTTCTGAAGGCCCGACTCGTGGGCGACACCATCGTGGCTGTGGGATCAAGTGAGGTGGTGTTCAGCGACTACGGAGTGACCACCCCGACATCGGCCAGTGTCGTCTCGGTTGAGGACCCCGGCACCATGGAGTTTCTGCTCTACTTCACCCGCAGACCATAAGCCGTTGACACCGCCAGAAGTTCTCATGGATACGATCTACGCCTTAGCGATAGGCGAACGGGAAGTTCTGTTGATGGGAAACATCACCCGCATTGGAGTGAAGACGTTCTGCGGTCACTATATCGACGCTCTAGAACCCTTTCCGCCACACCTTCCGCCCTACAGCGGGCGGGGATCCGGTGGTCGATCCGCCTAGCAGCTCCATAAGCAGAGCCAAAGTCGGTGTCATAGGCCGTGGAGCCGATAGGGGTGCGCTATTGGTCTGCCAATGGCGCTCAAATGTGGAGCCCTCCCAGAACACCCTGCTAAGGCGCAGGTCAGAGGTGGTGGCTAACACCCCACCAACCCAAACCACAGTGCAGATACCTTACAGAAGGCCCTGCGGTCGGCGCGAGGCTGGTAGTCAATGTGGTTGTCCATAACGCTAGTTTGACTATCTCGCCTTCAAAGGACAGGAGATGATGATGGAGACAAGGAATTTCGGCAAGCACACCACGTGCGGCTCCGTTGCATTTAACGGCTGGAACGCAATCGGTGTGGCCGCGGCAGGCGGTGTGAACGCTTTCGGCTTGGCCGCCTTGAGTTTTCTGAACGCAATGGGACTCGTCTCAGTAGGTGTCGTCAATTCGATCGGTCTGGTGGCGGTAGGCGGCGTCAACGCCATCGGTCTGGTTGCGATAGGGGGTTTCAACTCCGTGGGCATTGTTGCAATAGGGGAAAACGCCACCGGTGTGATCGCCATGGGCGGGAACACCACCGGTCTTCTAACCGCTCCGTAACCGATAAGCCAAAGTCGCCCCAACCACTGCGGCTGGCTACCCACGAGGAGTAGCTGGGATTCAAACCCCAGGTGAATAACGGGATTTCGGAGCGCCGGACAGCCCCGTCTTGCCGTGCCCCGTGTACGAGAACCGAGAGTTCTGTTTGGGGGCTTTTAGAAGGGCAGGCCCACCCCGGTGGTCAGAAACCTCACATAAGGCACTGCCTGCTGGCAGAGATCAGTGAAGTCCTCCAAGAAACCCGGAGAGACCGCGTCGTCCTCGTCCAAATCGACCCATGCGATGTGGTCCTTGCGTTTGAGGTCTTCGACATAGGGGTGGTCCGCATCAAAACCCTTGGGTGGGCGTTTCAGCGAGTCCCCACCGATCGAGAACCCACCCAAAAGGACGGGGTCCTTTGCGGCCTTCTCCCATGCGCCGGGGTCCGAAACAATAGCGTTGCGGATCTTGGTCAAAGCCGGCGTGTCAGGCCACCAGATTCCCACCCCCGCCCCCACCTCTCCAGGCGCCAGATGAAGGTAGAAGCCCGGAGCATGAGCCGTTTTGCCGGCCTCATGGCGAAAATGTGCGGCGGCCTGAGTCTTGTAAGGACTCTTGTCCTTTGAAAAACGGACATCCCGATAGATGCGAAACATCGAACCGCCATTAGCACGCGCATCGGCAACGAAGTGTGAGCTGATGGAAGAGAGCAACGGTCGGAAGTCCTCAATAAAGCCAAGCAACGGCTCCTTGACGTCCCGCTCATATCGATCTTTGTTGGCTTGAAACCATTCTCGGCTGTTGTTCGCCCGCAACTCGAGCAGAAACTCGAAAATTCGCGGAGTGAAATGCGCCCGCATTGTCGCCGCTCCTTGGTGATCAGATTTTGATGAACTGTCACACTTTAACACCTCGACGGGAGAGCAACAGCGCTGCCCCACTGCATGCTCTGGCCTCTTGTGCCTCTTTTCTCAAACGAGCGAGACATCAACCGCAAGTGCGGTGGACCCACAACCCCCATAACCTAGAAAGCGAGAGAATGACGTCATATCGCTCCCAACCAAGACCATCCCGCCTCAAATGGTGGCTATTGGCGATTGCCGCTGTCTTGAGCCTGGGTTGGGCATTCAACTCGCTGATCAATACCTCGCGGGCCGAAACCACACTTGCGGACCAACTGCACAGTCACACCATCACCTTGGATCGGGCCGCTCGATCCTTCGTTAGGCTGATCGAGCAGATCGACACTCCGGACCGATCCGAATTGGCATCGATCATCACTCAATCCAGAGATTCGGTTGGCGCGGTGACCGCCGCCCTGAGCGAACCCGCCGAACCGGATAGCAGCCTGGTTGTCCTGCTTCAGACTGCCCTTGACCTGTGGGACGAGGGCCTGGAGAGTTTTGAGGACGCTTTCCTGTCAGCTGTGGACGATCCCTTCAACTACGTGGTGGAGGAGCAACTCATCGCCGCGTTGGTCAGTATCCGCAGCGGCGATCGACTCTATCGGGTCTTCTTGGACAAGACAGCCACCGATCCCCGCATCCAGTCTTTCTCGGACTTCCGAACAGTTGTTTTCCTACCGCCCGAATATCCGGTGGTGGACACCGCCCAGTTCCTGACCACCTACGCCCGCTTGTCCCGTCCTTCACTGGAGTTCAACACCGATTTAGCCATAGAACAGATCACCTCCTTCCCCGAGTGGATCTCCGACTTGGAAGGCCGCCCGGTAATCACCACCACCGACAACTTCGACCTGCTGGTGGTGGTGGCCAACCGGGGCAATGTGGAAATAACCACCGAAACCTCTTTGGAGTTGAGCATGTGGCCCCCGGGAGAGGCGATTCAAACCCGGGTCTTGGCGATGCCGCCTCTGGCACCGGGAGACAAAACCACGCTCACCTTTTACGAATTGGCGGTGACCCCCGGCACGTCCTACCAGGTGGAGGCGCGCCTCAGTTACGTCGAAGGAGATCAAAACCCCGATAACAACAACTACGGCTTTACCTTGCAGGTCAGCGAGTGAAATGTAAGCCAGATAGCTGATTCTGGTTTCTCGGTAGCATCTCCTTTGCAATGCTCGATGTCGCCCTGCTCCGGTCCTCTCCAGAGGTGATTCGCCAATCCATGGCCCGCCGAGGCTTGGACTTTTCCCTGCAAGATCTGTTTGATGCAGAAGCCCGGATACGGGGACTGCGTCATGAAGCCGACCAATGTCGAGCCTCCCAACGCTCACTGGGAAGGCAGATAGCGGAGTTGACGGGCGATGAGAAACGGCAGGCCATCCAACGGGCCGCTTTTCTGTCCGGCCGCATAAAGGAGATGAACTCCCAAGCCGGGACCCTCTCGGACCGGTTCCTTCAGGAGTGGCACACCCTTCCCAATCTGGTCGATCCCACCGCGGGCGAGGGCCTCACCGAAGGGGACTCGCAGGAAGTGAAGCGGGTCGGTGAAATCCCAACTTTTGGTTTTGAACCCGCCGATCACGAAGCCCTGGGCGAGAGCCTGGATGTTATCGACACCAAGCGAGCCGCCAAGATGGCGGGATCCCGGTTCGGATACCTGAAGGGCAAGGGGGCGTTGCTGGAGTTCGGGCTGATCAAGTGGTCGATGGACCACCTAGTCGAAGCCGGCCTGGTTCCCATGGTCACCCCGGTGCTTGTCCGGGAGATGGCGCTGTTCGGCACCGGGTTCTTTCCCGGAGATCGCCAACAGGTCTACGAAATCCCCGCCGACGAGTTATTCCTCGCCGCCACATCGGAGATCAGCCTGGCTGCCTATCACGCCGACGAGATACTATGTCCGGACGAGCTTCCCATCCGCTACGCCGGCTTCTCCACTTGTTTCCGTCGGGAAGCCGGAACACACGGCAAGGACACCGGAGGCATTTTCAGGGTGCACCAGTTTGACAAGGTGGAGATGTTCTCCTTCACCCGACCGGAGGAATCCGCCGATGAGCATGAGCGGATCTTGGGCCTGGAAGAAAAGCTGGTCAGGGAATTGGAGATTCCCTATCGGGTGGTCAATGTCGCCGCCGGCGACTTGGGCTCCTCCGCTGCCAAAAAGTACGACATCGAAGCCTGGTTCCCCTCCTGGAACGCCTACCGGGAGATAACTTCCTGCTCAAACACCACCGACTACCAGGCCAGACGACTCAAGATCCGCATGAAAGCACCCGAAGGCAACCGATTGGTCCACACCCTGAACGGAACGGCGGTGGCAGTGGGAAGGGTGATCATCGCCCTGTTGGAGAACCATCAGCAGAGCGACGGATCGGTGGTGATGCCCAAAGCGCTCCGGCCCTATCTGGGCTTTGATCGAATCGACCCGCCGTAGAGGACAATCCTGGCGTGGCAGCATCTTCTCCCGACCACATTTTCTCGCGCATCTCCGGAAGGTACGACCGACTCAACCGGATCCTATCCCTGGGTCAGGACCGGACTTGGAGAAAACGGGGTATCGCCCATCTTCCCGATGGCCTCATACTGGATCTGGGAGCAGGGACCGGCGCGGCCATGCCGCTGTTCGGCGAAGCTCAACAGGTGATGGCGCTTGATCCGGTTTGGCCGATGCTGGCCATCAACCCCGCACCGCTGCGGGTAGTGGGAAAAGGCGAGCACCTCCCTTTTGCAGACAATACCTTTGACGGAATATGGTCTGCCTTTGTGTTCCGCAATCTCCGGTCGGTGGAGAAAACCCTGGCCGAGACCGCCCGGGTGCTTCGCCCGGGAGGCGTGATGGTGGTGGTGGACGCGGGACGGCCCGTTGGCCGCTTGGCGACCGCGTTGCACCGGGTGGGAACCGCCATAGTAACCCCGCTGGTGGGCATCCTGGCCGGCGCGGTCCGCGAATACTGGTATCTGCATCGCTCTTTGGACAAGTTGCCTCCTCCTGAAGAGCTGTTTCAAGACCGGGCGCTCGGTATCGAGAAGCTGTTGAGAATGGGAACCTGGGGATTCGTCTATGGAGTGGTGCTCACCAAGCCATAGCCGTGCGGCGGAAAAATCCGCCGTCGTCCCGCTTAAAGCGTGCACCCCGCCTTCGAACTCGACACACCGGTCGGTAGACAAACCGCCTGCTCAGACTAGGCACCCCCGTGGCACCAGGACAACCCGCTTAGGGCTGCTTCCTTCCGGATCTGACCCGGTTCACGACCACCCCGACTCACGGGACCCAGCCGTCATCACCGCGCATTTTGCCTCCTACCGGAGCTCGGTCGTCCTCAGGCGGGGAGTTCGGCCCCGCATGTAGAGGATTTCAGGTTCAGGGAACCCCTAACGCCCCGCTTAGCACGCATCCCGACCTTAGCAAACCCGAAAGGCTATCTCAACCCGTTATCGCCGCCCCTTTTGCTGCTGAAAAACGCCCTGAGCAACTCGGCGCTCTGGCCAGCGCCCACCCCCGCAATTATCTCACACTGATGATTGAGACGCCGATCGCCGGGAATGTTGTAGAGACTCAACACCGCGCCGGCTTTGGGATCGGCGGCACCGTAGACGATCCGCTCAATCCGACCGGAAACCGCCGCTCCCGCACACATCGAACAAGGCTCCAGGGTCACATACAGGGTGTGGCGCAGCAAACGCCACGATCCCAGCCGGCGGGCGGCTTCGGCCAACACCAGAACCTCGGCATGAGCGGTGGGATCCCCCCGCTCCTCCCGACGGTTGTGGTCGGCAGCCACCACCCGTCCGGCGGAGTCGACAACGACCGCCCCCACCGGCACATCGCCATGCGCCGACGCATGGGCCGCCTCGCGAAGGGCCAGTTCCATGAATCGATGGTGGTCTGCAGCGTCGAGCATGTTCCTTGTGTTTCTCCGTTGAGCGGTTTGCTAAAGTCTGAGCGAACCAGCGTTTCTTAACTTATCCAATTATTGTGGATATTGGAGGGATCGCATAGTCTGGTCTAGTGCGCGGCACTGGAAATGCCGTTGGGGGTTACCCCCCTCGTGGGTTCAAATCCCACTCCCTCCGCCCGCGTCGGGAGACGTTTTCGTCGCCCAGCGCAACCCAAAAGGAGAGGTGGCCGAGCGGTCGAAGGCGCTCGCCTGCTAAGCGAGTAGGGGGTTCATAGCTCCCTCGAGGGTTCAAATCCCTCCCTCTCCGCCAAGGACATAGCGACACCGCTTTCGACGCGGCGGCCTGCATCGGTTGCGGCGCCTGCGTGGCGGTCTGCCCCAACGACGGAGAGCGAGAAGCAGCCTATCCACAACGGCCCAATTCTCTACACGCCGCTGGAAACAGCCGGGTACCCTCGAGCTACGAACGGTCCACCTTCACCGTGACTATGTCTGCGGCATGGTATTTCTGGTGCCGAACCTGCGAGGCGTAATGTCGCAGAAGACGAAAGGAGATCTCTCGCTCGTCCCATGCTTCAATCTCTTCGCCCAAGTAGGCAAGCCGGTCTTCCAGGTTCTCCTCATCTAGGACCGTCATGAACTCCATTTCGATGACATTGGCTTCGGGGTAGGCAAGAAGGATCAACATCGGCGTTCGTTCTCCCTGGGGCAGATTGGCTGGTTGCAACAGACTGGACAGCGTTTCTTCCCCCGCTGAACGCAATCGCTGGGTGGATGGACCGTCCCAGCCTTTGTCTGCGGCCACCTCCTGAAGGAAACCATCGATCAGAGGAAAAGCCGAAGTATCCATGACTGCCTGCATCCGCTTGGGCCGGGCACGGGTCACTTTCATGAACACCGACAGGCCTATCGCAGTGACAGTGCCCAGAGTAAGGCCATCTCCCAGCAACAGGTCCCAGGGCTTTTGCAGGAGCCCTTCTAGGACGTTGTGCTGCAGCATTCCAACTCCCACCGCATAGGCCACGCCGACTATCACGATGTTCTGCGAATTGAGACCGGCCTGAGAGACGGTACGCAGACCTTCCATGAAGAGGGTGCCGATCATGAACAACAACACCGCTCCCATAACCGGACTGGGTATGGCCACGAGAACGGCCGTCGCCTTGGTAAGCAAAGCCAACGCAACCAGGATCGCTCCCATCGCATACCCGACTCGGCGGGCCGCCACTCCCGTGATGTGCACGAGCGACACCGTGGGTGACGTATAGGCGGTGGTGGGAGGAGTCCCGGCGATGCCCGACAGCAGCATCCCCACCCCGTTGGCGTAGATCGCCCCCTGGATCGAACGGAAATCGATCGCCTTTCGTCTCCGGTAAGACACCTGCTGGACCGCCATGTTGCCGCCGATAGTCTTGATGGCCTGCACGAGGGTCACTATCAGAAACATCGGCAACAGTGCCCCTGCGCCGGGGCTCAGGGTGAAATCCACTCCAGGAAACCCACTCTCGGGGACACCGAACCAGGGCGCCGAAAGCACCCTTTCATAGTCGTAGAGTCCGAAGGGAACAGCCACCGCGCAACCGGATCCGACCCCGATCAGCAGTGACCACAACCGCCACGTCCCGGTGGCGCGGAGGAACCAGACCGTGATTGCCGCCAGTGTCACTGCCGCCACAACCAGTCCGCTGGCTTTGTTTGCGTCCTCGGGCACTTCGGAGAGGCGATCTATCGAGAATGGGAGAACCATGGTGGCGATCAGCATCAGTACCGTGCCGGAAACAACCGGGGTGATGACTTTGCGTAAAAAGGGCAGCCACGTCGCCACCACGAGATAGAAGACCGAGGACAGAATGATGAGGCTGGCCAATACCGTCGGCCCTCCCACCTCCAACGCCAGGACTGAGACTGCAATGTAGCTGGGAGTCACACCTGTGATCAGGATGTGCCCTCCACCCAGGCGGCGCAACCTGGCCGCCTGCAAACCACAAACCATTCCGCATATGATCAGCACCGCGAAGACAGACCACTCCAGAGTGTCTTCGTCCTGACCGGCCGCCAGGACCGTGATGGCCGTTATCAAAACTTGACCGGCCGCCAGGACCGAGTGAGCCGATTGTCGCCAGCACGGTTATCACACCTTGCATCCCCACCCCGGCGGCCAGCCACGGAGGGCACCTCTCGTCCGGCTCGTACCTGATTTGTTCGTTCACTCCGGAGGACAACGATCACCGCCTTCGAGTCTCAGCGCCCCATTGGTATTAGTAATCACAAAACCTCCCAGTGCCGGAGCAGAGGTAACCAAAGATACTCCCTGGTCACAGAGGGTCAACGGGAGATCGTCCTGCCGCGTGTCAATCCAGCCTGGTGGCTTCGGGACTCGCTTCATAAGCCACGGCGGCAGCCAAATCGCTGCTCCTTCGGGATGTTTTCCAGTTTTCCAGCCGCCATGTGGCTTTTGATAGACGCGGGCGTCTCAATGTGCCGGTTAGCTCCCCCCGTAGCATGTCCGGCGGCGCCTGGAACCGGGAAAAGCCGGTACGAAGACCCATTCCCCAAGCTTTGGCCCACTCAACCCGATTACCCGCACCGGATTGACCTGACGGGCGCGCCCGGGGAACGGAACAGAATCAGATCGGGGCTTAGAGAGGGAATATGACCGGTACGAGCGCTACCACAATGCCTAGGACGATAAAGGTCAGGGGGGTGCCCACCCGTGCGTAGTCCATCGAGCGGTAACCTCCCGCGCCCATGACCAGGAGGTTGGCCTTGTGGCTGAAGGGGGTCATGAATGCTGCGGATGCCGCCAAGCTCACACCCATCATGACTGCGTAAGGGTTCATGCCCAGTTGAGCGGCCGTTTCCAGTGCGACCGGCGCCATTAGGACGACCGAGGGAGCTCCGTCGAGAGCTTGACTGAGGAGGCTGGCCAGCAGGACCAGGGCGATGAGGATGGCGTAGTTTCCCAGCGGTCCGAGAATGTTTATGACCTGGTCCACCATCAGTTTGGCGGCGCCGGTGCTCTCCATGGCAAAACCCACCGGTAGGACGGCCGCTACCAGGAAGATTGTCCGCCATTCAATAGCCCGGTAGGCCTCCTCCATAGTAACCGTGCGGAACAGAAGAACCAGGCTGGCGGAGATGAAGGCTGCCACATGGATGGGCTGGATCCCGAACACCACCAGACCGACCATCAGCAGGAGGGCGCCCAGGGCAAACGGCGCCTTGTTGTGTCGTCGCGGACGGAGGCCTTCGGGAGAAAGAACCACAAAGTCGGGATTGGTGCCCAGGAGGCGGATCCGTTCCCAGGGACCTTGGACCAGCAGCGCATCACCCAACTGGAAGCGCAGCGAGGTCAAACCGGTGCAAATCGGTCGTCCGTCTCGCCAGACGGCCAGCAACTGCAGACCGTAGCGACTCCGAAACTCCAAGTCGTGCACCGTCTTCCGTACCGCAGCAGATCGAGGCGCCAGCGCCACCTCGACTATGCCGAACTCCTCGGACTCGAGGTCCGCCGCGTCCACCTGAGAATGCACCTCGATATCCCCGATGCCCACCAGATGCTCAACCCGGGACGTGTCACAAGCAACCAGCAGGCCATCGCCTGCTTCAATCACATCATCGGGAGACGCCACCATACGGATGACGTCATCGTGGACGATGGCGCCGATGGTTAATCCAACCAGTTCCCCCAGGCGACTCTCCCTTATCGTCGAACCGGCCAGAGATGATCCTGAGGGAACCCTCATAACCGAGAGGTGATCTTCCAGAGACTTCAAGGCGGATAGTCCCAGGTTTTTGACGCGGAAATCACGGTTGTCCTGCATCCTGTGCAGTTCAGTGCGGGTGCCCAGGCCGATCAACTTGTCTCCGGGCTGTAGGGCCTCCGACGCCAGTCCTCCCCGGATGGTCTCCCTGCCTCGCTCGATCCCGACCACCACGACGTGGTAACGCTGACGGAAACCTACTTCTTTCAGGCTTTTCCCCACCAGCCCCGAGGTTTCAGGGATTTCGGCCCTGATCGCCGTGAACCCCCTGACCCGTGGGATTTGGCGGGTGGTGGTTGGTCTCAGCTCCACACCACCCACACGCAAGATGTCCTCCAGATCGGGCAGGCGCCCTTCCACAAGCAATACATCCCCGCCTTTCAGGAGGGTCTCCGCTTGCGGAACGAAGTTCTTGGCCCCGGTCCGGTGAATCGAAACCACCTGAATGTCTAGGGCCTCTGACAGATTCGCCTCGGCCAGGGTCACGTTGTCGAGAGGAGACATCTTCGGGATAGTGATCGTGAAAAGCCGGTCCTCCAAGTGGTAGATGTGGGTCAGATCGGCGGAATCGGCCACGCCAGGGCCGGTCAGACGATCGGGCAGGAGTTTTCTTCCCAGCGAGATCATGAACAGGACTCCCCCGGCCAACAGCAGCGCACCGATCGGAGTGAAGTCGAAGAGACCGAATGGCTCCAGGCCTCGTTCGGCGAGAATCTGGGCTGCCACGATGTTGGGCGGGGTTCCGATCATGGTGGTGGTTCCGCCCAGGATCGATCCGAAAGCCAGTGGCATCATCAGACGGGACGCTGACAACCCGGCCCGCCGGGCGATTGCCGCCACGGCCGGCATCAGCACCGCAGTGGCGGCGATGTTGTTCATGAACGCCGACAGAATCCCTGACACCAGCATCAATGTGATGACCAGCGGTATCTCCTTGCTGCCGACCAGCCTGTAGATATTCGAAGCCACTATGTCGGCCATACCGGTGTACAGCAGCGATGCGCTGATGATGAAGATCGACAGCATGGTGATCACCGCCGGCGAGGCAAACCCGGTGAAGGCCTCCGTCGGTCCTACGTACCCCCCCAGGATCAGCACCACCAGTCCCAGAAACGCCGTAAGGTCCACAGGTAGCTTGGCTGTCAGGAACAGGTAGGCCATCCCAACCAGCAGCAAGATCAGGAACGCAATCTGCCAGGTCATTGGGCGACTCGCTCGACCGGCATCATCGGGGTGCCGGCGCGGCAGCGGGCCGGAGGTGCGGCATCATCCCGGCTTCAGTAGCTGGCCACCTTGGGTCATCCGTGCGATCAGAACGCCCAAAAGCGGGGGATGAAGATTACAGACAGTATCCAGAACAGGATACTGAGAGGCACGCCAGTGCGAAGGAAGTCCGTGTACTTGTAGCCGCCCGGGTTGTAAATCATCGTGTTGGTCTGGTATCCGACCGGCGTGGAGAATCCGGTCGAGGCGGCAAAGCTGATAGCCATCAGGAACGGCCTGGGATCGACCCCGATCTGCTCCGCGGTGGAGATCGCGATCGGTGCCAGCAGCACGGCCGCGGCGGCGTTGCTCATGGTGTCGGTCAGGATTGACGTCATCAAATAGATAACCGCCAGCACGGCGACCGGTCCCATGTCACCGACCATCCCCACCGCCCGCTCGGCGATGAAACCGGCGGCGCCGCTTTTCTGCATGGCGGCACCGAGGGGAAGGATCCCGGCGAGCAGAAAGATGACCTGCCAGTTGATGGCGTGGTAGGCCTCTTCCAGTCGAAGCACCCGAGTCACCAGCAATGTGACGCAACCGAGCACCGCGGTGACAAGGATCGGGAAGACGTTGAACGCGGCCAGACCCACCACCGCCAGGAGGATGCCGAGGACGAGTGGCACTCTATGCCGGAGAACGGTGCCCGGCACTTCGTTGAGGACGATGAAGTCCGTGTTGCGACGCAGGGTGGTTATCTCTTCTTCGTGCGCTTGAATCAGCAGGCCATCCCCCAGGTTGAGCACGATCGCACTGAGCTTGTCGTCGATCGGATGACCTCTTCGTTGCATAGCCAGCACCAGCGCCTTGTAACGGTTTTGGAAGTCCAGCTCTTTGAGGGTGTGGCCGATGAGATGAGAATGGGGTGCGACCACGGCCTGAACAAATCGCAAATCCTCGGTCTGCAGGCTCTCATCGCGGAGTTTGACGTCAACGTTCATCTCCAGCCTCATGGAGCCCCGGATACGCATGAGCGCGGCTATCGGACCGCGCAGGAGCAGCACGTCGTTGACTTGGACAACCTGATCCATTGGCGCCAACCCGGTGCCGTCGGTGTGCATCACCCCCAGGACCGTGATGTCGGGTACCTCTCCAAGATCGCCTTCGAGCAAAGATTTGCCGACTAATGGTGAGTTGCGACGGACCCTCATCTCTGAGGTGTAAGGGCCGAGGTGATATAGCGCACCAAACTCCCCGACCTGGCGGTCGGGAAGCAACCATCGTCCGAACACCAGGAAGAAAGTGACCCCGGCCCCAAAGAGAATCAGCCCCATCCGACTGAATTCGAACAGGCTGAATGCGCCGTAGCCAGCCTGTTCCGAGATCGAACTGACCAGGAGGTTTGTAGATGTGCCGATGAGGGTGCACACCCCACCGAACTGGGAGGCGTAAGAGAGGGGAATCAGCAGCTTGGACGCCGATATCCTGCGCCGGGCGGCGAGGATCGTCACCAAGGGGATGAACACGGCGACCGCGGCTGTGTTGTTCACGAAGGCCGACATGACGGTGACCGTCCCCATGATGACCACCAACACCGTGTAGTAGTTGCGACCGAACCGCACCATCAGACGTCCCACCGCCGCCGTCGCTCCCGTCTTTTGCAATCCGGCACTGAGGATGAACATCGCCGCAACCGTCACCGTAGCCGGATTGCTGAATCCGGCTAACCCCTCCTGGGGGGTGACCAGACCGAAAACCAGCAGCACCCCCAGCCCGATCATGGCTACCAGATCAAGCGGGTACTTCTCAGAGATGAACAGGATGATGGTCCCAACCATGATGCCCAGCACCAGGATGGCTTCAATGGTCATCTTTGGCCTCCCATCGGAACTCGCTTCTCTCCGCTGAATGGAGAATACTCCAAGTCCGGGAAGACAACCCGGCCATACAGGGCAGTTTCTCGGGACGTCAGCCACCTTTGGGCAATCTCAGTCTTTGTAAGTGATCCCTAGCCGCGCGGTTGGATTTGCTCCGCTAACCCCGTGCCAGGGCTTTCTCAAATCCGATTAGGCTTAACCTTTGTCACAAGGCCCTGCGCCCGTAGCTCAATTTGGACAGAGCGTCTGACTACGGATCAGAAGGTTGGGGGTTCGAGTCCCTCCGGGCGTGCCGACTAGACGTTATTCCCCAGCGCGACCAGGTTCAAGGAGCAACACATGCAACACCCCCACGGCACTTTCTGTTGGATGGACATCTATCTGCCCGATCCCGAGCGGGGTAAGGCCTTTTATAGCAACATGTTCGGTTGGGAGTGGACGGATGTTCCCATGGGCGGTTCTGGGATGTCATACACCATGTTCAGCCTGGACGGGAAGACCGTTGGGGCGCTCGGACCACAGATGCCGGGCATGTTTCCCGAAGGTGTGCCGCCCTGCTGGTTCTCTTACATCGCCACCGACAATTTGGACGCCACTGCCGAACGGGCAAGAGATCTGGGAGCAACCTTCCTCATGGGCCCGGCCGACGTGGGCAACGGACGGGTGGCCTTGTTGCAGGATTCGGGCGGGGCCGCCGTCTTTCTATGGCAGGCGCTGGAATTCGGCGGAGCACAAGTCGTCCGTGCTCCAGGCGCCATGGCTTGGAACGAGCTCTACACCAAGGATCTGCAAGCCACAAAAGACTTTTACGGTGGCTTGTTCGGCTGGGAGTGGACCAGCATGCCCATCCCTCAAGGTGGCGCATACCATGTGGCCAACCTGGGAGACACACACGTGGCCGGTGTGTTGGTCATGGATGAGAGTTGGGGCGAGATCCCCCCTCACTGGATGGTCTACATCCAGGTGGAGGACGCCGATGCGGCGGCCGCCAAGGTGACGAGCCTCGGAGGAGATGTCTGCGTCCCGGTGACGGAGATCGCGGTTGGCAGGTTCGCGGTGGTCAACGACGACCAAAAGGGAACATTCACCATCTTCGAACCGATGGGTTGAACCTTCCCCGAGACTGAGCGAAGCGGCTTCGCAAGTCGGGAAAACTGGCTAAAAGGGCGGCCCGGCAGGGTTAACTTCTTCCAGACCACTGCCCCATACTGTCAGAACTGCACAAATCCCTCCAGGCCGGTAAGAGCTCTCCGCGGCTGAACTCCCAGAGGTCATAAGAATCCGATTCAGCCCCCATCAAGGCTGTTTTTAGCGACTTCGACAACGGAACGGTGGCGGTGGGGGAGGGCTCGACAGGGGCCATCGCGGGGTTAACAATCGCGGCATAGTCTTCTCATTTCGCGATCTTGCGGGTGGTGATTCTCAAGCAGGGGGCCGATAGGTTCAGGCAGACCTTATCCGTCTTAGAGCAGCCTGGGCGGCGTGATAGCCGCACATTCCGTGGACCCCTCCTCCTGGAGGAGTCGAAGAAGAACACAAATACACTCCTTCGATACCCGTCGCGTAGGGTGATAATCCTGGGAAGGGACCTCTGAGCACCCGCCTCACCCCCAGGGCGCCGCCTCCGATGTCGCCCCCCACGTAGTTGGGGTTGTAACCCTCCCACTGAGAGGCGACCATGGCGCTGCAGGCCAGGATGGTTTCCCGAAATCCCGGAGCATGCCGCTCGATCTCGGCCTCCACTGCCGAACGCATATCAACCGAGCTGCCGGAGGGGACATGCGCGTAGGCCCAAAGGGTGTGTTGACCCTCCGGTGCACGAGAGGGGTCGAACCGAGATGGTTGAGCGGCCACCACAAAGGGTCGATCAGGAATCTCTCCTCTCCACACCTTTCGTTCCGTGGCGACTATCTGTCGAGATCCGCCCCCCAGATGAAGGACCCCAGCCATCTCCATCCGAGCATCGCTCCAAGGCACCGGCCGCGAAAGGGCCCAATCCAGCTTGGCCACCCCCGGTCCGTGGTGGAAACCCCGGCCCACCCGCACCTGCCGGCTCAGACTCCCATCCCCCAGCATGTTGGCCAACACCGAGGGGGCGACGTCGGCCAACACCACCCGAGACGAAGGAAGATCCGCCAAATTCGCCACCCGCCGCCCCGTTTCGATTTCACCGCCCATCGCCATAAAGCAGGAAGCCAATGCATCCGCCAAACCTTGGGATCCCCCTGCCACGAAAGGCCAGCCGTACCGATGGCCTGCCACCAACAACAACCACCCCACCCCGGCCGTGAACGGCTTGTGAAGGGGCATCACCGGATGGGCAGCCGCGCCGGCCACGAGAGCGCGGGCCGCCGCACCTCTGAACCGCCGGATGTCCCAGGAGGCCGGACGAGCAAAAGAAACCAGCTTCAATCCCGCCGCGATACCCGGTGGCCGTCGGAGGGCCGGCCCCAAGAGCGGTTGCTCGAGCCGGGACCAGATCCGGTCGATGCTTTCCACCCTCTTTCGGTAGTGGTCGCCATCGGCTCCCAGACCCTCGGCGGTCTCCCGGATCGAACGCTTCAGCAGCACCACCTCCCCATCGTCAAGTGGATGAGCCAGCGCCGCTGGTGGATGAATCCAGCGCAGTCCGTGCTCCGCTAACCGAAGGCGACGAAACACAGGAGATCCCCGACCCAGAGGGTGGGCCGTGGCGCACACATCATGACGGAACCCCGAAAGAGTCAATTCCGAAGTCCGGCACCCACCCCCGACGGTCTGCATAGCCTCCACCAATAGCGTTGAACACCCCGCCTCCGCCAAGGTAATGGCCGCGGCCAACCCGTTCGGACCTGCTCCGATTACTACCGCGTCATAGCGCATATCCGCAACTGACGGTAGCTAGAAGTTCCCCCTTGCAACGAGGTCGTGAACAGATCAAGAGGGAAGCGTCGGTTTCTCCATACTGGGAACCCGCAGGATGAAAGAGGACCCCTCCCCCAGCAAACTCTTCACCGTCACCTTGCCTCCGTGCCGCTCGACCACGTGTTTGACGATCGCCAAACCCAATCCGGTGCCGCCGGTTCGCCGGGAGCGGGCTACATCCACTCGATAGAACCGCTCGAAGATCCGACCCAGATCGCGCCCGGGAATTCCCATCCCGGTGTCGGTAACCATCAGGATCGCATCACCGCCCGACACATCCAGTGACACCTCGATTCTCCCGCCTTCCTCGGTATAGCGAAGGGCGTTGTCACAGAGATTTCGAATGGCCAAACCCAGTTCGGCGGAGGACCCTTTAACCTCCACAGGCGCCGTGTGCAGCAACAGATCGATGCTCTTGCCCTGGGCGGCTCCCATAAAAGACTCGACCTCGGTCTGCACCACTTCCTCCAGATCGATTTCTTCCGCGCTCGGATCCTGACTCTCCAGGCGAGATAGATCCAAGAGATCTGTGATCAATCGGGACATACGCAACCCCGCGGAGGAAATCTGCTCGGCAAACATTCGGCTTGACTCCGGGTCTCGATCCAAGGCAATCTCCAGTGCCTCGGCGGAGGCGAGAATGGAGGCGAGGGGAGTCTTGAGTTCGTGGGAGGCATCGGTTACAAAGTCGCGTCGCATGGTCTCCACCCGCCGCGTTTCGGTTAGATCCAAAATGATGACCAGCGCCCGACCCTTGGTGTCCATGGCAATGGCTCTGACCCCCAAGGTCCGCTGCGGATAGCCGCGGGTCATCGTCTCTTCAAAGGGTTCATCGCTTTGTCGGACCTTTCGTACCAAAGCCTCTATCGAACGCAACGCCAGACGACCTGACGGGTCTGCGACCATGCCCAGCATCTGACGGCAGGCCGAGTTGGAATATGCCACCCGGTTGTCTGCCTCCACCAGCAACACTCCCCCAGGTAAGGCCTCCAGCACCACCTCCAATAGCGACCGCTCGCTGAGAAGGGCCTCTTCGCTGCTGCGGAAGCGTTGTCTGGCATCGTGAAGGGATACCGCCAAGCTGTCCAACTCTTCAATGCCCACCGGGACCGGTGGAGATTCAGGGCCGTCTCCCAAAAGGTCGGATGCCGTCCTGCCCAATCCGATCATGGCGCTGCGGAGCCTGAAAAGCGCCAGACCGTAGATGGTCAGAAACACGCCTGCACAGATAATGCCGGCCAGCCACCCCGACAGTTCCAGGATCCCTCCCAGCACCACCCACAGAGCCGCTGACACTCCCATAGCCAACGCCATCCTCACCACCAGATGGCGAGTCAACCGGTAACACCGACGCCCGCTAGGACGCACTTACAAACTTGTAGCCGAGGCCTCGCACGGTGAGCAGGTAGCAAGGCTTTGAGTAGTCTGCTTCGATCTTGTGACGAAGCCGCTTGACGTGAACGTCCAAGGTTCTGGTGTCGCCATAGAAGGAGACGCCCCACACCTCATCCAACAACTGTTCCCGGGTAACCAGCCGATCCTTGCGACGCAGCAAAGACTCCAGAAGATCGAACTCCTTGGGTCGCAGAGACACCACCTCACCTTTGACTCTCACTTCGTGGGCATCCACATCCAACTCCACGGGCCCACCTCGCAGCACCTCGTTGGTGTCGGACATCAAACCCGAACGCGCCGCTCGGCGTAAGTGGGAACGGACCCGAGCGATCAACTCTCTCATGGAAAACGGCTTGGTTACATAGTCGTCGGCGCCCAATTCCAGACCTGCCACTTTGTCGGCTTCGGAATCGCGGGCGCTCAAAACGATGATGGGTACATCACAAAACGTCCTGATCTCTCTACACACATCCAGGCCCGAACCGCCGGGAAGCATCACATCCAGCAACACCAGCGATGGAGGGCGACGCCTCACCAAGGCAAGGGCCTCACGAACGGTATGTGCCACTTCCACCGACATCCCCTCCGTTTGCAGAGCGTAGGAGACGGATTCGGCGATGGCGGGTTCATCCTCCACCACCAAAATGCGGTGGGTTACCTCAGTTGTCTGAACCATTATCGGGAATGCGCAGGAACTCCTGATGATCGCCGGTCATCAGAAAGGCCACCTGCTCTCCGATGTCAACCGCCTGGTCGCCAACCCTCTCCAAGGCGCGGGACACCAAAATCATGCGGGTAGCCCACTCCAGAAGTTGTGAGTCATGTCCGCAGGCTACCACATGCTTCCACATCCCTCGGTTCAGAACATCCACCGGAACATCCATGGCAGGCAGCAGGAGACATTCATCGGCGTCCCGACGGACGAAGGCATCGATGGCAGTGCGGATCATCGGCTTCAGCAAATCGCCCATCTCCTGCACCTTGGCCAAGATGGTCTCCTCCCGTGGCAGACCGGCGGTGACGCGGGCGATGCGAGCGATGTTGACCGACTGGTCGCCCATCCGCTCCAAAGTGTTGTTGAGTTCCAAGATGGCGGCCATCATTCGCAGGTCCCTTCCCATGGGCTGCTGGCGAGCCATGATCTGCATCCACCGGGCCCGGATGTCCATGTAGAGACCGTCGACGATGTCATCGGAGGCAATCACCTCCGAAACCAGATCCTGATCGGAAGTCACCAGCGCACGGACCGCCATGCCCACCATCGTTTCCACCCGATCGGCCATGCTCAAGGTGGTCTCTTCGAGACTCTTGAGAGCAGCGTGGAAAGCGGGGCGCTGATCGGTCATCCGAACCGTCCTGTGATGTAATCCTCGGTTTCCTTCTTGGAGGGGGCGGTGAAAACCCGATCGGTCAAGTCGTATTCGACCAGCCGGCCGGTGCGCTGGCCCGTCTCTCCCACATCCACCGAGAAAAACGCCGTGCGGTCGCTGACCCGGGCGGCCTGTTGCATGTTGTGCGTGACCACCACCAGGGTGTAATGCTCCTTCAACTCCCTCATAAGGGTCTCGATCCGATAAGTGGCGATCGGATCAAGCGCCGAGCACGGCTCGTCCATCAGCACCACATCCGGGCTGGTGGCGATGGCGCGGGCAATGCACAGCCTCTGCTGCTGGCCACCACTTAGCTCTAAGGCCGAATTGTGCAATTCGTCCTTGACCTCATCCCACAGGGCGGCCTTAACCAGGGTTTCTTCCACCAAATCGTCGAAATTTCCCTTCCAGCCGGCCACCTTCGGGCCGAACACGACGTTCTCGTAAACGGACTTGGGGAAGGGGTTGGGCTTTTGAAACACCATCCCGATACGACGACGCACCTCTACCGCGTCCACTGCCGACCCGTATAGGTCGATCCCGTGGTATCGAACCTTGCCCTCAACCCTCGCTCCGTCGATCAGATCGTTCATCCTGTTCAGACAACGCAGAACCGTGGACTTTCCGCATCCCGACGGGCCGATGAGAGCGGTGATCTCGTGTTCAATGATGTCCAGCGAAGTATCCGCCACTGCATGAAAAGCACGGTAGTAAACATTCAAGTCGCTGATCGCAAAGATGACGGGTGAGCCCACCAAAGTACCTGAACTGGAGGGCGGACCGGGTGAAACCGCACCTTTTACCACAGTGGGCAGCGTTTCCATGAGGGTTGACATTTCTTCTCCCTGATCAAGAGTCGTCTTGCATCTTTTGTGGCATTCACTTTATTCTGCGTCGTTCCACCGCGTCGCGGGCCAGGATCGTCCCGGTGTTCACCACCAGCAAAATTACCAGCAACGCCACGATCGCAGCCGCCGTCAAGGCAACATATTCCTGTTGGGGCTGGCGAGACCAGTTGTAGATAATGATGGGCAAAGCGGTGTATTTCTCCCCGAAAACCAGTCCGGTTATCGGCGTGCCCTCGGGGGCGGCAAAAAAGGTGGACAGCACGGCGCCCGCCAAGAGCAACGGCGCCGACTCTCCGAAAGCTCTGGCCAGGGTAAGCACCGAACCGGTGAAAATCGCCGGGGTGGCCACCGGCAACACATGGTGACGGATAGTCTGCCAGGATGTGGCGCCCACCCCATAGGAGGCCTCGCGAAGGGCCATTGGGACCGCCCGCAACGCTTCCTGGGTGGTGATCACCATTATCGACAGCACCAGCATCGACAGGGTAAGACCTCCGGCGATCAGGGTCCGCCCGCTGACCTGCCCCACCAGTCCCTCCAAGATCAGCTTCACGAAAACGGTCAACCCCAAAAGGCCGTAGACGATAGAGGGAACTCCGGCAAGGTTGCGAACGTTGGCAACCAGTAGGCGGGTGAGTCGGGTATCCCGAGCGTATTCCTCAAGGTAAATGGCGGCAGCCACCCCCAGCGGGAAAGAAAGCACCACCACGATCAGGGTCAGCATCACCGACCCGAAGATCCCTTGGATGATTCCCGTCTCGGCCGGCCGGGGCGAGAGATCGTTGGTGATCACCGACCACCCCCGCTCTTGCCAGACCGGCATCGACTTGCTCACCACATCCCACAGCAAAACCACCAGAATCGCCAGGGACGCCAACATGGCAATCAGCAGCGTCAGCGCCACCAGGGGATTGATGATGTTGATCTTGCGGCCTTCCAACGCTCTGCGAAGCATCTCCTGGGTAACGGCGGGACCGGAACCTATGGTGCGAGCAGCCACTCTTCCTCCTTCAACAGTTCTAGTACTTCTGCCGGAAACGGCGCACCAGCCGCTCGCTTCCGATGTTGAGAACCAGCGTCATCAAAAACAGCAGGAGACCCACAAAAAAGAGGCTCTGAAAGGCTCCCACTCCCCCGACCACCTGATCGGAACCGATGGCTAGAGAAGCCATGGCGCCGGTCATGGTCTGACCCCCGTTCAGCGGGTTCAGCTGCAAAAGCGACCCGCCGGTCGCCCCGGCGGCGATCGCCACCACCATCGTCTCTCCGATCGACCGGGACAGACCCAGTATCAGAGCGGCCACAATCCCGGACAGAGCGGCGGGAAACACCACCCGCAATGAGGTGTGCCACTTCTTGGCGCCCAATCCATAGGAGGCTTCACGAAGTGCTCGCGGCACCGCCTGCATGGCGTCCTCGGAAACCGACGACACCAGGGGAATTATCAGTATTCCCACCCCGATCCCCGCCGCCATCAGGTTCGACTGCTGTGTCGTATCCCAAATGTTGCGGAGTAGGTCAGGGGTGATGAAACGAAGCGCGAAATATCCGAGCACCACACTTGGAATCCCGGCCAGAATCTCCAGGACCGGTTTGAGCACCCGCCTGACTCCAGGCTTGGCGTATTCGCTCAGATACACCGCCGCGCCCAAGCCGAGCGGGGTGGCAACCACCATGGCGATGGCCGAAACCACCAAGGTATGCCAGATGACGGTTCTCAGATCGAATCGATCCCGACGGGGAAACCACCCATCGGCGAACAGCGAACCCAGACCTTCATCTGCCTCGGAGGCGATGCTTTGCAAGAAGGCCACCGCCTCCCCAAGCAAGCTGAGCACGATGGTGATGCTCACCAAGATTGTGAAGACGGCGGCCGACAGGAACACCCACCTCACGTTGCGCTCCCGGCGCAGCCGCCGGGGATCACCGGACAAATCCAGTTCGCCCTGAATACTGGGCATCTCCTCCAAACTCTATCTCCTGAAGTACCGGCCTAAACCCTACCCAATGGCGCCCCAGGCGGCCTTGGTCGCGGCGATCTCGTCGTCGGGGAGGGTTACGTAGCCTGCTTCGGCGACCGATGAGAATCCATCACCCAGGTAGTGGTCCACGAACGAACCCAACGCCGGGTTGTCGACCATACGGTTCAACGAAACATAAATGAACAGAGGACGAGACAACGGATAAGACCCGTCAGCGATCGACTGGATGGAGGGTGCCATACAACCGTCGCCATCATCGACCTCGATCGCCTTCAACACATCACTGTTCTCAACAAAGAACGCAAACCCCACCCAACCAAACGAAGTCGGGTTGGAACTGATGTTGTCCACAATCACATTGTCATTGGCCGAAGCCTGATAGTCAGCGCGGGTCGGCTCATCCTGACCACGCTCCTCAATGATGTCCTCCAACGCCAACTCAACAAAAGCGTCGAACGTGCCCGACTCCTCACCAGGAGCGGTAATCACCAACGAAGCATCCGGATAGGGAGCGCCCGAACCGCCCAAACCGGCCGCAGCCAACTCTCCGGCCAGACCGTTGGCGTCCGACCAGGACTGGAAGCCCTCGGACTCCGGACCCACCAGCGCATACAAGTCACCGGTGTCCAAGCAATTCACAGCAGTGTTGTCAGGCGACGTCAGAACACTGATACCGTCGAAAGCCACTTTCAACTCGACCCATTCGACACCAGCCTCAGCGCAAGCATCGATCTCCTTTTGCTTTATGGCCCGGGAAGCGTCCGAGACATCGGTCTCACCAGCACAGAACCTCTGGAAACCATCACCCGTACCAGGACCCTCAACCGAAATACCCACACCAGGATTAGCAGCGTTGAACTGCTCCGCCACCAAAGCCGTGATCTGCTCCACCGTCGAAGAACCCGACACCTCAATCGAACCCGAGAGCTGCGTCGTCGCCTCGGTATTGGCCGTACCGGTATCACCACCGGACGCGGTGGTGGCCGACGTAGTTTCCGCGGCGGCAGAAGCGCCACCACCGTCGTCTCCTCCACAGGCCGCGGCCGTCAACAGCACCGCAACCAGGACTGCTCCTAAGCGGAGAGCATTTTTCTTAGCTGACTTCATCGGAATTCCGACTCCTGTAATCGCCGAATGCGTTGCGGCCCGCAGGATGTTTGGCGGTTTGCGGGGGCGGGTCAACCCATGGCTTCAAAGCTACGGGAGGTGTGTGAACACAGATCTTCGCTCTTTGTGAACGGAACGTGAATTCTTCGGTTATTTCACAGAGTCAGAATCGGGCCCGCGCCCTCGCCTCGGCCAAGGTCTGCAGTTCCAAGTGGGCAACGCGGCCCCGGGTACCCTTCACCTTCGCCCACTGGGCGTCCGGGCCCAACTCCCAGGCCAGGGTGTCGTCGGCCAATAACACTTCGAACATCTCGTCAATGCGGAACCGCAGGTCGGGATCTTCAACCGACACCATCACTTCCACCCGAGAGTCGAGGTTGCGGGGCATCATGTCGGCCGAACCAATGTAATAGACGACCCGGTCCTCCCTGCTTCCGAACCGGTAGACCCGCGAGTGCTCCAGATATTTGCCTACCAGAGAACGGACCCTGATGTTCTCCGACATTCCTTTGACACCCGGCACCAGGCAACAAATGCCCCGGACCACCAGATCGATCTGCGCTCCAGCGTTCGAAGCCTGATACAAAGCCTCGATCATCGCCTTGTCCAGCAGGGAATTCATCTTCATGGTGATCTCTCCCCCCGGACGGGCCTGAGCCTCGATGAGCTTGAGGAAGCGGGGACGGGTGAAGACGGGAGAGACCAGGAGCTTGCGGTAATTCGGGTGGCGGCTGTATCCGGTCAGGAAGTTGAAGAGAAAGCTCAAGTCGGCGCCCACCTGTTGATCGCAGGTGAACAGGCCCAGATCCTCATAGATGCGGGCGGTCTGCTCGTTGTAATTGCCGGTGCCGATATGGGAGTAACGGCGAATCATCCCCTCCTCCTGTCTCACCACCAGCGTGATCTTGGTGTGGGTCTTCAAGCCCACCACCCCGTAGACGACGTGAACACCGGTTTCCTCCAGTCGCTGTGCCCAGGTGATGTTGCGGTCTTCGTCAAAGCGGGCCTTCAACTCCACCAGCGCCACCACTTGCTTGCCCCGGGAGGCGGCCTCCATCAGCGCATTCATGATCACCGAGTGGCTGGAGGTGCGATACAAGGTCTGCTTGATGGCCAGTACATCCGGATCGACCGCCGCCTGAGCGATGAACTCCTCCGCTGACGTGGCGAAGGACTCGTAGGGATGATGGACCAGGATGTCACCCTCCCGCATGACCTCGAAGAAGTCCAGCTTTTCGCTAAGGCGTCCCGCCAGTCGGGGGTGGGTCACCCATGTCCATGGGGCATACAGCAACTCCGGTCGGGGGAGGGAAGCCAGGAACCCCAGGTCGGCCAGGTTGAGCACGCCGTCCATGACATACACATCGGCCTCGGTGATCTGCAATTCGCGGGTGAGCAGATCCAACACCTCGGCGGTCATGGATCCTGCCACCTCCAGACGGATCGCCCGGCCGAACCGTCTCCGGGTCAACTCCGATTCGATGGCGGCCAGAAGATCCCCGCCGGCGTCCTCCTCAAGTTCGAAGTCGGCGTTGCGAGTCACCCGAAAGAGGTGATAGTCCCGAATCACCATTCCGGGGAACAGTTGCTCGAGGTGGGCCGCTATCACCTCATCCAGAGGAACGAACCATCCGGGCTGGGACAGGGGGACGAAAGCCGGCAGGATGGGAGGAATCTTGACGCGGGCAAACCGTAATACCTTGCTTTTCTCCTCCTGCACCTGAATCGCGAGGTTGAGCGACAGGCTGGAGATGTGAGGGAAAGGATGAGCGGGATCCACCGCCAAGGGCGTCAATACGGGAAAGACGGTGTCGCGGAAGTATTCATGGAGATGGGAGACCGATTCGTCCTCCAACTCAGCGTAGGTCTTCAGCCCTATCCCCGCCTCCGCCAAGGCCGGCTCCAAGAGGTTCCGGTAGATCTTGGAGGCGCGCAGGTACTGTTCGGAGGTCTCGGCGCTGATGGCGGAGAGTGTCTGGGCGGCCGTGCGGCCGTCGGGAGTCGTTACCACCACCCCGTGGGCGATCTGTTCCTTGAGCCCCGCCACTCTCACCTGGAAGAATTCGTCCAGGTTGTTAGCCCAGATGGAAAGAAACCGAACCTTCTCCAGCAGAGGCATCTCTTCCTGTTCGCACAGGGAAAGTACCCGGCTATTGAAATCCAGCCAGGAGAGCGGCGGCGACGGAGCTCACGGTTCAGAACACGGGGCGAGGTATCGAGCGGCGGCGTCAGAATGTTTCCCTTTGATTTAAGACAATAGAGCCTAGCCTGCGCGGCGATCCGGCACCATAATAGAGCCGGGCCCGCGGAGACCCTTTCTGGGTATTGCAATGTCTTTGATATTCTTTGTACTGGTATGAGTGTCTATCAGCCACCCCTCCGTGACATCGACTTTGTCTTGGAGCATATCGTCGATTTGGAGTCATTCTCCAAGCTCAACGGATATCAACATGCCGATCCGGCCACCGTGAGCTACCTCCTGGAAGAAGCCGGACGCTTTTTCTCCGAGGTGGTGGCGCCCCTCAATCCGGTTGGTGACGCCGAGGGCTCGATTCTCACCGAGGACGGAACTGTCAGGACACCCAGCGGGTTCTCCGAGGCGTATCGGCAGTTGGTCGACGCCGGATGGCAGGGCATCTCGCTTGCCGCCGAGTGGGGAGGCGGTGGAATGCCCCTGGCGGTGGGATTTGCGGTTGATGAGTTGATGATCTCCTCTAGTCTTGCTTTCTCACTGTGTTCCACTCTCACCGCCGGGACCGTGCACCTGCTGAGCATGCACGGATCCGAGGAGCAGAAGAGTCAGTACCTGGAAAAATTGATCTCCGGCGAGTGGTCGGGAACCATGAACCTCACCGAGCCCCATGCAGGGTCTGATGTCGGAGCTCTCACTTCCAAGGCCATCCCACAGCCTGATGGAACCTATCGGATCAGTGGGACCAAGATTTTCATCACCTGGGGTGATCATGACATGGCGGGCAACATCGTTCATACCGTCTTGGCGCGCATCCCGGGCGCTCCCCCGGGAACCAAGGGCATTTCTCTTTTCGTAGTTCCCAAGCGGATTGTGGGACCTGACGGAGAGCCGGGAGAACTCAACGACATCCGCACTGTCTCACTGGAACACAAGCTGGGTATCCACGGCAGCCCCACCTGCATGCTCTCTTATGGGGAAAACGACGGTGCGGTTGGATATTTAGTGGGGCCCGAACATGGAGGAATGGCCCGTATGTTCACCATGATGAACGCCGCCCGCATTGCGGTGGGACAAGGTGGACTGGCGGTTGCCGAGCGCGCCTACCAGAAAGCTTTGGAATTCTCCTGGCAGCGCCGCCAGGGAAGAGCGGTTGGCGCCCCGCCGGGAGAGCAGTCTCTGATCGTTGAGCACCCCGACATTCGCCGGATGCTGGCCACCATGAGGGCGCAGATCGAAGCGATGAGAGCCCTTCTCTTCTACTGCGTAGCGGCGGCCGACCGCGCTCACCACGCGGAGAGCGAGCAGGAACGGACCCAAAACGACGAATTGGTGGCGTTGCTCACCCCCATCGCCAAGGCATGGTCCAGTGATCTGGGGGTGGAGATCGCCTCACAGGGCATTCAGATTCACGGTGGTATGGGATTCGTGGAGGAGACCGGCGCTGCTCAGTTCTTCCGGGATTCCCGAATCAGCCCCATCTATGAGGGAACCAACGGCATTCAGGCCATTGACCTGGTGATGAGAAAGCTCCCCCTCCGGTCGGGAGCGGTGGTCAAAGAACTCCTGGGTAAGGTGATGGCCACTGCCGCGGAAGCGTCCTCGGTGGAAGAATTGCGGTCAGCCGGAGAAGAGTTGCAGCGATCGGCGCACAGTCTCGGTCGCTCCAGTATGGCCCTTGGGTCACTGCTGGCCAGGGACTCCTATCGCGACGCCCTGGCCGGCGCTTATCCGTACCTGACCATGTTCGGGACAGTGATAGGAGGGTGGCTGATGGTTCGATCGGCCCAGGCCGCCCTACGACGTATCGGAACCGCCGGGGCAGACGATGACTGGCTACGCCAAAAGATCACCACCGCCCGCTTTTACTGCCAGCAGATTCTGCCGCAGGCTTCGTCTTTAGAGACCGCCGCATCGGCCGGGTCCGATCTGCTTTATGAGCTGGATTTCAGGCCACAAGTGGCTGCCAGTTGACGGCTTGATGGATAGACAAGCCATGCGACCGGTTCACTTCGAATGTCAAAGTCCTGACCCGGCATCCAGCCGGGAGTTCTTTTCAAGGGTCTTGGGCTGGCAATTCCAACAGTGGAATGACTTTCCCTATTGGCTGGCCACCACCGGCCCCGATGAGCAACCCGGAATCCACGGAGCCCTGATGCCCTCGCCCGACGGAGAGCCCCGAACCGTGATCACCGTGGATGTGCCAGACGTAGCCGACGCCCTGGAAAGGGTCTCCGAAGCCGGCGGGGAGATGGTGTTGCCCATCCAAGACATACCCGAGGTGGGAAAGGTCGCCTATTCCCGCGACCCCCAGGGAATTGTCTTCGGTCTCTTTCAAACCGCCGACTCCACCCATAGCGAGGAAGTGACATCGTGACGCATCTTCCCGACCCAGGAAACCTATGAAAAGGCGAAGAGTTGCCGTGACCGGCCTGGGGGTGGTCGCCGGTCCGGGCTTGGGGGTGGAGGCCTTTTGGGAAGGCTTGACCAAGGATCCCGGGAAGGGGCCCTTCACCATCGACAACTGGGATCCCTCGGCATGGATACCTCGCCGCGAGGCCCGACGGCTGGACCTGTTTTCCCAATACGCGCGGGTAGCCGCCCACGAAGCGCTGGAGATGGCGGGAGACCATGGGACCGACCCCTCGCGGTCGGGAGCTTGCGTGGGGACCGGAATCGGAGGGATGCAATCGTTCGAGGATTTGGTGAACGCGGTCTACCACAGTGAAAAGCCGCGTCCCTCGCCGCTGTCCATTCCCATGATGATGGGCAACGCCGCCGCCGCCGCCATTTCCATCACCTTCGGGTTTCTGGGGCCGGCCACCACCCAAACCCTGGCCTGCGCGGCGGGCGCCCAGGCGATCTGCGATGCTCTGCGCCAAGTGCAATGGGGTTATACCGACCTGATGGTGGCGGGCGGATCCGAAGCAGCCGTTCGTCCGGCTACCATCGCCGGTTTCCGAGTCGCCCGTGCCCTCTCCCCAACCGACGAATCCCGACCCTTCGACGCCAACCGCAACGGATTCGTGGTGGGGGAAGGCGCCGCCATGATGGTTCTGGAGGAGTGGGAGCAAGCTCGAAGGCGAGGCGCCCACATCCTGGCCGAATTGCTGGGAGGGGGAACCAGTTCCGACGCACACCACATCACCGCTCCCCACCCCGAGGGGGACGGAGCCCGCCGAGCGATCCTGTGGGCTTTGGAGGACGCTGGAGCCACTCCCGATCAGGTGGGCTACATCAACGCCCATGGCACCGCCACTCCGCTCAACGATGTGGGCGAGGGGCGAGTTGTCTCCGCCATCTGGGGTGACGACCAACCGTTGGTCTCCTCTATCAAGGGAACTACCGGCCACGCCTTGGGCGCCAGCGGAGGGATCGAGGCAGTGGCGTCGGTGCTGGCCATCAATCGAAAGCAAGTCCCCCCCAACATCGGCCTGCGGGAACCCGATCCCCAGATACCCCTGCGGCGAATCGTGACGGAGCGGCAGAGTTGGGAGCCAGGTTTGGCAGTCTCCAATTCTTTCGGTTTCGGGGGCCACAACACGGTGTTGGTGTTCGGTCCGGGATCCTGAAAGCCCGGCCGGGAGACGGCCATTGTTTTTCATCGTCCTCTACCAACCCGAGATTCCCCCCAACACCGGCGCCATCATGCGGCTGGCCGCTAACACCGGCTGCCGGCTCCATCTGATCGAGCCACTGGGTTTCGAAATGTCCGATGCCCGGTTACGGCGAGCAGGCATGGACTATCGGGATAAGGCGGTGACAAAGGTTCACGAAAGCGTGTCAGACTGGTTGGAAGCCACCCGACCGCCTCGGGTGATCGCCTTTTCACCCCATGGCAGCCGGTGGCATTCCGACTTGGACTATCAATCGGGCGACGCCCTGCTGTTCGGTCCCGAATCGGTGGGCCTACCACCCGAAGTGCTATCGGCCCCCTGGGTGGATCACACAGTCCGCATCCCTATGCTGCCCGACGTGCGAAGCCTAAACCTGGCCAACTCAGCAGCCATCGCCGTCTACGAAGCCTGGCGTCAACAGCACCATCGAGGAGCAATCTGATCCCCACCACCAACTGAAGTCGGCAAAAGCGGGACTGTGTCGCGAAAGTCGGGGTGGGTTTGTTTCCTGTTGGGTTCCCTCCCCCGCCGCCTCCTTGCCGTTGTTTTCGCGAATTGTCCAGGTTTGGGTGGGGCTGGTGTTTCGCGGTTTGGGTTGTTCCGGTCCGAGTTGAGCTCGGGTTTTCGGGTCCGGTGGGTGTTTGGTAGCTGTTGATTAGTGTGGGTTGGTAGGAGGGTGAGGTTCCCCACGCCCGTGCGCAACGCTCTTGGAGTTGCTGCTCCAACCTCGACACACCATCATCACCCGAACGATCCCGCTCACGCTTACGCGCAGCACCAGCGAACACATCAACCGGCTGCCTTTTGGCCAGGTCCACCAACTCTTCCTCGTCTATGTTCACCCACTCAGCAGCCTTGGCGATGATCCGCGCGTGGTCATAAGAAACCTCACCCTTCCCGACAGCTCCCGCAACGCCCTTTCGGATTCGGCCTCGGCCTTCACCTCACTGGCGGTGCGCATCAACTCTTCCAAACCCGCCAACGAAGCCCCCACCACCGGCGCCGACGGCAACACCACCCGCATCCGATAGCCACACAAGCCATCACGGAGGAACCCTGCTTGGACTGTTCACTTCCCGTACACCCAACATACAACAGGCCTGTGATAAACCTGTCGCTAACTAATGCTATATGGTATCAAAACCCTACATCACACTGGATAGGGGTGACAATTCGGTGATCTACATCGGGAATTCTCGGTCGATCTCCTCCTGCGTCCAATACCCCTCGATGGGACGGGAGCCGTCTTCTCTTCCATAGTGCCCCAACCGCACGCTGTCCCACTGGTCAAATATTTCGACCGCGTCGAAAACGCTCCTGGGACCGACCGCCTTGAGAACCTTCCAGCCCTCGCTGCCCAGCTTGGGAAGATTGGAAGTCAGGATCAACAGTTGTGGCTCCAACTGGGCCACACGGAGAACGTGTGCCCTACCCAGCGCCTTCCACAGCGTGTCGGTGCGTTGCAGGCCCGGCCTGACGGTGGTGAAAGCCCCTGACACATCCACATACCACTGCTGGCCTCGCCGATTGGCAACCAGAAATTTGTACTGAATACCCACCATGGCAATCTTCGGGTTGGTTGTGATGATCCTAAAACCCGCATTCTCCAAAGCCGCCCGCGCCAAATCCTGCACCTTCTTGCCCTCTCGCACCGCCCGAGCCTGAAAATCCTCGCTGGAAGCGCGAATCCGGGAGGCATTGCCCGACCGTGGGGTTCCCTTGACTGTCCCATACTGGTCAGGCTCCTGGTCCAACAGTGTTGGCCGCCGTTGGGCCCGCTCCAGCCTGGCGCGGGCCATGTCCACGTATTCGGACTTAATATCGTATCCGACCCCTCGCCGCCAAGCCTTGTGAGCAGCCACCAAGGTCGTTCCCGATCCCATGAAGGGGTCCAACACCAAGTCATCCTCATAGGTGTAGAGATCAATGAGTCGCAAAGGCAGTTCCACAGGGAATGGAGCGGGGTGGGAAACGCGACGGGCGCTCTCCGCGGGAATCTCCCACACATCGAGGGTGGCTTCCACAAACTCGTCGTTGGGAAGCGAGGCAACACTGGGAAGGCCTGCCTTCTGGCGGGCGGAACGAGTCTTGGCCCGGTCGAACCGGCCCTTGCTGGCCACGATGATCCTCTCGGTGGTGTCACGAAGCACCGGATTGGATGGCTGCCGAAAAGAACCCCAGGCGACCACCCCTCCCATCGCCTTGGACTTTCGCCAGATGATCTCCCCCCGCATGAGCAGACCCAGGTCCTCGAATATCTTGATGACATCGGCCGAGAGGCTGCGGTAGGGCTTGCGGCCCAGATTGGCCACATTGACAGCAATCCGCCCTCCCGGTTCCAGCACCCGGATGCATTCATAGAAAGAGTCATACAGCAGTTGGAGGTATTCCCGATAAGTCCTCGGCAACCCGGCGACCACCGAGTTGGGCTGCGCCGCCTGAAGAATCTCGTTCTCATATGTTTTCCCCACGAAGTAAGGAGGTGAGGTAACCACCAGGGCGACAGACCGATCAGGAATCTGCTGCATCCTCCGCGCATCGCCCAGAATCGGTCCTTCGGTTTCCGGACGAGAGCCGATCCGATCGTCCTTATCGATAACAGGCGGGTTAAAACGCGCGTAGAAAGCCGACGAATCGTGGCTTTCTCTACGGCCTGCACCAAAAGCAGAGGTGCTGGTGGGGCGTCGTCGAGGTCGGGTATCTCGATCTGCCATATCCCAAATCCTAAGAGACAGCCTCGCCCAGCCGAGGGAACCTCTTATCGGTGTCCCCTTTGCCATACGATAAGATCCTTCTCTCCCGAATCCAGTAAGTTTCGGATTGTCCCGGAAAAGGGGAAATTCTGCGAACAGGACTGGACCACATTAGAAGGCAATCGGCCTGGCTGGCGATCATGTTGGTGGTTGCAGCCTGCTCGTCCCCATCGGACCAGATCTCCACCATTGCAACACCGCCAAGTGAAGACCTCCCGAGGCCATCCTCCGCCGCCACTGCTCCTGCAACCACCCAGGCGGTGGCCACCGACAAACCGTCTACGGAACGACCCAACAACACCTCATCCAGGGACGCTGCCGAAGAAACTACCAATTCATCTGCCTCCACTTCCTCAGCCACCGCCACTCTTGCAACCGAGCCAGACCAGGTTCTGTCGACCACCATCATCCAGGCAGAGCCTCCCAAGACTCTGCGATTCGTCGAAGTCGCCAAAGGAGCGCGAAACCCGATCTTCCTCACCGCTTCCCCAGGCGCCGGTCATTCCTATCTGGCTGAACAGGGGGGACGAATCCACTACATGACCAACGACCAGCTAGCCGACCGCCCGGTCTTGGACATCACCGGAAAGGTGACCTTCCGTGGAGAGCAGGGTCTACTGGGCATAGCGCTCCACCCGCTCCAGCCCACCCGTCTGTTCGTCCACTACAGCGATCGGATCGGCCACACCGTGGTCTCCGAGTTCTCTTTGTCCAATAACGGGAAGATAGCCGACCCCGACTCGGAGACGATCATCTTCACCGCCACCCAACCAGCCACCAACCACAACGGCGGAATGATCCAGTTCGGACCCGACGGCTACCTATATCTGGGGCTGGGCGACGGCGGCCGAGGCGGTGACTACTACGGCCATGGCCAACGCCCCGACACACCTTTGGCGGCCTTGGTCCGTATAGACCCCGATCAAGCAACTTCGCAGGTGTGGTGGTACGGCCTCCGCAATCCCTGGCGGTTCTGGATAGACGAGCCGACCGGCTTGACCTACATAGCCGATGTCGGCCAGGACGCCTATGAAGAGATAGATGTAGCACCGCTGTCCGAGCAAAGCCTCAACTTCGGATGGCCCATCACCGAGGGCCTGCATTGCTACAACCCAGCCAAGGGCTGCGACACCACCGAGCTCACAATGCCGGTGTTGGAGATCGCCCACCACGACTCCGGAACCTGCTCGATAACCGGCGGAGTCGTCTACCGAGGACCGCTCATGCCCGGCCTCTGGGGCCACTATTTCTACTCCGACTACTGCGGCAGCTACCTCCGCAGCTTCCACTGGAACGGTACTCTGGCCACCGACCTGCAGGAATGGGCCCCCGACCTGGGCGCCGTGGTCTCTTTCGGAACCGACGGCTTCGCAGAGATGTACGTCCTTACCACCGACAGAGTTTACCGTATCGAGCCCGGGTCTTGAGTTCCGCGGGGGAAGGTGTTTGATCAGGGGCTGGTTTAGCCGCGAGTGGAGCGCCCCGTTGACGGAGCGAACAGAACCCGGTGCGGGGCTACTGCGGCAGTACCTACGCCCCCACACCCTCTCCATCATCGCTCTCACCGTGCGAGCTTCGATTGCGACAGTGTGCACACGTTGTTTCCACATGGCTTGGTTGGCGAACCGGAAGGCATCAAACGCGTCAGCGTCGTTGCACATGAGGTCGATCCCGTCCGCAATGGCGTTGGCGACCTTCTCAGCTTGGGCGATGGCGTCTCGGGCGGTCTGCTCATGTCCGGCGAGTCGGGCATCAGGGTCGCCGATCTGGGACAGTTGCCCTTTGAGCCATGTCCGATAGCCCTCGGCTAGCGGCAATAGAGCCAGGCGCAGTGGCTCAGGATCCAGCTCAGCTAGCACCTGCATGTCGGTGACCAACCCGGCGCGTTGTGGCACCAACTCGGGGCGGGGAGCGTCAGTGCGCCACACCTCATGTCTAGGGAGGACGGCTGTCCCGGTGCGCACGCCCGGTGAGGATCACCAGCGGAGGGTTTGTGGATCATTCCCTGTACCTGCCCCAAGCTGACCGCACTCGTTTCTTCGACGGCCTGCTGAGATCCGTTGGGTTAGCCAGCAGGACGGAACCCAACACTTACGTCAGGCTCTTCTTGGACATCTTTGTGCTCGGAGCACCTCACATGAGCCTTCGCGATATAGAACAGGCCATATACCACCTCGGCATAGTCCTGCATACAATCCCAAGCGATCCTAACCCATTCGAGATACCTCTGGACATCCTCGCCGCGACCCTGATGGTGTTCCGCATGGTTGCCTCGGACACTTATCAGGCAGTTCACCCGAGGCGAAACCTCCGACTTTGACGCCCTGAACGCCTTGGGTGCTCTCATCAAGCACGCCGACGACTACTGGTGGCAGAACCCGAATTGCTCCTATTTGAGGGTCTGGATCAAAATGGAAGCCATCTTGATTGGCTGGGGTAGACACATAAGCGGCTCATGGCAGGCAGATACGCCGCTGCTGCAACACCGCCGCGCGGAGGCAGAAGACTCAGACAACACTTACGCAGCTGCTGTGGTCAGACAGGCCCAGGCCGTAGTGAGCAACAGTCAGTATTCTCGTGTATTGTCGCTCATAGACATGATCGCCTACGACCCCCCGAGTCAGAAACGAGCCGCTTTTCCTATGTAGTTGCCTGGGCCAGTCCTGTTTGTGGCTCTAGAGCGGCAACACAACCTCCCATTCAGGGATGCTATCCGGGAAAGTACATGCGGAGACCTTCTCAACACAGTGTTTCGGGTTCTTGATCTCACCATGGGTGACCCCTAACTCCACAACTGGCTTTCGAGTTCGCCTCCCTCGCCCAGGGGTCGGTGTTTAGCGCCAACTCTTATGGGGTGAGCCTTCGCCACCGGCTTTTTGGGCGTAGGGCCTGTTTGAGGAAGTCTTCCAGGGGCCTTTTGTGCAACACGGTTCGGTCGCCGCCGGTCGAGGCTTCATTGATAAGCGTGGAGGGCAGATCGTCCCATCCGAAGCGGCGCCTGCCGAAGGCGTCACGTTGCTCCCACACGATGACATGGTTGCCGTCGATGGTCCAGCCGTTGGGGGCATCGCCTTCCTTTCGGGTGTAGGCTGAAGGCCGAAGGAGGGCGAGGATCCGATCTCTCACCCGATCGTAGCGTTTGTCGGCGTAATCTATCCAGGACAGTTCCCGACACCAGGGAGGGGCAGCTCCGTCTGATGCCTCCGCCAGGATGCCGCCGAGCGCGGCCGAGGAGACCGCCAACCAGTCTTCGGGAAGACTCTCCTCTTCCAGGCGAGCCATGACATCCACCAAATAGCGTCGATAGAGGTGGCCGGTTAGGTCTCTACGGATTTGCTGGACACGACTGTGCAGACGTTGCCGCAGGCCTTCGTTGTGGGCGGGCAGGGCGGTGGTGGTGTAGATCATCATGCTGCGTTTGGTGACCTCGTCAGGGAAGGAATGAGGCTCGGCGTTCATCGACAACACGATCCCCGGATACTCAGTGACCGCGGGCGGGAAGTCGTTTTTGATCATGTCTTTGCCGTGTTGATTAAAGGCTCTCCGCCCAATGTCGTCGAAGACCACCGGGTGACGCCGGTAAGCGTGCTGCAGACCGCGCAGACGGGCGGCGGTGAAACTGCTCTTGTCGACAGTGTGGGGGCGACCGAACATAGAGGTGGTCAAAGTGTCCACCAGGCTGGTCTTGCCACAGTTGGACTTGCCGAAGATAATGGCGAAACAGGGGTAACGAACCACATCGCTGTCCCGCAGGAAAGCCAGCGAACGCAGGTCGCACATGAAAGGCGAGAAATACAGCCAGCCCATTAGCGTGAAATAGTCCCGTTGGAGGGTCGGTACATCTCCCTCGAAGGCCTCTTCGTAGTTGCCGAAGAAATCCATTATCAATCTGGCGTCGGTACCAACCGAGGTGTCGTTCCAACGCAACGAGAACTCCTCTCCGGAAAGCGACGCCTTACCGGTGGCTCTGTCGATGGAGAAATAGCGATGGTCTACTTCGTCGCTGGTTTTCACCAGTTGGATGCGGCTCAACTCCCGCTTGATTTTGGGTGTGATCCTCTGTTTGCCGCCTCGGAAATTGGGTATGGCTGCGGACAGACGCGGTTTCAATATAGCCGCAACCTTCTCAACGCGCTCGATCTGCGCCGGGGCAGACATCTCAACCTCTGCAGGCTCGGGAGCGTCAATTATCACAGTGGACGAAGAGTCCGACAGCACCGGCGTCTCCGGTATCTCAATCTCGGCTTGGACAATCCGGTCCCTGGGCAGCGGTATCTCGTCGGAGCCCATGTCACGGATGGCCTCGAACATGCGGCTGTAATGACTCCAAGCGCCCTCGTCGTTGTCGAAAACGACCAGAGTTTCGGGCTGGATCCCCGAGAAGGCCCGTTCGGACAGGTTGGCGGAACCGACCACGACCCTAGTACGGCGGCCGCTGGACAGCAGGTACAACTTGGCGTGTGCTACCGAGTTGCGAAGCACCCAAAACCTGGCCTCGCCAGCGACGATACTTTCCAAGATACGGTGGTGCCGGCTGTCTTCAAGTCCCATGATCGCCGCCCGCGTCTGTCCAGTCACTAACTTTTGAAAAGCGAGCACCTCCAAAAAGCCGCCGAGCGTGACCTCGCTCCCGAAAACACACTCGAAGCTGCCGAAAGAAAAGTCGTCCAACATCCTGACAACGGCCGGGACGCTGGCCGAGAAAGTCAGCACCCGCAAGCTCTCAAACCCCTGGAACAACTCCCAGTCGAACTTCTCCTCGTTTATGAAACTCGCCCGGACTACCCGAAGTCCGGCGCCGTCGTCCAATGCGAGACTCTGCGAAAGTGTTGGCGGTGGCATCAGAGTGGGTTACTACCTCCTTGACAGCAGACAGTAATAGGCGACATTCCCGGAATCGGCGGACCCTACGAACAGAGTATCCCTCTGCTTGCTGGGCGACTGTCCGGCGAAGTAAAAACCGGAGACATTTCCGAACACGATGTTTCGGAATGCCGAATCGGACCAGGGCTTCTCCCTGACAGCGAAGAACAGGCCCACTGTCTCAAGAGACAGACCATCGGGCCAGAGGCAGCCAAAGACCAGATGGGATCATGACATGGAGCGGGGTGTTCGTAGTAAAGGGGACATCGAGCGATGAACCGGCCGGTCTTCGGACCACGCAAGCGTCCGGTGTTCAGGTAATCCCTCCCGTAGGGATAATCAGGATGGAGGCGCGGATGTGGAGAAGAGGGTCGGTTCTCGGGTGCGGGACTTCCGGGCATCCTGTTCGTTTCCTGTATCATGTCGCTCATTCTGCCCAGGGGGTGTGACAGTTTCACCCGCCACCAGATCGGACCTGTTTAAACCCAGCCAGAGCCCTCTTGTCCCTGGTGGTTGCGGTGCTCAGGTAGAAGGGTGGCGGGGTTGGGAGAGGACGCGGCGGACCATGGGCTCGAAGAATTCGAGGGGTTCGGTGGGATAGTCGGGGTCGAATGACACTTGGTCGTAATCGGCGCAGAAGCGCACCGTGGCCTCGTACAGGGGATGGTCCCGGTAACGGTCGCGGGCGTCGGGGTCGCGTTGGTAGTGATGGGCGTAGTACTTCTCTTGAAATATCCCGTGGTGCTTGACTATCCAGTAGTTGTCCTCCGACACGTAGGGACGCAGCAGCGCGGCAGCCACTTGCGAATGGTTGGCTGGACTTAGAACGTCTCCCACATCGTGCAGGAGCGCTACCACCATCATCTCCTCGTCCTCCCCTGCTCGGTGGGCGCGGGTGGCGGCTTGCAGTGAATGGCCGAGTCGGGTGATCTTGTATCCGGTGTGTTCGTCCATCGATCGAAGCCACTCGAGCACCCGGTCCGGGAACTCGTCCAACTCCTCCTGTTCGTACTCGGATAGGAGTGCGTAGTCCTCGGCGGTGCCGTCTGACATTTTCGTGAAAGAGACCGTTCCGTCCAAGATCACTCCCTTTCGAAGAGCCCGCGTGGCAGCTGCAACCCTGCCTCCTGTTCCTAACCGCATTGTATCGCAGGGGACCTGAGTGCCCTGCGGGCAATCATCTAGGGACCTTGTTCGCCGACGGAACTTTTTGAGTTCCGGGCGGTAATGAAGAGTCAAACCTCCCACTACCACAACCGCGATACCCACGGTTTGCATCCAACTCAGGCTCTCTCCCAGCACCAACCAGGCCACCGCCGAGGATATGACCGGCTGAGCGGTGAGGACCGTCCCTACAGTGCCCGGACCGGCACGGGACACCGCAGCTATTTCCAGCAGAATTCCCGCCGCGCTAGCCGCGGCGGCGATGCCCAGGACCAACCACTTCGACAATGGCAGGTCGATGGGTCCTATCCCGGCGATTGGCAGTATCAGCACCGCGGCGGAGGCCCTCATCCACACCCCGATGGTTACTGGTGGGAGGCCGCCAAGGCGATCTACCAAAAGCAGATAGCCCCCCATGAACACTGCCGAGCCGATTCCGGCAGTGATGCCGATCGGGTCAGCCCGTTCCCAAGTCCAAGTCTCGGTCGCCAGGGAAACACCCAGGAAAACGATGCCCGCCGCGGCCCACGCCCGCAACGGCACGGGGACATTCTGTTTCACCTGCGTCCAGATGAGCACTGTGGGGACCATGATGAACGCGAACGTGGCCGAAGGACCTGGGCCCAGACGGGAGAGGCTCACGTAATACAACACCGTGGCAGCTACGACGCACCCCCCCAGCAGGAAAAGTGTTCCCAGACGGCCCCGCGGGCGCAAAGCCTTCCTCCACCACCCGATGACCATGAAAATCACAAAGCCCGCCAGGTTCATCCGAAAGGTCATCTCCAAAGTGGTGTGGTGAGAGAACAGGTCAAACACGGCCACGGATACCACGGCGAACAGGACAGTGGAGATGGCCGCCATGGCCATCCCCCTTCCCGCGTGGGCACGGGTATAAGACTCGGTCGGTCGGATGGACCCTGCGGCCTGGGCCGCCGCGTCGCTGGGTTTTCTGATAGGGAGGCTCCTTGCCAACTTGGGAAACGACGACCGTTTGCCCGCTGGACACTCAGGTATTTAGAACCCTATCGCTAGGTGGATAGCTCCGCGGTGCGAAGCGGCAAGCCTTGGGGGCCGTTGAGCATGACAGTAAGCGGCGCCACCTCCTTCTCATAGCCGGGACTGGCCAGAATCCCCAGGCGATCGGCGGTGGGCGTGAGGTAAAAGCCCTGCTCCTGGTCGGCTTCAAACCGGTCTCGGTCTAAGAACAGCCTCGGCTTGATCACGGCTGGATCCCCTTCCTCCGGACAGAAGGTAAGGCAGTTTCCACACTCGTTGCACAACTCGGCCAGGATGAAATACTGCCAGCGGTCGGTCATCTCATCCTTGAGTTCGGGCACCGTGGCCAGGCGGATCACCGCATCGTTGGGGCAAACCGTGACGCAGAAGTTGCAGGCCACACACCCCCACATCTGAAGCTCCTTGTCCAAGGCCCGCGGCAGCTTCTCGTTGCCGGAGAGATGGTAAAGAGGCGTATCTGCGCCGTTTGTAATCGCCATCACATGCGCCTCCACCGGACCCCGGAAGCCGCCTGCCTGAGCCTCTTGCCACTTGTGACCGTGCCACGCCCCCAGATCCTTGGCGCCCACCTGACGCATGTCCATGGCCAGACGGTTGAGCATCGGCGCCAGGCGACCATATCCGCCTGGTTTGAGCAGATCCGAGCACATAGTTACCGGGGCCACTCCCATGCCCAGGGTGTCGGTGAGGTTGTTCTTGCTGACTCCGGCCGAGAAGCTCACCTGGACATCTCCGCCGTGACCCGCCAGATTGAAGACCCCCGGCAGGGTACAGATCAACTCGTCCAAAAGCGTCGACGTAATCACATGCAGAGGCGGACCGGAGAGGTACATGGGGTCATCGGGCATCCACCCCTTGTCGTTGCCCACCACCAGGGTGTTGCTGAGCTTGATACCAAAGCGCCGCCCGTGCCGACGGGCGAACTCCCGCAGCCCCCCAATCAACTCGATACCCTGGTCGAACTGCAGGTCGTCCACGAAAGCCTGGGGCAGAAGAGGAATGTGGTCGTAGCCGAGCTTTTCGTGGAGGATCTCCTGCACCCGGGCGATACCCAACAAGGTCGGATTGAGTTTCACGATCACATCGCACTCGTGGCGGGTCATCAGGTGCTTGGTGATGGCGTCGATCTCATGAGGGGGGCATCCGTGGAAGGTCGAAAGCGTCACCGTATCTGCGATCCGGGACGGGAAATCGAGATCCCTGAGATGGGCGAACGGCTCGGGTATCTGGGGCCGGAAAGAGTCGATCCGGGCCTTGGCGTTCTTCATCTCCACAATGAAATCGGAGACTTTTCGGGTGGAAATCCCCGCCAGGTCGTATCCCACCGACATGTCGAAGACGTAAGACCCCGGATCGGGACCCACTATCTTCGCCACCGGCTCCCAGTTGGTCAGGATCCTGATCATCATCCAGGCCTTCACGTATTCGATCAGGGATTCCTCCACACGCAGTTCCTGGCTCCATTCGATGTTGTAGCCGATGGTCTGCATGTCGATACAGGGTCGTTCTATCTCCAACCGGTCCAGCACCTGCACGGTCTTCAACTCAAACAGCCGTGACCCGCCCAGCCAGGCCAAAACGATGTTCTGGGTCATCTGACTATGCGGCCCAGCTGCGGGACCCACCGGAGAGGCGCACGGGCGTCCCAGAAAAGAAAAACTCAGGTCGAGATCAGACGGCTTCTTCCAAATCCTGGCTTTCAGCAAATCGAAAATCCGCTGTCGGGACTCCCATTCGGCAGCCACTCTCCCCAACAGCAGATCCAACGGATAAGGGGTCAGTGGATCAGCGCCGGACATCTCAAACCTTCCTTCTTTTGTCTCTCACAACCGGGCGTGAAGCCGAGCCGCCTGTTCCGAAGCCTTGGCCCGCACTTCGTCGGGGTCAACCCGAACGGCCCGACCCTCTTCCAACACCACCTCTCCGTCCACCTCCACCAACAGCGGGCCCACTCCCGGAGTGAAGGCCAGATGCCAGGGATCCATGGGGTCGTATGACCACACCACTCGGTCTTCCCTCGCCTCGGGAAAGATCTCCCAGCCGGTCTCCAACCAAGACCATGGCGTCTCCGGGGAGGAGGTCACCTCCTCTTCGCGCAAACGCAGATATGCGGACCGGAAAGCCCCGAGCATGTCGCCCCCGATCCCATCGGTTCCCAGCGCCACCTGATTGGGGAACCTGGTCGGCCGGGCATAGCCCACCCCGTTGTTCAGGTTGGATTCGGGATTGTGCAGAATCACACCCTCCAAATCCCGGTCGAGGTGAACACAGTGCGCCAGCAGCCAATCCTCTCGGGACCTGGACTCAAGACGCCGACCGGCATCCGGGTCCTCGACTCCTTCCGCCACATGGATGTGTACTCCCACCCCCAAGTCCTCGGCCAACCCGCACACCTCATCCAGCGTCTCCTCGGACAGGGTGAAACAGGCATGGGCGCCCACCCATCCCCTTCCCCCCTCAGAGAGAAAGCGACGGTTCTCTTCCAGGCCTCGTCGGGCGCCATCGGGACCGTGACGGTCGGTGACCTCGTAGGCACACGCCACCCGCACCCCCACCTCCGCGCAGGCGTCGGCGATCAGAGTCAGGGATCCCTCGATAGCCGAGGGGGAAGCGTGATGGTCGATTATGGCGGTAGTGCCCCGCTCCAAGGCCTCCAAGGCCCCCAACTTGGCAGACCAGTAGACCATCTCATCATCCAAGGCGACATCCAACCGCCACCAGACCTGTTCCAGGATCTCCCCAAAGCTGCCAGGCGTGCGGGGCGGAGCGGGCATGCCCCGGGCCAAAGCCGAGTAAAGGTGATGATGGGCACAGACCAGTCCGGGGGTTTCCCGGCCCATGTCAGCGCCCTGATCCCAGAGGGTGGTATTTGTTGAAGGGCAGACGGTTACGCCAGTTGCCATCCACTTGGTGGAGCGCCGCGGCCACGGCGCCGGCGGTTGGAACCAATCCGATCTCTCCCACACCCTTGATCCCATATGGCGAATCAGGTTGTGGAACCTCCACCAGGATCACTTCCACCTCCGGCATGTCCTTGGGGCGAATAATCCCCAGGCTGCGAAGCGTCATATTGGTGGGTCGGCTCTCGGAGTCGCACGGGAAATCCTCGGTGAGCGCATAACCCAGTCCCATGTGAACCGAGCCCTCGATCTGCCCCTCGCACAGAACCGGGTTCACAGCCTTGCCCACATCGTGAGCCGCCACGACCTTTTCGATTCTTCCGGTTTCCGGATCGGCGATCACCAACTGGCTGGCATATCCGAAGGCCGAATGGATGATCGGGTTCTCCAACCCCTCGGACAGACTGTTCGTCCAATCCACCACCCAAACTCCGTAATAGTCCACGCCGGGTTCGCATCCGCCCTCCAGGGCCTTGCGGCAGGCGTCGGCCACCGAACCGGCGACCATGAGCGTCCCCCGGGATCCGGTGGTCTGCCCGGCGCCCAATTCGCGGGACGTGTCGACAAGCACTTCGATTCGATCGGGGTCGATTCCCAACTCCTCCACCGCCACCTGCAGGGCGACGGTATGCACACCCTGTCCCATCTCCGTCCAGCAGTGCCGCACTTCCACCTTTCCGTTCGGACGGAACTGCACAACCGACCGGGAAACCTCCCGGAAGCCGTTGCCCAGACCGGAGTTTTTCAACCCCAGTCCCACCCCAACGGCTTTGCCTGCGCTGATCGCGCGGTCGTAATGGGGCTTGACAGCCTCCAGGCAACGCCGCGCTCCTCGCGAACCCTCGTCCATAATCTGTCCCGGTCCCCAAACCGAACCCGGCTCGATCACATTGCGAGCCCGCATCTCCCAGCCGCTAAACCCCACCTTCTCGGCCAGGCGGTCCATAACCCCCTCCATGGCGAACTGCGCCTGGTTCGCCCCGAACCCTCGAAAGGCGCCGCACACCGAATTGTTGGTACGCACTGCCACCGCCTCCACATCTATGGCGCCCATCACGTAGGGGCCGCTGGCATGGCCTGCCGCTCGCTCCAAAACCTTCATACCCACTGAGGCGTACGGACCCGAGTCTCCCAACATCCGGGCCTTGAGAGCAGTGAGCTTGCCTTCGTCGTCGCAGCCGGCCCACAATTCGATGCGGATGGGGTGACGTTTGGGGTGGATGTGCAGGGACTGCTCGCGGGTGAGTGTGCATTTCACCGACCTGCCCAGCAGATGAGCGGCCAGAGCGGTCTGGGCCTGGTTGGCCATATCCTCCTTGCCGCCAAAGGCGCCTCCGTTGGAGACCAGTTCCACAGTTATGCGGGACGGATCCATCCCCAGCACCGAAGCGATCTGGTTGCGATCGTCCCACACTCCCTGGCCTCCGGAATAGACATGAAGGTCGCCGTTGGGGAAGGGCACCGCCACTGTCGATTCGGGCTCCAAGAAGGCGTGCTCCACCCGCTGGGTCCGGAAGACCTCATGCACGATGTGAGGCGAGCCACCTAGGGCGGCTTCCACATCTCCCCGCTTGTAGACCGAACGCGACAACAGGTTCCCGTCCAAACCCCAAACCGCGTCCTCGGAGGAAAGAGCCTGCTCGGGATCGCTGATGGGAGTGTGCACCCGGTATTCGACCTCAATCAGATCGGCCGCCTCCCGGGCAGTCTGCACATCGGAAGCCACCACCATAGCCAAGACATCACCCGAATAGGAAGTGCGTCCGCCAACGGGGATGAAGACCGGCCAATCCTTATAAATGAGGCCCACTCGGAGTTCGCCGGGAACGTCGGCGGCGGTGATCACTCTCACCACTCCCGGATAGGCCTGCGCCTCAGCGGTGCTGATCCCAAGCACATCCGCCCGGGAATGATCGGTAAGCCGCAGGGCGGCATGAAGCATCATCGGAGAAGCAAGATCGTCGATGTAGGGCCGGTCACCCAGGGACAATTCCATTGCTTCGTACTTGGCGCCGTTCTTCCCTATGCCCCCGGGGCGGGAGACGGAGGGAATCGGCTCTCCCGACGCCAGCAGCTCGATGGCCTCCACGATCTTGGTGTAGCCGGTGCAGCGGCAGAGGTGGGCGCCTAGGCGACCGTTGATGGTCCTTCGATCCAGCGCCGAGCCCTTTTGGTCGATGAGCGCCTTGGTCCTGATCACGATTCCGGGCGTGCAGAAGCCGCACTGCAGGGCCCCGGTGGCTGCGAAGCCGCGGGCCAGCCGGTCTCTTTCCACCGGATCAAGTCCCTCCAGAGTCACGACCTCGCCCCCGTTCACCCGGGTGAGCGACATCTGACAACTCACCACTGCCTTGCCGTTCAGCAACACCGTGCAGCATCCGCATTGACCGGAAGGCGCGCACCCGTCCTTGGGTGAGGTAACCCCCAACTCCTCGCGCAGGGCGGCCAACAGGTGTGGATGATCGGCGCACGCCGATACCTCGTCCCCGTTCAAACGGAAAGAAACGGTGGGACGGGCTTGGATCAGAGTCATCGCTTACTCCGATTCTGGCGGGAGGACTACTCCCCTGGTCTCACTGATAAGCCGGTAGTGCTCCGGCACCCGGTACAGATCGAAATTGAAGATGGTGTCTTTGTAAAAAGAGCAGAAGTCCAAGTCGACTTTTGCTACCACCAGTTCATCACCGTCGGTGATGGTCTGAGCGACGATCTGACCGGAAGGAGCGACGATAACGCTCTGTGCGATGTTCTCCACCCCCTCCTCGATTCCTGCTTTGGCCACTCCCACCACCCAACATCCGTTCTGGTAGGCGCCGGCCTGCATCACCACCTGGCTGTGAAAATTCTGCAAGGCGTTCTGCTGTGGGTCGGGGGCGTAGAAATAGGGAGTGTTGTAGCCGATCAGGATAAGTTCCACCCCCTGCAGCCCCATCACCCGGTAGGTCTCGGACCACCGTCGGTCGTTGCAGATAGCCATCCCCACTATTCCTCCAAACGCCCGCCACACTCCGAAACCGTCCGGACCAGGATCGAAGAAATAGCGCTCCGCGTGCTGAAAGGGTCTCCACTCTTCTATTTCCGCATGTCCGGGGATGTGAATCTTTCGAAATTTGGCGACTTGGGATCCATCTCTTTCCACCAGTATCTGGGTGTTGTAGCGATGGGTGACACCTTCGGCGTCGGTATGAACCTCGGCGTACCCCAGACAGAATCCGATCCCCAGGCGGGCCGCCTCGTCGAACAGCGGCTGGGTGGTTTCAGACGGCATCTGCGTCTCGAAATAGGAGAGCATCTCCTCCTCGTCCTCTATGAACCAACGAGGAAAGAAGGTGGTCAGCGCCAACTCCGGGTAGACCAACAACTCCACTCCCCGGTCAGCGGCCTCGTAGAGAAGCCCCAACATTCGCTTTACTACTTCTTCGCGGGCACCGTCCCGGGCTGTGGGGCCCATCTGTGCCATACCCACCATCAAGTTGCGGCTCATTATGGGGTGACTGTACCATATAGCTTAACAATTTGTCAAATGTACGGAACGTTAAGATCGGAACAATGACAGTGCCCGTAGAACACTCCGATTCCTCCGCCGACCCTGCCTGCGGGACTTGCCAATTGGAGTTTTTAATTGAGCCGTTCGAGGAAGGCAAGCCCGGACCCCACGTTCTGGCTTCGTTGGCGAATCTCCGCCACCGAGGGATAGCAGTGACTCAGGGCCCCTTCGGGAACACCGTGTCGGGCAATTGTGAGACGATCAAGAACGCGGTCGTCGCCATTGTGGAAAGCGCCTTCCAAGAAGGCGCCTCCAGGCTGTTGATCAACCTGACTCAGGACGCCGTAGGCGATCACCAGGACGAGCCTCCCCAACCAGGACGGTCTGCATCGGTGACCGGCGACCCGAGCGCGGCCTCACACCCAGCCTCGGATGAGGAGACCCATTGGAGGGAAACCTTTTTTGGACCGGATCGTCCCGAAGATGTCCATGGAGCGGTGGCTCGGAACATTGGTACGGTAGAACAACGGCTGGGAGGCAATTTAGGTGACTTGCCCAGAGAGAAAAAGCAGGCGGCGGTGCGAATACTCGACGAGCAGGGCGTCTTTTTGATCCGAAAGTCAGTGGACGAGGTGGCGTCGGCGATGGACGTCAGCCGAATCACTATCTACAACTACCTCAACGCCATTCGCGGGGATTAATCGTCTTTATGGTCATGGAAATTCTCGGCTCGATCTTCCGAATGCGGGGGAGCTCTTCTTGGAGAATGAATCTCGGTGACTTCTAGGGAATCTGCGGCAGCTGCGGCGCGGCGCTTCCAGTTGCGTTCCCAGTTGCTTTCCTACAGCGTTCCGATGCTGGCTGTGCTGGGAGCGCTGGCGATTGGAGCGGTGATGCTGGCCGTCTTGGGCGCCAATCCCTTGACCGGGTATTGGGCAATGGCCAAGGGCGCCTTCGGAAGCGGTGGCGCCCTGGTGGAAACGGCCATCAAGTCCACCCCCCTGCTGCTGGTGGGAGTGGGCATCACCATCGCCTTCCGGGCCAACGTGATCAACATCGGGGGAGAGGGCCAGATGGTGTCGGGCGCCCTGGCCTCCACCGTCATCGCTTTGAGGATGACAGATGTCTCCGCATGGATCGCTCTTCCCCTAGCACTGTTGGCGGGAGTGGTCGGAGGAGCGATTTGGGGCGCCATCCCCGGGGCTTTGAAGGCCTATTTCAGGGTGAACGAGATCCTCAGCACCATCATGCTCAATGTGGTGGCCGTGCAGGCCATGAACTATCTTCTGCGCGCTCCTCTCATCGATCCGAAGGAAATAGAACGCGGGACGCGCATCCCCCAGACCGCCCGTCTGCCGGAAAGCACTGACCTGCCGATATTCTTCGAGAACGGGCGCCTCCACATCGGGCCGTTCATCGCAGTGTTGGCGGCTGTCTTGGTGTATGTGCTGCTGTGGAGAACCACTTCCGGATACCGCCTGAGGGCGGTGGGGTTGTCCAGTGACGCCGCCCGTTACGCGGGGATGTCGGTGGAGAGAAACGTGGTCTGGGCGCTCACCCTCAGTGGGGCGATGGCCGGGCTGGCGGGAGCCCTCCTGGTGCTGGGATCCGAAGGGCATCGGATGGTGACCGACGGAAGCACCATCGGGTTTACAGGCAGCGCTGGTTTCAACGGAATAGTCACGGCTCTCTTCGGGGGACTCCATCCGCTCTGGACCATCCCCTCCTCGTTTTTGTTCGGAGGGTTGTTGGTGGGGGCGCTCGCCCTGCAACGGGCCGCTCAGGTCCCCACCGCCCTCGTGTTGGCACTCAATGGTCTGGTGGTGTTGTTTGTGGTCAGCCTCGATCGCTACCGACGTCAGTTGAAGGAGCGGGAGGAGCGGGCAGTGGCCGCCACACCGACACCGGAAACCGACCGGACAGAATCCCATCCCTCCCAGGAGGACGACCCCGATGGCTGACATCTTCACCAGCGTCGTGATCGTTGCCACCCTGTCCTCGGGGATCCGCTTGGCCGTGCCCCTGTTGCTGGCCTCCCTGGGAGAGGCGTTCGGGCAACGCAGTGGGGTGCTCAACCTCGGAGTGGACGGGATAATGCTGCTGGGAGCCTTCGGCGGCTATTACACGGCCCTCAAAACACAGAGTCCCTGGCTCGGGTTGCTGGTGGGTCTGGGGGTAGGTCTGGTGCTGGGACTGATCTCCGCGGTGATCAGCGTTACCCTCTTGGCGGAACAAGGCATCAGCGGAATCGGCGTGTACCTGTTCGGGCTGGGGATGAGCGACCTCCTGTTCCAAAAGTTGGTGGGAACTCCTCGGCCCATCCAGCCGTTCCCCAAGGCGCCCATCCCGCTTCTCTCTGATATTCCGGTGGTGGGTGATCTTCTGTTTAATCACAACATCCCTATCTATCTTGCCTTTCTGGCTATTCCAATTTCCACCTTGATCATCAACCGCACCCGATTCGGGATGAACATTCGGGCAGTGGGAGAGAACCCGGAAGCGGCCGACTCGCAGGGAATCAGCGTGGCGAAAGTCCGCTACGCGTCGGTAACCATTGGAGGGATCCTGGGAGGCGGGGCGGGGGCGGTGCTGGCTCTCAGCTTGGGAATATTTCAGCAGAACCTCACCAATGCCCAGGGCTTCATCGCCATCGCCCTGGTCTATTTCGGGGCATGGAGACCCCTGGGAGTGATGGCCGGTTCGCTCGTGTACGGACTGGTCTCCGCCGTGGTTTTGCTGCTCAAAACCCGGGGAATCATCCCGCTGGGCGCCTCCGACCTGGCCGCCATGATTCCCGCGGTCATCACCGTCCTAGCGCTGGTGGTGGCGGCGAGGCGGTTCCGCGCTCCCAGCGCCCTCACGAAACCCTTTATGCGGGGGGCATCATGAAGACTTTGATCCGACAGTCCCTTAAGCAACCCATACGACCCAAGGAGCAAATCCATGCACACCTATAAGAAACCGGGCTTCGCCAGGCTGTTAGCCCTGGCAGCGGTTCTCGCCCTGGTGGCGGCCGCCTGCGGAGACGACGCTGACGCCCCCGACACCACGGCCGCAGCCACACCGCAAACCACGGCCGCAGCCACACCGCAAACCACGGCCGCTGACGCCCCCGACACACCCGAAGCGATGGAGCCGATGGAGCCGTTGCGGATTGCGATCGTTGCGCCGAGCGCTTCCAATGACTTGGCGTTCACACAGAGCATCGTGGATGCGGTGAACGTGATCGTGGCCGAACATCCGGGTACCGAGGTGGCCATCACCGACGGGACCTTCATAGTTGACGACGCGGCTGCCGCGATTCGTGGTTACGCCCAGGACGGGTATGACCTGGTAATCGCGCACGGTTCCCAGTACGGAGGCCCGTTGGAGGAGATCGCCGCAGATTTCCCCGATACCGCTTTCGCGTGGGGAACTTCTTCTGACACCTTCGGCCTGTCCAACGTCAGCGCCTACACCGCGGCTTCCGACCAGGGCGGCTACGTGATGGGTGTGATCGCGGCGGGACTCTCGAATTCGGGAGTGATCGGCGTGGTCGGTCCCATCGAAGTGGGCGACGCCAAGCTGTATGTGGACGGTTTCCACAACGGCGCGGTGGCCTCTGGTGATGTGACCGTCAACATCAACTACATCGGTTCGTTCAGCGACGTGGCTTTGGCTTCCGAAGCAGCGCAGGCGCATGTGGCGTCCGGCGCGGACGTGCTGACCGGCTCTGCCCAGATGGTGGTCGGAGCGGTGGGCGTCGCCCAAGCCAACGGAGCGTTGTGGTTCGGTACCCAGGCCAACCAGACCGACCTGGCGCCCAGCCAGGTAGTGGCATCCCAGGTGTACAAGTGGGAAGTGGTCCTACGCCAGATCCTGGCCGACCACTCCGCAGGAACACTGGGCGGCAAATCCTATGAGATCGACCTGGCCAACGGCGGCCTGGTAATCGAATACAACGACGGATTCAGCCTCCCCGCCGACCTACGCGCCGCAGCCGACAACGCCGCCGCCGGAATCATCAGCGGCGCCGTCAACACCATGGACGCGATGCCGATGGAGCCGATGGAGCCGTTGCGGATTGCGATCGTTGCGCCGAGCGCTTCCAATGACTTGGCGTTCACACAGAGCATCGTGGATGCGGTGAACGTGATCGTGGCCGAACATCCGGGTACCGAGGTGGCCATCACCGACGGGACCTTCATAGTTGACGACGCGGCTGCCGCGATTCGTGGTTACGCCCAGGACGGGTATGACCTGGTAATCGCCCACGGTTCCCAGTACGGAGGCCCGTTGGAGGAGATCGCCGCAGATTTCCCCGATACCGCTTTCGCGTGGGGAACTTCTTCTGACACCTTCGGCCTGTCCAACGTCAGCGCCTACACCGCCGCTTCCGACCAAGGTGGCTACGTGATGGGCGTGGTGGCCGCCTTGCTGTCCCAGTCGGGAGTGATCGGTGTGGTCGGTCCCATCGAAGTGGGCGACGCCAAGCTGTACGTGGACGGTTTCCACAACGGCGCAGTCGCCACCGGTGATGTGACCGTCAACATCAACTACATCGGCTCGTTCAGTGATGTGGCTTTGGCTTCCGAAGCAGCGCAGGCGCATGTGGCGTCCGGCGCGGACGTGCTGACCGGCTCTGCCCAGATGGTGGTCGGAGCGGTGGGCGTCGCCCAAGCCAACGGAGCGTTGTGGTTCGGTACCCAGGCCAACCAGACCGACCTGGCGCCCAGCCAGGTAGTGGCATCCCAGGTGTACAAGTGGGAAGTGGTCCTACGCCAGATCCTGGCCGACCACTCCGCAGGAACACTGGGCGGCAAGGCCTACGAGATCAACCTCGCCAACGGCGGACTGGTTTTGGAACCCAACCCGGCATTCGATATACCCCCGCAGATGTTGACTCAGGTTGCCACCGTGGTTCAGGGAATCATCGACGGCACCATCGATACCGGCGCCAACTAACTCAATAGACAAAGGACCAACAAGGTGATAAAACGATGACGCAACTCCTGGAGATGCGGGGAATCGTTAAGCGCTTTCCCGGCGTGGTGGCCAATGATCAAATTGATTTTGACCTGCGCGCCGGGGAGGTGCACACCCTGCTGGGAGAAAACGGCGCCGGCAAAAGCACCTTGATGAAGATCCTGTATGGGCTGTATCAGCCTGACGAAGGAGAGATGTTCATCGAAGGGTCGCCTACTCAGATCACCAGCCCCATCGACGCCATCAACCATGGTATAGGGATGGTCCACCAACATTTCATGCTGGTGCCATCCCTCACCGTAACCGAGAACGTGGCGATGGGCGCCGTCACATCAAAGAGGGGACGCATGAATCTGCGGAAGGTCGCTGACCGGATTAACGAGCTGTCGGAGTCCCATGGTCTGGCAGTGGACCCCGACGCTCACATCTGGCAACTGTCCGTGGGAGAGCGCCAAAGGGTGGAAATCATCAAGGCCCTCTACCGCGACGTCAAAATGCTGGTGCTGGACGAACCCACCGCGGTGCTGACCCCCGGCGAGGTGGAACACCTCTTCACAATCCTTCGGCAGATGGCCGCAGGCGGACGGGGATTGGTGTTTATCTCCCACAAGCTCCACGAGGTGCTGGCCCTCAGTGACCGGGTCACCGTGCTTCGGCACGGGAAGGTGATGGGCGAAGTCCCGGCCAAGGACGCCACCCGCGAAAACCTGGCTTCGATGATGGTGGGCCGTCCGGTTCGCCTAGCGCCTGACAAACCGCCGCTGGAACGGGGTAAGGCCCGTTTGACCATCCGCGACCTGACCGTCATGGGTGACCGGGGCATCCCGAGCCTGGAGGACCTGAACCTCACGGTGCACGAAGGTGAGATTCTGGGGATCGCCGGCGTGTCCGGCAATGGCCAACGCGAATTGGCTGAAGCCATCGCCGGGCTGCGGGCGCCGCGTTCGGGCACCATTGAAGTGGACGACGTTGATGTCACAGGCCAGAAGCCCGCGGCGGTAAGAGCTGCTGGATTGGCGTATGTTCCCGAAGAACGCCAACGCGACGGCGCTATCGGAGCGTTCACCGTCTCCGAAAACCTGATTCTGGTGAACCACCGCCATGTCCCCCTGAGCCGCCGGGGATTCCTTCGCAACAGAGAAATCCGTCAACACAGCCAGGAGTTGGTTGACCAATATTCGGTGGCCACCCCCAACTTGGAAGTCCCGGCGTCTAACCTTTCGGGAGGCAACCTCCAAAAATTGATCTTGGCCCGGGAGCTTTCGGGGTCTCCCTCGGTGCTGGTGGCTTCCCAGCCCACCCGGGGAGTGGATATCGGTGCCGCCGAATACATCCACGACCGGCTCATCGAGCAACGAGGCTCCAAATCGGTGGCCATCCTGCTGATCTCAGAGGATCTGGATGAAGTCTTGGGATTGGCCGACCGGATCGCGGTCATCTACGAGGGGCGAATCGTGGGAGAGGTCGATGCGAAAAGCGCCGACCGACAGCAAATTGGCCTGTTGATGGCCGGGGTTTCTACCGCGGTGGCCTGACCGCCTTGTTCTAGTTGATTATCAGCAGCAGAGGAGACATTCCATGTCCAACCAAGTCGTAACCGCCGCTCTGGTCCAGTCGGAGTGGACCGGAGACTCCGAATCCATGGTGGAGAAAAATATGGGGTACGCCCGGGAAGCGGCCGAGCGGGGAGCGCAGGTGCTTTGCTTCCAGGAAGTTTTCAACAGCCCCTATTTCTGCGCCGTCCAGGACAGTGACAACTACTCTTACGCCGAACCCATTCCCGACGGTCCGACCATCCGAGGCATGATCTCCCTGGCCAAGGAGACCGGGATGGTGCTGGTGGTTCCCATCTACGAGGTGGAGGATGAGGGAACCTTTTACAACACCGCGGCTGTGATAGACGCCGACGGGACCTATCTGGGAAAATACCGCAAGACCCACATCCCCCAGGTGAAAGGTTTCTGGGAAAAGTTCTACTTCCGTCCCGGCAACCTGGGGTATCCGGTGTTCGACACCGCAGTGGGAAGGATCGGGGTGTACATTTGCTATGACCGTCACTTCCCCGAGGGATGGCGGGTGCTGGGTTTGAAAGGCGCCCGGATCGTGTTCAACCCCTCCGCCACCACTCGCGGCCACTCCAAGCATCTTTGGCAGTTGGAGCAGCCGGCCGCGGCCGTGGCGAACGAGTACTACGTGGGGGCTATCAACAGGGTTGGGGCAGAAGACCTGGAGGGAACCGACTACTACGGTTCCTCATATTTTGCCAATCCCCGTGGAGAGATCGTGGGCGAAACCGCCTCGGACACCGAAGACGAGGTTCTGGTGCGCCAACTCGACCTGGGACTGGTGGAGGAGGTCCGGCGCTACTGGGCCTTCTACCGAGACCGTCGGCCGGAGGTTTACGAAACGGTCGCCGCTCTCTAAAGAAAGGGCAACGAGGAAGAGGGAAGTGCCGGGCTCACCTGCAATTCGGTTCTCTTCATACGGGCGTAGTTGGCCTTGATCTTGAGGATGGTGGACTGAAAGACTTCCTGCTCTTCTGGGGTGATCCCTTCCGTGAGCTTTTTCTCAAACGCCGTCGCCCGGCCTTGAAGTTCCGTGAGCACCCTCTCTCCCTCTTCGGTCAAACGCAGATGGACCACGCGCTGGTCTATCGGCGAACGTATTTTGTGCAGTAGGCCGCCCTGGACAAGATTATTTACGAGACGGGTTGGTTGGGTAGAGCCGGGCCAACTGTGCACCAGTCCACTCGTCCCTTGCCAGGGAAGCCCGGAGAACCGCGAACTTCCAGGGTTTTGTGGACCCTATTTCATCCGATATTGCCCCGTACAACTGGTTCATAAGGCTCCCAACAGAACCCAGCAATTCTAGGGTTGGTGGGCACTCCGGGACATCCTGCTCGCTCAACTTTGGCTCCTTATCGTCACATCGCCACGATTGCTATGTTCTCTTAAATAGGTAGCTCTATCGTGCTCTGCCCTCAGAGTCACTGTCGAGCAAAACAGTGAGGCCAAGCGTTCGGGCTTCACTTTGTTGAGTGGTGGGTTTCCCTTATGACCAACCGCCATGACATACCCGACATTTGGCGCCTTTGGCCTTTTGGCCATTTGGACCACCCAAACAGAGTCCGCTCACCTCACCCGGACCGGTTCCAAAAAACCGGTGTGGAGATGGTTAGGAAAGACCACCTCGGGTACCAGAGATGAGACAGCAACGCGCTGACCCAACCTGAAAGCGGGAAAAAGTGTGTCCTGTCGAGCCTTCTACCGCGACCGCCGACCGCACGTCTACAAAGAGATCGCCGACATCTGAGAGAAGGATTGCTCTGAGGAAGGAACTTCCGGGCCGCGTTCGTGTATGACCGTCTCGTAGTTGGCTTTCATCTTGCGCATCGTGTTCAGGAAGCCAATCAGTTCTTCATAGGAGATATCTTTTGTGATGATGGCTCCCAGGGAAATCACCCTTCCACAAAGCTCCCTGACTGTGTCTTTTCCTTCATCGGTCAGACGCAGTTTCACCACCCGCTGGTCGCTGGGCAAGCGCACTTTGCTGATCAAGCCCTTTTTGACCAACTTGTTCATCACCCGACTGATGCGGGAGGGATCGGTTGGATACGCCCGCGCCAGTTGCGTAACAGCCCATTCCTCTTTAGCAAAAAATGCTCGCAGAATCGCAAACTCCCAGAGCTTGAAAGGCGCTATTTCGTCCTCTACAGCCGCGTAGAGGCGATTCACCAACCCTTCCGCAGATGCCAGCAAGTCCCGAGAAGTCCCGGCCACCCGAGGAACATCTCCTCCCAGGTCCGATTCTTACCTCACTACCTTAGACAAGGGAAAACGAGTTTAGGTATATGAACTCCAATCTGTCAATCGGGCTGCTTGGCGGACGACCAGACAGAGAAGGGATCGCTGCCCATTTCCGCCACCTACCCGCGCTATACACCGGCGTGGCCTCGCCACTCTCGGCGGGAAAACCCCACATCGCTATAGGGGACTTTGGCGGTTCTTCCTTGGGGGGGGGCGGGCGCCGCTCTTTGTGGCCGCGGTGGTTTCTAAGTCCCATCCTTATCAGTTGTCTGATCGGCCCTCACCCACACGGTACGTTGCGGGAATGGTATCTCAATACCAGCCTCGTCCAACGCCTCCTTTAGGCGACCACGTAGCTCCCGGGCGGTGGCCCACTGCTCACCCGGTTCTGTCCTGACCATCAGTCGAATCGCTATAGAGCTCTCGCCGAGGCTTTGGACGCCAGCCATTGTGGGCTCCGCGATGATTGTGGCATTCGGCAATTGCTGACGCCACACCTCGTCGGCCACTTGCTTGATCACAGCCATCGCCGCCTTGATATCTGTGTCGTACGCCACCTCGATATCCAGCACCGCCTGTCCCCAGTCCTGCGACAGGTTGGCTACCCGCCGGATCTCTCCGTTGGGTATGTGCCATAGCGTTCCCCGAATGTCCCGGACTTGCGTCGTGCGAAGGTTCACTTCTTCCACCACCCCAACCATGTCACCGAGGTCCACGACATCGCCGACTCCGTACTGGTCCTCCAGTAACATAAACACCCCTGACAGGAAGTCCTTAACGAGACTCTGTGCGCCAAAGCCAATCGCCACGCCCACTATGCCGGCGCCGGCTATAAGGGGTCCCAGGTTCACGTCGAACTCTCCGAGGGACATCATCACGGCCATGCCGTAGATGACCATCGACATGATCGATCGGAGTACTGCTCCAAGTGTTCTGGTCCGCTGACTGCTCCGTTCCTGACGCTCGACCATCAGCCTGGCCCGGCGGACTGCCGCTTCACGCAAACCCTCGACCCGACTGGAAGCCTCATCCGACTTCTGCCGGGCTTTCTCGGCCACCCCCGAACGCCGGTCCACCCAACCCTCCACGGCTTGGTCCAGCCACCGCCGTCCGACCCGGTTGATCATCCAGGCCACCAGAAGAATGATCACGACCTTGATCGGGCGGGCCGCGAAATCAGAGATACGCGCCGCGCTGGTGTTACCGGTCAGATCGAAAACCAGGCTGCACGCAACCCCCGGATCGGCACCGCACGCGTCGGTCACCGTCTGTGCAATCATCACCAAAGACATAGCATTATCCTGACCATTCCCTACCTCAGTCTATTGTGGCCATCCAAAGCAGCAGCTCACCGACCCAAGGAGAGCAGCCTACGTAGCAGAATTGGTCGGGTACACAGGAGGGCGCAATGAAATTCGTCAACCGGTCCCACGCCGGACGAAGACTGGCCCACCTCCTTGACCACGTGCGTGGTGAGCCTGCCGTAGTGCTCGGCCTGCCTCGGGGAGGCATCCCGGTGGGTTTCGAGGTGGCGCTCCGACTATCGGCGCCTTTGGAAGTACTCCTGGTGCGGAAACTCGGCGTTCCCTTCCAACCCGAGCTCGCCTTCGGCGCACTCGGTGAAGGTGGGATACGGATCATCGACGAGGACCGGGTAACACGACTTGGCATTACCCCCGAACAAGTAGACCGTATAGAGCAGCGTGAGCGCCAGGAGATAGCCCGGCAGGCGAAGTTATACCGGCAAGGCCGTGCAGCCGCCGATCTGAGTATGAAAACCGCGGTGATCGTTGACGACGGGATCGCCACCGGCTCCACCGCCCTAGCCGCCTGCTCCATCGCCCGCCGCCTTGGCGCTGAGCGGATAATCATGGCCACGCCGGTCGCCCCCCGTAACGCTCCCGCTATCTTCAAGGACGCCGCCGACGAGTTCGTATCCCTTTCGATCCCGCGACGATTCGCCGCTATAGGTTTCTTCTATACCGATTTCCGACCCACGTCGGACCGTGAAGTGATTGAGCTTCTCGAACGCGCCCGGAATGGCTTTTCCGGTGACTCCGGGGACACGGTGGATTGAAACGCCGCGCAGATCAGGTATGCGCATCCCTGAAGGTGATCGATCCCGCCGCCGCCCGGCGAAGGCTGACCCCACTCTCCCACCAGAGCAGCTATTCCAGAATGTGAACCCGTTTGGCCTTACCGGCCTCCTGACGGGGAAGTTGCCCCGGATCACTGACCGTCACCTCCACCCGAAGTCGCAAAGTCTCCAACAGTCTTCTTTCCAAACGCTCGGCAATCGCCTCCCGCCGGTTTGACAAGTCAGGGTATCGCATTTCCACCTTGGCCTCGATCTCGGTAAGCACCCGGCGCCTGTCCACGTAGATGGCGAACTGACCTCCCAAATCGGGATCCTCGAGCAACACCGCCTCGATCTCCCGGGGATACACATTGACTCCTCGCACAATCAGCATGTCGTCGACGCGACCATGAAGCCGATCTATACACCGAAACGGCAGTCGCCCCACCGGAGGCATTAGTCGGGTGATATCACCTGTGCGGTACCGGATCACCGGCTGCGCCTGCTTGGTGAGGGTGGTGAGCACCAGCTCCCCTACCTCACCATCGGGGAGGCTTCCGCCGGTGGATGGATCAATGATTTCCGGATAGAAGTGATCTTCCATAATTATCAAGTGGCCCTGGTGTTCACTCCACTCAGCAGCCACGCCCGGACCGATGATTTCTGACAGGCCATAGATGTCACAGGCGCTGAACTCTCCACCCCATGCTTCCTCTATCTTCCGACGCATGCCTTCCGACCAAGGTTCGGCGCCATGAATACCCCAGCGAAGGGCGATTGACTCCAATACCCCCTGTTCGGCGGCGCGCTCGGCAAGCAATAGGGAGTAGGAAGGCGTACAGGCCAAACCGGTGGCGCCCAGATCGGCCAGCATCTGCACCTGAAAGCCTGAGTTGCCGCCCGACGCCGGAATGGCGGTAGCGCCCAGAGCCTCCACTCCGTAGTGAAGACCCAGACCCCCGGTGAAGAGGCCATATCCGTAGGCAACATGCACCACCGACTCCGAGGTGGCACCCGCCAGAGCGAGGGCGCGGGCGTTCACCTCCGCGAACATGCGCACGTCGGAGGCCGTGTAGGCACCAATGGTCGGCTTGCCCGAAGTCCCCGAAGAAGCATGGACCCGCACAACTTCCTCCATGGGCACCGCCAGCATCCCGGTGGGGTATGTTTGTCGGAACTCAGCCTTGGTGGTCATCGGCAACTGTTGCAGATCGTCCAAAGACCGTACGGCATCCGTGTTGGCCAGTTTGTTGATCCAAAAGGGGGTGTCAACCCTTTGGAGACGCCCCACCATCGCCCCCAGCCTGTCCGACTGGCTTCTACGCAACTCCTGCTGGGCAATCGAGAAAAAGTCCGATGGATAGATTCTCCTCCCCATATTGTGTTGCTCCTCGTTTCCTGGGCCGGTGGTCCTCTGTGATTATGGCTAGGTTTGCTTGGCGCTGGTCCTGCAAACCCTCGGTTACGACGGGGCGGCGCCTAAGCCGCGGTTACCATTCTCTTGCGTAGCAAACCCCACGGAGGAGTCTGTCTTGGTAGTCCCAATGAGCAACCTGGCCGCCGAATACCGGTCACTTAAAACCGAAATCGATGAGGCGGTGGGGCGGGTGCTGGCCAGCGGCTCCTACGTTCTCGGGGAGGAGTTGGAGGCTTTCGAGGAAGCGTTCGCTGATTATGTCGGCGCCCGGTTCGCCATGGGGGTGGGCTCGGGAACCGCCGCTTTGCATCTCGCCTTGGCGGCGTTGAACCTGGGGCCCGAGGACGAAGTGATCACAGTTCCCAATACCGATAATCCCACCGCCTCGGCCGTCACCCACGCCGGAGCGAAAGTGGTGCTGGCGGACACCACCGAGGACACCTACACCATGGATCCCAACAAGCTGGAGGAAAAGATCACCCCCCGCACCAAGGTGATCCTCCCCGTCCACCTGTTCGGTCATCCGGCCGACATGGATCCCATCTGTGAGATCGCCGACGGGCACGGAATTACCGTGCTGGAAGACTCCGCCCTGGCGGTGGGCGGCGAGTACAAGGGACGGAGAACCGGGACTTTCGGACCGCTGGGGTGCTTCAGCGTGGCCCCCGGAAAAATTCTGGGAGGATACGGAGACGGGGGAATTGTGGTGACCAACGACCCAGACCTGGCCCACAGAATCCGGGTGCTTCGCAATTACGGCCACGCCCCCGGTTTGAAGCTGTCCGGTCAGGACCTGACCGGGGGGACCGGTTGGAGGGTGCTGGAGGAAGGATTCAACCAGCGACTCGACACGCTGCAGGCCGCCATAATCAACGCCAAGCTCCCCACTTTGGAGAGCCGCATCGCGGCCCGTCGACGTGCTGCCGCTCTATACCGTGAAGCCTTTTCGGGTACGGCTGTCACGCCGGTCCACGAGGCGCCATGGGCCCGCCACGTCTACTTTGCCTACAACGCCATGGTCTCCGATCGAGACCGGGCGCGGGAATTCCTGGCCTCCCGGGGAATCGCCACCCGTCTGTATTACAACCCGCCGCTGCATCTGCATCCCGCCTACCGGTGGATGGGGCTCGGCCCGGGTTCCTTACCCGTGGCGGAAAAGACCGCATCGCGGATGATCGGCCTGCCCTGCTTCCCCCAGATCACCGAATCCCAAGTCGAAGAAGCCGCCGCCGCACTTCTTGAATTCGTCGGCGCCGCCGACTGAAACCCGGCAAGGACCGCGGCTAGATTTGACTTCAATTGTGCGCAGCAACACACTGCAAACAGATATTTTGGGTGTCGACGCCTCTGATGGGTATGCTCCACGCCACCCCCCTCGACGAGGTCCGAACTATTCGCAACGCCACGGAACTGTCCGTCTTGGTGGGTAGCGGGCTCCACGGCGATAATGTCGCTCCGCATCATCTCTGAACCTATCGGTTCACTCACTGACCCGAGACTATCGCACCTCAGGCGCTGGAGGTGAGTTCACGGGCCAGTATCTCGGGGCTCAGGTCTTCTGCCCTGGCCCGCAGATCCAGGTAGAGCACGGTTCCGATCACCGTTGAGAAAGGGAGAGTCAAAATGCCGATGATCAGAGTCGCCCAGTATTCGGGCAAGAGCCAGTTGAGCATCAGGAAGGCGAGCACAACCAGCAGTAAGGACAACAAAAGCACAACCAGCACTCTTGCAAACCGCGCCGATACCAACTGCCAGGATCGTCGCAGGCTGGTGGTGGCTTTTTCACCCTCGACCATCACCACCATGGGAGCCAGCCACCATAGAACCATAAGGGCCAGCGCCGGCAGAACCATTACGAAAGTCCACACCAGGAAGGGCAATAGCGTTCCCAACGGTGCAGCGAAGGGATCGTTCGCATATAGGTTCAGTTGCTCCAGCATCCCTGGAGCAACCAGGGCCAAGATCATCGTGCCGATCATGATCATCACCGTCCCCACCGCCACCACTCCCAGCACCAATAGTCCCAACATCCCCAGCATCTTTCCGAACCTGCTTCCGGCCGCGCGGGTGGCTTCGGTAGCGGAGGTATGCAGGTCCGCGCATTGAGAGGCGGTGACGCGAATCAAAGCGCCGGTGGCCAGCAACTCGGTCAAGAACAAACCGATTTCCATGAGCCATCCAACGCCGGGGACCCACTGAAGAAGTGAAGGAATGCCCACCAAGGCGGCGCTGATGGCGATCAGCGTTCCAAACCGTCCCCTATAAAGGCTCCACGAAAAGCCGAGGACTTCTCCAATCCCTAACGGGCGAAAACCTGACATTGCGCTTAGATGTGCGACACCTAGACGACGAATCCATCGGTAAAGAGGGGTGGGACCAGATTCCAGTTGGCCGCTTCGTGGTAGGCCTGTCCGATGCGGGCAATCTCGGTCTCCGCCAAAGGCCGACCCATGATCTGCAGGCCGATCGGTAGCCCTGACTCATCGAAACCGCATGGGACGGAAAGGGCAGGAAGGCCGGTCAGGTTGGCAGGAGCGGTGGTCCGCACGTAGGCGGGGTTAACCACCTCACTTGTTCCACCGTATTCAAAGTAAGCCTGGTCCTTGCGGGCCGCCACGGCAGGGAGAGTGGGCAGGAGCACCGCGTCAAGACGGTGCTCCTGAAAGGAGTTTCTCACCCCTCGTCGGATCATCTCCCGCCCGCGTAGGGCGGTCAAATAGTGCTCATTGGGCATCATCAGCCCGGTAGCGAAGAGCGTCCTAATGGAAGGCTCGATCAGATGCGGCGCCGCCGCCATTAGCCGTTGGTGATAGGCGGCGCCCTCCGAGCGGACGAGGGCGAATTCCACTGGCATCACCATGTCCAGTTCCTTGATCTCCATCGGTACTACCTCGGCGCCCAAATCAGCGAGCACTCCCACGGCCTTCTCGAAGGCGTCGGACACCGAAGCCTGGATAAGCGGACCCCGGTAACGCTCGATCACCCCGAGCCTCACCCCTTTCAAGCCGTTTTCGGCAGACAGATAGCCATCTGGGGAGAATTCAGTCAGAGTGGTGGGATCGGAGGGATGGAAACCTGAAATAACCGACTGGACCAGAATGCAGTCGGCGGGAGTCGCCGCCAGCGGTCCGATGTGGTCGAGCGACCAACTGAGCGCCGCCACTCCACTGCGGGGAACCCTTCCATAGGTGCCCTTCAAGCCGGCTATCCCGCACAAAGCGGCGGGAATGCGGATCGAGCCGCCGGTGTCGCTCCCCAGCGCGGCCGCGGTAATTCCCGCCGACACCGCCGCTCCCGAGCCACCGCTGGACCCTCCCGGGATGCGGGTTATATCCCAGGGGTTGGAAGCGGGAGGAGATTCCACCCCGCAGGCCAACTCGTGAGTCACGGTCTTGCCCACAATCACCGCCCCGGCGGTGCGGAGGCGCTCCACCACCGGAGCGTCCCGCTCGGCGGGTGTATCGGGATAAGCGGGGGATCCACACAGAGTGGGATGCCCGGCCATGTCGATGATGTCCTTCACCCCCACCGGGATCCCGGCCAGCGGACCCGGGTCGATCCCTTGAGCGAACTGGCGGTCCACCCGGTCGGCCGCTTCGAGGGCTCCCCGGTGGTCGATGATTACAAAGGCCTGCAACTGGGGATTGAGATCCTCGGCGGCGGCCAATGCGCGTTCGGTTATCTGCCGGGCGGAGACTTCTTTGGAGCGCAGCCGCCGGCCCAGGTGGGCGATCACCCCTTGGGAGTTCATTGCCACCGCGGGTCGAATCTCAAGGCCGGTTCGTCGGTCTGGTCCAACTGGTCCCGCACCGAATCGATCTCGGCCCACTGCCCGGTCAGCATTTCCGCCAATTGGTCTGCATCCCAGTCATCAACCGTCAGTCCGGCTACGGTGAGCATGGTGCGGACCTCCTCAGGTCGGAAGGCGGTCATTGGGGAATCACCGCGATCACATCCACTTCCAGTTTGAGGCCGGGGAGGCCCAGCGCCGCCGCTTGACAGGCGGTGACCGCCGGATAGGGACCACCACCGAACACCCGGCGCCGCACCTCCATCTCCTCGGGGAGTTCCCGGATGTCCTGGCAGTAATAGGTGATCTTCACCACGTTCACCAGCGAGCCTCCGCACGCCTGCAGAACCTCGGCGATGTTCTGCCAGATCTGCTCGGCCTGCTGACCGGTGGTCTCGCCCACGATCTCCCCGGCGGCGTTGAACGCCACCTGTCCGGCCAGATAAACGGTGTCACCGGCCCGGACCGCGTAGGAATAGGGCTCGGGCGGTTCGCACATGCCCTCGGGATTGATCGCCTCAATTTTCACTTCGGACTCTCCTTCGTGCGAAAACGGGTGGGGTGTCGGCAATTCCTAAGAAGAAAGAATAAGCAATAATTCTTCCCTCAGTGTCAACGCAAGGACACGAGCCACTTGGCTTTCGCTCTCCAAGATTGCGGGAAGGTCGCGTTTCAAGACAGCGCTCATCGCCTTATCGATGTTGGCAGAGATCGGGATGTTCCACGCTTTGAAAAGTCGTGAGAAGAGATCGCTCAATACGCAATAAGCGACTTGGCCCGTCGCCCAGCAATACTCCTGACACCATTCCGCTAGATCATCAAGCTTGGCTGGAGGAAAGGATCGGAGTCCTCCCTCGGCTAGCCGCCGCAGTGAGGACCTATCCAAAGCAAACCGGCTCGATTCTCAGATCCTCGTAGGTTGCCATAGGAAAGTAGCTAACACCCAGGTTTTCGAATAGTGGACGAGCTGAATCACCTCGGTCTACAAGTGTCACCGCCGCTACAACTTCCGCGCCCGTTTCTTGAATGGCATCAAAAGCATTAATCATCGACCCGCCCGATGTCACTACATCGTCGACTAGGAGCACTCTGTCGCCCCGACTGATCTGGGCACCTTCGATCCGGCGGCGCGTCCCACGTCCCTTGGGTTCCTTTCGCACAAGAAACCATTTGGTATCACTCACGGCAGCGACTCCGACAGCAAGGGCGTCAGCGCCTAGCGTCAGACCGCCAACCGCGTCGAAGTTGTGACCGGCGTTGGTGACGGCTTCAACAATTGCCAGCGACGCCAAACGGAGATCTTTCCATTCTGCAAGGGCCTCCTTGCCGTCGATGAAATGAGATGACCACGCGCCCGACGCCAGCCTTATAGGCATCGGAAGGCTACGAAGACCCTTCTCGATCAATAAATCAACGAGCTGTTCTTGAAATGTCAGTGTAGATGGATGCACGGGATCTCGATTCACAAACTACATTCCTGTTATTTCAAGCCGGGTCGGGGGTATGTTGATAAGCGGCCATCTCAACAATTCAGCCGGGAACAACCACAGTGCGGATCGCCGAGCCGCTCTCCAGGTTCTCAAACCCTTTCTCCATGTCGGAAAGCGGAATGGTGTGCGTGACCATGCCGTCGAGATCGAGACTGCCCAATTGGTAGAGGGAATCCAGCACCGGAAAGTCCTGGGCTGGTATTCCTTCCCCACCGTGGGTGGTCATCAACGTCGAGGTGTTGCGGAAAAAGGCCGAGGGATTCAACTCGGCTCCGGTCCCCGGACCGGGCACGCCGATCAGGGTGGCGACGCCTCCATAGGCCAGCATCCCCAGAGCCTGCTCCAAAGTGACGCTCATTCCCACCGCTTCGAAGGAGAAGTCCACTCCTTGCCCGCCGGTGATGGCCCGAACCGCCTCAACCGCATCCTCTTTGGCGGAGTTGACCGCATGGGTGGCCCCCATCGACAAAGCCCATTCGAGTTTGAGGTCGGAGATGTCCACCGCGATCACCTTGGAAGCGTTGGCCATCCGGGCTCCTTGCACGGTAGAGAGGCCGATGCCTCCGCAGCCGATCACCGCCGTGGTGGCGCCCGGCCATACCTTGGCGGTGTGAAACACCGCGCCGGTTCCGGTCATAACCGCGCACCCCAGCAGTGAAGCCGAAGTCATCGGCATGCCATCACTCACCCGGAAAGCTGCCCCGGCGTCCACCCCGATCCGTTCGGCGTACATCCCCAAACCCATGGGGACCTCCACCTTGGAACCGTCGGACGCCAGAGAAACCATCGGAGCGCGCGGCGAGGAGGAGTTACACCGTCGGGGATCGTTGCGTCGGCACATTGGGCATGTGCCACAGGGAACCCGGCAGCCCACCGCCACCCGGTCGCCTTCTTTCAGGCGAGTCACTCCGGGACCCACCTGCTCCACCACACCCGCTCCTTCGTGGCCGAGCAGCATGGGATAGCGGGACTCCCGACTCGACTGCACTCCTTTTGATACCTTGTAGTCGGTGCGGCACACTCCGGCTGCTTCCACCCGGAGTAACACCTCCCCCTCCCGAGGAGGGCCGATCTCAATCTCAGCGATCTCGACCCGCCCCGGCGCCATCACCAAGGCCGCTCTGCTACGCATTGAGATCAACCAGAATGTCTTCCTCGTAGGTGAGCCTCTCTCCGCCGTCCGGCGTCACCCGCACGTTGTCGGAGACGCAAATGCCTCCCACCGCCAAGGCTTCGGCCGGATCATCGAATGCGATCTGCGGATGAAGGTTGATCACCATGTCGGTTTGCATAATCCGCTCCTTGCCCGGCACCCAGGGCGGCTCATGGGAGTCAAGCCCGATGCCGTGAGCAGTGTAGGCCACTGAGTCGAGACCACCCTGACCGTACTTGCGGTGCACCCGGTCACGGGCGACCAGCACGTCGTCGGAGGAAGCGCCGGTCTTCATGGCCTCGACGCAGGCGTTCAAGGTCTCGATCCGGGTGTCCCAAAAACGCAAGATCTGATCGGATGGACGCCCGAAGCAATAGGTCCTGCGTACTTCCACCCAGTATCCCGATGGCCCTCCCCATTCCAGATCGATGCAGAGGACATCGTCCTTGTCGATCTCGGCGTCCATTCCGAAGGTGTAGGCCCGGTAAGGGGGACGGCTCATCTGGGCGATCCCGTCCAGGCATCCATACTGGCGGCAGAGACGATGAGCCTCGGCCAGCACATCCCGCTCGATCGCCCCGGGGCGAATGTGGCCCTCGAGACTGGTGAACACCTGGGCGATGATCCGAGAGGTCTCCCGGAGGTTGTCCATCTCCTCGGCGCTCTTGATTGAACGGATGTCATCGAAGAAATCGGTGGCGTCAATCAGGGTGGCAGTACGACCGAACGCCTCCTGGAAAGCCATGTAGTGAGCGGCGGAGGTTATGTCGGCCAGCCCCACAATTCCGATAGTGCCATGGGAGATTCCGTGGTCGGACAGGATCCCGGCTAACTCGGCAGCCGGAGTTTGTGTGGCCCGAAAGTCCTGGATCCAGTTGACCAGCGCCACTCTCGACAGGCCCCACAACGGATCGCCGATGAAGGTGGGCTCACCTTTTAGGGGAAGCAGCACCATCCCCCACCCGGCCCATTGGAAGATGTCGGACACGTACTGGACGCGGCCCCGCACGAATTCGTCGCCGCGGCTACAGATGAGCAACGCGTCGATGCCCGCTTCGGCCATGGCCTCGCGAAGCACTCGATGACGGCGCTCCCGCTCGGCGGGAGAGGAAATGTGGGTCAGTTTGCCTTCAGCCATAGTTTGAAACTCCTTTAGCTGGTGGGGGTCGGTACGGAGGCCGGGCGGTGTGAGGACAGAGCTTGAGGATTCTCCAACTCTGCACAGATCTCGTTGGTGGTGCGGGAGGCGATGAAGCCCCCGTCGGTCATTCTGACCAAGGCGTTGTCGTGAAGTTCCTTGGTGGAGGAGGTACAGGCGTCGTTCACTAGCGAGACCGTATACCCGCGGTCGGCCGCGTCGCGAGCGGAGAGCTCCACGCACCCTTCAGTGACGATGCCGGTAAGGACCACGTGAGTTATACCCATGCGCTTTAGCACGCTATCGATAGCAGTGGAATTGAAGACGCTGGCGGAGGTCTTGGAGAAGATCATCTCGTCGCCCTGCTCCCCCACTTCCGGAAGAAGAAGGTCGTCGCGGTCGTCGCGGGGTACCGGCTCAAGGTCTGCGTCAGGCATGAAGGCCTTCCCCGCATCTCGCCCGTTGCTAGTGCGATAGGCCACCCGGACATGGATCACTTCCTCACCCGCCGCCCGGAAAGCGTCCTGGCATCTTCTGACGTTGGGCAGGATGGCGATGATGTTATCCCATCGCTCCTCCATGATCTCGGGCTGGCCAGCAGCTTGGGCGATCCGGCCTATCCAACCATCGGCATGAGCATCCAGATACTGCAAATCGATGGTTAGCAGCGCCGTCTTTCCCGGAGCGATGGAAGGAAACACCGGGCGGGGAAATAGATCGTAAAAGGGGTCGTGCAAGTTCAAAGTATTCTCGCCTTCCTGCAAAGTAGCCGGTTCGTGTAAAAAGAAGGTTGTTGGCGCAACAGCACCACCTCCGGTTTGCACTAAGTATATTTAGCAGGGATCCGGACCATCCGCGGCCCCACAGGGCCACCAAAATCCGGTGAAAGTTAAAAAAACCTGAGCATCGGCGCAGGAGAAGGGAAGATCAAGACGAGATGAGAGTACTGGTGACAGGAGCAGGGGGGTTCTTCGGAAGGGCGCTTGTCCGAGCGTTTGCCCGGGGAGGAGCGAACGTGGTGGCGGCGGACATTCTCCCTCCGCAAGACTTTGCCCCCCGTTCGGATACCCCCAGCGACCGCGTCGAGTACGTGGTACTGGATGTGGGAGACCCAGACGCCTGGTCGACCGAGGTCACCGGACCGGTGGACGGGATCGTCCATGCCGCGGCGCTGACCCCCAGCATCCAGGAGGCTCGGGAAGATCCCTCCAAGCTGGTCCGGGTCAACCTGACCGGAACTCTCAACGCTTTGGAGTTCGCCCGAAAAGAAAACGTGGGCAAATTCCTGTTCATCTCCTCCGCGGGCGTGTACAACCAGTTCGACGAGGAGGTGCTCACCGAGGACGACGGCGACGGCGGCTTCTCGCTGTACGGTTCGGCCAAGCTGGCCGCCGAGATCATGCTCTACAGGTACGCCGATATGTTCGGATTCGACGCCGGAGCCATTCGCCCCACCTCCATGTACGGCCCGGCCGAGGAGTTCCGCGACACTCGGCCCTTCGTTACCCAGGCCAAGCAACTGGCCGACGCCGCCATGGATGGGGTCCCGGTGCGGGTGATCGGCATGGACGACCGGTGCGACTGGGTGTTCGTGGACGATGTGGCCGAGGGGGCTCAACGATTCTTTATGGGAGGGATGGGAAGTCGCTCATTCGCCTTTTCCTCGGGAGACCCGATTCCCTTCCGGGATGTGCTGGAAGCGGCTCAAGCCGCATTCGGAGTGGTGGTGGACGATAACGCCGAAATGCTGGTGGACGCCACGCCTGACCGAGCCACCACCATCTCCTGCGACAAAGCCCGCGCCGAACTCGGCTGGAACCCGGTGGGAATAGCCGAAGGCATGCGACGCTATGCCGAACTGGGCGGCTGATCGCCCCTCAAACCTCTTGATTCGAACAACATCAAACAACCACGAAACCTCAGATATGGAGTCTCAATGAGCCACAGCACACTGCGAACCGCGCTGGCGGAGCGCACCCTGCGAATTCGCGGCGGACACGAATCCCCCTACTTCCAGATCATACGGAAGGTACAAGGGCGTGACGACATCATCCGTTTGGTGAGAGGAGAGCCGGATATCCCGACCCCCTCCCACATAATCGAAGCCGCCAAGCGCTGTCTGGACACAGGGCATGTCGGATATACCCCTCCCGGCGGGATGATCGAGTTGCGGGAAGCCATTGCCCGCAAATTCAAAAAGGACAACAACCTTGAATACGACGCCGAGTCCGAGATACTGGTCACCGCCGGCGCCCAGGAGTCGATGGCGGTAAGTCTCCAGACTCTTGTGGATCCGGGGGATGAGGTTCTTCTGGCCACCCCTCATTACATGGCCTACCCGGCCAACATCATCATGGCCGGTGGGAAGATCGTCTATGTGCCCACCGTGGAGGAAGAGGACTTCGAGTTGAAGCCCGAAGCTATCGAAGCCGCCATCACCGACCGCACCAAGCTATTGGTGCTGGTCACCCCCAACAACCCCACCGCCGGAGTGATAACCGCCGAGACCTTGGAGGCTATTGCCGAGGTGGTGCGGGCCCATCCGGGTCTAGTGGTGATATCGGACGAACTGTACGAGAAGGTGGTGTACGACGGCTTCGAGCACGTCAGCTTTGCCACCCTGCCAGGGATGTGGGACCGGACCATAACGATCAACGGGTTTTCCAAGGCCTACAGCATGACCGGATTCCGCGTTGGTTACATGGCCGGGCCGGCCGACTACATCCTGGCCGCCACCGAGCCGCGCCATTCGCTCAGCATCTCCACCTCGCTTCCCTCCCAGCATGGAGCGCTGGCTGCCCTAGAGGGACCTCAGGACTTCCTGGCCGAGATGATGGAGGAGTACCACCAGCGCCGGGCCGTGATGAGAGCGACTTTCGATGAGTTGGGCGTTACCTACGGCGAGCCCAAGGGCGGGTTCTACTTCTTCGCCAACATCTCGGGATCAGGCATGGACGCCGTTTCTTTCGCCGAAAAGGCGGTTGATTACGGAATCCTCTTCTCGCCCGGCAACATCTTCGCCGAGGGCGCGGTCAAGTACATCCGCATCTCCTACCTGGCGCCCCGAGATCAACTGCACGAGGCCATGGACCGCTTCACGCGCCTTTGGAACGACTGCCGGAGCGGCAAGTGAGCGGCCCGGCGGTAGCCCTGGTCGAAGAGTTCTCGCCCGCCCACGTGGCGGCCCTTCGCAATGCCCTCCCCGACGGCGCCACGGTGCTTACCGACGCCGTCGGTTCGGGGACCATCGGACAGGCCGACTACCTGGTGCTCCGGCAGGAGAGCCTCGACGACGAACAGTTGAACGCCCTCTCCTCCCTCCGGGGAGTGGTCACCATCGACTCGGGGGGCGCCACTGTCTCCCCGCAGATCTGCGACTCCCTGGGAGTGTGGACCGAAGTCGTCCTGTCTCCCGGGCCAACCAGCGTGGCCGAGCACGCCGTAATGATGATCCTGGCGCTCTTCAAACGCCTTCCCACTGCTCACCGACGTCTCATGGACGGGGTGATAGTTGAAGGCATGGCGCCGTTCATAACCGATCAAGTGAACTACTCCTACAACTGGGTGGGCCTGGAGATATTCGAGGCTGTGTTGGGTAAGACAGTGGGGTTGGTCGGTGTCGGCCAGATCGGACGCGTGGCGGCCAAGCTCCTGGTGGCGTTCGGGGTGGATGTCGTCTACACCAAGCGCAACCGCTTCACTGCAGAAGAGGAGCAGGAGTTGGGCATCCGCTACCTTCCCTTCGAGGAACTCCTGGCCGAGTCGCACTGTGTCTCGCTCCATAACCGGTTCACGCCGGAGACCGAGAAGATGATGGGCCCCCGAGAGTTCGCCATGATGCCCCGCGGCTCGTTCTTCGTCAATACCGCTCGTGGGCGGTTGGTAGACGAGGACGCCCTGATGGCCGCCCTGCACAGCGGGCATCTGGCGGGCGCCGCACTGGATGTCTTCTGGTGGGAGCCCATCCTTCCGGACAGTCCTCTCCGGAACACCCCCAACCTCCTGATGACCCCCCATACCGCGGGGACACCCGCCGGCGACACAGTGGCCCTGGAAATGGGCTCCGCCGGAAGAATCATCCGCCGACGAAATGGAGCGACGAGATGAGCGAACAGACCTTTGTCGGCATGCAGGTGGGAGGGATCAGTTTCATCGACGAGGGCATCGAGGAAACTCTCGACACCTTCGTGGAACTGGCAGGGGTGAACGCCATTTTCATCTCGGCCCTCTCATGGGCGCGGGGTAACGCCGGGCGCTCCGGCAGCGGCGACTACCCCGACCACGGCGGGCAGGAACCCGACAACCTGCAGGGCGGGGCTTTCTTCCCGCCCAATCCCAAGTACTACCACGGCACGTCCATCAAGGACTTCACCGCCCCCGATCCCCTCTATGAGGGCTGGGACATCCTGGGCGACGTGATTCCCGCCGCCCGGGAAAGAGGCATGGAAGTCTTTCCCTACTACTGCGAGACCGCCCACGTCAATCCCAAGGCGCTCTGGCAACCGGGTTTCGCCCAGGTGCTGGAGATTGACCCGTGGGGCCGAAAGGCCAGCCGTCCATGTCTTTACAACCCCGACTACCGGAACTGGTGGTTCGGGGTGATCGACAACTGGCTGAGCGAGTACGACCTGAGCGGGATGCTGTGGGGAATCGAGCGGGAAGACCCTCTGTCCTCGATGATCGTCAGCAACGAAGTACCCACGTGCTTCTGCGCCCACTGCCGCTCGGAAGCCCACCGCCGCAACATCGACGCCGGGCGGGCGGCCGAGGGGTATCGGAAGATCAGCGATTACCTCAGCGCAGTACGGGCTGGCTACCAGCCTCGCGACGGGAAGCTGATCACATTCCTGCGGCATCTGTTCGAGTACCCCGAGGTCTCGCAGTGGCAGAAGCTGTGGTGGGACGGTCACAAGGATCTCTACCGGGAAATCTCCGGCCTGATCCGCTACTTCGGCGACGACTACCAGGTGGGCTTAGGCATCTGGCAGATGATCAATACCTTCAATCCGCTGCTGCGAGCGGCCCACGATCCCGCCGAGTACAAGCTGTACGCCGACTGGCTGAAGCCGGTGTTCTACAACGCACCGGGTGGCGCACGGTTCGCCAAATTCGTGACCAACCTGTGCCAGACCATCCTGGGCGATGCCAGTCCCGCAGAGTGGACACCGATCCTCTACAAGATTCTCGGCCTGGACGAGGCGCCCTTCGAGGACCTGCCTCCCACCGGTTTCAGCCCCAAATATGTCGCCGATTTCACCCGCCGCTACGTAGAAGCGGTGGGACCCGAGGTGGCTGTCTATCCCGGCATCGGGCTGGGAGTGGAGACTGTGGCCCGAGACATCTCTCCCGCCGACTGTGAGGCTATGGTCGAAGCCTCTTTCGAAGGCGGCGCCGAAGGTGTGATGATCTCTCGCAATTATTCGGAATTGACCCTCCCCAACTTGGCCGCGGTGGGAACCGCCCTACGCCGCCTCGGAAAAATCTGATCCGCAACATGAAAGGAACACAACCTGTGCGCACAATTCTCAAAGGCGGCGTCGTCGTAAATCTGGACGGCGGGCCCTCGGAGCAACAAGACCTGGTCATCGAAGGCGAGCAGATCGTCTCGGTAGGAGCAGTGCAAGCCCAGGCGGGCGACAACGTGGTGGATGTATCCGGCATGTACCTGCTGCCTGGACTGGTGAACTGCCACGTCCATCTGGGGTGGGATGGAACCCACGACCTGGAGGATCAGGCCAACGAATCACCGGCAGTTAATGCAATGAAGGCGGTGATGAACATCCACCGCACCCTGTCGGCCGGGGTCACCACCATTCGTGACCTGGGCATGAACAACGCCAACATCGACGCCAAGACCGCCATCGACAACGGCTGGGCGCCGTGGATTCGCCTGTTCCCCAACGGACGCGCCATCTGCACCACCGGCGGGCACACCTGGTGGTGCTGCCGGGAAGCCGACGGGATCTACGGAGTGCGCAAGGCCATCCGGGAGCAGTTCAAGGCTGGCGCCCAGTGGATCAAGATCATGGGATCGCACGAAGAAGTGCAGTTCACCACGGACGAATTGCGCGCCATGTGCGAAGAGGCCCACCAGAACGGGATGAAGGTCACCGCCCACGCCACTTTCGATGAAGCCATCTCGAGAGTAGTGGACGCCGGAGTGGACTGCGTGGAGCACGGTGGGTCGATGACGCCGGAGACCATTCAGAAGATGGTGGACAAAGGCATTCCCATCGTCACCACCTTCTCGCCCTTGGTGCAGCAGGTCAAATTCGGCTTGGACTTCGGGATGACCGTCTCCGATGTGGAGCGGCGCAAGGATCAAATGGCCGACACGTCTCGGTTCGCCGGCAATGCGGCCGCCGCCCGGGCAGGAATTCCCATCGTGTTCGGCACCGACGCCGGCAGCCCGGTGGTCCCCCACTACGCCATCGCCGAGGAACTCAAGTTCATGGTGGAAATCGACGTGTGCAAAGACAACCTGGACGCGCTCAACTCCATCACTCGCCGGGGCATCAAGCTCCTGGGTCTCGAAGACCAACTGGGCAGCCTGGAAGTGGGCAAGACCGCTGACGTGGTGGCCGTTGGAGGCGATCCCTTGGCTTCTTTGGACCACATGAAGGACGTCAAGCGGGTCCTCGTGCGAGGACACATGGCGTTTTCCTCCGAAGGCGGCTACACCCAAACCGGTCGGGACGTCGAAGGCATTGGTACCCGTTGGGGACCCGGCCCTGACATCGGCTACCGGCGGGCCTAAGAGACTGTTCGGACAAAGAGACGATCTAGAAGCAATACATGCTTGATCTGAGAATCGTCGGGGGCACGGTGGTGAGCGACGGACACTCCCGGCCGGCTGATGTCGGCGTGGAAAGCCAGCTCATCACCGAAGTCTCCCCTCCTGGCGGCCTCGGGGCGGCGCGGCGGGAGATCGACGCAACCGGATTGCTGGTGATTCCCGGCGCGGTGGACGCTCACTTTCACTGCCGGGCGCCCAGCCATCCTGAGCGGGCCACCTTCGCTTCCGAGTCGCGCGCGGCAGCTTCTTCGGGTATCACCACCCTGTTCGAAATGCCGATCTCCAACCCGCCCTGCAGCACCCCCGAGGCGTTCCAAGCCCGGCGGCAGTTGGGAGAGGCCGAGAGCCTGGTGGACTTCGCCCTCTATTCGGGTGCGGGTTTCACCGATCCGGCCCGGGCAGAGGCGATGGCCGAGTGCGGAGCGATCGGATTCAAGCTGTTCACCCACCAGCCCCCGGCCGAACGGCTGAACGAATTCGAGGGTTTGTGGGCGTCGGAGCCTGATCAGATCTACGACTGCCTGCGCACGGTAGCCGCCACCGGTCTTCGCTGCGCGACGCATGCCGAGAGCCAGCATCTCATCGAGCGTTTCCGGGTTGATCAGGACCGCTTCGGCCATCCCTCCCGGCCCTCATTGGTAGAGGCCGCGGCGGTGGGACTGGTGGCCACAATTGCCCGGGACATCGGCTTTCCCGCCCATATCGTCCACATCACCTCCCGGTTGGCCACCGAAGAGGTCCAGGCCGCCCAGGCGTTGGGAGTGGACCTCTCCGCTGAGTCCTGCCCGCACTATCTGCTGTTGGACGATTCCCACATTCCCCGTTTCGGCAACTTCGTGAAAGTGGCTCCGCCTCTGCGCCCCGCCGAAGATGTAGCTTTCCTGTGGGAGGCGCTGACCGACGGGTCGCTGTCGGTGGTGGCCTCCGATCACGCTCCCTTCACCCCCGAAGAGAAAGCGTCCGCCGATTTCGCTACCTCCGGGCAGGGAATCCCTTCCCTTGAGATGCTGGTGCCGGCCATGATCGACGCCGGTTTGACCGGGCGATTCCCCCTGGCTCGGGCGGTGGAGGTGATGACCGCCAACCCGGCCAAACTTTTCGGCATTTATCCTCGCAAGGGAACGATCTCACCCGGATCCGACGCCGACCTGGTACTGGTGGATCCCGACGGAAGGCTGACTGTTGATTCGGCCCGGTTCCTGAGCCGATCAGGCGGAAGCGGAAAAGCCTATGACGGAATGGACTTGACGGGTCGGGTAATCACCACCCTCTCCCGAGGCCGGACAGTTTTCAGCAACGGCAAGGTCATAGGAAACTCGGGTGGAAGTTTTGTCTCTCCAGCCGGTCCGCCCCTTCATGTGACAGAGACCCAAACCTCCTCGGTTTAGGGTCCGCATCCACTTGGCCCCGGGGCGGTTCGGACCAATCCTTTCACACACCGTTGTCTAGCGTTGGATAGGCAGTTAGTCGACAGGCACCAAACACCTGTTCACGGCGCACTCCACCATGTGGCCCTGATGAAGCAACTCCAAGCCGACGCTTCCGGCACGGGCCTGGTAACCCTGACTTCAGGTGACAATTTCCTGGCTTCTCAGGAGTTGGGGGTTTCCCTGACCCGGCAGGGTCCGCTGTATGACTCGATAGCCCTGAGCGGCATCTACGACGCCATGGCCCTGGGTAACCATGACTTCGACCTCGGACCCGAGGTGACCGCCCGGTTTGTGGCCGGGTTTTCCCCACCGGTGACCTTCCTGTCCGCCAACGTGGACTTCTCGGGCGAACCCGACCTGCAGGCCCTGGTGGATCAAGGCCTGATCGCCGGTAGCACGGTTATAGAGACCGGCGGTGAACGGATCGGCGTGATCGGAGCGGTCACACCGTTGCTGCCCAACATCTCCACCCCTCGCAACGCAGTGGTGTCACCGGTGTTGCCGGCGGTGAAGGCGGCAGTCGAAAGCCTGACCGGCCAGGGAGTGAACAAGATCATCCTGGTCAGCCATCTCCAGGACGTCAACGAGGAAATCGAGTTGGTCGCAAGTCTCTCAGGCGTAGATATCGTGATCGCCGGAGGCGGGGACGACCTGCTCCGCAACGATGGGGATACCTGCCTCCCCGACGAAGAGGCTCTGTCGCCTTACCCGATCGAGGTGAAGGACGCCTCAGGCGCGACGGTGCCGGTTATCACCGCTCCGGGTGGGTACCGCTGCATCGGGGAGTTGAACGTCACCTTCGATGGCGACGGCAACGTCACGGTGTTCGAGGGCCGCTCTATAGGGGTTGGTTTCGATGTGGAACCCGATCCGACGGTCCAGGCCAACGTGATCGAACCTCTAACCCAGGCGGTGGGTCTCATCGACGCCGAGGTGATCGGCGCAAGCGAGGTCGACTTGGACGGGCGCCGTTCGGGAGTCCGCACCAGGGCCACCAACGAGGGCAATCTGCTGGCGGACACTCTGCGCGCCACAGCCACCAACCTGGCCGATGACTTCGGGATCACGGCGGCGAATGTGGCCGTGCAGAACGGAGGCGGAATCCGCAACGACGCGGTTATCCCTGCGGGTGACATCACCACCGGACACACCTGGGACATCGCTCCCTTCAGGAACTTCGTGGTGGTCGGCGAGGTTCCACGCGAAGTCTTCCATGTGCTGCTGGAGCAAGCAGTGGACCGGATACCGGGCGCCGGGGGTCAGTTCGCCCAGGTCTCGGGGTTCACTCTCACTTACGACCCGGCCGCTGCGGCCCGGGAGATAGCCCGGGACAGCAACTGCTCTCTGAGCGGCAACCCCGGCGAGCGAGTGCGCCGGGTGGTACTCGACGACGGCACGGTCATCGTCAGCGACGGCCAGGTGGTGCCGGGTGATCCGGTGATGCTGGCCACCATCGATTTCCTGGCCAACGGCGGGGACTGCTACCCGCTGGGAGATATCGCCTTCACCAAGCTGGGCGTCAGCTACCAGCAGGCCTTGGCCAACTACATATCGATCGATCTGGGGGGAATGATCACCGCGGCGGCGTACCCGACCGACGGGGCTGGCCGGATTGTGGCTCTGGAAGCGGTGCCCGAACCGACCCCCGAGACTTTCGAGGTTACGGTTGCGGCGGGCGACTACCTGCGGAAGATCGCTATGACCCACCTCGGGGACGAGAACCGCTGGATGGAGATCTTCGATCTCAACAAAGGCGTGACCCAGGCCGACGGTGGGGCACTAACCAACCCCGACCTGATTCGTGTCGGCTGGGTGCTGAAGATACCCACCAACTAGCGAAGACTTCCCGTCTCGCACGAGCGGGTGTCCCGGCCCCAACGGCCGGGACACCCGCTTTCTTAGACCCCCGCAACCGTGTGGGTCTACCGATGCTGGGGCGATTCCAGAGACTGTCTGGCGCAGGATCGATGCATGGCGGCATTCACTGCTTGGGTGACCTCAAGTCCCTCCACCGGGGCACTGTCACCTAGAGTTTCAGACCGCCCTTTCGCCAGGCTGTTATGTAGTTCATGCAGAACTCGTCCCTACCCTGCAGAACGTCCTCGGCCAGCCGGTAGGCCTCTGACTCCCGATCGGCTGCGAAGACTGCGGGGAGGGAGTTCATCACCGGATCGATAATGCCACTGTCTGCGCCAGCTTCAACCGTGAGATTGATGAAAGCGGTGTTCATCAACTTGCGCGCCGGTATCCCGAAGGAGACGTTGCTCATGCCGCCGGTGATGTGAATTTCGGGACCAAAACGGTTTCGTAGAGCACGGATGGCGTCCAGGGTATGCAAACCGAAATTGCTGTCCACAGAAATGGGAAACACCAACGGGTCCACGAAGATGTTCGCTATCTCGATCCCCGCCGCAAGGGCTGCCTCCACCATACGGGAGGCGTTGTTGACCCGTTCAGAAGCGTCCGATGGCATGCCGTCCGAACCGGCGGCGGTGACGATGACCCGTGCTCCATACCTCGCGGCCAGATCTACCGCATCGGCCCGTTCCAAAGATGCCGAGTTGAGCAGCGGCCTGCTGTCTCCCAGTCCCCGGGCAGCAGCCAAACCGGTCTCTATGACGGTGATGTCGGAGGAGTCAACCGAGATGGGAAGGGTGGTCAGCGACTTCACATAACCGACCAGCCACGCCATAGCCTGACGCTGCTCGGCGGTTTTGAGTGATATCTCGTCAACATTCACATCCAGGTAGTCAGCGCCGGCCCGTTGCTGGTCCATCACCACCCGCCGCAGGTACTCGTGGCCCACTTCCGCTTCGGCGCCCCCGGCCATGGCTGCCTCGACAGCCAGTGCGATGTGCTTTATGCGTCCCTCGTCATAGGCCTGGCTTTGGCGCATGGTCTGCGATATAGCCAGAAGCCCCGGCTTGCCGTCCTCCGACGCGAAGGGGACCCCATCGACTCCCCCGCGAGTGGCAAACCGCTTGCCCTTTCGAAGAACTATCCGACTGGTGTGGACGTTTTCCCCGATAATCGTGTATCGCCCGGCGGTCATGAGCTCACCAGTTGAGCCATCTGTTCCTGAGCGGAGAAGGTGGCGGGCATGGGTTTGAGTTGACAGCCCTCGACGAAAAGGTTGAAGAAATCCGGGGTGGTCTCCAACTCGATGTGGGTCACCCACTTGGTCAGTTCCTCCGCCCAGCGGCGCTTTTTAGTGGACAACAACAGAGCACGGGCCCCATCGACCGCCGCGTTGCCCACCTTGACCACCCGCTCCTGCGCTACCGGCGCAATCAGCCCGATCTCGATGGCGTTGCCGACGTCGAGATAGGTTGCGAAACCTCCCGCCAGATACAGCCGGTCGATGTCGGCCGGTTGCACCCCGGCGTTGCGCATCACGATGTACTGTCCACAGTAGTTGGCGGCTTTGGCTTGGGCGAGGTTGCTGGCATCCTCCCGCGAGAAGGTGATACCCCGATCCGGCACCACATCGATGGAGAAACGTTTGCGGTCATCGGTGAATACCCCTCTCTCGGACATCAGACCCTTTTGACGGAGGTCGGCCAAGAGATCAACCAGTCCCGAGCCGCAGATCCCCACCGCAGGTTCCCCGCCGATGGTCTCATAGGCAGAGGCTGTTCCGTCCGATGCCAGCGTGATCGATTCGATGGCGCCGTCGTAAGCACGCATCCCATAGGTGACCAGGCCCCCCTCGAATGCGGGACCAGCTGGGCAGGAAGCCGCCCACATCCGGCCTTCATGGCTGAGGACCACCTCGGTGTTGGTGCCCATATCGACCAGCATCTCGGTTCGCCCCTCCGCTCCGAGCCGGACCGTCTCCACACATGCCACCGCATCAGCGCCGACGTGGCTAGCCACCAGCGGGATTCCATAGGCCTTGGCTTGGCGGTTGGCGCGCAATCCCAGCGTCCGGGTGTCGGCAACCAAGGCCGTGTGGGGACGAAGACCGGCTAGGTATTCGTGTTCCGTGAGGGACTTGTACGGCATCTCTCCGATGCTCTGCACGCTCAACCCGAACAGGATGTCACGCATGGTGGAGTTTCCCGCCACCACGATCTCGTAGATATGGGGCGGGCGCCTGCGACGACCCGCCCGCTGGGCCAGATCCCGAGTGCCCTGGTTGATCGCAGCCACCACCGCCATGCGCAGTTCGTTCGCCACGCCGGGGCGGGCTTCGTAGGAGATCCGACGCATCACGTCGCTGCCGCCGAACTGCTGGGGATTCTCGAAGCTGGCCACTCCCAAGGTGACTCCAGACTCCAGGTCCACCAACTCCATGACCACGGTGGTGGTACCGAGATCGATCGCCAAACCCAATATGGCGCCTCGGTACCTGTCGACCACCGTGTCTCCGTACTTGACCTCGTCACCTGCTCGGGTCACAGCCGGATGAAACTCCATGGGCCGCTCCTGGCCGAAGTGGCCGCCTTCGAGGATTCTCGGACGTCTCCGCAGTGGAGCGAATCTGATGGAGGGGCCGTCCCGCACCACCAGAGCCTGGCAGGCCAGGCGGTAGTTGCCCCGGAGGAACCGCTCGGTTTCGGTGCGTTCCACCAAGGCTTCCATCCCCTCGGTGACCTCCACCACACATTCGTGGCACTCCCCGTTGCGCAGACAGGAGGTGGGTACCTCAACCTCCAGTTCGTCGGCGTAGTCGAAGATGGTCTTACCGGCAAGGAGGGGACAGTTATTGTCGCCGTGGGAAACGGTGCTCATCAATCTCGGCTTTCCCCGGTGCGACCTCTCCTCCGCTGCTCGGCGTCTCGCTTGATCCTGACGATCTTGTCTCGGGTCCGCTGCTCAGCGCGGGGATTGGACTCCCAAGCGCTTCGGTAGTCGAAGGTGCCGTCGTGGCCACAAGTGAATTCACCAGGATCATCAGGTACGGGGAGCTGATTGCGACACCGGAACAGCGCGGTGCAGACATCGTGACGGTTGCGGTACGGGCATCGCGTCAGGGACGATTCCTCGGCGTGGGCAACTATGTCGGAAAAGATGGCGGCCATACGATCAAGCCGCTCTTGGAAAGATTGCATATCCAAGTCGGACATGTGTTCTGCTCAGCGGACCTCTACGGCTAGTTTCTTCGCCAACTCCACACAGGCAAGCGCGTCTTTCCCGTATCCGTCGGCGCCCACGTCCTTGCCGAACTCAGGAGTAACAGGCGCGCCCCCCACCATGAATCGCACCGAGTCCCTAAGGCCGACGTCCTTGAAAGCCTCCACCGTTTTGGCCATGTTGGGCATGGTGGTGGTGAGTAACGCAGACATGCCGATCACGTGAGCGTTGTGTTCTCTAACCGCTTCGACGAACTCGGCAGGTGCGGTGTTGACCCCCAGATCTATTACTTTGAACCCCCCGCCCCTCAGCAACATGATGCAAAGGTTCTTGCCGATGTCGTGCAAATCGCCCTGCACGGTACCCATGATCACCGTCCCAACGGGTTCCACTCCCGACGCGGCCAGTATCGGCTCAACATGGGCCATTCCTGCTTTCATCGCCCTGGCGGAGATGAGCACTTCCGGAACGAACACGTATCCCTCCCGGAATTTGATCCCGACTATCCCCATCCCGGCGATGAGCCCGTCGTCCATGATCTCCATTGCACTCACCCCGCTGTCGAGGGCTTGTCTGGTGAGCCGTTCCACTGTCGAGGCGTCCCCGTCAATTAGAGCGGCGGCGATGTCCTGCATGTCCGGTGAGCAGCGGCTGAACAGGGTTATGTTTCTTTCGATCTCTTCGGGTCGTTCTAGGAACTCCTCGATCTCGTCGCGGATGAATGGGTTGACAATGTCAGACAGTTCAGGCATAACAGGAAAGGGTTGGGGTCGTGGTTGGGTAAAGCGGTGTGGTATGTCTCATGATTCTTTCGGGTTTCAACTCTCTGCGCCGTTGGGGGGCGGATTGTGGACGACGAGCCGACCGTCGGGTCGGTGGGCGTTGGAGTAGTCGCGGGCCGAGTCGGTCAAGGCCATGAGCACCTCCATCTTGGTCCCAAGCGGCACCGAGCCTTCGGGAGCGAGCCCATTGACCCCTGCTTCAAGCACTCCCATACATGCCTGGTAGGTGTCTTCATAGGTGCCGCTGAACAGGGTGGTGGGGTTGTTGATGTTACCCATCAGGGACATGCGGTCTCCGGTGATCTCTTTGGCGACGTAGGGATCGACCTGCGACTCGAAGTGAAAGCAGTCCCAGCCCGCTTCGGCGAAATAGTCGATCCGGTCAGTGGTCTCCCCGCAACAGTGGAAAATGCTCGGCCCGCCGATCTCAACTGTTACTTGTTTGTGCATCTCCAGTAAGAAATCCCGATAAGTGTCGGGGCTCACCAGTTCCCGGTTGGCGTGGTCGGCCCACATGATCGCGTCGGCGCCCGCCTCAAGTTGAGCGTGGGCTGACATCATGCAGGCGGGAAGCATCACCTCGAGGTAGCGGCGAATCTTGTCAGGGTCGAGAATCGTATCCATGAGGTAGTTTTCGATCCCCACCAAGTGGTATCCGACCGACCAGGGGCCATACACCTTCCCCACGATCCCGACATCGGGATAACGCTTGCGAAGCAATTTGATCGCTCCGAGCACTGCCTGGAATGTTTGCCGCTTGAGGTAATCGGAGGGAATCTTGAAGTCTTCGGGATCGGCGAGCACATGAGCGCTGGTGGCCGGCCAGTTGTCCACCGTTCCCCACCAAGTGGCCGCGTCCAAAGCGTCTGCTTCGAGCTGAGAATGGAACACCGGCATGATCGTGTCGAGGCCGAGTTCTTCATGGGCGGTTGCCGCCAGGCGAGCCATCTTCTCGGCGTCAAGGTGGGCTTCCGGAAACCACGCATCGGTCATTTCCATCGCTTCCAGAGTCACCACCGAACTGAGGGTCATGGCGGGCACCTTATCGACTCGTCCGCCGTACAACGCGGAGAGGAAACGGCGGCGAGGAGTCATCCACTCGCCGGTCAGGCGGGTGAAATTTTCACCCTTGCGCTTTATTATTGCAGGAGAGATGGTTGATCCTTTCCGCACACTAGCCTCGGCAGGGGAGGATAAGGTTAAGAAACTTTTCTCTAAATAGTACAGCCAGTGCGCGGCCGAACGGCATTCGGGGAGCAGAAGAATCAAAGATTCGACCGCACCCTGTGTTATGGCAGCCTACATCCCAAGTAGTATCGACTCGGAGAAGGGCCTGCATAAAAGACAAGGAGCACCTGACTATGACACATGTCCCAGTAAACCACATCACCTCGGACGCCGAGCGTGCCCGGCGATACGCCGCCTTACGAGAGGCCATGGCCGGCGCCGGCATGGATGCCTTCGTGATCTGTAGCCGCGGCGACGAGTTCGTGCGGGGACGCGTCCAGTATGTCAGCGACATTTTTCAGTGGGCAGGACGCGGTTTTGTGGTTCTTCCCATGACGGGAGAGGCCACCTTCGTGACCGATCCCCTGTGGGGTACCGGGTTCGCTATGCAGGGACGGTGGTTGAACGATTACCGCCAGCCGGACGACGCCGGCACGGAGATCGGAGCGATCCTCTCCGATCATGGGCTGGCCAGCGGGACCATCGGAATAGTGGGACTGGCCGACATAACTTCTGTGGCCGATTACAACAGCATGCGAGCGGCCCTTCCCAACGCCAATCTGGTGGACGCCACCGACCTGTTCGACGACGTGCGGATCATCAAGAGCCAAGACGAGATCGACACCACCATCCACACCGGAAACATCATTCGCCGAGTGTTCAGTGCCTTGGAGGCAGAGATCCGGCCCGGAGTCCAGGAAGTGGACGTGCTGTCAGAGGCCCATCGCCTCGCTCGCCAGTTGGGCTGCCTAGAGGGGATCGCCCTGATGGGTCGCGCTCCTTTCGCCTGCTTCGGACCGGGAACCAACGGCGTGATCGAGAGAGACGACATCATCGTGATCGACTTGGAGTGGGGAGGCCCCATGGGCTATTGGGTCGAAGTTCGCCGGGTGTACAGCTTCAATCCTCCCACCGCCGTGCAGAAGGCTTTCTGGGAGATGCGAGTGGAAAGCTTCGAAGCTTGCGTGCAGGCCATGAAGGCCGGTGAGTCCTCTGACACGGTTCTCGACGCCCGCGATCGGGTCTACGACGCCTGGGGGTATTCGGCGATGGGCGCCAACTCCTACACCGCCCACGGCATCGGGGTCGACTCCCTGGAGCCACCCTGGGTACCCGGAAAAGAGCGGACCATGCAAGAGAACATGATCATCAACCTCCATCCGGCGATCGGTTTCTCGGACCCCGCGGTGGGGGCGGCGCTGGGCGGAATCAGCATCGCCGACAATGTCCTGGTCGGAGCCGACGGCGGAACCCGGATGGTCGATCAGACCGACGAATGGATCGTGCTCGACGCCTGAGCGCGGCTGACCGAGAAGCATTTCAAACTACAGAAGGCCGGGGCTCAGCGCCCCGGCCTTCCCAATTCTTGCCGAACGCCTGCGCCCAGCTACAGAAATTCAGGCAATCGGATTCACCCAACGCAGTCCGGGAAACCGAGCAAAGTCCCAGTCAGCGGAGTACGACTCGGCGCCGTGCTCGATGGCTAACACCGCAAAATGAGCATCGGGAGTCAGATTCCCTCCGGTGCCTAGTGGCCCAAGTAAATCTCCCAACACGAAGAGATGCCGCCTGGTCGGATGGACGACGGTGACGCATGGCTGTTCCAACCAGGACTCCACCACATCCAAGGATTCTTGAATTCCCATAGGATTTGGGAAGACCCGTGGCGAGGTTGACAGACGAAGAAAAGCTAGCAACACCGTCCAACTAAAGGCCACGGTCTCCACTCCCGACAGTGCTTCCGTCAACCAGGAAGCCGCTCTGACCGCTAGTCGACCACCACTCGCCCGCTGATCAGACCCCTAGCGATCACCATGCGCATGATGTCGTTGGTGCCCTCTCCGATCACCAATAGGGGGGCATCGCGGTACAGACGCTCGATGTCCAGTTCTTGGCTGTAGCCCATTCCACCGTGGATCCGCATCGAATCCAAGGCATTGGTGCAGGCCACTTCCGAAGCGAAATACTTGGCCATCCCCGCCTCCATGTCGACACGCTTACCAAGATCGGCCTGGGAAGCCGCCCACCAGACTAGGAGCCTCGCCGCCTGCGTGTTGGTGGCCATCTCCGCCAGCTTCAACTGGATGGCCTGGAAACCTGAGATCTTGCGACCGAAGGCCTGGCGGGCGTTGGCATAGGCCAGAGCCTGGTTGTAGGCCTCCTGGGCAATCCCCACCGACCGGGCGGCGATGTTAATTCTTCCGATCTCGAGGCCGCTCATCACCTGCTTGAATCCCCTGCCCTCCACTCCCCCCACCAGGTTCTCGACGGGTACCCGAACGTTGTCAAGCTGCACCTCGCAACTCTCGGTGCCCTTGTAACCCAGCTTGGGCAGATCCCGGCTCACCTCGAATCCGGGAGTTCCTTTCTCGACCAGGATCAGACTCAAGCCCCGATGCGCCGGTTGGGCGTCGGGATTGGTCTTCACCAGCACCGGCAGGGGGTCAGCGTAACGGGCATTGGTTATCCACAGCTTCGAACCACGGATCACATAGTGGTCCCCATCCCGGACTGCCCGGGTCTTGATGCCTTGCAGGTCGGTGCCGGCGTCAGGCTCGGTAAGGGCAATCCCGGTACGACGTTCCCCCGACGCCAGATCGGGCAGGAAGCGGTTCTTCTGTTCTTCGGTGCCGTGGCGGGCGATGATGAAACAGGAAAGGGAGTGGCTGCCCAGTATTCCCGCAATCCCCATCCAGCTTCGGGAGATCTCCTCGAAAACCAACGCGAGAGAAACAAAGTCGGCGCCCATCCCCCCGTACTCCTCGGGCACCGTGATGCCGAAGAGGCCCATCTGCTTCATCGATTCGACTATCTCGGTGGGGTATCTACCGGAGTGCTCCCATTCCTTCACCACTGGTCTGATCTCGTCGTCCACGAAACGACGCAATGTCTGTCGGAATAACTGGTGCTCGGGGCTGAGCTCGAAGTCCAAGGCAATGCTCCCGTCTTAGGTTTTGTGATTCTGGCTTGTCAGTGGCGCCGGATGTGTGACGTCAACCATCTCTCATCCTAGGTCCGGGCGGGTCTCAATCCTCCTGCCCCGGCGCTTTCCCAAAGGCTCCGCCTGCCGAAAGTTCCTCCACCCGGGCATCCGAATAGCTCAAGAATTCCGTCACAATCGGCTCGCAGTTCTCCCTCGCCTCGGCGCCGCCCGGTAGGTCAACTCGGAAGGGTCTCCCTCGTACCGGACTGGCAGGCGACTCGATCTCTCCCCACAGATGAATGCACCGTCTTGACCCGCAGTTGGCGGTGCAGGGTGAGCGGAGCCTCCAGAGCTTGGGGAAAATGCGTATGTCCTCCAGAGGACGCATGGTCAAGACCCCTGACAGTTGCGCTGTTGCGAATGTCGGTTCGCGCATCGAACCACGAATCATCATGGGTATGTACCCGTGGCGTCGGGAAAGTCGGCTAACCACACCCCTTATGAGTGACATGATCTTTGGTGGGCCAGGTTTTGCGACCAGCGCCGGTTCCAACCAGACTCTTCACTCGATGACGACGATCCTCTCCGCCCCGGGTCGGGAATGAGTCTGGGCAAAGCCCCCGAACCGGTCGCCGCCCGGATCACCGCCCGACTCGATCATGTCGCAGTGGCGGTCCCAGCCGCTGCAGAAGCCCTCGTGCGCTGGCGGGATACCTTGGGAGCGGGGTTTGCCGGGGGCACCCGGCGGGACGGATTCATAACCAGCCAGTGGCGTTATTGCAACGGCCCCAAGCTGGAGCTGATAGAACCCGACCCCGACTATCCAGCCGAAGATGTCTATCTAGCCGGCTTTTTGGGGAAGTTCGGCGCCCGTATCCACCATGTCACCCTCAAGGTCCCCAACTTGGAGCACACGGTGGACACCTTACGTTGCGCCGCGATCGAACCGATCGATATCAACCTGGAGCCCCTCTTTCACGAGGCTTTCATACGACCCCGGGATGGAGGGGGATTGCTCATCCAACTGTTGTGGACGGAGGTGGCTGATCACGAGTGGGAGAACGATCTGGATCTGGAAGTGATCCAGCCTCCTGACCATGGCGCCCACTTGGCGGCGGTGCGGCTGCGCCATCCCGACCAAGAGAAAGCCGCCCGGTTTTGGACCATCTTGGGAGCAGACGTGACCCGGGAGCCACCGGGGCTGGTCGCCCGCTGGCCGGACTCGCCATTGGCGGTTCAGGTCGAACCGGGCCAGCCGGCCGGACCGGATTGCTTGCTCTTCGAAAACACCCCCTCGCTGCCACCCCACCCCCGGCTCGGACCGAAGGTTCAGGGAGAGGACTGAACAGCCCCAACTATCCGGTGGCCAATCCCTCCCAAATCATGGCGGCGAAGGTGTCGGCCACCTCCTCGGCCGAGAGCTTGCCCTGCGGCGAGTACCACTGGTAGGCCCAGGCGCACATGCCAATCACACCCAAACTTGCCACCCGCGGCTGCAGATCGGCTCTGATTTGACCGGTTTGCTGGCCCCGCTGGATGACCCCGAAGAAGATGTCTTCTATTTGATCGCGCTTTTCTTTGACCTCGGCGAATCCCTCCTCGGACAGGAACCGACGCTCGCCGAGGAATACCGCCACATGTGACCGGTATTGCTCAACGGCTTCCACCGCGGTTGTGATCAGCCCTCGCAGTTGTTCGCCGGGATCGTCGGTGGTGCCCAACACCGTTTGCACCGCCGCCAACTGATGATCGATGTACTCGTCATGAATGACCCGAAGCAGCTCTTCCTTGCTGATGAAGTGGTAATAGAAGGCTCCCTTGGTCAGGCCGGCGTCATCAACGATCGACTGCACCGAGGTGGCCGCGAACCCGTTGCGCTCGAACAGGGTGCGGGCGCTGGACACCAGCGCCTGACGGGTGGCGGTGGTCGAGTACTTCCTCTTGCTCTCGGGCACTGACACTGACTGGACTTTACCCGGCCGAAATCGGGGTTTCCCCGGCCTGGGCCAACCTGCTCTTGTTTTCCCGTTCCTTGAGGACGGTTTTGAGCACCTTGCCGGTGGGATTGCGGGGCAACTCGTCCATAAACTCCACATAGCGCGGCATCTTGAAGCTGGCCAGATGCCCTCGGCAGTGGGAGATCAACTGATCGGCGGTGAGTTCCATTCCCTTGTGTAATACCACAAACGCCTTGGGAGTCTCGACCCACTTGGGGTGCGGAACACCTATCACCGCCGCTTCATACACGGCCGGGTGCTGGTAGATGGTCTCTTCGATCTCAGAACTGGCGATATTCTCGCCGCCGCTTCGGATCATGTCTTTCAGCCGGTCGATCACATACAGGTACCCATCCTCGTCGAAGCGGCCTATGTCTCCGGAATGGAACCACCCGTTGCGATGGGCGGCAGCGGTCGCCACAGGATCCCTCCAGTAGCCGGGCCCGACGGTGGGACCGCGCATCACGATCTCTCCCAACTCACCCACCGGCACCGGGGCCCCGGACTCGTCCACCACCCGGATGTCCACCCGGGGCATGGGTCGCCCCACCGAACCGGTCTTGGAAAGCATGTGAGCCTCATCCAGATAGGACACCCCGTTGCAGGTTTCGGTCATTCCGTAGCCTTCGATCAGGCGGGCTTTGGGAAACACCTCGCGGGTCTCGTGGTATAAAGACTCTGGCACTTGGCTGAAGATCAGCCACTTGACAGAGTTGGTGTCGAAGTCCTTGCGGTCCTCCAGTTTCCTGATCAGATGCACCATGGTGGCCACCATCACCATCCCGGTGATCCGCTCCCTGCTTACCACCTCCAAGATCCGCCGCGCGTCGAACCGCCGCAGAAGGATCATGGTGGCCCCCACATACCAGGTGCCAAAGCCGGGGATGTCCAGCCCGCCCACATGATATAGAGGTGCGAAGTTGAGGATCCGGTCATCGCGGGTGAGTCCCAACTCCACCACTTGGGCGTCCATATTGGCGTTGGAGTTTCCGTGGGTGATCATGGCCCCCTTGGGACGGCTGGTGGTGCCCGAGGTGTACAGGATCCGCTGCAGATCGTCATCGCTTCTGGCCACAGTTTTCACTCGAGCCCCGGCGTGGGCCTCCAGTAGTTGGTGATAACCAATCCAGCCTTCGGGAACCGTGGGAGTGAGCGAAAGCAGGTGTCGCACTTCGGACAGACCTGCGCAGATAGGGGAAACCGCCTCGAAGAACTCGTCTTCGCTGGCGACAGCTACCGCTCCCGCGTGCCCGAGCAGATAGTCGAGTTCTCTTTGGTGAAGACCGGTGTTGAGAGGAAGGAACACGCCTCCGATCTTGGCCACCGCCAGGGTGGTGATCAGATAGGCGGGACAGTTGCGGGCCACCAACGCCAGCATGTCATCCTCTCCCAAGCCAATCGAGAGCAACCCGGCGGCTAGCGCATTCACTTCATCGTCGAGCTGCGCATAGGTCCACTCCTGGTCTTCGAAGATCAGAGCGGTCCTGGTCTCGTGGCGATACCGATTCCAGTCCAGGATTTGGGCCAGGTTGGCGGTCATGCTTGCGCCCCCATCAGTAAGCAGCCTCCAATAGCGCGGTGACTTCGGATAGCGAGTTTACCGGCCGGGGATTGTTCTTCACCACCATGTCCTCCATCGCGGATCTGGCCACCGACCTCAAATCCGAGCGGTCGACACCCAACTCGCGGATCCTGGTTGGCAAACCCAAACCGGCTACGAATTCTTTCAACAACGAAGCGGCCGATTCGGCCCTGGCGTATTCATCGCCCCGGGCGCCCAGGATCTCCCCTATCCGGGCTTGGGGCGCCACCGTGTGCTCCAGATTGAATCGCATCACTTCCGGCAGCAATACGCAGGAGGTCATGCCATGCGGAACATTGCACCAGGCGCCGAGTTGGTGACCGAGGCCGTGACTCAACCCCGACATCACATTGACAATTCCAAAGAAGGACTCCCATGCTCCCACCTGACACTGGGCGCGCGCTTCGGCGTTTTGGGGGTTGGCCACCGAGATGGGCAGGTTGTGAACCAGGCGGCGCAATCCGTCCAGACACAGGGCATCGGTGACAGGCTGGGCCGAAATGGAATAGAGGGACTCCACACAGTGGTCGACCGCCCGAATCCCGGTGGAGGCCCACAACCACTGGGGGGTGCTCACGGTCAACTCCGGATCAAGCACAATCACCTTGGGCGTCACCGGCCGTTGCAGATAGATGTGTTTGATGCGCTGGTGGGTAACGCCGAACCCGTGCGTGTACTCACCTGCCGACAGCGTGGTGGGCAGGGTAACTATCGGCGGCGGCGTACCTCTCATCTCTGGCATACGCACCGTGTCCGGATACCGAAACTCGATCCGCATCTGTTCCAGCCCGTGGGCGTCCGTGATGTCTTCGGCCAGGCACATTGCCACGGCCTTGGCCAAGTCGGCAATACTGCTGCCGCCCAGCGCCAAGAGTCCGTCGGCCTCCAGGCGGCGCGCCATCTGGGTGGCCTCCAGAACATTGCGCCGGGGAACATGCTGGCTGCTGCGGCTATAGGTCCCCACCCGCCGGGAGCCCACCAACTGCTTGACCCGCTCGGCCAGCGGGGTCTTCTCGGACACACTGGGAGTGGTCAGAAGCAACCATCGGCTGCCCAGTCGATCCAACTCGTCGCTGAGCCACGCGACGCTCCCGGCGCCGAAGACCACCCGATCGATGGGAAGAATGTCGTAGGTTCGGGGACGCATGGCGGGTGGGACCGTCCTAAACCCCGGCCAAGGCGGGCGCCACTTCTGCGCCCAACAGCCGAATGGTCCGCTCCGCTATCGACGGATCCATCCCCATCCACTCCACCCGGCACATGATCTCGGTCACCCCCGCCTCCTCCCCATAGGCGCGGCAACGGGCGATCACCTGATCCGGGTCGCCGATCACCGCATGCTCCGCCAGGGCGTTCTTGGCCGTTAGCTGCTCGGCTGAATCCCAGGACCGGTAGCCCCGGTATTGACGGGCCAGATGAGGCCAAACCGCCTCGATGGCGGCATCGCTGCTCTCGGCCACCGCCACTTCCCTGGCCAGCGGGTAGGCGCGGTCCTCGGAGTGGCCCCACCGACGAAGCGCCGCCCGAAAGATCTCGAAACGCTCCGCCACCACGGAAACGCTTCCGTCGGGAGTGCCAAACCAGGATGCGTCCAACCGGGCCGCTCGCTGGATACCTTTGGGTCCGAAGGCGCCCATCCAGACTTGCGGGCCACCGGATTGGACCGGTCTCAGATGCACTTTTGCCCGGTCGGTCTTTCCCCAGTCCTCGTCGTATGCGACGGTCTCTCCCTTCCACAGCGCCCGCATCAGCGCCAGATACTTCTCGAAGCGCTGATTACGGTGAGCCCACGGAATTCCCAGCGCCTCGTACTCCGCTCGCCGGTATCCCACTCCGAACCCAGCCGTCAACCGGCCCCCGCACAGCACATCCAGGGTGGCCAACTCCTCGGCCAGCGCCAGTGGATGGTGCAGCGTCGCCAGATAGATACCCAGCCCGATCCGGATCCGGTCGGTCAGGGCGGCCAGATATGAAGCGGTTGGCAAAGGTTGGAAGAACTGGGAGGAGGCAAGATAGTGGTGCCCCAAAAAGACCGTCTCAAATCCCAGGGATTCGGCCAATTGGGCTTGATGGGCGACAACCCGCAGACGCTCGGCGGGTGACTCACCGAGGTCGGCTTGGGCGGATAGAAAGAGGCTGAGGCGCACCGGATCAGCCGGGAGAACGAAGGTAGTCGCCCCGGAAGAACCCCAGGGCAGGAACCTCCGTGTCCTCGAAATCCAGCCGTTCCACTTCTCCGAGATAGATGACGTGGTCCCCTCCGGGAATCGTCTGCACCACCCGGCACTCGAACCGCGCCAGATAATCGTCCAACAGCGGCACGCCACCCACTCCCGGTGTCCAGGAAACTCCCTTCAGCTTCTCGGTCCCGGAGAGGTCTCCTTTGGCAAACCGTCGACACACCTGTTCCTGATGGGCGCCGAGAATGTGGACCGCGTAGCGTCCCGAACTCTCCAGAGCCCGATAACTGCTGGCGCCCAGGTCGACCGAGATCAATACCAAGGGAGGACGAAGCGATACCGAGGTGAAAGAGTTGGCCGCCAATCCGGCCGGACCGGTCTCCTCATCGATGCTGGTGACAATGGTCACCCCGGTCATGAACTGCCCGCAGGCCCTTCGGAAATTCAGGGTGTCGAATTCGGGCGCCGAGGGTGTACCGTCTGTTTTCATACCAATCGGTTTGAATTCTATACTCCGCCGCCGAGACGTTCTCGGGCTTCGGCGGAACGAATCGTGGCCAATGCCGCTTCCGCCACCTTACCCTCCACCACCCTGGGCGCAGCATTGGACACCTCCACGGCCAACCTTTTAGTGGATCGCACCACAGAAGGCGACAACTTCGCCAACCTATCGACCAGCACGCGCCTTTCTCCAGCGTCGGCCACCATGCCGACCATTCCCATCGCCAATGCCTGATCGGCGGGGATTGCAGCAGCGGGCAGCACCGACAACAAGGCAGCCCCTACCCCCAAAGAGTCCACCAGAGCCGGAAGCACCACCGCCGGGACCACACCCAATTCCGCCTCGGGAAAGTAAAAGCGAGCGTCGGGATCAGCCACCGCCAGGTCCGCCGAGACGGCCAGCGCCGCCCCGAACCCGATGGCGCTTCCCTGCACCAAAGCCACGGTGAATTGAGGGATCTCCCCCAGCAGACGCAGCAAACGAACGTTGTCCACCATATAGGACATCACCTCTTGGTCGGAGGCAGCGGACAAACGGCCAAACTCCGACAGGTCCCACCCGGCGCAAAAGTGGTCGCCCGAACCTTCCAGCACCACCATCGCCACATCGTCCCGGCTGGCGATCCCTTCCAGAACGGCGGACAGCGCGTGACCGGTGTCCTGATCCACCGCGTTGCGGCGATGAGGGCGATCAATAAGGACACGGGCCAATGGGCCAGAGTAGCTGGTCTTAACAGAAGAGGTCATATTCTCCCAACCCTTTGGGTGACGGTTAACCTATTTCTTGAGTTGATGTCAAAGGAATATACGGACTTGTCCCCAACCGCAAGAATGTTGAATGCTCCCCTGCATGTCGAGCAGCGCCCCAACTCTTGTTGGCTTCGGATGAACCGGCCTGAATCCGCCAATGCCCTCTCTCCCGATCTGATCGCCGCCATCGACCTGGCCCTCACCCAAGCCCAATCCCGCCCCGACACCAGAGCCGTGGTAATCACCGGCGTCGGCTCTGCCTTCTGCGGGGGAGCGGACGTGGCTGTAGCCGGGGCCATGCTGGACCGAAAGCAACTCGAACATCTGGCCGCCTACATGGAAGAGGCCAACAACCTCCTGGACCGGATCGAGGACTTCCCCCTGCCGGTCATCGCGGCGGTGAACGGTGCGGCCTTCGCAGGAGGTCTGGAGTTGGTGCTGGCCTGCGACCTGGCAGTTGCCGCCTCCACGGCTCCCATTGGGGATGCCCACGCTCGCCACGGCTTCGTGCCAGCCTGGGGAGCAAGCTGGAGGCTTCCCGCCGCCCTGGGCCCCGCCCGCGCCGGGCGGTTGATGTTGACCGGCGCCGCCCTTGTCGCCGCCGACCTTCCGGAGATGTTCGCTGCAGTGGTTGCGCCTCACGATCTGGAGAGAGAAGTGATGACGCTGATCGGAGAAATCGCCCTGTCCAGCCCAACGGCCATCACCGAGATCAAAAGGCTCTTGGTCTCCGATCGCTCCGCCCGGGCCGCATCCCGCCAACGGGAATGGAAGGCCCTGGGGCGGCAATTGGGAACTGCGGATCTGGCCGAGGGATTTGCCGCTTTCAGAACCGGCCGCCGTCCCGTTTTCACTCGCTCTTCCGACGTACCCTAACCTCAACGCCCATGAAGTTCGGGATCCTCATTAATCATCAGTTTTCGCGGGATGATTCGCTGGAGACTCGGCTGGAGGAGACCGTGGAACTGGTTACCGCCGCTGCCGAATTGGGACTCGACTCGGTATTCGGAATACATCACTATCTGGCGCGTTTGCAGACCCCCCAGCCCTTGACGCTCCTAGCGCGCCTCATCCCGGTTTCCGGAGATATGGAGTTGGGAACGGGCGTTTACATCAGCACCCTGGCCCATCCCGTTCACATAGCCGAGGAGGTGGCCACCCTCGACCAACTATCAGGTGGCCGGGTGATACTGGGAGTGGGGGCCGGGTATCGACACGACGAGTTCCAAAGCTTCGGGGTGAACTCCAAAACCAGGGGTAGGCGGTTCGTGGAGTCTCTAGAGGTGCTTCGGGCACTGTGGTCGGGAAAGCCCGTGACCTATGAGGGAGAGTTCTATCGGCTGGAAGACCAGACCATCAGCTTTCCTCCCGCCCAACCCGGCGGCCCTCCCCTGTGGATAGGCGCCAACGCTCCTGGCACCATCCTGCGCGCCGCTCGGATCGGCGACGCCTGGCTGCCCTCCCCCAATGTGAAACCGCGCTGGGCGATCGGCAATCTGGAGAACTTTCGACAGGAGGCGCAGGCTCATGGTCGGCTCGATCAGATCCGACGGTACCCGATTCTGAGGGAGATGTACGTCTCGACCGACCGCGCCCAGGCTGAACAAGAGGCCGGTCGCTTCATTCGAGATGAATACCTCCACTACTCGGGCTATCGCCTGGAATTCTTCGACACCATGTTCGATGACCTGCGGCAAAAGGCCTTCCTGTGGGGTTCGCCCGACGACATATCAGCCGGGATAGACAACCTGGCCCAGGCCGGGTTCGATCACTTCATGTTCCGGATGTCCTGGCTGGGAATGCCGTTGTCGCTAACCATGAAAAGCCTCGAACTGTTGGCCCGGGAAGTTATACCCCGCTTCCGGTAGGTTGTTACCCTGCCGCTGGGACCGGTCCATCACGTCTCCATTTCAGTCACCCACTTGGACCGCCCCATATCTACCGGATGACCCAGGGCCAAATGAGCGCTGGGCGATCTGGCTGAGGAGATTGGCCACCTTTGAATCGGGCCGCCGACCCGTTTTCATCCGCGCTCGCGACCTTCCCTAATCTCGGTGCCCATGAAGTTCGGGATCCTTCTCAGCAATCAGTATCCGCGGACCGATTCACTGTCCACACGTTTGCAGCAGACCGTGGAATTGGTTACCGCCGCTGCGGAACTGGGATACGACTCGCTGTTTGGCGTACATCACTACCTGGGTCGTTTGCAAATGCCCCAGCCTTTGACGTTGCTGGCGCGCCTCATCCCGGCTTCCGGAGACATGACGCTGGGAACCGGAATCTTCATCGGTACCTTGGCCCATCCCGTTCACATCGCCGAAGAGGTGGCTACCCTCGACCAACTTTCAGGAGGCCGGATCATTCTGGGAGTTGGCGCCGGATACCGTCACCACGAGTTCCAAAGCTTCGGCGTGGACCCCAAAACCGTAGGCAGGCGGTTCGTCGAATCCCTGGAGGTGCTTCGGGCGCTGTGGTCGGGGAAGCCCGTGTCCCACCAGGGAGAGTTCTTTCAACTCGTGGACCAGACCATCAGCGTTCCCCCTGCACAACCCGGCGGGCCTCCCCTCTGGGTAGGCGCCGGTGTTCCGGCCACCATTCTTCGCGCGGCCCGGATCGGTGACGCCTGGCTTCCCTCACCCCACGCAAAACCGCGCTGGGTCATCGGAAATCTGGAGAACTTCCGCCGAGAAGCGCAGGCCCACGGACGGCTGGGGCAGATCCAAAGCTATCCGATCATCAGGGAGACCTACGTCTCGACCAGCCGCGCCCAGGCCGAAAAAGAGGCGGGGCGCTTTATCAGGGACGAGTACGTCGACTACTCCCGTTACCTCGAGTTCTTCGACACCATGTTCGACGACCTGCGGCAAAAGGCCTTCCTGTGGGGTTCGCCCGACGACATATCAGCCGGGATAGACAACCTGGCCGCGGCCGGATTCGATCATTTCATCTTCCGCATGTCCTGGCTGGGAATGCCGTTCTCTCTAACCATGAGAAGCCTCGAGATGATGGCCAGAGAAATCATTCCCCGATACCGCTAGATCTCGCCATGCCCCTCGGACCGGTTCACCACGTCACGATTTCGGTCACCGATATGGCGCGATCCATAGCCTTCTACCGGGACGCTCTTGGCTTCAGGCTCACCATGCAGACCACCGTGAGCGACCCCGAACACGACCTCTACCTCCGGTTGCCCGAGGGCACTTCCGCACAAGTGGCGATCCTGCAGGCGGGGTCGGTGACCATCGGTGAGGTGGAACTCATCCAGTGGTCTTTTCCCTCGTCGGCGCCCCCTCCAGCCTATCCTCCCAAGCGGCCTGGTGACCCCGGACCCTTTCTTCTGGCTTTCGAGGTGACCGGCGAAGAACTGGAGGAGATCTGCGAGCGGTTGACCAGACAAGGGGTGGAGTTCTGGTCGGAACCGATCAGCTCCCATATCGACGGATACGGTGATATCAGGGCGGTGGTTTGCGAAGACCCCGACGGGACCATGATCGAACTGCTGACGCTTCCCACCCGTGAGCAAATACTGAAGACCCGCGCCGCTTACATGCAGCGACAGAAACAACACCCTTAAAAGGAAAGCGAGCCCCCTTGGAGAGGGCTCGCTTTTCGCTTTCGAGTTGGCTAGGGGTTTAGCCCATCGAGATCAAGAAGTAGTCGTGCAGGTCATCTCGGGCGGGTACGAACCCATGTACCTGATCGGTGTATCCATAGGAGAGCACCTGCTCATACAAGGGAATCCAGCACACCAGATCTATGAGTCCGATTCGGCCCAGTTCGTCATAGGTGGCGTTCCGCTCGCCTGCCTCTGTGGCAGCCAAGCCCTGGTCGGCCAGGGGGTCGATCCGGCCGTCGGGACAGGTCTTGGTAATGGCGTTGCTGGTCATGAACGCCCGCACCAACACATCCTCGTGGGGGTAGACCGGAACTGTGGCGAACATGAACATTCCGTCCAGCTCACCGCCGATCACCTGTCCGAAGAAGGTCCCCACATCCAAAGGATTGCGAGTAACGCTGAACCCGACTGCCTCCAGCATGCCGGAGATAGCCTCGCCCACATCGGAGTCGCTGGGGTAGCGACCGGTGGTGTAGGTGTAGGTGACAGAAATATCTCCGCCCACCTCGGCCAACAGTGCGCTCGCTCCATCAGGATCGTATTCAATAGCTTCCTCGTCACCGTCCACGCTTTGGAAGAAGGTGTGGAAGAAACTGGTATTCGGCGAAGCCCCCGTGCCGTCAAAGATGGCGTCCACCAAGAGCTGTCGGTCGATGGCCTTGGCAGCCGCGGTCCTCACCCTGACATCGTCAAAGGGAGGAGCAGTGGACACCAAGAAGATGGTCATGTTGGACAGAGCCGCCACCGGGTGGACCGTCAGACCATCCTGGCCGGCTACATCATCCTGGAGTTGGGTGGGCACGTTGACCACCAGATCGGCCTGCCCAGTCTGGAGCAGAGCCACTCGGGCGGCGTCGTCGCCAGCCCAAGACCACTCGATTTCATCCAATGACGCTTGGCCTCGCCAGTGGTCGGGATTGCGGGTCGCCACGATCGACGAACCTGCGTTCCATTCGGAAAGCACAAAAGGACCGGTGCCGATCGGCGCCAAACCGTATTCCTCATGTCCCACATTTGCGTAATACAGAGGCGGGAACACGTAGAGGTTGGCCAGCAGTTCCGGCACCGCATTGGTGGGGATGGTGGTTGTCACCTCAAAAGTGGTGTCATCCACCACCAGCACATCTGCGAATACTTGGAAAAAGCCCTTCAACACGGATCCATCGGTGTCACGGTGGGTAGTCAGTGAGAAAGCTGCCGCTTCAGCTCCGGCCGCCTCGCCGTTGGAGAAGGTTACGCCTTCCCTCATAGTGAACCGCCAGGTGAGGTCGTTAACCCTCTCCCAGCCATTGACCAAGCCGTCGGTTGAGGGAACCGCGTTTTCGTCGGTTACAACCAGTCGTTCGATAATGGAGATGGCCACAACTTGGTCGGACCGCGTACCGGTCATGGGGTTGAGCGTGGAAGGCTCAGCGCCGATAACCATACGCATGGTGCCACCCATAGGCATTTCCTCCACTTCGGCGGCCGTAGTCGTGGTGACTGCCTCGGTGGTGTCGGTGGTCATGTCCTCTTCGGGCTCTTCTGCGGCTGCAGTGGTATCGGGTGTCTCCTCAACCGCTGGCTCGTCTGGGGCCGCGGTGGTGGTAGGCGCCGGGGCGGCGGTGGTGGTAGGCGCCGGGGCGGCGTCGTCATCTCCTCCGCAGGCTGCGGCGATTAACCCAAATACCAGCAAGAGCGCAAGCAGGGATCGTGTGGATTTTCTCATTATCTGAACTCCGATCGTCGTGTTTTTTTTACGGACGCCAACGTTGGTCGTAATCCCTCCCCGAATATATCACCATCTACGGCAAGAACATACCGACCGGTAGGGATATTTCCAGCCTCCGCTCTCGAGACTTTACCCCAGGGTGACGGTGTCCAAATCGTTGGCCACGATCACCTCTCCGGTGTAACCACCGCGGCGCACATCATCTACAAACCCCTGCCGATCATTCTCGGTGATGGGCTCGGGGATGAGATGGGTCAGCACCAGAGTTGGGATCCCAAGTTCTTGCGCTTGGGATCCTATTAAAAATGTGTCGGCGTGATAGTCGAGCACAAAGTGCAGGTAGTCTGGACGAGCCCGGATCAGCTCGAAGCGCATCGCCTCGTAGACCAGAGCATCGGCTCCGCCGGCCAGGGTGGCCATCTTCGGACACACCAATGTGTCGCCACTGATGGCCACTGTCCCTGCGGGAGTCTCGATCCGATACCCCACCGCAGGGAAAACCGGCTCGTGACACACCGGCCCGGCCATCACCCTCACTTCACCCTGGGACCACACCTCGGTCAACGACTCTTCGATCTCAAAGGGTCTTATCTCGAGCCCGGGACGGGTTCCCCGACAGGTGTGAGCGCTCCGTACCTCCAAATCATGCTCCCAGTGATCAAGCATCCGCTCCAAGAAGTCCCTCGCCGGACCAGCAGGCGCCAGGATCGGAAGCGGCGGCGCCTCGTCGAGCCGGTCCATGATCCACCGCGACATCACCAGATCCTCCAAACCACTGACATGATCGCTGTGATGATGGGTGACAAACACCGCATCCAAGTCAACCGGCGAAACCCCGCAACTCGCCAGGCGCATGGAAGTCGCCCGTCCCGCATCAAACTGCAACGCCACTCCATCCGCCCGCACCAGCACTCCGGGTCCCGCCCGATCAGGCGAAGGAGCCGGCATCCCGGTTCCGGTAATCGTTATCAGTGTGGCCACGATCACACACTACCCCCCTGACTGTCCGGCTGAAAACCTGCCCCGGGTGGCCCCCCACATCCCTCCTCGGGAGCCCACCCCACTCGGGCTGCGAGGCCCACTCAGCATGATTGTCACATAGGTCTGCTTGAATTCCAGTGATAGAACTGCGCAGAAATGGAGTGAGGATGCCTGACCACCCAACGGACCAAACGAGGGAGACCAACGGCGGCGTAGAGGGTCCCGACGCCGCGAATCTGAGCCTGTTCAGCATGGCGCTCTGGGGACCGGACGGGCCACCCGAACGCGTCTTTGGCAGGCATGATTGGGGGTCGTGCACAGAGGACAACGGACACGATAACGACTGTTTGGGGCATGTCTCATCAATCAGAGAACCCGTAGCGATTCCGCCTCCGAACATGCTCCTCTCCCTAGACGAGATGCAGGCCATCGCCTTGGGATATAGGCCCATGGACATGAACGACAAATGGCTCGCGTTCATGGAGAGCGACCGCTTGTTCCTCCATCGGAGTTGGACCGGTCATGGCGTCTATGAGGTGACGTTCGCGGCCAAGGAGATAGGCTTCGTGATCACCTCAGCAAGAATCGAAGGTGATCCCCGCCGCAAGAAGGGAAACTTCGACCCGCGTGACTTTGACCCAATCAGCGAGCGCGACAACCTGCGAGACCTGATCGTGCATGTGTCCGGTGAGCCGATGCCCATCTCGTTGCCAACGATCGTATCTCGCACCCCCACTCTCCAAGCCGTGTTCGGCGACATCACAGCCGAAGACGTCGACGCTGTCGTCAATGCCGCCAAGACAAGCCTGCTCGGCGGGGAAGGAGTCAACGGCGCCATTCACCGCGCGGCGGGCCCAGAACTACTCGCTCATTGCAGAACGCTCGACGGTTGTCCCGTCGGGCGCGCCAAGGTAACTCCGGGCTACCGGCTGGATGCTCGCTGGGTCATCCACACCGTGGGGCCGCAGTGGCGGGGCGGAACTCACGGCGAACCGGTGTTGCTCGAGTCGTGCTACCGCGAGTCCCTCGCACGCGCCGACGAGGTGGGCGCCAGGAGCGTGGCCTTCCCGGCACTCGCGACGGGCGCTCACGGCTATCCACTCAAGGCGGCCGCAACAACCGCCGTGGACACAGTTCGGTCGACTTCGACCAAGGTGGGCACGATCCGCTTCGTCTGCTTCGACAGGCGAACGCTGAGGACATTCCGGTCCGTAATAGACCAAGACAGGTAGAGCGCTGACAGCGGGTCTAGAGTCTCGCATCCCTCAGGCCGGGGTGCTGTGCCGACCTCGGCCCTTCCCCGGCCCGGTTTGGGCCAGCAGCCTTATCGGCTCCGACCAGATCCAGAGCCGCGTGGGTTGGGGAAGCAACCTGGCCAACGCCTCGCACGCCGACGACACCCCGCCCGATCAGCCGAAGGAACCGGCATCCCCGCTCCTGTAATCGTCACCACTGCCGTCACGATCTACGCCCTACCCGTTGGCCAGCTAGGATGAAGTTTCGCGCACAGACATTACCTCCAGGAGCGAAAGGCAATGGGCAATACGGGCACGGACGAGGCACGTGGGAGTGTTTACTCAGCGGCCTCGCGGTGGGTAGATCACGCCCTGAGGGCCGACGATTCACTTTTTACGCCGGGTGAGCCCATCTGGTCGAGCCGGTGGCTCGGGGAACTCCGCAACCGGTACCTGAACCAGCCGGACGAGTCCTCTGACGACTTCTACACGAAGCTAAAGCGGCAGTTAGAAGGTAGCCCGCCAGAGGTCTACCAGCTAATGGCCGAGTTACTGTATGTCCACCTTCTCATTGTGCATCAAGAATCAATGAAAGGTTCTACGAAAAAGGAGCGGATCAATCGGGTGCTCGGATGGTCAGACAAAGACACGGCGATTCCTCAGGACCTGGTTGACGGTCTCTCCGTCGGCGTCGCTAACACTGGACCGGCGTTCAACACCCTCCGGCCGTTTCAGATCGGATTCCTTATGGAATTTGCCGAACGATGGAAGGGGCGCAGGGACGAAGATCGAAAGCATTGCTCGACAATCCCTGGGCCTTCAAGCAGTTCCTGCAGTTTGAGCCCACCAGCCAACTGTTCAAGGATTGGAAGGGCGATGGGCCCTACCGCGCCCAGTTTCAGGCACTGCTCCATCTCGTCTTTCCTGATACCTTCGAGGCGATACTTTCCATAGCACACAAGGAACAGATCGCCAGCGCCTTTGCGACAATGGTCACCGAGCTGACCGACGACCGCGACCACCAATTGGCGCAGATACGCATGCGTCTCGAAGCCGAGTATGGAACAGGCTTTAGCTACTACCATGACCCGGTTCTTCCAATGTGGAATCCCGTTGAAACCCGAAAGGCTTGGGACAAGTTTATAAAACCCGCTAGCGACTTTATTGGGACAGGGCAACTCGACAGCCAGGAGAATGAATACAAAGTAGAGGACGGTCGAAAGCTGGAACAGGCACGCAAGGCGGTGCTGGCTGGGGAAGCTGACTGGCCCGATCTGCTTAAGAGCGCACTGTCCAGCAATCTCATCACTTGGCGACAGAGATCCAAGCTCCGCGATTGGGTGGATGCATCCCCGGATGACGCCCTGCGTGCATTACAGACCATTTGGACAGGGGAACCCTCGTCCGTTTCTTAACGAATTAGAGCCTTCTGCGACCTGCTCCCATCGGAGTTAAGCGGGACAGGAGTCCGTACCAGAACTGCATCTTTCTTCAGATTGGGTTCAATGTTTATCGTTATCCGCCGTTCATGATCACTTTGTTCGACAAGGCATACAACCCGGGTTCAAGGGGTCGTCGCAACACTGCCTTGTTTGAGAGAGTGTAGGTGTTCGTCGAGGGTCAGATCGGCGCGGAGGGTGGTGGCTACCCGCCATCCGACGATGAACCGTGAGAAGGCATCGATGATGAACGCGGCGTACACGAATCCCGACCAGGTCGGTACATAGGTGATGTCGGCCATCCATAAGCGGTTCGGAGCGGCAGCGTCGAACTGGCGGTCCACCAGATCAGCCGGCCGCACAGTTCCGCTGTCAGGGATGGTGGTGCGGTGTTTTCTGCCTCTGACCACCCCTTGGAGTCCCATGTCAGTCATCAGCCGTTCCACCGTGCACCGCGCCGCCATGGTTCCTTGGCGGTGAAGCTGGCGCAATACCTTCCGAGCGCCGTACACCCCATAGTTTTCCTGCCACACCCGGCGGATCACCTCGCGCAGCTCACGGTTTTCACGGCGCAGCTGCTGGAGTTCCTCCACCTGCTCGGTCGTCAAACCCGGCCGGACGCCTGTGTCACGCTCTGACTGACGCACCCACTTACGCAGGGTCTCTGACGAGCACCCCACCTTCTCGGCGATCGAACAGATCGCCGCCCACTGTGACCGGTACTCGCCCTGCAGAGCCAGCACCAACCGAACCGCCCGCTCGCGGCTTCCGGCGAATGCGTACTTGATCTTCCCATAAGCTCCATTCTCCCAAGAAAAAAGCTGGTGTGCCCCCACTTTGGTGGAGTCGGGTTATTTGAATTGATGGTGTGACCGACCCCGAAAGGAGGGTCTTCATGCCTTATCGATATTCACCCGAGTTCCGTCGCAGGGTGCTGGATCTGCTAGCAGCTGGTGGGTCGGTGGCTTCTTTGTCGAAGGATCTAGGAGTGTCAGACCAGACGATCTATAACTGGCAGCGTCAGGATCTGATTGACCGCGGTGTCGAACCCGGCTCTACTACGGCGGAGCAGGCGGAACTGCGGGCTGCTCGTCGCCGGATCGCAGAGTTGGAAACCGGGCTGGCTGTGACCAAGCGAGCCGTTGAGTTGCTCAAAGGCAAGGTGGTGTCCCCAAAAGACGCTTCGAGGCGGTCCAGACGATGAGAACCGAGGGGCTGTCCACCCAGGTAGCGTGTCGAGTGTTGGGCGTGTCGGAGTCGGGGTTCTATGGGTGGCGGTCCCGACCGCCGTCGGCGCGTTCTATCCGCCACACCTGGCTCACCGACATCATCTGTCAGATCCATCAACACTCACGCGGTATCTATGGAGCGCGACGGGTGCACGCTGAACTGCGGTTGGGTCATGGGATCGCAGTTGGGCACAACGCAGTGGCAATGCTCATGAGAAGAGCCGGCCTCGCTGGTCTCAGTGGGAACCGAAGTCCCAGACGGCGGACCCGCCCCGTAGACACCCCGACAGACCTGGTCGACCGAAACTTCGCCCGTTTTGAGCCGGACCAGCTGTGGGTCACCGACATCACAGAACATCCCACCAGAGAAGGAAAGGTCTACTGTGCTGTGGTGCTGGACGTGTTCAGCCGCCGGGTCGTGGGCTGGTCGATCGACAACACGGCCACTTCGGGACTGGTCACCTCTGCTTTGGGTATGGCAATCGGGAATCGTCAACCACACCCCGGCACGGTGATACATTCGGACCAGGGCACCCAATTCACCTCCTGGGCGTTCACCCAACGGGCCCACGAATCCAGACTGGTTCCGTCCATGGGAACCGTTGGGGATTGTTTCGATAACGCCATGATGGAAGCGTTCTGGGCTCGCATGCAAGTCGAACTGTTAGACCGAAGACGCTGGAGGACCCGGATCGAACTCGCCAACGCTATCTTCGAGTACCTCGAAATCTTCCACAACCGCCAGCGGCGCCACACCGCACTGGCCATGCTCACCCCCATCGAATACGAAACAAACCACTACCACAACCGAACCGTCACACCACTGATCCAAGTGAGCTGACTCCACAAAACACTCTGTTGGGCACCGCCGATAGATCCTTTCCCCGTTCGTGGATGAGATAGGCACAGGCAACGTATACGACGAAGACGGCTCGGGTAGGGCGGCCAACGCTATGCACTTCGGGTACAACTATTCCGGCGATGCCACGGTTCGAGAGCAGCGCGGTTTCGTGGCATGGCCCCCGGCTGGCTACGTCCCCAGTCAGACTGTCTGGGGACGATGGTCATTCCAACTAATCGCACAAGCCGACTTCACTCGGGCCACAGTGAGTGTCACAGACGACTACGGGCCCATCCCAGTGAATGTGATTAACCGGGCAGGGGCGTTCGTTTGGGCTGTGCACGGCGACCGGAATTCCCGGGAGTTTCCACGGTTCCCTGATCGGGACTACTGCTACAGGGTGACCATCAGCAACGTCACAGTCGCCGGCACAGCCCAGACACCATTCCAGTATGTCACCTGTCTGATCGATCCCGGCAATGAAAGCGAGAGCCGAGGTCGTTACCTCTCTCCTCCGGTGTGGTCACCCGACGGCACCCAAATCGCCTACACAAACAACGGCATCTGGATCGCGGACACCGACGGCACCGGCCAACAGCAACTCAGCAAATAAAGACAGAACCTGCCCCACCCACAATCGGACCGGACGGGCGAGACCTGTCACCAACACCGATCCAGACCAACCTCCCCCCACCTCCCCAACACCCAACGAGAAGGACGCGACTGCCCTACTGAGTGAACTGGGCCTCGCCCGGCAGCGGACACCCCTTCCGCTGTGAGAGCTTGGGTGGTTCCAGCGCCGTCTGGATGCCGGTATGCCCGCGTTGTAGGGGACGGCCTTCTCAGCGGCCGCCAGCTTGTGACCATCGAGTAGGGAACCCGGCCAGTGGTACCCACCGTACCATTGAGGGTTGTGGTGTTAGCCGGCGGCTAGTTCCAGCATCCGTTCGTACATGGCCCGGGCGTCGAGGCTGGTGTTGTTGTTGACCCAGTCGTGTCCTGGCCGCCCGCGGCCACGTTCGCGTAAGTCTCCGCGGCTGTGCTGATGGCCTGCTCGGGGTGGAACTCAACCCCTACCGTGTTGCCCGTAGCGCCCCGTATGTCCTCCGCCCACGGTTCGAGTACCTGGACACGCAGCGGGTGGGCAGCCGGGAACGGATACCCGAAACTGAGCATCACCGGCTCAGAACCCTCCCCACCAGCACAAGCAGCCGCCACAACACCGGACACCACCAGCACCACCAGAACACGCCACCGGCCGATCATCAAACCCTCGCCCCTGAACAGTCGCTTCACGCTTCCAGACCCTACCCTCCGAAGTGCCATGTCGTTGGAGGACACGCCGATGATTGGCTGCCCGGTGTCGTGGGTTTGTCGCCGGTTACTGGCATTGTGCCGGGGTACTGTCCTTTTGGGACACCGCGAGGACGTATGTGCCCTTGAAGCCGCCTTGGGAGTTGATCTTGACGTAGTGCGAACCGGTGCCTGCTGCGGTGAACTCCAACCTCGCGTCATTTCCCGGGCCGCTGTCTAAATCGTGGGAATCGTCTATCCGGCCTCCGCCCTTGGAATGGAGACGGCCGGCGGTTTCGTAGGCGCCGTGCAGCGCCGTGTCATCAGGGTCGACGTAGATGCCGAGCAGCTCCGGATCCGGCAACGTTGCAGTGCCGGAGCTGAGCCCGCGTACTTCGAGCACATACGTCTCCCCGGCGATGAGTTCGACGCGTATCCAGTCGATGTCCCACGACGGGTCGATTCTCGCTCGCGTCGGGTCGCCGAAGCAACTGCCGACTTCCACCGACGCGGAGGTGCTGAAATCGGGAACCGGGTCGTTTGCCTGCGGTGACGTGCTTGCCATCAAGAACATCGACTTCAACGAATGGGTGCCGGGTGACTGAACGCGTACGTAGTAGATGCCTGAGGGGACCACGGCATTCACGTATTCCTCGACGTTCGACTCATTTGTGCTCGAGGCGAGAACCGCCAGCGTCGAGTCGGACTGTGGCTGCTCGAGGAACACATCTGCATCACGGGAGATGTCCAACAAGACGGCCGCGACGAATCGTTCTCGTGTCAACGTAAACTTGAAATAGTTCGATCCAGAACTCAGCCAGTCATGCCACACGAGGCTCAGAGCGCCCTGCGTGGTCATATCTCCAAGGTCAAGCGCGCCGACGGGTCCCGCAGCATCGTCATCGGCCACCGTTGCCGACACTTGCGCCGACAGCCCAGCATAGTTCGCGTCAGCCGATGTCGCGGTCGCTGTCACCGACACCGTCTCGAACGCATCGTCGTTGTCGTCGACACCGGCAACCGTGACGGTCTGGGCCGTGCCCCATGTCGCCGAGGTGAAGACCAGCAGCGCCCCGTCGCTCACCCTCAACGCCCCGCTGTCACCCGAGGACACCACAACGACGACATCCGCCGACGGGGCAGTGGAGAGTCTCACCGAGAACTCCCCGGTGCCCATCTCGCCCACGCGCATCTGCGTGGCGTCCACCACCAACCCGGAATGATCGTCGTCTTCGACATCGACCTCCAACTCCACGCGTGTCTCGTCGTAGGCAGCATCGGTGGACGAAGCCACCGCTGTGACGGTCACGTTGTCATCGTCAGCATCGTCGTCGTCGACACCGGCAACCGTGACGGTCTGGGCCGTGCCCCATGTCGCCGAGGTGAAGACCAGCAGCGCCCCGTCGCTCACCCTCAACGCCCCGCTGTCACCCGAGGACACCACAACGACGACATCCGCCGACGGGGCAGTGGAGAGTCTCACCGAGAACTCCCCGGTGCCCATCTCGCCCACGCGCATCTGCGTGGCGTCCACCACCAACCCGGAATGATCGTCGTCTTCGACATCGACCTCCAACTCCACGCGTGTCTCGTCGTAGGCAGCATCGGTGGACGAAGCCACCGCTGTGACGGTCACGTTGTCATCGTCAGCATCGTCGTCGTCGACACCGGCAACCGTGACGGTCTGGGCCGTGCCCCATGTCGCCGAGGTGAAGACCAGCAGCGCCCCGTCGCTCACCCTCAACGCCCCGCTGTCACCCGAGGACACCACAACGACGACATCCGCCGACGGGGCAGTGGAGAGTCTCACCGAGAACTCCCCGGTGCCCATCTCGCCCACGCGCATCTGCGTGGCGTCCACCACCAACCCGGAATGATCGTCGTCTTCGACATCGACCTCCAACTCCACGCGTGTCTCGTCGTAGGCAGCATCGGTGGACGAAGCCACCGCTGTGACGGTCACGTTGTCATCGTCAGCATCGTCGTCGTCGACACCGGCAACCGTGACGGTCTGGGCCGTGCCCCATGTCGCCGAGGTGAAGACCAGCAGCGCCCCGTCGCTCACCCTCAACGCCCCGCTGTCACCCGAGGACACCACAACGACGACATCCGCCGACGGGGCAGTGGAGAGTCTCACCGAGAACTCCCCGGTGCCTGCCTCGCCCACGTTCAGGCCGGTAGGCACGGCAAGGAGTCCCGCAGCTTCCCTGCTGCCTCCGCCGCCTCCTCCGCCTCCTCCTCCGCCGCTTCCGCTTCCGCCGCTTCCGCCGCTTCCGCCTCCTCCGCCGCTTCCGCTTCCGCCGCTTCCGCCGCTTCCGCCTCCTCCGCTTCCGCCGCTTCCGCTTCCGCCTCCTCCGCCTCCGATGGAGTCGTCGCTGCCGGGGCTTTCTTCCGAGGGTTCCAATTCCAAGGCGCGTGCGAGGAACGTGGCCATCTCTGCTCTGGTAACAGCTTGGTCCGGGCAGAACATGGTGTCTTCGCATCCTTTGGTGATACCCGAAGCGGCGAGCTTGGCGACACTTGCCGCGTACCAAGCGTCGGAAGGCACGTCGCTGAAACCAGGGTCGGGTCCTTCATCCAGACCGAAAGCCCGCGACAGGAAGGCAGCCATCTCGGCGCGGGTCGTAGTCCGATCGGGGCAGAAGACACTGCCGTCCCCGCATCCCTTGGTGACGCCAAGTACTGCCAGGCGCTCAACGAAAGCTACGTGAGGATGCGCCGCGTCCACGTCCCCAAAGCGCCTTGACGCAGCCGGCCAGGGGTCCGCTCCGTCCAGGACGCGAACAGTCCACACCGCCACCGTCGCGCGATCTATGTCATCCCCGGGGCAGAACCCCTCATCGCACTCAGTGCCCACAAACACCCCGGCGGCGGCAAGAGTGCTGACCGGCTCCGCGTAGTAGGTGTCCGGGGGAACATCCGAATACGGCGCACCGTCCTGCGCCACGGCCACCGACGTTGCTGCCCCCAGTACCGCAGCCACCATGGCCACAACAGCCAACCCCCAAACCACCCCAACACGAACGCCACTCAACCACAACCGCACTAAAACGAACCCCCACCGAGGCCGACACAATTACTACAGATACAACTCATTTACAGAGCAGAAGTTAGCACTTTATACTCGGCGCTCTCATTTTTACCTCACAATCGCCTTATAAATATAACACAGCGGGGCAGCGTCCCATTGACGTGGTGGGAATGATCCTTACCGCAGGATTGGATGGTATCTCGTGAGGACCGTCATGCGTCGGCTGGCAAGACTGGTGTGCTGGGTTCTGCTGTGTTTCGTGTTAGCAGAAGGCGGTGCTGCGGCGGGGACTGCTGTTGGTGCAAGAGTGGCTTTATTCGCGGTTCCTTCAATGAACGTATGCGATCGCACACCAGCAGTTCGCGACACGATCGTCGCCGCGGTCGCCGGAATCGACGATTGCCAGGATGTGACCGAGGCGCACCTCTCCGGAATCGGAAGGTCTCTCATCCTGAGACGCATGGGCATCACGGCTCTTAGGGTTGGAGACTTCGACGGTCTGACCTCTCTGAGGAGATTGACGTTGCCCGACCGCTATCGGCCCGTTCTATTCGCCATGCCTGGCTGACAGACATTATTCATCAGATCCACCAGCGGTCACGGGGCACGTATGGGGCGCTGCGGGTGCATGCCGAACTGCGGTTGGGTCATGGAATCTCGTAGGACACAACGCGGTGGCGATGCTGATGCCCAGGAGCCGGCCTGGCCGGTCTCAGTAGGTGACCGACGGCCCATTGATGATCACCCCGAAGACGACAGCACCTTCGTAGCTTCTTACATGATCTCCGATCCGGAAGGAACCACCACCGCCACCATGTTGACCGGCACCGACCGAGACGACCTGCAAATCACCAACACTGGACAGCTCAGTTTCCAGGAAATCCCCGACTATGAAAACCCCACCGATTCCAACCGCGACAACACCTACCAGGTAACAATCGAAACCACCGCCGGCAGCCACACCACCCGCCACAACCTCACCGTGAAAGTCACCAACCAAGACGAACCTGAGGTTCCCCCGGTTTGGCGGACTGTTTTGGTTGGTGTTCATGCCACCAGTTGTTGTTGGTGGCGGTAGTTTACGGGGCTTTGTTGGTTGTTGTAGGAGTGTCTCCTTTCGGGGTTGTACCAGCCTTCGATGTACTCGAAGATTGCCAGGCCCTGCTGGTGGCGGGTCTCCCATTTCTGGCGGTCCAGCAGTTCTGTTTGGAGGGTGGCGAAGAACGATTCCACGACGGCGTTGACGCCCCTATAGTCAAATTTTGGGTTTAGGGGGTGGTGTGTTGTCGGGTTTTGTGGTCGGTCATGACGCGTTGGTAGACCTCGCGGGCGAGGAAGCGTTTCAGGCAGCGGATGATGTCCTTTTTTGAGAGGCCCTGGGCGGTGCGACGAGCGACGTAGTCGATGGTGGGCTAGTGGAATCGCATTCGTACTATCGCTACTCGGTACAGCGCCGCGTTGGCTTGACGGTGCCCGCCTCTGTATAGACGATGCCTGTTGGTCTGTGCGGAGGAAGCCGGAATCGGACACGTGCCACAGAGTTTGGCGAATGCGGCCTCGGAACGGATCCGTTCGGGGTTGTCACCGAACACGATGAGAAGCTCCGCCGCGGAATCGGCTCCGATGCCAAAGCCGTCTCGCAGTGTTGGGGAGGCTTGGGCGGTGAGGTCGTCGAGCACGGTGTCGTGGGAGCGGATCTCGGTGTCGAGGTGGAGCCAGCGGCGTGCTAGTGCTCTTGAGTGAGTACTTGGCGGAGGCTGTGGGGGTGTTGATCACCGAGACCCGAAAGCGTGCGCAACGGTTGATGAGCGCTTTGTTAGAAAGCCCATCGAGGGATTCGCGCAGCTCGGCCGGGGTGTTGACGATGATTGCCTTGAGGGTGATGATCGCCGAGGTTCGGCGAGCCTGTATACATGTCTGTGTGAGGTGGGTTCTTTATTGCTGTGGCTGGTGTGAGAGCCGGTCCGAGAGGAGAGTGTTTTGATGCCTATTGAACATGATGTGACGGAGGCGGCTGTGGTGGCTGCTGGTGTGGTGTCTGATGAGGTGGTGGAGGCGGTGGTTTCGGACGCTGCTGCTGGTGGTGTGGACCTTCTGGGTCCTGATGGGGTGTTGGCTGAGTTGACGAAGCGGATTCTGGAACGTGCTTTGGCTGAGGAGATGACCGATCATCTGGGCTATGAGTCCGGTGATCCGATGGGTCATGGTACGGGTAAGAACCGTAACGGGTCCTCTCCCAAACAGGTGCTGACTAAAGATCGGCGCGGTGGATTTGGACATTCCACGGGACCGTAACGCTACGTTCGAACCGAGGATCGTTCCCAAGGGCGCCCGGCGCCGTAGCTGCCGGTGCCTTCCACCCCAACCCGCACCACACGACCCTGGGATCTCAACCAGCCGCCCAGTTCCTCAAAGCCGGTTGCATCGGCCGGGAACGGAGCGGTTCCCAGGACTCGACCGGCGGTGTCCACTACCGCCGCGACATGACAATCGCGATGGGTGTCCACCCCGCCAAACACCTCAACCAGGCTCTCTTTTTGTGACATGAATGTCTTCTTCTTCCTTGGATAGACTCGCGGGTATCACCGGACCGGAAGCGGTGGACAGAACACTCATGATGGTGTGGAGAAGCAAGGCTCCTATAAGGTCACATCCGCTCCCGGGTCGGGGAGTGTCCCCAGGCCGAAAGCAGGCCGACAGATCATGATAAGGCACAAACGGCCAGTTTGTCAAGGGGTCAGACCCGCCCCGACCAGGGACCCCACCATTATCGAGTGTTTTGCAAATCGCTTTTCGGGGGTGGGGGTTGTTTGAGCTTTTTGGTGGGGTGGTTTGGGGTTGGGGCGAGTTCTGGGGGTTTAGTGGGGGGTTTTCCAGTAGCCGGTAGAGGTGGCGGGCGATGTACCGTTTGAGGCAGCGTCGTGCTTCGCGGGTGGTTTTTCCTTGGCTGATGCGTTTGGCTATGTAGGCCTGGGTTTTGGGACAGTGGCGGGTGCGGGTGATGGCCATGTTGTGGAGCGCGCGGTTGAGTTGGCGGTCACCGCGTCGGTTGAGTCGGTGGCGGGTGCGTTGCCCTGAGGAGGCTTGGAGGGGTGCTACGCCGGCTAGCCGAGCGAAGGCGGCTTCGTTACGGCAGCGGCAGCGTCCGAAACCACCGCCTCCACCACCTCATCAGACACCACACCAGCAGCCACCACAGCCGCCTCCGTCACATCATGTTCAACAGGCATCACAACACTCTCCTTTCGGGCCGGCTCTCACACCAGCCACAGCAATAGAGAACCCACCTCACACAGACATGTATACAGGCTCGGTTTGAGCGCCTCGGCGGACGGTTTCCAGTACCCGCAGGGCTTCTCGGTCTCCCCGAGCGCGGGGAGCCGAAAGCCGGGAGCGTCCCAGCGCCTGGCGGGCGGCTCGTCGAGCGTCCAACGCGTCGGTTTTGGCGCCGTCGCGGGTCGGGTGGGGATGGCCGAACTCTATTACCCATTCACCAGCCTCAGAAAGGTAGTCGGTGACTCCTGCTCCGTAGCTACCGGTTCCTTCCACCACCCACGCTCGTTCCGCGGATGTGTGCTGGTTTGTCCACTCCAACAGTTGAGCATATCCCATGCTGGTTGTCCCAAAGCGCGCAGATGTCAACTCTCCGGTGGTGGCAGTGTCCACTACCGAAGCGGTGATCCAGTCACGGTCAGGGCCTATTCCTATCGTATGTTTTACCATCTCGGCTAGCATCGTATTTGTTCCTCTTTTCTGGTGTTACCGGTTAGAGCTGGCGTACCCCCGAGGAGCGGCAACCGTTACGGCAGACCTGTGATGGGTCACACCCATTTGGGTGGACAGGCTTCTGATCAGGCCAGCAACGAAGCACCCAGGCGGGCGCAGCGAAGGGTGTCGGACACATCGATTTGAAGACACGGACCGGTCGGTAAAGACAGAAACGGTCAGGGTTTTGGAGGGTCACGACACCACCGCTGCGCCTAGCCTGGCAGACTCTGAGAGCACCCCCTACATACTCACAGGGTTTGGTGCGGTGAGCCATTGGTGGTATCGGGTGGCGAGTTGGTGGTTGTGGTAGAGGCCTCGTTCGAGTTGTGAGAGGCGGTTTGGGTGGGCGTGGACGGCTGTGGCGGCCTGAGCGAGAGTGGTCCGGGTTTTTTGGCGTAAACAGCGTAGATCGGCGCCGTTGGGTGTTGAGGGTGGGTCGGTCAACAGTCGGTAGACCTGGCGGGCGATGTGGCGTTTCAGACAGCGGATGATCTCTCGGCGGGTTTTGCCTTCCGCCCGGCGTTTTTCGACGTATTCGATGGTGGTCTGGTCGCAGCGCATCCGAGTGGTGGCGATCCGCCACAAAGCGTTGTTGGCTTGGCGGTCGCCACCGCGGTTGAGGCGATGGCGCACAGGTCCTGAGGATGCCTGGACGGGACTGGCGCCGCACAACGCCGCGAAGGAAGCTTCCGATCTCATGCGTTCGGGGTTGTCACCAGCTGCGACCAATAAGGCGGCGGCGGTGTCCGGGCCGATCCCTGTGGTGGCCAACAGCGCCGGGTTGGCCCGGGCGCAGAGATCTTTGATCCGGGTGTCGAGTTCTCCGATCTCTGCGGTGAGGGTCTGGTATCTGCGGGCCAAGAGACGGAGGACATGTTTGGCGTAGGTGATGGTGGTGTCACCATCACCCGGACGAAAACCGGCACAGACCTTCCCGCGGGCTTTGGGGGAGAGCCCCCGAAGTTGGTGTTTGACCTGGTCGGGAGCAGTGACCACCAGGGCGTGCAGCTGGTTGATGGCCTGGGTACGGGCCTTGATCGCCGAACGGTGGGCCACTGTCAGCATCCGTATTGCTTCTACTGGTCCGTTCCCGCTTTTGGGCAACCCGGTGGCCTGCCCGTTCAAAGCAGCCCGCGCCGCTGCCCGGGCGTCTGTGACATCGGTCTTGCCGAAGCGGCGGCGTAACTGGCGGTTGGGCCGGTTCACTTCCACCACCTCAACACCAATGCTCATAAGGTGGCGGGTCAGGCCGGCGCCGTAGCTGCCGGTGCCCTCCACCCCGACCCGCACAACACGACCCAGGGACCCCAACCAGTTGTTCAACCGTTCATAACCGGCGACATCGGCCCGAAACGGCGCCGAGCCAAGGACCCGACCGGTGGCATCCACCACCGCCGCGACATGGGTATCACGGTGGGTGTCGACCCCACCAAACACAATCCGATCATCCTCTGACATATGCATCTTCTCCTTCAAAGGTAGAATTCGTTTCTGTTCTCTCTGACCCGAAAAAACGGTGGACAGACCACTCTGTGAGTATTGGGGGGGCCTTGTAGAGGCTGCCAGGATTGGCGTCAGCGGTGGTGTCGTGACCCGAGACCACTCTGACCTTTGTGTCTTTGCCGTGATATGTCCGACACCGCCGCGACGCCCCTGGGCGTTCCGTTGCTGGCCTGATCAGAAGCTTGTCCACCCATGGGGTGTGACTCATCACAGTCCTGCCGTCACGGTTTGCGCCTTGTGAGGCACTAGCCCAGTTCGCACAAGAAAGAGAAGGTTTCTTATGTTGGCCACAATGGTAGAGCATGTGATCGGGATCGATCCTGATCGTGACCGGGTCACCGCCGCGGTAGTAGACACTTCCACCACCGGAGAACAAGCGACTGCGGTGTTCGGAACCACCCGGCTGGGATATGACCGGTTGTTGAAATGGGCAGACCAGCACACTCAGACGGCTGAGCGGGTGTGGTCGGTGGAAGGCTCGGGCAGTTACGGAGCAGGCGTGACCACCTATCTCGCTGCCCGAGGTGAACTAGTGGTGGAGTTCAACGATCCCACCCCTACCCGCGACGGCGCCAAAACCGACGCACTGGACGCTCGGCGGGCCGCTCGCCAGGTGCTGGGCCGTCCTTGGCCATCTGTCCCGCGGGCTAGGGGAGACCGCGAAGCCTTGCGAGTGTTGGAGACCACCCGCCAGGGCGCCCAAGGGGCCAGAGTATCGGCCATCAACCAGCTAAAAGCCCTGGTAGTGACCGCGCCAGTCGATCTTCGGGACCAACTCCGAGGTCTGAGCACAACTGCTCTGGTGGCCAAGTGCGCGGCGTTTCGAATCCGACCCGCCTCCGTCAACGAACTGACCGCCACCAAACAAGCCCTACGTTCTACAGCCAGACGCATCCGCAACCTCAACAATGAAATAGCAGAGCTGAAAACGCCCATCGCCGAAATGGTCACAGCCGCAGCTCCGCAACTGCTCGACCAATTCGGGATTGGTCCGGTCACCGCCGCCCAAGTGTTCATCGCCTGGTCCCACCCAGGCCGATGCCGCAACGAGGCCGCGTTCGCTCGCCTGGCCGGCGTAGCACCCCTCCAAGCCTCCTCTGGACAACAAACCCGCCACCGGCTAAGCCGCTACGGCGACCGCCAACTCAACCGCGCCCTCCACACCATCGCTATCACCCGCGCTCGGGACTGCCCCAAAACCCGGGCCTACATCGCCAAACGCATCAGCCAAGGAAAAACCACCCGAGAAGCCCGCCGCTGCCTCAAACGGTACATCGCCCGCCACCTCTACCGACTCCTACAAAACCCGCCCCCAACCCCGGCCGAACCAGCCCCACCGTTCCACTCGGAAACGCCGCAACACCCCCACAAGCTCAAACATCCTCAAATCCCCGCCAAAAGCCTCGATTTGGAGAACATAGAAGCATCACATGGCAAGAGCAAGGCTCCTATCAGGTCACAGCCGCCCTGTCGGGAGAGCACCGCCCCCAGGCCGGAAGCAGGCCGACAGATCACCACAAAGGCACAACAGCCAGGTCGGAGTCGAGTCAGACCCGCCCCGGCCTAGGGGCACCTATAAGTATGAGTGGTTGGAGTCGACGTGGACGGGCGTAAACATGTGCTGGGGGTATGGCTGGGCGACGGCGGTGAAGGCGCCAAATACTGGTTGTCGGTACTTACCGAGATACGCAACCGAGGCCTCGAAGACGCGCTGATCGTGTGCTGTGACGGCCTGAAAGGGCTCCCGGACGCGATCGAGGCGACATGGCCCCAGGCGCTGGTGCAGACCTGTGTGATCCACCTGCTGCGAGCCTCTATGCGGCTCTGCAGTTGGAAAGACCGAAAAACCATTGTGGCGGGCTTGCGACGCGTTTACACCGCGGTAAACGCCGAAGCCGCTGTTGAGGCGTTGGACGAGCTCGAGGAACAATGGGGAAATCACTATCCCGGCGTTATACGAATATGGCGCCAGGCGTGGGAAGAGTTCACCCCGTTCCTGCGGTTCCCGCCAGAGCTTCGCAAGGTCGTGTACACAACCAACGTCGTCGAAAGCGTCCACTATCAACTACGGAAAGTCACCAAAACCAGGGGGCATTTCCCCACCGACCAATCCGCCCTCGCACTTGGATCGCGCCTCGCCCAACAGCATCCAAATGCTGGGGCCGAGCGAGTTGATATCGGTGGCCTTGAAAGTGATCCACGGGTGGGACTTCAGATAGGAGCGCACAAGTGCCGCTCTACTATCGGTATATTGTTTTGACCATTCTGATGTCCAACTTGTTGTCCAGTAAAGAGACAGTGCAGTCAAGAGGTTTGCGGGAGTTCCCCCGCGTTCTAGTCGGGGCTAAGCCTCCGTCTGGAACTTGGCTTTCTCTGCGTCTCGGAGCCATCTTTTCATTACTTTGCCGGAGTCGTTGCGGACTAGGGCATCTACTACTTCGAAGTGTTTGGGGACTTTGAATTTGCCGAGGTTGGCGCGGCAGTGGGCGGTTAGTTCTTCTTCGGTGACGGTCATGCCGGGGAGGGCCACCACGAAGGCTTTGGGTACTTCGTCCCAACGCTCATCGGGCACTCCCACCACTGCTGTCTCGCTAACTGCCGGGTGTCTGGCCAGCACCCGCTCAATTTCGGCGCTTGCCACGTTTTCTCCGCCGCTTTTGATCATGTCCTTCTTGCGGTCCACAAACCACATATAGCCCTCGGCGTCGATGCGGCAGATGTCGCCTGAGTGGAACCATCCGTCGCGGAAGGCGGCGGCGGTCTCGTCAGGATCGTTCCAGTAACCCGGCGACACTTTGGGTCCACGGGCGACTAACTCTCCGGGCTCCCCGGGCGGCACCGGTCGGCCTTCGTCGTCCACTATCCGAAGATCTATGTTGGCAAAGGGCCTTCCCACAGATCCTATTTTCTCGGGAGGGGGGTTGGCCTCCAGGTAGGCGGCGCCGTTGGTGAGTTCGGTCATCCCATACGCCTCTGACAACCGCACGTGCGGCAGGGTCTCCTGGAAACGGCGATAGACCGGCGCCGGCAGCCCTCCGAAGATGATCCACTTCAGAGAAGACAGGTCGTACTGATGGCGGTCTTCCATCCTCATGATGTCGTGGATGATCTGAGCGGCCAGCACCCCTCCCGCCACCTTCTCCTTCGCCACCAGCTTCACGATCTCCCGGCCCGCATAGCTGTGGACGATCACCAGCGTCGCTCCTATGTAAAGAGCAGTGAGTCCTGGGACATCCAGTCCGCTGACGTGAAATAGCGGCGCCGAAAGCATGATCCGGTCACTAGGAACCAGTTCCATTTCCAGAATCTGACCCACCTGATTCCAGATCACGTTTCCGTGGGTGGTGATCACCCCTTTGGGATGGCTGGTGGTACCCGACGTGTAAAGAATCCGGGCCAGATCATCCAGCCCCATCTGGGCGTCAGGCACCTCTGCCCCGGCGGCGGCAGCCATCAATTCCTCGTAAACGTGCCAGCCGGCTGGGCCTTGGCCGGCATGGACGATGACGTGCCGGATGTCTGGAGAAGAAGCGAGCGTCTCTTGGGCTTTGTCGTGGAACCGTTGATCGACCACCAGTCCCACCGCTCCGGAATGGTTGAGGATGTAGGTCAACTCCCGAGGGTGAAGGCGCCAGTTGAGGGGGATAAAGGCCGCTCCGATCCGGTTGATGGCCAGGATCTCGATCAGGTAGTGATAGGAGTTGTCGGCCAGGATGGCGATGATGTCTCCCCTCCCATACCCCAGGTCCAAGAGCGCCTGGGCCATTTCGCTGACCGCCGCGTCCAGTTGCCGGTAGGTAAGCCGGACCTCTCCATCAACCACGGCCTCCTTGTCTCCGAAGCGGTGCTTGTTGCGTTCCAGCAGGCGGCTCAGATTGGCGGTGGGCATGGCTGGTTTGTCCTCTGGTTGGGCCTAAGTGTCTTTGGCGTGCTTACTACGGTAGGCCAGAATCTCGGCCCGGGTGGGAAGAGCTACGAATTCCAACAGATAACCGTCGGGATCCTTGGCAATAAAGGATCGGATCACCCCGTAGTTCTCGAGTTCCACAGCCAGGGGCTCGCAAAGAAACTCAGCACCGGCCTCTTGCGCCCGACGGTACTGATCGTCAATCGTGTCGCCCTCTTTGATTTCAAACGACATGAGAAACCCGCCCAGGTCCTTCATCCCTCCCGGCCTGGTTCCCGGCGTGAGTCCATCATCCCATTCGATTAGTTCGATCTGGCCCAATTTCGACGGACCTTGCAGGAACACCGAGCGCCCGGTGGTGCCGGGGGGAAGCGCCAGGAACTTCTCCACGTCTTCTCCCTCCTGTTTCATCCTCAAAGTCGGCCGGTAGCCCAAGACCTGTTGATAGAACGCCACCGAGCGGTCCAAATCGGTCACCGGCAAGGCGACATGGTGAATCTCGCTGACGCTCATACCAGAGTCAACTGATCAGACATCTGCAATTGGGGTATTACCTCCGAGGCGAAGGTTTCCATGGCCGTCAGGGCGGCAGATCGATCCAGAGACGGTATCCGAAACCAACCTATGTAATGAGTGACGCCCAACTCTTCGCCCAATAGGCTCAAGGTGTTGACCACTTGGTCGACCGAGCCGAAGTTTCCTCCGTGGGTGAGAGTCTGCTCCAAGGTGAGAAGCTCGATGTTCTCCCGGACCTTGGCGTAGTAGGCCGCTTCCGAGGCAAGCGCATCGTCGGATCCGGGGATCACTTTTCCGACTGATTGGTAGTAGCGAAGCGCGGCTTCGGCGGCCTCCCGCAGGCCAGCGGGATCGGCGCCCGCCCACACCTGCTGCATGAACGGCAATTCGTAGTCGGCAGGGTTGAAGCCCGCCTCCACCAGAGAATCCCGATACACCTGGAAGTTGTCTTTCATCTTGCCCAGCGGAGTGAAGTTGGGAGAGGTGATGATGTTGGATCCGTCCAAACCCCTCTTTCTGAAAGAACTGGGGGATACTGCTCCGTGTACCAGTGGTGGGCCGCCCGCCTGATAGGGCCGGGGATAGGTGGTGAGGTTCTCGTATTGGAAATGTCGCCCCTGATAAGACCAGCCCTCCTCATTCCAGGCCAGACTCACAATGTCCATCGCCTCGGCGTAGAGTTCCCGAGACTGGGCCGGATCGACTCCGAATCCTTTGAATTCCTTGGGCTGGTATCCCCGTCCCACTCCCATCTGAAACCGTCCCTTGCTGATCACATCCAGCGCCGCTCCCTCTTCGGCCAAACGGATCGGGTCATGGAAGGGAACCACCATCACTGCAGTTCCGACCATGATCTTTCGGGTACTGGCGGCGATCGCCGCTCCAAATTGCAGTGGGTTGCCCAATATGCCATAGCGGGAAAAGTGGTGCTCGGCTAGCCACACCGAATCAAAACCCAGTTGATCGGCGATCTGGATCTCCTCCAAGGTGTCATGGAGCACCTGGTGGTCTTCTTGTTCACCGGCCGATGGGAACAGATTCATGATTCCGAATTTCATATCCCGAACTCCGCTTCTCTTATCATTCCGACCGGTCAGTATGTTAGCGGATTCTTTCTGAATGTGCCGAGCGAGAAGCTAACGGTTGCGAAAATGAGGAATGACCTCCTCGGCGAATCGCCTCACCGAATCAGTGGAAACAGAGGCCGGCATCCCGGTCCAGAACGGACGAAAGATCACATGGTTGATGCCCAGCGCCCGAAGCGATTCGATCCTGGCGATGAGGGTGGCGGGAGAGCCCACGTGAAAGGTGGTGCGGACCAGTTCCTCGATGCGGGACTTCTGCCAGGAAATGGCCTCATACTCGGAGTAGATCATGTACTCCCTCTCCATGTACGGCAGAGCCGATTCGACCGCGGTCTTGTCATCGGGACCGCAGAAAAGTTCAACGATCAGAGGATATTCCCTTCCCTCCCGGGTCTTACCGGCCTCGGCCAACGCCTGGTCGTGCAATGCCAAAGCCTTCACCAGGTATCGGGGACTTGGCGAGTTACCCGGAGCGAACCAGGCGTCTCCCATGCGAGCGGCTCGTTTCACCGCCGGTTTGCCTCCCGCTCCGATCCAGATGGGAGGGCCCCCCGGCTGGTGGGGAGGAACGCTGATGGTGTGGCCGGACACCTGGTAGTGCCGTCCTCGATAATCGACCTCCTCGCCACTCCACATTTGCCTGATGATCTCGATCGATTCGGTGAGCCGACCGGCCCGCTCCGCCCGGGGGATTCCGAAAGCGTCGAACTCGTTGTCCCGATATCCGGCGCCCAGACCCAGCACCACCCTTCCGCCAGAAATCTGATCCAAGGTTGCGAACTCCTCGGCCACATGAACCGGATGAAGAAACGGCGCCAGCAAAATAGCGGTGCCGATGGTCATGGTGTCGGTAATCCCGGCCAGTCGGGCGGTCATCGAAATGGGCTGGAAGGTGGCGAGGTTGGCCAGATAATGGTGGATGGTCCACATCGAGTCGTATCCGAGTTGTTGGGCGGTCTCAGCCAGATCCCACAACTCGGCGAGCCGCTGTTGAAGGTCGTCGGAATGCAGGTATTGATGGGAGGCCAGCAGCCCGAATTTCATGTCGAGGATCCACCGGAATCAGTGTGCTTCATCCTTCCTCCTAACCGGAAGAAGGGCGCCACCGCCTCGTCGCGCTCTCTTAGGGTCCGGGCCAGGCCCTTGTCTCTTCTTTCCCGGAGGAAATTGAACTCTCCCTCCTCCAGCACCAGGTTGGTGGCCCAACCGTGGCCCACCCATCCGGTCATCTCACCCACTCCCTTGCCGCGGGCCTCCATCACCATCTGCATCATGGCCTTGCCCATCATGATTCCATCCAGAGGCATCATGGTGATGGCGGTTGCGTAGTCATCCACCCAGCGATCCAACTCTTCGCGGGGGACCACCTTGTTTACGAACCCGATTTGCTCGGCCTCCGACGCCCCCAGAGGCCGCATGGTCAGCATGATCTCCTTCATCTTCTTGAGTCCCAGGTTTTCGATCCAGGCGTACATGTCCTGGGGAGCGGCGCCCAGGTAACGAAAAGCGGGATGCGTGAACAGGGCGTCGGGAGAAGCGATCACCAAATCGGTGGCCAGAGCGATCTGCATGTGCCCCCCATAGCAATAGCCGTGCACCTGGGAGATGGTGGCCTTCAGGCAGTTGGTGATGGGAGTGGTGAACGCCCCGAAGATCAGGTTGCGGTCGGGAAGCATTCGCTGGCGCTGAGCGGGGCGTCGCCGAGTGGCTCGGTCTTTGCCTTTGCCGTACCCGATGTAGTGGCCCAACTCGGAGGCGTCGGCACCGGTGCCGAAGCAGGGCCCGACGCCGCGGAAGACGATCACCTTGACGCTGTCATCCACCTCCGCCTCCTTCACCAGATCCCCGATCCGCTCCAGGGCGGCGATGGGAAGGGCGTTGAGGCGTTCGGGAACATTGAAAGTCACATAGGCGATGGGCTTTTCGGGGTGCTTTTCGTAGAGGACGCTCTCTTCCAGCACGGCCGGGTCGGTCTGCATCGCCTCGGCGTCCCACTGTTCTCCCAGCAGATCGTATTCACTCTTTTTCATGGGGCGGTCTTCTCCAAGTTTGGCTTATCCAACAGAGCCCGGTTGATCTTGCCGGTCTCGGTGCGGGGTAGGGCGGAGACGAACTCCACCTGTCTGATGGCTTTGAAGTGCGCCAGTCGATCTCTGACGTACTCCTTCAACTCGGCGCCCATACCCGCAGAAACGATATCGGGCGCCACCACATACGCCTTGGGAACCTCGCCCATCCGTTCATCAGGAACCCCTATTACCGCTACGTCCGCCACCACCGGGTGGGAACGCAACACCTCTTCCAGTTCGGCAGGCCACACCTGAAACCCCCCGGTCTTGATCATGTCCCGCTTTCGCCCCACCAGGAACAACACTCCGTCATCGTCCAGATAACCCACATCACCGGAGTGGACCCATCCGTTGCGGACCAACTCCCCGCTGGCCTCCCGGTCGCCCAGATATCCCTTGGCCAGGTCACTGCGGACACAGATCTCGCCCACCTCCCGCAACCCGAGCGCCCTGCCCTCTTCATCGCGGATCTCCAAGCTAACCCCCTCATAGACCCGACCGGCCGATCCGGGCTTCCAACGGCCCGCCACCAGATCGGCCCGGGTCCATCCCGCCACATGCCCTGTTTCAGTCGAGCCGTAGTTGGTAGCGATGGGGATCCCGAAACGCTCTTCGAATCGTCGCCGAAGCTGGGAATCAAGCGCTTGGCCCGCCACCAGCACCGCCCGTACCGTGCTCAAATCCACCGGCTCGTCCAACGCGCACAGGTCATAGAGCATGGTCGGCATCAGGAACAGATTGTCGATCCGGTACCGCTCGACCAACTCCACCACCCGGGCCGCGTTGAACTTTTCCATCAGCAATAGGGGTCTTCCCACATAGAAGGCGAACAGCATGGTCTGCTGACCCCCACTGTGGAACAGGGGCAAAGCCAACAGGTTGGGCGGGACGCCAGGAGGGGCCATTTGGTAGGGCCCGGGACGCCCTTTGGAGACCGCCGCCAACTTCCTCACCGCCCCGGTCGTTCCCCCGTGGGTGGTGACCACCGGTTTGGGCAACCCGGTGGTCCCGCCGGTGAAAACCACCACCGCCTCATCGCTGTCTTGCATCTCCAACGGAGGATCGGAAAGCGCTGAGCTCGAGGTGCTTTCCTCCCATTCTTCCATGCTGCCAGCCGCCAGGGTGAGAGTCTCCCATCCGCTCACCAGCGGCGTCTGGGGGGTGATCACTACCAGTCTCGGGCGGGTTTGCTTGAGCGTCTTGGTCAATTCGTCACGGTTGTAGAGCGATGAGATGGTGACAGGGACCGCCCCCAGCCTCCAGACGCCATACAGCAGGGCCACCACTTCCGGGCGGTTGGGAACCACAATGGCCACCCGATCGCCTCGGACCACTCCACTGTCCTGCAACAGCCGGGCCACTGCGGCTGAAGTCCGCTCCAGGGCTCCCCAACTCCAGTTGCGCCCGTCCTCGAAAACCAGGGCAGAGCGATCCGAAGCTTCCTGCGCTCGATCGGAGAGCACCGCGGCGATATTTACCACCGTTTACCTACCGCCGGAATGAAGGGGCGCCCCCTCGGGCTGAATACAACGAGACCCGTGGTCGTGATGAGTCTGTGTCCACCTCACATCGACGTCCGAGCAGGCTTGCACAGCGTGGGCACATCGGGAAGCGAACCGACAGCCCACGAACGCGGCCGTCACCCGCGGCGGGGTCCCGTCGATTCCCACCAGCGGCGCCTTTTTTGCCCACACCGGCACCGACCTCAGAAGACCCAGCGTGTAGGGGTGGTGGGGTGAGTTGACCACAACCGACGTCGGGCCCAGCTCGACGATCTCTCCTCCGTACATCACCGCCATCCGGGTGCATACTTCGGCGGCCAAAAGCAGGTCGTGGGTGACATAAATCAGAGAATGCCCCATGTCGGTAGCCAATTCCCTCACCAATTCCATCACCTCGGCCTGGGTGGTGACGTCGAGCGCCGAAGTGGACTCGTCAGCGATCACGATCTCGGGCTTGGAAACGATGGCGATGGCGATGGCGGCCCGTTGCCGCATCCCGCCCGACAGTTGGTGGGGATAGGATCGAAGCACCCGTTTGGGATCGTGGAATCCCATTCGTGAGATCACCTCTTCGATTCTCTCTGCCCTTTCGGCCGAGCTTTGGTCGGGTCGGTTGGCTCGCAGCACCTGCCTTATCTGGGTGTTGATTCGCAGCAACGGGTTGAGGGAACTGGAGGCGTTCTGGAAGACCATCCCCACATGACGGCCGCGAAGACGCTTCAGATTGTTTTGGCCATCTCCCAGCACTTGCTGGCCCTGGAAATAGATGGATCCCTCGGTGATCCGGACGTTTCGTTCGGTGAGGCCCAACAAGCTTCGCACGGCGGTGGTCTTTCCGCTTCCCGACTCTCCGATCAGCCCGATCACGTCTCCGGGATAGATATCAAGATCTAACTTGTCGACCGCCACGATGGTTCCCACGGAACTGGTGGCCTCCACCCTCAACGACCGAACGCTCAGCAGGGGTTCCATGGCGCTACACGTAGGTCCGTTTGCGAGGGTCGTATCGGGCCCGCAGGGCGTCGCCCAGCAGGTTGATCGACAACACCACGAAGGTGATGGCGATCCCCGGGAAGGCCACCACCCACCAAGCATCCTGGATGAACTCCCGTCCACCCGCCAGCATCCCTCCCCAACTGATATCGGGAGAGACCACTCCCAGTCCCAGGAAGCTGAGCGCACTTTCGGCCAGAATCATGGTGCCCACTTCCAAAGTAGCCAACACCAGCACCGTGCCCCCCACGTTGGGCAAGACGTGCCGGAGAATTATCCGCATGGATGAGGCGCCCGCCGCTCGCAACCCCAGGATGAAGGGGCGCTCGCGAAGAGAAAGGGCCTCGGCTCGGATGACGCGGGCGTACTGCGCCCAGCTGATGATGGCCAACACCGCCACCAGCACCGTCAATGACCTGCCCCGGCTGACGATGATGGCGATGGCCAAAAGGATGAAGGGAAGCGCCAGTTGGGCGTCGACTACCCGGGCGATGACGGTGTCCATCCACCCCCGGCGATAACCGGCGATCATCCCCAGCAGCGTTCCAAACACCGATCCAAACAGCACCGCCGCGATAGCGATCACGAAGGTCAGCCGACCGCCATAGATAAGGCGGGCCAGCAGGTCCCGGCCCAGTTGGTCGGTGCCGAGTGGATGCTCCCACGTGCCGCCCTCCAAGAAGATGGGCGGAATCAGCCGGGCCCGCAAATCCTGGAGCCCCGGATCGACCAGGGGGAGGAGCGGCGCAACCAGTACCACCAGGCCCAACAGCACCAGGGGCAGTCCCATCATCCACAGCGACCGGTTGTTGGCCCGGCGTACCCTATTGGCCTGCTTCCCCAACACAGCGCCGGTCAGCATTCTTCCAAACATCATGATCCCTGCTCCCGGATCCGGGGATCGATGATCCCATAGACCAGGTCCACGGTCAGGTTGATCAGTACGAAGGTGACGGCCCCCACTATCACTATGGCCTGCACCAAGGAAAAGTCGCGAAATTGGACGGCCTGGGTGGCCAGGGTGCCCAGCCCAGGCCAGGCGAACACGAATTCCACGGTCACCGCGCCGGAAAGAAGGGTGCCGGCCTGCAGCCCCATGATGGTCACCACCGGCAGGGCGGCATTACGAATGGCATGGGCGACAACCACGGTGCGTTCTTTGAGGCCCTGCGCTCGAGCGGAGGTGATGTAGGTCTCCTCCAACACTTCGCTCAGACTGGACCGAGCCAGGCGGGCGATCCGGGCCATGGGCAGCACCGACAGAGTCACCGCCGGCAGCACCAGATGCTGCCAGGTACCTGACTGCCCGGCCGGCAGCCATCCCCAGGCCACCGCAAACAAGAGGATGAACATCAGACCCAGCCAGAAAAGAGGTATCGACTGGCCCAGCAGCGCCACGAACACTGAGATACGATCCCAGATCTTTCCCTCCTTGAGTGCGGCCACCACCCCCAAAGGAAGGCCGATCAGGGTGGCGATCAGCATGGCCGCCAAGGTCAATTGGATCGAAGAGGGAAAGCGGCCCAGAATCAACTCCCAGTTGGGGCGGCTGTAACGGAGGGATTTCCCCAGGTCGAACGAAGCCAACTGGCCGAGATAGTTCACGAACTGAACGGGCAACGGCTTGTCCAACCCGAGTTCGATCTGCTTGTCCAGCACCTGCTCCTCGGTGGCGAATTCTCCCAGGATGTTGCGAGCCGGATCGCCGGCGGTGCGGGCCAGGAAGAAGGCCAGGCTGAGAGCGATCAGAAGAGTGATCAGCGCTCCCAGGAGTTTCGGAGCCATGAACCGCACAAAGCTCACCGGGTGGCCTCCTCAACATCCTGACCAATGGCCTCCTCCAGAGCCGAGCGATCCCAGTCCTTGCCGGGAATGGCTGCTATCAGTTGACGGGTGTAGGGGTGGGAAGGTGACGCCAGCAGATCTTCGGTATCGCCGGATTCCACCACCCGGCCGTCTTTCATGACATACACCCGGTCGCACAGGTTTCGGACCACGCTCAGATCGTGGCTGATCAAAAGTACCGCGATTTGCTCGTCGGAGCGCAGCTGCAACAGCAGATTCAGAATTTGGGCCTGCACCGATACATCCAGAGCCGAGGTCGGTTCATCGGCTACCAACAGCGAGGGACGAAGCAGGAGGGCTCGGGCTATCGAGACTCGCTGGGCCTGGCCTCCGCTCAGCTCGTGAGGGAGATGGTCAAGAAGGTCTTCGGTCAGACCCACCTTGGCCAGCAGTTCCAAGTCGGTTGCCCAACCGGTTCGATCGTGATGAAGAGATCGTAGTTCGGATAGCCCTTGGCGCACCGTTTGACGGGGATCGAGCGAACCGTGCGGATCCTGGAACACCACCTGGATTTGGGAACGCAAACGACGCATCCGCGAGCGGGAGATGCCGATGATGGATTCGCCTGCCAGGTTGATCCGGCCTTCAGTGATCTTCCCCAAAAGCGCCGTGGCCAAAGCCAGGGTGGTCTTGCCCGATCCCGATTCTCCCACCAGGCCGATTATCTCACCCGCCTCGATATACAAGGAGACGCCGTCCACCGCCACCACATCGGGTCTTCTACCGACACCCCGCTCAGAAAAAACCACCCGCAAATCTTCGATTTCGAGAACGGGTGGGGTGGTAGTCACATTCGGTCCTGGTTATCCAGAAAAGCGGGGGACGACTTGCGACCCTATCCCTTCAATGGCCTCCAGCGTCTCTTCTAGGCTGGGGCCTTGGAAGTGGCGAAGCCGCACGATTATCTCCTCCGGTCCCACCAGTTCGATCCACTTCGGCAGCGTCTCCAGCCAGTGCTCCAGCGACCCGCACAGCACCCGGTCGATCAGCACATGATCAACGGTCAGATCAGCCGGACCGGAGAGGTCGGCGAACCACGGCTCGTATTTGGGGTGGTAGCTGTTGCCTCTCTCCATGTATACCCGGTGATAACCGAGCACATATTCTCCGTAGGTGTCCCGAGCTACTTGATCGGTCTCTCCCAGCCAGGCTTCTCGCAGCATGACGATTCTGGGTTTTCTCCCCACCTTCTCGCATTCCTCCCGGTACACCTTGGCGAGGTCGGCCAGCCAGTGGATGTTGCGGATCGGTCCGGTTATCCAACCGTCCGCATATCGGGCGGCTCGTCTAACGCCGCCCGGTGACCAGGCGCCAGCGAAGACTTCCAACTCCACATCTGCTACCGCCTCATCGCGGATGGGGGTCCTGCCCTGATACGGGCCGTCCAGGATTAATTCCTTACCGGCCAGATAGGCGTTGATGGCCTCCAAACCCTGCTCCATCCGCGCCGCTCGTTGCCCGTGATCCACTCCCATTATCTGGAAATCCCCTTCCATGTAACCGGCCCCTACACAAAGCCGGAACCGTCCGGGGTGAAGAGCGGCCAGCATGGTGGCATCCTGAACAACTTCCACCGGATGGTGCAGGGGCAGTACCACAAGCCCTGCAGCAAACATGATCCCCTCTACTTTCCCCAAGCCGTAGGCAGAGAGCAGTATCGGGTTGTGCGAGTAGGACGTGGCACCGGAACTGCGCCGTTCGCCGGTGTACACGCAGTGGAACCCCGCAGCAGCCGCAGCGGCGGACTCCCGGACGAAACCGGACAGGTCATAGATGCGCCGACCCTCTTCGAATACCTGGTTGGGCGGTGCGATACTGAAACGAATAGCTGAATCCGGTGACGACTATAGACAAAGAGTAGCCCCCTGCCACCATAATCCCGATAGCCTCACCTATCTTGGGACCAAGAGATCGAAAGGAGCTTGAGGTTGGAATACCAGGATTACGACGCCATGGGGCTGGCCGAGTTGGTGCGAGAAGGCGAAACGACACCATCTGAGTTGCTGGAGACGGCCATCGGCGAGATCGAACGGCTGAATCCGGTGCTGAACGCTGTGAACCGCAAGATGTACGACGAAGCCCGCTCTGCGATCAACAGCGGTCTGCCCGAAGGGTCCTTCACCGGAGTTCCCTTTCTGCTCAAGGACCTACGGGCGGCTTACGCCGGGGTTCCCACCGTGGCAGGTAGCGCCTTCTTCGCGGACAGGGTTGCTCCTCACGACAGCGAATTGGTTCGCCGATACAAGGCGGCAGGCCTGGTGATCGCCGGCAAGACAAACACTCCCGAGTTCGGCGGAGCACCGACCACCGAACCCAGCCTGTACGGACCCACTCGTAATCCTTGGAACCTGAATCACTCAAGCGGCGGCTCGAGCGGCGGCTCTGCGGCGGCGGTGGCCGCCGGAATGGTGCCGGCCGCCCATGGGAGCGACGGTGGAGGATCGCTTCGCATTCCGGCGGCATGCTGCGGGGTGTTCAGCATCAAACCCACCCGGGGGAGGACACCGGCCGGGCCCGACTTCGGTGAAGCCTGGAACGGATTGAGCGCCGAGCACGTCATCAGCCGCACAGTGCGAGATAGCGCCGCTCTGTTGGACGTCACCACCGGCCCCTCGCCGGGGGATCCATACTCGGTGCCGAGGGCCAAGGAGCCATTCTTGGATTCAGCCTCTCGGCCACCGGGTCGCCTCCGGGTGGCCTTCACTTCTTCCACTGCGGCCGGACCCGCTCATCCGGACTGCGTGGAAGCAGTGGACAAGACGGTAAGACTTCTTTCAGAGCTGGGCCACGAGGTCACAGAAGACAGTCCGGAATGGGATCGCCTCACCGTGGGCGCCGCCTTCCGGCTGCTGATCGCCGCCAACGTGCAGGCGGGAATCGACGAGTATGCCGAGCAGAAGGGTCGGCGCCCCCGAGACGACGAACTGGAGAACGTCATCCGGGTGCTAGGCGGCGAGAGCTACGACTCCACCTCGATAGACATGGTGAGAGCAACCTGGGCGATGCATCGCAGCGGTCGGGCCGTGGCGCCTTTCTTCGAGAAATACGATGTGTGGTTGACCCCCACGGTGGCCACACCTCCCCCGCCGCTGGGCCAGATCGACATGACAACCGATGACATCGACGGTTACCTGGTGACGGTGTTCGGGTTCATACCCTTCACCGCCATCGCCAACATAGCCGGGATCCCGGCCATGTCGGTGCCCCTCCACTGGAACTCGGATGGTTTGCCCATAGGAGTCCACTTCGTAGCCGGCTACGCCCGGGATGATCTTTTGTTCAGCCTGGCAGCACAACTGGAGGAAGCCCGGCCTTGGGCCACGCGTCGCCCACTATTGAGGTAGTCCCGCAGGCCAGCTAAAATTTGGAAGGCTTCGATCCGGCAGTTGCCGCGAGTCCACTCCCGGAAGGTCAGGATCGTACCGACAGGTTTCCTTTCTTGAATTCCGGAGCGAGCCAACAATGCCGCAGGTCGCAACCGGTACACAGTCCGGTGACGCAGTGGGCAGCATGTTCCTGGCCGCCCAGAGTTGGCCCGATCCCCTCGTTACCTGCCCTGGTTGTCATCTCCGGCTACCTGGCGTCCGGTGGAGCCAACGCTCTCAATCACGGCTTGGAAGATGACCTGGACCAGAAGATGCGGCGCACCCGCCGTCGCCCGGTTGCCAGCGGAAGATTATCCAAAACGCAGGCTTTCGTCTTCGGAACAGTTCTCAACCTGGCCGCCTTCACCGTCTTGGCGGCCTTTGTGAACGTCCTCAGCGGCGTGCTAGCCCTGAGCGGCACCATCATATACATATTCGTTTACACCAAAGGCCTCAAGCGGACCACCCCCCAGAACATCGTGATCGGAGGGGCGGCGGGTGCGGTTCCGCCGCTGGTCGGGTGGGCCGCCGTAACAGGAACGGTTGAACTGCCGGCCCTCTACCTCTTTGCCATCATTTTTCTGTGGACACCCCCGCACTTTTGGGCTCTGGCCTTGTTGATCAAGGACGATTACGCCCGCGCCGGGATCCCGATGCTGCCGGTCGTCTCCACTCTGGCAGTTACCAAGCGTCAGATCCTCATCTACACCGTGGTGCTGGTTGGGCTTTCCATGTCATTAGCGACCACCGGGGCGGTAGGGTGGATCTACCTGGTCGGCGCCTTCACACTGGGGGCAGGGTTCACAATCCGGGCAATCCGGCTCGCAAGGGGAGAAGGAATAGAGGGCGCCAAGGCTTTGTATCTGTTTTCGCTCTCATATCTTGCCCTGCTGTTCGTTGTTGTGGCGGCTGATTCGGTGCTGGGCAGGTTCGTCATAGGTTGAGTCAAGACTTAAAGAGCAACACCGGACCGGTGAGCACGGTCCACACCGAGCTTCGCTTTGGTCGCTACCAAGGAAACGACGGGGCCGACTCATGTCGACCCCGTCGTATTCTCTGTTTGGATTCGGGTTCTACTCCTGGAAGTAGATCCCCTCGTAGTCGATTTGCAAATCGAGGCGATGGTTGAATCCGCCCACCCCGGTGGTGTAGGCGAAATTGTCCACCTGGTCGTACACCGAGACCCAGCAGACCAAGTCGATGAGGACGATCCGCTCAACCTCGCTGTAGACCGCGTTGCGCTTCGCCTCGGTCTCTGCCGTTGCACCCAGCACTGCCAGTTTGTCCAGCCTCTCGTCGGTGCAGGCCTTCACCAATCCGGCGGAGGTGAAGGTTGTGCGCATAAAGACGTCCTCATGCGGATACCGCACATCGAAAGGAAGCTGGTGACTGCCGGCCAACTGGTTGGTAAACAGCGCAACAATGAACTCACCCGGTTCCAGACCGCGGGCATCCAGTGGCAACCCGACCGCCTCCAGCATGCCGACCACGGCTTCGCCGATGTCCCTGTCACTTATGTAGCGGCCGATCGTGTAGTTGATCGGAATGGGCGGGATGTCGCCCTCCGCCTGCACTTCGGCAATCAACTCCCTCGCCTTGTCCGGATCGTACGGGTAGTAGTCGTCAGCATGCGCCCCGGTGCTGGCGAAGAAATTGTGATAGGCGTTGGGGTTGGCGATACCACCCCGACCCAATAGCACTCCTTCTACCAAGGCTTCCCGATCAATGGCATGGGCGATTGCCTTGCGGAGACGGACGTCTTCCAACTGCGGAGAGTTGATGTTCATGCCTATGAAGAACTTGTTCCCGCCGGGCGCGGCGGAGAGGACCAGACTGTCATCCTCTTCAACTTCATCGAAGAGCTGGGGAGACAGGGTCACGATCATGTCGGCGTCGCCGGTTTGCAGAAGAGCCAAACGGGTGTTGGCGTCTGCCGCCCAGGTCCATTCGACACCGTCCAGGTTGGGAGCGCCGTTCCAGTAGTTCTCGTTGGCGGAGGCCCTGATCATCTCACCGGGAATCCACTCCTCAAGAACCAACGGGCCGGTGCCCACCGGCGCCAAACCGAATTGTTCGGCGCCCACTTCCGCCATGTAGGCGGGCGGAAACACGAATGTCTCGGTGAGGAGAGCGGGGAGCAGTCCGATCCCCGTCCTGGTGGTGGTGGTGATCTCAAAGGTCGTGTCATCGATGGCCTGAGCGTCAGCGATCAGCGTGAAGTAGACCCGCAGTCCGCCGGTATCCCGATTGGCGCGCACGGAGGCAGCCGCAGCTTCGGCGTTGAAAGGCTCGCCGTTGTGGAAGGACACACCTTCGCGCACGGTAAACCTCCAGGTCAGATCATCGACCTGCTCGTAGGCGGTGATCAGGCCGCTGGGCTCGGGATGGTTGTCGGCGTTCTTTTCCATGAGAACGTCGATGATTCCCCGCGAGACCTGCTGGGCGAAGCGAGAAGTGGCTATTGAGGGGTTGAGAGAACGAGGCTCGGTGCCGATCACCATCCGCAGGACGCCGCCGTCCACCTTGGTGGGCCCGGCCGCGGTGGTCTCGGTCATCTCCTCGTCATCCTCCATCTCTGCTGCCGTGGTAGTGGTGGCGGTCGTGGTGGCGGTCGTGGTCTCGGGGGTGGGCTCGGGCGCCGCAGTGGGGGCGGTTTCCTCATCGTCAGCGCCACAGGCGGCTACCAATAAGGCCAGCGTCGCCAAGACTGCAATCAGCTTGACGCCCAAAACCTGGCGGTTTCTCAGTCGCATCGTTCTTCTCCTTTTTGATTAGCTGCGAATCCGGTGTAGCGGATCTCTTTACACACCAATCGGTATCAAAACAATATTTAGCATAAAGCCCTTCAGGCCGTGATGGGGAATGCAGCGACTATTGCCTTCGAGGTGTGGGAATCATTTTGCCGGGCCATCCCACCCCGTAGGTGAACTCTCCGGGTTGGACCATGGCTGGCCGAGCAGGCGCCAACATGAGGAATGGCTTTTCTGTGACGGTGAACTCCCTCATCGGCCCCGGACCCCACAACTCGAACCCCGGACCCATGCCGGCCTGCGATCCGATTTCGTCAACAATGAACTCTTCGACACGCTCTCCCGTCACAAGATCTGTTATCCATCCCACCGGACCAGTCTCTGCCCTGATACCTACTTGAGACGGTCCGTACCGCCCGTCGAGTGCCCCGGCATGAGAAGCCAGGAACACTTTCACCTGATCCAGGATCGCAACCCGGTCGGGCCCGGTGGGATCTGAGTCAAGGTGACCGCGGTAGCGCAAGGTGTTGAGACACCCCTCCACTCCCAGCGTCGGGTCGTTTGACTCTCCACCACCGAACTCGGCGAGGAAGGAGGACCCCCCGGCGGCGGTTACCGCTTGACTGAGTTGTCCGGGGACATGGCGGTTGATCACCACCGGGAGGTAACCGAACGAAGCGCTGAGATCCAGGTCACCGTAGTCGTAGGTGTAGTGCAATCCCCGCCCGGGAGTCCCGGAATGGAGGTCAACGACGCAATCAGTCTCGTCCAATAGAGCGGATAGCAGAGCATGCGCCAGCTGATCGCTCAAGAATCCGGCCTGCCGACCTGGAAAACGGCGGTTCAACTGGAAGCCATCGGGGTTGTCCCGGGTGCCGACGGTGAGCCCGAACAGATTGGAGGCTGGTACCAGTATGACCTTTCCGGCCAGATCGGAGTTGAGCAATCTCTTGCGCAATTCGTGGACCGCCAACGCTGCCAAGGGCTTGTCTCCTATGATCCCCGCCACGATGGCGGTGGCCGGACCGGACCGGGCGCCCACCAGGCGGTGAAACCTGATCTTCCAGGTTCCACCATCCACCCGGCGGGATCCGGCTTCAACCTCGTAAATCGCCTCTGTCACACCCATGTTTTGCTCCTTGCTTCTGATTTGTCGCCGTATTACGTGAAACCCCACTCTGCTCAGCCAACAATTTCCAACCGCCGTTCTTGAAATTGTCCCATGACCCGCCCATATTGATAGCAGCCACAAACACCTCCCGGACCACCCCGACGTCAGCGGTCCGCATGCAGGTCACATTTCCGAACCGACCCCCCGGTCTCACCGGGTCTCCCGCGCTCGGACCTCGGCGGCGGGGGTGGGGGTGGGGCCCAATCGGAGAGGGGTCTGTCCGGGGATTTCGCGAGATAGTGATGGTATTGGAGGTCTGATGTCATGGTCGTTTTTGACCACGGCGGGTACGACAATACGGTAGCTCTCAATTGAACCGCGGGATAATCTCACGGCCGATGCGTTCGATTACCCGCAAAGTGTCATGGGGAGGAGGTCCGCTTTGGAAACGCAGCCGCAGCACGAACTCCTCGGGTTGAATGGTTTCTACCCATCCTTCGAGAAGCTCTATCCAGGTATCGACTGATCCCACCATGAACCGATCCTCCAGCAGGTGGTGGAGGGCCAGTTCCTCCTTCCGGTCGATCTCCCGCAACCACGGATCCACCCCCACGTCATAGGGTTTGCCCTCCCCGGTCTCTTCACTCTTCCACCCTCCCTGCATGCGGGGGAAGTACTCCGCATGAGCATGAACAACATGCGGGCCGTATTCGGCGCGGGCCTGTTCGTCGGTGTCGGCCAGCCAGGCTTCCCGCAACAACCCGATGCGGGGCGCCTTGCCGTGCGCACGGCACTCCTCCCGGTAAACCTCGGCCAGTTCGGCCACGACCTTTCCGGTGCGCATCGGGTCGGGCAACCACCCGTCGGCCAGGCGAGCGGTCCGTCGCACCCCTGCCTCGGCCCATGAACCCACCCACACTTCCGGCATGTGAGGTCCCATAGCCGGATCGAGAGCCGGTACCGGTCCTCTTCCCACGTCGATACTGATCTCCCCATTGCGGAAAGCGTTGATGATCTCAAGCCCCTCCTCCATGTCCCTGCCACGCCGGGACAATTCCTTCCCGAACATCTCGAAGGCGTGCTCGTTGTACCCCGCTCCCACTCCCAGCCGGAACCTTCCCGGATAAAGGGAGTTCAACACCGTGGCGTCCTGAATCACCTGGTACGGATCCCGCAGCGGCAACTGCACCACGGTCACCGCGAAATTCAAACGGGTGGTGGCTTGCAGCGCCGAAGCGGCCAGAACGTGGGGACTGGTGGTGTAGGCGGTCACGCCGATCCGTCGCTCCCCCACCACCACCGAGTAGAAACCGGCTCGCTCGGCAGCCTGGCACTCGGCTATGAAGGCGTCAAAATCGAACTCGTAACGTCCGTTGACGATTCGCTGCAGGGGTACGGCCAGGCTGAAACGCAACTTGCTTCTCCTCAGGCGACCCAGGATTCGGGGTGCCGTAGGGTGTATTCATGTCTGACCACGTGGTAGCTGGGGCGAGTCAAACCCGATCCCATCGCTTCTTGGTGCCGAGCAATGACAGTCTCCGTGTCCCCTTCTTCCAGGGAATGAGAAACCCTTCCCCACTCCAGCATCACCATGATCTCCGGCTCGGCGCCGGGATAGACGGTGTGTTTTCCATCCTCAAAACATACCCTGCCGCGAAAAAACCCCGGCAAGCTCCGCAGACGGAAGAATTCCTCGGTTCGATACCACTCCAAGAGCCTGGGACGATCCGGATCCGGCAGATCGAAGCGAATGGTGGTCACCGCCGGGCCGATCAGGGCGCCGGCCAAGCTGGGACGGTGCGGATCGTCATGAACCGAATCGGGAATGCCCTCGGTGAGCACCTGGTCGTAGATCATTAGAGAATGATTGGAGATCTTCTCGGCGATTATCAAATCCAGTTGCGGGTCGGAAGCCCTCATCTCGTCGTAGATCTTGCCGAAGATCTCGATGCCCGGTATTTCGTAGAAGTTGCATATCCACGGCGACCCCACAACCGCCTGGTAGCCGTGAGCGCTGTACTGGCCCACCGAGACCGCGTCGGGACCATGCCGACGTTTGTACCCATCGGTGAATTCCGGAATGTAGTCAGGGTCCACATCCATGCGGGAGTTGTACATCCTAGGCAGCAAGTAATGCTCCTCTCCTGGGGCTGAACAGGTCGGCAAGATACTTGCTTCCAGCCTAATGCTTCCGGTTGGTCTCCTCCTTGGTCACCCTTCCCCAATACTGCCGGAGAGCAGGAACTTTCTCGACCAGTCGGAACCCCGTAGTCAGGACCGGCAGCGAACTCGGGGCAGTTCCGACCGCGGGCCTGGTTTCAAGCCACCCATGATTCTGGGTGTCGCAGGGAGTACTCGTGTCGGACCACGTGATAGCTGGGACGGGTCAACCCCGCGCCCATCGAATCCTGGTGACGACCGATGACACTCTCGGTGTCCCCTAATTCCAGGGCGTGAGCGACGCTTCCCCACTCGAGCATCACCATGATCTCGGCTTCGCGTCCCGGGTACACCGTGTGCTTTCCCTCTTCGAAACAAACCCTGCCCCGAACGAACCCCTCCATACCCCGCAGGCGGGGGAATTCCTCGGCGCCGTACCACTCCAAGAGCCGGGGTCGCTGGGCGACGGGCAGGTCGAAACGGATAGTGGTGACCGCCGGGCCGATTACGGTGCCTGCCAAGCTGGGCCGGTGCGGATCGTCATGAACAGAATCGGCGATGCCCTCGGTGAGCACTTGATCGTAAATCATCAGTGAGTGGTTGAATATCTTTTCCGCAACGATCACATCCAACTGCTGGTCGGCCATCCTGGTGCGGTCGTAGGTCTCACTGAATATGTGCACTCCCGGGATCTCATAGAAGTTGCATATCCACGGCGACCCGACCACCGCCTGGTAGCCATGAGCGCTGTACATACCAACCGACACCACATCTGGACCATGCCGACGCTTGTACCAGTCGGTGAACTCCGGCACATAATCGGGATCAACATCCATTCGGGAGTTGTACATCTTCGGCAGCATCTGCGCTCCTGTCTTGCGGTAAAAAGGGCGGGAAAAGACGCCTCTCAGCCTAGTGCTCAGGGACGATCTCCTCCCGGGTCACCTCTCCTTTTTTGCGATCCCGAAGGTGATGGGAAGAGTCTCCAACAGCCGGAATTGAAAGTGGGGGCGGCGGCGGAACTCGGTGGCCGCCAACCGGATGGGATCAAAGCGTTGGAGCAACTCCCTGATCGCAACCTGCGCCTCCATGCGAGCCAGGGGCGCTCCCAGGCAAAGGTGCCTACCCCCGCCGAAAGAGAGGTGCTTGATGTCCGGACGGTGGATATCTATTTGGTCAGGATGATCGTAGAGATCTGGGTCGCGGTTGGCGGCGGCGATCAGAGCCAGGACCCGCTCTCCCGGAAACATGCGCTCCCCGTCCACCTCCCAATCGGTGGTCAGATAGCGATAGTGGGCATGCAGCGGCGCTTCCCAGCGCAGGAACTCCTCCACCGCGTTGGACACCAACTCTGGGGAGGACCGCAGGAGGTCCATCTGCTCGGGGTTCTGGAGGAGGCCCAGCACCATCGAGCCGATCAGGCCCATGGTGGTCTCGAACCCGGCAGTGAGCAGACCGCGAAGCGTGGCGATCAGTTCGTCACGCGACAGCCGGTCTCCAACCTCTTCCAACGCCACCAGACGGGAAGTGAGATTGTCGGAGGGAAACTCTCGATGGCGGTCTACCAAAGCGCCCAGATACTCGATGAAATTGCCACAGGATCGATGGCACAACTCGATGCCCTCCTCGTCGTTGGCGTCGGGCACGAACATGCGGAGCAGATCGGGAGTCCAATCCATCAGCATCTGCCAATCCTGGTCGGGGATTCCCAGAAGGCCACAGATCACCCGCATGGGCACCACCATGGCGAAATCCGACATCACTTCCATCTCTCCCCGCGGCTCTACCGCATCCAACGCCTCGGTGACGATTCGCTCAACCATGGGGCGGTATCCCTCGGTAGCGCGAGGGGTGAAGGCCGGACTCAGCAGGCGGCGCAGTCGAGTGTGGTCGGGCGGGTCGGACATGGAGATGCTGTGCGCCCACATCCGGGCCGCCGGACCTCCGCGCAGGGCCTTGGGAATCTCTCCTCCGGGCGGGCGCATCCGAGAAGCCGAACTTCCCAACACCGATGCGGCGTCTGGGAACCGGCTCACCACCCGGGCGCCGCCGTCGCCCAAGGCCGCCTGGCCGACCGGGCATTGCTGGCGAAGCCGCTCGTACACCGGGTAGGGGTCGGCCAGTAACTCCGGGTCGGTGGGATCGTAGACGATCCTCGTCCCCTCATCCCCTTTTGGCGATGGCGCTGTGTTCATGTGACTGCTTTTCGTGTCTAGGCCCCGCTCATCGCCCGCAGTTCCCGCTTGAGGATCTTGCCCTGGGTGTCGATCGGGAGGCTCTCCACCACGTGAACCGCCTTGGGGACCTTGTAACCGGCCAAGGATTGCTTGCAGTGGACGATCACCGCCGCCGGATCAACCTCAGCGCCGGGCGCGATCACCGCGAAAGCCGTCACCGCTTCCGACCAGTAGTCGTCGGGGACCCCCACCACCGCCACCTGCATGATTCCCGGATATCCGTACAGCACTCGCTCCACCTCTTGGCTGGAGACGTTCATGCCGCCGCTTTTGATCATGTCCTTTTTGCGGTCGAAGAAGAACAGGTTGCCATCGTCGTCGATTCTCACCAGGTCACCGGTGCGCAGCCACCCATCCCGGAACACCTCGGCGGTCTTCTCCGGATCGCGGTAGTAGCCGACCATGGCGGAAGGAGACCGGCAAGCCAACTCACCGATTTCGGCATGTTGGTCGTCGTCGTCGAACACCGCTACCTCCAGTTGCGGCACAGCCTTGCCGATCCAGGTGGGATCGCCGCCCGGGATCTCGTCCAGGCTGCTGAACCACCCGACCGAACCCAACTGGGTGAGTTCCGACTGCCCCCAATAGGTGGCCCACAGTACTTCGGGATTGGCCTTGGCCCATCCTTCCAACATGGCCCGGGGAACCGTGCCACCGTAGGTGATGCATCGGCGCAGGCTCGAGAAGTCGTAGTCCTCGAACCCCTCCACCTGGGTCATCGCCAAATAGAAGGTGGGCGTCTGAGCCATGATGGTCACCTTCTCGTCAGCCATCATCTTGGCCGCCTTCGGCGGATCCACCGCATGAACCAGCACCAAGGTGGCGCCCAACAGGGTGAGAGTGGTCATGCTGCCCAAACCGGCGATGGTGAAAAAGGGCATCAGGAACAGCCAAACCTCGTCGGGAGCGATCCCCAGCGCCGACTGCCAGGCGGGCGTGGTGGAGATCAGGTAATTGCGATGGGGGATCATCACCCCCTTGGGATAGGCCTCGGTGCCACTCGTGTACTGGATGATGGCCAGATCGTTCTCGCCCACGTCGGCCTCCGGTTCAGAATCGTCTCGGTCCTCACCGACCAATGTCGAGATCCGAGTCCAACCGGCCGGCCCGGCGTCTGAGACAACATCGGAAACTAAGAAGTGTTCCACGGCCGCCAATTGTTCGGCGATCGGCTCGAAGCGATCGACAAACACCGATTCCACCACTACCACCTTGGGCTGGCAGTGATCCACCTGATAGGTGATCTCTCGGGCGGTGAAAGTAAAGTTGATACCGGTCAGCGCGGCGCCGAGCTTGAGGGTGGCGTAATAGATCGCCACATAGTCGGGGCTGTTGCGGGACATGATCGCCACCACATCGCCCCGGCCCACTCCTCGCTCGGAAAGGGCATGAGCCATACGGTTGACCATCCGGTTCAACGACCCGTAGGTGTGCACCTCCCGTTCGCCTTCGGTGGTATAAAAGATAAGGGCGGGTTTGTGGGGCTGCAGGCTGGCGTTGCGCCGCAACTGGTCCCCAATGGTCGCCCTGCCTATGACAGTGTCCCGCTGGTGCATTCCGGTATCGACGATCATATAGGCGTCCTCCTTACGTTTTCTTTCGTGCCGATGTCATATCTGTTGCGCGCCTCGACGTCTGACTTCCACCAGTCGCCGCGCCTCTTCAACAATGTCCGCAAACATTGATCCGGGCGGAAAGGTGGAGGCTCCTCGGTCCTGCAAGACCGATCGGTGCTGTGGCTGGATGGTTCCACCCACCATCACCCCGGCGTCGGGAGCACAACTCTCCAGTTCATCAAGGATCCGCATCACCACCGGCAGACTACCCCCCACGTTCAGACCTACCACGTCCGCGTCTTCCTGAACGGCGGCCGCCGCTATCTCTTGGGCCGTGGCCATCCCCAGGTATATCACCTCGAACCCGGCGTCACGCAGCACATGCACCACCACCGCCGGACCTCGCCAGTGGCCGTCTAGGGCAGTCTTGGCAAACAACACCTTGCCCGGCCGGTCAACGCTCAAAATGAGATCGGCACCTTCCAGTCCCCGAAAACCTCGCTGAACACATCTCCGAATTCTCCCAGAGTGGCCTGTGCGGCCACCGCTTCCATCACGGCGGGCATGATGTTGTCGTCCCCTCGACACGCCGTCTCCAAGTCGCGCAGAGCGGCCACCGCCGCTCGACCGTCCCGTTCCCGCCGGACCAGGCTCAATCTCTCCATGGAGCTCTCCCAGACTCCCTCCACCGGCTCGAACCCGGTCATCTCCCAAGGCGCCACATCCTCGGTGAAGGCATTGACGCCCACCATCGTGGCGTTCCCCCAGTTGACCGCGCCCGCCAGGTCCAGTTGATTGACCGCGGCCAGCGAATGAAGCCACCCCTCGTCCAGCACCGCCGCGAAACCGCCCCGACTCTCGATTTCTTCGAACATCTCCCAGGCCCGGGCCTCCAATTCGGCGGTCAGCGCCTCCACATAGTGCGATCCACCCAATGGGTCGGCCACCGCCGGGATGTTGGTCTCATGATGGATGATCTGCTGGATGCGTAGCGACATCTGGTGAGCGTGCTCGGAAGGAACCGACATGGCCTCGTCATAAGTGGACACCCCCAGAGACTGGGTGCCGCCCAGCACCGAGGCCATGGCCATGATGGTTCCCCGGGCGATGTTGTTGAGAGGTTGCTGGTAGGCAAGAGCCGATCCGGCGGTCACAATGTGAATGCGCAGTCGGGTGGCCCGCGGGTCGGTTATCCCGTAGCGGCGTCTCAGCAGATCAACCCACATTTTGCGGGCCGCTCGCATCTTGCAGATGTCCTCGAAGAAGTCCATCGCCACCCGCAGGTTGATCCCTCCCACCATATAGGCCAGCCGGGCCAGGTTCTCCGGCGCCCGACGTTTGATCTCGTCCAGATACACCACCGCGTTGGCGAACAGCGCGGCCAACTCCTGATAGGCGTTCAAACCAGTGTCGGCCGCGTTGTATGCAGCGATCGAGACCGGGACCCAACGGGGCAGATGACGTCCGCAGAACTCGATGATGTCGGTGTTGAGCCGGATCCCCGCTTCGGTGGGAACCTGACGTTTGGGAATGCACCCCAGGTAGGTGAGGAAGAAGTCGCTCTGCCCGGTGCCCGAGAGCCGGGATAGATCCAAGCCGCGCCGCTGCGCCACCGTCCAATAGCACCCCAGCGCAAAGGGGGCATGCTGGACCACCGCTCCCCCGGGGTGGGCGTAATAGCGACCCATGTCGATGCCGTCCAGCACCGTCTCGTAGTCCCGGACGCTTTGGATCACCGCCCCGGTCTGTCCCACATCTTCACGGCGGGCCACCACTTCGGGGTGATCCACGTTGTAGAGATGGTCGGCGGTGTTGCGGTCGTGCTCCATTATGAAGCCCGTCTCTCCCTGGCTCAGCAGGAACTTGATCCGCTCCCGCTCATCCTCGGGGTTGCCATGTCCGCTGAGCTGGAACACCCGCCAAGGCTTGGTCCGGTACATGCCGGGATAGGCACCGCGGAGATAAGGTGGGGCCCCCGGCGGACCAGCGGCGGCTTCCCGAGCCTCGTCGGGCACATCGTCGGGGCCGTACCAGCCCTGTACCGGTATCCCGGACGCTGTGAAAAACTGATCAGATGTGACCTGGTCAGAACTCATGTGCGGGAATTGCGGAAAAACACAACTCTCATCATCTTAGAAGCCAGGGCTCTTTCGGATACTCAAATGAACCACCGCAATTCCCAGGGCTGTCAGCGCCACTCCGGTCACTTCGAGAGAAGAAAGAGTCTGGCCCAAGACCATCCAGGCCGTCAAAACTCCCACAATCGGCTCGGAAGTGGCGGCAACCCCCGCCGGGCCGGGACTGATGTAGCGGAGGGCGCTCATCAGCAGCAGATACGCGAGCGCCATACCCATCACCGAGACCCAAGCCACTCCCACCCAGCCTCCCAGCGACAGTTGGGGCACTTCCACCGGAAGCACCACCAGCCAGATCAACGCGGCAATGGTCAGGCTGTAAGAACCGTAGGTGAGAGGATGCAGGGTCCTGCCCAGCTTTTCGGCCACGATGGTGAGGGCGGCGTAGGAGAAAGCCGATGCCAGGCCCGCCAGCACCCCCACCGCGTCCGCGTAGTCGGCGGTGAAGGCGCCGGTAACCAGTCCGATTCCCAACACCGCCCCCGCCGCTCCCAGCCAACCGGTGATCGGAACCTGCAAACGCTGGACGAAGCGTCTCCACATCAGCATCAGAATCGGTCCCAGGTACTGAATGGTGATTCCCGGGCCCACTCCCAGCCGTTCAACCGCTACATAGAAGACAAAGGTGATCACCGCGGTGATGGCGCCGAGCAGCATCAGCCAGCCCAGTTGTCCTCCATGATGCATCAGGCCCTTGCGAGCAGCCAACGCCGAGAGGACGACCGCCGCCACCACCAAGCGGTATTGATTGAGTTCGGCCGGACCGATCGATGAGAACAGACCGGCGGCCACCGTGTCCGAGATTCCGAACAGGATTCCTCCGCTCAAAGCCATGGCAAAACCGAGACCGGGGCGCCGCGACAAGGAGGCCGGCTGGGGGGATGACGTCATTCCCATTTCAGACTATGCCCGGCGCTCCCCCTCCCCCATCCGCAAGTCACCTCTATCAAGCTGATACCTGGGTCTGGCTGGGTTTCCTACCGGTAATCTGGACTTTGTCAATGCCACTAGCCGATAGGTCTGTACGTTCCATGAAAACTCCCGGCTCTCCAGTGGCCACCTATCGAATCGGGGTTGATATTGGAGGCACCTTTACCGATCTGCTGCTGATCGACGACCGGTCGGGAAAGACGGTGGTGGGAAAGGTGTTGACCACTGCCGACGATCCTTCCCGGGGGGTGGAAGACGTGCTTCTGCACGCCTTGGAGGGCTGCGGCATCACTGCGGCACAAATCAGACACCTAGTGCATGGAACCACTCTGGTGACTAACACCATCATCGAACGTAAAGGGGCTCGTACCGCCTTGCTGGCCACCCAGGGTTTTCGAGACTCGGTCGAGATAGGTCGGGAGCACCGCTATGAGCTCTATGACCTGTTTCTGGAGTTGCCGCGCCCCCTGACTCCTCGCCATCTTCGTTTTGATGTGCCCGAACGGACTTTGGCGGGTGGGGAAACACTTCAGGAGGTGGATGAGGAGTTGGTGGAGATTCTCGCCGCCGAGTTGGCGGAGCGGGGAATCGAGGCGGTGGCGATCAGCTTCTTGCACAGCTTCGCCAATCCAGCCAACGAACAGGCTGCTCGCCGGGCGGTTAACCGCGCCGCACCGGGGTTGCGGGTCTCCATCTCCTCGGAGGTGGCGCCCGAGATTCGAGAGTACGAACGCGTTTGCACCACCATCGCCAATGTTTATGTCCAGCCGCTGGCCGAGCAATACCTGCAGGACTTGGAGGGCCGGCTTGCCGACCTGGGATTTCAAGGATCGTTTTTTGTGATGTTGTCCTCGGGAGGGATCGCCACGGTGGAGACCGCCACCCGCTTTCCGATCCGCCTGCTCGAATCCGGCCCGGCGGCCGGCGCTCTGGCCGCCGCCACCCTGGGCGCAGACGCCGGGGTGGATGACCTGCTGTCATTTGACATGGGTGGCACCACCGCCAAGCTGTGCGTCATCGCGGAGCGGCGCCCAGAAGTCACTTATGACTTCGAAGTCGACCGACGTTACCGGTTTCGCAAGGGCTCGGGGCTTCCGGTGAAAGCGCCGGTGATTGAGATGATCGAGATTGGGGCGGGAGGAGGTTCCATCGCTCGGATAAACCAGCTTGGACTGCTCAAGATCGGACCGGATTCGGCCGGCTCGGATCCCGGACCGGCGTGTTATGGGCTGGGCGGCGCCCAACCCACTGTCACCGACGCCGACCTGACGCTGGGCTATCTCGACCCCGACTATTTCCTGGGGGGTCGGATGCCCCTAGACGCCGAGTCGGCCCGCCGGGCCATCGAATCCCAGATCGCGGAGCCACTGGGACTGCCGGTCGCCGACGCCGCCTGGGGCATCCACCAATTGGTGAACGAAAACATGGCTAACGCCGCCCGGGTCCATGTGGTGGAGCGGGGCAAGAACCCCCGCTCGCTACCCGTGATCGCTTTTGGAGGGGCAGGTCCGATGCACGGGTACCGGGTTGCCGAGTTGACCGGCTGTCCCGGCTTGATTCTTCCCCCTGCCGCCGGGGTCACCTCGGCTCTGGGGTTCCTGGTCGCCCCGCTGGCTTTTGATTTCGTCCAGTCCTATTACGCGCAACTGGACGATCTGGACTGGAATTACCTCAACCGGATTTTTTCGGACCTCGAAGAGCATGGGACCGCGTTGCTGACCGATTCGGGCGCGGTACCCGATGACATCACCCACACTCGAAGCGTCGACATCCGCTACATAGGACAGGGCCACGAGGTGCGAGTTCCGGTTCCGGGGGGCCTGCTGAGCGAGAAGGACCAGCAAGCCCTGCAGCAGGATTTCGATCAGGTCTACAGAAGTCTCTATGGCCGGTCCGGCCCGGATGTGGGGCTGGAGGCCCTCACCTGGAGAGTGGTCAGCGCCGGACCGAAGCCGCTGATCCATCGGCAGCCACGTGAGGTGAGGTCCCTCGACCGTACGGCTCTCAAGGGACGTAGACCCGCCTATTTTTCCGAGTACGCCGCCTTTGCGGACACCCCCGTCTACGACCGTTACCGACTGCGGGAAGGAGACCAAATCAAAGGTCCAGCCATCATCGAGGAGCGGGAGTCGACCGCCGTTATCGGCCCGGGTGGCGACATCCGGGTGGACTCCGGGTTCAATCTGGTGGTGTCGCTTCCTGGAAGGAATGGAGGAGGTTGAGCGGGATGGATCCCATCATCTTGGAGGTGCTGTGGAACCGCCTCTTATCGGTGGTGAACGAACAGCAGGTGGCTCTGATGCGCACCGCTTTCAGCACCATCGTCAGAGAGACGCAGGATCTGGCCTGTGGGGTGTTCAACACCGAAGGCGCCATGGTCGCCCAGTCCCTGACCGGCACTCCCGGCCACATCAATGCCATGGCCACCGGAATGCGTCACCTACTGGCCGAGTATCCGCCCGAGAGACTGTCGGAAGGTGACGTGCTGCTCACCAACGACCCGTGGATGACCGCCGGCCAAATCAATGACATCACCGTCGCCACTCCGGTGTTCCGGGCGGGACGGATCGTTGGCTATTTTGCCAACACCTGCCACGCGGCTGATATCGGCGGCAGAATTCTCTCCGCCGAAGCGCGGGAGGTCTACGAGGAGGGTCTGCGGTTGCCCATCATGAAGCTCTTCCGAGAAGGGGAGATCAACCGGGACCTCATCAAGCTGATCCGAGCCAATGTGCGTACCCCCGACGAGACGGTGGGCGACCTTTACGCGCAGACCACCAGCAACGAGGTGGGCACCCGCGCCCTCCTCAAATTCATGGACGAATTCAACCTCGACTCCATCGATCCGGTCGCCCAGGAGATAATGGACCGATCCGAGGAAGCCATGCGTCAGTCGATCGGCGCCATTCCCAACGGCCGGTACGAGCATGAGACCTGGAGCGACGGGTTCGAGGAACCCATCAAGATCAAAGTGGCAGTCACCGTTGGAGACCGGGATATCCACATCGACTTCGCTGGGTCCTCGCCGCAGAGCCAAAGGGGGATCAACGTGGTCTTCAACTACACCCACGCCTATGCCTCCTTCGCCATGAAAGCCGCGGTCAGCCCCGAGGTTCCTCACAACGAGGGAGCCTTCCGGCCGGTGCATGTCTCCGCTCCTGCCGGCTCCATTCTCAACTGCCTCCCTCCGGCGGCGGTTGCCTCTCGGCACATCCTGGGGCATTTTCTCCCCGGGGTCATCTTCGGGGCCCTGGCTGAAGCGCTGCCCCTGATGGCGGCCGGATCAGACCCGATCTGGATCAGCGTTTGGCGGGGGCGGCCCCCTGGAAGCAAGCGCCTATTCACCTTCAGCCTCTTCCAGTGCGGAGGAGGGGGCGCCCGGGCCGGAAAGGATGGATTGAGCGCCACGGGCTTTCCGAGCGGGGTGGCGGGGGTGCCCGCCGAGGTGGTTGAAACCTTGTCTTCCCTTATCCAGCACCGCCGGGCACTTCGCCCCGACTCTGGTGGTCCGGGGCTCTACCGGGGGGGCCTGGGTCAATACACAGAGATGGGCTGCCGCACCGACGAGGTCTGGACAGTCTCGGCCATGGTCGACCGGATCAAATATCCCCCCGAGGGAATCTTGGGGGGCCTCACCGGCGCCCGGGGCGAATTGCTCCTCGACGGCCAGCAAAAGGGCCAGCCCAAAGCTCTGCTCACCCTGCAACCGGAGCAACGGGTACAGCTCAATCTCCCCGGCGGCGGAGGGGTCGGAGATCCGCTTGAGCGCGATCCGCAGATGGTGATGGCCGATGTTGTGGAGGGCTATGTCTCGATAGCTGGAGCAAAAAGGGATTACGGGGTTATCGTCCGGTACACCGGAGAGCCCGATCAGATGGTTCGTCTGCCTGAGGACTACCAACTGGACCAGGAAGCCACCGCAGCGCTGCGAACGCAACGCCGCAGTCTCGTATAGTCGTTACGGTCGACTCTTGGTCGACAGCGCCGAAAAAGTGGAAAGGGTGAATGAATGAGCAATAACGATCCGGTACGAGTGGGAGTGGTGGGGGCCAGCCCGCCGGGGTTCGGCGACCGTGCTCATTTGCCGGCGGTGCAATCCGCCCCGGGACTTACCTTGGAGGCCGTCTGCACCACCCGTCCGGAGACGGCCAGGGCAGCTGCCGACCGGTGGGGCGCTCGTAAGTGGTATGCGGGCATAGAGGACCTGTGCAATGATCCCGAAGTGGACCTGGTTACGGTGGCGGTGCGACCCCGGCTTCACTATCCGCTGGCCATGGAGGCACTTCGGGCCGGCAAACCAGTGTTCTGCGAATGGCCCTTGGCGCTCGACACCTCCCAAGCCTTGGAAATGGCCTCAACCGCGGCACAGGCGGGTATCCCCACCGCGGTGGGACTGCAGGGCAGGTTTGCGCCTGCCGTCGCCTGGGCGCGACAACTGCTGGCCCAGGGGGCGGTCGGACGGCCCTTGTCGTTCGTGGTCTCCCAAATGCTCTCCAAATTCGAAGTGGATTCCGACCGATCCTGGTTGGTACGCCATGAAGAAGCAAGCGGCGCTCTATTCGTGGCTTTCGCCCATGTGATTGACTCGGTCCGTTTCATCCTGGGAGATGTGGAAAACATCTCGGCCCGCCAGTTGACCCTATCGCCGGAAGGGAAATACGCGGAGGGCGGGACCTTTGAGTGGAAGACCGCCGACACAGTGATGGCCATTGCCGAGTTAGCCGGGGCAATAGTGGGAACGGCCTATGTCTCCAACACCACATCGCCTCCCCAGGGATACTCTTTGCGAATCCTCGGAGAGGAGGGGCAGATCCTCTTGGGCGCCCCCTCCTACTACCAGTTCAGCCCTGTCAAGCTGTCCGTGGGTCCTATCAAGGTCTCGGTAGGCCGAAGGGAGACGGACAGACTGGAAGAGGCGGAAATTCCCACCGAGTATTTTTCTGACATGCCGGTAACCGAAGGCCACTCCGCCTACAACGTGGCCAGGGCCTTGACCGACTTCACAGACTCCATCCGGGAAGGGCGGCGTTTTAGGCCCGACTTCCAAGACGGCGTGGCCCTTCATCGGATCCTCGACGCGGCCATGACCTCCAGCGGGGAAGGCCGGATGGTGACTGTCTAGACGGCCCGCTCCAAGACGAGATCTCGCCACCCGGCGCTTGTCGGCTTCCTTCTAGACTGAAGATTCAATACTCTCAGCGGGTGTAGTTCAATGGTAGAACACGAGCTTCCCAAGCTCGGAGTGGGGGTTCGATTCCCCTCACCCGCTCCAGTTAGAAGAATAAAGATCTCCTGAGGATAGTCCGTGGGTAGGGAGGGTCGGAGGGAACCGATAACACATCCAGACCATTACTCTTTGGTATTGATATTTTCTCACCATTCTTCCGGAGATTCGTTGTGACTCTTAAGTCGTCCCCATTTATGACCGTACTCGTCGCCCTGGCGCTGCTTGCAGCACTTGTGGTCAGCCCTGCGGCGGCTGCCGACGGTGGTGGTGTTTACGAAGATGTCCCCACCGATAACACTCATGCCCCGGCTATTGAGGCTCTGCAGATGGTGGGACTTCTGTTGGACACGGATTGCGCAGAGGGGAGCTTTTGTCCCAGCGAGCCCGTGCAGCGTTGGGTGGTGGCCGTGTGGCTGGCCAGGGCAGTTTACGGCTTCACACCAATGCAGGAGGCGCCGTCAACACAGTTCGCCGACTTGGACGACGAAATACAATGGGCTGCCCCCCATATAGAACGGATTGTCGATCTGGGCATCATCGAGGGATGCGGCGTCGATCCGCTCCGGTTCTGCCCTGAGGAAGCCCTGACCCGTGCGGAGGTTGCGACTGTCCTGACCCGTGCCTTCAAACTCCCACCCGCAGGCTATGTGGGATTCGCAGATCTGGCGGGCGTCGAAAACGCTGGGGACATCAATGCTCTCGCCGCCGCTCGGCTGACCGCCGGTTGTTCCGCCGACCCTTTCCTTTACTGCCCCTCTTTGGTGGTGACACGAGCCGAGATGGCGTCGTTCCTGGCGCGTGCCGTGGGCCTGATCCCCAAGCCCGGTTACCAGCCGGCGATGGACTCGACTTCGCTGTCCACCGATCCGGCGGTGCGTATCGGAACTCTGGACAACGGTTTCACCTACTACTTGCGACACAATGAAAGGCCTGGGAAGAGCGTAACTCTTCGACTGGTCGTGAAGGCGGGGTCGATCAATGAACCCGAACCGGGCCGGGGTATCGCTCACTTCCTGGAGCACATTCTTTTTGAGGGAACCGAGGCGTACACGGCCGAATCTTTCAACGCCACCATTCGTTCCTTGGGCGCCGAACTTGGTCCGGACATCAATGCCGGCGTCTGGTACGACCAGACCGTCTACGAATTGACAGTGACGGCCGATCCGATAGAAAATGTGAGCACGGCGCTGCATGTCCTGTCGCAGATGGCCCATGCCGCCCTTATTGACCCGGACGGGGTAATCGCAGAGCGAGGGGTGGTTCTGGACGAGTTGCGTTTCCGGACCGAGACCAGTGGTGGTCAGATCGGCGCCGAGTTCGATCGTATCTACACCCAGGGCACGCCTTATGAGGGGTATTACCCGGGCGGTACGGCGCCGTCTCTGGAGTCGATGACCGCTGAGGACCTGAGGGATTTCTATGAGACCTGGTACGTCCCGTCCAACATGGCCATCGTGGCGGTGGGTGACGTACCAGAAGACGACCTCTTTGCCCTGGTGGAGGAACACTTCGGACCGATAGAACCAGGTACCCCTCCAGCATTCTCGCTTCTCGAGGTGACACCTGACCCGGCGCCGTCCTATCACGTGGTCACCAACGAAGCGCAAGGCTACACATTCATTTCCCTCGACATCCCCATTCCGTCGTTTAATGCCGGCACGTTTGGCGGAGAGCGCCTCCTGCTATTGGACAGCCTGGTGGAATTGATGATCGCCAATCGGCTGGAAGACGCCTTCTACCGCGGTGAACTGGCACAGGTGGATCGCCCTCGCTTCCAAACCTTCAACCACAACCGGGGATTGCGCTACTACGGCACCAACTGGCAGGGCGAGAATCTCGACACGGCTTCCAGCAACTACTTGTCGGTGTTGCAGACCGCACAGAGGTACGGCTTCACCGATGCCGACCTGGTCCGCGCCAGAGAAGCAGTCGCCACCGCATTGGAGCACCGGCTTGAAACGGCCACTACTTCCACGGACCCCCAGTACACGGGAAACTACGTAGACCACTACCTGTACGGCGCTGACATCAGTGCCCCTGAGGATCGGCACGACCGGATCTCGGCCCTTCTCGAAGAGGTGACGCCCGAGGAGTTGACCGATCACTACCGGTGGCAGATGAACCAGGCCGGGCCGATTGTGGTCGCAGTCGGTCCCAACGCCGCCAGCCTCCCTTCCACCGCTGATCTGGAAGCTGCGGTGGCGGCCGCAACGCCGCGCAGCGAGCCTCCACCAGTCGAGCCGGAGATCGATCAGTTGATGGCGGTTCCCGAGCCGGCGGAGCCGGTTTCCAGTGGCCCCTTCGCCCTACTGGAAGGCACCCAGTGGGAGTTCGCCAACGGGGCCCGGGTGGTGTTCGTGTACTCCGACATCGCCGAAGCGACTGTGCACCTGCGAACCCGGTCGCTGGGGGGATGGTCCCAACTGGAACCGGGCGCGCGGGCGCTCGCTCCCCGAGCGGTAGAAGCGGTGGTGCGCAGCGGCTTCGGTGACCTGACGCAATTGCAGATCAACCGTTTCCTCGGGGATAGCACCGCCTCCTTGAGCGCGTCGATCGGAGAGACCACCGAAGGTTTCGATGGCGGCGCCAACAGCCACGACCTGGAAACGCTGTTCCAACTCCTGCACCTGCTCATCACCGCTCCCCGGGTGGACGACATCGCCTTCGAACAGGCACTGAACAGTGCCACCATCCGCACTCAACTGGCCGAGGTAAATCCTGGCTGGCAGGCATGGGTGGCCTATAACGAAGCCCGTTTCGATCCCGCCTGGCACCGACCGGTGGCGACCTGGGAACAACTCGCCACGATGAGCGCCGAATCGCTACTCGATCTCTACCAGCGCCGACTGGGTGACGTGGACGACATGGTGGTGGCGGTGGTGGGTGACACCGACGCCGAGGTCATCGAACGACTGGCTCGTCATTACATCGGGACTCTCCCCGCTGGCGAGTCCGACACCTTCGCCAACCGCCATCCGGCGCCACCCGATGGCCTGGTGCGGCGAGAGATACCGATCGGCGAGAATATGAGCGCCGTTCTGCAGATGTACCACGAAGCCGAGGGCACTGTTACCCCGTCAACAAGAGTCAACGCTCACATCCTTCGAGTGATTCTGGATGATCGTCTCACCCAGTTGGTGCGTGAGGAGTTGGGCGCCTCCTACATTGCGGGAGTCTCGATCCAACCGGCCCTCACGCCCAAACCCACGATCTACTCGGACCTGTTCTTCACCGTCGATGCCGACGGCTACCAGGACGCCTACAACCGGGTCCTTGCGATTCTGGCCGATATGGTGGCCAACGGACCCACGAGCGAGGAACTCGAACAGGCCAAGGCCGTTGCCCGGGCCGACTTCGACAAAGTCAACAACGACGGGTTGCTCAATGTCATCACGAGTCAATTGCATCTTGACGACGAAGACCTCTTCACGTCGGGACGTTCTCTGGAAGAACTCCAAAAGGTCACTGCCGCCACTGTGCAGGCTCTCGCCGCCCGGCTTTACGACAAGGAAACTCGGGTCGAGGTAATCCGGGTGCCCACCCCCAGGCAGTAACGTTTGTGCAGTTACAGTGATAGCGGAAGAGACCTGTACCCCAAAGGCGGAAGCGGTATTTGCTTGAGACGAGGACACCATGATTTTCTCTGACCGATCGATAAAGGAAGCCTTGGCGGAGGGTCGGCTGGAGATCGATCCCTTTGAAGAGTCGAATGTCCAGCCATCCAGCGTAGATCTGCGAGTGTCATCCACCTTCCGGGTCTTCGCCAATCACCTCTATCCCTACATTGATCCCCGCCAGCACCAGGAGAACCTCACCTCAATCCACGAAGTGGAGCCCGACAATCACTTCATTCTCCACCCTGGCGAATTCGCGTTGGGGGCCACCTTGGAACGGGTCCGGTTGGGAGATGACGTGGTCGCCCGACTGGAAGGCAAATCCAGTCTGGGACGCTTGGGTCTGATGATCCACTCAACAGCCGGGTTCGTCGATCCGGGGTTCAACGGCCACCTCACACTGGAACTCTCCAACGTGGCTCAACTCCCCATCGCCATCTACCCGGGGATGCAGATCGGGCAAATCAGCTTCTACCAGATGACCACCCGGGCCGACCACCCGTATGGAAGCGGAGTCACCGGTTCCAAATACCAAGATCAGATGGGACCAACCGCCAGCCGGAGTCATCAGAACTTCTAGACCCGGCAATAGCCCTCGTTTATCCCAGCAGGGCAACCTCAGTACTCGTGGTCGGCGCGGCGCTGGCGGGAGGGCTGCACCCGGGGAGGCTCCCCCGGTTGCTTGGGGTAGTGGGGTGGCCAAGGGGCATCTCCCAAGCCATATTCTTCTTCGTCACGCACCACCCACTCCAAAAGAGTGTGAATTTCCCCCGCCGACTGGTCGATGCCGTCCGTCAAATCACCCACCACCCGGTAGCGATCGGCGAACCGGTCCATCGGGAAATCCTCGATCTGGACATCCGGCAGTTCGTCCCAGGTCAGGGGCGCCGAGACATATCCGGTGGGCCGAACCCCATAGGCGGATGAGACGGTTTTGTCTCGGGCGTTCTGGTTGTAGTCAACAAAGATTCCCGTGCGTTCTTCCTTCCACCACTTTGTGGTGACCAGACCAGGCAGGCGCCGCTCCAACTCCCGGGCGAAAGCCAGCACCGCCCGACGGGTGTGGTGGAAGTCGTACTCACGTGCGACCCGGACGTACACATGGATACCACGACTTCCTGAAGTCTTGGGCCACCCCCTAAGCCCCACCTCCGTCAGCAGACCACCGGCTGCCAGAGCAACTTCTTTCACGTGCGCAAACCCAAAGCCGGGGGTGGGATCAAAGTCGAACCGCAGTTCGTCGGGGTGATCGATGTCGTCAGCCCGGACCGGCCAGGGATGGAAGTCGAGACACCCCAACTGCGCCAGCCGCACGATATCCGCCGGATGGGTGGGAACATTCATCACCCCCGGCCGTTGGGAGGGAAAACGAATATCGACGGTCTGGAAAGGCGTGCCCCGCTGGGCGCGCTTCTGATAGATGGGCGGCTTATCCACCCCCTTCATATAGCGCTTCAGCATGGTGGGGCGGTTGGCCACTCCCCGCAGAGCCCCCTCCGCGCAGACCATAAAGTGGTTGATGACGTCCAACTTGGTCCATCCCCGCTTCGCAAAGACCACCCGGGAGGGACTGGATATCCGCACCGTTTCGCCGGCTACCTCGACAGTGGTGACTTCTTGGGCCATCACCGAATCACGGTACCTTATCTGAGAGAGTGATTCATCATTTCTTGCCACCATCGATCCCGCACCGCCGAAGAAATCCAAGCCTGAGCGCAACGCAACGGGACGGTTGCGGGTTCTTATAAACAGATGGAAAACTTGGCAAGGGCTTTGGCATCCGATTTGGACAAGGCATTTGCGGAGTTGGTGTGTGAGCTGCAGCACGGTGTGTTCAGCGGGATTCTTCAACTCACCGGAGACCATCACCGGGCGCAAGACCTGACACAAGAGGCTTTCATCCGGGCCTACCTGGCCCTTCGGACCTATCCGAGCGAACGCATCCGTAGCATGCGGCTGCGGGGATGGGTGTGGACCATCGCCCTCAATCTCCTCCGCAATCAGATCCGCTCCCAGACTCTAAGACCTGTCCCGGTGAGACTGGAGGACGTCGGGTACATCCCGACGGAACCCCCCGACTCCTGCGCCTGGCAACGCAGGTGGGCGCTCCTGCCTTCCACCCAGCGGCAGGCAGTGATCCTGCGACATGTGGCGGGACTCTCCTATCAGGAGATATCGGAAGCCACCGCCCGTCCCCGCAGCACTGCCAGAAGCGATGTCCATCGTGGTTTGAACCGACTACGTGCCATCATCGAACAAGAACACTTCGAGGAGGAAAGAAATGAAACTGGAAAGTGATTTGCAGCGATTGTCGACCATCGCACCCCGAGGCATGGTTGAGGGGGTGGAGTTGGGAACCGGTCTGGCTGACGGATTCTCGGTGTTCGAATCCCCGCTGGGACCGGTGGTGGTGGCTTTCAATCCCGTGGGCGTGTCAGCGGTGGACCTATTCAATGATGGGTTCAAGGAGCGTTTCGAACAACGGTTCCGAAGACGGCTGTTGGAGGCTCGTCCGCCCCGGAGTTGGAACGATCTGATCCTTCAGGCCCTGGCGAAGGGTACGCCCGGCACTCTGCCGGTCGACTTTCGCTCGGTCACCGACTTCCAGAGGCAGGTGCTGAGAGAGACTTCCGCTATTCCCCGCGGCGAGACGCGCTCCTACGGATGGCTTGCCCATCGGGCCGGGCGCCCCAAGGCTGCCCGAGCAGTAGGACAGACCATGGCCCGTAACCCGGTTCCTTTGGTGATCCCCTGCCACCGGGTGGTCCGTTCCGACGGCCGCGTCGGACACTACGGCCTGGGGGGGGTCGAGCGCAAACGCACATTGCTCCAAGTCGAAGGCGCCATCAGGTAATCCCCAGATCCCAACCTCCCCGGTCACAGACATCCGGGGCGAGTTAGGCTGGCCACATGGCTTGCCGTTTCCCTGAAATAGTTAGCCGTTGTGGTGGGGTTTCTCGAGTGGTTGCGGGAGTCTTGGCGGTGCTCGTGATACTGGCCCCATCCGGATCAGCACTCGCCGAAGGGGAGGCGGTTGCCGACGATACACCCCCACCGGGCATTGTTTTTGCCAGCGATGTCGGAGACACGATTTGGGCGATGGACGCCAACGGCGACAACCAACGGCAGCTCACCACCGACCGCAGCGGTGATCCGGCTTGGTCACCCAACGGGACCCGGATCGCCTACACCCGTTACAACGGGTCCACCTATGACGGTGTCTGGGTGATGGATACGGACGGGCGAAATCAGAGAAGACTCACCAACGGGTTCACCGGTGGACCGTCATGGTCACCCGACAGCACTCACCTCACGTACAGCGGCCCGGTGGGGATCGGGGTAGTGAATGCCGATAGCGCCGTTTCACACCAAATCACCATCAACTCCGACTGGGGCCCCGCATGGTCACCCAACGGAACCCGGATCGTCTATACCAGCCGCCAGCTCGATGAAATCTGGGTTATGGATACCAATGGCGGCGACCAAAAGCAACTCACCACCCACGGCGCCCACCCGGTGTGGTCACCCGACGGAACCCGCATTCTCTATACCAGCTCTCATCTCGACGGCATTTACATAGTGGAAGGCAAAGAGAACCTTCAGAGACAACTAACCAGCGACGGGTCTGACCCGACCTGGTCACCCAACGGCGCCCACATCGCCTACACAGGCACAGGAAACGACTTTTTCCTGTGGACGGCAGACACCATTGGGGGGATTCTCGTGGTGGACGCAGGCGGCGGAAACCAACAACAACTCGCCCCAGACGGGTCTGACCCAACCTGGTCACCCAACGGCGCCCACATCGCCTACGTGGGCACGGCTGGGGGCATCTATGTGATGGACGCAGACGCGGCTAACCAACGGTCGATAACCCTTGAGAGGGGCCTGCGACCACAGTGGTCGACCGACAGTCAACGCCTTGCCTATTACACCCCGGGCGGGATCTTTGTAGTGGAGATCGACGGCGCCCCGCCACAGCAATTGACCGGCTACGGGGTGACTCCGGCGTGGTCACCGACAACAACCCTGACAGCAGCCACAGAACCCACAACTGCGGATACGCCAGCCTGTCCGGCGACTACCAACATGCACGCCCCCAGATTCCTCCCACTCACGGTGAGGATAACCTCCTCGGCGCCGCAGACCGTGAAAGGGCCCTTTGAGATCTCGATCGAGTTCTCCCGTCCGGTGACCGGCTTTTCTGCAGATGAGGCGTCAGTTGTCAACGGCCATGTAACGACCCTAGTGGACTGCGGCTCTACTTATCGAGTGCGAATCTCACCGGCCTCGGTGGGGACCGTGGTAGTGCGGATACCACGGAACGTGGCTCGCGATATAACCAACCAAGGCAACTTCGCCTCACTACCTCTGTTGAGAACCGGCGTTTCAACGCAGGATCTAGCAGTTGCGGGTATCGATACGTGGGACCGCATCGAGGTGCTAAGGGCATACAGGGTGGAATTTAATCGAAGCCAGCCGGTGGGGGAATACACCAGCCGGGTTGAAAGATGTCTGGCGGGATCGACTAGCCAGGAGTTCCGTGACAGCGTAATCCAGCGTGTCAACTGGTATCGCCGGATGGCCGGGTTGGAGGTGGTGGCGGAACGACCGGAATACTCCCAATGGGCGCAGGAAACCGCCATGATGATGTCCGCTGCAGGCGCCCTCTCACACCGCCCGGGCAGCGATTGGGCTTGCTACACCAGCGTGGGCGGAGCCACCGCCAACCAAAGCAATCTCCTATTGGGGGCCGTGGGGATCCTTGCCATCGACGGATACATGAGAAACCATGGCCCTCCAAACCTTCATGTAGACCATCGACGCCTCCTCCTTTACCCGCAACTCCTCGAGATTGGTACCGGTGACGTTCCAGGCGACCAGGGCAGACGGTCGGCCAATGCTCTCTACATACGGGGGGAGGATGTCCCGCAATCTCGCTTGAGGGTTCGGGAGCAACGGAGATTTGTAGCATGGCCTCCGCCGGGCTACGTACCTGCCGAAACCGTGTGGGGCCGCTGGTCGTTTTCGGTGCCCGGCGCTGACTTTTCCCATGCCGAGGTCACCGTCACCGACGATCAGGGCCGGGTCCCGGTGGAAGTCCTGGTCAGAAACCCGGCCTCTTCCGGTTCGCGAAATATCCCGGAAACAGCCTTCGTGTGGGCCGTAGCCGGGGATACAGACTCGAACCGGCTGCCGCCCCCCACCGATGGCGACCATTGCTATTCAGTCGTGATCAGCAACGTGCGGATCGAAGGCAACACCCAACCACCCTACGAATATGCCACCTGCGTTATCGACTCCTAAAAACGACGCCATATCAATCTCGGCGCATCTCTACCCAACGTTTGGCGACGATGATCCTGATCAAGCTCTAGGTGACGTGTTGAGCAACGATCAACCCAAGAACCATCTTCCCATCACCAACGGACTGGTAGTGGTAGTCAAAGACGATTGCGAAACCTGCCACCTGGTGATACCCGTTCTCGCCGAGTTGGCTCGGGGTGAACAAGCTCTGGTGGTGGTGTCCCAGGACCGAGCCGATTTTCCCCGGGGATTCGCGGTCACTCACGACCGGGAGTTGGATATCTCCTGGCGCCTTCAAACCGAGACCACCCCCACCATATACCGAATTGAGAGCGGCAAGGTGGTGGATCAGCAGCCAGGGTGGCTGAGAGGCGGTTGGGAGCGGGTCGCCGGGACTCAAGACCTGGGTGCGGGTCTTCCCGACCAACGCCCCGGCTGCGGGTCTGACACCATGCTGCCCGACGTCTACCAACGTCTGTTCCGACGACACTCCCCTAACCACTTGACATCTCGCCGAATCGAATTGGGAAGCTCCGAAGATCCCATGGAAGCAGCCTTCGCCCGCGGATGGACAGATGGCCTTCCCGTTACTCCCCCCACCGAGGAGCGGGTGGCGAGGATGCTGGGAGGCACCGCCCTTTCTCCTAACGAGGTGGTCTGTGCGCTGCCCCCCGACTTAGCCGAATGCACGGTAGAGAAGGTGGCGATCAACGCCGTGATGGCGGGATGTCTACCCGAATACCTGCCGGTGGTGTTGGCGGCGGTGAAGGCAGCTGCCGGAAGGCGCTTCAACATCCATGGGATCTCGGCCACCACCTACTTCACGGGACCCGTGATGGTAGTGAACGGTCCGATCCGCCACAGGATCGGAATGAACGCGGGGATAAACGCGCTCGGGCCGGGCAACCGGGCCAATATGACCATCGGGCGGGCTCTCAACCTGGTGGTCCGCAATGTGGGCGGCGCCCGGCCCGGTGGGGTGGACCGGGCCGCGCTGGGCAGCCCCGGAAAGCTGTCCTTTTGTTTTCCCGAGGACGAGGAAGGATCCCCATGGGAGTCTTTGTCAGTAGAGCGGGGCTACTCCTCCCAGGATTCCACCATCACCCTCTTCGCCGGACACGGGCCGATCGAGATAGTTGATCAGAGATCCCGCCACCCCGAATCCCTGGCCCGCACTTTCGCATTGCAGCTGCGCATGATCGGTCATCCCAAGATTGCCGGATTGTCCGACGCCATAGTGGTGGTTTCTCCCGAGCATGCCCGAGTCTTCCGGGAAGCGGGTTGGTCCAAGACCCGGCTTCGCCAAGAGATCTTTGCCCTTCTCACGCTCCCCACCGACGAGATGGTGGCCGGCGCTGGTGGAGTGGCGGAGGGCCTGCCGCCGGCCGTGGCTGCCACGAAGAAGAAAGTATTGAAGTTCACTCCCGAGGGCCTTTGGTTTGTTCACGCCGGCGGGGACGCCGGAATGTTCTCCGCGATAATCTCAGGTTGGATCGGGGGATCATCCAGTTCGCAAATGACCACCATCGCTATCGACTACTAAAAAGGGGGCGCCAGATGACTGCCTTGTTGGACCCGACCAGCGAAAGAACCACCCATAAGCGGCCTCTCAGTCCTCGAATCGCCGATCTTGCCGGACGGACCGTTGCCCTGCTGGACATTTCCAAACCGCGCGGCGATGTCTTCATAAAGAGACTGGAAGAGCTGTTCTCGCAAAGGGGGGTGTCGGTAAGGCACTACCGCAAGCCCACTTTCTCCAAACCGGCGCCAATCGATCTGCGCCAGCGGATCGCTGCCGAGTGCACGGCGGTGGTGGAAGCCTTAGCTGACTGAGGATCATGCGCGTCGTGCAGTGTGCACGATCTCGTTGATCTCGAAGAACGTGGCGTGGCTGGCGTGTTCGTGGCGTCGGACCGTTTCGCCCAGGCAGCCGATACCCAGGGGGAGGCACTGGGAATGCATCCCCGTCGGGTGTTGACTGCCCATCCCATCCAAGATCGAAGCGACGACGAGATGCGTACCCTCGCCGAAGCTGCCTTTCCCGAGATCCTCGCCGCCCTCTCCCGCTGAAACGGGGGTGCGCGGCATCGTCCGGTTGGTAACGTCCGGGGCTACCGGACCTGACAGCATCCTGGAATTGGTGGAAAGAGCCACGAGAGGCTCCGACATCAGCATGGCCGCCGGTGGAGTGGGCGAGGGCAACTACAACGAGGTGTTGTTGGAACAGATCGCCGACCAGGCCCAGGGCTGGTATCAGTACATATACGACTACCGAAGCGGCGTTCGGTTCCTAGACAAGGTCCTGTCGGGAATCGTGGGTTGGGAAGCAAAAGCCCAGGTGGAGTTCAATCCCGACTCGGTCGAACTGTGGCGTCTGATCGGCTACGAAAACCGTAAGATCGACTCGGAGTTGTTCCGAGAGGACGAGTTGGTGAAGAGTCAATCCGCTCCGCTGCTTGGCGGAGTTGCCACTGCTGCCTTCTTCGAGGTGAAACTGGCTGGTGTCGGCCACCGTGCGTTACCGACCCTGCCTGGACTGCTTCTTCAAGGAGTTGAACATCCGCACCCCGGTGGGAGCCGTGGATCTGCCATTCAGCGACGGCGCCTGCGACTATCGGGGCCAGTCCTACGTGATGCAATATGCCGAGTTCGCTCGGAACAGCTTCTACGCCTGGGACCGCAACACCCCCGACGCGTTGGTGGACGCCCTTTACCGAGATCTGGACACCCTGTATCGGGACGAGCGGGGATCTTGCGAACAGGACTTGGAGACGGTAGCGCGAACCGTACGCAAGTACCGCAACGCCTCCCCCCTGGAAACCAGATAGGACCATCCGACCAAGAGGAAGGGGGCGGGACACCCACCCCCTTCCTTACCGACGGCCGGGTGCCCCATGCAAGACGGTAATTTCATGGTAAGTCCCGTTGGCGGAAGGAAACATGGTCTTAGAACACCCACGCGCAGATGACTACCGAGTGCTTACCTTTGACTGCTACGGGACACTGGTGGATTGGGGTTCAGGAATAACCGGCTATCTACTACCACTGCTTGAGAGCCACAGAGTTAAGATTTCAGGCGATGTCCTGCTGAAATTGTTCGCAGAGTTGGAGCCGCAAGTTCAGTCCGAAGGCGGTCGCTATGTGCAGGTGTTGCGAGAAGTGCTCAGGCGCATGGGCGCTCGCCTAGGATTCACCCCGTCCGAAAACGATCTCCAAGGATTCGCGCAGAGCGTCGGCGACTGGGAGCCGTTTCCTGACACCGTGGATGCTTTATCGCGACTGGCAGAGCGATTCGATCTGGCCATCATCTCCAATGTGGACAACGACCTCTTCGCCCGCACCAACCGGCTGTTGGAAGTCTCGTTCAGTCACATCATCACGGCCCAGGACGTGGGCCTTTACAAACCCGACCGCGCCATGTTCGATGCCGCCTTTTCCACTCTGGGTGAGCGGAGCCGAGTCTTGCACGTTGCTCAGAGCCTATTTCATGACATCGCCCCGGCCAGCGCTCTGGGCATCAAAACGGTGTGGATCCGGCGCGATCACAACGCAGCAAGGGTGGTAGACGCCCGACCCACTTGGAGTTACGCCACTCTCGGGGACTTCACTGACGCCATCTTGGGGGATGCGTCATGACCGTGGTCACTACTTGTTTTTCACCGAATGGCGAGTCTTGACTATGGCCCCCCGAGCCAGTGCAGGATTGCTGATCTATCGCCGCCGTGCATCCGGGGCTCTGGAAGTGCTGCTCGGCCATTACGGTGGGCCGTTCTGGGCTCGCCGGGACCAGGGCGCGTGGACGGTGTTCAAGGGAGCGCCGCATCAAGACGAAACTGTTTTGGAGACTGCTACCCGCGAGTTCGAGGAGGAAACGGGTTGGAAGGCGCCATCGGATCCGTGGCTACCGCTCCCCCAGGTCAAGGCCGCCAACCAGATCATGAACATCTGGGCGGTGGAAGCCGATTTCAATACGGCCGCACTTGCCCCAGGGCTCTTCTCAATGGAATGGCCGCCCCGCTCCGGAAAGACCCAGGAGTTTCCTGAAATCGACCGGGCCGAGTGGTTTTCCATTTCCGAAGCCCGGGGCAAGCTGTCCTCCAGCCAGACAGTGCTGTTGGATCACCTGATCTGTCTCCTTCAATAATGCTCTTTGTATCCGAAACGCTGCCAGACCATGTTCGCTAGGACCGGCAACACCCCCTAAGACTGTCCGACATACCCAAATGTGATTGCGGTGGTGGGTCGGTTTCGGCCAGGCGTTATCGCTGCACCCGTCCCGGGGTGGGGCGGTTCTCCAGCAAGGCCGCGATCTCGTCTTTGTCCACAACTGCCATGTCTCCGGGGGTGGCGTACTTCAGGCTGGCGGCGGCCACGCCCCAGTCCAGGCAGCGTCCCAACTTGTCGGGACCCGGAGGGAACTGCAGCCAGCCGTACAGAAAACCGGCGTTGAAGGCGTCGCCGCCGCCCAGCCGGCCGATGGGCGTGGTGGGAATGGCCGGACGATACACCATTTCGCTCCCCGGGAGGCAGGCGATCGCCCCCTCGGCCCCCCGGGTGACCACGCATACCTGGTCGGGCAACCGCCGCCGGAGCCATTCCAGGGCGCCTTCGGGGTCCGACCCGGTCGAGAACACCGTCATCAGGTCGCTGGCCGAGGAAATGACAATCGACGCCCGCTGCATGTGGTGCAACAGTTCGCCGCGGGCTTCTCTTGGCGACCACAGGCCGGCCCGGTAGTTGGTGTCGAAGCTGATCGGCCGCCCGGCGGCGCGGGCCACTTCCATGACATGGCGCGTGGTCAGTCGAGCTGACTCGCCGATGGCCGGAGTGATACCGGTGAGGTGCACCAGCCGGCAACGCTCAGAGGAGAACAGCCCGGGGTCGATGTCGGTGGGACTGAGGCCACTGGCGGCGCTGGCCGCCCGGTCGTAGACCACCCGCTGGCGCCGGGCCGGTGGGCCATCCTCGTAGAAGTAGAGGCCGAGGCGTTCGCCGGGGCGTCGCACCACATGGGAGACATCCACCCCGTGGCGGGAAAGCTCGGCGCATACCAGGTCCCCCAGCGGCGACCTGGGAAGGCGCGAAATCCACGCGCAGCGTAACCCCATCCGGGCCAGTCCCACCGCCGTGTTCGATTCGGTGCCGCCTACCTCCACCTCGAAGCGACGAGCTTGGTCCAGCCGGCCCGCCCCAGGCGGGGTCAGGCGCAGCATCGTCTCACCCAGGGTCACGACATCATAAAAGGTCATTTTCTTCCTTGGGCCTCTCGCCGCGGCGGCCTCTTCAATCATATCGAAGGAGGGGAACTGCCCTTGGCCTGCCACCCACCGAGGCACGGATACAAGAAAGGTTCACTGCATCCGCCGCCCGACCGAACGGGGCAACACCTGGTCGCAAAAGCAACTGCAACCACCGGAACAACCGAAACCTCTTTCTGTAAAGTTCATGGATATGAGCGAAAAGACTGCCCTACCCCAATCCGACGGCGAGTGGCGGGAGCGCCTTGACCCGATGCAATACCGCGTGCTGCGGGAAGGCGACACCGAGCACCCCTTCACTGGCACTTACTGGAACACCAAGGACCCCGGAATCTACGCCTGCGCGGGATGCGGAATGGAACTGTTCGATTCCAACACCAAATTTGATTCGGGCACCGGGTGGCCCTCCTTCTGGGAAGCCATGGATCCGCAACGAATTGAAACCCGTATCGACACTGCACACGGCATGGTCCGCACCGAAGTGCTGTGCAAGGCGTGCGGGGGTCACCTCGGACATGTGTTCCCGGACGGCCCCGGCCCTGCCGGGATGCGTTATTGCCTCAACTCCTGCTCACTGGACTTGAAGCCCTCCGACTAAGCACATCGGCTCCAGCAGAAAAGTCGATTTGACAATTAGCGATTGCGGAAATATGATAGCCCCTTTGTTAGGTTGTAATAGATAGAACAGCCAATACGGACCCTTCACCGACTGGTGCGGGGACCGTGCCTCAAATCGAAACAACGGAGGAGCAATCAATATGGCATCCGCAGTCGGAATTGACCTCGGAACCACTAACAGCGTGATCGCCGCCTTGGACGGCGCCGATCCGGTTATCATCGCCAACGCCGAGGGGTCGCGTACCACGCCCTCGGTGGTGGCTTTCAAGGACGGAGAGATCCTAGTGGGAGAGGTAGCCAAGCGGCAGGCCATCACCAATCCCGACTTCACCGTCCGCTCGGTGAAGAGAGAAATGGGCACCAACTGGTCCATCGAGGTCGACCAAAAGACCTATCGGGCGCAGGAGATCGCGGCCCGGGTACTGCTCAAACTCAAGCGCGACGCCGAAGCCTATCTGGGGGAGCCCATCACCGACGCGGTGGTCACCGTCCCCGCCTACTTCAACGACGCGCAGCGTCAGGCCACCAAGGAGGCCGGAGTCATCGCCGGGCTGAACGTGCTGCGCATTATCAACGAGCCGACCGCGGCTTCACTTGCTTATGGCCTCGACAAGGAGGACGATCAGACCATCCTGGTATTCGACTTGGGTGGCGGAACTTTCGATGTCTCCATCCTGGAGATCGGCGAAGGCGTCTTTGAGGTAAAGTCGACCAGCGGTGACACCAATCTGGGTGGCGACGACTGGGACCAGGCCATCATCAACTGGCTGAACAAGCGTTTCCGCGATGAACACGGAGTTGACCTCGCCGCCGATCGGATGGCCGTCCAGCGACTCCGGGAAGCCGCCGAGAAAGCCAAGATAGAGCTTTCCTCCGTGGCCGAGACCGAAGTCAACCTTCCCTTCGTGACAGCTACCTCGGCCGGACCGCTGCACCTGCAGTACAAACTGACCCGCTCGGAGTTCCTAAGGCTTTCCGAGCCTCTCCTCAAGCGTTTGGAAAGGCCCTTCCTCTCCGCCGTGAAGGACGCGGGTGTCAAGACGTCGGACATCGACCATGTCGTGATGGTGGGAGGGTCCACCCGCATGCCCGCCGTGCAGGAGTTGGTGGAAAGGCTGTCCGGACGCAAGCCCCACCGGGGAGTCAACCCGGACGAGGTGGTGGCAGCCGGAGCTGCTATCCAGGCCGGTGTGCTCAAGGGCGAGGTGAAAGATGTCCTGCTGCTGGACGTCACTCCGCTGACCCTGGGGGTGGAAACCAAGGGAGCGGTGATGACCAAGATGATCGAGCGCAACACCACCATCCCCACCCGCCGCTCGGAGATCTTTACCACCGCGGACAGTAACCAACCGTCGGTGGAGATCCATGTGCTGCAGGGAGAGCGCGCCATGGCCATGGATAACAAGAGCCTGGGCAAGTTCCTTCTGACCGGGATTCCCCCCGCCCCCATGGGGGTGCCCCAAATCGAGGTCACCTTCGACATCGACGCCAACGGGATAGTGAACGTCTCCGCCAAGGATTTGGCCACCGGCAAGCAGCAGGCCATGACCATCACGGGCGGAACTGCCCTGGGCCGGGACGCGATCGACGAAATGGTCCGTAACGCCGAGCAGTACGAGGAAGAGGACCGCAAGAAGCGAGAGGCCGTCGAGACCCGCAACCAAGCTGAGCAACTGGTGCATCAAACCGAGCAACTCATGTCGGAACAGAGCGAACAGTTGACCGACGAAGAGAAGAGTGCCTTGGAAACGGCGCTATCCGACCTGCGGGCGGTACTGGAGGATCAAAACGCCGACTCCGCGGCGGTGCGCGAGAAAATGGAAGCGATGATCGCGGCCAGCCAGCAGATGGCTACCCGCCTCTACCAAGAGGCAGCCGCCCAAGCCCAGCAGAGCGAAGCCACCAGCGGCGAAGACCATGATGACGATGTGGTGGAGGCCGAGATCATCGAAGACGAGGACGAATAGACAGTGGACGACTCCCAACACACCCTTGACGCGGTGGGCTCCGATCTCACATTGGAGCACGTTCCTGCCCAAGAGGTGGAGATAGTCGCGGAGCAGGACGAGGCGGGACCGGATGCCGACCTTCCCGAAGGGACGGAAGAGCCTTCCCAGGATCCCGCCGAGACCCTGACCATCGTTATGGCGGCCCTTCATGAGGCGGAGCAGAGAGCCGAGCAAGCTCATCAGTCCTACCTGCGGGCGGTGGCCGACCTGGACAATTACCGCAAGCGAATGCGCCGGGAACAGTCAACCATCGCCTCCCGAGCGGAGGGGCGGGCCGTGACGTCTATGCTGCCCGTCCTGGACAGCTTCGATGCGGCACTGGGGATAGAGGTGTCCTCCGACCAGGAACAGAACGTCCTGTCGGGGATAAGGGCCACCTACGAGTTGATGCTGAGCACCCTGCAGAACCATGGCCTGGAGATCGTCCCCACCGCCGGCCAAGACTTTTCCCCCGACATACACCAACCGATCAACGCCCCACCGGAGGGAGACGGAGCGGTGATTGTGTCGAACGAGGTGCGCCGCGGGTATCAGCTTAAGGGACAACTCCTACGGCCCGCCTTGGTCCTGGTTACCAGAAGGGGTGAATCTGAGTAGATGAATCGCGACTGGGTAGATAAGGACTTCTATCAGACCCTGGGGGTCAGCAGATCCAACAGCGCCGAGGAGATCAAGCGCGCTTATCGTAAGCTCGCCCGGCTCCACCACCCCGACGCCAACCCCGGTGACGACAGCAAAGCGGAGAGGTTCAAGGAGATCTCTGAGGCCTACTCGGTTCTCTCGGATGCCGAGCGGCGCAAGGAATACGACGAGGTCCGCCGCCTGGTCGAGTCGGGAGGGTATCGACACTTCCCAGGTGTAGGTGGCGGCGGTTCTCCGTTCGGGGGACAGGTCAATCTGGAAGACCTACTGGGGGGCCTGGGAGGCTTCGGGGATCTGTTCGGACGGGCGGGACGGCAGACGAGGACCGCCAAAGGTGCAGACCTCACCGCTGAGTTGCAAATCGCCTTCGAAGAATCCCTGGAGGGCCTCACCAGATCCATTGCGGTGAAGGGCCAGGCCACCTGTCCCGACTGTCGGGGTACGGGAGCTCGGGCAGGCACCATACCCGACATCTGTCCGGCCTGCTCGGGACAGGGCACGAGCGTCCAGAACCAGGGAATGTTTTCGTTCAGCCGACCCTGCCGCCAGTGCCAAGGCTCGGGAAGGATGATCAAAGACCCCTGTCCGGGGTGTCGGGGAAGAGGAGCCCGCCACCGCACCCGCAAGGTACACGTCAAGATTCCCGCCGGCGTCAAGGACGGGAGCCGCTTAAGGATCAGAGGGAAGGGCGCGGCGGGCCAATCCGGTGGACCACCGGGTGATCTGATATTGAAGGTGGAAGTCGAACGCCACCCACTATTCGAGCGGCGCGGCAACCATCTCAATTTGGTGCTGCCCCTTACCTACAGCGAAGCCGCCCTGGGCGCCACCTTGGAGATTCCCACCCTCAACGGGGCCGTCAAGCTGCGGGTTCCACCCGGTACCCCCAACGGCAAGACCTTTCGAATCAGAGGGCGAGGAGTGCCCACCCGCAAGGGCAAAGCCGGTGACCTACTGGTGGAAGCCAGAGTCCAGATCCCCAAACGTGTCACCACACAGCAGCGGAAACTGCTGGAAAACCTCGCCGAGTTGGATGGCAACGATATACGCTCCCATTTTGTGTTGAACAATGAGTAGCCGACAGGAAGCCGTGTTCGTGATATCGGTGGCGGCCCGGTTATCGGGCATGCATCCTCAGACCTTGCGCATCTACGAACGGCGCGGCCTGTTGTCGCCCTACCGCACCGAGGGAGGCACCCGCCGCTACTCCCAGCAGGACATCGACAGGCTGCTACTCATCAGTGAACTCACCTCGGCCGGGCTCAATCTGGAGGGGGCGAAGATGGTGATGGAACTACAGGACCAACTTCTAGAGATACAAAGAGAGAGGCGAAGCCGACGACGGCACCGGGAAATATTGGCCAGCACCGCCGGGCGGGCAGTCCAACTGGAAGCAGAAAACAAGCGGCTGCGGGCCAAGATCCGCGAACTCGACGACCGCTTGGGTGCCGTCTCCGGAGAATTGGAGGGCCTGCGCCGCATCTACTACCAGAACCTGTCGAGCCAAGGCGCGCATGAGCATGGCTAATCTGATAAACCCGTGAGCGACTCCTACCAAGGCATCCTGAGAGTGATGGACCCTAACGGGTTCCTGCTGGACATTGGGTCGGCCGGACTGCAGATCATCAATTCGGCGCGAAGGACTTGGGGCGGCGAACTCACCGTTTCAAGAGGTTCGTGTCTGGACAGAAAGAGCTTGACCACTTTGGTGGAGACGACCGACGGAACCCGATCACTGGCTCAGATAGGCCCGACAGACAGATCCGATCCGGGCCGCTTCGTCAAGATGGACGTGGTTGGTCTGGGAGAGGCGCCCTTTTAACCCCGCACCCAAACTGGGCACCGCCCGCCCACCAACAGCCGGACCGTCGATCAACGCTCGTTCCTAGCGGCCCGGCATCCAGGCCGGGGCTTGATCGGCGTAGTCGTTGTCGATGCTCCTATGGTTGTCAAATCGAGTTTTGGTGGGGTGTGAGGGCGGTGAGCCATTGGTGGTATTGGGTGGCGAGTTGATGGTTGTGGTAGATGCCTCGCTCGAGTTGTGAGAGGCGTACTGGGTAGGTTTGTAGGGCTGTGGCGGCGTGGGTGAGGGTTGTTAGCGCGTTTTTGCGTAGACAGCGAAGATGGGCGCCGTTGGGAGTTTCGGGTGGATTGGTGAGCAGGTGGTAGATCTGGCGGGCGATGTGGCGTTTCAGGCAGCGGATGATCTCCCGGCGGTTTTTGCCTTCTGTTTGTCTTTTTTGGGCGTAGGCGATGGTGGTCTGGTCGTAGCGCATGCGGGTGATGGCGATCCGCCACAGGGCATTGTTGGCTTGGCGGTTGCCGCCCCGGTTGAGACGGTGGCGTATGGTCCGTCCCGACGACGCCTGGACGGGACTGGCGCCGCACAATGCTGCGAAGGACGCTTCCGATTGCATGCGTTCGGGGTTGTCACCAGCGGTGACCAACAGGGCAGCGGCGGTGTCGGCGCCGACTCCGGAGGCGGCTAACAGCGCCGGTGTCGGCGCCGACTCCGGAGGCGGCTAACAGCGCCTGGGCGCAGAGATGGTTGATCTGGGTGGTGAGCTCTTCGATCTCGGCGGTGAGCGCCTGATATCGGCGGGCCAGGGAACGCAGCGCCTTTTTGGCGTAGGTGACGGTGATGGTGGCTGTTCGGGGACGGAAACCGGCGCAGGCCTTGACGCGGGCTTTGGCCGGCAGTCCCCCCAGTTGGTGTTTGACCTGGTCGGGGGCGGTTACCACCAAAGCGTGCAGCTGGTTTATGGCCTGGGTGCGGGCTTTGGTCGCCGAACGGCGGGCCACCGAAAGCATCCGTATTGCTTCCACCCGACCGTTGCCGCTTTTGGGCACCGCAGTGGCCTGTCCGTTGAGAACCGCCCGTGCCGCTCCTTGGGCGTCGGTGGCGTCGGTCTTGCCCAACCGGCGGCGCAACTGCCGGTTGGGACGGTTCACCTCTGTCACCTCGACACCGGCCTCGGTTAGATAACGGGCCAGGCCGGCGCCGTAACTGCCCGTGCCCTCTATACCGACCCGGACCACTCGACCGTGTGACCCCAACCAGTCGCCCAGTTGCTGATAACCGGCCTGCATCGGCCACGAAGGAGGCTGTTCCCAAGACCCGACCGGTGCTGTCCACCACCACCGCCATATGAACATCCCGGTGGGTGTCCACCCCACCAAACACAATCCGATCATCCTTTGACATATGCATCTTCTCCTCTCAAAGGTAGAATTCGTTTCTGTTCTCCACTGACCCGAAAAAGCGGTGGACAGACCACTCAGAATGAGGGAGAAGCAAAGCTCCTATCAGGTCACAGCCGCTCTGTCGGGAGAGCACCGCCCCCAGACCGAAGGCGGGCCGACAGATCGACTCAAAGGCACAATCGGCCAGGTAGCTGTCGGGTCAGACCCGCCCCGGCCTGGGGGCACCTATAAGTATGAGTGGTTAGCTGTCTCAGGTTGCTGCCATCCGCATACATGACAAAGATCTCATCATCACCGTTAAGATCACTGGTGAAGGCAATTGCATAGCCATCCGGGGACCACACAGGACCACGGTCATCAGCGTCGTTGTCGGTGAGTCGCTGCTTGTTGGACCCGTCCGCGTCCATCACATAGATCTCATCATCACCGTCACGGTTACTGGTAAAGGCCACGCGGGTCCGATCCGGTGACCACACCATCCCATCTGCCGGGCTGTAGTTGTTGTCGGCCAAGGCTTGCGGCTCGCCCCCCTCCACATTCACTGCGAATAGCCCGAAGTTACGACCGCGGGCATTGGCTACATACAACTGCCCACCATCCAGAAACCAGACAAATCCTTCCACCGAAGTGGTGTCGTCGGTGAGCTGCCGAACATATCGGCCTTGGTCTCCCACCACAAATACCTCCAGGTCGAAGCCGGAACCCCGACTGGTGAAAGCAATTGTGGCACTGTCGGGCGCCCAAGTTGGATCCCACACCTGATAGTCACTGTCGGTCATTTGGTACAGGTTGCCGCCAACCGGATCCACCACAAAGATCTCACTGTCCCGGCCCCGGCTGCCCAGAAAAGCTATCCACATGCCGTTGGGAGACCACACCGGCCCAGTGTCATTGTCGTTGTTGTAGGTGAGTTGCTGCTGATTGGCGCCGTCATCATCCATCAGGAGAATCTCGCTTCGGTAGGAGCGGGTGAAGGCGATGGTCTTGCCGTCAGGCGACCAGGCCTGTTCGCTTTCAGCAATGTGGTTGCTGGTGAGTTGTCGACGCGTCCCACCTTCGGCCTCTACCACGAAGATCTCGGTGTCACTGCCCAAAACGCCCTGATAGGCCACATACTTGCCGTCGGGGGACCATTCGGGATGGCTGTCCTGGATAGAGTCATCGGTGATTTGCTGTAGGTTGCCACCATCAGAATCCACTACAAAGATGTCTCCATGCAGGGAGAAGGTAATCCGCTTGCTGTCAGGCGACCACGCCGGATAGGCACCGTGTACAAGGAGGCGCGGGTTTCCGCCGTCCGAATCCATCAGAAAAATATTTGAATGGCTATAGAAGGCGATGGTTGTGCCGTCAGGCGACCACGCCAACGCCCAATCGCTGTAATCGTTGTCGGTGAGTTGTCGATCGTTAGTACCGTCCGAATCTATCAAGTAGATCTCGGCGTTGGGATCTCCCTGAGGGTGACTGTGGTAGGCGATTCGCTTACCATCCGGTGACCAAATCAGGTCATCGATGGAAGCCCTTGGGACAGTTGGCGCAGATCCCCGCCATCGGCATTAACCACGAAGAGATCCCCCGAAGAGACAAAAGCGACTTGGGTGCCGTCAGGCGACCACGCCGGAAGCCGACCACTGGCAAGATATTGCTTGCCTTCCCCATCCGCATCAATAGCGAAGATCTCACCCCGGCTGTGGAATACAATTCGAGAACCGTCAGGCGACCACGCCGGGTCGTCTCCGTGAGTCAGGATTCGGTGATTGCTGCCGTCAGCATCCATTACCACTGCGTCATCATCCTGTCCGCGGGTGTCGTACCTGGTGAAAGCGATCCGCATCTTGGCTTGTTCAGCAACCGCGTAATCCGCAACCGGCAGGGCAACCAGACCCAGAGAACGGGCCAGGAATGTGGCCATCTCCCCTCGGGTCACCGGAACCTCGGGACAGAATCTCGCCGGGTCAGTGGCACACCCTCGCGTAACATTGGCGGCCGCCAAAGAGTCGATGCTCCCCGCGTGAGTGTTGCCCACGGTGTCAACAAACCGGCGGAAGCAGCGGGGCGCAGACCCATGGCGCGGACGAGGAATGTTGCCATCTGCCCACGACTCACGAAAGCATCGGGACAGAACTTCTCCGGATCGGCGCTGCGACCTTTGGTTAGACCCAACTCGGCCAGCCTTTCCACATACGGTGCCCACCACTGTCCGGCGTCCACATCCGCGAATCGCGAGGAAATCACCGGGGCGGGCGGCGTTTGTTCCAACGCCCTCACCATCCACACCGCCATCACCCACCGCTGTAGTGCCTCTTCAGGACAGAACGCATCCTCCCCGCACTCGGTGCCCACGAATATCCCCCTACCGGCCAGCGCGTCGATCGCCGGAGCGTGAACACTGCCATTGTCATCCCCGAAGGCCCCGGATCCTTGCGCTCCCACGGGTCCCAACAGTCCCAGGACCAATCCCGCCACGCCCAGAAACACCAATGAGCCACGCAACCGAAACTTCTCCCTATCAGCAACCATCACAGACAACCTCCTCTTGGTCGGGCCGCCCGGGGCCGAGCGCCCAACCCACGTCCTGAGAAAACGCCCCCGCACGGGCTTGCCAGCACGCCACCCCACTTCAAGGTCCATCAGCCGGGCAGCCCGGTTACTTGCCTATCGGCGACCATGTGACACCGAAGTCATCAAGGTCGTTGTCGGTGATCTGTCGAACGTTGGAACCGTCCGCGTCCATCACAAAAATCTGCCAGCTGCCCGCGCGATAGCTTTCGAAGGCGATATACGAACCATCGGGGGACCACACCGGGTACTCATCCTCAAAATCCGTGTTGGTAAGTTGTCGAACGTTGGAGCCGTCCGCGTCCATCACAAAGATGTTTCTGTTGCCCTCGCGTTCGCTGTGGAAAACGATGCGGGTCCCGTCTGGAGACCACGACGCACCGCCGTCCGTCACATCATTGTCGGTTAGCAGCCTTTGGTTCAAGCCATCCGCGTCCACCACCGCCACTTCCGAATATCCCTCACTGGTACTTTCGAAAACGATGCGGGAACCATCTGGGGACCACTTTGGATACTCGTTGTCGTGTTCATTGTCGGTGAGTAGCCGCAGGTTGGAACCGTCTGGGTCCATCACAAAGACCTTCCAACCCGTGGGCTGCCGGCTCTCGAAAGCGATTAGCGAACCATCAGGAGACCATCTCGGCCCCCATTCGAAGGAATCGAAATTCGTCAGTTGCTGAACATTGGACCCGTCCGCATCCATCACATAAATGTCGCCGTCACCGTCGCGGGTACTCATGAAGACAATACGAGAACTATTGGGAGACCACGTTGGACGTATGTCGTGGGACTCGTTGTCGGTTAGTTGCTGGAGATTGGCGCCGTCCGCATCCATCACAAACAGCTTCGCGTCGCCGTCACGGGTACTGGTGAAGATCATCCGGCTACCGTCGGGCGACCACACCGGAAGGGAAATCCAGGGAGGCGGTGTCCGTGAGTTGCCGGCGATTCGAACCGTCAGCATCGATTGCAACCACATCGTAGCGACGGTCGCGGTTGCTGGTGTAGGCGATCTGCGTTCCGTCAGGAGACCACACCGGATACTCGTCGTGGTGTCGGTCGTTGGTGACCGCCTGGCGGTTGGCGCCGTCCGCATCCATAACCACAATCTCCCCGTAGCCGTCCTCGTGACTCTCGAAAGCGATTCGGGTGCCGTCAGGAGACCACACCGGATCAGAATCCCTCACGTCGTTATCGGTAAGGCGGCGAGAACCATCCGCATCCATCACAAAGATCTCATCGTTTCCCTGGGCACTGGTGAACGCGAAGCGCCCAACGGGCGCTGCAGGCAGAGGGGCAATGAGATCGAGAGCGCTGGCCAAGGAAACCGCAGAGACATTGGAACCATCCGCATTTCTCCCCGGGTCACCTCCGCGCCAGGACAAAACCGGAAACTCCCGGTCGGGCAGCCCTGCACAATACCTGCCGCAGCCGCCGCCCCGATGTTCTCCCGGCGCCTATTCCCCGCCACATCGATGAACCCGACCACATCCACCGGCTCCAAACGCAAGGCGCGAGCCAGGAAGGTGGCCATCTGCCCGCGAGTGACCGGAGAGTTGGGACAGAACCGATCAGGTTCCGTCGCGCATCCCCTGGTCACTCCCAACTCCGCCAAGCGCTCAACATATGGCGCCCACCACTGTCCGGCGTCCACATCCTCAAATCGAGAGGTTTCCACTGGGGCAGATGGCCCTCCCTCCAGGGCTCGGACAAGCCACACTGCAGCTACCCACCGTTCAATCATCTACTCCAGACAATCCGACTCCCCCTTACAGTCAGTGTCATCCAAAATGCCTAGCACCGCCAGTGCATTGATCGCTGTGTCTTGACGTGCCTGTTCAGCATCACCTTCTGCGTCTGCTACCACTGGACCGAACATGCCTGACAACAGCCCCACCACCCCTAGGACCACCAGCGAACCACGATACCGCCACCGTACTCTTCCCAACAGGTGACCGCCCACCACAGACTCCTATTTCAATAGACACAAAATCGCGGCTAACAAGGCAATACACCACGGTTGCCGTGCGCCCATAGCAAAATGCTATTTCCGCACGCTCCCAGGACAAGGCGCCGTTTGAACGCCTACCTGTTAGGTGCCGCCTCCAGATAGCGAAGGGAGTCGAAATAGTTCTGGCGGTAGAGGTCCCCTACAAACCCGGATTCTCGTCCAACTATCCGTCATATCCTCTGGATGAAATGGTTTATCACGTGGTATGGGACTGGAACGGGACTCTTTGGGACGATCTTCCCCAGGTGCATCTGGCCACCAACGATGCTCTCCAGTTGGTCGGCGCCGGCCCGCTTGATCTCCCCGAATACGTCAAATTGTTCACCCGGCCCCTCCCTATGTTCTACCGGCGGGCCCTCGGGCGGGATCTCACCCCATCGGAGTGGGAGCAGGTAAGTAACCGCTTTCTTGTTTCTTACGAAAGCAGTCTCCACCTCGCCCAGCTTGCCACCGAAGCCATCCCGGCCCTGGAGATGGTGGCCCATAACGGCGCCACCCAGTCGATTCTCTCACTGTATCCCCACGACTCCTTGAACACCCTGGTCGCAGAGCTTGAAATTGCCCATTATTTCACTCGCGTCGACGGCCTGCGGGGATCTCCGGACCGAAGCAAGGTCGGCATGTTTCCTGATCACCTCCAAGAGGCGGCAAAAGGAATTCCACCGCACCGGGTAGTCATGATCGGAGACACCGATGATGATTTGACCGCCGCCCAGGCGGCCGGGAGCGCCGGGATTCTCATCAACCATCACGGATATCACCCTCTCGGGGATGCCTCACTTGATAGTTATTTCGCAGGAGGGCTGTTGCAAGCCCTGACCAGAGCAGGTTTACTTCTCCCAGAGGCTCCGAACGCGGTCTCTCCCGATAAGGACCGTCATCAGATGTTGCACAAATCCCTGGCCGCCCCGCTTAAATAGAAAAGCACCACCCGATCATCTTGGGAGCAATGGATTACCAGAGTATTCGCTACGAAGTCTCCAGCCGGATAGCCACCATCACCCTCAACCGTCCCGAACGGCTCAACGCCATCGACATGCAGATGCCGGGCGAGATCCGGGCGGCCGTGGAAGCGGCCGATGCCGACCCACAGGTTCATGTGGTGATCCTGACCGGAGCGGGCCGGGCCTTCTGCGCAGGATATGACCTGAAAGAGTTCGCCGAGCAGGCCGACGAGCCCCACACCCAGGAAATGCCTTGGGATCCCACCGTGGACTATCGGATGATGAGCCGCAACACCCGGGACTTCATGTCACTGTGGCGCTGCACCAAGCCCACCATCGCCAAGGTTCGAGGATACGCGGTGGCGGGAGGATCGGATATCGCACTGGCCTGCGACCTGGTGGTAATGGCTGAGAACGCCAAGATCGGATACCCGCCCGCCCGCGTGTGGGGCGTCCCCACCACCGCCATGTGGGTCTACCGGGTAGGCGCCGAACAAGCCAAACGGATGCTGTTGACCGGCGACCTGATCGACGGAGTGGAAGCCAGACGCATCGGTTTGGTGATGGACACCGTCCCCGAAAACCAACTCGACGCCCGGGTAGCGGAGTTGGCCGACCGGATCAAAGGCATTCCCCGCAATCAGTTGATGATGAACAAGATGATGATCAACCAGGTGCTGGACAACATGGGACTGGCCGGAACCCAGATGCTCGCCACCCTGTTCGACGGAATTGCCCGCCATTCGCCCGAGGGCCTCTGGTTCAAGCAGCGAGCCGAACAGGTTGGGTTTGCCCAAGCGGTGCGTGAACGAGACTCCGGCCACCCCATTGCGCCTGACGTCGCCCGCTGACCTCAATGCTCACAGCCAGCACTGGACATTTGACCCTTCCTCAAACCATCTCTCTTCTCTGGTTGGCCCGGACCTCAACTCCTGTCTGATCGTGTCTATTGTCCTTCCAACCGAGCCAAGTTGTGGTAGGTCTGGATGTAGCGGATGGTCCCGGTGCTGGCTCGCATGGTGACGCTATGAGTGATGGCCTGTTCGTGACCGAACGCCACGCCCCGTAAGAACTCACCGGTGGTCACCCCAGTGGCGGCCAGATAGGCTTCGCCTCCTCCCACCAGATCGGCGGTGGTCATCACTTGATCGAGGTCCTGATCATGTTCTCTCGCATATTGGCGCTGCTGTTCCGTGCCCGCCCATAGACGCGTTTGGATCTCTCCCCCCATGCATCTCATCGCAGCGGCTGCTATCACAGCCTCCGGCGATCCTCCGATACCCACCAGCAGATCGATTCCCGTCTCAGGCTGAGCCGTGGCGATCGCCGCAGAGACGTCACCGTCACCGATTAGCCGGATCCGCGCTCCCACTGCGCGGACCTCCCTCATGTAATCCTGGTTGCGGGAACGGTCCAACATGATCACCGTCAACTGGTCGAGGTCCAGGCCCTTTGCCTTGGCCACCTGGCGGAGATTGTGGCTCACCGGGGCCTCCAAATCGATCACTCCCACGGCCTCCGGGCCCACCACCAACTTGTCCATGTAGACCAGACCCCCGGGTGAGAACATGGTCCCCCGCTCAGATAAGGCGATGACCGACAGAGCTCCCGGGCCCCCACGAGCGGTCAGGGCGGTGCCGTCCACCGGATCGACGGCTATGTCGACCCGGGCGCCTCGTCCGCTCCCCACTCGTTCCCCGTTGTGAAGCATGGGAGCGTGGTCCTTTTCCCCCTCTCCGATCACCACCACTCCGTCCAGATCGATGGTGCCCAGATGTTCGCGCATCCCATCCACCGCCGCCTGGTCAACGGCCTCTTTGTTGGCTCTCCCCTGCCAATGGGCAGCAGCGATTGCCGCCCGCTCCGTTACTTTGGCCAAATCGAAGGTGTAACTGTGACCGGAGACCGAGGCCATCACTCCACCCTTATAACCAATGCATCACCCTGGCCGCCGCCGCCGCACAGGGTCGCCGCTCCGTAACCACCGCCGGCCTCTCGCAACGCATTGACCAGAGTGACCACCAGGCGGGCGCCGGTGGCGCCGATGGGATGCCCCAAGGCTACGGCCCCCCCGTATACATTGACTTTCTCAAATGGGATTCCCAGAACTTGGGCCGACCACAAAGAAACCGCGGCGAATGCCTCGTTGATTTCAACCATGGCCAGATCGGATGGAGCTAGGTCAGCCCGTTTGAGCGCCACCGCCAAAGCGTCGGCCGGCCGCTCATGAAGCGTGGCGTCAGGTCCCGCCGACTGGCCATAGGAAAGTATCTCCGCCAGGATCGGGACGCCGATGGCCTCGGCTGCCGAGCGACTTGCCACCACCAACGCCGCCGCTCCGTCCGAGATCTGCGACGAGTTCCCAGCTGTCAGCGTTCCCTCGGAAGTAAAGGCACTGCGCAGTCCTGCTAGCTTGTCGGCGGTGATTCCGGGGCGGATGCCTTCATCGGCTGCCATGGTCACCGGGTTGCCGCGGTGTTGGGGGACCTCCACCGCAACGACCTCCCGGGAAAAGTGGCCCTCATCAGTGGCGTGGGCGGCCCGGCGATGACTCTCTGCGGACCATTCGTCCTGCTGAGCGCGAGTGAGGCCCAATTTGGTGTTGACCCCATCCGACATCTCGCCCATAGTGCACTTGTTGAAAGCACAGAACAGACCGTCGTGAGTCATGACATCCACCAACGCCGCGTCTCCCATCCGCCGCCCGGAGCGCAGACCTCGCAGCATGTGGGGTGCATTGCTCATCGACTCCATTCCTCCCGCCACCACGAAGTTCGCCTCGCCCAAACGAATGGACTGGGACGCCAAGTTCAAGGCAACCAGACCCGAAATACACACCTTGTTGACGTTCAAGGCGGGAACCGTCATGGGCAGACCGGCTCTGATCGCCGCCTGGCGGGCCGTGATTTGACCCTCTCCTCCCACCAGAACGTGACCGAAAACCACTTCGTCTACATCGCCCGGGGAAACGCCGGAACGCGCCAAGGCTGCCGCGATGGCCCGTCCTCCCAGATCAACAGCCCGCAGCGGCGCCAGACCTCCCAGGTACCGACCGATGGGCGTACGGGCGATAGAACAAATGACGGGATTGGCAAGACTCATCATCTACAGGGAGGGTAGTTGAGTGCTCGGGCAGCCTTTTTCGATTGTTGCCCTTTGCCCGTAACCTGAGGGTGTTTTGTAGTGTCTAAAGGCCGGACAGCGGGTATTGCTTATCAAACTCTTGAACCTTGATCACGTCGGCATAGCCGTGCATAACCTTGACCACGCCTTGGGCGAGTACCGGACCAAATACGGGATCACCCCCTTGTATCGGGAGACGGTCGCCTCGCAGGGAGTGGAGGAGGCGATGCTTCCTTTGGGCGGATCATTCATCCAATTGCTCCAGCCGCTCGGACCCGACACTCCGGTGGGCCGGTTCCTGGCCAGGAATGGAGAAGGAGTTCACCACCTGGCAATGGCGGTGGCCGACATCGAGGTGGCCTTGGAACATCTGAAGTCCCAAGGAGCAAGACTGGTCGATTCCAAGCCTCGTCAGGGCGGCGGAGGTAACCGGATCGCTTTCGTTCATCCCCGCGATTTGGCGGGGACGCTGATCGAATTGGTGGAGCCATCCCAATGATTGACAGGTTCGAGATAAAAGGCGGGGCCGGTGAATACGAGGCGGCAGTGCTGGCGGCGGTGTTAGAGCAGGTTCGGAGACGAAAGCAGGCAGCCCGGGCTCGTCGCCCTCACGCTTCCAAGCAACTGTCCGCCTGGATGCGAGCCGGGCGACTTACTCCCGCCGATCTTATGCCGCGCCCCGACCCAGGCCTCAACGGCAACACGGCTCCCACCAGACCACCCGAACAACCCTGGCTGAAAACTTCTGCTCGACCAGGGGCATTCGGCTGAATCACTGTTTAGCGCGATACGCCCAAGTCAGTGCCCGGGGATGGGCTGTAAGGTAGTGAGCAGGTAAACTTTGCCGTGGCAAACCTTCCGGTGCAGCAAGGCCGCAAAGAACGCTGGTGGGACTTTACAACTAAGGGAAGGAACAGCTTCATGCTGAGATTCGCAGAGGAAATCATCCTGCTCCTGCTTCGTGATCATGATGGAAGGTTCGTGCGCGTGCCCAACTGGTCGCTCGAGTACGGCATCGCGGGCGGGGTGCTGATGGACCTGGCAATGGAGAACCGGATCGATACCGACCTTGAGAATTTGGTTTTGATCGACTCCACGCCGGTTGGCGACAGCCTGCTGGACCCAACGTTGGCCGAGATAGCCGCAGAAGGGATGAAACCTACCCGGTACTGGGTGGAACGAACCGTGGAACACGCCCGCGCTCTCCACGAGGAGGCCTTATCGAGGCTGGTGGAACGCGGCATCCTGGAGCGCCAGGAAAAACGTGTTCTGTGGGCATTTCGGTCCCGCCGCTATCCGACTGTGGACGGCAAGGCGGAGCGGGAGGTGAAGCTGCGCATCATGGAGGTCCTTTTCGGCCAAGAGATCCCCGACCCCCGCGACGTAATGCTCATCTGCCTGGTAGATGGGTGCGGCATTTTCAGCGAACTGCTCTCCAAGCACGAACTTAGCAATGCGGCTGACCGCATCGCTCAGGTCCGCCAGATGGACCTCATCGGCCAGGCCACCTCGCAGGCAATCCGTGACATCGAATTGTCGATCGCCGTGTCGGTTCAGCCCCACATGTACTAACCGGTACGAAGGCGCGCCGATCTCACAGCAATCACGCCTCTTCTGAAGAGTGTCGGCCGAAGTTTCGGAGCCATCCGGCCCACAGTGATTTAACTTCCCTGCTTCCCATCATCCGGGCTGCACCCGCGAAAACCAGGGCGACCGTTGCTCCTCCCACCACGAAGGCGCCCAGCGCCTCGGCGACTTCCCAGGTCCCTTCTTCGGAGAACCATCGGGCAACTAGCCAGCCGGCCCCGGCTGCCGCCGCCCCGGCCACTATGGAACGAGCCATTCCCAAGACCAAGCGCCTCCCCTCCAACCCTCGGCCTCGCAACCAAAAGAAAGTGAGGGCCGTCGTATAGGCGGCCATGGACGCAACACTGGCCCAAACCAGCCCGTGGGTGTCCCAAGCCGAAACCAGCGCCAAGGAGAGCGGGACTGCCGCCGCGGCAGCCAGGGTGCCGATCACCACCGGTGGCCACATCCTTCGCTCTGCGTAGAACGAACGGGAGATCACCTGATGAAGACCCCAGGCGGGAATAGCCAGCGCGTAGACAGCCAACAGTTGTGCGACCATCGTCGAATCCGCGGCACTAAAAGCCCCCCATTGAAAGACCAGCCTCACCCCGGGACCCCCTACCGCCAGCACCGCAGCCGCCGCGCCGGTCCCCAAGAATAGGGTCATCCGGGCGGTTCGCAAGGTCGTCTCGGTCAGTTCTGAGTGGCGACCCGAAGCCGCCAGGGAGGCCAAGAAGGGAAAAGCCGCCACTCCGGCGGCCTGGGCCACCATTCCCACTGGGACCATGTTCAGTACTCGCGCGAAAGAAAGGGCCGAAATCCCACCTTCTCCAGCCAGTTGGCCGAAAAACCGGACGAACTGCTCATCGAGAACCGCCACCGACTGGCCGACCATCAGCGGAATGGCCAGCGCCAAATAGGTTCGGACCGCTGGATGCTTCCACGCCACCCCCCTTACCAACCGCAGACCCACGCGGCGGGCGCCCCACCACTGGATGGAGAAGTTTCCGATCACCGCACCCGCCAGCGCTCCCCAAACGAATCCATCGGCGGGAGGCGGATCGGTTAGGAGTCCACCCGCCAGTCCTCCCACGATTATGGACAGGTTGTAGACAATGGGGGCGGTGACCGGAACCAGGAAGCGGCGATGAACATATTGGTAGCCCATCAGCAGGGACCCCCCCACGAAGAACACTTGGGCGGGTAGGGCAATCCGAGTGAGTCTGATCACCTCTTCGAGTTGGGCGGGGGACAGCTGCGGATAGATCAGGCCCATGAGCGGTTCCGTCCAGATCATTAGCCCCACAGTGAGCAGAGCGGTCAGGCCGGTCACCACTCTGAAGACCGCCACGAACGCCTGGTTGCCTCCGTGGGGATCGCTCGCCTGCAGGCGGGAAGCCAGGATCGGCACGAAGGTGATGGTCAGATAGCCCCCAGCCAAGAGATAGTTGAGAAGATCGGGAACCAAGAAGGCGGCCCGGTAGACGTCTCCCACCGCATTGACTCCGATGAAAGCGGCCAACATCGTCTCTCGCGCCAATCCCAGCACCCGGGACAGCAACACCCCGCCCGACACCACCAGGGCGGCGGCGCCCATCCCCATAGCCCTGCCCTTTATGATCGCCCTGGCCAACTGGCAACCGACCGCAAGGCTGCCGCCCTGCGCAGTTCGGTCAGCGCTTCATCGGGGACCACCAGGTCGCCCCGACCCACTCCCAGCCTTGTGTCTGCTTTGAAGCTCCCGTGATAGTCGGAACCTCCGGTGGGTATCAGCCCATGGCGTCTCGCCAAGCAGGCCAATGATCGACGAGTGGGCGGCCCATACGTTCCGTAGTAGGCCTCCATCCCATCCAGCCCCTGCTCGGTCAGTTCCGAAAGCAACGCCGAAAGTGCCCCACCCTCCACTCCCAGGGTGAGCGGATGAGCCAAGACCGCGACTCCACCCACAGCGTGAGCCAACCCGATTGCCTCGGCCGAGGAAAGACGGTACCTCTCCACATAAGCGGGACACCCCCTGCCCAGGTATCGGGAAAAGGCCTCTGGAATGTCGGTGACATAACCCTTCCTCACCAAGAGGGCCGCGAAGTGAGGTCTTCCGACAGTTCCCTTTCCACCCTCGCGTTTCACTTCACCAACAGATATATTGACGCCTTGGCCACGGAGACGCTCCACAATCTCCAAATTGCGAAGGTCCCTGCCTTGCCGAACCTGCTCCAGTTGGGAGGAGAGCAACTCGCGGTCTCGGATCATCAAAACCAACAGATGCATACCGCCCCTATTCCACTGCAGAGAAAGCTCCACTCCTGCGACCAGTTCTATGCCGGTGGCGGCAGCCGCCTCCTCGGCCTCCTGCAACCCCTCGGTGGTGTCGTGATCGGTGATGGCCACCGCCGACAATCCCAGTGCGGTGGCCGACACTATCAGTTCCGTTGGCGAGTCGGATCCGTCCGAGGCGGTGGTGTGGGTATGCAGGTCGACCCCCATCAGCGGGGCCTGATCAGGATCCTACGGTGATCTCTACCGACTCGATATAAACGGCTTCGCGGGGAAGGCTCTGCTCGCCGGTGGGAGACAGGGAGGTGCGTATTTGAGTAATGCGGTCCAAGGCTTCCCATCCTTCGGTTATGCGACCCAACACGTTGTATTGCGGATTCAGAAATGGAGCATCGTCCAGCATCCAGAAGAATTGGCTGCCGGTGGTGTTCTTGCCGGCGTTGGCCATGGCCACAACTCCCCGGGTGTACTGGAAGTCCTCAGCGGGGAATTCGTCGGCGATCTCGTACCCGGCATTTCCCCGCCCGGTGGCGGTGGGATCGCCTCCCTGGGCGACGAAACCTTCCAAGATGCGATGAAAGACCGAGCCGTCGTAGTACCCCTCCCGGGCCAGGAACACGAAAGAGTCGACCGTTTGGGGGTAATTCGTGTCAAGTTGTATCACCACTTCCCCGCACGAGGTTTTCACCCGAGCGGTTACCGTGGTCCCGGCCGTGATGTCTTGGGTTTGGAAGTTCTCGAATCGCATCATCCGCAGGGGAGGCGGGGCCTGCGCCCCGCATGCGGTGGGCTTATCTCGATATTCCTGGTAGGTATCGGACACTTCCATGAAAGCTGCCTCTTCTTCCTCGCCGGCCCCCAGGTTGCAGACCACCAGCACCGTCACCAGGGCGATGGCCATCCCCATCCCGATTCCCAGTCGCCTGATGTTCTCTTTACGGGAATGCTTCTTCTTTTCTGCCTGCAGACGCGCCGTCTTAGCCGCTTTTTGCCGCTGTCGCTTCGTGTTAGCCACGGAAAGGGGCTCCTTGCGTTATCGGTTTACAAAATGGCTGGCGCGTGGAACAACAAGATCTATGTTGCCATTCCCTAGAGTCAACCGCTCCCTATTTTACGCGCCGGAAAAGCTGTGCGGGGTGTTGCATCTCTCCCCGTCGCAAAACCGGTGGCCGGAGGAGGGAGGCAAAGCCGTAAGATTGGGGCCTGGCCCTCTTTCTCTTCCTCGGATATGTCGCGGATCGTACAAAAATTCGGTGGTTCTTCTCTCGCCACACCAGATCGGATAAAGAACGTGGCCTCGCGGGTGGTGAGCGCTCGCCGGACCGGCGCCCAGGTGATGGTGGTGGTCTCCGCCATGGGCGACACCACAAACAACCTGATGAGTCTGGCTCGGGAAGTTAACCCCCAACCGCCGGCTCGAGAGATGGACATGCTGCTCACCGCCGGGGAGCGTATCTCGATGGCCTTGACCGCTATGGCCATCGCCTCACACGGCGTGGAGGCGGTGAGCCTCACCGGCAGCCAGGCCGGGATTCTCACCGATGACACCCACGGGGCGGCCAAGATCCAGGGGATTACCGGATCTCGTGTCACCGACAACCTCGCCGAGGGGAAGGTCGTGATCGTGGCCGGCTTCCAGGGAGTGAGCCCCCGATCCAAGGAGATCACCACCCTAGGCAGGGGTGGCTCCGACACCAGCGCCGTGGCTTTGGCGGCCGCGCTGGGGGGAGACGTGGTAGAGATTTACACCGATGTGCCGGGGGTGATGACCGCCGATCCCCGGATCGTCCCCGAGGCGCAGAAACTCGATGAGGTCTCTTATGAGGTAATGATGGAGTTGGCCGCAGGGGGAGCGGGAGTGCTCATCCCTCGGGCGGTGGAAGTGGGGCGGCGATATGGCGTCCCCATCCACGTACGATCTTCTTTCAGCGACTCACCCGGCACTTGGATTAGAAAGGCGACCGAGATGGAAAGTATGGAACAAGCCATAATCAGCGGAATAGCCCATGACGCCTCGGAGGCGAAGGTCACATTAAGGGAAGTTCCCGACCAACCGGGCGTTGCGGCTTCCATCTTCGAACCGCTGGCCAAGGCTGGTGTGAATGTCGACATGATCGTGCAAAACGTTTCCCGGGAGGGTCTGTCCGACGTCAGCTTCACAATCCCCAAGAGCTGCATGGATTGGGCGGAAGAGGTGGTGAGGATGATCGGACGTCAGGTGCGTGCTTCGGCGGTGGAGATTCACCACGACATCGCCAAGGTGTCACTGATCGGAGCGGGGATGAAAACCGAGCCGGGCGTGGCGGCCCGGGTGTTTCGTACCCTGGGCCAGGCCGGGATCAACATAGAGATGATCTCCACCTCCACCATCAGAATCTCCTGCGTGGTGGACCAATCGGAGATGAGCAGAGCCGTGCAGGCGCTTCACCGCGAGTTCAGACCCCCCCTCATCAGAAGCGAGTGGGGAGCATGAGCGTCGACCTGGCTTTGGTGGGCGCCACCGGGGCGGTCGGTCGCACCGCCCTTGAGATACTGGCCAACCGGGACTTTCCCATCGGCCGGTTGCGCCTGATCGCTTCGGCTCGCTCCGCCGGGCAGAAGATCTCCACTGCCTGGGGAAAGGTGGAAGTGGAAGATCTCGACGAGGTTGAACCCGACGGGATCGAACTGGCGATCTTCTCGGCCGGGGCCTCCCGCTCTCGGATCCACGCCCCTCGCTTCGTGGCAGGGGGAGCGGTGGTGGTCGACAACTCGTCCTGTTTTCGCATGGACCCCTCGGTTCCGTTGGTGGTGGCCGACGTCAACGACCATGCACTGGGGTCGCACCAGGGAATCGTGGCCAATCCCAATTGCACGACCATGGTGTTGATGATGGCGGTCGCTCCCCTTCACCGGGAAGCAGGCATTCGCTCGATGGTGGCCACCTCGTATCAATCGGTTTCGGGCTCGGGACAGAGAGGGATGACCGAGCTCTCCGAGCAGATTCATCATTTCCTGGAGAACCCCTCCGGCCTGACACAGGGAGGCTGGGCCGATCCCCACGGCGACGTGTACAGCCGTCCCATCGGGTTCAACGTGCTGCCCTTGGCCGGAACGGAGACGCAACGCAGCTACACCGACGAAGAGTGGAAGCTGGTAAACGAGTCCCGAAAAATCCTCGAACAGGCAGAGTTGGCCGTTGAACCCACCTGTGTGAGGGTCCCGGTCATGGTTGGCCACGGCCTGGCCGCCTCGGTGTGGTTCGACCGTCCCGTGAATCGAACCGAGACGCTGCAGATTCTGGGTGAGGCGCCGGGTTTGGAGGTCTGGGAAGATGTCCCCCCCACCCCTCTGGACAGCGCCGGAAAAGACCACGCCCTGGTAGGCCGAATACGGGAAACGGTGGGAATACCCGGTGGGATCAACCTGTGGGTGGTGGGCGACAATCTCCGCAAGGGGGCGGCGCTCAACGCCATCCAACTAGCCGAGCGACTCACGCTTTAGGTTGTTCTTTCCAGGCCGCGAATAACCTTTCGCAAACGGGGTTGGCTCTTGTCCCAACCGTTCCTTTTTGGATAGATGGTTGTTCCTATCCCGGCGTTCCGAACGATCTTGAACGCCTGTGCAACTCACTAATCAGGGTTCCGCTCGGGCGGTCGTAACACCCACAGAATGTGAGCGCTCGCGCCGGTCGTTGTCTGTTGTGTGCGCCATGCCAGTTGCATTAGCGGTCTGCTGGACAGTTGCTTTCCCGTGCCTATCCTCCGGTAGGCAAGAGCTCTGACTGCTTTTACGCTTCTCGCTATATCCCTGGCTTCTTCTGCCGATCACCACTGCGGCCGCCTGGTGGCGGTCGCCGCGTTGTCGGCGAGATCTATCTAAGGGCTTCTTCCAGTATCTGGCTCCCCAGATACTGGTGTAGGCCGGATCCACCGCTATCACCACCATGCCATGACGGTACGCCGCCGAGGCAATGGTGTGGACGAACTTGGCGGTGGGTATGCCGCACACCTTGCGGCGGGTGGTCTTGCCTGCTTTGCCTCTCCGTCCCCTCTGCCTGGTGCGAATGTCCTCAAAGTTGAGCTTCTCCACGGCTATGACCGTCACGCCCTGTTGTTTGGCACGTTTGACGAGATGGCTGACCCCTTCTCGCAGCCCTCCGAGGCGGTGAGCCGAGGATCCCCGTTCGGGAATGTTTTCTCTGACGGGTCCGCCTATCGGGTTGCCGTGAACATCCAACACCCGTGCGTCCACATGTCCCGAGTTGACGTCTATCGCCAAGCACCTGCCCGACCTGGCCGCTTCTTTAACTCCGGGACTTTCTTTGGGTGGCTGAGACCATGAGGCGGTGATGTACCAGCGCTCCCTGCCTGGGTCGAAACGAATGTGGTAGCCGACCGCCCGGTCAGAAGAGGCCTGCGTGTTCCACTCGTCGGCCAGGTGATGCCAGCGTATGGGTGTGGAGAGCCGGTAGGTGGGTGTTCTGCCCGGAGTGTTGGACAGATGGCTGAGAGGTGCGGGTAGGCGGATAGTCACCGTGTATTCATCTCCGCGGTGAGGGGCGACTCTGATGGTCTCGTTGCCGAAAGGTTTTCCCGCCTCACCGTCGGCGGAGAGGAACATTCGTTTAGCGTTCCACTGGTAGCGCCACTCATCCAAAGAGAGGCCTGCTGCTTCGAGGTTGTGGCGTTTGCGAGCCAGGCGTGTGCCGCCCACCACCACTGATACACGGCCCTCGGCCAGGCGCTGCTCTGTGCTAGCCAGCCTGGCTACCAGTTTCTGGCGGCGGCGCTGCTTCTGGTAACGCTCGGAACGGCTGGCATAGCCGCGCTTCTTGCGTTTCCCTTCTCCTACCGGCAGAACGAGGCGGCGATCCAACTCGGCTAACTCCTTGCGATCCCGATACTCCAAGTCCTCCAAATTGAGCAGTTCTCTTTCCCACATGTCATCGGTAGTGCGGGTAATAGCACCCGCCCAGCGAGAAGAACACTGTGGAGTCAACACACGTTTCCGTTTGGCGCGTCCCAGGTACTTAGGTCCCGCTCCGAGGCGGCACCGCGTAGCCAGGTCGGAACGCAACAGGCTGCCCAAATGTTCGCCTATCTCCCGCAACACTGTCTCATCAGAATCCGAAGGGAACAAACGCGTTCTGGAACTCACCGCTTGGGGAGGGGCGACCACAAAGGGCTCGATCAGAGCACGCTTGGTCACGTCGAGGCTGCTTTCAGGGCTTTCTCGGCGCGTCTCGCCGCCGATCTCTTGCCGTACAGACGGGCACAAAACAATGTCAACACCTCAGTCACATCTCGCACCAGGTCATCCTCCACCTCGCCATCCTCCATCACCACGATCTCCCCACCGCCGCCACGAACAGCCGCTTCCACCATCTCAAATCCGAACCTCGCCAACCGGTCCCTGTGTTCCACCACCAGCCGCACAGCACCACCGGATCCCAACACTCTCAGTAGCTTCCTGCGCTTGCCGTTCATGCCCGACGCTGTTTCCATCACAACCTCGTCCACTACCCAGCCTCTCTTGCGAGCAAACACTTGAACGCGTTCCACCTGTCGTATCAAATCGGCGGACTGACCAGAACTGGACACTCGGGCGTACAGCACCGTGCGTATACCCGACGCTACAACCGCTGAACGGGACCGGACATAATAGATACGTCCGATCTTCTGCACTTCCAAGTCTTTGGGAAGGCGACCATCTTTCATCATCTGCCACGACACTCTCGGCACCCGTCCGAACTGTCGTCCCCAGTCGGACAAACGAACCCAGCCACCACTAGAAAGGTCAGCACTCATCAACAACAATCTACTAAAACGGCAACAGTTGTCAACCCCTTTTCATATTGCTTAAGAGCCAAATACACGAAAAGCGGTCTGGGGACGCTTTCAAGGTGCCCGGCTCGGTGCTCATGAATCTTGTCCGAATCCGCCGCTAACCCGATGGCTATGCTCGCAAATATGACTGCCTGGATTACTACTTCCGACGGAGCGCGCATCGCCTATCACGAAATGGGCGCCAGCGACCCGCCCATAGTCTTTGTCCACGGTATCTACGGCAACCGGAGAGGCTTCGGCTTCCAGGAGGAGTATTTCTCGCCCAACCACCGGTGCGTGGCGGTTGACCTGAGGGGCAACGGAGATAGCGACAAGCCCAATGAGGTTTATTCGATAGCTCAATATGCCGATGACGTCGCTGAATTGATCCGGCAACTGGGCCTGGGGCGATCCGTCTTGGTAGGCCATAGCATGGGCGGGCAGGTGGTGATCTCGGTCGCCGCTCGTCACCCTAAACTGGTGATGGCCGTGGCCAGCTTGGACTCACCCAGCAACATCCCTGGGTGGCAAAACCGCTTTCATGCACCCTTTGACCACCTGATGACTTTCGACGGTCCCTACCGGGAGGCAGTGCATGCCTTCCTGAAAGCCGCTTATCTTCCCACCGATGATCCCTCTCGTGTCGGGGGGCTGGCCGACCGGCTGGCCGGGATTCCCGATCATGTGATCGTCAGGGCTTGGCAGGCGATGAGCGCCTACAACCCGACCTCCACCCTTCGCCAGATGAGGTGTCCCTATCTCTATATCGATTGCGGCCAGCCCGATCTCGACCTGGGTCTGTTACGAGAACTATGTCCACAGGTGGTGATCGGCAAGACGGTGGGCGCCGGGCATCAGGCCACCAAGGATGTGCCGGACCAGATCAACGCCATGCTCAATCGTTTCATTCAACACGCCGAGGGCATCGCCGCCGAAATGATCCGCACCGGCGGAGTCTTCCAATACAATTTTCCCTCAGCTTGAAAGATCGCCCGCATATGACTGAACGATTCACCACCTCCGACGGCGTACGCATCGCCTACCACCAAGTAGGGGAGGGCGACCTCGCCATCATCTTCATCCACGGCGCCTACAGCAATCGAAGAGGCTTCGGCTTCCAAGAGGAGTACTTCTCCCCCAACCACCGCTGCGTGGCGGTCGACCTGAGGGGACACGGGGACAGCGACAAGCCCGATCACCTTTACACCATGTCCCAGCATGCCGATGATGTAGCGGAACTGATCCGGCATCTCGGGCTCCAGCGACCGGTGCTGGTGGGCCAGAGCTTGGGCGGCCAGGTGATCATCGCCGCCGCCGCTCGGCATCCCGAACTGGTGGGCGCCGTCGCCAGCCTGGACTCACCCAGCAACATCCCCGGATGGCACCAGCGTTTTCACGAACCCTTCGACCACCTGATAGCCAAGGGCGGCCCACTCCGGGAGACGGTGCAGATGTTTCTGAGCGCCGCCTACCTGCCCACCGACGACCCCTCCCGACTGGGGGGAATGGCTGCACGGCTGGCAGAGGTTCCCGATCATGTGATATTCAATAGTTGGCACGGCAAAAGCGATTTCGATCCGGGGCCGATGCTGCGCCGACTTAAGTGCCCTTATCTCTACATCGATTGCGGCCAGCCGGATCTCGACCTGGATCTGCTGCGGGAGTTGTGCCCGCAGGTGGTGATCGGCAAGACAGTGGGCGCCGGACACAAGGCTCTCCTGGATGTCCCGGACCAGATCAATGCCATGCTCAACCGTTTCATCCAGCACTCCGACGGCATCGCCGCCGAAATGGTCCGCACCGGCGGAGTCTTCCAATACAACTTCCCCGAGACCTAAAGAAAGCCAGGCTCGCCAACCGGACCAGGTTGCCGGTTGGTTCAGGACTTTCTGGGACGAACTTTCTGATGTTCCACCCACACGCCGACAACTAGGCTGTGGCCCATGACTGAATGGATCACCACCTCCGACGGCGTACGAATCGCCTACCACCAAGTGGGGGAGGGCGACCCCGCCATCATCTTCATTCACGGCGCCTACAGCAATCGAAGAGGCTTCGGCTTCCAAGAGGAGTACTTCTCCCCCAACCACCGCTGCGTGGCGGTCGACCTGAGGGGACACGGCGAAAGCGACAAACCCGACGAGATCTACACCATGGACAGACACGGGGATGATGTGGCTGAACTCATCCGCCACCTGGGGTTGGAGAAGCCGGCGCTGGTGGGCCAAAGCATGGGCGGCCAGGTGATCATCGCCGCCGCGGCTCGGCATCCCGAACTGGTGGGCGCCATCGCCAGCCTCGACTCACCCAGCAACATACCCGGATGGCACCAGCGCCATCACGGTCCCTACCAACACCTGATGACCAAAGACGGCCCATTCCGAGAGACACTCATCGCCTTTCTGAGCGCCGCCTACCTTCCCACCGACAACCCTACCCGGCTCGGGGGAATGGCCGAGCGGCTGGCCGAAGTCCCCGACCATGTGATTACCAACAGTTGGCAGGGTAAAGAGAACTACGACCCCACACCGACCCTACGCCGGGTGCGATGCCCCTATCTTTATATCGATTGCGGCCAGCCGGATCTCGAGCTGGACCTGCTGCGAGACTTGTGTCCGCAGGTTGTGGTTGGAAAAACGGTCGGCGCCGGACACAAGGCGCTCCAGGATGTACCCGACCAGATCAACGCCATGCTCAACCGTTTCATCCAACACGCCGACGGCATCGCCGCCGAAATGGTCCGCACCGGCGGAGTCTTCCAATACAACTTCCCCAAGACCTAAACCCCGCTTCTCGCAAGGGACTCAAGTTCTTACCAGTCCTGTGACCAGCGTGGAGGGTGACCTTGGAATTCCACCCGCACCCGGCAAGTAAGCTCCGGTCCATGACTGAATGGATCACCACCTCCGACGGCGTACGCATCGCCTACCACCAAGTAGGCGCCGGCGACCCGGCCATCATCTTCATTCACGGCGGATTCGGAAACCGGGGCGGCTTCGGCTTCCAAGAGGAGTACTTCTCGCCCAGCCATCGCTGTGTGGCAGTGGACCTGCGGGGCCATGGTGAAAGCGACAAACCCGATGAGATATACACAATGGAGGGTCATGCCGACGACGTGGCGGAACTGATCCGTCAACTGGGCCTCAAAAGACCGGTGCTGGTGGGCCAGAGCATGGGCGGCCAGGTCTTAATCTCCACCGCCGCCCGCCATCCCGAGTTGGTGGGCGCCATCGCCAGCCTCGACTCACCCAGCAACATCCCCGGATGGCACGACCGCCATCATGGTCCATTCGATCACCTGATGACCAAGGACCAGCCGTTCCGCGATACCCTGCGCGACTTCCTCAAAGCCTCCTACCTACCCACCGACGATCCCTCGCGGGTGGCCACCATCGGCAACCGGTTGGCGGAAGTGCCTGACCATGTCATCCTCAACGGCTGGCAGGGGATGATGGGCTTTGACGCGGGGCCGCTACTGGCCGGGGTGCAGTGTCCGTATCTGTACATCGACTGTGGACAGCCGGATCTCGATCTCGAACTACTCCGCGAGTTATGCCCCCAAGTTGTGATCGGAAAGCCCGTCGGCGCCGGACATAAGGCGCTCCAGGATGTGCCCGACCAGATCAACGCCATGCTCAACCGTTTCATCCAACACGCCGACGGCATCGCCGCCGAAATGATCCGCACCGGCGGAGTCTTCCAATACAATTTCCCTGACGTTTAGAAGACCCCTGCCGCCTGAAGATCAGGCTGGTTAATACTTGCTGCCTTGACCGAGGTCGACCCTCAAGGCCTCTAGCAACTAGCAGCTGAAGGGGCGGCAGCCGCTAATACCGGGCAAGGCCGCGGCCGATCTCAAACCGCCGTCGCTAGCCAGCGATGGACATAACCAGGCCAACCCCCACCAGCCCGACCCCGGTCCACTGCAGGCTATGGAGCCGTTCGTTGAAGAACATCACCGCGCCGATCACGGCTATCACCCGCCCACTTTGGGAGAGGATCCCGATCAACCAAGCCGGCGCATAAGCCAAGCCATATCCGAAAGTCACGAAAGAAACGGCGTCGATCAACCCCACCAACCCCAACATCCATCCGCTCTTCCAGGTCAGTTTGGCTATTACCTGCTCACCAAACCTTGACGGGGAGTCAACTCCCCTGCGTAATCGCCGGTCGGCGACCCGGGAGACTATCACAAACACGAAGAAGACGTAGGCCACCGTGTAGGCACGCTGGGTGATGATGGTCCAGTTGGAATCCAGTCCATCACGGATGGGTATCTTCAAGCCAGCATTGGATAGGGACCCCACCAGTACCGCGATCATGGCAAAGACCGGCCCCCAGGTGACCAGTCGGATCTTGGCGCCTTTTTCGATCACCAGCGAAGCCAGCACCGCTCCCAGAGCCGCGATCGGGATCCCGATCCACTGCACCGTACTCGGCCTCTCGGCCAGCAACCAATAGGAGTAGACCACGGTGACAGCCCCCGACAGGGCGCTGATAGGGCTCACCACCGAGATCGGACCTAAGCGCAAGGCCATGTAACTGCCTAGAAACGACCCTCCCGCTGCCGCGCCCAGCCATCCCAGAAAGATGATCTGGTCTTTGTTGATCGCCAACGGCACACCGATGGCCAACGCCCAGGCGATCATCACCACAAAGGCTATGGACAGAGTGATGGTGGTGGAACGCAACACGCCGAAGCGGCGAGCAACCACCGCAGTTAATAGGTTGTTGACACCCAGCGTCACCGCCGTAATCAGCCCGAATACGACGCCGGTCACCATAGTGCTATACGTCCCGGATGTAGAGGAACACCGGACAACCAGTCGGCCTTGACAGGCTCCTTCGCCTCAAACCGAATCCGGTTAGGACTCAGACCTCTTGAACGATTTCAGCACGGGCCGCGCCAGCCACCCCGGCCACCTTGGAGATATCGGTCCGGCCGGTTCGCTGTGGCATCCAACTTACCAGCTTGTTGAACATCTGGTTGAGCATGTAGAAGGTCAGCAGCGAATAGAAAGCCACCACCACCGCCACGATCACCAACCGAGCTGTGTTGGTTTCCTGCACAGCAATGCTGGCCATATGGCCCAGTCCGGTGGGAAAACCCAGGAATTCTGCGGCAATGGTCAAGGACCATCCCAAGCCAGCAGAGAGCAACAGAGCAGTACGCAACTCAGGCATCGCCCCAGGCACGATCACCTTGAAGTAGGTGTACGGTCGCGAAGCGCCCAGTGTCCGGGCGCTTTCAATGAACCGGTCAGGCACATTGGCCACAGAGTTCATGGTGGCCACCACCAACGTCACCCACACACCGAAAGCAATAAAGGCGACGGCGCCCCGGAAGTTGGCGCCCAACCCGAACTGCAACCAGGGAATGGCCGCCAACAGGGGGATCATCCGCAGGAAGTTCATAGGAGCCCAGGCGGTCTGGCGCAAGACCGGCCAATAGGGAATGGCCAAACCGGTGGCAATGCCGATCACCAGACCGATAGCCAAACCAACCAACAACCTGGAAAGGGTCATGAACGAGTGAAAACTCAGCGCTAGAAACACCGCCGGCCAAGTCCGAGCAGCGTCACCGCCCAAGGCGGGGTAGGGCGCCAATTCCTCGAATCGCACCTCTAAAAAGAGAATTGGGACTTTATTAAGGAACCAGTCCCCGGACATTCTGAAAAGAGTGTCTCCGAACACGTAGTCCCATCCAGGAACCAAGGGGTGTTCCAGAGTCCCTTCCGGCGCCACATAAGACACCAATTGCCATCCCACCAACAACACTGCCCAGGTGATGAAGAAAAGCGGGTTATTCCGCATCGCGTTCAGCAACCTGCGAGGCGCGTTTCGCAAACCCTGACCTATCCTGGCAAGCCTGCTCACGGAACCAGAAAAGCGAAGCGTGAGGGGCCAAACCCAGAACAGAATCACCCACAAAGCCAAGAATGACCAGGTGATAAAAAGCACATCGTCCTGTCGCGTCCAAGTCGTCAGAGAAAAGCTGTCAGGCAGCAGCAGCAGCAGCAGCCAAGGCACCAACAGGAACCAAACAAACCACCCTATCCAGAAAAGACTGGGGCGAAGCGACTTATTCAAACCTTGGTCGCCTCTTCTTCGGTGATGCCCAAATGCTGCAGGATCACCTTGGTGATCTGTACCGCCTCGGCGCCAGCCCGGACATCTTCGTCGCGGGGACGGGGAAGGGTGACCGGGATGTCGTCCACCAATTTGCCTTCGGCCAAAAGGATCACCCGATCGGCCAAGATCAGCGCCTCCTCGATGTCGTGGGTAACGAAAAAGATGGTCTTTTGGGTCTCTCCCCACAAATCCAGGAGCACATCATGAAGGTTGCGGCGTGTGAAGTAGTCGAGCGATCCGAAGGGCTCATCCATCAGAATCACATCCGAACCCACCGCCATGGCCGACGCCAGCGCAACCCGCTTGCGCATACCTCCCGAGAGTTCCCGCGGCCACGAGTCAGCAAAATCGGTCAAACCCACTGCCTCCAACCAATGGGCGGTGATCTCCTCTCGTTCCTCTTCGGGCGCTTTCATGGCCCGCAGGCCGAATTCCACATTCTCCTTGACATGCAACCAAGGGAACACCGTGTCCTGCTGGAAGACCATTGCTCTATCGGCACCCGGCCCGGTCACCACTTCGTCACCCAATTTCACCTGCCCGGCGGTGGGAGGCTGCAGGCCTGCCAGTACTCGAAGAAGGGTGGTCTTGCCGTGCCCGGAGCGTCCCACCACACATACGAACTCGCCGCTCTGCACGTCGAAGTTGACGTCTTGAAGAGCATTAACCAACTGGCCGGACCGGTGTTCGAACACACACCACAGGTTCTCGAAAGTGACGACTCTTGACATACTGTTTCCTCCTTGTTTAAAGCCCTAGTCGGCGGCCGGACTCGGACCACCTGGTTATGAAACGGATTCCCAACACCAGCAAACCGTCGACCACCACGGCCAGCACACCGAGAAACACCGTCAGGGAAACCAGCGCCTCCGCAGCGCCGACCGTACCCATCAAAAAACTCCATATTCGGATCAGAAACCCTCCCCCCAACTGTGGCCCAAGCACCTCCACTAAGGCGCCCAGCCCCCAGGCGCCAGCCAAGGCGATCCGAAAGCCACCGGCTATTTCGGGCACCGTCCCCCTCAAGTACACCCATCGGAATATGGATCTGGGGGTCCCTCCCAGGGTAAGAGCGGACTCCACAATACCCACCGGGATGTTCTCCGCTGCCCGACGGCTGAAAAAATACATGAGCAGAGTGGTGTAGAAGGTAATCAACCCGATCGTGGTAAGGAGAGGAATCTCGATCCCGAACCAGATCACGAAGAAAGGGGCAGCGATAAAGATGGGCGCCGTCCCGAAAAAGGAAGCAACCGGTGTTACTACCTCGGCAATCTTGGGAAAGACCAGGCTTCCCAATCCCATCGATAAGCCTAAGATCGTCCCAAGGGCAGCCCCTATCAGGATGTTCTTGGTGGTCTCCGCCAGATGGAGCGCATATCCAAAGCAGATATCGGGGATGTCTACAATTCTCTCGCCGGCCAAATCCGGGCAGGCTTGCGTGATATATCTGCTTCGCAAACCCTCGCTAAACAAAAAATTCTGTACGAAATGGGTGATTGTATTCCAAGGCCTCGGCATAAAGGTCTGAGGATCATCCATCAGAAACAGGAGAGGCGAAATGGACGAGGCCATCCACTCCCAGACCGCGAAAAACGCCAGCATCCCAAGTATCAAATACAGTACGTAGGCCACTCGGCGCCGCCGACTGGCGCGCCGCGCCTTCGCTCTCACATCAAGAACATCGGTTCTCGTCATCGTCACTGGAGATCTGGTCCTTGCTTGTTTTTGGTTTTTACAGGCCAAACGCGGGGCCGGACAGACTTTGTCCGGCCCCGCGTCAGGCTTTTCTCTTGTCTACTCAGACAAACGCTTCTCAGAGCTTAGCCGATAAGGGCGGCTTCGAGATAACGCTGGGCGTCGTAGAAGTTGTAACGGTCATAGAAGACATGGGCCTGATCGATCAACGCCTGCTGGCTCTCAGAGAGGCTCATGTCCATCGCCCGGGCGAACAGGTCATCAGAGCGATCCTGCATGCCCTTCAGGTCGTAGTAGAGCTCCTGGGCCAGCAAGAACTGCTCCAAGCCTGCCTGCGTATCGTAGGTCGCCGACAAAGTCCCTTGAGACTTCAGCTTCTCGATCTGGGTCCTGAACACCGTCTCGGGGTGATAGCTGGGCAGAGTCAAGTCCCACAGGGCTGCCTGGTCTTCCCAGTTGAAGGACGGGTCGATCGTGTCCCAGATGATCCCGATGTCGGCGGGCTCCATGGACAACTGGCGCTTCTCGTTGATGAGGTTAGCTTCAATAGCCCAGAGTTCCTCCTGAGTGGCGGGATCTTCCAGAGCGGCGAAAATGCGGTTGGCGACGGAGATAACCCGGTAAGCCAGGTCCTTGTTCTCCTCCACCCACTCGCGGCGGGCCAACAGTCCGGTACCACCGACAGTGGCCGAAGCAATAGCTGTCTGCTGCGAAAGAGCGTCGTGCTCATACATCTGCGCGAAGTTGATCAGCGGATCCCATCCGTTGCGCATCATCTGCACCAGCGTGGGAGCGCCATAGGGCATGGCGAAGTCAATACGACCTGCAACAGCCGAGAGCTCCACGATCGTGGGGTCATCGACATACACCGGCTGAGAGTAGTTACGCCAGTCGTTGGTGGTTATGCGGATGGGCTGCGTGTTGCCGTCAGCGTCCAGAGCCGGCGTGCCGTCCCTGTTCAAAAGCACCAGCGGGTTGCCTTCACCATCCAGAGCCGGGATGTCCGCTTCCACATCCTCCCACCACTGGGGCAGATATGCAAAAAAGGCGTCCGAATACTGGGACTGGGTGGTGCTGTGCGGCGGGATGTGAACCTCGGAACCGACCAACTGCTGGACAGCCGCAGTGGCCGCCTCGGGATAGGTCATCCCTTCATCCATGAACTCCAACGCAGTCTTGGCATCGCTGTCGGGCGATACCAGGATGGCGTATCCCACATAGATGTCCGCGAAGTGGATCGCAGGAAGGGACTGACCGAAGGTCTCCAACGTTCCGAACACTCCTGGCACCCAGGCTTGGGCCACATCACCGTCACCACGCTGCAACCAGGGAACGATTTCCTGGGAAGCGGTGAAGTAGTGATAAGTGGGCGAATTGGGGGTGATGGTGATATTCAGTTCATCCCACCAGCCCAACTCGATCGGAATCTGCCAATAGGCGAGGTCGGCGCAGCAGGGATAGATACCCATGGCCACTTCGGCGGACCGGATCCCGGGCGCCTCGACCATCGAAGCCATCTCCAATTCCATCTGGGCTTGGGACGCAGCATCAGCAGCAGCAGCAGCATCCGCCTCCGCCGCAGCAGCAGCAGCCTGAGCATCCGCCAGCGCAGCATCAGCATCCGCGCCACCGGCTGCGGCATCCGCCTCCGCATCGGCCAGCGCAGCCTGAGCATCAGCCAGCGCAGCCTGAGCATCAGCAGCAGCAGCATCCGCCGCAGCAGCAGCAGCCTGAGCATCAGCAGCAGCAGCAGCTTGGGTAGCAGCATCCGCCTCCGCCGCAGCAGCAGCAGCCTCAGCCGCAGCAGCAGCATCGTCGTCACCACCACCGCAGGCCGAAGCCAACAACGCCAGAGCAGCCATCAATACGATGACACCTCTAAGTTTCTTCATTCGATCTTCCTTCCGCTCGCTTGCATATCGGGCCCCAAGGGCACACGACTAGGACATGGCTATGTCGGTATACCGACTCCAGCCCCTAAATATATAGCGACTTCACCCGGTTAATGCCAAAAACAGAGAGAACTTTTGATCTAAAGCAGGCAACTGCCACGTAGCACAGCCCTACCCAACGGATCGCAAACCGGTCGACACTTGGCCGGGAGTGAGGGGAAGTTCGTCGAACCACACACCCACCGCGTCGAACAAGGCGGCGGAAACGGCCGGGGCCAAGGGAATGAAAGGCATCTCGGCCATTCCCCGCACCCCCCATGGGCCTCTCGGATCGGGAATCTCCATTATCACGCTCTCCACTCGATCAGGTATGTCCCCGATGCCCGGAATCAGATAGGTGCTGAGGTGGGGATTGAGGATCTTTCCCTGCTCGGTTACCAGCCGCTCGGTGACCGCGTAGCCGTGGGCCTGGACCACTGCTCCCTCGATCTGTCCTCTCACCAACCCCGGATTGATGGCCTTTCCCACATCCACCGCACAGACCACTGTCTCCACCTTCAGGTGCCCGGTGTCCAGATCGACCGTCAACTCCACTGCTTCGGCCATCCAGCCATAGGCGAAGTTAATGTCCCCCCCTCCGGTATGAGGATCGAAGGCTTCGGTGGGCGGGGGCACGAACCGGAACTTGCCCAGCGCGGGACGATCGCCCTCCAGCCACCGTTTCTGAGCCTCCTCGGTGGCCCCCAGGATGGAGTTGCCTGCCATCCAGGTCAGCCGGGAAGCGGAAGCCGATCCCGAATCGCCGGTATGGGCAGTGTCCGAGTAATGAGTCTCAACCATCTCCACATCCACCCCGGCCGCCTCGGCAGCCATCTGAGCAAAGGCGGTGTGAGCGCCCTGCCCCACCTCTGCTCCACCGTGATAGAGCACCACTCGCTCCACTTCCTTGTCCCCCCACAACTCGATAGCCGCTTCGCATCGCTCCGGGAAGCCGAACGAAAAGCCGACGTTCTTCATTCCGCAGGCAAATCCCCGTCCCCGGCGCTGACGGGAAGGATCGGCGGGAAGGGAACGGAACACCGGGAAATGGGATGGCCTGGGCTTTTGGGGATCCTTCCACCCCGCCCGATCAGCGCACGCCTCAATCACCTCGGGAATACTCACCACCGATGGAAGCACCGTTCCCGAAGCGCCCACATCACCTTCCCGGTAACAGTTGAGCAGCCGGATGTCCACTGGATCCATGCCCAACTTGACAGCCAATCGGTTCATCTGCCCCTCGGCGGCCATCGCCCCCTGCGGCGCTCCGAATCCGCGGAATGCCCCGCCAGGAACCGAGTGTGTATAGACCGCCCGGGAGTCAATCCACAGGTTGGGAACCCGATATGGACCCAGTGTGCACAGGTGCATGTTCCCCAGCACTTTTTCGGAGGTGTAGTTATAAGCCCCGGCGTCCAACCACCCCTCGGCCTCCACGGCGGTCAACCGGCCTTCTCGCGTAGCCCCCCAGCGGGCGTGGATAACAGCTCGGTGCCGCTTGTGGTGACCGACGATGCTCTCCTCCCGCGACCACACGGTCCTGACCGGCCGGTGGATCCCCCTTCGGGCCAGCTTCCGCACCGCCAGAGCCAACACGATTTGAAGCGACATGTCCTCGCGGCCACCGAACGCTCCACCGATGGCCGGGTAAATGACCCTGATCCGCTCTGGTGGCAGATCCAGGGCATGGGCGATCTGCTCCTGATCCTCGTGGGTCCACTGCCCGGCAATCTTCACAGTGATGCGGTTCTGGGAATCGAGATAGGCCAAGGCTGCCTCTGGCTGCAGATAGGCGTGCTCCTGGAGAGGAAGCACATACGTGCCGCTCACCTCCACCTCCGCGTCCCGCCATCCCTGCCCCATATCCCCCACCCGAAACTTGAAATGCTTGTAGGTGTTGGTGCCCAGCCCGTTCTCGGGATGTACCAGCACCGAGTCGGTTCGAGCAGTCTCCAGATCAGGGACCAAGGGAAGGTCCTCCCATTCAACCCTAAGGCGCTTGGCCCCTTCCTCGGCCTCTTGGCGGGTCTCTGCCACCACCACCGCGATTTGATCTCCTTCCCAACGGCTTATCTGCGAAGGGACCGCGCTTACACCCGTTGCTCCTAGTCCCACCAGCACCGGTTGATCGAAACGGGTAAGCCCGTATTCGTTGACAGGCACATCCGAGGCGGTCACCACCTCCACCACTCCCGGCGCGGTCAGCGCGTCGGAGAAATCCATGGCCAGCATCCGGGCATGGGGTCGCCCGCTGAACACCACCTTGGCGTACAGAGCATCGGGGCGGTGCAGGTCCGCCGGATAGAGCGCCTCACCGGTGGTCTTGGCGAGGGCGTCGCGGCGCGGCGTCGACTGTCCGACACTCACAGTGACGCTCCACGGGCTCCGGCGGCCGCTTCGGAGACGGCATCAATAATCGGGTAGTAACCGGTGCAGCGACACAAGTTGCCGCTCAGAGCGGTTCGGATCTCCTCGGTGGTGGGATCGGGAATCTTCTCCAATAGCTTGGTGGCCGACATCAAAAAGCCTGGCGTGCAATAGCCGCATTGGACGGACCCGGTCCGACAAAAGGCGGCTTGAACCGGGCTGAGGCCACCATTGGCCAGTCCCTCCACGGTGACGATCTGCGCCCGGTGGGCGCGGGGAGCAGGTGTCAGGCAGGAGAGGGCCGCCTCGGAGTCCAAAAAGACCAGGCATGCCCCGCACTCTCCCTCCGCGCAACCCTCCTTGGTCCCGGTCAAGGGTGTCCCAGACGTCGGGCCGGCCACATCCCGCAACCAATCCAAGAGCGTCAAGTCGGCGCCGGTTCGGGTGGTTACCGGTGAACCATTGATCACCGTCTCGATGGCGTCGCCCTCCCGGTGGGAGTGCGCCTCGGCCAGAGTCGGCTGGCCGGAGGATCCGAAATGGACCGGACGAGAGGGAATCGTCCGCCGTTGGTCGCCATTGCGCAGGGCGGTGAGAGCCCGCCGGACCATCACTTCGGTCATCCACCGCCGGTATTCAGCCGTGCCCCGCAGGTCGTCGATGGGATTGATCCCTTCGCCGGCCGCCCGCGCCGCCTCCATGATGGCGACATCGTCCAGCTTCCGGCCCAACAACGCTTCCTCAGCCCCGGACGAGCGGACGATCACCGGCGCCACGCTTCCCAGGGCGATGCGAGCCCCGGTGGTAACGCCCTGCCCGTCTCTCTCGATCACCAACGCCACATGCACCACCGAGATGGCCTGCGCCATCCGCAGTCCCAGCTTGACAAATACCCCCGATTGGCCTCCGGTCAGCCCTCGAAAGCTCACCCCGGTCACCATCTCGGCCGAGGCCAAGGTGGTGCGTCTGAATCCGGCGTAGAAGTCGGCCAGCGCCTCCTGTCGCTCTCCACCCGCCGACCGGATGGTCAGCCAGGCGTCCAAGGCGGCAAGAGCGGAGATGGTGTCATTGGCCGGGCTGGCGGTGACCAGGTTTCCCACCACCGTGGCCCGGGCCTGAAGGGGCGGAGCCCCCACCTCCAATGATGCCTGCGCCAGGGGAAGAGCCCGGTTCCAGAGCATGTCGGAAGCGACCACGTCGGAGTGGGTCACCAACGGTCCCAGGTGAATGATCCCTGCTGAGTCCTGTTCGATGCCATCCAGGCCCTTCACGCGGGAGATGTCCACCAGCATCTCCACCCCCGGACGCGCGCCACGGCGTATCTCCAACACCAGATCGGTTCCTCCCGCAATCAGTCGGGCCTGCTCTCGATGGTCGGCCAGAAGCGCCAGCGCCTCCTCAACCGTGGAGGGCGACTCGTAACGGTCGGTCAGGTCGGCTCGATGCTGAACCTCGTGCAAAGTAGTTATCCCTCCGTCATGGAACTGTTGTAGACGAGACCCCCACCCTCCACATAGTCCCGGAGCACGGCGACCGCCTCTGCCCGCAGCACATCTTCGACAACCTCGATTCCCCGCCGCTGCAAGCCTTCCACCCAGTCCGATGGTCGATTTCCCTCGTCGAATCCCACTGAGCGGGCATCTTCCTCACGGGCGGCGATCAGCACCCTGGAGACGCCCGACCAGGGGACCGCCCCCAGGCACATCGCGCAGGGAGCGCAACTGGTGACCAGTTCAGTGGGTCCCCCGGCGCCCGCGGTCAGGTCGAAGTTCCTCACCCGCTGTCCGGCCAGACAGATCGCCACCACCTCGGCATGAGCGGCGGCAGAGGAGGTAGGCACCACCAGGTTGACCCCCAGCGCCAGGGGACGGAAGGTGGAAAGATCGAACACCGCCGACCCGAACGGGCCCCCCGTTGCTTCCAGCACGTTTCGGCGGGAAAGCTCCACCGCCAAACCCATCCGTGCCGCCGGGGTGGGGAAAGACTGTCCCGGCTTCACCAGTTCATGCGCCCAAAGGGGCAGATCCCAACGCATGCTGACGGGGAGAGACAAGAACATGGTGGACCCTATTTCTCCCCTCCCCCAGCCGCATATTCCCGAAGCACCCCCACCGCCTCGGCTCTAAGGACATCCTCTGTAACCGCGATCCCCTGCCGCCTCAACCCTTCCACCCAGTCGGCAGGCCGGCTACTGGTGCCCAATCCCAACGACCGGGTGTCCTCTTCGCGGGCGGCGATCACCAGGCTGGACACCCCCGACCCCAGTATCGCACCTTGGCACATCATGCAAGGGGCGCAGCTGGTGACCAACTCGATCGGATCCCCACTCCCCACCCCCACGTCGTAGTTCCCCACCGCTATACCGGCCAGACAGAGAGCCACGACCTCGGCATGGGCGGCGACGGTGGCGCTCGGCACCACCACATTGACTCCCAGCGCCACCAGACGGAAGGTGGAAAGGTCGAACACCGCCGCCCCGAACGGCCCCCCCGTAGCTTCGAGGAGATTTCGGCGGGAGAGCTCTACAGCCAGCGCCATCCGCTCCGTTACGGTGGGATAACGCTGTCCCGGCGCCACCAGACCGTGCGCCCAGGAAGGCATCTCCCAACGGAGCGCCAGGGGAACAGCCGGGTCCATCTCTTAATACCCGGCCGCCATTTGGTTGAACTCGTCAATCAGCGGATCGATCCTTTCCCCGGCGCGGCGGATCCTCTCCCAGTACTCGTCGTTGTACCACTGGTCCTCCAGTTCGGAGGCGGACTTGCCTTGCTGCTCCACCCAGGTGAAGTACTTGAGGCTGTGGATGCGTCGCCGCTCGGGGTAATCCAGCTCCGCCATGTGATCGGTGGAGGCGCCCAGAAGGTAACGGTGATAGAGTCCTGCCGCGTCGGCGGCGCTTAACTCCCCATGATCTTCGGTTAGTTCCACCAGGCGACTGCGGTAGAGATCCATGGAGTCCGTGAGGATGGTGAACACCAGGTCCCTTCGGCCCAACTCGTACCACTTGGCCATCTTGATGGCCGACAGCAAATTGGCCACCCCCGATATCCCCAGCAGGTCAAGGCTCTCAATGACTTGAGAGGACACTCCCTGACCGGTCAAATATTCCCGGCCGGCCGGTTCGTTGAAAAGGCGGATCAGTCCCAAGGGGGCGGCGTCATCGATGGCCACCACCATGTCGGTGTTGCGCACATTATGTATCCAGGGAATGTGCTTGTCTCCGATCCCTTCTATGCGGTGCTCCCCGAAGCCCCCGTGGAGCATGGTGGGGCATTGCAACGCCTCCCCGGCCACGATCCGGCTGCCGGGATACTGCTCCTTCAAATAGTCACCTGAAGCCAACGTCCCCGAAGAACCGGTGGTGAGGGCAATTCCTGCCAGGCGGTCGCCCGGACCCATGAGTTGCTCCGCCAAATCGCCGAAGGCCGGACCTGTCACCGAGTAGTGCCACAGGTAGTTTCCGAACTCATCGAATTGGTTGAAGATCACAATATCCCTGCCCGAGCGGCGCAACTCCCAGCATTTGTCGAAGATCTCTTTGACGTTGCTCTCCGAACCGGGGGTGGCGATGACCTCGTCGGCCACGCTGTCCAGCCATACAAACCGTTCCCTGCTCATCCCCTCGGGGAGAATTGCGATGGAGCGACAAGACAGGATACGGGAGTCGTATGCCCCCCCACGGCAGTAGTTACCCGTTGATGGCCAAGCCGCCAGTTGGCGGGTCGGATCGAACTGACCGGTGACCAGGCGCGGCGCCAGACAGCCGAATGCTGCGCCAACCTTGTGAGCGCCGGTTGGGAACCACTTACCTACTATTGCCACAATCCGGGCGTCGACGCCGGTCAATTCCGGAGGGAACTCCAGATAATTCAGCCCGCCGAACCCCCCGCCCTGTTCCACCGGGTCATTTCGCCAGGTAACCCTGAACAGGTTGGCCGGGTGCAGGTCCCACAAGCCCACTCCCTTGAGTTGTTCTTTGATCGAGTCGGGCGCCGACTCGGGGGAGCGCATCTGGGCGAAGGTGGGAATCAGTAGCCCCAGTTCAGCGGCTCGGCGAGCGGCCCGTTCCCGTACCTCAGGAACGATGGTCAGATCAATCATGGCGCTTTACCTTTTGTACAACGTTTTTGGAAAGCTTAGCCACCAGCAGCGGGCTTTAGGAATCCCCTGCCCCTTTATCCGCCCAGGAAATGGCTGGACAACCGTTCAGCCAGGGCTTCTATCTCGGGGTCAACAGTGAGCGGACCCTCGCCGCTTTCGGTCACCGCCCGCATGGCGGCGTCGATGTCCTTGAGACCGCTACCGGTGCTGATCACCACCACGCGTTCTCCCTCCTCCACCAAGCCCTCCCAGCGCGCCACCCTCAGTCCCGCCATAGCAGCCGCCGCCGCCGGTTCGGCGAACACGCCCATGCGCTGACCCATGGTGACCATCGCCGACAGTATCTGTTCATCGGAGACCTCCACGAATGCGCCCCCCGTCTCGGTCACCGCCGCCATTGCCTTGAAACGGTCCCGGGGAAGATCGGCAGAGATGCTGTCGGCCACGGTCTTTGCTCGAATCGGTGGCTTGGTGTTGAGATCTTCGCCTCTCTTCCAAGCTTCGAACATATAAGCGCTCCCCGCCGCCTGGGCCCCGATCAGCCTGGGAACACGGTCGATCCATCCCAGTCTGAGAAGGTCCAAGAAACCTTTGTGTACGCCGCCGATGATGCATCCGTCCCCCACGCTCACCACCACCACATCAGGGACCTGATGGCCCAACTGTTCCCATATCTCATACGAGACGGTTTTCTTCCCCTCAGTCATATAGGGGTTGTAGCCGGTGTTGCGGTTGTACCAGCCGTATTCGCCGGAGGCCCACAGGCAGAGGTCGAAGGCCTGGTGATAGGAGCCATTCACGAGAGCCACAGTGGCGCCGAAGGAGAGCAGCTGGGCCACTTTCGGCTGGGGGGCGGTAGCTGGCACGAAGATGACGCTGGGAATCTCGGCAGCGGCACATAGGGCGGCCAAGGCTGCCCCGGCGTTTCCGGTGCTGGCGGCGGTGATAATGCTTGCCCCCTTTTCCTTGGCCTTGAGAACCGCCAAGGCCGATGCCCGATCTTTGAGAGAGGCCGTGGGCTGACGTCCCTCGTCTTTCACCCACAGCCGGACCTTCAAACCCCGTTCCAACACTCTTCCCCGCAGCAGAGGAGTGCCGCCCACCTGCAGGGGAGGGGGATCGGCATCGGGAGAAACCGGAAGGAGTTGGCGATACCGCCAGATCGACCGGTCGGGATCGGAGGCAATCTGGTCGGGGCTGGTCAACCCGGCCAGGTACTCATAGTCGTACACAACCGACAGGGTGGCCGCTCCGCCGTGGTGGGGGCAAACATAGTCCACTTCCTCGGTTGAATAGAGTCGCCCGCACAGCAGGCAGGAAAGCCCAAGGACGGAACGGGTGGGTCGCATCGGCAATACCTCCAAGACGCCGTACCGGGCCAGAGGAAAGATCCTCTGTTGAGGTGACTTGCGTCACCCGATAATATATCCGGCCCCTCTAACCCCTTGAACCCAATCCTGATCCGGCGGGTAACATGCAAGTTTGGCGGGACGTGGCGCAGTATGGCAGCGCGCAGCGTTCGGGACGCTGAGGTCGCCGGTTCAAATCCGGCCGTCCCGACCAATCAGGGTGAATACCAGCCTAGGAAGAGTTCTGTGGATGGTCGGTTGCGGGGTCGACCCATACTGCCAGACGCGAGATGCGCAAACGATCCATGGACAGCACTCGGAAAGTGACCCCATCCACCACGGTGCTGTCATCGGGGCGGGGGATCTTGCCCGACAGATAGAGGTACAGCCCCGCCACTGTGTCATAGGGGCCGGAAGGAAGCTCCCGGCCGATCATCTCGGCCAACTCTTCCACTTGCAGCCGGCCCTCCACCATCCATCGACCGGGACCGGAGGGAAAGGCGATGGGAGCGTCAGGGTCGTGTTCATCCTGGATCCCTCCCACCAACTCGGAGACCAGGTCTTTGGCTGTAACCACCCCTTCCACCCCACCGTGCTCGTCGATCACCACCGCCAGACTGATCCGATTGCGCCGCATGACCATCACCGTGGAAAGGATCGGAAAGCTCTCGGGTATCACCAGTGGATCGCGGATCAGTTTTCCGGGGGCGATGGTCTCCGTGGCGGCGGGAGCCTCGTATCGCAACCAGTCCTTCACGTAGAGAACCCCCACCAGATCATCGAGATCGCCTCCCGATCTAACCACCGGGTATCGGGAGTGGCCGGTCTGAGCCACCGCCTTCCGGATCTGTTCGAAATCAACCGGCGCCTCCAGGGAAATAACTTCCAAACGGGGTGTCATAACTTCCCGTACCGGGCGATCAGCCAATTCGAATAATTTCTCGATGATCTCCTGCTCGGCGACGTCGATCTCTCCGGCCTCGGCGCTGAGTCCCGCCAAAGCCCGAATGTCCTCCTCGGTGGCGGGACTGAATGGCTCAGAGCGCACTCCTATCAGCCGCAGAACCACGGTGCTCACCGCCGAAAAGATCCGAGCAATCGGGCCAAGCCCTCGGGAGACCGCCCACAAGGTGGGCGCCACCCTCGACGCAAATTTCTCGGGGTGCCGGGAGGCAATGGTCTTGGGGGTGATCTCCCCAACCACCAAAATGATCGAAGTGAGCACCCCGGTGGCCAACCACGGTCCCCAGGCTTCTCCTGACTGAGGGTCGCTCACCGCCGTTATCAGGTCCACCGCCAAGATCGTGGCCAAAGAGGCGGCAAGGATGTTGACAAAGTTGTTGGCCACCAACAGCATGGCCAGGGTCTTCTCCAGTCTTTGGACCAAAAGCGCCACCTTTTCTCCCCTCCGGCCCTCCCTGGCCAATTGTGGAATTCGCTCGCGTGGCAAGGACAGGAGCGCTGTCTCAGAGCCGGAAAAAAACCCAGAGGCCACGATGCACAGGATGATTCCCGCCACCGCTGCAATCTGAAAGGAGGTCACGAACCTGGTTGGGACCCCGTCCCGGGAGAGTGCAGTTTGCCCACGCCGTCCAGAGCCGAGCGAAGTTGATGGGCGGTGAAGGGCTTCAACACCCAATCCGCCGCCCCCGCTCGGCGAGCCAGGAAGGCATCAGCAGAACGATCCAATAGCAGTATGACCGGCAAGGGCGAAACGGAGCGTGTGGCCCTTGCTTCCCGGATCGCCCTGCACAAAGCCATGCCTCCCATATTTCCCACCTGCATGTCCACCACCACTATCGACCCCGTCTCAACGGCGCCTATCCGCTGGATTGCCTCATGGGGATCATCGATAACGGCTATCTCATGACGGGTATCATCGGTGGCCGACAATACGTCGTTGCGAACCCAGGGGGCCTCGGCAACGAGAAAGATGCTGGTCATTTCAAACAACAAGGGTACCGGTCCCAAGCTATCTCCGTTTCCGCGAAACCGGTCTGTGCCAGGACTGCGGCGTTGATCAGTAGAAACCGTTTGCGAGCCGTCAGCCTCTTCTTCGGAATAGCGGCGATAGTCTGGGCCCTTCTCACACCTGTCGGATTGACGGCGGCCAAAGCCCTACCGACCACTATCGAGTTGGTGGCTGTGGAAGGCGCCGTTCACAATGCAACAGTCCACTTCATTCTTAATGCCATAGATGATGCCGCCCGAACCCGGTGGCCGGGCCACGAGTCCTTGGGAAAAGTAGAACTTGTGATTCTGATGATCGACTCTCCGGGGGTGGTGGCCGACCCCGAACTGTTCGCCGACCTTGTGGAGGTGGTCCGCCACCCGCCCCTCCCTCTGGGGGTGTGGGTAGGGCCTGCTCCGGCGGTGGCCTACGGCGGGGTGGCCCAACTGGTTTCCTTGGCCCCTATCCGTTCCGCCGCGCCCGGAGTAGAGATAGGCCACTGGCAGCCCACCCTGGTCGGCGAGACAGACGGCGCCACTTTGTTGGAGGGCGCCTATGCAGCGAATGCCGGAGTCTTACAGGTAGACGGTCCTATTCCGGGACTCATCGATCTGTCTTCGGCCGATACGGCATCACCCCGGCAACTGTTGCAACTGCTCAACGGGACCAGCTTCGACCTTGATAGAGAGACCATCAATCTGACAACCACTCGACCCTTCGTCGGTGAGGACGGAGAGGAAGGCGTAACGGTCCTGGAGACCGTGCTCCGCCGCCCGGGCCTGTGGACCCAGTTGGTCGGATTGTCCACCCGCCCCGAAGTTGCCTTCTTTTTCCTGATGGCCGGGCTGACAATCGCGGTTTTCGAGTTCTATGCGGTGGGCCCCGGGGTAGCCGCGGTGATAGCCGCCATCTCGCTCGGCCTCGGCGCCTATGGTCCGGCTTCCCTTCCCATTCGATGGTGGGCACTGGCCCTCATGCTGGCGGGGGTGGGACTGCTTGCCTTCTCTTATCAGCGAGGAGGAGTCCTGCTCCTGTCAACGACCGGAATGGCCGCGGTAGCCTCTTCGGGTCTCTTCCTGTTCGACGCCGCTCCTCAGATCACCTTGGGTTGGGCAGGATGGGCGCTCACCGTGGCGGCGGTGGCTTTTTTCTTCCTGCTGGCTATGCCGACCGTGGCCCGGGTCCGGTTCAGTTCACCTGTTATAGGAAGAGAGGAACTGGTGGGCGAGATAGGACAGGCGATCAATGATCTCACTCCGGACGGGGTTGTGGAAGTGGGCGGCGGAAGGTGGAAAGCCACGTCTCAACGCGCCGCCGCCCTGCGCGCCGGGGACCAGATAAGGGTTGCGGGGGTACATGGAGATACACTGGAAGTAACCCCTGTCGATTGAGGAGTGGAAAGATTTTCCTTGACATCCCGCCGAGACCGTTCTATTTTTAGGCAATCGGAAGCGGACGGAGGTCCCCCATGGCTGGCATGAATACCAACTGGCAAAGACAGGCTCTGTGCAAAGGAGTCAGATCAAGTCTCTTCTTTCCACCAAGCACCTCGGAGAAAAAGGACGAAAAGGGGCGGCGGGAAAACCGCGCCAAAGCAATATGCGGGCGATGTAGGGTGGTAAACCCCTGTCGGCAGTACGCGTTAACCCTCAAAGAGCCCTACGGCATATGGGGGGGTTTGAACGAGTCCGAACGCAACCTACTCCTTGTCCGGGCCGCCGCCAGCTAGAGAAACATTGCTCTGTTTCGCCTCCTTTAGGGACTGAACAAACGACAATTCTTGCCTCGGCTCTTCTCGGATAACATGACGTGGTGACGATAGACAGGAGTACCTCTGATGCTTTCTTTCAATGATTTGAACTGGTTGGCCATTCTGGTGGCCGCGGTGGCCTTTTTCGCATTGGGTGCCTTGTGGTACCAGCCGAAGGTGATGGGGAACAAGTGGATGAAGGCCGCCGGGGTGGATCCTTCTGAGGCTTCGCCAAATCCCTGGATCTTCGTGGGGACCCTGATCGCCTACTTCCTGATGGCGATGGTTCTCGCCTTGATCGCCCAAGGTATCGGAGCATCTTCGGTCGGCGACGGGTTAGTGCTTGGGCTGTTCACCGGCATGGTGTTCGTAGGCGCCCAGGCATGGGTCAACGCCACCTACGAGGGCAGATCACTGGATCTGGTGCTGGTGAATGGGGGAGTCGGCGTTCTCGGCCACGTGATCATGGGAATCATTGTCTCAGTGTGGACATGAGCCCCTCCCCGAACGGATAGGCATCGGCAGAGATTGAAGCCGTCCGCCCCAATCGGTGAGCTGCAAGCAAGCGCATGAATCCTCTAGGAAACCAGATAACGGAGATCTCCCCGACGGCGGGTTATCCCTTGTTTGTCCGTCCACTCCATGAATGGGACTGCATACTTGCGTGACAGCCCCGCCGCCGCCCGGAAGGCGCTGACGGTAAAGGGCTGCTCCAAATCCCCGGCGGTACGAAGCAACCCTTCCACCTGTTCGGGCAAATAGCAGATCGAAGAACTGATCCTCACCAATAGACCGGTTCGCACGAGGGCATGCGCCAAGTCTTCGTCCAGACCGAGTTCCACCGGCGAGGGCGTCAGCAGTCCTCCCTCCGTAAGTTGCCGGTGCGCCGTGACCCAGTCCGGCGCTTGGGCAGGGTCAAGGTCCGTGCGTGCCTCCGGGTCCCTAATCACCGTCCCCTCCACCCGCAAACGAGGATGCGAATCCACCAGCTTCATCAAGAGGGCCTGTTCGATCCCCAACGCCGAGGCGACTAGGGCGGCAGGCATCCCCATTCGGTAGGGGCGCTCCCGCTGATAACGCCTTATGGCTTCTTCGAGTTGGGCGGTGATCGACTGGGCCGCTTCCTCGGACACAGCCATCCCCTCCGCCGTTACGGACCTGTTCGGAACACCTCCTCGGGTGTGGGCCGCCAGCGCGGCAAGGGATGCCATTCCTCGCGCCACCAACAACCCATCGGCCTGCTCCACGGACGAAACCCCGGTCAAGGTCCGTAAGAGCTGTCCGTGCCGACGCCGCCGGGCGAAGGAATCGGGAGGGGAGGGATCTATCACCCGGCCACCACCCACCACCATCCGTCGTCCTGTCTCCCGCAGCACAAACCGGTCCCCCATTGCCAGGCAAAGGGGCGTGGCCAGCTGTAGATGCACCAACACCGAGCCGGGCCCCTTCTCCAAAGGGGTGAACCGCACCGGCCAGGCCCCGCTCCCCACATGAAGGTGATAGGCTCCCCGGGCAGATAATCCCTTTACGTACCGGGCGGGGCGCACTACGGCCAGCACCGAGTCGGTGCTGTGCCATTGCTCGGGAGAAGTTAACATGCTTCCCCTTTCCGGGGTATGGCGACCCAGCCCGGCCAGGTTTGCTGCCACTCGCCAACCAGGGCCCACCTGCTTTAGGGCTTGTCCATGAGATTCCAGCCCTCTGATGCGAGCCGCGGCCCGGCCCGGCCAGATCTCCACCCGATCTCCCACCGCCAGTTCACCGTCTAGCAGGGTGCCGGTAACCACCGTTCCCGCGCCCTTGATAGTGAAGGCGCGGTCGATCCATAGCCGGGGCCTATCCCGGTCCTCCGGGATGTACCCCATCAGCGCCTCCTCCAAACCCTGGGCCACCTCCGTCAGCCCTATGCCCTGCACCGCGGACACCCGGATCACCGGCCATCGATCGGCAACGGTCCCCGACATCTGTTCGGCAATGTCCATCTCCACCAGGGAAGCCAGCTCTTCATCCACCAGATCGACCTTGGTGAGCGCCACCACCCCCCGGGAGACTTCCAGCAAATCGAGGACCGCCAGATGCTCCTCGGACTGAGGCATCCAACTCTCGTTGGCCGCCACCAAGAACAATGCGACATCGATAGCCTCGATCCCGGCCAGCATATTTTTTATAAACCGCTCATGGCCGGGCACATCCACAAAGGAAACTTTCCGGCCGCCGGGGAGATCGGCCCACGCAAAACCCAAATCGATGGTGAGGCCGCGGCGACGCTCTTCGGCCCAGCGGTCAGGGTTGATGCCGGTGAGGGCGGCTATAAGTGTGGACTTGCCATGGTCAACGTGACCGGCTGTCCCGATTACCGGCATGCCACCCGAAGGGCTGTCGCCAATGCCTGGTCATCGCTGGGAGAAACGGTGCGCAAATCTACTTTCAACCGACCTCGCTCCCGACGGGCAACCACCGGAGGATCCGACCTCAGCAACCGCCCAAAAGCCCGGTCGGCGCGCCCTTCGATCGCCATCACCGGACCGGATATTACTGCCCCGGGAACACTCCCCGCCCCGGGTGTGGCCGCCCCTTCTTCGATAACAGCCACTATCCCTGCGACTTCGATCACATGTCCAATTCGTTTCTCCAGGACCGTTCGATCCAAACCAGCCATCTTCCAAAAGGGAACCTGTTCCGCCCGACCGTCAGCGTACGCTTCGGCAGTGGACACCAGGGCGGCAGCGGTTGGACCGTCGATGCGCAGAGCGCGGGCCGCCGGATGCCGCCGAAGCCGGGACACCAGTTCCGCCCGTCCGACGATGATTCCCGCCTGTGGCCCGCCGAACAGCTTGTCGCCGGAGAACAGCACCAGGTCCGCCCCCGCTTCCAGGCTCTGAATCACTCCCGGCTCTCCCGCCAACCAAGAAGGGGGCGGCCCCGACCACCAGGGAACCCGCTCGTCGATCAAGCCACTCCCCGCATCGAAAACCAGTGGCGCCTCCACCGACGCGGCCAACGAGGAAAGCTCCTCCAACGTCGCTTCCTCCGAAAACCCGACTATCCGGTAATTAGAGGGGTGGACCTTCAGCAACAGTGCCGTGTCGGGACCAAGCGCCCGTCGGTAGTCGTCAGAACGAGTGCGGTTGGTGGTACCCACCTCCACCAGTTCGGCGCCCGAAGCCTCCATCAACTCCGGAAGTCGATAAGAACCCCCTATCTCAATCAACTCCGAGCGGGAGACCGGGACCTCTTTCCCTGCAGCCAGGGCCATCAGGGTCAGGAGCAGGGCGCCGGCATTGTTGTTCACCACCAGGGCCGCCTCAGCCCCGGTTATCAAGGTCATCAGCCGATGCAAATACCCAGACCGCCCTCCCCGATCACCCTGAGTGAGATCCAACTCCGTATTGGAATAGCCGGCCGCCACTTCCCGCCCCATATCCACGGAACCCGAATGCCACGGAGCGCGGCCCAGGTTGGTATGGAGCAATACCCCCGTGGCGTTGATAACCCGAACCGGGCGACTGCGTTTCACATCGGCCAAGACGCGTCCCGCATCGTCTTCGGTCCACACCTCTCCGTGCTCACGAGCGCTGGCTATTGCCTGTCTCATCACCTGGACAACCAGACTGCGAGGCAGGGATCCGTCGTACAGAGAACCGGCCAACCGGTCTACGGATGGGAACCTTTTCTTCTCCATGTCGTGGAAGGCTACCGAGCCCCGGTTTCCCCGGCCTGAAAGGGGATATCGCTACCTCGTTAAGAGGGGTATCGTTAGATCCGATGTGGCGCCTAGTAGTTTTTGTGGGAGTTCCGCTACTGGAGCTTTATGTGCTGTCTTTGGTGGAGGATCGGATAGGCCTGATCAATACCCTAGGCCTGGTGGTGGCCACTGGCATGTTGGGAGCGGTGGTCATGAAGAGACAGGGCGCCGAGGTGTGGAGATCGGCGCAGATGCGAATGGCTCGGGGAGAAATCCCCGCCGAAGAAATCCTCGGGGGCATGATGGTGCTGGTAGGGGGCGCCATGATGATCACCCCGGGAATTATCACCGATGCAGTGGGGCTTTTGCTGATGGTCCCCGCGGTCAGAAGCCTGATCATTCCCTCTTGGTCCAAGAAGAGATTCTTCATGACCTTCAACGACCGTGACGAGGGGGTCTATGACATCGGCCCTTCCTAGGAAACCTCCTCTCCGCCCCGTTACACCGTTACCCAGTTCCACCGTTTTGCTGCTGAGGGACCGTGCCGGGGGGATGGAGGTGCTGATGGTGCGCAGATCCCGATCAACGGTGTTCGGCGGCGTGTTCGTGTTCCCCGGAGGAGTGGTGGATCCGGTCGACAATGGCCCACTGGCCAAGGAGGCTCTGGTTGGGAACTGGCCGGGGGACAACAGTTGGCGGGCGGCGGGACTGCGGGAGACCGCCGAAGAGGTGGGGATTTACCTTACCGATCAACCCATTTCCCTACCTGACCGTCCGTTGAGCGGCGAAGCTGTCTATCGGTGGGTACTAAGCCAAGATGCCCGCTTCGATGCCAGAAGGCTTCGCTATCTCTCCAACTGGGTAACTCCCCGTCCCGCGCCTCACCGCTTCGATGCGCGGTTTTACGTGGCAAGAGTGGCGGGAGACGAGACACTTGTTTTGGCTCACGCCGAGTTGACCGAGTCGGTGTGGATTCGACCAGATCAGGCCTTGGACCGTGTGAGCACGGGGGAGTGGGACATGATCCTGCCCACCGAAAAAAACCTGGAGCGCCTGTTGGGATTCACCACTTCCGGGGAGGCTTGGGAGTCGATCGATGACACCGGTGAGGTGATCCCCGTGCTCCCCAAAATGGTGATCCACCAAAATGGATTCGACGCCCTGCTTCCCGGGCAGCCCGGCTATGAGGAGGCCGAGTGAGAGTACGGCGGATCCTGGCGCCTAATCCCAGCCTGTTCACCGGACCGGGCACCAACACCTACCTGATAGAGGAGGGGGGCGAGGCAGTGATTCTCGACCCCGGACCAATCGAGGCTTCCCATCGGCAGGCCATCGTGGCGGCGGCCGAGGGTTTGACTGTCCGAGCGGTGATAGTTACCCATACCCATCCCGACCATGCCCCCTTGGCCAATCCCCTGGCGAGTCTGTTTGAAGTCCCGGCCGTCGGGTATGAGCCGGGGCCAGAGTTCCAACCCGACCATTGTGTGGAGGACGGGGAAATAATAGAGGTGGGCGCCACCGCTTTGGAGGCGATCTATACGCCTGGGCATTCCGACGATCACCTGTGCTTCCGCAACGACGACGTGCTTTTCACCGGGGATCACATCATGGGAGGCTCCTCGGTACTAATCACGGATGCGGGGCCTTACATGGATTCCTTGCAGAGACTCGCGCAAATGAAGCTGGCTCGCTTGTACCCCGGACACGGAGAGCAGATAGACCGCCCCGCCCAAGCCATTGCCTGGTACATCGCCCATCGTCAGGCCCGCGAACGAGAGATTGTGACGGCTATAGCCTCTGGATGCCGGACAGTCGGCGAGATAGTGGAACACGTCTACCAAAAAGTGGACCCGGCGCTCCATAATTTGGCCGCTTACTCGGTGGTGGCTCATCTCAAGAAGCTGGCCGCCGAAGGCACGGTTCGATTCGGGGGCGAAGGAGGGTGGAACACGCCGGTGGAGTTGGCAGAGATCTCATGATCTCCGGCGGGCAACGGCCGAAGTTGTTGGTCGGGCTTCTGGGGGTGGCGGTTATCGCCATGCTGCACATCCCCATAGTCGGCGCCCAATCCGACCAAGTGGAGGACGCCCGCCAAAGAGTTGCCAAGATTCAAGCCCAACAAGAGGAGCTGGCCTTGTTGATCGAAGAGACCTGGGTGGCTCTGGTAATAGCCGAAGACGGGCTGGCCGGCGCCGAGGACTCCCTCCGGAAGGCAGAGTCGGAACTGTGGCTGGCCCGATCCTCCCTGGAGGAGTTGGCGGTCCTCCTCTACATGGATGTGGCTACCGGCAGGACGGTGAGCCTCCTGATGGCTGACGGGCCGGAAGGATTCGAGGCTGGGGTCGGCTATCTCGAGGCTTTGGGAGACGACGAAGAGGCGGTATGGAATCACTACCGAACCGTCACCAATGACCTCGATCGTCAGCAGGCGGGTTACCAATCGCAACTTGAACAACTGGACGGGATCAGAAACGAGCAGGAACGGCTCTTCTCACAGTTGCTCCTGAAGCTCGATCAGGCCCAAGAGGAACTCTCCTTGCTGGAGTCCTTAACCGTGGCCCTCCCCGAAACAACCACCACCGCACCCACAACCACCACCGCACCCACAACCACCACCGCACCCACAACCACCACCGCACCCACAACCACCACCGCACCCACAACCACCACCGCACCCACAACCACCACCGCACCCACAACCACCACCGCACCCACAACCACCACCGCACCCACAACCACCACCGCACCCACAACCACCACCGCACCCACAACCACCACCGCACCCACAACCACCACCACCCGACCTAACGACGGCTACGACTATGAAGGCATCTGCCCGGTGGATCAGCCCAACACCTTTGTGGACACCTGGGGCGCTCCCCGGTCGGGAGGACGCACCCACCAGGGAGTCGACATCTTGGCTGGTAGAGGAACTCCCGTGAGAGCCATCCATGAGGGCGACCTTTTTCGTGTTGACCGGGGGGGCTTGGGCGGTCTCTACATCTGGCTACGCTCCCCTTGGGGAGACGAGTACTACTACGCCCATCTCGATGGATTCGGTCCCGGGATCCGCAGCGACGTCCAGGTATCCCAGGGAGACCTGATCGGCTACGTCGGCACCTCCGGGAATTCTCCCGACTACATTCCCCATCTTCATTTCGAATACCACCCCGGAGGTGGAAGAGCGATCAATCCCTACGAAGTCGCGGTAGCAGCCTGCCAATAGCACGGCCAACCTATGTTGGAACACAACATTTGTGGTGATATTTCAAACGGCCTTGAGGGGTGCGGGTATTGTCTTTGATGCAAGAGAAGGGGCTCGTGGGTTTAGGTATTGGGCGGAAGTCACCTCGCCGTGCGGTCCATCTTCTGGGGATGCTCGTCACCGTTGCGATGCTGGGCAATGCCCACGCTAAAGACAACCCCTTGCACTTCAATGAGGCTCCTGTCCTCTGGGAGGGACAAAGCGTCACCTACAGTGAGTACCACCATCACTGTCCAGTACTCCTATTACTACAGCGACGTAGTCTCAATCACTAAGACCAATGCCCTCGAAGAGGAACCACCCCCTGCAAGGAGAATAGATGTTCTAGAGTTTTTCAAAGCGAGTTAGAGGTAGGACAGATACTCTTCGGCGAAGCAACAAGCGGTAGAAATCAGCGCGCTTCATTTCGTTCCGCAAAAGGATGGCTGGAGGTCTGGGTGCTCAGTTAGTAGCGGGGTCACCTTGGCCGGCGAAGGCGGGCTCGTTTATACCATTGACGCTGCCTTTGGTTCAGGCATGCCTCCCCTCAAAGTGGTAGGTGATTCTGGCAACGGGGAAGTGGGCTCCTACCCCCGTTTGGTCGATGGCCAAAGCGTCGCCATATGGGGCTACACCATCACAGTTAGCTCCACCGCCTACTACACCGACACCGTAACCATCACCAAAGCCGGTGACCCTTAAACCGACATGGGAACCCTCGGTCCCCAAAGGTGGAAAGATCAGGTGTCGGAGAAAGCCAGCACCAGAGTCAGGTGGTTGACATCGTTTTCCCGCCGATAGAGCATGTCCTGGACCATGGATCGTACCAAATGAATGCCCAGACCGCCTATGGCCATATCCATCAACGAAGAGGAGTCATGTTCGGGAGGGGTTGGAGCTTCGGTCGGATCGAATGGCATCCCGTTGTCGATTATCTCGAATTCGGCTTCGTGCCGGCGGGAGGCCAACTTCATAACCACCGGATCGGTGGCGCCCGAATGGGTCATGACATTGAGCATCATCTCTTCGAGAACCAGTTGGGCCTGCAGAACGAACTGCATGGACCATCCCACCCTTTCGCCGAACTCCTCAACAGCCTCGAAAACGGCCGGCAACTCTTCGGCATCAGCCTGGATTTCCACAGAAACGGACACCTCACAGCAGGTGTCGGTGCCGCTGTTGTCACCGCCGTGGCATTCCTCGTGCGCAGGGCTCATTTGTTAATAGATGTTAGCCAATCCTGTGAATTGTCAGGCAGGTGATATCGTCGAACTGGGGAGATTCTCCCATGTATCCCCTGGTAGCGGCAAAAACCTCCCGGACCGTCTCTTCCGCAGTCTCGGCGTCGGCAGCATCCCGAAGGGCATTGCTCAATCCCTCGACTCCAAAGAGCGAACCCTCCTCGGTTTGGGCTTCTGTGATTCCGTCGGTGTAAAGCACCACCCTCTCACCCGGTTCCAAGGTGACCATCCGCTGTTGGTACTCGAAGTCCGGTTGGACCCCCAGAGCTATGCCTTCCGTAAGGGGCAGCAGTTCGGCCTGTCCGTCGCACCGCACCAGGAGCGGAGCATCATGCCCGCCGCTGGCGTAGGTGAAAGAGCTGGCTTCCGGGTCGTATACCGCATACAGCACTGTGACAAACTGGGTGGTGTCGTTATCTTCGCACAGAAGGTTGTTCACCTCTGCAAGCACTTCTCCGGGGTTGAGAAGGCCGATCACTACCCCTTTCATCAACGTGCGACAGGTCATCATGAACATGGCTGCGGGGATTCCCTTGCCGGAGACATCCGCCATCACCACACCTATCCGACCCCGGTCTAAAGCGATGACGTCATAGAAGTCTCCCCCCACATCCTGGGCTGGTTCCATGTTTCCGAACATCTGGAACTGGGAGGTATCAGGGAGGTCGGAGGGAAGAATTGACCTCTGGATGTTGCTCGCCACCTTCAGTTCGTTTTGAATGGACACCAGCTTGTCGCGGTAGGAAAGCGCCTCCTTCCATTGCCTGGTATGTGCCAAGGTTCGCTCAATGGTGATCTGCAAATCCCTGAAGTCCACCGGCTTGGTCACAAAGTCGAAAGCGCCCCGGTTCATGGCGGTCCGGATGTTCTTCATGTCCCCGTAGGCGGAGACAACCACCGCTCGCACGTTGGGGTTGATCCGGGGTATCTGCTCCAGCATCGCCAGTCCGTCCATCTCGGGCATGTTTATATCGGACAGCACTATTTCGATGTCGGGGTCCTCCTCCAGTCTGCTCAGAGCATCTGCCCCATTGCAGGCGAAGAGAAACTCATACGTGCCCGTTCTGATGTGCCGTCGCATCCTTTGGAGCATTAGGGACTCCAGATCCGGTTCGTCGTCCACTACCAGGATCTTGGCGGGGGAATTAAGTTTCATAAGTTAACACCAGGAAGATCGGGGATGGTCCTCTGGGCTTATCTGCTCACCGCCGGTGTGCAAAAGTATCAATGCCCACTGTCCTTTGAGGTTAACAAAAATGTCCACTAAGGAGTGGCCGAAGCCAACAGTTCCTGATCCATTCCTGCCTGGGCAAGGCCTTCCAGCAGCTTGGCCAACCGACCCGTACAGGTCTCGTCTTGGGCGGGAGGAACCAGTTGCACCAGTAACGCGGCGATCTCCGCAAAGGCCAGGGCGGCACCGGTGGGTGGGACTGTCGAAGCGACCGGGCTGCCGCAGTCTCCCCCTTCCACCACCCTGATGTCGAAGGGAACCCGGCTCAAGAGCGGCGTTGCGATGCTGTCGGCCAACTCCTGCCCTCCACCCTGCCCGAACAGATGATGCACCTTCCCATGCCCGCAATCGAAGCCAGACATGTTCTCGATCACTCCCACGATTGGCATATGGGACCGACGGGCCATATCCGCAATACGGGCTGCCACCTTTTGCGAAGCGCTCTGCGGGGTGGTGACCACCACCATCTCTGCTTGGGGAAGCATCCTGGAAAGCGCCATCTGTATGTCGCCGGTGCCGGGTGGCATATCTATCACCAAGTAGTCCAGATCTCCCCAATCCACCTGTTTAAGAAACTGCTCCACAGCCTTGGCCAGCATCAGGCCTCTCCACATCAACGCCGTTTCCTCCGAATCGATGATCAACCCGGTAGAGACCACTTTCAACCCATGCGCATCCACCGGAATGATCAATCGAGAGTCGTCATCGGCCACCATCCGCCTGGTTATGCCCAACAGGCGGGGAACCGAAAACCCCCAAATGTCCGCGTCCATCAAGCCCACCCGGAAGCCGAGGTTCTTGATGGCAATGGCCAGGTTGACGCTAACCGACGATTTCCCCACTCCCCCTTTGCCGGAACTGACGGCAATCACCCGGGTGGTAGGAGACACTTGGGTGGGTTCGGCCTGCTGGCGCGCCTTTTCCCGAGCTCTTGACATCAATTCGGCGCGTTGGCGTTTGGTCATGGCGGTGGTGTGGATAACTACCTCATTGACCCCCGGCAAGGAAAGAGCCCTGCGTCGGGTGTCTCCCTCGATCTGATTGCGCAGGGGGCATTCGGCAATGGTCAGGGCCAACCCGATGGTCACCGTTCCATCCAAGGTGACGTCCACGGAGGCGATCATGCCCAAATCAACTACATTTTCGCCGAGTTCGGGATCAATTACGCCCCGCAGAGCGGCCCACACGTGATCGGCGGTAGGCATATTGGAGTTGTTAGACACGGATCACTCTCCCTGTCCTTACAGGTCATAGATGGTATACACCATTCCCAACAATAGACAGTTCACACATTTGTCGCCTTTACATTCTGTTCACCAAGTCGTTAGACTGACGCAGTGGTGGTTACAACCGCTTCGGACATGATGGCACTAGATGCAGCGATTCCCCTCATGGAATGGGACTCGGGGATGTACCGGGAGGCTGTTGGCCAATTCGACCAGGTAGCCGCTTACATGGACCTGGATCCCAATATCTCCCAGCGGCTGCGGCTCCCCCAGCGGTCTCTGATGACCACCTTTCCCTACCGCAGGGATGACGGCTCGGTGGAGACGGTGTTCGGCTACCGCGTCAAGCATGTCCTGACCATGGGCCCCACCAAGGGCGGCATCCGTTATGCCCCCACCGTCAACTTGGGCGAGGTGGCAGCGCTGGCCATGAACATGACCTGGAAGTGCTCACTGGTCGGGCTTCCGTTCGGAGGGGCCAAGGGCGGGGTCCGCGTGGCGCCCGAGGAACTCAGCCCCAGCGAACTGCAGCGCTTGACCCGTCGCTACACCTCCGAGATTTTCACCTTCATCGGTCCGCAGACCGACATCCCAGCTCCGGATCTGGGAACCGACTCCCAGGTGATGGCCTGGATCATGGACACCTACAGCCATCACGTAGGCCACGGGGCACCGGGGGTTGTGACCGGAAAGCCAGTCGAGTTGGGAGGTACTGCGGTGCGCCAGGAATCTACCGGCCTGGGCTTGGCCTACCTGCTTCCAGAGGCTCTGGAAATGGTGGACCTACCCGTGGAGGGAACCCGGGTAGCAATTCAGGGCTTCGGCCAAGTGGGAAGAAGCGCAGCGCAGGCGGTGACCAAACTAGGCGCCCGAGTGGTAGCGGTCAGCGATCTGTCGGGGGCCATTCACAATCCGGACGGTCTGGACATCGAGGCACTGCAGCGGTGGACGGACCAAAACATCTGGGTGAGGGACTATCCCGGGAGCGACGCTATCGACGGGAACCAGCTTTTTGAGATCGAGTGTGAGGTGCTCATCCCTGCCGCTGTCCAGGAAGTCATCCACGCCCAGAACGCTCACAACATCAAGGCCGCGGTGGTTGTGGAGGGCGCCAACCACCCAACCACCATAGAGGGCGACCGCATTCTCCAGGAAAGAGGCGTGCTGATAATCCCCGACATTCTTGCCAACGCCGGAGGAGTGACCGTCTCCTACTTCGAGTGGCTGCAGGGCCTGCAATATTATTTCTGGACAGACAGCGAGACCCGCCAGCGTTTGCACGAGATTATGACCAGAGCTTTCCAAGAAGTCCGACAGGTGGCCGACGCCGAGAACGTCGACCTGCGCACCGCCGCCCTCATCAAGGCCGTTACGCGGGTTACCAAAGCCAAGCTGCTGAGAGGCTTGTTCCCCTGATCGGGATCGCCTCCCCTGGTTTTCCCATTTATAATCCCAACGCAGGTTTGTAGTATCCATAGAAACAGATTACGGATCATCACATGCAGTTTCTCACAATCAAAAGCTCAACACCACAAAAACCCATCTTGCTCACCGATTCGGCGGTTGCCAAAGTCAAGGCCCTGCTGGCCTCGGAGGGGGAGGACAATCTCGGATTGCGCGTGGCGGTAAGGCCGGGCGGGTGCTCGGGTTTCTCATATGAAATGTTCTTCGATGCCGACGTGGAGGAAGAGGACATCATCGCCGACTTCGAGGGTGTGCGGGTGCTGGTGGATTCGCAAAGCGCCAAGCGCATCAGCGGAGCGGTCCTTGACTACCGGGAGGGCTTGATGGATTCTGGGTTTTCCATCGACAATCCCAACGTAACCCGCTCTTGTGGGTGCGGCAACAGCTTCTCCTAAAGAGAACCATGCCAAAACAGGTTCCTCAGCTCACCGGTGCTCCCCCTCCCCTCGCTCCCTACTCTGTGGTTACCGAAGCGCAGGGGTTGGTTTTCATCTCGGGCCAGATAGCCCTCGATCCGCAAGGCGGCCCAACCCCCGAATCGGCCACCGACCAAGCCGACCTTATTCTCAGAAACATCGGGAACATATTGACAGAACTTGGCCTTGGCTACTCTGACATCGTCAAAACCACAGTCTTTTTGACAGATATTCGCGACTTCGCAGCGGTCAATGGTGTCTACGGCGGATTCTTCGACGGGCCACCCCCCGCCCGCTCAGCGGTGGGAGTGGCGGCTCTACCTCTACCCGGCCTGAAAATCGAGATCGAAGCGATCGCCGCCCGCTGACCTTTCGTTCAAGAGGGGACTTATATACCTAGGTTGACAGGGCGCCGAATATTTTTGTCACAGGGGTGGGATATTCTCAGGATCGTGGTTCCTTGGGTGCAGACGATCCGGTTGAAAGGGCGTTGTTCCCGTTCGGCGCACCGTCGCCTGGACGACATCTTCCGCGCAGTGTTGCGAGTTGTGTAACGCATGCCTGGAATCTTGGAAGGGCACATACCGGTGGTGGAGGGAACACCATCCCGATGAGCCTCTTCCCCTAGAACTGAACCAGTCTCACTATGACCGCCTGGTGATGTTCACAGATGTGCGCAAGGACCATCCTGAGTGGGACCGTTTGAGCCTTCAAGTGGGTCGCGGAACGTTGCGCCGCTTTGACCGGACTATCCAATCCTTCTACGAGAGGTGCAAGGACCCTTCCAAGAAGGCCGGGTTTCCCCGTTTCAAGCCGCGTCACCGGTGGAAGTCGGTAGAGATTGTGAACGCTGACCGCGCGATGCTTAAGGCTCCGGGAGAGAGGAAGAACCACAGCGAGAAGTGGTGGAGACTGACGGTGAAAGGCGTGCCGCAGATACGGTTCGAGGACAAGCATGACCGCCTCATTACCGCGTTGGAGAGCGGCCGGTTGGTGGAACTGCGAGTGGTCCGCACTCCTCTGCGAGTCGAGATACACGCGGTTATCAAGCATCCTGACCGCCCACCGGTGGCAGATCCTGTCAATCCTGTGGGTTTGGACAAGGGCCTCAAATCGCGTCTGGTCACTTCTGATGGAGAGCACCTACCACCCACAACCGTGGATCTGCGACAGGTGCTGCGCGTTCAGCGTCTGTTCAGCAGATCCGTCAAAGGCTCACGGTCTCGCATCAAGAAGCGCAAACACTTAGCCAAACAGCACCGCCGCCTGCGGGAACAGGCCATCCAAGCCGATTTCCGCCTGGCCGACCGCCTGGTCAAGGCCTACGACAGCATAGCTGCCGAGAAGCTCAATGTCGCCCGACTACTGAAAACCAAGCTGTTCTCCAAGAAGATGTCACAGCAACGCTGGGGATCCTTCGATCTCATACTGGAATACAAAGCCGCGAAAGCTGGTATCCGGTATGCGGGGGTGAACCCCAGCCACACCTCCACCGGCTGTTCTCGATGCGGGCATCACCAGAAGATGCCCCTCAACGTGAGAACCTTCCGGTGCGAACAGTGTGGACTATCCATATGCAGAGACCACAATGCTGCAATCAACATATGCGCCCGAGACTATCCCACCTGGGATCCTTGGGGTCGGGTGGGACATGACCTCGTGTTTCCCGACGCGGTGCGCTCTACAAATCTCTGTTGTAAGACATCTTTCGGCTCAGGCCGGAAGATGCTGGCAGACACCGCAGAACAGTATCACCTAGACGCTCCGTCAACCTAGGTATATAAGTCCCTTCAAAAGACCTCTTGGCACCAGGGCTGGGGATGCCAATCGAACATCGCATCGGCCAGCGCCCAAGCCGATGGCGCCCCTCGCAAACGTCCCACCATCCCAAGCCGGCGAAACCGAGACCGACCCAGGAAGCTCGCCCCCAGGTCCTCCATATCGAGAATGAGGTCAGGTTCGTCGCAGACCAGACGACACGATCCCACCCCTCCCACAACCTCCAGGCGATATCGGGAGGACTCGTCCTCCATTGGATCGAACACCTCGATGACGATTGACCCGTCAGCCGAGTAGCGCCGAGCGGAAAGGGCGACCGGCACATCCAGGATCCTCACCCACAGGCCGTCACAGAGGGTTTGGGACTCTCGAAAGTTGGAGAACAGGTGATGCAGGGCTGTCTCGGCGGGGATGTTCCAAGCCTGAAGACGGCTAATGAGATCCTGGTTCACCAAGAAACTCCACAGACCGGAATAGGCCTCCGGGGTGAGCGCAATCATCTCTGTCAGCAGAACGGTTATCCCCATGGAAATGCCAACCCATGAACCCTGAGTGCGGTACTGCACATATCCGATGGCTTCGCCGGCGGAGTCAAGCGCCAAGGCGTAGCGGTAACTGCTGGCGTTTTTCCTGTGCCGGGGGTAGTCACCGAGGACTTCCAGTTCCCACCAGGCCGGCGAGCGGGCAAACATCCCTGGCACCTCTTGGCGCTTGCGTTCGAATATGGGCGGCAAGGCATCCTTAGCCTCAGTGGAATCGATCAGGACGACCCGCGCCGGCCGGGGCGCCAGCCGGTGTGGAAGCAGCGGAAAGCTATCGATCACCAATTGGGTAGTAACTCCGGCCGCTCCGTATCCAAACCGGCCATACAACGGAGCCTCCGATGCCCACAACACGGCCAGCGCCTCCCCTCTCTGCCGGGCATCGGCCAGCAGGTCGGTCATCATCCGGCGCATCAACCCGCGTCGGCGATGACTGGGGAGCACCGTTACATTGCTTACGCCGGCGGCCGCCACTTCCCCACCCGGGATGGTCAAGTCGAAGCTGTAAACCCCGGCCGCGCCTACCAGCCGCCCTCCGTCGAAAGCCCCCCGGTTGCGGTCGAGTTCCAGGAGCCGGCGGTCTCTCTCCTCTTCGACGGGATCGGGATCCTGTCCGAAGACAAGGGCCACCGTCCGGCGCAACGCTTCCAACTCCTCGGGAAAAACGCCCCGTATCTCCACATCCATCGCCCGAGGGCCGTCAGGACGAGATGGTGTTCTGGGCTCGCGTCACGGCTGAGATGAACGCCGACGCCGCGGAGTCGAAGTCGGCCGCCGCCCCTCGGCGCACCTCTCCTGTGTCGGAGCTGCGCAGTCCCTCCACCACAGTGGTGGCGGCCACTGCCGCCCGGGTGGAGGCGGTCAACATGTCCTGGTGGGAGGCGGCAAACACCGAGGGCGCGTTCAACTGGACCACATTGTCCTGCCAAACGATGACATCCTCCATCACTGCCACCAGCCTCTCCTCGGTTTCCGCAAAGGTGATCGTCTTCTCCTCCCAAGCGGCGTTGACCTCTCTGACTTCCGTTGCCAAAGCGGTGAACTGTTCGCCCAGCGCCTCAATGGAGGCCAGGTAGGAGACCACGGCGGGGGGAAGGGTGGTGGTGGTAGGCGTTTCCTCCTCGGCCCCGCCCTCGTCATCGGGGGCCCCGCCCTCGTCATCGGGGGCATCGGCTTCCTCCGAAGAGTCGTCCTGGGTGGTGGGGGTGGCCGAGGTGGTGACGGGCCGAGGTTCAACCTCGGCTTTCGGCAGGGTGCGCACGAACATGAAAGTAAAGGCGAACATAGCCAGAATGGCCAGAGGAAGGAGCCAACGGCCCGGCTTGGGATCGGGATTGACCACCATCTCCCAAACAGCTTAGTTGGAATCCTTGGTCCACAATGACACCAGGCAAGGTCGCGACACAGTGCCTTCTTTCGCGTTCTGCGGGAAACACCCCTTGAAATAGGCGCCCGCCCCAACCACACTGCAGAATGAGAGAGCCAAAATCATCTGATCAAGAAGTGTTCGAATCGATCCCTTGGGAACAACTGCGCGACCCGGGAGACACCTCCCGCCGGCGCCGGATCTGGTATCTGATGGGCGGTGCGGCAGTGGTGGCGGTGCTGCTGTTCAGCATGGTCCGCACCTTCTCGGCGCCCGATTCCGCAGATCATCGTCCCAACAACCATGCCTCCCACCACGGCCTTCCATGCTCCCACCCTGCCACCCGAAAGCGAAACGCCACTCCTCCTCCCTCCCCTTCACCCCCAGCCAGGGACCGGATATCCGGTAAACGAGGCTGACCTCATGGCGGGCGAGGACCCTTGGATGGCTGCCAACCAGGCAGAGGTGTGGCAGGCGGCCTCCTACTCGGAGTGGTTCGTCCTGGAACTCTTCAACCTGGACGGTTCGGGACGTTCCGTGACGCCGGAGAGATGGCTACCCGATATGGTCGCCTCCGAGACGCCCGATGCCCTCTCTTATGTGGAATGGGCGAAAACTCTGTGGGTCGAGCCGTTGGGCGATGGGCGTTGGCGGGCAGTGGTTGCGCTCCGTCGGCTGGTTTCCACCGATGGCATCGACTACAGCCGTCTCCCCACTCAAGCAGTGGAGGTGGTGATCGACATGGGGGCAGGGGTCCCCGCCATTGTGGATCTTCCCCGGTTCGTCCCGTTGCCGGAACCGGCACCCGCCCAGTGGTGGGCCGGAGAGTTGTGGGAAACGCCGCCCGCGGCGGTGACCAGAACCGCCCGGGACGAACTGCTGCTCAGTGAAGCGGGAGACATCGTGGGCAACCCGGTGATCAGCAGGACCTCAGACGCGTGGCGGGTGGAATGGGCCGTAGTCGATCCGGTCGGCATCACCTGGCCGGTCAGTCTCTGGATCGGGTAGGAGAGGACGCCCGTTCCTGCCGGCGGTTAACTACGCCTCCCCGAAGTGCTCCTCCAGAGCCGACACCACGGCGGGCTGGATCAAGGCCCAGTCAGCGTCGCCCTCCTTGCTAACCGTGACGAAATCAGCGGTCCAGAACACCGAAGTCACCCCATCGGCGGCCAGAATCGCCGCGGCCAGCGGATGGTCGGCATCACCGCCAGCCAGATAGGTGACCGGGCCACCCACCGGGGTGCCCACCTCAAATTTCATGGCGTTTGGGTTGGGAGTGGGCTGGGAGATTACCGGCATCAGAGAAACAAACCTGTGTAGGGGGAAGGTGGGGGCCGTTGTTATTCTAGCCGAATATGGCCGCCGCGTTCACCTCGACCAACACCGGACTCCACCGGGAACTCGTCGGTGTGCTTGGAAAGGACCGTGTGATGGATTCGGCCTTGGAGCGCCATATCTACGGCAAGGATGCCGGTGTATATCGGGGGAACCCCACAATGGTGGCGATGATCGAGACCACCGAGGAGGCCGCGGCGGTAGTAAAGGCCGCCCGACGGCACGGGGTTCCGGTGGTGGCCCGGGGGGCAGGTACCGGCCTGTCAGCGGGAGCGGTGCCCGAGGTGGGGGGGGTAGTGCTGGTGACCACCCGCATGAACCGGATAGCAGACATCGATGTCGAAAACCGCACGGCCTGGGTGGGCCCCGGAGTCATCAATCTGGACTTGTCGCGGGCGACCATACCCTATGGGCTCCATTTCGCGCCCGATCCTTCCTCCCAGTCGGCCTGCACCGTGGGTGGAAATATCGCCTGCAATTCGGGTGGACCGCACTGTTTGGCGGAAGGCAGCACTGTCAATCACATCCTTGCTCTGGAATTCGTCACCGACACTGGAGAGGTTCTGATGGTGGGGGGCCCTGCTCCCGATCCGATCGGGCTGGACCTGCGGGGAATCATGGTTGGATCCGAAGGCACCCTCGGAATTGTTACCCGGGCCTTGGTGAAGTTGACTCCCAATGCGCCAGATGTGCGAACCATGGCCATCGCCTTCCCCACCATAAAAGACGCTGCCACCACCGTTTCGGGAATCATCGCGGCGGGGCTGATCCCCGCGGCCCTGGAGATGATGGACCAACTGATGATGCAGGCCATAGAGAACTGGCTGCATGCCGGCCTCCCCATCGAAGCCGGCGCCCTGCTGCTGGCGGAAGTCACCGGGGTGACCGAAGCGGTGGAAGCCGAGGCGAAGATCGTCTCCCAAATCGCCCATGACAACAACGCCCTGTCAGTGCAGATAGCCGCCTCCCCAGCAGAGAGGGACCTGTTGTGGAAGAGCCGCAAATCGGCCTTCGGAGCGGTGGCGCAGACGGCGCCCGATTACTACCTGCACGACACGGTGGTGCCCCGCACCCGCCTGGTGGAAGCCATGAGCAAGGTATATGAAATCGGGGAACGGTATCAGATCACCATGATGAACGTGTTCCACGCCGGAGACGGCAATCTCCATCCCCTGATGGCATTCGACGCTTCCGAACCCGGCCGGCTGGAGCAGGTCAAAGCAGCTGCTGACGAGTTGGTACGGATCTGCGTCGAACAAGGCGGAGTGCTCTCTGGTGAACACGGGATCGGCATCGAAAAGCGGCACTTGATGCCCTTGCTTTTCTCGGAGATAGATCTCGACGCTCAAGCCCGCGTGAAGGAGGTGTTCGATGCCAATGGGATTTTCAACCCCGGCAAAGTTCTTCCCGCGGGATCCCGCTGTTTTGACTTTGGACGGCCGGTGCCTGAGGGCGCCTGGGTGTGAAAAACCGCTTCGGCGTCATCCCCCTAGCCGACCCAGAGGACCTACCTCCGGCCGACATCGCTTTGGCGCCCGGAACTCTGGAAGAGGCTGCCCAAGCCCTCCGAATAGCCACCGATCACCGGATGAAGGTCCTTATCTGGGGGGCTGGAAACCATCAGGGATACGGCTATCGGGTGCATCCCGACGTGGTGCTGACCACCGCCTCTCTCAACCGCTTGGAGGTGTGGGAACCTGAAGACTTGACGCTGGTGGCCGAGGCCGGCGTTCGGATAGCGAAGTTGGAGGAAAGGCTGGCCGAACACCGCCAGACCACCCTCTTGCCTCAACATTCACCGACCGCCACCATCGGCGGTGCGCTGGCCACCGGACTCAGCAGCTACCGGCGTTTCCGCTATGGGCCCAGCCGGGACCGCCTGCTGGAAAGCAGAGCGATAACCGGTGACGGGCGCATTGTCCGAAGCGGAGGGCGGGTGGTAAAAAACGTGACCGGATACGACATTCCCCGCCTCATGGTGGGCTCCCTGGGAAGCATGGGCCTGATCGGCTCGGTCTGTTTGAAGCTGATTCCCACCCCGGCGGCCGCCGTGACCGTGACCGTGGAGGATCCGGCCGCGGCTCTGGCGGCGCTCTACCGTCCTTTGGCGGTACTTACCACGCCCATCGGACATCAGGTGTTTTTGTGGGGAACCACCGCCGAAGTGGAGGCGCAAGCCGCTCAAGTGGGGAAGGAGGCCACCAGTGGCCACGATTGGCCTCCCCGGCCCACGGGCCTGGCCACCTGGTCACTGAGGGTTCCCCCCTCCCGCTTGCTGGCGGCTGTGAATCGCCTTCCCCCCACCTGGGACTATGTGGCCCAGCACGGGGTAGGGATTGTGGAATGCGCGTCCGAGGGTCTGGATCTTGAACTCGCTGAGGACCTCCGGGAATGGGCCGAATCGGTGGGAGGGGCCCTGGTTCTCACCGGCGGCCCAGAGACACTCTACGAACGCATAGACCCCTGGGGAACTCCACCGAATGGTCTCGATTACCAACGGAGGCTGGTGGCGGAATTCGATCCCTATCGGGTCCTCAATCCCGGTCGGCTGCCGGGAGGTATCTAATGGGCTATCAGACACCCTACGCCCCCACCAGATCTGAGCTTTCCAGTTGCATTCAATGCGGTCTGTGTCTCCCCCATTGCCCGACTTTCCGTATCACCGGTAAGGAGACCGACTCTCCCCGGGGGCGGCTGTCCGCCATGACCGCGGTGCTGGATGGGGTCATCGATATGGATGACGTCTTCGAGGAGACCATGTCCTTTTGTTTGGGTTGTCGCGCCTGCGAGCCGGTGTGTCCAAGCATGGTTCCCTACGGAAGAACCCTGGAAGGCGCTCGGGCGGAGATCTTTGCTCAGAAGGGCGGGGCCGCCCGGCGTTTGAGGGCCTGGATTCTGGAGACGTGGCTGGGGAGTCGGAGGATAATCGGGATGATCACCTGGGCGACCGCACTGGCGCAACGCACCGGCCTGGCTAGGATCGCGCCTCGACGACTCCGCCGCGGCCTGGAGGGCCTGAGACGCGTCAAATGGATAACGCCCTCCCTGCTGGGGAAAACCTTCGAGCCCGATCAGGAGCCTCTCGCTACCGTGGGGTTTCTGATCGGTTGCATAATGGGACCTTGGTTCCCAGAGGTTCACCAGGCCAGCATTTCATTGCTGGTTCGCGGCGGCTATCGGGTGGTGGTGCCAGCGACCCAAACCTGCTGCGGCGCCCTAGCCGCCCACGACGGCGCCGCCGACGGAGCCCGTAGGCTGGCGACCCGCAACGCGGCGGCTTTTGGGGAAGTGGACTATGTGGTGGCCGATGCGGCCGGCTGCTCTGCCCACCTCAAGGACTACCGGCATTGGGTCCCGGACCGGGACTTGGGACCCCGGTGGCAGGTTAGGGACATCACCGAATTGGTAGCCGAGGCCATCAAAGACAGCCGCCTTCCCCAACTGGGGGAGAAACGGGGTACGGTGGCTCTTCAGCACCCCTGTCATCTCCGCAACGCCCAGCGGATAACGGATCAGCCCAAGGCGATCCTGGCCGCCGCTGGATATGACGCCGTGGATATCGATCCGCAGTGCTGCGGTGCGGCGGGGTTCTACTCGATACTACGTCCGGACACCTCCGCCCGGCTTGGAGAGGACAAGGTGGCCGATATCCAACGAAGCGGCGCGCAGGTGGTGGCCAGCGCCAACCCCGGCTGCGAAATGCAATTGCGATCCCACCTGGGCGATGGATACCAGGTTCTTCACCCGGTGGAGTTGTATGAACAAGCGCTGTCGGAACAGGCTGCGACGTGACCGGTTCCAGCTCCCCGATGGTCAGTTTGGGTGATTGGTATCGCCTGGCCGCCGGCTCTTTTCGCTCCATGCTCCGGGTGGGCTTCTTGGCCGCCGGGGTGGCGCTCCTGGGCTTGGCATTGGCTTCGCTCCTGTTGGAGTTGGATCTGGTGGAAGGCGGCCCGGAACTGACTGTCATGGAAGCTATGGGAGCCATCGCCGCGGTGGGAGCAGTGGGAGGGGTGATCCTGGGTTTGGGAGCGGAAGCTTCCTACGGCGCGGCCGTACTGGAAGCCGAGCAGGATGTCTGGAGGCGGGCGGGCGGCAGAGTGGTGGCCGGGTTGGTTGTATCGACGATTCTGCTGGTCCTAGGAGCCCTAGTCCCCCTACCTGCAGATCTGCCCATCACCATCGCATACGCTCAGTCCACTCTGCTAGCGGCAGGGGCAGCCGGGCTCATAACCTGTTCGCTGGTCTCTCCTCTAATCGGGTGGCTTACCCTCCGGGTGGCGCGCTGGAAGCCGCAATGGGATCCCTATCTGCTTTTTGGTGCCTGGATAATTCTGATCCTGGCGCTGTTTTCTCCCCCAGTCTGAAGCCACTCACATCCGCTGCGGAACCTCGATTCCCAATAGGTCCAAGAGCATCGCCAATACCTGCCCTGTGTGGCAAGCCAAGGTGAGCCAGGAGCCGCGCCGATCCGGGTCGGGCTCGCTGAGGATGTGACACTGGTCGTAGAAGCGGGTGAAGTCGGCCGCCACCCGGTAGGAGTATTCCGTCAGGTGATGAGGGGCGCGTTCGGAAGCCGCCCTGCTGATGGCCTCGGGCAAGAGGGTCAAGGTGATCATCAACTCCCGCTCGGCAGGCGCCGATGGCGGGGCGAGCGGACCATGCTCCATGTTCTGAGTGGCGGCTCTCGCCAGGACTGACCTGATCCGCACCACTCCATATTGCAGGTAGGGACCGGTCTTGCCGGAGAAAGAGACGAACCGGTCCGGGTCGAACACATAGTTGGAAACACGATTTGTGGATAAGTCCCCAAACTTGAGGGCAGCCAGCCCTACCGCCTCGGCTATCGCTTTTCGTTCTGCGACCGGATAGGCCTTGGCGAGATCGTTCTCCTCCAAGCGTAAGCGAGCCGCCTCTGTCACCGTCTCTATCAACTCCTGCAAGCGGACCACTCCGCCTTCCCGGGTGCGAAACGGTCGACCATCAGGACCGTTCATGGTGCCAAACCCGATGTGTTCCAGACCCACCCCGGACGGGACCAGTCCGGTGAGCCGCGCCGCCCGGAACACCCCTCGGAAGTGATCAGCCTGTCGGGAGTCCACCACGTAGAGGATTAGGTCGGCCTTCAAATCGTCCACCCGCATCTCGATGGTGGCCAGGTCGGTGGTGGCATAAAGGACCGCTCCGTCCGATTTGCGCAGGATCAGGGGAGGCAAAGGGGCTCCGTCGGAGGGCGTGGCGACTTCCACCACAGTGGCTCCTTCGCTCTGCATGACCAGCCCGCTCTTTTCCATTTTCCTGATCATCTCATTGATCCGATCGGCGACGGCGCTCTCTCCGTACCAAAGATCGAACTCCACTCCCAGCCGGGCAAAGTCGGCCCGCTGACTTTCCATGGAGACCCGCACCATCTGCGCCCACAAAGCGCGATACCCCGCTCGTCCCTCTTGCAACTCCAAGGTGGCGCGACGGGCCTCCTCCGCCCTCTTCGGGTCGGCTGCACAGGAGGCTGCGATCCGCGGATAAAGCTCAGACAGCTCGGCCAGGGTCACCGGAGCTGCGGCCGGATAGACCTGAGCCCCCGGCTGGAAATAGGCCAGTTCAGGAAACTTCTCCCGCACTCCAATAATCAGCATCCCCATCTGGGTTCCCCAGTCTCCAAAGTGTGGATCGCGCGTCACCCGGTGCCCGATCGCGGTGAAGGTCCGGGCCAAGGAGTCCCCGATAATCGTGGAGCGCAGATGTCCCACATGCATGGGTTTGGCGACATTCGGACCCCCGTAGTCCACCAAGATGTGCAGGGGAGCATCGGTGCGGGGCACTCCCAGATGTGGATCGCCGGCCATGCCAGCCACCCACTCGGCCAGGAAGTGGTCGGAGAGTTTCACATTCACAAACCCTGGTCCCGCCAGGGAGACCTCCAGCAGTTCCTCGTGTTGACCCGCCAGTTCCGCCACCCGGGCCGCCAATAGGCGAGCGGGTTGTTTGGCTGACCGGGCAGCAGCCAAGGCCCCGTTGCACTGAAAATCCCCAAATTCGGGACGCTGCGATGGAAAGACCTTGCCGAAATCCCCATCGAGGCCCAATTTTTCGAAAACCGAACCGAAAACTGTTCCCAGGTGGGAAATCAACGACATCCAACCGTCCCTTCCATCAAGGAAAGAATCCTACAAAGGGCTGGAGTTCCACATAGTTTTGGTGAACTTGCCATCATTGGCGGCATGCAGGTAGCAGATTATCAACAGCACGACGCGGTTGGTATCGCGGAACTCATCGCCCGTCGGCAGCTGTCGGCGAAGGAGGCTCTGGAAGCGGCCATCTGTCAGGTAGAACGCCTTAACCCGGCCCTCAACGCCGTTATCCACACCACTTACGACCGGGCTTTTCAGGCGGCGGAAGCGGAGCTTCCCCGCACTCCGTTGGCGGGAGTTCCCTTTCTACTCAAAGACCTCGGCCAGTTCTGGGAGGGGGTACCCACTTCCTCCGGCTCGCGGGCGTTCCTAGGCTTCATTGCCCCCTTCACCTCCACTCTCACCTCTCGCTATCTAGCCGGGGGTCTGATCATTCTCGGGAAAACCTCTACCCCTGAGTTCGGGATGGCGTCGGTAACCGAGCCTGCTGTGCATGGCGTCACCAATAATCCGTGGGATCCGCAGATAACTGCGGGCGGTTCGTCGGGAGGATCCGCCTCAGCAGTGGCGGCAGGAGTAGTGCCAGCAGCCCACGCCAGCGACGGAGGCGGGTCGATACGCATACCGGGCTCCGCCTGTGGCCTGGTCGGCCTGAAACCCACCAGAGGAAGAAACCCGGTGGGCCCCATTGTTGGTGAGGGGTGGTACGGCTTGGCCGCCTCTCATGTGGTTTCCCGGACAGTAAGGGACTCGGCGGCTTTTCTGGATCTCAGCCATGGGCCCGAACCGGGGGATCCTTATGCGGCGCCACCGCCTCAAAGCACTTACCTGGAAGCCTTGAGCGCCCCACCTCGTCCAATGCGCATCGGCGTGGTGGAGGGGGCGGTGACGGGAGACGTGCCCATAGCTTCCGAGTGCCGGAAGGCGGTGGACCGAACCGCCTCTCTTCTAGAGGATTTGGGTCATGAAGTCGAGCCGGTCTCGACCGGCATAAGCTCCGGGCCGGGAAGAAGGGCGATGTTGACCCTGGCGTCGGTGGATACTGCCTGGATGGTCGAGACATTCGGTATCGACCAAACCTTGATAGAGCCTGCTAACCAAGTGGCGATACGGGCTGGGAAGACCATTTCAGCCACTGAGTTCGCCGCCAACCTCTTTTTGGTGCGCAGCTACGGACGGCAATTGGGCCAACTCATGGAAAGTCACGATGTGCTGGTTACCTCCACCCTGGCCACCCCGCCATGGCCTCATCTGATTCTCCAACCTGGAGCCAAACAAAACGAGCGGATTTCGGCCCTGCTGGAGGGGGACTCCTCCGAGGACCCCTTCGAATTGATGGAGGAGTTGGCGGTCAAGAACATGGATCGGATCCCCAACACCTGGCTGTTCAATATAACCGGGCAGCCGGCCATGACTCTTCCTCTTCATCAAACAGCGTCCGGGCACCCGGTTGGAGTGCAGTTGGTTGGCCGCTTCGGTAAGGAGGACGATCTGTTCAACCTGGCCGGCCAACTGGAAGAGGCCCGACCTTGGGGTTTTCCATTCAGCGACCCGCTCCATACTCAGTGGGCCGGAGTATCTCCCTCTGGGTAGTCTTATAGGTTGTGTCGCAAGTCAACTGGCGAAACTACAGGCCACTGGGGCCGCCCACCGCCTTACTCGCCTACCGGGGCTGGGGAGATGCAGGGGAAGCTTCCAGCCGGGCCGTGGCGCATGTGCTCTCCGTCTATCCCTCGGTGTTGCTGCAAGAGATAGATGCCGAGGAGTATTTTGATTTCCAGGTGCTCCGCCCGGAGATCCACTTTGAGGAGGGCGGAGCAACGTCACTCACTTGGCCAAGCACCAAGGTGTACCTGACCACACCGCCCGCCGAAAGCCCGCTCTTGGTGATAACCGGTGATGAGCCGCATTCCCGATGGAAGTCGTACTCCCGCCAGGTATTGGATCTGTGCCGGGCCGCGGGCGTGGAGAGGGTGCTGACTCTGGGCGCCTTCATGGGCCAAATCTCTCATACCTTTCCGGTACCAATGGTGGGTAGGGCCGCATCTGCAGACCAACTCGACCTCCACGGGCTGTTCGGCACGGACTACCAGGGTCCCACTGGAATCGTGGGAGTGCTGCACCAAGCCTTCACGCAGGAGGGATGGGATGCTGTGACTCTTTGGGCGGCCGTGCCCCATTACTTGTCCACCCAGGATTACCCCCCTGCCTGTCTGGCGCTGGTTGAGAAGGCTTCTCAAGTCCTCCAGATGGATCTTGATCCCTCCCCCTTGGAGGTGGAGGTGGCCAGATTCCGTGAAAAACTGGACGCGGTGATCGCCGAATCCGAAGATCTCGCCGGGTACATCAAGCACTTGGAGGAGGAGGTAGCCAAAGAAGCCGATCTCCACCCCGAAAGCTTGGAGGACGCCCGGGATCAAATGATCTCTGACATTGAGGACTTTTTGCGCAGCCCCGACAACTAGCGATTCTCACGGCTTCTGGCGCCGGCAGGGGATACGATACCCGACGCCTCCCCACGAAGGTTTTGGCAACCGCCGCTTGCAGGCAGCCTGAAGCCAACCGCAGGACCGCCCATCACCCACCTCAGCCAGGTTCCATCCCTCTACCGCCCCTCTACCGCCGCCCTTGGACGAAGAGCCCGGCGTTATCGGAGCGAAGAGCGGTCTTTTGTACCTTTCCCATGGCATTGCGAGGCAGGCTTTCTGTTACCAGAATCCTCTTGGGGATCTTGTACCCCGCCAGTTGAGAGGACAGCGAATGACGAAGGCGCGCCGGGGAAGGTTCGCCTTCGCCGCCCCAAACCACAGTGGCCACCACAGCCTCGCCGAAGTCGGGGTGGGGCGTTCCGAATACCGCCGATTCCACTACCCCCGGCAGAGCATTCAGCGCCGACTCGACCTGCAAGGGATAAACGTTCAGGCCGCCGGTGATGATCACATCCTTGGATCTGCCCACCAGGGTCACCCGGCCCCGCTCATCAAGAACCGCCAGATCGCCGGTGGCCACCCAGCCGTCCCGATTCACCACCCGGGCCGTTTCGGCAGGCCAGTTCAGGTATCCGGAGAACGCTCCAGGGCTGCGAGCCCAAAGCTCCCCTATTACATCGGCCGATACCCGCGCACCTGTCTGGTTCACCACCTTGATCTCGACTCCCTCCAGAGCAAACCCCACCGATCCGGGAAGCCTTTCCCCGTGACAGGGGTTCGACGTGATGATCCCCACTTCGGTCATTCCATAGCGCTCCACTATCCGGTGTCCGCAGCGCTCATAGAACTGCGTCCAAACTTGGGGGAGGAGAGGCGCTGATCCGCAGGTAAAGAGCCTCATCCTCGCCGCTGCCTGGTGGGACAACGCCGGATGGGCCAACAGGCGGGTGTAATAGGTGGGCACTCCCATGAACACCGTGGCCCTATCCCAAAGCCGTATTGCCTCGGCCGGATCGAACGTGGACATAAAGAGGATCGAAGATCCGCTGAGCAGGGCGCAGTGGAGCGCCACCAACAATCCGTGGGTATGAAACAGCGGCAGAGCGTGGACTAGGACATCCGCTGATCGAAAGTCCCAGACCCGGCGCAAAGCCAACGCATTGGCGGCCAGCGCGCGGTGGCTGAGCACCGCTCCACGGGGCTGGCCCGTGGTGCCGGAGGTGTAAAGTATCACCGCCGGGTCGCTGCCGGTCGGTTGAAACTGCCAGGTAGGGTCACCCCTTTGAGCGGGTGCTTCCAGCAGGGCGATTGCTCCATCAGCCTGCAGGGCAGCCACCTGCGCCAACCCGGCCTCCGCCAATTCCACCACCCGGGAAGAATCGCAGACCACCAGCCGCGGAGAGCAGTCCTCTATCAATCCATCCAATTCCCCCCGGGTGTAACCGGGATTGGCGGGAACGTAGACCGCACCGTAGCTCAGGCAGGCCAGGTAAAGGACGACATTGGCCGGTGACTTGCCGACGTAGGCCAATACTCGATCCCCCGGCGCCACCCCACAGGCAGCCAACTGCGTCCGGCAGGCATGCACCTTGGCATCCAGTTCCCCGTAACTCAACGAACCGCCCTCCCCCGTCTCCAGGGCAACCTTGGTGGGGTGGCGAAGCATCACCTCGCGCAACAAGCCATAAAGCCCACCGGGGAGAGTGGGCGGATCATCCGCCCAACGGGCAAGATCCCATGTTCGAGGCATCAAACTCGCCTCGAACCCGTGGCCAGGGGCAGAATCGAACTGCCGACCCTCGGTTTTTCAGACCGATACTCTGCCAACTGAGCTACCTGGCCTCTCGAACCCGTGGCGGGGACGACGGGATTTGAACCCGCGACCTCTGGCTTGACAGGCCAGCGAACACTCCAGACTGTTCTACGCCCCCATTTGAGCAGAACGGGTATCGACCGAGAAGCCGAATCCCTGCGATGCCAGTATATCTATTCCTTCCAGCACCCAAGCCGGGTTTGGACATCTTGAGGATGCAGGTGCGGGCGTTTGTCCTCGTCAGTCCAGGGAGAGGGCAACCTTCCCCATCTGGCGTCCCGAGTCCAGTCTCGCCATCGCGGCGGGCAGTTCCTCGAAAGCAAATACGTGGTCCACAGGAGGCGCCGTGGCCCTGCCCGAGGCGATCAAATCGATCAAGTCTTGATATTCGGCAGGGGTGTACATAGTGGAGCCGATGATCTCCAACTGCCTGAAAAACAGCGCCGGGATGACGATCTGCGCCTTGGCGCCGCTAGTGGCGCCACACACCACCATCCGGCCTCCCGGCCGCAGCGAACGAAGCGACTGTCCCCAGGTGGCTGGACCGACATTCTCGATTACCACATCCGCCAGACCCCCGGCCGCCATTTTCAGATCCTTGGCGAATTGTCCGGTGGAATCAAAGCCCCCCTCTCCTCCGTTGGCCACCGCCCAGGCGATCTTTTCCGAATCTCGGGAGGTGACGAACACCCGGGCGCCCATAGAGACCCCCAGTAGAGCCGCGGCGCTGGAAACCCCGCCTCCCACTCCCACTACCAGCAGGGTCTCGCCCCGCATCAGTCGCCCGCGTCTCAGCATCCGGAAGGCGGTGCCGGCCGCCAAAGAGAACGACCCGGCCGTCTCCCAGGACATGCTCGCCGGTTTCGGCGCGGCGTTGGCGACGGGAATCACCACCCTTTCAGCCAGGGTCCCCTGGCTGTGTTCTCCCAAGACTCCGAAATGCCGACAATAGACCGTTTCCCCAGTGGCACAAACCTCGCATGCCCCACAGGAAAGAGACGGGTTGATGATCACCTCGTCCCCCTCGGCCAGGCCTTCCACCCCGGGCCCCACCGCGTCCACCACCCCGGCACCGTCCCCGCCGAGAATATGCGGGAGGCTGGGAGGGGCGGGAAGTCCGTGTGTCACCCAGATGTCGAGGTGGTTGAGGGCAATGATCCGTGGCTTTATCCGCACCTGCCCCTCTCCAGGTTCGGGGACAGGCACCTTGTCAAGGGAGAGGGCTTCGGGACCGGTAAGTTGATGTAAACGCCAAGCTCGCATCTGCCTGAGGGTAATGCTTTTCCAATGAAGGACGGTGGGCCCGTTGCCCGTGATAAATCTCAATGGAAGTCAAGATAGGCGAGGGGTTTGCGAATGGCTGACCGCATTTGGTGCACCGTATTCGGGGTAACGGGCGTCGGGACTGGGTGGCGGTAGGCCCGTCGGATAGTGTATCTTCATGGGTATGAGTCGGTATAGGCATGTTCTTCTGCGGTGGCCTCGGGCTGATCGTACGCCTGGCGGGGAGGTCCGTGCATGGCCCGCTCCGATTTTCCCTCCGTTGCAGTTGATCCAGGTCGGACCCGGGGACGGGCGGGCGGTGAGATGACCGCCGGGACCGCGGTGGCCGGACACGGACCCCCATGGGATGCCGTGGCCGCCGGTCCGAACCTGCTAGAAATCGAGAACCTGGCGGTGCGCTTCGAATTGCCCACCGAGACGGTCCGCGCGGTCAGCGGTGTGAGCCTCACCGTGGCTCCGAGCGAAACGTTCGCCCTGGTGGGTGAGTCCGGGTCCGGCAAAAGCGTATCAATGCTGTCCGTCATGGGTCTGCTTCCTTCACCGCCGGCGGTGGTGTCAGGGTCCATCCGGCTGGAGGGCCGGGAAGTCCTAGGGATGTCCGGACGCCAACTGAAAAGGTTCCGTGGTCGGGACGTGGCCATGGTCTTCCAAGAGCCCATGTCGTCATTGAACCCTGTCCACCGCGTCGGTCGGCAGATCGGCGAGAGCCTCCGGATACACCGCGGGGTCACCCGGGCCGAGGCGCGGCGCCAGGCCATCCAGCTCCTGGACCGGGTTGGGATACCGTCGGCGACAACCCGGGTTGACGACTACCCGCACGAGTTCTCGGGAGGGATGCGCCAGAGGGCGATGATCGCCATGGCGTTGGCGTGTGAGCCGAAACTGCTGATCGCCGACGAACCGACCACGGCCCTGGACGTGACCGTCCAGGCCCAGATCGTGGATCTGGTCCGAGAAGTGCAGGCCGAATACCGCTTGGCGGTGGTCTGGATTACGCATGACCTCGGGGTGGTGGCCGAGATAGCCGATCGGGTGGCGGTCATGTACGCAGGGCGGATACTTGAGACCGGACAGGCATCCGACCTCTACCGGGCGACCCGCCACCCCTACACATCCGGATTGCTCCGCTCCATACCCCGACTGAACCGCCCTGTCACAACCCGCCTGGCAGAGATACCGGGTGCCCCCTTCCGGGTTGTCAAGGAGTTGGCGGCGTGCCCCTTCGACGACCGCTGTCCGCTAGCCGGACAGGGCTGTCAGGATGCTCTCCCGGAGTTGGACACGGTCGGGCCTGGCGGGCACCAGTCGGCGTGTATTCACCACCACCAGATGGGGCCCGCCGCCGTGCTCTGGCCGGAAGGAGCAGCAGCGGGCAGCCAGACGCCCCTCGACCAAGCCGGGGATGTAGTCATCTCGGTCCGGGACCTGCAGGTCCATTTCCCGGTCGTCCGGGGCCTAGGCAAGTCGCGTAAGGGGGCTATTCGGGCCGTGGACGGCGTCTGCCTCGAAGTGGCCCGGGGAAAGACCTTGGGGATTGTCGGTGAGAGCGGGTGTGGGAAGACCACACTGGGTCGGGCTCTGGTAGCGCTGGTGCGGCCCACCGGAGGAACGATCGAGATTAACGGGGAGCCGATCAACCATCGCAGCGGAAGGCATCGGCGGGTGGTGCAAATGATCTTCCAGGACCCCTTCTCGGCCATGAACCCTGGGATGCGGGTAGAGGATGTCGTCGCCGAGCCCCTCCGTATTCACCGACTGGCGGACGCCGAGGCCATCCGCGACCGGGTGGTCGAACTTTTGACCCAGGTGGGTCTGCCTCCCGACTCGGGTGGGCGCTTTCCGCATGAGTTCAGTGGAGGGCAGCGGCAGCGGATCGCCGTCGCCCGCGCCCTGGCGGCCGACCCCGCGGTCGTGGTGTGCGACGAACCCGTATCGTCGCTGGACGTTTCGGTGCAGGCCCAGGTAGTGAACCTGCTGGCCGATCTGCAGAAGCGGACCGGCATGGCGATGGTCTTCATTGCGCATGATCTGGCGGTGGTGCGCCACGTCTCACACGAAGTGGCGGTGATGTATCTCGGCGAGATCGTGGAGAGGGCCCCGCGTGACCAGCTGTACGAAGCACCCCTGCACCCCTATACCAAGGCGCTACTCGAGGCGGTGCCGGTGCCCGACCCCGACAACCAGACATCCCGGCGAACCAGCCTGGTAGGGGACGTGCCGAGCCCGTCGGATCCCCCGTCGGGCTGCCGTTTCCACACCCGTTGCCCGGTGGCTATCGAAGGGCTGTGCTCGACCGTCAAGCCGTTGCTGGAAGAGGTGAAGCCGGGCCGATGGGTCTCATGCCATCTCGTAAGTCCGCCCGCCTTAGGAATCGTAAGTCCGCCCGGCTAGGAAGTGGGGGGCAAGTCACCGGGCGCCGGTGGTTTTTGGCCAATGACAGCCACATTCGAGCGGTTTTCGAGACCTAGACTCCCAAGATGTCGCGTCTCTGGCCGATGCCAGCGCGTCTTCTCTTGTTAAGCTGGAACCAGCTAAGGGTTTTTCGCCCCTCAGCAATCGTAATTCTCCGCTACCTATTGGCGGGGAGAAGAAAGGGAAAACAAGAAGATGCAACGCCTGATTAGCTTCAAGAAAACTCTGCTTCTGGTCGTGCTCGCGCTGGTGATTGTCAGCTGTGGAGATGACGATTCCGAACCCGAACCGGCGGCCACTACAGCTGCAACGGCGCCAGTTACGACACAAGCTGCGGCGCCTTCCGACACGGATGAGGAAATGGATGAGGCGCCCGAACCCGCCCCCGAGACCACAACCACCGCGGCGGCGCCGGCGCCGCCACCCGAACCGGTCGTCGTTCGGGCTGCGGTCACGGGAGATGAGGGGACCATGACCCCCTACACATATATCAGCGGCTTCCCCGGGTGGAATCTCATGATGCTCCAGTACGACTCTCTGATGCAGCTTGACTCGGCCGGAGTTCCCCAGCCGTGGCTGGCCTCGAGCGTCACCGTCAGCGACGACCTCACCGAGTGGTCGGTAACTCTGGTCGAGGGCGTAACTTTCCATGACGGGGAGCCCTTGACCTCCGATGACGTGTCCTTCAGTGTCGACTACTACGTGAACAACCCTGAGGCGAGCCGTTTCGCCCGCGACTTCAGCGGCGTGGCGGACGTAGTGGTACACGATGACTACAACGTCACCTTCGTTCTCAACGGTCCCAGCGCCGGATTCGACGTGGGAGCGCTGGCCGATGCACCCATTATCCCGCGCCACATCTGGGAATCGGTGGAACTCCCGTCGGAGCACCAGTTCGAGGGCGGTACCAACATCGGGTCGGGTCCGTACAAGTTGGTCGAATACGTCGAAAGCCAGAGTTACCGATTCGCTGCCAACCCCGACTTCTTCCGGGGTGCCCCGGCGGTTGACGAACTGGTAGTCATCGTCTTTGCCGACGACGCAGGCGCTCAAGCCGCCATCCGTACCGGGGAAGTCGACGTGATCTTCGAACGGATACCCCCCGAGCAGATCGATCTGCTGGACTCCCAGGACCCGCTGGACATCGCCTTGGGACCCGAGTTCACCACCCAGATGATCAACTACGACGCTTCGAAGCGCCCGTTCGACGACGTTGCAGTCCGCCAGGCCATCAACCTGGCTATGGACCGCCAGGACTTCGTCGACACCGTGTACCTGGGGGCAGCCACAGTGGGGAGTCCCGGCTGGATCCATCCCGGGCATTCGTCTTATAACCCCGCCATCGTCCCCGTGTACGACGTGGCCGCCGCCAACGCGCTATTGGACGGCGCCGGCTATGCCGACACCGACGGCGATGGCGTACGGGAGTTCGACGGGCAGCCGATGTCTTTCGAGATCATCACCAACTCTTCCGACTCGCTACGTCTGCGGATGGCCGAGTTGACTACGGAGATGCTGGCTGCGATCGGGATCGAAACCGAGGTCGTACCGGTCGACACCGGAGTCTGGGAGCAGGCCGTGTGGCCGAGCTTCGACGTCAACAATGGTCGCAACTACGAGATCGCCATGTGGGGATGGTCGGCGCCCGTTCAGGCCGACCCGCTGCGGCTTCCCTGGTTGGTCCACAGCTCAACGGGTTCAGGATTCCTCAACCTGACCGGCTACGGCAACGCCGAGATGGATGAGCTTTCTGACGCCCTGTCTGTCGAGCCTGATCCGGCGGAACGCGACGCGATCTTGGGTCGAATGCAGGAGATAATCGCCGAGGACCTGCCGTTCGTGCTACTGCTGTATCCGGATGGCGCCTATGTGTACGACTCCAGCGTCTACTCTGACTGGGAGTTCATCGCCGGCCAGGGCATCGTCAGCAAACTGTCGCTGCTCCCGCCCTCCGCTCGCCCGTAGGAAAAAACTAATAAAATGACGACGGCTAGTGGCGGCCTGCCGCTCGCTCGGGAATCGCGTGTTTGAGTTGCTGCCCGGTAAGGGACTGCTCAGCACGCCCCGAGGATCGCGGCAGGCCGCGGGCCAGGTCGAGCCGATGGCTTGTTGAGAAGGCGCATCGACCTCCGTCGGGTGACCCAGTACGCGGTCGTGGTAGGGGTGGCGGTAACGCTCAACTTCCTGTTGCCCCGGCTGATGCCGGGAAACCCGCTGGCGCTGATCGCCGGAGTGGATGTCGGCCTTCTGGACCCGGACCAACGGGCTGAGATCGTCGCCCGGGTCGGTCTGGACGCGCCCCTCTGGAAGCAGTATCTGCGGTATTGGGGCGGTATCCTCACCGGCGATTTCGGGTACTCGTTCCGGGCTAACCGTCCCATCGTCGGAATGATCTTGGACCGGCTCCCCTGGACTCTCCTGATCACAGGCCTGTCACTGGTGGCATCAGCAATCACAGGTGTGGTACTGGGCGCCCTCTCCGCTTGGCGAAGGGGCACGAAGGGCGACTTGAGCCTGCTTTCGGGGATGATCTCGATCGAGTCGTTGCCCTCCTTCTGGTTGGGTATGGTCTTCATATCGGTCTTCGCCGTTCAATGGGGTCTGCTGCCGTCGTTCGGCGCGGTGACCCCCGCGTCCGATCTGGTGGGTTGGGCCCACACCTGGGACATCATCCGCCACACCATAATGCCCGTGGCCACCCTGTCGATCGTCGCGACGCCGGGCGTCTACATGACCATGCGCTATTCGATGCTGGAAACGCTGGGGGAGGACTACATCCGGACCGCCAGGGCGAAAGGCGCCGGCGAGCGCAGGGTGCTGTTCGGGCATGTTGCCCGCAACGCCATCGCTCCAGTGATCACGGTTCTCGCCATCCGTCTGGGGTTTGCCTTCGGGGGCACGGTGATCATCGAGACGGTGTTCTCCTATCCGGGACTCGGTCGCCTGGTCTTCGAAGCGGTCTCAGGACGTGACTATCCCGTGATGCAGGCGGCTTTCTTGGTCTTCACAGGGGCGGTGTTGGTGGCGAACCTGGCGGCCGACCTCTTGTACCCGCTGATTGATCCCAGGACCAGAACATCGTGACGGCTGCGGGCTTCGATGACAGGGCGGTGCGGCGGGCCATACGGCGGCGTTCGCGGCTGCCCACCATCCTCGGGCTGCTTGGGGCGGCGATCGTTGGAGCTCTGCTGTTCACGGCCGTGTTCGCCCCGTGGATAGCGCCGTACGACCCCACCGACCGGATAGCCAGACCCTTCCTGCCGCCCAGCGCCGAACATCTGCTGGGTACCAACGATGTCGGCCATGATCTCCTCTCGGAGATCATCTTCGGATCGCGGGTGTCCTTACTGGTGGGACTCGTGGCGGCAACAGTAGCCCTGCTGATCGGTACAACGGTGGGCGTGGTGGCCGGCTACTACCCCAAAAGGCTGGGGTCGACTCTGATGCGCGGGGTGGACGTGATATTGATCCTGCCGTTCCTTCCTCTACTCATAGTGCTGGCCGCCTACTTGGGCAGGAGCCTTCTGAACACGATCCTGGTCATCGGGGTGCTGATCTGGGCGGAGCCGGCCCGGATCATCCGATCACAGGTCCTATCCCTGCGCTCGCGAGAATACGTGCTGGCATCCCGTTCGATGGGCGCTCCTGACCGTTGGACGATCCTGCGGCACATCGTTCCCCGCACAGCCCTGCTCGCTACGGGCTCGTTCGTGCGGGCGGTGTCCGGGGCGATTCTGCTGGAGGCTGCGCTCAGCTTCCTGGGTCTGGGCGACCCGATCCAAAAGAGCTGGGGCTCGACGCTGTACTGGGCCCAAACTCGGGGGGCCTTCCTGACCCCGGCATGGAAATGGTGGGTGCTGCCGCCCGGCCTGCTGATCATGCTGGCATCACTCGGATTCGCCCTCATCGCCTTCTCGCTCGAGGAACGCATCAATCCCCGGTTGTAGCCCGTTACCCCCGGTCCGGTCGGCTTGGTATTCTTCCGGCCAGACAGGTCCAACCGAGAAAGGCATCCGGCATGAACAGATGGGAACATCGAATCGAAGGGGCGCATCTGATAAAGCTGCTGGTGGGGCCCTTCGAAAACAACGCCTACATCGTGGGGTGCGCCAACACCGGGAAGGCGGTAATCGTGGACGCCGCCGCCGAGCCTGACGTCATTTTGGACGCGGTCGGTGACTATGACGTGCAGGCCATCCTCACCACTCACGGTCACATGGACCATCTCCAGGCTGTTGACCGGGTAAGCGACAAGTTGGGAGTCCCGTTCCTGCTGAACCCCGCCGATATCTTCTTGCTGGGAGAGTCCGGGATCGAAAAGATCTCCCCCGATGGGCTGATTGATGACGGGCAGGAAATCGAGGTGGGAGATCTTCTCCTTCACGCCATTCACACCCCCGGCCATACCCCCGGTTCGACCTCATTCATTCTGGAACCGTGGCTGCTCAGCGGAGACACCCTCTTCCCGGGCGGACCCGGCGCCACTCAGTGGGACTATTCCTCTTTCGGGCAGGTTATGGACTCCGTAGAGACGCTCCTTTCCAGGTTCCCCGACCCGACCGTGATTTTCCCGGGTCATGGGGCCAATGACACCACCGTGGGTACAGAAAAGCCGCACACCCAAGAGTGGCGGGCGAGGGGCTGGTAGCCGAAACGGTTCAACCCAATCAACCAGGTCGACGGGCGGGTTGGTCCGGCGATTCACACAACATCTCGCGAAATTCGTAGCCACCTGCCCACCCGCGGGCAATGGGGCAAACCCAAAACCTTCGGCAGTGACCCACCACCATTCCCTAGTTAGCCGAGCAGGCCTGGGGGCCCCTGTCGGAGGCGGACTGGTCGGGTCGACCTCTCGCCGCGGCCTGGGTCAGCTCGCAACCGGCCTGCGGGATTGTGATTGTCGTGGCTACACCAATATGGTCCTTGCCGGCGGCGGCTGCCAACCCGGAAACGGTGGGGTCTGTTCCAACCTGTTTTTGGCCAACCTGGGGGGAGCTCTGGAAGTCCCGCCCGCGGCGGTCAGTCGAAGACCACCACCGAGCGCAACACCTCTCCCCGCTCCATGCGGTGAAATGCGTCCTCGACTTCACCGATGCCGATGGTCTCGCTGACGAAACCGTCCAGGTCCAAACGTCCCTGCAAATACAAGTCGATGAGCATCGGGAAGTCCCTCTCCGGGAGGCAGTCTCCGTACCAGGAAGACTTCAAGGCCCCGCCGCGGCCGAACACCTCAATGAAAGGCAGTTCGATTTTCATATCCGGCGTCGGGACGCCCACCAGCACCACCACTCCGGCCAAATCTCTGGCATAGAAAGCCTGCTCATACGTCTCGGGTAGACCGATCGCCTCGACCACCACATCTGCTCCATTACCTCCGGTTATTTCCCGAATCCGTTCCACGGGATCCTCGTTACGGGAGTTAATAGTGTGGGTGGCGCCAAAGCCCTTGGCCCACTCCAGTTTGCGGTCGTCGATGTCCACCCCGATAATCGTCCCGGCGCCGGCCAGGCGGGACCCGACAATCGCGCCCGAACCCACCCCGCCGCAGCCGATCACGGCAACAGAATCTCCCCGTCCCACCCCCCCGGTGTTAATTGCGGCGCCGATACCCGCCATCACGCCGCAGCCCAACAATCCTGCTGCTTCCGGTCGCGCCCGGCTGTCCACCTTGGTGGCCTGTCCGGCGGCGACCAGCGTCAACTCGGCAAAAGCGCCGATGCCAAGAGCGGGCGACAGTTCCGTCCCATCGGCGAGGGTCATTTTCTGGGTGGCGTTGTGGGTGGCGAAACAGTACCAGGGACGGCCCCTGTTACAAGCCCGACAATTCCCGCATATCGCCCGCCAGTTGAGGATCACGAAATCGCCTGGCGCCACATTGTTCACGCCGGGCCCAACCGACTCCACGATCCCAGCCGCCTCATGGCCCAGAAAGAAGGGGTAGTCGTCGCTAATGCCGCCTTCTCGATAATGCAGATCGGTGTGACACACTCCACAAGCCTTCACCGCCACCCGAGCTTCTCCCGGGCCCGGATCTGGGACAATCACAGTCTGCAGGGAGACCGGGGCTCCCTTTTCCAGGGAAACTACTCCCCTTACCTCTTCAGCCATGTGGCGACCTCCTGTTTCAACTCCGACCCAAAGACTAGCCCCGCGGTTGCTAACAGGTCCCTCCAACCGGGGGCCCTTCATCGCCATTTTCGACCCACCGCAATCTCCATCCGACTTGTATCCTTCAAAGTGTCCGCCAGATCGGTGTTCCTCGGGGAGGTGCATGGCTAGAAAAGGGCCGAATGGCCCCATTCACCCGGTGCGGTTTGTAACCGCAACCACGTTGTTTGACGGACACGATGCCTCCATCAATGTCTTCCGACGCATCCTGGCCTCCTCCGGGGCGGAGGTGATTCACCTGGGACACAACCGCTCGGCCCTGGACATCGTGGACACCGCTGTTCAGGAGGACGCCCAGGCCATCGCGGTCACCTGCTACCAGGGCGGCCACATGGAGTTCTTCCGGTACCTCCATGAACTGGCCTCCGAGAGGGGCAATGGGCGGATTCGTGTTTTTGGCGGTGGGGGCGGGACCATTCTTCCCGAGGAGGGCCGTCAACTGCAAGCCGACGGCATCACCCGCATCTACTCACCTGACGACGGGCGGGGGCTGGGGCTGCAGGGGATGGTGAGCGACATGATCCGCAGGGCCGATTTCCCCACCGGAGAACTGGACCACTTCTCCCCCGACCACCTCGGGGTTTCTGACCACCAGATGCTGGCGACACTCATCTCGGCCGCCGAGAACTATCCCGACAAATACGCCGATGTCTTCGAGGAAATAGCCGCCTATTCCAGCAACCGCCCCGCGCGCCCGGTGGTGGGGGTAACCGGTACCGGCGGATCTGGCAAGTCTTCTTTGGTGGACGAACTGCTCCGCCGCTACCTCTCGGGTTTTCCTGATCACCAGGTGGCGGTGCTCTCGGTTGATCCTTCCCAGAGGAGAACGGGAGGCGCCCTGCTGGGAGATCGGATCCGCATGAACTGCATCCCCCATCCCCGGGTCTACATGCGTTCGTTAGCCACCCGACAAAGCGCCACCGCCCTACCCGAGGCGGCCCGAACGGCCCTCACCGTATTCCGGGCGGCGCAATTCAACCTGATCATCCTGGAGACGTCCGGAATCGGCCAAGCCGACACCAGCGTGGTTGGTCTCTCAGACTTGTCCCTGTATGTGATGACGCCCGAATACGGGGCGGCCACGCAGCTGGAGAAGATCGGAATGCTCGACTACGCGGATCTGGTGGCGGTGAACAAAGGAGACAAGCCAGGCGCGGAGGACGCCCTACGCGATGTCCGCCGCCAGGTGCGACGCAACCGGATGGCCTTCCACGATCCCGACCCCATCCAGGATGTCTACCTGACCGTGGCCTCCGACTTCAACGATCCGGGCACGGACCAACTGTATGGGGCATTGATCGCCGCGCTGGGATACGAGGGGGGACCTTCCCAGCAGGTCGTTTCCAGAGGCGCCCGGCAGGCGGTCATACCCCCGGAACGCTCCGGTTACCTGGCACAGATCGCCGAGACCGTCCACCAATACAACCGGACGGTGGTGGAGCAGTCGTCGGTAGCCCGGCAACTGTATCAACTGGAGGGGGCCCATCGCCTGCTGGAGTCCGCTGACCCCGATGACCGGTCGTCACGCGCTCTCTCCGAAGCAATTCGTTCCACCGCCGGGCGCCTGGCGCCCGAGCACCGAGAAACACTGGACAGATGGGGCGAAATGGAAGCGTCCTACCGCGGAAGGGAATTCACCTACCAGGTGCGCGACCGGCAAATAACGGTTCCTCTGTCTTCGCAGAGCCTCAGCGGCACGGTCGTGCCCAAAGTCTCATTGCCCCGCTACCAAGATTGGGGAGACCGGCTAAGGTGGCTGCTGCAGGAGAACCTCCCCGGTCGTTTCCCATACACAGCCGGGGTATATCCTTTCAAGCGCACCACCGAGGACCCCACCCGGATGTTCGCGGGGGAAGGACCCCCGGAGCAAACCAATGGCCGCTTCCACTATCTGGCCCGAGGCACTCATTTACGGCGACTCTCCACGGCATTCGACTCGGTCACCCTCTATGGAGAAGATCCAGGGACCCGGCCCGACATCTACGGGAAGGTGGGCAATTCGGGAGTCTCCATCTCCACACTGGACGACATGAAGCGCCTCTATTCAGGTTTCGATCTGTGTGATCCCTCCACCTCGGTGTCGATGACCATCAACGGCCCCGCACCCATGATTCTGGCGCTGTTTATGAACACCGCCATCGACCAGCAGTGCGAACTGCACATCCGCCGCCTGGGTATGACCGAGCAGGTGGAAAAACAGATCGCTCAAATGCATGTCGAACGTTCTCGTCCCCGCTACCGGGGAACCCTGCCGGAGGGCAACGACGGTTTGGGATTATTGTTGCTGGGAACCACCGGTGAACAGGTGTTGGATCCGCCCGTCTACCAAAGCATCCGAGCCGAAGCCCTCACTCGGGTGAGAGGAACGGTGCAAGCTGACATTCTCAAAGAGGATCAGGCCCAGAACACCTGCATTTTCTCGATCGACTTCGCCCTCAAAATGATGGGAGACATCCAGCAGTTCTTCGTGGACAACCGGGTGCGCAACTTCTACTCGGTCTCGGTTTCGGGCTACCACATGGCAGAAGCGGGGGCCAATCCGATTACCCAACTGGCCTTCACCCTTGCCAATGGGTTCACCTATGTGGAGCACTACCTGGCGCGGGGGATGAGTATCGACGACTTTGCTCCCAATCTCTCCTTCTTCTTCTCCAACGGACTCGATCCCGAATATGCGGTGATAGGAAGGGTGGCCCGTCGCATCTGGGCCAAAGTGATGCGGGACCGCTATGGCGCCAATCCCCGCTCTCAAATGCTCAAATACCACATCCAGACTTCGGGGCGATCCCTCCATGCCCAGGAGGTGGATTTCAACGACATCCGCACCACTTTGCAGGCGCTCTACGCCGTGTACGACAACTGCAATTCCCTGCACACCAACGCCTATGACGAAGCCCTGACCACCCCCACCGAAGAATCGGTGCGACGGGCGGTGGCCATTCAATTGATCGTCAACCGGGAACTGGGCCTGGCCAAGAACGAAAATCCCCTCCAAGGGTCTTTCGTCATCGAAGATCTAACCGATTTGGTGGAGGAGGCGGTGCTGACCGAATTCGCTCGGCTGAACCGCAGCGGTGGCGTACTGGGGGCCATGGAGCGACAGTACCAGCGCTCCAAAATCCAGGAAGAGTCCCTTCTCTACGAACGGGTCAAGGAATCGGGCGAATACCCCATCATTGGAGTCAACACGTTTTTGTCCCACGCCGGGTCTCCCTTTGTCACTCCCGATCGGTTGGTGCGCTCCAACGATCAGGAAAAGAACCGGCGAATAGCCGAGGTCGAAGATTTCCAGGCCCTCCACTCCGAACGCGCCGGGCCCGCCTTGGCGCGTCTGGGCTCAGCAGCGCAAGCGGGAGGCAACGTATTTGCGATGCTCATGGAGACCGCCAAGGTCGCCTCGCTTGGGCAGATGAGCAGCACCCTCTATGAGGTGGGCGGACGCTACCGACGGAGCATGTGAACAAAATGCAGCCCACAGACCAATCCACCCCTCAGGAAAGAGACCAAATCCCCCCCTACCGGCCTCACTTGGGCCAGCGGCGTCCCTACCTGCGGGACATGATCCTGGGACTCAATGACGGGCTGGTCTCGATTTTCCTGCTGGTGGCGGGGCTGGTGGGAGGCCAACTCGACTCCTCGGAGGTGCTGCTGGGTGGGGTGGTGGGAGCGCTGGCGGGGGGCGTCTCCATGGCTTTGGGGGAATACTTGGCCACCAAGTCCCAGGACGAAGTGGGGCAGGCCGAGTTGTCATTGGAGCGCGAACACATCCGGTTCTACCGGGAAAGGGAGACCGCGCAGCTCTACGACCTGTTGGGGCAGTTCGGAATCGAGGGAGAGGACCTCACCGAAGCAGTGCGCATCTTCTCCGCGGATGACCGCCGTCTCCTGAAGGCTATGGCGGTGCTTGAATTTGGGGTGGTCGAATCAGAACGGCGCTCGCCTTATCAGGCGGGGTGGATGTCGGGAGGGATGTTCCTGGTCGGCTCTTTCCTGCCGATATCTCCCTTCCTCTTTTCCCTGACTTCGCATACCAGCCTGATCTGGTCGGTCGTATTGACATTCGTCGGCCTGTTCGGGGTGGGATGGACCAAGACCCGGCTCACCAACAACCCCGGTATCCGCTCGGGGATGGAAAACATGCTGATTGCCGGCGCGGGAGCGGTAATAGCCTGGTGGGTGGGTCGCCTCTTGGGCTTCGGCCTTTCCTGACCGGCCCTTGGTGTCCGGGAGGAATTTAGTCTCCGACCGAAGAATCCTGGCCTGCCGCCTGCCGGATCCACATCTTCACGTTCCGGGGGCTGGGGAGCCGTTTGACTATCCGATGCATGTGATTGGCGCTGTGAAGCGCCAGCATCACCACTTCGGTCGAACTATTCCCAAGTTGCGCCGGAGTGTGAATACCCGCCGCCCTCAGCAGGGCGCAGTATCTGCCGCCCATCCCTTCCAGCTGCAGAAGCTCGATGGACCTTGCTACGTCCACCAATGTTTCATAATTGATACCGGTTTCCTCAGAAAGCATCCGGAGGCGATCCGTGTCCAGGGTTAATGCCAGCAACGCCTCGGCCGTTTTGATTCCCGCTTTGCGCAGCCGTGTGGCCGAGATGTGGTCAATCCCTGCAATATGCCCGATGGTGGTCACAATCCCGCCGGCCTCCCTTTACTCTCCGGTGGTCCATCCCCCTGGGAGTCGCCCGCTTCCTGCCTCTGGCCGCGGGGTCTCAATCTATCGATATCCTGTTGGTTATCCACGTCCTCGGGGGGAAATCCCGGTTGCCACACTTCGGTAACCCACTCGGGATGCGCCTTGAAGAGGTCCATGGCGCCCCGGTCCCCATCCAGCATCATCAGGCGGCGCCACAACACTTTATCAACCAGAACCGGATTGGAATTCACATAGCGGTACCTGGGAACCAAAACCGGGGTCACACCCGGCTGGTAAGCCTCCCGCAACTGGGCCGCGGTGGCGGGTGTCACGCCCGGTTGGTCCCCCAGCAGGATCAAGGCGCCCGACGCTCTTGAGCCCCGCTCCAAGGCGTTCAATCCCACGCCCAAGGAGCCCCCCATACCTGTTTCCCACTCTTGGTTGACAACCACCCGGCACCCCGAAAAATCCACCTCCGCCAATATCCGCTCATGCTCGGCGCCCAACACCACCCACGTCTCCTCCGATTCAAAACCCAAAGCCGCCTCCAAAACGGTTCCCAGCAAGGTTGACTCTCCCCACGGTTCCAATTGCTTAGGGCGCCCGAGCCGGGAGGAACTGCCCGCCGCCAGGACCAGATTGGCGATCATGAGCTGTTTTGTCTCGAGGGTCGGCGGGGTTGCCCGATCAACTCAAAGGGCGCCTGGGCCTGCCTTCGCGCGGAGATCATCTCGCCCAGAATGGCCACGGCCACCTCGGCTGGCGAGTCCGCCCCTATTCCGATTCCGATCGGGCCTCTGATGCGGGCAATCTCCTCCTCTGAATACCCCGCCTCGGCGAGCCGCTCCCGCCGGGCTGCGGCAGTGCGTCGGCTACCCATCGCCCCTATGTACCGCACCGGCGCTCTGAGGACCAATGGCCAAAGCGGGGCCTCGAAGCGGGCATCGTGACTGAGCACCACCACATAGCTGCGATGATCGAATGACAGGCGATCGGAGATTTCATCCGGCCAACCCACCAACAGTTGATGGGCGGATGGAAAACGTTCGGAAGTCGCAAACGCGGGCCGGGCGTCGGAAACGGTGATATCGAAATCAAGGTGCTGCCCCAGGGCGCACAACGCCTGGGCGATGTGGACCGCCCCGAAGATGATGAGATGAGGGCGGGGCACAATCACGTCCACGAACACGTCCTGTCCGTCATAGGAAACTGCCATGGACTTCTCCCGGTTCATCAATGTACGGGCATCGGCCACCACCGATCCGGCTATTGCGTCGGGGATCGCTCCGGCCACCACCCCCTTTTCGAAATCGATGGTCGCCGAATCGCCGGCACCCGGTCCCTCCACCACGGTGACCCGCGCCCCCAGCCGTCGCCCGGCAATCAACTGGGAGCAGGCCACCAGCACCTCTTCGGTTTTCATGGAACCAAAACTAATCAAGTCCATTTACAAAAAATAAATGGACGGGCTACCGGCCCAGCCCGTCGTTTGAAACTGTTTCACCACGGTTCGATGAATACCTGGATCGTGCCTCCGCAGGACAGCCCCACTGTGAAGGCGTCCTCGTCGCTGATCCCGTAGGTCACCAAGCGAGGACGACCCTCTGCCATGACTCTGCGGGCGTGCTCGTAGACATCGTTTTCGACGCAGCCCCCGGACACGGACCCAGCCATGTTTCCTTCTGAAGAAACCAGGAATTTGGATCCGACCGGACGCGGGGAAGGACCGGCGGTGGCCACCACCGTGGCTACCACCACTTGCTTTCCTTCCGCCAGCCAGCGATCCCTGGTTTCCAATGCCTCTTGCATTATCTCCTCCGCTCCGGCAATGATTCCAAGAGTGATACCAGCGTAGCAAGATCGGATAGCCTGCCTCCTGCCAGAAAATCGTCAACATGAGGCAAGGCGGCCTTCATACCTTGAGTTTCGGGGGAAAAGCCTTGGCGAGAGGCCAAAGGATTGACCCAGATCAACCGGTGAACGGTCCGGCGCAGGCGTGCCATCTCCCTGGACAGCACCTCCGGATCTCCGCGATCCCATCCGTCGGAAATGATCAGGGCAACCGGTCCGCCCCTGGTGACCCGCCTGCTCCACTCATAATTGAAGGTCCGCAGACACTCTCCTATCCTGGTTCCCCCCGACCAATCTTCCACCGACTGGGAGACCTGAGCAAGAGCCTCGGTGGGGTTGCGACGCAACAACTGGCGAGTGATCCGGGTCAGGCGGGTGGAGAACACGAAGGTCTCCATCTTCCCCAAGCGAGCGCGCGCCGCGTGCGCGAAATACAGCAGCATCTCCGTGTAGCGCTCCATGGAACCTGACACGTCGGCGATGAACAGAATCGGGCGAGGCCGGGTCCGGCGCTCGCTTCGCTCCAATTTGATCAGGTCCCCCTCCGGCCCCACGCACTTGCGCAGGGTACGCCGCAGGTCGGGACGGTCTCCCTTCGGAGAAGGACGCCGCCGCCGACTCCTAACCGGAGCCGGGCGCCAGACCATCTGCGTCAAGAGAATGCGCACCTTGGCCTGCTCGTCCTTGCTCAACTCTGAAAAATCCTTCTGGGACAGCCGCTCCGCCCAAGACGCGCCGGTGAAGGTCTCCATCTCGGGTCCGGCCGCCTCCCCGTCCCCCTCTGCTCCTCTTTGAATCCCCTTAATTGTCCACAAACGGGGCTTGGGCGGTGACGCCATGGCAATTCCGCTCGTTAGGTTGCGGCCGAAGAACCTCACAAACACCCGGTCGAAGGTAGTTAACTGCCACGGCGAGGTCACCGTCAGGCAACGAAACGCGGCGTACACGTCGGCGGCGGAGGCCAGTCCCACCTTATCCACAGCCGCCATCAGATCGGCGGCGGTGGTCGTTCCCACAGACAGCCCCTCGGAACGCAACTCCCGCGTGAATTCCACTAAGGTCTGAACGCCGGCCATGGTCGATTCAACCGCCTGCTTTTGCCAGACTATCCACTCCCCGGTGGGTAACGGCCTCTACGTCTTCGCGGTATTTGAGAACCACCCCCAGCGTGTCCTGCACCGCCTGGGGAGTCAATTCGTTGGCGCCCAGCACTCCCAGCGCCCGCGCCCAGTCCAATGTCTCGGCCACCCCGGGGGGCTTGAAGAGCTCCAAGGACCGCAGGTCGGACATCGCCTCTGCCAGTTGGCGCGCCAGTCGCAGGTCGATATCGGGCACCTTCGCCCTCACGATCGCCACCTCCCGATCCAGGTCGGGAAAGTCCAACCAGTGATACACACACCTTCTCTTCAAGGCGTCGTGAATCTCCCGTGTACGGTTGGAGGTGATCACCACCACCGGAGGCACCGCGGCCCGCACCACCCCTATCTCGGGGATGGTTATCTGAAAATCGGATAGTACCTCCAACAAGAACGCCTCGAACTCTTCATCAGCCCGATCCAGTTCGTCGATCAACAGCACGGGGGGCTTTCCTTCCGATGACGAGAATTCCACCGCTTGGAGAAGCGGACGCGCCAGCAGGTACTCGCGGTTCATGATGTTCCCCATCGACACCTGGTTTCCGTCACGACCCGCCTCGATGAGGCGGATAGCCAACATCTGCCGGGCGTAGTCCCACTCATACAGGGCATGATTGGCGTCCAGTCCTTCATAGCACTGCAATCTGATGAGTTCCGTGTCCAACACCTGGGCCAACACTTTGGCTACCTCAGTCTTGCCCACTCCCGCCTCCCCCTCCAAGAACAGGGGACGACCGAGGCTATGAGCCAGATGGATAGCCACCGCCAGGGAACGGTCGGCCAGATATCGGCGCTCGGCAAAGGCGGCAGTTACTGCATCGACCGAATTGGGTGTCACCCTTGTAAACCTTACTTAAAAAAAGTGGGGTCCGAGCCGCTTGGCCCGGACCCCCACTTTTCAGTAGTTGTCGGTTGATTTAGCGAGCGGGTGGAGGATACAGGAGGCCTCCGTCGCCGTACAGAGCGTTCAGCCCGCGCTCCAAGCCCAATGGCGTCAGGTGCCGGTCGTAAACCTCGGCATAGTTGCCGACCTGCTTGATCACCTGATAGAAGGCGTCGACAGGCAGGCCCATCTTGGTCTGAAGCTCGTCCTCGGTGGCGCCAAAGAGTCGACTGGCCTCTCCATCCACATTCATCATGTCATCAATGTTGGAAGAGTTAATGCCCTTCTCCTCGGCGATCAACTGGGCGAAAACGGTCCAGGCAACCACATCGCCGAAGCGGGACTGGTTCTGGATCCAGCTTGGACCGAGGGGCTCCTTGGAGATGGGAACCGATGGGAAGATCACCCAGTCCTCACCTGCGTCGCCCTCGGTGGCCTTGCGGGAGACCAATGTCGACCCGTCGCTGGTCACCACGTCACAGGCGCCGGACTTGAAGCCCTCGACCACCACATTGAAATCCTCAAAGGTGCTCAACGAGATGTTGACTCCCGCCGCAGCGGCAGCCTCGGTCATGTTCTTCTCGGTGGTGGTGCCGGCGATGGCGCACACCGTAGCGCCCTCGATCTCATCCAAAGAAGACATCGAATTGAACCCGGCGGCTCCCTTGGCCATCAACTGCTGGCCGTCGTAGTAGGTGGTGGGTCCAAAGTCGAGACCCAAGTCGGTGTCTCGACTCTGCGTCCAAGTGGTATTTCGGACCAGAAGGTCAACCAACCCCGAGGTGAGCGCCTCAAAGCGGGCGGCGGCGGTTAGAGCTTCGAAGCGCACCGCTTGGGCATCTCCGACGATGGCAGCAGCCACAGCTCGGCACAGATCCACGTCAAAGCCTATGAACGTGCCCGAGGAGTCCTTGTAGCCAAATCCGGGGATCGTCTCGTTTACTCCGCAGTTCAACTCACCGCGGGCGATCACCGTATCAAGAACATCCGTTTCAGCAGGGGCCTGGGTGGTGGTGGGGGCAGCCGTAGTCGTAGTCTCTTCGGCGTCTCCGCCGCAGGCAGCCACGATCAGGGCCAAAGCCACCAGGGCAATTATTGTTTTTCTCATTCCTCCTCCTTTGTAGCCATCTTAAAGCAAGCGCTCCAGATCACTGGTAAGGGTTCCTTCATACGACGAAAATTTTTCGTTTTACAAACAGTCTAACTACAAAGCCTCCTGCGTTTGTTCACCACAGCGAACCTACATCTGCGGCCGAGTACCCATAAAGTCTTGGCGAAACTGGTTTGCTAATATTTTACCGGGCGGTTTTTGCCGGGCGGTTGTTGGGCCCTCCACTGCTGGATCCGAACCTGAATAGGAAGTACCCCAGCAAGCCGGCCAACGCTGACCCCGCCAAAATGCCAAGCTTGGCTTGATCTACCAAGGCTGGGTCAACGAATGCCAGGCTGGACACAAAGATTGCCACGGTAAAGCCGATCCCAGCCACCGCGGCCAACGCCACAACATCCCGCCCTCCCATTCCCTCGGGCAGCAATCCCCATCCCAGTTTCACCACCAGCCAGGTGCAGAGGCTGATTCCCACAACTTTTCCCACCAACAAACCCAATGCCGTCCCCATTGCCACCGGCTTGAACAACTGACCGACGTCTCCTTCCAAGCGAACGCCCGCATTGGCCAGAGCAAAGATAGGAAGAACCAGGAAAGAACTCCAGGCAAGAAGTCGATGCTCATTCCTGGCCAGTGGCGCCACCGACTCCCGAGCCACCTCGGCAAGGGTGAGTATTTGATGATCGGCTTCTTCCCGCTGGTGATAAGTGACGATGTGGCGGGGGAACGAGTTGAGGAGCGTTCCTGCCTTGTCGTAGAGTTGCTCCGCCGAATACATTGGCCGAGACGGAGTAATGAAGGCCAAGGCCACTCCCACCAAGGTCGGATGCACCCCCGATTCATGGACGCAAAACCAGGCCACCAAAGCCATGGGAACATAGAATGTGCGCGCCCGGATTCCAACCCGGCCCGCCACCCCCACTACCACCAGAGTAAGGATTCCCCAAGTCAACCAATTCCACTGCAGGCTCCCCGAATAAAAGAACGCGATAATAACAATCGCTCCCACATCGTCGGCGATGGCCAGCGCCAGCAGGAATAGTTTGGCGCCCGGAGCGACGCGGCTCCCCAAAAGGGAGAGCACACCCAGGGAGAAGGCGATGTCGGTGGCCGTGGGGACCGCCCAGCCGTTGATAGCCTCGCCGCCCTCTCCCATCACTATCACCACGTAGACCAGGGCCGGCGCCAGCATCCCTCCAACCGCCGCCGCCACAGGAAGGCCCGCGGCGCGCGGATCCCTAAGTCTACCCAGCACCAGCTCGCGCTTTATCTCCAAACCCACCACGAAGAAGAAGAGGGCCATCAGCGCATCGTTGACTAAGACTTGCAGCGACCCCGAAACATGCACGGGACCCACCGACACCTCCACATGGGTACCCCAGAGAGCGAAATAGCCTCCCGACCACCGCGAGTTGGCCCACACCATCGCCGCCGCCGCCATTAAAAGCAACACCGCCCCGGTGGAGGCTTCGATGTTCATGAATTTCTGGATGGGGCGAACGAAGCGGCGGGGAACGAAGCGGTTGGAATCGATCCAGGTTTCGTGAAGAGGTTCTCTGAGCATGAAGACCTTTCAACTCTGAATGGAGCGCCCCGCAGACCCCAACTCCGCACAGGCCCTCACAACCCGATCCGACATGGCTTGTTGCGCTTTGGCCATGTAAGAGCGGGGATCGTACACCTTTTTATTGCCCACCTCCCCATCCACTTTCAAAACTCCAAAATAGTTGGTGAACATGTGGTCGGCTACCGACCGCGTCAGCGCGTACTGCGTGTCGGTATCTATGTTCATCTTCACCACCCCATAGCCCACTGTCTCCCGTATCGCTTCAAGAGTCGATCCGCTTCCTCCGTGGAAGACCAGGTAATGGCGATACCCAAAACGCTCTTCGGTGGCCCTCTGCCCGTCTCGCAAAATGGTGGGCCGAAGCTGCACCTTACCGGGCTTGTACACCCCGTGTACATTCCCGAAGACCGCCGCCAGGAGATAGTGGCCCCGCTCCCCAACCCCCAGCCGCTCGGTCACCGCCATCATGTCCTCGGATGTGGTGTAGAGCTTGGCGCTCTCCACCCCGGAATGGTCCATGGTGTCCTCCACTCCCCCCACAATTCCGATCTCCAACTCCAACAGCACTTCCTGCGAAGCGCACTCGTCCAAGAGTTGGGAGGCCAGAGCCAGATTCTCCTCCAACGGCAACGCAGAGGCATCCAGCATGTGGCTTTGGTAGAGAGGTCCCATGCCCTTTGCCCGCCGCCGGGCAGTTTCGGCCAAGAGCGGCCGGATCAGGTCGTCCACCCGGTTGGGTGGGCAGTGATCGGTGTGCAGAGCGATCAGCATCGGGTACCGGGCCGCCACAACATGGGCGAATTCCGCCAGCGCCTGCGCCCCCAGCGCCATGTCGTTCACTTTGCCCCCGGAGAGGAACGAGCCCCCGCCGGTGGACACCTGGATAATCCCATCCGAGCCCGCCTCCGCGAACCCCGCCAACGCGGCGTTGAGCGTGTCGCTGGATGTGACGTTAATAGCGGGAAAGGCATATCCTCCCGACCGGGCCGCATCCAGCATTTCAAGATACTGGGCAGGTCTAGCGATCGGCATTAACCACCTCCGGCGATAGCTGGTAAGACCTCAAAATACCACTCCCGGCTAGCTTTTCCTCATCGGCTATCGTTTTCGTCCAAAAAATTGGACAAGAGTCGTTTTCCCTCCGAAGTGAGAATGCTTTCGGGGTGGAACTGCACACCCGTCACCGGCAGGGAACGGTGGCGCACCCCCTGGATGACCCCCTCTTCGCTCCAAGCACAGGCTTCCAGGACGGGCGGCAACACGGTGATGGCCAACGAGTGATAACGGGTGGCCACAAAGGGGTTATCGCAACCGCGGAAGATCCCCTTGTGATCATGGCGTATCGGGGAAGTCTTACCGTGGCGAGGCTCGGGCGCAGCCCCAACCTTTCCGCCGTATGCCACCGCTACGGCCTGATGCCCGAGGCAGACTCCCAAAGTGGGTATCCGGGGCCCGAAAGTCCTCACGTAGTCGATCGAATAGCCGGCGTTTTCCGGACGCCCCGGTCCGGGGGAGATCACCAGTCGATCCACCCCCCAGCCCAATGCCTCTTTCGCCGGAGTCACGTCACTCCTCACCACCAGCGGCTCGGCGCCCAACTCCCCGCAGTATTGGGCCAGGTTGAAGGTGAACGAGTCGTAATTGTCCAATATCAAAACCCGCATCACCACGCCAGATTACCAAGCCTTCAAATCTGCCCCTCTCCCAGATTGTCCCAGCCCACCCCAATTCCACAAATACCGCCCCCGACCGACATTGTCCCGATGATCGTCCGCTACTCTCTAGGATGGAATTATGCCAGTCTCCAAGAAACGGAAGGGCTCCCGGCCCAGCCAGCCCACTCCTGCCCGCAATCCTGTCAAGTCCGCTACTCCGTCCCCCCGCTGGTATGTGATCACCATGGCCGGCCTGATGGGAGTGGGTTTGATTCTGGTTCTTCTGCGTTTTGTGCTGAGTCTCGATCAACTGTGGCTGGTGGGTGGGCTGTCCCTGATCGCCGTCGGCTTCCTGATGACCACCGCCTACCGCTAGCTCGACCCTCCCGGTCGCCAAACCGGAACCATATCCTCCCGACAATGACGGGGAGCGGACGTCTCTGACAAGCTGGCCATTCTTACGGTGAGTTCCGTCCCGCACAAGGTGCACCGGTAGTCTTGCACAGCCTCCACTACCAAATCGGGATCGGGCTGGTCCGGGGCGGCCGCCAGGGCGCGGAGAAACCAAATGCACAATCGCCACACCGCCACCCCGATCAACAGGGCGACGATCAGATTGAAAAGGCTGATCAACGCTTAGGCGACCGCCGGCCGCTTTTAGAGTTTCTCGATGATGGTGGCGTTGGCCATCCCCCCACCCTCACACATGGCCTGCAATCCGTAGCGGGTACCGGTTCTCACCATCTCGTGTACCAGAGTGGTCAAAAGCCTTGCCCCCGAGGCGCCCAGCGGGTGCCCAAGGGCGATGGCGCCACCGTTGACATTGGAGCGCTCCCAAAGACCCTCCACGTCACTACCCCCGTATTCGGCTCGCCAAGCGGCCACCACCGAGGAAAATGCCTCGTTGATTTCGAACAGTCCGATGTCGTCAATGGTCAGACCGGCCCTCTCCAGAGCTTTAGCCGTAGCCGGAATCGGCCCGGTGAGCATCATCACCGGATCAACTCCCGCCAGGGCAAACGAGACGAACCGCGCCATGGGCGCCAGGTTGAGTTGCGAGGCCCGCTCTTCGCTCATGATCAGCACCGCGGCCGCGCCATCGGATATCTGAGAAGAGTTCCCGGCGGTGATCTTCCCATCCGCCTTGAAGGCGGGAGGAAGGCCAGCCAAGGCTTCCAGGCTGGTGGTCCGGCGAATGCCCTCATCGACGGTCATCACCTCTTGGGCGCCTCCCACCGTCACAGTCACCGGTTGGATCTGTGATTGGAAACGGCCTTCGTCGGTTGCCCGCATTGCCCTCTGGTGAGAGAGAAGCGAAACCTGATCGAGTTCCCCGCGGCTCAGTCCCCACTTGTCGGCGATCATCTCTGCCGAAATCCCCTGCGGAACCAAACCGTTGGCATAGCGCTCCATCACTTTGGGGCCAAACGGAAGCCCGGGACCCAATTCAGCGGTGATCCCCATCGGAACCCGGGTCATCGACTCCACCCCGGCGGCGATCACCACGTCGTACGCCCCGGCCATAACACCCTGGGCGGCGAAGTGGGCAGCTTGCTGAGATGATCCGCACTGGCGGTCGATCGTGACTCCCACCACCTCCTCGGGGAATCCCGCCGCCAACGCCGCGTTGCGCGCCACGTTCAGGCTCTGTTCGCCAGTTTGCATGACGCAGCCGCATATCACGTCCTCCACCAGACCCGGATCCACATCGTTGCGTTCCATGAGAGCAGCCAAAGGAATAGCCGCCAAGTCCACAGAGTGGATTCCGGACAGTTTCCCCTTGCGTCTACCTGCCGGAGTGCGCACCGCATCTACGATTACAGCCGACTTCATCTTCCTGCTCCTCTCGGGTGTGTTTTGTTCACTACATCGGGCGTGGAGACGACGTTCGCGCCGATTGGATTTCCATCGTGTTCATACGTCTCCCGGGCATGTGTTTGTCCAGGTCGTGGCCTATTTGTGGTTGTCTGGTCGTCTCAGGACGTTCAGCAGCCGCCACAACAAGCGCACTACTTTGATTCGTTTATGGAGTATAAGCCACCCTGGTCGCTTTGGCGACGGCCGAGGAGGCCATGGTCGAGCCTGATAGTCCATCCCGGCCGCAATCGAGGGGCGGCTTTCCAAAGCCTGGGCGCAGAGGACCCGGATTAAGCCCCAAAGGAGACCGCACTATGCTCGATTTGCCCCTCAGACCCCGTGGGGCATTCCAAGTGTTCGCCCACCAACGTCATTGGCCGAGGGTGGGCAAGGTAGAAAGGGAAAGGTTTCACATGAGACTTAGATGACGGTGGATGGCGACGGTGGCGCTTGTGTCGGTTGTGTCGGCAGCCTGCGGAACTGATTCGGATAGCCCAGCGACCAGCCAGGACAGTGCCGGTGAGGTGGCTTCTTCGGACGCGTCGACGGGAAAGGTCTCGGCGAACAACGCCAGCGAAGAAGATCTGCTGGCAGCGTTCGAGGAGGCGGGAATCCCGAACGCTGAGCAATTGGTCCCACGAGGTCGAGGAGTACCGCCCGTACCCCGTCGACGATCCCAGCTTCCAGAAGCTGCGGGCCGAGCTCCACAAGTACAACCCCGGGCCCGGCGTCGTAGATGCCGTAGTGGCGCTGTTGGAGCTGTCCTGACACACAAACACATCTTCGAGGGAACCGCCGGGTCGCGGCGGGCGGGATCGCTGTTCCTGACGGCTCTTTTGGTGGTGAGTCCGGTGTGCCGGGTGCGCTGAGGAGGGATGGAGTCGAGCGGGTACCCTTCATCCCGGAAACCCAGCTTCCGGATCAGTTGGTCAGAGAGGAGATTCGCTCATGCGCATTGTTGCAACTATTGGCTCGGAGGCTCTGGGCGTCGCCCGCGCTCCCAGCGATGTGTTGACAGATGCTGTGGCCGCTGAGAAAGCCGGGTTCGCGGCGGCTTGGTGCAACCATTTCAGCAGGAACATGGATTCCCTGGTCATGCTGGCGGCCGCCGCGCGAGCCACCTCCCGGATCGAATTGGGAGTTGGGGTGATACCAACCTATCCGCGGCATCCGGTAGCCATGGCGCAATCGGCGGCAACGGTACAGGAGTTGGCCTCGGGCCGGTTGGTCTTGGGGGTGGGAGTGTCCCATCGCGTGGTCATTGAAGGTATGCACGGCCTGGACTACTCAAGCCAACTCGGACATCTCCGGGAATACCTGACCGTGCTGGGCGCCCTGCTCGCGGAAGGCCAGTGTTCCTTCCAGGGGGAGCATTATCGGGTCCGGGCAGCCATCCAGGTTCCTGGCACCAGCCCTGTTCCGGTAATAGTGGGCGCGGTTGGTCCCGCCATGTGCCGGTTGGGGGGAGAGTTGGCCGACGGGGTGAACACCTGGATGGCCGGTCCCAAATACATCGAGGACGTGGTTGCTCCGATGGCTGCTGAGGGCGCCGGGGTCTCGGGCCGGTCCTCGCCACGAATAGTGGCCGGAATCCCCGTGTCTCTCGACTCTGATCGGGATCGGGCTCTGCAGGTCGCCGCCTCCACTTTCGCCATGTATGGCATGTTGCCCAACTATCGACGCATGCTGGATCGTGCGGGAGTGGACGGTCCCGCTGATGTAGTGATCGCCGGAGACGAGAAAACGGTGCGGTCGGGACTGCAAGCCTTTCTCGATGCGGGCGCCACTGATGTCTGGGCGGTTCCGTTCGATACGGGGAACGGCACGGCCCCAACTCTGGAGTTGCTGGCGGATTTGGCCGATTAGAACCTCAGGGGGTCGGGAAAGAGACCGTCCCTAACAGGCCCGTTTGTTCCTGCCACTCGACCGGATTTAACTGCCGTTCCCTGACCAGCGGTTGTAGGGTTTCAAAGCGTAGGCTGGCGCGCAGGGCCTCCAACGCCAGCACCCGATTCGGGTCGATGTTGCCCAGACTCACGTTGGGTCCGAACCGTTGGATGAATGTGACCTGCTGGCTCTTGTCGGGCGCCTCCCACACCAACCGGTCCACAGCTTCCCCGGAAGGCGGAGTGGGTGGCTATGCCCCAAGCATGCGCCATGACCCTGGCGGCCACCGGTTTCGCCACAGTCTTGCTGGAAGGACTGGTGGTTGACCGTGAGCGAATGAGAGAGAACATCGACGCTCGCCGAGGTTTCGTCTTTGCCGAGCCGGTGATGCGGGCGCTGGCCGACCAGATCGGAAAACACACGGCGCATGACGTCGTCTACGAGGCTTCGATGAAGGGAGTGGAGTCGGGCATGGGATTCGTTGATGCGCTCCTGGCCGACGAACGGGTGACCCGGCACCTGGATCGCGATGAGATAGAGAGCCTGTTTGACCTGGAGAAGGTGCTGGGAGCGGCGCCGGATCTGGTGGACCGAGTGCTGGAGGCCGGTGCTTGACCGCCCGGGTGTCCGTCGCCACCCTTCCCACCCCACTGGTGGCGGCGCCCCGGCTCTCTGAGGCCCTGGGACTGGAGGTCTGGCTCAAGCGGGATGATCTGACCGGCTTGGGCTTAGGGGGCAACAAAGCTCGACCCCTCGATTACCTGCTGGGGGACGCCCTGGCCGAAGGCGCTGACTATTTCGTGACGGGCGGCGGGCCGGGCTCCAACTGGGTGCTCATGGCGGCTTTAGCCGCTCTGGGCAGGGGTCTGGGGGTGGAGGTGGTGCTGTTCGGCACTGATGATGCTCCCGCCGTCGGTTGCCTGCGTCTCCTGAAGCAGCTGCCGGGCGTGGGAATCACATTCACGGGTTCTCCGGAGCGGTCCTCGGTCGACACTCTGCTGGAGTCGGTTTCTTCCCGACTGCGAGAGCGCGGGCGCCGACCCTATGTGGTTGGCCGGGGAGGGGCCGAACCTGTCGGCGCCTTGGGATACGTAGATGCCGTCGACGAGATGGGCCCACAACTGGCGGACAAGGGGATAGCTGCGGGTACCGTCTGGTTGGCCACGGGGTCATGCGGGACCCAGGCTGGCTTGGTTGCCGGGTACCGCAGGCCGGGACGGAGCGGAACCCGAATTGTCGGGGTTTCCGTTCACCGGCCGCTGGAGGAGTGCCGTCAGCGGATAACCGCTATCTCTGACGCCGCCCTCGATCTCTTGGAGGTGGAGATCAGACCGGAGGTGGAGTGGGAGGTTTTGGATGGGCTCAGCCCCGATCCGGTGAGAGTCAGAGAAGCTGCCCGGCTGATGATGACAACCGAGGGGATCTTCCTGGATCCCGAGTTCGGCGCTCCCGCTTTTGCCGCTCTGGCGAACGGGGCCGACCAGGTTACTGAACCGGTGGTGTTTCTGGTCACCGGAGGGGCGCCAGGGCTGTTCGCCGGGAGCCCTCTAACATGACGAACCCGCCCGAAGGCTATCTGGGATCCGAAGGGCGCCTGGCAGCCGGCCCATCGCCCCGGTTGGTAGAGGCAGGGTATGCCCTGGAGTTGGCCGACGCTTCGTTCTTGCACAGCGGACTCTGTCTGGCCGACTTGGCCCACATTCTGGAACTGGATGAGATCGGAGTGCTCCCCGAAGGCGCCGCCGCCGCTCTATGCCGGGAGTTGCTCGATTTCATGTCGACCCCGGTAGAAGAATTTCCCTACGACCCCGTCTACGGGGATGCCTACAACAGCCGCGAGCGGGAACTCGAGAAGCGCTTGGGGAGAATCGCCGGGTGGTTGCCCACCGGTCGCACCCGCAGAGAGGCGGGCCGGATCGCATTGAGGCTGGCATTGCGGGAGAGGCTGCTGCAACTGCACGAGGCGGTGGCCGGGCTGGCTTCGACCCTGGCGAGCCGGGGAGCAGAGTTGGCGGAAGCCGCTTGGAACGACACCACGTACCTTCAGCCCGCCCAGCCTTCCAGCTTCGGCTATTACCTGGCCGGGTTCGCAGAGCAGGCCACCCGTGATCTGGAACGCATCCGGTTGTGCCACCGGTGGGTGAATCGGTCGCCGGCCGGCTCCGGCGGGGTGGGGGGAACGACCATTCCTCTTGACCGGGAACGCTTGGCAACCCAACTGGGGTTCGACGAACCCACCGCCCACATTCGGGACGGCATGTGGTCGGCGGACTCTCTGGTGGATGCCGCGGTGGCCTCGACACAGGCGGTGCTCACCATTGATCGGCTGGCCGAAGACCTGGAGATCTTCACCAGCCCCCAGTTCGGCTACGTGCGGCTCGCCGGCGCAACATCACGGGCTTCGGTGCTGTTGCCGCAGAAGCGCAACCCCTACTCGTTGTCGGTTATTCGGGGAGGCGCCGGGACCCTTATCGGTAGGGCGGCGGGTCTGATGGCCACCCAGAGAACTCCGTCGGCTCGGACCGATAACTGGCTGTACGCCTATGGGGAGGTGATCGCAGCAGTGGAGATGGCCACAAGGCTGGTCAGGCTAGGAGAAGAGGTTGTGGGCGCCATGGAAGTTGACGTGGCGACCTTGGAGGGCTCAGCCGGGGCCCATTTCTCGCTGGCGACCGATCTGGCCGAGCGGATGGTGCTCCACCAGGGCCTGGACTACCGGAGTGCTTATCGCGTCGTGGGCCGGGCGGTGGCGGAAGCTGAGGCAGAAGGGCGACGTTGGCCTGCCGCGGGTGACCTTGCCCGGGCGGCACAGGAACTGGGCATCGACGCTGAAATGGGGGATCTGGATGGAGGGGCGGACGCGGAAGGGAGCCCCTCGGAGTTGTTGAACCTGAGGAAGGGAACCGGTTCCTGTTCACCCGCCCGGGTGTTGGACCATTGCCGGTCCGTACAGAATGCGGTTGCCCGCGCCCGGCAGTGGTCGACCGGCGCTACCGAAAGGGCCCAGGCTGCGGTCTGCGGGCTCCTGAAGGCCGCGTCTACAATCGCTGAGCATTAGACATGCCAGTGCTGCAGATCAGATGTCCCGATTGTGATCACCAGTATCGCTCCCTGGTGCCGCCGGGGGCCAGAACACCGAAGGTATGGGTCTGCTCCAAGTGCGGGGGGCGTGACGGCCAGCCTGTGGGCGAGATCACCGATTCCGATCACCCTTGGTCGGATCAGACCATGGATGCCTGCTGCGGCTAGTCACCTCCGCAACAGTTGATAGACCCGTGCCTCTGCCGGACACCGGCGGCCAACGCAGGTGAAGTGCCCGATCTGCCCGGCTCGCTGTACGTAAGGTCTTCACGCTCGCCACTCTTGATCGACTCGTTCAGGCCACCCGCCCTCCGCGACTTCACTTCCTCCTGACCGTCCTCAAGCCCATGTGCTCACTCGTAAGGTGCCTGTGGGAGGTGGGGCATCCCGTGTGTCGCAATGTCGCCGCCGGAGTATCACCACCAGGAAAACCCGAGCGGTTCAGACAGATATTATCCAAATATCTGTCATTGGCGGTTGCCGAAGGGCTTTTCTACCTTGGGGCGGGATAAGTAGAACTCAACTGTTTCGGTTATGACGGAGGTATTCCTAGGTACCTTCTGTGATTCGGGAGCCCAGGTTGTCGTGGTGGAACCCTGCGACTGTGATCATGTTTTGAGCGGTGTCGCGGGGGTCTAGGTAGTAGATGAGCATGTTGCGCGGCAGAGTTCCTTTGTCAGACGTTGGAGTCGGATAACGCGGATTTCCGCTGTTATGAAGTGGTGTATAGCGCAGGGGTTCCGAGAGGACAATCCTGCTGACGGCCGTATCACCGCCGCGTTGGGTTCTAACACCCAACCACCCCATCATATGAAGGCCCTGCACTACAATCTGGTCGGTGCTGCTGTTCGGGCGGTAGAAGCAACCGATGCTCATTGGGCAACGAATCGGAGTGTTGCCCCACGCTCGCCAGGTAGCAAACCCATTTCACGTGAGCAGATTGGCGAACCAGCGGCTCGATCAGGTCCGCCGCCGTGTCCAAAACGAAACATTGGGACACCGTGGACGAAAAACGATCCTTTGTATCGGAACCCCCGGCTACTGATTATCCGCCACCGTGGGTCTGTGATGCGGTCTGGGTTTGTTCGAGGTCCGGTCTCCGTGGGCACCGCTGTGCCGAGGGTTAGCTTTTGCGTTTCTCCTGAGAATCGAGTTGGCGATCCGGGGTCGCCTGGAAGCGTTTCGGACAATACTGAGGATTCTTGATTGTTGATGAGGTAAAGAGTATGAGCGGGCGGCGTTACCTCTGTGTCGGTGTTTTGGTGGTTGTGCTGGTGGGGACGGTGGCTGCTCCGACTGTGGCCCAGGAAGCCCCCCCTTCTGAGGATGGGGGTGGGTTTGTGGACATTGAAGGGAATCCTCACGAGGAGGACATCCGCTTTATCGTGAAACGGGGACTAACGGTGGGGTGTGACCTCGACGGGCCTCGGTACTGTCCTGATAGTCCTGTTACAAGAGCGCAGATGGCCGCTTTCTTGGTCCGCGCTCTCCGTTTAGACACCACTGGTCCCTATTTGGGTGTGTATTCCGACGTTGAGGAGGGCACCTGGTATACCCGTGTTGTTGAAGCAATGGGTGCGCACGGGCTCCCCGATACCCAAGTGTCGGGGAGTTACCGACCTTACGATCCCATGCTCCGTTCGGAAATGGCCATTTTCCTGCAAAAGGCGTTCCGGCTTCCGCTAAGCGATGAGGCATCAGCTTCTTCGTTCCAGGATATACCAGCAGACGCCACTTATGCCGCAGCGGCCGAAGCCGTACTGGAAGCGGGAATCACCCGTGGATGCGGTGTCGAACCCCTCCGTTACTGTCCTAACGACACAGTCAAAAGGGACACCATGGCCGCCTTCTTGGCCAGAGCCATCCGCACATCAGACCTCAAAAAGGTACTGGCCTTGGCACCCGGACGGGAGACCCTTCGGCCTAGCACCATCGGGGCACACACGTGGAAGGTCTGGGTCTGCGACAACGCTCCCATCAAAGAAGATCCCGTAGTCTATCTCAACCGTGAAATCAGCTCGTATTACCAGTGGCTGTCGGGCAGGAAATATCGGATGCGATTCGAATATGGCACCGACCCCACTCCGGAGGTCAGCGCGGTTCTGGACAACTGCGAGAACAAGGGCCACTGGAACCTTAGACCTGCGGGCAACAATATCTTCGTAGGGAGTGATCTATGGACCGTCGGATTCCCCGTCGGCGGTAGAGGGGGAGGGCACTTCGACTCTCAGAGCCAGCAGTTCTCCCGGAATGTCTGGATGGACAAACGGTCAGTGTATGACACCACTGCGTACGCTCACGAGATCGGCCACACCTTCGGATGGCCCCACAATCATAGGGATAGGAACTCTCCAGCATCAGAGCCTCTGCATACCAGGATGGACATCATGGCCAGCCTCGGGCAAGTGATTGGTACCAATGCGCACAATCTCTTTCAGTTGGGTTGGATAGACCCAGAGAAAGTAGCACTCCATTCCGCAGGAGCGGCCACCTACACGATCACTCCACCCCATTCAGGAGGGGACCTCGAATTGCTGATGCTACCTCTGGGACCCGACCGGCTCATCAGTATCGGAGCCCGGGTCAAGGAAGGCCTCGACAAGAACATCCGCACAGCCGGAGTCGAGCTTTATGAGATAGCCTTCTGCGGGTCGATCCCGGGCTGCAAACAGGTTTACCTTCCCCCCGGCGCCCAGTCCAAGGATCCTGTAGTCCTAGACGTTGGAGACTCTTGGACAGCTCGCGTAACAACGACCCCCGGGGGTAGGCACTCGCAGACCCTCGACATCAAGGTGTCGGTAACCGATCGGCACAACCGATCTTACACCCTAAATGTAGAGCAAACTACCGTGAGGGAAGAGGAAGATGAGGTCTCTTGGATCACGGTGGGGAAAGGTGGAACTTGCATGCTCCTGACCAGCGGAGCCGTGTTCTGCTCGGGCGGGGTGCGATCAGTTCCAGAAGGGACATTCACATCTCTAAGTGTCGGATCCTACGCCTGCGGGACGAAAACAGAAGGCGGCATCGAATGCTGGGGCGGACGGTACGAGGGCATTACAACCCCTAGTGAAGAGTTCACCTCTGTCAGTGTTACTGGCCGCCATGCGTGTGCCCTTCGCAATGATAAAACAGTGGCGTGCTGGGGACTAGCCAGTGATAGTGAACCCGTCGTTCAACCTCCGGACGGAGAATTTATCTCGGTAAGCCCTGGTCTCTCCCACGCCTGCGGCATTCGAGTTGACCAAACGGTGCAGTGCTGGGGACAAAACAGTGATGGCGCGGACCTGGCACCACCACCACATGGGGAAGTCTCTGCCGTCAGCTCAGGGGCTAACTTCTCATGCGGTTTGCGGCCCGATACAAGCTTGACCTGCTGGAGTACACTAAGGGGCTACGGATGGTGGCAACCTCCCCCCGGCCAGTACACCTTTGTTGAAGCCGGATGGAACGACGCCTGCGCAATCCGCACCGACGGTACCGCCACCTGCTGGGGCCACGGTTACGTCGACTCCACGCCTCCAGAAGGTATCTTCACCGCCCTCAGCGTTGGGTACCGCCGTGCTTGCGGCCTGCGACCCGACCACACCGTCGAATGCTGGGAGACACCTCGCTAGATGAGCTTCCCACATAGGTGGGTTCCAAGTTGGGTGATGGGTAGTTGGCCTTGTAGTGAGCTGTGGGGTCTGCGGTGATCCCTGTTCAGCCAATCTCTTATTACCGGCAATGATGAAGGCTTTTTCCTCAGGAGTTGGTGGCCGGTCAGGGAAGACCAGCCGATGCTCCAGTCGGATCACGCAAGCCGCCACCCCGACCCTTTCGACAGCGACCGATCTCACCTGTTCGGCTTGTGCCTTGGAATCGCGGTCTAGTCCCGTCTCGGCAGCGTCCAACAGAACTTGGAACGGGTAAACCCGTTTCGTGTTCGACGTGACAGGAACGACTATGACAACCCCACGTCCAAGCCGTGCCGCAATCGTGTTGGCACCGTCATTGCTGACGATCACAGCCAGCCGGATCCGGGCTGCCTCGACCCCGACGACGTTACCGAGATTCACGACGCGGATGTCTCCGCGACGCATCAACTAAACCCCGTCGGCAACGGTGGCATCCCACGCCTCTTCGTCTCGTTGGATGCCCGCTCCACCCAAAGGAGGGGATCGCCCGCCATCCCTATACTGCTGACGACCCATGGGCGATCAACACGATTCATCCTCATCGGATCCGCTGGTCTTGTTGATGATTGACTGGCGTGGCTGCCCTGTCGTGGAATACGTTCCAGACAAAGTTTCCGGCAAGCCCTCGTTCGCCGGGTTGCGGTTGCCTGTCGGGATCTTTGTTGATTGGGTAACCGGTGGACACAGCATAGAAGACTTCGAAGATGGTTATCGCGTGGGATTGAACAAACTACGCGTTGCCGCGGAATACCTCAACAGTGACCCGCCTGTCCAAGTCGCTGATCTGAGGAAGTGCCCAGAGGTAGAATTCAGACCCGACGGTACCCCTGGTCTGACGGGTTCCGGGTTCCCAGTAGATATAACTTCAACCACCTCAAGGGTGGCCGTACATCACAAGAAATCTGCGACAACTTCGGAGTTGATCACAACCAGGTCCGGTCGGTTATAGCCTGCCTTGCCGACCCTAAGGAGTCAACAGCCAAATGAAAATCCTTCTCGACAAATGCGTGCATGAGGGACTACGGCATCATCTTCCCGGCACAGTTCACACGGCTCGGTACATGGGCTGGGGCTCATTGCCCAACGGCAAGCTGCTCGACGAAGCCGAGCGGCATGGGTATGACGTTGTCGTGACGGCAGACAGCCGTATGATTGTCCAGGGAGACCGAACCCGCTGCTTGCGTTAAAGAGTTTGACCATTTTCCCCACCAGAAAAGAGGGGAAAAGACACTTGCAATTGTACGTCGATGCGACGTACACTGAGTCCTTATGGACACAAAGACCAAACGGTGGACCCTCAGGGTGACACCGGCCCAGGACACAATCGTGCGCCAGGTACTGAGTACCAGCGGGATGTCACTGAGCGAGTACGTAGTCAGCCGTGCAGTCGCCTCGGCTGTCGAAGACCTAGCCGACCGTCAGGTCTTTGCCGTGTCTGCAGAGGTTTGGGAAAAGCTTCAAGAGGTGCTCCAACGCCCGGCGACAGCCAAGCCCAAGATCGCGGCGTTGCTGGCCGAGGACTCGGTACTCGACTCGGGGTGAGCCCATATCAGGGGCCAGAGCTGCTGGCTGCTTCGCATGATGTTGGCAGATTCGACTGCGGAAACGAGTCTCTCAACCACTGGATCAAGAGTCGGGCGCCACGCAATCAGCGAGAAGGTTCAAGCCGTACCTGGGTCGTTACGGACGGCACTGGGGTGGTCGGTTTCTACGCGTCTGCCACGGCGGTAGTGGCCCGTACAGAGGCCACTACACGCGCTGCCCGTAACCAGCCCGACCCTCTGCCCGCAATGCTCCTCGGTCGTCTGGCCGTTGACCGCAACCACCAAGGTAAGGGCCTCGCCGCGGCACTGCTCAAACACTTCCTCCTCAAAGCGCTCGAAGTAGCCGAACTCACCGGGCTACGGCTGGTGCTAGTCCACGCCAAAGACTCCCAGGCCGCTGGCTTCTACCGCCACTACGGGTTCGAACCTTCCCGAGTCGACGACCTGACACTCATGCTATTGATCAAAGACATCCAACCCTGAAAAGCGCTGGGCGTGCAATCTCCGTCGGACGTGGCGCCAAAAAGAAATGGCAGGGCTGGGCAGTTATCGGACAATTAGAGCGACCTTGCCCCTCGGCAACAGTTCGCTTTTTGCTGTCGCCTCAAAGCGCATCGACCTGGGCGAAGTGGCCTGCACCTACATCATCACCGCCTATGTCGAGGCCCACCAACGCCAAACATAAACCCTTCAATGAGCCTCTTATCGGCTGACCAAGCCCCCCGGCACCGCCCCATCCAGGGACCCCTTCCCACTTAGCAAGGCCCGGCCTGCTATTGATTCCGTGGCCACTCGGCGATGCGGTGGGGGTGTCGTAGTGGTTGACTCTTTGTTCGACTGGTTGCAGTCCGGTGTTTTCGGTGATCTGGTGGGTGATGTTTTGGTCGGACCGCAAGGTGCGCCGAAGGCCCAAGCCCACGGGGTAACGGCCCTTTTGGGCTTTTCTTTGGAATTGCGGTGCCCCGTGTCCCAGGCGTCGGGTACGGTTCGGAGTCATGCAACTTCAGCTCCCGGAACCCGGGTCGGTATTGTCAGCCACGGCCGACAACCTGGCCAGTTCCCGCTCGATGGAGACCCGCCGTGCCTATCAGCGGATGGTTGGCCGTTGGGTGGAATGGGCGACCCGTCGGGGAGCCTGGCCCAAGACATGGACCACCCCTCCAGAGGGGTGGCGTTCTGCGACCGCCGGGGATGTGGCCGACTGGCTGTCGACCCTGGCCGCCACCGGCCTGGGTATCTCGACGGTGCGCACCGCCCGCGCTGCAAGTGTCGGCCGCCCATCGGGAGGGTGCCAGCCTCCAGACGCTCGCCGGTGGTCCGACGGTGGCCGATCCCACGCAGGATTGGCTGGTGTCAGCCAGATCGCCGGGATAGCCCGGCGTGTCGGCTCTTCGACGCAGGCGGCCGGGCTGCGAACCGACAGCTTTGCCCGGATCCTGGCCGTGGTGGAGTTGCAGGCCGACCCGAGCACCCCCCGAGGACGGATGGCCATCCGTGACGCGGCGCTTCTGTCGGTGATGCGTGACGGGTTGTTACGCCGGGGAGAAGCCGCCGCGCTCCACTGGGACGACCTGACCATCGAAGACGACGGTTCGGGGCAGCTCACGGTGCAGCGTTCCAAGTCCGACCAGACCGGCGAGGGGGCGGTGCTGTGGATCAGTCCGCAGACCATCGAGGCGACAGAACGCTGGCGGAAAATAGCCACCACCACGTCCTCGATGTTCGATCTGTCGGCCCGGTCGGTGGGTCGGGTGGTCACCCGCCGTGCCGAGGCGGTGGGTCTTCAGGCCTCCGGCCACTCTTTGCGGGTGGGAATGGCCCAGGACCTGGCCGCCTCGGGCATTAGCCTGCCCGAGTTGTGTCAGGCAGGCTGGTGGCAATCCCCGACAATGGCCATCCGTTATTTACGCTCCCAGGCGGCCGACCGGGGAGCGGTGGCCCGCTACTACCGGCATTCCTGAAACCTGAAAAAGGGCGCCCGGAACCGGCGGAATGCGAAAAAACCGCCTAAGGTGATCGCTCACTAGTGGCAGTTGCCGGACATCCCTCACTTTTTCTCAGAGCACCCCCCTTACCTTGTTGAGGTATATCCCTTGTGTGATGCTTGGGGCTGATCGCCCGCCACGGCGGCCTGGAGCGATTACCCCTGATTAGGAATCTGGACTGCGGCAAAGACAGTGGCGGCCAGCCATGGCGACGCCCGATGCGGTGACGGTCGGTGACTACCACTTGAAGAATGTGGTTGCCTGGCACCTTGAAGGTCGCCCGCGTGGGACCGACGAAGAGATGATGGCACTTATCGGCGGCAGGGTGGTGAGACTGTTGGAAGAGGCGGGCCCGGCGCCGTCGGTTCGGACCGGGCATGCCGCTACGAGATTTTCGGTATCAGTGAGTTGATCGCAGAAAAGAGACAATCGCCTCTCCCACGACCTGAGGGTTCGCCAAAGCACGGTGATACGCGTTAGGAATAACCTCAAGGGTCACGTCATGTCCCGCCGCTACCAAGGCGTCGGTGAAATCCTGCGAATGGAAAGGGGGAGCCATTTCGTCCGCCCCGCCGGCCATCAGAAAAAAGCGACGCGGATCATGATTGACCGCTAGCTCAAGGGGATCGAGGAATAGCCATAGGTTCTCGGGAACATGCCTCTTCACGGTATGGGCGAAAAACTCGGCCTGTAACCGGTCCCTCTTCCTCAGCCAATCGGCTCCTTCGGGCAGCAGGGTGGCCAGTGCAGCCTCATGCCAGAGATGTTTGATTTCATAAAGCCCACCCAAGCCGATCATGCCAACAATCTCGCTGGGTTCGTGAGGACAAGATTGAGGAATGATGTCTCCCGAGAGGGTCGCCATGGCCACGAGGTTCGCCCCGGCAGAAAAGCCCAGCATCCACACCGGACCGGCCGGATAAGTGAGGTGCGGTTGTGCCAGCAAAGGCGCTGCGGATGCTATGCAAACCACTTCATGCAGTAGATACAAGAGGTGCCGCCCCTTTGACAAAGGTTGGTAATCGGCGTTGATCGCCACCACCCCTTGAGAGGCCAGATATTCGGCCAAAGGTGAGAGTTGGGTACGATTTAGGGCACTATAGCCTCCACCGTAAGTGAGCGTCACTACTGGGTAGTTCCCCGGCTGAACAGGAGCGTGTATGTCAGCAAGGATCTGGGGCATGAACTCGACGGTTGAGACAGAAGCATCGTAGAGCGACGGCCGGGGTGATGGGCCGTCGCTCGGCAGAATCAGTCCAGATGAATTGGTCGAGGATTGGCTCATTGTCCGTCTGCTCCCTTGACTTGGTACACTTTGGAACCCTACAGGTGGCCGGGAACAAGACTAAGAGATTATCGGGTAGGGGTGTTGCCTGGCAGCGGCCAAGTCCTGGGGCCATTCCCGGACCCTAGGAACATGAACACCGCCTCCGGGATGCGATCTCTGGGACTGTCCTTCCCCCGACCGGACGAGGACCAGGAGCAACATTGAGCGATCCGGTCTGGGCGGCGCCATTCCATTGGGCTTGCCATACCGAGCGGTAACTTTTCTCGACCCTGCTCGGCGAACCGCCCGGATAAGCAGTTACCGGACAACCCTCTGGCTCCATCCCTTCGCCGATGGAAACGGCCGCACTGGAAGGGCGCTTATTCATGTGGCTCTGCGACGACGTGGCTTGGTGCCCAACTTCCTCCCGCCGGTGAGCCTGGTGCTCGCCAACTGGACGGACGACTACATAGGAGGACTGACCGCTTACCGGCATACCTCCCCTCCAGATAGTCCCGCCCGTTCCGAAGCTGCCCACACCTGGCTGAGGACTTTCGCGGCAGCCACCCGCCAAGCTTGCCTTCACGCTCGACATTACGCCGCCGCCATTACTGACCAGCACGCCAGCTGGCGGGAGCGGATCGCACGGACGCGTAGGGACTCCTCCTTATTGCTGCTACTAGCCGCTCTACCTGGGGCGCCAGTCATCTCGGTCAAGATCGCCGCCGCCCTCATCGGGCGCTCGACGGTGAACACCAACGCTGCCATCAACAGACTGGTGGAAGCCGGAGTGTTGACCCAACGCAACATCGGTAAGCAGCGCTATCGAATCTTTGAGGCCCCCGAGGTCATCGATCTCATCACCGAGCTGGAGACCGTTCTCAGCACTCCTACTCGGAACATCCAAGACCACTAAGTTGCGAGAACACATGCGTGCCAGACAGGAGTGGAACGCCGAACAGATTCCGGATCTGACGGAGAAGGTGGTTGTGGTCACGGGGGCCAACAGCGGAATCGGACTGGAGGCTGCCAAAGATTTCGCCCGAAAAGGCGCCAATACGATCCTCGCCTGTCGATCAGGGAACGAGGACACCGGGCCGTCAGGGGCCTTAGGGAGGAGTTGCCCGACGCCAAGCTTCATCTGATGGCACTCTACCTTGCCAGCCTGGCCTCCACAGAACCTCCAGAGACTCCCGGACCGCCAACGGCACTTCTTTCTCAATAGGCGCACCTTCCTACCACACCCGAACCCTCCGCTCTACCAGAAACAGCAGTAGCTTCCCACTCCTGTCTTTTTTCAGCCAACCCAGCAGAAGAAGAGCCAATCGATAGCCCACTACCCCATCCCCACCGTAGTGGGCTCTCCCACTACCTCAATCCTCCCAGCTACCCACTAACCCATATGACTGATATTCGCTGAGTATCAGTCATAGCGAGGAAAAGGGAGGCTGTTTTAGTTGAGTGGAGGTGCGGTCAAGACAGGTTGGTTTCCTTGGTGGTTGAAGTGTCCTGTAGGCGTGTATTTGGCCAGGTCATGGGTTGTTTGTGGTGGTGGGGTTGTCCCATGCCGTCCCATGTTGTCCCATCCAATCCGATGATCTTTGGAGTAACGATCGGAGTACCTCACAGGCGGGAACCACGGGGAAATGCCTTGCCGATGTTGAGAATAGCGCAAAGGGGGAAGAGGTGAAACGACCAGCAACACTTTCGGCCACATTCGTTAGAAAATATACGCCAACCTGGTCGCTATGGCGACGGTCGAGGCGGTCATGGGCTTTCTCTCTTGGTCAAACCTACCAAGATCGAGGGGCGGGTTTCCAAGTCTTGGGCTCAGACTCTTCGGAAATGAGGGGGGAGTAGGGGATCTGGCAGGGGGTTGGGAATCCACCAAAAGTGAGGAGGGGCCCTCCATAATCGGCTGTTGGAAAACGACATCCGAGGCAGGAGGACCCCTGTGGAGACTGATCCTACGCGCATGAGCGAGAAGTTGGTAGGCCTAGGCGACGTGGAGTTGGTCGGGATCGACGACCTGGGCGAGGGGGAACCCTTGGTGGTGGTGATCCGTTCCCGCATGGCTCGTCCGACCTGTGAGGGCTGTGGTGGACGGGTGTGGTCCAAGGGGTATCGCACCGCCCTGTTGGTGGATCTGCCGGCGTTCGGCCGTCCGGTTCGGCTGCGGTGGCGGAAGCGTCGCTGGACGTGCCCGAACCCCGAGTGTGCGGTCGCTTCGTTCGTTGAACAAGACCCCACGATCGGTCCGGCTCGGGCGTTGCTGACATCCCGGGCCGCTCGGTGGGTCACCGTCCAGGTCGGACGGTCGGGCCGCCCGGTCCAAGAGGTCGCCGAAGAGCTGGGCTGTGATTGGCATACGGTCAACGACGAGGTGCGCCGCTGGGGTGAAGCACTCTTGGAAGCCGATGCCGATCGGGTAGGGGCAGTCGAGGCTGTGGGCGTGGACGAGACGTTGTTCTGGCGGAAAGGCAGATGGCGGACCAAGCAGTGGTGCACCTCGGTGGTTGATGTGGGAGGCCACCAGTTGATCGACATAGTGGCGGGTAGAACAGCTAATAGTGCCGAAGGGCCTGTCAAATCGTCTGTGTGAGGGTGTGGGTCCATGGGTTTTTAGCGGGTTAGGTTTAGTCGGTTAGGGAAGTGGATTTCGAGTTGGTTTAGGGCTGTTTTCCAGCCGCGGGTGCCGGTACCGAGGTTTCCTCCTCGTTTGTTGGTTATGTTTCGGGCGGCGAGGCGCAGCAGCTTTAGAGCGGATTGGTCGGTGGGGAAATGCCCCCTGGTTTTGGTGACTTTCCGCAGTTGGTAGTGGACGCTTTCGACGACGTTGGTTGTGTACACGACCTTGCGAAGCTCTGGCGGGAACCGCAGGAACGGGGTGAACTCTTCCCACGCCTGGCGCCATATTCGTATAACGCCGGGATAGCGGTCTCCCCATTGTTCCTCGAGCTCGTCCAACGCCTTCCCGGCGGCTTCGGCGTTTACCGCGGTGTAAACACGTCGCAAGCCCGCCACAATGGCTTTTCGGTCTTTCCAACTGCATAGGCGCATCGAGGCTCGCAGCAGGTGGATCACACAGGTCTGCACCAGCGCCTGGGGCCATGTCGCCTCAATAGCGTCCGGGAGCCCCTTCAGGCCGTCACAGCACACGATCAGCACGTCTTCGAGGCCTCGGTTGCGTATCTCGGTCAATACCGACAGCCAGAAGTTTGGCGCCTTCGCCGCCGTCGCCGAGCCATACCCCCAGCACGTGTTTACGTCCGTCCACGTCCACTCCAACGACCACGTACGCTGGGCGGTTGATAACAGTTCCGTTGGTTTTAGACCTTGACCACCATGGCATCTATGTACAACATGGGATAACACCCGTCAAGCGGCCGGTTCTGCCAGTCTGTGAGCTCCTCAACGATCCCGTCGGTGACTTTGGACACCAACGCCGGCGACACATCCACGCCGTACATGCGTTTCAGTTCCAAGCCGATATCACGAGTGGACAGGCCACGGGCGTACAACGCCACGATATTGGAATTGAACCGTTCCAGGCGCCGGGCGCCCTTGGGAACGATCCTGGGCTCAAACGTGGCGTTACGGTCCCGTGGCACATCCAAATCCACCGCGCCGATCTCGGTAAGCACCTGTTTGGGAGAGGACCCGTTACGGTTGTTACCCGTACCATGACCCATCGGATCACCAGACTCATAACCCAGGTGATCGGTCATCTCCTCAGCCAAAGCACGTTCCAGAATCCGCTTCGTCAACTCCGCCAACACCCCATCAGGACCCAAAAGGTCCACACCACCAGCAGCAGCGTCCGAAACCACCGCCTCCACCACCTCATCAGACACCACACCAGCAGCCACCACAGCGGCCTCCGTCACATCATGTTCAATAGGCATCACAACACTCTCCTTTCGGGCCGGCTCTCACACCAGCCACAGCAATTAGAGAACCCACCTCACACAGACATGTATACAGGCTCGGTTCCGGTCACAGCCCGCCGAGTGGATCGAGGGGATCCGCTGGGCCGTGTTGGACATGTCAGGCCCGTACCGGAAAGCCTACGACCGGGTCCTGCCCCACGCTCTGCAGGTAGCAGACCCGTTCCACGTCACACGCTTAGCCAACCAGCGCCTCGACGAAGTCCGCACACGGGTCCAGAACGAAACCCTCGGACACCGAGGCCGCAAAGGCGACCCACTGTATCGAGCGCGGCGTCTCCTCAAGGCTGCTTCCGAACGGATCAGCGACCGAGGCCGAACACGGCTCCGTGGCCTCCTCAACGCCGGCGACCCCCACGGAGAAGTCCGCACCGCCTGGCACGCCAAAGAGACAGTACGGGGCATCTACGACATCGACAGCATCGCCGTCGCGTTCCGCTACACCCTGCAGCTCGCCGACGACCTCCAGGACGAATCCTGCCCACCCGAGATCAACAAACTGGGCCGGACCATCGCCCGCTGGACACCCCAGATCACCAACTGGCACATCTCCAAGGTGACCAACGGACCCACCGAAGCCCTCAACAACCTCATCAAGAGAATCAAACGAACAGCCTTCGGGTTCCGCAACTTCTCGAACTACCGAATCCGGGCCCTCCTCTACGCCGGGAAGCCCAACTGGGACCTACTCGCATCGGTCACTCCCCACTGATATCCGATGAGCCAGATAACGGACCTGAGATGATCGCCTGGGTCCTACGCGACTGGTGCCGCCTGCGAGGTCTCGGCATCATCTACATCGAACCGGGATCCCCGTGGCAGAACCCGTGGGTTGAGTCGTTCAACGGCAGAGTCAGGGACGAACTGTTGAACATCACCGAGTTCGGATCTCTCACCGAGGCCCGCGTACTGATCGAGGATTGGAGGAATGAATACAACACCTGGCGGCCACACAGCAGTCTTGGAGGGCTCACCCCCATCGAGTACGCTGACCAGTGCCGACACGAACACCAACCAACACACCCATAACAGCCGGACCTATTCCCGGGGCCCTGTCAACTGGACGGTCAAGACCCCGTCACACTGGCCGACGCCGGATGTCGCCTCGGTGTCTCTCATCAGCGGATTCAGCAGCTTGAACTGCAACTACGTCGAAACCGAGATCGAGCACAACCACCAGCAGGGATTTGGATGCCACAAATCTCCGAAGCTGAAAGAAACGGATGGCCCAATGAATTCACCCACCGTGGTATCGACGCGATCCGATCCTTCTTCGGGCACAGGCTAAATCAGGTTGCATTCCCAGGGACCGGGTACGGCTCGATCGTGTCCCCCGTCACCATCATCTCATCCAACACAGCAAGCCCCGTTGACACCGAAAGGGCCAACAGACCCTCCCGGGCCACTTGGGCGATATCGCCCAACGCAACAACCACCTCTTGGGGCAGCCGGCCCATCATCTCTCCCACATCGCCAGAATCAGCGACATTCACCTTCTCATCGACTACGTTCCTACCCGTGGCGGTCCCTCTCCTTTCGGAATCGTATTGTACCGCCCGATCCTGCCACACGGCGGGGACCAGGCGGGGGACCGCCACCCTCACTTCACCAGCATTTGGGACAACCTCCCTGAGAACCCGGTCACTGGGATACTCCCTACTGAGTTGATTGTGCGCACCACGCGTGGCGCTTTTACCCCAACCGTCACTTGATCCCGTCACTTGATCTGACTGTCCTCTCGACGTCCTCCTCCGACTGAAACGTATCAGTCACGGTTGGGTCGTTCCCACCTGAGACAGATCCACCGATCAAACTCAGCCCACCCGGTTCGGCGAACGCAGTCGGTGATCCGCCGGGCTGGTCGGCAGCTCGCGCTACCGTGACTACATTTCGTCCTCGTCTGGCCAACTCTTTCCCGACGCGTATCAGTTTCTTGTCAATGAGGATGGTGTTGGGCGAACCCGGTATCGAACCGACGTCGAATCGCGGTGCCGTAAGGGCCTCCCGCATTTCCATCCCAAACACGGAGACGTTCAATGCTACCTGGGTCATTGCTGAGACCGTTCGATTGCCGCCCGGACACGAAATCCCGAACAACGCCCCATCGCTGCTCCGGTAGCCAACGACCGGCCACCCTGGTATCGGCCTCGTCTGCCCTGGGGCTGCGGAAGTCGCCGTGCCGGGAATCGGATTGAAACCCAGCATCTGGTTGTTGAGTAAGACCCCAGTTTCAGGAGCGACGATTCCCGACCCGAAGAGGTATCCGTGTGTCTGAAGCACCGTGATAATCGTGCCCCCGGAATCAAGAACTGAAAAACCCGTTGTGTGACCATGTCCCAACGGCAAAGTCTCTGACGGCCCGGGAAGCGGCATCCGAATGCTATCGGAGAGGCGCCTGAGATACGCGGGGTCGAGCATCTCGTCGATCGTCGCCGGCGCGCCACGAGACCCAAGGTACTTCCGGAATTCATGTTGAGTAATCCCGATGCATTTGCATGCAAGGTCGACGTACTCTGCTGAATTGTGTCCGCGCTTGTAGACCTCCTTAGCGTGCAGCAACTCAAGGGTCTGGAGCAAGGTGAAGTCGGGGCCAGTGATCAGTGCCCAATCGCCGATCTTTCTTATCGTCGCCGAGCTGTGGTGGCCTCCGAATGACCGAAGATCGTTGGTGGATATCCAGTTCCCTCCAGTAGCGGCCACAATAGCCTCGGCCACAGGTCCATCATAAAACCCGCTGCGACCGTTGTTGGCGATCATACGCAGCGTGCCAGCTAGGTCGGATTGAATCAGGCAGTTAGGGTTCTCCGGCGCGACTTGGATATCCAGTGTCAGGTCAGCAAAGTTCGAGGTAAACACTCGCATGGCTTCTTCGTCGAAGATGCCCGTAGCAACCGCCTGGAATAAGTAGATCATGTCGCTCCAACCGAGGTTGAATCCTTGTTCGGCGAACTTGATCGCGGGTGCGATGAGACTTGCAAGCGGAAGCCGACCACCGATCTCGTGTGAAGCGCATAGACCTGCAACCACCCCCGGTATCGCCACCGACCGCCGGCCGACTTCATTTGCCCTCTCTTCAACCCCCGGGAAACCCCAAATGCCGGCTTTCTCGCCCTCCTTCACCTTGTAGATGTCTCCTCGTGCCCCCGAAGGGGCTGTGATAGGAGATTCGATTACACCGCTAGAACCGTCTCTTCCCCTGTAGACGAGTTGGAAGGCACCACCGCCCAGTCCAGACATATGTGGCTGTACGACGGCGAGAGTAAAGCCGATCGCGACTACGGCGTCCCAAGCGTTGCCCCCCTCCTCAAGTACCGAGAGCCCTACCTCGGTAGCAAGGGGATGTTTGGTGACGACGACGCTCGGCGGCACGTGCAGACCTAGAGACTCGTCGTGGCTGTCAATGCGGCATCAAAGTGTGCCTGCAAGCTCTCCATCATCTCCTGCGAGCTGACGTCCCCCCGAAGGGCCCTTTGCATGGTGGTAGGCCAGGCGCTCTCAACGAATTCGCCGAATCCGGGATGAAGCCATGGGTCCGCTCCCCGATTCGGGAGCGAATTGATAGATACCTCAAATATCGGGTCACTCCGATAAAAGGAATCGTTCATTAGTGACTTGACGTTGGGAAGCATCGGGCGCCTAGAATTCTTGCACCATCTTTCGACTTGTGGCGCTTCGGCTAGCCACGAGATGAACCGCCAAGCCCCCTCCTTGTTGGATGCTCCCTTGTATATGGCGTGATTCTGAGGGTAGAAGGTCGTCCAAGAGCCCCCGGGCCCGGACGGCATCGGCACGGCGCCGATCTTATCGCCAAGCTCCTCGCGGAGGATTGCCTGCAGATGAATCGTGTGGGCTACCATCGCGATCTTCCCCGCGACAATTTGCTCGACGTGTTCGCCGACGCTATCGGTAATGGCACTCGGTGGTGTGACCCGGTGTCGGGAATAGAGGTCGATATACCACTGATTAGCCTCGATGGCCTCAGGCGTATTCAGTGTGATATTCCCTTCATCATCATTGAACTGAAGTCCATGCGCACGGGTCAGGTCGCCCCAGAACCGATGGCCTACTCGGGAGCCCCTCATGCCAAACCCGTAGCGCTCTGGGGCATGGGTGAGAGCAAGGGCGGCGTCCAAGAACTCATCGAGTGTGGTCGGAGGAGTCAGTCCCAGGGAATCGAAGATGTCGGTTCGGTAATACAAGATATCAACGCCTCGCCCGCCCCCCACAACAAAGTGTGGCGAGTCTGGCGCGCCGCCCATCTCTCCCCAGTATCCGTCGACAAAATCCTCGGCCGCCGCCCAGTCTGCGATAAAGGGATCCAGAGGCTCGAGCATGTCCTTGGCCACGAACTCTCCTAGCCAGTACTCGGGGACATCCGAGCAGTCTGGTGGATTGCCACTCTCTGCCGCTTCGACGAGCATTTCGTGCTCTCGGTTCCAGGGGACCTCAACCATCTCGACGTGGAGATCAGGGTTGATGTTGTTAAAATCTCGAACCATCCCCCAGAACACTGGGTCGTTTGGGATATCGAGATGTCGCCAAAAAACGACATTTTCCTTGTCTGTCATTACTCTCTTCACTCTCTTCATTGTTTCGCGTAGTACATAGTGATCCCATGGCGCCCGCCAAGGTTAGGTGTAGGTGTGAATCTGGTTCCTCTCGTTGATACCGTCCGGCCGAAAACCACGAGCAGCGATTTCCCTGAAAGCGCTTACTGCGTATCCAATATCAGCTTCATCGATCCCCTGATACGTACAGAGCCTGATCGTGTAAGGAGCCGTCGAGAGTGCCATCACGTTCAATTCGCGCAGTGACTGCAGGACGGTTTCGGCACTGAATCCTGTTCCGGACACGTCGACATAGACCATGTTGGTCTGTACCCGCTCCAAGTCGACCGTCAAGCCCTCAACGCTCGCTATGCCTTCCGCGAGCGTACGTGCATGCCTGGCATCGACCGCGAGACGATCCACCATCGAATCGAGTGCGACCAAACCTGCAGCGGCGATAATGCCAGACTGGCGCATTCCACCGCCAATCATCTGTCGGTTCCTTCGAGCTGCCGCGATGAAGTCACCAGAGCCAGCGAGGGCCGCTCCCAGGGGAGCCGACAAACCCTTGGTTAAGCAGAACGTCACGGAGTCTCCCCACATGCACAGATCATCTGGACCAACACCAAGCGCAACAGCTGCTTCGAAGATTCGAGCTCCGTCGATGTGGACCGGAACGGCATGCCTTGCCGCGACCTCGCTCAGTTGTTGCATTCGCTCAAGAGTGACCACGGTGCCTCCACCGCGGTTGTTGGTGTTCTCGACAATGATCAAGCCGGTGGTGGGGCGATGCGTGCTTGATCCTGGTCTGATCGCGGCTTCCACCGCAGCGGGGTCCAAGCCCTGTGGCCCGCTCGGGAGTGGGCGGCAGGCGAGTCCTGCAACCCGCGCATAGCCTGCAACTTCGGCGTTGTAGAAATGAGTATCGTCGCCGACGATGACTTCTTGGCCTGGCCTGGAATGGGTCATCGCGGCAACGAGGTTGCCCATCGTCCCGCTGAGGACGAGCAGCGCCGCCTCCTTGCCAACGAGTTCTGCCGCTTTCTGCTCGAACTCGATGGTCAGCCGATCCTCCCCGTACTGATCGTCGCCCAGCGGAGCATCAGCAATGGCAGTCCGCATGGCTTCCGTGGGTAGCGACAGCGTGTCACTACGAAGATCAACAAACCGCCCGCTCATGTACGACCTCCTTCGACATATGGACTGGCGAATAGGCGCCCCAGGCCGTTGACGTTCGGCTGGACCCCGCTGAGATGCAGGGCCTCCCACATCGTCGCCTGGAGGGCTGAGACGATGGGTTTTCCGAGGTCCTCTTCCAACGCATCGATGATCGGCAAGCTCCGAATCCCAGTGCAAGCCACATACACCCCGTCACAGTCCTTGGAATTGACCTGGCGCACCAAGCGGGCGACCTCTTCGAGGGAAATGTGGCCGAGGTCAGGCCCATGAATTCCGAGGTTTTGCTGCCGAATGATCTTGAAGCCACTCGCGTCAAGAAACTCGGAGAGCAAAACGTCTATCTCGCCTATGTAGGGAGACGCTATCGAGATCCTCTCAAGGGAGAGCGAATTCAAAGCATTAACTGTTGCGGTGGCTGCGTTAGACGCTGGGATCCCCCCAGCCGCGTCCGACAACCTCGAATTCAGTTCGGCATCACCGCCATGGCCGCGGATAAACCCCGCGGCCGTGCATGCGTATGTAACGACGTCGACGTCAATCTTTCCCAAGCCCTCGGCGAGTCGCTCGGTGTTCTCACTGACCGCCATAGCTTTGAGGACTTCCACAGACGCTGGCCCGTCAACGAGTGTCCGCGCCAAGTGAACTGCAACGCCACTAGGGACAAAACCCCAAAGCTCGTCGTCGATATTTCCAGTTTCCGGCCAAAGGACGCCGATTCGCGCCCGCCAGCCAGGATTGATACTTGTGGTGCTCATTGGTGCCCTTCTATGCGCTAGAGTCGTTTGATTGAGGACCTGGGTCGTCGTGCCAACTGAGCTGGTTCAAGAACCCCTTCGTTCGCTCGTGACTAGGATTCGTAAACATCTCGTCCGGTGGACCCGTTTCGACTACTACACCCTCATCAAACATATAGACACGGTCTGCGGCTCGCCGAGCGAACCCCATCTCGTGGGAGACGACGATCATGGTCATCCCTCCATCGGCTAGTTGCTTCATCACTTGGAGGACGTCGCTCACCAGTTCAGGATCCAACGCCGATGTGGGCTCGTCGAACAACAAAACGGCCGGGTCCATAACAAGAGCTCGGGCTATGGCCACCCGTTGCGCCTGCCCTCCGGACAGTTGGCCGGGTCGTTGGTCCGCCACTGCCGAGAGGCCGACATTCGCTAGCTCAAAGGCTGCCCGTTCTCGCGCCGCCTTGCGCCCCATCCCTCTGACCGTAGTGAGGCCCTCCATTACGTTCTCAAGGGCGGTCCGGTGCGGGAAGAGATTGAATTGCTGAAAGACCATCCCGCACTTCGAGCGCAGAGAGGCGATGTCAGTCGATTTGTCGTTGACGTCTTTGCCAAGGACTGAGATCTTCCCCCCCTGAATCTCTTCGAGGCGGATGACGCAACGGAGGAACGTACTCTTTCCTGACCCACTCGGACCCATAATCACAACAACTTCTCCCTTACTGACGCCGAGGTTAACCCCCCGGAGGACCTCAACATCTCCGTAGTTCTTACGGACATTGACAGCTTCTACCAAGAGGTTCGTGTCACTGAGTGCTGATTCAGTCAATCCAACCTCACTCTGCGGTGGATGAAGTCGGCCGCACGCGCCTGGGGATATGTAGCGAGAAAATAGATGACACCGACAATTATGTACAACTCGAGGAACTGGAAGGTAATGGTCGCCGCCCACCTTGCTCTAAAGAAAAGCTCGCTGACCGATATCACAGAGGCGAGCGACGTCTCACGGAAGGTCGACACCCAAAAGGTAGCGATTGGTGGAATAACATATATAATGGCGATTGGGAGAACGATCCTTCTGTACACTTGGCTTTGCGACATGCCAAGCGCCCGCCCGGCATCCCATTGGCCCTTATCCACAGCGGCAACGCCGGCTCGCAGAACCTCTCCAAGGAAGGCACCGAGGTTGAGCGACAGTGCCACCCAGGCTGCAAGGAAAGCCGCAGGGGTGATGTTGCCGGTTATTATGGGGATCGCATAGAACACCCAGACGAGTTGGGTAAGGAGCGGCGTGTTGCGGAAGAATTCTGTATACACCAGTGTTAATCTCCGCAGCCACGTTGGTCCACTGATGCGAGCCATTGCAACCATGACTCCAAGGGCGAGGCCTGTGACCATCGATGTAATAGCCAAGAGAATCGTGTTGCCGATCCCCACCAAGACCCACGGTATCCATTCGAGGGCTATATCCCATTGCCAGTTGTATCCCATCGCTTACTCGACCCTGAGCTTATTATAGGTGATGTTGAACAAGACTGCGATCGGAGTAGTCAGTAGGAAGTAGAGAACTGCAATTACGGTGTAAGTCTCTAACCTTCTAGACGTCCACATTATCACCGCTTCCCCCTGCCACATCAGATCGGCAACGCCGATCAGGGATACGAGTGCAGTCGCCTTCATTAGGCTGATGGTCTGGCTCCCCAACGGCGGAAGCATCCTCACTATCGCCTGTGGAAGGATCACTCTGCGATAGAGCTGTGGGGTGGACATGCCAATGGCCCGGCCGGCCAGCCATTGCCCCGTGTCGAGACTGTAAATCGCTCCCCGAAATAGCTCCGAGAAAGCAGCACCAGTCGAGAACCCGAGGGCCACAATCCCAGCTTGCACAGGGCCGACGTTCGTCCCGATCACAACGGGGAGCAAGAAGAAAGTAAGAAAGATTATGACGATATCGGGCACACTTCTTCCGATGTCGACATAGAGAGTGAGGAACTGGTCGACAGGTCTCGGACCCGCGATGCGGGCCACAGCAACGAAGATTCCTATTGCGACGGCCAATGTAAACGAACCTGCCGCTACTAGCAGCGTTATCTTGATCCCGCTGACGAGAAACGGCGCAAGATCGAACACGCCGCTGAAGTCGATGGTATATCCGCCAGCGGCGAGTACCCAGAATTGTTTCATAACGATCATGGCGATCCAATCAACGATGAGACTCGCTGAGCGGCCACAGTGGATTCCGCCCACTCGCTGATGCTGTCGGCCAGCACGCCATCTGATGCGAGTTGGGTCACGAATTGTTTTAGGAATTCGACAATTGCCGGGTCGTCACCTCGCGTGGTTATCCCCCATGTCGAGGTCCAAAGTGGCGAGTCGTCCCCACATCCACTAGGTTCAACCGTTAGCCCACGGTGATCTGAAGGGATTAGCGGAACGAGCGAGCTCACTATCACTGTCCGGTCCGCCACTCCTTCGACAACGGCGCGGATGGCCCCTTCGAGTGTTGGTTCGGTGACCTCCACTACTTCACCCGCGGCGGGGAGAAATTCTCTTCCTACTGGAGCGCCCGCCACCACTGCCAATCGGTCTTCACCGGAGGAAGATGGGTTCGACCCTCTGATCAGGCAATAGCCGACTTCTAGGACGGGGACCCACCCATAGGATTTGTTCGCTGGCTCTTCGGTCACGAATATCAGCTGTACGACACCCTTGTCAAGGTCGTCAGGAATGTCCTCCCAACGTTGTACTTGGGCGATTATGCCTCTGAAGCCTAGGCGCTCAGCCAACTCATTTGCCATATCCGGGAAAACACCCACGAGGTCACCAGGCCCGGGACGGACCATTGAATATGGGCTCGCCATAGGTAGCCCGACTCGAAAGTACCCCTTGTAGATTGCATCTATGACAGTTGGGCTATCGATAAGCCCGGGCACGCGCTCATATGCTTCGGTCACCACGAACCGTTCCGGCCTCACGGTCTGAGGTGGTTCAATATTGCATCCTGTAGCGACGAACGCCACGATGAGCCAAGCAAAATGAAGGCGATGCCTTCGCCATTGCCATGGACTCACCGCGACGCCGTAAATACGCCGACACCCCGGACCCGGGCTGGTGCACCCAGATCGTGTCGGCACCGCATCGTTAACTTACCCTTCGATGCCCAATCGAAGCTGTTCGGGTGCGTACCAGTAGGCGAGCAGATCGTCCCATGTTCCGTCTGCTTTCAGCTCCTCGACCGCCGCGCCAAACCACTCAAGCATCACCGTGTCACCCTTGGGAACAGCCATACCCCAAGGCTGTCCCAATATCGGTGCTTCAAAGCAATCCTCGGGGATAACCTTGAGATTGGGATAAACCTCTATCTCTAGCGGGATGCTTATTGATCCCATCAAGGTCCCATCGATGCGTCCAGTCGACACCTCTTCAGCAAGACTCGTACGTGTGGACTGCATACTAACAAGATTGATGCTGGGAAAGTCTGACCTTATCATCGCCTCTTCAGCGATCCCTGCGATCTGCCCCAATCTAAGTTCAGGGTTTTCAGCAAAGGATTCCCAAGATTGGACACGGTCGTCGTCAGCACGAGCAAGGACACAGAACCCGTACGAACCCAACAACTCGTAGTCAACCGACTCGGCGCGCTCGGGGCGGAAGGTGAGGCCGGTTACGATCATGTCGTACTTGCCGGTGGCGAGGCCAGGAACTATAGCGTCCCAGCCGGAACCTACCGTCCGATACCTGACGCCAAGTCTCTCGGCTAGGAGTACCGCAATCGATGGACCCAGGCCAACCCATTCGTTAATCGACGGGTCGATGATGCAGTGCGGGGTCGTTGGAGCACAGCCACCCACGAACTCGCCGTTGTTGTAGATCCGGTCGAGCGTTGCACTCTCACCCGGTGCCGGCACTCCGTCTGGCCGTTGACTAACCGCTTCGTCTTCACCACTCACGATTGTCGTAGTAGTGGTTGCTACTGTTGTTGTGGTTGCGTCGGAGGTCCCGTCACTGCTACAACCCGCTGCGAGAAGGGCGATGGCCAAGACGAGCGCCCCAACCATTATAAAACTGTTCCGTAACTTTTCTCTACTCATTTGCCTCACCTTCGCTGGGTTGGTTCTATATGTGTTCTACCCGGACGCCATTTAGCATACACCTTGATGGGGCGAACCGCAACCACACCAAACTGGCTCTTCGGAAATGAGGGGGGAGTAGGGGATCTGGCAGGGGGTTGGGAATCCACCAAAAGTGAGGAGGGGCCCTCCATAATCGGCTGTTGGAAAACGACATCCGAGGCAGGAGGACCCCTGTGGAGACTGATCCTACGCGCATGAGCGAGAAGTTGGTAGGCCTAGGCGACGTGGAGTTGGTCGGGATCGACGACCTGGGCGAGGGGGAACCCTTGGTGGTGGTGATCCGTTCCCGCATGGCCCGCCCCGCCTGTGAGGCATGTGGCGGATCGGTGTGGTCCAAGGGGTATCGCACCGCCCTGTTGGTGGATCTGCCGGCGTTCGGTCGGCCTGTTCGTCTGCGGTGGCGGAAACGTCGCTGGGCGTGTCCGAACCCCGAGTGTGCGATCAGATCGTTCATCGAACAAGACCCCACGATTGGTCCCCAACGGGCGTTGTTGACCTCCCGGGCGGCGAGGTGGGTGACCGTCCAGGTCGGGCGGAGGGGTCGTTCGGTCGACGAAGTGGCCGCGGAACTGGGTTGTGATTGGCATACGGTGAACAACGAGGTGCGCCGCTGGGGCGAAGCACTCTTGGAAGCGGATGGCGACCGGGTAGGGACAGTCGAGGCTGTGGGAGTGGACGAGACGTTGTTCTGGCGGAAAGGCAGATGGCGGACCAAGCAGTGGTGCACCTCGGTCGTTGATGTGGGAGGCCACCAACTGATCGACATAGTGCCTGGTAGAACAGCCAATAGTGCCGAAGAGTGGTTCCGGTCTCAGCCCTCCGAGTGGCTAGACGGGATCCGCTGGGCCGTGCTGGACATGTCAGGCCCATACCGCAAGGCCTACGACCGGGTCCTGCCCAACGCTTTGCAGGTAGCAGACCCATTTCATGTGATCCGGTTGGCCAACCAGCGACTCGACGAAGTACGCAGAAGAGTCCAGAACGAAACCCTCGGCCACCGAGGCCGCAAAGCTGACCCGCTCTATCGGATACGACGCCTCCTCACCGCCGCCCACGAACGCATCAGCGAACGGGGCCAGACACGGCTGCGTGGTCTCCTCGACGCCGGCGACCCCCACGGCGAAGTCCGCACCGCCTGGCACGCTAAGGAAACCGTCCGAGACATCTACGGGATCGACAAACCGGTCCTCGCGCTCCGATACACTCTCCAGCTCGCTGACGACCTCCAAGACCAGTCCTGCCCTCCCGAGATCAACAAACTGGGACGTACCATCGCCCGCTGGACACCCCAGATCACGAACTGGCACATCTCCAAGGTGACTAACGGACCCACCGAAGCGCTCAACAACCTGATCAAGAGAATCAAACGAGCAGCCTTCGGGTTCCGCAACTTCTCGAACTACCGAATCCGGGCCCTCCTCTACGCCGGGAAGCCCAACTGGGACCTACTCGCATCGGTCACTCCCCACTGAAATCCGATGAGCCACTTTAACACGGTTTAAGCCCAAGAGTGAACACTTTCGCTGATCGTCATCAGCGATGGCCAACTGGCTGCCATGCCTAGACTCCCGCTTCCCCGAAGCAGTCGGCCTGGCCTGCAAACGCAAAGCGCCCCTCACCGACGCCAACCTCCTCATGGCCGCCCACCTGTCAGGAGAAGGGGCGAAAGCCGGGCAGAAAGACGCCGGCCGCCACCTGCAAACGCATCCTCAGCAGGTCGCCGCCCCTAACCCCACTAAACGAGAGCCAACTCCCAGGCGGACTCCCGATAGTGCTTGCCCGGGTATTCCGCCAGTGACAGGCCGTTAGCTCAATGTTGTTGCCGCCTGGCGGTGTTCAGCGACGACCGGGCGGAAGCCCCAACGCTCGCCGCGGTGTGTACTGGATTCCCAGGATCGAACAAATCGACTGAGCGATTTCTGGTCTGCTGCGGTGGGTGTTCAGGTAGTTCTGGGTGCGGAGCGACAATACCCTTCCAACGAAATCCGTCCGGCGCTCCGGGTAGAGAGCCTTCAACGAGTCGCGTTCGCTGGTTGTCAATTCTTCGGCGTTGTCCAGTTCGCAGAAGTAGCCGAGGATCTTGTAGGCGGGCGTGTTGTGGCGTGCCACGACCGAGTACACGGCTTCGCGGATGCCGGGGACGCTGACCGCATACACAGCTTGCTCAACGCAGATCACAGTCCACACAAACGAAAAAAAGGTCAATAGCCTTATGCACTCGTCGAGGGCTATGTCCGGCGATTCGGCCACAATACGCAACGCCAGTCTCCGTATTTCATCTTCGTCCTTCAACATCACATTCACGAGCCTGAACGAGCTTTCTGCTATTACCTCTACGATCTCCTCCACCCGGTCCTTCTGGAGCCGCCCATGCTGGTTGCGGAGCACCTGTCCTAGACCGCGATCTCATCGGAGTCGTCGTCGCTGTGAGTGTTCTCAATGCGTTCTATTCGCTGGCGGGCTTCTGCACGTTCTTCTTCAACTGATTGCTCTGAGAGCACGCTTGTGGGGAGGGCCGACACGATGCTGTCGAATCTCGCTGTTTCCTCTTGGCATAGCGTCGCTACTTCAACGTCGTCACCTTCAGCCATGGTATACAGCAAAATCTCGTCGATGATGCTGTTGTCGGTCGCGTGATGGATGGCAAACAGCAGCGTCAGATGGTAGTCGCGCTTGTAACTGAGCTCAGCCAACTCTGGGAGGTGCTGTTCGCCCAGCGAAGAATCGGCGGCAAGCAGTTTCCCGAGGAAGTAGTAGTACATGTAAGCGGTCTTGAACTCCCCAGCTTCTGTCATGATGCCGTACTCCTTGTGCGTCAACCTGTTAGCGAGGGATGTTTCCATGAAATAGTTGGCACTGTATTGTTGTTTGAATGCGGCAAAGTCGACACCCGCGTCGCCCTGCTGTTTGGCGAGAAACGTGGCAAGTGCCAGCTGCTCGGCGAAGTTGAAACATGAGTTGATCGCTTCGTCGGTGTTCGCGATGCCGGCACGGCTGAGGCTGGCCACTATGAAGATGTAATAGCAGTGGCCGTAGGAAGTGATTGATATGGGGGCGGGCATCACGGTGTCGTAGATGTGGAGGACAGCGAGGATGTAGAAGGGGTATCGGGGTACTATCCGGTTCGAGATGATTACGGAGTTGACGTGGTTCTCCGCCTGGTCTACGAATCCGTCGGCTAGAGCGTCCTCTCGGTTCAAGGTGGCGAGCCGTTTCCTGATCAACGTCTCTTGTTGTGTGTGCGTAAATGGCTTCAGGCTGGCTATCTGGAAGCTCGCAGTGCGGACATCGTCCATCAAGAAGGCGTGGTATATGTCTGACGATGTGAACAGGTATATTCGGTCGAACTCTTCCAAGTGCTTTTCTATGAATGACAGCACTTGAGGGGTTTCGGTCATGTCATCGACAAGCAGAGTTTTGTTGTCCTGTTGTTTCCATAGGTCAAAGTCGCCTTGGAATTGGCTTTCGTATAGGTTCCGCAGAAAATTGCGGCCGAGTTGGCCGGCTGCCGTGTCCATGGTCACGAGCAGGACCGGCTCGTTCATGTCGATGAGCTTCCGGGCGACGTGTTTGGCGAGGGCCGTCTTGCCAACAGGACCAAAGAAGGAAGGCCCCATAACGTTCCCCTCAGCGGACCGGTCCTGGCTGTCCTTGCTGACGCTTGGGAACGCACCGGCGGTGTCGGGTTGGTGTTCCCCTCCGCGACCGGACGGGCCATCTCCCCGACCACGCTGCGCAAACTACTTCGTGCCCTGGGCGTGGATTTCACCCCGCATGGTCTGAGAGCCACCTATCGCACCTGGATGGCCGAACACGGCGTACCCGACGAGGTGGCCGAGCTAGCTCTCGGCCACACCCATAAGAAGGTTCCACCCGGGATCGACCTGCTCGAGCAGCGAAGGGCCGTAGCCGAACGGTGGGGAGACTACCTCACCGGGACCACTGGCCCCGACCAACCAAACCCACCCCCGTCCCAACACGACGACACCACTGACGATCCGAAAGAGAAAGGAAACAACAATGGCTAAATACCGACCCCAGCGCCTTACCCACTTATTTCTCAAAAAGAGGATCAAAGAGCCCGGGCGCTTCTCTGACGGCCCCGCCAGCAACGGCCTCTACGCCCTGGCCACACTGCAGCACGGCAAACTGGTCGTCTACTTCGATCAGAAGATCCGCATCCGCGAAAAGGTCACAACACTCAGGCTGGGCAAGTTTCCCGACATGTCCCTCAAAGAGGCGCGTCGGAAGGCGGAGGAAAACGTCAGAGCCGTCGCAGAACGCCGAGACCCCCGCAAACCCTCGGACATCACCTTCAAGACAATCGCCATGGAATACATCGACTGGTGCGCTTTGGGGGGCACATGGAGTCCCGGAGGGCGGAGCCGCCAGACCTGGATAAACAGTCTCACCACCTATGCCTTCGCAGTCATAGGCCCAATGCACCCCCGGGATATAGCCAGCCTCCATATCTTCGAGATCCTAAAACCCATCTGGATCACCAAACACAAGACCGCCGTGGACCTCGGAGGCCGGATCAGCAAGATAATGAAATACGCCATAGCCCTGGGTCACTGCGACACCGATCCCGCCCAGATAGCCCTGGACGGTATGGTCCCCGTTCACGTAGAAACCAAACACCGCAGATACATCCATTACAAGCATCTCGGAGAAGCCCTCAGGATCGTGGCAGCGTCCGACGCCGACCCCATCGCTGTCAACGCTCTCATCTTCGCGGCCCTCACCGGTGTCCGCAGCGGCGAACTCCGGAAAGCCACCCGGGACCAGTTCAACATCGAGGAGCGCAGGTGGCACATACCTGCGGCGAATGTCAAGAACCGCCGCGACCATTTCGTGCCACAATGCGACAGCGCCATAGCCGTGCTGGAGGACACCTTCGAACGCACAGGCCCCGACAGCGAATGGGTGTTCCCCGCGCCTCGGGGAGGGATGATGCACTCCGACAATCTCAAAAAACTCCTCCGGGATTGTGGACTCGATACAGACGTCCACGGGTTCAGATCATCTTTCCGCACCTGGGCGGCCGAAAACAAAATCGACGACACAGCCGCGGAAGCCGTCCTCGCCCACAAAGAACCCAACCCCTACATCCGAACCACCCTATACGAAGCCCGCATCGCTATCATGGATAAGTGGGCCAAATACCTCAACATCTGGCCGCTCCCCTCCAGAAAAGGGGAAAACACACCCCCCAATAGCCAAAACCCAACCCTCGGTCGAAACTGACACCTAGAATGATACAACAACCAAACGGATCCCCGAAATATGCCTCCGACCAGGCCAAACATGGCGCGGGCAGTGTGGAGACGATGGGACTTGAACCCACGACCTCCTGCTTGCAAAGCAGGCGCTCTTCCAGGCTGAGCTACGTCCCCCGGCAATACAAGACTACCTGGACCCAGGCCCTGCGCGTCTTGTGTAATATGCTGGCCGAGAAGGGCTCATAGCTCAGGTTGGTTAGAGCGCATCCCTGATAAGGATGAGGTCCCTGGTTCAAATCCAGGTGGGCCCACCGAACTGGAACATCAAAACCGTCCCATTGCAGGCAGAACGGGTTGTTCTCCTTTTCGACTTACCCGCTTCTGCACCCCCATTCGCGGCCTGTGCTCCGCAAACGCCGCCTTAGCTTGCCCAGCCGGTCCGGCGGGCTGCCCCCTCGGTATTGATGAAAGGCTTGCACCATCTCGGATTTCTCCTGCTACGGGAGAATGCCCACGCACCAACTAACGCTAAAGGGGGGGACCCGCCTCAGCTTGTCTCCACCACCATGGTGGGCTGGTCGGGATCCATCGTCTCAGTTTGCCCCGGTGTTGAAAAAGGCCCAACCTGGGCGGGCTCGAAGGGAGGGGCGGCCACCATCACCGGAACCACGTTTTCCTCCAGTAGCACAATCTCAACCCCTCCTACCACATCGGCCACCAGGTTGTACATGATCGCGGCCAAAGTGGTGAGTCCGCAGGACAACACAGCCCAAGCCACTGCCAGGATCGCCGAGAGGCGCACGAATTGCTCGGTGTTGGAAAAAGGGGCTTCTCCTTCATCAAGCAGGGTGATCTGGATCAAGAAGTCGGTGATCTTTTGGGGGATTCCCGATCGTTCCACCACTTCCCAGAACATCACCGAAGCCAGCATGAACGCGAAAGCAGCCACCAGATAGACGATGAAGGAGACTTTCAGAACGGTCCAGGGGTCTACCCGACGGACAATTCTGCGAACGCGGTGAACCGAGTGGGTGGGCTGGGTGTTCAGCACCATCGCAAGACTACCGGAAGGGCCCTCGGTTTGGCGGTGCCCGGATCAGCCGTTTCCGTTGTCCGCGGGGACGATCTCAAACGCCGAAAGCGTCTCGTCCTCTCCCACCTGCATCACCTTGACCCCCGTTGCATAGCGGCCCTGCCTGCTCACGGAGGACACGGCGGTGCGGATGGCGATTCCCCGCGCGGAGATCAGCATCACCTCGGTCTCGGGACCAACCGCCCGGGCGCCGACCAGCACTCCCCTGCTCTTAGCCAGCTTCAGGGCAATCACCCCTTGACCTCCCCGGTACCGAGGTTTGCCCTCCTCCGTTTGCGGCAGGAAAAGCCTCATCTTGGTGCGTTTGGCAAACCCCTTGGAAGTGACCAGTAGCACCTCGTCGCCCTCCATGTCCGAGCAGGCTCCCACCACGCAGTCGTCTTTCATCAGTCGCATGCCGATCACGCCCCGGGTGGCTCTCCCCGTCGAGCGGATATCCCCTTCGTGGAAACGCAGCCCTCTCCCCTGCTCGGTGAAGAGCAGTAGGTCGTTTTGGCCGTTGGTGGGCCGCACCGCCACCAACTCGTCGCCAGGCGACAGGTTGATTGCCCGCAGGGTCCGGTAGTTCGATTCGTATGCCTTCAGTTCGGTCTTTTTCACCATTCCCTGCCGGGTGGCCATCACCAGGTACTTCACCGTCTCGTAGTCGCGGGTGTCGATTATGGCTTCGATGCGCTCAGCCGGTTCCATGGGAAGAACGGCGTGGGCCAACACCCCCTTGCCGGTTCGGGACTGTCGAGGTAACTCGTGAGCCCGCAAGCGGTGTACCACTCCCCGATTGGTGAAAAACAACAGATAGGAATGCGCGGTGGTATGCACCAGGTGGGAGATGACGTCGTCCTCGGCCAATCCGGCCGCTTTCACTCCCCTACCGCCCCGGCCCTGGGTGCGATAGGCCTTGGCATTGACCGACTTGACGTAGCCGCTTCGCGACACGGTGATGATCAACTCCTCATCGGCGATCAGATCCTCGATGGACATCTCGCCCAGATCGGGGATCAGTCGGCTGCGACGGGGGACGGCGAACTTCTTACGGATCTCCGTCAGGTCTTCTCTGATAATGGTCCGGCGGCGATCTGGGTTGGCCAGAATGTCCTGCAAGTCGGCGATGGTTTCCCGAAGCCGGGCCAATTCGGTGGCCAGTTTCTCCGACTCCAAGGCCGTCAAGCGGCGAAGAGGCATATCCAGGATGGCGTTGGCCTGGATTTCAGAGAGGTCGAAGCGTTCCATCAGCCGGCTTCGCGCTTGGGGAGTATTGGCGGAGGAACGAATAAGCTCGATCACCTCGGTGATGTTGTCCACGGCGATGCAGAGGCCCTCCAGAATGTGAGCGCGGGCCAAGGCCTTATCGAGCCGAAAACGAGTCCTGCGCTCCACCACTTCCATCTGCTGGTCTAGGTAGTGGCCCAGTGCTTGACCTATCCCCAGGGTGCGGGGGACGCCGTCCACCAGAGCCACCATGTTCACCCCGAAAGTGCTCTCCAATTGAGTCCGCTTGTATAGCTGATTCAACACCACTTCGGGTATCGCGCCCCTCTTCAACTCAATGACCAACCGGATGCCCACCCGCGACGAAGATTCGTTGCGCAGGTCGGAGATAGCGCGGATCTCCTTTTGGTTCACCAGATCGGCGATCTTCTCCAAGACGCGGTCCTGGGAAACCTGGTAGGGAAGTTCGGTGACCACTATGGCGGTGCGGCCCGCCCGGATTTCGCGGGGTTCGGCCACCGCCCGCACCTTCACCGAGCCCCGCCCGGTCAAAAGCGCCTGAGAAACGGCCTCGTTGGATATGATCTCCCCGCCGGAGGGAAAGTCTGGGCCCTTGACGAATTTGAGAAGGTCGGAAGCCGGGCAGTCGGGGTAATCCAAAAGATAGATGGAGGCGTCGATCACCTCCCCCAGGTTGTGGGGAGCAATATTGGTGGCCATGCCCACCGCAATACCCTGGGCGCCGTTCACCAAGAGGTTGGGGAAACGAGAGGGAAGTACTACCGGCTCGCGATTTTCTCCGTCGTAGTTCTCCACGAAATCCACTGTGTTTTCGTGGATTCCCTCCAGAACCGACAGAGCAATCTCCGAGAGTCGGCATTCGGTGTAGCGCATTTGCGCCGGGGGATCTTCAATGCTGCCGAAATTCCCCTGCGGATCCACCAGCGGATGACCGAGGCTGAAATCCTGGCCAAGGCGAACCAGCGCGTCGTAGATGGCTTGATCGCCATGGGGATGGAACCGGGCCATAACATCTCCCACCACCGTGGCGCACTTGCGATGACGGCCACTGGGAACCATGTTGGCCTGGCTCATGGAATAGATGATCCTTCGTTGCACCGGCTTCAGGCCGTCTCGCACATCGGGCAGCGCCCGCGAGACGATCACCGACATCGCGTAGTCCATGAAGGACTGCGACATCTCGTCGGTTAACTCGATTGCCGGACCACTGTAGAGGGTGGGATTCAAGGGAGGCTGCTCCTCGGTCATACGTCGAGAAAGCGAATGTCGGAGGCATGGGTCCTTATGAATTCCCGTCGGGCCGGGACATCGTCTCCCATCAAGGTGCGGAACAACTCACCCGTGTCGGCGGCGCCGGCCGAACTGTCGATCTGTACCTTCAGCAGGGTGCGGGTCTCGGGGTTCATGGTGGTGTTCCACAGTTCGTCGGCGTTCATCTCTCCCAGACCCTTGAAGCGGGTGGGATTGATCCTGGGGTACGTTTGGCGCAAAGCCTCCAACTCCTCGTCGTTTTTCAGGTACAGGACCTTGGAGCCCCGCTTGACCCGATAAAGGGGTGGCTGTGCGACATAGATGTAACCCCGTTCGAGCAGACCCCGCATGTTGCGAAAGAGCAGGGTCAGCAAGAGGGTACGGATGTGCGAGCCGTCCACATCGGCGTCAGTCAGCAGGATGACCTTGTGGTACCGGCACTTGTCAATGTCGAATTCCTCCCCGATGCCGGTGCCCACCGCGGTGATGATCGCCCGCACTTCCTTGTTCATGAGGGCTTTGCCAAGCCGGGCCCGCTCCACGTTGAGGATCTTTCCCCGAATAGGCAAAATGGCCTGCACTCGGGATTCGCGGGCCTGTTTGGCCGGTCCGGCGGCCGAGTCTCCCTCCACTATGAACAGTTCGCTTTCCGAGGGATCCCGGCTCGAACAGTCCACGAGTTTTCCCGGGAGGCTGGTGGACTCGAGAAGGGACTTTCGTCGGGTCAGTTCCCGGGCCTTGCGAGCCGCCTCCCGGGCCTTGGCCGCCCCCAGCGCTTTGGTAACAATGGCCCTGGCCTCGGGGGGATGTTTCTCCAGCCACTCCGGAAGGGTCCGATTGAGGGCCTTTTCCACATAGGAACGAATTTCAGTGTTGCCCAGTTTGGTTTTGGTCTGTCCCTCGAATTGGGGATTCTTCACCCGTACCGACAGGACCGCGGTCAGACCCTCACGGGCGTCCTCCCCCGTCAGGTTGGAATCCTTTTCCTTGATGAAATTCTTGGACCGGCCAAAATCGTTGGTCACTTTGGTTAGGGCGCGACGGAATCCCTCCTCGTGGGTCCCTCCCTCCACGGTGCTGATGTTGTTGACGAAGGAGAGCACGTTTTCCTGATAGCCGGTGGTCCACTGGAGGGCCATCTCCAATTCCGCTTCTTCGTCCTGATCCTCCACCACAATCTGGCGTTCGTTGACCACGTCGTTGTTGCGGGTCAAATGGGCCACGAAGTCCCGAATCCCGCCCTCATATTGGAACGACTCGGTGCGAGCCGGGCTCTTGCGGGCGTCGGTGAGCCTGATCTGGAGATCCCGGTTGAGATAGGCCAATTCCCGCAGTCGGGAAGCCACCGTCGAGTAGGAAAGCCGTCGGCTCTCTTGGAAGATCTCGGAATCAGGAACAAAGGTGATGGTGGTGCCGGTCTCGGTCACCTTGCGTCCTCTCTCCACATTGCCCATGGGCTGACCTTTTTCGAAGCTCTGGGTCCATATTCGACCCTCCCGACGCACCTCCGCGTCCAGTTGTTCCGAGAGGGCGTTTACAACCGAAACTCCTACTCCGTGAAGGCCCCCGGAAACCTGGTATGAACCTTTCTCGAATTTGCCTCCGGCATGTAGGACGGTCAGCACCGTGGTGAGAGCGGACATCCTGGTCTGTTTGTGAAGACCCACCGGGATTCCCCGACCGTTGTCAGAGACCCGCACCGTATAGTCGGGCAGCAAAGCCACATCGATCAGAGTGCAGTGCCCGGCCATCGCCTCGTCGATGGCGTTATCCACCACTTCCCACACCAAATGATGCAATCCCCGCGGGCCGGTCGAGCCGATATACATGCTCGGCCGACGGCGGACCGCTTCCAATCCTTCCAGAACTACGATGTCCCTGGCGGAATAACGTTCGGTGATGGTCACTGTCTCACTGCCTTCTTGAAATGGCCTCTCGGGATCGCGGGATGGGGCGGTTCGGCGACCCTGTGTATACACCATATTCTAACAGGAACCAGTGACATGTCCACGTTTATAGGATGCCCCACAGAGCTCTTGATAGCGTTTGACCTGGGCTTTTGTTGATTAGGTTGAAGAACGGGCCACCCTAATTCCGATACGGGAAACCACCGGAGACCCGAGGGCCGCGTTTAGCTGTTCCGCCAGTCCTGCGGCGCCATAGCGAAGGAGGGTGGCATCCATTTGGGAGCCCACCTCCACCACCAGATAACCGTCCTCCAAGACCAGCGGGCGGGCTTTATCCCGCCACGGTCCCGAGATCATTTGCCCCCACTCCCTGCGAATCTGGAGATTGGCGCCGACCCCCGGCACCCCCAGCTTCGCCAAGACCTCTTCCACCTGGGCCCCGGCCCGGACCGGTTCGGTGGGAGGACGGCTCATCGCAAGCACCCCGAGGAAACTCTCCAGACCTCACCACCGATTGGCGCTTTTCTCTCGTCCACCGCGGAGATAAAGGTTTGCGTGGCGGGGAGCCAGTTCACCAATGCCTCGGCGCGGCCTTCGTCCAGTTCGCTGAATACGTCATCCAGGACCAGGATTGGCCGGCATCCCGCCGCCTCTTCCACCGCCTCGTAGATCCCCAGACGGAGGGCAAGGGCCATCGTGCGCTGTTCACCTTGGCTGGCGTAAAGCCGGGCGTCAAATTTGTTCAGGGTGAGCACGGGATCATCGCGATGCAGCCCGTGGGTGGTAGACCCCACCATAAAATCCCGGCGGCGGCAACTTCGCAGAGCTTCCGTCAATCGTTGCTCCCATGCGCTTATCTCCATAGTTGGATCAAGATCTCCTCCCCATCCAGACCGGTATTCCAAGGCGAGTTCTTCGCCCATCCCGCCAATCGCCGAGACTGCTCGGGATAGCGGACCCAAGACCACCCGAAAAGCGCGGGCGCGCGCCGCCATCACCCTTGCCCCCGACATCGACAATCGCTGGTCCCAAACGTCCAGGGTGATGTGATCCTCCCGGTCCCCCGATTTCAGGAAGGCATTACGCTGGCGTAGCGCCCTTTGATAGTCGGCTTGATCGGCTTGGGCAAGAGGCCACAGCAACCCTGCTGTCTCGTCCAACCACTCCCTTCTCAAGGCAGGCCCTCCCTTCACCAACTCCAGATGTTCGGGAATAAACACCAGTACCCGGCCGGCCCCGGCCAGATCGCTGACCCTCGCGGGCTTAGATCCATTGAGCAACAACCGCCGCCGGTTGGTTCGATACAGGACCAGTTCTATGGTGTAGGGCGCCTCGTCATCCGTCTCCCCCCTGATGGCCGCCAGCTCCCGGTCCGTGGCTACCAGTACACGGTCCGGTGCTCTACGGAAAGAAGTTCCCGTGAATAGTATCCCGACCGCCTCCAACAGGTTGGTCTTACCCACACCGTTGTCGCCAACCACCAGATTGATTCCGGCTGACGGCGTCCACTGTAACTCCGGGTAGGATCGAAACCCGGCCAGCGTTAGCCAGGCCAACGCCATCTATACGTTGACCGGCATCAACAGATAGAGAAACTCTTCTCGCCCAGGGTCGTCTATCACGCTTGGTTTCATTCCATCGATAATCCGCAGGCGCACTTTCTCTGCGCCGGTCGCCACCACCCCGTCCGACAGATACCGTGGGTTGAACGCGACTACGAGACTGCTGCTCTCTCCCTGAAAATCCCCTTCCACATAGTCGGTGGCCCTGCCAACGTCCTGGCGTATCACGTTGACTTCCGCTCCGCCATCGCTGATGGTCAACCTGATCGGATAATGATCTTCGGCGACCAGTTCCATACGCCGAATCGTCTCGAGCAGTGCGTCTCGAGCACACACAAACTGGTTCGGATACTGACTGGGCAACAGAGTCTCGTACTTAGGGAAGTTTCCTTCGATCATTCGTAACCGCAGCGTGCCCGCAGTCGAGCTGAACACGCCTTCCCGGTTGGTGAATGCCACCTCGACTTTGCTCGCCCCTACTGTGTTGGGCAGTTCACGGAGTCCCCGCGCCGGCAATAATCCGGTGGCTCCCAACCCGATGGCCGGCAAATCACGAAGCGCCAGCCGGTAAGAGTCCGTGGCAACCATACGAAGACGTTCAGCGGTGGACTCCAACAGGACGCCGGTCAGCACGGCCCTCCCCACGTCGGTGGAGGCTGCCGGGGCCACTTGCTTAATGGCCTCGGTCAAACTTTCTCCGTCCACCTCCATTCCGTTACTCACGGCAGCTGAAAGTTTCGGAAAATCCTCAGACAACTGCCGCAATGTGTATACGGGCTGAGGATTCTCGCCGGAGATCTCCAGTTCCGCCTGATCACTCGCCCGCAGAGTCACCATACCGGGCGGCATGCGCCGCACGGCCTGGGTGAACAACCTTCCAGGAACCACCGCCTTTCCCCATTCCTCGACTTCGGCACTTATCTCGCTTCGTACCGTCACGTCTAGATCGGTCCCGGTAACAGCCAGCTTGCCCTCCGAGGCTTCGCATAACAGTCCCTGCAGCACAGGAACGGAACTGCGCGAACCGACCGCTCTCTGCGCACGTCCCAAAGCGTCAGCAAGGTGCTCACGGTTGGCTCGAATCTTCACAAGAATGCTCCCTTCTTCGACTTCTATTTTTAAAAATAATCATCGTTGTGACAGTAGGTGCTGTCGGCAGTCGACAGCTTCGTGAATATACGCTGAAAGCTGGAGGAACTACAAGGTTGTTTGTACACCACGGTACAAGGTTGTATGCCACGGACGGCGCTAGGAACAGGATTTGGCCGAGGAGACATCACGGCTTGTAGATAGCGTTGTGGATAGCTGTGACACGAGCAGCGAATTGCTTGTCGGAAGAGATCTGGGAGACAATTCTCTGATAGGCGGAAAGCACCGTGGAGTGACCCCTGTTGAAGGCCACACCTATGCGGGCAAAGGGAAGGCCCGTGATTTCTCGGGTTAGATACATGGCTACCTGCCGGGCAAGTGAAGGGATGGGGCGTCGGTTGTGGTGGAGGACTTCCTCCACCGTAGTGTGGAATGCCTCGGCGCAGGCGGCCATGATGGTTTCGGGAGTGTTCGGCAGAGAGAGCTCACCAGAGAGGGGAGCAAGTTGATGAAAGGCGCTATCGGGGGTGAGCGGACGTCTCGTCAGCTTTGAGTAGGCGGTGAGCTGGTGCATAGCGCCCACCAAATCGCGGATGTTGTTTGTGACGTGGTTAGCAATGATGCAGAGCACCTCGTCGCCCAGGGAGGTGGGGGCGGATTTTTCCAAGCGACGAAGAATTCCAAGACGGGTTTCGAAGGCAGGAGGAGCGATCTCGGTGAGTAGCCCTGCGGAGATGCGGCTTCTTATACGATCCTGGATAGCCGGGAGTTCGCGGGGGCGACGATCACACCCGAGCACGATTTGTTTTCCGTCCTGGTGCAGGCTGTCGAAAGTCCAGTAGAATTCCTCAAGGGTTTGTTGCTTTCCCTCCAAAAACTGAAAATCGTCTAGGACGAGCATGTCGACCTGGCGAAAGCGTTGCCGGAACCGGCCCATTTGCCGCTGGCCGACGCACTGTATGAATTGTTGGACGAATGCCTCCGAACTGCAGTAGCGGACCGCTAATTCGGGATTGCGTTGCCGGGTGCTGTGAGCGATGGCATGGAGCAAATGGCTTTTTCCGAGCCCGGATGATCCGTAGATGAACAAGGGGTTGTAACGGGTCCCGGGGTTTTCGGCCACCGCTGATGCGGCGGCATATGCGAAGAGGTTGGAGGATCCCACCTCGAAATTGTCGAAGCGATGATGGTTGGAGGGATGGCGGGCTCCCTGCGGTTTTGGATTCCTCGGTTTCTGTTCGGGCAGTCGGGCTGCGGAGACCATGGGAGTTTCGGAAGGCTCGGTTTGCCCGCGCGGTTTGCCCGGATTGACTGTGACCCGCACTGCTCGCAGGGAGGTACCGTCATCTGCGGTCCTGGCTGCTTTCTCCACCGCGGGAAGAAACCGCGTGACCACCTGGTTGGCGACAAACCGGCTGGGAGCCTCCAAAAGGATTTCGGAAGGCGTGAGCGAAATATGAAGGTCTTTGAACCAACGCGACCAGTCATCGGCAGAAGTTTGGGCGGTGAGCACTTCGCGAAAGAGGCGTTGGTCGAGTTGCGGCGCGGGCGGGTTCAAGGCAGGTATCTCCACCGTGGCGGATGGCAGCCAACCCGCCATCGCGGGGTAGGTGGCTTAGTCGCAACGGAACTGTCGGTGGTCGGGGGCTGTAGTTGAAAAGGAGGCTTTTGCGGAAAATACCGAACAGAACTGTCGATGACGCCGGCCCGGTAAGACCAGTGTAAGGAGCAAGGCCCTAGCTTGATCGGGGAGGCGTCACCCACCCCTGATCCAGCCTTCAATGTGGGTTGTACCTGGGGAACATGCCCGGAGGAGCGGAACGAAGTAGGAAAACCCAATGTGGTTTGACCAGCGAAACTACACCGATGAAAGTCATCGAAGGGTTCTTCGCGACTTCGGCTCTTTTTTTTGCCACATGACGGGGGATTTTCACGGGTTTGTAAGCAGCTTGTTATAACAAGTTCACCATCCGGTTACGCATGAGACCCTGGGAGGCGCTGGTCATCGACCTGTTTGCAGACCAGTGCCAGCTTACGGCGACGGGGGGTGCAAATCCAGGGAGCGGCCAGCGACCATCAACCTGACCCGATCCGCACGGCTGGCGATCAGCTGGTTTACCCGCCCCAGAGAGTCGCGATACAGACGACCGAGGGGGGAAGCGGGCACAATACCAAACCCAACCTCGTTGCTGACCAGAATCCAGGCGGCGTGGGTGCTATCGATCATGTCTAAGAGTCGACCGGCGGCTTCCACGATGATTCGCTCGACATCGGCGTGTCTTTCGTTCTTCAGCAGCAGATTGCTCACCCACAGAGTGAGACAGTCCAACAGGAAAATGTCATAGCGGTTGAGGTGCGGGGAAAGCGCGTCTATCAGATCGATCGGCTCCTCCAACGTGTCCCACTGTGGTGGCCGGCTCTTCCGGTGGGCCGCGATGCGTCTTTTCATCTCCTCATCCAGCGCCTCGGCCGTGGCGACGAACAAGACCCGTTGCCCGCCCTGAGCCATCTTTTCCGCGATGGTGCTTTTCCCGGAGCGGACCCCGCCGAGTATCAGGGTGACGTGCGGCATCAGGGTGACGACGCCATGGCGATCCCGAAGGGTGGGGACAGCACAGCCGGGTCCGCCGAGACCAGGAGGGCGGCGAGCAGGAGAGCGCAGACCTCCACGGTCTCGTTGACAGCCCCGTAGACATCGCCGGTCATGCCTCCCAGCAGCCTGGTCGCCCACGCTCCGATCGCCCAGGCCAACAGGCTGGCCAGGGCGACCATCATCAGTCCCCAAGGCCCGACCAGACCTACGGCGGCCAGCAATGTGACAGCGAGACCAAAGAGGACCTGTGCCTTGGTTCGACGCTGCAGAAAGGCAACGCCCAGGCCCTGCGATCTTGCGTACGGAAACAGTTCCATGGAAAGCAAGATGGCCCAGCGGGAAAGGCATGGAAACAGGATGAGCATCCAGGCGCGGCTTGGCGCCGGCAAAGCGGTGAGGGCTGTGACCTTCAACAGCAGGAGACAGACCACTCCAACCACCGCGAAAGCGCCCACATGGGGGTCCTTGAGTATTTGCAGACGGCGCGGGGGGTGGGAGTCGCCGAAGAAGGCGTCACAGGTATCCATGAAACCATCCAGATGGAGAGCTCGGGTGAGAACAACCAGGGCCAACACCACCAGCACGCTCAGAAACACCGGGTAGGGTCCCTGATCGCTTGGGCCGAGGCCCACAGCACCTGCCTGGTAGCCCCATCGCAGACCCAGGTCCAACACCGCCAGGATGGCGCCCAGGAGCAGGCCGACAACCGGAAACCACATGCGCGCGGAGGCGAGAGCCGACGCCGGGCCCGGCTTCACCGGCAGAATGGTCAGAAAAGCCATGGCCGAGCGCGGTCCCTTCATTCCCGCAGGTCCTTATGCATCGGGCTTGGCTTCCTCGCGGTCTGACACGCCAGCTTCTTCGAATGTGGACATCTCTGACAGGCAGGCCGCGGCCGCCTCGACGATGGTCATGGCCAGCACCGCCCCGGTCCCCTCCCCCAGTCGCATGCCCAGATCCAGCAGGGGACGCAGACCTAGATGCGACAGCACGGCGGCATGGCCTTTCTCGGCCGAGCGGTGCGATGCGATCATGTAGTGGCGCGACTCGGCGCAAAGACCGTGAGCCAAGAGGGCTGCTGCCCCGGAGATGAAGCCATCCAGCAAGACGGCGCGGCGCCGGGCGGCAGCTCCCAAGGCGACTCCGGCCAGGACACCAATCTCGAACCCACCCACCTTGCTTAGCACCTCAAGAGGGTTGGACGGATCGGGCTCATTGATCTGCAGCGCCTTTCTCACTACGTCTATCTTGTGTTGTAATTGATCGGGGGTACGTCCTGTGCCTTCGCCGGTGATGTCCGAAGGTGGTCTGGCGGTCATAACCGCGGTTATGGCGCTCGACGAAGTTGTGTTTCCGATCCCCATATCGCCGGTGGCGATCAGGTCAGCACCCGCATCGGCGACCTCCACGGCGAGGTTGATACCCGCTTCCACGCAACCAATCGCCTGATCTAGGGTCATGGCGGGACCGACGCTGATGTCGCCCGTTCCGAGTCCCATCCGAAGGCTGCGGAGGTCGGCATGGGCCGGCAGTTCAGGGCCGGCGATCCCGGCGTCCACCACGATCTGACGGACGTCGAGCAAGTTGGCCATAACGCTGACGGCGGCACCGCCCGCCAGGAAGTTCAGCGCCATTTGCGATGTGACGGCTTGTGGGTAACCGGTGACTCCCTGAGCCGTGACGCCGTGATCGCCTGCTGCCACTATCACGGCTTTCCCGCGGATCGCCGGACGCTCGTCACCAAATATGCCGGCCAGTTGAATCGAGATCTCCTCAAGGCGACCCAGAGCGCCGGGCGGTTTGGTTAGGGACCCCTGTCGGGCAGTGGCGCGTTCCATGGCTGCGGCATCAGCCGGGCGGATCTGCTCCAAAGCCCGCCACAGCGTAAGTTGCCGGTACGCCGCCGGAACGCAAGGGGTGGCGCCACTCCCCCGCCAGCGGGATGGAGCGGCACCCGGCGGCCCTCCGATGCTGGATCCTTGCAGGTACGGGGTAAATAACATTAGTGTAATTCGCGTGGTGGGTTCTTCAAATATAGCCAATTGTCTCAGGGGTGGGAGTTCCACCTGGCCGGATCAACCGGCCTGTGTGGTTCTGTCTTGACTTCGGTAGGATTTTGCGATAGCCTTTGTGCGTCAATTCCCCGACGATTTTTCCAGGTGCGTAACAAATGAAGAGGACCTACCAACCAAAGGTTCGCCGTCGCAAGCGTCGGCACGGATTCCGTCACCGGATGCGCACCCGCGCCGGCCGGGCGGTAATCCGGTCCCGGAGGAAAAAGGGTCGCAGGCGTCTGTCTGCCTGAAGATCCCGAATTACGAGCCGCTTCGCACCTCTAGACATTTCAGCTTGGTATTCTCGCGAGGAAAACGGTGTCGTGTGGGCGGCCTAACGGTCGTTTCGGCGCCGGGTGCCACAGGCCGGGTCCGGATCGGCTTGGTGGTTGGTCGCCGGGTAGGCGCGGCCGTGGTTCGCAACCGCGTCAAACGGCGTTTGCGCGCCGCCTTGGCAGAGGCTAACCCGCCGGTGGGGCGCGATTATGTAATCGTGGCCACCCGGCAAGTGGCTGACACGCCCTTTCGGAAGTTGGTGGAATGGCTTGAGACTGCGCTTGGAGAACGATTCGAAGAATGAAAAAACCTGAACAGAAAACAGCAAGCCTGTCTGCGAATGCCTTGGTGAAGTCGCTGGAATTCTATCAGATGTCGATCAGTCCCGCCTTTGGGCGCCGGTGCCGGTATCTGCCAACTTGCTCGGCTTACGCCAAGACCGCCATTGAACGTTATGGCACCTGGAAAGGGGCGTCGCTGGCTGGGCGTCGCCTGCTGCGCTGTCACCCCTTTGGGTCCAGCGGGTTTGATCCGGTGCCATGCCGGGAACAGGGAGTGAAATCGTGTTAGAGCCTTGGTGGATGTTGTGGGACCTCATCAAAGAGGGACTCGGTTGGTCCTTTGCCACCGCATACTCCTTCATTCCCAACTTCGGTATAGCGATCATCCTGGTGACGATCCTGATCAACACCTTGCTGTTTCCGCTCACCCTCAAGCAAACCCGGTCAAGTCGGGCGATGATGGCCATCCAGCCCGAACTGCAGCGCATTCGTCGCGATTACAAGGACCAGCGCGAGGAGATGCAGCGTCGCATGACGGAGTTGCAGCGCAAACAGGGGGCTTCACCGTTGGGCTGTTTGGGCCCACTCCTGCTCCAGTCACCCATACTGTTCGCCATTTTTAGAGTGCTGAATGATCCGACCGGTCTGCAGAGCGACCTGTCCCCCGTTCCGCCCGGAAGCGCCCTATGGGAAGCAATCCGGGCCGATGAGGCATTCTTTGTGGGAATGGACTTGGCGGTGCCGCCTTCGGGAGCGATCACCGCCGGGCTGGTGGCCGCGATCCCCTATCTGATCACCATGATCCTTATGATCGCCATCCAATACATTCAGCAGTGGTACACACAACGCGACCAGGCAGCTGCGGGGGGAGATCGCCAGAAGCGGCAAATGCAGATGTTTACTCGTATCATGCCGCTCTTTTTGGGGTTCATTTCGTGGAACTTTCCCGCGGGGCTGTTGCTGTATTGGACAACTTCCAATGTGGTTCGCTTGGGACAGCAAGTCACCATCAATTGGATGGACGGACGCCCCGAGCCGCCAACTGCTCTGGGCAACGAGAACAAGCCGGACTTGGGAGGCGCTCCATCGCCCACCCCCCCACACCCGAGTTCTGCTAAGAAATCAAGAAGGAGGAAGAGGAGGAACTAAGACATGGAATTATTTGAAGTAGAAGTACGCGCCCGAACGGTAGAGCTGGCCGAGCAGGCCGCTCTAGAAGAATTGGGGCTAAAGGACCGTAATCGAGTGGAGTGGGAGATCTTGCAAGAGCCGGCCCGCGGTTTTCTGGGGGTAGGCCGCCAGGTCGCCATTGTGCGGGCCAAGCGCAAGCCGGCCAAGACTCGTCGTGACCGGGGCAGGGGAAGCCGCGGCAGCAAGGCAAAGGGCGAGCGCGGTTCCTCGGGCCGGTCCAATAAACAAAAAGAGGAGCGAGGGGCTGCCGGGAGAGAAACCGGAGGCCGGCCGGCGAAGAAGGGGCCGGTGGGCCGGTCCAAGCCCTCCCAGCGCTCCAGAAAACCCACAGCGCCCCTGGATGACCAGGCAGCCGCGGCCAACGACTTCCTGACCGGTCTCCTGGAGGCGGTGGACATTGATGGTGAGGTCACCGCTCGGTTCGAGGAAGATCTGATTCTGGCGGAGATTGCAGGAGAGGAGACCGAAGCCCTGGTAGGGCCGCGGGGAAGTGGCATTGAGGCGCTGCATACGATCGCCAAGTCGGTCATCAACCGCAAAACATCCGGAGGAGCCCGGCTTCGGCTGGATATCGCCGGATACGGGAGCCAGCGTCGTGAGGCGCTGACCATATATGCTGCAGGTCTCGTGGAACAGGTAACCGCAGAGGGTGGTGAGCTCATGTTGGAACCCATGAACGCGGCTGACCGCAAGGTCATTCACGATGCGGTTTCACAACACGAGAATGCACGATCTTTCTCCGAAGGTGAAGCGCCACAGCGTTATGTAGTGATATGTTACGTGGAGTAATCTAGCTGATCAACAATTAGACTTCCACGGGGCCGTGTAGCGGCCGGTGGGGTGGCCTTAGGGGGCGGTTAGCTTCGAGAACACCCGCTGCAGGTCGTCAATGGAGTTGAATGCCACCTTGAGGCTGCCTTTTTGGTCTCGGTAGTTGATTGACACGGGAAGGCCGAGTTGGTCGGAAAGCCGAATCTCCAGTTCGATGATCGGCGTCGGCCGGTCGCTTTTAGAAGTCCTCGAAACCCGCCGGCGGGGCGCTCGGGCCTGGGCTGCTTCCTCAACCTGGCGCACCGTCCAACCTTCCGCCACGGCCCTCTTAGCTATGTGGGTGGCATATTTGGGATCGGAGATCGACAGGAGGGCCCGGCCATGGCCTGCTGTGAGTTGAGCGGTCTCCAACAGCTCCAGAATGGATGGCGGAAGGCGAAGCAACCTGATGCTGTTTGCTACCGTAGCACGACCTTTGCCGACCCGATGGGCTACTTCCTGCTGGGTCATTCCATGTTGATCAATGAGGGTCCTGTAAGCCGAGGCCTCCTCCAGTGGTGTCAAGTCTTCGCGTTGTAGATTCTCGACCAGCGCCTGGATGAGGGATCCGGTCTCATCGGCCTGGCGTATCAAGGCGGGGATGTTCTGCAGGCCAGCCAGTTGAGCGGCCCGCCAACGGCGTTCTCCGGAGATGAGCGTGTACCGGCCTTCCGATTCTTGTACCACTACGGGTTGGAGCAGGCCCACTTCGATGATGGAACGGGCCAAACCTCGCAATGTCTCTTCGTTGAAGCGGGATCGAGGCTGGGATGGGTTGGGCCGAATCTTGTTGACGGCAAGTTCCCGGTAAGGCCCCGCGGTCGAAGGGTCTGCGGTGGGGATCAAAGTGCTCAGCCCCCGGCCCACTCCCCCGCGCCTGGTGGTCATAAGTGGTGTTCCCTTCTCGATTGGAGGCGGTCCTGCAGTTCTTCGGCCAGTCTCCGATAGGCGATGGCGCCGCGGTTCATGTGATCGAAGATGTCGATGGGCTCTCCGTAGGACGACGCTTCGGCCAGACGAACTCTTCGGGGGATGTAGCTGCGGAACACGGCGCTGCCAAAGTGTTCCTTGACCTGAGCAGAGACTTCTCTGGAGAGCCGTGTGCGATTGTCCAACATTGTTAGCAGGACTCCCAGCAACTCCAGAGTGGGATTGAGGGCGGATCGGACCAATTCGATGGTCCGATGCAGCTCCACCAATCCATCCAGAGCGTATTGCTCGCACTGCATGGGGATCAGCACGTAGCGAGCGGCGGTGAGGGCGTTGACGGTCAGGAGTCCCAGCGAGGGGGGACAGTCGATCAGAATGTAGGAATACTGCTCTGCCAATGGTCGCAAGGAGTTGCGCAGCACCTGCTCTCGAGCCATAAGGGGAACGAGCTCAATGGTTGCGTCGGCGAGGTATCGGGTGGACGGCAACAAATAGAGATTTCTCACCGCGGTTGGCTCTATTGCGTCCTCGGCGGCCGCGCCTTTGAGGAGGACATCGTAGGCCGAGAGGCTTATTTGTTCGTCAGTCAAGCCCAATCCGGAGGTGGCGTTGGCTTGAGGATCCAGATCCACCACCAATACCGACTCCTCCATGGCGGCCAACGCTGCTCCCAGATTGACAGAGGTGGTGGTTTTGCCGACCCCGCCCTTTTGGTTGGTGACGGCGATTAGAGCGGAGGACGTCATGCTCCTTTCATAATAAGTAGCCATACCGGCTTTCCTATGACCTTTTCGGGAAATTCGTCGACTCGGTAGCCCACCACATTGGGCCGGGAGCGATGTGAACCACCTATTGCGGCCACCCCGGAAGGGAGGAGCAGCCGAGAAAGGGGCCTTCTGAGCTTCAGGGGGGAACTCACCGCTCGGGACACAATGAAGTCTGCGGGAGCCCTCCACTCGTGCAGTTGCTCGGTGGCGACCGTGACGTTATCCAACCCCAGCAGAAGAATCGCTCGCCGGGCCAAATCGGCGCGGCACACCGACCTTTCCAGCAAAACAACCTCGGTGGTGGGCCAAACTATGGCCAAGGGCACTCCTGGCAAACCCCCTCCGGCCCCAACATCCAAGACACGACGGGGGGCTGCGAGGGGGAATTCCAAGCGGAGGCAAAGAGAAGGGAGTCGGCAAGATGGCGGGAATGCACCACCGGCCCCTCTGATGGCCCCAGTCCTCCCGATGGTATGTCTTCGGCGGTGAGCCAAACGGCAAGGCGCTCGAGCTGATGCAGCTGATAGGCAGTGAGAGGAAGCCCCGCCCATGCGCAGTGAGAGGAAGCCCCGCCCATGCCGGGGCCCGTTTCACAACCGAAATCCCGGAAGCGGAATTCATGTTGTGTGATGTTTCACGTGAAACATGACGCGGGTTGTTTCAGCAAGTCGGTCAAGGGAACCAGCCCGGGGAGGGAGCCGCTATTTAGGTGTTTCACGTGAAACATTGGTGGTCGCCAGGATCGGTCCTGGGGTTTAGCGCTTTTCCTAAAGTTGGCGCAACTCACCGTGGAAAAGCCTAAAGGGGCTGGTCGGGACCCTAAAAGGGGGCGAATCACATCGATGTAGTTTTCACCCCGGTTGGTCATTGGCCTCGCAGCTCAGGCTTCTAGGGTACCGGGGTCTTGAAAAACTGGTGCAGGCCAACTACGGCCGCTTCTCCGGTGGGGGCTCCCAAATCAGGTACGGCCACCACCACCGCCGGTGACCGGGTTTCTTTGAGGATGGCAGTAGCTTGGCCCTCCATCTGCAGCGACATGGCCTCGGCGAGACAACAGGCGAGCAGCTTTCCGGCCACGCTGTGGCTGCGGGGAGAGGCAAAGTAGCTGACCGTCCCCGGCCGGTGCTCCGACATTTGAAAAGAGATGATCAGGTCAGCTCCCATGCGGTTGGCGCGCCGCGCCCTGACCCGCTCGGGAAAGATGCTGTCGACTCCTCGGGACAGAATGGGGGTCCCACCCTGCTGCTGGAGGGCTATGGCGGCGGCCGTAGCGGCCTCCCAACTGACTGAAGCTTCTTCTTGGGTACGACAAGCCGGATCAAAATAGACGCGAGCGCCCACCAAGGTGGCAGGACGGGAGCGGAGCCATTCCCGTTCCCGCAGGGTCACACGGCCCGCCCGCATCGCTCCTCGAACTAGAAGGCGTAATTCGGTTATTACCTCCGGGCCTGAGAGACCGTCGATAGCCAAACCCCGATTGAGTTGGAAATCCCGCAGGCCCCGCTCGGTTTGAGGGCCGAAGATCCCATCCGGCTTGCCGGTTTCGAAGCCCAGCGCGTCCAAGCGGCTTTGGAGTTCTGCTACGTCATCTCCCCGGAGCATGGGTCGCCGTAAAAAGAGAAGGCGGTCTCCCAGCCGGTAGCCGGCTTCATAGAGGGCGCGCCAGCAGTCTTGCCCCAACACGCCATTGATGGGCAGGCCTCTGTCGGCTTGGAAAGCAGTAACCGCCGCCAAGGTTGCCTCTCCGAATTCTCCCGGAGGGTCGCGGTCGCAGTTATGACCGAGCGCGGAGAGACGTTCCTGGATCTCTCGCACACCCTCTCCAGAACTGCCTAACTGAAAGCGGCGCATCTAATACCCTGGGTGGTTGCGGAAGGGTTCCCTTCTTCCGATCAGGATAGAGCAAGCCCCAAAGGGCGCCCGGCAACCTCGGATAACCGGGGTCAGAGATGCTCTTTGATGTTTTTGTATAGCCAGGCTTTGGGCCGCGCTCCGACGATTCGCTGCACTTCTTGGCCGTTCTTGAACAGGATCATGGTGGGAATGCTCATCACCCCGTAGCTGGCAGGCGATTGAGGATTGTCGTCGATGTTCAATTTGGCGACAGTCAGCTTGTCGGGAAGCTCAGTGGCCAGCGCCTCGAGGTGAGGAGCCACCAGTCGGCAGGGCCCGCACCACTCGGCCCAGAAGTCGACCAACACCGGGCGGTCGCCCGAAATGATGTCTTGGAAATTCTGGTCCGTGATATTGAGCAGGTTATTCGCCATCGGTTTGGTCCTTTCTCGACCGGGCTGAGCTACAGCCCCAGGGTGTTTTGAAGATAATGGTCGGCGTCCAATGCCGCCTGACAGCCGGTACCCGCCGCCGTAACGGCCTGGCGATAGACCGAATCGGCCACATCCCCGGCGGCGAAAACCCCCGGAACGGAAGTGGCGGTACCACCCGCCTTCCCCAAGGAAATGTAGCCGCGCTCATCCAATTCTACCCATCCCGAGAAGAGTTCGGTGTTCGGCCGATGACCTATGGCCACAAACACCCCGTCAACTGGTCGCTGTCGGGATTGGTTGGTTACCGTGTCCAACAGGGTGACTCCGTCTACGTGTTGATCCCCATGTATCTCCTGAACGACAGTATTCCACGCCACGTTGATCTTGGGGCTCTCCATGGCGCGGCGGGTCATTATTGCCGAAGCGCGGAAATCGTCTCTGCGGTGGGCAATTGTCACCGAAGATGCAAATTTAGTGAGAAACAGGGACTCTTCCATTGCCGAGTCCCCTCCTCCCACCACCAACAACTCCTTGTCCTTGAAGAAAAAGCCGTCACAGGTGGCGCAGGCCGACACCCCACGGCCGGTGAGCCGCTCTTCGCCAGGGATGCCGAGCCACTTGGCGCTGGCGCCGGTGGCAATTATGACGGTGTGGCCAAGATGCGTCGCCCCATTGGCGGTGACCTGTAGAGGGGCAGTGGCAAAATCGACCGAGGTGGCGTCCTCGGTGATTAGTTGAGCACCGAAGCGTTCAGCCTGGGCGCGAAACTTATCCATGATTTCGGGACCCATGACTCCTTCAGGGAAGCCTGGATAATTTTCCACGTCGGTAGTGATCATCAACTGCCCTCCCGGCGCGCTGCCCTCCAACACCACCGGCGCCAGTTCGGCGCGGGCGGCGTACAGCGCGGCGGTATAGCCGGCCGGGCCTCCCCCGATTATCAAAACCTTGTGCACGTCGGTCATTCAACCACCTCGCATGTGTTTGGAACCCCTCTTCCATACAAACAATCCACCCGCCAAAAATAGTCCCCCCAAGGTCGCCAACGACCCGGCGGATCCCAAACCCAGCGACAGGGCACGATGGGCGGCGATCATCACAAAGACCAGGCTGACCAGGGTAAGAACCATCAATACCGACACGAACAGGACCGCACGAATCCAGCCCTCCAGCCGGTCGGCAGTCTTGGCCCTTACCCGAGCGGCGGCCGACTCCAAGGCGTCGGCGAATCGAGCAGGCAAATCATCCAATGGCACCAAGACAAAAGGCTAGCGCGGCTGGGACCTGGGCCGGCAGGGTGGTGCGCTGCACTCCGCAGCACTATGTCACCAGTTGTTAACTAAGCTTAGACATGGTGTTATCCCCAAAAGCGGGCTTCTGCGATGGAGGTCGAGTAGTTTTCCGGGCCAACGTAGGGCAACTCGGTAAACCAGATGAGCCAGGTCCCATCTGGTCGGGGGGGCAGGGTGAGGAAGAAAGCCCCCGAAGTTGTGCGTCCGGTAGCTACCGGGCTCCACTCGCGGAGAGAGGTATTCGGCGTTTCCGCCCAAGACAGGGTGTATACGGTTCCCGGAGTAATTCCCAGCAACTCAAGGCGGCGAGCTCCAGGAGGGGGAGTCATAACCAGTCCGACCCCTGCCTTAATCCGAGACAGGGGGTCGTAGTAGCGCTCGGTTCGCCAAGTGGTCTCGCGGTCAGCGTCGACCAGACGTTCCAAGCGGTGGTCCATTTCTCCGCCTCCTCCGTAAGGATCGAAAGTGGATACTTCGGGAGCCCCCAGCAACTGCAGCGGCGGGGTGGCAAGGACCGGCGCGGCGGCGGGAGTGGTGGCAGTGGGAGCAGTGCTGGGCGAAGAGAGGCTGAGGGTGGAGGTGGTCTGCGGTCGGGTGGTCCGCGGGGTGGTGGCGGCGATGGTGGGAGGTGAGGGGGAGGCCGACCCCGCTGACAACAGAGTTCCCATGCCGACCAGCCCCAGAGCGGTGCATATCAAGCCGGTCGCCATCCACAGCGCGACGCGGGGAACGCGAGGCACATTGGTGGAGGACGGAGAGGGCGCCGGCGCCGAAGCGAGCAGCGCCGCCAACTCGGACGCGGCCAGGTCTCCGGTGGCGGACGCGGCCAGGATCCGGTCGATGGCGGGGCTGATACCGTCCACCAATTCCGAGATAGGCAGACCCCGGGCGGGTCTGCCTATCACCCATCGCTCCAAAGTGTCTACCAACTGCACCACATCGGTTGCGAATGTGCCCTCCTTGACGGGTGGTCCCACCCCTCCCAACTTGGCCGGGTGGTCGAGGGAGTAATAGATAGCGTTGGTGCTTATTCGGCCGTGTACCACGCCGATGTCATGCAGGGCGGAAAGCGCTCCAGCGAGGCCGGCTGCATTGGACTGGAACTCGGCTGGGTCCATCTTGGCGCCTGCCGCCAACCGGTGGGAGAGGGCTGTACCCCCCGTCCATTCGTATGCGGCGAACACCCCGCCGGGGACAGGGGCGGCATCGAAAACCGAGAGCAGGTGGTGATGGGAAGCGGCGGTGGATCGCCGAACGGCTTCCAGATACTCCTCCCGTACCGCAGGAGCAGTTTCCGGACCCAGCACCCGAAGCTGCACTGGCCGAGCAAGGACCGTGTCCGTGGCCAGCCACTCTTCGACTCCTTCATTTCTGCCCAGACGAACTTCAAGGCGATAGCGGTCGGGAAGAGGGGGCGGCATGGGCTTCGATACCCAAGAATATCCCCTCATGGATTCTCAGGGAGGCGCTTTCACGCCAAACTATTGAAAGCGACCATGAAAATACTGTATTTGACCCATCCTGCCTTCTACCGACACGAGACCGGGCGCCATCACCCCGAACGCCCTGCCCGGCTGCGCGCCGTGCAGCGGGGGGTTGACGCCTCGGGTCTGACCATAGAGACGGTGGAGGCGCCGCCAGCGGACAACGATCTGCTGGGGCTGGCGCATACCTCCGCATACATCTCCTATGTACGGGATTTCATTGCGGCGGGGGGAGGGCGCTTCGATCCGGACACAGCCGCTGGCCCGGAGTCATGGGAGGCGGCTTGCCGGGCGGCGGGTGCAGGCCCCCGGGCAGCGCGGCTTCTGGAGGGAGAACCGGACGCCGTGGCCCTCTTGGCGGTTAGGCCCCCCGGCCATCACGCGTTGGCTGATCGGGCCATGGGGTTTTGCATCTTCAACAATGCGGCCATAACCGCCCGCTACCTGCAGGCCCGGGGAGAAAGGGTGGCGATTGTCGACTGGGATGTGCATCACGGCAACGGAACGGATGCCGAGTTCCAACGCGATCAGGAGGTGTTCTATATCAGCGCCCACCAATGGCCCTACTACCCGGGAACGGGAGCTCTTGATGAAGTGGGGTCGGGCCCGGGGAGGGGATATACCATCAATGCCGCTTGGCCGGCTGGAACCGGGGGTGACGTATACCGAAGGCTCTTCACAGAGATGGTGATTCCCCGCCTGCGAAGGTTCGCTCCCCACTGGGTACTGGTGAGTTGCGGATTCGATGCCCATCATCTGGATCCCTTGGCTGGCCTGCAACTCACTGAAGGCGACTACCACTTTATGGCCGCGCAGCTATTGGAGGTCGTGCCACCAAACCGGATCTTGGTCTTCCTGGAGGGAGGCTACAACCTGGACGCCATCGCCGAATCCACCCGAGCGATGTTGCTGGGGCTGGCCGGCCGACCCTATGACAGCCCAACTCCGCCCTTTGCTTCATCGCCCCACGCTCACCGCATTCTCGATGCGTTGGCGGGTATTCAGGACCGGGCGGCTGGGTGAGAAGCAACAAACGTCGCTCCAATAGGCGCGCGCGCCGACCAACATTGAGCCAGTGATACCTGAAAGACTCACCTGGGTGTTGGATGCCGAGCAGATCCCTGGTCGGCTGGGTCGCCGCTTTGCTCGCTCCGGCTATCTCCTCTATCTGGTAGGCGGCACGGTACGCGATGCCTTTATGGGGCGGGTCGATTCCCAGGCGGGAGGAGAATTCGACCTGGCCACCGATGCGCGGCCGGCGGCGATCAAGGCCATCCTGCACGGTTGGGCGGACCAGGTCTACACGATCGGGGAGACTTACGGCACCGTGGCCGGAGTCAAGGCAGGGCAGACCTTCGAGATAACCACCTTTCGAAAGGACGTATATCGCAGTGACAGCCGTCATCCAGAGGTGTCTTTTTCGGACACCATTGAAGAGGACCTCAAGCGGAGGGATTTCACAGTCAACGCGTTGGCTATCAAAGTGCCCGACGCCCAAATGGTGGATCCGTTCGGAGGGCTGGCCGATCTAGCCCGCCGGGTGTTGAGAACTCCCTCCGCACCGGCCAAGACCTTCGAGGACGACCCCTTGCGGATGCTCCGCCTGTTCCGGTTTTGGGCGTCGCTGGAGTTCCATCCCACCTCGACAACTCTGGCGGCGGTGACCGAGATGGCAGATCGCCTTCGGATAGTGTCCGCCGAGCGGATAAGGGACGAAGTGAGCAAATTGATCACCGCTCCCCGGCCTGCCGCCGCCCTCCTGGGCATGGCCAAATCGGGACTGGCCGACCACTTCTTGCCCGAGCTTTCGTCCTTGCGGATGGAGCAGGATCCCCGACATCGCCACAAGGACGTGTTGGCCCACAGCCTGGCGGTGGTGGAGAAGGCCTCGCCCCGACTGAGGTTGCGGTTGGCCTGCCTGCTTCATGACATAGGCAAACCGGACACTCGTCGCTTCGGGCCCAAGGGGGTCAGTTTCCACCACCACGAAATGGTGGGAGCGCGCCTCGCCCGGCATCGCCTGGAGGAGCTTCGCTACCCACGGGCGGTGATAGCAGACGTGTCCCGCCTGGTCGAGTTGCACCTACGCCCTCACACCCTCAAGATGGGGTGGACTGATTCGGCCGTCCGGCGCTATGTGCGGGATGCCGGTTCCCTCCTGGAGGACCTCAACGAGTTGGTTCGCTGTGATGTCACAACAGTCAACCAGCATCGGGCCGTCGCCATTCAGAAGCGGATCGACCGGTTGGAGCAGCGAATTGTCGAACTCAAGAAACAAGAGAATCTCGACCGACTCCGGGCGCCGGTCAACGGTCACGAGGTCATGTCATATCTGGGGATTCCTCCCGGTCCACCAGTGGGCGAGATAATGGCAATCCTCCTGGAGCGACGAATAGAAGAGGGTCCCTATTCCCAGCGAGAGGCCCTGCAGGCCGCTCGCGAGTGGGCGATAGGAAAGGACTGGGAGGATCCCGGTCCTCCTCCGCCAGTATGAGAACCGCTATCTGGATCGTCGCCCTGCTCCTGGTGCTGGGGGGCGCGGCTGCCTGTGGCTCTGGGGATCCTTCTTCATCCACATCCTCGTCGGCTACCGAAGCCGATATGGCTCAACCGCCCGATACCACCGCGTTGTCGTCTGTCACCTCCACCATGGCCGCCACCACACTTGCTCCGACTACCACCACCATCGTCGCTCCAAACAGCGCCAGCGGCCCCGGGGAGCCCCCCTCTTTGTGGGAAAGGCTCCGGGAGTCGGGAGGAGAGGGGATAGGAGACTCCTTGTACCCGAGGCTCGGAGGCTCTGGCTACGACGTGGAGCGTTACAGGATCGAAATGCTCTACGATCCGACCAGCCGACAGATATCGGGTACCTCCACTATCTCCGCGATGGCCACCGGCGACCTGGATCTGTTCAGCCTGGACTTCTTTGGTCTGGAGGCCCGCAGAGTGAGCATCAACGGCCTGGAAGCGGACTACCAACAGGTTGCTGAAGAACTGATCATCGATCCTCCGCAGATGTTCCAGGATGGAGATCCTTTGAACGTGGTGATCGTTTATGAAGGGGTGGTGACTGCTCGACCGGCCCAGGCCATTCAGGGTATTACCGCCGGGGGCCACTGGGCAGCGGACGGGGAGACCTTCTTTGCGCTCAATGAACCGGATGGATCTGCAGCTTGGGCGCCATTCAACGACCATCCACTTGACAAGGCTCTGGTCACCCTGGAAGTGGGAGTTCCCGTCGGTTGGACCGCGGTGTCCGGCGGGAGGCTAGAGGATTACCGGGAAGAGGGGCAAACGGCTGTTTACACATGGTCGATGGAACATCCCGTCGCTCCCTATCTGATTCCACTGGCCATCGGGCGTTTTTCCTCCCGGTCCGAGCCCGATTGGCTGGGCCTTGAGATCACTACCTGGTATCCGCAAGGCATGGACACCGCCCTGCTCGAACCCATGTCTCGCCACGACGAGTACTTGCAGTTCCTGTCCAAAGTCTTCGGCCCCTATCCCTTCGAGTCGATAGGGGCACTGGTGGTGGAAGCAGGTGTAGGTTTGGCGTTGGAGCACCAAACCCTGCCCACATACGATCTCTCCGCGGTGTGGGACGGGGTGGTGATACATGAGTTGGCCCACCAGTGGTTCGGCGACTCCGTTTCGGTGGCAGATTGGAGCGACATCTGGCTCAACGAGGGACCGGCCACGTTGGCAGAGTGGCTGTGGACAGAAGAGACCTCAGGAGTCGCCGCTTACGACCAGTTGGTGGCCGATAACTATCGGCTGTTCTCAGGCGAGCGTTTCGCCAATGACAGCGTTTCCGCAGAGCAGGCGGCAGCCGCCGCGATCGGGCGTTTCTATCCGCCAGGAATCCCGCTCGCCGATGACCTCTTCAATTATTCCGTTTATGCGCGGGGAGCGCTGGCATTGGTCGCGCTACGAGACGAAATGGGTGACGACCAGTTTCTCGGCATGCTCAGAAGCTGGCTCGACACGCATCGCTATGCAAACGCTTCAACCGCCGACTTTCTGTCGTTGACCGAGGAGACAGGGGGCCCGGCGGTTCGGCAGCTGGTGGAATCGTGGATTTATGATCCCCTCCCGCCGCCCATGCCCGACCGCGGACTCCACCCTTTGGAGCAAGAGGAGGGCTCCCAGGGGACATAGAAGCTGGCTTCGAGGCGGAAAGTACATCCTGCCGGCTGCCGAAAGCTACCGCCCCGGATTTCGACAAGGATGAAATGGGCGCCCCACTTCTTCCTTACCTGTAGCGAGAACGCAGTTGCGAACTGGGCGGGTCAGCTTCTGCGCTCAAGGCCACGAGCCTTCTGTCGTGAGGGTTCTTTGGTTTCTCCAAGTTTGACAGAACTCCTGGTAAAACACGCCCCCCCCCAGTTTGGCCATATGCGCATATTCGTATATAGTGGTGCCGACCCGAAAGGAACAGCATCGGATGACATTCAAAGCAGCAGTGATCGGCGCCTCGGGGTATGCCGGTGGGGAGTTGATCAGGTTGTTGGACGCTCACCCGGCCTTCGATCTGATATGGCTGGGCGCCCATTCCCGGGCGGGAGAAACGTTGCGGGAGGTGCATCCCCACTTGTCCGGGGGTGATCGGCGACTGTCGGCCACTGAACTCGGGACCATCCCGTCGGTAGATGCGGCCTTTCTGGCCTTGCCGCACGGGGCTTCGTACCGGTTGGGACACGACTTGGCGGAACGGGGCGCTGCCGTATTCGACTTGGGGTCGGACTACCGTTTCGACACCGAAGCTCGCTATGAGACGGCCTACGGCGCCTCTCATCCCGCCGGACACCGGTTGGGGGAGTGGCGCTATGGCCTTCCGGAATTGTTCGGCCTGGAAGGAGCTCGTCGAGTGGCTCTTCCGGGCTGTTATCCCACCGCGGTGTTGCTGGCGGCAGTTCCGCTGTTGGCAGGGGGTTTGACCACCGGTCCGGTAGTGGCAGACTGCCTTTCGGGCGCGTCGGGAGCGGGTCGGTCACTGCGTGCGGACCTGCTGTTCGGGCAAGTGGCGGAGGGAGCGCGGGCCTATGGGATCGGCGCCCATCGGCACCGTCCTGAGATCGAAATGGGATTGGAGATGGCTGGTGTTTCCTCCCGTGTCACCTTTACTCCCCATCTGCTTCCCATCCAGCGGGGGTTGCTGGCCACGGTGACCATGCCGGCTGCCGACGCCTCTGTGGAGCGGGAAGATCTGTTGGGCGTGATGGCCAAGATGTATGAGGGCCGCCCGCTGGTGGAAGTGGTGGATCCTCCACCCCAGACCCGGTGGGTGGCGGGCTCCAGCCGGGCAATGGTTACCGCCTTCGTGGATCCCCACACCGGGATGGTGATCGCGCAGGCAGCGTTGGATAACCTCTTGAAGGGAGCTGCCGGCCAGGCTGTTCAGGCCGCCAACCTGGTGTTCGACCTGGAGGAGGCAAACGGCTTGGATACAACGGGATGGATGCCATGAGCGTTACGTTTCCTAAAGGCTTTTCGGCGTCGTCCACGGCGGCAGGGATAAAGGCCTCCGGCGCGCCGGACCTCAGTTTGGTGATGGCTGCAGAGGCGGTTCCCACCGCCGCAGTGTTCACCCAGAACGCCGTGGCCGCGCCCCCGGTGCATCTTTCCCGACGCCACATCGAGATATCGGGAGGCCGAATCCGAGGGGTAATCCTCAACTCGGGTTGCGCCAATGCCGCCACAGGTGAGCAAGGCGCCCGATCTGCCCACCAAATGGCCGAGGCGCTATCCAAAGCGGTGGGTTGTCTGGCCAAAGAAGTGCTGGTGTGCTCGACCGGACCTATCGGCCCGCATTTGCCCATGGACAAGATCGTCCCCGCGGTTTCGTTACTAGCTGCCAGGGCGGACACCACCCCGGCGGCGGGAAGGGCAGCCGCTGAAGGGATCCTTACCACGGACACTTTCCGCAAGGAGGCGACATCAGCCGCCCCCGAGGGGTTCCGGGTGGGTGGCATGGCTAAAGGAGCAGGGATGATTCGCCCGAGCATGGCCACCATGCTGGCGGTGGTCACCACAGACGCCGTCGCCTCTCCCGATATGCTCGGCGAGGCCCTCCGCCAGGCAGTGGACGCAACTTTCAACAGCATCAACATTGATGGGTGTGAGTCCACCAACGACACCCTGATTCTCATGGCCTCCGGGGCTTCAGGGGTGTGCCCGTCTGTGGAGGAATTGACCCGGGGAGTCCGGTCGGTTTGCGCCCGGCTGGCTCGCGACATCGTGGTGGACGCAGAGGAATCCACCAGAGTGGTGACGATCCGCATCAGCGGTGCTTCGGACGACGTTTCCGCCCGCCGCATGGGGATGGCCATAGCCGACTCCGACCTGGTGCGCTGTTCTTTTTACGGAGGTGACCCCAACTGGGGAAGGTTGGTAGCGGCGCTGGGCGCCTGCGGAGAGTGGGTGGACGCCTCCCGGATTGCCATCACCTACCAGGGAGTGCCGGTGGCTTCGGGCGGGATGTTCACGGGAGTGAACTTGGAGGCGGTGAAAGCAGTGCTGGTGGGCAATTTCGAGGTGAAGATTTCGGTGGGGGAGGGCCCGGGCTCCGCCGAGATTCTCACTTGCGATCTCACCCCGGGCTATGTGACTTACAACGGAGAACCATCATGACCACCGGCCACAGTCCTCCCACTCGGCTCAAGCCCCGGATCGCCAGTTCGATGGGGAAGGCGGCCATCCTGATGGAAGCTCTTCCTTACATCCGCCGTTTTTCCGGTACCACCGTGGTGGTGAAATACGGCGGTTCGGCGATGGATGACCCCACCTTCGCCCAGTCTTTCGCCAGGGATGTGGCCCTTCTTTCCCAAGTGGGGATCAAGATAGTGGTGGTCCATGGCGGCGGGCCGCAGATCACCGCGGCGATGAACAGGGAGGGGATAGCTCCCACCTGGGTGGAGGGACTGCGGGTGACGCATTCTCGAACTATGGAGGTGGTGCGGAGGGTGCTGGGTGGAGAGGTCAACGGAGAGATAACCCGCCTTTTGGTAGCCAACGGGGCTATGGCGGTCGGGGTGAACGGGGTGGATGCGGGTATGTTCTCCTGTCGGCAACTGGACAGCCGCCTGGGGAGGGTGGGCGATCTCGTCGACGTGAACCCTGCTTTAGTGAATCGTCTCTTGGACGGTGGAATGACGCCGGTGGTGGCACCACTGGGTGTGGGCCAGGACGGCGAGGTTTACAACCTGAACGCCGACACGGTGGCCGGCGCCCTGGCCGCGGGCCTGGATGCGCAGAAGCTGGTATTCCTCACTGATGTGGAGGGGGTCTATCGCAATGCTGAAGACTCGGGCTCCCTCATCTCCAAGATGACCTTGACAGAGTTGGCTTTCAGCGTCGACCGGTACCGGGGCGGGATGCTTCCCAAGTTGCGGGCCGTGGTCCAAGCCATGAAGGGCGGCGTCTCCCAATCCCATATTCTGGACGGGCGAATCCAACATGCCCTACTGCTGGAGATGTTCACCCCCGAGGGAATCGGGACCATGATCGTTCATCAGGAAGGGGAACGGCAGTGAAATCTTGGATCGAAGCCGCCGACCGGACGCTGATCCCCGCCTATGGGCGAACACCGGTGATCTTCACCCGGGGTGAAGGCGTCTGGCTCTACGACCGGGAGGGAAAGTCATATCTGGACTGTTTGACCGGCTTGGCGGTGGTGGCGGTCGGACATGCCAATCCCCGGGTGGCAGCAGCCGCCGGCGTCCAACTCTCACAGCTCGTGCATGTCTCCAACCTGTTCTACAACGAACCGATGGTGGCCTTGGCCGCCCGGCTGACGGAGCTTTCCGGACTGGAACGGGTGTTCTTCGCCAACTGCGGTGCCACCGCCAACGAGACAGCTATCAAGCTGGCCCGCCGGTTCGCCCAAGAAAAGCACGGAGCGCATCGCTACGAGGTGGTTTCCCTACTTGACTCCTTCCACGGCCGCACCCTCGCCACTTTGGCCGCCACCGGCCAGCCGGGGAAGCAACAGACCTTCGAACCCCTGCCACCCGGGTTTCGCCAGGTCCCCCAAGGGGACATCGACGCGCTGGGAGAGGCGGTCAACGACCGCACCGCGGCAGTCCTGATGGAGACCACTCAAGGGGAGGGGGGCGTGGTTCCCCTTCCGGCCCGCTACCTGCAGGAGGTTCGGCGGATGTGTGATCGCCGGGGCGTCCTGATGATCATCGACGACATCCAGGCGGGGATGGGCCGCACCGGGCACCTGTTTTCCTGGCAAGGCTTGGGGTTTGAACCGGACATAGCCACGGTGGCCAAGGCAATGGCAAACGGCCTGGCAATGGGCGCCTGCCTGGCGCGGGAGGAGATCGCCATCGCCTTCCGGCCCGGCGATCACGGCACCACCTTCGGCGGCGGGCCGGTTCCCTGCGCGGCGGCCTTGGCGGTTTTGGACGAGATCTACGAACGTGACCTGTTGGCCAACTGCCGGGCGAGGTCGCTCCAGTTCGTCGAAGGCTTGAGCGCACTCCCAGGCGTTGCCGGGGTGCGGGGCCGAGGATTGCTGCTGGCGGCGATACTGGAGGGAGAGTGGGCGGCGGCGGCCACCCGCCGTGCGCTGGAACTCGGTCTGGTAGTCAACAACGTGCGACCAAATGCGGTGCGTTTCGCTCCGCCACTCACGATTACTCCCGAGGAGACGACCGAAGCGATATCCCGGTTTGCCGCCGCCCTGTCGGATTCGGTCTGCGCGGAGGCTTGAGATGGGTTCGGCCGGCGCCCGTCGGCGGGCATTACGCAAGCTGTTGGCTCGGGGAAACGCGGCGGAACAAGCGGAGTTAGTCAAAGAACTGGCTGCGGAGGGCTATTTGGTCAGCCAGTCCACCATCTCGCGGGATCTGCGTTACCTGGGGGTGGTCAAAGACGGCCAGGGTCGATATCGACTGACCGCGCCCGACCCCAAACCCGACCAGTTCATAGACCCGGGGCGGAGGTTGAGCAAGGTGATCAACTCCTATGCGATCTCCATCGAGGCCTCGGCCAACCTGGTGGTGGTGAAAACCTTTCCGGGAGCCGCCTCCTGGGTAGCCTCGGCCGTGGATGCCGCCTTGGTGACCGGAGAGGTCGGAAGTGTTCTGGGCACCGTGGCTGGCGACGACACCGTTTTGGTGGTGACAGCTCAGCCCACCGACGGCCAGCATGTTAAGAAACGACTGGAGCGAATAGGGGAGATGGTATGACCAGAGTCGTGCTTGCCTACTCGGGCGGCCTTGACACCTCGGTGATTCTGGCCTGGCTCAGAGAAGTTCATGGAGCGGAGGTGATCGCCTATACCGCCGACGTCGGCCAGGGCGAAGAAGTGGCCGAGGCGCGCCAAAAGGCGCTCGACACCGGAGCGATCGAAGCGGTCGTTTCGGATCTACGGCACGAGTTCGTCACCGAGGCGGTCTTCCCGGCCTTTCGGGCCGGGGCCCTCTATGAGGGCTACTACCTGTTGGGCACCTCCCTGGCCCGGCCCATTATCACCCAGGGCATGATCGAAGTGGCCCGGCGGTTCGGCGCCGACGCCATCTCCCACGGCGCCACCGGCAAAGGAAATGACCAGGTGCGCTTCGAGTTGTCCGCTTATGCCCTGGAGCCCGACATCCGGGTGATCGCCCCGTGGAGGGAGTGGAATATGCGGGGACGGGCCGATTTGGTGGAATATGCCCGCCGGCGCGGCATCCCTGTGCCGGTCTCACCGGAAAAGCCTTATTCCACCGACGCCAACCTCCTGCACATCTCCTATGAAGGAGGGATACTGGAAGATCCCTGGGCCTCTCCACCTCAGAACATGTTCGCCCTCACGATCGATCCCCAGCTGGCGCCTGATCAACCCGAGGAGGTGACCATCGCCCTCGAGAAAGGGGACCCGGTGGCCGTGAATGGACAACGGCTGGGGCCGGTGGAACTGTTGGAGGAACTGAACCGGTTGGGCGGGCGCCACGGAGTGGGCCGGGTCGACATAGTGGAGAACCGGTTCGTGGGGATCAAGAGCCGCGGCGTCTACGAGACGCCGGGGGGAACCCTCCTTTACCACGCCCAGCGGGCGGTGGAGTCGATCACTCTGGATCGCCAGGTGGCCCATCTTCGGGATGAGCTGTCTCCCCGGTATGCGGAAATGGTCTACAACGGGTTTTGGTTCGCTCCGGAGCGATACGCCCTGCAGACGCTGTTTGACGAGACGGCACAGGCGGTCACCGGTGAGGCGCGGCTGCGCCTTTACAAGGGATCGGCCACGGTGGTGGGTCGTCGTTCCCCCCAGAGCCTCTACGACCCCGAACGGGCTACCTTTGAGGAGGACGACGTGTATGACCAGGCCGATGCCGGAGGGTTCATTCGGGTCAACGCCCTGCGTCTGCGTCCTCCTTCCTCCCAAACACCGGGAGATGCCGCGTCGTGACGCTTTGGGAAGGTCGGCTAGCAGGCGTTCCCGCCTCCGCAATGTGGGACTTCACCGTCTCGACCTCCGATCGACGGCTACTCCTTGACGACATCGAGGGGTCCCTGGCCCATGTGGGCATGCTCGGAGACGTGGGGATACTGTCGGAAACGGAGACCTCCACCATCACCGGGGGACTTCAAGTTATCGCCGAAGAGGCTCGGGCCGGGGCCTTTGCCTTCTCCGATACCGATGAGGATGTGCATTCGGCGGTGGAACGCCGCCTGATCGAGTTGGTGGGACCGGTGGGAGGAAAGCTCCACACCGGACGGTCCCGCAACGACCAGGTTGCTTTGGACCTCGTACTGTACATGCGACGCGGCGCCCTCGGTCATGTCCGAGGGCTGGCTCGTCTGGCGTTGGTGCTGGTGGACGTCGCCTCGCAGATGGGCCCCGAGGTGGTGGTCCCCTCCTATACCCACCTTCAGCAGGCCCAGCCCACGCTCTTTGCCCATCACCTTTTGGCCTACGCGCAAATGACGGCCCGGGATCGGAGTCGGTTCCTGGACTTGATGGCCCGGTTGGACTGCTCTCCCCTGGGAGCGGGCGCCTCGGCTGGATCATCCCTTCCCCTCTCCCCGGCAAAAAGCGCCGCCCGGCTGGGTATGTCCAAGTCCTTCGCCAATTCTCTGGAAGCTGTTGGCTCCCGGGACCGCGCCGCCGAGTACGTGTGGTGTTGCGCCCGCGCCATGGTTTCCCTCTCCCGCTTGGGAGAGGATCTGGTGATATGGTCCACAAGGGAGTTCGGGTGGGTGACTTTGGCCGATGAGTTCGCCACCGGCTCTTCAGCGTTGCCTCAGAAAAAGAATCCCGATGTGGCGGAACTCGTGCGGGGAAAGGCTGCCGGCGCTATCGGGGCGCTAACCGCTATGATGGCGTTAGAAAAAGGTTTACCCATGTCATACAACCGTGACCTGCAAGAGGACAAGGAACATCTGTTCCGGGTGGACGACGACTTGGCTGGTGCCACCACCGCCTTGGCAGGGCTGATAGCGTCAGCCCGGTTTCATCCGCCCCCGCCTGCTTCGGAGACGGCTGCTTTGGACTTGGCCGAGGCGTTGGTGGCAAGGGGAACTCCTTTTCGGGAGGCGCATCGGGTCACGGGAGAGGTGGCGGCCCGGTTGGTGTCACAGGGTCGGGACTTCGCGTCGCTCGCTTCCGATGAACTTACCGGGGCGCATCCCGGTTTCTTGGCGTCCGACCTGGATCTGTTGGATCCGGTCATCTCCGTGCAACGGAGAGCCACTCGGGGAGGGGGAAGCCCCGAAAGCGTTGCCGCCCAGATCGCCGCGTTACGCGGTGAACTCTTGGAAGAAGCCGTACCTTGAGCCAACCCAGCCTCGTCCGGCCCACTCGACCTCCGTTTTGGCGCAACGCCACCTTCCTGAAGTGGGCGGCGCAGATCGGAGTGCTCTTCGGGGTGGTGGTTCTGGGTTATGTGCTGATTGGCGAGGCAGCCGCCAACATGAAGGCGCAGGGACTCGCTCTGGATTGGGATCTCTTGACGGATCCCCCGGGCATCCAACTGGGAGAGGGGGTTTTCATTTTTCCCGAGACCGGGTTGGAGGTGTTCTATACCGGAGCGGTGAATATGTTGAGGGTCGCCCTATCGGGAATCGCGGCGGCCACGGTGGTGGGGGTGGTGGTTGGTATAGCCCGGCTGTCCTCCAACTGGCTGGCGTCCCGGCTGGCTACGGCGTTCGTTGAGACGGTTCGCAACATTCCCGTCCTGGTGCAGGTGGTCTTCTGGTTCTTTCTCTCTTCCATTCTTTTTCCCACCCTGGAGGCGGATAGTTCGGGGCCGATCCCCGGAGTGCTGCTGGTCAGCCGTAAAGGCATTTCCTTCGCGTGGCCCTTCCCGCAGGAGACCTTTTGGCAGTGGGGGGCCTTCTTGGTGCTGGGTCTGCTGACCGCCCGGTGGATTTATCGCAGCCGGATGAGCCAAGCCGAGGAATTGGGGGAGGACACTCGGCCTCTCACCTGGGCGGTGGCGGCGCTGTTGGCTTGGGCATTGGTTGGCTGGTTCGCCCACCCACTTGCCGGGGCCATAGGATGGGTGTTCGGCCTATTGGCTGCTCTGGTGGGTTTCATTCCGGTTTTGGCGTACCAGATGCTGTTGGCGTTGGTTGCCCTCTATCTGGGCTGGCGATGGATTCACCGGTTCTTGGAGTCCCGTCGCGGTCCCGGCGGCATGGCCAAACTCACCGACGACGATTACTTCCGGTTGGTGCTGGCGGGGCTCATGGGCGCTGGTGGAGCAGTGGCGCTGCTGTTGCTGCCGGCGGTCACCGATTTGGGAGTCAGTGTCTTCCAGGGCCTTTTGGAGTTCTTTGATCAGAAGTTCGACTTCCTCCGCACCGGGGCGCCCGTAGTGATCGGGCAGCCATCGGTGGAACTGCCGGGCCGATTCCCGCAGATCGCCCCTTCCGGCATGACCATGACGCCCTCATTTTTCGGAATCTGGATGGGGGTGACTCTTTACACATCCGCGTTCATCGCCGAGATCGTCAGAGGCGGCATTCTTTCGGTGCCCAAGGGCCAGAGCGAGGCAGGATACTCCCTGGGTTTGAGGCGGGGGCAACTTCTCCGCATGGTCATCCTCCCACAGGCCTTCCGGGTGATTCTTCCTCCGCTGGGCAACCAATATCTGAATTTGTCCAAGAACACCTCGCTTGGGATCGCAGTGGCCTTCCCGGAGATGGTGCAGGTTGGCCAGACCATGTTCAATCAGACTGGCGACACTATCCAGGTGATCCTTTTGTGGATGGGGTTTTATCTGACCATCAGCATTTTGATTTCTATGCTGATCAACTACTACAACCGACGCGCCCAACTGGTGGAGCGATAGATGAGCCTCGACCCGCACGACCTAATACCTGCCGAGCCGCCTCCCAAGGCGCTGCGCCTAGGCGGGCTCAACTGGGTCCGTAAGAACCTGTTTGCCTCGGTGTTCAACGGGACCCTGACTGCGCTCCTCACGGTGGGGCTGCTGTTGGGAATCTTGGCGGTGCTCCGTTTCGTCTTCAGTCCGGATCGACGTTGGGAGGTGATCCCTCCCAACGCCGCCAACTACACGGTGGGGTCATATCCCCGCGACGGCTTGACCAACATTTGGTGGTCGATTTGGGTCATCGCCGCTCTTGCCGGGATATCCACCGCCCTCTGGGGCGACAAGGGCCGGATCTCGCTGGTGAAGGTAGTGGCGGGGGTGAGGGCGGCAGGGATGACCGCTTTGGTGGTGGGAGTGCTGACGCTATGGTCTCCCGCCGGAACCGCCGTCCAATCCTGGCTGGTCTGGGGTGGGGCCGTCCTCGTCGCGGCCGGATGGGCGCTTATGAGGATGTTGTCGGGGGATAGAACGGTGCCCACTTTGAGCGCCATGGCTGTTGTGGCCGGACTGGGATTGTCGGTGCCGTGGTTCCTGCACCTCGACAGCACTGCCCACTGGTACCCGCGGTTGATCATCACCGCCTTGGTGTTAATGGCGTGCCATGCGTTAGGGCGGCTGGCCGCACGGTGGGCTTCGCCACGGGCTCTGAAAAGAACTGTCACGTTCCTGTGGGTGGCCTCCTTTCCCGTGATCTATATGCACATCCAACGCAGCCCCAGCCTGGAGTGGCAGGAGGTGCTCCCGTGGATTCCCTGGGCGGTTCTTGTGGTGGCGATCGGGCCGGTGGCGATCGGGCTGGTGAGCCGTCTGCGACGAGAGCAAGCGGCGGCGGTCAACTTTCTGCTGGGGGGAGTGGCGATCTTCTCCTGGGTGGTGCAGTGGCCGATGGCCATCCGGGTGATGACGCTGCTGCTGACGCTTTTCTCCATGGCCGCTCCCACTTTCGCCTCCAGCCCGCAGGCTCGGAAGGCCTTCTACTGGTCGTGGCTGGGAGGATCGGCCTGCGCCCTGTATTTCTTTCTGCTGGGGGTGGGATCGACTGATCTGGGCATCCGCGGAGACTTCCTGGGCGGATTCAACCTCACTATCCTGCTGGCGGTGGGAGGGATTGCTCTCTCCTTCCCCGTCGGGCTGCTTTTAGCCTTGGGGCGCACCTCGACCATGCCCATCTTTCGGCTTTTGTCCGTCGCCTATATAGAGGTGGTCAGGGGGGTCCCGCTGATCACCGTGTTGTTCTTTGCCGACAAGGTCATTCCCCGCTTTCTGCCACCGTGGGTGGATGTCCCCGGAGAGACAAAAGCTCTTCTGGCCATTACTGCCTTCTCCGCCGCCTACCTCGCCGAGAACGTGAGGGGTGGGCTGCAGTCGGTCTCCAAAGGACAATTCGAGGCAGCCCGGGCACTGGGAATGACCACCGCTCAGATGACCATGCTCATCACTCTGCCCCAAGCCTTGAAAGCGGTCATCCCCGCCTTGGTGGGCCAGGCCATCGCCCTCTTCAAGGACACGTCGCTGGTGGCGATCATCGGGCTGGCCGACTTTTTGAGAGTGGCCCGCGATGTGGTGCCCAACCAACCCGACTCCTTGGGGAGCATTCTGGAGAACCTGTTGCTGGCGGTGGTGGTCTATTGGGTATTTGCTTTTAACTTCAGTCGGGCCAGCCTACGGCTGGAGAAACGTTTGGGTGTAGGCACCCGCTAGCGTGAGGGAGTGATTATGGAAAACCAAGCAGCCAACCAGATCATCGTATGCGAGAACGTGAAGAAGTGGTTCGGGGATTTTCAGGCCCTCCGAGGCGTTACCACCTCCATAGCCGAGGGGGAGGTGGTGGTGATCATCGGACCGTCGGGATCGGGTAAATCCACCTTCATACGTTGTATCAATCGCCTGGAGCAACACCAGGAGGGGCGGATCGTGGTGGGCGGAACCGAACTCACCTCCGATGTTCGAAACATTGAGCGAATCCGCTCAGACGTGGGGATGGTCTTCCAGCAGTTCAACCTGTTCCCTCATCTCACCGTGCTGCAGAACATCACTCTGGCCCAGGTCTGGGTCCGCAAACGGAGCAAGGCGGACGCCGAGGAGCGGGCGCTGGATCTCCTGGAGCGGGTGAATATCCCCGAGCAAGCCTCCAAGTACCCGGGACAGCTCTCCGGTGGCCAGCAGCAGCGGGTGGCCATTGCCCGCTCGCTGGCCATGGATCCCAAGATCATGCTGTTCGACGAGCCGACTTCCGCTCTCGATCCCGAGATGATCGCAGAAGTGCTGGAAGTGATGCGCGAGCTGGCCCGCACCGGGATGACCATCCTGGCTGTCACCCACGAAATGGGCTTCGCCCGCGAAGTCGCCAACCGCATCCTGCTGTTCGACGAGGGCCAGATAATAGAGGAAGGCCCCCCCGCAGAGTTCTTCACCAACCCCCGCCACCCCCGCACCCAACTGTTCCTGAAACAAATCCTCAGTCACTGAGGCGGGACGAGGAGCAGAGGACCCAAAGATACGGACGGCGCCGCGACAGGATCTTGGGGTTCTGCACCGGCAAACGGCTTTATAGGGTTTTTATCCATAGGGTGGCAAACTGTTGGCATGCCCCATGGAAATGACACCAATAGTGGCCTTTAGCCAGGGGGTTTGTAGTATCACCAATCCATAAAGGAGGCGAGGAGGGTGGAAAAGATGGAACCGACCGGAGGGGGGAAGAAATGAGTGAACCTATCAAGGGTTATATAGTTCGAGGCAAGAAGCGAGCACCGAAAGCCTATCCCTCCGGTCGGGTATGCGTCCAGCAGGGGTGCGAGGTGAAGCTGAACCGGTACAACCGCCGGGAGCACTGCTACAACCACGCTCCGGTCCGGTATCCGCGAGTCAGGGGCAGGGTAGTTCCGGAGAACGCCTAGACATTAAGTTTCCCTCCCTGACTCCAAACTGGAAGGGGTTGGGAAATTCGGAGACGAGAAAGGCGGCCCTTGGCCAAGCCCAGGGCCGCCTTTTTGCGTGTTCGGGAGCGCTACCCGTCGTCGCCTCCCGCGGCTGCCATATCAGCGATCTCCTGCACCACATCGGCGTTGGCCAGGGTGGTCACATCTCCCAATTGGCGTTGCTCGGAGATGTCCTTGAGGAGGCGGCGCATGATCTTTCCCGACCGGGTCTTGGGCAGGTCGTTGGTGAACACGATCGATTTGGGGCTGGCGATGGGGCCGATCACCTGTCTCACATGGCCTCGCAGTTCCCCCAGCAGTTGGTTGTCGCCGCGGTGGGTTCCCCGCAGGGTGACGAAAGCGGCGATGGCCTGCCCGGTTATCTCGTCCTTGCGTCCCACCACGGCCGCTTCAGCTACCGCCGGATGGGAGACCAATGCCGATTCGACCTCGGTGGTGGAAATGTTGTGCCCGGAGACCAACATGATGTCGTCCACCCGTCCCAGCAGCCAGTAGTAGCCCTCCTCGTCCCGCTTGCACCCGTCACCGGGGAAGTAGCGGCCCGGAAACCGCGACCAGTAGGTGTCGACATACCGATCGGGGTCTCCGTAGATGGTGCGAGCCATGGATGGCCAGGGGCGGTTTATCACCAGGTACCCACCCCCGCCCAACGGAACCGAGTTGCCTTCGTCGTCCACGACGTCGGCGGAGATGCCCGGGAAGGGGAAGGTGGCCGATCCGGGCTTGGTGGTGACGACCCCCGGTAGGGGAGTGATCATGATGGCGCCGGTCTCGGTCTGCCACCAGGTGTCGACTATGGGACATGACTCCCCACCGATGTTCTCGTTATACCAGATCCAGGCTTCGGGGTTGATGGGCTCGCCCACTGTGCCTAGCACCCGCAGGGATGACAGGTCATGACCAGCCGGGTATTCGTCTCCCCACTTCATGAAGGCCCGGATGGCGGTGGGGGCGGTATAAAAAATGGTGACTCCGTATTCGGTCACGATCGACCAGAGTCTGTCCATCTCAGGGTGGTTGGGGGCTCCTTCGTACATGACGCTGGTGGCCCGGTTGGCAAGGGGCCCGTAGACGATGTAGGAATGCCCGGTCACCCAGCCGATATCCGCCGCGCACCAGTAGATGTCATCATCGGGCTTGAGGTCGAAAACGTAGGAGTGGGTGGTCATCACCGAGGTCAGATAGCCACCCTGGGTGTGGACGATCCCCTTGGGACGGCCGGTGGTGCCCGAGGTGTAGAGAATGTAGAGAGGATGTTCGGCCCGCAAACGCGCAGGCGCCAATTCGGCGGACTGGTCCTTGGCGAGATCATGCCACCAGTGGTCCCGTCCCTCGACCATCGTCACTGGGCTTTCGGTCCTCTTCACCACCACCACCGAGGCAACGTCGGGACAGCGCTCAAGTGATACATCGGTATTGGCTTTGAGCGGTACCACTTTGCCGGCTCGCCACGACCCGTCCTGGGTGATCACCACCCGTGCGTTCGCGTCCAGGATCCGATCGGCCAGCGAATCGGAAGAGAACCCGCCGAACACCACCGAGTGGACCGCGCCGATCCGGGCGCAGGCCAACATCGCCACTGGCAATTCGGGGATCATCCCCATATAGATGGCCACCCGGTCCCCCTCTTGGACCCCGAGGCTCACCAAGGCGTTGGCGAACCGGCAAACCTGTTCATAGAGGTCTCGGTAGGTGATGGTGAGCGTGTCTCCAGGTTCTCCAATCCAGTGATAGGCCACCTGATCGCCGTGCTCGGCCAGATGACGGTCCAAGCAGTTATAGGAGAGATTGAGCTCTCCGTCCTCGAACCACTTGTAAAAGGGCGGATTCTCGTCATTGAGAACTTGGGTGGGCTCAGTGAACCAGTCAATCCGCTCGAGAGCCTGGGTCCGCCAGAATCCGAGCCAGTCGGCTTCGGCATCGGTGTGCACACCCTCCCGGGCGTTGGCTTGAGTGGCGAAATCGGCGGAGGGAGGAAATCTCCTCTCCTCGATCAGCAGGTTCTCCAGGGTTTCCGCCATGGTGCGCTCCTTCGTTGGGCTATGACTCGCTCCCGAATTTAGGGAAGCCTTTCAACATTTCGGTTAGACCGTTGACAGTCTGATAAGACCATGGTAGATGACAAATCGGGGCCGGTAGCGTGACTGCAGATGGGAATCCGGCCCAGCGGAACGGGTAGGGAGGCCAGGTTGGACCCGTGATCAGCGGCGGTGGCGGCTGGGATAGCGGCGGCGATATGTGGCGTGCAGGCTTTCCCAGACCAGTGCGGTTATGGCCAGGATCTGTACCCAGTCTCCCAGTCGGACATAGAGGGTCGGCCCTTGGCTCTCAGCCCTGGTATGAACCTCACCGATCAACAGGGCCTCTTCGGCAAGGGCGGTGCGCGGTCCGGTCTCTCCGGTAGGTGTTATGAGGGTGGATCGGCCGGTCACCGCGGTGTGAATCAGCGGCATGCCCAATTCCGCGGCCCGCATGCGAGTGATGCCGATGAACTGGTCGGAGGCCACCGAGCGGGGGTAGCTCTCCTGGCTGGTGGCCAAGATCAGTAGCCCGGCGCCTTCGCGGGCGTTCTCCCTGCCGTAGCGAGCGAACGACCCTTCAAAGGAGATCACTGATCCGAACGGTCCGAACCCCAGGTCCCACACCAGCGGCCCATCCCCTCGGACCATGTCCCGGGGCACCGCCTTCAACTCCTCCACCCATCCGAACCACCTTCGGGCCGGAACATATTCTCCGAAGGGAACCGGGTGCTGCTTGTGGTATTCGCTGACTATTCGGCCCGTTTGGTCGAACACCACATTGGCGTTCACCCAGTGGGTGTCGTTGAGTGGGCGATCGCCTCCGGCCAGCAGAACCGCTCCGATCCGGGCCGCCTCGGCCCCCATGGTCTCCGCCACTTCGGGAGCGTTTATGGGATCGGCCGTCCATGAGCCGGTCGAGCCTTCCGGCCATATCACCAAATCGACGCTGCCCGGCACCAAGGTGCGGGTGATGCGCAAGTGGTTTTGGTAGACCTGATAGCGCTCGTTTGGGCAGTGCTCACCTGGACAGGGGTTGTTTCCCTGCACCACCGCCACCCTGACCATCTTCCCTTCGACTTGTGGTGGCCACAGGGCCCCGCCGACCAACAGCAGTGCCAGCAGCCCGGCCACCCCGCCCGCCAAACGAAAAGATGCCGGGCGACGGGTGTGGCGGGCGGCCAGTAGAGCCAAAGCGGCAGCGGCAGCCACCACCAGCACTGTCCAACCCGATGCGCCGATCCATCGCGCGGCGCTGCGGGGCGGGGACCAGTCGCTTAGGGCATATCCGGACATCCCCCATTCCAATCCCCCCAGAGGCCATCGGACCCTAAGCCACTCTGCAAGTGCCCAACCACCCACCGCCCGGATGAACCATACGGAGGCTGGCGCCTCGGAACTGCGCGCCATGAAGACGGCGTATAGAGCGGGGAAGAGCGAGACGACCAATACTGGAGGGATAAAGGCAATGACTCCCAATTCCGCAAGCCAGGGCATCAAGAACCCGAAAAACGATCCTCCGAATAGCAGGCCGGCCAATACGGCCATGGGCAGCGTTTGAAGTCGCCTGGTTTGCAGCAGGAACAAGGCAAAGGCCGGGACCGCTATCCACCACCAGCCGCGGGGCGGAAAGGCCATGGCCAGGGCAGCGCCGGCGACAGCAGAAAGCAGGATGGGGGCAAATCGGTTGGGCATGGGTCTTTGCTTGTCAGGCTACCCAAGACCAGGGGGCAGGGTAACCTCTGTTCGGTGAAGAGCGGCGTCGGCATTTTCAGCGATCTGGAACTGGCTGTGGTGGTGGCGCGCCAGGCTGCGGAGCGGCTGAGGGAGGCTTTGGGGGAAAAGACGGAGGTGGAGTTCAAAGGAGAGGTGGACCCGGTCACCGAGGTGGATCGGCAGGTGGAGGCCGAGATACGGCAGATGCTGTTGCTCCATCGGCCTGCAGACGGAATACTGGGAGAGGAGGAAGGAGGCATTCTTCCCCCAAAGGGCCGGGTGTGGATCCTTGACCCTTTGGACGGGACGGTCAACTTCATCCACGGATTGGCGCCGGTCAGCGTGTCCGTGGCTTTGTGGGAGGACCGAACTCCTGTGGTGGGAGTAGTAATCGAAGCCATACACGGCGAAGAGTTCACCGCGGCGCGCGGGGAGGGCGCCACGCTCGGCGCTCGGCCGATATCGGTTAGCTCGAACGCCCTTTTATCTCAAGCCCTGGTCGCGACCGGCTTTCCCTATGACCGGCAGAAGCGGGCACAAGAGTATGCCGGGTTGCTGGCCACGGTGCTGGCCACTTGCCAGGGAGTGCGGCGCCGGGGATCGGCGGCTTTGGATCTCTGCTATGTCGCCGATGGCCGATTTGACGCCTACTGGGAGCAGGGGTTGGGGGTCTGGGACATGGCTGCTGGGATCTTAATTGTGGAGGAGGCAGGTGGAACGGTGACCGACCTTGAAGGAGGCCCGGTTCCACTGGACGGATCAATGGTATTAGCTACCAACGGCGCCGTCCATCAGCGGTTTGGAAAGGTGCTAGCCCAAGCGGCCAGCCAGGCAAATCCGGGGAGAAATAATGGGAAACACCAAAAAAGAGATCTTTGACTACACGGCTATCAGCGTTTCGCTGATAGAAAAACTCACGTCGCAGGCCATCGCGGAAGCCGAACGTCTTCGGTCCGAGGTAATGGATACCGACTCTCCTCGCTCTTACCGCAATACACTGGCGCCGCTCGAGGCGGTGGGGGAGACGCTCAGCAGAGCTTTCGGCGAGGTTGGCTTCATGGGCTATGTTCATACCAACCCGGACGTAAGGGCGGCGGGCCGCGCCTGTACCGAACAACTTTCCAAATGGCAGACGGAGCTCGCTTTCGACCCCGGCCTCTACCAGGCGGTGGAGGCTTTGTCGGCCACCGATGAGGCTGCCGCTCTCACCGGGGAGCGTGCCCGATACCTGGAGTTTGTCCGCCGGGACCTGAAGCGGGCTGGCCATCACCTTCCCACCGAATCGCAGGACCGGGTAAAAGAACTGACTCGGCGGCTGATCGAATTGGGAGTGGCCTTCGAGCAGAACATCGCCGAGTACGACGACGCCTTGGAGGTAACCCGGCAGGATCTGCAGGGTCTGCCGGAGTCCTATATCGATTCCCTACCACCCGCCGATGAGGAGGGGCGGCTGCGGGTAACAATGGCCTATCCTCACGTGATTCCCTTCATGGAGAACGCGCCGCGCCGCGACCTGCGCCGCAGACTGATGGGAAAGTTCAACAGCCGGGCCGTGGAGACCAACCGTCGGCCGCTGGAGGAGGCGGTGGCGATTCGCATGGAGATAGCTGCCCTGTTCGATGAGCCCTCGTGGGCGCACCATCGGCTAACCGATCGGATGGCCAAGACGCCCGAGGCAGTCGAGAACTTTTATGACCTGTTGTTGGAACCGCTTCGCGAGGCCGGGCGCCGGGAGATTGACCGTATCACCGGGATGTTGGAGGCTGATGGAGAAGAGGGCCCCACTCAGGTTTGGGATTGGCGGTACTACGACAACCAGATCCGCCTCACCGAATACGGAGTGGACCAGATGGAAGTGGCGGGGTACTTTCCGCTCGACCGGGTGGTGGAGGGAATGCTGGATCTAACCGGGGAGGTGTTTGGACTGGAGTACCGGGTGGCGGAGGCGCCGGTTTGGCATGAAAAAGTGATCACCTACGCGGTTTTCCACCAGGCGTCGGGGGAGAGAATCGCCCATTTTCATATGGACCTCTTCCCTCGAGAGGGAAAGTTCAGCCACGCCGCGGCATTTCCGTTGGTAGGAGGCCGCCGCCTGACTGATGGGTCTTATCAGCAACCTCGGTCGGCGATTGTGGCCAACTTCACCCCGCCCGCGGATGGAATGCCCGCGCTGTTGCAGCATTCGGAGGTGGTGACACTGTTTCACGAGTTCGGGCACATCCTTCACCAGGTTCTCACCCGGACCGAATTGGGCCGGTTTTCGGGAACCAGCACCGAGGGGGACTTCGTGGAGGCGCCCAGCCAGATCATGGAGAACTGGACCTGGCGACCCGAGATATTGGCCCGGTTCGCCTTCCATCACGAGACAGGGGAACCGCTGCCCTCCGCGCTATTGGAGAAGCTGACCGGCGCAAGGCTGCTGAACGTGGCCATCTCGAAGCTTCGCCAGGCCAGTTTCGGGCTGTTGGATATGGCCCTGCACGGTCCCCAGCCCGAAAAGGATCTCGACGAGATGCTGGCGGGCGCCACCGAGGTGTCGCTGTTCCCTCTCCAGGAGGGAACCTTCTTCCCGGCCAGTTTCGGGCATCTGATGGCGGGCTATGACGCCGGCTACTATGGGTATCTGTGGTCGGAGGTGTACGGGGACGACATGTGGCGCCGTTTTGAGGAGGAGGGGATCACCAATCCGGCGGTGGGCATGGATTACCGCCGAGAGGTATTGGAAGTGGGCGGCTCCCGAGACGCTCTCGACACTCTGCGAGCCTTTCTAAAGAGAGACCCTGACAACGGCGCCTTTCTCCGCAAGCTCGGAATCAGTACGTAGATCAGGCGCTGCTCCCAACCCGGCGAGATAGGTGGGAACGCAATGCCTAAGAACCACTGCCGGTCCTTACCGCTGGTTGGACCCCAAGCTCAGGAATCCAGGTCGATCCCGCCGAATAAACAGATGCCGGTGAGGGTGAGTCGGCCTACCGGGACGCGGGATGGGGAGCGGTCACGCTTGTCTTCGATGCTTCCGAGGAGATTATTGATCTGTACATCAATGGTCCAGTTGTCGGGGATCCGGATCTGAGCGCTGCCGAATATCACCGTGATGTCCAAGGTAGCTTCGCCGTCGGCGAGGGAAGCGTCGCGCAGGTTGATCTCGGTGCTTGCGAATACGGAGATGACCTGGCCGCCCGCTAGCGCTTGATCATTGACGCGTCGCTGGGAACTGCCGAAAACAGATGTGACGTTCAGTTCGCCGGGAGAGGGCCTGTCGTCAATGCGTTGTTGAGGCGCCGGTCGTGAGCGCTTCCTGTTGCGGCCCAAGAGTATCTTCGCCCCGACCAGGATCAGAACCAGCGGCCAGAACCTCCAGATATCCCCGATCGAGTATTCCCAAACATCCTGGGTATCCAAGAGGAAAAACACACCCAGGGCAATGAGCGCTATAGCCCCAACCCGCGAGGAGTCTTTTCTTACCAGGTTCCAGATTCCCATCACGATCAGGATGACGGGCCACCATCCCCCCCAGGGGATTTCCCAATCGGTGAGGTTCTCCAAAAGGAACACCACACCGATGGCAAGAATTGCCAAGCCGACAAACACCCGGGGGCCTCGAGCAGCAGACGCCATTTTTCCTCCTCAGTCACAGGGCCGCATAGCAGATGCTAGGCACATCCGTCATGAAACAATACGGCGGCGCCGGGCGGGCCCTAAGCCTGGATCCACCGATGGTTTGTGGGAGGGTGCGGAGGTTAATGCGTTGAAGTGCCTCTCTGACCTGGGAGAATAGCTGTTATCTAAACACGGCTATTACTCAGGCAGAGGAGGCACTTGTGGTGAACAGGATACCGAAGGATGTTGACCGGTTGGGGGTGGTGTTCGATGACGGGTCGTTGGTAGCCGACGCGGGGTTGTTGGTAGCCGCCACGTTGATGAAGCGGCTAGGTTTGGAACAGTTGCTGGTCGAGACCGTACGTTTGGGTGATCGCCCGGGAGGAGCGCATCCAGGTCGCAAGGTACTGTCGTTGGTGGCGTCGATGTTGGTGGGCGGTTCCCACATTGATCATGCCGATCGGCTGCGGGCCGGTTCCACCCAGAGGGTGTTGCCGTTTTTGGTGATGGCCCCGTCCACGTTGGGGACGTTCCTTCGTTCGTTCACATGGGGTCATGTCCGCCAACTGGACAAAGCTCTGGGTGAAACCCTTCGACGGGTCTGGTCCTCGGGCGCAGGTCCCGACAGCAATCCGGTGACCATAGATGTGGACTCCACCATTTGTGAGGTGTCGGGCAAGACCAAACAAGGTGCTTCTTATGGGTACACCGGACAGTTGGGATACCACCCTTTGGTGGCGGTGCGGTCGGACACCGCAGAGATCGTCGGTTCCCGTCTGCGGAGCGGTTCCTCCCAACGGGGCAACACCCATTTCATTGTGGAGGCGGTGAACCGTGTCAGGCGGGCAGGCGCTTGTGGTCCGGTCACCGTTCGGACCGATTCTGGGTTCTGGTCCTACCGTCTCATAGACAACTTGGATCGTTTGGGAGCCGAATGGTCGATCACCATACCCCAATATCGGCAGGTCAGAAAGGCTATAGCGAACATAGCTGAGGACGAGTGGGAACCGATCAGTTATCCCGAGGATGGCGAGGCGCAGGTGGCCGAGACTACGTTCATCGCCTCCAAGAAAGGCAACCACCGTCGAGTGCGGGTAGTGGTGCGCCGCACCCGACTATCGGATCCCCACCAGGCGCAACTGTGGCCCGACTGGCGATACCACACCTTCGCCACCAACACCGAACTGTCCCCCATCGCGGCGGATGCTTACCACCGTGCACACGCCCGCGCCGAGTTGGCCATCAGAGACCTCAAAGCCCACGCCGGGCTTTCCCACTGCCCTTCAGGGAACTTCTACGCCAACGCCGCCTGGCTTTCCTGCGCCGTCCTGGCACACAACATCTACCGGTGGATCCAATACCACACCCGACCGGTCGGGCAAACCTTGACCAACGGGAACACTGTCCGCACCCGCCTGTTCCGACTGCCCGGAAGGATCGTGAACCACGGACGGAAACTGATCCTGCGCCTCCCCACCAAATGGCCATGGGCCGACCTCTACCGCACCACCCTCACCAGCATCCGCAGGCTGCCCCAACTCTGCTGACCCGACTCGCTCAGCACAACGAACCACCAAACCACCGCCCACAGGGCTCCACGCGTCCCCACACGCTCCAGACCCAACCGCACACCCCCAACAAACCGGCCGAACCCCCACAGAAGCATCACATCCCCTCCGCCACCGCCCGATCATCCCAAAACGCACCCACCATCCCCACCAAACTCACCCATCGGTGGATTCAGGCTAAGAGGCTGTTCATGAGCATTGCCTTTCGGCCCATGCCACTACGGGTCAGATAGAGCCAAGGAAGGTGGCAAAAGTAATTAGTAAAAGTGTTTGACAAAATGGCTTTGGCCTACATACACTCCAAGTCAAACCAGTCGGAACTGTTGCAGAGTCTCATGGTCTGCGCAATGGAAGCTAAAGGTAGGCCACGCAGGTGATTGAAGAGTCGGGCTCCGGGATGCTTCGGCTGCGGAACGGCCAAGTTGTTTTCGACCGATTCATTGAGGCCGGGAGGCAAACCATCTCCCGGGCCGAGATCGCTCGCATGACCGGATTGTCCAAACCGACCGTCAACGCACTGGTTCAGGATCTCGAAAAGACCGGGATAGTGAGGCGCATCTCCTCCACCCAGTCTCACGGTCGGATCGGTCGGCCTGCGGCCTCCTACGAGTTGATAGCTGATGCCGCCGTAGTGGTGGGCGTTGACATGGGGGCTACCAAGACCCTGGTGGGGGTCGCCAACCTGCTGGGAGAGGTTATAGCCATGGAGCAGATCGAGACGCCGTCTCATGCGCCTGCCGCCTTGGACGCCGTGGTGATCACCGCGGCCCGGCTGCTGGAGGGCTTTGGTGAACCGGCCGCCCGTCTTGAAGGAGCGTGTATGGGGGTCCCAGGCGTTTACCGACCCTCGCTTGACAGGGTGGAGATGGCTCCCAACCTTCCCGGCTTTGGCGATCTGCCGATCGCGGCTGAACTGTCGACCCGGCTGGGAGTTCCGGTAACCATTGAGAATGACGTGAATCTGGCCACGGTGGGGGAGGCGAAGGCCATGGCGAGCCAGGGGGTGGAGGATTTCGCCGCCATCTCGATCGGGACGGGTATTGGTATGGGCATGGTCTTGGACGGAGAGCTCTACCGAGGCGCCCACGGGGCGGCCGGTGAGATTGGATCAGTCAAGCTGCCGAGGATGGGAGGTGAGGTGTTCCACGCCCTCACCCTGGAGGATGTCGCCTCGGCGCCCGCTATTCGCAAGTTGTTTCACCGCGCGGTGGAGGGGGGTCACCGCACCGGTCTGGAGGGTGACGCCGACCTGCGGTCCATCTTCGCGGCGACCTTAAACGGGGACGAAGCCGCGACTGCGGCGCTAACCATTGCCGCCGATGCGGTCGCTTTCGCCACTTCCTATTTCTGTTGGGTGAATGATCCCTCCATGGTGGTGTTCGGCGGCGGGGTGGGCGCCAATCCTATTTTTGTCGACGCGGTGCGGGCCAGGATCGGCCGCTATCTGACCGTGGTCCCGCAACTGATTCCCTCAACCATCGGCGGCCAGGCTGCCTTTCATGGCGCGGTCTCTACTGCCCTTTCCGCGGTACGGAAGTCGCTCGTGGCCAAGCGATTGGAGCGTAGGAACGAGGGATGAAAAGCCCAGCGGAGTTCATTGCGGCCGCGGTAGACGGTGACGCGCTCGTAGAGCTTGCGCAGGAGGCGGTGCGGATTCCCAGCATCACTCCCAACGAGGCAGCCTTCGCCGATTGGGTTAGGACCCAGCTCGAAGCAGGCGGCTGGAGCGAGGTCAGTCTGGTGGAAGTGGAGCCCGGCCGGCCCAACGTCTATTCCCGGGCTGGAGAGGGGGAGATGGACGCTCGGTCATTGGTGTTGGCGGGGCACTTGGACACGGTGCAGGCCGATGACTGGACCGCGGAGTGGATCGGCGCCGATCGAGCCGACCCCTTTGCCGGACACGTCATCGATGGGGAGATCTGGGCACGGGGAGTTACCGACCAAAAGGGGGGTATATGTTCCATCATCGAGGCGATTCGAGCGGTGTACCGGGCCGGATACCGCCTGCGCGGATCGGTGATCGGACTGTTCGTATGTGACGAGGAGTCAGGCCAGCCCGGCAGCGGCCTGTCGCTGGGGATGCGTGCCGCGGTGGCGGAGCTATTCGAGGGAGCAGAGCAGCGTCCCGCCTTTGCGGTGTACACGGAGCCCACCCCCGGAGCGAATAGTAGGGACGTATCCCCAGGTCAGCGTGTTATAAACTTTGGCCGGTATCACTTATGTTATCTCATCGGTGTGAGCATTTTTGATGAGGGCAGCAGGAGGCCACCGAGGCCGATTCGCCACTCCCGGCAACAATCCCGTCACGAAGAGAGGTATCCCCCTTTAGTAGAAGTAGGAGTCGTCCATGTCGGGGTGGGGCCGAAGCCGGGGCGTCCACCATCCCGCTCCAAGCCAAGAGCCGACACCAAGACACTCCGTACGCTCGCTATTTATACCAAACCGGGAAGCGAAGCAATCGCGGAACTGGCATCCACCTTTGACAGGCAACGGTCGCTGCGATGAGCCGCCACGGTTTGGGTCATCGTTGCCCACCTCTGGTAGAGGAGACACGGGTAACCCGTGCTGAACTGATTGCTGTGTGCCTGGTCCTGGTTATCGAAAGAGGCGCCAGATATGATAGACCCCCGGAGAAATACGGTAAACGAACCCCAGATTGGTGGTTGGACCTCCCAGACGTCCGACAGGTGGCGTTCGAAGTCACTAGCAAGACACACACTGGAGATATGAGCACTTGGGCTGCATAAAAGTAGGGAGGCTGTTTCTGGCGGGCGCTTATGGCGATTGGGGGATAGTTTGATGGATCTTGCAACGGAAAATGAAGGACAAATACGAACAGGGACAACTCGCCGGGGTTCGCGAGAATGGCGCTGTGTCCAGCTGGACCAAGCTGCCGGAAGCCAGTTGAACGGTCCATTTCCAGCCTCTCAGCAAAGTCGCTATCTCGCCCGAGACCGGCCACCCCTATGATGTGTTCCCACCCCCGGCTGTCGGTGCTCGTTGGTGTGTCTCAGTTGATCGGTCTGAGCCACGTCTGCGCATGGCGAAGACTCGGTGCGACCATGTTGGGGACGCTCACTGGAAATGCCCGGCCGATAGTTGCCGAGTGAAATATTCGAGACCGAGACGAGGCAGAAGTCTCGCTATGCGTCCCGCTTGACCACCTTCTATCAGCAGGTCCGCCTCAGCCAGTATCTTCTCATCGCCGATTTCTGATATGTGCCTACCGTCGATGGACACATTTCGTTGTTTGGCTATAGAGGCCTTGGCAGAGGACACGGTTGCGTAATCTCCTGCCGCCCGTTGGATGTGGGCGTATCGTGAGGCTTCCATTCTTGCGATCAAGTGCCTGTACTGTGCGGGTGCCAGGAAGACACTTCCAACTAAAGCCATTGCCCTTGACATGTCCGACTTGTCACGGTCTTTCATTTCCAGCGCTTCGTACAAGACGTTTGTCACTTCGTTGGTAGTTGGATTCAGTAACGCAAGCCAGAACCACAAGGTGGCTTGACGGCGAAGGGCACTGTGGATTAGCAATCTTCGTCGGTCCGTGGATCCCGTGTCGAGATGGTCACGGTTGGTGAACATGTCCATGAGGTCCTTCCCGTCCAAGAGTTTGTCGGGCCGTTGACGGAAAAGGTCTACTGACCGAGAGAAGAAGTACGAAGTTGGGTCCAGTGTCTCCTCTCCTTTGGTGATGTGAACTGTCGAACCAGGATTCAACACGACGGTCTGTACCCCCTCAAAGATCTGTCGTCGGTCTTCTCTCTTCCACCGGACGAAGTCTGCACGGGAGGCTGGTTCCACTTTCGTGTTGTTGCGTACCAGGACAGCGCCCTTCCTGAAGATGTGTCTTGACTGATCTTTGCCGTCAATACAAATCACCAGGGGAGGATCGGGATGCTGGGGGACGATCATTTCAATCACTACTGTCCCTTCGGGGCATCTCTCACGGCGAAAGAAGATTGCCACTTCGACACGTTCCGGATTGATGTGCTTCTCGACCAGGTCTCCTATCCGGGCTCCGTCCCATTTAGTACGGTCCTGTTCAGGTATCCCAACCCGCTCGCCATCGTCAGCAACACCAACCAAGATTCGTCCCCCCTTCGTGTTTGCCATGGCTACAACTTCCTTGACCAGTTGTAACTGATCTGGCTTGACAGTGGGATCAAGAGTCCGTTTTAGTTCAAGATCGTCTCTTTCCGTCTCTATCGGGGAGGTTGTATTGCTCAATGCCGTGGCGACGAGTCGGGCGCAGCTGAGGTTGCCGCCCGAATATCCGGTCCGCCCCGCGAGAACAACCGAAAATCTGGCCTGTTGTGGAGCGAACTATCAACGATTCTCATCTTCTTCCTAGCACCTTCCCAAACGAAATGTTCTCTGCATTGGCCCCGTGGTGGGATGTTGTCGACCACCCCTTGACCTGCACCTTAGTAGAGGCCCGTGGTAGAGGCGGGTTTCTGATCTAGGTAGAACATGATTTTTGATCGCATGGGCCACAGTCGTGGTGGCGGGTACCGAGGGGGGTTCTGGCTTCTCAGGTCTGGGGGTGAGAACCTGAGGAACCCCCCGGCATGATTGTCTACCTAAGCCTTGCGGTGCTTAACCATTCGCGGTGATGCGGCATCTTGGCCCACTCCCTCACCAATCAGAGGATGTGAGGGTTGGCTGGGAAATGTCGAGCAGCGCAGATTTCCTCAATGACTTCTGTACGCCAGCAAAGACCCAGGCCAGGGTCTAAGTCCGAAGACAACACCCGGCCGCTGTAGCAGCCGACGAACTCGGTTGCTGTACCGCCCAGGACCAGGTGGTCCATATTTGACGGGGAAGGGCCACCTATCGAAGGAGTCTTGTACGGGTCGGTGAGGTCCCATGTTCCCGTGTACTGGGCGATCACGGGGGCACCGGACATTCCCGGACGCGTTTGGCTGTCGATAAAGAAGGCTGGTAGTCCTTCTAGCGGATCTCTTTCTTTGCCCTTGGCAGGATCCTGCTCAAGTGTTATCGGAAAGAATGGTTCTGATGCGATGTATCCGGCTTTCCAGACGGGCAGGCAAAGCTTGACCTCGATACCTCGCAGGTAACCGAGAATGAACACGGGTACCCCTGGCTCGACTGGTATGCGATCACCGCTGACTGTATTGATCGCGCGATGCCAAAGATGTGACTGTTGCTTAGGCCAGTGAGTTTCAATGGCGATCACGTCACACTTGTGCCCCAACCCGGGGTGTACATACCAGACTGGTTTATCGTCTTGGAATAGGTTAATGTGTAGCGTTTCCAGAGACCGCTTCGGCAACGGCCTCGGTTTTCCGCGTCTCCTTTGCCAGGCCCCTCCTCCGTTTGTTCGATAGCGACCTAATCCTATCGGCACTTGGAGGGGTCTCCAACCTAGAGAAGCGTGAGGATGTCACGTGTCTCCCATGGGGGTTCGTCGACTCCGGCGGCCATGGCGGGGGTGATGCCCCTTCCGAGTGCCTGGTGGGGGCGGACAAAGTTGTAAACCATAAAGTGGAGGGCGAGGGAATGTCTGGAGTTGCCCCGTTTGTGTGGACGGTTTGGTGGTGCCCCACTTTGGTGGAGTCGGGTTATTTGAAATTGGTGGTGTGACTGACTCGAAAGGACTCTTCATGCCTTATCGAATATCCCCGAGTTCCGTCGCAGGGCGCTTGATCTGCTTGCAGTTGGGTAGGTCGGTGGTGTCGTTGTCTGCGGTTCTTGGGGTGTCCGATACAGACGATCTACAACTGGCGGTGTGGGGACCGAATCGACCGCGGTCTCGACCCTGGTGCCACTTCGCAGGAACAGGCCGAACTGTGGGCCGCTCAACGTCGGATCGTTGAGCTGGAAACTGAACTGGCTGTGACCAAGCGGGCTATGGAACTGCTGAAAGCCCAGGTGGCGTGTCGAGTGTTCGGAGTGTCAGAGTCTGGGTTCTACGCTTGGAGGTCCCGCCCGCCCTCAGCCCGCTTGCATCCGCCACGTCTGGTTGACCGACATCATCCACCACATCCATGAACAGTCACGCGGTCCGTATGGGGCACCGCGGGGGCACGCCGAACTGCGAGACCGCGGCCATTTTTGACGAGGCTGTTGAGGTTCTGGATTTGCATTCTTCCGCCGTACCGTTTTTTCCAGGCGGGAGTGCCGAAGGGAATGTGCTGGTAGGTGTCGAGTTTTTCGACGGGGATGGTTAGGGTGCCTTTGCAGCAGTATTCTTGGTTGATGGGGGTGGCGTAGGGTGTTTTGACAGAAACGGGCGCGGAATCAGGCTGGGCAGCGTGCTCCAGATCACGGATCTCCCTCCGGCGACGGCCATGAACCCGCTGGCACGAATGACCACAACACGGACACGACGACCTCGGGCGGTGTTAGCTCTTGCCGTAACCGATACCCTCATTCGTGGGGTCAGAATGTGTGACACACCCGCTGAAAAAGTGTGACACGCTCCCGAACCCCCCTACAGCACCCCAGGTCAGGGGTGGTGGCAAACTGCCCAAATAGGGACAGCACCAACTGTTTGTCAGCGGTGATGTGATAGGTTTGCGGAATACCAAACGGTGAGAAGAGATCTCCCGTCACGTTCCGTGTTAGAGCCACCAGCGAGGGTCCCGGCGCTGCTGCACCCGTCTATCGGTGTGGTGCGTTTGCCTATAGGGGTATCCCCTCCCACGCACCTAGCTGTACTTCCCAGGGACATGGTTGACAGTTAGGTGTTTGGTTGTTGAGGGCCTCCCTGGTTTGATTCGTGGGTGGAATGAATCCTCGAGTCAGAAGGAAGGCCCTCGTGAGAACCAACTGTAGAAAGTTGACACCGTTCGGTAGGCGGTTGTTGGTGGATCGGATCTTGGTGGAAGGCTGGCCAGCGGCCCGCGCCGCCGAGTCGGTGGGGGTGTCCCGCCAGACCGCCTACCGGTGGCTGCGACGCTTCCGGGAGGAAGGCGAAGCCGGGCTCCTGGACCGTTCCTCGCGGCCTCGTCACAGTCCCAACCGGGTCTCTTCGGAGATGGAAAAGCGGATCATGGAGGATCGGGTCACCGAACGGGAAGGCCCTCATTTGATGGCCGGGCGGCTGGGGGTACCGCGTTCCACCATCTACCGGGTGCTCCGTCGCCGGGGCCTGTCCCGCCTCTCCGATTTGGACCGCACCACCGCCACCCCGATCCGCTACGAAAAAGACTGCCCAGGTGAACTGGTACACGTCGACATCAAGAAACTGGGCAGAATACCCCGCGGGGGCGGCTGGCGGGTCCTGGGCCAACCGAAGGCGGGACCCAAACAGAGGGTGGGATATGAATATGTGCACTCCATGGTCGATGACCACACTCGCATGGCCTACCCGGGAAGTGCTCGACTCCCAAGACGCCCAAGCCTGCGCACAGTTCATGCTCCGCGCCGCTCGCTGGTTTACCACCTGGGGGTATCGCATCGACCGGGTGATGACCGACAACGCCATGGCCTACCGCCGAAGCCGGGCCTTCGCCGATGCCCTCACACAGATCGGCGCCGCTCACAAACTGACCCGTCCCTACCGACCCCAGACCAACGGCAAGGTGGAACGGTTCCACCAGACCCTGCTGGGAGGCTGGGCCTACAAACGCCCCTATGACACCAACCAGCAACGCCGCCAAGCCCTCACCAGGTTCCTCCGCACCTACAATCACCACCGACCCCACAGCTCACTGGGAGACCAACCACCCATCACCCGCCTCGTAACCCACCTCTGTGGGAAGGACACCTAGCGTCCCTCATTGGTCTGAGTTGCCCCCGATGGAAATGCCCGAGTGACAGCCCGGAGTTTGTCAGGATCTGTGAACCAATGCACAGGTCACCGGCCGCTCCCGCCTTGCTGGCATGCCGCGCTAAGACCCCTAAACCATTGATCACATCCCCAACCACTTCCTCGTCCCAAACCGGCTTCAGTTGATCAACCAGCAGTCGGGCGGCGCCCAGTTCGCCCTGTTCCGCTGAGGTTATCCCTGGTTCGAGACCGCGGTCGATTCGGCCCCCACGCCCCCAGTTGTAGATCGTCTGGTCCGACACTCCTAGATCCGCAGACAACGACGCTACCGACCTACCAGCTGCAAACAGGTCCAGCACTCTGCGACGGAACTCGGGTGAACATTTCGATAAGGCATGAAGGCCCTCCTTTCTGGGTCGGTCATACCACCAAATTCAAAATCCCGACTCCACCAAAGTGGGATACCACCATAGCAACACCCTGGCCTTTAGGCTGGTTTGACAGAGAAGGGCGTTTAGAGTTGGGCCCTGCCCCCCCTTTCGGGCTGGCGGGTGCCTGCCAGGCCCCCTTGTCGGTCAAGGCCCCCCGACCGAATCCCCCACCGGCCACAAGCCCGGGGTCGCCCCCTTTTTTCCGGAACGGTCTCAAGGGCGTCTCCCGCCACGGGCGCCGCCGACCCGGAAACGGCCCCATCCCAGTTTGCCCAGGCTGTCGGGAGGGTGTGATCGGAAACCGGTGGGACTGGAACGGGGAGAAGGGGAGGGGCTTTGTTCAGGGGTGGAGTGATCGGCGCAAGGGGAGAGGAAAGTTTAGGCTGGAGGTCGACAGGGTTTCTGTTGTGCGGTGGTTCAAGCCGGTAGACAAACGGGGTGGAAAGATCGGTCGTTGCGGGAAAGAAATCGTGTGTGGGCAATCCACACGTTTGCACTAAACTGCCGAAATGTTCGCCATCGCGTTTTCCCAGGTCACAGACCCCATCACGGGAATGACCGACAACGACCAGAAACGACCACCGGGGTGTTGCATCCTGGGTCCATGTTGTCAATCGGGAAGATCAGCGTCGCCCACCACTCGTCCTACACCTCAAGGGCGGCGACCAGCCGCGGTGGGTAATACACCGACGGCGGCCGCGCCGGTGATTGGCTGAACTCGGGCAGGTTGGGAGTAGCAGCCGGGGAGCTGGTTTCACCCGGCGCATAGCAGGCATCGTTGAGTGCGGTGGATCCGCCCAGCGGCGCCCAGTTGGGTCGCCGGTTTGAGGTGGGTGGGACTTTCGTGGACTCCTTGGGAGTTCAGCGGGAACAGCGGCCGTGCGCGGCGTATGACATCAACCTATTCGCCGCCGAAGTCGTTTTCGGTGGCTTGGGCGCTGGCGATACTGATACCAGAGCAGAGTTGGAAGCGGCGTTCGATATGAGTTGTCAGGCAGCGGTTGATCACGTCCAAGAGAGGGCGGTAGCTTCCCGGAAGGGAGCGGGCGGTGTGAAGCGGGTGGAGGTTCCCGAAGGAGCGCCGTCCTCCAACGGCCTCATCGAGGGCATCAACAATCTCATCGAGGCTCAACGGACCAAGATCAGATCGCCTAAGGTCGGCGGGGTCTGCGCCAACGATTTCGTAAAGGAGCTTCCCTAGTTCGGCTATTGTTTCTTCAGTTGCTGGCATCGCATCTCCGACAAGAGCCTGGGTGGTTTATCTACAGTGACTAGTTACACCGCTGGTATTTGCTTTACCCCAGCGGGGGATCTAGGTTCTTGTCGGCGCAGTGACCTGTGGCTTTCCCCTCAAAGCGAACCATGACCATTAGACTCCTCGACCCATCGCGGCAGGGACTATCGTAGCGACCCTGCGCGACCCCTGACTGGATTTGCCGTGATTGAAGCGTACGCTCGGATGTTGAGAAACTACATGGTTTTTGGCGGGCGCACAACACGGTCCGATTTCTGGTCATTCGTGCTGGTTCACAGCATGATAACCCTTGTCACATTGATACTCTCAGGCACCCTTCACGACGCGTTCGGCATACTCTTGGCACTGTACCTCCTAGCGACGCTAATGCCTACCGCGGCCGGAGTAGTCAGACGCCTACATGACACTGGCAGAGGCTTCTGGTGGCTGCCTGTGGGCGTCGGTCTGCCCGCCGTGGCCTCTGCAATGGTCGCAATAGGTTTCCAACTCTCGGGAGTGGGTTTCGCGCTTGGACTGTTCACAGCGATCATCCATGGAGAACATGACGCTGTAAGGGAAGGCGAACGCTTGTTCCTCCTTGGTGCTTGGCTTATTGTTTTCAGCGCGTTAGCAGCGGTCGTAGGCGGGATACTGGCGATTGCCCTCCTGGTGTTATTGGCGGCCCCTGGTAACACAGGAAAAAACAAGTACGGCCCACAGCCGAAAAGCTCGTAACGGTTCCTACGCGTCTCAGAGAGCGGGCTCACCTTGAATTCTTTCTTCAGGGGACCGATTGAGGCAAGCGCAGAGAAGACCTCGGTTTACACAATCTGCCTGCTGTCTTAGACAAAGTGCTCGCCGCGGTTGGTCATCAGCGGGATATCGAGGGTTCCCGGTCTTCCTTACAGTTGGACCTGTAGGGGGGATAACCCTTGTTGCTGGTACACGGCAGCATGAAACCAAGCTTCCGAGGCTTTAGGGTGTATCCGCCTTATCGATTGTCTTGAGGTGCGGCAACCGTCGGGGTTGGGCCGGTGGGGATAGTGCAGTGGCTTTCTGTTTGGCTCGCCAGGTCCAAAATAGTCTGCTCCTTTTGGCCTGAGGCACCGTGACGTGAATATAAGCTGATGGTGATCTAGATATAAGCTGATTCCTCACATTTAGACCTATCGAAAGGGGACACCATGAGCAGTTTCAGGTTGAGCAGACGGGGAGGACGGTGTGTTAGCCGATCCCTGACGCCTCCGATTGTGGTGACGGTTTTGGTGTTCATGGCCGTGGCGGCTTTGGTGGTGGTTCCGGCCGCGGCCCAAGATGCTGAACCGTTTCCGGACATGGACTCTGGGGCCTATTGGGCAGTCCCTGTCACCGAGTTGGCTCAGGCTGGGGTGTTCGCCGGGACGGAGTGCGCGGAGGGCTTCTGCGCCGACGATTTACTGGACCGGGCCACGATGGCAGTGTGGACCGTGCGTGTCCTAGACGGTGAAGACCCCGAGCCGGTGGAATCCACACGCTTCGGGGACGTCGAAGACTCCCATCGCTACGCTGCGTTCATTGAACGCTTCGCCGAGCTTGGTGTCACCAGGGGATGCGGCGATGGTACCGTGTATTGCCCCGAGCGCAATGTGACACGAGCTGAGATGGCGGTGTTCCTCACTCGGGCCTTCGACCTGCCGCTGGGGCCCGAGCCGGGCTTTAGCGACGTGCCTTCTGACGCCTGGTATGCGGACGATGTGGCGGCTTTGGCCGCGTCCGGTATCACCAGGGGATGCGGTGATGACACGTTCTGCCCGGGCGCCGACACGACACGCGGTCAGATGGCGACGTTCCTTCACCGGGGGCTCGCCCTTTCCGACGGTGAGGGGGAGGTTGAGACCACGGAACGGGAAGCCGACTCGACTGCCTGCGCCAACCGGGATAAAGGTGTCCTCGCGACGTTGTATCAGTCGATGGATGGCTCGAATTGGCAGCGGGACACGAACTGGCTGAGCGACGAAACGCTCGACAGTTGGTACGGAATCCAAACCGATACCCGCGGCTGCGTCACTCACATCGATCTAAGCGACAATGATTTGAAGGGCGCGATACCGACCGATGTGGGAATGCTGTGGAGCTTGAAGGTGTTGGATCTGAGCTGGAACAATGACCTCAGCGGGACCATCCCTGTGGAGTTGGGCAACCTGGTGAACCTGGAAATCCTCGACTTGAATGACCAGGGGGGCCAGGGCGACCGGAGCCAGGGCCTGAGCGGGACGATCCCCACGGAGCTGGGTGGATTGGCGAACCTGCGAACGCTGAATCTGGCGTTCCATCTGCTGGACGGTGAGATACCCACTGAACTGGGCAACCTGTCCAACCTGGAAGATCTGTTCCTGCGAGGCAATTCTCTGAGCGGGAGCATTCCGGCTGAGCTGGGTGGACTTTCCAAGCTCGAACAGTTGGCGCTGAACCACAACGACCTCAGCGGGACCATCCCCACGGAGCTGGGCCAACTCTCGGCACTGACATTGCTGTCGGTGACTGCGAATGAGTTGAGCGGGAGCATTCCGGCCGAGCTCGGGAATCTAGCGCGTATCAAGAACTTGTGGCTCAACTTGAATGATCTGAGCGGCACGATCCCCGCAGAGCTCGGCATGCTCTCTCGACTGGTAGACCTTGACCTCCGCAGCAACTTCCTCAGCGGCACGATCCCCGCAGAGCTCGGCATGCTTTTGGCGTTGGACGACTTGGATCTCAGCGATAACAGCCTGAGCGGCACGATCCCCGCAGAGCTCGGCATGCTCTCTAGGTTGGAGAGCCTGAACCTCCGCAAAAACTTCCTAAGCGGAGATATCTCCGTGTTGGGTGACCTGACCAGGCTGCGCACTCTCTACCTGTCCAGCAACGATTTCACTGGCTGCATCCCCGACCGATTCCGCACGCTTGACCGGACCGACATCGCGAGACTCGGTCTGGCCTATTGCGAATAGGAAACGACCCGTGCCAGAGGGCAGGACAGACCCGAAAGGCGGCGAATAGCCCAGAGTTCGGGTCTGACTGCGACAGCTTTGACAGCTGCACTTCCCACATAGGTGGATTACAAGTCGGGTTGTGATGGGGGACTGGCCTTCCTGGTTTGTCCGGTAAGTGCCGAAAAGTGCAGTTATGTGCCGATAAGGGTTGCTAGTGATACCAGACCCCGTCAAAACGCCTCTGACCAGGGGCAACAGGGGTTGTGGGCGTTGACGGAATCAAGCAGCCGTTTCCGCAGTGATCGTGAGGAATCGTCGGCCTTCTCTTGAGGTTGCGCTTCCCGGCAAGAACAGGCCCATCTTCTTCCATTCTTATGTGATGTTCACCGGGTCCGAATTAGGTGTTATGCCGATATCGCCAGGGTCTAGGATTCTCGATCCAGCTGTTGTGCCGTAGGGATGTTCTTGGTGGAGGTCGAGGTCCCCAACTAGGGCGGTGACCTTTCCGCCGCAGCAGCGGCTCCCCGCCGGGGCGGCGGGCATGGGGGCGTTGTAGGACTTCGCGGCGGTGCCGGGGTGGGCGCCGTGGCCTGCGCACACGCTGCATTTGAACTGCCGTCCGCGGAAGCTGCCGTCGGGCTTGTAGAGGGGGCCTACAGAGCGCCACCCGGTTTTTGAAGCGGTCGTTGAACCACTTCTCGAGCTGTTTGGTGTTGGTGGTGCGGCGGTTCTGGTTCGATGGCGTTACCGATGTGGCGGGGGTCCAGTCAGCCAGGGGCGTGCCGCAGTGCATGATGACGTTCTGTCCGCGCTTGCCGAGGGTTCTGTTGCTGGGATTGGTCAGGAGGCGCTTGGGATAGTCCATCACCACGTTTAGGCCAAGCTCATGCAGCGGGCGCAAGGATTTCTCGCGCTTGGCGGTGTAGGCCCGGTCGGCGATGACTTCGGTGATTCCGGGGGCGAGTTTGAGGGCGTTCAAGATGGCGCGCAGCCCGCTGGGGCCGGGGTTCTGGCCTGCTGGGTTGAGGTCTATCGCGAGGATGTAGGGGCGAACATGGGGGCCTAGCTTGTACTCGTCGGGGCGGCCGGTCCAGGAGTTGGTCCTGCACGCGATGACGGTTGTCAGGTCATAGCCGACGAACTTGTGGGCTTTGCGTTTGCGTGTTGCTGAGGCGTTTCCGGCGCGCGCGTCGAGGTCTTTGGAGCGGATGATCTTGCCGTCTGGTCCGACTTCGATGGGGGGCAGAGCAAACCACCTTCCAACTCCGTTGCTGCAGTGCGGCGACGCGCTCTACATGAAGATCACCGGGATGACCCCCGAGGAGATGTTCCCCACCTGGCTGGGCGATGCGGATGCCTGAGATCTGCCGCTTCAACAGCATCGTGATCAATATGACTTACTCGTCGCCCCGAGGGGCGGGGTTTCCCTTGCGACGAGTTGGTCTGCTGGTCGATTCCTGTTCTCTCTTTGGTCTCGCGAAGTGCTCATAGGGCTCTGAGGCGGTGCCATGCGGCGACTTCCCGGTGGGTGCCCATAATTCGGTCGCGGGCGCTGACCAGGGGTTTCGCGCTCCATCCTGGGGCCTCATGTGTAGCATCCTTTACCGGTTCCTCGCGTTGCTTGTACGGCTGGCGGTGTGTAGTGGACGCTCAAAGGACCTTGAGATCATCGTCCTACGGAACCAGCTCAGGGTGCTGCACCGCCGGTGCTGGCCCGGTGATGTCGCTTGATCTGGGCTTAGGGCTCGTCAACGCATGGGTGCGCACCTCAGGGCCATTCTGCTCCAGCCACAGCAACCACAGAAAGGGCAGAATGATCATGGCTGTGATTGGGGTCGACTCACACAAAGACACCCTCGTGGGGTACCTCATCGACGTGGGCGAGCGGCTTGATAACAAGAATGGGGCCCCCGGGGGTGCCGAGCCCGCCAGCTTATCGCCGTGAGCAACCCGCCCCGACTCGGTTACAGAGTCGCTCCAAGTTGAACGGAATCCTCATTGTGGGAGCACCTGAGCGCAGTGCCCATTGCTTGGGTGTCAGAATGGGTCCTCTCCTTAGCAGATTGCCCATTATGAGGCACTCGTCGGTCCCCCCTTCCAAGTTCTGCGTGCCGGGTTCTCGCGGCGTCACCAGCGCCACACCCCGAGGGCCTCGAAGAGGAATTGGCCACCCGCCAATTCCGACACGGTGGCGTAGATGAGCGAGTACCACGCCCAAAATACGATCACCCCCTCGACGGAGGACTGGCCCGTCACACCCAGCTGCTGACCAACCCCAGCGACCGGCCGGCCCGCCTCGAGGAGATCCAGCACCTTGCGCCGGAACTCAGCCGGATAACTCCTAGCCATGATGACCTCCTCAGGGTCGACGTGCCCAAGATTCAACTATCCCGACTACGCGATACCCGGGGCACACCACTGCCTGCGCAATACCCGGTGAGGTTCAGATCCGTTCTCGGGCTGCGGCCAACTCCACAGACTCAGCGGTGCTCACGCCGGGCCGCAGACCGCAATCCACCAGATCCTGGTTGCGCCAACTGTAGATCGTCTGACCTGCCACACCCAACTGCTCGGCAATCTCAGCGGCCGGTCTGCCCGCCTCAACCAGAACTAGAACCTTGCGGCGGAACTCCGCTGGATAGCTCCTTGGCATGATGACCTCCTCAGGGTCGACATGCCCAAGATTCAACTATCCCGACCACGCGATACCCGGATTTCACGCAGTCCATATCACCCCGACAGTGCCCGCGCCTGTTCAATTAGGGCGCGGGATTCTTCCACGCGTGCCTCCACGTCTGCAAGGTCGAACACCTCGGGCGGGTCTACATTTATAAAATCTTCTGCCTCCATGTTCCCGAACGCGCCGCACTTTTCCAGGAAGTCCTCGTGGAAGTTGAGGGTATCGCCGAGTAGGGCCTCGAAGTAGACGATGTCTTCTGCTATGTCAGACGCTGACACTTCGTGAAACGCGAACAGAATGACTCGGAGGTCGAGAAGAAAGTATTCGCAATGGCTGCGGGTAATGGGCACACCGTTCTCACCAATGACCTCGTACAGCTTGCCGGGTTCGGGCAGTTCTGAAATCGTCCACACACCCGTCTCGCTGGTGCCCAGCACGACCAGACCAAGCTTGTCGAGGTCGAGGCCGGACTTGGTTACGTACGACCTCGACGACTCGAAGTCCTCCGTGTCCCAATGACTGGCATTGAGAGCACCCCTGCCGTTCGCGTCAACGTAGAACACACCCACCTCAACAACGGCACAACCCTGGTCGTTGCTTGTAAGCACCATGTCCACCTCACAGGCCGGGTACCCCGCACCGGGTCTTGACTCACCCTGTGTCAGGGTGATCAACCAAGCGTCGATGTCGTCGTCGTGGTACGCCAGCACACCAACGCTTGTAAGTGAACGGTTTGAATTGTTCTCGGTGTAGTTGCCGTCGGCCTCGGGCCACGCGTAGGTGCTGAACTCGCCCCAACCACTCGTTGCATCGACGTAGAAGTGGCCAACCCCTTCCACGACACAACCCTCCCCCTCGCTAAAGGTTGCGCCGGTAACACAGGGTGTGTCGTCGTAGGCACTGAACCGTGCCCGTCGGTCACCCCCGGCCTCGGCCAAGTCACCCCCGGCCTCGGCCTCGGCCAACAGGTCCTCAAGCTCGGCCTCTAGCTCCGCTAGCTCCGCTTCTTCCTCAGGGGTCAGGTCGCCCTCGTCGCGTGCCGCCTCAACGTTGGCGGTCACCGCCTCCGGGACCTCAGCCGCCGAGTCGGGGGTGTCGTCACCACCGCCACAACCCGCCAGCACCAGCACTGCCAGCATCGCGATGATCCGTGTCCTCATCGCTTCAACACCTTCTTCGTCGATTGGGCCTCGGTGCCTGTCCGTCCCGAAGCTTGAGTGCAGCAGGCCGCGAAACCGACCGCCCATCAATTCGGAAATTATAGTAGTTTCAACAGATTTGATTTGCAAGTGGCATAGAAATTGGGTTGTCATGTCTCGGCACTCTCGAAGCCGTTCGCGGCTGTTTGATGTGGAGTCGCTGCGGGTGTTTCGCGAGTTGGTGGCCCAGGGCGGGTTCACGGCCGTGGCGAAGACACTGGGGATTTCTCAGCCGACGGTGAGTCTCACGATCCGCCGGCTTGAGGAGTGGCTCGGAATGAGCTTGATTGTGCGCAACGGCTATTCGGCCATACCGTTTGGTGGTCGGGTCTTCGGGCAGCGTAGGCCGCGCGTTCCCGGGGTCTAGGTGTGCGCCGTGGCAAGGATCTCTTTGAGGTGTCCCTCCAGCGCGTGCTGGGGAAGCAACAGCCACGGGCAAACCGACGCCCCAGCGGGCACCTAACAAGACCGTCACAGGCGGCTCGCTACACAACTGCGCCATCAGAACCGACGACACCATCGCATGCTGGGGAAATAGCTACACGCAGCAGGCCGACGTCCCCACGGGCACCTACAAGGCGCTCGACGCCGGCTGGTTCCTGCAAGAGGTCGCAGCGGTCGCTGCTGTCCGGCCCCCACCAGGCCTCCTGCGGCTCGCACCATCGAAGGATGCAGCGTGGATCAGACGTGCTGTAGACATGGTGAGTGTGGCGCGTGCAATGGTTCTTAATCCGCGGCTCGCAGAGGTCTGGTTGACCGAGGAAGGTGGCGATCCTGAGTTTCCGATATTCGACTCCCCAACCCGGGGCGGGGTAACGGCCTGGTATACGATGCGAATAACAGCACTGGCAGAGAATAGGGAGAAAGCGTTCACGCTGGACCCTCAGTCTGCCTTGCGTGTTTATGAAGAACGTGATGCGCTACGTTGCATTAAGTGGCGAGAGAAGTTTTCGCTTCTACCAGAGTCGGTCTGAAGATCGTAACAAAGCCGGCGCGTCAGAACAGCCCGCTGGAAACGACGTAACCGACCGGCGCCGGGACGAGCCAATTGCCGGGCGCCGAGACCGTCGTTGATCACTAGCACATAGTTGCGTTTGTGGGGAATCAGGTCAGCCAGATCAGAGCGGAGCCCCCTGGTGGGAGACCGCCTCATTTGCAGCAGGGGCGTTGATTGGATTGAGCATCCTCTCCGGGGGGCCGTCACCCTGTAATGGCAGAACGTTGTGCCTGGTTGTCATGTGGTGGGCGATCTGCACCGGCGCATGGACCGTGCTGGCGGGCATTTGGGGGATGACGCGCAGCGGGGACAGCCCCGGTGCGATTTATCACCGGGAAATGGCAGCAAGGATCGTGGTAGAAACCACTGTCGGTTCCGCAGTCCTGCTAATGGCATTCGGTTTGATGTTCAGCGGGGCGATATGAGCAACGACGCAATCAGAGAGGGCCACGCAGGGATACCAAAAGCGTGGGAGGATCAAACGAGTCCGAGTTCCAACCGGAGTAAGGCATCGGCGGGGATCCCCAGCATTAGTGGCGAAGCTAGCGCAGCCGTCTTACCAAGAACGGTGGCTGCCGGACGCCACCAGTTGGAGTCCTAATGCCACAACGTCTTGTATCGGTTCCCTCCGCTACTAGAAATCGTTCGTTTCGAAGGCGTAGTGCTACTGCTCCAAGTATTTGCCCCACCTCTCCATGACCGGACGGCGGCGTTCGAGCAGATCGGAGCGGGCATAAGCGCCTTCGACGCCCTTCACAGTGTGTCCGAGTGCCTGTTCTGCTTCCTCACGGCGGATGCCGGAGTCGGAGCACCAATCTCGAAAGCTGCTTCGCATCCCATGCGGAACGCATCCGACATCGTTCTCTTTGCAGAGTTTGCTCATCGTTGAGTCCGAGAGCGGTTTGCCTCTCGGTGACGGGAAGGCCAAACCTTCGCCGCCGGTCCGCTCTCGGACTTCGCTAAGAGTCTCCAGAGCAGCCGTAGAGAGAGGCACGCGGTGAGAGTGGCCCGTTTTAGTCCTCTCGCCAGGTATCGTCCAGGTTGCCGTTTCTAGGTCGATCTCTGCCCAGGTGGCTAGCCGGGCTTCGCCGCTTCGTGTGGCCGTCAGGGTCAGGAATTTGAACGCGGCGATGGTGGCCCAGTGCGCGCGGCGGGACTCCTCAATGGTTTTGAGAGCCTTTCCGACTTTGGAGTGATGCAATGCCCGTTGGTGGGTGGGCGCTCTTGCGTTTGAGCCCAGGGCTGCCGGAACCCGTTCATCCGCGGGGTTGTCCGACCGGTGCCCGGCGGCGATACACCATTTCATGACAGCAGCGATTCGCCGTCGCACCTTGCGCGCGGTTTCGGGTTTGCTGTGCCAGACCGCCAGAGTCTGTGAAGAAGCCGGGGTCTCGGCGGAGGTGGTGTTCTCCGCCCCCAGAGACCATGCGGTGGGAGGAACACCTGATGAAGTGCCCGCCGATCATCCGGGCGTATCCGAATTGGCTCATGCCATCCGGGTGACCACCGGGCAAGAGGCCCGGATCGAGGGCGCCCCTTACTGGTCGGAGAAGCCGCTTCTCCGCTCGGTGGGCATCCCCGGCGTCTACTTCGCGGCAGGTGATATCGGCACCTGCCATACACCTTTTGAAAGACTGCCGATTGAACAGTTTGTGTCCTTAACCCGGGCCCTGGCGCACTTCGTGGCGTCGTGGTGCGGAGCCGAGAAGTCAACAACATAAGGAGGAGCTATGAACCCCAAACGTAGAACACCCGCAATATGGCTCGTAACCAGTCTGGTGGCAGTGCTAGGTCTGGTTGCGGCAGCTTGCGGCGGCGATGCCGAGGAGGAAACTACCACTACCCAGGCAGCCGCCGCAGCCACCACTACCCAGTCACCTGTTACGACAGCAACTCCTGCTGAGCCGGTGGCGCCGGTTACTCAGGGGCCGGGTGGTGAGGAGGCTACTGCTTCTAGTGAGATTGTTTTGAGTGGTGACGAGATTGGGCAGGTGCGGTCTGGGGGGTATACGGCGGCTTTGCTTTGGCATACGGCGGGTGCTTTCACTGATGCAGTGAGTCAGGGCGCTCGGGATGCTTTCGCCGAGTTGGGTATTGAGGTGATTGCCGAGACCAATGCGCAGTTCGGGCGCAGTGATGCTGCTCAGCAGGCCAATGATGTGGAGACTGTGATGGCGCAGAACCCTGACATCATCATCAGTCTGGTGCTTGATCCGGTGTCGGGCGCAGTGGCGTTTCGTCCTGCGGTTGAGGCCGGAGTGCAGTTGGTGTTTTTGAGCAATGTGCCTGAGGGCTATGTGCACGGCGTCGATTATGTGGGTGTGGTCACCGATGACTTGGCGGCGATGGGAATCGCCGCTGCGGATTTGTTGGCCGATGCGTTGGGTGGTGAGGGGAAGGTGGGTTTCATCTTCCATGATGCCGCCTATTACGTGACCAATCAGCGTGATCAGGCGTTCAAGACTTGGATAGCTGAGCGTTATCCGGGGATTGAGATTGTTTCTGAGCAGGGGTTGGACATCATCATCAGTCTGGTGCTGATCGGTGTCGGGCGCAGTGGCGTTTCGTCCTGCGGTTGAGGCCGGAGTGCAGTTGGTGTTTTTGAGCAATGTGCCTGAGGGCTATGTGCACGGCGTCGATTATGTGGGTGTGGTCACCGATGACTTGGCGGCGATGGGAATCGCCGCTGCGGATTTGTTGGCCGATGCGTTGGGTGGTGAGGGGAAGGTGGGTTTCATCTTCCATGATGCCGCCTATTACGTGACCAATCAGCGTGATCAGGCGTTCAAGACTTGGATAGCTGAGCGTTATCCGGGGATTGAGATTGTTTCTGAGCAGGGGTTGGCTGATCCGGCTGCTGCTGAGGAGATCGCGGCTTCTTTGTTGACGCGTAATCCTGATCTGGATGGCATTTATGCGCCGTGGTCGGCTGGTCCGGCCGATGGGGTGTTGGCTGCTTTGCGGGCGGCTGGCGCTTCGGATGTGGCGGTGGTGACTTTGGATCTGGATACCAATGTCTCGTTGGACTTGGTTGAAGGTGGCAACATTGTTGGTATCGCGGCGGATGAGGCGTATGCGTTGGGACGGACCATGGCTTTGGAGGGCGCTTATGGGCTGTTGGGTAAGCAGGCGCCGGCGTTCACAGTGGTACCGGCGATCAAGGTGACCGCTGACAACATCGTGGATGCCTACCGGCAGTCACTGGCCGCCGACCCACCCGCAGAAGTCATGGCAGCACTCGGTGGATAAGCTGTAGTGGAGACCTGAACGCTCGAGGAACAGTTCCGCTGTGAAGCAAGTCCATGTCTTGGCTAGGACCGCCGCCCGGTTGAGGCGGCCATGGAACAACCAGGGCGAGGACGGCGGGTATCGCCGGTACGTGGTCTATTTGGCTTTCGTCTCGATTCTCGCTGTCTTCGCCCTGATACTGTGGGATGATGGTTTCCTGAGTTGGTCGAACCTCTTGAACATCGGCCGCCAGGCGGCGCCGATCGCGGTGATGGCGGTCGGTATGGCGTTCGCTCTGGCCTCGGCCGAGATAGATCTCTCGATCGGATCGACCGTTGCGCTCTCCTCGCTGGTGGCCGCGGTGGTGGTGGCCGACTACGGGTTCTTTCTGGGAGCGCTGGCCGCGGTGGCCGTGGGGGCACTGGTGGGCCTGGTAAACGGTCTCATTACGGTCAAGATACGCATTCCATCTTTTCTGGTGACCCTGGGGACACTGGGCATCATCAGCGGGGTCGCCCGCAATATGAACAACCTGCAGTCCATGCCGATTCGCAACGACGCTTTCTCCGCGCTATTTGGCGCCGGGTCGCTCGGCCCGATCTCTTCGCTGGTGATCTGGACGTTCGTCGTCTTTGCGTTGGGCCATTTCGCCCTCCATCATCTGCGCTGGGGGAGACATGTCCTGGCCACGGGCGCCAATCGGGCGTCTTCCAATGCGGCCGGCCTCAATACCGGCCGCATTCGAATCGGCGCCCTGATGGTTAGTTCGGTAGCGGCGTCTTTCGCAGGGGTGCTGCTGGCCGGACGGCTGTCCATCGGTCGCCATGATCTGGGCGAAAACGACCTGCTCACCGTGATCGCGGCGGTTGTGATCGGTGGCACCAGCCTGTTTGGCGGCCGCGCTTCCATCGGCGGGGCGGTTACCGGGGCTCTCATCATGGCGATGCTCAACAACGGATTGATTCTCATGGGCCTCGAAGTGGCGGATCAGTTGATCGCCCGAGGCTTCATCATCATCGTGGCGGTGGCGCTCAGTATGAGGGCACCTTCGGAAAGCGTGGGCGACGATGTTCCTTGACTCACTGCTCACCAGGAACCGGGCTTTCCTGGAGGCGGCGGTCCAACTTCACCAGGACAACCTGATCCCGGCCAACAGTTACGTGCTGGACCTCGACGCGGTGGCCTCGAATGCGCGCCTTATGACCGCCGAGGCGCACCGTCGCCAGTTGAAGGTGTACGCGATGAGCAAACAGGTGGGCCGGGCAGCAGCAGCCCTTCGGGTCATCACCGACGCCGGAGCGGACGGGTACGTGGCGGTCGACATGGCCTGCGCGCGACCCATCGTGGCCAACGGCCACAAGGTGGGCAACCTGGGTCATCTGGTCCAGGTGCCTCGCGCCGAAGCGGAAGAAGCGGCGAGTCTGGCGCCGGAGTACTGGACGATCTTTTCCCGCAACAAGGCGGTCGAAGCGTCGCGGGCGGTTTCCGCGGGGGGAGGCACACAACAGGTGCTTCTTCGCATTTGGGATCACGGAGATGTCTTCTATCCGGGACACGAGGGAGGGTTTCATCTGCAAGAGATCTCCAAGGCGATCGACTTCGTCAACGGTCTCGACGGACTGCGGTTCGCCGGGCTTACCACCTTCCCCGCCCTCCTGTACGACTCGGCGGCCGGGCAGGTTAACCCGACTCCCAATGTGGAAACCCTGGCCCGGGGGGTGGAGGCCGCCCTTGACCACTTGGGGTCGGACTTTCCCATCGAGGTCAATGCTCCTGGGACAACCTCGACGGTGGTGCTCGATTTGCTGGCCGACATCGGCGCTACCCAGGTGGAGCCGGGGCACGGTTTGACCGGGACCACCCCGTTGCATGCGGTGGCGGATCTTCCCGAACAGCCGGCGGTGCTGTATCTGACCGAGGTCGCCCATATACACCAAGGTGTGCCTTTGTGCTTTGGTGGGGGGTTTTATGTGGATCCGGTCTTCGACCCCTACCAGGCCAAAGTGGTGGCGGCGACCGGGCCCGAGGACGTGGCTCAGCCGTCGGTGCCGATCGATATGCCCGATCCGGCGGGGATCGACTACTACGCGCGGCTTCACCCGCCGGAGGGCCGAAGCCTCCGGGAGGGCGACACAGTGATCGCTGGCTTTCGTATTCAGGCTTTCGTCACACGCGCCTGGGTGGCGGGGATTGCCGGCGTCAGTCTGGGCAATCCGAGGGTGGTCGGGATCTGGAATGTGGAAGGCACTCCGGTCTCCTGGGGTAACAGATGACGACACCGGCGCTTTCGGTGCGGAATATGTCCAAGGCCTTCCGGGCGGTGCAGGCCTTGGACCAAGTGTCCCTGGATGTGTACCGGGGTCGGGTGACGGCGCTTTTGGGGGACAACGGCGCCGGGAAGTCCACGCTGATCAAATGCATAGCCGGGATATATCAGCCCGACTCGGGGACCATCAGCGTCGACGGCGCCACCCATCGCATCTCCTCTCCTGATGTGGCCCGGACCCTCGGTGTCGAGACTGTTCACCAGAACCTTTCTCTTATCGACTCTCTCAATGTGGTCGAAAACCTGTTTCTAAACCGGGAGTACACCCGGGGCGGCCGATTGGGAGCCCGGATCGGTTTTCTGAACAAGCGGCGAATGTACCGGGAGTGCCAGGGCACCCTGGCGAGGCTCGGTATCTTCATCCCTTCACTGCGAGGACCGGTGGGTCTGTTGTCTGGTGGTCAGCGCCAAGCCATCGCCATCGGTCGGGCAGTGGCCTGGGGACAACGGATCGTCCTGCTGGACGAGCCGGCCGCGGCGCTCGGAGTGGAGCAGGCGCAGAGGGTTGTCGATCTGATCATCGCCCTTCGGGATGCCGGCGTGGCGGTTTTGTTAATCACTCACAACATGGATCGGGTGACCGCGGTGTGCGACAACGCAGTCATTTTGCGCCAGGGGCGCAAGGCTGCCGAGGTGGAGGTGAGCCAGGTTACCAAAGATGATCTGGTGGCGTTTATAACCGGCGCCAAGACCGGTGGGCTCCCTGCTTGAGGCCATTCTTACGACCTAAATATGTGTTTTGTCTGCCATCTGGGCGGTGACACCTATGGAGGTGATTGTGGAAAGGGATTCTGGTGACTTGGCCCGCCATGTCGCCGAGGTGATTCAGGATTACTTTGTTTCCGTGCCTTGGCCGGTGCTGGGCCTGGCTACTGGAGGGTCAATGCAGTCCCTCTACCGGGAACTGATCCGTCGTTGCCGCCAGGGGCGGTTGAGCTTTGTCAGAGTGCGGGCTTTCTTGCTGGATGAGTACGTCGGACTCGGTGCGGAGCACCCGCAGTCGTACGGCAAAGTCATCGAAACTCGTTTCGGAAGGCATGTGGATATTGACCCCAGTCGTCTCCATGGGCCCGCCGGGGACGATTCGGACCTCGATCTGGAGTGCGCCCGATACGACCAGCTGGTGACCCGGGCGCAAGTGGGTTTGCAGGTCCTCGGGGTGGGTCGCAACGGCCACTTGGCGTTCAACGAGCCGGGTTCTTCACTTGAGCCTCGCACCCGGGTGGTGCGTTTGACGGACACCACCAAGGCCGACAATGCCCGGTTTTTCCCCCGCCCCGAAGATGTACCCCGCCAAGCGATAACTCAAGGAATCGCCACCATAAGACAGGCGGGGCATCTGCTGGTCCTTGCGACCGGGCTTTCCAAAGCGGAGGCGGTGCGAGCCGCCCTCCATGGCCCGATCACTTCGGCGGTTCCCGCTTCGGCCCTCCAACTGCACCCCCGGGTTACTGTTCTCTTGGACCCCTCGGCCGCTCGATTGACCCGGTTTCGCCCGGGCTGATCACTTGCCTGGACTTGTCGATGTCAGTTGCTTGGTTCGGTGGTTGTGGTGGTCGTCTCGGTACCGGCGGTTCCGTCGGAGCCGGCGGGGGCTGTGACCGTCAGGCTTCTGCTCACGATGAGAGCAGTTATCTCTGCATCTCCGATAAATTCGGCGATGAGCTCATCGATTCCCTCCACGAAAACCCCAAACGCCGCAACCAGTCCCACCTGCGCCGCTTGACGCTGCTCACCGGTATCAGCTGACTGCAAGCCATTCAGCATCTCGGTTGCTGCTCCCGCCACCTGGCCAGCCGCGGAGACCACAGTTAGGTGTTTCTCTGGGAAGCTATCTGTGGGGGGTGGTTGCATTAGTTCGAAGTCCGCTTGGGCGGTCTGCATCCTTTCCACCGCCGCCTCCATTGCGGCTTCGGTATCCGTATAGGTGACATCGGTCTCGGACCGGTTGTCCCAATCGTTGCTGATCCCACTTATCTCCTCTACTAAGTCGCTGACGCCAACTTCAGAGGTGAGCACTCTTTTCAGGTAATTCAGTATCACCTCGGTAGGGAAGGTGGTGGGGGTGGGTGGCGCGGTGGTGGTGGTTGTCTCGGGTGGCAGCGTGGTGGTCGTTGTGGGTGGCGCGGTGGTGGTGGTGGACAGGGGCGCGGTGGTGATGGTGGGGGGAGAAGTGGTGGCGGCTCCCTCTGCGGTGGTTGAACTTGCGGGAGGGGTCTCGACGGGATCAAGCAGGCATGACGAGCCGCCCAAAAAGATCAAGGACAGGGTCAAGAATAAAATCCCGGATTTACGCATGAGCATCATCAGTTGAAATGGGATTGCAGATCTTAAACGCGATCCCCGTACGGCCTTTGTGCGTACTGAAAAAGCAATTCCATCCTCTCGCAATATACCTAGTGGCCCATCTTAACCAAGGTAATAACTCAGTCTTGAGCCGGGGGGAGTTCTCCTGGCGGCGGAGTCCAGCCGCCCCTGCTTACGGCAGGAATTCGCAGGCGATCTGGTTGTCGTTGGTATCCAACTTCCCGACATCGCCATAGAAGGGAAAGTAGGTGTCATACCACTTCTGAGCTTCAGCCTGAGTGGTGAAATCACTGCAGTTCTTGGTATTTCCGGGATCGGGAGGGGCCGTCGCCGTATTGGAGGCGGTTCGCGGCGCCGTAGTTTGTGGAACTGAAGTTTCCGGTACCGTGACACCGGACCTGCTGGTTTCAAGCGCTGCTATCCCTTCGTCTCCGATGAGGATCGCCACCCGACCGACAGCTTCTTGGAGGATGTCGAAAGCGGTTAGGAATCCCACAACCGCCGCTCGGCGAGCCTGGCCCGTATCCGTGGACCGAAGACCGTCCAGCATCTCCGAGGCTGTATCCGCGATGAGCCCGACCGCGGCTGTGGCCGTTCGATGTTCTTCCGCCATCCCGTCTGCCGGCGCAGGTTCTATGAGTTCAAAGGCCTCGCGCAGCTGTTCCGACCGCTCGACCGCGCTCTCCAGAGCCGCTTCGGTCTCAGAAGATGAGACGCCGGTCTGTGACCGGTTATCCCAGTTGTCATTAATGGTCTCCACGCCCGCCACCAGTTCGCCTATGTCGGCCACGGCAACCAACATCTGGTCCAGATAGGTCATTGACTGCTGATGGGGGGACAGGGTCGTGGAGGTTGTGTCGGGACTCTCGGATTCAGCTGGTCTGGGTTGGCGCAGCGGCACTGGTGGTGGAGGCGGCAGTTGTGGTAGGGGCGGGGGGTGCGATGGTTGTGGTGGGGACCGGCGCGGTGATGGTGGGGCTCGGTTCGAGAGACTCTTCAGGTTCGAAGAGTAAACACGAACCGCTGCTCAGAACCACTGTTGCGAGGACGAAAAGGTAGACGACAATACTTCCGCGCGGGGTCGGGCGGGAACCGCCTGGTTCCTCAGATGTTCGAGACAATTCCATAGAGCGTGGAGAACGATACTGAGCGGATGCCGCATCTGGAGGTCATGATGGTGGCACCCCGACATATTGAGGATTGAGCCGCGGGGAGTTCTCCTGGCGTGGGTCGCTGTAGTAATGAACGTGGTTCGGTGGCCAGAGGTCACGGTCGTAGAAATCGGAGTCAGGAAAATGTGGAGTGGGATCACCGGGGCAGAGAAACTGCGGCTGGTCGACCACATTCAGAGTTCGATGGAAGCGGCAGAATGAGCGGTAGGACATCCGCCATGTACCGTCGGCGGTGCGGACCATCAAAGTACTGTTCCAGTCCCACGCAAAGCCCATAGTGAATTGCCCTTGTAGGAAACTGGAATCGATGGATATACCCAGTTCCTCCAGACCCGTGAAGTAGGTGATGGCGTCCCGTTTCTCCTCTCGGGTCAATTCCCGGTCCGCCTGCGTATTCTGATACTCAAGGTAGATCATGGAGGCCCCAGCCCAGTTGCCCGCCCAGCGCACGTTTCGCACCTTGCTGGTGACCCCGGCTCTTGCCTTCTCTCCATAAAGCCCGGCCAGGTAGGCGTTGTCCTGGTTGTCGAGCCGACCGAAGAGGCCGGTCAGGACATGCCCATCTCGTACGGCTCTTTGACGAAGATCCGAGGATTCCGTCCACAAGTAGTCAAGAGCCTTCTCTATTGCGTTCAGGGTGCAGGAGTCTGATACCGCCGCGCCCCTGGTCCAGATGTCTTCGACGGCCGGACAGTTCCTTCCCAGGATCCCCGCGGTATCCGCCCAACGCGGCGTCGCGAAGGGCGTCGTGGCACGGATGGGAGGGCCGCCCGGGAGGTCAACATTTTGATCGGCGGTCCAGGAGGCGCCACTTCGGCGGGTAATTATCTGACGTGTTTCTCCCTGCGGGTAGGCGGCGGACACGGTGGCCACATTGGGATATTCATCCCAGCGGATGTCGTACCGGTAGGGGTAGTAAATGATGGGGCTCTGCTCCAACGCCTGCCGCGCGCTGGTGAGAGCCCCACCGAAGAGGACAAGCTCCACCCGTTGCTGTTCGGTCAGACCGTCCGCCTCAGAGACCGGCGTGCTCAGGAAATGAAATCTGTAGAACGAGCGTGTTCCGTAATTCTGACTCTCTTCGACCAGACTCCAATCGTCCGCCCCAACCGAACCCGGGTTCACCAGCGCCAGCGCCTCCTCAGCCAGACCAGGACGCCAAAACTCCGCTGTCACTGCAGCCGCCGTCTCGGGTTGGGTGGTGGTGGTGGTTTCCTCTTCGGGTTGGGTGGTGGTGGTGGTTTCCTCTTCGGGTTGGGTGGTGGTGGTGGTTTCCTCTTCGGGTTGGGTGGTGGTGGTGGTTTCCTCTTCGGGTTGGGTGGTGGTGGTGGTTTCCTCTTCGGGTTGGGTGGTGGTGGTGGTTTCCTCTTCGGGTTGGGTGGTGGTGGTTTCGTCGGGTTGGGTGGTGGTGGTCCCGGCGCTGTTGCCCTCGAGCGCCGCGATTCCTTCATCCCCGATGACCATCGCCACCCGTTCGATCACTTCATTGAAGATGTTGAACGCGGCGGAAACCCTCGACAGCGCCGCCTTGCGAGCCTGGCCGGTGTCCGACGACCTTAATCCCTCCAGCATCTCTGTCACCATGTCGGGTATCCGGCGGACCGCGGTGAGAGCGGTCTGATGTTCGTTCGGAATCCCGCTCTCCGATGGAGGTTCTATGAGTTCAAACGCTTCAAGCAATACCTGAGCGCGCTGGACAGCATCCTCTAAGGCCGTTTCGAATTCCGCATACGTGACCCCGTTTCCAAACGGGTTGTCCCATTCGTTGTTGACCGCGCGCACCTCCGCCACCAGTTGGCCGATGTTGGCCTCGGAGGACAAGAGTTGATGGAGATAGCTCAGGGCCCTCTCGGCCGCAATCGTCGTGTCTGGTATGGAGGTGGCAGTTGAAGACGGCTCCGGTACAACAGTGGCGGTCGTGGCCGGCGCGGTGGTTGCGGTTTGGCCGGCGGGGGCAGTTGTCCCCACCGCCTCGGTGGTCGCCGAGTCCGCCGCAGGCGTCTTTTCGGAATCAGGCGAACATGACGCCCCAACGACCACGGTCATCAGGATTGCTATGAAGACAGATCCTCGTCTGTTAGTAACAGAGGAAGTAAGCACAGATCGCATTTCCCAACACCCTGGTTCTTTACGGGGAAAACTACCCTTACGGGCCCACAGAAGACGGCATTGCCCCCCGATACGCTGTTTTAGGAGCTTCGGCGGGAGGCCTTGCGTTTCCAGACTTTGGCCAGATAGGGGATGGCCTCGGGTGTCTTGCAAGAAGTCTGGCCGTGGTCGACTTCCACCTTGCCGATGCGGGCGGCCGCTTGTTCCGCCGCCCGCCGCATCTCCGGGCTCCTGCAACCTATGGCTATCAGAGCCCCGTTCATGGAGTGCCGGACTCGATTGGCAGCCTCCGCGATATATCTTTCTATATAGGCCAGGCGCTCGCCTAAATAGGTGTCAGTCAGAGGGCTTTCAGTGTCCAGAGCTTGGGCTGCCACCAGTGACCAGCCGGTCGTTCCGGTCCATTCGTCCGGGGGGTCGGTGGTCCATTCGGCTGCCAGTTGGTCCCGCAAGGTGGTTCGACTGACGAGAGAAGCCAGTGCATCGGCCAGAACGTAGCTGTTCACATCCTCTACCCGCCTGCGGAGGATGTGCGCCGTGACCTGAGCAGGATCGTCCACCTTCGTGGCCAGCACCCGGGCGTCGTGATTGCCCGATGACCACAATTCCCGGGCCAGACGATGGTCTGGCCCGAGCCTCTTAGCGAGTTTCCTCAAGTTGGCGTAACTCACCCCGAACATCGGCTCTCTTACCCCGTGGCGGGCGTAAATCTTGCGATTCTGGGCAGTCCCCATTGCTTCCAATTCAGCCATCGCCTTCTTACAAAGCGGGGACCGAAGGGCAACATTGGACATGAGGGCCTCCCTCCGACGGCAGGAATACGACTCACCCCATTCTAATGGTGGAGCAGAGTTGTCTCGATGAAACGAGACAACTCTGCTCGCCTATGCTCCAACACACATGCAAAGGAGCAGTACATGAGCAACTTGGCAAAGGCCGCAGACGCGGTCCTTGACGGCGTGATATCCGGGAGTCCACGGGTCCCCGGCGTCGTCGCCCTGGCAACTAACCGTGAGGGCAACATCTATGAGGGGGCGGCAGGTGTCCGTTCGCTCGGTAACGGTGCGGCGATGACCACCGACACCATATGCGCGATCTTCTCGACAACCAAGGCCATCGCCGGCACGGCCTGCCTGCAGCTGGTCGAGGACGGACGGCTTGACCTCGACGCTCCGGCTAAGAACTACGTGCCGGAGATCGGCGATCTGCAGGTGCTGGACGGGTTTGATGACAACGGAGACCCCATGCTCCGTCCCCCGAAGCGGGATGTGACAACCAGGATGTTGCTCCTCCACACCGCTGGTTTTGGCTACGATTTCTTCAACGAAAAATACAACAAGTTGGCGGAGGATCACGGTCAGCCCAGTGTCGTCACGGCTTCCAAGGCGGCCCTGATGACCCCGCTCCTTTTCGATCCGGGAGACGAGTGGGAGTATGGATCTAACATTGACTGGGCCGGTCAGGTGGTTGAGGGCATCACCGGGAAACGTCTTGGCGAGGTGATGTCGGAGCGGATACTCGAACCACTGGGGATGGATTCGACTTCCTTTGACTTGAGTGAGCAAATGCGGAGTCGCATGGCGCTTATCCATAGCCGCGCCGATGACGGGTCGTTGGCGCCCCTGGACTTCGAGTTGCCGGCGGACCCCGAAGTGCACATGGCCGGTCACGGTTTGTACTCGACCGTCGAGGACTACTGCAAGTTCATCCGGATGTGGCTGAACGATGGCATGGGTCCGGGCGGGCAGCGGATAGTCAGCAGGGAAACGGTGGAGATGGCGGCCCAGAACGGGCTGGGCGAGATGAAGATCAAGGGTCTACCCGGAGTGATCCCGTTTCTTTCCAACTATGCCGAGTTCTTCCCCGGCATGCCCAAGTCCTGGGCTCTGACCTTCATGATCAATGACGAGGACGCCCCCACCGGCCGACCGGCGGGAGCACTCGCTTGGGCCGGATTGGCCAACCTCTACTACTGGATCGACCGCAAGAACGGCGTCGGAGGCTTCTGGGCCACCCAGATCTTCCCGTTCGCCGATCCCACATCCGTGGTTGGCTATCTCGACTTCGAGACGGCGATATACAACAACCTCTAGTTCGCGATACCACTTAACCAAAAAGGGGGTTCCCACAGTTGGGAACCCCCTTTTGTGATAGAGGACCGCATCTGTGGCCGAGTAGCTATCGGTATCCGCCACCTCGTCGCAGACTGTCCAGAGTGACGGCGATTATCAGGATGGCGCCGCGCACCACCGATTGCCAGTAGATCTGCACTTGAGCGAGGATCAAGCCGTTCTGTACGACTCCGATGATCAGCAATCCCAGGAGAGTTCCCAGCAGGCCTCCCCTTCCTCCGCTCAAAGCGATCCCGCCCAGAAGTACGGCGGCGATGATGTCCAACTCCGCTCCGTTCAGGGCACTCGGCAATGCGGTGCCGCTCTGGGACGTGAGCATCAGGCCGGCCAGCCCTGCCAAACAGGCTTGGGCCACATATGTCCAGCCTCGAAGCCGGTCAACCCTGATGCCGACGTTGCGGCAGGCCTCGCTGTTGCCGCCGACGGCATAGAGGTGACTGCCCGCCACGGTAAATCGCATGAAGAACATGCCAATCACCACCACCGCCAGGAACAACCAAACGGTGATCGGGGCCCCCAGCCAGGAACCCCTTCCCAGTTCGCTCCAAGCGTTGACCCCGACCACGATGTTGTCGCCACCGGTGGACACGAAGGCCAAGCCTCGATAGAAGAGCAGGGTTCCCAGGGTGGCGATGATCGGGTTGATCCGGAACTTGACTATCAGCAAGGCGTTGAACGACCCCAGCACGCCCGCTGCCAGTAGGCTCAAGGGGCCCCTATAAGTATGAGTGGTTGAGGCTCCGGTTCCGGTAGCGGCGGCGTTGCCCAAGAAGCCATTCTGTTCCAGCGCCAGACCGCAGTCCACGCCGGGCTGGTCGCTGTGCCCGAAGCACAAAACATGCTTGGCGTCGGGGTTGCCGATCGACCAGGTGGTTACGTTGGGAAGGGTGTCGCTGAGGCCTTCGGTGGGAATGTCGTGGATGTTGTCATCGGGAATGTCGAACAACTCCCGAACGCCGTCGGTGGTGCCATCTGCCCGGGCCTTGTGAACGGGCACGTCTGGAGTCCAAACCAACAGCAGTTCGGTATCGGCGGGATTCCATCCTTGGTCCATTGCATAATTGAGCCAGGAACCGACCGGCGGCCACTCCGGCTTCGTAATTGTCGGGGCCGAAGGCCACGCATCCGGGGTGGGGGCCGTCGTAGGAGACGCAGGGGACTCCAGCGTCGTGGAAGATGCCCGAGATGAGATCTTCCGTGCCGGCGATCCAGTTGGCGAAGATCACTCCGTCAACTTCCTGGGTGATCAGCAGGTTGGAGCACTCCACGGTCTTTTCCTGGTCGTAGGCGTTGTCACAGTAGATGATGTCAACGCCCATCTCCTCGGCGATGGCGTTGATGTTGTCGGTCACGCTGTCGGTGAACGGAATACCGGACAAGCCGTCACCGTAACCGATCCGCCAGCGCTGTTGGGCCGGGCGGATCACCGCTTCATAATCACCGGAAGGCGCCGCTTCTTCTTCCTCCGTGGCGCCCTCACCGGTTGGCGGGTTCTTCAACCGCGGCGGCCGTGGTCTCAGGGGCCACGGTGGTGGCGGGCTCCTCCTCGGCATCTCCTCCACAGGCTGCTGCCAAGAGGGCTACAACCGCCAATCCAACTATCAACTTACGTGGCATTCGCGACCTTTCTCTGTCAATCAACACAAGGACGGCCTCTTATTCAGTCGCCGTTAATCGGAAAATACCCTAACTGTGAATTGGGCTGTGAGGCCGGGTAAAGGGCCAGTCATTTTGGCCGGGAGAGCCCCCAGGCATAGGCAGCCAAAGACTGGTTTACGGGATCGTCGGGATGGAATGCTCCTGGTTCCAGATCTTTGACCGTCACCCGCTGTCCTCGTCGGAAGACCTCCTCAACTTGGCCCACGTGATGTATCTCGGAGAGAGGATCATCCTTAACGATCACCAGATCTGCCACCTTTCCCTCTTCCAGGGTCCCAGTTAGATGGTCCACGCCCAACCGTTTGGCGGCCTCTTGGGTGGCGGAGGTAAGCGCTTGGACGGGTGTCAGGCCCGATGCTGTCAGCATGGCCAACTCGTCGTGGAGGCTGAACCCAGGGATCAGATACGGCCATGGTGCGTCGGTCCCGCTGATGATCGACACTCCGGCTCGATATAGCAACGGGATCATCTGTCTCATCTCTTCCACTGCCGCCACCCGACCTCGAGACCCTTCCGGATCGTGGCGGTGCGGGAAAGCGTCCCACGCCGCCCTGATCTCGGCGGGAACCCACCGGAGTCTCGGGTCGGGGCGGGTAACGAAATGGCTGAGGCGGGCCAGCCGATCCCAAACCACAAGAGTGGGGCACAAGGCCGTGTCGGCCTCGATCAGCGCTGGCGCTAATTCCTTCAGGTTGACGAGGCGGGCGCCGTCGAAGGGATTGATTATCCCGCTCAAATGCTGGATTTCCGCCACTCCCGCCCGGGCGGCTTCCAGAGCGTTTACTTCTCCCAGATGAGCCACAACTGGGACCTGGTGGCGGCGGCCGGCCTTTACTGCCGCCTCTACCTGTTCCAGATCAAGATGCACATAGAGCTTGATCTCGTCCACTCCGGCCGCGGCAAGCGCAGCCACTTTTGCAGCCACGCCCGCCGGGTCCGGGTGGGGTTCTCCGAGCAGCGGCCAGTTGACCGTGTTGCCGTCAAGAACCGGGCCGCAGCAGCGAATGCGGGGACTGGGCCGCGGATCGGCGGCCAGTCGGCGGCGCAGCCCAAGTATCCAGTCGAGATTGTTGCCGATGTCGCGGACGGTGGTCACTCCTGCCGCCAGGAGGGCAGGGATCATCCATGAGGCCAGGTGAACATGGCCGTCGATCAAACCCGGGAGGAGGGTGCAGCCAGGAAAACGCAACCGGTCCATAGCGCCTGGGAGGGTCCTGGCGTCCACGACGCTCTGGATTCGGTCTCCTGTGATTACCAGCGCCTTGCCGGGCTGCGCTTCGGCGTCCGGTGGGTTCCACAGCCGGTCGGGAACGAGCGCCAGCCGCGGCTGGCGCTCGTCTTGGGAAAAAGATTGGTGTTCCATATAGAGGCGTACCGGTCGATGCCGAGGTTTACCCTACCGCTTTGTGAGTCCTGTCGTCCCGAGTCACGCTAGCCTTTTTGGATCAATGAGTGACCACCAGCTTTCGATCGGCGCCGGGCTCGCCGACCGGGGGGTGATCATCACCGGCGCCGCCAGTGGCATTGGAAGGGCGACCGCTCGGCTGGCTGCGGCTTGCGGGGCGCGAGTGTGCGGGGTGGATCTGAACGGTCCGGCGTTGCGGGAGGAAGTGAAAGAATGGGATAATCCTGATCGTCATCTGGCCTTAGAGATCGATCTGGCCGGTGCCGACGCTCCCCAAAAAGTGGTCGATCAGGCCATCGCGGAGTTCGCTGATCTGTGGGGGTTGGTCCATTGTGCAGGAGTTTTGATACGCCGATGGAGCACGGCCGAGATAACCGTGGAGGATTGGGACATTCAGCACGGAATAAATCTGAAGGCGTCTTTCTTTTTGAATCAGGCGGTGGGAGAGGCGATCAAAGCCCGCGGCGGGGGCGGACGCATGGTCAATCTCAGCTCCCAGGGGTGGTGGACGGGTGGAAGCCACGGGTCGGTGGTTTATGCGGCCTCTAAAGGAGGGATTGTCTCGATGTCGCGCGGGCTTTCCACCGCTTACGCTCCTCATGGGATCTTGGTGAACTCTATTGCTCCGGGGTTGGTCGACACGCCCATGTTGGGTGTGGGGCTCACTTCATCTGATCTGCAGGCCATGGCCGAATCTTGTCCGGTTGGTCGGCTGGCGAGACCCGAAGAGATTGCCCAGGTAGCGGTATTTCTGCTTTCCACTCATGCCAGTTACATCTCGGCAGCCACCATAAATGTGAGCGGGGGACTGCTCTTCTACTGATCCACCCAGACGGGCCTGAAAAATTAGATCGGCAGTGGAGTTACCGCTGGTTGTTTCCTTATATAGTCGTAACAGTCGAATGACCATCCTGACCAAAGGAGCGACCTCATTACTTCTGACCACACAAACTTGCGAGGGGGGGTAGGTCGGACCGACATAACTCCTCCGGTCCCAGCCGACCTGGTTGGATACGTGCGCCGGTGGCGTCCCGCCTTGGAGGTGCGGGCGCCGCTCACCGCCACCGCCCTGGTGCTCGATTCCGGCGCCGAAAGGGTGGCGATATTGGGGATCGACCTGGCAATTCTCAGTCCCGACTACGCCACCATGATCCGAGGACTAATAGCCGAAGCCATCTCCACCCGACCCGAATCGGTGCTGCTCAATGTGAGCCACACCCACGCCGGTCCGCATACTCCCGCACGGGTGAAGCTGGGGGGTCGGTTGGACGAGATCAACCCTTCCGAGCAGGCCTACTTTGAGATTCTCCCGCACCAACTGGTTTCCGCTGCTCGGCTGGCCGCCGAGAACCTGATTCCGGTGCGGGTGGGTTCGGCCAGCACGGAGGTGAAGGGACTGTCTGTGAACCGCCGGGAGCGGGTGCAGAGAGTGGAGGGGACGGTCGGTTCACTCAACACCATCCTGGGATGGAATCCGGACGGCCCGATCGACCGGGATGCGGGAGTGATTCGGGTCGACCGTGAAGACGGTTCGCCTCTGGCGGTGGTGGTCAGCTTCGGATGCCACCCGGTGGTGGTGGGCCCCGAGGACCCCGCCATCAACCCCGATTTTCCCTGGCCGCTGCGGGAGGCGGTGGAAAAAGCGACCGGGGCCACCTGTTTGTTCTTGCAGGGTGCGGGGGGAAACATCCTTCCCCTGCAGGCTTTCCTTCCCGAGACCGGTCCGGAGCGGGCGTTCGGGGAGAAGTTGGCGGCCGAGGCGTTGCAAGCCTTGGGGAACATCGAGACCTTCGAGACCCGCATCGAACGCACCTCCTATGGCTCGGTAACGCCCATCTCCCTATACCGGGTGGTTCGTTCCGAGACGCAGCCTCCTCAGGAACTGGCGGTGGCGACAACCGTGGTGGACCTACCCCTCAAGCGGGTCCCTACCATCGCCGAGGTTCAGGCCGAGCGGGACCACTACCAAAAGTACCTGGAGGAAGCCCGCCGGGCCGGGGCCGGTCCCGAGGAGCTCAATCCCATCCAGTACCACATCAGTTGGGCGGATGCGGCTCTCCCCCAGTTGGAAGAAGCGCCCTACGACCGGGTCCCGGCTTTCATTCAGGCGATCAGAATCGGCGACACGGCGATCGTGACCATTCCCGGTGAGGCCTTTGCCGAGATTGCCCTGGCTATCAGGGAGCGATCTCCTGCCGGTCGGGCCAATACCATCTTCTCGGGTTATTCCAACGGGGTTATCTCTTATCTGCCCAGTGCCGCTGAGTACCCTCATGGTGGGTATGAAGTGGACTACGCCCACCATAGTTATGGTTTGATAGAGCAGGTTGCCCCCGAGTCGGAGGCGATCCTGGTGGAAGCAGGTGTTGCGATGCTCAAGGAGTTGTGGTAAATGGCCCGCATGCGGATGAACCAGGCGGTGGCGGCAGCCATCGCCGACGAGATGCGGGAAGATGCCGATGTGGTGATGTTCGGTGAGGATATTGCCGCCGCCGGCGGACCGTTCAAGACTTCGGACGGGCTGTTGGAGGAATTCGGGCCTTCCCGGGTAAGAGATACCCCTATCTCGGAGATGGGCTTTCTGGGAATGGCGGTGGGAGCGGCCGCCACCGGCCTCCGGCCCGTGGCCGAAATCATGTTCATAGAGTTTCTGGGGGTGGCGCTGGATCAGTTGGTGACCGAAGCTGCCAAGTTCCATTACCTGTCCAAGGGCGCGTTCAACTGCCCGATGACCGTTCGGGCTTCGATCGGCGCCGGATTGGGTTTTGGCTGCCAGCATTCCCAGACCATGGAGAACTGGATGAGCCACGCTCCCGGGTTGAAGATGGTGATGGTTTCTGGTCCCCAATCCGCCTACGGACTGTTGCGCTCCGCGATCCGCGACCCCAATCCGGTGGTGGTGCTGGAGCCTCGGGCGCTCTACGGTGGCCGCGGGCCGGTAACTACCGGAGACGAGGGGATCATTCCCCTGGGTAGAGCCCGCCAGGTGCGGGAAGGCTCCGATGTCACAATCGTCACTGCCGGGGCGATGTTGAGGGTGGCCTTGGCTGCCGCCCAGGCCTCCGACTATTGGTCGGCCGAGGTGATCGACCTCCAAACCCTCATCCCCTGGGATCGGGAAGGCATAATGTCGGCGGTGCGGCGGACCGGCCGGCTGGTGATAGTGGAGGAAAGCCCTTACACCTCCGGTTGGGGGACCGAGATTTCCGCCTATGTAAGTTCCCGGCTGTTCGGGGAATTGAAGGCTCCGGTGTTGCGGGTCACCTGTCCCGATGTTCCCGTGCCCTTCGGACGGGACCTGGAGCAGCGCTATATGCCCAACAGTGAATACGTAACCGACCAGACCGATCAACTGTTGGCCACCGGCCGGGCGCCCGAGCCATGGTGGGTGGGAGAAGGGAGGACGGCCCGATGAGCGACGGAACGAAGATGGAACGCCGCCAAGCCCTCGCCACCGACCGGGTGGCTCGCTATGAGCGGATGGTGGAGATCCGCTCATTCGAGGATCGGGTACAGGGGTTGTTTGCCGAGGGTGGGGTGCATGGCACCACCCACACCGCCCAGGGACAGGAGGCGGTGGCGGTGGGCCTCGCCGCTGCTGCCCGGACCACCGACCTGGTCACCTGCACCTACCGAGGGCACGGCATAGGACTGGCGCTCGGCATGACCCCCGAGGTGATAATGGGGGAAATCATGGGTCGACAGATGGGCTGTATCGGAGGCATCGCCGGTTCCATGCATCTCGTCGACCGGGAACTGGGTCTGTTTCCAACGTTCGCCATCATCGGCGCCGGGATTCCGGTGGCGGCCGGAGCGGCACTAACCGCGCAGGTGAAGGGAACCGACGATGTTGCTATCGGCGTGTTCGGCGACGGCGCCTCCAACATCGGGGCCTTCCATGAAGGCCTCAATCTGGCGGCCATCTGGAAGCTTCCGGTGGTGTTCATCTGCGAGAACAACCAGTACGGGGAGTACAGCCGGATCAACTTGACCACTCCCATCGAGGATCTGGCCGACCGGGCCGTCTCCTATGGCATTCCGGGGATAATTGTCGACGGACAGGATCCCGATCAGACCGTCAAGGCAATAGGAGACGCTTTGGAGAGGGCGCGGTCCGGTGGGGGCCCCACCCTTCTGGAGATGAAGACCTACCGCTACGCCGGGCACTCGCGGGCAGACAAGGCAGAGTACCGACCCGAGGGGGAGTTCGAAAGGTGGTACCAGCGGGACCCCATCAACACCTTCCGGGCAAAGCTCGAAGCCGAGGGGCTGTTAGCCGAGGGCCAAGCCGCGCAGATAGACCAACGGGTTGCCGCCCGCATCGAAGCGGCGGTTGAAACGGCCAAGGCGAGTCCCCCGGCGAGTGTGGACGCCATGTTCCAAAACATCTACGCACCGGCATAGAAAGGAAGACACAGCCAATGCGGTATGAGGTGAAGATGCCCCGACTGGGCGAGACCGTGGATGAAGTAGTTCTCCTGGAATGGATGGTGGAGGTGGGGGACGAAGTGGATAAGGACACCGAACTGGCTCTGGTGGAAACCGACAAGGTGGAGACCGAAGTGCCCTCCCCCGTGGCGGGCACCGTGACGGAGATAATGGTAGGAGAAGACGCCGAAGTTGTAACCGGCGAGGCGATCTGCGCAATTGAGACATCGCGTATGGCTGGCTAGGGCGACTTCGCACCGAATGGGTGAGAGGACTAACGCCTAAAAGCTATGCGGTCAATTGGATGTCTAGGCTTCCTCGCTGCTTTTTTCTTTTTTATGCTCATGTTGGGTGCGTTGTTTGCAGCCTACAGAGCATTACCAGCACTCATTGTGGCGTGCATCGTTTACTGGATGGCTTTTGGAATCGGAGCAGTTTTCGATTTCGGTCGCGGTGGCAGAAGGCTCACGGCTTCGGTGCTCTCTCTTGGCGCCTTTGTATTGGTTCCGTCTTCCCTTTATCTCTCGGTTCAAGGCTTCGAATTAGATAGACCTGCACAATTGATGGTGGGACTTGTAGCGATGCTGGTACTGATCTTGGGTTTCTGGTGGTGGTCGGAGGCGTAGGGGAGGCCAGCTTCTGCGAGTGACAGTTAAAGGCGCGGGACGGAGGACAGCAGAGAAGCACCTTCCGGTGTTAGCGTTTCCGTCCCGATGTGGAAGCCAGGGCTGTTTGTCGGGGGTGTCCTGTGAAGTGGGGGCGGTCACCGAGCGGTTCGGCGCACCGGTTGCGACAGAAGGCCATAAACGTTGGCCTTTGGCGTGAATTAAAACACGCTTGGCTGCCATAGCCACCGTCCTCTCCTCTTAGCATGGATGGTGTCCATTGTCAAATTCTGACAGTATTTTAGAAGGAGGTAAGAATGAAACAAGGTTTAGACAGCTATTTCAATATCTCAGAGCGGGGCTCCTCGGTAGGCACCGAGGTCCGCGCGGGTGTCACCACTTTCCTGGTGATGGCATACATTTTGTTCGTAAACGCCGGGATTCTGAGCGCCGCGGGGCTTGATGCCACTGCCGTGGCAGCCGGTACGGCGCTGGTAGCCGCCATCATGACGATCGCTATGGGTGTTTTCTCCAACTACCCGATCGCCATGGCCGCCGGCCTGGGACTCAATGCCATCGTTGCCTTTGGTCTGACGGCCGACGGCCTTTCGATCCAAGGAGCAATGGGAGTCATTGTCTGGGAAGGCATCTTGGTAACCATCCTCGTCCTCTTGGGTCTGCGGGAAGCTGTGATGGCAGCGATACCGACCAGTCTCAAGTACTCGATCGGGGTAGGCATAGGCCTCTTCATCCTGTTCATCGGGTTGGAAACTGGTGGGTTGGTTCAGCAGGGCGGCGCGATCGTCGAGTTCGTGTTTCCCACTACCGCTGCCCACGGCGTGACCTTGATAGGCGTGCTTATCGGGATTGTTCTCTTGGCGCGCAAGGTCAAGGGGGCGATGATCATCACCATCGTGGCCACCACCATCGTGGCTCTGATAGCAGGAGTGGCCAGTGTGCCGGATACCATCTCGGCATCCGTGAGCTTCGAGACCTTCGGGGACTTCGACCTGGGCAACTCGTTTGCGGAGCTCGGTGTCCTGGCGGCGATCTTGACGATCTTCACCCTTATGCTCACCGACTTCTTCGACACGATGGGCACAGCCACCGCCATTGTCGAGCAAGCGGGGTTGAGCGATGACGAAGGTCGGATTCCTCGCCTCAAGAGCCTGCTGTTGGTCGACTCGCTGGGCGCAGCGATCGGTGGAGTGTTCGGGGTCAGCTCGAACACCAGCTACATCGAGAGTTCGGCAGGGGTGGCAGAAGGAGGAAAGACCGGACTCACGTCCGTGGTCACGGGGATACTGTTCCTGCTCGCCATTGTCCTGTCGCCTCTGGCTGGGATCGTCCCGGCGGAGGCGACTGCGCCGGTGCTGATCCTGATCGGTTTTCTCATGGTCGGGCTGCTCAAGCACATCGACTTTACGGACCTGGAGGAAGGATTACCGGCTTTGCTGGCGATCATCCTCATGCCGCTGGCATTCTCAATCACAGTGGGGATAGCGGCTGGTTTCGTGTCACACACGTTGATCAAGGTGGTGAAGGGCAAGTCGGGTGAGATTCACCTCTTGATGTGGATAGTCTCGATTGCCTGTGTGATCTACTTCGCCAGCGAGTGGATCGAGATGTTCCTGTAAACCCAGGCGCATATTTTCATGTCTGCGAGAGAGCGCCTTTTGGCGCTCTCTCCCTTTTTAGGGACCACATAGCCACTACGGTCTTACGACTAACGTTTTACTAACGTGAAGCCCGCCGAGAGGGAGCCGAGGCATGGAGAGTTTCGTTCGGGGCCTGCCGAAGACCGAGTTGCACATTCACATCGAGGGGACGCTGGAACCGGAGATGATGTTCGAGATGGGGGAGGGCAACGATGTGGCGCTGCCGTTCGGGTCCGTTGAGGAAGTCAAAGCGGCGTACGAGTTCAACGATCTCCAGTCCTTCCTTGACATTTATTACCAGGCCGCCTCGGTACTGCAAACGGAGGACGACTTCGCTCAGTTGATGACGGCCTATCTGGTGAGGGCGGCGTCCGACGGAGTCCGTCATGCGGAGATCTTCTTCGATCCTCAAACACACACCGAGCGAGGGATCGACATCGGGACGGTGATCCGAGGATTGGCGCGGGGGCAGCAAGAGGTGGCCGAGGTTTCCTCGACCCTGATCCTGTGTTTCCTCCGTCATCTCTCGGCCGAGTCGGCAATCGAGGTCTTCGAGAAAGCCCGACCGTTCCTTGGACACATCCAGGGGGTAGGGCTCGATTCGGGCGAGTTGGATAATCCTCCTGAGCTGTTCGCCGAGCCGTACTGTCTGGCTGTTGAGGCAGGTTTGAGACCGGTGGCCCACGCCGGCGAGGAGGGTCCGGCGGGATACGTCTGGTCGGCTCTCGATGTATTGGGAGTGGAGCGGATCGACCATGGGGTGCGGGCCGGAGAGGACCCGATCTTGTTGGAGCGGTTGGTCAAAGAGCAGATTCCCCTCACCATCTGTCCTCTGTCGAACCAAAAACTCCAAGTGTTTCCCGACCTCCGCCGCCACAATCTCAAGGAGTTGATGGACACCGGAGTTCTGGTAACTGTCAACTCCGACGACCCTGCCTACTTCGGCGGTTACGTCGGGGACAACTACCTCAGGATCGCTTCGGCCCTGGATCTCTCCCGCGATGATCTGGTACAACTTGCCCGCAATTCGGTCACAGCTTCTTTCCTGCCTGACGATCGAAAAGCGGCTCTCCAGCAGGAGATCACAGAGTACGTCGCCTCCGTTCTCTAGGGTTGAGCACTGAGCCTCCGGTCAATTCTGGGTTGATCTCGGGCGCCGGACTGATTATCTTCGCCATGTCCGCCACTGGCGCCGACATGGGCTGGGAACCGGGTGCCCGCCTCTTCGACCTCTGAGATCCGCCAGCCGAGGGGACGCTTACCAATGTGGGCGTCTTTGTGGCCCTGTGGCCATCGGTATATGTTGTTGTAGTCTTTTCGAGATGAGTCTTAATGGCGCGCCCCTGAGAGTTGCCGTGATCGGCGCCGGGTGGTGGGCGGTGGAGAACCACCTCCCGGTATTTGCGTCCCGTCCCGATGTTGAAGTCAGGGCTGTTTGTCGGAAGGGTGTTGCTGAGGTAGAGGCGGTGGCAGAACGGTTCGGCGCGCCTATAGCCACCGAGGATCACAACCTTCTGCCTTGGGATGAGTTGGATGCGGTGGTGGTTTCCTCGCCGCACAGCTTTCATCACGAGCATGCCATGGCCGCCTTGGATCGGGGCTTGCATGTGATGTGTGAAAAGCCCCTCGCCATCACCGCAGCCGATGCCTTCGACATGGTGAGACGGGCCCAGGAACAGGGCGTGGTGCTGCTGGTTCCGCACGGGTGGCAATTCCTTCCCCAGGCCTCGGCCGCCCGTCAGTGGATCAGAGAGGGCCGGATCGGCCGCTTGGAGCATGTAGTTGCCCAAATGGCTTCCCCTGCCCGGGGGCTTTTTTCTGGAGAGGAGGACTCTATTCCCGGGGCGGAAAGCCCTCCGGAGCCTTCAACCTGGGTTGGTGAGGACGGCGGCTATGCCTACGGGCAGTTGAGCCACCTGTACTCCTTGGTGTTCTGGCTGACCGGTCTGATTCCCACCGAAGTGATGGGGGCGGTGACTCCCGGCCCGGCAGGAAGCGACCTGTTTGACGCCTTCCTTTCCACCACCCGCCAAGGTCCTTTGGTGTCGGTCTCTGGAGGAGCGGGGGTCCCGACGTCGCAACGTCACCACATGGAGGTAAGGGTGTTCGGAACCGAGGGAGTTGTGATTGTGGACTTGGAGAGGGACCGTATAGAGGTGGTTCGTGAAGACGGTGACGACTACGCCTTCCCCTTGATGCGGGGGGCCACCCTCTATCCGGGCACTTTCCCGGTGCACGGTTTCTGCGACCTGGCTCTTGGTTATCCGAATGCAGTCAATCATGGGGACCCAGTCGCCTCTGCTTTGGGGATCTCGGTGATCGAGGCGGGCCTCCGCTCTGCGCAGACTCGCCGTGCCGAGTCTGTTTCTCGGGTGGTGGCTGAAGCCGAAGCTAGGGGCGTCAAGCTGGACTAGCCAGCCGCGGCAGGCGGGATTAGCCTCCACGATTTCACCTGAGCGCACCGCCACTGCTCTGTTGTCTTTCCTGCCGTGCCCCTGATCCACCGTCATCGGGTGGGGTGGGCGAATGGGAAACCCTGGTTTGTCTTCGGATGCTCTAGCCTGCCAGCGGGCCAGAGTCCATGACCCTTTGACGGCTGAAAAAAACCGAGCCTACGGCAGTCGGGGGATGGCAACCCAACCTAGCATGATCAATTAGGTGTTCGGTCATCCTGTGATCGAACTTGGTAGAAAGCAGGTGAGTCATGGCAAGTATTCCGCCCGACGAACGCCCGCTTCTGGTTTGTCGTGTCGACTGTCCTCCCCCTCTGCAAGAGGAGCTTGACGATTGGACTCCCTGGCACTTTGACGACTTCGGCCGTCATTACGCAGTCCTAGGGGCGTCCAGCTACAAGATTGTTCGCGACTTTGATCCTGAAACCGGGCTACCCGCGGCATTCAATGCCTCCCAGGCCACCCGCTTCATTCCATATGTGGCAACTAATATCCCGGACATGCACGCCTGGATCGGAAGTGAAGTGGTGACGGGAGGTTTGGACGAACCCACAATGGAACGCGAGTCGAAGTATCCATCATTGGAGCAAGAGCCGTTCAATGGAACGATGATGACCGCTTCCAAGGTGATTGGAGCTTTGGGAAGAGAGCAGGTCGGCAGCGGTGGTTGCGTTATCGAACGCTTCGAAGTGGGCCCCGAGCACGAAACGGAGTTCGACGAGTGGCTCGACGATCCTCATCTTGGTAGCTACGCGGAGCTGGACGGATGGATCAGAATTCGGACCTTTCGAGGGGACCGCACTGCCGACTATGCCTTTCCCTGGAATCGTTACCTGGGCAAGGGCAACCGGATGCTCTGGTGTGAGTTGAGGGGGGATGTGGACCCCAAAGAGTTTGTTCGACGCCCGGAATACAACGAGATACTGCGAAGCTCACTCCGCTGGGACGCGGTGTTGCCGTACATAACACGGGAAGCCTGTGAGGGCTTCATCGTTCGTGATCTCTCCCAGATTCCTTCAGCCGTCTGACGCTTGGCGTCATGACAATGAACAAAAAGGAACTCCTTGTCGCTAAGGAGAACTGCTACTTGAACCACCAGTCCGGAAAGAAAACGATTACTACGAGGAGTTGAAAATGAGAATGCGTACCGAAAGAGAAATTATCCAGCGGGCGAGGCTGGCTGGCATGTCCCGGCGAGAGTTTATCAGGCTTGGCGGGACAGTGGCCGCGGCCGCAGCGTTCCTGGCCGCCTGCGGCGATGATGCGAGCCCAACCACTACAGCTGCTCCAACCACTGCGGCGCCCACCACTGCGGCCGCGCCTACCACCACCGCAGCTCCTGACGCTGACGACATTGGTGGCGAGATCACTCTTTGGGCCTGGGGGGCGGGCCTTGAGGGAGAGAAGATTCAAGAGAGAATCGCGTACTTCAAGGGCAAGTACCCCAATGTCACCGTCAACTGGGAGCCGCTGGCCGCCAACGGATATGAAGAGTATCCGCAGTTGCTGGCGCGATTTGCCGCTGGGAACGCACCGGATGTGATGCGGGTGCTCAACTTCCAGCCCACCCAGCTAGTAGCCGAGGGTGAGGCCCTTCTTCAACTTGATGACTACATAGCGCGAGATGCTGAAGAACTCAATATGGGCGATTTCATCCCAACCACGGTCCAAGGAGCGATGGTCGACGGGAAGATGTATGGATTGCCCGACAACACCGAACCATATGTCATCTACTACAACCGTGACGCTTTCGATGCGGCGGGGTTGGACGATCCGCAGGCGCTTTTCCAGGCGGGCGAATGGAACGAGGAGGCTTTCACCGCTTCCATCGACGGTCTTATCGCCAACGGTATGCGCTTCGGAGCTTCATTTGAGTCTTGGAACTACGACACCTTCTGCTTCATGGGCGGCGGGACCATTCTCAACGAGAATCTTGAGGCGACCATCAATCAGGGGGCCAGCCCCGAGATGCTCGGCTATTTTGCCAAACTGATCCAGGATGGCAAGTCGCCCAGCCCGGTGGTGGCCGGAGGGACTCATTTGGAGGCTTTCCGGAATCAGCAGACGGGCATGTACCTGATGGGTCCGTGGTGGTACGGAGCTTTGGCGGGAACCGTTGATTTCGACTACGACGTGACTGCGCTCCCCAGCTTCAACGGGGTCCGGGCAGGCAAGCTCGAGTTGGGATCTCTCTCCATATCTTCGCAATCGAAGAATCCCGAGGCGGCTTGGGCCTTTGCCAAGACTGTCACAGACACTAGGGGTCTTGAGATTTGGAGTGCGGTGGCCACGCCGACTCGTCGCAGCGCCCTGGAGGTCGCCGGATTCAACGACGTGCAATGGAAGAAGGATGCGGTCGCCATGGTCGAAGCCGGAACGTGGACGCCTTTCACTACCCAGGGCTTTGCGGTCGATTCTGCTGCTGGTGCAGCTTTGGACTTGCTGTGGGCCGGTGAGGCTACCGCGGAAGAGGCTACGGCTGATGCGGCGAGCAGAATCACGGAAGCTCTCGCGGGCTGATCCGTCTGGGTGATCGCATCACCAAGATAAAAACGCCACGATCGGATATGGGGGGCTCACCCGTTGAGTCCCCCATATTCAGACGGCCGACGTTGCGCTGGAGGAGTAAAAGCACGCTCGTCGCCTACGGGTTTCTCGCTCCATGGATCATTGGTCTAGCCGTCTTCTACCTCGGCCCGATTGCCACTTCGGCCGTTCTGTCGTTCACCGATTACAACATCATCTCACCGGCGGAGTTCACCGGTCTGGACAACTATGAGAAGATGCTCACCGACGGTGATTTTGTGCAGTCCGTCAAGGTGACTCTCTACTACACGGTCTTTTTCTTGTTCACCTATGTGGTCTTGGCTCTGTTTGTGGCGATGCTGGCGCACCGCCCTGGAAGGGGAACCGGACTGTTTCGGTTGATTGTCTTCCTTCCGTCCCTGATTCCGTTGTTCGCGGCGGCGGTGCTGTGGGGGTGGATATTCAACACCGACTTCGGGCTGGTCAACTATGTGTTCGAGCAGTTTGGTATTCCCCGTCAAGGGTTCTTTCAGTCTCCGGACCAGGCCCTTCCTCTGATTGGAATGCTGACCTTCTGGTCTATCGGGTCGGCCTTTCTGGTTTATCTTTCAGGGCTTCAATCGATCCCGATTCATCTCTATGAAGCGATTACTGTCGATGGTGCGTCGGGCATTCGCCGGTTCTGGCACATAACTCTTCCCATGCTGAGCCCGGTAATTCTTTTCAACCTCATAATCGGCATCGTGCTGTCTTTTCAGGTCTTCGACATTGCTTGGGTGCTGACCGACGGCGGTCCCGCCAATCGCACGCTCTTTTGGGTGCTGTTGATTTTCCGGCGGGCGTTCGAAGACTTCCAGATGGGGTATGCCTCCGCTTTGTCCTGGGTGTTGTTCATTGTGGTTGCCGGAGTGACCGGTTTGATTTTCCGGACGGCGCGGTGGTGGGTTCATTACGAAGGCAAGTCGCAATGACGGTTGCGAGAAACGCGTCGCGTCCGCCTCCTGCCGGAGATCTTGCGCAACGGCTGCAGCAGCGGCGCAGGGTCTTGTGGTACCTGGGGTTGGTTTTCATAGCCCTTGTCATGATCGTCCCTGTCTATTACATGATCTACCTGGCATTTTCCCAGCCGGGGCGCGAATTTGCGTTTCCCCCAGGCTTTTTTCCCGATCCCATAAGCGTCGAAAACATAGCACGGGCCCCCGGCGGTACGGCCACCCCGTTGTGGGGGTTCGCCCGCAACAGTGTCATGTATGCTGGTTTGGCGACTTTGGGAGCATTGGTGGCGGAATCCATGGCTGGCTTTGCTCTGGCGCGGATGCACTTCCCTGGTCGAAACGTCATTTTTGCTCTCACCGTGGGCATGTTGATCATGCCGTTTGTGGCGACCATCATTCCCAAGTTTTTGCTGTTCAGCAAGATTGGGCTGGTGGACAGCTATTGGGCGTTGATTCTGCCGTGGTGGTTCGGAGGGTCCCCCTATGGGATCTTCTTGATGCGTCAATTTTTCCTCACCATTCCCCGAGAATTCGACGAGGCCGCACGCATTGATGGGGCCGGTCCGTGGAGAACCATGTGGTTGGTGCTCATGCCCCAGTCGGTCCCGGTTCTGGTGGCGCTGGGCATGCTGCACTTCGCCTACTTTTGGAATGATCTGTTGGGACCCCTGGTGTTCTGCCAGACACGGGTTTGCAAGACGCTTCCGCAGGGCATTCTATCCAACTACCTGTCGACGTGGGATCCCCAGTGGGCGCTGTTCATGATGTCCACATCGCTTATGGTGCTGCCGGTCGCCGTGGTGTTCATTCTGGCTCAAAGGCGGTTCAAACAGGGGTTCCTGTTCTCGGGACTGGGAGGACGCTGATGGCGCATCTGGGAGCCGTGCTGATCGCTCGGGCCTGGCCACAAAAGCACGCCCTTGCCGACTTCGATCGGTGGCAAATGAGTAAACATCTTGTCGAATTGGTGGAGCTACCAGGTGTCCGGCGGGTGAGTTACTATGCCACTCGAACTTCCGGCGTTCCGCAAGCCTGGCAGGGCAGCGGCAACCGGATGGCGGCCTATTGGGCGGAGGACCTGACCGCGCTCAAGCGCTGGATGTCGGACCCCGGCCTGGCGCTGGCCATTGAAGACGGGAGCCGGTTTTTCGATTCCTTCAACGAACTGGATGGCAGCACCTACACGGGAAATGTCTATCAGCTCGGACCCAGGTGGCCAGGAGATCCCGATCCATCCCTGGAGGGTTGTCTGCTCATGCAGCGATTCGAGGTGGGCGATCATCAGAAGGAGGAGTTTGACGATTGGATCGTGCGCAAACACCTGCCGGCGCTGCGCAGTATCAAAGGGTGGAGGTGGGTCCAATGGGGAAAGGCGGTTCGGGGACTGCCGGTTCAGTATTACAACTCGCCGGGCAATCGCGTTGTGTTGGCGGAGTTGGATCAGCCGAAGGCGCCTTCCCTGACTGTCCGGTCCGTAGACCGCGTCTTGGCCGATTCAGTGAGGTGGGATCGCTGTCTTGATTATGTCCGGCGGGAGGTTGACGAGCCTGTCGCACTATTGGAAAAGCCTTTGGGGGTGTCCGCATGACGTCCGTGACTCTGGAGAACGTTTGGAAGGTCTACTACGACGGCACGGTCGCTGTCGACAATCTGGACCTGACTGTGGAGGAGGGCGAATTGATGGTATTGGTGGGTCCGTCCGGTTGCGGGAAATCGTCCATTCTCAGGATGATCGCCGGGTTGGAGGAGATCTCTGAAGGGTCTCTCTACATCGGAGGGGAAAGAGTCAACGACGTCTCTCCCGACAAGCGCAACATCGCCATGGTCTTCCAAAACTACGCGCTTTATCCCCATATGACCGTAGCCAAGAACATGGGATTCAGCCTGAGACTCCAACATGTGGCCAGGGCCATCCGGGATCGGGTGGTGGGCGAGACCGCCAATGTGCTGGGTTTGAGCGACCTATTGGAACGACAGCCGGCCCAACTGAGTGGTGGACAGCGACAACGGGTGGCCATGGGACGCGCCATGGTGCGAGACCCCCGGGTTTTTCTGCTCGACGAACCTCTTTCGAATCTGGACGCCAAGTTGCGAACTCAGATGCGTTCGGAGGTGCGGGAACTTCAGCGCCGTCTCGATTCGACGATGATCTATGTCACCCACGACCAAACCGAAGCCATGACCATGGCCGACCGGATCGCGGTGCTGAGGCGGGGGGTGCTGCAGCAGGTGGGTGCCCCCAGGCAACTGTATTGGGAGCCGGCGAACCTGTTCGTGGCGGATTTCATCGGTTCGCCTGCGATGAATCTGCTCCAAGGGCGACTCCAAGTCAATGGCGACCGAGTTGCCATGCTCTACGGTGACGGAAGAGTTTTCGAACTGCCATCTGGACTCCTGACAGGTTCTCCTCGTCCCGATGCACAGGGGAAAGAGGTGATACTGGGTGTTCGACCGGAGCATTTCGCATTCGCCGACAACGGATCACAGCGGGGTATCCCGGTACGGGTACGATTCTCCGAGGTACTCGGATCGGAGACTCTGGTGCACGTTGATGTGCCCGCCCCCACTGTCGTCACCGAAGGACTCCGTGAAATCGCCAAGGACATTGATGAGACCATCTTGAGCCAGTTGGAGGAGGCTCGCGAGAGCAGGTTCGTCATCAAGCTGAACGGTGATAGACCGATTGAGGCTGGCGAAAACCTGCATGTCGTTCCGAACGAGGACAGCCGTCTCTATTTCTTCGACCCGGAGTCGCCGTCGACGCCCGCTTGGCTGTTGAACCCAAAGGAGGAAGATCATGAGTGATCCCAAGCTTTCGAGACTCGCGCTCGGTTGTTACCCGCTTGGTGGCGGGTACGGGAATCTGGATTTGGATGTAGCCCGCGCCACCGTGGACGCGGCTGTGGATGCCGGTTGGACGTTTCTAGACACGGCCGAGGGGTATCTGGATTCGGAGGTGAGGCTGGGAAGATTCCTGTCGGGGCGCCGAGACCAGGTCTTCCTGGCCACCAAGGTGTTTCCGAACGAGCCTTATACATATGAAAACATGCGGGTCTCTTTGAACAACAGCCTGCGGAAGCTACGCACAGATCGGGTTGATCTGCTTCAGTTGCACGGCCCCCCCGACTGGGTGATCAAATTCGATGACGCACCTTCCATGGCCGAGGTGGGAGAGTCCTTGGCCCGTTTGGTGGAAAGCGGAGACGTTCTCAACGTGGGCGTCTGCAACCTTCCCGTGTCCCTGATGGAGGAGCTTTCTACAACCGTCTCGCTGTTTTCGACCCAGAACCTGTGGTCGCTGTATGACCAGGTTGGGACAGACGACGGGATCCATCTGCCGGTGGGCGAGTCGATCATCCCCTGGTGCCGGGATCACGGGGTAAATGTGTTTGCCTTCAGTCCCCTCGGTCGGGGTCTGCTCGCCGACGGATTGTCGCCCGACCGCACCTTTCCGACTCACGATGAGCGTTTTTACCTTCCCCGTTTCCAGCCCGATGTATATCCTGACTGGGCACGCCTTTCGAATCGCCTTAAGGGATGGGCGCGGGATCACGGACGGACACTGGTGCAGTTGGCGGTGGCGTGGACGCTGGCCACTCCCGGGGTCACTTCGACGCTGATAGGCGCCAAGACACCGCGACATATCGAAGCCATGGCCGGGGCCGACGAATGGGAGCTGTCAGAAAACGATCTTCAGGAGATAGACCACATCATTGCCACGCTTCCACCTAAGGCCGCCGCTGCCCTGTCCATCGTCTGGGACCACTTCCCCGAGGATGCGGTTCGGGCCATGGCCGATCGTCGCCACGGCCGTTAGGCAGACCACCGGAACGACCCTATTTTCGACTAACAAAGACAGGCGCCGGTTCTATATTGAACCTAGGGTTGCCAGGGCTTGGCGGATCTGGTCGCGGACGTAGATGGTCTCCGACAGGTTATCCACCCGGTCGCAGTCCCACTTCTGCATCCGAACGTATTCGGCCGAAATGAACCCGTTGTAGTCCATGGCGGCCAACTGTCGGACGAGCCGTTGGATGTCAATGGTTCCCTCATAGGAGATGGCCTGCATAACCTCTGGCGCTGCTTGACGGACCTGATGATGCCTCGAGATAGGCAGAAGCGTCTCGAGGCGTTCTTGGGGGATGCCCTGGTAGATGAAATGGGCAAAATCAAGGCACACCTTCAGGCCAGGGACCTGCGCAACGAACTGGGCGGTAGTCTCGGGGGTCTCGGTGATGGAACCTAAGTGGGGCTCGAAACCAAGTTCCAAGCCGGCTTCCTGGGCCACTTCCACCCGCCAATTCAGTTCCTCAGCGGCAAGTCCCCAGTCCCGGGAGGGATCGTTGCCGTCGAAAGGGCAGCCGGGCAGGATGGTGAGTCCGGGAGACTCCAAGACCAGGGTGAACTCCACGAAACGCCGGAAGTCGTCGCGGGCGGTGGTGCGTACCTCCGCCGAGGGGTTATTGGGCGCCGCCGACTGCACGTCGAACACGGGCCGAAAGTCGGTGATCACTATGGGAAACACATCTGCCACCACCAGTCCGGCATCGTCGACCATGGCCTTCACCCTCCGGCCAACGCCGGTCGGATCGGCGATCACCTCCTCGGCGGAATTGTTGGGGTTGCCCGAGAAGACAGCCACGTCCACCGCGTCGAATTCCAATCCCTTGATAAGAGCAAGATTCACATCGTAAGGCAGGAGCGGGAAGGAATAGTCGGCGCACGAAAGCCTCATGAGGCGTTCCTTTCGGTGGCGGGATAGCAGCTGCTATTAAAGTTAGACCAACCATGACCCGCCCCTCCCTGAATCAGCCACCTCGCATCGGGCAATTGTCGGTCTACTTCGGGTTGTTCGACGAGGCTATGCCTCCCGAGTTCCGCCGTGATCGGGAAGCATTGGCCCACCGATTCACCAAGTTTCTGGCCGGTGCCGGGGAGGTGATCTACCCGGGCTTGGTCGACTCGGAGGAGGCAGGACGAAGGGCGGGTGAGGTTTTCGCCGCCCAAGAGGTGGAGGTGGTGGTGTTTGTCCCCTCCATGGCCGCCCCACCCAGTTACGGATGGGAGGCCGTCTCCGGGTTGGACGTTCCGGTGATTTCGGTGGCCGCTCAGGAACTCACCTCCATACCCCCGGTTTACACCACCGAGGAGGGCACCCAGCGCAGCACCCTGGTGGGCCTGGTGATGTTCACCAACGTGCTGGCCCGGGAAGGCAAGCCCATGGTCACCCTGGTGGGCCGATTGGAGTCGGACGAATTCGCGGCTCAGGTGGCTGAAACCGTTCGGTCGGCGGCGTTAGCCAACCGGCTCAACGGCCTGCGGGTAGGGGCGATCGGAGCCCCGATCGGCGGGTATTTGGATGTGGAGGCCACGCCGGAGGAGGTTGAACAGCTGGGTCTTCAGATGGTGTCGATCTCCCGGGAGGAACTCAACGAGGCCTTTGCGGGTGTGTCGGAACAAAGAGTCCAAGAGCTTTCGGACGGCCTTCGAGAACGCTTCGAAGCCAGTGCAACATCTGATGAGATACTGGCTCGTTCGGCCCGGCTCGCCCTGGCGCTTCGGGGGATCTGCCAGCGACACGACCTGGCGGGGGGAACGGTGAACTGCCACGGTGACATGTTCCGGTGGAATCCCGAAGTGGGGATTACCGCCTGTTTGGGGGTCACCTGTCTTACCGAGGAGGGGACGCCCCTTTCCTGTACGGGTGACCTTCCCGCCGGGATCGCCTTGGTGATAGGAAAGGCTGTGGCGCAAGGGGCCCTCTACTGCGAGGCCTACGGGGTGGACTTCGAGGGTGACTGGGTGTTGCTGGCCAACGGCGGCGAGAGTGATGTCTCCATGGCCGATCATTCTCGCCCCATCAGGCTGCTTCCCGAAGATCACTACATGGGCGAACAAGGCCCCGGAACGGCGATCGTGTTTTCTCTTCCCACCGGCCCCGCCACCCTGCTCAGCATGTCTCCCATCCGGGGAGCCGACGGCGGATGGGCGCTGGTGGTGGGGGAGGGAGAGATTATCGGCTCCAAACACGAAGCCATAGAAGGACCCAACGCCATGTTCCGCTTCTCCTCGGGTCCCGCTCAGCAGGCTTTCCAGCGGTTTTGCAATGCGGGCGCCACCCATCACAGCGTGCTGACCCCCGGTCATCACCTGCAAACCCTGGAGATGATGTCCAAATGGGCTGGGTTCGAGGTTCGGGCGGTTTAGGTCTCTGGCGTTCTTCCCGGGATGCCCTGATTGCCGGTCATTTAACTTCCCGTCCCACCTGCCACCCCTTCCCCCCAGCATCTACTATCACCGGTAGAGCCTTCTGTAGCTAAGGGGCCGCCGCGTCCCGGTAAAGGAGAAGTCATGCGCATAGCCAAGGTAACTCCCATTTCGGTTGCCTATCCCGAACCCAACGATTCGGGCGCCACCCGGCATCTCACCTTTTGTCGAATCGAATCGACCGATGGGACTGTGGGATGGGGAGAGTCGGTGACCATGTGGCCGGAAGCCTGCCGGGCCACCGAGAAGATCATTGAGGGGATGGGTGAACTAATAGTTGGGCGGGATGTAGCCGACAACCGCGCCATCTGGCGGCAGTTGCGCGATCACATCTGGTGGTACGGATATCGCGGTGGGGTGTCATACTTTGCGCTTTCGGCCATAGACCTGGCACTGTGGGACTTGAAAGGAAAGGACCTGGGCCGATCCGTTCTCCAGATGCTGGGCGGCGCCGTGCAGGATTCTCTGCCGGCAATCGCCAGCACCCACGCCTTCCTTACCATGGAAGAGGAAGTCGAAAAACACGGCCGGTGGGTGCAAGAAGACGGATACCGAGGGGTGAAGATCGGAATGGGCAAAGCGGGAGCAACCCGCCTGGGGTACGAAGCCAAACGGGATATCGAATTTGTGCGACAACTTCGGGAAGCGGTGGGTCCCGACGCCTGGATCATGTTGGACCGCGGCGTCAAGTTGACCTGGGATCTGGAACACGCCATCCGGTTGATCCGCAAACTCGAAGAGTACGGGTTGCGATGGATGGAAGAGCCCTTCGAGCCCTACGAGTTCATCAACTACAAGAAGCTGCGAGGGGCCGTTAACACCATGCTGGCCTGGGGAGAGCGGGAGTGGGACGAACGCGGCTACCGGGAGGTGATCGGCACGGGCACAGCCGACGTGGTGGGATGCGACCCGGGTCGGGTCGGAGGCATCACCGGAGCTCTGCAGACCATCCGGCTGGTGGAAGAGGCAGGAGTGTGGTTCAACGCCCACGCCTGGAGCAGCGCGGTGGTGACCTCGGCCAGCCTGGCGCTGTCCTTGAGCACCGACCGGTGTCTACTCTTCGAGTTCAAACCCATCGAAAACCCCATGCAGCACGAGCTGGTCACCAACCCCATCGTCCATGATCGGGGAACCGTCAGGATTCCCCCCGAGAGGCCCGGCCTGGGTATTGACCTGCAAGAAAAGGTGATCCGCAAGTACAAGATGTGATTCAGGCCGCCCGCGCGGGCTGCACACGGAAGGCTGGGTTGGACTGAACCCAGGTCGCCCGATCAGCGGTCGGTGCGATAGGGGTTGAGGAGGTCGGTGAGGGTGTCGCCCAGCAGGGTGAAAATCAGGACGGTCAAGAAGATGGCGCTTCCTGCTCCCACCGCCAGCCAGGGGTTGATGGAGATCAGGGTCTTTCCGGTGTTGAGCATGGCGCCCCAGGACGGCGCGGGCGGCTGAGCGCCCAGGCCCAGGAAACTGAGCGCCGCCTCGGGGAGGACCGCAGTGGCGAAGGTGAGGGTGAACTGCACCAGGATGATCGAGGTGAGGTTGGGCAAAAGCGACCGTTGCATCAGATAGATGTGGCTGGCCCCCAAGGCTCTCCCGGCCAGAATGAACTCGCTTTCCCGAAGGGACAGGGCCATACCGCGCACCAAGCGGGCGAAGCGGGGAATCTGGACGATGCCGATGGCGATGATGGTATTTCGTAGGTTGGTTCCCAGCACCGCCACCGTGGCCATGGCCAGGATGATGGGGGGAAACGCCAACAGTCCGTCGGTAGTACGCATCATGATCGTGTCGGTGAGTTTGCCGAAGTAACCGCTGATAACCCCCATAGGCACTCCGAATATCACCGCAATCGCGGTGGAAGCAAAGCCCACATAAAGCGAGACTCGGGCACCGTAGATCACCCGACTGAAAATGTCCCTGCCAATCTCATCGGTCCCCAGCCAGAACTGGGCCGAAGGCAACTCAAAGGGATAGGCGACCGATTCGGTGGAACCGTACGGCGCCAGCAGATCGGCGAAAACCGCCACCAGCACCAGAGCCGCCACCATGGTCAAGGTGAACAGGTGCACCGGGTTGCGGACTATTGCCCTCCAAAGTTTGCGTTTCTCCGAGAACGGCGCCGGCGACGTCATATTGAGTTTCTGCCTTCTTTGTTCATGAGCGGGAGATCCTTGGGTCGAGCCACGAATAGGTCAGGTCGACCAGCAGGTTGATGATCACGAAGGTGGCGGCTGACACCAGTACCGCGATCTGCACGACGTCAAAGGCCCGGTTAAGGATGGATTGGATCATCAGCCACCCCAATCCCGGCCAGGTGAATATTTGTTCGATCACCACCATCCCTCCCACCAGCAGCCCGAAGTTGACTCCCACCTCCGTAATAAGCGGTATTGCGGCGTTCCGGAATGCGTGCCAGTAGTTCACCCGCCGTTCGGTCAGCCCTTTGGCGCGGGCGGTGCGCACGTAATCGGCCCGGAGAACCTCCAACATCCCGGCTCTCATGAACCGGGTGAGCCGGGCGGCGGTCACCGATCCAATGGTGATGACCGGCATGATTAGTTGGCTGAGGTGCTTGATCGGATCTTCTCCGAATGGAACATATCCACCGGGCGGAAGGAGGGGGAACACCTCTACCAGAAGGATGAGCAGACCGATTCCCATCACATAGGTGGGCATGCTGAAACCCAGGGTGGTGAAGACCCGGGCAGTGTGGTCAACCCAGGTCCCTTCCCGGATGGCGGAGATCATCCCCAGTGGAATGGCTACCAAAACAGCCAGGATTATGGACAGCGTGGTCAGTTCCAAGGTGCGCCCCAAAGCCGGGAAAACCAGGCTGGAGACTTCGGCGCCTCCATGAGTGATCGAACTTCCAAAGTCCCCTCGAGCCAGGTTCCCCATCCATCGCAGATACTGGGTAGCGAGCGGGTCGTTGAGACCCATCTCCTCACGCAGCGCTTGGTAAGCCTCGGGTGGCGCGTCGAGACCGAGCGTCATGGCGGCGGGGTCACCCGGCACCAGCCGGAAGATTACGAACACGGCGGTGGACACTATCCACATCACCAAAAGCCCGTGCAGCAGGCGACGGACGAGGTATCTGGTCATGGCCCACCGACCGCGTTTGCTTCGCCACCCGGATAATGGCAGGCCACCATGGTCTTGGCCACCGACGCCAGCGGGGGATCCTGGTCCACGCACCTGTGGTCGCCGCGCCAACATCTGGTGCGGAACCGGCAGCCCGAAGGGGGATCCAAGGGATTGGGCAGGTCGCCGGTGAGGATGATCCGTTTGCGGGTTTGCCTGCCCAGAGCGGCCGAAATGTCGGGAACCGCCGAGAGAAGGGCGATCGTATAGGGGTGCTGCGGGGAGTTGAACACCTCGTCCCGGGGGCCTTCCTCGACTATCCGACCCAGATACATCACGGCCACCCGATCGGAGACCTGTCCTACCACCGACAGATCGTGGGCGATAAACAGGTACGCCAGGCCCAGTTCGTTTTGGAGGTCTTCCAGCAAGTTGAGAATCTGGGCCTGGATGGAGACATCCAGGGCTGACACCGGCTCGTCCAACACCAAAAGGGAAGGCTGAAGGGCCAAGGCTCTGGCGATGGCGATCCGCTGGCGCTGGCCGCCAGAGAACTCGTGGGGAAACCGCCGCAGGGAATCGGGAGGCAGTTGCACCAGGGAAAGAAGCTCCGGGATGCGCTTTCGGGCTACTTCTCGAGGTATGCCATGGATAGTGAAAGGCTCGAGGAGGATCTGTTGCACGCGAAAACGAGGGTTGAGGGAAGCGTAAGGATCCTGGAAGACAATCTGCATCTGTTGACGCAGCGGACGCATCTGCTGATGGTTGAAGTGAGTGATCTCCTGTCCCGAAAAACTCAGGCTGCCGGCCGAAGGCTCTAGGAGTCGAAGGATCGTTCTCCCCAAGGTGGACTTGCCGCATCCCGACTCTCCCACCAACCCCAAGGTTTGACCCGGCTTGATGGAGAGGGTGACGTTCTCCACCGCCACCAAAATGGTGGCCTTCTGAGCGCCGCTTCGGCGGATGTGATAACGGGTGGTGATATCCCGTACCTCCAGAATCGGCCCCTCCGGCGCCGTCTTTACTCATGTTCCCCTCTCCTTAGCCCAAGAGGCCGCCTCGTCGGTGAAATGGCAGGCAGCCTGTTGGCCGGTCCCCAAATCCAGGAGTTGCGGAGTGTCAGATCTGCACACCGAACGTTCTCGTCCTATTGCGCAACGGGGATGGAAGGGACAGCCCGGCGGCACGTTGGCCATGTCAGGAGGCTGCCCGGGAATGGAGTAGAGCTTGGTCCGTTTACGTTGTATTGAGGGGATGGACGCCAGCAACCCGATCGTGTAGGGGTGCCGGGGCCGAGAAAAGATATCGGCGATGTTGCCCTCCTCAACGATGCGCCCGGCGTACATCACTATCACCCGGTCGGCTATCTGGGAGACCAGCCCCAGGTCGTGGGTGATGAGAATCGAGGCCGCCCCGGTCTCTTCACGAGCGGCTTTCAGTGTTTCGATCACCTGCGCCTGAATGGTGACATCCAGGGCGGTGGTCGGTTCGTCGGCGATCAGCAGTTTGGGCCGGTTGGCCATAGCCATGGCGATCATGGCCCGCTGTCGCATGCCACCTGAGTATTCGTGAGGGAACTGGTTGTAGCGCCGTTCAGGTTGAGGAATGCCCACCATTTCCAACAACTCGACCCCGCGCCGCCGATGGGCGTCATTGGGACTTGATGGATTGTGGGTCCACAGTGCTTCTCGTATTTGTTCTCCCACCCGGATCACCGGATTCAGAGAGGTCATGGGATCCTGGAAAACCATGGAGATCTCCCGACCTCGGATAGAGCGCAGGGCTTCTGCCGAGAGTGAGAGCAGGTCCTTGCCTTCGAAGAGAGCCCGTCCGACGGTGATCTCTCCGGGCGGACGGGGGATGAGCCCAAGGATGCTGAGTACCGTCACGGTTTTCCCGGATCCGGATTCGCCCACTATCCCCAGGGTTTCTCCGGCGCCGATGGAGAAACTGACGCCGTTGACGGCATTGATCACCTGGTCGGGGGTGTTGAACCGGACGCACAACCTGTCCACGGTCAGCAGCGGAGCGTGCATCTCGCTTGAAAGTACCTCGTCTCGGAAAATCTTGTGGAAGGGGAGGAAGACGCCGAAACATCTTCCTCCCCTCCGGGGATTGCTGTGGTTATCCGCCCTTGGAAACGTTGGTCAAGAACAGATGTCCTTGGGTATGAGCGATAAAGCCCGAGACGTTGGCCGCCGCCGCAATCGGCGTGACCCGTCCACCCAGCACGATTTGGGGCTGTTCCTCCATCGCCCACAACTGCAACTGCTGCATAGCGGCGTAATAGTCGTCGTCGGACGGTATGGACCGGACATTGGTCAGTAGCTCATAGAACTCCGGCTTTTGGTCGATCCATCCCAGCGTCTCGGTGAAGAGCTTGTTGTAGGGATGGTTCAACAGGTCATACTCGTCGGGCTTGGGAACCATGGCGCACAGGGCCAAGTCGAAGTTGCCGAAGTTGTCCAAGTCCTGGCTGAAGGCGATCAGGGTGCGGTTCACGTAAGTGCCCACATCCATGATGTTGAGCTCTATATCGATGCCAAGATTGGCCAACTGGCTCTGGACTCCCTGGGCCAGGGTGTCGAACTGGAATCCCAATCCGCACACGATCATCTCTCCACCATCGAACCCGTTGGCATAGCCGGCCTCGGCCAGAAGGGCCTTGGCGCCTTCCACATCAGGCGTGTTGTACGATGGAGCGTCGGCGTTGAAGAAGGCGGGGTTGGCTTCCATCGGGTTGGAGATCAACTGCATGAAGCCGAACAGGCTCCGCGCCAGGCCCTGGCGATCCAAGGACATACTGACCGCCTTGCGAACCTGGGGGTTGGACCAGGGGTCGTGGCGGGTATTCACATGGAAGTGGTAGATACCCGAGTTGAAGCCCTCGGCCGGGCCCAGGATCTGCACACCGGCGCTCTGCAGGGTGCCGATCTCGCCCAGCGGCGTCGCGGCCAGCATGTCCACCTCACCGGTGCGGATCTGCAGCGACTGCACCGTACCGTCGAGAACCGTGCGATAGACGATCCCGTCAGCTCCACCGGATTGGAGATGGTTTCCCAGGTCAGAGGCTTGGTCTCGCTACGGGTTATCACTTCTTCACAGCGGAGGCGGGCTTTCCCTGTCGCTGCCTCGATTGTTGCACGTGCCTTTACCTTGATGGACCCCTGTCGGCTAGTCGATCAGTTCTATGGCGCCGGTCGGGCAGGCTCGCACAGCCTTGCGCACATTGTCGATGAGCTGCGGCGGGATCGAATCGAGCCGAGCAGTCGAGTATCCCTCGTCGGTCATTTCGAAGGCTTCCGGTGCGATGGCCACGCATTGTGCGACTCCCACGCATTCTTCGGTGACTCTTACACGGGAGGCTTCGCCGGTGCTTGTCATTCTCGGGTTAGGGATGAGAGGACTGGCAGTGAGATCATTCCTCTGTGGGTCGTAACCGTGTGCCATTGAGGTCTGAAGTCTGGGTCGAGCCGTGGTGAAGGTACGTGGGTGAGGAGCGATTTGATAGCCACCGCGGTCTCGAGCCTGGCGACGGGCGCCCCGAGACAGAAATGGACGCCGCGGCCGAACGCGGCTTGTTGCTGGGGTGTGAAAGAGCGATGGATGTCGAACTTCTCCGGATCCTCGAAATGAGCCGGATCCCTGTTTGCCGCTGCAAGAACACAGACAACCCGTTCACCCGCTTGGATGATCTGTCCGCCGAGTTCGCAGGTCTCAATCGCCGTCCTTCTGTCTTTGGGGAGCGGAGATTCAAAGCGAAGACTCTCCTCCACGCAGTTGGCGATCAGCCTCTCGTCCTCCTCGACTTCGGCCAGCTGATCAGGATGCGAAAGGAGCAGGAATGCCGTGTTGCCGATTGATGCGGTGGTCGTGCCGTTGCCGGCGATGATCAGATGAAGACATGTGGCGATGGCCTCCGGCAGCGTGAGGTGGCCGGCGTCGATCATCTGAGCGGCTCGTGTTAGTACATCGTCTCGAGGTTGCTGGCGGCGTTCGTCGATCCAGGAGGTGAGCAGGCCATGCCATTTGGCGAGATTCTGATCGAAGTCGCGTGCACGATTGGGATCCGGCGGCGTGGCTCCGAAGAAGTGGCGCTGGTCCATAGTGACGCTCGGGATGTCCACCCGGTGAGACCGAGGAACTCCTACTACCTCGGAAACAACCTCCACGGGAAGTGGTTCCGCCAACTGGGTCACGACATCGACTATTTCATCATCAGCGGTGGCAGCCTCCATCAGCCGGTTGGCCGACGCGGTTATGGCCTCTTCGAAGTTCGCTACCACACGAGGGACGAAAGAACGTCCGAAGGCTCGCCGGAGCCGCAAATGATCGGGCGGGTCTGTGATATTCAGTTGAGCCACACCGAAGTGGTAGGCCAGCATCGCGTTCTCTTCGCGCACGGCTGGGTCCAGGTTGTTGATGTGGCTCAGCTCTGCTCCCATGCTGGAGAACATGTGAGGGTTGGTGAGTACCTCGTCCACGAGGTCGAAGGCGGTCACCAGCCATTGATTCAAGGTCGAGCTCCAGTAGACAGGTGACTCCTCCCGCAGCTTCTTGTAGATGTCATACTGTCGCGTTGCAAAATCAGCGGAAACCAGGGCGTTTTCGATCTCGGTAATGGGCATGAGGACCTAACTCGCCCGCAGGGCGGATCGTATCCTTACCAGGGGCATCAATTGCCAAGAAAACTGGATAATCATCTGTCAGGAAGCTCCCCCTCACACGGAGGGCTGTGGTGGAGACTAGCAGCCCTCCGTGTGACCCGGCCTTACTGGTTTGCGTGCGTACGGTTGTCCGAACCGGCAAATAGCTGGTCAGACCATAAGGTCGCCGCCGTTTATGTCCATCGAAGCCCCGGTGATGTAGGCGGCGCGGTCGGAGGCGAGGAAGGCGACAAGGTCTGCCACTTCGGTCGGTGATCCCAACCGTTGGATCGGGAAGCCAGACGCATACTCATCGGCTCGTTCTACAGAGATCGTGCGTCTTGTCATTTCGGTGTCGAACAGCCCGGGACAGATGGCGTTGACGGTTATACCATGCACGGCGACTTCTTTGGCCACTGCCCGGGTCAGTCCGAGGATGGCGGTCTTTGCGGTCGTGTAGTGGGCGCCTCCCATGGTGCTCACGCTTTTCCCGGCTGTGGATGACATGTTGATGATCCGCCCCCAGCCTTTCCGCACCATGTCCGGAATCACTTCCTGGGTGCAGTGGAACGTGCCAGTGAGGTTTACCCCCATTACCCAATTCCATTCGCTCTCGGTGATGTCCACAAAGCGGGTGGGACGCAGGACTCCGGCATTGTTGACCAGGATGTCGATCGAACCTAGTTTCTCCCCGGCGATACCCACCATCCGTGAGACTTCGGCCCGATCAGTCACATCGGCGGCTACGGCCAGGGCAGCGGCTTCCATCTGACATAGCTCTTTCATGGTCGACGCCAGGTTGTCGACCTCCAGGTCATTGATCACCAAGTTGGCCCCGGAGCGGGCCAGGCGGAGCGAGATTGCCCTGCCCATCCCTTGGGCCGCGCCGGTTACCAGCGCCGTTTTTCCAAGAAGATCGTCGGATGTTGTGTTCAGTTGATTGTTATTCATCTGGGGTCAATCCTCTTTGTGAGCGAGCCTCGGGGTTGACAAGATTCTTGGGTAACTGACCATCCAGGTAACGGATCGCCTCTTTCGCGGTGTTGATAGCGAGTTCATGGGAGGCGTCCTCGGAGAACCAGGCGGTGTGTGAGGTCACGAGAACGTTTGGCCGGCTGAGGATCGGATGGTCCAAGTCGGGGTCGGGCTCTCCGTCGAGCACATCCAGTGCAGCATACGAAACCGATCCCGATTCGATTGCCTCATCAAGTGCATCCAGATCGATAAGCCCTCCCCGGCTGGTATTGAGGATCACCACACCCTTGCGAGCCGTTTCAAAGCTGCGGGCATCCAGCAGATGGTGAGTCTCTTCGGTCAATGGGCAATGAAGCGAGACAATGTCCGATGTTGCTAAGAGCTCCTGCAGATCGACAGATGTCGTCCCCACCGCTTGGTGTTGTTGGGGTGGCAGGAAAGGGTCAAAGGTAACGACATCCAGACCGAAGCTGGCCGCTCTGCGCGCCACCGATCGGCCGATTCTCCCAAAGCCCACGATGCCAAGGCGCCTGCCGTTTAGCCGGCGCATGGCAGGAAGGGTTGCGGTGACATGCCAGGAGCGCTTCTGCCGCCAGGTTGTCATGCACTCCGGCAGCCTCCGCATTGCCGAGAGCATCAGGAGCATCGTATGGTCGGCGACCTCGTCAACGCAGAAATCCGGTACGTTGGCAACCCAGATACCGGCAGCTGTGGCGGCTTCCACGTCGATCACGTCGTAGCCAATCCCAGCCCTGATCAGCAGACCGGTTTCCTTCAGTTTGGAGATCTCCGCCGAAAAAAAGTGCATGCCCCCGATAATGACCACCGGTATCTGCGCTGCTCGGGCTGCGGCCTCGGCGGGTGTGACACCCGCATCAAGTACATGGACTTTCACCGAAGCAGCTTCGAGATGCTCTACAGCCGGTGCCAGGATTTCGGCTGCGTCGGTTACGAGAGCCTCTCGCGGTTCGATCCTCATCGTGCCGCCTGCCTTTTTCGCCTAGGGATCGCGAAACCGGCTCCCCAGCCGCTGATCGGGGTATTCACAGGCGTCCCGCGTCCTTGAGCAGATGGAGGATCTTCTTGGCGGCAAGTTGGTGCAGATCGCCGAGGGCCGAGGCTGATGCCCCGGCCATGTGCGGTGTCTGGATTACGTTGTTCCGGCCGGAGAGGGGGTCGCGCCTCTCCGGTGGCTCAGGATCTCGAACATCGAGAGCGGCTCCGGCCAGCCGGCCGCTGTCGAGTGCATCGACGAGCGCCTCTTCGTCGACGAGGCTTCCACGAGCGATGTTTATGAGCACGGCGCCGGGTTTGATAGCCGACAGGGTTTCGTGGTTAATCATCCTTATCGAGTCAGCGTTCAGCGATGCGCACAAGATCACGTTGTCGGATTCGGCCATAAGGTCTGAGAGTTCCATATGCGGCAGGAGAGGATCGGCGGCGGCCGGCGGGTAGTGGTGGTGAGCGACGGTGCGCATTCCGAAGGCCCGGGCCCGGATGGCTACCTCCCTTCCAACCCTCCCCGCGCCGATGATCCCGACGGTCTGGCCGTGGAGGCGGGGGATCTCCCAGACCTCGGGGAAGCGCCTCAGGTCCCATTCCCCGGAGGCGGCGGCAGCCGCCATTGGAACCAAGCGGCGGCGCAGGGCCAGCAGCAGAGCCATTGCATGCTCGGCCACCTCCTTGGTATTGGCCTGAACATTGGTGACCGCTATTCCGGCCTTCCTGGCAGCCTCGGCGTCGACTTGGTCCTTTCCGGAGCTGTAACAGAGGATTCCGACGCATCGCTTGAAACCCGCAATAAGCCGGCTGTCAACCTGGACCAGACTGCTTGAAACGACCACGTCCGCCCTTGCCACGAGGGTGTCCCGGTGTTCCTCATCCTCCGGCACGATAAGGTCGACTCCATGCGCGGCGAGGATTGAACGCTCGATCTCGTACGACCAGCCGTGAGACCAGGTCAGGGGGTCGAGAATCGTCGCGACCGGTGGCTCAGACTCCATAAACACCTTCGTAGAGAAACGTGCAGTTGCGACGAGCGGGTTCCATGGCTCCTGGACTACAGTACAGACCAGACGATCGACTAACAAACAGTTGAATAGGCGGGATTGTGAATAGGCGGGATTGCAGATGAAACGTGTCTATGCCCGAGGTGGCGTTGCGATCGTCCGTGATGTGCCAGAGCCGGAGATTCGCAAGGGCGAAGTGCTGATAAAGACGGCATACTCCGCCATAAGCGTGGGCACCGAGATGTGGTTGATCGAAGGGTCAGCCGATCCCACCTTCACCAACCATGAGTATCCGCCAGATCCGCCGCGATGGCCGAAGACGCGAAGCCCGATCGGCCGGAATTATCCTCTGCCGCGCCCGCCGGACCCGGAGGCGATCTCATTGGGCTACAGCCTCTCAGGTCGTGTTGTAGACGTCGACGACCAGGTCACAGATCTCCGGGCCGGAGATGCAGTGGCTGCTTCCGGCTCGCAATGCGCTCATCACGCGGGAGTCGTAGCTGTTCCCAGAAGCCTGGTGGCCCGTGTCCCTGCGGGCTTACCCTTGCGTGATGCGGCGCTGGTAACTCTCGGCTCAGTGGCCGTGACAGCGTTGCGGGAGACCCGCTGCCAGTTCGGGGAGCGCATTGTGCTTTACGGTCTCGGGCTCCTCGGCCTACTAGCTGCCCAGGTGGGAAAGGCCGCCGGGTTCGACCTGATCGGTATCGAGATCGACGAGGGCCGGTTGAGTCTGGCCCGATCCATGGGTCTAGAGGTGATCAACCCGAACACGACGGATCCCGTGAGGAGGGTGAAGAATCTCACAGACGGCTTCGGCGCTGACGCGGTTATTCTCGGCCTCAAAACGGCGTCGAGCGAGGCCATGAATATGGCATTCGACATGTGCAGGCAACGTGCCCGAGTAGTCGCCCAAGGCTTGTTTGGCATGGAGGTGGAGCGTTCCCGTTTCTACGCGAACCAGGTGGAACTAGTTCCGGTTATCGGATACGGGCTCGGTCGTTACGACCCCGTCTACGAGGAAGGCAATACCGACTATCCGATTGGCCTCGGACGATGGACCGAGAACCGCAACCAGGAGTACTTCCTCCGGCTTCTGGTCGAGGGTCACGTCACCTCGAGACTGATCGCCCCCGTCTCGGTACCTATCGAGCGTGCGCCGGAGGCCTATGACATAATCCGAGGACCGGACCGTCCGCCAACCGTGCTACTCACTTACGAGGGCGGATAGTGAACAGAGGCAGACCGGTGTCTGCCAACGACCTAGGGGCGATTCGGTGGCCGCTGGACCCTGCCCTAAGCGCTGATGGCAAATCCCTGGCCTACGTAGTTTCCGGGGTCGACATGCGCCGCGACCACCTGGCCTATCGACTCCATCTTCGAAACCTCGACACCGGTCAGGATGAGGTGGACGGTGGGAGCCGGATCAGGAAACCCCTCTGGTCCCGCGACGGCGAGTTGCTTGCCTATTTGAGGGAAACTCCTCGAGGCTGGCAGGTGGCGATTCACGGTCGGGGGAGCATCCTGACTGATGTGGCGGGGGGAGTGGCGACATTCGACTGGTCACCTTTAGGCGATCGGATTGTGGCTCTCCATGCGGGTGGCGAGCCGGCTTATCACAGGAGCGTTGGTCCGGCAGACCGCACCGACGGATCCATCTTGGCCGATGTGGCGACCGGTGAAGTTCGGCGTCTGGCCACTGTCCCCGGGCCGATCCGGGTGGCCCGATGGTCCCCCTCGGGCGCGGAGGTCGGCCTGGTTGTCGGCGACGCAGTCGGTGACTCGCTGTGGCTGGCGCCGGCTGGAGGCGGCGTGCCCAGACAATTATTCTCATGGCAGGGGCCCATCAACTCTTTCGAGTGGTCACCTGACGGCCAGTCAATCGCGGTCACCGGCCGACCGGAGGGTATTGATCCCTGGCTCAATAACGAGTTGTGGGTCGTGGACCCCGACGACAGAATACCTCCACAGCGGTTGGCGCCGGATCTCGATCGCAGCATCGGGCAGGTGGTCCGTGGTGATGACGAACGAGGCGTTATCCCCGTTGATGTCCAGTGGACCGGAAATGGAACGGCAGTGTTGGCTGTCTACGCCGATGGTGGTCGCAGCCTCCTCGGCGCTTTCGGATTAGATGGCACATTGCGTCCGGTTGCCGGAGGAGACCGGGCAATTCTCGACTTCTCAGCGTCCGGGGACACCGATCGAGTTGTCATCTCCTGGTCGGACGCCGGAAACCCCGGCGACCTCTCACTCCTTGCCGGTGGCGAAGAGACTGCCGTCACCGATCTCAATGCCGGGTGGCTGTCGGCTATCGAGTTGGCGCCGACTTCTGTGATCACCACTCCCACATCCAGAGCAACACGGGTCGAAGGCTGGCTGACCTCACCGGTCGGAGCAGATGAGCCATTTCCCCTGGTGGTCCAAGTACACGGTGGCCCGCACTATTCGGTGGGACAGCGATTCTCCTTCGACGCCCAGCGGCTGGCAGGTATGGGAATCGCTCTACTACGGAGCAATCCGCGGGGGAGCCAAGGCTATGGAACGGAGCACGCTTCAGCGATCAGAGGGGATTGGGGCGGTGGGGACTTCGAAGACATCCTGTTGATCGTTGAAGCCGCCCTCGAAGCCGCTCTAATCGACTCCGAACGTTTGGGCATGATCGGTGAGAGCTACGGAGGATTCATGGTGAACTGGGCGCTAGGTCAAACTGGACGGTTCAGCGCCGGTGTGGCCGAAAACGGCATAAGCGACCTCACCGCTATGGGGAGAGGGCGAAATGGCCGAGCCTTCTGGCACCTGGAGTTAGGGGGCAGCCCCGATGATCTGCCGGATCTATACACCGAGTTGTCCCCGCTCACACACGTCGGCTCGATCGACACTCCACTGCTTCTGATCCACGCCGAGGAGGACACCACATGCCCGATCGAGCAAAGCGAGATGATGCACGAGGCAATGAGCCCCTTAGGCAAGGAAGTGTCGATGTTCAGGGTTCAGGGCGAGGAGCACTTCGTCAACGTATTCGGCCGCCCATCCATGAGACGCCTCCGAACGGACATCCTAGACTCGTTCCTGTTGGAACATCTCGATGTCATTTGGTGACGCAGTAGATGTGAGGAGCCATCCGGACGGCAGGAGAGCTCGATGAGAGTCATGGATTACGAGTGTTTCGTGGTGAGCCACGAGCTCGATCCCCGCACCGGACCCTCCATCGCCTACAGCAGCGCCCACTCCTACGTTGTCGTGAGGATCACCGGATCGCTGGGCCACATGGGGTGGGGCGAGACGTACAGGGCTCCGGGAGTGCTGGCGACTGTCGAGGAAACGCTCCGGTCGGTTTCCGGTAAGGAGGATTCGCTGCGGTCGCTGTTGCGGGAGGTCCGCTGGGTCGCCGGAGGTCTCGAGGGTGGAGGCTTCGCCAACTCCGCAGTTGCCATCGCCCTGGAGGATCTCCGAGCCAAGGAGCTAGGTGTACCCATCAGCGAGATGTTTGGCGGTCCGACTCGCTGGCGAGTGCGGATGTACGCGGCCAGCGGAGGCTACGTGGAGGGTTTGCCCCCCGAGGAAACCTGGCCGCAAGAGTACGATCGAGTCCGGAAAGCCGGCTTCACCGCCATGAAGTTGCGGGTCGGAGGGTACCCGATCGAGCACGAAGCTCCTCTCTTGGAGCAGCTGCGAGTCGGTGCGCCCCACGACTTCGACCTCCTGGCGGACGGAAACGCCGCATACACTTTCAAGGAGTCAGTTCGCATGGGGAAAGTCATGGAGAAGCTCGGCTTCCTGTGGTTCGAGGAGCCCATGGAACAGCGGAGCGGATATGTCGGATATGGCCGTCTCCGGGACCTACTCGAAATCCCTCTGGCTGGGGGAGAGGCCCTGATGACTCGTATACGAGCGCGTCAGCTCTTCGAAGCGCATAGTGTTGACATCGTACAGCCGGATCCGGTAATAGCCGGCGGCGTTACCGAGGTTCTCGCTATCGCAGAACTGGCCGCTCTGTACGGAATCGTCACCGTTCCTCATACATCGAACTCGGCCATCGGCATTGCCGCGGCTCTGCAGGTCATCGCCTGCCTACCCGACTACACGAGGTCGCCCTCAACACTGCAGCCGCTGCTCGAATACGGGGTCGACGACAGTCCATGGCGCCGGGACCTGCTCACTAGCGACTTCGAGATCTCTGACGGACGGGTCACGATTCCTACCGGCCCGGGTTTGGGGGTAGAGATCGCAGAAGACTATCTGCGATCCGTTGCAGTGGAGCGCCGGTCCGGTCCGGGCCACGGGGGCGTCTGATCCGGCGATGCAGGAGAAACGGGATATGAGACCACTTCCTGGGGCCGAGACTGAGCGATTCCTGCGAGGGCAGCCCAACCTCGTCCTGGGCACGACACGGCGTGACGGATCACCCCAGTCTTCACCCCTGTGGTACCTGTGGACAGGCGTTTCGTTTCTTATGTCGACCGTCTCCTGGACGGCGAAATGGCACAACCTGAGGCGTGACCCAAGGTGCTCTGTTTGTGTAGACGATCCGGAAACCGGAAGGATGGTCGTGGCCTACGGAGAGGCCGAGCTTCACGAGGGTGACGTTCGCGAGCGGACTAGAGGGATTGTCGATAAGTACTACCCCTTTGACCAAGCCGCCGCTGATGCTCATATGGAACGGATCTTCACCTCGCCCGACCCCCGTGTGTTGATCGAGGTGGCGCCGACCAGGCTGATCGCCAGAAGGCTGGATCAGTGAACGCTGGTTTAGGTTAGGTCTGGTAACCATGACTTCAGGTGTTGTCTCACCCGCCGGCGATGGACAAGGCTCTGATGGTTCGGCGCTTCTCCGGGTGCGAGACCTGAAAGTGCGATTCAGAACGGGCCAGGGCACGATTCACGCTGTCAACGGACTCAGTCTTGACCTCGACCCAGGTGAGACTCTCGCAATCGTGGGAGAGTCAGCATCGGGAAAGTCGGTCACGGCCCTTGCCATCATGGGTCTCCTGCCGCCTGAAGCCGATATCGAGGGATCGGTTCGATTGAAGGGTCGCGAATTGCTTGGGCTCCCGGATAAAAAGATGCGAACTGTCCGCGGCCGTCACATCGGGATGGTGTTCCAGGACGCAATGACATCTTTGGATCCAGTCTTTACGGTAGGCAACCAGATCGTCGAGGCTATCAGAGCGCACCGAAAGGACATATCGTCGAAAGAAGCCGAGGCTCGAGCCGTCGAGCTCCTCGACCTAGTCGGGATCGCTGCCGCATCGAAGCGGATCCACGACTTTCCTCACGAAATGTCCGGCGGGATGCGGCAGCGGGCAATGATCGCCATCGCCATTGCCAACGATCCGAGCATCCTAATTGCCGACGAGCCAACCACGGCCCTAGATGTCACGATCCAGGCACAGGTGATGGACGCACTAGCCTTGGCACAGGAAACGACCGGTGCAGCCATCTTGTTGATCACCCACGATCTCGGTCTCGTGGCGAGTCACGCGGATCGCGTGCAGGTCATGTATGGCGGCTTCACCTTCGAGGCTGGTGGATCCGATGAGGTCTTCTACAGGAGCAAGAACCCGTACACGCGGGGTCTTCTCAGTGCGATCCCGAGGGCCGACCGGCGGGACGAGAGACTGCAACTCATACGCGGTTCGCCTCCCACGGCTGTGCTCAACCCGGTGGGCTGTGTCTTCGCGCCGAGGTGTGACTACGCACAAGACATCTGTACGGAGCAACGTCCGGCACTGGTTCAAATTGGTGAAGGACACGTTTCCAGGTGCCACTTCGCCGCCGCGATCGACCGGCTTGCCGGGAACCAGCCCGCCGGACCTCGAGAGTTGCGTGACTTGCGGGGCTCGGCAAGGGTCACCGACTCTGCGGCCCCGACTCCGCCGGTTCTCGAAGTCACCGATCTGGTTAAGCACTTCCCTGTCAGGCGGGGCTTCTTCAGGCGTGTTGTGGGCTCTGTCAAGGCGGTGAACGGTGTGAGCCTCACAGTCGACCGCCAGCAGTCGCTTGGAATCGTGGGGGAGAGCGGCAGCGGTAAGACCACCCTTGCCCGTTGCATCCTCAGAATGACCGAACCGACCTCAGGATCGATCCGCTTTCTCGGACGAGAGCTAACCGAGGCGGACGCAGCAACCATGCGGCGGCTGCGAAACAATCTTCAGCTTGTTTTCCAGGATCCCTATGCCTCGCTCAACCCCCGGATGACCGTTCGGCAGATCGTCGGTGAGCCCCTCAAGATCCAGGGCTGGGACCAAACGCGGGCGCGCACGCGGATTGGCGATCTGATTGAGGCGGTCGGCCTTTCGACCAGTCACCTAAACCGATATCCCCATGAGTTTTCGGGGGGACAGCGGCAGCGGATAGGCATCGCCCGCTCACTGGCCCTCGGACCGGATCTGGTCATACTCGACGAGCCTGTCTCGGCGTTGGACGTCTCGGTTCAAGCCCAGGTCCTCAATATGCTCGACAGTTTGCAGGCTGAGTTCGACCTGGCCTTCATATACATTGCCCACGACCTGTCTGTGGTGCGACACGTCTCCGATTTCGTGGCGGTCATGTATCTGGGAAAGATCGTCGAGACGGCAGACAGCGATCAGCTATACGAGAACCCTGCGCACCCGTACACACAGTCGCTTCTCTCGGCGGTGCCGGTTCCCGACCCGATCAATGCCCGAAGACAGCAGCGCGTGATTCTCAAGGGCGACATTCCCGACCCGTCGGAGTTGCCGCCAGGATGTGCGTTTCATACCCGCTGCCCTATCGTCCAGGACCGCTGCCGGGTCGAGACACCGCTTCTGGAAGAGGTGTCACCGGGTCACTTCGCCTCCTGCCACTTTGCGTTGAGGCCGGGAGAGACATTGGACAAAGCACTCCGTCAAAGCAGTACAACATAAAATTACCGGGCTATCCATGCGAGGGGATCCTGTTGACCGTTAGGATCAATTCCAGCCCCGTGTGACGGTCGGCAAGGGCCCCTTTGGGCGCCGCTGATCATTTGACGGGCATCCCTCTTCCGTCACGTGAGTATGGACCATTGGTTTGTGTTGGGTCGATTCCTAAGCGATGACGGTCGAGGGGCAGTGTTCTACGCGGAAAGGAACGAGACATGGGATCGCACAAAATGAAGAGATGGGTCGTAGTCCTGCTGGCGTTTGCCCTGGTGGCGAGCGCCTGCGCAGCAGACGATGACACCGTCGACACAACAGCCCCCGCCCCCGCCCCTACGACCACAACCACGGCGGTGATGGACGATGGCGGTGATGAAGCCCCCGCCCCCACGACCACAACCACGGCGGTGATGGACGATGGCGGTGATGAAGCCCCCGCCCCCACGACCACAACCACGGCGGTGATGGACGATGACAGTACCACAGAAACGACTGCTGCGAGTACTGACGGCGGGGTGGAAGCCCCGGACACACTCAATATTCATGTTGGCGAGTTCGCCACTTTGAACCCTTTCCTCTCCAGCGGCATCGGCCGCGGGACGGTTACAGCCGTGATCTACCAGCCGCTGGTTTTCATAGGACCTGACAACACCGTTCATGGTGGAGCTGCGGAGTCCTGGGAGATAAGCGGCGATGGTCTCACGATCACCTTCCATCTGCGAGATGACCTGATTTGGAGCGATGGTGAGCCTTTCACGTCCGAAGATGTCCTTTGGAGCATCTCGAAGTATCTCACCGCCGACCTGAGCCTCTGGGCCAACCGGATCGGTGGCGTCCTCGGTCAGGGTGAAGGGGATGTGCCCGCGGGTCTGAGCGCCCCCGACGACCACACTTTTGTGGTCCAGCTCGCCGGATCCAATCCGCCATGGCTGAGTATTCTGGCGGCGCAGGGTTTCGTGATCTCGATGCTCCCCGAGCATGTGCTGGGTGGCATGTCCAACGAGGAACTCGCTACAACGGAGTACTTCAACGAGGCACCTGTCACGCTCGGTCCTTACAAGTTCGTTCGTTGGGAACGAGACCAGTTTGTGGAGCTGGAAGCCGACCCGAATTGGCCTGCTTCGGTCGCGTTCGACAGGGTGAGATTCAGCCTTCTCCAGACCGATGTGGCAACCGCTCAACTCGAGACAGAAGACCTGCACCTTTCAACCCAGATCGCGCCTCTTGATGTAGCGCGGCTCCAAGCGTTGGACAACGTCGTGATCCAGACGGTTACCGGAGTCTGGCCCGAGGTTCTGCAGTTCTTCGTGGATCAGCCGGAACTCGCCGACCCGCGTGTTCGCCAGGCAATGGCATACGCGCTGGATCTCGAAGGGCTCTGCCGGGAGGTGCTGGTGGGCTACTGCACGGTCACCAGGGACCAGGTTCGCCTTCTGGCGCCTGCCTGGGCGATTCCCACTGAAGGCATGATCGTGTATGAGTACAACCCCGACCGCGCTCGCGAGCTACTCGCCGAAGCCGGATGGGATTCCGGTACCAAGTTGACCCTGCTCAACATCGGGGGTCAGGACCGTATCCGTAACACCGAGTCGGTAATCATCCAGGCAAACTTTGCCGCGGTGGGCATCAGCTTGAACGTCCTGGCTACAGACGTCGGAACGCTGCTCGACATCGGACGCAATGCGGATCGCCGCGGAGAGATCCATATGTTCCTCAACCGTGGCGCTCACTTTTCTGCCGACCCGAATCAGGTATCCCCGTACAACAGTTGTCACACCCACTATCCGAACGGCGCAAACCTGTCGTGGTTTTGCCGCGACGACCTTGATGCGCTCTGGGAGCGAGGGCTTCAGGTGGCCTCGCCCGAGGAGCGTGCGCCGATTTACCACGAGGCGTTCAGGATCCTCAACGCTGACATCGACTCGTTGAACCTTTACTGGCCCGAGACGATCGTGGCTCACGCAGGTGCCCTGAGGGGTGTGCAACCGGTCGGCCAGCCGGAGCACGTCACTTGGAACATCGCGGACTGGACATGGGGAGGTTGAGCAACTCTCGTTGAACACCGAACCTTTAATGTCATGTGGTTGGGGGCGTCCGATTGGACGCCCCCAACCCGATCACGATCCTTGTAAGGATTTCACTGGCCGCTAACGGATGGAAGTTTGGAAGGACTGATGGGCCGATACGTTCTCAGGCGTTTGCTGACCTCCATTCCGGTCGTGACCGGCATCATGCTCCTCTCCTTCGTCCTGGTGCAGTCGATGCCTGGAGACCCGCTGCTCATGCTGATTCCACCCGACCTGCTGCAGGGGGCCGAAGGCCAGGCATTTCTCGCTGCGCAGAGAGAACGATTCGGACTTGATGATCCGTTAATCGTGCAGTTCTTCAGGTGGGTCGGTGAACTCTTCCAGGGAAATCTCGGTTTCTCATTCCACCTGGGCAAGCCCGTCACCGAGATACTGGGCGATAGGGCGGGTCCCAGCTTGATACTTATGGGGGGGTCGATGCTGGTAGCTCTGGTGATCGCAGTTCCCACTGGACTCGTAGCGGCCCTGCGCAGGAACAGAGCCTTCGACTATGTCGCCTCGGCTGTCGGGATGTCGGTCATTGCCATTCCCAGCTTCTTCACAGCTCTCGCTGTCATCTACATCTTCGGTGTCAAGCTGCGCTGGCTTCCGCCCGGGGGGATGGGAGAGGAGGGGATCGGTGACTTTCTCATCCACGCCATCATGCCGATCGGAGTTCTCAGCGCCGCCCTGTTCGGCCCCTACATGCGATACACCCGGCAGTCCGCCCTCGAGGTGCTCAACGAGCCCTACATAACCGCCGCCCGCGCACGCGGCGTCTCGAGAAGCCTGGTTGTCGGAAAGCACACACTGAAAAACGCTGCCATCCCGATAGCCACCGTCACGGTCGTTCAGATCCCGCTCCTCGTTGGCGGGGCAATAGTCATCGAGAAGATGTTCGCCTGGCCGGGTACAGGGCTGATCGTCTTCAATGCGATCACCACGCGAGACTTCCCGGTGATCATCGGCTTTACGCTGCTGGTGGCTCTGATCGTGGTCTTGTCACAACTCTTCCTCGACCTATTCATAGGGTGGCTCGATCCCCGCGTGCGTATCGAAGGAGCGCAATGACCAGGCCCGGCGCCCGAGGCAGGTTCCTTTCTCCTGCCGACGTGCAGGAGGTGTCGGACGCACTCATCGAAGAACTGGAAGGCGCTGCGAAGTCCGCCAAGAGTCACCAGAGCCCCTCAAGGAGGGCTTGGCGCCGATTCCGACGGAACAAGTTGGCGATGTCGGGTCTGGTGTTTCTCGTCTTCGTTGTGGTGCTGTCGGCCCTCGGCCCGCTGATCGCCCCGGACCCTTTAGCCATCGATTTGGCGGCTGTCCTCAGGCCACCTGCTTGGGAATATTGGCTTGGCACAGACCAGGCAGGCCGTGATGTCTTCGCTCGGGTTGTCTCCGGGGGACGAGTCTCATTGACCATCGGCTTTGCCTCGGCGATCTCCACCGTCCTGGTCGGCTTGGTGCTCGGAACAATCGCCGGATACCGGGGTGGGGTCTTTGACTGGTTCTTCATGCGCCTTGTCGAGGTGGTCCTCTCCTTCCCAACCCTGGTGCTGATCATCTTTTTCGTCACGCGATTCGGGCGCAGTGTCACGAGCATCGTTCTCGTGATGGCGCTGTTTCAGTGGCCGATCGCAGGGAGGTTGGTCAGGAACATGAGTGTCGCTGTGAAGGAACTAGAGTTCGTGCAGGCGGCGCGTGCGTTCGGGGCCAAGGGTTTCCACACGGCGGTTCGACACGTCCTCCCCTCGGCGGTGGGCCCGCTGACTGTGGCCGGCACCCTGCTGGTGGCACAGGCAATCCTTATCGAGTCCGCGCTGTCGTTTCTGGGGTTCGGGATTTCACCCCCCACGGCGACATGGGGAAGCATCTTGAACGAGGCGCAGTCGCTGACAATCCTCGAGACAATGCCCTGGCTCTGGATCCCGGCCGGCCTGCTGATCACTCTCACGGTGCTGGCCATCAACTTCGTGGGTGACGGGCTGCGAGATGGACTGGATCCACGGGCAAGCGAAATGACCTGATCCCGAATCAATCCGGCGACTCGAACAACTCAACCTGCTGGGTCTGCCCAGTGAGCATGGCCCGCTCGATCAGCCGACTCACGACGACCGAGATCGTCCCGTCCCTCAGTCCCGGGTTAGGATGATCACCGTCCAACACAGCTCGGGCGAAGCGATCGACAAGCTGGTCCATTCCCACCGCGAACGGGTCCTCAACGTCGTCGACGAAGTGAACTGTTTCCGATACCGAGTTGTCGTGCAGGATCAGCCTACGCCCGTGGTCGAATACAGTGGCATTCACTCCCCGACCAGCGGACTGGAATGACCATACCGACAGGAGCCCACTTTTGCCCGCGGTTCCGTGAACCACCGAAGCGATTGCCCCATTTTCGAAGAGAATCGTTGCCACCGTGTTATCCGGGTCCGAGAGGCCTTCGATGGCGAGGGCGCCGCCTTCTGCTCCGATTCGAACCGGTTCGCTTCTTGAGAGGAACCGCACCACGTCGACGGAGTGGACCAACGAGCTCATCAGTCTCCCACCGCTCAAAGACCGGTCATTGACCCAGCCAGCGGTCTCCTGCTGCAGGTCGTAAAGAGTGTGAGCAGTCAGGACAATCGGATCGGGAACTGCGCGTCGGGCCCGCCGGATCGCCGGGGCGAATCTGAACTTGAAGCCCACCATGAGCGTGACTCCTGAACGCGCAACAGCCTCTTCGATCCTCATGCAGTCATCAACGGAGGTTGCCATCGGTTTTTCCACAAGAATGTGCTTGCCTGCCTCAGCTGCCCCAATAGCGATCTCCGCGTGGGTATGGGTAGTGGTTGCGATCACCACGCCGTCGATGTCAGGCCTCGCCATGACGCTCTTCCAGTTCGGCGACCATTCGTCGACTCCGGTTGCTTCGGACAGAGAAGCGGCGCGTCCGATGTTCCTGTCACAGCACACGACAAGATCCGCGTGAGGCGACCTAAAGGCGGCCTGAGCGTGGTAGGCCCCCTGGAAGCCACAACCGATCAACGCCAACCGAGCCTTGCCCGGCAGGGTGGCTTTCATGGAGATCTATCACCCAAGGCGCTGGATGCCTTGGAGTCCAACACTTTCGAGTCGCTGCTGTCGGGAGCTTTTACGAGTACACCGCTTTTCCACACATGCGTGATCGAAGAGGCATCTTCGAGGACGGTGATCTTCTCCAAGGGATTGGCTGACACCGCTATCACGTCTGCCCGAGCGCCTCTCTCGAGCACACCTTCCGATTCGGCCTGGGCGCCTACAGTGAGGGGCCCGTGTGCAGTGGCGGCCTGGATCGCCGCTCGCTGAGTCATGCCCAACTCAACGAGAAGGGAGAGTTCTCTGCCGTTGCGGCCCCACATGTCACCACTGGTGATGATGTCGGTGCCTGCTGCGATCTTTACGCCGGCCGCCAGAGCATGCTGTATGGCCTCGGCGCCCCGACGGTAAGTGATCTCCAGTTTCCGTCGGGCGAAATCAGGTAACTCCACGAGCGAGTCCTCGGACAGCAACGCTTCGCCTATGAAACGCGTCGAGACCAGGATCGTGCCGGAGTCCGCCATAGCTCGAGCACTTTCGGAGTCGAGGAAGGTCCCATGCTCAATGGTCCGAACCCCCGCCCTGACGGCCGCCATAATGCCGGCTTTGCCATGGCAGTGAGCCGCCACTACACGATCAGCCCGCCCTGCCTCCTCGACTATGGCTGCCAATTCCTCGGGAGAGAACTGCGGGTGTTCCGGCTTGTCCAGTTCGCTGACCACTCCACCGGTTGCGCATACCTTGATGACTCTGGCGCCTTTCCTCAGCTGCCTGCGCACTCCCCTGAGACATTCCGGCACCCCATCGCAGAGTTCGAGGTCGGGCAGTGACCGGGACGACGCAACGAAGTCGAGCGGGAGGGAGTGGAGATCTCCATGCCCACCTGTCATCGAAAGCATCGCTCCCGAGCCATAGATATGGGGGCCGACCAGTATTCCTTCCTCAACGGCTGCCGCCAGATCAACTCCTAGGCCGCCGACTTCGCGAAGGCTGGTGAAGCCGGCCTTCAACGCCTGTCTGGCGTCCTCGGCGCCGCGCAAACCACGTTTGACAATTGGTTCCGTCACCAGTTCTCTGAGGTTTACCGACCTTATTCCAAAGAAATGGCAGTGGCTGTCCCAGAGGCCGGGCATGAGCACGGGCACCCTGGTCGTCTCATCTCCGGGTGGGGCGGTGGCCTGGGGCCCCGCATAGACGATTCGATCGCCCTTGATGACCAAAGACCCGTCTGTTATGGGCGCGTCCGTGCCGTGGATCAGGGTTTCGGCGTCGATTCGCTGCGAAACACCCATCTCTAGTGGGACTCTTCCACGCTGCTCATGGGTCGAGCAACTTCCCGGAGCGGGATCCAGTAATCGTGTCTTGCCTAACTGCTTGCTGACCGTTCACCATGACGAATTCGATGCCCGACGGATGGCGTGCAGGAGCCTCGGGACTACTCCGGTCCCGGAGAGATTCGGAGTCGAAGACGACGATGTCGGCGAACCCACCTACTTTGATCACCCCTCGATCGGTGAGTCCCAGCGAAGACGCAGGCAGTGAGGTCATGCGCCGAACAGCCTCTTGTATCGAGAACAACCCTACGTTCCTCACGTAATGCTCGATGACCCTCGCCACGTACCCGTATGACGAGGCATTCCACACGAGAGGACAACTGTCGTCCTCACCAGCCGTGACGACACCGTCGCTCTCGATGCTGCAGTAGGGGAGCGACAGCACCCGTCGGAGGTCCTCCTCAGTGGCGTAGATATGCCGTATGGCGACCGAACGAAGCTGGCCTTGCGCTGCTAGCAGAATGTCACAGCAAGCATCCGAAACGCTTCGACCGGTCGCGTTTGCAATCTTGGGCAAACACATGCCTGTCAATCCCGGATCGGCCGGAGTGTCCGCGATATAGATCTCCTCGTAGCCGGCGACTCTGGCAAGGAATCCGGGCGCCGACTCGAAATGGTTACCGATCGCCGAGCGTGCCCTCTCGGACGCCAAGCGCGCGAGCGCTTGATCCGTAGAACCCTCCAGAGCCCATCCCGGGAATAAATCGATCAAGAGCGCCGGCCCCCAAATCTCGGGGAAGGTGTCCACCCCGATCTGCTCTCCATCCACCACCGCCTCGGAAACGAGGCGGAAAGCCTCCTCGCTGGAATCCTGTGGTGCGTTCGGTCTCGATGCGAAGTGCGAGAGTTGCAGACGCGCTCCCGAACCTCGGAAGGTGCTGAGGGCCTCGGTAGTTGCCTCTGCGTGTTCTTCGGCCCGCCCACGAATATGCGTAGCGTACAGCCGTGACCGAGCGCCGACTTCGGCAACCAATGGCTTGAGCTCGTCCTGGTGGGCCCACATACCTGGCTGGTACTCCAGTCCCGTGGACATCCCGAAGGCACCCTCATCGAGACACCGAGAGAGGAGTTCTCGCATCTGACGAAGCTCGGCCGCGTTGGGCTGCATCGCCTCCATACCCATCACTGCGTTGCGGAGGGCCCCATGGGGCACCAGCGGCGCGACGTTGATTGCCGTCGCATGGAGTCGGGCTGCGTACTCTCCAAAACTTGACCAGTCGACTGTGACATTCCACTCTGGTGAGTATCCGAACGCAACTGTGCCCACTTGGTCCCGGTGGCGCAAGGGAGCTACTCCTCCACCGCAGTTACCCGTCGCGATGGTGGTGATGCCCTGTCGGAGAGCACTGTCTGCCGACGGGTAGGCCAGAAGCGTGAAGTCGGCATGAGAGTGCAGGTCGATGAAACCTGGACAGACGGTCATTCCTTTAAGCTGGACAACGCGGACCCCTTCCGAGACCGGCAAGTGAGGGCCGAGCGCTACGATTCGCTCCCCCTCAATTAATACATCTTGGACCAGTGGTGCAACTCCGGTTCCGTCCACGACCATGCCGCCTTTCAGCAGCCATCGTTCAGTCACGGTTCGCATCCTCGCGGAACTCGAAGGCTTTGATGATCTCTTGCTCCGATGACCAGTTGCCGGTGATCAGAAGCCCGATGCGCTCACCAGGGATCGATTCTCCAAAGCGTTCCAGTGCCGCGATTGGTGAAGCTGCGGCACCCTCCAGCGCCATCCCTGTGCAGAAGAGTGCCAGCGCCATAGCTCGGTAAAGGTCATCTTCCTGGACGAGTGCGATCGTATCGAGGTACTCGATCATCACTGCCAGGGCCAACTCTCCGGGACGCGTAGTAGCCAGGCCGCCAGCGAACGTCAGACACTCGGACTCGACTATCTCTCCACCGAGCCAGCTCTGGGTTGCTCCACTGGCTGCCGTCGATTGCACACCAATAATCCCGGTTTTTGATCGGCGAAGCTCGCAGGCCAGCAATGACCCTGCGATCAGATTGCCACCTCCGATGGGCGCGATAACAGTGTCCAGATCGGAGTCGGATTCGAGAATCTCCAAGAGCACTGTTGAAGCTCCTGCCATCAGGTCGCCACTTTCACCATCCTCAATGTATGAAATGCCATTGCCCGCGATTCCAGCAGCGGCCTGTTGGGCTTGCCCGAGGTGTTCACCTTCGATGCGAATCTCGGCCCCGAGACCGCGCATCGCTTGGAGCTTCTCCTTAGCGGTGCCTTCCGGTGCATAGACCACTGTCTTGAGACCGTAAAGAGAGGCGGCGAACGCGACACCCTGTCCGTGATTGCCCGTCGAAGCTGTTACTACCGTGTGAGCTCCCGATTCCTCGGATATCCGACGGAGGGCAACGAGGGCTCCCCGGTGCTTGAACGAGCGGATGGGGGAAGCAAACTCGAGCTTCATGTAGATCTGGCGACCGTAGCGAGCAGAAAGCGACTGTGATAGCACAAGGGGAGTGGGCCGCTGGTGACTGCCAATCACCATCTCGGCAACTCTCAACTCTTCCGGCTGTGGAACCGGGGAGTCGGGCCACGTTCTGGAGATCGGCCGTCTGTGATAGGTACCAGGACCACGATTCTTCGATGACGGTCCCATGCTCACCGGCGCGTGGCGGCTAGGACGGACAGGACGTGGTCGATGTCGGCGGTGGTGTGGTCGGCGTTGACTTGGAGGCGGATTTCTTCGTGGCCTCTGGGTACTACGGGATAGGTGAGGCCGGTTGCCAGGACGCCACTGTTAAAGAGGGCCGTGACCATTCGGCGGGTCTGGTTGGTGTCGCGTAGCATGAGGGGGACGATGGGGTGCTCACCGGGTATGATCTGGTATCCCAGCGCTACCAGGTTGGACTCGAGCCGGCGAGTGAGGTGTCTCAGCTGGCCTAGGAGCGTCTGCCCTTCGGGACTGTCCAGTATTCGTAGGGCGGTAAGGGCGGCGCTTGCTTCGGCGGCGGTGATCGGGTTGGAGTAGATGTAGAAGGGGGAGGTCTCCCGCAGGAAACGGATGACCGTGCTTGCAGAGACCACGTATCCTCCGTTGACTGCCAGGGCCTTTCCCAGGGTGCCGATGAGTATGTCGGCGGGCGGGCTGCCCGTGTGTTCTTCGGTGCCCCGGCCGGTGGGGCCGAAGGCGCCCACTCCGTGCGAGTCGTCTACGACCACCACCACGTTTTCGGGGAAGCTGTGATCGTGGCGACGGGCGATGTCCATGATCTGGTCCAGTGGAGCGTGGTCTCCGCGCATGGAGAAGATGCCGTCGGTCACGACTATCGCCCGTTTTGCCCGCCCGGCCGCCTCGGCAAGTTGATGATCAAGAGCCGCCATGTCCAGATGCGGGTAGACGGACTTGCTTAGAGGCCGGGCGAGGCGGATGGCGTTGATTATGGAGTTGTGGTTGAGTTCGTCGGAGATCACTGTGGTGGTCGGGTCGATGAGGGAAACCAGGGTTCCTAGCACGGCGGCGTAGGCGGAGGAGAAGATCATCCCTTCCTCTCGCCCGTGGAAGGCGGCCAAGCCATGCTCCAGTTTCACATGGGGAGTGTGGGTCCCCACGATGAACCGCACCCCTCCGGGTCCGGTTCCCATCGCCCGGGCGGTGACCTGTTGAGCCCGGATCACTTCGGGATGCAACGCCAACCCCAGGTAGGAGTTGGAGTTCATCCGGATGAAAGCACGGTTCCCGTGGCCCTCAAGCAAGTATCTGGGGCCTCGCTCCCTCTCGGGACCGACGACCTGTCTTACCACCAGTTCCCCGCCCTTGGCCATCCCCTGTTCATCAAGGCGGGTGACATGGCGGTCAAGTTCATCGATCAATCGGTCCAGCGGCATTCAAAGCCTCGTGGTAGTAAACCCTTTCAAATGTTATAGGCGTTGGCCGAAAATTCCGGGCCTCCAAAAAACGTGTATCGCGCCTGTATCTTGGCTTCCGTGCCTGGGATTGTCTTCTCAGAAGCCCTGGGCGATGCACCATTTCATGACCGCGGCGGTGCGCTGTTTGACACGGTGGGCGGTTTCAGGTTCTGGTGCCAGATAGGGGTGGGAAACGGCTCTAACGCTCGGCCCAATAGGGCAACTGCTACCACTACGCGATGTCCTGGAAATCACAAGCCTCAAGAAATCGCAACTGTACCGGCTAATGGCAGCTGGGGAGTTCCCAAAACCGCCCAAGATAGGATTCCGAACAGTCCGCTGGACTCTCGATTCGATCCTGGCCTGGGTCGAGAATCTGCCAGAGGCAACTTACACCAGCCCACCAGAAGACGAGGAACCGACACCCCACGGGACGAGACCAATGGTGTCTAACCACACGCCAGCCGACCAAAACCAGCGCCCTCCAAACCGGATAGTGCCCACCTCCTGCAAGAGAGAAAGAACCTGCCCCCACCCGCACCGCTCCAGCACTGAAGTGCAGGGCGGCCTCTGTGTCCGGTCGTGTCACGTTAGTTGGCCGACTGGTGTCATTAGTGCCTTGCCTGTCGTTTTGCGACTCCCATACGGTTTGAAACATCATCAACACCGTGTTCATCTCCCCAATGGCTACTGCCCACTTTGACGGTTTGTCTTTTGTCGCTCTGATCATTTTGCCAAATTGAGTCGCCCCGGTTTTGTAGAGGGTTGGTTGTGAACAGCCCTGGGTGTCGAAGCTGTTAGGAAGAGTCGCCTTTTAGCGATCCCGATGACCCAACCTCTTTTGTTCCTTGACACAGCATCATCCTTGGGAGGCCGATTACCCGCGAGGGTGTTCCACGGCCTTCTACAACGTGCTACCAATCGAGCTGTCTGTCCCAATCGGTGCCATGAAAAGGATTGAGGCTTCGCGGATGTTTAGGTAGCGGCTCCAGTTTTCCATCAGTTGGCGGCGTCTTTCCAGTAGGTCGGTTCGAGCGTAGGCTTTTTCTACAGCGTTTCGGATTTCGTGACCGAGGGCCCGTTCCGCGACTTCACGGCTAACACCGGTTTCTCCGCACCAGTCCCGAAACGAGCTTCTCATCCCGTGTGGCACACAACCCACATTGTTCTCTTTGCACAGTTTGCTCATAGTGGCGTTACTAGGCGGCCGTCCGGTAGGCGAGGGAAAAACCAGGCCATCCCCGCCGGACAGTTGGTGTGCGGTGTGGAGAACCGCCAGAGCCCCGCTGCTCAAAGGCACCCGGTGTATTTGCTGTGTTTTGGTGTGCTCGGCAGGGATTGTCCAGGTTGCTGTGGTGAGATCAATTTCTGTCCATGTGGCGTGTCTGACTTCACCGCTTCTGGTGGCGGTAAGGGTCAGGAATTTGAAAGCGGCGATCGTCGCCCAATGGGCATCTGTTGTTTCGACGGTTCGAATGGCTGCGCCGACCTGGCTGTGGGGTAGGGCCTTCATGTGTTGGGGTCGTTGGGTGTTGGAACCTAGGGCGGCGGTGATACGGTCGTCGGCTGGGTTGTTCTCTCGGAACCCCTGGGCGATGCACCATTTCATCACCGCGGCGATCCGCTGTTTCACCCGGCGGGCCGTTTCGGGTTTTGGGTGCCATATGGGGGTGAGACAAGCCATGACGTTGGCGGTCGTGATTAGGTCCACCCGCCTTTTCCCAAGGTGAGGATAGGCATAGGTGTGGAGGGTTGACCGCCAGTGCTCTTCGGACCTGCCACCCGGTTTCCACTTGGCGGCGTGAAGCCGGATTACCTGTTCGGTCGCCTGGCGAAAGGTAGGTGCCTTGCGGGGGCGGGGGTTGCGGCCTTCTGCGATGGCTTGTCGGTTCCGGAGAGCCCGCCGGCGGGCTTCGGCGAGGGTGACTGCCGGGTAGCTACCCAGCCCCAGGTTGGTGTATCTGCCGTTGATCTGGTTTCGTTGCGCCCAGGTTTTGGAGAGTCGCCCCTGGATGTTGGTTGGTTTGACCAACAGGCTCAGTCCATGGCCGCCTCGGCCGTTGCCATAGCGTCCGGGTTGGGTCACTGTCCTAACGAAAGATGCTGTGAGTGTTGGTGAGCTCCTATGTCAAAATCGGGGTTGGTTTTGGTGGTTGGAGGTGGGTCCAGATGCGGTCTGAGATTCGGCGTTTGAGGACGCGTATGGCGTCTCTGTGGGTCTTTCCTCGGGTGATGAGTTTCTGGTAGTAGCGGCGGCCTTCGCTGTCTGCGCGGGCGATCTGGGTCAAAGCGGCGGTGTGGATGGCCCGGTTTAGTTGGCGGTTCCCACCCCGGTTGAGTCGATGGCGTACTACTCGTCCGCTGCTGGCTTCGATGGGTGCGGTGCCGTTGGCCATGGCGAACTTGTCTTTGGTCGCATAGCGGTGTGGGTTGCCCACCTCCGAAAGGATGGTGGCAGCGACCAGTACACCCACCCCGTGAATGTCTAGTAGACGGGTTTCGGATTGGTCGACCAGTGTTTTGATCTCGGCGGTGAGTTGTTTGATCTCGGTGTCCAGTTGTCGCAGTCTTCGGATGCGTTGTTTGGCTACCCGCCCGTGGGGGGTGGTGTCCCGCCAACACAGTTTCATGGCCTGGTCGAGGGCTTTTCGGGTGGTGAGCCGGGGAATGTTCTGGTGGTAGCCTGGTCGGAGTTTCCCCAGGTCGGCGTGGAGCCGGTTGGCCTGGGCGGTGCGGTCTTCTACCAGTTCACGGCGGTATGAGACCAGCACACGGAGGTCTTCGGTGTCCTCCCAAAACGTCGGCGGGGCGAGCGTGTTGTCTCGGAGAGCGACCCTGGCGATCACCCAAGCGTCGACCTGGTCGGTTTTGGTCTGGGTACGGCCCCGGCGCCGGACCTGGGCGGTCAGCTGCGGTGGAACCTCCCGGATGTCCAGACCAGCGGCCATAGCGGCGACCGCGGCTGGGCGGCCGAACGTGCCGGACCCCTCGACCGCTACCCTGGCGGCGTTGGTGGTGTGAGCCCAATCTATGAGTTGACGGTGACCAGTAGGGGTGTTAGCGATGGTCCGGTACTCCAGGGCGGTGCCCAGGTGGTCTACCAAACAGGCAGAAAGGGTATCCTTGTGCGAGTCGATCCCGATAACGAACATGGTTCAATCCTCCAATTTCGGGGGTTTGCGGGAGCGGCAGAAGGCTCGGCGAAGCGCATCCATGCGTCGAAACAACACCCCCACAGGGGGCAGATACAAGTCACGCTCCTATCAAGCGACAACACCGAGCGGGCAACCGGTGGGGAGACACTCACTAACTAAGCCACCACAATGGGGCAGGGTCGTTTGGAGTCATCCCCACCGGCACTGCCACACCCCAACATATAACACGCATGGTCGTTTCACCCCTGCTTCTCCCTTTCGGCTAACCCAGAGAAGGTCCGGTACCGCCGATTACTCCGATGGGTTACTTCGATAGTTATCAACATTGCAATGCGATTAGGTGCAACCCTATGGGACTGTCTGGAACTACCTGGGACACCAATACCCCGTTGACCTGGGCAAATATGAACCACATGGGACACTATGCGCCTATATAGGACACTAAACCCGCGGACGTCCAGGTAAGGCAACCCTTCCTGCCAGAAGTTCTCGTTGCGTACGATTTCAACCTGCTGGTTGCGTTCCCATTCCACGAACTTGAAGGGACCGGTTCCGATCGGCGTCTCGTTCAGGTCGATGTCGGGATCCCGCGGCGAGATGTACACATCCACCAGGGTGCTGGCCAGGATGCGGTCGGGCTCGCCGAGTCGGATCTCCACGGTCATGTCATCGACCGCTACGGTCCCGACTACCCGGGTCAGGAGAGAAGATGTCCGTCCAGACTCAGGCTCCTGCGCCCTGCCCATGGATACCACCACGTCTTCGGCGCCAAAGGGAGAACCGTCGTGGAAGGTCACGCCTTCCCGGAGGTTAAAGGTCCAGGTGGTGGCCAGCGAGGGAGACGGTCCAGGTGGTGGCCAGCGAGGGAACTATCTCATAGGTCTCCAGGTCGAACTCCACCAGGGTGTCATACATGTTGGTGATGATGTTGCGGTCGTTAGTCGAACCGAATCGGTTGGGATGCAGTACCTACCAGTCGCTGCAGGTCATCGCCGACGCCCAAGCAGACGGCGCCGAACCGTTTGATTTGATGATCTGCGACGTAGCCCATCGAACCACCGGGGTTCATAAGAAAGCCCGGATCACGGTGTCTTCGTGGTTGTTGCCCCACGACCAGACGATTCTCCAAGCCGACCGGCGGCTGTACATGACCGCCACGCCTCGGCTTTACAGCGCCAATGTCAAAGAAAAAGCCAAAGAGCGGCAGGCGGCTATCTATTCGATGGACAACGAAGCCACCTACGGGCCTGAGATTTACAAGATGAGCTTCAAAAAAGCCGTAGACGACGGTTTCTTGTCGGACTATGAAGTAGCCGTCGTCGCGGTGTCTGACAGTCTGTTCGCCAATCTGGCGGGCGACTTTGTCTAGGAGCATGAAGAAACCGGGGTGAACGTCGAGGATGTGGTGAAACTCCTCGGGTGTTGGGACGCTCTGGCCGATCCCGACCACCCGTGGCACGAATGGTCGGGTCACCGGGCAGGTCAACACTCCCCACGCCGCCCAGCGGGCCATCGCCTTCTCCAACACCATCAAGAGTTCGATGAATTTGGAGAAGTGGTGGCCGGACATCATCAGCCGACTAGGGCGGCTGGGCGCTGGTGGTGGGGGAAGGCGAGATCATCGGGTCCAAGCACGAATCGATCGAGGGACCCAACGGAATGTTCCGCTTCTCCTCGGGTCCGGCGCCCCAGGCCTTCCAGCGATTCTGCAACGCCGGCGCCACCCACCACAGCGTGCTGACCCCCGGCCACCACCTCCGGACGCTTCAACTGATGGCGGAGTGGATGGGCTTCGAGGTCCGGGCGGTCTGATACCGGCCTCGGCCCGGGGATTCTCCCCGCCAATTAACTCTCTCTCCCACCGGAGCGCCGGAGGGTCTGTGCTCTACCATTACCTCATAGGGCTTTCTTGCAGAAGTAGGGGCTGAGTGGTCCCGGAACAGGAGAAGTGATGCGCATAGCCAAAGTAACTCCAATCTCGGTCGCCTATCCCGAGCCCAACGACTCGGGCGCCACCCGGCACCTCACCTTTTGCCGGATCGAGACCACCGATGGGACCCTGGGCTGGGGAGAGTCGGTGACCATGTGGCCGGAGGCGTGCCGAGCAACCGAGCAGGTCATCTTAGGGATGGGGGAACTCATTCTGGGACGGGACGTGGCTGACAACATCGCCATCTGGCGGGAGTTGCGCAATCACGCCTGGTGGTATGGATATCGTGGCGGGATTTCTCACTTCGCCCTCTCGGCGATCGACCTGGCCCTGTGGGACCTGAAGGGAAAGGACCTGGGCCAGTCGGTTCTCAGGATGCTGGGCGGCGCCGCCCGAGAGTCGCTGCCGGCCATTGCCAGCACCCACGCCTTTCTAACCATGGACGAGGAGATCGATAAACACGGCCGGTGGGTGCAGGAAGACGGTTACCGGGGGGTGAAGATCGGATTGGGCAAGGCGGGGATAACCCGCCTGGGTTTCGATGCCAAACGGGACATCGAATTCATGCGCCGGCTCCGGGAGGCGGTGGGTCCCGATGCCTGGATCATGCTGGACCGCGGTGTCAAGTGCACCTGGGACCTGGAACACGCCATCCGACTGATCCGCAAATTCGAGGAGTACGGGTTGCGGTGGATGGAGGAGCCGTTCGAGCCCCGTGAGTTCATCAACTACAAGAAACTCCGAGGCGCCGTGAACACCATGCTGGCGTGGGGAGAGCGGGAGTGGGACGAATACGGCTACCGCGAGGTGATCGGCACCGGCACCGCCGACGTGGTGGGAGTCGACCCCGGTCGCGTCGGGGGGATCACCGGCGCCCTGCGGATCATTCGCCTGGTGGAAGACGCAGGAGTGTGGTTCAACGCCCATGCGTGGAGCGGCGCACCGGTGACCGCCGCCAGCCTGGCGCTGTCGTTTACCACGAACCGATGCCTGCTGTTCGAGTTCAAGCCCATCGAGAATCCGATGCAGCATGAACTGGTCACCAACCCCTTCGTCCATGATCGGGGCACCGTCGGCATCCCCCCGGAGCGACCCGGTCTGGGCATCGACGTGCAGGAGAGCGTCCTCCAGAAGTACAAGTTGTGATCATCGATCGCTCCGGTAGTCTCTCCGTGACAGGGAAACCCCTGTCCTTTAACGGTCGGTGCGGTAGGGGTTGAGGAGGTCGGTGAGGGTGTCGCCCAGGAGGGTGAAGACCAGCACCGTTATGAATATGGCGCTTCCCGCTCCCAACGCCAGGTAGGGATTGGTGGAGACCAGGGTCTTTCCGGTGAGGAGCATGGCGCCCCAGGACGGGGCGGGAGGCTGAGCGCCCAGACCCAGGAAACTGAGGGCGGCCTCGGTTAGCACCGCGGTGGCGAAGGTGAGGGTGAACTGCACCATGAGGATCGAGGTGAGGTTGGGCAGGAGCGACCGCTGCATCAGATAAACGTGACTGGCGCCCAATGCTCGGCCGGCTGTGATGAATTCACTCTCTTTGAGGGAGAGGGCCATTCCTCGCACGAGACGGGCGAAGCGGGGGATCTGCACTATCCCGATGGCGATGATGGTATTCCGCAGGTTGGTTCCCAACACCGCCACCATGGCCATGGCCAGGATGATGGGAGGGAAAGCCAGCAGGCCGTCGGTGGTGCGCATCATTATGGTGTCGGTGAGCTTGCCGAAGTACCCGCTGACAACGCCCATCGGCACCCCGAATACCACCGCGATGGCGGTGGAGGCAAAGCCCACGTACAGTGAGACGCGTGATCCGTGGATGATCCGGCTGAAGATGTCCCTTCCTATCTCGTCGGTGCCCAGCCAGAACTGTGCGGTAGGCAACTCGAAGGGATAGGCGACCACTTCGGTGGCGCCGTAAGGCGCCAGGAGGTCGGCAAACACCGCCATCAGCACCAGCAGCGCCACCATGCTGAGCGTGAAGAGGTGAAGGGGATTGCGGGTTATCCTCCTCCAGATCTTGCGTCTCTCCGAGAACATTGCGGCAGAGGTCATATCCGGGTTGGTCCTTGTGCGCTCATGAACGGGCGATCCTCGGGTCGAGCCAGGAATAGGTCAGGTCCACCAGCAGGTTGACGATCACGAAGGTGGCGGCGGAGACCAGCACGGCTATCTGAACCACGTCGAACGCCCGGGTGAGGATGGACTGGATCATAAGCCATCCCAACCCCGGCCAGGTGAAGATCTGTTCGATAACCACCATCCCTCCCACCAGCAATCCGAAGTTGACGCCCACCTCGGTGATCAGCGGGATGGCGGCGTTCCGGAAGGCATGCCAGTAGTTGACCCGACGCTCCGTCAGACCCTTGGCGCGGGCGGTGCGCACGTAGTCGGCGCTGAGCACTTCCAGCATCCCCGCTCTCATGAACCGGGTCAGCCGGGCGGCGGTCACCGAACCGATGGTGACCACCGGCATTATGAGTTGACTGAGGTGCTTGACGGGATCTTCTCCAAAGGGAACGTACCCCCCGGGAGGTAGAAGGGGGAACACTTCCGCCAGCAGGATGAGCAAGCCGATTCCCATCACATAGGTGGGCATGCTGAATCCCAGGGTGGTGACCACCCGGGCGATGTGGTCCACCCATGTCCCTTCCCGGATGGCCGAGATCATCCCCAGGGGCACGGCCACAATCACGGCCAGGAGTATGGAGAGAGCAGCCAGTTCCAAGGTTTTGCCCAAGGCGGGAAAGACCAGACCGGACACCTCGGCGTAGCCGTGAGTGATCGACTTCCCGAAGTCGCCGCGGGCCAGGTTCCCCATCCAGCGCAGGTATTGGACGTGGGTGGGGTCGTTGAGGCCCAACTCCTCTCGGAGTGCTTCGTAGTCCTCCGGTGTGGCGTCGAGGCCGAGTGTCATGGCGGCGGGGTCGCCCGGGACCAGCCGGAAGATCACGAACACGGCGGTTGAGACGATCCACATGACCAGGATCCCGTGCAACAGGCGGCGGGCAACGTATCTGGTCATGATCGAGCGCCGGAGTGGTTTTCGGCGCCCGGGTAATGGCAGGCCACCAAGCTGTCGGCGACAAGCGCCAATGGGGGGTCCTGTTCGACGCAGAGTTGGTCGCCTCGCCAGCACCGGGTTCTGAACCGGCAGCCGGAGGGCGGATCGAGGGGATTGGGCAGGTCGCCAGCGAGAATTATCCGCTCCTGGGTCTGTCGACCCTGGGCGGCGGAGATGTCGGGGATCGCCGACAGGAGGGCGATCGTGTAGGGATGCTGGGGGGAGTTGAAAACCGCGTCCCGGGTGCCTTCTTCCACGATGCGGCCGAGGTACATGACCGCCACGCGATCGGAGACCTGGCCCACCACGGAGAGATCGTGGGCGATGAACAGATACGCCAGGCCGAGTTCGGTTTGCAGGTCTTCCAGCAAGTTGAGAATCTGGGCCTGGATGGAGACGTCCAGCGCCGACACCGGTTCGTCCAGCACCAGAAGAGAGGGCTCCAGAGCCAGGGCTCGGGCGATGGCGATCCGCTGTCGCTGCCCGCCGGAGAACTCGTGGGGGAACCGGCGCAGGGAGTCGGGTGGCAACTGAACCAGGGAGAGCAGTTCCGGGATCTTTTGCCGGGCCACCGCCCGGGAGATGCCATGGATGCGGAAGGGCTCGTACAGGATCTGCCGGACTCTGAACCGGGGATTGAGGGAGGCGTAGGGATCCTGGAAGACGATCTGCATCTCCTGGCGCAACGGACGCATCTGTTGGTGGTTGTAGTGGGTGATGTCCTGTCCCGCAAAGTTGACCGTTCCCGCCGCGGGTTCCAGCAGTCGGATGATGGTCCTCCCCAGGGTGGACTTGCCGCATCCCGACTCTCCCACCAGCCCCAGAGTCTCACCGGGCTTGATGGACAGGGTGACGTCCTCCACCGCCACCAGGGTGGTGGCCTTCTGGGCGCCGCTGCGGCGGATGTGGTAACTGGTGGTGATGTCCCGGATATCGAGAATCGGTCTCTGGGCGGTGTCGGTGTTCATGTTGCTCTCTCGGTGAGCCAGGATGCCGCTTCCTCGGTGAAGTGACAGGCTGCCTGCTGGTCGGTCCCCACCTCCATCAGCCGCGGGGAGTCGGATCGGCAGGCCGAACGCTGCGCTCCGATGGCGCACCGGGGATGGAAGGGGCACCCCGGGGGGACGTTGGCCATGTCGGGAGGCTGGCCGGGAATGGAGTAGAGTTTCGTCCTCCTTTGCGTGATCGAAGGAATGGAAGCCAACAGTCCGATCGTGTACGGGTGCCGTGGCCGGGAGAAGATGTCGCCGATGCGCCCTTCCTCCACGATCCGACCGGCGTACATCACTATCACCCGGTCGGCGATCTGGGAGACCAGTCCCAGGTCGTGGGTGATCAGGATGGAAGCCGCCCCCGTCTCCTCGCGGGCCGCCTTGAGAGTCTCGATCACCTGCGCCTGGATGGTCACGTCCAAGGCCGTGGTGGGCTCGTCGGCGATCAGCAGCTTGGGCCGGTTGGCCATGGCCATGGCGATCATGGCGCGCTGGCGCATTCCGCCCGAATACTCGTGGGGAAACTGGTTGTAGCGTCGTTCCGGTTGCGGGATCCCCACCATGTCCAGCAATTCGATGCCACGCCGTCTGTGGTTTGACTTCGATTCGGAAGGATTGTGGGTCCACAGAGCTTCCCGCAGTTGTTCCCCCACCTTGATAACCGGGTTCAGCGAGGTCATGGGATCCTGGAACACCATGGAGATCTCCTGTCCCCGGATCGAGCGGAGCGCTTCCGTGGACAGGGGCAGCAAGTCCTGCCCTTCGAAGAGAGCCCTTCCACCGGTTATCTCCCCGGGGGGTTTGGGGATGAGCCCCAGGATGCTCAGCACCGTCACCGTCTTGCCGGATCCGGACTCGCCGACTATTCCGAGGGTCTCCCCGGTGTTGAGGGAGAAACTCACGCCATTGACGGCATTGATCACCTGATCAGGGGTCTTGAACCGGACCGAAAGGTTTTCGACGGTTAGCAACGGAATTGGCATCGAGATAGAAGATACCTTGCTGGGGGAGGTTTGGGCGGGAGGAGAGGAGGGGCGGGGACGCCGAAGCGCCCCCGCCCCTCCTCAGTTTGCGTTAGCGGAACCTAGTTGTCTGTCAGGTAGACGTCGGTGAGGTACAGGGTTCCTTGAGTATGCGAGATGAAGCCGTGGACGTTGGGACTGTGGGGTATGGGGTTCAATCGCCCTCCGAGGACGATCTGGGGTTGTTCCTCCATGGCCCACGCCTGCAACTGGTGGATGGCTTCCTTGTACTCGATGTTGGAGGAGATGGATCGGGCACTGGACAGCAGTTCGAAGAACTCGGGCTTGTGGTCGATCCATCCCATGGTCTCAACGAAGAGTTTGTTGTAGGGATGATTCAGCAAGTCGTACTCGTCCGGCTTGGGCACCATTGCGCACGCGGCCAGGTCGTACAGGCCAAGCTGGTCAGGGTCATTCGTATGCGTGGGGAGCGTTCTGTCAATATAGGTCGCCACGTCCATGATGTTCAGCTCGATCTGGATGTTCAAGCCGGTTCTCAGTTGCTCCTGAACGGCCTGGGCCAGCCAGGTGTGCTCGGGGTCAGTATCGCAAACTATCATCTCCCCGCCGTCGAAGCCGTCGGCGTACCCCGCACTCTCGAGAACGGCCTTCGCTCCGGCGACGTCAGGAGCGTTGTATGAGGCCGCGTCCGGGTTGAAGAACTGCGCGTTGTTCTCCATGGGGTTGGAAAGAATCTGCATGTGGCCCAGCAGGGTTCGTTGCAGCGCAGGGCGATCAATCGCCATGCTGGTGGCCTGGCGCACCAACGGATTCGACCAGATGTCCCTGCGGGTGTTGACGTGGAAGTGATACAGGCCGGTGTTCCCTGATGGAGGACTGGCGATTACGATGCCCGCTTCGCTGAGGGTTGCCAACTCGGCCAACGGACCCTGGGCCAGCATGTGGACCTCGCCGGTTCGCATCTGAAGCGACATGACGCTGGTATCAGGAACGGTAACGTACTCGATCCTGTCCAGGTAAGCGTCGCCCCAGTAGTCGGGGTTGCGCTCTATGACAACCCGTTGGTTTCTCTCCCAGGACACGAACCTGTACGGGCCGGTGCCGGTAGGCGTCTGGTTCAAGTCGATGTCCTCGGCAGGCGATATATACACGTCGATCAGCGTGCTGTGCAATATGCGATCCGGCTCTGAGAGTCGAACCTCCACGGTGAGGTCGTCAATCGCTACGACTTCTGCGACTCGAGTCAGCAAGGAAGCTGTCCTTCCGGACCCGGGCTCCTGCGCGCGTTCGATTGAGCGAACAACGTCAACGGCGTCCAGATCCGAGCCGTCGTGAAAAACCACGTCCGGACGAATGCTGAAGACATGCGACAGTCCGTCTTCTGAGACATTCCAATGAGTGGCCAGCAAAGGCCTGATCTCGTAGGTGTTCAGGTTGAACTCAACCAGGGTTTCATACATGTTGGTGACGACGTTGCGGCCAGCTGTGGATCCGTACCGGTTGGGATGCAATTGGTGTGGATCGGCCGTTTGGGCGATGATGAGCGTCCCACCACGGGGAATCGTCGCCGCCATGGCGGCCTCTTCCAACTCCATCTCGGCCATGGCGGCTGCCGCCTCGGCTTCGGCTACCATCGCTTCGGCTTCGGCTGCCATTGCTTCGGCTTCGGCTGCCTTCGCTTCGGCCTCAGCCAATGCTTCCATGGCTGCTTCGTCTCCTTCTTCGGCGGCCATCTTGGTGTCTTCCAGTTCCGCCATGGCCTCATCCAGGGCAGCTTGTGCTGCGGCAGCGGACGCGGACGCGGACGCGGCTTCGGCTGAGGCGGCTTCGGCTGCTGCTTCGGCTTCGGCTGCCTGCGCTTCGGCGGCAGCGCGGGCTGCGGCTGCAGCTGCGGTTGCGGCCTCAGCTTCCGAAGTGTCCTCTCCACAGGCCGTTGCAACCAAGGCCAGAATGGCCAGCAGTGTGAGAAGTTTCTTCATCTTGATCGCTCCTTTGTTGTCAGAGGTGTCCAATGATAAGATCTTTGAGAGTCAGAATACCCAATATGTAGGTGATGTTTCCAGAAAAATGGAAAATAGATTACGAAAGTGGCATTTCCCCAGAAAAAGGGAGATCCGCCAAGGATGCATACCATGGGAGGGCAAGAGATGTCCGACTTTCTGAAACGTCCCAGACTTCCTGCCGGCATCGATGGTTCCCGCCGCGATCTGTGGGAGGAATTCCGGCGACAGCCGTTTGGCAAGCACTCTCCTGATCTGCAGGCGCTGCTGGAATACATGCGGGGTGGTCCCATCAGCGGCAAGTACTTCCTGAAGCTGACCGGCCCTCATTCGGAGTGGACGCTGGCTCGGTTTAGCACCACGTACCCATTGACCACCGAGACTCTGCCCGAGCATGTCTTCACCACCATCGAAGACGCCGAATACTTCGTGTTCCGCCGCCGCTGGGAGGAGATGTTCGCCGCCGACCCTGGAGCGGAGTCGTGAGCGTCAAGGCCGCGGTCATGGGATATGCGGACCGCCAGAGCGTGCGGCCGGGAGAGCGCATCGAGTTCAAGGTGAGCGCGCTGGGTCCGGAGACCTACCGGGCGGACATTGTGCGGTTGATCGCGCCGGAAGTGGGTCTGGGAGACGACTGTCCGGACTTCTGCGAGATCGAACTCGATACCGAGGTCTGCGGTGACTATCCCACGGAGTGGCAGCCCATTCATCCCGGTTCGGCGGTGCGGGTGCCGCTGCCGGGGGGTCTTCCCCTGGATAAGGGAGTAACCCTCAGCGCCAACATCTTTCCCACCTTGGCCGATGCGGGTCGGCAGGGCATCCTGGGCACCCACAGTCCCACCGACGATTCGGGCCTCAGCCTGATCCTGGAGGACGGGGCTCTCGCTCTGGCGGTGGGAAGTGGGGGGTCCACGGCCATCGTGACCAGTTCGATTACCCCGGTGGAGCACCGTTGGACGGCGGTGGCCGTCACCTATGAGCCTGGCGTCGGCACTGTGGAGTTTCATGCTCGGGGACTGGAGGGCCATCGCCTGGAAGGTGCGCTGTCATCGCGGGAGAGACATGAAGGAGCGGCGCACGGAGCATCGGGAGGAAGCCACTTTTACATAGGTGCCGCTCGAGCCGTGGGTGACCGCAGGGTGGAGCACACCACACTCTGTTTCAACGGCCGGATCGAACGGCCCCGGGTCTACGCCCGGCTGCTTGATCATGAAGACATCTCCCGTCTGTCGGAGGTGGCCGGTCCGGGCGTGGTGGAGGATGCCTATGGAGATTGGGATCTCTCGATCGGAATCGACACCGACTCGGTCACCGACGTGTCTGGCAACGGCCACCACGGGGAAACGGTCAACCTGCCCGCCCGCGGTGTAGGTGGCTCCAACTGGGCGGGGGAGACCGACAACTGGCAGCAGAAGACCGAACAGTACGGCGCCATCCACTTCCACGACGACGACGTCGATGACGCCCGGTGGCGGACCACCTTCACGCTGGTGGTACCCGAGGACTGGAAGAGCGGATGCTATGCGGCTCGCCTGCGGGCCGACGACGCCGAGTTCTACGTTCCGTTCGTGGTGCGGCCCGCGCCGGGCAAGGAATCGGATGTGGTGTTGCTGCTGGCCACCGCTACCTACGGGGCCTATGCCAACCTGCGGCTGCGGGTCGTCTTCCCATGGAACGAGTTGATCCACGGTCGCTTGACGGTGCTGGACGACACGGATCTGCTGATGCTCCGGTTTCCCGAGATCGGCTCCTCCACCTACGACAGCCACACCGACGGGAGCACCGTTGTCTATGCTTCGATGCGGCGACCGGTCACCAATTTCCGCCCCAAGGGCCGCATCTACAAGTTCTGCCAGGACATGCTGCTGGTCTCCTGGCTCGAGGAGGATGGTGTCGACTACGACGTGATCACCGACGAGGACGTGCACCGGGAGGGCCAGTCTGCTCTGACGCCTTATCGGGTGGTCATCTCCAGTTCCCATCCCGAATACATCAGCACCCAGATGTTCGACGCCACCGAAGACCATGTCAGGCAGGGAGGGCGGCTTATGTACCTGGGAGGCAACGGCTGGTACTGGCGGATCGCCTATCACCCCACCCGGTCGGGGATTGTCGAGGTTCGTCGACCCGATGCTCCCCGGCTGTGGGCGGCTGATGTCAGCCAGGGGCATCTCTCCTTTTCGGGGGAGCGCGCCGGTACCTGGTCGTGGGCGGGACGGCCCCCCAACACCTTTCTGGGGGTGTGCTTCATCACTCAGGGCTTTGACGAGTGCTCCTACTACCGTCGCACTCCCGCTTCTCACGATGAGCGGGCTTCTTTCATCTTCGAAGGTGTTGAGGATGAGATCATCGGCGATTTCGGCCTGTTGCAGGGTGGGGCAGCCGGATACGAGATCGACCGGGCCGACGCTGCGTTGGGCACTCCCCGGCATGCGCTGGTGTTGGCGTCCTCGGAGGGACACTCCAACCTCTACGACCTGATGGTGACCTCGCTGGTCGACATCCTGCCGCCCAGCAATCCGGACGATCCGGACCGGATTCGAGCAGACATGGTGTTCTACGAGTCGCCGGGGGGCGGAGCGGTCTTTTCGGTGGGGTCCATCGCTTGGTCCGGCAGTCTCAGCCACGCCCGCTACGGCAACAATGTGGCGGCGGTGAGTCGCAACGTCCTGAACCGGTTCCGGGATCCAGAACCCTTCCGGATGCCCGCCCAGTGACCTCCATCAAACCGACGGATTGGAGCTTGGGCGCCGGCCTGCGGGATCGGGTGGTGTTGGTGACCGGGGCGGCAAGTGGCATCGGCCGGGCGACCGCCCGGACCATGGCGGCGCTCGGGGCCCGGGTGGCGGCTTTGGATCGGCAGGAAGCGGTGCGGGACGTGGTGTCGGAACTGGACAACCCCGGCCAACACCTGCCGGTGGTTTTTGATCTGTCCGATATCGGGTCGTTGTCTTCAATGGTGGCCGATGTGGAGGCGCGCTTGGGCCCTTTGTGGGCGCTTTCTCATGTGGCGGCCTATCTGCGCCGGAAAGAGTTGAAGGATGTGACTGAGGAGGACTGGGATGCTCAGCTGGACGTGAATTTGAAAGCTTCCTTCTTTCTCAACAAGGCGGTGGGCGAGGCAATGATCGCCACCGCCAGGGGGGGCCGGATCATTAACTTCACTTCCGGGGCCTGGCTGACCGGACCGGTGCATGGGAGTCATGCGTATGTGGCCAGCAAGGGGGGCGTCGTCTCCATGACCCGTGGTTTCGCTCGAGCCTATGGGCCGTACAACATCTTGGTGAACTGCGTCTCGCCCGGTCAGATCGATACTCCCATGCAGCATGTGGACAACCCACCGGAGATAGTGGCCGCTGGAACCGCGGCGTGTCCTTTGGGACGGATGGGACGCCCCGGAGAGCTAGCGGCAGTGGTGGCTTTCCTGGCTTCCGAACATGCCAGTTTCGTGAGCGGCGCTACCATCAATGTCAGCGGCGCGCTGGTCATGTATTAGCCGAGTTGGATCGTTTGTGAACACCATCCAGACCGTTTCGGGAGAGATTTCTGTAGACGAGTTGGGTCTGACTTTGCCCCATGAGCATGTGTTCTTGGATGTCTACGAGATCACTATGAACTCGCATCTCATCCTGAGTGATCCGCAGGTGGCACGATACGAGTTGGGGGTTTTCAAGGAAGCCGGGGGGTGCACCATTGTCGACCAAACGGTGCACGGACTCAATCCCGATCCGGTGGCGCTTCGGCAACTGGCCGAGGATGTGGGGATCAACATTATTGCCGGGACCGGGTTTTACTGGGAGAAGTTCCATCCTCCCTGGCTGAAGGACATGAGCGATCGCGATATCGTGGCCATGCTGGTGAAAGACCTGACGGTGGGTTTCTATGGAACCGACATCAAGGCGGGGATCATGGGCGAGATCGGAACTCATCATCGGAGAATCTCTGCTGCCGAAGAGCGGGTGATCAGGGCTTGTGCCACAGCTCAGCGGGAGACCGGAGTTCCCATCTCCACCCATGCCCTGTTCACCCGCATAGGTCTGGAGCAGGTGAGGCTTTTCGAAGACGCCGGGGCCAATCTCGACAAATTGGTGATTGGCCACGTCGACACGACCCCGGATGTGGACTACCATCTGGAGTTGCTTCGGAGAGGAGTTTGGATCGCCTACGACGCCATTGGACAGCTCGACAAGCAGTCTGACGAGAGACGAGCAGACGCCATCGCCCGACTCATCCGGGCCGGTTATCGTGACCGGATTCTGCTCTCCACCGATATCGGAAAGCGGGGCGCCTTAAGGTCATATGGAGGAACGGGGTATGACCATGTGATCACCCGTTTTGTGCCTCTGTTGCGGGGCAACGGCATCAGCGAGGAAGACATAGAGGCGCTTACGGTCGCCAATCCTCGACGTCTCTTCACCCGATGATGTACAGCAAGGAGCAACTTCCCACCGTCTTTGGCGGTAGGGAGTAACCGACCATGAGCAAGGTTGGGCGCACCAGTTCTGTGTCAGTGGTCCTTTTTGGCCTGGGCACCGTTGGTCGGGCGACTCTCCGGCTGTGTCTGACCCGTCCGTGGCTTCGTCCGGTGGGGGCGGTGATCGGTTCCACGTCGCTGAAGGAACGAATCGCCTCCGGGGAGATTCCCGCCGATCTTCAACTCTCCCACGATCCCGATCATCTGTTGGATCAACTCCGTCCGGAGGTGGCCCTGATAGCCACCCGGTCTCCGATCGCCGAAGTCAAAGACGACATCCTTAGGTGTGTGCGCAGGGGAGTGAATGTGGTCACCTCCAGTGAGGAACTGGCCTACCCGGCGGCCACCGATCCCGCGGCGGCCGAGGAGATCGCAGCCGCCTGCCGCCGCTTTGGGGTGGCGGTGGTGGCCACCGGAGTCAATCCGGGCTTCGTATTCGATGTACTGCCGGTGGTGATCTCCGGCGCCTGCTGGGATATCGACCGGATTTCGGTCACCCGGGCGCTGGACGCTTCGGTCTTCGGGCAGCGGGTACACCGTTCGCTGGGGGTGGGATACAGTCCGTCGGAATTCGAGCAGGCCCGCGGGGAGGGCATCATCCGCGGGCACATCGGCTTTGAGGAAAGCGCCCGGGTCATCGCCGAGGTGCTGGGGAGGACACTGGACCGTTTTGAGGAGAGCGTTGAGCCCCTGATCGCAGACCAACCTTATCAACTGGCCGAGTATGTCATTCCCCCAGGTCTAACGGCCGGGGTTGTCCAAGAGGCGACCGGCTGGGTTGACGGTCAACCGTGGCTTCGGTTCGACTTATCTCTGCATGTGGATCCGGGCTCGGTTGGCATGGAGACCAGTGATCGTGTCCTCATCGAGGGAGAGAACACCATCGACGTCACGATCCGGCCCGGCACCCAGTCGGTATTGACCACCTCTGCCCGTCTTGTCAACAGTATCCATTCGGTCCTATCCGCCCCACCGGGGTTATACACCGCGGCCGATTTGCTGCCCGCCGCTCCCTGGCTGCGAAAAACTCCTCCTCAGGGCATTCGCAGGCGCGTCGCCCAGGCTTGAGCGACCAGGCTGGTTCGTTCTCGCGCTGTTGTGCCAACACCTGCTTTCGGTATGGTCACGGGGGTTGTGAAAAAGACCGCTGATGGGGAGTTGATTCTGTCCCACCGAGAGTCCATATTGAAAAAGCCAAACACCGAGAGACGGTCCGTTCCGGCGTCGTGCGGACCGCGTTAAGGGATTACACCGGTTAATGCAACAAGCCCTGTTTCGAGGGGGCGGAGCTTGTTCGACCCATGGCAAGGTGGCGGCGGGGGAGGGCCCGAAAGGGACAGGAAATGTCGCGACAATTCCTGCTATGTTGCCCGACGACTATCAGTCGAAAACTACGCGCCCGCACACCGACCTGGTATTCGCCCTCCTGTAGCTGCGCCTGTAAGACAGGGCAAGCTAGTTGCAGACGGCGGTGGCTTCGATCTCGATCAGGTATCCGGGGTCCAGGAAGGCTGACACCTCAACCATGGTGGAGGCGGGCTTTATGTCCCCGAACATCTCGGCGTGGGCTCTTCCGGCCTCTTCCCATCGAGAAATGTCGGTGAGAAACAACCGGGTGCGGACCACATTGGCAGGCGTGGCTCCCAACTTGGCCAATGCCCTGACGATGATCTGCAGACAGGCTTTGGTCTGTCCGTACATATCATCGGGGGCGATCACCGATCCGTCCGGCGCCCCGGCGGTGGTTCCGGCCACCTCGATCAGGTTGCCCACCCGGACCGCCCGAGAGTAACCCACCGGGTCCCACGGGCGGTTGGATGGTACCTGCTGTCTTTGGCCACTCGACATGGTTGTCTTCGGTCCTAGTCGTCTTCGGCGGGGAAAACGTCCACCGTGATAGGGAACTGGACATCTTCGTGAGGCCGAATGGTGACCGGGAAAGCACCGATACTGCGGATCGGAGCGTCAAGCACCACATGGTGAGGCTCAAGAACGAAGCCGGTGTCCCGACGCACCGCCTCCACCACGTCTTTGGCGTTCACCGAGCCGTAGAGGGTGCCTGCCTCGGAGGCGCGGGCGGCGATGACAACCATTTTGCCCACCAGCCGGGTGGCGACCTGCTCGGCCTGGGACTTGCGCCGCGTGTACTCGGTCAGCTTCGTCTGCTTGAGGGCCTGGATGTGGGCGATGGCCCGAGGGGTGGCCTTGACGGCCTTCTTGCGAGGTATAAGGTAATTCCGGGCGTATCCGGGTGCTACCTCTACCACTTCGCCTTTGTCTCCCAACCCGGAGATGTCCTCGGTAAGGATTAGTCGGGCGCTCATAGGTTGGTGTAGGGCAGAAGGGCCATTTCGCGGGCGTTTTTGACGGCGCGAGCCACCGCATTCTGATGTCGTTGGCAGTTGCCGGTGGACCGCCTCCCGCGGATTTTGGCGCGGGCGTCGGAGACATACCTGCGCAGCAGGGTGATGTCCTTGTAGTCCACATAGCGGATTTTGTTGTCGCAGAAGTGGCAGGTCCGCTTCTTTACTCGCCGATAGCTTGATCCCGAGCGGGGGCGTCTTGTGGGTGAAGCTTTGCGTGCCATGGTGCTCCTTTCCTAGAAGGGCTCTTCGTCGCTGCTGTAAGAACCCGAAGGACGGGGGGGAGCGGCTGGCGGACGCGACTGTCGCTGTTGGCCTCCGGCCTGGTAACCGTCTCCGGATTCGCGGGTGGTGCGCCTCACGTCGGCGGTGGCCCACCGAAGGGATGGCCCGATCTCATCGATCCGCACCTCCACCACCGCGCGCTTTTCGCCGGTCGGGGTTTCCCAAGTGCGTTGCTGCAGGCGGCCGGTGACGACGACCCTCGACCCCTTCTGCAGGGATTCGGCAACGTTTTCGGCGTACTGACGCCAAACCGTTCCGCTGAAAAAGCTGGTCTCTTCCTGCCATTCTTCGTTGGCGTTGCGCCAGCGGTGGCTGACGGCCATTCGGATGTTGGCTCTAGGTATTCCCGACGTAGTGAAACGCAGTTCGGGGTCTTCCACCAGATTGCCAACCAGTGTCACAGAGTTATAGGTCATTTCTCTTCTCTCTCTCGTTTCTCAGGGACCTGGCTCATGTTTCAGGACGGATGATTTTATGACGTAGCACATCATCGGCCAAAGACAGTACCCGGCGGAGGGAGTCAACGGTGGCAGGTTCCGACTCGAACCGGTTGATGGTGTAATAACCCTCAGAGACATGATCTATCGGGTAGGCAAACTTTCGCTTGCCCCACGGATCGGTCTCTTGGTTGGAGGCTCCTTGGTTGGCCATGAACGCACTCAACTCAGAAACTTTGTCCCGGTACTCTGCCTCGGACATTTCCGGGCGATGGATAGTCATAAGTTCATATTGACGCAACTTGCGTCACCTCCTTTGGGCATCCGCTCGAATGCAGAAGGCCCCTTTCAATGGGGCAGGACAGGCGCCTTGTGGCGCGTTTGGGGGGACTTGGCAATGATAATAGCGCATGCCAGGACTAACGAGTCCGCCATCGCCTGCGATGTTTCACGGCGAAAAGCTGGTTTCTTCCAGGATGAGGTATTCCCTCGAAGCCACTGCGTCGAAGAATCCCGGAGGAGCTTCCAGGGCGTAACGCACCGGCATTTCAGATTGATAGGAGGGGCAGGGGTCGACGGTGCATGGAACCATGGCCACTACCAGGAAAAGAGAGTTCGCTTCGTCGAAGAATCCGATGTCGAGGGGGATGAGCGTGTTCTTCATCCAAAAGGACACCTGTAGGGGAGAATCCCAAGCAAAAAGCATTCCATCCAGTTCGCCCAGGGAGGTCACTGCCATCAAGCCGCGGCCGCGGAGGGTGGGAGTGTCCGCCAAGGCCAGCAGCAGTGACTGATCGCCTAGCAGGGCGCTGATGATCTCGAACCCGGTTACGTCTCCGCTATCGAGTGGGGAGGGGATAGGGGGGGTTGTGGATGGCGCTTCAGTGGTAAGGGTTGTGTCGGCGCTGGTGGCAGGAGGTGAGGTGGCGGCTGGGGCTGGCGCAGCGGTGGTAAGGGTTGTGGATGGCGCTTCGGTGGTAAGGGTTGTGGGGGTGGTTGTGTCGGCGCTGGTGGCAGGAGGTGAGGTGGCGGCTGGGGCTGGCGCAGCGGTGGTAAGGGTTGTGGAGGGGGTGGCGGTGGCTGTCGGCTCGATCGCGGCGACAGCAGCAACGGTGAGTGTGCCTTCTCCCTGATCGTTCCCGGACGAAGTCTGCTCGCAGGCTCCGACAGCAAGTGTGAGGAGAACTAAAAGGAGTAGACGTTCGCGGTTGAAGGTTCCTCCTCTAACAGGGCTTCCTCAAGACCCGCGTCCACTCGGTAGGTCTCCTTCTGGTCGGGAAAGTTGCCGGCTTTCACATCGTCACGGAAGCGGCGGAGCGCATCGGTGGCGATGGCGCGCAGATTCGCATACTGACGCACGAACTTTGGATAGGTGCCGAACCCCATTCCCAGCAGGTCGTGGAAGACCAGGACTTGCCCGTCTGCGCAACGACCGGCGCCGATTCCGATAGTTGGTATGCAGATGCGTTCGGTGACCACCGACGTCAACACTTCCGGTATGCCCTCCAGGACCAGGGAGAACACTCCAGCCTCCTCCAGGGCTTGGGCGTCCCGGATGATCTTGCGGGCGGTGTCCAGTCGGCGACCCTGGACGCGATAGCCCCCCTCGGTATGGATGGACTGGGGGGTGAGTCCCAAATGGCCCATCACCGGGATCTGGGCGGCCAGCAGGCGCTCGATGTGAGGTATCCGCTCTGATCCCCCTTCGATTTTCACCGCCTCGGCACCCGCTCTGATCAAGGTGGCGGCATTTCGAACGGTTTCCTCGGGGGAAACGTGAAAGCTCATCCAGGGCATGTCGCCCACAATCAGCGAATGGGGCTTGGCCCGCGCTACAGCCCCCACATGAAGGGCCATCATCTCCATGCTCATCGAAAGAGTGGTGTCGAAGCCGTGGACGACATTGGCGGCGGAGTCTCCAACCAAGATGATGTCGATGCCGGCTTCCGAGGCCAGTTTTGCGCTGGGGAAATCGTAGGCAGTCACCATGGCGATCTTTTCGGCGCCTTTGCGGGCTGCGATGGCGGGGACAGTCACCTTTGCCATGTTTTTTCTCCTCTCTCCCCACCGCTAAAGGGTTGGGGGATCGGTTTTGGTTTTGAGATAGCCCAGTCCGGGGGTCAGCACGCTGCTAATCGAGTCGACCGCCCCCTGAGGGCTAGCTGATCCTAATAATAAGCTGCCGCTAGGTGTCGAGAGCCGGGATTTGGTAGGTGGGTTTTAACCTTGTGCGTTCCGCTGTCGCCTTTGGGGCGAGGCCTGCTACAGGTATATGCCGACGAGGATCACAACAAGGGTGAGAACGGTGACTGCCGTGAGCCTCTTTCCCCTTACGGGCTGATCAATCTTTGCAGTTCTGATCTTGCCGACTTTGAACACTCCGACGGCAATCAACATCACCACGGGATGGAAGAGGGCATCCCAGGTCCCGTTCGCGACCAAAAGGATGATCCCCAGCAACGCCTGGACATCCAACAAAATGGAAGTAACGCTTACCAAGGCAGGGTGATGGGAGGAGTCTTTGTTCCATTTGCCCAGTCCGATCACCAATACGGAGATCAGGGCGACCAGCACCAGCCACCGGAGGCCTGAATGTGTTTCTAACAGAAAATCCATACTGGTAATGATATCGGATATTGGGTTTTTGCTTGCCGAGTTTCGACCAACCGCTACGGAGCCGCCCTCCTGGAGACTGTTGGTACCCTGAGGCCGTGGGAAAGCGGCAAGCGCTCTGCCCATCGGCATCCCCACAGTTTGGGAGTCCGAAATGTAACAAGAAGCCGCCAGTGGAGGACAAAATGCTTTTCGAGTTGAGGCGGTACCAGTGCAAACCGGGAAAACGCGACGAATGGGTCCGTTTCATGGAAGAAACGTTGATACCCTTCCAGGTTTCCCATGGAGTGGTTGTGGTGGGATCATTCATAGACGAGGAGAATCCCGACGAGTACGTGTGGATCTGGCGTTTTGACTCCGAAGAGGAGCGCGAGCGGATATACCAGGCCAGTTACGGAAGTGACACCTGGAACGAGGAGATACTGCCCAAGGTGGCGGAGATGGTCATTCGGGAACGTTCGGTGATCTCGCGCCTACGACCCACGCCGAAGTCGGTTATCCGTTAGAGGGGGGCCTCATCGGGGGCCCACTTTGAAGATCAGCTGGCGTTTAGTAGTTGATCTCTCAGCCAGACGATATCCGCTTCCTGGCCTTCCGATGGGGTTTCCACCACTGCCGGGGCGCCAGCCTCGCGGACGACTACTGCCAACAGATCGGGCGGGATTTCGCCTTCCTTGAGATTGGCATGACGATCCCTTCTGGAGTCGAATGGATCACGGGAATTGTTGGCATGCACCAAATCGATTCTTCCCGTCGCAGCCAGGATCCGCTCCACCAGCCCTTCGAGCGGCTCTCCTCCCGCCCAGGCGTGACAGGTGTCGAGCACGAAACCCACGTCCAAGTCGCCGATTTCCTCCCACAGTCGCCGGATGTCCTCCAGCTTCCGGGCGGCGGCAAAATCTCCTGAGGCAGTGTTTTCGATCAACACCGGCACGTCGGTATCGAGTTGGACGAGCGCCTTGCGCCAGCGTTTGAAGGCCTCTCCCATGTCGCCTCCACCCGTTACATGTCCGCCGTGAACCACCACCCCCGCTGCCCCGATCTCGGAAGCAGCCTCGCAGGTATCGGCGAGGATCCGTCTGCTGGGTATCCGTATTCTGCTCACCTTCGCAACCACATTCACCAGGTACGGGCTATGAACATAAATGGGAATTGAGGAGGCGGCCAATTTTTCGGCATCATCCCGAGGTAGGGGCTTCTTCCAACTTTGCGGGTTGGACAAGAAAACCTGGATCACATCGGCGCCGATCGCTTCGGCATCGGCCAGAGGTGTCTTGTTGGACAGATGCGCCCCGATCAGCGGAGGGCTAGCCATTGTTGGTCGCCTCGAGTTGTTCGGACATCATGCTGAGATAGTGATTGCTCACCGTGGCCACCACTTCGGCGCGAACTGACCAGTCGGAGGCCAATACCCGCAGGATGCGGCTTCCTGTCCATCTTGCTCCCCACGGGTCACGGGGGAGGTCGTTGGTCGAGTAGGTGGGGTGCAGGACAATGGTCAGGCTTGACAAAAGGCTCCCGTCGTCAGACACCGCTTGGGAGAACACCTCTTTGATCGCATCCCAGGGTAAGAGGTCGGTAGGGCGAAAAGGGCCCCGCAGCGCAAGATAAAGTCCATTCGGAGCCACGATCAGCATGGCCCGTGCCCGAATTCCTGAGATCACGCCCCAAATAATCAAGGCAACGCCCATCGCGAGCATGAGCCCCGCCCACACCCGCTCCCGAGCCTCCAAGACTTCTTCTCCTTGGTAGACCCTCTCAACAAGTGCGGCCACCAGCCCATTCCAAACCAGCAGATCCAGGGCCACTACAACCAGCACCGCTCCCAACAGGGCGATAAACCAGCTTCGCCGGGACGAGTTGTGGACGGTGATGGTTTCCATTTTCTCCTCAAGGGGCGATTTACACGATACCGTGCTTTGGGAGAGAAGCTGACGGACCACTCCAAAGTGCAGATCGCGATTGGCAAGAAAAGACGGATCGGTTAGCTTGAGAGGCATGAAGCTCACTCTCATCCGTCACGCCGAGCCGGCTTGGACACAGGGCGGCCGCATGGTAGGCAACCCACCACTCTCTGAGTTGGGCGGACGCCAAGCTCAACAGTTGGCGGAGAGATCTTGGTCCGGGGTGGATGAGCTATGGGTCTCGGAGTTGAAACGTGCTCGGGAGACTGCCGCCCCCCTGGCGGAGAAGCTCGGTTTGACACCCCAGGTACACCCTTGGATGAATGAGATCGGGGACCCGGTGGAATGGGATGGGATGCCCATCCGGCAGGTGGAGGCTCAAATGTCCAAACTGGAGGGGGCGCCTTCTCTCGAAAGGCTGTGGAGAGGCGTGCGGAGGGGAGAGGCGTATCACAGCTTCCGGGAGAGAATCGCCGACGGACTGCTCCGGTCACTGGAGGGTTTCGGGGCAACAATGCTGCAACCCGATCAGCCTCGCCTGTGGAAGCCCGCCGAAAGGAAGTCAATTGTGCTGGTGGCCCACGGCGGAACCAACGCGGTGATCTACGAAACGCTCCTGGGGTGTGCAGCGACACCCATCGCATGGCATAAGTTCCGCTCCCTCCACACGGCGGTCTCCGTCCTGCGGACCCATCCCCTGGCACATGCGGTGGTTTTTGCTCTAGAGAGATTTGGGGATGTTACTCACCTGTCGCCCGAGCAGGTGACCCAATAGCCTCAGCGTCCGTAGCGACGTTGTCGACGGGAAAAGTCCCGCAGCGCCCGTAAGTAGTCGACCCGGCGAAAAGCTGGCCAGTAGACATCTGCGAATACGAACTCGGCGTAGGCGGACTGCCACAGCAAGAACCCCGACAGTCGGGATTCTCCTGATGTTCGGATCAACAGATCGGGATCGGGGAGGTCGGCGGTATACATGTGGCGGGCCAGTCCGGTGGCGTCGATCCGGTCCGCCACCTCCATTGGGTCCTTGATGGTGGCACCGAGTTCCGCCACCAGATTGCGACAAGCATCAACTATCTCTTGGCGGCCCCCATAGCCCATGGCGATGGTCAGATTGCGGTTCTCCTCACTTGGTCCAGTCTGTTCCATGGCGGTTTTTGCAGCCGTTAGCAACCTGGCGGGCAGTAGATCCAGGCTTCCTATGAATCGCAGCCCCATTCCATGACTCTGGCATCGTTTCGGGATACGTTCGAAGAAGCGGATCAGTACCTCGTAAATGGGTTCGAGTTCGGCGGGCTGGCGATTGAGGTTGTCTTTCGACAAGGCCCAGGCGGTAATAGCCGGAATCTGTAGCTCTGCCGACCAGTCGACGAATTGCTCGAACCGGCGCATTCCCTCCCAGTAGCTGTCTTCGTAGGCGGGTAGGCCGCTGCGGCGGGCATAGCGGCGATGACCGTCGAGAATCACCCCCACATGCCGGGGAAAGCGGGAGGCGTCCATCTGGGCAAGCAGGCGTCGTTCATAGATGCGGTAAAGGAGGCTGGTGAAGGGAGCGGGCATATATGTTTTCGACGAGTTGGTTCGTTCGCCAATCCTATCTCGCACCTCGGGGATCCCAGCTGAAGAACCGGGTGGTTATCAACAACCCGAGCAGCAACCATCCGCCCATTATCGCCAGATTATCCCATCCGAGCACCGGACCGGTATGGAAGGGGTCGAAAGCGGCGCCGAACGGTTCTGCGAAATGTTTGAGCGGAAAGATGTCTCCGAGGATCACCAGCCACCGGGGGGCGTCCTCTAGCGGGATGAAGATGCCCGAGATGAAGGCCATGGGCAGAAAAACGGCGTTGGCCACGGCTGGCACGGAATCGCCGCTCTTGACAAGTGCACACACCGACAGTCCCAGCGCTGAAAAGGTGGCCATACCCAGTACGAACGCCAACACGGCCGAACCGAGATCGTCCCACAACATTACGAAACCGAAGAGAGCCCAGCCCACCCCGAACATAAGCACCACCGAGAGCACCGCGATCCATACCCCTGATCCGATTCGCCCCGCCATATATATCCAAGCTGGAAGGGGGGTGCCCCGCACCCGTTTGAGGATGCCCTGGTCGCGGGCCAGAGCCGTGCCGATCGAAAGGCTGGTAAAAGTGGCTGACACCGCTGAGAACACGGCCATCGCCGGAGCGAAGAACTGAGAAAAGCGGTACCCGTCGGTCACTTCTTCGCTTCCAAAGATCACGCTGAACAGCACCAAGAAAAACACCGGGAGCGCCATCGTAAAGAAGGCGGCCACCGGCGTCCTCCAAAATGTGCGAGTCTGGCTTCGTATTTGCTGCCAAAGAAGGAGAAGGTCGGCTTGTGCGCCTTTCACGATGTCCGTCCTTGGTGACTTGCTTCATCCATGATTTGCAGGTAGATGTCTTCCAGGCTGGGCCTTGTCACCTCAAGGCCGGCCAGTTGCACTCCACGGCGGGTGGCCCACCCAGTCAGGGCGTACAGGTCGGCGGTCGGATCGGTGCTTCGGTAGACCACCTTGTTGTCGATCAACGCGGGGCCCTCTCCGATGGTGGGCAGGTCGGTTGGGTCGGGGACGGTGAAGTGGATGGTGGTGACGGGTTGGGCTGCGCCTAAAGTCTCGGGCGTGCCTTCGGCCACGACTCTTCCCTCGTTCAAAACCACTATCCGATCGGCAAGATGCTGGGCCTCGTCGAGATAGTGGGTAGTCAAGAGGATGGTTTTACCCAAGGCGGTGAGTCCCTCCACCAACTCCCATGATTTGCGGCGGGCGGCCGGGTCGAACCCGGTGGTGGGCTCATCGAGAAAAACCAGATCGGGATCGCCCACCAGGCCCAAAGCCAGATCTAGGCGGCGACGCTGGCCACCTGACAGGGTCTTGACGCGGGAGTTCGCCTTCTCCTCCAGCCCGACCAGAGCGATCAACTCCTCTGAGGGGCGGCGGCCGGAGTAGGACGCTCCGTACAAATCGAGCACCTCCCGCACGGTCAGCACCAACTCGATGCCGGTCTCTTGGAGTACGATGCCGATCCGATCGCGGAAAGCCCTTCCTCCGGTAGCCGGATGAAAGCCCAGGACATCGATATCGCCGCCGTCCGCCTCTCGATAACCCTCCAGAATCTCCACTGCGGTGGTTTTCCCGGCTCCGTTGGGACCCAGTAGCGCCAACACCTCGCCTTCGGCGACCGTGAAGCTGGTACTGTCGAGGGCGGTCACGTCACCATAGCGCTTCACAAGATTGCGGACGGTTATGGCGGTGGACACCAGAAAAAGGATAACCCTGGGCGCGGAGGGCTCTTCCAGGGGATTCTGACAAAACCCAACGTGTTAGTGGTTGACTTCTGTCCCACCCCCGTCACATATTGGACATCAGCTACAAAAACCTCGGCCACGGTAATGAGCTCACCGGGCCACAAATCCCTGAGATCATCTCCGAATCCTTGTCCCTGACCGGACCTGGATTCTCGCGACCTCAAGTCGGCGGCGGTGGCGGGGGAGGGAGCCCGAACAGGAGAAACATGACCCCACTTTTCACAACCTAGCGTTGCATCCATCCCGGAGCCCAGGATGTGTTCCGGCCTTTTCAGGGAGTCTTCACTGAGCTTGAACGGCTATTCGGCTGCCGCTGCGATGAGCGGCCTACCGCCGGGTGTGCCCCTGCAAGGAGTGGGATCGGCATGGGAACCAGCTTGGCCCGCAGATACTCGCCCAAGCTTTTGGCTTGGGGGTCGGTCCGGGTGTTGGAGGACACGCCTTCTCCCAGGAGTCCCCGCACCACGAAATTGATGGCGTGGAGGTTGGGCAGCGGATGGCGCTCCACCTCCAGATCGGCGGCCTCGGAGAGCAGTTCCTTAAACCGGGCCACAGACAGGAATCCGAGCATCCATGTGAACGCTTCCTCGCTCTCGGTCCACACCCCGACATTGGCGTCTCCACCTTTGTCGCCCGAGCGCGCCCCAGCTATCTCACCCAAGGGCGCCATCGCCGTTTCGGCGTCCTTCCAGCGATCGGGTCCCGTCTCCAACGGGTCAGTGGACTCACCAACCCCCGGATCAACGTCGACCTGATCGTTCTCACCCACCGCCGGTGCCCTGAGGGCGGGGATCTCGCTTTCCCTGTCTCCCATGCAAACCTTCTGGACCACTTGGGAGGCGTCCACTGTGGTCGGCCAGTAAACGGCGTATGGGGAGGAGTCCCCGGGTGGGGCCGTCATGAAGAACCCGGGATAGTGAGCCAGCGCCAATTCCACCGCCGCCCGGGAGAACCGCTTTCCCACCTTGTCGGGATCCTGGTCTTTCACAGTTATCCGAAGCTGCGACATGGCCGCCTCGTTGGTGACCGGATCGGGATGACCGGTCTCGGTAAAGGAGACGGCCGCCTCGGCGAACTGATCAGGGCCTCCCAGACTCTCCCATAGGGCATCGGTAACCAACTCCGCCTTTCGATTAGCGTCTAAGCCGGTGATCATCATGGTCACCGAGTTGCGGTAGCCCCCCAGATAGTTGAGGGCGACTTTCAGGGTGGAGGGCGGGGGCTCTCCCCGAACTCCGGTTACCCCCACCCGATCGGGCCCGTCCTGGATCAGCCGGATGGTGTCCAAACGGGCGGTCACATCGGGATTGTGATACCGCGCTCCACCCACCTCATACAGAAGCTGAGCAGTGACAGTGCCCACCGACACCAACCCACCGGTTCCCGGATGCTTGGTGATCACGGCCGACCCGTCTTCGGAAAGTTCGGCGATCGGAAATCCCACCCGTTCCAATCCTGGGACCCGGTCGAAGAAGGAGTAGTTGCCCCCGGTGCACTGGGCGCCACATTCGATGATGTGCCCGGCCACCAAAGCTCCCGCCAGTTGGTGGTAATCCTCCGCTCTCCAGTCAAAGGCCCACATTCCGGGTCCGATGACCACTGCCGCGTCTGTCACCCGTCCGGTTACCACCACGTCCGCCCCCCAAGAGAGGGCCTCGGCGATACCCGCTCCGCCCAGGTAGGCATTGGCGGTCAGGGGCATGACTCCTGATGGAAAGGGCCGCCCGGAATCAAAATGACGCAGTTTGTTGACCTCCTGCAATTCGGAGACTCGCCCGGTTAGGTCATCGCCCGAAACCCAGGCGATGCGGGGTTTAAGGCCCAGACGATCTGCCATCTCCCCCAGCCGCTCGGCCATTCCTTGCGGGTTCAGGCCACCGGCGTTGGACACCACCTTGATCCCCCGGTCCAGGCAGGTTCCCAGCACCTGTTCCATCTGGGTTAGAAAGGTACGAACATACCCGCCCTTGGGGTCGCGGCGACGCAGACGCCAGAGAATCGCCATGGTCAACTCGGCCAGGTAGTCCCCGGTCAGGACATCGATTGGTCCTCCCTCCACCATCTCCCGAGCCGCTGCCAGCCGGTCTCCATAAAAGCCCGAGCAGTTGGCGATGCGCAACATTTTCGTTTTGCCTTTCACGCCAACTCCCGGCTGTGTCGAGGGCTTTGCCGGCACAGGTTTTCCACCTCGTCGGGAGCCCTGGGCAAACCTGCGGTGAGATTCTCATATCCCTCGGAGGTGATCACCACGTCATCTTCGATTCTCACTCCGATGCCCAAGAGCTCGGGGGGAATGGCATGTTTGACTTTGGGAGCCTCCTCCCGCAGCTTCTGGTGACGTGCGGCGGCGGAGGGGTCCAGCATCCGCTCTGTGGCCCATTGATCGGAATCGTATTCCAGCCGGGCGAATTCAATCTCGGGGCGGGCAGGGTCCACATACAGGCCGGGTTCAACGGTCAGCACCATGCCCGGTTCCAGAGTCCTATGAGCGCCTTGGGTCCGGTAGGCGCCCACATCGTGGACATCCATCCCCAGCCAGTGGGAAGTTCCGTGCATGAAGAACTCCGAATACAGGTGCATATTCATCGCCTCTTCGACACCGGTTGGCAGCAGTCCCATCTCCACCATCCCCTCCACCAGCACACCCAGAGCCGCCTCGTGTGGCGAGCGGATGTGGGCGCCCGGTTGACAGGAGGCGATTGCTTTGTCCTGAGCCTTCAGCACCACCTCGTAGACACGGCGTTGCGGGCCGGTGTATGAGCCGGATACCGGGAAGGTGCGGGTGATGTCAGAAGTGAAGTGGTGGAGTTCACAGGCCGCGTCCACCAGCAGCAGGTCACCTTCTTCCATCCGCCGGTTGTTGTCGACATAGTGGAGTATGCAGGCGTTGGGTCCAGAGGCGACGATGGGCGGGTATCCCTCGCGGGGAGACCCGCCCATCCGCCACACGTGTTCCATGGCGGCCTGGACCTGGTATTCCCATCGGCCGGGGCCCGCGATCCGCATAGCCTCCCGGTGGCCTTCCATAGTCAACTCACAGGCCTCCCGCAGCCACTGGATCTCCTGGGCAGATTTGCGCAGACGAAGCTCGGATAGAAGCGGACGCAGGTCGGAGAGATGGCGGGGGAGTTTCACCCCTAGTCGGGTGTGCAGGGCGTCGGTCTTTTCCAGCAGGTTCATGACCTGTGTTGGTCGGGCGGCCGCCGCCAGGGAAACCCAAATAACCGACCGGCCCTGCGCCAGCCTCAGCAGCCGGTCATCGAACTCGGCAACGGGATAGGCGGCATCGGCGCCGTAAGACTCTTTTGCGCCTTCCACTCCGGCCCGAGGACCGTCCCAGATCTCTCTCTGGCGGTCTTTTGGCTGGACGAACAGCGTGAATTCCCCCTCCGGGTGTTCGGGGGCGAGTACCGCCGCGGCATGAGGTTCGGCGAATCCGGTGAGAAAAAAGAAGTCGGAATCCTGACGAAAGAGGTTTTCGACGTCGGGGTTACGGAGACTGGGAACGGCGGCCATTACCACCGCCAAACCCTCGGGGCCGACTAATTCGGAAAGTCGCTTCCGGTTATGGGCGAAAGGGTTGTCCATCTCAAGTCCTTTGGTTCCACAAGGTGACCCTGAAAAGGATAAGGGCGATCAGTACCAGGTGTACCTCCCCGACGAGTCAGCCGGTTGGGGAAACGACAGCCAGGTCTACAACCAGTGGGAAGTGATCCGACCCAACGTCGGGTCCCAGCCACCTGTCCGCAACCACGAAATCCGAGGAATGGAGTAAATGATCAATGGGAACCCGGGTGAGGAAGTTGCCATTCACAGGAAAACTTGCGGCCAGACCGAAACCGCGCTGTGAATTTCGAAGCCCGACATCGGCAAGGGCCGCGAAAACATGAGACCAGGGAGTGGCGTTGAAGTCCCCGGCCACCACGGTGGGTCCCACCGAACCCCGGGCCCAATTGGTAACAAAGCCGAATTGGGCGTCTCGCAGCGCTGCACGACGCCCGTTGGTCGGAGCCAGGGGATGGATTCCGAGCAATGTCACCTCCGTTTCGCCCAGGCTCACCACCACCTCCATCGCTCGGGCTTCCCGCTCGGCCCATCCGTGGCTGATCACCCGGGAAGGCGGCTGTTTGGTCAACGCCAGAGTGGAGAAAATCAAGCGGTCGGGACGGGAGCGATATTGCTGATAGTGAAGCCGCCCGTCTTCAAAAGCTTCTGCCAGTGCCTCTTCCCAGAGTCGGCTGGCTTCATGAACGAACACCACATCCGCGTCTGCATTTCCTAGGAATTCCACTGCCTTCTCGTATTCCTGATTCTGTCCTTGAATATTGATCGAAACCACCCGCAGACGGGGCGCATCCGGCGGAACGTCCTGCCTTCCCCAAAACAGGGGAGCCACAAACGCCAGATTCACCAGTCCCATAATCAGAGTCGCCCATCCCAGGCGCCGCCACTTCCTTAACAGCAACACCGCAGCGGCCAGCAGCAGACCCACCGCATATTGAGGGCGAAAGCTGGCCGCCAAATCCAGCGGCCAGACCCACCCACCGAGGAACCCACCGAGGCTGACCACGCCGATCAGCAAAGCGGGGATTGCTACCAGGATCAATTCCGCGAAACCCTACATCCTCCCGGGCGGATCCCCCAGCCATGGGTTCTTGCAAGAGCGCTCACTACCACTTTGATTGACACCTACGGTGCGACCGGACATGGAGGACGGGTCACCAAAGGGGAAGACGCCGCTCCGCTTGTCGGAGGCGTTGGCGGCGGTCTTTGACGTCAGGTATCACGAAGGAAACCAGGTCCCAGAAATGGGAGGAGTGGTTCATGGCGATTAGATGGGTGAGTTCGTGCACCACCAGGTAGTCGATCAGTTCAGGGTCGAGCATCATGGCCTGCCAGTTGAAGCGCAAAGTCCCGTCACGGGCACAACTCGCCCAGCGCCGACGTTGGTCTCGAATCAGAATCCGAGGCTCGGTGTTGCATGCCACGAACGGCAGCCAGTACTCGACACGTTCGGGCAGATACTCGGCCGCTCGTTCGCGATACCACTCTATAAAGGAGTTGCGGATCAACTCCCTGCGCTCTTCCTCAGAGAATCCCGGAGGTGCGTCGAACAAGAAGCGCCCGTTGTCGAAACGGACCCATGGTCTTGAGAACTGATCAGTGCTCACGGTTATCTGAACTTCCACACCGAGATACGGCATCGTTTCCCCGCTTATGAACTGTTTGGGTGCGGGCCTGTTCTTCAGAACTTCGCGCCGGTCCAGGATCCATCGTGCCTGTTTGCGAATCAGCTGCTCCACTTCGCGGTCAGAAGTATCAGCCGGGGCGAGCACCCGTACGTTTTCGAGGCTCACCTGGGTCTGAATGGTTTTCTTGCGTCGCTGGCTGCGAACCACCACGTAAGTGATGGTTGTATCTCCGAATTGGACGTTGCCCTTGTGGTTCATTGGTCCTCCCTTCAGACCACTCCAACGATTTGAGGGGTCAGTCTGTATGTTGTTGTCTCCGCAAAACGGTAAGTTGCCCACCCGTCTTTCCTTCCCTATGCAGGAGCCGGGTTGTTGCTCTAGGTGCTCACCAGCCAGTCGGCGATGAGCTGTCCGATCTCGGGCCCGGAGTCTTCTTGGATGAAGTGGGTTCCCCGTACGGTGTTTTCGGTCTGGTTGGGCCAGGAGCGGCAAAACTCCCGTTGCTTTCCGATCAGGATGGTCCCCGGCTTGGCGTTGATGAACAGCTTGGGCACCTGGCTGTCCGCCAGCCACTGCGCGTAATCGGCGACAATCTGAGCTACATCGTTGGGCTTGCCATCGATGGGAATCTCCCGCGGCCAGGTCAGTGTGGGCCGGCGGGTCTCGCCTCCGTCGGCGTAGGGTCGGCGATACTCGGCCATCACCTCCTCCGACAGGGGATCAATCACCGAGGCGGGAAGGATCCTCTCCACGAACACGTTCTTGTTGATAACGATCTCCTCCCCGGCCGGTGAACGCATGGCTTCGAATATGTGCCGAGCGGGTCCCGGCCAATCGTCCCAGGAGACCGGGCAGACGATCGTCTCCATGTAGACCAAGCCCCGGACCGCGTCTCGGTTGCGGTTGGCCCAATCGAAGGCCAGGGCTCCACCCCAGTCATGTCCCACCAAGGTCACATTGTCGGTGGCCCCCACCGCTTCCAGCCAACCATCCACGTACCGGCGGTGCTCCACGAAGCGATAGGAGCTCGGTCCCGAGGAATCGAGCTTGTCGGAATCCCCCATCCCGATCAGATCGGGCGCCAGGCATCGACCTTGGCCGACCAACGGCAGGATGACGTTGCGCCACAAGAAGGAAGAAGTGGGATTTCCGTGAAGGAAAACGATCGGGTCGCCTTTGCCGGCCTCGGTGTAGGCTATGCCCTTGCCGAGGACTTCCACGTATTTCTTGGAGGATGCGAAGTTGCTCATGGGGCAAGCTTAGAAAGCGGATGTGACGATTTCGGGTGGCGCCCAAGGCCCACCTTGCCCGGCGGCGGCTCTAACCCCACAGACGAGGGCTTCCACTCACATCCGTATACCCTGGGGACATGGAACTTACACAGGCTCTCTATACAACCCGCGCCATGCGCCGGGTGCTGCCAGACCCGATTCCCACCGAGGTGGTGCAGGCAATGTTGGACGCGGCGGTGCGCTCCCCCTCGGGCGGTAACGCTCAAAACTGGCGTTTTGTGGCCGTTGCCGATCCGCAGGTGCGAACCGGACTGGGCGCGCTCTATCAGGAGGCATTCGCCACTCTATTGGAAAAGGTCTACGGCAAGATCTTGGATCGGGCCCGCCGGGGCGGCGACGAAAAGACGCTTAGCGTCTTCAAATCAGCCCAGTGGCTGGCCGACAACGCCGCCGAAGTCCCGCTGTGGCTGCTTTTCTACACAAGAGGAGACCAGTCGGGAGCATCTACCTACCCGGCAGTGTGGAGCGCCATGCTGGCTGCTCGCGGACATGGGGTGGGCACATGTCTCACCACCATCCTGGGAGACTTCAAAGCGGCCGAAACCGACAAGTTATTGGGAGTCCCGGCCGACCGGGGCTGGAAGCAGGCGGCGGCCGTTTCCTGTGGGTATCCGATGGGTCGGTGGGGCGTAGCCAGTCGCCGTCCCGTCCACGAGGTCGCCTACGCCGACCGATGGGACACTCCGGTCTCCTGGAGGGTCGACGAGCCTCTTTGGAGTGGTTAGGTCGATGAACCCGGTATCTCCCCAAACAGCCTCTCGTAAGCAGAGATCGCGGCCCGGTCGGTGAAACCCGCCACGTAGTCGACGGCCCTCACCTGGGGAGGGTCATTCTCCAGCCCGAACCCGTCTGGGAGATCCTGGGGGTACTGGATGTAATGCTCCACCAGTCGGGTGATGACTCCGATAGCCCAATTGTGCTCGCGCCGGCGGTCGGGGCTTTCGTACACCCTTTCGAACATCATCGTCCGGAAATCGGTCATAACCGAAAGGGCCCCCGGATCCATGCAGATGGCCCCGGTCCGAGCGGATTCGTTGATAACGGCGCGGGACATGGAGGATGTCCATTGGCCGGGTTCCCCGAATCTTTGAATCATGTCGGACGGGATGTCCTGTGGTGACAGGGCTTGGTGGCGAAATGCGTCGTCCAGATCGTGGGTTAGGTAGGCGATACGGTCCGCGAATCGACACAGCATTCCCTCGGGAGTGGCGGGAGCAGGTTTGACCCGCCAGGTGTGCGCCCGGATCCCGTCCAAGGTTTCGAAGGTGAGGTTGAGGGGCTCCAACAGGTTGAGCAGCCGGATGCCGTGGGCGGCGTGGTGCCAATCGCCCTCTTCCACGTAGGGAGAGAGGGCCTCTTCGCCGACATGCCCGAAAGGCGAATGGCCGATGTCGTGTCCCAGGCATATTGCCTCGGTGAGGCCCTCGTTCAAGCCCAACGCCACCGCCAGGAATCTTCCGATCTGGGCGACATGGATGGTGTGGGTGAGGCGGGTGATCACATGGTCACCGGGTGGGTCGGGGAACACCTGGGTCTTGTTGCGCAGACGGCGGAAGGCTTTGGAGAACAGCAATCGGTCCCGGTCGACCTGGAAGGAAGTCAATAGGTCGTCGGGCGGCTCGGGTATAGACCTTCCTCGGGAGTCGGCCGAGCGAGTGGCCAAGGGGGAGAGCGAGGTCTCGGCTAACTGGCGGCGGCGGCGGTCCCGGATACGAAGAGGTGACTCGGCCGATCGGGCTGTCACGCATTGTCCTCCCGTTGCGGTCGCCTTCGAAAGTAGCTTTTCAGTGCGGTCTTCGGGCATGATGTTCTGTGGTCGAATATACCATTCGTAGGATATGGAGTACCGGGCGCTATATCGCAAATACCGGCCACAAGTCTTTGGGGAGGTGATCGGCCAGGAACATGTGACCAAAACCTTGGTTCGGGAGGCGCGAGAAAGACGGGTGGCCCACGCCTATCTGTTCGCCGGACCGCGAGGAACCGGAAAGACCTCCACGGCCCGGATTCTGGCCAAGGCCATCAACTGCGAAGATCCGCGTCCCGATGGTGAGCCCTGTGACGAATGCGCCACCTGCCAGGCTATATCCGCCGGCAGTTCGCTGGATGTCCAGGAGTTGGACGCCGCCTCGCACAACTCGGTGGAGAACATCCGGGAAATCCGGGTGCAGGTGACCATGGTGGCGGCTGGTCCATCCGCCCATCGGGTCTTCATCCTCGATGAGGCGCACATGCTGTCCACCGCCGCCTGCAACGCGCTGCTGAAGACCCTGGAGGAACCGCCGCCCAATGTCCATTTCATCCTGGCCACCACCGAGCCCTACAAGCTGCTGGACACCATTCGATCCCGAAGCCAGCGCTTCGACTTTCATCCCGTACCGGCGGAGACCCTCACCCGCCATCTGCGTTGGGTGTCCGAACAGGAAGGCTACGAAGTAGGCGATGGTGGTTTGGAGATGGTCGCTCGCCACGCGCAGGGAAGCGTTCGCGACTCGCTGAGCCTCTTGGAGCAGGTGGCCGCTCTGGGTGATGGGCGAGTGAATCCGGAAGGGGTAGAGCGGGCGCTGGGAGTGGCGGATCGAGCTTCTATGATGGTCCTGGCCAAGGCGGTGGCCGATCGGGACGCTCCGGCGGTACTGTCGCTGGTGGGCCGTCTGGATCGTCTGGGGGTAAACCTGCGATCCTTTATTTCCGAGGCGATCGGGTTCTTCCGAGGGGTGTATTTGGCGCATCACCTTTCCGATCCTCGTGCAGTTTCCGATGAACCCTCCGAAACGGTAGAAGATTGGACGCAGACGGCTAAAACCCTGTCCGTCTCCGATGTAAATCGGGTTATCGATCAGCTAGGGGAGGCGCTGATCAAAATACGGGAAGGCCGGGAGGAGCGCCTCATGCTGGAAATGGCGCTCTTGTGGATCGTCCGTCCTGAAACCTCCATCCATCCTGCCGCCCTGCTCAGAAGGATCGAGGCACTGGAAGCCCGGATGACGGAGGCTCGCGTTCCGGTTCCGGGGGTCATATCCACCGCTGGTTCAACCGCGGCGGCTGTCCCGGCCGCCTCACCTCCACATCCCTCCAAGGCTGATGTTTCGTCTGCGTCGGCCTCTCGACCCACTACCAAGCCAAAAGAGTCCCCCGCTCCGGCTGAAAGGCCCCCGGCAGAAGCCTCTGACTCGCCGCCCCTTACCGGTCCTCTCACCTACCAACAGGTGCTGGGCATGTGGGCCGAGATCGTAGGGGGTTTCAACCGGATGGATAACGCACTCCTACGTCAGACCAGACCGGTCGCCTTGGAGGGAAACCGTCTGATGATCGATTGTGGCAGTTCTTTCCGCGGTGATCGTTTGAAAGAAAGAAACCTGGGTACCCGGATCAATGAGGAGATCCTAAAGCGCACCGACCAGAAGATAAAGGTTGAATTCGTCATCCTGGCTGTTGATGGCGCCTCCTCCCTCACTCCGCCCCCACCCCCGTCTGCGGACCCCCCGCAGCCCGCACCGCCGCGTCCGGATCCCGGAGCTCAGGAAGCGGAAGAAGAACGGCCGTTTTCGCCCCCCGATGCGACACTTGAAATCGAGAAGATCCAAGCGCCTAAGCCCGACGAGGAGGATGGAGATGGTGGCGGCCAACCGGAAGCCGACCTGAAAGCCTTTTTTGAAGCCGCGGAGATATCAGTAACCGAAGTAAAGCACCCTTCAGGTCCCAGTCTCTTCTAGGAGCCGCTAACAGGCAGGTCTGAGCTGTCCACTATGGTGTCGGGACTTGCCTTCCCAGGTTCGTCGGACCGGCCAGGTGCGCCCCCTGGGATGGCGGAGGGGATGATCGTTAAGCGATGTCCTCGTCGATTGTCTTCATTACTTCTTCTGCGACAAATCGTCTCTGTCGCCGCCTCCCAGGTTCCATTTCAGTCAGTATCCCTAACTCCTCCAGTAAACATCGGCATCAGAGACTCGCTCGATAGATTCCCGCAGGTTGTCTCATCCGGCCAATACCCTCAGGTAGATATGAAATTCGAGGCGCCCGTCCAGAAGGTGATTGATGAGTTCGCCAGGTTGCCGGGGATCGGGGCCAAAACCGCCCAGCGGCTGGCTTTTCATCTTATGTCGCTTCCCAGAGAGACCGCTGAACGCCTGGGAGAGGCGATTCTTGAGATGACTGAGCGGGTCGGGCGCTGCGTTCGGTGTTTTAACCTCACCTCCGAGGAGTGGTGCGCTATCTGCCGGGACACGCGGCGGGACCAAACTCTGATATGTGTGGTGGAAAGGCCCCAGGACATCTCGGTGATTGAGCGCACCAACGAGTTTCGAGGGGTATATCACGTCTTGGGCGGCTCCCTGTCGCCCCTGCGGGGGATAGGTCCGGAACAGCTTCGCATCCCCGAGTTGGAGAAGCGGATGCAGACAGAGGGGGTCGTCGAGTTGGTGATGGCCACCAATCCGACACTTGAAGGGGACGCCACGGCTCTGTATCTGGCGCGTCTTTTCCAGTCGGTGAACGTGCGAATCACTCGGTTGGCCTCGGGACTCCCGGTGGGTGGGGACCTCGACTACGCCGACGCAATAACCCTGGGGCGGGCCTTGGCCGGTCGCCTGCAGATGTAGGCACCACGGGACAACCCGCTCAGCTTAGAGAACCCTCGTTAGCCGAGGCGGGCAGCCATCATGCGCCGCAGTTGGGCTGCCAAAAGGGAAGAGTCGGCGGTTTGAAGGTCGCCGTCGCGCACCACCACCTGTCCGGCCACCACCACATGCCGCGGGCGACGACCCGGGTTGGCCCATAAGAGCCCGGTCAGCGGGTCGCTCACTCCGGCGTCTTCCGGCCCGGTGATGTCGTAACAAACCAAATCGGCGGCGGCGCCGGGTTCCAGAGTTCCGAGTTCGGCCCTTCCCAGACCCAGCGCCGAACCCGCGGTGGCTAGTCCCAGCACCTCGACAGCGGTGGGCGACCTGTCCGTCAGTCCTCCCACCTGCAGTGCGAACCTGGCGTCCGCCAACAGGTTCCCGGCGTCGTTGTAGCCCCCGCCACTGGTGCCTAGGCCCACTGTGATCTCCGCGTCGATCAGTGCGCCCACCTCGCAGATACCCAGGCCCATCGGCACATCGAACCCGGGAGCGTGAGTGGCCGATGCTCCCGACTCGGCCAGGCGGGTCCGCTCCGGTCCGGTGATCCCGCACAGGTGAGCGATGGTGACGTCGGACTCCAGCCAACCCCATTCCTCCAAGAGGTCCAGGGGACGACGGCCATATAGGGCTGCGGCCCGCTCGACATCCACCACCTCGTTGGCTTGGGTCCGGCGACGAAGACCCCACTGGCGGGAGGCTTCCGCAAAGACTGCGAAGGTCTCCGGACCATCGGAGTGCACCCCGGCCGGCCCGCAAGCCATCTGAAGCATCCCGTCGGAGCTCAGCGTCGGGAAGCGACCCATCACAGCTTCTAGTCCGGCTGCCACATCTTGGGGAGAGTCACCTGCCGAGCCATAGCCGAAAACCAACCTGGCCCCCAGTCGGGAGGCGGTACCCACCGTGGCTTCCACCATCTGAAGCGGCGTGACACTGCTCGGCCAGGTGAAGTGATGGTCGGCGACGGTGGTGACCCCTGCCAGCAACCCTTCCGCCATACCCACCGCCGCGGCGGCAGCAGCCAGGTCGGGATCCACCGCCGCTCGACGATAGTAGCCGGCCATGGCAGCCAGCCAGTCTCCCATCGACAGGTGACGGGTGCCCGGCAGAGTGCGGAAAGCGGATTGCAGGAGATGATGGTGGGCATTGACCAGCCCAGGTATCATCACACATCCGGAGGCGTCTAGGGATTCGGCTCCTTCTTGGCTAGCAGGGGGAATCGGGTCGGTTGTCACCTCCCTTACTCGACCTGTGTCACAGACCACGGAAGCACCCGAAATCCTTCTGGAACCGGTCCAAACCAGGTCAGCGCCTGTGACGATGAGCATCAACACGATGGTAAGCCTGGCCTACCATATTTCCAATGGCCGCCCTCTCCTCCCGCCGACTGGAAGAAATGACCCTTCCGCAGGTAAAGAAGATGATCGGCCCACCCTCGATCCTCATGTTGCCTATCGGATCGGTGGAACAGCACGGCCCTCATCTTCCTCTCACAACGGATCATTTGATCGCCTCGGAGGCAGCCAAGGCGGTGGCCCTCCGCGGTGGCGAAGAGTTGGATCTCTGGCTTTTGCCCACCCTGGCGGTGTCCAAGGCGAACGAGCACGCCTGGGCGCCGGGGACCCTCTGGCTTCAAGCGGCCACTCTCCTTTCTGTGGTGAATGACATCGCTTCCTCGGCGGCGACCACCGGCGCTCGACGGCTGGTGTTCCTCAACTCCCACGGTGGAAACACCGCCCTGCTAGTGGTGGCTTGCCGAGAGGTGCGACTTTCGCAGGGCTTGCAGACATTCTTGCTCCATCCCTTCCTTCCTCCTGATCACGGTGGGAGGTCCTCGACCGCCCCGGCGGGGGAGTTGGGTATGGGAATCCACGGAGGCCATGACGAGACTTCCATGATGCTGTATCTGCGCCCGGATCTGGTAAATATGAGGCTGGCTACGCGGAGGGTGCCGGATCGACTGGCTGACAATCGACATGTGCGCTTCGGTGGACCGGTGCCCTTCGGTTGGACTTCCGATGATTTCGGTCCGGACGGTCACATCGGCGATCCCACCGGTGCCACCGCCGAGCAGGGGCGAGAGTTATTCGATGCAGCCGTAGAGATGTTGTGCGAACAATTGGCCGAGATAGCTCAGTTCGATTTCGGTGTCGGCTCGGCGGGTTAGGCAACCAGGACACGTTTCGGCCCAGAAGACTGGGCCAAGCACTGGTAGCCGGCTGTTCGCCCTGGTCAGAGCCATGTTTCCGAGCAAGGAAGCCACAGCCGACCTGACCGTTTTGCTACGGGGCTATCCAGTATTCGGGGTTCATCTTGCCAAGCCAAACACTTGCAGGGTCTTTGGGATCGGAAATGCTTTGTTTTCGAATCGCGGCGGTGTAGTTTTCGGTAGAGAAGCGGGCGGATCTGGCGGCGCTTGCGTTGGAGGTTCAACGCCCAAGAAATGAATAACATCCTTGTTTCAAAGGACCCTGCAATGAGCGCGGGGTCTGGGAGAGGCCGCCACCGTGTGGCGGTTATTGCTTTCGCTATGGTGGTCTCGGCTATTGGTATCACCCTGAGCAGTGGTGGTGTAGCACTCGCCACTCCAAGTGTGGACTCGGTGACCGTTGTCCGGGAGAATCCGACAACGGCTGAAATTTCGGTAGCGATAGCTAACCCCGGTACGGAAGAGAACACTATCTATCTTCGGTACCGCGTCAAGTCGGACGACCAAAACAACCAGAACCCGTGGGTTCCAATCCAGATTGATGCCACCGGGTCTACGGCGGACCTCAAACTGACGGGGTTGACGGAAGGTACTACGTATGAAGCGCAGGCGTCTGTGGACAGTTCCAACTGGTCATCGCCCGAAAAAGAGTTCACTACCGTATCGCCCGAGATCAGCATAAAGCGACTAGCTGGCTCCTTCGTAGATGACACCTATGCCGGGTTTAGCTTCATTACGGTTGAGTGGAATTCGCCCTTAGCGGCCTCGAACAACAACGATGAGATAGCTAAGAACCTTTATGTGCGTTATTACGACGAACCAGCCTCATATTCAGACGATTGGGATTCCATCCCGGTAATCAGCAATAGTAAAGCCAAACCAGGTTTCAGACTGACCGGTTTGCAGCCGGACACGGGCTACCATGTTGAAGCTTCGCTTGATAGCGATTTCAATGACAAACACACCGTAACCATAGGGTTTAGAACCCGCGGTAGAGCGCATGTGTCCGATTTGGATGCCAGGGATATCACGAGAACCTCGGCAGAGGTTGACGTGGGTTTTACCAGTCTCCCATCCGGTATCAACCCGACGGTGTACTGGCGTTACCGAGTAGTGGGAACGGATTGGCCTGTTCTCCCGGAAACAACCACGATGGACCGCAACGGCGACACCATCAGTCTGACCGGCCTGACTCCGAACACCAAATATGAAGTCCAAGCTTCTTTGGAATACAACTTCAGTATTGCCGCCTCGGATATGTTTGTCACTACCTCACCTGGTGTGGATGCCATTGATGTGGTGGACATAAAACAAGTCAGCGCCAATGTCATTGTCACCATTGAAGACCCAAATGCGGAATATCAAGAGGTATATATCCGCTATGTCAGTTACCTAGAGTTGGGTCCGCAAAGGACTTATGGCAATTGGAGCGCGGCTACAAACGTTTCCATCACTACCGACCCTGACTCCCAAGCCAGGACCGCCTCGCTCCTGTTAGAAGAGCTTTCCTCTGATACGAAATATGTAGTGCAGGCTTCGCTTGTTCAACTGGACTCCTCGGAAGAGGGCACCAGTCCTGCGACGGACCCCCAGACAACCGGTAAAGAAACAGATCCCCAGGACGCCAACACTGTTATCAAGGATATCGAGATTTTCGAGACTCTGCGGCCCCAAGTCGTCGAACCTCTGGTCGTGAGCGATGTGGGGCAGACGGAAGCCACCGTCACCGCCACCATTGACCACCCGAATGGGCGCCCGCAGGCAGTGAATATGCGGTGGCGGTCTTTCGAGTTAGTGAATGGTGTCAGGAATTACGACAATTGGGTTTCGAAGCAAGCACCAAGCACCACCACAAATGCCGCTGAACTTACATTGACAGGCCTGCAGACCGGGACAGATTACCAGGTGCAAGCCTGGCTGGATGCCAGTCGTAAAGATACTGAAAGGCCGGTCAAGGACTTTAAAACCACTGATGTCACTGTCTCCGAAGTGAAGGTTGTTCCGGGTTCGGTGTCTGACATCGGCGCTCAATTGGAGATCGTGATCGTGCCGCATGGTGGCACCGCCTTGACGGCGCACCTGCAATACCAGGTTGACGGCACAACCACATGGACGTCTGGTCAATGTGATACCACCAGCGCCGACCCGGACAGTTGTACGGTCACCCTAGAGAATCTCGCTGCGAGTACGGATTACAACGTGGAGGCGTCCTTGGATTCGACCTTCCCAGAAGATCCTCCCCAACCCGCCATACCGAAGACCAGGAGGACCCAGTTCACCACATTGTCGGGGGATCCGAGTGTCACCGATCTGATTATTGCAAACGTCGAGCAGACCGAGGCCGACGTGACGGTCACGTTCGACAACCCTGATTCGACTGCGAAGGACGTTTATCTGCAATATCGGACGGCCGTCGAAAATGAGCCGGTTGGGAATTGGGAAAAGAAGGACAAACCCAGCACTCCCAGTGGAACAAGTGTGGATTTTGCCTTGGAGGGTCTCTACTCTGGGACGACGTACGAAGTATGGGGTTCCCTTGACGGCGAATTCAACGAGTACAGAGCTAAGACCTTCGACACAGATCCTCCCAGCATTAAGGGAGTGACCATCGTAAACAAATCGTCGAACGAAGCTACGGTGAGGGTGTTTATCCAGGAGCCGAATGGGCGGGATCAAACGATCTACTTGCAATACCGCACCTATGCAGATCAAGACCCGTGGCCAGATCCAGAGGACAGCAACACATTCTCTAGCACTGTAGACACTGCGGAATACATCATGCATGAACTCGACAAGGACACAGCATATGAGGTGCGGTTGTCGTTGTACGGCGACTACCCCGATGATGGAAGAACCTGGACGGTAATTTTCACCACGACGGCAATAGTGCTCAGGGTAGACGACATCACTCAGCACACCGCCTTGGTAAAGACCGAACTTACCGACCCGTCAACGGCGGACGACACAGTGTTTTTGCGCTACCGCACGGCGGATCCCTCCAATCCGGACTCTTGGATTGATGACTACGCGTTGGGTCCTGATTCCAACAGTCAGCCACAGAATCTGGGGACCACAAAGAGTGAGCAAGGAGGTTTAGGGACACCGAAGGGTTCGGAAGAAGATGACGGAGATATGGTTCGACAGGTTCTGCTAGAAGGTCTGGACGCCGGCACCACTTATGAAGTGGAGGCCTCTTTTGAGGACTTCGACTCAGCGAAGCGAGTTATCTTTCTGGATACATTCATCACCTTGCCTGCTACCCAGACTTCCAATCCGGGTGGAAGTGGCGGAGGTGGAGGTGGCTCTGGTGGCGGAGGTGGAGGAGGCTCTGGTGGCGGAGGTGGAGGAGGCTCTGGTGGCGGAGGTGGAGGAGGCTCTGGTGGCGGAGGTGGAGGTGGAAGGCCGCCTTTGCAGGTGGAGTACACCGATGTCCCGGATGGTCACACCCATAAGGAGGCGATCGATGCGATGGCCGCCGAAGGGATATTCGTGGGCACCGAGTGCAGGCCGGGGGAGTTCTGTCCGGAAAAGCCCATCCCCCGGTGGGTAATGGCGGTGTGGCTGGTGCGACTGGTCGATGGTAAGGAGCCTGAGCCCGAGACTGAGAGCAGCTTCGTCGATGTGAATCCAGGAAAGTGGTGGGCTGCTCATGTGGAGCGGCTGTGGGATCTTCGTATAACAATTGGTTGCTGGGACGAACCCGGTGACTTCAGATACTGTCCCGAGGCTTCCACCACCCGTGCCCAGATGGCCAGTTTCCTGGTGCGAATGTACAAGTTTGCCCCCGCCGTGTCGGCTGGGTTTGTGGACACGGATCACACCAGTCACCGCTTCGACATCGATGCCCTATACGCGGTGGGAGTGACCAAGGGTTGCTTTGTCAATCCACTTCGGTACTGCCCCGACGAACCCACATCCCGGGGAGAAATGGCTTCCTTTCTTTACCGTACCCGCCAACACTTGGGGACCACTTCCTGACATTGGCCTACCCGACTGCATGCGCAGGGAGACAAGCCGGATCAGGTCTGGGTTCAACTTCTAGCTTGGTGATGTCCGGGTAAGAACCGGTACTCCGAGAAGCTAAAATGTGACCACGACCGCCAAACGGCGCTCTACGGGACGAGTTGAGGTCTTATGGAAACCGGAATATTCTTGTTCGGAGCAGTGGAGATGGACGACGCGGGAGCGGGCCCTCCGCTTCCAACCGACCGCCGCTACAACCAAAAGCAGATGTGGTACGCGGCGGAGCGGATGCTTGATATGGGGGTGGTGACCGAAAAGAGTGGCTTCGACATCTTCTGGTTGACCGAGCATCACTTCCAGTACGAGGGATATGAAGTAATCCCCAATGCCGTGCTGTTCGGCGCCGTGCTGGCCGAGCGCACCGAGACTCTGCGGATCGGGGCACTGTTCAACATCGTGCCCCAATGGAACCCCCTGCGTTTCGCCGAGGATTTCGCCACGATGCACAACCTCTCGGGGGGGCGAGGAGTGCTGGGAGTGGGCCGGGGAACCGTGCCGCGGGAAGCGCAAACCCTCGGCTCCATGATCGGAAGCCACGACAATCCCGACAAGGCCGACGCCGATCGGATCAACCGGGAGATATTCGACGAGACGATGGATGTGATCATGGCGGCCTTCGAGAACGAGACCTTCTCTCACCACGGGCGACATTTCCGGTATCCCCCGGCCGGCATTCCGGACCGAGGGGGAACCGTTCAGACCCTCACCCTGGTGCCTCGTCCCCTGTATCCTTTCGACACTTGGCAGGCCATCACCTCGCCCCCCACCTTGGAGTACGTGCCCAAGCGGGGCTGGGGAGGGGTGTTCTGGCTGAAGCACCACCACTTTACGGCCCTTTGGTGGGAAAAGTTCGCCGAACTCTACGACAACGCACAGGGAACGGCGCTTGAACCGGGCGAAAAGAGGATGCTGGTGCTGAACGTGCGGGTGGGGGACACCCACGAAAAGGCGTGGGAGACAACGCGGCCCGGCCACGATGAGTTCTGGAAGTTCCTGGGACCCTACGGGTGGAGCCGGGGCTACATGGGCGAAGATGGAAGGCCAACTCCGCCTGGGCTGATTCCCACCTTGGAGCAGTCGGTGGAGCAAAAGACCTGGATCATCGGTACCCCTGAGGAAGTGGCCGAAGGCGTCTCCTTTTACGCGGAAGCGCTGGGCGGCCTGGAGCACCTCACCTTCTTCCCACACCTGCCGGGAGACACCTACGACCAAGCCGCCGAACAAATCCAACGACTTGGAGAAGAGGTCCTTCCCCTTCTCTAATCTTGGGTTCGATGAGAATCAACCTTCCCGACTCTTGCCGTGAATAGATGACTATCCCCGGCTCCAAGGCGCCCACTCCGGTGGTGGCCGTGGTGAGCTACACCGCTCGGGCGCCCTCCAAATTGGCGATGATTGGAGAGGAAGCCGAACTGCGGGCGGCTTGCACCCGAGAGCGTCTGGATGCAATCCTGCCCGAGGCCGACATCGTCTTGATCTGGAACTACAAATCAGGCCTACTGACAGAGTCGTGGCATCTCGCCCGAAAAGTGAGTTGGGTGCATGTAGCGGCAGCAGGGGTGGATGGTCCTCTTTTCCCCGAACTGGTGGAGAGCCCGGCGTTGCTCACCAACGCCGCCGGCGTGTTCGATCATCCCATGGCCGAGTGGACGCTGATGATGATTCTTGCTTATGTGAAAGAACTCTTCGACAATGTCGAGTACCAGCGCCAGCGACATTGGGCTTACCGCGAGGTGGGAGTCCTGGAGGGTCAAAAGGTACTGATCATCGGCGCGGGTGGCATCGGCCGGGACATCGCCAAAATCCTGGGATTGATGGGGATGGATATCCGGGGCGTGGCGCGCAGTCGCCGTGACGTAGACCCGGACTTCGGTAAGGTCCACCCGGTGGCCGATCTGGATCGGTTGCTTCCCTGGGCCGACTTCGTAATCGCCGCTCTTCCTCTCACTCCCCAAACGCGGGGACTGTTGGGAGCAGAGCAGTTCTCCCTGATGAAGAGCTCGGCCCGGTTCATCAACGTAGGCCGAGGAGCGTCGGTGGATGAGCAGGCCATGATCTCAGCCTTGCAGGATGGAAAGATCGCCGGGGCGGCTCTGGATGTGTTCACCACCGAACCGCTGCCACCCGAGAGCCCTTTATGGGAGATGCCTAACGTTTATGTCTCGCCTCACATGTCGGGAAGCGGTTTCGAAGAGCGCCTTGCCGCCCAATTTCGGGACAACTTGCGCCGTTGGAAAGAAGGTCGCCCCCTCCTCAACGTAGTCGACAAACACCTCGGCTTCGTGCCCTACCGGGGCTAGGGACTCTGGCCGGGGTTAGCCGGTCAGAACGAACCTCGTGGTACAACCCACTCTGTGAGTATTGGGGGGGCCTTGTAGAGGCTGCCAGGATTGGCGTCAGCGGTGGTGTCGTGACCCGGAGTTTCACCGTTTGGATCTGAGGTTGCAATTACCTGCTTAGAGGCTACGTCCGCCTTCGATGACGATCACCTGTCCGGTGATGAAAGATGACTTATCCGAGCAGAGGAAAGCGATCAGGTCAGCGATCTCTTCAGGTTGGCCAGTTCTACGTAAAGGGGTGCTCTTGACCAGCATCTCCTTCACCTCGGGCGGCATGGATCGGGTCATGGCGGTTTCGGTAAGTCCCGGCGCCACGGCATTGCAACGAACCCTAGGCGCCAGTTCTCGGGCAACGCAGGCCCTGGTCATGCCCACAAGCCAAAAACCTCCCTTGGGACATGCCACGGTAATTCACCGTTTGGATCTGAGGAACGATGACGATCACCTGTCCGGTGATGAAAGATGGCCGATCAGCTTCTCCAGATATGCGCGGGACGGAAAGGCTTACCACCGCCGATCCCTCTCCCAGATGCAACGAACCCTAGGCGCCAGTTCTCGGGCAAAGGCCCTGGTCATGCCCACCAAACCTCCCTTGGACATGCCGTAATTGAACTGGCCGAAGCTTCCCAGATATGCGCGGGAGGAAAGGCTTACCACCGCCGATCCCTCTCCCAGATAAGGGATCAGCCGCCGGGTCAATAGATACGAAGCTCCAAGATTCACACCGATCACCGACGCGAAGTCCTCGTCTGTCATTTTCACCAATCGGGCATCCCGGAGGATGCCGGCGTTATTGACTAGCGCCGCCACCTCTCCGCCTCGATTCACCACCGCCGCCGCAACAGTTTCTCTGCCTTCGTTGGTGAAGAGGTCGGCCACCAATCCAGTTGCTGTATCCCCCCCGCCAAGGGTGGCGGCTGTCTCTTTGACCGTGGGATCAACATCCACCATCAGGGTGTGATACCCGTCTTCGATAAGTCGCGCGGAAATCGCCCGTCCGATCCCTCGCCCGGCGCCGGTGACCACAGCCGTTGGCCTGGTCATGGGAGCGCCCTTGCCAAATGGGTCGAACCCAGGCGGATCAGCTCACCGGTGGTGCCTGGCCGGTCAAGGAGCCTGGCAATCCAATTGGCGACCACCTGCGGATCGGTGGATTCGTCAGTGGCCAGCACATTGACCGGTATGCCGGCCCGGACGGTCTCCTGCGCCAGATCACGGGCCGCTGACAAGATGCCGGTGGCCACCATAGCTTTTCCTGCGCCCCGTCTACCCAATAGATCGGCGCTTTCTACCACATACACGACCGGCGCTCCCGCCCGTGCTGCTTCCCGAGAGAGCACGAACGCCTCGGTCATCTCGTCGAGCACATCTTCCCATTTGTCGCCGAGGGCTTTATCGGCCCAGAACACCAAACCTTGGGCTGTAGTACCGGGTTCTACCCCTGCCTGGGCCAACCTCTGCTGCCACTCGCAAGGAACTCTCAGATAACTACGCATGACGTCTAAAGCTACATACCTCGGGAATTCACATTCTGCGGATTTGTAGATCAGCCCCGGTCGCCCGTGTCTCTATGTTGGCGCAACTGGTGTGTTGGAAATCACCAGGCAAGGTCTAGAGTGGGGGCCAAGGTGTTTGGTGCGCGAATTCTATTCCTGCTTTTTAGGTTGTTATTTCACATTGTGGCGCCGCCCACCACGGTCGGCCAGGACCAGGTGGGCACCTTAAAAAGGGGAGACTCCTCCCGTAGATCGGATGAGCTCGGCAGAGAAACTTCTGAAGGAGACACCGGGGGGCCGCCACGTTAGGGAGAAAACGACCGCCAAAGCAACTATGCGGGTGGCGACGAAACTGGACACTTTGAAGGTGATGGCAATGATGAGCATGTGGGTGGCGCTTGCAGCAGCCAAAAGCGGGATCACCGGGGATTCAGCCAAGACGGTGTCCACCGAGAAACCGACAGTTATTACGGTCCAGATGGTTTTGACATTTACGGATACGATCAGGAGGGCTATGACCTGGAGGGATACGACTCTGAGGGATACAACAGGCGAGGATCCCTTAGGCGCGCCTAAACGTGTTGAGAGAATTACTGCGGCGGGTTCTCTCCGTCAACTGCGGCTCCCTCACGCACGAGTTTGCCAATCTCCATTTGTGTGGCGCCCAGTTCGGCCAGCACCTCAGCGGTGTGTTCGCCCAGAGCCGGGGCGGGATTATCGGAGCGAACGGATTCGGAGTTCACCCGAAAAGGTGAACCGGTGTGCGTCCAGGAACCCAATCGCGGGTGGCTTTCCTCATAGAACATCTCCTGATGGAGCGCTTGGGGATCTTCCATGACTTCGGGTAGGGTGAGAACCTTCCCCACCGGCACTCCAACCGACCTGATCGCTTCCACCCAAGCATCCACATTCCTGGTCGCAAAGATCCCTCCCAACTCTTGCGCTATTACTTCTCTGTGGGCCACACGGTCAGGGTTGGTCGGATAGCGATCCGTCAAATCGGGTCGGTCGATTACCTCGCAGAGTCTCCGAAAGTGGGCGTCCGCCACTATCGCCACAGCTAGGAATCCCCCCTGGGCCTCAAAGAGTTGATTAGGGGCAGTGAAGGGAGAGGCGGTACCCAACCGGGGCGGTTGTCCTTCTTCAGCCACGGCGATGGCATTCCAAGTCGACTGAGCGGCGATCAACCCGTCTCGTAGAGACACCTCCACCTTCTTTCCCCTGCCGGTTCTGGCCCGTTCCACCAAAGCGGCGCAAATGAGGAAAGCGATGTTGGTTCCCGCCAGGAAATCTCCGATGGTGGTGGCAGTCTTTTGGGGCGGGTCGTCGGCGTGGCCGGCGATGGAGACCATCCCGGACTCAGCCTGAAAGATCAGGTCGATTCCCGGTCGGGCGGCGTCGGGGCCTTCGGTTCCGAACGCCGAAACCACCGCGTAGACGAGTGCGGGGTTGGTCTTTCTCACATCGGATTCCCCCAGACCCATCCGCTCCATTGCCCCATGACGGAGATTGTGCAGCAGCACATCGGCGGTGCTGACCAGTTCGACCAGCCATCGCCGGGCCTGAGGATGGCGGGGATGAAGCGCCACCGACCGCTTTCCCCGGTTCATGGCCAGGAAAAAGGCCGATTCCCCGGCTACGAAGGGAGGAAACGCCCGTGACAGGTCGCCGCTGGGCGGTTCCAATTTGATCACCTCTGCCCCCAGGTCGGCCAAGGCCATGCCTCCGTAAGGGGCGCCCACCAGGTTGCCCATCTCCACCACCCTGATCCCCGACAGGGGACCAGACGGGATGCTCACACCCTTTCCACCACCAGAGAAATCCCTTGTCCTACCCCTATGCACATAGTGGCCAGTCCGTAGCGTGACCCCCGCCGGGCCAGTTCGTGAACCAGGGTGGTGAGGATACGGGCACCCGAGCAGCCCAGAGGATGACCCAAGGCGATGGCGCCCCCGTTTACGTTCACCCTGTCGGGGTCAATGCCCAACTCGTTTCGGCAGGCAACGGCTTGTGCGGCGAATGCCTCGTTTAGCTCCACCAGATCCAGATCGTCAACGCCCAGGCCAGCTCGAGCCAAGGCCTTCTCAGTAGAGGGGACCGGTCCGATGCCCATCAGGTCGGGATGCACTCCGGCCACTCCCGAGGAGACCAACCGGGCCATGGGGGTCAACCCGGCTCTTTCCAATCCGGCGGCGGTTGCCAGGATCAGCGCGGCGGCCCCGTCATTCATTGGTGAGGCGTTGCCGGCAGTTACCGTGCCGCCCTCTCTGAACACCGGGCGGAGTCGCCCTAGGGCTTCCATTGAAGTGTTGGTACGGGGACCCTCATCGGAAGTAATCAAGGCGATGGTGCGCTTTTTGGGGCCCACCGGCGCTTCTATCGGAACGATCTCGTCGTCGAACCGTCCGGCCTGTTGGGCGGCCACGGCTCGCTGGTGGCTCGTCAAAGCAAAGCGATCCTGATCGGTGCGTGTAACCCCATACTTGGAGGCGACCTCCTCGGCGGTTTCACCCAGGGTGATGGGTGGATACATGGCCTGCATGCGAGGGTTAGTTAACCGCCATCCCAGAACGGTGTCCACCATCTGCGGCGCTCCCACCGCGTACCCGCGTTCGGGTTTGGTGACCACGAAAGGAGCGCGGCTCATCGCCTCCGACCCGCCGGCGATCATTATCTCCCCCCATCCCGAAGCCAGACCCTGAGCGGCGGTGATGACCGCCTGCAAGCCCGACCCGCACAGGCGGTTGACGGTCTGCCCGGTGATCTCGATTCCCAATCCGGCCAGTAGAGCGGCCATCCGGGCCACGTTACGGTTATCCTCCCCGGCCTGATTGGTGGCGCCCCACACCACATCTTCGATGTCCATTGCGGTCAAGGTGGGGTTGCGTTCCATCAGGGCGCCTACTACATGGGCTGCCAAGTCGTCGGGTCGGACAGCCGCCAGTTGTCCTCCGATTCGCCCCATGGGGGTGCGGCACGCATCGGCGATGAAAACTTCAGTCATTAGGGATGGCCTTTCCTGGATGTCTGCTATCCAAATGTATACGGTCGATTGGTCGAACCGGCGGCGGTTATGTGACGGGCGAGAATTCCTGCAAAATGCTGTGCCCAATCGGCGCCCTCCGGCCACTCCTTGTAGGCCTTCACCAGCAAGTAGGTCAGTTCGCTTTTGGTGACTTCCCGGGGTAGAAATTCCTGGATGGGCTCCCAGAAGTATTCTGCATACCAGATGGGCCATTCGGGATCCCAACCTTCGATTTCCAAGAACGCCTGGTGGTGGGCCGGACCTGACCGGTTAATCAGGTCGATTAGTCGGGGGTCAGGAGATGACACGTTGTGAGCGCCTTTCTAGTTGGGGGCGACTTCTTGTTTGGCATTATGGTGGGAAAAGACCTACAGGCAACGCTCGGGAGCGTTTGGCTGATGGCAAGTCCCTTTATAAGCGAGGATACGCCGATATGAGCCCCAACAGCCGGTTGGCGGGTTTGGAATTAATGGACTTGACCTTCAGTTATCCGGATGCCTCCAAACCGGCCGTGAACGGGTTGGACCTGGTGGTTGAACCTGGTGAACTGGTTTGTCTGCTGGGTCCTTCCGGGTGCGGAAAGACCACCATCTTGAAGGCGATTGCCGGGTTGTTGACGCCTAACAGGGGAGACATCCGAATGAACGGCGAATCGCTGGTGGGCGTTCCAACGGAGAAACGCTCCATCGGAATGGTGTTTCAAAAGCCCCTGCTGTTTCCTCATCTGAGTGTGGGCGCCAACGTAGCCTTCGGGCTGAGAATGCGTCGCCTCGACCCGGCGCTTATCAAGGCTCGGGTTGGGGAGATGCTGCGGCTGGTGCAACTGGAAGGAATGGAAGACCGTCGGGTAACCGAGATTTCTGGGGGACAAAGCCAACGGGTGGCGTTGGCCAGGGCACTGATCATTGAACCAGGGTTGTGGCTACTGGACGAGCCCCTCAGTCAGTTGGACGCCAACCTGCGGGAAGAAATGCGCGAGTTGATCCGTTCCATCCAAAGACAACTGGGCGTAACCACCTTGTTTGTCACTCACGACCAGGAGGAGGCTGTGGTGCTGGCCGACCGAATTGGCCTGGTGCTGGAAGGCCGGCTTCAGCAAATCGGCCCCCCCACCCAACTCTTTGAAACCCCCGCCACGGTGGAGGTGGCCAGGTTCTTCGGTGGACACAACCAGGTCGAAGGGATGGTGGAGGAAGAACAGTTTCGTTGCGAGCTGGGGATCTTCAAGATCGGACGTCAGATCCCATCCGGGCCGGGGATAATGGTTATACGCCAAGAAGCTGTGGAACTGGGGGAGGGAGAGAATTCCTTCCTTGCCCGGGTGGAGGACGCCCGGTACCTGGGGACCCATCAGCAGGTCAACTTGTTGGCGGGGGAGCTCTCTTTGGCGATGCAAGCCTCTTCCCACCACCTTTTCAGCCCGGGTCAGACCGTGGAAGTGCGCCTCCCACCCGATCGAATCTGGGTTATCCCGTCCCGGGGCCTTTAGCTGAGGGCCCGACTCACCCGGCTCTGCGCTTGAGTCCCACACATGTGGACATCGGCCACTCCACAATCTGTACATGAGAGCTCTTTTGCGGCCAGCACCGAGGCAGGGGCGTGCCGGGTGGTGTAAGGGTTATGCTTGAACGACAGGGTTTTCGTCCAAGAATCAAGGAGAAAATAATGACCACCGACTGGAAAGATCTTTCCCTCCGGCTCACCGATCTGCTCGAACTGGAGCATGCCCCCATCGCCATTACGTTTTCGGAGGCGGGGGTGACCGCCGATAGTGAAATTGCGCCATTCGGAGGCCCGTTGTCAGCACCCACGCCCGACGGGCGATCAGGCGCGGTTCCGGCGCCCTGCGTTTTTTGGATGCAAGCCCACACCCGTACTTTCTCCACCTCCCCCGCCGATCACGGCAACTGCTCCGTGGGCGAATACACCCACGGATTGGTGGAAGCGGCTGACATTTTGGAAAGAGAAGACGTGGGCGCCCTCCTAGAGGTTGGCTGGGTGACCATGGAGGCTTTTGCCGGAGTGGCGGCCTTGGAGCGCCGTCCCAAGTCCATCATCTACGGCCCCCTTTCCGACACGGGCCACGACCCTGATGTCGTACTCCTGAGACTGAGTCCTCGCCAAGCTATGGAACTGGGTGATGCGGTTTCATTGCATCTGAGCGGAAAACCGCAGTGTCAGATACTCCCCATCGCCATCGACCAGGGCAAGGTAGCCCTGTCCATGGGCTGCGCCCTCTCCCGGGCCCGCACCGGCATGGGCGACGATGAACTCACCTGCGCCATTCCCCCCGGACAGCTTTCGGAGATTGTGGGGAACCTGGAAGGCGTGGTGGGCGCCGACAAGCAGGTAGTGGGCTACGCTCAAGCCGACGCCGCTCGCTTCTGAATACCTGACCGTTCCCCGTCAACAGACCCCGGGAATGAGAAATAACGCAGGGCAATAGACCAAGCCGGGTGATTGGCCGGTTCTTGTGCCCCTAGCTTGACAGCTCCCGATAGAGGGGAGTGGGAAAACGCGGGGTGATTTTCGCCCCGCCCAGCCATTCCTCCAGCCCTTGGGCGCGCTCAGCCACCAGGTGCTCGCCGTCGGCGCCGATGTCTTCAGTCAGCCGGTAGACGACCCTCCCGTCGGGTCGCTGTCCCCAGCCGCCCACCACTCGGCCGCACCACCAGACGGTGGGCCCGGCGTTGCCGTTGCGGTCGAAGAGTCCATCCCACCGCTCCCCGAGGTACCAGTGGCGTTCCCGCCATCCCATTACGGTCGGATCGAGTCCCGGCAATAGGGCCGCCCACGGCGGTGGGGAGGGGATCGGGTTGAGATCATCGGCCATTACCCATGCCGGTCCCGTGTTGACCTCCACTTCCTCCAGATCCAAGGCGGCCAGTGCCGGTCGCAGACTGCGCAGCGGCCATCCGGTCCACCACTTGAGATCGGCCTCCGTCCCGGGGCCGTAGGTGCGGAGCCAACCCTCCACGAGTCGGGTCCGAGCGACGCCCTGATCCAGATCGGGAATGCCGCCGGGGAGTCGGGATTCCATGGCAACCCATCGGTACTGGCCACTCCGCCAGGTCCCCCGTGGACGTCCCCGCAGGATCCGTCCCTCGGTGGCCAAGAGAAACAGCACCCGCGTGGAAACTCCCACCTTTCCGCCCCACTTCCTGCCCACGCCGAAGGTGAGGGTTTCCTTGAGTTCGGGCACATCTTCGCGAAGCTCGGTGGCCAGCGCCTCTCCCCGCCGGAGAATCGCTTCCACGGTGGCGTTTTCCACTTCTTGGAGCCACCGTGTCCCGTTTTCGGTTATGCCCTCTCCTTCCAGATAACCCACCAGCCGACGTCGCTCGGCGGCTGCCAGCGGCAGGGCGCATCCATGGTGGAGCAGGGGGATCAGATCGACGGGCACCGCAAAAAGGGTCCGGCGCATTCCCAAGATTCGGAATATGGAGGGTTGTTCATAGAGACAGGCCTTTATGTCTGATACCTTCAGCCCATTCATACGCGCCCACAGGGACAAAAACACCGTGGCAGGGTCGCTGGAATGGAGCCCCACCTGTTGGCGGGCGGCTTCCATGGGCGAGGCCGCTGGAAAGCCGCGATGCAGATGATGGCGGGAAGCGAGTCGGGCGCGTCTTTCCTCGACGCCGATCCGCCTTCTCACCATGGGTATATCACCTTACGACAAGACCCTTATCACAGCCATAAGAGAAGCGACGGGTCGTCCCGGTGGAATGTGTGTCCAGTCCGGGACGACCCTGGGGCGGGTGCGTCTAAGCAACCACCGGAACGCTCTTCATGGCTTCGGCGACCTTCTCGTCGGGGTACTCATAATCGGTGAAACCGCCGGCGAGATAGTTGTCGTAGGCAGCGAGGTCGAAGGATCCGTGTCCGCACAGGGCGGTGAGGATCACCTTTTCCTCGCCGCTTTCGCGACACTCGTTCGCCACCCGGATGGCCGAAGCCAGAGCATGGGCGGGCTCCGGCGCTGGAACGATACCTTCGGTGCGGGCGAACTGAACGCCAGCCGCGAAGCACTCCGTCTGTCCGATCGCCTCCGCCTCGATCAATCCCGACTCGTAGATGTGGGACAGCAAAGGCGACATGCCGTGGTAGCGCAAGCCCCCGGCATGGATCGGGTCGGGAACAAAGGAGTGCCCGAGGGTGTGCATCTTGATGAGGGGGGTCATACCGATGGTGTCCCCGAAGTCGTACCGGTACTCGCCCTTGGTGAAGGAAGGGCAGGAAGCTGGCTCCGACGCCCGAATCACCGGGTTGATCCTTCCGGCCAGCTTTTCCCGAAGGAAGGGGAAAGCCAAGCCCGAGAAGTTGGAGCCGCCTCCCGTGCATCCCACGATCACGTCGGGAGTTTCTCCCGCCATCGCCATCTGGTCGAGGGCTTCTTCTCCGATCACGGTCTGGTGAAGCAAGACATGGTTGAGGACGCTTCCCAGCGCGTACTTGACATCGGGGGAGCCGGCGGCCATCTCTACCGCCTCGGAGATGGCGATCCCCAGGCTCCCCGGAGAATCGGGGTCGGCGGCAAGCACGGTCCGCCCGGCATTGGTCACCTCCGACGGTGAGGCGTGGACTGTGGCGCCCCATATTTCCATTAGCGACTTGCGGTAGGGCTTTTGGTTGTAGGAGGCCCGAACCATCCAGACTTCGCATTCCAGACCGAACATGGCGCAAGCCAAAGACAAGGCAGATCCCCACTGTCCGGCGCCGGTCTCGGTGGTGAGTTTCCGCACGCCTTCTTGGGCGTTGTAGAAAGCCTGGGCTATCGCGGTGTTGGGCTTGTGCGAGCCGGCCGGGCTTCCGCCTTCGTATTTGTAGTAAATACGAGCGGGGGTGTCGAGTGCCTTTTCCAAACTGAGAGCCCGAAAAAGAGGAGTGGGTCTCCACATTCGATAGACATCGAGGATCTCACCGGGGATGTCGATCCGGGAATCCCCCGAGACTTCCTGGAGGATGAGAGCCATGGGAAACAGGGGAGCCAGATCCTCGGGCCCAACCGGCTGGTGGGTCCCAGGGTGAAGAACCGGCGGAGGGGGAGCCGGGAGGTCGGGAATGATGTTATACCAGCTGCTGGGTATCTGGGACTCGGTGAGAGTAAACTTCCTTTGAGCCATAGTCGATCCTCGTTTCTTTACCAGATTGCTTTCGGCTGCTGATGATGATAGAGAACCCAATAACCTAGGTGTGCAGATGACTGTTAGTTCTCCCACCTCCCTTCCTTGGACGAACAATCCCGAGGCCGATCGCCTTCTGGCCACCGACAGCCTGGCGCTACTGGTCGGGATGTTGCTGGATCAACAGTTTCCCATGGAACGGGCGTTCTTCGGCCCTTACCTCCTTCAGGAACGTCTGGGCCGTTCCTTGGATGCCGGGGAGATCGCCGACTGGGATCCGGAGGAAATGGCGATCACCTTCCGTGGTCCGCCGGCTATCCATCGTTACCCGGCCTCCATGGCCAAGCGCACCCAGGCCCTGTGCCAAGCTCTGGTCGATGAGTACGACGGCGAGACCGAGCGTCTGTGGAACGAAGCCGAGAGCGGACTGCAGTTGTACAGGCGCCTGATAAGTCTGCCCGGTTTTGGGGAGATGAAGGCCCGCGTGTTCGTGGGTGTGTTGGGCAAGCGTATGGGAGTTCGCCCGGATGGATGGGAAAGGGAAGCCGCCCAACGCCCCTCAATAGCCGATGTGGCCCGCTGGGAGGACGTGGCGGAGTTGCGGGCGCACAAGCGGGAGATGAAAGCCGCCGCTAAGGCCAAGACGAAGAAGTAACCGGGCAATCCTCACGGCAGAGGGTCGTCTATTCTTCGGACCATGAAAATTGACTTCTATTTCGACCCTGTCTGTCCGTGGTGCTGGATAACGAGTCGCTGGCTGACGGAGGTCGCTCCCCAACGTCCGGTGGACATCCGCTGGTGCACCTTCAGCCTGTATATCAAGAACCAGGGCCGTGAACTCCCAGAACAGTATTGGGAGGTATCCGACTGGGGGCGGGGAGCGTTGCGGATCGTGGAAGCGGCCCGCTCCACCGAGGGAGAGCAGTTCGTAGGCGACTTCTACACCGAGCTGGGGGCCCGCTTTCACCACGACGAGGAATACTTGCCAGACCTGGCTGACAGCTTGGAAGCCATCGGACGCTCTGCGGACTGGGCCACCGCGGTTGATGATCCGCAATGGGATGAGGCGATCAAGACATCCATGTCGCAGGTGTTGGGCCTACTGGGGGATGACATCGGGGTACCTTCGATTGTGTTCGATGGGAAGTACGGCTACTTTGGACCGGTGATCTCCCCGGCGCCAACCGGTGAAGCCGCCTTGAAACTATTCGACGGCTTTGCCGCCTTGGCCGCTCAACCGGGGATCTGGGAGGTAAAGCGAGAACGAACCGTCGGCCCAGTTTTCGGTCCCCGCCCTTAACTGAAGGTTGGGGGAAATCTAAGGCTCCGGGGCGGGGAGGACGTTGACCAGCCACTGTCCTTGGTGTTCGGGATTCTGCCGTCTCTGGGCGGTGCTATCCACAACAGCACTCTTCTGAACCCACCCGGCTCTTAGAATCTGGGCGTATGTCGTCTTCCCCTTCTATAGCGGTGCTCGGCGCCGGGGCGATGGGGTCCGCCTTGGCCAGGGGCCTCTTGAGGAATGGCTGGTGTCCGGATGATCTGATCCTGGCTGAAGTTGTGGCCGAGCGAGCTGCTCAGGTAAAGGCTGAACTGGGGTGCGAATGTGTCTGCGATCCTGCCGAAGCCGTTAGGGGTCGGCAGGCTGTGGTAGTGGCGGTGAAGCCCCAGGACATAGAAACTCTGCTGGAGCAGGTGGCCCCAGTGATCACCCCGGATCAGGTGGTCATCACCCTGGCTGCCGGGGTTCGCATCGAGACCCTCGAAAAGGCGTTGGAGGAGACCCCGGTGGTGCGTGTTATGCCCAACACCCCGGCTCTTTTGGGCAAGGGCATCGCCGGTTTGGCGGGAGGCACATATGCGAGATCAAGCCATATGGCAATGGCCCGGATGGTGATGGAAGCGGTGGGAGAGGTGGTGGAACTGGAGGAGGCCGACCTGGACGCGGTCACAGCAGTTTCCGGGTCCGGACCCGCCTATGTTTTTGCCTTGGCCGAGTCGATGACCGAGGCGGCTCTCAAACTGGGATTGCCGGCGGGCGTCGCGGCCAAGTTGGTGAATTACACAGTTTTGGGAGCGGGAGAGATGCTGGTACGCACCGGCCAGAGCGCCGCTCATCTACGTCGACAGGTTGCCTCGCCGGGTGGCACCACCGCGGCTGCGCTGGCGGTGATGAACCAGGGCGGGTTCTCGGAACTGATGGTGCAGGCTCTTGAAGCAGCCCACGCCCGTTCCGTCGAGTTGGGCGGATAGAAACCGGAGAGGGCCAGATGCAGGCGCCGGAATTCACTCTCCTGGACCAAGATCGGACCCAGGTCTCCCTATCGGATTTCTCCGGTCAGCGGGTGGTGGTGTACTTCTATCCCAGGGCCATGACTTATGGTTGCACCATACAGGCGTGTGACTTTCGGGACAGCTATCAGGAGTTTCTGGATGCCGGTCTGGCGGTGGTGGGCATCAGCGGAGATCCGCCGGAGAGGCTCGCCAGATTCCGCGAGAAGGAGAATCTCCCTTTTCCTCTCTTGTACGACGAGGGTCATGCGGTAGCCCAAGCGTATGGCGCCTGGGGGGCGAAGAAGCTGTTCGGGGTGGTTCGCACAACTTTTGTGGTGGGTCCCAACGGAGAGTTGGAGAGGCAGTACTCTCATATTCGCCCCAAAGGACTGGTCGGTGAGGTCAAAAGCGACCTGCTGGATTCCTGATTGAGGAAGGCCACAACAGTGGCGTCCCCCAAGATTGATTTGAGGAAAAGTTAAGGGCCTGCAAGAGGCTCTTCTTCGCCGCTTCGCCGAAACTCGGCTGCGGCCGACAACGATCGCGGTGTGTACTATTCTGCGAACAGCTTTACGTCCATGAGCTGCATGCGCTTTTTCGAGTCAGCCGGGTTGTGCGGCACTCCGATGGCCAGGAGGCGGAATGAATCTCCCAAAGTGGCCCCTACCGCATGCGGCACTAGACCAGGTACGTATATGAGTTCACCTGGGAAGACCTGGAGTTGCTGCTCTTCGAATGTGACGGTCCCCTTGCCGAAGGTGCAGTACAGCAAGTGGTGACCTTCATGGATATGAGGAGGAAACGAGAATCCGCTGGGGATATTCAATACTTCGGCGCCGAAGTAGTACCGCGAGTCCAAGACCACCGGTACCCGAAACAGCTTGTTGGCGGTAACACCCTCCACACCGTGCACCTTCACCCCATCTTCGGGGTCGCATTCCATGTGAAGTAGACGGAAATCCTTAGTGGCTGCCATGATCGGGTCCTTTCGAGCGTTTCTTGCAAGCGGATCTTCGTCGGGCGCCCAACTCGTTATATGCTCAAAAGTACCCGTCTCCCGGGCTTATGAGGGAGAGTTTCTACCGATCTGCCATGTGCCACTTCGACGCTTCCGCAGGCTCGCCGAGGCATATGCGCTGAGCCTTGGCTATCAAGCGAGACCTGCCGAGGGTTTTGAGGTTGTTGCAACCCCTCCCCCGGTTTTCCAGGTAAGGGAACGGCTTCGTAGAGTGGGGTCGAGCGGTACATCGGGACTCAGGGGGAGTACGTGAAAGCACCACAATTCACCTTGTTGGATCAGGATCTGAGTCCCGTCTCCCTGTCCGACTTCTCCGGTCAGAGACTGGTGGTGTTCTTCTACCCCAAGGCCATGACACCGGGTTGCACTGTCCAGGCGTGTGACTTTCGGGACAGCTACCGGGAACTGCTCGAATCCGGACTGGCTGTGGTTGGGATCAGCCCCGATCCACCAGAGAGGCTGTCGGAGTTCCGCCGTAAAGAAAACCTGCCTTTCCCACTGCTGTCCGATGGGGACCACGCAGTCGCAGAGGCGTTCGGGGCTTGGGGCACCAAAACGCTGTATGGAAAAGAGACGGTTGGGCTTATCCGCTCCACCTTTGTGTTGGGTCCCGACGGTGAGGTGGAACGGGCCTTTCGGAATGTTCGGGCCAAGGGGCACGTAAGCCGCCTCAAACGAGACTTGGTGGGCCACTGAGGTTCTGCACGACCCTGGAGCAGGGGTGGAGTATCCTTTGGGCGGACAAGCGGGGCAGGTGTACGTGAGAGGGCCCCGATTGACATCGACTGCGGGGAGCAATATCACAGCATGAAAGCGTCGAAGGTCTTGTTTGCCTTGGGGGTGGTTTCAGCGGTGGGGGTGATGGGGCTGTGGTGGTTGGGGGCGGTCATGCACGCCGAGCCACCCGGCGACGTGGGGCGGGAGGTGTTCGGGAATATCCCGAGCGGTCTGGAAGCGGCTTTCTATGTCTCGATAGCCGCCTTCCTGTGGCTGGCTTTCTATCTGTTCTCCCTACGTGCTCGCAACTGGTCGCGGGGGGATTCGGAGAAGCGACTGGGTGAATGGAAGAGGAGGGTGCGCAGCCTGGCTGAAGGTCTTCGCATGAAGACCTTGTTGGAGGACACTGCCGCCGGCCTCATGCACTCCATGATCTATTTTGGATTCCTGGTGCTCTTGGCAGGAACTATCACCCTCGAAATAGATCATCTGATGCCCGAGTTCCTCAAGTTCCTGCACGGCCCCTTCTACCTGGGGTATTCGGCGGTCTTGGACCTTTTCGCCCTGATCTTTTTGGGTGGCTTGGCATGGGCGGTGTTCCGTCGTTACATTCGACCGCCGGCCCGCATAGCCTCTAAAACCCGGCCGGAGGACGCCCTGGTGCTGGGTCTTCTGATTCTGGTGGGCGTCACCGGACTGGTAACGGAAGCTGCCCGGATCGCGGTGGACGGCCAACCCGACTTCGAAAAGTGGTCTTTCGTCGGGTATCCGCTCTCTTTCCTGATGCCCTCGTCACCGCAGCTCTTCCATCAAGTGGTGTGGGGGATTCACGCCGCTTCCTTCCTGGCCTTCTTGGTGGTCCTTCCCATGACCAAACTGCGGCACGCGGTCACCTCACCGGTCAACATGTTTCTGTCTCCCAAAGAACGGGTGAAAGGTGCGATGAAGGCCATGCCCAACCTCATGGAGGCCGACGACCTCGAGATGATTGGCGCGGCAACGGTGGGCGATCTGTCCTGGAAGCAGTTGTTTGACACCGACGCCTGCACTATTTGCGGCCGCTGCACCTCGGTATGCCCGGCCAACATCACCGGCAAGACACTCGACCCCCGAGAGATCGTGGTCAAGGCGGGAGAGGTGCTCACAGCTTCCGGCCAACCGGTGGTGACCGCTCCGGTGGCTCTTCCCGCCGGCATCACCATCGACACCGACAGTCTCTTCGAACGCATATCTTCGGAGGAGGTCTGGTCGTGCACGTCCTGTCGAGCATGCGACGACATCTGTCCGGTCAACATCGAGATTCTCGACAAGATTCTCGACATGCGCCGCTACCTGACGCTGATGGAAGCCGATTTCCCGCCCGAGCTGGCCAAGGCCTTCGTGGGCATGGAGAATCAGGGCAACCCCTGGGGCTTGGGAAGGGAACAGCGAATCGAGTGGACCAAGCAACTGGACTTTCCAGTCAGGGTCTTGGGGGTGGACGGGGTGGATTCTGCCGAGTACCTGTGGTTTGTGGGTTGTGCCGGGTCCTTCGACGATCGCAATCGGGCGGTGACCGTGTCACTGGCACGCTTGATGCACGCCGCAGGCATAGATTTCGCAGTGCTCGGGCCCCGGGAGATGTGTAACGGAGATCCCGCGCGGCGCAGTGGCAACGAGTTCGTCTACCAGCAGTTGGCCTTCCAAAACATCGAGACCTTCGACTCTCTGGGAGTCAAGAAGGTGATCACCCAGTGCCCCCACTGTTTCAACACCCTGGCCAACGAGTACCCGCAACTAGGTGGGAACTACGAGGTGATCCACCACAGCCAACTTCTGGCGGAACTGCTGAAGCGGGGAGCGCTGACCACTCCCAATGGGTCCTCCAACGGCGTGTCGGAGCCCCGCCGGGTCACCTATCACGACCCCTGTTACCTGGGTCGGCACAACGACATCTACCTGGCGCCCCGGGAAGTGGTGGCTGCTTCGGGCAAGGTCGAGATGGTGGAGATGCCCCGACACGGAACCAAGGCGCTGTGCTGCGGGGCGGGAGGAGCCCGGTTCTGGATGGAGGAACGTGTGGGGAAGAAAATCAATATCGAACGCACCGAGGAGGCCTTGGCCACCGGCGCCTCGGAGGTGGCGGTTTCCTGTCCGTATTGTTATGTGATGTTGGATGACGGAGTTAAAGAGATTGGCCGGGCAGAGGAGGTGGTGGTGAGGGATATAGCGGAGATGTTGGCTGAGGCGGCTTTGGATGGGACGGACCACAGGTGAACCGGGAGGCCCTAGCCAACTGATGAGCGTTTTCGCAATACCGGTGAGATCTTGATGCGGGTCGGATATCAGGGAGAGATCTACTCCTACAGCCATCAGGTAGCCACCGAGTTGTTCGCCGATCAGGAATTGTGTGGCTACCCGAACTTCTCTGCGGCCTTCTCGGCGATGAAGGCCGCAGAGGTGGACCGATTGGTGCTGCCTATCGAGAATTCCACCACCGGCAGTGTGCTGCCGGTGCTCAACAGGTTGGTCACCGGCGATCTCCACATCGTCGCCGAGTACAAGAAGGTGGCCACTCACAGCCTCCTGGGGCTTTCCGGCGCCGAGCTATCCGGGGTCCGTAAGGTGTTTTCCCATCCCGAGGCTCTGTCTCAAGCGGAGAGGACCATCGCCCGGCGGGGGTGGGAAGGGGTCCCCGTACATGACACCGCCGGAGCGGTGCGGATCGTTGCATCCCAAGGTGATCCAGAACAGGCCGCGTTGGCACATATCAGCGCCGCAGCACTGGGTCTGGAGGTACTTTTGGAAAATGTGGTCGATCGGGTCGACAACACCACTCGTTTTGTGGTGCTTGCCCCCGGGGAGCCGTCCGTGCCCGAGGATGCCAACAAGACTTCGGTGGTCTTTGAAGTTCTCCACCGGCCCGGTTCGCTGGCCCTGGCCCTCACCGAACTAGCCGCCCGCGGCGCCAACCTGACCCGGATCGAATCCCGCCCCTCCACCGAGGCGTGGCGCTACCGTTTTTTTGTGGAATTGGTCCACTCCCCGGGACCCGAAGGCCTGTCCAAGGTGTTCAACCCGGACCTTGTGACCGTCAGTGACCTGCAGGTGCTGGGCAGTTACCAAGCCGCCCGCTGATTCACCGGCCGCGTTTGTGAGCTGAGCCATCAGCGGTTCGAGGGCGGTCTGAAAGGAGGTGGGAGGAGGACTTCTCCATTGGAGGTCGTCGCGTACCCCGATTAGTGCATCGGGTTGCCTTCCCGTCCAGGCGGCCAGGTGAAGCGAAAACTCCTTACCAAGACCTTGGTCGACCCTCAGACGGTTGACCACGGTGCGGGGAAGCGATCCACCGCCAAGCCTGGCAAGAAGGGCTGCCGCCCGCACGATCCCAGAAGGGCTGGCCTCACACACCACTACTCGCTCCCCTGGCCAATTCTCGAATGAGCGATGCCCGGGGCCCAGATCCACCACCACGGTCTGGTAATCCCAAAGGCGTGACCAGCCACCGTGGATCATTCCCCCAAACGTTTCACCGACGCCGCCCAACAGCACGTCGATGCCGTGGGTGTAATCGGTTCCTGGTAGCGGCTGGGTGGAGCAAGCCCGAGTCGAAGTCCCAAGGCGGGAGAGGGGTCTGCTTCGATCAGTAGGCAGGCGCCGCTTCGAGCACCCAACCAGGCCAGTCCCACCGCCACTTCGGTTCTCCCCGGAGCACCGCGTGGTCCTCCCACGGCCACCACCATGGGACTCTTCGGTGTAGTGTGACAGGTATTCGTGGAACGAGTGGCCAGCAAAATGGCGGCGGCTTGTTCGGGGTCGGGTTCTTCCAGCACGAAGTGGCATCCCCAGTCTTCCAGCAGGCGACAATTAACGGGTTGGTAAGGGTCGTTGACCCCGATGACGACGGTTCCCATCTGACGCCAGGTGTCCACCAGGCCGTGGGACAACCAGGGGATTTCTGTCCCCACCATCACCGCATCTGGTAGTTGATCTGCCAGTGCCCGGTGGACCTGGGCCGGATGGAAGGCGCGTTCGACGATCCGAAGAGTTCCAGTCATTCTGGCTCTCTCACCAATTCGGTTTCCCACAGCGGCCCGACAGTGGTGACCACCCGGGGGATCATGGCAGTTCAACCATCTCGATGGCGGAGAAGGGAACAATCAGGCGGTTGGTGTCTCCCAACTCCACATGATCCCTCCCCACCGCCGAGGGTATGCCCTCGCACAGATGACCTCCTCGAACCCAGATGCGGATGGAGTGCGCCGCGTCTTCTTCGTCCAATAGACGATCTCGGAGGGTGGCCATGCGGCGGATCTGAAACATGGCGGCTTCCTGTTTGTACTCCAGGGCCGCGTCGAACCGCCGTTGAGCCAGATTCTCGAACACTTTGACCAGGTCTGGATGCTCCCGTGGGTCAGTCATATTTTCACCTTCAATCAGCCGCTTTATGACAATCTGGTATGCCCGAACCCATCGAGTCAACCCTGTAAAGAGGGTTTCAAGAAAACTTTTCCCAACTCTGGCTTTACCTATCGATGGAAACCTGATAGCGTCAGGGGAAGTTTCGCCAGATAGGAGGTCTATGCACGTATCACTTACGGTTAACGGCCAGCGAGCGGTGACCGATGTTGAACCGCGTACGCTGTTGGTCCACCTGTTGAGAGAAGAACTGGGTCTGACCGGTACCCATGTGGGCTGTGACACTTCATATTGTGGGGCCTGCACAGTGATCCTCAACGGAAGAACCGTCAAATCATGCACCATGCTGGCCGTACAGGCGCAGGGCGCCGAGGTAACCACCATTGAGGGATTGGCCGCCAACGGCGATCTTCATCCCGTTCAGGAAGGTTTCTGGGAACGACATGGTCTCCAGTGCGGATTCTGCACACCGGGGATGATCATGTCGGCGGTGGGCCTGCTGTCTGAAAACGAGTCTCCTACAGAAAATGAAATACGCCATGGGTTGGAAGGCAATCTCTGCCGGTGCACCGGGTATCACAACATTGTGAGGGCTGTGGAGTACGCAGCCGCCAAGATGCGAGGCGAAGAACCACCAGCCCCCGAATGGGAGGAGGGCTCGGCGTGAGTACCACCAGTGTCCTGGGCGGAGTGGTCAAGCGCCGGGAAGACCCAGCCCTGATCAGGGGTACCGGCCTGTATGTGGACGACCTGCAATTGACAGGAATGCTGCATGTGGCCTTCGTTCGCAGCCCTTATGCCCATGCCCGGATAGAGTCGATAGACGCATCCGATGCTCTGGCGATGGAAGGCGTTCGGGCGGTCTACACGGCTGCGGATGTCGCCCATCTCGGAGACTTGGTTACCCAAGTGGCGGTAGGAAAACTGCGGCCGCTCCTAGCGGGCGGTCATGTCAACCATCTGGGCGAGGCGGTGGCCATGGTAGTGGCCGACAGCCGCTACGGGGCCCGCGATGGCGCCGACGCAATTGATGTGGAATACGATCCGCTCGACCCGGTGATCGACCTCAAGGAGGCCGCTTCCGACGCCGCCCTGGTTCATGAAGACATGGCTTCCAATGTCCTGCTGGCCTGGGAAGGCGGTCCCTGGGGCGATGAGGATGGCATCGCTGCCACCAAGCAGACCATCGCCGACGCCAAGGCGCAAGACGACACGGTCTCCGTCTCGTTGGAAGCGGTGAATCAGCGGCTGCTGCCCATGCCGATGGAGCCCCGCGCGGTGGTGGCGGACTGGAATGTCGGCTATGGTCGATTCACAGTCCATTCCTCCACCCAGATACCCCATGCCCTGGCGGGGGGAATCGCCCAGACCTTCGGGCTTTCCCTCAACGATGTCCGGTGTATCGCCCCCGAGGTGGGCGGAGGATTCGGATGCAAACTCAATGTCTACAACGACGAGATCCTGGTCTGTTTCGCCTCCCAGCAACTGGGTAGTCCGGTCAAATTCACCGAGACCCGGCGGGACGCGGCAGGCTCCACCATTCACGGTCGGGGCTGGGTGGCGACCGCCACCATAACCGGGACCCGGGACGGAAAGATCCTGGGATACGAGTTGGACGGCATCGCCGACATGGGCGCCTACAGTCAGAACTTCACGGTGGCCATTCCTTTCTTGGGACTGTTCGTTGGAGCTGGCCAATATGGGTTCCCCACCCATTGGAGAGTGGCCTGTGTGCACACTCACACCATGACCACCGACGCCTATCGCGGCGCTGGCCGGCCGGAAGCCGCCTATTACCTGGAGAGAGCTATCGACGCCTTTGCCCGGGAGATCGGGGTGGATCCGGCCGAGGTACGGAGACAGAACTATATCCCTGCCTCGAAATTCCCTGGCGCGGCGACTCATATCGGGTTCCCCATGGACACCGGCGACTACGAAATGAACCTCGACGCCCTGTTGGAGACCGCCGGCTATGACGAGCTCAAGGCCGAGCGGGACCAAATGCGGGCCGAGGGAAGGCTGGTGGGTCTGGGCCTGGCCACCTATGTGGAAGTATGCGGTTTCGGTCCTTCCGCGTTGGTGGATCTGGGATTCTCCTGGGCGGCCTACAAGATACCCTCCGGATTCAGCGGATCGGGCCTGGTTCGTGTGCATGCCGACGGCACCGCCTCGGTGATCATCGGCACCGGCCCCTCTGGACAAGGTCATCAGACCACTTGGGCGCAGATTGTCTCCCAACAGTTGGGGATCACGATGGAGAACATCAGGGTAACCCATGGAGATACCGCCGAATCGCCGCTGGGTATCGGAACCTTCGGGTCCCGCTCCGCGGCGGTGGACGGATCGGCCACCTACGAGGCTGCCAACAAGGTGGCGGCCAAGGCCGCCCAACTGGCCGCCCATCTGCTGGAGGCCTCCTCGGACGACATCGTGTTCGCCGACGGCGGCGCCCATGTGGCCGGTTCACCCGACCAGCAGGTGTCGTGGTCCGACATCGCCACCCTGGCTTATCAACCTCACCGACTGCCCGCAGGCATGGAGGGAGGCCTGGAGGCCCACGCCGTGTTCAGTCCCGCCAACGCCACCTGGCCATTTGGTTCCCACCTGGCCTTGGTGGAGGTGGATGGCGACACTGGCGACGTCTCGCTGCTCCGCTACATAGCCATGGATGACTGCGGAAACGTCATTAATCCGATGATCGTGGACGGACAGATCCACGGCGGTCTGGCGCAGGGAATCGGCCAGGCGATGTTTGAGGATGGCGAGTATGAGTCGGACGGAAACCTGCTCAAGTGGTCGCTTGTGGAGTACCCACTGCCAACCGCTGTCGATCTGCCTTCCTTCGAGTTGCATCGAACCGTTACTCCCACGGATGTCAATCCGTTGGGCGTGAAGGGGATCGGCGAGGCGGGTACCATCGGGTCGGCGCAAACTGTGGTCAACGCGGTTGTCGACGCTCTTTCGCCCTTGGGGGTGACACATGTGGATATGCCCCTGCGCCCCAAGCGGGTGTGGGAGGCGATCCAAGCGGCCAAGACGAACGGGAGTGTGAGCTGATGTATCCCAGGTCATTTGAGTATGTATCCCCGGGGTCGCTGGACGAGGCAACCTCGATTCTGGCTTCCACGGAAGGCGCCAAGGTGCTGGCCGGAGGAATGAGTCTTCTGCCCATCATGAAGCTGCGCCTCTTCTCGCCCGAAGTCGTGGTGGATATCGGACGAATCCCTGGGCTTTCCTCCATCGAAGATCGGGGAGATCATGTGGCAGTGGGGGCGTTGGTACGCCATGCCGCCACCGCGTCGGATCCGCTGATTGCAGAGCACGCCGCGGCCCTAGCCACCGCAGCTTCCTGGACGGGAGATGTTCAGGTGCGTAACCAGGGCACCACTTGCGGTTCGATTGCTCATGCCGATATCGCTGCTGATCAGCCTTCCGCGGCTTTGGCTTTGGGCGCCACTATGGTGGCGGCCTCGGCCGGGGGCATTCGGGAGATCGCGGCAGCAGATTTCTTTGTGGACACCCTCACCACGGCCTTGGAGCCCGGCGAAATTCTCACCGAGCTCCGTCTCCCCAAGCAGGGCGGAGGATCCGCCTATGAGAAGCTGGGCCGCCGCGGTGGCCACACCGATTACGCGGTGGCGGGCGCTACGGCCTGGGTGGACCTTGCCGACGGTGCGGTCTGCTGCGGGCGGGTGGCGCTCACCGGAGTGGGTCCCAAACCCACCCTGGCGGAAGGCGTCATGGAAAGTCTGATCGGAACCGACGGTTCAGACGCGGCGGTGGCGGAAGCCTCCGAGCGGGCCATCGAGGGCGTCACTGTTCTCGACGATCTTTTCGGAACTGTGGAATATAAGGCTCACTTGGCCAAGGTCATGACCCGGCGGGCTCTGCAACAGGCTATAGCCGCCGCCAGATAATCAAATCTCTCTGTCGGAAGCGGGCGGAGATCAAAACAAAGAGGGTTGGGACTCTTTTGGAAGTCCCAACCCTTCTTTTTGGCTGTTGCTATTTCAGGTTTTGATAAAGGGCTTGTGTTGCCTTGAACAGTGACTGCTAAGTGGCCGGGTTTTGGTTGCCGGTTTCTTTGAGTAGTTCTCCGATGGCTGCCACGCTGCCCAGGACGCCGCTGGTGTCCAGGGGCAGGAAGATCTTGGTGGCCTGGCCATTGGCGATCCCCTGCAGGGCCTCGAGATAGCGGATGGCGATCAGGTCGGGAGTGGGGTCTCCGTTGTGGATGGCTGCGAACACTTTCTCGATCGCCTGGGCTTCGCCTTCTGCCACGGTGAGCAATTGGAACCGCTCGGCGGCGGCCACGGTCTGGATGGCTTGCGCCTCACCTTCGGCTTCCAGGATCCGGCTTGCTCTTACCCCTTCGGCCTTGAGGATTCGGGAGCGCTTGTCGCCTTCGGCCTCGGTCACCACCGCTCTTCTCTCTCGTTCAGCTTTCATCTGGCGGTGCATGGACTGAGTCACATCGGCGGGAGGCTCGATCCGTTGGATCTCGACTCGTACCACCCGGGTTCCCCACTTGTCGGTGGCGTCATCGAGGATCTGACGCAGCTTGGTGTTGATCACCTCCCGGGAGGTGAGAGCGGAATCGAGGTCCAAGTCGCCGACCACGTTCCTCAGGTTGGTTTGGGCCAGCTTGGTGACCGCCACGATGAAGCGGCCTACGTTGTATTTCAGCTTGACAGGATCGGTGGGCTCGTAGTAGATCACCGCGTCCACGGTCACCGCTACGTTGTCCTTGGTGATTACTTCTTGGGGAGGTACGTCCACCACTTGTTCGCGCATGTCGACCTTGGTTAGCCGCTTGACAAAAGGCATCACCCACCGGAGCCCGGAGTCGACCGTGTGCTGGTAGCGGCCGAAAAGTTCGATCAGGCCCTTTTCGAATGGCCTGATCACCTTCAGTCCTGCCGCGGCGAACAAGATCAATGCCAAAGCCACTGCGGCGAATAGTCCGATAACCGCTATATCCATCAAGTCACTTCCTTTCCAATTCCTTGCTGTGCACGTATTGCATGTGCAAATGCTTCAAGACGTGGGAACTACTACCAGCTTGGTTCCTTCCACCCTGATCACCTCTATGGTGTTGCCAGGGAGGATGTTCTCCTTGCCGAGTTCGACGGTGGCCCTCCACTCTTCGCCGGAGATTCGGACCATCCCGCGTCCGTTGATCTGATCGATTTCTTCCAGGACCAGTCCGTTGGCGCCCTTCCATCGGTTGGCGCCCACCTGTGGCTGTCCGTTGTTGGAGTCCTGTTTCTTGATAAACCTGTGCAGGAAGGCCCAGGCCAGCAGAGAGACCCCGAAAAACACCAGCCATTGAGCCAGAGGGGATACGTTTAGCCAGGCTAAGATTGCGGCCGCGCCCGCGCCGATGACAAAGGGCAGCAGAAAGAACCCGGCGGTAACTACCTCGCCGATCCCCAGCAGGACGGCCATCCCCAACCAAAGCCATCGTATTAGCTCGTTGTCCATGTTCTCACTCCTTGTCCGTTCCCGGAGGGCGATCTTGACTCAGTTCCGGACTCATCCGGTTTGTTAACTCGGATGCCTAGTGACTTCAATACTAGGCTCGGTTTCCCGACTACATTCAGGTGGTTGGGGCATGGAAAGTATTACAACGGCGGAAAACTCGAAGGTGTGGTTGACTGCATAATGACCAAGGGCGAGTACGTATTCAGCTTTGATGAGGCCGACCCCAGGGACAATGATCTGCTGGGAGGGAAGGGCGCTGGGTTGGCCCGGATGGTGGAGATGGGCTTGGCGGTCCCCCCGGGGTTTGTCATCACTACCGCCGCCTGTCGTTACTTCCTGGAAAAGGGCAAGGTCCCTGCTCACCTTTGGGCCCAAGTGGAAGAGGCTTTGGCCAGGGTCGAAGAACAGACGGGGCGCCACTTGGGAGGGGTGGGAGGGCCCCCGCTTCTCCTGTCAGCCCGTTCGGGCGCCAAGATCTCCATGCCCGGAATGATGGACACGGTGCTCAACCTGGGCGCCAATCATGCGGTGGTATCAGAGTTGGCCCGATGGTCTGGCGACGCCCGCTTCGCTTGGGACGCGTACCGACGGTTGATTCAGACCTACGGGGGGGTAGTGCTGGGCGCGGATCGCGATGATTTCGAAGAGGTGATGACCAGTCTCAGGGAACATAGGAATGTAGTCGAGGACTCCCGGCTTCCCACTTCCGATTTGGTGGAGGCAGTCCGCAGGTTTCGGATGCTGCTCGCCTCCCAGGATTGCGAGGTTCCGGTGGATCCCATGGAACAGGTCCGGACCTCCATTCTGGCGGTATTCGAGTCCTGGAATTCCCCGAGAGCACACAGCTATCGGCGCCTCAATGATATTCCGCATGATCTTGGAACGGCCTGCAACATCCAGATGATGGTCTTCGGAAACCTGGGTGCCGACTCTGGCACGGGGGTGTATTTCACCCGCGACCCCGCGACCGGAAACAAGGAGATGTTCGGGGACTATCTGGCCAACGCTCAGGGCGAGGATGTGGTGGCGGGCATTCGCCAGACATCTCCTATCGCTCACCTTGCCGAGGTCCAACCCGAATTGCATGCCGAATTGAGTGCCGTGGGCGAATCCCTGGAATCGGCCTATTCGGACATGTGTGACATCGAGTTCACCATCGAAAAGGGGAAACTGTGGATATTGCAGACCCGGGTTGGGAAACGGTCGGCGGCGGCCGCGGTCAGAGCGGCGGTGGAAATGGTCGAGGAGGGGCTGATCGACCGCGAAACCGCCTTGATGCGAGTGGAGCCCAGCCAATTGGAGCAACTGCTCGTACCGGGCATCAACGAAGAGAAGTCTCCTCCGCCGGCTTTTTTCGGGCTGGAGGCTTCTCCGGGCGCCGCGGTGGGTCGCGCGGTGTTCAATGTCCCCCGGGCAGTGGAGATGGCGGGTCAGGAAATACCGGTGATACTGGTGCGCTGGGAGACCACCCCCGACGACATAGACGGGCTGTTCGCCTCCGAAGGCATTCTGACCAGCCACGGCGGCAAGACCAGTCATGCGGCAGTGGTGGCCCGCGCCATGGGGACTCCGGCCGTTACCGGCGCCTCCGAGATGTGGATCAACGCCGAGGAAGGATTCTTCACCGCGCCGGGAGGTCAACGGGTGCAAGAGGGGGATATGATCGCCATCGACGGCACCACCGGGCGGGTGTTTATCGGCGAAGTCGAGTTGGTGGCGCCTTCTTCCCCCGATGAGTTGACGACTTTGCTGGAATGGGCCGATGAGACGCGCCGTTTGGGTATCTGGGCCAACGCCGATACCGGCAAGGATGCAGCCCGGGCCGCGGAGTTGGGCGCCGAAGGCATCGGCCTGGCGCGCACCGAGCACATGTTCATGGGTGACCGGTTGCCGGTGGTGCGCCGCATCATCATGGAGGAAGATCGCATAGAGGCTCTGGAACAACTGGAGGAGTTGCAGGCCGATGACTTCACCGCCCTATTGGAGGCGATGGACGGCAAGCCGGTGGTGGTTCGCCTACTCGATCCCCCTCTTCATGAGTTTCTGCCTGACCGTTGGGATCTTCGCGATCAATACGATGAACTGAAGAAGGAGGGAAAGCCCACGGCCGAGGTGGAGCGGATGATTGATGTGGTCCGCAGTTGGGAGGAGACCAACCCGATGCTGGGATTGCGGGGAGTTCGCCTGGGACTGATTCGTCCTTCGCTCTACCGCGTGCAAATCCGAGCGGCCCTGCGGGCCATCCGTCGTCGTTTGGAGGCAGGAGGAGACCCGCATCTGGAGATAATGGTCCCCTTGGTGGTGGATCCGGAGGAGATGGTACGCGTGGCGGTGATGCTTGCCGAAGAGCAGGCCGCCTATGGTGTGGATCGGAAGGTCAAGTTGGGCAACATGGTGGAGATTCCCCGCGCCGCCCTGCTGGCCGGTGAACTGGCCCGTATTTCCGAGTTCTTCTCCTTCGGCACCAACGATCTCACGCAAACCACTTTCGGTTTGAGCCGGGACGATGCCGAGGTACGTTTCCTCAACACTTACCTGGCTGACGGTGTCCTGTCCCACAATCCTTTCCAGTCGCTGGACGAAAAAGGCGTGGGGCAATTGGTGAAATGGGCCACCGAACGGGGCAAAGCTGTCCGGCCGGACCTGTCGGTGGGATTGTGCGGGGAACACGGGGGCGACCCGGCCAGCATCGACTTTTGCCATCGAGTGGGTCTCGATTACGTGTCGATGAGTCCTCCCCGGATCCCTGGCGCGCGACTCGCGGCTGCTCAAGCAGCCATTCGCAACGGCGACGGCTTGAGTATCGGGGTCACGACAGATGGCTGAAGTCCGACTCACGCCCGGAGGCGCGCCCCAGACGGTGTTGCCACCGCTGCCATCAGAAGTGGTGGCAACCTTAGATACTGCCGGTGGCAACCGAGAAACATTGGTCGAAGTTGCGGCTGCTCATCCCGAACTGCCTGACGTATGGGCCGCTTTGGGGAAGCTTTGCGAATTGCAGGCAAGTTCCCTGACCGGTTACGTGGAGTCTTACGCCTATTACAGGATCGGCTACCACCGCGGCTTGGACGCCCTTCGACAGAACGGGTGGCGTGGATCGGGATACGTGCGTTGGTCCCACACTTCCAACCGTGGGTTCTTGGCCAGTCTGGACGGGTTGAGACGAATGGCCGAAGCGATCGGGGAGGTCTCCGAGGCCGAACGTTGCGCGGAGTTTCTGAGGATGCTCGACCCTTCTTATCGCCCGGAGTCTGAGTAGTCATCAGGTAAATTGTTAGGGGTTTGCTTCTCCCACTAAACGGGCTCTTCGGAAACGAGCTCCGGCGATGATCCGGGCGTTGTCGTAAGAGATCTCTCCTCTTCGCAAACCCTCCGAGGCGTGTGGCAATTCCTTGACTTCCACTGCGGTGTCCACTTCCGATCGAGCCCGCCGCCGCGACAGCAGACCATCTTCTCGCAACACCGTTTCCACCAACTCGGTTCCTCCCCTACGGCGCAACTCCATTAGGGCTTCCGCCAGGACCGCCGCGGCCTGATTCTCCGCATGAATGGTGGATTGCACCCGCTCCCGCAGCTGTCCCGCACTGGCTTCTGACAACGGCAACATGGAAGCCAACAACCGCGCCTCGTTGACCGCCTGTCCGTTAATGGCACGTTCCTTGCATGTCCCCCAAGATGTCAAAGGGGCGTGACCAATACTGTCAACCATCCCTAAGTTGTGAAAATACTCCCTAAAGAGGCGCCACGGTAGATCAGGACAGATCGAACCAACCGGGCGCTGCCATCCGGTCGAGGTCGGCTAGGCCGATGGGGAACACCGTGGTCGGTGTGCCTGCCGCCGCCCACACGAGATCATGGCGACGGAGGGCTCGGTCGGCGAAGACCCGCAGCGGTTGGGCGTGACCGAAGGGCGGCGTTCCCCCGGCGGCGAACCCCGTTGCTTCCTTAACCCGGTCGAGCGAGGCCCGGAGGGCTCTCTGCCCTCCCGCCGCCTCGGCCAGCTTCACCGGCTGTAGTCGTCGATCACCGGGCAGCAGCGCCAACACGGTTTCGCCATCCACCTCGAACACCAAGGACTTGACAATCTCGCTCGGTTGGCATCCCACCGCCCGGGCGGCGCTGACCGCGGTTTTGGTTCCGGCGGGAAAGATCCGGATATCGGCCGAAACGTCCACACCTTCACACTTTGCCAGCCATCGCCTGGTGGCAGCGGGAAGGCCGGTTGGGTCGGGCATCCTTTCATACATTATCGGGTCGGGGAGCAGGGGTATTCTCGGCGTGGTTCATAGGCTCGGCGTCGAAAGGAGCACCGGTGAGACGAACTATTGAGCATGTCAGGGAATTTGCCGCGGCCGACCAAGGACTGGCTATTGTCTCCTTTGCCCGAGGAAACGGGACGGTGCACTCCACCCTGATCAACGCCGGAGTGATGGCTCATCCCGTCACTGGTGAGGAGGTGGTGGCGTTGGTGGTACGGGGCGGCACCGTGAAACTGGCGCATTGGCGACGTTCCCCACTGGCCACCATCGTGTTCAGGGCGGGATGGTCATGGATTGGTGTGGAAGGCACAGTAACCCAGGTGGGCCCCGACGATCCAATGGAGGGTTTCGATCTGACCCATTTGCCCGAAGCGCTGCGGGCGGTGTTCACCGCGGCCGGCGGTACTCATTCCGACTGGGAGGAATATGATCGGGTGATGGCCGCTGAGCGTCGAGCCGCCGTGTTTATTCATCCCGTCAAGATAAGAGGAACGAACCTGTGGAGATAGGCCGACGGGTGAACTGATTCTCCGCAATGGAGCGGGGGCTGCCTAGCGGGGCCGCTACGTTGAGGGTTGATGTCAAGGTTTGTATCCGGTCGGGAGCGTCGCCTGTGGCTGTGGACATTGGCCGTTGTGGTGGCGATCTACTCGACGCTCGGCCTTGCGGGAATGGTGGCCGGGGCGCTGGGCGACGACGACCTGGCAGCGGTCTTCTTTGTGCTCGGCATGCTTCTGGTCGGGGCGACCGTCGTGACGCAGGGGCTAAAGGCACGACCGGGCGGGGCCGAGATAGGTGTCGCCTTGGGCGTGGCGGTCGTTTATCTCATGGTGCTCTTTCGGATGACCATCCCAGAACGCAGCCACCTCATCGAGTATGGAGTGGTGGCCGTCTTCATCTATGAAGCGCTTGCGGAACGAGCGGCCCAGGGGCGCCGTGTTCCCGTCCCTGCTGTGCTGGCGGTCTTGGCGACTTCCCTGGTGGGAATGCTCGATGAATGCATCCAATTGTTTCTGCCCAACCGCGTTTTCGACCCCCTCGATATGGTTTTCAATTTTCTGGCCGCAGCAATGGTGATCACTGCGCGGTGGACTCTGGAATGGGTGCGGCGTCGAAGTCGCTCCATCCCGCCCAAGTCAAGGCCCAAAACATAGCTCTAGCCCCGATGCAGGGGATGTGTGGTCTCCACAGTTGATACCCTGGCAGGCTATGGGGACCCGTCTGGACTCTCAACGAGCGGCAGTAACCGCGGGCGCCGGCGGGTTGGGACTGGTGGTGGCCACGGCTTTGGCCGAAGCGGGGGCCAAGACATTCGTATGTGACATCGACCAAGCTGCCTTGGAGGCGCTCCCCAGCCACATCGAGGGGACCAGGGTGGATGTGGCCGATCCCGACGCGGTTGCCCTCTGGCTCGACCCCATTGCGGCGGAGGGAATCGACATCCTGGTCAACAATGCCGGTTCGGCGGGACCCACCGCTGCGGTGGAGGACATCGATCCCGGGGAGTGGCGAAGGTGTGTGGAGGTATGTCTGTCGGGGCAGTTCTACTGCACCCGGCGGGTTGTCCCCGCCATGAAAGCGCGGGGTGGTGGAGTGATTATCAACATAACCTCCACTGCCGGGTTGATGGGCATGCCAAATCGCGCCCCATACGTGGCCGCCAAGTTCGGGGTTGTCGGGTTGACCAAGACGCTGGCGATGGAGTTGGGTCGGGACAACATCCGAGTAAACGCTATCTCTCCCGGATCGATCACCGGTGAGCGGATGGAGCGGGTTATTTCAGCCCACTCCGCTGCCGAAGGGATACCTGTCGAGACGGCCAGGTCCCTGTACGTGGAGGGCACATCGATGGCCACCTTCGTCTCCCCGCAAGAGGTTGCCGACCTGGTGCTTTACCTGGCCAGCCCTTCCGGTCGCCACATCAGCGGCCAGGTGATTTCCGTGGACGGTCACACTGAGACTCTCCATCCCCGACCACTTGGCTGAGGGACGTACCTAATCGTGCTTTCACGTCGGGAGTTCTGAGTTCTCCCACGTGCGGACGAGTTCGGCGAACGGTCCTTTCCCATCGGCTAACTCTTGGTACGTCCCGTCTTCCACCACCCGGCCGTCTTCCATCACCAAGACCCGGTCGGCCCGCCGCGCGGTCCGCAGCCGATGAGCCACCACGATGGAGGTGCGTTTCGCCAGCAGAGTCTCCAGCGCGGTTTCGATTTGGCTTTCCGTGCCGGGATCGAGGTTGGAGGTCGCCTCGTCCAAGATGACTATCGCCGGGTCGACCGCCAGGGCCCGCGTCAAGGCCACTAGTTGACGCTCTCCCGAGGAGAGACGGTTCCCTCGTTCGCGCATAAGAGTGTCCATCCCTTCCGGCAGGCTCTCTACCCACTCGGTGATTCCTACCGCCCGGCATGCTTCCCACAGTTCTTGGTCGCTCATCCCCTCCCGCCCGAAAGAGAGGTTGAAGCGCAGGGAGTCTTCGAACAGAAATCCCTCTTGGGGGACCAGCGCCACCGCCCGGCGCAGATCTGCGAAGCTGAGGTTTCGTAGATCGATCCCGTCCAATGTCACAGTGCCGGCTTGCGGATCATAGAAGCGAGCGATAAGCCTCACCAGGGTGCTCTTCCCCGACCCGGTTGAGCCCACCACCGCCACCCGCTGGCCGGCGGGGATCGACAGGTTCATATCAGAGAGCACCGGAGTGTCGTTGTCATATCCGAAGGTCAGCCCGATTACCGAAATCTCCCCATCCACCTTGGGAGCAAGCGGAGTCGTCTCTTGGGCTTCTCGAATGGCCGGTTCCTCGTCTATCAGCCCATACAGCTTGTATAGAGCAGCCAAAGCGCCCTGCAAGAGGTTGTAGACGTTGGCGAGTTGCACGATAGGCTCGAAGAACCAGTTGAGATAGAGCAGAAAGGCGATCATCGACCCGAGGCTCATCTCCCCGTCCAGTACTCGGCTCCCCCCCACGTACAGAACCAGCGCCAGCCCAGCGGCGCGGAGCAAGTCGACTCCGGGAAAGTAGGTTACGACGGTCTTGGCCGCAGCCATCCCTCTCTTGTAGAACTCTTCGTCAACCTCGGAGAAGCGTTCTTCTTGGCGCTGCTCCTGAGCGTTGGCTTGGACTTCTCTCACGCCGGAGATGTTTTCGGATAAAGCGGCCAGGACCTTCCCCACTTGGCCTCGCCATTTACGGTAGGCCCGGCCGGAATCGCGGCCGAAACGATAGGAAAGGCCTAGCAGGAAGGGCATGAGCAGCATTACCAGAGTGGCCAGGGAAGGGTCGACCACGAACAGGGCTATCGACACCCCCATCACCATCATGCTGCTTCCCACCACCTGGATGGCGCCCTCGGCGGCGAAGACCTGCAGGGACTCGATATCGGAAGTGAGCCTCGCCACCAAAACCCCCGTTTTGGTCCTTCCGAAGAAGGCCATGTCCATCCCCAGTACATGGGTGAAGACCCGGTTCCGCAGATCCATCATGAAACGCTCGCCCATCCAGGCAACGGTGTAGAGGGTGACTCTCGTCGCCGCGTATTGCGCCACCACGATGGCAACGAAAACCAGGGCCGCGTTGGCGATAACCGAGGTGTTCTGGGGAACGATGCCCCGGTCAACTGCTTCCCGGATCACCATGGGACCCGCCACCTTGGACATGGTGGAAACCAGGGCCGCCACTGCAGCGCCCAAGGCCGGTAGAGCCATATACCTAACCGAGCCTGCCGCGCGGCGCATCAGGTTCAACCGGTCAGGGATCGGATCGTCGGTTCCGTAGCGGGCGTACATTATTTCACCGGGCTCGCTTCGGCGAGGAGTTGGCGATAGCGGGGTACGTTGTCCCACAACTGCTGGTGTTCGCCCATCGCCAGCACCTTTCCTCCCTCCACAATGATGATCCGGTCGGCCAGCAGGAGGGTCGAGGTGCGATGAGCGATCACGATGGTGGTTCGTCCCTTCATGTTCTCCACCAGTTCGGCATGGATGCGCGCCTCGGTGATGGCGTCCACCGCCGAGGTGGCGTCATCCAGAATGAGTACGCGCGGATTTCCCACGATCGCCCTGGCCAGGGCCAAACGCTGGCGTTGGCCTCCCGACAGGCTCATCCCTCTTTCTCCTACTACCGTCTCATATCCGTAGGGGAGTTCTTGGATGAACTCGTGGGCGTCGGCAATCCGGGCGGCCGCCACAATCTGGGAGAGTTCGGCGTCGGGCGCCCCGAATCCGATGTTCTCAGCGACGGTGGCCGAAAACAGAAACGGTTCTTCAAAGGCCACTGCCACCTCCCGACGCAAGTCGGTTAGATCCAGTTGGCGGACATCCGTTCCGTCGATGGAGATGGTCCCGGCTTGCGGATCATAGAATCGCGGAATCAGCTGTGTCAGAGTGGTCTTGCCACAGCCTGTGGCGCCGAACAGGGCCACACTGCTCCCCGCCGGGATATGCAAGTCCAAGCCTTGAAGCACATCTGTGTCTTCGTAGGCGAAGGTGACGCCTTGGAACCGGACCTCTCCTCCCCCCGGTTGCAACCGACGAGGGTTCTCGGGAGCGGCAACTGAAACCGGGGCTCTCAGCAACTCCACCACCCGGGCCGCCGCCGCCGAAGAGCGAGGGAGTTCGGCGAAGAACCACCCGGTCATGCGGATGGGGAAGGACAGCACCACCAGGTACTGGGTGAACGCCACCAGATCTCCGATGGTCATCTCGCCCCTCGCCACCCTGGTACCCCCCAACCACAACGCGCACAGAGTGATAAGGGTGGGGATCAGTTCGAACCAGGGCAGATAGACCGAGCGAAACCGGGCTAGGCCCAGCGACTTGGTGAAGATGTCCGTCGCCACCCCTCTTGCCCTCCGAGCCTCCCTGGCCTCTTGTCCAAACGCTTTGGTCACCGCAATGCCCGATATCCCCTCCTGTGCCATTCTGCTCATCTCGGCCAGGTTCTGTTGCACCTGAAAAGAGATGCCGGTGGTCCGCTGTGCGTACAACACCGCGAAACCCACCATCACCGGGAGAGTGAAAGCCGCCAGCAATCCCATCACCGGGTCGAGCACGAAAGCCATTATTCCCACCATGGTGACGGTGATGATGTTTGCCAAAGTGATGGGCAGCATCATGTACACCAACCGCACTTGGGTGAGGTCGGTCGAGGCCCGAGCCATCAACTCTCCTGCCGAGGCATGGTCGTGGTAGTCGAAACCGAGCTTTTGGATGGCCGAAAAGATCTGGGCCCGCAGGTCGACTTCGAAACGGTAGGCCAGCCCGAATGCGTTCCAACGCCGCCACGCGATGCTGGCGGCCCTCATCACTCCGGCGAGCAACACAGCCAGCACCAAGGGCAAGAGCAAATTGGGCTGATTGCCCTCTATGGCGTTGTCCACCACCAGTTTCTGCAGGTAGGGGGTGAGCACGGTGACCGCCATCCAACAGAGCGCTCCCAATATGGAGATCACCATCAGCCGCGGGTAACGCAGCATCCCGGTGGAGATCAATCGCAGCCCCACCCAAAGATCTGACCAATCTTTCTGTGAACTCATCAGCTTGGAGGGTAATGGGCGGCGCCGCGGTTTGGTTAAGCGGTGGGCAGCGCCGCCTGTTGATGGGTGTTGTTTTTCAGGAGGCCAGGCGGAAAGTCACCTCGTTGTCTTTGGCGTATGCCTCTATCACCGAGTCCGGCGGCCATTCGGACTCCAACAACCTGATAGCCAGTGGATCGGAAAGACGCCGCTGGATCACTCGCTTGAGCGGACGGGCGCCGTACGCGGGGTCGTAACCCTCCTCGGTCAGGAGGTCTTTGACCTCGTCGGAGACCTGGAGTCCGAGGCGGCGCACTGCCAGCCGTCGCCGGAGGTGATCCAACTGCAGTTCGACAATCTTGGTCAGATCCGTTCGGCTGAGGTGCCCAAACACCACTATGTCGTCCACTCGATTGAGGAACTCAGGGCGAAAGTGCCTGCGCACTGCCTGCATTATTCGACTTTCGATGATTTCTCGTCCCAGGCCGGGGTCGATCAACTCCGATCCAAGGTTGGAGGTCATGATCAGGACCGAGTTGGTGAAGTCGACTGTGCGGCCCTGGCCGTCGGTGAGCCGACCGTCGTCTAATAGCTGGAGCAGGGTGTTGAAAATCTCAGGATGGGCCTTTTCCACCTCATCCAGCAGAATCACCGTGTAGGGGCGCCTGCGCACCAACTCGGTGAGCTGTCCACCCTGGTCGTATCCGACGTACCCGGGCGGAGCTCCGATCAAACGACTGACGGAATGCTTCTCGGAATACTCGGACATGTCGATCCGCACCATGGCCCGCTCGTCGTCGAAGAGAAAGTCCGCCAGGGTCCGGGCCAGTTCGGTCTTGCCGACGCCGGTGGGACCCAGAAACAAAAAGGAACCGATCGGACGGTTGGGGTCGGAGAGACCGGAACGGCTGCGGCGGAGGGCATTGGAGATGGCCTGCACTGCCTGGTGCTGACCGACCACCCTGGTATGGAGGTGAGTCTCCAGGTTGAGGAGCTTGGTTACCTCGCCTTCCAGCATCCGCGCCACCGGCACCCCCGTCCAGTGTGAGACCACCTCGGCGATGTCCTCTCCCGTCACCTCTTCCGAGAGCATCCTCCCGGTCGCCGCCAGCTTTTCGAGATCTTTCTCTTTGTCCTTCAGGTCTTTCTCCAGGCCCACCAGTATCCCGTAGCGCAGTTCGGCCGCCCGATGAAGATCGCCCCGACGTTCGGCCATCTCCGCTTCGGCCCTTGCCTCTTCAATCTGTTCCCGGATGCTGTGGACGGAAGCGATCGCCTCCTTCTCCTGCTGCCAGCGGGCGGTCAGGCCGCTCAGGGTCTCCCGGATGTCGGCCAGCTTCCGTTCAAGTTCGGTGAGCCGAGTGAGGGCCGTCTTGTCCGACTCCATCCGGAGGGCCTCCCGCTCGATCTCCAGTCGAGTGACCACCCGGGTGAGCTTGTCGATCTCCTCGGGCATCGAGTCGATTTCGATCCGAAGCCGGGAGGCGGCCTCGTCGATGAGGTCGATGGCTTTGTCGGGAAGATGACGCCCGGTTATGTAGCGGTCCGAGAGAGTGGCCGCCGCCACCAGTGCCGAATCGGTGATGCGCACCCCGTGGTGCACCTCATAGCGTTCCTTCAGTCCACGCAGGATGGCCACCGCGTCGGTGACCGAGGGAGCGGATACCCAGATCGGTTGAAACCGCCGTTCCAGGGCGGCGTCCTTTTCGATGTGTTGGCGGTGCTCGTCGGTGGTGGTGGCGCCGATCATGTGGAGTTCGCCTCGCGCCAGCATCGGCTTGAGGAGATTGGAGGCGTTCATGGCCCCTTCGGCGGCGCCAGCGCCAACGATGGTATGCATCTCGTCGATGAAGGTGATGATCTCCCCGTTGGAGGCGCTGATCTCCGTCAGCACCGCTTTCAGACGCTCTTCGAACTCTCCCCGGTACTTGGCGCCTGCCACCATCGCCCCCATGTCCAAGGCAATGATGCGTTTGGTCCTGAGACCTTCGGGAACGTCACCGTCGGCTATCCGTCGGGCCAATCCTTCCACGATGGCAGTCTTGCCCACTCCCGGGTCTCCGATCAGAACCGGGTTGTTCTTGGTTCGGCGAGACAGAACTTGGATCACCCGCCGGATTTCATCGTCTCGGCCGATCACCGGGTCGAGCTTTTGCCGGTTTGCCAAGGCAGTGAGGTCACGTCCGAAACGCTCCAGAGCTCCGAATGTGGCATCCGGGTCGGGGCTGGTTATACGGTGGGCTCCCCGCAGTTTGGCCAGGGCCTCGAGAACCTTCTGCCGATTGATACCGTGACTGCGCAGCAGGTCTCCCACTGCACTCTTTTCCTCCATCATGGCCAGCAGCAGGTGCTCCACTGACAAATAGTCATCTTTGAACTCGGCTCGAACGTGGTCGGCCTTCTTCAAGGTCTTGGAGAGTTCCCTGCTCGGAGTAGGGCCGGTTCCGCCATAAGCACTGGGAAGCGCGTCCAGTAACTGTTCTGCGTCGGCTTTGAGCATGGCGGGCTGTGCCCCGACCGCATCCACCAAAGGCAGCATCAAACCCTCGGCCTGGTTCAACAAGGCGGCCAGCAAATGTGACGGAGTGATCTCGGGATGCCGCCGTTGGCGGGCAACCGACTCCGCGTCGGCTATCGCTTGGCGGCTCTTGGCGGTGAGACGGTCGAACATCTCAGACATCTGGCATTTATCCCTTTCGCTATAAGAAAATCTTAGTGTATTAATATCAACTATGGAAAGGAGTGGAGTTATTCCCGTGGCTGTGGTTGGCGGCCAATAGGAGATCGGACACCAAACCGCCAAACGCAACGGCAGTTGGATGACTCAACCATTAGGAAGGACTCAGGGCAGCCCTCTCGTCTATGAGCTTCAGATACCTCGCACCGGAGGACGGGCGGCCCTCGACAAGAACTCGGCCATCCAGTCTCGTAGGAGGGGGGAGTCGGGAGTGTTTTCCAGGGAAATCAAACCGGAATCTGCGGTCTCTTCGGGGATGCGACCCCCCCGACGTGATTCGATTAAGGCTCTTATGTAGAGGAGGGGGATTTCGGGGTGGCCGCCTATGCCCAGGAAGTGGTCGCCGGTGGTGAACATAGAAACGGGGCAGTGATCGGTTGACGCCAACACCTGAGAGTCGGGTGGCAGCTTGGTGATCTGGTCCTGATAGCTGACCACCGTGTAGTAGGAGTCTCGGCGGGGGACCATCCACTCCGCTTGCTCGGTGACTTCGGTATCCGCCACTCCCACATCCCAGCCTGCAGCCTGGACGGTCACCTCCCCCTCCAAGGCGTGGGCGATCATCTGGGATCCGAAACACACTCCCACGTGCGGGGACCTCTGCTCATACAGGCGGCGCACAAACCCGGCCAGCCACCGGATCCACGGTTCTTCATCCGATACCGACCATTTGGAGCCGGTGGAGATCCAGCCGTCGCATTCGGCCGGATCGTCAGGGTATTCACCGCTGAGCAGGTCGTAGGGTTGTAACTCGATTTCCGGCCGCCCTGCGAAAAGAGCGATGAACATGTCCTGATAGCTTCCGGCTATCGGGAGTAGTTCGGGCAGGACGCAGTCGCACACCAACAATCCGATCCGCAACGGTGAGGGCCGGTGCTCGGAGGGCATGTTTGGCGTTCAGCTCGGCGGAGGATCGGGTTGGTGGAAGCGGTCTCCCAAACTCTCGGGAAACCACAGCACCCGTTGTGGGAAGGGAATCTCGATACCGGCTGCGTCCAAGGCTTTCTTCATGGCTCGTCCCGCCCTGTCTCTTACCGCCCACAGGGATTTGCGATCGGCCGGATGCCAGTACCGCACGTGGAAGTCGATGGAGGAATTGTTGAACTCCACGAACTCCACAGTCGGAGGGGGATCCAACACCCCGGGAACCTGGCTGATCGCCTCCTTTAACACCCGTTGCGCCTCGTCCAAGTCGGTGCGGTACGCCACTCCCACTACCAGAGTCGTTCGACGGTGGGGGGTCTCGGTGAAGTTGACCAATGGACTCTTCCACACCATGGCATTGGGTATGTAGACGCGGTCACCGTCGAAGGTGTCCAAAGCGACGGCGCGCAGGCTCATGTCGTCCACTATTCCCTGATGTCCGTTGGACAACATCTCGTCACCCACCTTGATCGGCCGGCGCATCAGCATCAGCACCCCGGCGATGAAGTTCTCCAAGATGTCCTGGAAAGCGAAGGCAATGGCCAACCCGGCTAGACCCAGGGCGCCGATCAGCGGGCCGACTTGCAAGTGAAGGATGGTCAGGGAGAAGTACAACCCCAGGACCACCGCCAGATAGACGACCGTTTTGCCCAGAACGATGATGGCGAATGGGGTCACGGGGGTGCGCTTCAACCCTCTGACCAGCGCCCGTCGCACCAGCCGCCCGATGATGAGCGCCGCCACTATCACCAATACCGCCTGGCCCCATTCGAGCCATCCGATTTGGTCCAGCAGTTCGGTTACGTCCTCAGGCTGCTCTTCTTGAGCCAGAATCGTGAGGTTCATGATTGTTTAGGTTAAGGCAATACAGAGAACATATGAGGTCAACCTGGGATTCGCAGCTTGCCCACGTCTATTCGGACTGGCAAGCGCTGAGGGCGGTGGGATCCTTGAAGACGCCATTGGCGTACTGGATTTCTCGCACAAAGCAGACAATCTTGTCCACATCCTCCTCCGACACTCCGCTGACCGGGTCCATGTCGCCGAATCCCCAATGGTGCTGTTTAACTCCCTGTCGCACCGCCAAGTGGAAACTGAAGTCACCGTGATGTCCCGGTTCGTAGATCCTGTCTAACCCCAGGGGTGGACCTTGCGAGGACCCCGCCGCGTAGGCACCATGGCATTCTGAACAATTGGCGTTGAACAGAGTTTCCCCCAGGCGACCTGTGTCGGACAACACCGGGACATTCACTGAGGCAGGTTCAGAACCGTTCGATTCGGTGGCTGAATACTCTCCTCCGTCTTCCTGCCCACATCCGATTGCCAGGAGTAGGGTGAAGGCCAGGCTGGCGACTAGGCGCGGTCTGCATCTACTCACCACCGATTGCCTGTTGTTGACGTCGGAGTCGAATCTGCTCAGCTCGCTGCTTGAAGTATTTGACCAGACCGAAAACGACCAACACAATCCCGATCCCTATGGAAATGATACTTAATTGGCTGGCCAGATCCATCCCGGGAGTCCTTTTGCGGTGGGCAGTTTGGATCAAGTCTATGCAGATCTGTCGGACTGGTCACTGGAGGTCTGCCACAACCTCCGAGAACCCCGGCCCCGACGGACTTTCCAACTGATCCATAGTGCAGTCCCGGGCCGGCTTGTCGGGCCGCCATCTATGAAAGCGGGTGGCGTGACGGAATCGGTCGTTTTGCAGTTGGTCGTAACTGATCTCCACCACCACCCCCGGTAGGACCGGTGTCCACTGAGCGCTCTCGGCGGTCGACCAGCGGCTCATGCTGCCCGGAGCCCTGGCTTTTTGATCGAAAGACTCAGGCGTGCGGAGGCTTTCGAACATGGTGAGCATCTGCGCCCGGTCAGCATCGGGGAAACCTGAGCAGTGTCCTATGAAGTGCAGCGCCCCTTCGCAGTTGTATAGCCCCAATAGCAGCGACCCGATCTTGTCGCCGTCCTTGTGGACCCGGTATCCCCCCACCACGCAATCCACATGGCGACGGTGCTTGATTTTGATCATCCTTCTTTTGCCGCTGATGTATCCCTCATCGAGCCGTTTGGCCACCACGCCGTCGCATCCCGCCGCCTCGTACTCATGGAACCAGCGTTGGGCGACCAATAGGTCGGTGGTGGTGGGGGTCAGGTTCCATGGCGCTGACAGTTGGTTCGCCACCTGCACCAAGCGTTTCCGGCGGGTGGAGAAGGGCTGATCTCTCAGGTCTTCCCCTTGAGCGGCAAGAAGGTCAAAGGCGACCAGTTGGGCCGGGACCTCCTCAGAAAGACGGGTGATACGGCTCTTGGCGGGATGGATTCTCATCTGGAGAGCGTCGAAATGGGTCAGGTTGTCGTAGACGACCACCACTTCCCCATCCACCACCGTTCCCGGTGGAAGTTGCTGCAAGGCCGGGTGGAGTTCGGGAAAATAGCGCAGCAGGGGGCGTTGGTTGCGGGAGTCGAGCCGTGGTTCGGGGCCGCTCCAAGCCAGGACCCGGAACCCGTCCCATTTGGGCTCGTAAGCAAATGCTCCCCTCGGCCATCGCTCCGACACGCGCGCCTCCATGGTGGCCAGCGGAGGGGGAAAAGGCCATGATTTCATCCCGGGGAGGTTATACCCGAGACCGGCGCCTGCTCAAAGAGCGGGTGCGGATCATCCCACCTAGGAAAACAGGGAGGCGACACTCCAGATGATCATCAACATTCCCGCCATGATCAGAAACACCGCCCGCCGGGGTCGAAAGTCGCCGCGCTGGCCGGGAGAAGGCCGACCCCTCATATTCCGGAGGGCTGCCCAACCGTTGCCAGCCACCAAAGCCAACCCGATGGCTAGGATCATCTGTGTAACCAGGACATCCAATCCAAGGATTTCCGCCATGATCATTCTCCATCAACTCGGTTTCCCCCAATGATGGCAGGCCTACAGGAGGTTTAGTGAAATGGCCCGTCCGGCACAGATTTTGAGGGTGTTCACCGACGGTGAACAGGGTGGCAACCATTTGGGGGTGGTGGCCGACACCGTCAGCCTGGATGATGATCGCATGCAGGCTATTGCTACGAAACTTGGGTTCAGCGAGACGGTGTTCATCGACTGGCAGATGGGAGGGATGCCCAATGTCCGCATTTTCACTCCCGTATCGGAATTGCCTTTCGCCGGGCATCCTCTGGTGGGCGCGGCCTGGCTTTTGCTGCGCCTCGGTCCGGGAGGCGTAAGAAAAGTGAGATGCGGAGTGGGAGAGGTCAAGATCGGCGCCGAAGGGGACCTGGTGTGGATCGAGCCTCCCTTTCAGCAGCCGGTCCGAACTCAAGAAGACCTACCACCGCTCGATTGGTGTTCTCCGGCCCGGGCATGGGAGGTGGAAATGCCACTCTCCTATTTGGTGTGGCAGATGGAAACTCCCGAACAAATCGGCAGACTCGGATCGCCACCTGCCGATTTGGGGATGACATTGGTGTGGGCGTGGGAATCCCCACCGGACCGTGTGAAGGCTCGCTTCTTCGCTCCGGGCATGGGGGTGGTGGAAGATCCGGCTACCGGCAGCGCTGCGGTGGCCTTGGCCGCGGTTCTCCGCTCTGAGGGCATGACGTCGGGGAGAGTGCAGATTTCCCAGGGCAGGGAGCTTGGTTGGCCGTCGCTGATCAATTTGACCTGGGAGGGTGACCGATGTCGGGTGGGTGGAACGGTTGTCAGGGATGAGATTCGCGAGATGGTTTGGTGAGGCACTCTTCGAAAGTGGCCGCCTATGGCGTTATTCCCTAAGCGACGTAAACTTTCCGTCTATGGCTAGCGGAGGATCACGGCTGGCGGTTATCGCCGCGTTGGTGGCGAATTTCACCATCGCGGTTGGCAAACTCGTTGCCTTTCTTGTGACCGGCTCGGCCGCCATGCTGGCCGAGAGCATTCACTCAGTGGCAGACTCCTCCAATCAGGGCATGCTTTTGTACGGATCGCGAGCGGCCCGACAGCCCGCTGACATGAGCCATCCCTTCGGCCGGGGGAAAGAGATCTATTTCTGGAGCTTCCTGGTGGCGGTGATGTTGTTCTTCGGTGGAGGCGTCTGGGCCTTCCTACACGGGTGGGAGGCCATGAGCCATCCGGAGCAGCTTGGTGACCTTACGCTCAGCTTCGTCGTTTTGGGAGTGGCTTTGGTGTTGGAAAGCCTCAGCTTAGGGGTGGCGTTCCGAGAGTTCAATCGCCACCGGGGCAATGCTTCGATGTACCGGGCAGTGCGGGATTCGAAGGATTCCACTTTGATCGTGATTCTGTTGGAAGACACAGCCGCCATGTTGGGACTCATCATTGCCCTGGCCGGAACCACAATGGCATGGGTAACCGGAGATTCTCGCTGGGACGGGGCAGCTTCGCTTCTCATTGGTGTCATGCTGGCTGTGGTGGCGGTGCTGTTGGCGGCGGAGATCAAGGCGTTGCTGATTGGTGAAGCGGCCAGTCGACAGGAACGATCCACTATTCGGGCGACCCTTTTGGGGATGGACCAGGTGACAGGAGTAGCGCGGCTTCTCACCATGCATCTGGGGCCGGATGACCTGCTGGTGAATGTGGAGGTCGATTTTGTCGATTCGCTGTCCGCCACCGAGATTTCTGATGCCATCCGCCGAGCGGAGCATGCCATCAGAGAGAAAATCCCCGCCGCTGCAAACATATTCATAGAACCTTATGAGCCCGATCATGGCTGAGGCGTCGGCGCCCGCTTCCTCGGCCAACCTGGGCCCGGGATTCGATTGTCTGGCGGTGGCGCTGGAAATCAGGTGTCGGGTGACGGCCAGGCGCAGCGACCGATGGAAGGTAGGGCATGTGGGCCGGCACCAACCACCGGCGGGATCCCCGGATGCGGTACTGGCTGGCGCCCGAGTTGCGGTGGGTCCGGAACATCCGCTCAACTTGGAGGTGGACAACCAAGTCCCAATAGGCAGCGGCCTGGGTTCATCCGCCGCTGCATATACCGCAGGAGCGGCGGCTGCCCTTCGATGTGTGGGCAGAGATGTCAATCTGCGTCATGTGTTCGAGATGGTGGCTGATTTTGAAGGGCACCCCGACAACGCCGCCGCGGCAGTTTTTGGTGGGTTGGTGCTGGTGGGAGCCGACAGTCGGGTACTCAAGCTGACTTTGAGCGATGCCCACGGTCTGCTGGTGTTGGTTCCCGCCATTCGGCTTTGGACAAAGGAATCGCGAAGCGTGGTTGGGGAGAGCTTTGCACGGGCCACGGTGATCAGAAGCCTGGCCAGGGTTTCTGCTCTGATGAGCGGTCTGACGTCGGGAGATCCGAACCTGCTCAGATCTGCGTTGGGAGACGAGTTACATGAAAAAAGCCGAAGCCGGCTGCGGCCGCAAGTGGGGGAGTTCATCGAAGAGGCGCTGAGGGTGGGTGCGGTATACGCTGCCTGGTCGGGAAGCGGCCCTTCCGTTCTGGTATTAACCAAGTCGTCGCAGACCGGGCAGGTGGCGGCCGCTCTCGGGTCCTCTCTGGGAGATCGAGTCGACATAATCCGTCCCCAGGTGGCGGAGCGGGGCATAGTTTGATATGAACCACTCTCCTTCGGGCGGCGGTCTCCCGGCCGGATGTCGCTCAGGAAGACCCTTCTCCTGGTTTTCAGATGTGCGTGGAGGGTGCTATCCTTAAAGTGCTTTGTCGGCCAGGGTGGGTCGACAAAACGTTCTATCGGTCAACGGGAAAGCCTATTTATGGGTTCGCTTGTCAAAAAACGTCGCAGAAAAATGTCTAAGCACAAATATCGGAAGCGGCGCAAGGCTAATCGTCATAAGAACAAGAAGTAATCGGCTTCGACCGAAAGGGCGACGTGACGATTCTTGAACTTGACGCTGTTGGTGGGTGGCATAGGGGCTATGGCGCCTGACCCTCACGACTTTTTGGACACGGCCGGGTTGCTCACCGACTCCGAGCGCCTGGTCGCAAACACCGTTCGAGAATTCGTTACCAAAAGGGTGCTGGATGAGGTCGGAGGGTGGTGGGAGGCGGGCGAGTTCCCGGCTCATCTGATTCCTGAAATGGCCCAGATGGGTATGTTGGGCATGCATTTGGAGGGCTATGGCTGCGCCGGGTTGGGCCCCGTCGAGTACGGGGTGGCTGCAATGGAGTTGGAGGCGGGCGATTCGGGGCTTCGCAGTTTCATCTCGGTGCAAGGGTCCTTGTGCATGTTTCCCATCTGGAAATACGGGTCCGAAGAGCAGAAATCTGAATGGCTTCCCCGCATGGCCAGGGGTGAGGTGATCGGATGCTTTGGCCTCACCGAGCCCGACGCAGGGAGCGACCCGAGCGCCATGAGCACCTCCGCGAGGCGGGTGGGAGGCGATTGGGTTATAGACGGCTCCAAAGCTTGGATCACCAATGGGGAAGTCGCCGATCTGGCGGTGATCTGGGCCAGGACTTCCGAAGGCGTGCGAGGGTTTTTGGTGCCTACTGACGCGCCGGGATTCTCGGCGCATTCCGTTTATCGCAAGGCCAGTATGCGAGCCTCGGTCACTTCCGCTTTGGTTTTGGATGGAGTTCGGGTTCCCGAAGAGATGATGCTCCCAGGTGTGGCTTCGATGAGAGGACCGCTTTCCTGTCTGACCGAGGCGAGGTTGGGAATCGTGTTCGGTGTTATGGGAGCGGCTCGTTCCTGCTATGAGACTGCCTTGCGTTATGCCTCAGAGCGGGTCCAATTCGGCGTTCCGATCTCGTCTTTCCAGTTGACCCAGTCAAAACTGGTGGAGATGATGGTGGCCATTCAAAGGGGCACGCTCCTGGCGATCCGGATCGGGCGTCTCCGCGAGGAGGGAAAGCTAGCGCCCGAGCATGTCTCGGTCGGCAAATACAACAATGTGAAAGATGCCCTGGCGGTGGCTCGGACGGCTCGCAGCATCCTTGGCGCCAACGGGATCACTCTCGAGTATCCGATTATGAGGCATATGGCCAACCTGGAGACGGTCTATACCTATGAGGGAACCCATGAGATACACACTCTCATCGTGGGCCAGGCCCTCACTGGAGTGCCTGCTTTCCACGCAGCCCGTTCTGTGGGAAGGAGTTGACCAAAGATGACCGACGAGTCCATCACCGTAGCGGAACTAATAGAGCGGATCGGAAGCGAAGTGGGAGTGTCGGACTGGTTTACGGTTACCCAGGAGCGGATCAACGCCTTCGCCGACGCCACCTTGGACCACCAGTTCATCCACGTGGATCCCCAGCGCGCCGCCGCCGAGTCGCCATTCGGAGTGACCATTGCCCACGGGTTCTTCACACTGTCGGTCCTGCCTTACCTCGGCTCGCAGGTGAGGTTCGTGCCGGAGGGAGCCAAAGTGCTGATCAACTACGGAACAGAAAAGGTACGTTTTCTTACTCCCGTTCTGGTGGACAGCGAGATTCGCGCTCGGATGGAATTGGCTGACGTAACCGAGCGGAGCCCGGGTCAGTATCTGATCAAGCAAAAGGTGACAGTAGATATCAAAGGGGCGGACCGCCCCGCGCTGGTAGCAGAGACCCTCACGCTAGTTATCACCTGATAGAATCACCTGATAGATCATCACAACAACTCGGAGGGGTTTTACAAAGAGGGGCGGCTCGGGTCTCGTGAAGTTGTGAAAACTCTGGCAACAATTCGGCCCCGATGAATTGACTTTGTCGCACCCCGATCGCATAGTGGGTAATACAAACATCGCCTGCGGTCCGGACCGCACGATCATCATCAGGCCCGTGGGTCGGAGCGCTTTACAGCCCAATCCTAAAGACGGCAATTAGCCGAACCCTCGTCTCGGTTCGGATGGAGTGTGTCCACCCGAAGAAAATTGGCTGGGAAGGGGGCGGCGGGTCGGGAGGGAATCCCAAGAATTAACGACATGCCGGGGCGGCGGTGCCCTGACCTGTTGGCGGGGGAGGGCTTCCGGGCCCTACTGGCGGGTGGCGGCTAGGACGGACAGGACATGGTTGATGTCGGCGGTGGTGTGGTCGGCGTTGACTTGGAGGCGGATTTCTTCGTGGCCTCTGGGTACTACTGGATAGGTGAGGCCGGTTGCTAGGACGCCACTGTTAAAGAGGGCCGTGACCATTCGGCGGGTCTGGTTGGTGTCGCGTAGCATGAGGGGGACGATGGGGTGCTCCCCGGGTATGATCTGGTATCCCAGCGCTACCAGGTTGGACTCGAGCCGGCGAGTGAGGTGTCTCAGCTGGCCTAGGAGCGTCTGCCCTTCGGGACTGTCCAGTATTCGTAGGGCGGTAAGGGCGGCGCTTGCTTCGGCGGCGGTGATCGGGTTGGAGTAGATGTAGAAGGGGGAGGTCTCCCGCAGGAAACGGATGACCGTGCTTGCAGAGACCACGTATCCTCCGTTGACTGCCAGGGCCTTTCCCAGGGTGCCGATGAGTATGTCGGCGGGCGGGCTGCCCGTGTGTTCTTCGGTGCCCCGGCCGGTGGGGCCGAAGGCGCCCACTCCGTGCGAGTCGTCTACGACCACCACCACGTTTTCGGGGAAGCTGTGATCGTGGCGACGGGCGATGTCCATGATCTGGTCCAGTGGAGCGTGGTCTCCGCGCATGGAGAAGATGCCGTCGGTCACGACTATCGCCCGTTTTGCCCGCCCGGCCGCCTCGGCAAGTTGATGATCAAGAGCCGCCATGTCCAGATGCGGGTAGACGGACTTGCTTAGAGGCCGGGCGAGGCGGATGGCGTTGATTATGGAGTTGTGGTTGAGTTCGTCGGAGATCACTGTGGTGGTCGGGTCGATGAGGGAAACCAGGGTTCCTAGCACGGCGGCGTAGGCGGAGGAGAAGATCATCCCTTCCTCTCGCCCGTGGAAGGCGGCCAAGCCATGCTCCAGTTTCACATGGGGAGTGTGGGTCCCCACGATGAACCGCACCCCTCCGGGTCCGGTTCCCATCGCCCGGGCGGTGACCTGTTCAGCCCGGATCACTTCGGGATGCAACGCCAACCCCAGGTAGGAGTTGGAGTTCATCCGGATGAAAGCACGGTTCCCGTGGCCCTCAAGCAAGTATCTGGGGCCTCGCTCCCTCTCGGGACCGACGACCTGTCTTACCACCAGTTCCCCGCCCTTGGCCATCCCCTGTTCATCAAGGCGGGTCACATGGCGGTCAAGTTCATCGATCAATCGGTCCAGCGGCATTCAAAGCCTCGTGGTAGCGCCCATTCAAGAATATCGCCGTCTCCCCCCGGATGCTTCCGTGCCTACGGAAACGTGTATCGCGGCTGCAGCTTGGCTTCCGTGCCTACCTGGCCGTTGGATAAGGACATGTGGGTCGGGCACTACCACATCGTTGGGCCACGGTGGCTCGGCACGGCTCCATCCTCTCCGGAAACAAACCATCCGGGAAACTCAGCGGGTTCACATCACCACCCCCCACAACCTCCCCGAAGAGGGCACCTAACGTTCACATCCGGTGGGGGATACCTGACTACGACAGAGGCTCTGGTCCAAGATGGCGATCGTGCCAGGCGAGAATGTGCTCGAAACGCTCTACGCGGTGGCGGGGCGCTCCGCTGCGGCTCAGTTCGTGGCCCTCCTCGGGGAAGCGAATCATCTCAACCTCGATCCCTTTGCGGAGCAGAGCCGTGAAGAACTGCTCTGCTTGACCGATCGGGCAGCGTAAATCGTCCTCGGAGTGGATGATGAGGGTGGGTGTGGTGATCCGGTCGGCCGCGGCGAGGGGGCTGGCCTTCCATAACGCCTGATGGTCCCCGGCGGTGGCTGGGTACAGGTACAGCCCCGAAAAGTCACGATTGATGTCCGAGGTCCCCCCAAACGATTCCCAATCGATCAGGGCCCGTTCAACCACCGCCGAGTGGTAGCGATCATCGCGGGCGATTGCCCAAGTCGTGAGAAACCCTCCATAGGAGCCCCCCATGATTCCGGCGCGGGACGGATCGAGGCGAGCGTCTCGCCGGAGAGCCTCCTCGATGACGGCGGTGATGTCCTCCATGTCGACCACCCCCCACCCGGCGCCGGTAACCGCTTGAAGCCACTCCCGGCCTCGTCCCTCCGAGCCGCGGGGGTTGGCCGCCACCACCGCGTAACCTGCCGACACGTAGACCTGGAACTCGTCGAAGAAGTAGAACCCGTACTCCGAGGCCGGTCCTCCGTGGATGTTGAGCAGCACCGGGAAGGGTCCTTCACCATCGGGCACGTATACCCACGCATCCACCTTCACTCCGGAAGCGCTCTCCGCCTGGAAGAACCCGGGACGCACCAATCCGCCGCCGCAGCGAATCTGGCGGTTGAAGGCGGTGAGGACTAGCTCCTCTCCATCGGGGGTGAGCTCGTACAGTTCACCCGGACAGGTGGGATCGGTGGCGGTGAAGGCCAACCTTCCAGAAGATGCCCTTGTTACCCCGGTGATGTACCGGTCGCCGCCCAACACGGTGGTGGTGTTCCCCTCATTGTCGAAGGCGACTATGAGAGCGCGGCCCCGGTCCGCCACGCCGCAGAGGAAGCCCTGATCCAGCCAAATGGGTCTTTCCATCGCGGCCCCGACCGCCAAATCGTTGATACTCCGGTCCATGTGACCGGTAAGGTCCACCGGCGGCTCACCGAGACGCCACAACGAGACGAGGTACGGGTAGTCGGGGGTGGGGTTACCTATCCCGTAGAGGGCGCCGGAAGGGTCGTAAGCAGTCAGGTGGTAGCCGGAACCCTGCGCCCGCAGTGTCTCGGCGCCGCTCTCCAGATCCACTTCCACCACCTCGAGGCCGGGCTTGAGAAACCGCGGGTTGTCCCGGCTGGTAACCATGGCCACTCTGGCGCCGTCCGGCGACCAGGCCAGACCCGACTCGTCCTCATCGCAGCTTCCCACCCGGCGGGGCGCGGTCTGGCCAAGCGGTTCGACCAGGTAGGCGTGGGTCCTTCGGTCATGCAGCCAGCCCCGGTTGTCCAGTCGGGCATCGAAGCCGGTGATGCGCCGGGGGCGCCGGGCCCGTTCATCGGGGTCGAGGCCCGCCCATTCTCCGAACCACTCCGTCGCCAACACCACTAGGTGCGAGCCGTCCGGCGACCACAACGGCGCCTGTACCTCGAGCTCGAAGGAGGTGACGGTCCGGGCCTCCCCACCGTCGGAGGGCATGATCGCCAACTGGACAGGGTCGGCGCGTTCTGTTCCTTTTCGCAAAAAGGCCAGGAACCTACCGTCCGGTGACCAGCGCGGCTGCGAATCGCCATGTCCGAAAGTTATCTGCCGCACCTCACCATTCCAGAGCCACAGCGACGACCGGTACCGATCCTCGTCAAGGTCGATGGTGGTCACGACGAAGACGATCCGCCGGCCGTCCGGATGTATCTGAGGATCTGAAACCGAAGTGATGAGGGAAAGATCGGCCGGTCGCATCACATCCGAGCGTAGCGGCTGTCGCAGGGAACGATTCCTACTGCTGATACATCGTCGGCAGGGGGTGACTGCGTCCTACGAGTGGGGGAGGCAGTCAGCCACCTCTCGTCACCCGGATTTGGGAAAGCCCAGATCCACCCCGCGGTGGATGGGGTCCGGCCAGCGGGATATGACCACCTTTTGGCGGGTGTAGAAGTTAATGCCTTCGGGACCGTAGACGGCGTGGGCGCCGAACAGTGAGTCCTTCCAACCTCCGAAGGAATAGAAGCTCAGCGGAACAGGGATAGGCAGGTTGATCCCCACCATTCCCACTGTGATCTCCCTTTGGAACTTGCGCGCCGCTCCGCCGTCGTTGGTGAACACCGCCGTACCGTTTCCGTAGGGGTTAGCGTTGATCAGATCAATCGCTTCGGTGTAGCTGTCCGCCCGTACCACCGACAGCACCGGACCGAAGATCTCGTCCCGGTAGATGGACATCTGCGGCTGGACCCGGTCGAACAGGCAGGGCCCCAGAAAGAAGCCGTCCTCGTATCCCTTCACGGTCAGGTTTCGTCCGTCGGCCACCAACTCGGCTCCCTCCGAGATCCCTTGCTCCACATAGCCGGCCACCCGCTCGAGATGCGCAGCCGTAACCAGCGGGCCCATTTCGCTTTGGTCGTTGGCGCCCGGACCCACCCGCAGCCCATCTATCCGCGCGGTGATACGTGGGACAAGCCGATCAGCGGCGTCCCCTACGGCCACCACCACCGAGATTGCCATGCAACGCTCTCCGGCCGATCCGTAGCCGGCGGAGACGGCCGCGTCGGCCGCTAGGTCCATATCGGCATCGGGCAGTACCACCATGTGATTCTTGGCGCCTCCCAGGGCCTGAACCCGTTTTCCAGTCTGCGCCGCACTCTCGTATATGTATCGGGCGATGGGGGTGGAGCCCACGAAGCTGACCGCCGCCACCTCCGGGTGCTGCAACAAGCCATCCACCGCCACCTTGTCTCCATGCAGGACATTGAAGACCCCGTCGGGTAGCCCGGCCTCCGAAAACAACTCAGCGGCCAAAAGAGATGGGGACGGGTCCTTTTCGGATGGCTTGAGGACAAAGGTGTTGCCACAGGCGATGGCCACCGGGAACATCCACATCGGGACCATCACCGGGAAGTTGAAGGGGGTGATGCCCGCCACCACTCCCAGCGGTTGCCGGAAGGAATAGGTGTCCACTCCGGTGGAGACCTGCTCGGAGATTTCGCCCTTCAATAGTTGAGGGATGCCGCACACGTACTCGACGACCTCCAGTCCTCGTTGGACTTCGCCCAAGGCGTCATCCATGGTCTTTCCGTGCTCAGCGGTGATCAGTTTGGCAAGGTCGTGCCGATGGTCGTTCACCAACTGCCGGAAGGTGAAGAGAATTCGCTGGCGACGCACCACCGAGGTGTCTCGCCATCCCGGGAAAGCCTCTGCTGCGACCTTAACCGCCAGATTCACCTCGTCTGTACCGGCCATGGCGACCGCCGCGGTCTCATGGCCCCGCGCCGGATCGAATATCGGGCCGGTCCGTTCCGGAGGATCCTCGTGCAATTGCCCACCGATCCAGTGCCTGACTACAAACATAGACAAATCCCTTCTTACGTCTTCTGCCTACCCCTGGGTCTTATGATATTCCTTGGAAAGGCGGGGAGTTTCGAAAGATTGACGAGCAGGAACGACTAGAAGCCATAGCAAACGGGCTTTCCATCGGGGGTGTAAGGCGGCACATCTTTCTGTGCGCAGGCCAGTCGAACCCTCGATGCGCGACGAGGGAGGAATCGGATCGGGTGTGGCGACACCTAAAGCGACGTTGCAAAGAGGAAGGACTTGCCACCGCTCCTCCCCTTTGGTCGCGCAATTTCCGCTTGGAGGCCCAGCCCGAACCACCTGGGGATAGCTCGGTTTTGAGAAGCAAGGTGGATTGTCTGCGGGTTTGCGAACAAGGGCCGATAGCGGTGGTCTACCCCGAGGGGGTCTGGTATCGGGGAGTAACGGCAGAGGTGTTGGATTTGATCATCGACGGTCATCTGATTGGAGGCGAGATAGTGGAGGAGTACGCCTTTGCCAGAGCGCCGTTGAGAGGATAAGGGTCTATTGTCGCTTCCAGCGAGTGTTTTTGTATTCCTCGACCCACTGGCGCGAACTGCGCCACTGGCCATCCGGCCCGCGTGTCGCTTGAAGCCGGCCCCGTGCGGCCGCCGCCCGCAAGGCGGTGACGCCCAGTTCCCGCGTAGCGAGGGTGCCGAGCGGAACGAGACGCGCCGGCCCGGCGACTGCGGGCACGATAAAACGGTAAAGGCTTTGTAGGATCCCCCGGGCGATCATCTCCCCGAGTTGCCCCGGATCGCCGAGGTCGGCCCTCCGCAGTGCCTTTAGGTACTTTGTTCGTTCGCGTTTGTAGATAACGACGGGTGAATATATTACACAAAATATTTGTGTAATAGGGGGGCCTTGCCGCCGGGGTCGGCTTTTCAATGGAAAATGTGGTGAATTTGTTGAGTTGCAGCCATTTTTATTACACAAAATTGTTTCGTTGTCCTTCTGGAGGGACTAGAACTCTGGCCACCACCTTTGTGAGGGTGCCTTCCGGTCGTCTTTTTTGAGCGCGGTGCTGTCTGTTGCCATGCCAGTGGCCACTTTGCTCCCATTTTGGCGTTCTCACCTCGGAACTCATTCTTTGGATATGGATCATTGAGGACATGAGGGCTCATATCGCTGGTACCGGTGGGTTCAGCGCCACTCGGTCCGCTAGGTGTCCCTCTTTCAACCAGCCCTAGGTCAGCTCCTAGCCGTCTGGACCGGGACCATCAGGCAGTCGGACCGTCCACTCGTCCCCACGGGGATCGAGCAGGCACTCCGCGTCGCTCGGACCCCACGAACCGGCCGGGTAGGAAACGGGGCTGATCCCGGCCTGGAGTATCGGCGTGTAGAGCCGCCAGGCCTGTTCCACCTCGTCGGAGCGAACGAACAGCGTCCGGTCGCCGGTCATGACGTCGTAGAGCAGTGTCTGGTAGGCGTCGGGAAGACTCCCGAAGGCTTCCTCATAGGCAAAGGCCAGAGACTTCGTACCCAACTGGGGATGATCGGAAGGCACCTGTACATCGAATAAGAGATCGAACCCCTCGTCGGGCTGGAGTCTGAAATACAGGACGTTGCCTTGGTGCCGACGCCGCTTGAAGGACTTGAACAGCGGTACCGGGGGCTCACGGAAGGTCACCGCTATCTGGGTGAGGCGGTTGGAAAGCCGCTTGCCGGTGCGCAGGTAGAAGGGGACCCCCTGCCAGCGCCAGCTGTCGATGAACACCCGTAGGGCGGCGTAGGTTGCGGTGATCGTGTCGTCGCTCACTCCCTGCTCCTCCTGATAGCCTTGCACCGGATTTCCGCTGGCTCGGCCCGCGGTGTATTGACCCAGTACCACGTCATCGGGACCCAAAGGCCGGATGGATTGGAGCACCTTCACCTTCTCGTCCCGGATAGCCTCGGCATCAAAAGAGACCGGGGGTTCCATCGCCACCAAGCTGAGCAACTGGGTCAGGTGGTTCTGGACCATGTCCCTCAACGCTCCCGAACGGTCGTAGTAGCTGGCCCGATCGCCGATTCCGACTTCTTCGGCCACCGTGATCTGAACATTCTCGATACGATCCCGGTTCCAGACCGACTCAAAAAGCGGGTTAGCGAATCGGAACACCAGAAGGTTCTGCACTGTCGCCTTCCCGAGGTAGTGATCAATCCGGTAGATCTGGCTCTCTTCGAAACTCTCGTGGAGGACCGCGTTCAGCGCCACAGCAGAGTCGAGGTCGGTACCGAAGGGTTTTTCGACCACGAGGCGGGTCCATCCCGCGCTATGGGCGAGACCGGATGCCCCCAAGCCCCTTACCGTCCGGGAAAACGCCGCAGGTGGCAGGGCCAGGTAGAAGATCCGGTTGCCGGAGAGATTGTATGCCGCCTCGATTTGCTCGATCCGCCGGTGCAGCGTTTTGTACGCGGCTGCCCCGCCACCGGCGAGCGTCTGGTAGTGCACCACCTTGTCGCACCACTCACCAGCATCGGCATACGTCTGGTCCAGTTGTGCCTGTCCCAGGGAGATACCTTCGACAGCGGCCCGCGACAGCTCCCGGAAGTCCTCGTCGTCCAACTGTGACCGACCTACTCCCAGCATCACGAAGCGGTCGGCTAGGTCGTATTGTCGGACCAGGCGATAGAGGGCTGGGGCCAGCTTCTTACGATAGAGATCACCGGTGGCGCCAAACACGACCAGCAAGTGACGGTCTACCGCCCCGGCCCCGGCGACCGGTGGGGATTCCACTATTTGTACTTCCTACTGAAGGTTTGTTTTCGCTTAATTTCGGGCCTACCTGGTTGAATCGTGGATGGAAAAAACTTCACAACTCGAAAAGAAACGCCCTTGTGGCACATGGTAGAGCCCGGTAACCGCCGTTCGCTAGTCGCGTGTTGTTGGGAAGGGATTTGCGGTGAAAGAGAGGCCGGTCCCGGCCCGTTGCCCTGGGTTGACTCTTCTGGAGGAAGGGACGGTGGTCGCTACCTTAGGAGGGTGCGTTCCCGACGTCTTTTCTTGGGCACGGTGCTGGTTGTTGCCATGGCGGCTGCCACCTTTGCTCCCATAGTATTTGGGGTTCTCGCCTCGGAACTTATCTCTTCCTTGGGTATTGAACGTTGGCAGGTGGGGATGCTGGTAACCGCTTCCACTTTGGGGGGAGCGTTTCTTTCTTTATGGCTGGGCAGAGGGGCTGACATGGTCGGTGGGAGACGGGCAATCATTGCCACTCTGATGGTTGCGGGTCTCTCCTTGCTTTGGATCGGAATAGCTCCGGGGTTCGTCTTTATGTCCATCGCGGCATTTTTCGCCGGGATAGCATCGGCTTCCTCCAATCCGGCCACCAACAAGCTCATTTCTACAGAATTCGCCTCGGGGAGTCAGGGGCTGATTGTCGGAGTAAAGCAATCAGGCGTACAGATAGGGGTATTCCTAGGGGGTTGGCTGCTGCCGGTGTTCACCATTTGGTGGGGATGGCGATGGGCGGTTATACCTTTCGCGGTGGCGCCGCTGGTTATGGCGGGACTCTATTCAATGGTGACGACACACGTTGAAACTGTTGAGAGCGATACGGCCGATACACCATCGGGTCACCTGCCCAAGTTGATCTACCGCCTGGCGGTATATGGGTTCATGATGGGGACAGGCATGTCTGTGATTCTCACCTATCTGCCACTTTACGCGGAAGAGGTCTTGGGGATGAGTCGAGAGGCCGGTGGTTTGGCGGTGGCGGTTACGGGTCTAACAGGGATTGTTGCCCGGCTCGGTTGGGCGAATCTGGCTGAAGGTCGCCTTGGGTCGATGCGGAGCCTGAGGATCATTGCCTTGCTGGCGGTGATCACGGGAGTCGTCCTGACCTTGGCGGACCAGTTGGGCGCCTGGTCCATCTGGGTGGCGTCGGCGCTGACCGGTCTCAGCGGCAGCGCCTGGAATGCGGTGGGAATGCTGGCCATCATCCGGACACTCCCGACATCTCTGGCGGGTAGAGGTTCAGGAGTGGTGCTGTTTGGTTTCTTGGGCGGTCTGAGTATGGGTGCTCCCCTGGTGGGATGGTCGGTGGATGTCTTGGGGACGTACACGCCGGGTTGGCTGGCTATCACCGCTTTATTCGCGGTCAGTTTCTTTGTTATAGACATGGACCGCAGGTAACTGTCCCGGCGGCTCGGCATGGCCCTCGCCGATGTCCGTTTGGTCGAGGCGGGGGTTTTATTGCGAACGCAGACGGGCTTTCAAACAGTGTCGGCCGTGTTAGGTTTGAGTGTTTGAAATCCTCCCGTCATCTGCGTTTGGTCCCGGTCTTGGTCATAACCATGGCGGCCGTCACTCTGTCCATCACAACTTTCGGCGTTCTCGCCTCGGAGTTGATTTCTGCCATGAACATTGAACGGTGGCAGTTGGGGGCCCTGGCCACGTCTGGTACTTTGAGCGGAGCCCTATTCTCCGCACGGCTGGGGAAGTGGGTTGATCTGGTGGGTGGCCGGCGGGCCACCGTCACCACACTTATTCTGGCCGGAGTAGCCCTGTTCTGTGTGGGAGTGGCACCCGACTTCTCACTGATGGTGGGAGCGGCTTTTCTGAGCGGAATTGCATCGGCCATCTCCAATCCTGCCACCAACAAGCTGATTTCGGTGGAGATCGAGCCCGGACGGCGGGGCGTAATCATGGGGATCAAACAATCGGGTGTGCAGGTCACCATTTTTCTGGGAGGTTGGCTGTTACCGGTCTTCACCGGTTGGTGGGGTTGGCGAGGGGCAGTCTTGACATTTGCGGCGGCGCCGCTGGTGGTGGGGATTCTCACTATGGCGAAAGGACCCGTGCCGGAGAATGTTCGATCTGCGCCGGATGAGGAAGATCCCGCCCGGGAAGCTGAAGACCGGAAGAAAATAGAGCGACTTCCCCGTGTGGTTCGCCGTTTGACGATCTACGGGTTCCTGTTGGGGATAGGGGTGGTCGTAGTGGTCGTCTATTTGCCGCTTTATGCCGAAGAGGTACTCGGGATGAGCCGGAGGCAGGCCGGACTGCTGTTGGCGGTCACCGGACCGGTCGGGATTGTCGCCCGGATAGGGTGGGGGCGTTTGGCTGAGGGCCGGATGGGAATGGTCCGCAGCTTGATGATCATTGCTCTGCTGGGGGTGGTGTCGGGCGTTGCTTTGACGTTCGGGGACCGGTTGGATATTTGGGTGATCTGGGTCACCGCAGGGGTGATCGGTCTTAGCGTTTTCGCCTGGACTTCGGTGGGAATGCTCGCCGTTATCGAAGTCCTTCCGGCGTCGCTGGCTGGGAGAGGCTCGGGGGCGGTGTACTTCGGCTTCATAAGTGGTTTCGGAGTGGGCGCCCCCTTGTTCGGATGGTCGGTGGATGTGCTGGGCGTCTACGCTCCGGGCTGGTTGGCGATCACCGTTCTCTTCGCGGTCGGATTCTGGATCATGTTCGCGGTTAGAGGTGATGGAGCGCTCTCCAGACCGATCAGCACAGCCACATAGCCGACCTTGCCAGCACAATCGGGCGAGATTCTCTTTGGTTCCTCGCTTTAAGAAGGTTCCTGTTGCGCAACAATTTTCTGGTTTCCCGGTAACTGCGAACCAACAATGCCTTGAGGAAGAGTTTGTAAAAGGCCTTGACTGCCCCGGCCCTTCCAGAGAGGAGCTTGCCGGACGGTAGGGAGTACCGTTTTCCTTGTGTATCCCCGTCGTCTGGCTCTGGGCGCGATGCTGGTCTTTACCATGTCATCGGCTACTTTTGCCATTCCTGTATTTGGAGTGTTGGCATCCGAGTTGATCTCTTCTATGGGAATCAAGCGGTGGCAAATAGGATTGCTGGTGACCGCGGCCACCTTGGGGGGAGCGATGCTCTCGCCGATGCTTGGCAGGTGGGTGGATGTGGTCGGTGGGCATCGCGCCATCAATACGACCTTGGTGATCTCCGCGGTGGTCCTGTTCTGTGTGGGAATCGCGCAGGAGTTCTCCTTGGTTATCGGTGCAGCGTTTCTTGCGGGCTTGGCGATGGCCATTTCCAATCCGGCAACCAATAAGCGGATCTCGATGGAAACCGTGCCCGGCCAGCAAGGATTCCTCGTCGGGTTGAAACAGTCGGGGTCGTTGATCAGCGCGGCGATCGGGGGAATGCTGCTGCCAGTCTTCACCGGCTGGTGGGGGTGGCGATGGGCAGTGATCGTGTTTGCGGTGGCGCCCCTGGCAGTGGCGGTTCGTTACATGGCGCAGAAGCCACGATTGGACCCGGGCGGCGGCCGGTCAGATGGCGAGACTCAAACCAGGATCAGCGCGTCGCCCACCGGCCGACTTCCGGGGTGGATGCAACGTTTGACGGTCTACGCCTTCTTGATGGGGGCGGGCATCACTTCCGTGCTCACCTATTTGCCGCTCTACGCCCAGGAAGTGTTGGGGATGAGCCAGGGCCAAGCCGGCTTGGCCCTGTCGGTTGCCGGATGGGCCGGAATGTTCAGCCTGGTGGGGTGGACTCGTTTGGCCGATGGACGGTTCGGGTCGCAGCGATGCCTGATAGTCATTGGCTGCCTGGGAATGGCATTGGGATTGGTTCTGGCATATGGGCCCACCTTGGGATGGTGGTCGATCTGGTTGGCCGCATTGCTTACCGGGCTTAGCGGCAGTTCCTGGAACGCGGTGTGCATGCTGGTCGTCATCCAGGGATTGTCGGAGTCATTGACCGGCAAGGGCTCGGGAGTGATGGCCGCCGGCGCGCTGGGCGGCGCGGGGGTTGGCGCACCTCTGCTTGGATGGTCGGTGGATCACCTGGGTGTCTACACACCGGGCTGGCTGGGGGTTGCCGCACTGTTTGCCGCCGGTACTGGAGTCATGGTGACAGTAAGGGGCGCTAGGAGCCTCCCGCAGTCGGCCAGAGGCGCATAGCTTTCTCTTCGCCGGCAGACAGCCTTATGACAAGACCGCTTGCCACCGGATCCGGTGTTTGTCCAAAGCAATCGGTCGTGAAAGACGGGACGCAGCGGTTAGCGCCGCCGTATGACGGTCACACCGTCCGCAAAAGGTAGCAGAACCGCCTCAAGATCCGGAGAAGCGGCGACCGCATCGTTGAAGCGGCGAATGCCAGTGGTCTCAGGGGTCTGATCGGCGGCGTCGATCACCCGACCCGACCAGAGGGTGTTGTCGGCCACAATCACCCCACCGGAGGTGACCAGTTGTGTCAAACTTTCAAGGTACAGGGGGTAGTTTGGCTTGTCAGCGTCGAGAAAAGCCATGTCAAAAGGGCCTTCCAATCGGGATAGCGTGTCCCGGGCTGGGCCTATTAGAAGGGTTATGCGATCAGCCACACCGGCCTCTTCCCAAGCACGCCTGGCGTGGGCCGTGTACTCCTCCGAGAGGTCGCAGCACACTAGATGGCCACCTTCGGGAAGGGCTTCCGCCATCCATAGGGAAGACAGCCCAGTGAATGTTCCGATTTCAAGCACCTTCTTTGCGCCGATCAGCTTCATCAGCAATGCCAAGAAAGGACCCTGGAGGGGATGGATCTGCATTCTGGACAGTTCCGGATAGTGTCGAGCCGTTTCCTCGATCACCTTTCGACCCACAGAGTTGCCTTCCATGGACCTTGCAAGGGCGTATTCAGCGAGGTCAGCCTCCGTGGCTACATTCTTGCTCACAAAGATCAGATTAGGGGAAGGGAAGCCAGGACAGAAAGAGGATGGCGTAAATAGGGGGAGCGAACCGCCTTTTTCAGCAGGGAAGTGGGTCGGTTGGCGCCGGCTTCGAGGCGGTCGGATCAGAGGACTGCCGTAGCGGTACCGTTAAAAACTGGTTCTCATGTTGGTAGGCGCTCTTCGCACGAAAAGCAGGAAAAGGCGGGCAGGAGCCTGGTGGAACCTGCTGTTGTTGATCACGGTGTCCTGTGCAACCGGGGAGAACGTCGGTACTTCGGACGCATCCCAAGCGGTACAGGCTGCTGCGGATGCTTCCATGACTACCGCGGCGGCAACCACCGTTACCACCCGGGTCTCCAACACGGTCGCTCCTATCACGACCGCCCCCGCGGTCAGCCCCACCGCCGCTACCGCTGCGACGCCCACGCAGACCTCTACGACTTCGCCTACCACCCAACCAACCGCTGTTACTACCGCTGTGCCTACCACAGTTGCAGCCACCACCACTACCTTGCCTGATGACCTAACTATTGTGGAGGTGGTTATCAGGCAAGGGAAAGCTATTTCTGAGGGAAGAGTCGAGGTTCCCCTTGGTAATCGGATCTCGATGCGATTCGATGCGGATGCCCGACTTGTAGTGCACATTCATGGCTATGACGAAGAAATCTCCGTGGAAGCCGGCGTTCAAACTGTGCATGAGTTCGAAGCGAACCTGCCCGGGATCTTCGAAGTGGAGGATCATGTGACCCATCGCCTGCTGATCGAGCTGAAGGTTTCGCCCTGAGGTGAGAGGATGACGCTGGCTCACGGTATCGGTGGTCGTCTCGATCTGCCCATCCCGCTCTTCTACTTCGTCTTGGCCGCCATTACGGTGCTGGTGCTGACCTTTGTGATGCTGTCGGCTCGGTGGCACGATCCTCGGATGCAGGGGGTGGTGGGCACAGAAGTGACGGCGACTCTGTGGCCGCGGTTGTTGGGAGTGATCTTTTCGGTCGTGACGCTCGCCTTGTTGGTGTTGCTGATGATCTCCGGCTTCTGGGGGTCAGAGGATCCAGTGGAGAACCCGGCGCCGGTCATGGTCTATGTGGGACTGTGGTTGGTCCTTCCGTTCCTGTCGGCGTTGGTGGGCGACTTTTACCGGGTGGTGGCGCCGTGGCGGGCGCTGGCCCGTTGGCTAGGAGTGGGGAGGACGGAGAAGCCGAAAACAGCCGACCGGCTTGGATACTGGCCGGCGGCGGCGGTGCTCTTGATCTTCACCTGGTGGGAGTTGGTGTCTCCCGTCGGAAGCGTTCCCGCTCTGCTGGCTTTGGCGGCAGTGGTCTATACCGCTTACATGCTGATCACCATGCAATGGTGTGGGCGTGCTACCCAACTGACCACCTGGGACGGGTTCGGGGCCTATAACCATCTAATGGGGGCCATCGGTCCTTTTGGGAAAAACCGGCAGGGTGTATTGGTGCGGCGAGGATGGCTGCGGGGCCTGCCCATGGTGGCGGAGCGACCGGGACTCGAAGCTTTGGCGGTGGTACTGATCGGTGGCGTTACCTACGATGGTCTAATCGGGATCCCGTTCTGGCGCAATCAGTTGGCCGGTCCATTGGAGGACACCTTGGGGGCCATCGGGTTGGAATGGCAATGGGCGGAGATGGTGGTGGGCACTATCGGGTTGGTAGCTGTGGTCTTGTTGATAGGGTGGGCGTTTCACTTGGCCTGCGCGGTATCCCTGCATTTGTCCGATGTCCAAATGAGCGCCTCCCGGGTGCGGTTGCGATTCGCCCACACTTTGGCGCCCATCGCTTTCGCCTACGCCTTCGCTCACTATTTCACCCTGGTCCTCTACGAAGGGCAGTTTTTCTGGAGCGCTATCAGTGATCCTTTGGGACGCGGCTGGGATCTGTTCGGGGTGGGGGAGCAGTCAGTTAACTACGCATTGGTATCTCCAACCGCGGTCTGGTACATCCAGTTGGTTGCGGTCATAGCCGGCCACGTGGGTGGGGTGATCCTGGCTCATGACCGGGCGCTGGTCGACTTCCCCGGTCCTAAGGCGGTTCGTTCCCAGTACGCCATGTTGGCGTTGATGGTGGCATTGACAATGGTGGCCCTCTTTATACTGACTACGGGATAAAGATGATTCTTACTCATATTCTGGGAGAGGGTTCAGCCGACGAATTCATCTTTTCTGCGTTGGTGTTGACCGGGCTGGTTTTGTTGTTGCGGCGAACGGAGCGCCGGGCGCGCCAGCGTCGTCAAGACATGGAAGAGAAGGCTTCTGCCCACGAGCAGTAGATACCGTGAGCGGTGCGTCGTGGACCGCGAAGATGGAGGAGCCTTTAAGATTGTGTATCCTCAGTGACGCATATGAGTGAGTTCTTAGCGGCGGCGGCGGCGGTTCTCAACGCTCCTGAAGAACTGGTGCTGCGGTCGGCCGAAGCGAAGGCCAGCGCCTTGGGAGGAACCCCCGATGATTACTTGGCGGCATGGGGGGGCGGCAAGTCCGCTCCCGCTCCTGCAACGCCTGCTCCCGCTCCTGCTGCACCTCCGCCTCCGGTAGAGAAGGCTCCCGAGCTCCCCGTTCCGGAAGTGATGCCTGCTCCGGCGGCGGCCGTGGCCGTGCAGCCAGGTCCTGTGGCAGTGGTGGTGGAAGAACCGCCTCCTCCCACCGTGGAGCCTGCGCCACTTCGGGTTCGCCGACGCCTGGGTGGAAGGCTGGGAGCGGTCACCGGTGCGGCGATGGGGCTGGTGACCCTGGTGGCTCTAATCCCTCGACTGGCTACTCGCGTCGACACCCAGGGTGAAGAAGGTGTCTTCTCTCCCTCTCTGATCTTGACGCCGAGTTCGGCCATCACCTGGCTGGTTGTCCTATTCGGTTTCTACGGAATAGTTTTGGCCTTGTTCACCACCGCGGCGGTGGGCTGGCACGGGCCCGGCATGCGTTTGGAGGAGGGTGGGATGCCCATCGTGGTGGGAGGCGCCCTGACGGGGTTTTTGGTCGGCGCGGCGGCCGCGGGGGTTGGGGTCGGGATGTTCGGGACGCAGATACCGGGCGCCGAGGAGGTGGAGACATCGGTGGCGGCCGCGTTGGTGGTGATTGTGCTGGCCGGGACTGTTCTGGGCTGGGCGGTGGGCCAAATCTCGCAGGTGCTGGGTATTCCCGAGGGTATGGCGGGGGCCGAAGGTGAGGAAGCGGGGACAGTGCGGTTCCGACTGGGTTCCGCTATTGCTCTTCCGGTAGTAGGGCTGCTGACAATCGCCAGCCTGGTGTTGCCCGCCGCCTATCTGTTTTTGAGCTTTCCAGGCTGGGCGCCAATCATGGGATCGGTGGTGGCTGTCAGCATTCTGACGTTTGCCGGGCTTTCCGCCTCCCGCCCTGGGATGCGGATCACCCGGGGGGAGTTTCTATTGGCCGCCGCGGGCATCGGGGTGGTGGTGTTCATCCTGGTGGCGGTACTGAACACCCAAGGGGCGGGACACAGCGAATCGGAGGAAGACCACGGGGTGGAAGCCGAGGCGATTGAGCTGGTCGTCTCTAACTGATCGGCGGGCGGGGCAGTTCCCGCTCTAACGAGTCCCAAGTCCGCTCAGCCCCGATCCATTTGAACCAGATCACCAGAATCGTTCCCCACAGGATCAAACCGCCCCCCAGTTTCATTATCAGTCCCGACACCTGCTGGTCGGTTATGGTGGAAATCCCAAAGTGGGCCGCCGAATCTATGTAGGACGGATATAGAGGGGTCCGACCGAAGGTCAAAAAGGAGGCGGGAACGGTGGGAATGATGGAATGTAAGAACAGGAGCAGCATCCGCAGGGGCGGATTGAGCCTGGGAATGAGTGGGGTGGGACTCACCACTGGTAGCCACACCAGGATGGCTACCGAGAACAGCCAGAAGTGGGCGACGAAATGGAAGAGACTTGAAGCCACCATCGCCTCCAACACGGGCGGCCAGTGCAGTCCCGCCAAACTCAGGTGGAACAGGAAAAAGGTGGGAAGCGGCCTGCATAGTCGGCGTAGCACCGCTAAGACCGACGGAGAACTGAGCAGATAGTCCGCCATCCAGCGAGGGGTTCCCATCAGCATCAGGGGAGGTATAACCAAAGCGACCAAAATGTGTTCGACCATGTGCAGACTGAAGAACACCTGCTCCGCCAAGTCGTGGAAGGGCCAACTGGAACTGGCGGCCAGGATCGCCAACGATCCAAACCACAGTGCCCGCTGGCGAGAATTGGCCGAGGGTACGGTGGGCGCCACTAAGGGACGGACGCGAAGATCGGCATGGAGGTAGATCGCTCCCAGCGCCACCACCACCGCCAGGACATCCCAATGAGGATGCCAGGGTGGCAAAGTGTTCAGCTTCCCAGAGCGATCACGCCGAAACTCAGAAGCAATATCGCATAGAGAATCAGCGCCAGCACCAACCCCGAAGTGAAAAACTTCGAAAGGGTGGAGCTTTCAAAACGCAGATGCATGTACCAGCCCACCACGATCACGAACTTGAAAAAGGCCAGAATGATCAGAAGCGGAGCATCCCACCCCCCCATGTCGGCGCTTTCATTTACGTAAAAGAGCGCCACCTCGATGATGGTGAGCACCGCCAGCAGGACGGCGATCTTCACATATTGGACGGGTGTTGGGTGGTGATGCTCACCAGGATGGGCGGCCATCGTCAACCACCCGGTACCGGCGCGTCGGCCAAGAGATAGACCACGGTGAAGATGACAATCCAGATGATGTCGACAAAGTGCCAATACAGACCCACCAACTCAAGGTTCAAACCTGAGCCCTCGGAGAGCCCTCCCTGCTTTCGGGAAATCCCATAGAGGGTGACCAGCATCAATACTCCCAGCAGAACATGGAACCCGTGGAACCCGGTTAGAAGAAAGAAGGCGGAAGCAGCCGGGTTGGTGGTCAGCTTCATCCCGCTCACGGTTACGAATTCCGTGAACTCGAAGACCTGTCCTCCCAGGAACACCGAGCCCAGCATGGCGGTGGCCAAGAGCCAGGTGCGGGTGGCGTGCTGATCGTTGCGGGCCAAGCTATTGTGAGCCAGGACCATGGTCAGTGAACTCATCAACAGGGCAAAGGAGGAAAACGACGTGAAGGGAATGTCGTATATCTCGGCCGGGTAGGGCCGGGCAAAACCGGACTTTCCCTGATAGAGGAGGTAGTTGGTGATGAGGGCACCGAAAAACAGGAACTCGGAGCTGAGGAACACCCACATTCCCAGCTTTCGGCTATCGATGCCGGTCGACTCGTGCAGGTCATGATGATCCACGGTCGTTGCTTCCATCAGTAACCCATCTCCGGAGAGGAGTAGCCGGCATCCGACGTCTCGCCGGAGTGATCGGAGTCGTCATGGGGCTCTTCGAGGGGTTCCATGCTCCAGCCGAATGCGGCCGCGGTCATCACCAAAACTCCCACCAGGATCAATAACTTCCCCACCACAGAGGTGTGGAAGATGATTCCCCAGCCCACCAGGGGGATCCCGGATGCAAACAGCACCGGGTAATAGGAGGGAGCTGGAAGGTGAATGGGGTGGGGAGGGTTGATCCCGGTTTCCAACAGTTCGTTGAGTGTCTCCTCGGCGTCCGCTCTCCGCACCGGGCGGCCTTCGGAATCGTTCTCGTACTTTTTGTGCCAGAAGTCGTCGAGAGAAGTGATCGTGGGCGACACCCCATAGTTGTATTCGGGAGTTGGGTTGGGGATCGTCCACTCTACGGTCCGGGCGTCCCAAGGGTCGATTCCCGACGGTTCGCCATGGCGCTTTGAACGCCACCAGTTAAACATGAAGATCAGAACCCCGGCCGTTATCACAAAGGCCCCCACCGTGGCAACCAGGTTCCAGAAATCAAACCCGGCCTCCGGCGGGTAGTAGGCGGTGCGTCTCACCATGCCCTGCAGGCCTAGCCAATGCATGGGAGCAAAGGTGAGATTGAAGCCGGTGAAGAAGGTCCAAAAGTGCAGCTTCCCCAGCCGCTCGTTGAGCAGTCGGCCGGTGATCTTGGGGAACCAGTAGTAGAGGCCGGAAAAAATACCGAACACCGCTCCCCCGAATAGCACATAGTGAAAGTGGGCCACGATGTAGTAGGTGTCGGTTTGCTGCCAGTCGGAGGGAACGATGGCGTGGGTCACCCCCGACAGCCCTCCGATGACGAACATTGCCACGAACCCGATCGCGAACAGCATGGAGCTGGTGAAACGTAATCGACCCCCCCACATGGTGCCCATCCAGTTGAATATCTTCACGCCGGTGGGCACCGCGATGGTCATGGTGGAAAGGGCGAATGCGGCCTGGGCCACCGGGCTGATTCCCGACGCGAACATGTGATGCGCCCAGACTCCGAATCCCATGAAGGCGATGGCCGATCCGGCAAAAACCACCGCCGCATAGCCAAACAGGGGCTTGCGGCTGTACACGGGCAAAACTTCGGAGACGATTCCCATGGCGGGAAGGACCAGGATGTAGACCTCGGGGTGACCGAATAACCAGAACAGATGCTGCCACAAAATGGGGTCGCCTCCCGCCTCCGCCACGAAGAACAGGCTGCCGAACTGCCGGTCGAAGGTGACCATGAACAGGGCGATGGCGATGATGGGAAGTGAAAAGAGCAACAGGAGAGCAACCACCAAGGTCATCCACACGAACACCGGCATCCGCAAAAGCCGCATGCCGACCGCCCGCATGTTGAAGATGGTGACGATGAAATTGACTGCTGAAATGAGTGAGGCCACTCCCAGGAATTGGACGCCCAGCGCCCAAAAGTCCATGGCCCTGCCGGGGGAGTAGAACGGTCCGGCATTGGGCTGATACCCGAACCACCCTCCGTCGGGCATTCCACCCAAGATGGTGTTGTCACCCGGATCCAGGTTCCCCGCCACGCCCTCCACTCCTAACGGCGCGGTGGGATCGCTGAACAGGAGCACCGAATAGAGGAAGATTCCTCCGAACAGGAATATCCACCATGACAATGCGTTCATACGGGGGAAAGCAACGTCCCGGGCGCCGATCATCAGCGGAAGGAGATAATTCATGAAGGCGGCCGAGATTGGCATCACGAACAGGAACACCATGGTGGTGCCATGCATAGTGAAGGCCGCGTTGTACTCGGCGGCGGTCAGGAAGGTGTTGTCAGCCGCCGACAGCTGGATGCGCAACAAGAGGGCCTCGGTTCCGCCCACCAGGAAAAAAATGAAGGCGGCGTATCCGTACATGATCCCGATCTTTTTGTGATCGGCGGTGGTGACCCACGCCCAGAACCCGCTGCTGGAACGGGGCCTGCGGAATATGGTGGTGGGTCGGCGTTCGGCGGCGGTCATGTGAGACAATCCGGCCTAGGGACCATGGAGGGAATCTCCTTCCGGACGGGCTGGGCAACAAGCAAGTCTACGACTCACTGCAGAGTGTCCAGCCAGACGATCAGATCTTCGATCTCTTGGTGGGTGAGATCCAGGTTGGGCATAAAGGACCCCGATTTGACTCCCGGTGGGTTGGCCAACCATTCCCGCAATCCGTCAGACCGCGATTGCCCCTCGCGCGGCAGGGCGGCGCCGGCGAACACCCCTCGAGAGGCGAAGTGGGTCAAGTTGGGGCCGTTGTAGAGGTCGTCAGCCACCAGGTTGGTCCCCGGATTGTCCGACCCGTAGTCAACGGTGTGACACTGGGTGCATCCCTGCTCTTGGAAAACCCTGAGGCCAGCGGCAGCCGGGGTGTCGGGCTCGGGTGGTATGGCCTGCTGCTGTTGGGCGGCCGCCCAGGAATCGAAATCGGCCTGGGTCATAGAGATCACCCGGGCCCGCATCAGCGAGTGGGAGAGTCCACAGAACTCGGCGCAGTGTCCCCAGAACTCGGCGGGCTCGTCCGCCTGCAGCTTCAGGGTGGTCTCCTGCCCGGGGACCAGATAGCGCTTGCCCATCAGGTGGGGGACCCAATAGTTGTGGAGCACATCGGCTGAGGTCATGTAAGCACACACCTCCCGATCGATCGGGATCGCCAAGACGCTCGCTGATTCGATACCCAACTCGGGATAGCGATACTCGAACCACCACTGGTGCCCGATGATCTCCACCGGCATGGCATCGTCGCCGCATTCGGTCAACTCGAACACGCCCCGGACCGTCGGCACCGCAATGACGGTGAGAATCAGCGCGGGAATGATCGTCCAAGTGATCTCCAGTTTGTTGTTGCCGTGGACCTGGCGAGGTTCTTTGCGGCCCGCCCGATCCCGGAACAGCAGAACGATCAGCAGGATTCCACCCTCCACCACCACGAATATCACAACCGCTATCCAAAACACCTGCCAGAAAATCGCGTCGATTCTCTCGGCGAAGGGACCGGCCGGCTCGAAGGTGGTGAGTGGGGCATCCTCGATCTTCACCAGGCTGCAGGCAGCCAAGCTGAAAGCCGTCAGGGCAGCCAAAGACCCCCACTTGACAATTGGTCGTATGAGGCGTGTCACGTGCCGCCGGATCATATACGACAGATGATACGATTCTGTGCGCCTCTTCCCAATCTGGCCCGCCTGATGGAGAACTCAGAGGCTGCCCAGAGAGGGCGGTTGACAGCGACGGCGCTACGCTGAAATGGGGATGTTGAATGGCAACGCCGACGCTTTAGTAAGGCTGGAGGATGTGGTCATGCACTATCCGGTCAGGATGGAGGGAGTAACCGGTCGCCGCCGGAATCTGAGGGCGGTGGATGGAGTGAGTTTCTCGATTGCAGAAGGTGAAGCCCTGGGGTTGGTGGGGGAGTCAGGATGCGGGAAGTCCACGGTCGCCAAGCTGATGATGCGCCTACTGACGCCCACCAGTGGTCGGGTGGCTTTCATGGGACGAGACATCACCGAACTGGGCAGACGGGAGATGCGTCCTTTGCGTCGCAACATGCAGATCGTCTTTCAGGATCCCTTCGCCTCTCTCAATGCCGGGATGAAAGCGGGGGATATCGTAGCCGAACCGCTGTTAGTCCACGAAGGTCGCCGTCCCGAGGCCGGTAGGGTGTTGGAACTCTTTGAGTTGGTGGGTTTGCATCCCGGCGACGTCCAGAAGTACCCCCACGAGTTCTCCGGGGCCCAGCGCCAGTGGATCAGCATCGCTCGGGCCTTGGCGCTTCGACCCAAGCTGTTGGTGTTGGACGAGCCGGTGTCGGCGCTTGATGTCTCAATCCAGGCTCAGATCATCAACCTGCTGATCGAATTGAAGCAAAGCTTGGGGCTGGCATATCTGTTCATTGCCCATGACCTGTCGGTGGTGCGTCATGTATGCGAACAAGTGGCGGTGATGTACCTGGGAAAGATCGTTGAGTGGGGAGATCGGGAGCAGGTGTTCTCCCGGCCGTGCCATCCATATACCCAAGCCCTGGTGTCGGCCACCAGGATCAAAGTGGAGGGAATCTGGGCTCCGATCAGGTCGAGTACGGAGCGGCCGGACACCGAACGACCCAGGTCGCCTTGCACCAGTCCGAGCAGATACTCGCCCAATTGGACCAACAGAGGTCGGTTGAGGCCCAATGCCTCTCGTATCTGCTCCTGCTGTTCGGGAGAGAACTTGGCGCCTCCGGTCATCATCGCCGACACGGCGTCACCGGGCACCAGTTGCATGATAAAGAAGATCAGAATGGCGGCCCCAACCAGCACAGGGATGGTCAAGGCCAGACGGCCGAAGATGTATTTCAGCACTGCTTGCTCATCCGCCCATAGCCTGTCGGTTCTCGATTAGTTCCTACTGGCTAATGGATGCTCCCGCGAAGTACTTGTAGAACCCGGTTCCGTCCACCGAGAACCCGCTCAACGCGTTCGGGAACGCAGCGAAGAGGCGCAACTCGATGATCGGCACAATGTAGGCCTGGTCCATGATGTATCTCTGTATGTCGGAGAGGATTTCAGCGCGGCGCGCAGTGTTGATTTCCTCGGAGGCGGCAACCAACAGGGCGTCCAGATGGTCGTCTCGGATGTGGCCGACATTAATGTTGCCGGGGCCGACCGAGGACGAGTGGAAGTCCCGTTGCAAAGTGACGGGGGATGCGAACACGTCTCCCATCGAGGCGAGTTCATAGGGAGTTTCGCCCGTTTCTTGGAGGTAGCCGCCAGCCTCAAAGGTGATCACTTCGGCGTCGAACCCGACGTCTCTCAGTTGCGCCTGCAGGAGCGTTACCCACGGGTTCCAACTGCGGTTCTCAATGATTCGGGCAATGAGGGTCTCATCACCCTTGCGCCGGATTCCGTCTTCACCCAGTGTCCACCCTGCCTCGTCCAGCAACTCCGCGGAACGGGCTGGGTCGTATGGGTAGTAGGTTTCCACGATCGAGTCGTACTCGGCAAAGTTGCTGGAAAGCGGACCGTAGGCGCGGGGCACCCTGCCGCAGAACACGGCTTGGACGATGGAATCCTGATCAACAGCATGCAAGATAGCCTGACGCACCCGGATGTCCGAGGTGGGCGAGATGCTGGGGTTGATGTAGTTGACCTGGGGCAGGCCGGGGAGGGAGAACCCTTCCACCGTTATGCCGTCCAACGCCTCCAAGGGTGAGATGTTCTGGGAGGGGACCAGATCGAGGAAGTGGATTTCCCCGGTGGAAAGCGTCGCGGTGCGGGCCTGCTCGTCGGGGATGTACCGGAAGACCAAGCGTTCCGCGCGGGCCGGGCCGGTGGTTCCGTAGAAGGAGAAGGCGCCCCATGTCCAGTCTGGATTGCGGACCAGGGAAATATGGCTTCCTTCCACCCATTCCTCGAAGATGAACGGACCGGTGCCGATGGGCTGTTTACCGGCGTCATCCCCGAGTGCTTCCACGGCCGTCGCGTTTGTTATACCGGCACCCGGGGTGGCCAAGTCGATGAGGATGTCCGGTACCGGCTTGGAGAAGACCAGTTCAACCGTGTAGTCATCGATCACCTCAGTGTCTTGGTAGTTTTTGGCAATCGACGAGGTAACCGCTCCGGCGACGTCACCCTTCATGCGGTCGAAGTGAGCTTTGACCGCATGGGCGCTCAGAGGATCACCGTTATGGAATGTAACCCCCTGCCGCAGGGTGAATCGTACCCGAGTGGCGTCGGCGCTCTGGGACCAGTCAGTAGCCAGGCCGGGATGCAGCTGTATTCCAGGGCTCAGAATCACCAGTGTCTCATAGATCTGGGCCACAACCGCCTGGTCATTGACGGTGGTGGAGTTGAAGGCATCGAGTTGGGACGGCTCCTGGTTGGTGCCGAACACAATCGTGCCTCCGCCCATCAGCTCCTCGATTTCCATCTGGGTTTCCTCGACTTGCATCTGGGTTTCCTCAGCCTCCATCTGGGCTTCCTCGGCAGCCTTCGCCGCTTCGGCAGCGGCCATTTCGGCTTCCTCGGCGGCCTTCATGGCTGCTTCCAGCGCAGCTTGGGCTTCTTCGCCAACTGCTGCCTCTGCCGCCTCCAGCGCCGCTTCGGCGTCGGCCTGGGCTTTATCCAGCGCCGCCTGGGTTGCCGCAGCCTCCGTTTGGGCCTGAGCCGTTTGGGCCTGAGCCGTTTGGGCCTGAGCCGCCGCGGCGGCGGCTGCCGCCTCTTCTGCCGCACCGTCGTCGCCGCAGGCGGTTGCGATCAGTGTCAAGGCAACGAAAATGCCGAGCAAGGCTCGAACGGATAGTTTTCCCATATTCTGCTCTTAGCTGTTGGTGGGGCTAGCCAGACCTCATGAATCTCAATCCCAAGATAGCCCGACGGGCTTTGGCAGATAGTGCAGATAGTGACGTCAAGGCAGTGGTGGGTTCGTCGGCGATCACCACCGATGGCTATTTGGCGATGGCGATTACCACCCGCTGGCGCATGCCGCCTGACATCTCGTGGGGAAACTGGCGGTAACGCTGGCGAGGGTTGGGAATGCCCACCAGGTCCAATAGATCAAGCGCCTTCTGTCGAGCGGCGGCGCGGGAGACACCATGGATGCGGAGCGCTTCGGCGATCTGGCTCCCCACCCGCATCACTGGGTTGAGCGAGGTCATGGGATCTTGGAAGACCATGGCGATCTCTTTGCCTCGGATGTTTTTCAACTCACCATCCGCAAGCCCAAGCAACTCCTTTCCCTTATAGAGGATCTCGCCTCCGTTCACCAGAGCGTTGTCGGGCAGCAGCCCCACCAAAGAGGAGACCGTGACAGTCTTCCCGGACCCAGACTCGCCCACCAACCCCAGTATGTCACCTGGATACAAAGAGAAGCTGACGTCCTCTACGGCGGGAAGCACCCCGGCGTGTGTGTCGAAAGAAATCGAAAGGTCGCGTACCTCCAAGAGAGGCGCCGTGTCGTCGGGTTGGGGATAGGGAAGTTGAAGTTTTTCACTAGGCATGACTATACGCGGTCGCCACCAGTGTCGTTCAGATCGGTGAGCAGTATGGCTGCCTCTCTCTCCAGAACCGACGCCGCCTCGGCCGTGTAGGCCGTTGCCCATTGCGGTTCATAGCCGCCCCTTTCGAATTCTTCGGCGGTGGGCACGTAACCGGTGACCCCGTTGGAATAGCCTGCCATGTGAGTGAACTGGAATGGAGAGTTTTCTCGCACCCGTACCCCGATCTCCGCGAACGGCTCGCCCGGGAACCCCACCAGCGCTACGGGACCCATCCTGATTCCGTGCAGGGTGGTGGAAAGGCGAGTCTTGCCCCCACACAACTTCGCCCAAGCGGCGCTGATCAAAGCCCTCCGAGCCCGAAAGCGAGCGTCCAGCACCTCCTCCTACGATGCTCCCGACTTCTCCAATTCCAGGAACCGGCTGGAAAGACTCTGGGCATGAGCTTCAGCTTGATGGGGATCGTCAGTGGACCGTACCGGCATTTCAATGGCTCTCTCGATGACCTTTATGGTGGGCTCCTGGTCGGGGAGAGGATCTTCCGCCCAGATTCCCAACGGCGCTCCCGATTCCACTATCCCCGCGAACCTTCTCTTGGTGGGTCGGGTCCGGATGCCAGTGAAGACCTTGGCGGCCTCGGCTCCCAGCATGGTCCCCATCCGCTCGGCCGCCCCCAGATCGCCGGTCAGGGCCTCAATGGTCATGATGTTGCCGGCACAGCCCTGTAGATAGAGACAGGCGGCGCCGGTCAACTCCTCCACGACACGTTTGGCGACTCCGGGAAAATCGGGGCTGAGCAAGCGGTTCTGATAGGCGAGGATGATGGGATGGGCGGCATAGCAGAGCAAAGCGGCTAAGGGGTTTTCGTCGAGATCGTCGAATCGCACCACCATTACCTGGTGGTCGGCGAATCCTTCGAAATTCTGTCCCACCACTACTTCTCCGTTGGGCGCCCGAAGCCTTCGATTGACGGCGATGGAACTTTCTCCCCATCCAGCCGCCAGGCGGGCGGGACGGAGGGCGGCCTTGGCTTGATGGGTGGCGCCCAGCGTCTGCGACCAGACGGTCTCCCGATAACCAGGCACCAGTTCATGGCCTTCCCGGCCCGACCGGGATCCCAAGAGGCCCGACCACACCGGCCCGGCGTGGGTGTGCGTGAAAGAAACCCGGACATTGCGCGGGTCGATCCCCAGTACCCCGGCCACGTCTTTTCGGATGCGGTCGGAGTCTTCCACTGAGACCACCATCAGGTCGTAGTCCAAAATGGCGAAGGTTTCGGTCTCGCCTTCCACAACCAGCACGGTTACCCACAGGTCCAAGTGGACTCCCTCTGCCCGATGGTGGGTCTGCACTCCCCACCTGGCGTGCTCTATTCCGATTGGCGGGGTGATGACTCCCCGGCCCACTCCTACTCTCATGGTGCCTCTTTCAAACGGTTGGGGTCCCCATCTGGGGTTGGCGGCGAGACTGGCGGATGGGTGTGGGAAAGCATACCGGGCCAGCCGCGTTCACTTCGGGGGAAAGTCGAGTTTTTTGGCCGACAGCCCCCCGTCCACTTTGAGCGTCTCGCCGGTGATGAAACTCGCCCGCTCAGAAAGCAGAAACACAATCGCGTCGGCCACTTCCGAAGTGTCGGCAAACCGTTGCTGGGCGTGGAGGGCGTCAGCTTCGGGTTTGGACATGCGGCCGCTTTCTATCGCTTCCCGAGCCAGGGGGGTATTGATGTAGCCGGGCGCCACTGCGTTGACCCGGATACCCAAGTGGGCCCATTCAGTGGCCAGAGTTCTGGTCAGGGCGCTGACCGCCGCCTTGGTGGCCGCGTACGGGGCTCTAAGCGGCCATCCGAAGAACTCGGCCACCGAGGAGAGGTTGACGATGGCCCCTCCCTGGTGGGTCATCATGTGCCTACCGGCTGTCTGGCACCAGTAGAAGGTGCCCGACAGGTTGATATTCAGTACCTTCTGCCAGCCTTCGGGGGGAAAGTCCACGCTGGGTCCGGCCAACTGGATACCGGCGCAGTTCACCAGGCCTCGAACCGGGGTGTTCCAGTTCTCGATCCTCTCCATGGCCCGGTGGACAGCTTCAGGGCTGGAGACATCGCAGAGCACCTCCACCACCCGGTGGGGACCGTGCTTTTCCATCAGTGATGAGGCGTGTCCCGGCTTGAGGTCGACTGCGGCGCACCGGGCCTGCGGGTCTTCTGCCAGTAGGGAAGAGGCGACCGCCGAACCTATCCCCCCCCCTGACCCGGTGACGATTGTCACTCCCGAAGAGGAATCGTGTTTCACGACTGGGAGTCATCCCCCTGGGCATCGGATGCCAACCAGCGGACTTCCGAGCCGGGAGGAGCGTAGAACCAGAGCGCGGTCATACCCTCGGGTCCCGAGTGAGTCTGGTGGGGGCTGTTGGACGGCGTGAAGAGGACAGTCCCCTCCTTCATGGGGTGTGACTTCCCGTCGATATCCACCCAACCTGAGCCGGAAAGCACCAACGCCACTTCCTCCGCCTCGTGAGAGTGAGGCACTGTCGCGAAGTGAGGAGGCAGGGCGGAGGTGCCCATCACGATCTTGGCCGAGTTGCCCAGTTCCGGAGAGGCCTGGACCGCCATCGCCCGTCCTTCTATCAACCGGCCGTCCCCCCCGCTGTTTCCGGCCAGGGTCTTTTCTATCCGCTCGGTTAGGCCCGAGAGGGTCCACTTGGGGATTTCGGTCATGTGATCCTCACCTTCTGGGGGTGTTTCCATCTGGTAGCGAGGCTAGTTACAAACTCCGCAAAAGGGGGTGGCATCAGGGTCCATTTCCCGCCTGGGGATAGCGGAGGGGTCTGGCTACGACCGGGGCGAATCAGAGACAAAATGGGATCACTACCTTGAATCTTGGGTGACCACCGGCGGGTTCCGGTTGGGTGAATGGCGTTGGCGCTTGGTTCTGTAGTCTTATGGGGGTCATGGCGACCATCGCCTATCCCCCCATCCCGATTTGGGAAGTCGGACCCTTGCGGTTCTCGTTGCACGGCCTTTTTGCCGCCGTGGGTTTCTTCGTGGGCTTTTGGGCGGTGGCCCGTATGTTGGAGAAGAGGGGTTTTGACCCGGCTGGCTTCCACTCTTTGGCGGTTTGGGTATTGCTGGGCGGCCTCTTGGGTGCCCGACTTCTAACTGCTCCTGCCGCTTTGCTGGATGGCGCTGGCTGGGCGGCCCTCAACCCAGTAGTCGGCAACTATTCGATAATGGGTGGATTCCTGGGCGGAATTGTGGTGGGAGTGTGGCGGATGCGGCGATTGGAATTGCCGACCCTTCCCATTTTGGATCTGGCTTCATTCGGATTGGCATGGGGAACGGTGGTGGGAAGGATCGGTGACTTGGCCATAGTCGAGCACCTGGGTCGGGCCACCGAGGTGGCGTGGGGATACGAGGTGCGGCCCGGCTACGACTTGGCCCCCCAGCACAACGGGTTGGAATGCACCCTCCTTGAGGCCGGACCGGATGGGATCTGCGGGGTTTACCACCATGTAGCCCTATACGGCATGCTGGCCGCCGGGGCGTTGCTGGTTGTGTTATGGCTGATCCAACGGCGGGCGCCACTGCGATATGGACAACTCTTTTCGATCTGGGTGGTGTGGTATGGCCTGCAGAGGTTTGCGTTGGACTCTCTTCGGTTCGGGATGGGAGACGCCACCCTGGGGGGATTCACGTGGAATCAGGTGAGCGCCCTGGGTGGATCGGTGTTGGGGGTGACGCTCCTGTGGTGGTTTGGAAGACACCGGCCAATGGTTTCATCCGAAGCTGATGAGAGCTTAGGAGCAACTTGGGCGATGGCCTCCGGCGAGGATGCATCAGCAGGCGGCCATTTGCAAGAGCCGCCCACTGGACAGTAATATTGCTCCGATGTTGGTAGAAGAGTTCGATCGCTATTTCGTCTTTACCGGGCCCCGGCTCCGGGAGGCATAGCGCGGACCAACAACCGACGACTGACCTGACCCGGAGCCCGGCTCCGGGTTTTCTTTTGCCCGCAGCCGCCGGTTCCCAACAACACTAAAGAGGTGTGGAAGTGGAGAGACAAGCAACCAAGAAAAGCAGGTCACAGCGCACTGTGGTGCGGGTGGGGGACACCAGATTCGGACGGGACCCGTTTCCGGTCATCGCCGGTCCCTGCGCGGTGGAGAGCGAAGAGCAGATCAACACCGTGGCAGAGGCAGTGGCCGAGAATGGAGGTTCCATTCTGCGAGCCGCGGCCTACCGCTCGGGTAACTCTCCCTATAACTTCAAGGGCTTAAAGCTGGAGGGAGCAAAACTGCTGGCGGCTGCTGGAAAACGGGTGGATTTGCCGGTGGCAATGCCCATCATGGAGGAGCGCGACCTGGAAGAGTCAGGCGATTTGGTGGATATTCTGGAGATCCACCATGGGTCTATGCAGAATTTCGAGTTGTTGCGCGTCGCTGGTCGTTCCCAAAAGCCTGTGATGCTTAGACGCGGCCCATCGGCGACCATTGACGAGTTTCTGTGGTCGGTGGAATACCTGATGGCTGAGGGAAACGATCAGATCATCCTGGTCGAGCGGGGCATCCGTACCTTTGGAACCGGCCATCGCGACACCTTGGACATCACCGCGGTCCCCCATCTGAAAGAGGTGTCACATCTCCCGGTGCTGATTGATCCCAGTCACGCCTCTGGTGGGGCGGCGCGGGTGCCGCCTTTGGCCCTGGCTGCCCAAGGGGTGGGCTCGGATGGGCTGATCGTGGAGGTCCACCCTCAGCCGGAAGCCGCCAAAACCGAAGGACCCCGCCAATTGTCTCTCACCGAGTTCGCCGAATTGATGGTACAATTGGGCATTAGTCGGCTTCGTTCCGGCATCGATCTGGTGGATCGGGAAATCGTCAGGCTTTTGGCCCGCAGGCGACAGCTATCCCAGGAGATCGGCCGCGCCAAGGCCGACCGTGGCTGGCCTGTGAAGAGTCACCACCGGGAGGTGGAATTGTTGGAGGCGGTGCGGGAAGAGGCCATTGTTAACCAACTCGACCCGGATCTGATAGAGAGATTGTTCAACCTGGTGCTGGAGGGTTCCCGCCGGGCTCAAAGAGATATGCGCATTGATCCGGAGGAAGGAAGGTAAGGCTCTTTTACTGACCGCCCCGCTCGGCTAGCATCTTTGCGAAGTAGGCTTCGGATGCCGCCGAAGACCGGGCCCCGTCGTCCAGCGGCCTAGGACGTCGGCCTTTCAAGCCGGTAACGCGGGTTCGAATCCCGTCGGGGCTACTCTCTACGCAGTTGAGATACATGTCGGTACAGCTATACAACCGCTTTTTGTCGTTGCTGGTCCTTATGGCCCTGGCGGCTGTGGTGGCCTTGGCGTTTCGTCCGGTGAGGCGTGCCGCAGTTGGTATGGGTCTGGGCGGGTCTTGGAAGTGGCCAGCGTTTGCGGTGGCTGCCCTGGCCACGGCGGGCAGCCTTATCTTCTCGGAAGTGATCGGCTATGAACCCTGTGAATTGTGTTGGTACCAGCGTATCGCCATGTATCCCATGGTGGTGATCTTCGGCGTGGATGTGCTGGGTGGGCAGTCCCGAACCCGCCGGTACGCTCTGCCGCTGGCAGTGGTGGGGTTTGGCATCAGCGTTTATCACTATCTGGTCCAGGCTTTTCCCGCCGCCGGCGGAGGGGTGTGCGGCGCCGGGGTCTCATGCTCGGCCCGCTATGTGGAGGAATTCGGTTTTGTCTCCGTTCCCTTTATGGCCGGGGCGGCATTTGCCCTGATCATCGCTATCCTCCTGGCTTTCGGGCGACCGGTGATGACAGGAGTGCAGGCTGATGACGGCTAGGAGCCAAAAGGCCAAGAGTCAAAGAAAGTGGGTTGTCATTGGGGGCGTGGCGGGGGCGGTGCTCATCGCCGGACTGGTAGCGGTGACCACCGTGAACAGCACCGCACCGGACCCGGTACAGGTCACCGTGACCGGGGAACCTATCCCGATTCTTTCCAGCAATGTTCCGTTGGGCCAGGACATTGCCTTTGGCTGGGATTCTCCCACTCTCAGTGGGTCGGACTGGAATGGCAATCCTGTGACCATCGATCCGAGCGACGGGCGTGCCAAATTGATCGTGTTCCTGGCGCATTGGTGTTCCCACTGTCAGGCAGAGGTACCCGAGGTACAGGCGTGGCTCAACCAGACCGGCGGGAACCCCGCCGTGGATATCTACGGAGTAGCCACTTCCATAGACCGCTCCCGTCCCAACTGGCCGCCCGGGGACTGGCTGGAAAGGGAGGGATGGACGTCGCCCACCGTGGTTGACAAGAACAACAAAGCAGCGACGACTTTTGGTTTGTCGGCCTTTCCCTATTGGGTGGTGGTGAACCCCGAAGGCAAGGTGGTGTACCGAATAGCAGCGGGTATCGGCATGGAGGGGATGCTTAACCTGCAGCAGTTGGCCACCCAGAGCATGGAAGATTTGGAAGCTTTCATCTCTCAGAGCCAGCAGAGCTGATTCCGAGTTCTCGATCCGGCCGCGCTCCTTAGCGTTGGTCGTCGAGGCTCTTGATCTTGGCCAGCCGCCGAAGGTATGAGTTCTTCCGAATCAGGTGGGCGTCCAGATAGGTCTTGACCAGTTCTTCGGCCAAGGCGGGGCCGATCACCCTGCTGCCCAGGCACAGCAGGTTCATGTCGTCATGTTCAACCCCTTGTCGGGCCGAATAGGTGTCGTGGGCGATCGAAGCCCGTATTCCTTTCACCTTGTTTGCTGTCATGGACGCGCCCACCCCCGAGCCGCAGATCATGATCCCCCGATCGGCCCTTCCGTCCACCACCGCGTGTGCCACCGCCACCGTGTAGTCGGGGTAGTCAACCGACTCGGTGTTATGGGTTCCCAGATCGAAGACGGTGTGCCCCTGGCTGGTTAGGAAGCCAGTGAGTTGTTGCTTCAGGGGAAAACCTGCATGATCTGCGCCGATGGCCACTCTCATTTATCTCTCCTGTCGAGGACCCTGAAGCGAAAGGCTAACGGCCGAAAGAGCTATTTCATCGGAATGCTGCGGTGTCTGAAGGTTATTCCGTTTCCAGGGCACGGTTCGTACAATCAGGAAGGTGGGAAGCGAGATAGTAATAGAGGGCGGAGTTGCCCTGCGGGGAACGGTGGGGATGGTGGGGGCCAAGAACTCAGTATTGCAGCAGATGATCAGCACGCTGCTTTGTTCGGGGTGGCACCGGCTCTCCAATGTCCCCGATATCGCCGATGTGCGGGCCCTGATGATGGTCCTGGAGCACTTGGGTGTGAAGTGCGATCTGACCGGAAAAGAACTGGCCATGGTGGTTCCCGAGCGGATAAGTGTGGAAGCACCCTTGGAGTTGGTCCGTACCATGCGGGCTTCCATCTTGCTGCTCGGTCCCCTGTTGACCCGATTTGGTGAGGCGCAAATCCCTCTGCCGGGAGGGGACGACTTGGGCGCCCGACCGGTCGATATCCATCTGAATGGTCTGCGGAAAATGGGCGCTGAGTTGGAGTTGGTACACGGGGTACTGGTAGGAAAGGCGCCGCGGGGTCTTACCGGAACCGAGTTGAAGTTGCCTTTCCCGAGTGTCGGCGCCACTCAGAACCTATTGATGGCGGCGGTGATGGCGAAAGGGGAGTCGGCCATTTTGAATGCGGCCCGTGAACCGGAGATCATCGACTTGGGCCGCCAGTTGGAAAAAATGGGCGCTCGACTTAGGGGAGTGGGAAGTCCGATAATCCGGATCGAGGGCACGAGGGGATTGCGCCCGGCGGCCCATCGGGTACTGTCCGATCGGATTGCAGCCGGTACCTACGCCATGGCGGCGGCTATCACCGGCGGTGAGGTGACCATCACCGGATGCGAGCCCGCCCATCTTCGCATGGAACTCGCCAAGCTGGAAGCAGCCGGCTGCGAGGTCGAAAAAGGTGAGGGTTGGCTGAGGCTGGGCGGACCGGATCGTCCCCGGGCAGTGGATTTCGCCACCCTTCCCTATCCGGGTTTTCACACCGATCTTCACCCCCAGATGGTGGCTGTTCTGTCGGTTGCCGAGGGCACCTCGGTGATCACCGAGAACCTATACGACGGAAGGTTTCGGTATGTGGGGGAGTTGGCTCGTATGGGCGCAGACATCTATACCGAGTGGGGGCACGCGGTGGTGCGAGGGGTGCCGCGGCTGTCGGGCTGTCCGGTGATGGCCACCGACATCCGGGCCGGGGCGGCGCTGGTCATCGCGGGACTGGCAGCCGACGGGGTAACTTCCATAAGTGGCGTAGGGCACATTGATCGGGGGTATGCCGATATGGTGGGCGTTATGTCGGGTTTGGGGGCCCGGATCGAGAGAAGAGACTCCGACGGTGGCGGCCAGCGGGTATTTGCATGGTGACTTGCGGAATGATCCGCCTACGATTCGGGTTACCTTAATGAAGAGGCACAGATGACCGAGACACTTTTAGAACTCCCCAAACGCTCCACCAATCCGGGAAAGGGGTCACTCCCCGAGGTGGATTTGAATGTGCTTCAAGCAGCACTTGACTACATTCGCCCGGCGGTGCAGATGGACGGTGGCGATCTGATCTTGCTGGGAGTTGAAGAGGGAGCGGTGAGAATCCAGATGGTGGGGGCATGCGGGGGATGCCCGTTGTCGATGATGACCCTCAAGGCGGGGATTGAGCGGATCCTCAAGGCCAAGGTGCCGGGAGTGGTCTCGGTCGAAGCTGAGGGATAGGCGGCGATCGGGTTTTAGTGGGCAGTCATCGCCCGGAACTTGCCCGTCTGCTGGACGATCTTCGCGGCGGAGACCGTCGCGCCTTGGCCAGGTCAATAACCCTGGTGGAAAACAACCTCCCAGCCGACCCCCGGTTAGGCGAAATGTGGGCGTCGGACCTAACCGGCGGCCGGACTGCGCGGCTGGTGGGAGTTACCGGCCCTCCGGGCGCGGGGAAGAGCACCTTGGTTTCAGCCCTGGTTGACTGCATTCGTGACGCCGGCTTGACGGTGGGGGTGGTGGCTGTCGATCCGGCCAGCCCGCTCACCGGAGGCGCCATGTTGGGGGATCGCATCCGCATGCAGACGCACTTCACCGATCCTGGCGTATTCATCCGGTCCATGTCCACCCGCGGTCATCTGGGAGGAGTGGCCAAAGCCACCCAAGCGGTCACCGATTTGCTGTGCCTGGCCGGATTCGATGTGGTGCTGGTGGAGACGGTGGGAGTGGGACAGTCGGAAGTGGAGGTAATGAGAGTCACTCCAACTGTGGTGGTGGTGGTCAATCCCGGCATGGGGGACTCAGTGCAGGCCGACAAGGCCGGTTTGTTCGAGATCGGAGGAGTGTTTTGCGTCAACAAGGCCGATCAGGAGGGAGCCGACCGGGCGGTACGGGTGCTCCGCCAGATGATCTCGCTCGGTTACCGGCCTGGTCCCGCTCCCCAAGTGCTCACCACTGTCGCCACCGAAGGTAAGGGGATCCCTCAACTATGGGAAGCCATCCTCAACCACGGCGACAGCGTCCTGGCCAGGGAGTGACACCCAAGACGCTAGCTCAGCGGACTCGGTGAGCCAGTGGCGTGTCCGGCCGTGCCCCAGGCTCATCGCCACACTGCGATGGTGACAGCCAGGATCAGCGCCACTCCCATCTGCAGCCGAGAGGTGGATTTGAGAACCTTGATCAAGTCGGGTCCCTCGGCGCCGCTCAGCACTAGGCGTACCGGGCCTGCGGCGAATGGCGCCAAACCCAATGTAGCCAGAGTGGCGGGTGGCGTGATCCCCGCCACCGCGGAGACCACCACCACTACCAGTGACACCCCCATCAGGATGACGTAAAACAGTCTGGAACGGGCCGCGCCCATTATCACGGCCAAGGTCCGTTTCCCGACCGCTCCATCCGTTTGTATGTCTCTTAGGTTGTTGGCCACCAGGATCGCGGAAGCCAGGGTCCCCATCGGGATGGCCAACGCCCAGGCGCTGACGGGAGCGGTCATGTCGTGGACGAATCGAGTTCCTACCGTGGCGACCAGCCCGAAGAAAATGAAAACGAATAGCTCGCCGATGCCCCGATATCCGTATGGCCAGGGTCCCCCCACGTAGGTGAGCATGGCTACCACCGATAGGACGCCCACCCAGACCAAGACCCACCCGGCGATGAAGACCAGATACAACCCTGCCGCCAGCGCCACCGATACCGCCACCCAGGCCGCCGTCCACATCTGACGAGGGGAAATCACCCCTTTGGCCACCATCCGGGGCGGCCCGATCCTATCTGGAGTGTCGGCGGCGCGGGCCGCGTCGGAGACGTCGTTGGCGAAATTGGCCGCCACCTGAATGGCAAGTCCAACGATGAGCGTCATCCAGAAGGCATCCCATCGGAACACTCCTTCTCCGATGGCCAGTCCGGTTCCCACCGTGACCGGGGCCACCGAGGCCCACAGTGTGTGTGGCCGGGCGGCGATCTTCCAGGCCTGGAAACGGGTGATTCTGGGAGAGGAGTTACTAATAGTGCCAGGGAAAATTATCGAACCGGGGACGGCGCTTTTCCAAGAAGGCATCGCGGCCCTCGGCGGCCTCATCGGTGCCGTAGGCCAATCGGGTGGCTTCCCCGGCGAAGATCTGCTGTCCCACCAGGCCGTCATCCACCAGATTGAAGGCGAATTTGAGCATCCGCTGGGCGGTGGGACTTTTGGAGGTGATAATCTGCGCCCATTCCAGCGCCACATTTTCCAACTGGTCATGAGGGACCACCTCGTTCACCATCCCCATCTGCTTGGCTTCTTCGGCCCGGTAGTCCAAGCCCAGAAAGAAGAGTTCGCGGGCTCGCTTCTGGCCGATCATTCTCGCCAGATAAGCTGACCCGTAACCGGCGTCGAAGCTGGCCACATCGGGATCGGTTTGTTTGAAGATGGCGTGCTCTCCACAGGCCAAAGTAAGGTCGCACACCACATGAAGGCTGTGACCACCGCCCACTGCCCACCCGGGGACTACCGCCATTACCACCTTGGGCATGAACCGGATGATGCGCTGCGCCTCCAGGATGTGAAGTCTCCCCAGACGAGCCGGATCAACGGATGGTCCATCGACGCCGTCGGCGTATTTGTATCCGTCCCTGCCCCGGATCCGCTGGTCACCGCCCGAGCAGAACGCCCATCCTCCGTCGCGGGGAGAGGGTCCGTTCCCGGTGAGAATCACACACCCGATCCGGCTCCACTGCCGGGCATGTTCCAAGGCGGTGATCAACTCGTCGACCGTATGGGGCCGGAAGGCGTTCCGTACCCGGGGACGATCAAAGGCGATCCGAACCGCCCCCACCCCCACAGCCCGATGGTAAGTAATGTCGGTAAAGGAAAAGTCCGGTACCATTTCCCAGGCAGAGGGGTCAAAGTGCTCCGAAACCACGTCAAGAACGAGATTACTTCGCAAACAGGCCTGCGATAAACTCATAGCAACCCAGGAGAGCCACCATGCAAGTGCTAATCGCAGATAGATTTCCCGAAAAGTTCCTGCTGGAGATAGAGAAGCTCGGGTACAAATACCAGCTTCGCCCCGATCTCATGGGTTCATCCCTTCGGGAAGCCCTTTCTGGTGTGCAGGTGCTATTGGTGCGATCCACCGAGATATCGGCTCGGACCATTGAAGCAGCCCCCGATCTGGGGTGGATTATCCGGGCAGGCGCCGGCTACAACACCATCGACTGTGAGGCTGCCGCCCGGCGGGCCATTTGGGTGTCCAATGTTCCCGGCCGCAACTCCATCGCAGTTGCGGAGTTGACGATGGGGTTAATTCTGGCTTTGGACCGACGCATACCCGACAACGTGATCGCTATTCGCCAAAAGCGGTGGATGAAAAAGGAGTTCTCCCAAGCCCAGGGGTTATATGGGAAAACCCTGGGCGTAGTGGGGATGGGTCGCGTCGGCATCGAGGTGGCCAGACGCGCTCTTGGGTTTGGTTTGAAGATCTTAGCCCTTGAGAAGTCCCGCTCGCTAAAGACGAGACTTCAGAAGGAGGAGTTGGGGGTGATTTTTGTGTCCCGGCTGGAGGATCTCTTCGAGAAGTCGGACATCGTGAGCCTTCACATTCCGGCCACACGGCACACCAGAGGGATGGTCTCGACAGATTTGTTGTCTCTGATGAAGCCCGGCTCTTTCCTGATCAATACCTCTCGCCCGGCAGTGGTGGACGAGCCCGCCTTGGTTGCGGCGCTCGATCGACAGGACCTATGGGTCGGAATTGATGTTTTCTCCGACGAGCCGGCCTCGGTTTCCGGGAATTGGGATTCGGCGCTGGTGAGCCATCCCCGTGTATACACGACCCACCACATCGGCGCCTCCACCCAGCAGGCCCAGGAGTCCATAGCCGCCGAGGTGGTGAGGATGCTGGAGAACTATGCGTTGGGGCAGATTAGTAACGTAGTGAACCTGGGCGTGTTGCCGCCGACCGGGACTTTTCTAACCATTCGTCACAGAGACAAGGTGGGGGTGCTGTCCGGAGTCTTGATCGCCATGAGATCGTTGGGGCTCAATGTGCAACATATGACGAACCAGGTGTTCAGTGGCGCGGGAACCGCGGCGGCGGTCATACAGGTGAAAGGAGAGACACCGGAAAACATGGTGGCTGTGCTGGAGAATCTGCCCCACATCTTGGGTGTTACCACCCAACGCAGCGAGCAAATGTGATGGAAGGCTGGCTGCAGCCGGCCCAAGTCCGGCTAGTCTCACCCAAATTCGCATGGCGGGTGGTTTCTCCCGACTATGACTCTATGACTCGCTATGAGATCTACCGGTGGGCCTCGGAGAACCCTGATTCGTTTTGCAACGCCTTCGCCCCCTCGGCGAGTTGGCCCAACCGTTCCTTCCAGGAGTTGATGAACCAGGCCGCCGACTATGTGGAACGTCAACTCCGCAAGGGAGCGTTCGGTCCGTTGTTGGAGGGGCTGTTTGTGTATCGGATCACCGAAGACGGTCACCGCCAGACCGGCGTGGTGGGAGATGCGCCGGTGGCGGCCGTCCCGAAAAGGCTTGTTCCGCATGAAGCCACCCGCACCGATCGGGAGGAGGAACTCTACAACTACATGGGGGAAGTGGGTTACAGCTCCAGTCCGATGGGGCTGGGCTACCCTCCCCAGGCGCAGATCCACCAGATGGTGGAAGAGACCTGTGAGCACACTCCTAACGTGTCAGTGACCCTTGAAAACGGGTCCCTGCATCAAATCTGGGTAATCCCCCCGGACATGACTGCCCGCCTGCTGGGGGAGTTTGCCAAGATTCCCAAGGCGTATATCGTCGACGGACACCATCGGGCCGCCGCCTCCGTTCGTCATGCCACCCGGTGGGGCGCAGATCGCACTCACCCGGCCGGGAGGATGCTGGTGGCGGCCTTTCCAACAGATCAGCTTTGTATAAAGCCTTATCACAGATGGGTGGCGGAAGAAATAACTGGGGAACGGTTGCAGCGAAAGGTGGGGGCGGTAAGGACCGCGGTGCGTCCCGCCACCATGGGAGAAGCGGTGGCTGTTACCGGTGAGGGCTGTTGGTCGATCAAGTTGTCTCCCGGCCCAGGAGAAATGGATGCGGCGGCCCTCTACCGCAACGTCCTATATCCCGGGTTGGATGTGATCGACGAGCGCACGGATTCCCGGATGGGTTTCATTTCCGATCGGGAAGGTCTGAAGGGAGTGGTAAACCAGGTGGCCGAACATGGAGGCATCGGCTTCATGCTGGCCCCCGCCACCATGGAACAGGTGATTCACGCCGCCGACCAAAGGCTGCCCGTACCCCCTAAGGCAACCTTTTTCGTACCCAAGCCGCGCTCGGGGTTTTTCCTGGCTCCCCGGCACGGAGATCATTTTCCCGCCTAGTTGGCTTGGGGGAAGTTTTCTTTCAAAGCTGGTCCCACAGGTTGCCGGCAGCCAGGTCGATAGCGGTCCAAGCCATAGCCACGGCGCCGTCAAAAATCGCCTGGTGGCCGTCCGGAGTGATGGTTTGGCGGGTGAAGTCGGGTTGGTGGTTGCCGATAGGAGCGCAATGGAGGGAAAGCATGGGGTGGATGGAGGGAACCACCAGGGAAACGTTGCCCATGTCGGTTGAACCGGCTTCCGATGGTGACAGGTCGGAACCCTTTCTAAGCGGCCGACCCAAAGCGGCGGAATTGGCGGCGTAAAGTTTGGTTAGGAGGGGATTGCTGACCAGCTCGGTGTAACCGTGCCCGAGGGTCTCGATCTCCACCTGACATCCGGTAGCCATCGCGGCCGCTTCGAAACAAGCCATAACGCGCTCTTTCAAGACATCGAGCCGCTCGAGGTCCAGAGATCTGACGTACCACTTGGAGCGGGTCAACGCCGGGATAATGTTGGGCGCCTGACCGCCTTCGGTGATAATCCCGTGGATCTTGTCGGTGGGCAAGATGTGCTGGCGGAGAGTAGAGAGGTTGACATAGGCCTGCACAAAGGCGTCGAGGGCATTGAGACCCTGGTGGGGATATGCGGAGGCGTGGGCTTCCTTGCCGTGGAAGACAACGTCCAGTTGAGTGATGGCCAGAAAGGGGGCGTCCACCACATCCCGGGGAGCGGGGTGAATCATCATGGCGGCGGAGGCTCCTGCGAAAGCCTGGGCGTTGATCAAGTCCACCTTTCCGCCGAATGCTTCTTCGGCCGGCGTCCCCAGCACGGTGAGTCGGAATCCCAGTTGCTCTACCACGGGGAGTAGCGCCAATCCGGCTCCCACCGCCGCCGAGGCGATGATGTTGTGCCCGCATGCGTGCCCCACGTCGGGAAGTGCGTCGTATTCGCAGCAGATAATCAGTTCGGGTCCGTCACTGCCGGCGCGGGCGGCAAAGGCGGTTTCCAGACCGTAGGCGGGATACTCCACCGTGAATCCGTATCCCCCCAGGACTTGGACGAGTCTCTCGGAGGAGAGGTGCTCCTGGTAGGCCAGTTCCGGATGGTCATAGAGCCAGCGATTCAGTTCCTCCAAATTAGGTTGCTGGTCGACAATTCGTTCTTTGGTCTCTTCTTTGAGAGCAACATTTGCCGGGTCGGACATGGGTGGAGGTTTCCTCTCTGAAATTGGACCACGGGCCGATGGCCTGCGGCTTGTCAAGGCCAGATTACCAAAGCGCCGGTTTCACCTCTGCGACAGAAAAGGGGGGTGGCTAACCTCCGCGAAGTGGCGGTGAAGTAGATGGATCTGTCGGAAATGGGGCTTTCCGGATTGAAACCGTCTGTGGAATTCGCCTTCCTGGCTGACGCTATTCAAGTAGTGGGAGGAAAGCTGTTCGCCCTGGGAGGGGGTTGGGATCAGTTGCTGGTGAGCCAACTCCCCACCCGGCACTCATCAATGGGCATCGGTATGCGAATCACCTTTCCCTGGGGATGGGACAAATCTCCGGTGAGTATGGGTGTGGATCTCCAGGACCAGGATGGCAGGAGCATCCTGGGTTCCCGAATGCCCCAGCGAAAACTGCCAGTCAAGTCGCCTTCAGGTTTTGCCCCTGGATCGGTCTTCGGATATCCAATGGCTTTTACATTCAACTCACTTCCTTTTGAGGCGGAGGGAGACCATTCCTTCGTGATCTATCTGGAAGGCGAGCCGGTTCATCGACTGCGATTTACCGTGCGCGAACGCAAGAGGCGCCTTCCGAGGGTCTAGGAATAACGGTTTGAATATGACCAAGATAAAGGCGGTTCTATTCGACTTGGGAGGGGTGATCTTAGAATCACCGCTTCACACCCTTTTCTCTTTTGAGGCTGAACAGGGGCTTCCCCCGGGGTCAGTAGGGCGAATCGTTTCGAACGGAGGCGGAACGGGTGCTTGGGCCCGTCACGAACGGGGAGAGATCAGCGCCGAGTGCTTCTATCGCTGCTTCGGCGAAGAAGCCCGACAAATGGGGTTGGATTTGGACGTTGCGCAGATGATGAGGAGAATCGAATCCGGCGTAGGTGTGCGGCCCCTGATGGTGGCGGCGGTGCGCCGACTGCGGAGAGAGGGTTTCCTGGTCGGGGCTGTCACCAACAACTGGAAAGGGCTGGATATGACTTCGGCGACGGAGAATTTCGAGATGGTTGTGGAGTCCTGGGTGGAGGGGGTCCGCAAGCCCGAACCCGAGATCTATCGCCTGGCGCTTTCCCGGTTGGGAGTGGAGGCTGCCGAAGCGGTGATGCTGGACGACATCGGGGCCAACCTTAAGACGGCCCGCCAGATGGGCATGGCCACCATCAAAGTAACCGATCCCACCGCTGCCTTGGAGGAGTTGGGCGCGCTGGTGGGAGTTGCACTCCCGTAAAGAAGGAGCCGTTATCAAATGATTCTTCCATCGCTGCCGTCTGCCTACCGGGAACAGTTTTGTGAGCCCTTGGGGTTCATGAACTCGGCGGCCATCTCCAGCGTTTCTAGATTGGTGCAAAGCCGAGTGGCAGATTATGTGGCGGAGTTTTGCTCCGCCAACCAGAATCTCAGCACCCTCCTGATGGAGGCGATGCAACAGGGGCGACAGTCGCTGGCGTCTCTGTTGGACGTGGAGGTTGATGGGGTAACCGTTACTCACACCACCGGGTCGGCGATCTTCCATGTCGCCTTCGGTTTGAGGGGCGGGAACGTGGTGGCGCCAGAGGGGGAGTTCCCCACCAACCTCTATCCGTGGATTCGGGCTCAGCAGGCAGGTCTGATCGATGAAGTACGCCGGGTTCCATTGCCGGATCATCGGCTTACCCCTGATAGTCTGCGGCCCTTCGTCGACTCGTCCACCCGGGTGGTGGCGGTCAGCCATGTTGATTTTGCTACCGGGTTCCGCACCGATTTGGGGAAGCTTCGGGAGGCTTTCCCAACTCCGCTGCTGGTGGTGGACGCCATTCAGTCCCTGGGCGCCTTCGGGGTGGATGCCAAGGCGGTGGATGTGGTGGCGGCGGGCAGCCACAAGTGGATGAGAGCGGGATTCGGAGGCGCGGTGATGATGGCTTCCGATCGCGCTATGCAACGCTTGACGCCGACCCTCACCGGATGGATGGGTGTGGCCGATCCACTGGACTTTCAGGCCCCTCCGCCCCACCCTCCCTCCCCATCAGCCACCCGGTACCAAATGAGCAGCGATCCGGTGATGGGGGCGGTAGCGCTGGCCACCGCCTGTGAAGTGATCAATCTGGCCGGGCAGGCAGCCATCAGCCGTCGTATCTCGGCGACAGTGGACAGGCTGGAGGAGGAGCTGGAGAGAGCCGGGTGCGAACTACGCCGGCCATGGAAGAACCCCAGCGAGAGGGCGGGGATCCTAACTTTCCGGGTACCGGGCCACCCATCTGGACAGGTGGTCGAGGATATGCGAGAACGAGGAGTGGTGCTGGCTGATCGAGCCGGATGGGTGAGAGTTTCTCCGCATGCCACCACCGCCGAGGAGTCCATCGACCTACTTTTGGAGGGGCTGTCTTCCCTGTTGTCTTAGGAGAGACAAACACAAAAAGAGAGCCGCGGAGTTTTCAGTCGAGACGGCGCACTTATCGGATTTGGCGACTTGAGGTTCCCCACTGGATCGGAGTTTTTCTAAATGGCGGCTGCATCGTCCAATTCGGCTACCCGTTCAGCAACCTCCAGGGGTGGAAGGGTGCTGTCTACGGTGGTCTGTTCGGGGACGTCGGCGGTGGGGACCGGGTGGTTGGCGACCCAGATGACCCTCCGAACCCCAGCTTCGGACGCGGCCTGCGCCCACTGGGCCAACAGTTGCGGGGCGTCGGCGGCGAAAGATATCTCTCGTCCGTCATGGACGGCTTCGCAGACCAAGACGGCGGTGTGACAGCGGAGGCATGCTGCGGACAGGTGTGAAGTGTCGGAGATGTCGCCCAGGGCCACCTTAACTCCCGCCTCTTTGAATCGGGCCCCCCGGAAAGGATCGGAGACAAATGCCCGGACCTCCCGGTCGGGGTCAGTCACCCGGTCGACAATCATCTCGCCGGTGGGAGTATCTGCTCCAACCACGATCACCGGCACCTTTCAACACCTCCTGAGTGGGCTTCCCCGGCTTCGCTAGCCGGAATCCTGGGTTTTGGCGTATGCGATTTCCATTAGTTTAAATGGATTCCTGCTAATAGGGGCTATTGGAGTACTCAGGTCTAATGAACAAACGCAATTCCCGCTTTCACGACGCCTGTGGGGTGGGCCTGATTGCGGATCGGAGTCTGGCGCCTTCCTATCGGCTGACCAGGCTTGCCGTGGAGTGCCTGGTGCGGCTCGATCATCGCGGGGCCAAGACCGCCGACGGCACGGGCGATGGCGCCGGTCTTCTCACCCAGATACCCCGTCGGCTACTCAACCGGTACCTAAGCGGTATGGGGGTCACTGCTCCCAAACGTCTGGGAGTGGTAATGGCGTTTCTCCCCGCCGAAGACCCACGGCCGGGAGAGGAATTGGTCGAGGAAGCCCTGTTGAAGGAGAAAATGCCTCTATTGGCATGGCGTTCCGTACCCACCGATCCCGATTCTCTCAGCCCCCGCGCCCGCCGGTTGATGCCCGTCATTCGCCAGGCTTTGGTGAGCCTTCCCGGTGATCTCGATTCCGAAGATGTCGAAAGACGCCTGTTTCTGGCCAGAAAGCGTATGGAGAGGACAGGGGAGAGTCTCCAGTCCTTTTCGATCCCCAGTGCCTCGGCCCGCACGGTGGTGTACAAGGGTCTTTTCACTGCCAGGCGAATCAGCGACTTCTACTGGGACTTGGTGGACCCCGATTATGAGACATCCTTCGCCATTTTCCACCAGCGCTATTCCACCAACACCTCCCCCGCCTGGGAGATAGCCCAGCCTTTCCGGTCCCTCGCCCACAACGGGGAGATCAACACCATCTCGGCCAACCGGAGCTGGATGAAGGCGCGGGAGCGCAGTGTTCGTTCCCGAATCTGGGGAGACCGGCTGAAAGATCTGCGTCCCTTTGTGCAGCCCGGCCTTTCGGATTCCGCCAGCCTGGACAACGTGTTCGAGTTGCTTTTGCGCTCCGGACGTTCCCTCTCCCATGTCAAGGAGATGCTCATCCCACCGGTTTGGGATCAGGTTTTCACGGTTGAACCTGAGATACAAGATTTCTATGAGTACCACTCCTCTTTGACCGAACCCTGGGATGGTCCGGCGTCAGTGGCGGTCACCGACGGAATCTCACTTCTGGCCGGTATGGACCGAAACGGCCTGCGCCCGGCTCGTTGGACGATCACTCCCGACATGCTGATAGTGGCTTCGGAAGCGGGGGTGTGTCCGTCGGAGGAAGCGAAGGCGGAACGCACCGGGCAACTGGGTCCGGGGGAGACGGTCCTCTTCGACGGGGAAACCGGACGGATCCGGTTCAGCGACGAGATTCGCGCCGAATTGAGTGGGCGCCGCCCCTACGGGGAGTGGACAGAGCATCAGACCCTCTACGTCCAGAAGCCTTTTTCTGCCCATGAAAGGTTCGAGATAGAACATGAGAGACTGTGCCGGGTGTTCGGCTACACGGCGGAGGAGCATCGTCTGATCCTCGCCGATATGGCCTTGGGTAAGAGCCCGCTGGGCTCGATGGGAAGCGATACCCCTCTGGCCGCTTTCTCCGGGCGTCCCCGACGGCTGAGCCATTACTTCCATCAGCTTTTCGCGCAGGTAACCAATCCCCCCATGGATCCCATTCGAGAGAAAGCCATGATGTCTCTGCGAACCTATCTGGGAGGGCGGGGATCGTTCTTGGCGGACAGCTATCGACCCTTCGCCCGAATGGAGCTGATGTCTCCAGTGCTGTCCCTCGCCGAACTGGAAATGGTGGTGCGATCCGGCGATCCACGCCTGTTCTCGCATTGGATTCCGTGTGTGTGGCCGGTCGAGGAAGGCCAGGAGGGCATGAAACGGAGGCTCGACCAAATCTGTGAAGAGGCGGTGGAGGCCACCGAGCAGGGAGCCAGCATCATCGTGCTGTCGGATCGGGAAGTCGACTCCGCCCATGCCCCGACGCCCATGATGTTGGCGGTGGGGGCGGTGCACCGTTGTCTGATCGAACGTGGCCTGCGGCTGCAGGTCTCCATAGTGGCGGTGTCCGGAGAGACTCGCGACAGCCACGATCTGGCCTGTCTGGTGGCCTACGGAGCATCGGCCGTCAATCCCTATTTGGCGATTCGTGAGATCATGAACATGGCCCACGACGGTGTGTTGAGGGTGAACCCGGTGGAGGCCCAGGAAAACTACCGGAACGCATTGCAGAACGGCCTTTTGAAGGTGATGTCCAAAATGGGGATCTGTACGGTCTCCGCCTACCGAGGAAGCGAATTGTTCGAAGCGCTGGGACTGGACACCGAGGTGTTGGAGTTTGCCTTCCCCAACACGCCCAGCAGGTTGTCGGGCCGGGGCTTTGATCACCTAGCCTGGAATACCCTCCGTTTGCATTCCCTCTACACGTCGGGGACGGAGGATCCGGGGGGTTTCTACAAGCAGCGAGGAAGGGGAGAGTTCCACGTAACCAGTCCCAGTGTGGTGCTTTCCTTGCAGAGGGCGGCCCGGTCGGGGAACCAAGAAGACTGGGACCGCTACCTGAAAACGATCCAGCAGCGACCCGTCACCCACATTCGTGATCTCTTGACATTCGTGGAACAGACCCCGGTTCGTCTCTCGGAAGTGGAGCCGGCCGAGTCCATAATGCGTCGATTCGTGACCTCGGCGATGTCTCATGGCGCTCTTTCCAAGGAGGCGCACGAGGCCTTGGCTCAAGCCATGACCCTTATCGGAGGCAATTCCAACTCCGGCGAGGGTGGAGAGGGCCCCGAACGCTATGGCACGCCGCGCAACTCTTCCATCAAGCAGGTGGCGAGCGGGCGTTTCGGGGTGACTCCCGGATATCTCCACTCGGCCTCTGAACTGCAGATCAAGATGGCCCAGGGATCCAAACCCGGAGAGGGCGGCCAGTTGCCGGGACATAAAGTATCTCCGGAGATTGCCCGGCTGCGCCACACCAAGCCGGGGGTGACCCTCATCTCCCCCCCACCCCATCATGACATTTATTCGATCGAGGATCTTGCTCAACTCATCTATGACCTAAAAACCTTCAAGCCAACGGTCAAGGTCTCTGTCAAACTGGTCTCCGAGCCGGGGGTGGGCACCATCGCGGCGGGAGTAGTCAAAGCCCAAGCGGATGTGGTACTGATTTCGGGCGCCGAGGGAGGCACTGGCGCTTCGCCTCTGGAGTCGATCAAACACGCCGGCTCCCCCTGGGAGCTGGGTTTGGCGGAAGCCCATCAGACCCTAACCGCTGACGGCTTGAGGGGTGGAGTGGAGTTGGAGACCGACGGGGGGCTTCGCACCGGACGGGATATGGTCATCGCGGCCCTGCTGGGCGCTGATCGCTTCGGGTTCGGAACCCTGCCCCTCCTGGCTCTGGGCTGCAAGATGGTGCGACAATGCCATCTCAACACCTGTCCGGTGGGGATTGCCACCCAGCGGGAGGATCTGCGGGCCAAGTACACCGGGAAGGTGGAGCAGGTGGTAGGGGTCTTTCGGATGCTGGCCGAAGAGGCCAGACGTTACCTGGCGCTTTTGGGCACCCGCAACGTGGAGGAGGTGATCGGGAGATCCGATCTACTGGCGCCGGTTGATCATCCCCTGGCCGCCAGTCTCGGCCCATTGCTGGCGCGGTCCGACTCCCGACCCCGCCACCCGGGATTCCGCAGCTTCCAGATTTCCAAGCTGTCTCGGCGACTGGCGGAAGAAGCGAAAGAAGCGATCGAGGGGGGAGTCCCCATCCACATGTCCTATCCCATCTCCAACACCGACCGCACGGTAGGCGCTCGGCTGTCGGGGATGGTTACTTCCCGATGGGGCTTGGAAGGTTTGCCCAAAGACTCGGTTTCGGTGACATTGTCTGGCACGGCCGGGCAGAGCTTTGGCGCCTGGTTGGCGCCCGGCATCTCTCTGCGCCTGGATGGCGTAGCCAACGACTATGTGGGCAAGGGCATGGGAGGAGGACGGATCGTGGTGGTGCCCCGCCGGACCGAGAGCAACCCCGAGGCGGTTCCCCATGTCGCCGGCAATGCCGTGATGTATGGCGCCACCGGGGGAAACCTTTTCATGTCAGGGACGGTCGGCCAGCGGTTTGCCGTCCGAAACTCGGGCGGAACCGCGGTGGTGGAGGGTTGCTCTGACCACGGCTGCGAATACATGACAGGAGGCACGGTGGTGATCCTGGGCCCGGTTGGCGGCAATTTCGCGGCGGGAATGACCGGCGGTGTGAGCTACGTATGGGACCCAGACTTCCGGCTGCAGGGGTTTCTGGCAGATACTTCTCCGGCGGTCCGAAGACCCACCGACCAGGACACGAAGGAGATTCGGCGCTTGGTGACCCTTTATCGCCAGCACACCAAGAGTCCGGTGGCGGAGCGGATCTTGAACTCCTGGTCGCGGGAAGCGAGTCGTTTTTGGGTTCTTGAAGCGGCTCGAAGGGTTCCGCTGAGTCCCACTCAGCCGCTATTGGCCTCGGTTCGCCCCTGAGAGACAAAAACGGGCGATGCGGGGCCGCCGGGAGGATGGTAGTATTTTAATGACCAACGGCCATTTGGTGAAAGAGGTGTTTGGTGGCAACTGTTGATATTGATCTGGGAGCCTACAAGCTGGGATGGCACGACTCCGAGGAAGACTACGTCTTCAAACCGGAAAAGGGCCTTTCGGAGGAGATAATCCGGCAGATGTCGGCTATGAAGGAAGAACCGGAGTGGATGCTCTCCTTCCGGTTACGCGCCTACAAGCACTTTCTGGCCAAACCCATCCCCACCTGGGGAGGGGGAGGCCAGCTCGACGAGATCGATTTCAACAACATCTATTACTACGTAAAGCCCACCGAGACACAGGCCCACACCTGGGATATGGTTCCCGAGGAGATCAAGGCCACCTACGAGAAGCTGGGAATCCCCCAGGCGGAGCGTAAGTTTCTGGCAGGCGTCACCGCCCAATACGAGTCGGAGGTGGTGTATCACCGAAACCGGGACGACTTGGAAGAATTGGGCGTGTTGTTCTGTGACATGGACACCGCAGTGCGGGAATATCCCGACCTGGTCAGAAAGTATTTCGGGACGATCATCCCTCCCAACGACAACAAATTCGCCGCTCTCAACTCCTCCGTTTGGTCGGGAGGTTCCTTCATCTATGTTCCTCCGGGCGTGCATGTCGACCAGCCACTGCAGGCCTATTTCCGGATCAACTCCGAGAACATGGGCCAGTTCGAGCGGACTCTGATCATCGTTGACGAGGGCGCCTACTGCCACTATGTGGAGGGTTGCTCGGCCCCCGTTTACACCACCGACTCTCTCCATTCGGCGGTGGTGGAGATTGCTGTCCTCCGAGGTGGACGCTGTCGATACACCACCATTCAAAACTGGTCCAACAACGTCTTCAACCTGGTAACCAAACGGGCCGCGGCCTATGCCGACGCCACTATGGAATGGGTGGACGGCAATATAGGATCGCGCCTGACCATGAAGTATCCGGCGGTGTGGCTAATGGAGCCGGGCGCCCATGGGGAAGTGCTGTCCATAGCCTTTGCCAGCTCGGGACAGCATCAGGATGCAGGGGCCAAGATGGTTCATGTCGCTCCGGACACGACTTCCACCATTGTCTCCAAGTCGATCTGCCGAGCGGGCGGCCGGGCGGGATATCGAGGTCTGGTGAGGGTGGAGCCGGGCGCGGAGCGATCGAAGAGCTTTGTGCGCTGCGATGCCTTGATTCTGGACGAAGAGTCTCGTTCTGACACATATCCCTACATGGAGATCGAGGAAAATGATGCCGAGATCGGTCATGAGGCGACCGTTTCCAAGGTGGGAGAGGAGCAGTTGTTCTATCTCATGAGCCGAGGCCTCAGCGAGGATCAGGCCACCTCAATGGTGGTGGCCGGGTTCATCGAGCCGATAGTGAAAGAACTCCCGATGGAGTATGCGGTGGAGATGAATCGTCTCATCGAGTTGAACATGGCCGAGTCGGGCGCCGTCGGCTGAACAGCCCCGGAGACCTTTTGGGGTTCTAGCTGGAGGTAGGTGGGCGAGCAGATCGCCCGGACCGGCGTCCGCCAATCAGATTGAGCAACGCCACGAACAGTGCTGCTCCGATTACCGCCCAAATCACCGGGAAACCTCTGATTTCCCAAAGGGTTGGCCAACCCAGCAGGCCGGCCAACCAGGAACCCAGAAGGGAACCAACCCAACCCAAGACGACGGAGGCCCAACAACCTGTGGTGGGACTGCCGGCCAGTCTGGCGCCGACCGCTCCGGCGAACGCGGCGATCACCACCGAAAACAGAAAGCCGAACATCAGGTATACCTTAACCCCGGTGTTACCTAATCTCGATAGTGAATATGTCTTGGCGCAGGCTCTGGACCCGCAGGTTGTTGACCTTGATCACCCTCGGTTGGGTGATTTGGATGTTGTGGCTGATTTTCGATGACAATCAGCCCTTTACTCTCTATGTGTTGGATGACGATGGGCTGGGGATAGGGGATGCAACGGTCCTCCATGATGGGGAGGTGGTGAATGTCACCGATCTAGAGGGATCAGCCGTATTGGATTGGGTGCCGGATGGGCGCCGATATGTCCTGATCTCCCCGGGCCACCTACAGAAAACGGTCACCGTCGCCGGTCCGCCTCAGAGTTCTCTGGCCGTTCATCTCCGGCCGCGGACGCTGCGAGGAAGAGTGACCGACCCCAATCAGATTCCTGTTGAAGGGGCGCTGGTGAGTTCGGGGTCGGTGAGAACCCTTACCGGCGGCGACGGAAGGTTCATCCTGGAGAGGGTGGAAGAGGGCGAGATTGATGTGACCCGGCCGGCTTGGATCGGCGCCACGTATCAATGGGACGGCGGTCCGGGAGACACCGAACTGATCATCTCCCAACTCGTGGTGAGGGCAGTGCATGTAGCGGCGGGCGTGGCCGGAGATCGGGTGGAATGGGATGCCATGGTGAAGCTTGTGCAGGAGACCGAGTTGAACGGGGTGATGTTGGATATCAAAGACGAAACGGGACAGGTCTTTTACGATTCCCAGGTCGAGTTGGCCCGGGAGGTGAGAGCGGTGAATCCACAATACGACTTGGGGGGATTGGCCGACCAACTGGAGCGACAGGGCATTTATCTTATCGGCAGAATCGTGGCTTTCCAGGACCCCACCGCCAGTTTGAAAAAGCCGACCATGGCCGTATGGGACTCCCAACTGGGCCAGCCCTATCGGCAGGGACATCAGTACTTCTTGGATCCCACCGATCCCCAGGCCCGTGCCTACGCGCTGGATTTGGCGGTGGAGACATGCGGTTTGGGAGTGGATGAAATCCAATTCGACTACATAAGGTTTCCCGACTCGCGCCGACCATCGGCCATTTTCGATGGGCCCATCGACTCCGAGTCACGGGTGGCCACCATCAACTCCTTCCTGGAAGAGGCACGGGCTCTGCTGTGGCCGATGGGATGTGCAGTGGCGGCGGACATCTTCGGATTTCTGACCACCGTGCCCGATGACGGGGGTATCGGCCAGCAGTGGGAGAGAATCACCCGGGTGTTGGATGTCGTCTCACCCATGCTCTATCCCAGCCACTACGACGACGGGTGGTTCGGCTATGACAAGCCCAACAGCCATCCCGGCGGAGTGGTTAATGCGGCATTGGAGGACGCCGTTGCCCGGATGCAAACCGGGGTGGTGATTCGTCCCTGGCTGCAGGACTTTGGTCATCGAGATGACCAGGTCCGGTCATCTATAGATGCCGCTGAAGGGTTTAACCTGGGCTGGATGCTGTGGAACCCGGTAAGCGAAGTGTCCACGGGCGCGCTTAGATCCCAGGACGCACCCGGGAGCTGAGGCGCTGGCATTTTCTGCCTGCTCCCCGCGCCCGCCAGTCCCATAGGAAACGCCCAAGAGTCGACCATCAGCATTTCGCCCAGGGAACAAAGGAGTCAAAACCCGTGCTGTTTGTGGGAAGAGTGCCGCTGCGGTGGGACCTGCTGGGCACAGCCCGTATCAATGATCGCAAAATCGAGGCGGTGTCCCGATCGCAGCGGTCTCTGATCACTTCGCTAGCGAGTCGGGATGCCGGCCGGCGCGTTCCTATGCAAAGTCACGGCGAATCCCGTACGTCTGGAGACTATGCCCGGCTCCCGTCTTTCCGCTATCTGAGAGCGCGGTGAATATGGCTACCATCCGCGTCTTGATGGAGCCAGCGGCAAATCGGAAGGTGGTGACGGTCAGTGAGTGATAACGGCCTTTTCGGACATCTCACCATGCTTCAGCATGTGAACTTACCGACAACCGATTTGGCTGTGGCCAGGGAGTTCTATATCGAAAAGCTCGGTCTGCCTGAACTTCCACGCCCAGATTTCGGGGTCCCTGGAGTCTGGGTGGGGGCCGGACCGAAGCATGCCATTCACATCTTGGAGGTGTACGCGGTGGGATCGAATGCCAACAATCATTTTGCCCTGGAGGTCGAGAGGTTGGATGAGCTATTGCGCCGGCTAACCGCCCGGGGAGTGGAGCATAATCGTGCACGCCATACGCCCGGCGCCGGCCATCAGGCATTTATCCGAGACCCGGACGGAAACGTCATAGAGTTGATACAACCTCCCGGTTGATCGGGACGGCAGCCATGGTCAGGAATCGCACTTTCGGGGAGGCCAGTTTGGAGATACCCAGCGACGCCCCTGCCGGAGTGCTCGCATTCAACGCTGAACTTGAGAGGGACACTCGTCATCTTCCCAAGATTTCGGACGTGGGCCCGGTGGTTGCCCGACAGGCTCGGGAGGAGGGCAAATCGGTGTTCGGACCTTTGGTGTACTCGGACCGTGCTTCTGAGAAGGTGGTGGAAGGTCCATTCGGACCGCTCCGCTTCCGAGTTATACCACCCGTTGGTCGGCCTCGTGGGGTTTTCTTGCACATTCATGGCGGGGGGTGGGTGGTGGGCGGCCCCCACCATCATGACCCGATGCTGGAAAGACTCGCCGACGCCACCGGACTGACCGTGGTATCCACCTACTATCGGTTGGCTCCTGAACACCCCTACCCGGCAGGACCGGACGACTGCGAGGCGGCGGCACTGTGGTTGCATCACAATGCTTCCGACAGCTTCGGGGCGCAACTGTTGGCCATAGGAGGAGAATCCGCAGGCGCCCATCTGGCCGCCGTTACCTGTCTTCGGCTCAGAGACAGTCATGGGCTCGCCCCTTTCCGAGCAGCATTGCTCACCTACGGGGCATATGACTTGCGGGGCACCCCCTCGGTGTTGGAAGCGGGAGAAGGGACATTGATTCTCACCACTTCCATCATCTCATGGTTTACAGAACAGTTCGCTGGCCACCATGACCTATGCGACCCCGATCTCTCCCCGATATTTGCCGACCTCCGCGGTCTACCTCCGGCGTTGTTCACCGTAGGAACCATCGATCCACTGTTTGATGATTCACTATTCATGTTCAGCCGGTGGCGGAAGGCTGCCAACCAAGCAGAACTGGCCATCTGGCCGAAGGGAATCCATGCCTTCGACTATTTCGAAAACGAATATGGCCGGGCGGCTCGAGAGCGTATGCACATGTTCTTGAACCGAGTCCTTAGCTGATTCCATCTTTCCAGTCGGTCTGGGAGGGAGTCCCACAGTCTCATGAGGGCCCCTGAGATTCGCAGATATTGTTGCCCAGGGACCCTTTCCAAACTGTGCCTCCGCCAAACCTCTTCTACCGATCCAAGCTAGTATGCGAAGCGCGTCGAGAATGGAGGCGGTGGTATGGAATGGATTTATTGAACGGAGTACGGGCACGGCCGGTCAGCACTGATCGCCTTAATGCCTTCATTTACGAATCGGGACCGGCGGACGGCATCCCGGTGGTGATGATCCACGGGAACCTCTCCACGGGACGTTTCTATGAACACCTTTGGCCGGGGGCGCCGAAACGATACCGCTTCATAGCTCCCGACATGAGATCGTTCGGCCGTTCGGAACCTAAACCGATTGACGCCACCAGGGGCCTGCGGGACTGGGCGGATGACACTTTCGCGGTGGTGAAAGCACTCGGAATCGAACGACCCGTTCACTTGGTGGGATGGTCGACGGGCGGCGCGGCCATCGCTGCTTATGCAATGGATAAAGAGGTTGCTTCGTTGACGTTCATAGACCCGGTGTCACCATACGGGTTCGGTGGTACTCACCGGGACGGCACCCCCTGCTATTCGGACTGGGCAGGTACTGGCGGGGGGACTGGCAATCCTGACTTCACCGCCCGTTTAGCGGATAAAGACCGTTCGTCGGACGACGTGATGTCTCCCCGCAATGTCATGAATTCTTCCTATTGGGCGCCCAATCATCGGGAACCGTCCGATCGGGAGGACCTGCTGGTCGACGAGGTGTTGTTGTCGGTCGCGGGCGATGATGGTTATCCGGGTGACTTTGCGGCCACGGGAAACTGGCCGGGGGTGGCGGCTGGTACCCGGGGAATTCTCAACGCTCTTTCAGGCAAATACTGCAATTGGTCCAATATCGTTGACTTGGATCCGAAGCCGCCCGTGCTGTGGACGCACGGCAGCGCCGACATCGTGATCGCTGATGGATCGGCTTGGGAGATGGGTACCTTGGGGCAGGCGGGATTCGTACCCGGTTGGCCTGGAGCCGACGTGTTCCCTCCCCAGTTGATGGTTTCCCAGATCCGTGATGTCCTCAAGCAGTACCAAGGGGCTGGCGGTAGGGTTGAGATGGAGATGTTCGAAGGGTCGGGCCATGCCCCGCAGTTCGACGCCGCCCAAGATTGGGCAGAGTTGTTCTTTGAATTTCTCGCGTCGGTGGAGTAGGAGCAGCCGGCGCCTCAGCCGCTTTTGAATCGGGCGCAAGACCCAATGGGGAGCACCTTCCCCCCGGCGAATGGCGGAACTGCTGCCACCGGGGAAGAACTAACTGCTGCGCTGGTCGAGTGTCGGCGGTGTGAGCGGCTGGTGGCTTGGCGGGAAAAGGTGGCGACAGAGAAAAGAGCCGCCTATCGTGAGGAGGCCTACTGGGGTCGTCCGGTGGCGGGATTCGGGGATTGGGGCGCGCGCCTGGTGTTGGTGGGTCTGGCGCCTGCCGCCCACGGCGCCAACCGCACGGGGCGGATGTTCACCGGCGACCGATCCGGTGACTGGCTGTTCCGGGCCCTTCATCGGGCGGGGTTTGCTAACCAGGCCCACTCGGTGGGACCCGGTGACGGTCTCAGGCTCCGGGATTGCTGGGTCACAGCCTCGGTGCGGTGCGCCCCACCCAGTAACCGCCCTCTGGCCGAGGAGACCGCCAACTGCTCGGACTGGCTCACGGAGGAGTTGAGTCGTCTGCGGCGGATGAAAGTGGTGATGGCGTTGGGCGGTCTTGCTCACAGCAATCTGCTGCGTCTGGCTCCCCGCCTGGGTTGGTCTCCGCCTCGGCCCCGACCCAGGTTCGGACATGGAGCCATGACCGTATTGGGTGAGGGCCCGATCCTTGTCGCCTCGTATCACCCCAGCCAGCAGAACACCTTCACCGGTCGGCTCACTGAGCAGATGTTCGACGGCGTGTTCGAGATTGTCCGCCGGGTCTTGGACGGGTAATTGTTCTGGGCGCCCGGCGCCCGAGTCTTTCGACAACCGGGCGGGAATAGCGGTTTCTGGTAATCACCAAGGTTCCGATAGCATCTGTTACTGAACTCTTGGAAGCGAATTTCAATCCATGCTGAGTCTCGACAACCAAACCCTTGAGCGGTTCAGCGCCGCGGTGCCCGATTTATTGGCTTCCCAACGCCGGAATGCCCTTCACGCGTACCGTCGCCTGGCGATGCCCTCTTCGAAGGAGGAGAACTGGAAGTACGTCAATCTCGGGTTCGATCTGGATGAGATGAGTATTCCCACCGTTCCCGGCGATCCTCTTTCCGATGACGATTTCGTGGCCGCGCTCGGTAATCGGGCGGGAACTGCGGTCATGGTGGACGGCTGGCTGATGGGAATCGAAAACGACTCACAGGCGCGGTTCGGATCGACTGTGGAGGTTTGGGCAACCGATCCCTCGCCTGATCTGCTAACCCCGGACACCGATAAATTCGCTGCTGCCGCCCTTGCCTTTTCGATTGACGGAATAACTTTGCGCATCCCTCGCAACCGGGTGGTGGACGCACCATTCGTGATCGATGTCCAATCCACTTGCCCGGATACCGTCACCTTCCCCACTCTGACCATCAGCGCGGAGGAGAATTCCGAAGCCACGGTGGTTGTTCTGTTTCGTTCCCCGGACGGGATGTCCAGTGTGATGGTTCCCAACCTGCAAACCACGGTGGGATACGGCGCCCGTCTTTCGGTAACCACAGTCGGGATCATGGGGACCGACGGCACCAGCGTTATGCATCATCGCTCTCGGATTGGTCGCGACGCCACCTTGCGGGTGGGAGAGATCGGTCTGGGTGGCAAGTTGGCTCGCATGGATTTGCGCACCACACTGGCGGGAACGGGAGGAAGCGTCGAGGTGGTGGGCCTGTATTTCGGAGAAAGGCAGCAGGTGTTGGATTATCGGCTGGTGGTGAACCATGTGGGTCGCTCAACCAGTTCGGACGTGTTCTTGAAGGGAGGAGTGCAAGATCAGGCCGAGTCCATCTTCACCGGCCTGCTGCGAATCGAAGAGGATGCGGCTGGAACCTCGGCCTTCGAGACCAATCGCAATCTGGTGCTCTCCGCGGGCGCCAAGGCCAACTCGGTGCCCAACCTGGAAATCCTATGCAACGATGTCATCTGTGGGCACGGGTCCAGTGTGGGGCCACTTGAGACCGAGTCTCTCTACTACCTGATGAGTCGGGGAATCAGCAAAACCCGGGCGGAACGGGTGCTGGTGCGGGGCTTTTTTGAGGAAGCGATCAAGCGGCTTCCGCTCGATGACCTGAACCATCCGGCACGCCAGACTGTCAACCGGCGTTTCGCCGAAGCGCAGGAAGGTGGGAGAGTCTGATGGCCTGGGTGGAGGCGGCGCGTTTGGCCGATATGGAGGAAGGAAAGGGTTTAAAGATCTGCCACGACGGCCATGTGGTGGCAGTGTTCATAGCTGAGGGAACGGTATACGCGGTGGCGGACCGATGCACGCACGCGGAGGCGTCCCTGTCAGAAGGAGAGATCTTCGATACCGAGGTGGAATGCCCTCTTCACGGCGCAGTGTTCGATTTGACAACCGGGGTGGCGCTGACCTTGCCGGCCACCCGGCCCGTCGCCACCTATCCGACGCGAGTGGAAGAGGGGAGGGTGTTGGTGAGTATTCCCGACAACGGAACGGAGGAAACCAGATGAGCATGGCTTTGAAGGTTCGAGACCTGCAGGCCTCGGTGGGCTCCACGCAGATACTTCGCGGGGTGGATCTGGAAGTGCCGTTCGGCGAGATGCACGCTTTAATGGGGCCCAACGGGTCGGGTAAGAGCACTTTGTGCCACGTTCTTGCCGGCCATCCTGATTTCACCGCGGAGGGCCAGGCGTGGGTGGACGGTACGCAGATACTGGGGTTGGAGGCCGATGAGCGGGCTCGATTGGGGTTGATACAGGCTTTCCAGAATCCGGTGGGGGTGCCGGGGGTGGATCTGCAAGAGATCATGATGGAGGCGGCGGAGGAACGGGGTATCGATCCCGAGGAGGCAGAGCGCCGGATAGCCGAGGCTTCGCGGCGTTTCGATATGGATGCCTTCTTGGAGCGTTCGGTCAACGACAACCTGTCGGGGGGAGAGAAGAAACGCTCAGAGATCTTCCAAATTTCGGTCCTTTCTCCAAAGATTGCTCTCTTGGACGAGACCGACTCGGGGCTGGACATCGACATGGTGCGCACCGTGGCCGCGGCGGTGGAGGATATGCGCCGCCCCGACATGGGGGTGCTGATGATCACCCACCACTCACGGATTCTCGGTTATGTGGAACCCAACCGGGTACATGTGATGATGGGCGGAAAAATCGTAACCTCCGGCGGGCCCGACCTGGCCCACGAGTTGGAGAAGAGCGGTTATGAGGGCCTGAGAAAACGACTTGGCATCGCGGCGCCCACCCCCGCTTCCACTCCTGAGCCTTCATTTGACTACTTCACTGATCTGCCCTTCACCAGCTAGCCGGACCGGGGCGGCGAACCGATAGGTCGGACTCCCTGTTGGTGGCCCCCCAGGGTCCCAATCGCATTGACAGTTCGTTGCCAGGACCGACGCAGTTCGGCTTGCCGTTGGTGATCGAGGTCCGGATCGAGGAGCCGGCTGGTCACGGCCACAACCTGCATAACGTTTCGATCAACCCAGGTTGGGTTGTAGGTGATACTGGTGACCCCCACCCCGTCCGGGCCGTCGCCGATTTCCACAAAAAGGATCACACCGTCCTCGTTGGGGGGTCTTACCTGATTGGACAGGAAATTTCCCAGCCCGTAAACCACCCACAGGCCATCGATCCGAGTGACGGGTTGCAGGACATGGGCGTGGTGTCCTATCACCAGATCCACCGCGCCGACTTCTGCCAATGCCTGGGCGATTTGCTGTTGATAGACATTGGGCATGTGCTGATGTTCGGTTCCCCAATGCAGGGAGGCAACCACGAATTCGGCGCCCTCGGCTCGGGCTACGGCTGCATCGAGGGCGATGGTGTCCAGATCAATGAGGTTGACCCACCAGCTTTGGCTTCGGGGCAACTTCAGGCCGTTGAGTCCATATGTATATGAGAGGTGACCCACACGGATACCGTTGGCCTCGTAGTGGGCGGCCCTTGGTGCCCCCTCTTCGGTGGCGGCGCCAGCGAAGGCCAAGCCGCTTTGCTGCATGGCTCCGACAGTTTGGGCTACTCCGTCCACCCCGTAGTCAAAGGCATGATTGGAGGCTAGGGAGCATCCGTCCCAGCCGCTTTCCGCAATGGCCTCCACCAGTTCCGCAGGGGCGCTAAACCGCGGGTATCCGGCTGGGCTGCGGGATGAAATGGTAGTTTCCAAATGGCATATCGCTATATCGGCGTCCCGCAGTTGGCGGGCGACCTGTTCGAACATGGGTAGGAAATTGTATTCGCGATCGATGGGCTCAACCCAAGTTCTGTACATCTGCGGGGGTTCCACTATTGATGCGCTGCTGCCTTGGGAGTGGGTGCGTCGTGCGTAGTACCTGGCGAACTTGACCACCGGCAAGTGGGGAAGAATGTCGCCAGTAAAAGCCAACCTTGCGGTGCGGGGGGTGGCGGTTGTCTCCGGGTCGTCGGCGGGCAGTGATCCGGCGGTCAAGACGAGAAGCGAAAGGACCGTTGCCGAGGAGACAAGGCCAAACCATCGGGTGGGTACGCGTTTCATCATGGCTTATGGCGTAATCGATGACAGATACCCTTAAAGGATGACAGACGCGCGGGATCCGACCAAGGAACCGCCAGCCGACCAAACAAAAAGGGGTGAGGTGATGGAGTACCGGTCCGAGAGGGACTCGATGGGGGAGGTAATGGTTCCCGCCCACGCCTACTACGGTGCTTCCACGCAGCGGGCTGTGGACAATTTCCCGATTTCCGGCACAGGTTTCGAGCGGCGGTTCATTTGGGCGCTGGGACTCATAAAGAAATCGGTGGCGACGGCGGCCGGGCGGGAGGGATACCTGGATTCGAGGATTGCCGAGGCGGTGAGTCAAGCGGCCTCTGAAGTGATGGAAGGACATTGGGACGGGCATTTTCCGGTTGATGTCTTCCAGACCGGTTCGGGTACCTCTACCAACATCAACGCCAATGAGGTGATAGCCAACCGGGCGACCGAGTTGTTGGGCGCGAAGCGGGAGGCGCGGCTGGTGCATCCCAACGATCATGTCAATTTCGGGCAGTCGTCCAACGATGTCATACCCACCGCTATCCATGTGGCGGCGGCCGCGGCGGAGCATGAGTCACTCCTGCCGGCTTTGGAAACGCTTCGTCGTTCGCTGACCGCAAAATCAGAGGAATTCTCGGGGATGGTCAAGTCGGGCCGCACCCATCTGATGGATGCCACTCCGGTTACATTGGGTCAGGAATTCTCCGGCTATGCGGCGGCGATGAGCAAAAGCTCTGAGAGAATAAGAAAAGTTCTGGTGGAGCTCGAAGAACTCCCTCTAGGAGGGACGGCGGTGGGAACCGGCATCAACTGTCCCGAGGGTCTGGCCGAAGCGGCCATCGGGGTCATTGCGGAGAATTCGGGAATCCCTTTCACCGAGGCCTCCAATCATTTTGAGGCTCAGGCCGCAAAGGACGCTGCCGTAAACGCATCGGGTGCTCTCAAAACGGTGGCAGTCTCCCTTTTCAAGATCGCCAACGACCTTCGCTGGCTCTCGTCGGGCCCGGTCACTGGCATCGCCGAGATTCGGCTCCCGGCATTGCAGCCCGGTTCTTCAATCATGCCCGCCAAGGTCAATCCGGTGATTCCCGAAATGGTTATGCAGGTGGCTGCTCAGGTGATCGGCAACGACGCGGCGATCACCTGGGCGGGAGCCAACGGGAATTTCGAGTTGAACGTGATGATGCCGGTCATTGCTCGCAACCTCTTGGAATCCATCCGGCTGTTGGCCAACGCTTCGCGGGTTCTGGCGGAGAAGTGTGTGGACGGGATAGAAGCGGATGCCGAACGGGCTCGCAAGTTGGTGGAACGCAACGTGATAGTGGTGACCGCTCTCAACCCGCACATCGGATACGACGCGGGAGCTTCGGTGGCCAAGGAGGCCTTCGCCAGTGGCCGCACCGTTCGAGCGGTGGCGTTAGAGCGGGGTCTTCTGACCGAGGAGGAGTTGGACCAGATGCTTGACTTGGAGAAGATGACCGAAGGGGGGGTCTCCTAGCTTTCCCCCAAGGCCTGTTCCAGGGTTATCCACGGAAGGGTGGCGCATTTGATCCGTACCGGATAGCGCCTGACTCCCGCCAAGGCAATCAGATCACCGAGGTCGGCATAACCGTTTTCGCTGGCGTCGCCAGACACCTGCATGAGCCCTTGGAAGCGGCTCGACAGGTGGAGGACTTCGGGGATGGGATTCCCAGAAACGGCTTCACTCATGAGGGAGGCGCTCGACTGGCTTATCGAACAGCCCTTTCCCGCAACCGAGATGGCGCTGATGCTTCCATCCCGCAAATGCAGTTCGACTTTCACCTCGTCTCCGCACAAGGGATTGACGCCCTCTGAGGAGACATCGGGATCGGATAGTGGGGAACGATGGCGCGGGTTACGGTAGTGATCCAGGATCACTTGCCGGTATACCTCTTGAAGAGACATTTCTCTTATAGATTAGAAAAGTTCGGGGCCGGCCTAGCTACGAAAAGATTCATATCCTTCCGACTCCAACTGGGCGGTCAGCTCGGCGCCGCCGGTCTTCACCAGCTTTCCTCCCACCAGGACATGCACATAACTGGGAGTGATGTAGTCCAGCAGGCGCTGGAAGTGGGTAATGATCAAGAAGCCTCGTTCGGGGCCGACCATGCGCTGCACTCCATCGGAGACGATGCGCAAAGCATCAATATCCAAGCCGGAATCGGTCTCGTCCAGGATGGCCAGCTTGGGCTCGAGAACCGACATCTGCAGGATCTCGTTTCGCTTGCGCTCCCCACCCGAGAACCCCTCGTTGAGGTAGCGATCGGCGAAGCCGCCAGGGATACCTAACTCTGCCATGGTGTCCATTACCTTGAGCCGCAGTTCGATTATCGAGTAGTCGATACCGGTGCGGTTGGAGAGGGCCTGGCGGAGGAACTGCACAATCGGAACACCCGGGATCTCGGTTGGATGCTGGAAGGCCATGAAGATGCCCCGATTGGCTCGCTTGTTGGGAAGATCTGCGGTGATGTCCTCTCCGTCGAAATAGATGGCGCCTTGGGTCACCACTAAACCCGGGTGGCCCATCAACACCGAGGCGAGGGTTGTTTTCCCTGAACCGTTGGGTCCCATTACCGCATGGATCTCGTTGTAGTGGATTTCCAGGTCGATGCCATGGAGGATGGGGGTGCGGTTGGCTGCCGCCGAGACGTGCAGGTTTTCGATACGAAGAAGGGGTGTGGTGGTCACAGGACTCACACTAATGACGAGCAATGAGCAAAAAAAACCGGTATTAGGACGAGACGGAACACCATCAAGGGCCCGGAATATCCCAAATCGACCGGTTTGGCATTATTGTGCGGCTTATGTCCGATCTATCCCTTTGGGAGCCGGGGGAAGAATTAGAGCTTCCCAGCTTCCCATCCGCTGTCTTGGGCTACCAGCGCAAGGCCGTCGACCAGTACCTGAAGAGCCTCGGGGAGACCAGAAACGCTCGTGCGACGATCCTCGTTTATCCCGACGCCCCGGTTCCAACCGAGCATTTGAACCGCTACCGGGATCTGGGAAGAGAGATAGGAGACTTGCTTTCGGTAGTACAAGAGACGGCTCGAAGGATCAGGGAGCAGGCTGAACTCGACGCAGACCGCTGGCGTGGTGAGGCCACAACCGAAGTGCAAACCACAACCGCCGAGGCGCAGGCCATCGCTGAGGAACTCCGGTCAGCAGCCTGGGAAGTGGCCACTCAGATGATCGCGCAGATTCGAGACCTGGAGACCGAAACCTATCGCAATGTTGAAAAGGAATCACAGGAGATCATCGCCGAGGCCGAAAACGAGACTCACCGTATTCGGGAGGACGCTCGTCGGAGAGCCGAGGCGATCCACAGCAACGCCAATGTGGAATCTCTGGAGGTGGAGGAGAGAACCAGAGCCCTTTGTGATCAGATGATTGAATCCGCCGAGCAGCAGGTCTTGGCCATTCAGGAGAGGGTGCTGGCGCTGGAGCGTCATCGTGACCAACTCTTGGAGGAGATCGGAGGAATTCGTTCAGGCGCCACGCCGATCGGTGTCAAGTTGGTTGATCAGACCGGTGGTTTGATCTATCGAACTTCCCCACCGGTAGAGGATCCCACCCATGTAACGCCTCACCATGAGATGTCAGGGTTGGTGAAGGTGATCGCCCCACCCGGGCTGCCGAAAGAAGACCCCCCAAGTCAACCCCATGTGGAGCCGCCCCGACAACCGGCGCCGACAGTTGTCGAGGACACGCCTTCCCAAGATGTGGGAGACGAACCGGAAGGCTCTTCCTCTTCCCACTTCCAAGACTTGTTTTCTTCTCTCCGGCAGATCCCATTCGGCTCTTCGGAGCCAGTGGTGAGGCGCAAACAGGCCTCTGCACAACGTTCCGCTCCCCAGATGGGGGAGGAAGAGTCACGCAATCTTAAAGAAGAGAGGTTGCTCCCGATATCCAACCACTTTCTCCGTCTGTTCAAGAGAATCTTGACCGAGGAGCAGAACCTGGTGCTGGAGGGAATACGAACCGGGGAGTTGGTATGGGGAGTAGATGGGGTGGACGGGCGATTGCGTTCCCATCTGGAGATGCTTATGGAGCAGAGTTGGCTGGCGGGCCACAGCGCCGCGGAGCGGATGATTCGACAGAATATCCCCAAGCCGCAGATGGCTCTGGGAGGCGAAACAGGTTTCGCTCCCCAGTTGGTCTCCGATGTCAACGACGCCCTGGGATCGGCAGTGCCCTCGGAGAACGTCACCCAGCGGAGCCTGATCGCTTCTCGGATGTTTCGGGTGTGGAGAAGCGAGAAACTAGAGCGCCAAGTGCAGGAAATCAGCACCAAGTACTACCAACAAGGCTTGGATGGGTCGCTTGGAGCGGCAGGTGTTTCCCAGGATCGTGGGCCTAGACCAGTTGAGGTGGGTTGATCGGTAGGTCCTCTTTTGGCGTATTGGTGGCTTTGGTGCTGGTCGCCTGCGGCGGGACGGGCGAACAACAGGAGACTGTCCCCCAAGGCCCGCCGGTTACAGAAGGAGCGCCCCCAGAGGAGAGCATTGAGCCGACCGAGGAGCCGCTGCCCCAAGTCCCCGAAGTGGCCGAGGTTCCTGAGGCCCCACCGTTCTTAGATCTATTGTTGGTGACCGGTCCGGATGGGGAGATAACGGTGGTCAGCCCCGATGGAACGGTTACTCGGGAGTTGCGCGTTTCTACTGGACAGAGCGGTCCGAGTCTGCAGCCTACCTGGGCGCCGACTTTCGTTGATGGCCGTCGTCTTGCGGCGTGGAGCGAACTCAACGATGACGGGGCTTTCGCGATCACTTTGGCTGACATTGAGAACGCTGAGATAGAGACGTACCTCTCGCCCGTAGCACCCTTCTACTACTACTGGAGTCCCGATGCCACTCTGCTGGCATTCTTGGGACAGAACGCCTTTTCCCCATTGCAGATGGGCATGGTGGACTTGCCGAGGGATGAGGTATACGCAATTGGTGACGGGCAACCGTTCTACTTCGCCTGGCGATCTGACTCGAATGCCATGGTCACTCACATAGGCGATGCCATGTCCTTGCTCGCCCGCACTGACGGCGGTTGGTCGTCGGACACGCTCTCTCTTGTACCAGGGCTCTTTCAAACCCCGGCCTGGCTCCCCGACGACCAAATCATCATCACTTCCCCGGTTTCACAGGGGGAGGTCGAAGTGGGTTTGTCAGGAACGCCCAGTGCTCAGGGCGACCGGTCCGGGCACCGTCTGATCGTAAGTGACTTGGAAGGTAGGTCTATCAGGACCTTGGCCGAACTGGAAGGGCCGGTTAGATTCCAGGCGGATCCGTTGGGAGAACGGGTGGCGTTCACAGCCTCTGAAGGTCCTCTGCGGGTGATGGATCTCGCCGACGGCGCCGACGTGGCCGTTTCCGAGGGCAAGGTGGCGGCCTTCCAGTGGAGCCCTGAAGGAGGCAGGCTCCTTTTCATGGAGGTGGACAGCCAGGCGAAGGCGTTGGCGCCCAAGGTTTGGGATGGCCGCGAAACTCTGGTATTCCCCTCCTTTTACCCAACTCGCGTCTTCCTTCTTCAATATCTGCCGTTTTGGGACCAGTACTCCCACAGCCTTACCTTATGGTCCCCGACCGGGGAGGCGTTCACATATCCGTCAGTCTCCCCGGGCAGCGGTGAGGGCCGGATCATGGTGCAGCGTCTCGACGATCCCGGGCCTTTGGAGGTGAGCAAAGGAGTGTTTGCCAGTTGGTCTCCCACTCCGTCGGACCTTTTGGTCACCCCCGATCCATAAAACGGCCCGTACGACGGGCCCCACCTCCGCCCAGCCGGTTGGGAACAAAGTGCGGCCAAGCTGACGCTCAGCCGGCCGGTCACCTCGTGTGAGAGAAGCCGGTGAACGGCGTTGAAAGAGACGTTATCCCGATGGTGCCTTTTCGGAACATGAACGCTGTGGTTGATTCCGCTCCGGTGGAACCTGCCGGAGCGGTCTTGTCGATTTGATCAGTGTGAAGTGGGCCCGTGACATTTGCGGGTAGGTTGTTCAAAACACGAGGCTTCCGTTGGAAGAGTTCTTGTTCGGATCTGTGGGTCCGTTGGTTTAGTCCCAGCCGAGCTGATGGAGGCGCTTTTCAGAGAAACCCAGGTAGTGGCCTAGTTCGTGCAGGAGGGTGCGGCGGATCTCCTTTTCGGTCTCGGAGCGAGAAAGCCCCAACTCGAGATGGGCCAGACGATATACGCGAATCTCGTCGGGGAGGACTCCCCAATAATCGGCCGCTCGATCCGGCAGCGACACCCCCACATATTCACCCAACAGCATTTCCCGGTCCTCGCCCTGGCACTCCTCAAGCGGTGGCGAATCCATCGCCACCACCAACACATTGTCCATTATGGAGGTGATCCATTCGGGTAGCTCGGTAAGGGTCCGGCCTATCACTTCCTCGAATTCTTCGGTGCGCATCATCCTCCGTGCAGAGCCAGCACGGCCTCTATTTCCACCACAGCTCGTGGGTCGGCCAGTCCGCCGATTACCAAGAGAGTGCTAGCCGGATAATCGCCATGTGGATACCAGTCTGAAAAGACGCGGTCTCGCCCGCGGTAGAAACCCTCCTGGGCTCCCTCGGTCACATAGGTGCGAAGGCAGGCGATGTCAGAAGGTGAAGCTCCCACCGAGCCCATCAGCACGGCGAGATTGGCGAAGGCGTCACAGGTTTGGGAACCGGGGTCCTCGGCCATCGTTGCGTCCTGGCGACGCCCGGTTTGGCCCGACAGCCAGGCCAGGGAGGCGCCGGCCTTCGCCAGGGAGACCAGCGAATAGCGGCCGGTGGGGTGGCTTACACCCGGCGGATTGCTTCTTGACAACATGACGGCGTTGGCCGGAATCTACCAGAAAAGCCCATCTTTCCGATCTACTAAGATTGGATCCAATCTGAAATAGACTCCGAGAAGAGGTTCCCAGAACGATGACGACCCGCACTCGAACTGCCACCAGTCACTATGAGGTACAGAAGAAACGCCGCTCTGACGAGTTGGAGCATCGCCTGCATGTGGTGCGGGGGTCGGAAGTGGTTATGCACCAGACTCCCCGGGGAATCGACCGCGGGGTGTTGGTGGGGGCCGATGGTGACCGACCCAGCCTGGTGCTCGACGCTCACCGTCACGGAATTGAGCCGGGTGCGGTTTCAACGATCCATCGTCACTCGTGGGATGCCATCATGTTTGTCACCTCCGGCCGGGGATGGACCGAAGTCAATGGCCGTAGATACGACTGGCGAGCATGGGATACGGTGTTTCTCCCGGCCTGGGCTTGGCATCGTCACGGAAACGAGAGCGATTCACCGGCCACCTATGTCACTTTCGGCTCCGAGCCCTTGGCCGAATTGGTGGGGATGGCCATCATCGAGGAGGGCGGAGATGTTTCCTTCGACGAGCTTCCCCCGCCCCCGGCGGTAGCTTCCCCCGGGATGGGCTCGGACCCCTACACCCGACGGATTCAGCGTTTGGCCCATCGCCAGCAGGCCTTTTCGGAGACTCGCATCATTACCGCCTTCGATGACATCAACTTCCGGGTGACTCCCCGCGGTGCCCGCAGCGGCTTTCTGATTGACCGGAGCATCGGGTACCGCACCGGCGGATTGACCGCGGTGATGCATCAATTGGCTCCCGGTCTTTACCAGTCCCGGCACCGTCACGGAGGAGAAGCCTGGCTGTACTGCACGACGGGTCAGGGTTACAGCGTAATCGACGGGGAACGCTACGACTGGGGCCCGGGGGACATGGCGGTAGTGGACCATTGGGCCTGGCATCAGCATTTCAACGCCTCCGATTCGGAGATTGCAGCCATTATCCGGGTACATAATGTCGACAGTCTCTACATGGGGATGCGGGCTCTGCTCGATCCCCTGCCGCTTTTTGAGGAACCCGAGAAGCTGGACTCCCCCGACCTGAGCGGAATGGAGTGGCCCCCTCCCGACGCGGGCAGACCCGAGTGAACAGCCGCGGCGTCGCCCGGCAGGAAAACATCCGCCAGGATCGCTACGGGTTTCTGCGGTGGAGGGTCCTCCCACAGCCGGGCTGGGAGCAGTGGTGGGATCGCATCGTGGTTCCCGAGGGGATCAAACAACGGCTGGATGATTATTCTCGCCAGTCGATCCTCTTGCGGGCAAAATTCACGCAGGTAGGGATGCCACTGCATGGACTGGTTCTTCTGTATGGGCCGCCTGGAACCGGCAAGACTTCGCTGGCCAAGGGTTTGGCGAACCGTTTGGGGCAGCATTTCGGTGAGATCATCTTCGCGGAGGTGGACGCCCACGCCATGCCTTCGCAGATGTTGGGCGAAAGCCAGCGCAACGTGGCCAATCTGCTGGAAAAATCCATCCCCGAACTGGCTGCCAAGGAGATGCCGGTGGTGGTGCTGATCGACGAAGTCACCTCAATGGCGGTCAACCGGCAGATGGCAATGGGCGGTACCGACCCGGTGGACGTTATCCGCGCCACCGACGCCGCTCTCCAGGGGTTGGACCGATTGGCCTACGATCATCCCAATGTCCTGTTGATTGCCACCTCCAATTTAGAGGGCGCTATCGACGAGGCGGTGATGAGCAGGACCGATCTGGTAGTGGAGGTACCGGTTCCCGACCTGCAGGCCCGTACCGAGATCCTCGCTGACAGTCTCTCCGAACTTGGCTCGGTGCTCAACTCTCAGTTCTCGGGTGTGAATGTAAATCGGAGTGAACTCCATGAATTCGCAGCCGAGTTAAATGGGCTGTCCGGTCGTCGAATACGCAAACTGGTCTTTGAGGCGGTGTTGGCAGTGCAGTCCCATGAGGGTGCTCTGGGTGTTGGTCATCTCCGGTTGGCGGCCGCCCGTTCCACTTCCCTGGTGAGGATGTAATGACAGCGCTGGTTACCGAGATACTCAGCCGTATAGACGAGTCGCGAGAAGATCTGGCCGAATTGGCCCTTCGTTTGGGCAACACTTACGGCCCATTGGGTAATGAAGAACCAACCGCGCGGGCGGCGCATGAGTGGTATCTGGAAAACAGGATGGAAAGCCACTTGGTTCCCATGATCGAAGGCAGGGCTAGCACTGTGGGAAGGGTGCGGGGGTCGGGTGGGGGAAAGTCGCTGATATACAACGCCCATCTCGACACCGAGGCGTCTGGACCTGACTACGACCTGTTGATGGCGGTGCCAGATCCCAACCGGGTGGGTGCTCGACGAGAAGGCGACAAAATCTTTGGGCACACTGTTCAAAATGACCGAGGGTGCATGTCCGTTCAGATGATTGCCGGACGGGCGCTGCAGGATGCTGGTGCTCCCTTGCGGGGTGATCTTCTGCTCAAGTCGGCTGCGGGAGAGACCGGATCGTCACCAGTGGACGAATACCAGGGAGCCCGTTACGAGTCGAAGGGATTCGGCACCAACTGGCTGCTGGAGCATGGGTACGGTGCCGATTACGCAGTGATCGCCGAGACCACTGACTTTTCCGCATCCTGGGTGCAGTGCGGCGCCGCCTATTTCAAGATAACCGTCCGGGGCCGGAATATGTACACCCCTCGCTTGGAGCGGCCATCGAAGCTCTCCGAGCATCCCAACGCCATCGTGCGAGCGGGCGTTCTGATCGGGGCCCTGGAGCAGTGGGCGGTCGAATATGAAGCATCGCGGGCTATCGAGACCCCTTGCGGCACCATGCGACCCAAGTCGCAGATAGGAGCGATGAGAGGCGGAATACCGTGGCGGCCCAACCGGTCCTCGACCTATGCGGCCCTATATATGGATGTGCGTACCCGACCGGGGGACCTTATCACGGAGATCACCGCCTCTCTACAGCAGGCGATAGCCGACACCGGCTTGGATGCTGAATTGCGACTGATAATGTTCAAACCCGGTTATGCCGCCTCCTCCGAGAAGATCAGGCCCCTATTGGGCGCCATCGGCGACGCTCATCGCCATGTCCGGGGAGAGGAGATGCCGGAGCGGGCCGAATCGGCGGTGGTCTCGATGTGGCGGGACACCAATGTGTACAACCGGGTCGGCATCCCTGCCCTCACCTTCGGTCCGAGCCGGGGCCGGGCGGCGGTGCAGGGGACCGGTTACATGCATTTGGACAACATGTTGGAGGGGGCCAAGATCTACGCTCTCACTGCCCTATCCATCTGCGCCGCGGTGTCGCCCTCCTCGTGACGCTACCCCGTCCGGTTGGATCACTTCTTCGGTACGAGTGGATGGCGCATCTGGGGGGAATGGCGGTAATAACCGGCGTTCAACTGATCTCTCCCGCCCTCCCGGCCCTAGCCGAACGCTTCGCCCTGTCGGAGTCGGAAGTCTCTTTGGTGATCAGCGTCTATCTGATCCCAGCAACCTTGGCTTCGGTGCCGGCGGGGTTTTTGGCTGACCGGTTCGGAAGACGGTGGGTGTTCGGGACGGGCCTGTGTCTGTTCGGTGTGGCGGGGGTGCTCCTGCCTGTGGTGGCGCAAGAGTCCTACGGGGCTCTACTGGTGATCAGGTTCGTGCAGGGATTGGGATTCGCTCCTGCTTTTCCTCTCACCATCACCATTCTGGGTGATCTCTACAAGGGTCCGAAATTGGTGGGCGCACTAGGGCGGCGGTCGGTATTGATGTCGGTGGCAGACGGCGGATACCCCATCCTGGGAGGGATCTTGGTGGGGCTTTCGTGGTTGGCGCCTTGGTATCTGCAGGCCGTGGCTCTTCCGATCGGATTGATGGTGCTGTTCAGTTTTCGGGATTGGGTGCCGCTGGGCACTCAGGGTGGCATGGGCGGTTTGCGCTGGTTGTGGCGCTCGGTGCACTCCAAAGGCATCCTGTCTCTCCACTATGTGAGTTTTCTCCGATTCTTCGCCAAATTCGCTTTGCTCTCGTACCTTCCGCTTCTGCTGGTGATATCCCGGGGCTTGACAGCCGCCCAAGCCGGTTTGATATTGGGCACGGCCGCCTTGTCTGGGACCTTGGGAGCGGCCATGAGCGGATGGTTGGCCCGCATTGGCCCCGCATCTCGGTGGGTCATTGCGGGAATGGTCATGCAGGGTTTGGGATTGGTGATAATGGTTTTTGTGGCCCAGATCTGGATGCTGATGACGGTGGCAGTGTTTTACGGGCTGGCCGACGGCGTCCTCGGGACGTTTGTCAACGCTTATCTGGCGTCGGCGACCGACCCCGAGCACCGGGCCAGTCTGGTAGCCGCCAATGGCGCCATAAAGAATTTCGGAAAGCTCTTGGCGCCCCTCCTGTTAGGGGTGCTGGTGCTGGTGGTGCCGCTCTCGGTGGGGTTCACCGCAGTGGCGGCTGTGTTGGTGATCTCGGCGCCTGCCGCGGCGCCGTTGCGGGCCTACGATTCCCGGATTTCAAGATAGGAGGCCGGATTTCTACCCTGGCCTGCGTAGATAGGATACAATAGCCAATTTGATCCAGCCTTGGGCTTCGGCCTAATAGTTTGACAGAGAAAATAAGCAAACAAGTGAAGGAGATTCAAAGTGCGACAAAGATCTTGGTTATCGGCCTTGGCCGTGCTCATGGCCTTCGCGTTGGTGGCGGCTGCCTGCGGCAGGTGACAATCGTTGCCGAGAGAGGTGACGGAGTGGGGTCGTACGGCGCCAAAGGCAGGGGAGAGGGAACTCTCAACCCGATTGGAGGAGCCACTGCTGCGGCTGTGGCCCGGGCGATAGGCCGTTGGCCCGATAGATTGCCGCTCACCCCCGAGCGGGTGTGGCGCCTGATGAGAAATGGTGACAGCTAATGGATTTAAGCCGTTTGGAGCCGTGGCTAACAGAGGCGCGCCAACGTTTTCGCACAGCCGAGGATATGGTCACCGGGGTTCTCAGGGAAGCGATCATCACTGGCGTGCTCAGCCCCGGTGAGCGTCTTCCTCAAGATCAACTCGCCGAATTGTTGATGGTGAGCCGTATGCCGATCAGAGCGGCGCTGCGTCAGTTGGACTCCGAGGGCTTGGTGGTCAACATCCCCCATCGGGGCGCCACAGTGCGGGAGTTATCGCCCACCGAGTTACGGGAGTTGTACGAACTGAGAGTGGTGGTGGAGTGCTTTGCCGTCCGACGCTCGGTGGTGGCCGCCTTCCCCTCCGACCTGCTCGAATTGGCGGAGTTGGCCGAAAGCTGTGAGAGCGCCGAGGAGGGGGAGGAGTGGATTCAGCAAAGATGCGCCTTCTACCGCCGCCTGTACGCCATCGGGAACGGCGTCAGGGTGGTGGACACGATCATGACCCTTCGAGCGGAAGTCAGCCGTTATCTGCTGGAAAAGAGATTCTGTCCGGGGTGGCATCGTGAACTACTGGAGAATCTGGCCACGGCGGATACGGAGGGAGCCGCCCGGTTCTTGGAAGACCACCTGATGGAGGTCCTGGAGTCCATGGAAGAAGAGATATCGGTGGCGGACCGCTGGAACAAGGCGATTGACGGGACCAAGAAATGAAAGAGGAGCAGGTCGTCTTCTACAGGGGCGGGGAGCGGGTGGTTGGGGATCTGTATCTTCCTGAGGCCGGAAAGGGTGAACCTCGCCCGGCGGTGGTGCAGGGGACCGGGCTGGATGGGTTTGCGCACCGCCCGGCTCTATCGTCCCTATCACGAGGCTTTCCTGGCGGCGGGAATCGTGGTCCTCGTCATCGACTACCGAGGGTGCGGGGACTCCGATGGCGACCCGCTGGGGTTCTCGCCCCGCCGACAACTGGAGGATCTCACCAACGCCGTGACCTATCTCACCACCCGACCCGAGGTGGACCCCGACCGAATCGGGGTGTTTGGATCAGGGGGGACGGGGGGCGGCAACGCCGTATGTCTGGCAGCCACCGACCAGCGGGTGCGGTGTGCGGTGGCCCAGGTGCCCGTCTCCGACGGCCGGGATTGGCTGCGCAGGATGCGACCCGCGTATGAGTGGTATGAGTTCCTGGAGCTACTGAAGGCAGACCGGGTTCAAAGAGTCACCACCGGCCAGGGGGATCTGGTGCACTCCCAGCAAATCATGATCCCCGCTCCCGAGCGGAGGGCCACCACCATCAAAAAGGACGTGGATTCCCGGGTTCCCACCCTGCTGCCGTTGGCTGCGGCGGAAGAGATTATGGCCTATAGACCTATCGACGTGGTGGACCGGATAACTCCGCGACCACTTCTGATAGTGGCGGTGGAAGACGATCCGGTCACTCCCACCCAGCACGCGGTGGATCTGTACGAACGGGCGGGTCCGCCCAAGAAACTGATCATTCAGCGGCACACCACGCACTACGCCGCCTATCGACAGTATGGGAAGACGATCATTCCCCAGATGGTGGATTGGTTTCGCATACATTTATCGACAACCCGGATACAGGCTGTTGAAGCGACCACAGGTAAAGAGAAGCACATGGTTATCAAGGAGATCGCATGAACATCACCAGAGTTGTCAGAGGAGCCTCGGTGGTAAGGGACGGGTCTTTGACCAAGATGGACATTCTGGTGGGGGGTGAGCGAATCGTCGGTCTTACCTTGCCGGATACCATCACGCCCCCTTCCTCGGCCGAGGTGATAGAGGTCGATGGGCTGTGGGCCCTCCCTGGAGGGGTAGACGTGCATGTCCACCTCCGGGAGCCAGGCTACACCCATAAAGAGGATATCAAAACCGCCACCGCCGCGGCGGCAGCGGGCGGATACACCACCGTGTTCGGGATGCCCAATGTGAAGCCGCCCACCATGACCGCCCCCGATCTGTGGGCTGCCTTGGCTCTGTACGACCAAAAGAGCCTGGTCGACTACAACCACAACCCTGCCGCCAAGCAAAGAGAAGAATTAGCGGAGATGGCCGAGATGGGGATCGCCGCCTATAAAATCTACATGGTGGCGGACACCGGGCGGTCCTATCCGCACCCGGCCGCCATCGGGGTTCATGACCACGGCCACCTCCTGGAGGCGATGCAGACCGTGGCCGCCACCGGGTTGCCCCTGATGGTGCATCCTCATGACCAGCGTATCGAAGAAGTGGTGGAGCAGCGTTTCTGGGAGAAGGGGGATCGGTCTCCGGAGGCGTATGCCCGTACCCTGATGACCGGGGACGGGATCCTGTGGGACACCGCCACCTCCTTGTTACTCCGTATGGCGGAGGCCACCGGCTGTCGGTTGCACCTCGTGCATACCACCACCAGCCGTCAGGTGGAGATGATCCGGGCGGCCCGAAAGCGGGGGGTGAAGGTTACCTGTGAGGCAAATCACTGGACATTGTTCCTGGCTACCTGGGAGTTGGTGCAGGAACTGGGGCCCTATGTTCTCTCCTATTGGGTGCCCGAGCACCATCAGCAGGCCGTTTGGGAAGCCTTGGCGGACGGCTCGATCGACATGGTCGCCTCCGATCACGCTCCCCATACCAGGGCTGAAAAGGATGTGGGGTATCAGGACATGTGGGCCGCTCACACCGGTTCCCCCGGCGTTCAATATCAGCTGCCGCTGCTGATAGATGCCTATCACCAGGGCCGTATCTCCCTCGCTCGGCTGGTGGACGCGGTAGCCGCTGCTCCCGCCCGTCTGTTCGGCCTCTCCCGAAAGGGCCGGATCACCCCGGGCGCCGACGCCGACCTGACCCTGATCGATCCCAACCGGGAATGGACCATCACCAACGATTCAGTCCTCTCCAAGATCGACTGGACTCCCTACCACGGACGGACCATCCGGGGAGCTGTGGAGCGCACCATGGTGCGGGGAACCGACGTATTTGTTGGTGGAGAAATAGTGGGGGAGCCCGGCCACGGCCGCCAAGCGGTTCCCGATTCGATGGAGAGGAACTAAATCATGGAGTATGGACTGCTGTTACCCCATTTCGGTCATCACACCGACCGGGACATGCTCTGGCAAGGGGCAAGAAGAGCGGAGGAACTGGGTTTCGATTCGCTTTGGGTGAGGGACCACTTGATGTTCGAGCCGCACGGGGAATTCGAAGCGCCCAACCGGAACTTCCTGGAACCCTTGACGGTGTTGACCTCGGTGGGATCGGTCACCTCCTCGGTCAAGCTTGGGACTGCCACGCTAATCCCCTACCGCCATCCGCTGGTGGTGGCTGCCACCTTGACTTCCATCGATTCGGTGGTGGGGGGTGGCCGGCTGATCACCGCCTGGGGCGCTGGCGGTTACGACTTTGAGTTCGAGGCGGTGGGGATGGGGGGAATATTCCGTCCCGAGCTAGTGGAGTCCAACGCCCGCATTCTGGCCAAGGTGCTTTCGGAGGATCACGTCAACTACGAAGACAAGCATTACCGGTTCGACAACGTGACCATCCGCCCGCGTCCTGCCGCTCCCATCCCCTTCTGGTACGGAGGCGCGACGCCTGCCTCGGCCCGTCGGGCCGCCACCTATTGCAGCGGATGGATGCCGGGACGGATAACCCTTCCCACCATCGCCAAGCGGGTAACCCAGATGAGCAGGCTCACCGAAGAAAACGGGCGCCCCATACCGACTGTGGCTTGCATTCCACCAACCAGCATCGGCGAGACCACCGAAGAGGCGATGGAGGGCACCTCACTGGAAGGCTTGCTCGCTTGGGCCAACTCCCGCGGCAAATGGTGGGTGAAGCCTGCATCGGGGCGGTTCGAGACTGCTGAGGACATAGAGGGATCACTGATCGCCGGTACCCCTGACGAGGTGGTAGCTGCCACCGTCAAGTTTGCCGACGTAGGCGTGGATCACCTGGTCTACGACCTGCGGCTCTCCTTTGACCGGTGGCTTCAGAGTATCGAACTACTGGGCAAGGAGGTCCTCCCCCGCCTGAGGTAGCCTGGCCTCGCCCAAGCCACCGGCGTTCAGGTAGTCGGGCTTATCAGTTCGTAGGTCACGGTTTGGTCGTAATAGGTGGTGGAAACAATGCTGGTCGTGTCTCCGGTCTCGTCGGGGATGGTCATGTCGGTCGTGACTTCTCCCTGAACCTGGTAGTCGCCCTCCAACACCAGTCCGGCTTGGGAGTCGAATCGGGTGACAGCGATGATGGTGCTCGGAGTGGCTCTTACCAATAGCTTTAGTTCCGAGATGGCCTCAAGGCCTTCCTGGGCTTCTCCCTCGGAGAACTCGTCGGAGAACGCCCCGAAAAAGCCCTTCAGGAAGTCGCTCATATCCCATTCGAATCCTTCGGTCCGGTACTCGCTCTCCACTACCAGGACGGTGCGCTCTGCTATTGTGTCAACTCCCACCAAGTGATGCTCGGCGTTGGTGACTATGGACCCCAAGCCAACCGGTCCCTCCTGTTCGATTCGCTCGCTCCATGTGTCCCCGATGCCTATCGGATAGTCGGGGAAGGCGGGGCCGAACGGTCTGTTCAGTTCCTGGCTTCCCATCGAGGCGCCGGACAGGAAGCTATCTCCACCGAAGAGGCCTTCCAGCGCCTCACTGGAAATCTCCAACACATTTCCCTGCTGATCAACCACCACGGTTATGTCGATCGGCGCCTCAAACCCTGGCGCCGTGCTTTCCCCGGGGTCAGGCATGGTTATTCCACCCATGGACATCTTGTTTTCGACCAGTTCAAAGTCGGAGAGGATGCGGATGCTGGTGGTGTCCTGTTCGGGGCCGGGACTGGTCTGGTAGTTGATTGTGCCCACCAGGGTGCTGGATATCTGGATGGGGCCAGGAGGCATTTGTTCTGGTGGTCCGCCTTCCAATGTCACGTCAGCCTGTTGCTGTACGGTGATATCGTATGCGATTTCACCGGAAGATGGATACCGGTAGGAGACCACCGTCGGCTCGAATGCCACGGCGGGGTCGGCAGCCGTGGTAGTGGTTTGGGGCGCGGCAGCGGTTGTCGTCGGGACAACGGTGGTACTGGTGGTGGTTTGAGGAGCGGCTGCTGTGGTTGCAGGTGCGGTGGTGGCCGTTTGATCTGGAGAGGAATCTCCCCCGCATGCGGCTGCCACCAAAGAAAACACGAACAACGCAAGGAGAGGTTTGCGATAGAAGAAACGACTATGTGTAGGCATCATTGGCTAAACAGTAGGGGCGGTCGGGGCTTATGAGAGGGGGTTTGTGAGGCTCGGCTGTGACTATCGAAGCGGCGGCGTTTGTAGGGGTTGTGGTCGTCGCTGGGGTGTCCACAGTGGCGGTATCGGGGAGAGTGGCGGTTCCCGAGGAGGGATCTTCCCCACAGGCTGCTGCCGTTATCAACAGCAAGGCTGTGACAAAGAGAAGGTGGGGCCGGTTGTTCACCGCCCTCCCCGATCCTAACCTTGTGCTATCAGATAAGTCGTTGTAACGTGGGCTAGGTGACAGGGCGATAGGTCGCCACCCTGAAGGGATTGACTCCTGGTTGTTAACCGAAGTAGTCAGGCTCCTGACCAGGTATCCACTTGATGTTGCATCCGATGGAGGGTTTCTGGACCTTTGCCACCTCGTGGTCGGCCAGTACGGCTTCCACCGCCGCCCGCAGGTCGCTTCCGGTCACCGGGACGGCATTCGAGGGCCGTGAGTCATCGAACTGGCCCCGGTAGACCAATGCCCGATCTGAGTCGAACACAAAGAAATCGGGTGTGCAGGCCGCCGTGTAGGACTTGGCCACTTCTTGGGTCTTGTCATACAGATAGGGAAAGGCGTATCCTTTCCGGCGGGCCATGGCGGCGAGCTTGTCCGGTGCATCGCCGGGATACTTATGAGCGTCATTGGCGCTGATGGCCACGATTGAAACGTCGGGTCCCCGGTAGTCATTGCCGAAAGCGACCAATCCGTCTTGGATGTGGATTACAAACGGGCAGTGGTTGCAGATGAACATCACCACCAAGGCTTTCCCGGTGCAGTCCGAGAGAGAGACCCTGCCTTTGGTCACCGTATCCGTCAGTGAGAAGTCGGGCGCTTGTGTTCCGAGAGGAAGCATGGTCGAGAGGGTGTCTACCACGGTATTTCTCCATTCTGTAATCATCGTTGAGTCTCAAGACCCAAGATTAGACCAGTGGGTAGCCTTGTAAGCCGATGCCTGAACTTCCTGACATCGCCTTATATCTGCGGGCGCTGGAACCCCGCATAGTGGGCCAGCAGGTAAAGGGCTTTGCCGTCAAGTCCATGTCGGTCCTCCGCACTTACCACCCTCCTCACGACGCGGTGGTGGGAAGAACGGTGGTTGGCCTGCGGCGCATCGGAAAACTCATAGTGTGGGAATTTGACCAGGAACAGCTCTTTTTGGTGATTCACTTGATGGTGGCCGGTCGGTTACGTTGGCATGATCGTTCAGGCGTCAAACCTCCGGGCAAGGTGGGGTTGGCCGCCTGGGACTTTCCTGGATCCACTTTGGTGCTCACCGAGCAGGGATCAAAGCGACGGGCGGGGATATGGGCAATTTCGGGAGAGGAGAACCTGATGGCCGAGGACCGGGGAGGTCTGGAGCCCCTAGAAATCTCTTTCCAACAGTTCAGCGAGGCGATTCGTGGTAGAAACCACACCCTCAAGAGGGCCTTGACCAGCCAGAGCATTCTGTCGGGGATCGGCAATGCCTATTCGGACGAGATCCTGTGGGAGGCTCGGCTGTCACCGGTGAAGATGACCTCCCGGCTGGACGCTCGGGAGGCAGAGCGTCTGTATGAAGCGGTCCAAAGAGTGCTGTCGTCCTGGATAGAAAGATTGGCCGAAGAAACCGGGGAAAGGTGGCCCACCAAGGTGACCGCTTTTCGACCGGAGATGGCGGTGCACGGCAAGTTCGGAGATCCCTGTCCCCGCTGCGACAACCCGGTATAGAGGATTGTCTATGCCAGCAATGAGACCAACTATTGCGCCGCCTGCCAGACGGAAGGAAGGCTCCTGGCCGATCGCTCGCTTTCCCGGTTGCTCAAAAAGGATTGGCCCAAGACCTTGGAGGAGTTGGAGGAACATGTCCGCGGGCGTCCCTGACCCAACAGCCCCCTCGATATTATGAGAAGTCAGTGACTAATGGAGGTGCAGATTGTCCGTTCCTGTCCGATTGTCGGGCGTTACCAAGAGTTATGGCAAAGCCCGGGGGGTGATAGACCTCGACTTGGAAGTGCGGGCAGGAGAGGTCTTTGGATACCTCGGACCCAACGGCGCCGGCAAGACTACCACCATCCGGATGCTGGTGGACCTGATCCGACCTCAACAGGGAAAGGTGGAGGTGTTGGGTGGTTCCCCCAGCGATCCCTCCATTAGGCGTCGGATCGGGTATTTGCCCGGGGAGGTCGAATTCTATGAACGGATGTTGGGTGGTGACTTCCTAACCTACCTTGGCAATTTGCGGGGCAAGGGCGGAGATGCCCGAGCCGAGGAACTCGCCGAGAGAGTCGATCTGGATCTCTCCAGGCGGATAGGAGATCTCTCCAAGGGAAACCGCCAGAAACTGGGACTGGTGCAGGCGTTGATGCATCGACCCGAACTGGTGATACTGGATGAACCCACCTCCGGGCTCGACCCCTTGGTGCAACAGGAGGTATATCGGCTCATAGATGAGATCAAATCCGAAGGGGTCACCATCTTCTTTTCCTCCCACGTTCTTTCGGAGGTGGAAAGGGTGGCCGATCGGGTGGGAATCATCCGACAGGGGAAATTGGTAGAAGTGGAGGAATTGGAAGCCTTTCGCCAAAGAGCGGTGCGCGCCTTCGAAGTGGTGTTCGAAGACTCGCCGTCTGCTGCCGAGTTCGAACAACTAGATGGGGTCCGCTCCGCCAGCGTGCATGGCAACATACTTCACTGCCAGGTAATCGGCAGTATCGACCCACTGGTCAAGGTCGTGGCAAGCCATACGGTTCGCAACCTGGTGAGCCATGGCGCCGATCTGGAGGCCCTGTTTTTGGATTACTACCGAGGAGAGACTGAACGTGCTGAATAACGTAACTCTGAAGACACTGCGGGACCGCCGCCGGTCGCTGCTTTGGTGGGTAGTGGGAATCTTCGCTTATCTGCTGGGGATTGGAGCGATCTATCCCTTTGTGGCGGAGAATCAGGAGCAGTTCGAGTCTCTCATATCTGCATACCCCGAGGAGTTGTTGGCGATCATGGGCATAGGGGGAGACGAGAGTCTGTTTGATCCGGTGGGCTTCATGCAGGCAGAAGCCCTGGGGTGGATCGTGCCACTGGTTTTTTCCATCTTCGGCGCAGTCCAAGGAGCCTGGGCTGTAGCGGGAGAAGAGGAGGCCGGCACCATTGATCTGGTGATGGCCACGCCCCTCTCCAGATCCGGCTTGGTTTGGCAAAAATGGCTGGCATTGGCGTTGACGGAAGTAGTGCTAGGCGCGGCGCTCTTTGCCTCTATAGCCGTGGACGGTTGGCTGTTTGAGGTTGACATTCCTCTGGGCAACATCGGCGCAGGCGCCTTAATGGCGGTGCTGTTGGGGGTGTTCTTTGGATCATTGGCCCTTGCTTTGGGGGCCCTCACCGGGCTTCGTAGTGTATCGGTGGGGGTGGTTACCTTTGTGGCGGCAGGTTCATATCTGCTCAATTCGCTGGGCAGTTTGGTGGAGAGCCTGGATGCTTTGAAGCCCTTTTCGCCCTTCTATTACTACAACACCTCCAATCCGCTTCGCAACGGTTTGGACTTTGAACATGCTCTGATTTTGGGGGGCCTGGCGGTGGTGTTTATGGGTATTGGTCTGCTGGCAGTGCGCCGTCGGGATTTGGGAGTGGGCGGCATGCGTCTTCCCATACCCCGACTCAGGAAGGCCTCCGGCTGAGCAACCGCCACCTGTTGGAGGTGGTTTAGATCATGTCGCGTTTCCCAGGAGGCGCGGACGGCGCCCGGCCTATCGACCTCGGTTCCCGCAACACCAATCTTGATCTGATCCGGGGGGTGGCAGTACTGGGCATCCTGGTTATGAACGTTGTCTCCTATGGACTCGGCCCTGGTCCTTATTTCAACCTATCCGCGGGTGGCTCCGAGACCTGGTCCGATTGGCTGATCGGAGGATTCGGCGAGGTATTCGTTGACCAGAAGTTCATGGGCCTTTTCTCTGTGTTGTTCGGCGCCGGTATCGCCCTGTTTTGTGACCGGGTCGCAAAGAGGACTCGGCGACCGGTTTCGCTCAGCCTGTGGCGCAACCTCCTGCTGCTGGGCATCGGCGTTCTTCACTATCTGCTGTGGGAGGGGGACATTCTGATCGGCTACGCCTTGGTCTCCCCGCTCATAATCCTGTTGCGCAATCGTCGCCGGCGCACGCTGTTCATTCTGGGCGGGGCGATGGTATTGCTGTCACCGTTGTCTGCTGTCTTGTTCCAAGCCGCTCTTGTGGGCGACGGAAGCGGATTGGGAGCATTTTGGACCGCCACCGGGGAGATGACAAGCACGGCTCAGGCTTTTATCGTTATCGATTTCTTTTCCAGGGCGGTGGGAATGATGCTGCTCGGCGTGGGGCTTTACCGCAACGGGGTGATAACCGGCGACCGCTCGATTGGCTTCTACCGGCGGGCGGCGGTGGTCGGCCTGGGTGTGGGGCTGCCCCTGGCGGCGATCGGCCTCGCCTGGGTGGCGGCAGACGGTTTTTCTCCTGGTGTAGCGTTGATTGGGACCATCCCCAACACCTTGGGTACTGTCCCGGCCGTGATAGGTTACGCCAGCCTCATCATCCTCTGGAATCGTCGATCAGAGACCTCGCTTCACCGGCGCCTGCGCTCTTGCGGGCGGATGGCGCTCACCAACTATCTGACCCAGACCGTCTTAGGTGTTTCGATCCTGCGCTGGATACTGGCCGACACGACTCTTACCCGAACCATGCTGGCCGGTTTTGTGATGGTGGTCTGGGCGCTGCAGCTCTGGTGGTCCCCGGCCTGGCTTGGCCGTTTCCGTTACGGTCCCGCCGAATGGCTATGGAGGGCCGCTACCTACTTGCGCCCTCAGCCCTGGCGATGGTCAGGCCCGCCCACTGGGGAGCAAATCAAAGCCGGGCCAGTTCCTCGATAAGGGTTTGGCGAATGTGTTGGGCTAGCTGGCTGCCTTGGCGGCCTGCCCTTTTGTTGAGGGTGATCGGCGGTAGCACCTTCACGTTGACTGGCCCTCCTTTTATCAGAAACGACTGAGGGGGCCAGATAGCGCCGGTGCCCGAGATAACCACCGGTAGCACCGGACATCCCAATTGAGCGGCGATATGAACGGCCCCGCTCTTGAAGGGAAGCATCTCTCCGGTGAGACTGCGGGTGCCTTCTGGGAAAACCACCAGGGATCTTCCATCGGCCACCAGCGACCGCGCGCCGCGAATGATGGCGATCAATTCCTTACGGCCCATGGTGCGATCCAATGGGATCATTTGAGCTCCCCGCATGGCGGCTCCCAGCAGCGGGAATTCAAACACTTCCTTTTTGGATAAGAACCTGAGGGGAATGGGTAAGGCGGTAAGGAGGGTCATAATGTCGATGTTGGAGCGATGGTTGGCCACGATTATGTAGGGCGTGTCCTTTTTGATGTTTTCAAGCCCGCTCACCTTCAGCCGCATCCCGGACATCAGTACCCAGATTCTTCCAAAGACGTTCAGAATGCGGTCGCTGAAGGGCCCCCCGCGTCGAAACGCCGCATGGATAACCACGGACAAAGCTACGCCCACGGTGGTGAGACCCGCGACCAGGTAGGTGATTACGCTGCGGAGGAAAGCAAAAGCCTTGCTCATTAATCTAAGGCTAAACCTATGAGGCTGCTACCTTGCTCGGTGTGAGGTTTACAGAGATCAAAACCCGACTCCGGGCCGAGGCGCGTCGCCGGCCCGTGCCCACCCCGGGTGAGTCCCAGCAGGTGTGCAAACAGGTGTTTAACTGGCTGGGAGGGCTACGCCCGGTTCCTGCCCTCGTCTGGATGGCGATGCCCACCGAACTTGATCTCAGTCCGGTGGTGAAGGCGTCTCCGCAGATCGAGTGGCTAACCACCCGCACCCCGTCCTCCGGCCCACTTACCGTTCACCCCTATCGCTCCGAACGCGAAATGCACCGTTTTGGATTCCCCCAGCCTGTGGCTTCGGCCTTCCAAGTGGAGCCGACCCGAATCGAAGTGGCGTTGACGCCTGGGTTGATGTTCGACCGTGATGGTGGACGCCTCGGACGAGGAAAGGGGTATTACGACAGTCTGCTGGCGCGGCTCTCCCCAGGGGCCCTGCGGGTTGGGGTGACTCTGGAGCGGCTGATAGTAGAAAGCGTCCCCCAGGAACCGCACGATATTCGTATGACCCACCTCATCACCGATGGTGGGGTGCTGCAGATCCCTTTAGACGACTCCGACCGCCTCGACGATCCAGCGTCCTATCTCTGAGGTGGAGGCCCCCATCTCGGGTCCAGCCATGGCGCCTAATCCGGGCAGAACCCCAGCTGCCGCCTCTTCCACTTTTGCAGCCGCCACCTTTTCTCCAAGATAATCCAGGAGCATGGCGCTGGTGAACACTGCCGCCACCGGGTTGGCCCATCCCGTACCCACAATATCGGGAGCGCTGCCATGAACCGGTTCGAATAGAGAGGGATATTCGCCTGTGGGATTGAGATTGCCGCTGGCTGCTAAGCCGATGCCGCCTGCGATTGCTGCTCCCAGGTCGGTGAGGATGTCACCGAAAATGTTGTCGGTGACCATCACATCGAAACGCTGAGGAGTTTGGACCAGGTGTATGCATGCCGCGTCCGCATGTACGTAGTCGACCTCGACATCCGGGTAATCACGGGCCACCTCATCAGTGGTCCGTTGCCACAGATCTCCGGCGTAATTCAGTACGTTGGTTTTGTGACACATGGTTAGCCGACGGTCTCGAGTCATGGCTCGATCGAAAGCGTATCGGATGATTCGTTCGGTGCCCCTCCGGGTGTTGACCGAGTTTTGATTGGCGATCTCGTGGGGGGTTCCCTTATGGAGGAACCCGCCGCTGCCCGAGTAGAGTCCTTCGGTGTTCTCTCTCATCACCTCTAGGTCGCAGTTTTGGGGCGTGAGTCCGGCAATGGCGCTGGGCACACCGGGGTAGAGCTTGACTGGCCGGAAATTGACATAGAGGTCGAAGTCGAATCGCAACTTCAACAACAGTCCCCTTTCCAGGACGCCAGGCGGCACTTCGGGAGTTCCTACGGCACCCAACAATATGGCATCATGCGCGGCCAGCTCGGACTGCACAGAGTCGGGCAATACCTCTCCGGTCGACAGGTAGCGTCCACTGCCCAGGTCGTAGTGAGTGAAGTCGATCCTGAACCCGAATCGCTTGGCGGCTACCTCCAAGGAATCCACGGCGCAGGTGGTTACCTCCGGGCCGATGCCGTCCCCGCCGATTACTGCCAGTCGATATTCATTCACAAGCAGATTATGGGATCTACAGCAATTCCTCGGCTATGTCGCCGAATATGCCTGGCTGGGAGGGCGTCTCTGAGAATCCGTAGACGACACTTCGCTTCTGGCGTCGGCGCCGAACTTTCCGCGGCCCATCTTCTCCGTCGGTAGGGGGGTCTGGATGATGACTGGTGAAGTTCAATTCGAGTCTCAACTCGTTGGCCAAAGCGATCAGGCTGGAAATTCGCATGTCCACAGCTCCGTTTTCGATACGAGAGATCTGAGCTTGGGTGAGCCCGGATCTCTGGCTCAGTTCTCGTTGACTGAGCCCCTGGCCGGTGCGTGCTTCCTGCAGTACCTTTGCTATACGCGAGTTTCCACTGCCCATACCAATATAGGATAGCGTATACTTTTTGGCGGATCGCTGATGCGTCGACCCCAAACGCCCTTCGATACAGTTTGCGATATCGCAATGAGGGTGGGGGCTGATGGGTCATTTGGCGCCGATCGCCCGGTTCAAAGCATCAACGAATGCCTCCGCCGATCCTTCCACAACATCGGTGGAGACGGCCTTTCCTGAAAAGGTGTTGTCTCCAACCCGCACCACCACGTTCACTTCGGCCATGGCGTCGGCGCCGGAAGTGACCGGGACGACCCGATAGTCCACAAGCCGGGCATCAACGCCGAAACATTGCCTTATTGCCGAGAAGGCAGCGTGAACCATCCCGCCGCCCTGGCCGGTGTAGTCGGCGACCATCCCCGAACGGGAGAGAGTGACCACTGCGGTGGGGGTGGTGTCGTGGCCCCCGGAGACATTGATGCCCACTATTTCCACCTCAGCGGTGGGAAGGACGGACGACCCGGCGGCGGCGATGGCGCGCAGTTCGGTTTCACCGAATTCCAGCTTGCGGTCGGCCATGGCCTTGAACTTGGCGAAAGCCTGATTGAACTCATCATCTTCCAAGGAGATGTTCAGGTTTTGCAAGGCGTCGGCAAACCCTGCCCGGCCCGAGTGCTTGCCCAGGATGATCTGAGCGCCCCGCTGGCCGATTGATTCGGCGCTCATAATCTCGTAGGTTTCACGGTCGCGGAGGACACCGTGTTGATGGATGCCCGATTCGTGAGCGAAGGCGTTGCGTCCCACTACCGCCTTGTTGAACTGCACCGGATAGCCGGTGAGCTGTGAAACCAACCGGGATGTGTCGAAGATCTGCGTGGTGTCCGCGCCGATCTCTACTCCGAAAATATCCTGGCGCGTCTTGATGGCCATGATGATCTCCTCGATGGAGGTGTTGCCGGCTCGTTCTCCGATCCCGTTAATCGCCCCTTCGATTTGACGCGCTCCTGCAGAGATGGCCGACAGCGAGTTAGCCACCGCCAGACCCAGATCGTCGTGACAGTGCACCGAGATGGTTATGTCGCGGCGGTCCCCCCGCACTTCGGCGTAGATGCGCTTCATCAACTGCGTGAACTCGACGGGGGTGGCGTAGCCCACCGTGTCGGGGATGTTGATGGTGGTGGCGCCGGCCTCAACGGCAGCCCGGCAGACATCCACCAGGAACTGATAGTCGGAGCGGGTGGCGTCTTGGGGAGAGAATTCAACATCGTCGGTGTAGCGGCGCGCCCTGCGTACGCCTTCCACCGAGGCTTTCAACACTTCGGAGGGGGTCATGCGCAGCATTCGCTCCATGTGGATGGGAGAAGTGGACATGAAAACGTGGATACGGGCCCGATCGGCGTGGCGGAGAGCATCCCAGGCTTGGTCAATGTCATTGGGATGGGCGCGGGCCAGGCTGGCGATGACCGGTCCTCTTACCTCGGCGGCGATCCGTGACACCGCTTCGAAATCGCCTGATGAGGAAGCTGCGAACCCGGCTTCCAGGACGTCCACCCGCAGGCGGGCCAACTGGTGGGCGATGGTGACTTTCTCGTCGGGGGTGAGCGCGATGCCGGGGGCTTGCTCCCCGTCGCGCAGGGTTGTGTCGAAGATAATCAGTCGGTCGGACATTTTGGGGCTCCTGGTTGGGTTGGTGGGGTGCTGATTCAGGTGGTGTGGAGGCCGGGCCGGCGGGGGCCGCCGCCCGGCCGAATCAGCACCAGACAACCACTGGGTCTGTCCGTATCAGCGGGGATGCGCAGAGTCATTCCGGCGTCTTGGGGTCCAGGAAGGGCATCATCTGACGGAGGTGGTGTCCAATCTTCTCGATGGGATGTGATCGGTCGGCAGCCCGCTGCTCCAGAAGGAATGGGGCGCCCTCCCGGGCCTGTGCCATCCACTCCCGGGCGAAGGCGCCGGATTGGATCTCCGCCAAAACTCTTTTCATCTCGGCGCGGCTCTCGTCGGTGATGATCCGCGGTCCGCGGGTGTAGTCCCCGTACTCGGCGGTGTCAGAAATCGAGTAGCGCATCCAAGACAGACCCCCCTCGTAGAGAAGGTCCACGATCAGTTTCAGTTCGTGAAGAGTCTCGAAATAGGCGGATTCGGGCTCATAGCCGGCTTCCACCAGGGTCTCATAGGAGGCTTTGATCAACTGGGAGACACCGCCGCACAAAATGACCTGCTCCCCGAAGAGATCGGTCTCGGTCTCCTCGCGGAAAGTAGTTTGCAGCACGCCCGCTCTTGCGCCTCCGATCCCCCAGGAGTAGGACATCCCCAACCGGAAGGCGTCACCGGTGGCGTCCTGATGGATGGCCAGCAGACACGGAACCCCAGAGCCTTCTGTGTAAGTGCGTCTCACCAGATGCCCCGGGCCTTTGGGGGCCACCATGAGCACGTCGAGGGCCTCGGAGGGGACTATCTCCCCAAAGTGGATGTTGAAGCCGTGAGCGAACATCAGAGCGTCCCCGGGCGCCATCTTCTCGGCGATCTGCTGGTTGTAGAAGTCCGCCATAAGTTGGTCGGGAACCAGCATCGTCACCAGGTTGGCCCATTCCGCCGCTTCCGGTGGGTCCATTACTGTCAGCCCGTCCGCCTCAGCTTGCGCTCTCCGGGCCGACTCTGGCCGCAGCCCCACCACCACATCCACTCCCGACTCCGAGAGGTTGAGAGCGTGGGCATGTCCCTGGCTGCCGTAACCGATGACCGCCACCTTGCGGCCTTTGATTACCTCGGGATCTGCGTCCTTGTCATAAAAAATCTCGGCCATTAGTTTTCCACCGCCTGTCCAACCGCCCTCATTCGGGAGGGCTTGCTCTTGGCGTCCCGCCCGATGGCAATCCGCCCTGACTTGACCAACTCCACTACCCCGAAAGGCCGGAGAAGCTCTGTTAGATCACCCAGCTTGGCGGGTCGGCCCGTCACCTCGAGAGTGAGGGTGTTGACTCCCACATCCACCACGTTGGCTTTGAAGATGTTCGCCACTTCGATCGCTTCGGTTCGAGCACCTCCGGTGGCCGCTATCCGAATCAACATGGTCTCCCGCTCAACGGCCTTGGAGGGGTCGATTTCAAAGATCTTGATCACGTTGATTAGTTTGTGAAGCTGCTTTTTCACCTGTTCCACGTTTTCGGATTCCACCACCACGGTTATTCGTGACAGATCCTCATCAATGGTGGGTCCCACTGCCAGAGAATGGATATTGAAGCCGCGCCGGGCCAACAGAGAGGAGATCCGGGCCAGCACCGCTGGGCGGTTCTCAACCAGCACACTGAGGGTATGGCGCGTGGGGCTAGTGGATCCAGCCATGTCTATGCCCCCGGGTCGGGCGCTAGGATCACGTTGTCGTTGGACCCACCGGCTGGAACCATCGGGAACACCATTTCTTCGGAATCCACCACTATGTCCACCACCACCGGACGGTCGTCGATGGACAGCGATTTCTCCAAGATGGGTGCAACGTCTTCGGGCGTCTCCGCCCGAAGCCCTATGCAGCCCATTCCCTCCGCCAGTTTCACGTAGTCCACTACCTCAGAGTTCAAAAGGCTTGCCGACAGCCGCCCCCCATAGAAGAGCTTCTGCCACTGCTTCACCATGCCGTGGGCGCCGTTATTGAAAACGGCCACCTTGACAGGAATCTTATGTGCGGAGGCGGCGATCAATTCTTGAAAGGTCATTTGGAAGCACCCGTCGCCGTCTACCGCATAGACGAGTTCATCGGGCATCCCCGCCTTGGCGCCAATCGCGGCCGGGACCGCGAATCCCATAGTGCCCAGACCTCCTGAGTTGATCCAGCGGCGCGGACGGTCAAACTTCCAGAACTGCGAGGCCCACATCTGATGCTGGCCGACCCCCGACACCAGGATGGCGTCTCCACCGGTGAGCCTGGCCAATTCCTCGATAACGAACTGGGGCTTGATCGGGCCGTCCGGCTGCTGCTGGTAGGAGAGCGGATGCTTTTCCTGCCATCCGCGCAAGGTATCCAACCATTCGCCATTGGATAAGGCAGGTCGGTCTCCCCAGGCTTTGATCAACTGGTTCAGCACCCGGCGCGCGTCCGCCACGACGGGAATGTCCGCATACCGCACTTTGCCGATCTCCGCCGGATCGATATCGGCGTGGATGACCTTGGCGTTAACGGCGAAGTGTTTGGGATCGCCGGTTACCCGGTCGTCGAAGCGCACCCCGATGGCGGCCAACACGTCGCACTTCTGCATGGAGGTGATGGCCGTGTAGTTGCCATGCATCCCCGGCATCCCCAAGCAGAGCGGGTGATCATCGGGGATGGCGCCTCTTCCCATCAGGGTGGTCACCACCGGGATGTTGGAAACCTCCACGAAGCGGGCGAGCGCTTCCGCAGCGTCCGCTTTGATAATCCCTCCCCCCACATATAGCAGCGGCCGCCGGCTGTTTGCCAGCATCTCCACTGCCTCTTTCACTCTCCGAGGGTGGCCGTCCATATTGGGCCTATAGCCGGGCAGGTCCAATTTTTGGGGTGGACGCCACTCGGTCTCCATCTGCAGCACATCTTTGGGAAGGTCTATCAGCACCGGCCCCGGACGGCCGGTGGAAGCCAGATGGAAAGCCTCGTGTATGACGGTTGGGATGTCGTCAGGGTCGGTGACAAAGTAGTTGTGCTTGGTGGCGGCCATGGTGATCCCGGTGGTATAAGCCTCCTGGAAGGCGTCGTTTCCGACGGCGTGGGTGGGGACCTGCCCGGTGATGGCCACCATGGGTACGGAGTCCATCAACGCATCGGCCAGTGGGGTAACAAGGTTGGTCGCCCCGGGTCCGGAGGTGGCCATGCACACGCCCACCCGGCCGGTGGCCCATGCGTATCCGGCTGCCATATGACCGGCGCCCTGTTCGTGGCGGGCCAGGATGTGGCGGATCGGGCTGTAATACAAAGGGTCGTAGGCTGGAAGAATGGCCCCGCCGGGCACTCCGAATATCAAGTCGACTCCCTCGTGCTCCAGGGAGGATATGACTGATTGCGCTCCGTTTACTTTGGTCATGGTCCGGCTTTCGTGGGGCTAAAAAAATGAATCCCTCCTTGGGGGAGGGATTCAGCACACACGGGGTTGTACGTGTGCGCTACTCGAGTACCAGCAACAGGCCTATGTATCTCACTCTTAGATATTATGGTCAGATTTACCCAACGTTGCAAACTCTAAGAAGGGTTAATGTGAGGGTGTCCTATATCTTAAGAGGGATGAAACCGGGCGTTAAGCGATGAAGTTCCGACCCGAGGATTTCCTGATTGCTTTGGAGGAGGCGAGACGGCTCCTCAAGGAGATGCCGTTTGCTGAAGTTCCCCATTCTCTCAAGAAGACCCGGGTTTCATCGTCTCGCAAGCTGACGCCGGTAGAAGCGCGGGCCCTTTATCGAGAATTGGACCGGGATGAGGATTTTCGTCGAGCCACTCTCGAGAATTGGAACGCACCTTCCTTGGGTAGCGCCGATGCCCGCGTCGCGGCCGCGGTTCTGTTTTTGGAGAGGTCCAATGATTGGGAGTCTTTGGTTCAAGGGCATCTGGCCGAGGTGGAATTGGAAGAAGCTCGGATGGAGACCGGACGGTTGGAGAGATGTCTCTGTGAAGCGCAGGCGCAGGTTAAGGCCCTCAAGGTCCAGGTGGCCGAAGCTCGCCGGTTGGCGGAGGAGGAGACCAAGCGGCGCACCGATCAGCTAGGGCAGGACTTGGGAAGAGCCAGAGAAAGGATCGGTGGTCTGGCGAAAAAACTCGCCGAAGAGAAGAGGAAAGTTGAGTACTGGGATAAGGAAGCCCAGGCTGCCTGGCGCGAGTTGGACGAAGCCGATCGGCGCTATGACGACCTGCGGGAGCGGTATAGTTCGAAGATGAAGCCCGGATTGGTCCAAACAGGTGTCGACACCGGAGGAGAAACAGGCTTTAGCCGCGATCCCCTGCAGGCCGCCCGGATGCTGGATCAGATGGTGAGCTTTTGGGAAGTTGGGTTGGATTCGGGGCCTGATCCGGTCTCGGCTTTTGATCCTTTGGAATTTCCGCCTGGGCTGGATCCTAAATCGGGAGGAGCGGTGATGTGGCTCTACTACGACGCTCCCCGACTTACTCTGCTCGTTGACGGATACAACGTTGCACACTATTGGCACTACCACCGTCAAATCCGGGAGAAACCCGACCACCAGACGATCGAGTTCATCACCAACAAGCTTGACAAGCTGGCCAGGTATTCCGTTGGCCGCCACCGAGTGAATTTCTATCTGGATTCCCGCTATGCGAATGGATTGGAACCGGATTGGGACAACCGCTTCAAGAGTGGTCATCTGAACGGGTTCTATGTGGTAGACGCCGATGATGGCATCGCCGAGGAGGCGACCAGGCGGGCAGGCGAGCCGGTGGCGGTGATCACCAGCGACAATGCACTGGCGGAACGGTGCCGGCAACACGGGGCGGTGAGGTTGTTTTCTGAGGCCTTGGCGGAGTGGTTGGCGAACTCGCCGGTCTAACCGGCCGGTTGGTGGCCTTGGGCGCTGAAGCGGGGCTGGATCGGGTGGGAATCTGCGCGGCCGATCCTTTCTCCGATACGCGGGTTCAGATCCGTTCCCGCAAATCCCAAGGAATGTCGGCCCGACTGGGCTTCACATTCACCAATCCGGATGTCTCCACCGACATCCAGCGTTCGTTTCCCTGGGCGGAGCGGCTGGTCGTGGGGATTCGCGCCTATCTGCCCGCCGCCGGCGATCCCGGCGGACCAGAACCCGGTCAGGGGCGGGTGGCCCGCTTCGCGGTTTCCGACTCTTATCAGCCTCTGCGGGCAGGTTTGGAGAGACTGGCCGCGGAGTTGGAGGGCTTGGGTTTTCGAGCCAAGGTGCTGGTGGACGATTCGAAACTGGTGGATCGGGCGGCGGCGGTGAGAGCCGGGGTGGCATGGTGGGGAAAGAGCACCATGGTGCTGGCCCCGGGGGTGGGACCCTGGTTTCTAATCGGATCGGTGGTAACCGACGCCCGCCTGCCTACTTCTCGGCCCATGGAACGCAATTGCGGGACCTGTGACGCATGCCTGCCGGCCTGTCCCACCGGGGCTCTCGTTGCCCCCGGAGTCCTGGACGCCCGGCTCTGTCTGGCCGCCCTGGCCCAAGGCCCGGGGGTGATCCCCCGGGAAATGCGCCCCTTGCTGGAGGACCGCATCTACGGATGCGATGAATGCCTGAACGCATGCCCACCTGGCAACCGGCTGCTGGACAAGGCAGTCTCCCCTCGGGGCTCGGTGGATCTGGTGGCCCTTCTGCGAAGCGCCGACCAAGAGATCTTGGATCAATTCGCCCACTTCTATCTCCCATCTCGCCGTCCGCGAATCCTGCGGCGCAATGCCCTGGTGGCTCTGGGAAACACCGGCGCCGCCGAGCATTTGGGCATGGTTGCCGGCTACCTTGGCAACCCCGACTGGCTGTTGCGATTGCACGCGGTGTGGGCGGTCCACCATTTGAGCGTCAGGCTGTCCTTGCAGTGGGGGGAGTTCTTCCTTCACCACGCCGCCTCCCGGGAGAGATCCCCAGAGGTGTTGGAGGAGTTGGCTGTGTCTGGAGTGAAGTCTTGAAGCCTTCTCCCACTGGTCCGCGGAGTCTTACTTTGTCCAAAACCCCCAGGCGGCGGGCAGGTAGATACCGAGTTGCTACCGTTTTGTGACTGTGAAGTTCGATTCGCGTTTGGTGCTCTTGGTGGTATTGGCGGCGGGCGCGGTTGCGCTGGGATGGAGCCTCTTCACGGGTTCGGACTCAGGAGGCGTTCTTGTTTCTGAAACCACTGCCGGGACAATCCAATCGACCGCTACCGACCTTGCTATGACCACGGCGGGGCCCGCTGATACTGCAGCCACCGTCACCCCCACCACTGCCCCGGCCACCACCGCCGCCCCGGCTACCACGACCACCCTTCCCACCCCGGAAGTTCTGCTACCAGTGCATCCCAAGCTGGTGGATATCGACGGTTGGCTGCAATCGGAGGTCGAAACGCTTGAGGAGTTGCGTGGACAAGTTGTGCTAGTGGAGTTCTGGACATTCGGGTGCTACAACTGCAAGAACCGCATTCCCTACACCCAGGAGATCTATGCCAAATACCATGATCAGGGTCTGGAGATCGTCGGCATTCACTCTCCCGAATTCGAATTTGAGGAAGATGTGGACAACATCAAGGAAGCCATCTCAAAGTTGGGAGTGACCTGGCCGGTGGTGCTGGACACCAGACGACGGACCTTCTGGGAGTGGCAAACCGGTGGGCGGGCCTACTGGCCCCGCACCTATGTCCTGGACCGGGAAGGCCGGGTACGTTATGACCACATCGGGGAAGGCAAATACACGCAGTTGGAGCAAACCGTCGCCCTTTTGCTTGACGAGGAGTCGTGAACCTTTTCGCCGAGGGCATCCGTTCCAGTCTGCTGCCCTGTTCATACTCCATCCTGGTCATGGCGCTGGCGTTGGTGGTACTCAGAAAAAGAGAGCGGATCGCCGCTCTGGGAGTCTTCACCGGGGCCACCGTTCTTTCAGCGTGGCTTTGGGCGGCTGGTCTGTCCAATGTGCTGGCGGGACGGGTGGTGAGCACGGTGATGGTGATCGGGGGATTGGCGCTGGCGCTGCTGGTTGGGCACCGGCTGGCCGGACTAGGAGCGGCGGGCTTGATCGGGGTGTTTGGAGGCGCGACCTGGCTGCCATGTGTTGGTGAGGAGCTGGGAGCGGTATTAAACCTCTCGCAGGAGGCCCCGTTCTCGGCCCTACTCCTTTTGACCGTCTATTTGATTGGTGTGATGCTTCCTGTAGTGGCAGTGGTGACTCTGCTGGCCTACCTGCCCGCCGCGCGCCGCTGGGCCGACAATCGCTGGGTGGGGATAGGGGCTAAAGCCTCCCTTGCCGCGGTGGGAATACTGGTCCTGACCGACAATTACACAACGGTGCTCTCTACGCTGGCCCGCTGGGCGGCTCTCTGAGAAATCCATCCGGGGAGCAGACTGTTCATTGACCGGGCCGTTTACGTCGGTGGAGAGCCCTCGCCCGTCAGCCTTGACCCGAAACTGACACATAAGGCATTCCTTGGCAATGGGGTTTTCGGTTCTGTTGGTGCTTATTATCGGGATATGTCTTTGAAGATTCATTCCCAAGATGTAACCGAAGGTCCGGCCCGCGCCGGGGCCCGCGCCATGTTGCGGGCGGTGGGTCTCTCCGACGAGGATTTCACCAAGCCTCAGGTGGGGGTGGTTTCAGCGGGTAACGAAGTCACTCCCTGCAACATCACCGGCCCGGCTCTTGCCGAACGGGCCAAGGAAGGGGTTCGTGTCGGAGGAGGAGTGGGGCTGGCCTTCGCCACCATCGCGGTGTCCGACGGCATTTCCATGGGCCATGAAGGGATGCGGGCCTCTCTCGTCTCCCGGGAGGTAATCGCCGATTCGGTGGAATTGGTGGCCCACGCTGAGCGGTTCGATGCCCTGGTGACCATAGCGGGATGTGACAAGTCCCTTCCCGGCATGCTGATGGCGGCGGCTCGTTCCAATTTGCCTGCGGTGTTTCTGTACGGTGGGTCGAGCCTGCCTGGTCGCTATCGGGGTAGGGACATCTCCATCGTCGATGTATTCGAAGGGATCGGCGCCGAATCCCAAGGACGGATCAGCCCCGAGGAGCTTGACCAGATCGAGCGCAATGCCTGCCCCGGCGCCGGTTCCTGCGCGGGGATGTTCACCGCCAACACCATGGCGTCGGTGGGAGAGGCGATCGGGATGTCGCTTCCCGGTTCGGCCTCTGTGCCAGCAGTGGACACTCGGCTGGGGGTGTACGCCCGCCGAAGTGGTGAAGCGGTGATGGAACTGCTCAAACAGAGGACCCGTCCCCGCCAGATCATGACTCGTCCCGCTTTTGAGAACGCCATCACCACTGTCATGGCCTTGGGTGGCTCCACCAACGCGGTGTTGCATCTTATGGCGCTTGCTCATGAAGCGGGTGTCGACCTGGAGCTGGAAGCCTTTGACGTAATCAGTCGCCGGACTCCCCATGTCGGTGACTTGAAGCCATTCGGGACCTACCACATGGTGGATATCGACAGGATCGGGGGTATTCCGGTGGTTCTGCGATCTCTACTGGATGAGGGACTATTGCATGGTGATGTCCTCACCGTGACGGGCAAGACCATGGCCGAGAATCTGGCTTCGGTGACGGTCCCCACCGACCAGGATGTATTACGCGCCTGTTCGGACCCCATCGCTTCGGAGGGAGGGATCGCCGTGCTGCGGGGTTCCCTGGCGCCCAAGGGAGCGGTGGTCAAAGTAGCCGGGGTGGCATTGGAGGTATTCGAAGGCCCGGCCCGGGTTTTCAACGGGGAACAGGGTGCCTTGGCGGAACTGTTTTCGGGAAATATCCGTCCTGGGCAGGTGGTGGTGATCCGCACCGAGGGCCCGCGGGGCGGTCCGGGGATGCGGGAAATGTTGGCCATCACCGCCGCTATCAAGGGAGCCGGGTTGGGATCGGATGTGCTGCTGATCACCGACGGGCGTTTCTCGGGCGGCACCACCGGCTTGTGTATCGGTCATGTGGCGCCCGAGTCGGAAGTGGGAGGGCCGATCGGCCTGGTGGAGGAGGGCGACCGGATCCGGGTGGATGTGGCCGCCCGGCGGCTGGATCTCCTGGTGGAGGACGATGTTTTGGAAAAGAGAAGGGCAGGCTGGAAGCCGGCCCCGGTCCGCTATCCCTCCGGCGCTCTCGCCAAGTATGCCAACCTGGTGGGCGGAGCGGAGAGCGGAGCCGTTACCAACCACTTCTGAGCGGCCTTGTTGTTGGTGTCCGACATCCATGGCCGCTTCGGCGCCTTGGCGGAAGTTGCGTCCCGGGGGGAACCCCTTCTGATATTGGGCGACCTGATCAATTTGGTGGATTACCGCACAGGGGAAGGTATTTTTGCCCAAGTGCTGGGCATTGAATTCGCTCGGAGCATCGCCGCCTCCCGGGGAGGCGGCCGTTTCGAGGAAATGCGAAACCTCTGGGCGGAGAAAGTGGGTGACCGATCCGAGTGGTTTCGAGCGGCGATGGCCCAGGAAGTCCGAGAACAATACCGGATGATGTCGAAGGCTTTGGCTGGCGCCCAATCGTATGTCACCTATGGAAACGTCGATCGACCGGACATCCTGAGAGAGAGTTTGCCTCAGGGAGCGCGGTTTATGGATGGGGAAGTGGTGGTGATTGAGGGACTGAGGGTGGGTTTCGCCGGCGGGGGGTTGACCACTCCCATGAACGCTTCCGGAGAGGTTTCCGACCAGGAGATGACCGACAAACTGGCCGCATTGGGAGAGGTGGATGTCCTTTGCACTCACCTGGCTCCGGCTATACCGGCTCTTCATTTCGACGTAGTTACCGGAAAGTATGAGCGGGCCTCCCGCCCGGTTCTCGACTACCTACTACAGGTTCGACCGCGCTACCACTTCTTTGGAGATGTACACCAACCCCAAGCTCACCAATGGCGGGTAGGCTCAACGCTGTGTCGCAATGTGGGGTACTTTCGAGCAACACGTCGCCCGGTGAGAGTTACCAAGCACGGAGTGACGGAGGCCCAACGGGCGCAGGTCAACCATGGATAAGGTGGTGAAGATGCTGAGGGGATTGGTCTCCTCCCTGCCTCAGATCGTCAAATTGTTGACGAGACTGGCTCGCGATCCCCGGGTCCCGGTGCGGGCCAAACGCCTGGCGGCCGGGTTGGCGGCCTACGCGATCCTGCCCATCGATCTGGCGCCGGATTGGATACCGGTACTGGGCCTGGCCGATGATCTGCTGGCGGTGATGGTGGGAATGGCGGTGCTCATCGAGTCAGCGCCCCGGGAAGTGGTGGCCGAACATTGGGATGGGGAGCCGGAGGTGTTGGGGCGGATAGTTGTGGGGGCGGGACTGTTGATGGACTTTTTGCCAAGACGGGTGCGGTGGGTGATGAGGAGGCTGATTGGAGAATGACCCCCTCCGAATGAAACTCCCGATCTGGACGGTTCTGCCTCTCTTCCAGCCTTCTCCTCAAGAAATAGTCGGGATGGTCGCAGCCGCCGAGTCGTTCGGGCTAACCGGGGTGCTGGCCACTGATCATCTGGCCGGTTGGCGACAACCATCCGACCCGGTCTTGGAAGCCACCACCGTGCTGGGCATGGCGGCGGCCGTAGCCGGATGCCGAGTGGGTTCCCTGGTGCTGCAGAGCGGGCTTCGGTCGCCCTCCTATACGGCCCGGGTGGTGGAAACCCTGGCGGCTATCTGCCGGGCCCCACCGTTGATCGGCTTGGGGATGGGAGATACCCGTTCCCAACGGGAGGCAGGCCGCTTGGGGATGGCTCATCCTCTGCTGCGGGAACGATTCGCTCTCTTGAGACAGACCATCGCGGCGGTTCGTTCCCGAACTCCCGGCGCCGAAATTTGGGTGGGAGGATGGCGGCCGGAGATCTTGGAGTTGGCCGCCGAACTGGCCGACGGCTGGAATGGGTGGGGAGGAGAAGTCTCCGCCTTCGAGGCAGCGGCTGCACAGATAAGACATATCAATCCCGCCGTACAGGTCAGTTGGGGCGGCCTGCTCGACACCTCTTTACCCCTGAGCGTCCTCCACAGTGCCCTGCTGCGAAGGGTGGAAGCCGGCGCCCAATCTTTGGTGGTGGCGCTCACTCCGCCTCGGGTCGCAACTTTTCGCCGGTGGGCGCCTCCCATTCTGGGCCATTCTTTCTTCCAACCCGCCGCCGGTCGCTATTAACCTGGGGCCAATGGACTTTCGACGTATTCACGATTTACCACCCTATGTGTTCGCTCAGGTGGACCAGGCGAAGATTGCCGCCCGCCGAGCGGGAGAAGATGTGGTGGATCTCGGTTTTGGAAACCCCGACATACCATCGCCGCCGTTTGTGGTCGAAAAACTCGTGGAAGCGGCCCGCAAGGGGAAAAACCACCGCTACTCCTCATCGCGGGGTCTACCCAACCTCCGGCAGGCCATCACCGACCTCTATCACCGTCGGTTCGGGGTCCAACTCGATCCCGAAACCCAGGCGGTGGCGACCATCGGCGCCAAGGAAGGCTTATCCCATTTGATGTGGACCTTGGTGGACTCGGGAGATACGACGGTGGTTCCGGAACCATCCTATCCAATCCACATTTACGCTCCGGTGCTGGCCGGTTCCGATGTGGTGCGTCTTCCGGTTGATTCGGAGTCCGAGTACTTCGAGAGGCTGGAAGATTTGTTCCGCTCCTCGTGGCCCAAGCCGAAGGTGATCATCGTTTCCTTCCCGCACAACCCCACCACCACCTGCGTCGATCTGGCTTTCTTTGAGCGTTTGGTGGCCTTCGCCCATCACCACGGGGTGTTCCTGGTTCACGACTTCGCATACGCCGATCTCCATTTCGATGGTTATCAGCCTCCCTCGCTTCTACAGGTGGAAGGCGCCGAGGAGGTGGGCGTGGAGTTGTACAGCATGACCAAGGGGCATTCCATGCCGGGTTGGAGGATGGGATTTGTGGTGGGCAACTCCCCCGCGGTGGCGGCTTTGGCCAAACTCAAGTCATATCTCGACTATGGCACTTTCCAGCCCATTCAGATCGCCTCCATCGTTGCCATCAACTTGGGGGACGAATATGTCGATGAGGTGCGAGCAATCTACGCCGATCGGCGCGATGCTCTGGTGGAGGGCCTCAACAACTCCGGCTGGAAGGTGCTGCGGCCGCGGGGCACCATGTTCGTGTGGGCGCCCATTCCCGAGCCGTACATAGATATGGGATCGGTGGACTTCGCATTGCATCTGCTGCGGGAGTCGAAGGTGGCGGTCAGCCCCGGCGTCGGATTCGGCCCCAGCGGAGACAATCATGTCCGTTTCGCTTTGGTTGAGAACCGCCAGCGGATCCTCCAAGCCGTGGCCAATATGCGTCGTACCCTCGAACTTCTCTGAGTAATGGCATTTCCTGACGGTACCGCCGACTTTCGTTCCGACACCGTTACCCGCCCGACCCCGCAGATGCGGCGGGCTATGGCGGAGGCGGCGGTGGGTGATGATGTCTATTCGGACGATCCCACTGTCAATGCTCTGGAGGAGGAGGCGGCTTCGATCATGGACAAAGAGGCGGCGTTGCTCACTCCCACCGGGACCATGGGCAATCAACTGGGGCTGATGCTTCAAACCCGGCGAGGAGAAGAAGTGCTGTGTGACGCCGGGGCGCATCTGCGCAATGTCGAGGCGGGCGCGGGTTCGGCGTTGTCGGGAGTGGCTTTTCGTTCGGTTGACGCACCAGCTGGACGGATTTCCCCCGCCCATGTCGATGAGGCCATGCAGCTGGCGGGTCGCCTATTTCCCCGGATCGGGCTGATGGTGTGGGAAAACACCCACAACCTGTCGGGGGGTCGGGTGATTCCGGTTGAGGTGATGGCCGAGGCCAACCAGACCGCTCGGCTTCACGGCCTCTCTATCCATCTTGACGGGGCGCGGGTTTTCAACGCGGCAGTGGCGGCAAATGTCCCGCCGGCTCGTATCGGCGAGGGAGTGGACACGGTGCAGTTCTGTTTCTCCAAAGGTTTGGGCGCGCCGGTGGGCTCCATACTGTGCGGACCGGCGGATTTGATTGCCGAGGGCCGGTATCTGCGCAAGAGACTGGGAGGCGGGATGCGGCAGGCCGGCATCATCGCCGCCCCGGCCCGGATTGCCCTGCGGGACTGGCCCCGGCTCTCCGACGACCACCACTTGGCAGCGCGGCTGGCTTTCGGCCTGGCTGATCGACATCCTGCCGCGGTGGATCCCCAGGCAACCGAGACCAACATGGTGCGGGTGGAGGTGGACAATCTTCGGGGAGGGTGGGATCCCATCCGTCCCCGACTCGTCAAGGCCGGCATTCTCTTCAACGGTCCTTTCGCCGGTTCCCTGCGGATTGTCACTCATCGGGATGTGGACGCTGACGACGTAGATCGACTGTTGGCGGCCTTCGCACCTAATTGAGTGGGTAACCCGAGTCCCACCGAGTCGGTCATACTGTCAACGCCATGAAATACGCAGTGCTTTTTCCCGGCCAGGGAAGCCAATTCGTTGGGATGGGCGCCGACTTGTTCGACGCTCGACCTGATCTGTTGGGCGACCGGGTGGACCGGTTACTGGGTTGGTCCCTGCGCCAACTCTGTTTGGAGGGACCCGAAGAGCTGCTGGTTCGGACCGAACGGGCGCAGCCCGCCCTGTTCTGTCTCTCCTATGCCTTGTGGCAGGAGTTGGAGCGTCGGCTCTCTTCGCCTCCCGCTGCCGCCGCCGGTCACTCCTTGGGGGAGTACACCGCTTTGGCCGCGGCGGGGGTGCTTGGATTTGATGAGGCCCTTTCGGTGGTGGCGGCCAGAGGACTGGCCATGGCCGAGGCCGCCGATGCTGAGGATTCGGGGATGATGGCGTTAATGGGGGTGACCGGCGAGCGGGCCGAGGAGATCGCTCGCGCCCGCCGCGCTGACGGAGGGAGGCTGGTGGTTGCCAATCTCAACGCTCCCGGACAGGTGGTGATGGCCGGTGGAGATTCGGACCTGGACTGGTTGGAATCCCAGGGACGAAGCCTGCGACTGCGGAGGATGGTGCGCCTGGCGGTGGCGGGTGCCTTTCACTCCGGTTTCATGGCCGCGGCCGCCCACCAGGTGGGGATTGCCTTGCAGTCTGTAAACGCCCTTGCTCCCCGCTTTCCCGTGTACGCTAACGTCAGTGGCGAGTCCGTAGACGAAGACCGCATCGCCGAGTCACTGGTGACTCAGGTTTGTTCTCCGGTGAGGTTTGCTGACAGCCTCACGGCGATGGCCGAGCAGGGAGTGGACGTTTTTGTGCATGTCGGTCCTGGCAAGGTAGCTGCAGGTTTGGCTAAGCGCACCGTCCCATCGGCTACTGTGCTGGTGGTAAATGATCTCGCCGGAGCGGAAAAGGCGGCCAAATCCTTATCTAGCATGGGACGTTCGTGAGGAAAGTGATTTATGCCTAGGGCCGCTATAACCGGATGGGGCAGTTGTGTTCCCCCCACCGTGCTGAGTAACGCCGATCTTGAAGCGATGATGGACACCTCCGATGAGTGGATAACCGTTCGCTCTGGGATAAAAGAGCGGCGTATAAGCCATGTGGAACCCTCGGATATGGCGGCAGTGGCCAGCCAGCATGCCTTGGCCGGTGCTGACCTGACCATCGAGGACATCGATCTGATCGTCCTTGCCTCTTGCACTTCCAACTCGATCGTCCCCGCTACTGCGGCTCATGTACATCGGTTGCTGGATGCACCGGTCTCCACTGCTGCCTTCGACCTGAACGCCAATTGCTCGGGTTTTGTCTATTCGTTGATAACCGCCTCCAAAATGATCGAATCCGGGATGCATTCCAGAGTGTTGGTGGTCGCCGCCGAGCGTCTCAGCGCCCTGATCGATTTCACCGACCGGTCCACCGCGGTGCTCTTCGGTGATGCCGCCGGCGCGGTGGTGTTGGAGGCCACCGAAGAGGATCACGGCCTGCTGTCAGGGTGTATGCAGATGGATTCCTCGGCTCTCCACTACCTGGAGGTGAGCGAAGACGGCCTGAGTCGGATGCCGGAACGTCATTTGGAGGCTGCGTACGGTGGGATCTCTATGAACGGGCGTGAGGTGTTCCGGCGAGCAGTGATGGCGATGGGAGGTCTGTCGGTGAGAGCGGTCGCAGAGGCCGGTCTGGAGTTGGACGATGTGGACTTGCTTATACCCCATCAGGCCAACATCCGGATTATCGACGCCACCGCCAAACGACTGAAGCTTCCTTCCGAAAAGGTCTATACCAATATTCACGCCTACGGGAATACTTCCGCAGCCACTATTCCGGTGGCACTGTGCGAGGCATTGGAACAGGGCCATATCTCGCCGGGATCCCATGTGGTGTTTACTGCCTTCGGAGGCGGGTTGACCTCCGCGGCGGCCCTGGTACGGTGGGGAGACCGCACCGAGCCATTGAAGCGAAGCGATGCCGCTCTTGCTCCGACCGACCGGAGCCTCATGGAATTGCTGGAAGCGAATTTCCAGGTGTATGGGCGGCCGGAGAAAACAAAGTGAGCCGGGTGGCCCTGGTTACGGGAGGGTCGCGAGGGATAGGGCGGTCGATCTGCATAGAGATGGCCGACCGGGGCTGTCGGGTGGCGGTGAATTACGCTCATCGTTCTGACGCGGCCCAGGATGTGGTTGAGGCCATCAGAGGGATGGGAGGAGAGGCACTTGCCATCGGCGCCGATGTCTCGGACGCCGACCAGGTGAGCGAAATGTTCAAAGAAGTGAACTCGTCTTTGGGGGCGGTGGCGGTGCTGGTCAACAATGCGGGGATTACCCGGGACGGTTTGCTGGCTCGCATGCGACCCGAAGCGTTCGATGAGGTGATCGCGGTCAATCTGCGTTCGGCCTATTTATGCACACGGGGGGCCTTGCGGGGGATGTTGCGCGCCCGATGGGGGAGAGTGATTTGCATAAGCTCGGTGGCGGGGGTGAGCGGTAATCCAGGCCAGGCCAACTATGCCGCGGCCAAGGCCGGGATGATTGGATTCGCCAAGTCGGTGGCGCGCGAAGTGGGCTCGCGGGGAATAACGGTCAATGTGGTGGCGCCGGGTTTTATCTCCACTGACATGACTGCTGCCCTAGGGGATGCGGCTGCCGAGGCCACCTCCGCGGGCGCGGCGCTGGGCAGAGTGGGTCAGCCTTCCGAAGTCGCCAAGGTGGTTGGCTTTCTGGGCTCTGACGACGCCTCTTACGTAACAGGACAGGTTTGGCAGGTGGACGGGGGCTTGGCTCTGTGAGAAGAGCTTCCCAAACCGAAAGTCGAAAGAAAGGAAAGCAATGAGCGACGACATCGATAGCAGACTGAAGAGAGTCTTGGTTGAAGAACTGGACCTCGAAGAGGACAAACTGGTGCCGGAGGCCAATTTCGAAGAAGACCTGGATGTCGATTCACTTGGAGTGGTGGAGTTGCTAATGGCGCTGGAGGACGAGTTCGGAGTGGAGATTCCCGATGAGGAAGCCGAACGGATTACCACGGTGGGTGAAGCCGCGGCGCTGATACACAAGAAGCTGGGGGACTAAAGAACCTGCCCCATCCGACAGTGGTGGTGATCCAAGGGGACCTCACCGCTGCCCAGGTCGATGTGATTGTTAACGCCGCCAACGAACACCTCCGGCACGGAGGCGGGGTGGCGGCGGCTTTAGCGGCAGTGGGGGGAGAAGAGTTCGTGGAGGACTCGTTTCGATGGGTATCAGAGCACGGGCCGGTTAGGCCTGCAGAGGCAGCGATAACAATCGCCGGGGGGCTGCCGGCGCGATGGGTGGTTCATGTGGTGGGGCCCCGTTACTGGGAGGAAGGTGACAAACCGGCCCGCCTTCGAGAGGCAGTGCGGGCGGCCCTGGACTCCTCGGTGACAGTGGGCGCCCGGACCGTGGCGATGCCGGCTATTTCCGCTGGGGTCTTCGGATATCCCCTGGAAGAAGCCACATCGCTGATAGCCTCCGAATGCGTTGAATGGGTGCAGCAAAACCAGGGCCGGGTGAACCAGATCCAGTTGTTCGGCTACGACCGGCGCTCCGCTCAGGCTTTCCAGGCCGGTTTGGAGAAGGCGGCTTCCTTGGGTAACAGGAGGTAGCATGGCGACCTGTACCAGTTGGGAAGGGGCAGTTGCTGCGATAAGAGGCACGATTTCTCCCTGTGATGAGAATGTGCGCCCCCGAACTAGCGTCAGCTGTTAGTGCTGCGGTTCTGGACACTTGGAAGCAGCTTCAGGGAACTGCATCAACCTCGGTCAGGACACCTAGGCAGTATCTACCAACCCAGCGCATAGGAGGGCCGACGGGGATCTGCTCCTGCGCTTAGTATCCCGGTATCTGGATCACGGCGGGTCACGATGGCCCCCTCCCCGCAAACATCTGACCTGGCTACCTTGTGGCCCAATTCCGACAGAGCGGCAACCGTGTCTTCGGGGAAACCAGGTTCCAATGACAGCCGCCCCGGAAAGTAGTTATGTGGGTAGAAAGAGTCGGGGACACTGTCGGTGGCGAAACGAGGCGCCTCAACGGCCTCCTGGGGGTTCATGCCGAAAACGAATGTGTTCAGCATGAGTTGAAGGTTGGCCTGCGTTTGATGATCGCCACCCGGGCAGCCAAAAGTCATCACCGGCACACCGTCCCTGACAGCTATGTAGCTGACCAGAGTGGTCCTGGGTCGCTTCCCCGGCTGGACTACGTTCGGGTGACCTTCCCGAAGGGTGGATGTCTCGATTCGCGTACTGAGTGCGCAACCGAGTTCCGGAAAGAAGACGGACTTTTCCAAGGCCCCACCACTGGGTGTGGCGCAGGCAAGGTTGCCGTCGGCGTCGATGACGGCCAGGTGGGTTGTTCCCCCTCTGTGGCGCGGCCATTTGCTCGACCCAGCCGGAGGAGGGTCTGGCGCCGTCACCGGTTGGCCGGGCTGGTCCGAATGTGCCCAGGCATCCCCTGCGGGGGGCATCTCAGGCATCGCCAGGGCCGGATCGATCATGGCGGCCCGAGACGCTCCGTAAGGCTTGGCCAACATGGCCTCGACGGGCACATCCGCGTAATCGGGGTCTCCGTAGAAAGCCTGGCGGTCGGAGAGTACGTATTTCAGAGCTTCTGTTACCGTGTGGATGTAATCCGGGGTGTTGTGACCCATTGCTTTCAGGTCGAAGTGTTCCAGCATGTTGAGCGCTTGCAAGAGAACAGCTGCTTGTGACCAGGTTCTCTGTCCGCAGATCTTATAACCGGCGAATGTTGTGGAAAGGGGTTCTTCGAATTGCGATTGAAAGCTAGCAAGGTCACGGTAGGCCAGAATTCCACCCACGCTGCGTGAGGATTCCACGATCAGCTTGGCCACCCCACCTCCGTAGAACTCTTGCATACCGGCGCGCAGTTTCTTGGATCGGGTGCCCGTGCAGTCTGCTTCAGCCGTCACCAACGACCTCAAGGTTTTCGCCAAACCAGGTTGGACCAGCAGGGACCCTTCTTCAGGGAGTCGACCGTGGTTGTAGAGGATCTCAAGGCCGCCGGGGGGAAACAGTTCGAACTGACGGTAAATGGACTGAGATCGCAACTGGTTGATCATGTACCGGTAGCGAGGGATCCCCCGTTGCGCATATTCGATGGCCGGTGCCATAACCTCGCCCAGACTCTTGGTACCGTACCGGTCGAGCATCGCGATGGTGGCATGGACGGCGCCCGGCACGGTGAAAGACAATGGCGCTTGACTCCCCGGACCGGTGGGAATGGACTCCAGCCCTCTGCAGCGGTAGAAGTCAATAGTGGCTTTTCGGGGAGCTACTCCCTGACCGCTCAGGGACTTCAGATCCTGCGACCGGGAGTCATAGAGCATGAAAACGCTTTCTGTGGCCAGCGAGAATGCGGCGGTGGGTTCTACAACGGCCGCGGCAAACACTCCGGCCGCCAAGGCGTCAAAGGCGTTGCCTCCCGACAGCATCATACGCATCCCTGCCATAGAGGTCAGATAGTGACCGCTCGAGATAACGCCGCGGGTTCCTGTTATGACCGGACGTCCGGTCGGTGGTCGTTCCATGGTTTCAGTGGGTGGGGTTTGCTCAGAATACCCCCGGGAGAGAAGTGACCGGCCCAAGAGCCCGGTTCGGTTGGGCGGGCTACCATAATCCTCGCCCATGCATGAGAAACTCCGCAACTTCATCGAAGCTGTCAACACCTTTGATGCTGTCTGCCAAAAGGTGCCACCTGAGGCGTGGGACAATGATTCTCCTTGTGAGGGTTGGACAGCCCGCGATGTCCTGGCGCACCAGTGCGCGGTGTTGGACGCCCTGGCGCAAATCGCCCGCACCGGTGAGTGGGCCAGGCCTGGGAAATCTGAGCCGCCCGGTGATCCGCTGGCTCGGTGGGAGCAGACCAAAGAGGGGGTGCTGACCGCCCTCCGCCAACCCGGCGTACTGGACCGGGAGGACAAGTATTGGTTCGGAAGGATGGACATGGCGACCTTTGTCTCCTACGTCCAATGGGATCCGTTGACCCATGCTTGGGACATCGGGACTGCGACCGGTGTCGAGCCGAATCTTTCCCCCGAGTTGTGCGAGATCAGCTATGAGTTGGTTAGCGGAATGGCCGAGATGGCCCGCAAGACTGGTCGGATCGGTCCTCCTGTCGAAATTCCCGACGATGCATCGATCGTGGATCGTTATCTGGGGCTGGTGGGTAGGCAACCTTGAGCTAGGCGACCAGGATTTGGGCTAGCAATCCACCCACCATCGCCACCGCAAACACATAAACGCCGAAAGTGGCCAGCACTCCCTTGCCGGCCAGTTTGCCCAGCATCACGAACTCGGGAATGTTGAAGCCGGCACCGGCGATGGTGAGGGCGACAATGGCTCCGATCCCGATTCCCGCCGACCGTAGGGCGTTGGCGATGGGGACGAACAGTTCGGTGTTGATATAGAACAGGGTTCCGACCGCGGCTGAAGCGGGTATGGCTGCGTCGCCGGCCAGTATGGGGATCCGGGCGGCGGTTTCGGGAGGTAGAAGGGCAGTGATCGCCAGCCCTATTCCCACCCCCACCACCAGCAAAGGCAGCATGGTGCGAAGCAGAGCCCGAGATGCCCTCCAGGCGGGGCGCCACTCGCGGCGGTAGCCTGTCCAAAGCGTCGGGTTGGTCTGTTCGGCCTGTCCTGTCAGATCCGGCAGGGGTTTCATGAAGCGTTCCAAGTTCACCTTTTCGGCCAGCAGCGCCAAGCCGAGAGCCGCCGCGAAAGCCACCCCCACGTATATGAAGGCCGCCTGCGGGCCCACGATGATCAAAAGCGCACCGAACAGAATAGGGTCCAACACCGGGGCGGCTACCACGAACGCCACATACCCGGCGGCCGTGACTCCGGCTTGACGGAAAGCGATCAGCACCGGAATCGCCGAGTAGGTGCAAAAGGGGGTGATAAAACCCACCGCAATCCCCCGTAACGCGGCTACCAGGGGTGTGGCCCCCATTAGCCCCCGAAGACGAGCGTTTCCTATCCGTCGCTGCAGCAGATTCAAGCCGAATGAGACACCAAGGAACAGCGCCAGCAACTCCACCAGCAGCCAGACGGCTTCGCCGATCATTTGGGGGCGTCCCGTGCCATGTGTGGCTGACTTTCTTAAACCGGAAGGGTGGGAGCAGCGGGGTAGGAGACAGGTTCAATGAGAGCCGGGTCATTGTGGGCCACCTTATTGACCCGGCGAGAGACCGGATGAGTGGCCCAGGTTGCTGTTTGGGGGTGAGCGAGAAGACTCTGGGCGGTGATCGCATCGTCCAGGTCGGAGTCCAGCCAAGGTTCCCAACGGTCGGGCGATAGAGTGACCGGCATCCGATTGTGAACAGCGGAAATCGGGCCTTCCGATTCTGCGGTGATGATGGAGCAGGACACCAGCCATTCTCCACTCGCCGGATGCCGTCGCACTCCCCACAAACCGGCAAATACGAGCGGATGGCCGTCAGCACGATAGAACCAGTAGGGAACATGACCTGCGGCGCGAGCCGTCCACTCATAGAATCCGTCGGCCGGGATCAGGCACCGACGGCGAGCCAACCCGACGCGAAAGAGGGGTTTTTGGGCCAGTGTCTCGGATCGGGCGTTGATGTGAAACGTCTTGAGGTCCGAAGCCCAGTGGGGTATCAGACCCCAGCGCATGGTCTCCAGGCGGGTCTGCCCTTTGTGGTGGCGGGCGGCGTAGATGGGATCGGTGGGCGCCACGTTCCAGCTGGGGGAAAGGGGTTCGCTTACTATCTCGTCTACTTCCAGGTACTCCCCGTATTGATAGGGGTCTCGCGCCTGGCCGAACCTGCCGCACATCCAAAGTAGTGTAAGAACGCACCGCACAAAGGAGCCCTCACTATGCCTAACTTGGAAGAGTTCTGTACCATCACCGCCGCCCTCAAACCCCGGATGTTGGGCAAGACTCCGGCCGGTGTCCGTATTGACTTTGCTTTCGAGGGCAGCGCCGTGAGTCCCCACTGGGAGGGATCCCGGCCAGTGTCGGGGACCGATTACGCCACCGTCCGTTCCGACGGAAATCTCGACCTCGATATCAGAAGCGTGATCGGTTCAGGACGCAAAACCGTCTCCTATCGGGGAACCGGCGTCAGCATCATGAAGTCAAAGACCGAAGCCATGCCGCGGGAACTCCTGACCTTCCAAACCTCCGACGAAGAGCTGTCCTGGCTCAATACATCCATAGGAGTCGCGGTCGGCCAAGGTCAAGGATTAGACCTGACGCTCACCGTGTATGTCGTAAAGGACTGAGCAAACCCGGCGCCAAGTCTCTCTTACGGGATCTCGCCAATTTAAAAGACCGTGTGGCGAAATTCGGTGTGGCGAAACCCCCCTACCGGAGGCAGGTGGCCTACGCCGAGCGGAAGTCGGCTTTCCGCTTCTCCTTGAACGCTGTGACGCCCTCATGAAAGAGCGCCGATTTGCCCAAATGACCCTGGCTGGCCGCCTCGGCATCCAATCCCTTGGCAAAAGCCAGAGCCGAAGTCCGATAGAGCAGCCGTCGGTTGGCGGCGTAGGCAGAGGTGGGGCCGTCGCAGAGTCTCTTTGCCCAGTCCATGGCCTCTGCCACAGCTTCTCCCTCGGCTGACACCCGATGACAGAGCCCAATTTCCGAAGACTCCTGGGCGCTCACCTTCCTTCCGGACATAGTGATCTCAATGGCTCGGCCCAGCCCCACCATCTGAGGAAGGAACCAGGCGGTACCCGAGTCGGGAGTGAGCCCCAGATGAATGAAGGCGCTCATGAAATACGACCCGGGGTCCATGATCCGCAGATCGCAACTGAGGGCAATTCCCATTCCCGCTCCGGCAGCCGGCCCATTGATCGCCGCCAGGGTGGGAACCTGCGACTCCTGAAGGGCGTTGATCAGAGGATGAAAATCGCGGTGCAGGATAGTTTCCAGGTCTCCCACCTTCTCCAACTCCTTGGTCAACTCCATCAGGTCCGCCCCGGCGCAAAAGGCTCGCCCTTCGCCGGTAATCACTGTTGCCCGGGCCTCGCCAGCAGCTTGTTGAATGGCCTCGGTGAGTTCTCGGGCCATCGGCAGGGTGATGGCGTTATAGCGGGCGGGGCGCCGAAGAGTCACCACGGCTACTTCCCCTACCAACTCATATCCGCATTGCATAGCCGGAACCTTTCATTTCGATCTGGCCTTCACGGTAACAAAGTACCGCTTGATATCCTATCGATGGGGTAGCCTCAACTTATCCTGCTGTCCCCAACTAACCCTTATACGCTCATCTCCTAGAATGCCAGCCAGATGCTCTTTTTGTAGTCGGCTCCCCGGCGCCGGTTCCTATGTGGTGGCCGGGCCCAAGGGAGTCGGTATTTGCGACGAGTGTGCTGTCACTGCCCACACGGTTGCGCAGGAGGCGCTTCGTCCCGAGGGGACCGACCGGCTGGTTACCGGAATCGGCCGTTTGATGACCAATGACCCTTCCTGGGGGAGCAAGTTGGGCGTCATTGACGAAGCGGCGGTGGCGATTCGCAAGGGCAGGGTGGCCTGGGTGGGAAAGGAGAGCGAGATCCCGAGGCAACTCGAAGTCCTGCCCCGATTGGACTGTGAAGGCCGGGTGGCAGTTCCAGGGTTTGTGGATGCCTTCTGCCAAGTGACCGGTTCACCGGAACAGCCGGAAACGTCCAACGGAACTCCGGTTATCGAAACGGCGGCTGAATGGGCTGGCCGGCTTCTGGCCGGTGGGGTGACTTGCCTTTTGGTGTCGGTAACGACCCGGGGAGATCCCCAGGAGGATCAACACCGCCTCTCTGCTGCGGCCATGCTGAGAGAGCAGCTTCCTCTCAAGGTCGTGACCAATTGGATGGTGGGACCAGGTGCTGGAATCTCCCCCAATGATTCGGATGGACGCAACATTCTACGTGAGCTCGCCCAATACACATCCTGTTTGTCGGTGATGGTGGGTGCGGGAGGGTTTTCTACTGTCAATGTGCAGAAGCTATGTGGTCCTATGGGGAGCATTCGCAAACGGATACGACTGCATGGCAGTCCAGACATCCCCGCCGCACTGGTTCGGTCCCTTCGGCCCTTGGCAGTGCAGGACATGAATGAATTGGACGAGTGGACGGTGCAGGCGCTACGCACCAACGGCGGGGCGGTGGTGGTGCTGCCCATGGCCAGCATCCGAGCTTGGTTACCAATCAGAAGCCTGATGGAGTTGGGCATAGCGGTGGCCCTGGGTACCGACTGCCTGCCCGGCGAACGTTCTGTTACCTCTATGCCATTTTTGGTGTGGGTTGCTTCGGAAACGGGTGGGGTGCCGATTGAGACTGCATTGTGGTGTGCGACCCTGGGTGGTGCACGTGCTCTGGGCGACAAGGGAAGAGGATGGCTCGGCCGGGGCGCGGTCGGAGATCTGGCGGTCCTGGACGTCGGCAATTTCCACGAGTTAGCCAATCACCCCGACCTGCCGATGGTGTGGGAGTTGATCCGGGAGGGCGATCTGACTGCGGTTGGCCAGGCTGCCCGATAGGATGAATCCAAGGTTCGATTCCCTTCCGCTGGCGATCTCTCATCGGGGAGGGGCGGCGCTGTGGCCCGAGAACACCATGGAGGCATTCTCCAAGTCGGTGGAGATGGGCTATCAGTGGATCGAGACCGACCTTCACGTGACTTCCGATGGAAGGGTGGTGTGTGTACACGATCCCACCTTGGAACGAACCACCAACGGTCAAGGAGAGGTGACGAAGCTGCCTTGGAGAGAAGTAAAAGAATTGGATGCCGGCTACCACCACCTCCCTGATCAAGGCTTTCCCTTCCGCGCAAAGGGAGTGCGGATCCCCTGTCTGGAGGAGGTGGCCCAGTCCTTTCCGGATCTGTCCATGGTGTTGGAACTCAAAGCCGATCACACCGAGGAGCCTCTGCTCAAAGTGATTCGCCGCATGGGGCTGGGCGATCGGGTGATAGTCGGGTCCTTTTCCGACGCTCGACTGGCCAAGCTGAGGGAGCTTTCGGGCGGAAGCCTGGCCACTTCCGCCGGCGAGATGGAGGTGACTCGATTGGTCAAGGCAGCCTGGCTGGGCCGATCCGCGCGCAGTGATCACTCCGCCCTATTAATCCCGCCTCGCTCCGGTCTTGTCCCCCTCGTAACCCGACGAACGGTGCGGGCCTACCATCGGATGGGCTTGGAGGTGCAGGTATGGACCGTGGACCGCCCGGCCCGGATGCGCAGGCTGTTGGATGCGGGAGTTGACGGGATCATGACTGACCGGCCCGATCTTCTCCGAGAGGTGTTCAGCGCCAGGGGAATTTGGGAAAGATGACATCCTCTTACTACGACTCGGATCAGCCTCGCAAGCTACTCATTTCGGAGGTGGCGAATCTGCGACGTTACCGGGGGCTGTTGCGACTCCTAGTCCGAAGGGATCTCACCGTGCGCTACAAACGTTCCATGCTGGGAGTGTGGTGGACGCTGTTGAATCCGCTCCTGACCGTGGGGGTGATGTGGGCGGTGTTCAGCACCATTTTCCGCTTTGAGATCCCCGGGAATGTTCCTTATGTGGTGTACGTGTTGTCGGGGGTGATGCTGATCACCTTTTTCTCCCAGGGAGTAGTGGCCTCAGGGTCATCGATTGTCGACTCGGCCGGGGTCCTGTCCAAGGTGTACGTTCCTGCCGAGGTTTTCGCCGTTGCTCCGGCGCTGGCGGCACTGGTGAATTTCGGCATCAACATCGCATTACTGTTGGTGGTGCAAATGTTCGCCGGGGTGGGGATTCCTCTCACCGCCCTCCTGGCGCCGATTCCCCTGCTGTTCCTGGCGATGTTTGTGGCGGGGTTGGGGATGATAGTGGCGTCTCTGGCAGTGGCCTACCGGGATGTGCTCGACATAGTGGGGGTGCTGCTCACCCTCACCATGTACGGCACTCCCGGCTTCTACCCGGTCACCATCGTCCCTGACAGGTTTCTTTTCCTGATCCACATCAACCCTCTCTACTCCTATCTGGAGGTGTTTCGGGGCCTGGTCTATGGGGGGACCTTCGCCCCGGGGTGGATGTGGACGGTGATGGTGCTCACCGCCTGCGCGGCGCTGCTGGGAGGCGCATGGAGATTCTCCCGTTCTTGGCGACGACTGGCGGTGCTGATGTGAACTCTCCGGCAGTTGAGTGTCGAGACGTCTCCTTGGTCTATCCCCTGGTCAGGGATCGTCCCGGTACTTTCAAGGAACAGGTGATCCGCTCCCTGCGGCGAAGGATCGAAGTCGAGGAGCTAAAGGCCATCCAGGATTTGTCGCTGCGGGTTAACTACGGGGAAGTGGTAGGGGTGATCGGCGACAACGGAGCGGGGAAATCGACTCTGATGAAGATAATCGCCCGCGTGCTGCCCCCCACCGGGGGGAGAGTGATCGTCAGGGGTTTGGTAGCGCCGCTCATCGAGTTGGGGGCGGGTTTCAACATAGAGTTGACCGCATTCGAAAACGTGGTCCTGTACGGGGCGATCCTGGGCCGCTCCCCAGGGGAGATGGCCGACCGGGCAACCGACATCATTGACTGGGCCGGGCTCTCGGAGTTCGCCGATGTGGCGGTGCGGGCCTTTTCTTCGGGAATGTTGGCCCGACTGGGATTCTCCATAGCCACCGACGTCAATCCCGATGTGCTGCTGGTCGACGAGATTCTCAGTGTGGGGGATCAGAGCTTTCGGGAAAGGTCCCGGGAGCGGGTCAAGAATGTCATGGAGCGGGGAGCGGCCACCGTGTTGGTTTCCCACGACATGAAGATGATCCAAGACCTGGCTTCCCGGGTGATATGGCTGGACAGGGGAAGAATCCGAAAAGAAGGCTCCCCGGCGGATGTGATCTCCGCTTACACCGGGGGCGATTCCTAGAGCAGGTGTGCGAACCCGGCCCGGTCCTCTGGGGTGATCGGCAACAGCGGAGCACGGCACCGTCCCACTTGCAGTCCCACCATCTCTGATGCTGCTTTGACGCCTGGAATGCCGTAGCGGGCGACCGCGTCGTTGGCGACGGTTAAACGGTTTTGGCTCTTCATATCTCCCGGAGGGTGCTCCAGTGCGGCAGCCACCACTTCCAGACTCAGCTGAGGCACGTAATTGGCGGCCGCCAGAATAACGCCGTACGTTCCCGCTGCCACGGTCAACGTCACCGACTGGGCTGATCCGTTATACAGGGCGAAATTGTCGGGAAGACCGGTCAGGATCCTCTGGATACGGATGGCATCTCCGCTGGAGTCCTTCATACCCAGCACATTGGGGTGTTGCGCCAGTTTCCAGACCGCCTCCAGCGGCAGGGAGTAGGCGGTCACCCCCGGCACCGAATAGAGAAACACGGGGAGGGGGGACTCGTCCGCCACCTCTTGGTAAAAGGCGCTCACGAAGTTGGTGCGATTGCGGGAGAGGGTGGTGGGGGTTAATACCAGCGCCGCGTCGGCGCCGCCCTCGGCGGCCTCGGCGATCTGGCCTTTGGCGGCCCGGTTGGTCTCGGCGTTTATCCCGCACAGAAGATAGGCCTCGTCTCCGAGGCTCTCTCGGGAGGCGGAGGCGAGTCGTCGTCTTTCTCCGTTCTCCAAAAGGGGACCCTCACCGGTGGACCCACCCAGCACAAAACCCTCGTATCCCAGTTCACCAAGGAACGAAAGATTGTGACGGTGAGCATCCAGATCGAGTTCCTGCTGGTCATCGAAGGGAGTAATGATGGCAGGCATAGCCCTTGGCAGTGTTTTCATCAGGTTTGGATGATAACCGTCTTTTGACTGTTAGCCTTTGGCCGGAAGCTAATCAAGGAGCAAGAGATTGAAGTTCGCCTGGTTATGTAGCCACGAGTCCTATCAGCCCGAAGTCTTGGTAGATCAAGCGGTGCGGGCGGAGGAAGCCGGATTCGACATGGTTTTGGGATCGGATCACTTCCACCCTTGGGTTGATGACAACTGCGCGGCAGGTTTCGTGTGGTCCTGGCTGGGAGCGGTTGCCGCTCTTACCGATGTGGAACTGGCCACTTCGGTTACCTGCCCCCTCTATCACTATCACCCCGCCCTGATCGCCCAAGCGGCGGCCACGGTGGATAGGTTGTCGGGAGGAAAATTCGTGCTGGGAGTGGGTACGGGGGAGAACATCAACGAGGGACCGATGGGATTCAAATTCGGTGACTACCGGGAGCGCATCAGAAGAATGCGGGAGGCATTGGAGATCATGCATCGGTTGCTGGAGGGTGAGAAGCTCGACTTTGAGGGCGACTGGTACGTCACCGACAAGGCCAGGCTCTACAGCCCGCCGCCTCGCAAGACGCCCATCTGGATGGCTGCCGGAGGCCCTCAGTCAGCCACGTTTGCCGGCAGACGGTCCGATGGGCTGATCGTTAGCGTGAAAGCGCCGGCTGACGCTATCGAAAGGGTGATTGGACCCTTCCGCGCCTCCGCGGAAAAGTGGGGACGGGCCGGAACCGTCATGACCACCCGCTGGTGCGTGCTGGCCGGGGACGAATCCGAAGCTTGGGAAGCCCTGGGCAGCATGCGCGGTCTGCGGGCGCCCGGAAGGTTGCAGGCTGTCGATCCCATGGTTCTTCGGGAGAGGGCCGACTCCATGGAGCGGGAAGAAATCCTGGGCAAGTACACCATGGCTTCCAGTGTGGAGGATCTGATCGAGGTTTACCGGCCGTTGGTGACCGAAGTAGGCGCCGAGTACGTCGCAATCCAGATCGCTTCCACCAATCCCGACCGCACCCTGGAAATGGTCGAAAAGGAAGTTCTACCCGAACTACGGTCTTTGGTTGCTTCTTAGGCTCGGTCTTGGCCTTTCCAAGTCCGGATCTCTATCCAGGCAGGCGCTGCGGTTGAAGGTGGGCGTCAATACAGTGCATTCCGAATAAGAACCCCCGCAGGGCGGTTACACACCCTTGCAGTTCGGTGGCTAGGCGGTTCGGCGGTTTCGGAGTTTGGCCTTTACGTAGTCGCGGTTCATCATGGCGATGAAGTCAATGGAAATCTGCTTGGGACAGGCCGATTCGCATTCCCCGTGATTGGTGCAGGAACCGAAAAACTGTTCCATAGTGTCGACCATGCGTTCCGCTCGCAAATATCGCTCGGCGTTTCCCTGGGGTAGGAGGTTGAGATGGGATACTTTGGCGGCGGTGAACAGCTGGGCGGCGGAATTGGGACAGACCGCCACGCAGGCGCCGCACCCTATGCACGCCGCCGCGTCGAAGGCGGTTTCGGCTATCTGTTTGGGGACCGGGATCAGGTTGGCCTCGGGAGCGGATCCCGTGGCCACTGTGATGTATCCGCCCGCCTCTACGATCCGATCGAAGGCCGAGCGGTCCACCACCAGGTCGCGGACTATTTCGAAGGCGGCGGCCCGCCATGGCTCGACCGTGATGGTGTCCCCATCCTCAAAGGTCCTCATGTGGAGTTGGCAGGTGGCCGTGGCCGCTTGCGGGCCGTGGGCGCGGCCGTTGATCATCACTCCACAGGTGCCGCAGATGCCTTCCCGGCAGTCAGAGTCGAAGGCAACCGGTTCTATCCCTTCCAGGGTAAGCCGCTCGTTTAGAACATCCAGCAACTCCAGAAAGGACATGTCCGGGGAGGCGTCGGAGACCTGGTACGTCTCAAATCCGCCCTGTTCCGATGGGCCCGCCTGACGCCACACTCGCAAAGTGATGTTCATTTGTAGCTCCGGGTGCTTAACTTGACATTCTCGAAGGTCAGGGGTTCCTCGCGCAGATCCGGGCGGGCCGGATCGCCCGTCCAAAACCAAGCCGAGACCGTGGCGAAATTCTCGTCATCGCGAACCGCCTCGCCTTGCGGGTTTTTGTGCTCATCCCGAAAGTGGCCGCCGCAGGACTCCTCGCGCTGGCGGGCGTCGAGGCACATGGCCATCGCCAATTCGAAGAAATCCTCCAGACGGGAGGCCTTCTCCAGAGTCTGGTTGAGGTTTTCTCCATCGCCGGGGACCCGGGCGGAGGCCCGAAACTCCTCGTACAGATCAGGCAAATCGCCTATGGCCTGATCGAGGCCTTGGCGGTTACGGGACATACCGCATTGGTCCCACACCACCTTGCCCAGGCGGCGATGAAAGTCGTCGACGGTGCGATTGCCTTTCATCGAGAGCAGGCGGGAAAGTCGGTCCTTCAGTTCCACCTCGGCCTGGGTGAAAGCCTGGTCGGAGGGGGAGGGAGGCTCCTCGTTCAAGAAGCTCGCCAAATAGTCGCCGATGGTGTAGGGGAGCACGAAGTATCCGTCTGCCAATCCCTGCATCAGGGCGGAGGCGCCCAGCCGGTTGGCGCCGTGGTCTGAGAAGTTGGCCTCTCCCAGCGCATAAAGACCGGGGATGGTGGTCATCAGGTTGTAGTCCACCCACAAACCGCCCATCGTGTAATGGGGAGCGGGATAAATACGCATCGGTGCTTGGTAGGGATCTTCGTCGGTGATCCGGTTGTACATCTCGATGAGGTTGCCATAGCGAGCGGTGATTGCCTGGCGCCCCAGCCGGTTGATGGCGTCCTGAAAATCCAGGTATACCCCGTTCTTTTTCGCACCTACCCCATGTCCGGCGTCCACCACCCGCTTGGTGGCCCGGGAAGCCACGTCTCGGGGGACCAGGTTGCCGAAAGAGGGATAGACCCTTTCCAGGTAGTAGTCCCGATCTGTTTCCGGTATATCGCCGGGCGCCCGGTTCTCGTCGGGGGATGTGGGCACCCAGACCCGGCCGTCGTTGCGAAGTGACTCCGACATGAGAGTCAACTTGGATTGAAAGTCTTCAGACGGGGGGATGCAAGTGGGATGAATCTGGGTGAAGCACGGGTTGGCGAAGGCCGCTCCCCGTCGATGCGCACGCCAAGCCGCGGTGACATTGGCGGTCATGGCATTGGTGGACAGGTAGTAGACATTGGAATATCCGCCGGTGGCCAGCACCACCGCATGAGCAGAGTGAGAGTTGATCTCACCGGTCAGAAGGTCACGCACCACCACGCCCACCGCTCTTCCCTCTTTGAGCACCACATCCATGAACTCGGTGCGAACCCACAGTTTCACCGCCCCCAGCCCCACCTGGCGAGCCAGGGCTTGGTAGGCCCCCAACAACAACTGCTGGCCGGTCTGCCCGCGGGAATAGAAAGTGCGCGATACCTGGGCGCCGCCAAAGGAGCGGTTGTCCAAGAGACCCCCATACTCGCGGGCGAAGGGCACGCCCTGCGCGGTGGCTTGGTCGATGATGTTCAACGAAAGCTGGGCCAACCGGTAGACATTGGCCTCCCGGGACCGGAAGTCGCCTCCTTTGATCGTGTCATAGAAGAGCCGGAAGATCGAATCGCCGTCGTTGCGATAGTTCTTGGCGGCGTTGATTCCGCCTTGGGCGGCGATGGAGTGAGCGCGGCGGGGAGAGTCATGGAAGGTGAAAACGTCCACCCGGTAGCCGAGTTCCGCCAAGGTGGCCGCCGCCGAAGCGCCGGCCAGACCGGATCCGATCACGATGATCTTGAAGCGACGCTTGTTGGCGGGGTTTACCAGGTTGATGGAGAAACGGTGATTGTCCCAACTGTCGGTGAGGATGCCACCGGGTACTTTGGAATCCAACGGGACAGTAGTCATCCCACCATTCCTGTCCAGATCGCCAGCGGGATGCTGACGTTGCCGATCACGATCACCGCGGCGAACGCTTGGGCGAACCATCTCCTCCAGCGCTTATAAGCAGGATGGGCCAACCCCAAACTTTGAAATAGTGACCAGGCGCCGTGATAGATATGGATCCCCAGCAGCAGATTGGCCACGACATACAGGATGGCCACTCCGCCCCGCGACAAAGAGCCGAGCAGGTTATCCTCCACCGCCCCGGCCTGCCATCCCTCCGCCGCCATCGGAGTCACGCCCCAAGTCAGATCGGCCAGATGCCAGAACAGGAAAATGGCCACGATCACCCCGCTGTATCGCATGGTGCGAGAGGCGTAGCTGGCCACTGCGTAATCCCTGGGTCCCTCATAGCGGGTATTAGCCCGTCGGTTGAGCATGGTGAGGCTGGCCGCGGCGTGGATGTGGAGCAGGAAAGCGAACACCAACCCGGTGCGGGCTAGCCACAGGGCGGCCGTTTTGGGCAGGAATGGATACAGCAGATTCCTGAGGAAGTGCGCGTAGGAATCGAGTTGGCCCTCACCGAGAAATACCTTTAGGTTGCCGATCATGTGAATCAACACGAATCCCAGCAGAGCAACACCGGTGATGCCCATCACCCACTTCTTTCCCACCGCGGACCGGTAAAACTCCACGGGCCAGGGTCGGCGGCGGGTTGCAGGGGGAGTGGTCATGGGGTTTGGCTGGACATGGTCGGGGACATCGGTTGTCAGGGATTGTAAACACTTTGTGGCGTCTGGATGTTGTCCTTGGATATTTCTCATTTGACATTGTTCGATCCCCGGTCTATATTTCGCGTTTGTAGTTACACGCATGTAATAGCGGAACCTCTGGGGACGTGCGCATTTAGGAATGTGCAAAGTCAGGAAAGGACAAATAATGCGACGTAGTTTGATCGAAGCCCTGACTACCGTGCCGCTGGATTGGCAGAACTATGCCAACTGCCTGGGAGCGGACGCCGACTTGTTCTTTCCCGAACGGGGTTCATCCACCCGCAAAGCCAAAGCGATTTGCGGGGAGTGCGAGGTGAGAATCGAGTGTCTCGAATTTGCTTTGGACAACGGCGAGCGGTTTGGCATCTGGGGAGGCCTGTCGGAACGGGAGCGGCGGCGCGTCAGGCACGATAGGGTCCGGAGGACCGCGGTAGCTTCCTGACGACATCCCTACAATGGGGTAGCGGCAAGGTTAGAGGGAATACATGGAATTACTGATCGCTTTCGGTGTACTCGTGCTGGCATTGGCCGGCTTGGTCATTTTGCTAATGTGGCTGTTTCGTCGTTACCGGCGCAGTTTTTCCGCCGAATCGGAGCCCGATCCCTTGGTACCCCTTCCCAATGTTGAGGATCTTTCGGTCTCCGGCGAGACTATCCGGGTTACTTTCGGGGTTCCGATGGTCGAGGACGATCCAATCCTCACCGAGTTGCTGAACTACTACGCGTTGGAGGCGGTGCGGCGCGCCCGTGAGACTCTGCCCTTGGATGGTATGGAAGGATTGGAAGTTTTTGTCTCGCATCAGGGCCGTTCGAAGAAGGTGGGAAACGTGGTATTCGATGAGCCGGGAAGGCTGCCTGAAGGTGGGCCGGTCCCGGAGATCGTCAAGCTGTCCACGGTGATGGAGGATCCGCTCGACAGCGACTTTGTTGCCCAAAAGTCCTCGGCCGCTGCTGTCGTCCATGCTGAGGGAGAGATGCTCGCTCCGCTTGGTACGACATTGAAGATTCCAGCCAAGGCGAAGGCAGCCCTGCGTCTGCAGGGGGTTGATCCCGAGAATATGACGGCTGGCGAGTTGGTGCGAGGCATAATGGCGTTGCGAGGCTACACAATTTCTGAGGGCCCCGATGCCCACACCCATCACGCTCGCAAGGGTGCGGCCAATGTGTTGTTGAAAGAGATTCCCCACAGTCCGGGCGGCTATCCCGAACTCTCCGAAAAGGAAGTGCAACGATTTGTAATGGACATGGTCGGTTCGCCCATGTCCCGCGCCATGCTGGTGACGGAAAAATACGGGCCGTTTTCGGTTTACGAGTTGGAACGCAGAGACCCCAGGTTGCGGTTTGTTACCAGGGAACGGCTCCAAAAAGCCTTAGATGCGTTATCCTTGGGGTAAGAGTCCTTCGCTCCATGGCGGAGAAGCCCAAAAAAGGAGAGAACTTTGTTCGGTATGAAGCCCCTGGAACTTGGGATAATCGTTCTGATACTGCTACTCTTGTTCGGCGCCTCCAAGCTTCCCAAGCTGGCACGGTCGTTGGGATCGTCCGCCCGGGAGTTCCGCAAGGGGGTCGAAGACGGCGCAAAAGCAGGCGATGCCGCGGAGACCAACGCGGAAGCCACCGAGGAGTCTTAGAACCACCTGCCCGGCCAGGTTGAGGGCGCGGCGCAGAACTGTTCTCTAAATAACCTGAAGGGCCTCTCTGTAGTTATTGAAGTCGCGGGGAGTTTTGACTGAGTCGGTGGAGATTATTTTCTGGATCACCCGGTCGGAGTCGAGCACGAAAGTGAACCGTAACGCGGCTCCCAGAACCTCGCTGAAGCATCCGTAGGCTTGGGCCGTCTGTCCGTGTGGCCAGAAGTCCGAAAGAATGGGGAATTCGAAGCCTTGTTCATCAGCCCATTTCTTATTGGAGAAGCGGGTATCGCAGGTTATCACCACCACATTGGCATCCAGGTTGGGCAGATCGTCGAAATTGTCGCGAAGTTCGCATAACTCTCCCTCGCAGATGCCGGTGAAGGGGAAGGGGATGAACACCAGCAGGGTTTTCCTTTTGGGGAGTTCTTGGAGGGATACCTCGTTTCCGTCCTGATCTTTCAACGAAAATGAGGGGGCGATGGAGCCAACCTTGGCCGACATATCTGTATCTCCTGGGTTCGGGAAAAGGGTTACAGAAAGCTTACCGGTCTACCAGAGGGGATCCTCCAACAACACCCGAGCTGCCCAGCCGACCGGATCGGTGATCTCTTTGGGAGTGGGTAGCCCATCGGGTTGCCAGATGTGCCGAGCTGCCACGGGCCCGAAACGTGCTTCGACTTCGGCCAGGAACGCGGTGCCGTCGGCCACGGCTTCCGCCGTTGTGGTAACCATCATCCCAAGTTCTTTACCCCCATCGCCAAGGTGTAAGGCGAGGTCGCGTTCCGCGAAGATCTCTTCGAGGCCGGGCAATAACAGGGATGCCGCTTCGATCACCAGCCGACGGGACATGCTGCTAACTAAGCCCAAAAAGGCCTGCAGGTTCTGGCGGGCGGCAGCGCTGCTTGGGGAGTCGAACAGTCCCGCCTGGCCCATGTCGAGATCAAGTTGAAAGATGGCGGAGGGATCGGTTATCGAACCGAGTTGTTCCATGAGAGACTCTGGCGCCAACTGCAGGGTGGCGGCGTACTCATCATTGAGGGTGCGAAATTGGTCATTTACATAGGGCAGGGAGAAAATCGCTCGGTGAGCCGTTTCGTGCAGAGCCGCCCACATACGCACCCCGCGGCCGTCCACCATGAGGTCGTCGGCCAAGTCCTCGATCACGGTGGCCACTAACAGGGTCCGGTTGGAGGAGACAGCGGGAAGACCCGTTTCGCATGATCCGATTACCCGGCCTGCCATCGTCCCCGCCCAAGCTCCCAACTGCACCCCCGCCATCACCGGCCCCAGTGGGAGCAGCAGCGCCCAGGCCGGACCCTGGGAGTTGTCCCCCAACTGAGCAGCAAACGGCTCCACCATCGAGGCGAGTTCCTCCACCATCGCGTCGCCCCATTCCCGGGGGCCGAGGGGCGCCACCGACGAGGCAGGCAAAAAACTGAATGGAGCGACTTCGGAGATTTGATACTCGGCCAGTCTTACCAATTCGACGAGTTCATCAGCGTTCCAAGGGTTCACCGGTTGGGGTTCTCCGGCCAGATGGCGGGAGATCTCTCGAGCCAGATCCAAATTGACCGGACCGGGTTGACTGAACATTCGCATCAACCGGGAGAAAAGATCTTCGCTCACCCTTTCGATTTTACGGCAGTCGACGAGGAATGCTTCTTCCTGACATGCTTCTTAACAAACTCATTCCCTCACCTCGGCGGTTTTGACACCCACCGGCTAACTTCATACCTATGTCAGTGTTTTCTCCGGCCGTTCGCATCGCTGTCGTGGAGACCCCCATCGATGTGGCAGGTTTACTGGAGGAGGTAAGTTCTCCCCAAGCCGGGGCGGTGGCCCTGTTCTTGGGAACGGTCCGTAACCACTCCCCGCAACGCCAGGGAGTAACTCATCTGGAATACGAGGCATATACGTCGCAAGTGCGTGGAAAGATCGCTGAAATTGCCTGTGAGGCTTCGGAACGCTGGCCGGTTCTCTCCATGGCCGTGGAACACCGGGTGGGCAGGGTTGACATCGGAGGGGTGGCGGTGGCGGTGGCGGTATCCAGCGCTCATCGAGCGGAGGCATTCGCCGCGGCTCGCTATTTGATAGACGAGTTAAAAGAAAGAGCCCCTATTTGGAAGAAGGAGCATTGGACGGGAGGAGCGGAATGGTCCCTGGGGTCTTGAGATGCTTAACGTAGGCTTTGGCGATCATTTCGAAATTCTCTTGATATTCTGTTAAAAGCCTCTGTTTATTTGAAAAGGAGCTTCGGGTGACTGTCGTATTGGAGAGAAGCCAATCCTTGCCGGAAATCCCACTTGGGACCAAAACCGTAGCCGGGCTGGTCAAAGAACGCGCTATCCGTACTCCCGAATTGGTGGCCTTGCGGGAAAAGGACTATGGGATTTGGCAGGAGATCACTTGGGGCGAGTACTGGGAGCAGGCGCTGCTGGCCGCCCATGGTCTGCTGGCTCTGGGAGTGGAGGTTGGTGACCGAGTATCCATCCATTCCGAGGACCGGCCCGAATGGGTGATACTGGATGTGGCCACCGTGGCGGTGCGGGGAATAACGGTTGGTCTCTACCCAACCAATCCCGCGTCCGAGGTGCAGTACCTGCTCTCCGATTCCGGTGCTCGGGTACATCTGGCTGAGGACCAGGAACAAGCCGACAAGCTGATGGAAGTGATCGACACCCTTCCCCAAGTGGAGAAGGTCATCCACGTTGAGCCGCGTGGATTTCGCCCCTACCGCAACGACCCACGTTTCATCTTCTGGGAAGCCTTCCTGGAGTTGGGGCGGCGGCACCGCACCGAGCACCCGAACGCAGTGGAGGGGCGTATGGCCGATGCCCGTTCTGACGATTTAATGACGCTTGTCTATACCTCAGGCACCACCGGCCCTCCCAAGGGGGCGATGTTGGACAACGCCAACGCGGAGTACTGCTTCAACGAACTCATCAAAGCAGCGGACCGCATGCCGAACAACGTGGGGCCCAATCCCTCCGACGAGATACTCACCTACCTGCCCCTCTGTCATGTGGCCGAACGAATCTTCTCCACGTGGACCTCGGCGGTTTCCGGCACCACCCTCAACTTTGCCGAATCCATCGAGACAGTGCAGGAGAACCTGCGGGAAGTTCAGCCTACTCTCTTCTTCGCGGTTCCTCGTATCTGGGAAAAGCTCCATGCGTCTGTGATCATCAAGAGCAAGGACGCCACTTGGTTCAAGCGGGTTCTCATGTCGTTCAGCAATGGTCTGGCCCGACTGGTCGGGCGACAGAGAGTCAAGAATGGGGGGAAACACACTCTGTTCAGCCTGCTGCTTTACCTGATCGGCTACCCGCTGGTCTTCCGAGCGCTGCGGGAGAGGATCGGTCTGCGCCGTTGCCGGTGGGCCGGGAGCGGCGCCGCTCCTATCGCTCCCGAGGTGATCGAATTCTTCCATGGCCTGGGGGTGAATCTGTACGAATTGTACGGGATGACCGAGAACGCAGCGGTGGCGACCAACAATTTCCACGGACGGATGAAGCTGGGCACGGTGGGAGAACCCTACCCGGGAATAGGCCTGCGGATTGATCCTGAAACCGGGGAGATCCAGACCAAACACCCGGGCGTGTTCCGGGGATACTGGAACAAACCGGAAAAGACCGTCGATGCTTTCACCGAGGATGGATGGTTGCGCACCGGAGATGTGGGGGAGTGGGTGGACGAAACGTACGTAAAGATCGTGGACCGGATCAAGCACATCATCATCACCTCGGGCGGAAAGAACATTTCTCCATCGGAGATTGAGAACAGCCTCAAAACCTCTCCTTATGTGAAAGAGGCCATGGTGATCGGAGATGGGAAAAACTATCTCACCGCGTTGATCGGCATCGAGTTAGACACGGTGGGAGATTGGGCCACCCGTCGGGCTATCCCTTACACCACCTATCGCGACCTCGGGGAGAAACCCGAGGTGCTCAAGCTGATTCAAGAGGTCATCAACCTGACCAACTCAAAATTCGCCCGGGTGGAGAATATCCGTAAATTCCGCATGCTCCCCAAGGAACTTGATCATGAGGACGGGGAGTTGACGGCCACCCAGAAGCTGAAGAGAGAGTCTATGGAAGAGATGTTTGGAGAACTGATTGTCGGCATGTATTCGGCAGGGGCCTGAACGGTACCTGCTGTTGGGGTTTAGGCAGAACAATCCATGATGGTGACCGAACTGTCGTCCGTCGGGTTGCTGGCTCAGGCCGAACACAGCCAATTGGCGGGGACTTTGGTCAGCGGTCTTTCGTTGGGAACCATCTATGCCCTGCTGGCGATGGGGTTCGTGATTATTTTCAAAGCCACCCAGGTGGTGAACTTCGCCCACGGCGCCTTGGCCACGGTGGGGGCATTCATCACCGCCGGGGTGGCGGTGGAACTCAACTTCCCCGGCCGCTTTATCGATGTCCATCCCCTTCTGGGATGGTCGATCTCCGTGATTGTGGCGCTGCTGCTCTCGGCGCTGCTGGGCATCCTGTTGGAAAGGGTCTTTCTGCGTCCCATGGTGGGAGAGGCCCTTTTCTCGGTGGCCATTGTCACCTTGGGTATCAACGCCATATTGATGACCATCGTCACCGACTACATCGGGCCCGATCCCCGCTCCATGGCAGACCCTTGGGGGTCTGCGACCTCCGATCTGGGGTTTGTGATCATAGCCCATACCGAGATCGCCCAGTTTGTGGTGGCTGTGGCGCTGGTGCTGCTGGTGGCCGTCTTTTTTCGTACCCGCACCGGCATCGCTATGCGCGCCACCGCTTTCGATCAGGAGGCAGCCCGCGCCCAGGGGATCAGGGTGGGCGCCATTTTTGCCATTGCCTGGGCGATCGGGGCGGTGTTGGCCACGGTGGGTGGGATCTTCGGGTCCGTTTATCCCCGGCGGGTTGGGGTATACCCCGACACCGCTCTCTTAGTCTTCCGGGCTTTCCCAGCCATCATTTTGGGAGGCCTGGATTCGGTGGTGGGGGCGGTGGTGGGAGGATTGGCGGTGGGAGTGGCCGAGGCTGCTGCGGGCAGCTACCTCAACCACCCGTTGTTCGGCGCTGGCTTCAGTGGGATAGTTCCCTATCTGCTGATGATGATCGTGCTGTTCATTCGTCCCTACGGGATCTTTGGAACTAAGGAGATCAGACGCGTATGAGAGGCCGTCCCCACCTCTACACGTCTTACTCTGCCGATCAGGCGCTGATGCCCACGGCCGTCAAAAAGACCGCGTTAGCCATCCTTTTGGTCTTGGCGGCGCTGGCGCCGTTCGCATCCAGCATTCCCCTCTACCCGGATGTTCTGGGGGACAACGACTGGATGAAACTGTTTTCGCATGTCGCGATCTTTGGAATCGGGGCGCTGGGCATCAATCTGCTCACCGGGGTTGCCGGTCAGGTCTCGCTGGGCCATGCCTTTTTCATGGGGGTCGGCGCCTATGTGGGAGCGGTATTTGGTTCTCCTCCCGGCGATTTGTGGGGATGGGGCCTGCCCATGTGGATATGGCTTCCCATGGCGGCGATTATTCCGGCTGTGATCGGACTGCTGGTCGGCCCGGCGGCCGTGCGGGTTAGAGGTCTTTATCTGGCGTTTGCCACTCTGGGGCTGGTTTTCATCGGTGAATGGGCGTGGCGCAACCTGAAGTTTGTCTCCGGAGGGTCCTTTTCCGGACGGAAGTTCCCCAAGTTCGAGTTTCGGTTGTGGAAGGAGGAGAAACCGCTGGTGGATTTCTCCTCTGACGGGCTTTGGCTGGGGTTCGAGATCAGCGAAGAGGCCAAGATATATGTTCTGATGCTGGGGTTATTGGTGGTGGCCACGCTAGTGGCCAAGAACCTGCAGCGCACGCGGGCGGGCCGCGCCTTCCAGGCCATCCGCGACCGCGATATCGCCGCGGAAGTTATGGGTGTAAACGAGTTTCGCTACAAGCTGATGGCCTTTGGGATTTCCTCGGCTTATGCAGGGGTGGCGGGCGCCCTATTCGCCTCCTTCGTGGGACGTCAGATCCCCGAGACCTGGGATCTCTTCCTGTCGGTGGAGTTCATCGCCATCATCCTGATCGGTGGAGCGGGTACCGTCTCGGGCGCCTTGATGGGGTCGGCGTTCGTGATCCTCCTCCCCCGTCTGGTCCAAGACTTCACTGATTGGTTGAGCGGGGTGATCGAAAGCGGCGACGGGATCCTGGCCAGCGCCGCCGATGTGGCTATCGCGGTGGGCCCCGACGATTTCGGACTGGTGAACATACTTCCCGGCACAGGGCCCGGTTTAACGGTGTTCCAACTCAACCAGGTCTTATTCGGTTTGTTGATCATCTTGTTCATGATCTTTGAGCCTTTGGGTTTGTACGGCATCTGGCTGCGGATCCGTAACTACTGGAAAGGATGGCCGTTTACCTATTAGTGGTGATTTCTATGAATAGATCATTCGGCGGAGTTCTAATCTTTTGCCTATGACACAAAACAACAAAAGCAAACGATTCGATAAGGAGTAAAACATGAAGACCAAATTCAAATGGTTGGCCATCCTTATGGCGTTCACCCTGATAGCGGCTGCCTGCGGGGGAGGAGACGACGAGGCGGAGACGGCCACGACGGCTGCTCCTGCCACGACAGCTGCTCCTGCCACGACAGCTGCTCCTGCCACGACAGCTGCTCCCGAGGAGACCATGGAAGAAGAGACCATGGAAGAAGAAATGGACATGATGATCGCCACCGATATTGGTGTTGATCTCGACGCTGGTGTTATCAAGGTGGGAATGCTTTCCGACCTGACCGGCGCCTTCGGAGGTCTGGTGGGCCTGGTTGTGGCGGGTGCCAACACCTTCTGGGCTGATGTCAACGCCAAGGGCGGAGTACACGGCCTTCAGGTGGAAATGGTTTTCCGTGATACCGTGTATTCGGTTGACAACCATGTCCAGTTCTATGAGGAACTCAAGGATGAGGTAGTGGCGTTCGGTCACTCAACCGGATCTCCGCACACCGTGGCAATCCGTGAGGACCTGGAGGAAGACGGCATTCTGGCCATCCCTCTCACCTGGTATTCGGGCTGGTCGGATCCGGCTTTGAACGCCAACCTCCTTTCCCATGGGACGCCCTACTGCCTTGAGGCGATGAATATGGTCGGGTATTTGCACGACTTAGCGGTGGCAAACGGCGCGGCCAGCCCGACTATGGCGGTTGCCTCTTTCCCCGGCGACTACGGTCTGGACTCGGCGGCGGGCGCCAAAATAGCGGCTGAGACTCTTGGCATGGAAGTGGTCTATGACGGCTCGGGTCAAATTATTCCCGGTCAGGACAATGCTCCCATCGGCAACGCCATCGCTCAGAGCGGCGCCGACATAGTGTGGGTAACGGCCAACGCCGCCACACTCACCGAGGTCTATGGCGCAGCCATTTCGCAGGGATTCGAGGCGATGTGGTCGGGTGCGGCGCCCACTTGGAGCGCTGCGTTCGTGGCGCCTGATTCCCCCATCAAGGATGCGGTGACCCGCGACTACTACGGGGGCACCTACTTCCCGCCCATTATCGACGACACTCCCGGTATGCAGGCTCTGCGTGACCTGCTGGACCAGTACGCTCCTGACGTTCCCCGTATCGACTACATCATCGAAGGATTCGTCGAGGGAATGATCCTGTTCGAGGCTCTGAAGATTGCCTATGAGAACGGCGATATGACCCAGCGCGGGGTGCTGGCCGCGGCCAAGACCATCGAAGAGGTGGACTTTGGCGGGATCGCTCCCAACGAGAGTTACGTGGGCAGCCCCAACGAGCGTCTGCAACGTTCGATTTGGGTCAATCGTCCCGATCCAGAGGCCCTGGCGGCCGGGTTGACGGCCACCGGAACCAAGGTGATCGAGGCTAACTACACGCACCCGATTGCAGCTGCGTACGTATTCGAAGAGGCTTGCTACAAGCTCTCATAAACACCAAGTGACCAGGGCCGGTTTACCCACAGATGGGTAAACCGGCCCTGGCGCCCACTAGTCCGGACATAGGGATCAGACATGCTGGAAGTATCCAACCTGGAAGTCGTCTACAACGATGTCGTTCTGGTGCTCAGGGGCATCTCCCTGGAAGCGCCGGACGGTTCGATCGTGGCGTTGCTGGGCGCCAACGGGGCAGGAAAGACCACCACCGCCCGGGCAATCACCGGTTTGTTGGATGTCCATGAAGGAGATATCACCAAAGGTTCTGTCCGCTTCGAGGGAAAGGACATAACCCACACTCTGCCCTCGCAGAGGGTCCGGATGGGCATCAGTCAAGTGATGGAGGGCCGTCGCATCTTCGTAGAACTGACAGTGGATGAGAACTTGGCGGCCGGCGCCTACATAAGCCGCAACCGAAGCGCCACCCGCCAGGCCCGTGACCGGGTGATGGAGCTCTTTCCCGCTCTGGCCGACCGACGCAATCAGGTGGCGGGATACATGTCGGGAGGAGAACAGCAGATGCTGGCCATCGGCCGGGCGTTGATGCAATCTCCCAAACTGATGATCCTCGATGAGCCGTCCCTGGGGTTGGCGCCGTTACTGGTGCAACGGATCGCCGAGATCATCGTGGAGATCAATCGTCAGGGAACGGCGGTGCTCCTGATCGAACAGAACGCTCACATGGCGCTCTCCATTGCCAATCATGGCTATGTGATGGAAAACGGAAAGATGGTCATGGACGGCGCCGCCGAGAAACTCCAAGCCGACGAGGATGTGCAGGAGTTTTATCTCGGTTTGCATGGTGGCGAGCGAAAGTCGTTTAGGGATGTCAAGCATTACAAACGCCGAAAGCGGTGGCTGTCATGAGTGAAACCAAAGGGGCGCCTCCCCTCTTGGAGGTCAGCGATATCAGCCTTTCCTTTAAGGGACTAGTTGCCTTGCAAGATGTGTCGTTCCACGTCACAGAAGGGGAACTGTTCTCCATTATCGGTCCCAACGGAGCGGGAAAGACCTCGATCTTCAACTGCATAAACCAGGTCTACCGTCCTCAAGAAGGGTCGATTCTCTGGAAGGGCGAATCTCTGATGGGACTGAAGCCCAACCAGACCGCCGAGCGGGGCATTGCCCGTACTTTTCAGAACATCGAACTCTTCGCCCACATGACAGTGATGGAGAACATCCTGTCCGGTCGGCACATTCGCATGAGCCACGGGTGGTTGGCTGGGGCGTTGTGGTGGGGTCGAGCCAGGCGAGAGGAACTTGAAAACCGTTTCAAGGTGGAGCAAATCATCGATTTTCTCGAGATTGAACGGTGGAGGAAATATCCGGTGGGGCTACTTCCCTATGGAGTGCAGAAGCGGGTGGAGTTAGGCCGGGCTCTGGCCATGGACCCAGAGTTGCTGCTGCTTGACGAGCCGGTGGCGGGTATGAACCTGGAGGAGACCGAGGACATGGCCCGGTTCATCCTGGATATACAGGACGAGTTGGGAATCACCATGATTCTGGTGGAGCACGATATGGGTTTGGTGATGGATATCGCCGACCGGGTGATGGTCCTCGATTTCGGGCGCAAGATCGCGGAGGGGCTCCCGCGTGAGGTGCAAACCAATGTCGAGGTGATCAAGGCCTACTTGGGCACAACGGGGGACGCACCGATGTCCCGTCTCGATTGAACCCGGCCCGGCGTCGACAGCCTCTGTCCACCATGTGCGAGGGAGAACAGCGTTGATTGAAGAGCAGGTGGTGGGGGTTTTCGACGCCGACGGAGGGTGGATGGGAGAACTCCGATACGTGCTGGGGTTGGTTGTCGGCGGCAAGCATTGCTCACTGTGTGACATCACCCATGGTTACAACCCGTGGGGACGCAGAGAATGGAAGAGAGTCTGCGCAGATGCTCCCTTCGAAATCCGGATGATCCATCGGGATCGGGCGCATGTCTCCCAACGGGAAGCAGCAGGCGCCCTGCCGGCCGTCATTGCAGGAAACGGCGAAACTTGGCGATTGCTGGTTGGCTCAAGCGAACTGCAAGATTGCGCCGGTGACGCCGTTCAATTGATGGCTCTGATTCAAGACCGCCTGTAGAAAATCCCTAAGAGTTCCTTACTGGTTCCGGTTGGTAAGGCGCCAGGCGGCGGGGAGCAGCAGGCCAGCGGCGTAGGCCTTGATCGTGTCACCCAGCAGAAAGGGGACAACCCCCAACTCGACAGCGGTAACCAGATCCATGTCGGCGGCTGCCATCAGACCGACTACCCCGAAGATGTAAATGATCAGGCTTCCTGTCAGAAAGGCGGTCACCGCCGAAGGGACACGACGGTCATGACGGCGCTCGGCCAGCTTACCCACCAAGGCGGCTGCCACCACGAACCCGAACAGGTAGCCACCGCTGGTTCCGAAAAGCACGTCGGTCCCCGACGCCCCGTTGGCATAAAACGGCATGAAGGTTCCCAGCAACAGGTACAGGATCTGACTGGCGCCCCCCGCCCACATGCCCAAAGCCGCTCCGGAGAGCAGCACCGCGAAGGTTTGGCCGGTAATGGGCACCGGGGTGAAGGGGAGCCTGATGGTGAACTGGGCAAAGAGAGCTGTCAACAGTGCAAACCCCGTCACCTGGATCACCCAGACCCCCGCCGTTGATATAGCGCCATACGACCGCGGAACCCGGGCTGCCAGTACTTCATGATGGGGGGTGAAAAAAGTCATTTCCGCTCCTTGTCGAGATTGGTGTTTTGACCTGAACTTTGATAATCAGGTTACCGGAGAATGCCCCGTCCCTTTGTGTCGGGAAGGGATATACGCTTGGGGGGAAAGTCATGACCGGTCCTGTCTCTCCTGCTCCCCCTGCTACCCATCCCCGGTGGCTCTCCCTTCTATGGACGGTGATCGTTTTGGTGTTGGTGATCCCACTGGGCTGGATTATCAATCTTCCCTATTTTTCGGCCTCCGCCGGCCCCACCGGCGACGCGGTGGACGCGGTGATCGTGGAGGATGATTTCCCGGTGTTCCAGCCGGAAGGGGAACTGCTGCTTCTTACTGTTAGCTTGCAAACGGTGAATGTCTATGAGGCCGCGGTGGCCTTTTTCGACCGCAAGGTCGATCTGATCGAAAGAGAGTTGCTCCGTCCCCAGGGGGAGACCGACCAGCAGGCGCGCCAACGGGGCCTGCAGGCCATGGAGAGGTCCAAGGACATCGCGGTAGCAGTCGCCCTCAACGAACTCGGATTGGAGGAGACTCTGGCCGAAGGAGTAGAAGTGGTAGGAGTTTTTGATGAATCACCGGCATTCGAGACGCTTTTGAATGGCGATCTGGTGGTAGAAATGGAGTCAGAGCCGATTCGCACCGTGGGTGACATTCGCCGGATACTGGAGAGCCGCCGACCGGGGGACCAGGTAGATGTGACGGTGATTCGCGGCGAAGAGATTCTCCCTCTCCGCCTGACGCTGCACGCCAACCCCGATGCTCCCGACCGGGCGATGGTGGGGATCAGCGCCTCCACTGCATATCCGATCAAGATCGATTCAGCCAACTATGGCGGGCCATCTGCAGGGATGATCTACACCCTGGCGGTGATCGACCTCTTGGAAGAGGGAGACCTGACCAATGGAAGGGTGGTGGCCGGCACCGGTACCATCAGCATGGACGGGTCGGTGGGCGCCATCGGAGGTATTCGGCAGAAGCTGGTGGCTGCCGAGGCGGCCGGTGCCGATGTAGTGCTGGTTCCCAGAGACAACTACGATGAGGCCATCACCGCCCCGGTGGATGTGGAGATAGTGGCGGTCGAATCCATTTCGGAAGCGGTAAGTTATCTTCGGCAAGGTAAGACAGGGATAATCGAGACACCATGAATTTTTCTTTCACTGAGGAACAAGAGGAGTTGCGCCGCTACACCCGGCAGTGGCTGGATGAGAACTGCCCGCTGGAGACCGTGCGCCACCTGATGGACACAGACCGAGGCTATGACTCCCGGCAGTGGGCAATGATCGCCGAAATGGGCTGGCAGGGTATGGCCATTCCATCACAATGGGGGGGAGCGGGTTTCAGCTTCCTGGAGTTGTTCGTGCTGCTGGAAGAGCAGGGACGGTCTCTGTTCTGCGCGCCGTTTTTCTCCACGGTGGTGATGGCCGCCACTGTTGTGGAGGAAGCCGGTGACGAACGGCAGAAGCAGGAGATACTGTCTGCCATCGCGGCGGGGAAATTGGTGGCGACAGTGGCTTTTACCGAGCCGAACGGACGCTGGGACGCCGATGGAATAACCGCCCAGGCCCAAGCCCGGGAGGGAGGAGGGTGGACATTGAACGGGACCAAGAGTTTTGTGCTGGACGGGCACATCGCCGATTTGCTGGTGGTGGCGGCCCGCACCGATCAAGGAGTTTCGCTGTTCCTGGTTCCGGCCGGGGTGGAAGGCCTGCACAGGAGTCGCTTGCAGACTATGGACCAGACTCGCAAACAGGCCGAGGTGGAGTTGGCGAATGTGGAATTGGGCGCCGATGCCCTGCTGGGTCCCGATGGGGGCGGATGGCCCGTTTTGGAGAGGATGATGGAGATGGCGGTAGTGGCGCTCTCCGCCGAGCAGGTAGGCGGTGCCCAGGCCTGCCTGGAGATGGCGGTTTCCTACGCCAAAGTCCGAAAGCAATTCGGCCGGCCCATCGGCTCCTTTCAGGCCATCAAACATAAGTGCGCCGACATGCTGGCCCAGGTGGAGGCGGCTCGGTCGGCGGCTTACTATGCAGGATGGGCCGTGAGCGAGGACAACGAAGAGCGGTCGCTGATGGCCGGTCTCGCTAAATCATATTGCTCCGAGGCCTACTTTTCTTGCACAGCCGAGAACATTCAGATCCATGGTGGGATCGGCTTTACCTGGGAGCACAACGCCCATCTGTACTTCAAGCGGGCGAAGAGCTCGGAGCTGCTATTCGGCGACCCCTCTCTGCACCGGGAAAAGATCGCAATCCAACTGGGTCTCTAATCGGCGGGGCGCAGATGTCGGGGTTCACCGCTGTTGCCTTGGGTGGGTTTTTGGTTGGGGTATTCCTGTTCTTGGTGGCGATATTGATGTGGCAGGAGGCAAAGCGGCGACGGGGGAGAGGGGAGGTTATCTACGTCATCTCCGATGCCCTGCAACACATACGAAGCAACCTGACCCCCCAGGTGTGGGAACGAGTAGGCGAGGCCGGGATACAACGCATCATCGAGTGGGAGATCTTCTACTTGCAGGGCCTTGCCCAGAAAAACCGCCGTTTGTCGGTGGAGACAGTTGCGGGTGGCTCGGAACCCTCCATCACCTACATATCCCGGCAGATTGCCAAGCGGCACCGCATTGAGATACCCTCTGATGACATCCGCGCGGTTTTGGAATTGGAAGCCGAATACCTGCAATCCATCGGCGCGGTCGGGTCGAGGATCGACCCGGTGGCGCAGGTGACCGGAGAGGAGAAAGGCTAGAACAAATGAGAGTCAGATGCGGCGCTTGTCGCTCCATGGTCACTATCACCCGTCCCGGCCGTTTTTCGTGCCCGCAGTGTGGCGCTCTCAATCAGGTGAAGGGCCCGGCGCCCGGTCCAGGAGGCGGCCCGAGGCCCGGCCCACCAGACCGAGGCCCCGCCCCGGAGGGATACCCAGGAGTCCATCGGACCGGACCCCCACCCGCCCCTGCTGAAGCTCCGTCTCCGCGGATTTCTTGTCCGCAGTGTCTATTCAGTTTCATTGTGGGTTCCGTCCAAACCGCCATTTGTCCCAACTGCCGGGCGGAAGTGCCCTTACCGGACAATTCTTGATGGAGTTGGGCGTTTCCCTAGTGGATCCCCGTCTGTCGTCTCGAAGACTTACCGAGATCGTGGTGAAGGCCGAGCAGCTTGGCTACCACGGGACATGGACCAACGAATCAATCGCCCGGGAGGCATTCTCTACTCTGGCGACCTGGGCGGCCGCCACCTCCCGGATCCGCTTGGCCACCGGGGTGCTCCCGGTCTATGTTCGTTCTCCGATGGCGGCGGCGATGGGCGCCGCCACCATTGCTGCCCTGGCCGGACCGGCCCGCATGGTGCTGGGAATCGGCGCCGGACACCCGGTTATGGCCAGTCGCTACTTTGGATTTGACCTCTCCTCGCCTCTGGAGGCCGTTTCCGATTACCTGAAAATCATCGGTGGCCTTCGCCACGGAAAGAAGATCACCCACCATGGCAAGGTGTTTTCGGTGGAGGGCGCCCGGCTGGGTCTGCGCCCTGCCGGACCCCTGTTCACGGTGGTGGGCGCCATGGGACCGCGCATGTTGGATTTGGCGGCCCGGAATGCCGACGGAGTGCTTCTCAATTGGTCCTCGGCGCCCAACCTGCGGTCCACGGCCGAGGGTCTGCGCCAAAGCGACCGGGGCGCGTCGTTTTTTCATATTGCGGCCTATGTGCGGGTGGCGGTTTCATCGGACGCCGACGCGGCTCGACGGGCTCTCACTGCCGAATTGGGACAATATCTAAGGCTCCCGGCCTACCGGCGGCATGTGGAAAGCCAAGGGCTGGATCCCGGAGATGTTTCTCATGCCGCCACCCACCTGGGGATAGCGGGGGATCCGGCGGAATGCCGAGCTGCGCTGGACGCCTATCGTTCTACAGGGCTGGATGAACTGGTCATTCGACCGGTTCCGGTAGGAGATGACGGTATTGAGGCGGCGGTGGAGGCGATGGCTCCCGATCACATATAGAGACGCACAAACCAGATCGCTCCCGCCACCAGAATGGCCAGACCCACCGCGGCCGAGGCAATGATGAGATAGCGAGTGGGCACCCGGTTGATGATATGGGCGAAAGAGATAAAATCAATGCCATGACCTACCCCAAACCAGTCAAGTGAGTGACTCCCTGTTCGATATCGTGATCCTGGGAGGGGGTCCAGGAGGGTATGCGACCGCCCTCTACGCCCGCAATTTTGGCCTCTCGGTGGCGCTGGTGGAGCAGGAGAAGCCGGGAGGTACCTGTCTGCTGCGTGGGTGCATCCCCGCCAAGCATTGGCTGCAGGTGGCCGAGGTGTTCTCTACCGTGAAGAACGCCAAGGATTTCGGGGTGCTGACCTCCCCGCCGGAGCTGGACTGGTCGGCGGCTCTGGCCCGCAAGGACCGAGTGGTCAACCAGTTGGTGACAGGGCTCGGGGGCCTACTCCGCAAACGGGGAGTGCAGGTCGTCTCTGGTCGGGGGCGGATCGCGGGGGCGGGAAGCGTGGAGGTGGAGGGAGGCGAGACCTTGCGGGGACGAACGGTGGTGGTGGCCACCGGATCGAATGCCCGGACCATCCCCGGATGGGAAATCGACGGGGAGCGGATCGTCACCTCCGATCATGCGGTGAACTGGTCCTCCCGTCCCGACCGGGTAGCAATTATCGGAGGTGGGGTGATCGGCTGTGAGTTCGCGTCACTGCTGGTGGATCTGGGATCGCAGGTGCATGTCTTCGAATTGGAGAAACAACTCATCCCAGGAGGGGACACCGACGCCTCCCGCCAATTGTTGCGCCAACTCTCCAGGCGCGGCGTGGAGTTCTACCTGAAAACAGGGGTGGGGCCAGCGGAACTCACCGCTAATGGAGTTGAAGTCCCTTATCGCGGAAAGAGTGTGGAAGTTGATGTGGCCTTGGTGGCGGTGGGCAGGGGACCCAACACCGAGGGTATCGGACTGGAGTCGGTGCAGGCCGAGGTGGAGCGGGGGTACATAGCGGTGAACCGACACACCATGGAGACTGCCGAGCCCGGTTTGTTCGCGGTGGGTGACATCGTGGCTGGCACACCCCAACTGGCTCACGCCGCTTTCGCGGAGGGCATCGCGGCGGCCACCTACATTGCCACCGGGGCATCCGCACCGGTTGACTACCGGGTAATCCCCCGGGTCACCTACACCCATCCGGAGGTGGCGGAAGTGGGAATCAGCGAAGCCGAGGCAAAGGCCCAGGGAATGGAGGTTGAAATCACCAAGCATCCGTTCGGCGGGGTGGGAAGGGCTCTGATCATTGGACAAAGTCAGGGCCTGGTGAAGGTCATTGCCGAGAAGGACGGACCTCTGGTGGGGGCGGCCGTGGTGGGACCCCAGGCCGGAGAGATGATCCATGAACTTATGTATATGGTGGGCTGGGAGGCGCTGCCGGATGAGGCCGCTGCCTTTATTCACGCCCACCCCACCCTGTCGGAGGCGGTGGGAGAGACATTGTTGTCAGCGTCGGGCCGTAGCCTGCACTGACCAGAAGGAGGACTTGATGACCACCACTATCCCCATGCCCCAATTGGGTGAGACAATCACCGAAGGAACCATCTTGCGGTGGGCCAAAGAGGTGGGAGATTCCATCGCACGGGGCGAAGTGGTGCTGGAGATATCCACCGACAAAGTGGACACCGAGATTCCCTCTCCGGTGTCGGGGGTGATGGTGGAGATACTGGTGGAAGAGGGCGAGACAGTGCAGGTGGGAACAGAACTGTGCGTGGTGACAGATCCGACCGGTGCGGTTGCAGAAGAGGCGCCTACCCCGGAAGCGGCTGCTCAGCCTTCCCAACCCCTCGAGGAACGCGAGCCACCCTCGATGGCGCCCACTGCCGAACCCCTCTCTCCGGTTCACCCAGTTGCAGCGCCGGCCCGATCCCGACGAATGTCTCCGGTGGTGCGCCGCCTGGTGCGCCAACACGGGGTGGACATAAACCTGATAGAGGGCACCGGGGAAGGCGGCAGAGTCACTCGTCGGGATGTGGAAGCCTATTTGGGGGCCGAGCCCAAGTCCGCTCCCAGCCCCCAGATTCCCCCAGCCCCCGTCGTGGCGCCCACGGCTGCGAGGGCGCCGGTGGCTTCTCCGGTCACACCGGTGCGAGATGTCACCGAGGAGAAGGTGGATCTGAACCGCCTCAGGGTGCGGATCGGCGAAAACATGATCCGTTCCCGCCAGACCGCCGCCCATGTGTGGAGTGCGGTGGAAGTGGACTATGAACCCATTGCCGAAGTGCGGTCCGCCCACCGGGAGCGTTTCAAGCAAGCTGAGGGGTTCTCGCTTACCTATCTGCCGTTTGTGTGCCGGGCAACCATCGATGCGCTACGGGCGTTTCCAGTGGTGAACAGCTCCTTTTATCTGGAAGAGCGCAAGGCGGTCTTCCATAACCGGGTCCATCTGGGAATCGCGGTCGATCTCGATCAGCAGGGTCTGGTGGTGGTGACCATCAAGAATGCCGACGATCTGCGCTTGCGTGGACTGGCTCGCAATATCCGACAACTGGCCACCGCGGCCCGCAACCGTCAACTCGGACCGGATCAATTGAGCGGTTCCACCTTCACCCTGACCAATCCGGGGCCTTACGGCTCCTACATGTCGGCGCCGATCATCAACATTCCCAACGTGGCGATACTCTCCACCGATACTGTGGCCAAACGGCCGGTGGTGGTCACCACCGCAGACGGCCGTGACGCCTTGGCCATCCGCCATACGGGTTTCTTGGGGTTCTCGTGGGATCACCGCGCATTCGACGGCTCCACCGCAGTGCTCTTTTTGCAGCGCATCAAGCGCAATCTGGAGACGTGGGACTGGGAGCAGGAGTTGAAATGACCGACTCCGGCCCGGCTCCCATGCTCCGGGTGCGATGGTTGAGCAGGCTGCCCTATGGCGAGGCGTGGGACCTGCAGCGGGCCGTTTGGGAACGCCGAAGCGGCGGGACCATTGTAGATGACTATCTGTTCCTCCTGGAACATCCTCACGTCTACACCGTGGGCCGACGGGGAGACGGGTCGCACCTTCTGATTAGCCCCGAGCGGCTGGCGGAGGTGGGGGCGGAATTCTTCAGGGTTGATCGGGGAGGCGACATCACCTATCACGGTCCCGGGCAACTGGTGGGGTATCCACTCGTAGGCGTCCAACCTCGTCGGGTCACCGACTACGTGCGCTCTTTGGAAGAGGCATTGATGCTGACTCTCTCCGATTTGGGAGTGGGGTCGTGGCGGGAGAAGGGCTTGACCGGGGTGTGGACCGAACGGGGCAAGGTGGCGGCCATCGGAGTGCGCGTCTCTCGACGGGTATCCATGCACGGTTTCGCACTGAACTTGCATCCCCAGATGGACTACTTCGGCTATATCAATCCCTGCGGCATAACCGGCCGCCCGGTCACCTCGGTAACCGAGTTGCTGGGTCGTCGAGTTTCGATCGAGGAAGCAGTGGAAGCTTTCATTCCTCGTTTTGTTGAAGTCTTCGGATACCCCGAGGTGGAAACCCAGCTGGCGGCCTTTGTCCGAGGCCAGGGCCGGTCCACCGAATTTGAGGTGGACAGGTTGGTCCGGGAGGGAACGTTCTCTCCCAACCGGCCGGCGCCCGCTGTCTCCCGGCGGTCCGCAAGATTGCCAGGCGAACCGGAGCGCCCCCCGTGGCTGAGGGTAACTGCCCGGATGGACCCCGAGTATCTGGAACTAAAGAAACTGATGCGATCTTTGGATCTGAACACGGTCTGTGAGGAAGCAGGGTGCCCCAACATCTACGAGTGTTGGGGGATGGGGACGGCCACCCTGATGATCCTCGGCGATCGGTGCACCCGCGCCTGCGGATTCTGCAACGTCACTACCGGGCGTCCGGTGGGGCTTGATTTGGAGGAGCCGTACCGGGCCGCCGAGGCTATCTTCCGGATGGGCCTCAGCCATGCGGTTATCACTTCGGTAAACCGTGACGACCTGTCCGATGGCGGCTCGGCGGTGTTCGCCGCCACCATTCGAGAAACCCGCGCCCGGTCTCCCCAGACCGACATCGAGGTGCTGATCCCCGACTTCAAAGGCGACCACCAAGCGCTTGCAACCGTGATGGAGGAGCACCCCGATGTTCTCAACCACAACACCGAGACGGTTGTCCGTTTGCAGCGCGAGATCCGGACCTCCGCCAATTACGGACGGTCGCTGGCGCTTTTGACGCGGGCCAAGCGTCTTTTCCCTGAGGGTCTCGTGAAATCCGGCCTGATCGTGGGGATGGGAGAGACTCGCGCCGAGGTGCTGGGGGCCCTGGCGGACCTGCGAGCGGTGGGGGTTGACATCGTGACCATCGGGCAATACCTGCGGCCCACCCCCGGGCACCGGCCCGTCCATCGCTACGTTCATCCCGACGAGTTCGAGGAGTATCGTGCCTTTGGCGATCGAATAGGCATTCCGCATGTGGAGTCCGGGCCGCTGGTTCGCTCCAGCTATCACGCCAAGAGCGCCAAGCAGTCGGTTGCTCCGCTGCCTGCAAGGAGGACGCCGGTGATGATCGGTCGCCGGTCGCCGGTACGTTTCTCTTAGTAATTACCATAAATGGTCTAAGCTAGGTGATTGCGGCGCGGGTGGGGTCTTTTAAATATGTTCCCACATTGACGGGCTTTACCTTGGAAAACGATCTAAAAAACATGAGGCAGCGCTTCGGTTTGCGTATTGCCGCTGGTCTGGGCGCAGTGTTATTTCTGGTGGGGACGACTCTTCCCGTGCTGGCGCAGGAATATCCCGGCGAGCCGATCCGGTTGGGTAGTCAGGGAGAGGCGGTTCGGGTGTGGCAGGAGGCGCTGGGGATTCCAGCCGACGGAGATTTCGGCGAGCGGACCCGGGAAGCCACCATTGCATGGCAGATCGAGAAGGGTTTGACTGCGGACGGCATCGTGGGACCCACCTCCTGGAAAGTCATGTTTCCCGACTCAACTATTGACCTTGATGATGTGCAGATAACCATCCGAGGCGCCGGCAACGGTCATGGAGTGGGCCTCACCCAGTACGGCGCCAAAGGGATGGCGCAGCAGGGCTACACCTCCACCCAGATTCTCGAGCATTTCTACCAGGGATCATCTGTTGAGAACCTTGCCGACGCCATACCCGGCTCCTGGGTGGTCACCGAGTCGATGCCGATCTGGGTGGGTATCAGACAGAATCGCACCGAGTTCACCTTCGTGGTCAGCACCGGGCGAGTGAAAGTCTGCTTCGACGACGATTACAACTCCTATCCGTTGTTGGCGGCCGGGTCAGCGCCGGATCGTGATAACACTTTCACCGATCTCCTGCTCAACAGGTTGGCCGATCTGGGGTACTTGCAGGGGGCGCCCGGGACTTTCAACGAGACGGTGCGGGAAGCGGTGATCTCCTTTCAGGCCGCCCAGGGTCTGGAGGCGGACGGGGCGGTGGGCGGCCAAACCTGGCAGACCCTTGTGCAGGGAAGCGGTTTGTCCGATTGCGCCGGCGCCTATTACCTGAACAGTGGGGAGGAGCTGGTAGTGACCGCCGAGGGGGACGGGTCCTGCTCCACCAATCTGGTGGGAGTGGCCGGGCAGTGCCGATTGAGCATTCAGGATCTCTCGCACGACAACCGGGTTGGTCTGCGGGGCCTCAATTACGCGGGTGAGATGACGCAGTTCATCCATGGTCACATACGAATACGCTCCAGCGGCGCAAGGATGCACTTTTCGTTGCAACTGGACATAGAGGACTATGTGGCGGGCATCGCCGAGATCCCCACCTCCTGGATGGATGTGGCTTTGGAAGCCCAGGCCATAGCGGCCCGGTCCTATGCCATTTACGGCATGCTGAGACGGGGTTCGGAGACATCTTTCAGTAGCTCTCGGAAATCGGCTTGCTGGTGCCATGTTGTAAGCGACACGCGTGATCAGGTATACGCCGGATGGAACAGGGAGATACAAGACGGCGGCCGGTGGGAGATGGTGGGAGCGCGTCCGACGGCCGGCCGGGTGGTGACCCATCCCGAGGAGGAAGTGACGGTTGTTCAGGCTTTCTACTCGTCCTCCAGCGGCGGGGCCACCGAAGATTCCTCCGCGCTTTGGGGTACCGCCGGGAGGCCCTATCTGGTCTCGGTGGAGGATCCGTGGTCGATTGACCCCAATGTGAACCCCAACGCCTTCTGGTCGAGTAGCCTCTCGCTCTCCCGTTTGCTTACAACCTATGGCTTGGCTGGCCAGTTCGATGATGTCATCTCGGTCAGCACGGTTCCTTACCCGTGGGGCAGCGCCCAGTTTGTGACGGTGGTCGGAATCAAGGGGGGAAGCAGGGTAACCGAAAGGGCCTCGGCCTCGACTTTAAGGTCCTCTCTGCGGTTGAGGTCGAAGTACTTTGAGATCGACTATCTGGCCGACTGGTGGGCCCCGCCCCCGGCGCCCACCGGGGTGGCTGTAACAGGTGGGGCGGCAGCCACGGTGAGTTGGGACCCGGTTCCTTCGCGCTTTGCTCCAGAGAGCTACACGGTGACCGCTAATCCCTCCCACGCCGATCCGATCACGGTAGGCGGTTCCCAGACCAGCGCAGTGTTCGGGGGCCTTCGTGCGGGAGTGGATTACAGCTTCACAGTGACGGCCACCAATCAGATAGGAACCAGTCCATCCTCGGCAGCGACCGCTCCCAGGGTGGTGATCGCTGAGAATCCTTATCCCGGTGAGCCACTTCGGGAAGGGAGCCGAGGCGAGACGGTTCGGGTGTGGCAGGAGGCTCTCGGGATTGGGGCGGATGGTGACTTCGGCCCGGGGACCAGCGCCGCAACCCGCCAGTGGCAGCAGGCCAACGGTCTGGTCGCCGACGGGATCGTGGGGGAGGAGTCCTGGAACAAGATGTTCTCCTCGCCTCCATCCACCGAGACTCCGGAAGAGACGGAGACCGGGGGTGAGACTGAGACGGAACCCGAAACAGAGACCGAGGAAACCGAGCCTGAGGAGACCGAATCAGACGTTCCCAGCTACCCGGGCTTCCTGTTGAGGGTTGGTAGCCAGGGCAAGTGGGTGAGGACCTGGCAGTCCGCCCTGGGTCTGTTCTCCGACGGCTATTTCGGGTCGGACACAGCCCAGGCCACCCGAGAGTGGCAACGGGCCAATGGTCTGGAGCCCGACGGGATAGTTGGCATGAAGAGTTGGCAGACCATGTTCCCCGGCGCCGGGGTGGAACGACCTACGCCTCCACCTGCCATCGGAGATGACGGCGAGGATCCAACCGACGACGGCACGGAGTCCACGGGGAGCGACGGCGCCGATACCGGTGCCCGCCCGGGAGTCCCCTCCTTTCCGGGCAGCCCTCTCAAGTTGGGATCACAGGGCCTCGACGTAATCGTCTGGCAGCGGGCTTTGGGAATCGCGGCAGATGGATACTTCGGCCCGGCAACGCTGTCCGCCACCAAGGCTTGGCAGTACCGCCAAAACCTGATGGCCGATGGAGTGGTAGGCCTCGATTCCTGGCTGAAGATGTTCCCCGGCGCAGGTGTGAAGGAGGGTGGTTCCTCCGCGCCCGAGGAAAGCGATAATGACAGTGCGGCTGAAGAGGCGCCTCCCTATCCCGGCCGGCCCCTGAGAACAGGATCGCGAGGCGCCGATGTTGTGATTTGGCAACGGGCGCTGGGCATTGCAGCCGACGGCTACTTCGGGTCCCAGACCGACCGGGCCACCAGGAACTGGCAACGGGCCAAGGGTCTTGACGCCGACGGGATTGTTGGTCTCACCTCCTGGCAGAGGATGTTCTCGGGAGCGGGCCAGGCGGGTTCTACGGTAAGCCGGCCATCATCGGTGTTACTGGAATTGGGGAGCACCGGAGAGATGGTGGAGAAGTGGCAGAGGGCTTTGGGGATCGATGTGACTGGTGTGTTTGATGACAATACGGTGGCGCATACCAAGTATTGGCAGCGTACTCAGGGGATCGCCGCCGACGGCAGAGTCACCGAAACGTCTTGGGCTCGCATGTTCCCAGAAGAAGACGTGCCTGAAGGTGACGACCGACCGTCCGGTTCCGACGACTCCTCCACCGACGGCGCCGGAGATACTCAACCGCCGGAACGCCCGCACTTGGAAGTTCTGGAATTGGGGAGCACCGGGGACAGAGTGGAGAAGTGGCAGAGGGCTTTGGGGATCGATGTGACTGGTGTGTTTGATGACAATACGGTGGCGCATACCAAGTATTGGCAGCGTACTCAGGGGATCGCCGCCGACGGCAGAGTCACCGAAACATCTTGGTACCGTATGTTTCCTGATGAGGAATGAATCTTTAGCTGTAGCGGTTGTCAAAGGCCTGGCAATGGACGCCGTCCAACGGGCCAACTCCGGACACCCGGGTATGCCGATGGGAATGGCCGATATAGCGGTGACGCTCTGGTCGCGTTTCATCAAGGTGGATCCTGATTGCCCCACGTGGCCGGACCGGGACCGTTTCGTTCTATCCAATGGCCACGGCTCTATGTTGCTCTACGCCATGTTGCACCTGTCGGGGTTCCCGATCACCATGGAAGATCTGAAGAACTTCCGCCAATGGGGCTCTCCCACCGCCGGCCATCCGGAGCGAGAGCCGGAATTGGGCATCGAAACCACCACCGGGCCTCTCGGTCAGGGCTTTGCCAACGGGGTGGGAATGGCCATTGCAGAGGAGCATCTGCGCGCCCGGCTGGGCGCCGACCAGGTGGATCATTACACCTACGGATTCGTCTCCGACGGCGACCTCATGGAGGGCGTGGCGGCCGAGGCTGCGTCGTTGGCGGGGCACCTCGGTTTGGGAAGGCTCATCTACTACTACGACGACAACGGCATCTCGATCGACGGAACCACCGACATCACTTTCTCCGAGGATGTCGACGCAAGATTTCGGGCTTTGGGATGGCACACCGTCCTGGTGGACGGCCACGATCGGGAGGCGGTGGCAGAGGCGACTCTGCAGGCTTTGCATACCCAGGAACAACCATCTCTGATCATCTGCTGTACCCACATCGCGGCGGGCGCTCCCAACAAGGTGGACACACCCGGGGCCCATGGGGCGCCGCTGGGCGTGGAAGAGGTGAGACTGGCCAAGGAGAACATCGGGATTCCACCCGATGAGGATTTCTGGGCGCCATTGGAGGTTTACAGTTTCATGTCCGACGCTATGGAGCGGGGGAGGGCTGCCCGTCGGGAGTGGGAAAGCCGGGAACGCACCGCCGATTGGCAAACCTTGCACACCATTGCACCGGTGAAGCTGGATTCCCCGGGATTCGAGCCCGGCGCTAGCGTGGCCACCCGGAACGCGTCAGGAAAGCTCTTCGGTCAGATCGGTCGGAAGGTGCCCGGTTTGATCGGAGGAGCGGCTGATCTGGTCGAGTCAACCAAGACAGTGCTCCCCGGCGAGGCGGGATTCTCCCGCTCCAACCGGCTGGGTCGCAACCTTCACTTTGGAATCAGGGAACACGGCATGGGTGGAATCGTCAACGGCATGGCTCTCCACGGGGGAGTACGACCTTACGGTTCCACCTTCTTTGTCTTCACCGACTACATGCGGCCATCCATCCGGCTTTCAGCTCTGATGGGACTTCCCTGTATATGGGTGATGACCCACGACTCCATCATGCTGGGGGAGGACGGTCCCACCCACCAGCCCGTCGAGCATCTGGCCAGCCTGCGGGCCATGCCCGGCCTGTGGGTGATTCGGCCCGCCGACGCAACCGAATCGGTGGAGGCTTGGGAGATGGCCCTCAACCGTACCGTCGGGCCGACCCTTTTGGTGTTCAGCCGGCAGGGTCTTGCGGTACTGGACAGGTCCGGCACAGAGGGCATGACCGCCCGGGGTGGCTACGTGGTACGTTCCGGGAAGGATGTGGTGATCATGGCCACCGGATCCGAGGTGTCGGTGGCGCTGGGCGCTTCGCAAATCCTGGAGTCACACGGCGTATCGGCGAGGGTGGTCAGTCTTCCCTGTTGGGAGGCGTTCGAGGCGCAGGAACCCGATTACCGGCGAGAGGTGTTGGGAGAAGGCATTCCCAGGGTGTCGGTAGAGGCAGGGGCCACGTTCGGCTGGGAGAGGATGGTGGGATCCGACGGACTGTTGATCGGAATTGACCGGTTCGGAGCGTCGGCCCCGCAAAAGGTTCTGGCCCAAAAGTTCGGCTTCGACCCCCAAACCGTTGCCGAGCGGGTGTTGTCCCACCTCTCCGATTAGCGATCGGTGATCCCCGCCGGCGCAACTTTCGGTCCTGCCGCCTTCATGGCTGCCTGGGCCGGCGGATTGGCTCTTACTCTGCCCTTGGCGGTCCGGTGGAAGGTAGCCAAGCGGGGGTACCAGATGCTGGGAGCGGGGACAGCCGCGTTGTTGATGGCCTATCCGGCTTTGCGGTCCTGGTGGGCTGCAATCGGTTTGGCGGCGGTGTTGGTGGCTGTTTGGAGGTCAGACCGGCGCGAGTACTCTCCGCTGGTGGCGCTGTCTGCGGTTCTGGTGCTGGTCCCCTCGGTGATCACGGCCGGATTGGTGTCGACCATCGCCGGAGCTACGGCATTGGGGGGTATTACCGCCACCATGTTGCTGGGTCACTGGTTCCTAGTGGATCCCACCCTTCCCCGCTGGGCGTTGCGCCGTCTGGATCTGCTGGCCGGGGTCGGCCTGGTTCTGAGCCTGTTGGCCGGCTGGCTAGATGGAGCCGTGCCCTATGACGGGGGCGCGTTGGGCTGGACTCTTGCTGTCCTCTCCCTGGTGAGCGCCGCGCTGGTGGTGGCCACCTGGTTTTCCCTGGGTGAAACCGGCTACTCTGGAGTGATGGCCGCAACGGGCCTGTCTTACCTGGGTGTGGTCACGGTAGCAGGTGTGGTTTTTCTCAGTCGTCTTATGGTGTAGCCAAACCGGGTCTGAGTACACGACATCGTGCTACACCGAAATAGTGGAACGTACATTTAGAGGGGGTTAACCATGCGAAACGTGACTATCACTTTGGATGAAGAAACGGCGCGGTGGGCCCGCGTAGAAGCCGGCGATGCGGGGCACCAGCGTTTCCCGTCTTGTTGGGGAAATGTTGCGGGAGCACATGGAGAGCGTGGCAACCTATGAGGGGGCGCCCAGCTTTTATATCCGCCGCGAAGCAACGGTTCTGAAGATAGCAGGCGGGATGATCCGCTCGAACAGCGGTGAACATCATCATGCGGTCATACAGAGACAGGTTCCAATCGGACGGGAACTTCTCCACTTCGGGATTGTGGTGCTCTTTCCACCACAGGTAGGTGCCTCTCCAGGACTCCAAGTTGGCGTTGTACAGCTCGGCGCACATACGAAAGATCTGGTCAAGGCGACGATGTCCCGAAGGGGACAACTTAGCGGACACCCGCACCGTCTCAAACCAAGGATTCATGCGCTACACAGAATACCGAAAGGGTGTGACAATACTCGGGCAGTCAGCGTGCGTAAGCCTCAAAACATGCCTGTCAACCCAAGTATATAAATCCCTTTTGAATCCCTTTGTGCACGAACCGCGAAGCTTTCTCACAGGCCCATAGGTTGCCTTGTTGGGCTGAGTGTGTTTAGTTGGGTTGGGGGATGAAGGAGGTGTTGCCGGGTCCCCAGATGTGAGGTCGGATGGCTACTCCGTTGATGAACACCGCAGCCTCGGCGCGGGTGGCGTCCCGGTCGGGACAGAATAGATCGGGTCCGCAACCGGGCACGACCTGGAAATCGGTTAACCACGCGGCGCTGACCGCGTAAAAGGCATCGATTTCGATGTCAGTATGAGAAGGTACCGTTCCGATGTAATCGGCTTCGGTGTGCCGGTATAGCAGGGTGGCCATCTGTCCGCGGGTGACGGACTGGGTGGGGCAGAAGCGCCAGTCGGGGTCGCCGAATTCGCCTGGGGTGCATCCTCGGGTTACTCCGTTGGCGACCGCCCAGCCGATCGGTTCTTCGGCGTACACCCCTTGGCGTACGTCGGTGAAGGCTTCGGATCCCAGGTACGGCGGGGCTGGTTGTCCGGCTGCTCGCCATAGGAAGGTGACGAATTGTTGCCGGGTGAGGTTGGCGTCGGGGCAGAACATGGTGGTAGTGCATCCTCGGGTTACTTCGTGGAGGATCATCCACGACACCGCCGATTCGTACCAGACTCCAGCCGGAACATCGGTGAACAGTTCAGAAGCTCCCGGCGGAAGTTCATCACCACCACCCTCATCAAAACCTCCACCTCCACCACCCCCTCCACCTCCCCCTCCACCGCCTCCACCACCTCCACCACCTCCACCACCTCCACCACCTCCACCACCTCGGATGGTTACGGTAACGGTCCCCACGATTTGCCCGTTATGTTCGGCTTCGATAACGATCGTCTCGGTGGATTCCGTCTGACTGTCGGTCAGGGCTGTGATCGTTGCGGCCCCTGAGGTTTCCCCGCCGGAAATAGTGATTGCGGGAGGGGTGATTGTGTAGTCGACTCCCTCTATTGCGGAACCCCCGATTACCCGGAGGGTCACAGTTTGGTCTCCGGGAAAGGTACGGGCGTTCCCGGTTGTTGCGGTTAGGGTGGCCCTTGAACCTTCGCTGATCTGTGAAGGCGCCACGGATAGAGTGATCTCGGGCACCGGGTCGTTGGTGACTGCATCTGCACTCTTGTTGGGTCCCTCCCTATCGTCATAGGTGGCAACGGCCCGTAGATAGTGGTCTTGGTCGTCGGTTGTCGGTGTGTAGGTGTGGGATGTGGCGCCGTCAATCAGGGTCCCGTTGGCAAACCGGCTGAGTGAACGTCGCCAGGACCAGGTGAGATCGGACACTCCGCCGTCGGGATCTTCCAGTTCAGCCTTGAGGGGGCGTCCTACCTGTGGTGGGTCCGAGGGCAGGGTGACGGTTCCGTCCTCGTCCAGGTTCTCGATGTTGACAGTGACCGTGATGGTGTCTGACAACCCGGATAGATCAGTGGCGGTGACTCTTACCGTGTATCGGCTCCGTTGCTCGAAGTCCGGTTCCGTCTTGGTTCGGAGTTGACCGGTTGAGTCATTGATATCCAGCAGCGTGGCGTGAGAGCCGCTGAGGGTGTAGGTCAGCCGGTCGTTGTTGTCCGGGTCGTCTGATTCCACTGGCAGGCCGATATCCATGCCCGGTGGGGTGTTCTCTTCGATGCTGCGGACGCCTGTTTCCGAGAGTGGGAAGTCCGGTGCTCGGTTACTGACCGGTTTGGCCTGTACTCGGTTGTCCGAGACGATCTCGAGAGGCTTGACGGTGCCGTGGTCGGTGTAGGACACCGAGACTCGGAGATATTTGCCGACATCTGCGGCTACCGGTCGGTAGGAGTTTGATGCAGCGCCGTCGACAAGCAACCAGGGGCCGTTGCGGTTGGTGGAACTGTGCCACTCCCAGGTAGCTGCAGTGACGCCGTCGGGATCGATCAACGTGGCAGTCAACCGGCTGTCCTCTTGGGGCTGGTCCGTTGACAGGGTGAAGGACTCCTCCTCGTTTTCGTTGGTAACGTTCACGGTGACATCGATGCCTTTGGTAATTGCTCCGTCGGAGGCTTCGACCGTTACCAGATAGGTGTTGTCCCGGTTGGCGTCGGCCGGGTTCTCATAGTCGGGCGGGGCGGAGAAGTGCAGCCCTCCATTTTCGTCTATGGTGAAGTCACCGCTATCGGGGCCGGCCGGCTTCCAGGTGAAGCTGTCGTGGTTCTCCGGATCCATTACGCTATACCCAGCTACTTCTACGGTGCCGTTCTCCGTGTAATCGATATCGGTTTGACCGATGACCTCATGGGCTTCGTTCTGGTTGGTCACCGTGACTGTGATATCCAAGCTGCCGTCATCGTTTCCATCGGAGGCGACAACTGTGATCTCATAGGTGTTATCCCCGTCGTCATCGCGCCGTACTTCGAAGTCGGGTGGAGATCGGAAGCTCGGGGAAAACACGTTGTTTGTCAAGACAAAATCAAAAAGAGCGTCGTCGGGTCCAGTTATGTCCCAGTTTTGGATCGGTTCACGTTCTGGGTCTGTCGCGCTATAGGTACCGATCGGCCGATCGCCGTTCTCGGTATAGAAGACGGTGGTCTGTCCGGTCACAATCGGCTTCTCGTCAACATCAAGTACCTTGATGGCAACGTCGATGGTGTCATCGATGCGAGTGTCGGTTACATCGTGTATGTTCTTCTGGTCGCTGACCCTCACCCCTACCGAATAGTTGTCCCGCGTATCTGCGTCCAGTGACGTTCCGACGTCCACCGAGATCTGTCCGGTGGCGGTATCCAAATCAAAGAATCGGGAGTCGGTGCCCGTGAGGGAGTAGGTCAGGGTATCACCATCAGTGTCTATCGCCTCGACGGGTAAGCCGACAAGGGCTTCAGCGGGAGAATTCTCTTCGATCTCCCTGTCTGCGTCGTCACCTTCTTCGAAGTAGGGATCGACGTTGAGGACCGGCGTGCCCTCCTTGGTTGCCGACCACGGCCCGTCACCCTCGCTGTTTTTCGCCCGTAGCTGAACATCGTACTTCTTATTCGTCTCCAGACTTGTGATTGTGTACTCCCGGGCCGTCCCGCCGCCAGCGTTCTCGGTGGTCCAGTTGCTGTCGGACTTGTCCGAAGCATGGCTTGTGATGTAGCGGACTTCGTACCCGCTGATCGAAGCCGTGCCAGTGTTTGACGGGACGTCCCATTTGACCTTGAGAGAGGTGTCGCTGGAGACAATCGATTTGATGGTTGCCTCACCGGGGGCGTTCCGGTGGCCGTAGACGGTGAGACTCCAATTCCGCAATCGGCTTGTTGAACCCCCGGAGTAGCGATCGGTGATGTGGAGTTTCCAATCGCCCGCGGGGTCTTCTCCCAAGTGCCTGGCTGAGCCAAAACGGTAGCTGCCGTTGAGTGCGCAACTGACCTCAAAGATGTCGAGATAGCGAGCGCAGTTCCCCGGGGAGTAGGGCACGGACAAAGTGGAGAAATCACCTGACGGAGATTCCAGTCTCACCTCCAGGTTCCTGAAGTCAGGAGCGGAGAAATTGGTGTTGATTTCCACGAATTCGACGAACTGCACTTCAGAACCCATGGTGATGGTGCTCGTCACGGTTGTGTCATTGTCGGGTATGGTCAGCGACCCCCCTGTGGAATTTGCCGTTTCCTGGGCGAACTCGGGGAGATTGGTCCAACTGGAGGGGTTTGCCAAGTCCACTGCCGCCTTGGCGTCTACTACTCCGAAGCCATATTCGTGGTTGAAGCTGTAATTTCCAGTCGAGCCGTATTTGGATGCCCCCTCTTCCCAGCCGCCGTTGGCCGAGTCGTTCTTGCGGGCCGAAGCGGCCAAAATGAGCTTCACGTCCCGCCAGGTCAGATCGGTGTTGGCGGCGCGAATCAGAGCAACTACCCCCGCCACCGCGGGAGCCGCCGAAGAGGTGCCGCCGAACGAGTTGATGTAAGCGTTGTAATTGGTGGTGGTGGTGATACCGGGGCGGTCGCCGTAATCGTTCGAAGGACCGCACACCCACAGGTTGGCGCCTTGCTCCGAGTAGGCGGACCGCTCGCCAAGGTTGTTCACCGCGCACACCGCGGTCACTCCGTAGTAATTAACAATCTCTTCGAGGTTCGAATTGTCACCTTTTCGACCTCCGTTGCCGGCCGCCCACACATAGAACACGCCTTTGCCTCCCAGACCTTGCGTGATTCCTAACTTCACCGCTTCTTCCCAGCCTTCGTGGATACGATCTACTCCAGGCCCGTCCAGAGAACCCCAACTGTTGGTGTTGACATGGGTGGTCTCCATTTCACGGATCGCGGCATCTGTGATGTTTACATTGGTGCCTTTTCGAAGGATGTTGTACGCATATATCTTGGCCCGCGGCGCTACTCCTCTACCCCCCAGGCTGTTGTCCCGCGCTGCAATGACACCCGCTACGTTGGTGCCGTGGGAGTTGTCATAGTAGAACACTTCATCGCCACCCCGGTAGTCATGGTTGAGGCTGGTGTTTACGTTGGGCTTTAAGTCGTCATGCTCGTAATCCAAACCGTTGTCAACCACCGCCACATTGATTCCTGCGCCCATGTTTCCGCCGGTCCATACATCTAAAACGTTGATGTCTTCCCCCGCTGTGCCGTTCAACTGGCCGGTGTTATCGAGGTGCCACTGGCATCCGTACAGGGGATCGTCGAAGGAGGCGCTTATTGCCGAGCATTCGGTCACAGTGTTCTGATGACTTGTGTCCTCGATCATTTGGATGGTGTAGGGACCCGTTCCCACATCGTCGGCAATGTCGACCTTCATGTAATAGGTGCCGGCCCCCAAGCGGGTCCGTAGGCTAAAACCCTTTCCGCCCTCTGAGAAAAGGTCTTCGTAGATGTCCGCAGCTACCTCGGTGCCTCCGCTATCAAGCAGAGCCCCATCGATATCAACCGATCTACTCAGGGCTCGGAAGAAGATGTAGGTGCTCTCGGTGGTAACTATTTTGAAATAGTCCGAATCGGTTGAGGGATCCATTCTGCCCCCTCTTATGAACGATCGAGGGCTTGGATCGCCGAACTCCAAGGGGACCGCGTCCGAAAGTGTGTTTCCTGGTTCTGTGACCGTTTCAACGTGGATCGTGTATAGACCGGTAACTGCTCTGCCAGATCGTCGGGAGTGTGGGAACGACTCGACTTTGATGTAGTACACGCCGGCTGCCAGTTTGGCGCGGATGAGGAATTGCTTACTGGATAGGAGATCTCCATCATCGTTGTCCTTGATCTTCCTACTACGGCTGTCCAGTAGTTCTCCCACCGTGTCGTAGATCTGACCTGTGCTGCGTATGACGAGGTCGGTTTCTTCTTCCAGCTCTATCTTGAAGTAATCAACGTCGCCTCGCGGTGTCAATATGCCGTTCTCGAAGCTGCCAGGTGCTATTTCCTGGGCATTTCCTGTGCCGGTGGTTTCCGGGATCGTCTTGGTGCGCAAAACAAAGGGTCCGGTGGTGCTGTTTTCGTAACTGGTGACTTGGATGTAATATATTCCAGCTCCCAGATTCGCCGTGAGCAGGAAGTTCAATGGCCCATGGGAAAGACGACCGTCGTCATTGGAGCCCAGACTGTTGCCGTCTTTATCAAAGATCTCCCCACGGGTGTCGAGGTCACCGTAGGTGAAGATTAGAAACTGGGTCCTTTCCCTGAGGACAAATTTGAAAAAGTCCTTGTCTGTTGCCGGATCGATCTTGCCCCCCATCCGGATGTCGAGTGGCAGGTCGGTGGCTGTCTGGAGGGTGTCGCCGTGCTCCTTCGGTGTGCCCGTTGCGGTGGCCGACCAAAGGCCGTCGGTTGTGGCCACTGCCCGTATCTGGACGTCATATACCGTGCCGTTAGTCAGACCGGCCAGCACGTACTCTCTCCTACCGGATGTCCAGATATCTTCTTCTTCGGTCCAGTTGGTGGCAGAGGATTCCTTATAGCGAAGATCGTATGCGGTGATGTTTGCTTCTTCGAGGTCCGTGGGAACCTCCCAGGTGACGGTGAGAGCCTCGTCACCGGGGGTGATAGATGGTTCGTTGGGTTCGGGTTTCCCGGTGGAGGTAGCCGACCAAGCCCCGTCTTCAGTGGTGTAAGCACGGATCTGGATGTCGTATTCCGTGTCGTTGGCCAAGCCGGTGAGCACATACCTCAAAGCGCCGGCGCCGGGGGTCCAAATGGTCCCTTGCGGCATCGGCATCCATTTGTCATCGGATTTATCCGTGGCGTCACTCTCTATGTAGCGAAGGTGGTAGGCGGTGATGCCGGTCACCCCGGTGGGTGCGGTCCATTCGATGATGAGCGCCTGGTGGAAGGGGGTGATCGAATCGATAGTCGGTGGGCCGGGGCTCTGCGCCCAAACTTCGCCGGGGGCCACCAGTAGACACATCAGCGCGCAAATCAATCCATAACGCATTGATTTCAACGAGTGCCTCCCCAGGTGGACCCCTTCAAGACGCGGCCCTACTTGGTGGCTCTTTCCGTCCACCAGTTAGGACTTGAAAACACCACGCCATCCTGACCTGCAAGCGCGTTCGCCAGTTCCAAAGACGGGAAACCCGGTTCGGTCTCGATGAAGAAGCCGTTCGGAAGCCATTCCAGTTCCGACACCTGGTCCAAGGTGATCTGGTTGGTGGCGAAAAAGGCGTCGGTGTCGGTTTGGCTCCACTCTGGATCAAGAGCCAGCAACACGCCTCCGGGCAGTGTCATCAACGCCCCGGAATCCGAGCGAAATACCGGCAGTCCATCGCTCTGGGTACTCCCGCTGGAACCCTGCTGTCCCCGAACTACGCTTCCCGCCCCGGTGTCGGCTATGACTTCGTCGCTGGGGAGGGTGGCGCCGTCCTCTCGCACTGTCAGATCCGGTTGTAGCGTCGCCTCCAACGTTCGGTCACCGTCCTGCCAGGAGTAGGTGGGGCCTTTGGAGGAACCGGGACTGTCTACAGGTTGGTCGCTGATGTGCGCCGGTTCTTCTTGTCCTTCTCCCGGGCTCTCGGCCTTCTCCGCGGAACTGCCATCGGAATCGACCGACAAAACAGTGTCGCTTGAGATCGTCTCGGATACTCCAGGGTTTTCCTCACCGGTGTACGTCTCGGCTCTGGATGTGGCAGTGGGGGCAGTAGTCGGTGGGGATTCGCCGGAAGCCACGGAGTGACTTGTAGAGGTTGTGCCCTTTTCTGGCAGCGGCGCATCGGGTGGGAGAAGCTCAATCGCATCACTCGAGGTCGTGGATGCGGGCTCAGCGACCAAGGCGGTTGGTCCCTGTTCGGTGGCCGAAACCGTGTCCTCGGTGGTGGCCGGGGATGTAAGGGACTGGACTGAAGAGGCGGGCATGTCGTCGCGCTCTAGCACCCAGAGGCCAATTGCCACCAAGGCAATGGCCACGATGACCAATAGGACCATTAGCCTTTTCATGTCACTTCCTGGCGGAGCGGGAACTCCAAATGGGCGATGCGAGGTAAAAGATGATATTAGGTTGGAGTATCGCAAAATCTGCGGAAGCCATGGTGAGGGCATCTCATAGGTGAGGCCGTGGTCGGAAGGCCTGTGACAGGGAGTCAAACAGGGTTAGGTCACAGGAACCCATGAGGCATGGAGCCTTGGCTGTGGAAGGAAACGTCGAACGAGACCTCCCTGGCTGCTTATTCTGGTGACTGGGTATGAAGGAAGTGCAGAGGCAGAGAGAGGCCTTGCCTAGGTTCCGACCAGCCTTTCGATCAGGGTGACCGACCGCAGCGAAGCGGTGCCGTCACCGTAGGGGGTGGGGGTTTGCGTCAGTTGGCGGTGGGTGAAGTCCAGGGTTTCTGTTATCTGCGTGATGGCTTCTTCCACGCCTTGACCTGGTTGGCGCAATACGGCGAAGGTGCCGATCACCTCAGGGCGTTCGGTGGAGTTGCGGACTACCACCAAAGGGCGTTTGAGTACCGATACCTCTTCTTGCACGCCTCCCGAGTCGGAAACGACCAGGGCGCATTCGGCCATAAGTGACAGGAAATCGGGGTAGGGGAGGGGATCCACCACCCGCAGTTTGTCCAGCAGCGGGCCCAGCCCGAAAGAGGCGGCTCTCTGGCGGCTGCGGGGATGGAGGGGCAGCACCACGGGCAATGAAAGGCTGGCCAGGTCGGAGAGGATGGTCTCCCAGGTCTGGGGATGATCGACGTTCTCGGGTCGATGGAAGGTAGACAGGATGAAGCCGTTGGGTTTCAGACCGTAATGGGTCAGCACCTCGGCACGCTGGCCGGCGGGCGGGAGCAGCGAGTTAAGGGCTTCCACCACCGGGTTGCCCGTGATAGCCACCCGGTCGCCACCGATTCCCTCCTTCGCCAGGTTCATAAAGGACGTTTCGGTGGGTGCCAGGCACAGGTCGGACAGATGGTCGCAGACCACCCGGTTGTGCTCTTCAGGCATGGCCCGGTCGTAACTTCGAAGTCCCGCTTCGACATGCACCAGTGGAGTTTCGGCGGCGTTGGCGGCCAGGGAGCCGGCCAGCACCGCGTTGGTGTCGCCCTGAACCACCACCGCCCTGGGAGGGTCATCGGTGAACAACCGGGTCAGGCGGGAGGTCGCTTCTCCGATCTGGATACCCCGCGGCTCTCCTCCTACTTCCAGATAGTCGGAAGGAAAAGACAGGTCGAAGGCCCGAAAGAAATCGGCAGAGAGATTGGCGTCGTAGTGTTGGCCGGTGTGGATCACCCGGGCCGCGGGTCCCAAGAGTCGGATGATGTGCGCCAGTTTGATTATTTCGGGGCGGGTGCCCAGCACCACCGCTACCGAACCGGGAGGAAGATCAACGCTCACAATGGGTTGTGGGACGGCCATTCCCGATCGAGCAGCGAAAACACCATATGATCCATCCACTCTCCCCGCACCAGGATCTCCTCCCGGGCGATCCCCTCATAGGAGAATCCCAGCTTCTCGGCGACCCTGCGACTGGAGTGGTTGCCCACTCCGATTCTCATCAGTATCCGATGGAGCCCCATTTCCTCAAAGCCGAGAGGCAGAAGCGCTTCGGCCGCCTCGGTGGCCACGCCCATATTGGCCAGGTCGGTTCGTACCCAATAGCCGATCTCCCCGGTGCGCTGTATCCGGGAGGTGTACCAGATCCCCGCTCCTCCCGCCACCCGACCGGGCTCCTCTTTCAGGCTGAGCGCGAAGTCGAAGGCCCGGCCCCGTCGCCAGGAACGGTGGGAGCTCTTGATGAAAATCCGGGCCTGGGGGAGTCCATAGAAGCCCTGCGCCCAGGGCAACCATCTACTCAGCTCGGGAAGCGACTCACCGACCGCTTCCGACAAAGGGCGGGCGTCACCGCTACGGAACCGGCGCAGCCAGAGCCGGTCGGTTGGTACTGCCGGGGGCATGGTATGGAAGAAGGTATTCACAGGGTTTTTCGGTTGTCTTGCGCTTTGTGCCATGATGGAGGGAATGTGGGACCGCCTTCAATACTCCTCCGAGGAGCCTATTCCTCCCAATGAGGGCATGGCGGCGGTCTTGGCCCCCATTTTCACAGATCAGGATGGAATTCTACGACTTGTGATCACCAAGCGGGCGCACACACTCAACAACCACGCCGGGCAACTCTCCTTTCCGGGCGGAAAGCCCAGTTCCGAGGACGCCGGTCCGGTGGAGACTGCTCTTCGCGAGACGTATGAGGAGGTGGGTATCCATCCCTCGCAGGTGGAGGTGCTCGGATTTCTACCGGTGATCCGCACTGTGCGGTTTGCCCTGCCCATGCTGGGGGTGGTCGCCCGCATCAAGGATGAACCGGTGTGTCGTCCCTCTCCCGATGAGGTGGAGAAGGTTCTCACACCCTCCCTGGAGAGCCTGGCCGAACCCGCAAACTGGCTTGATCGAAGCTGGGCCGGCGTTCCGCTTTGGTTCACCGAGGTATCAGGGGAATGGCTGTGGGGGGCCACCGCCCATCTGGTCCGCGTAATGCTGGGATTGCCCGTGACCTCGCGGCCCGCCGTTCGGTGAATCGCCACTCGTAAAGCCAGATGATGGTGTTATCCAAAGGCGGAAGCTGCCGTTGTCACTTTGATTTCGTACAATTCGTCCTTGGAACCACAGATCTCCTCAGGGTGGGTTAGGTCGGCTTCGGCGGGACCCTTGTGCTCCCCGTCTTCTATCTGGACTCTGGGGTTTTCCGCTTGCTGCCCAACGGCGCCTATTGAGGAGGCGATGCGTTCTCCAACCGCAGCAGGCCCACAATCAGGCCGTCGGAAAGAGCCTCCCACGAGGCTTCGATGATATTGGGATGGACTCCCACCGTCCCCCAGGAGGTGGTTCCATCGGTGGTTTCGATCAGTACCCGCACGGTGGCGCCGGTGCCGTCGGAGGAGTCCAGCACCCGGACCCGGTAGTCGATCAGTCGAAGGAGCTCGACCTGGGGAAAAGCGGAGGTCAGCGCGGAACGGAGAGCCTGGTCGAGTGCATGGACCGGGCCCACTCCGGTACCGGTGGTGTGGTGGCGTTGTTCTCCGAGCTCCACTACCACCTCGGCCTTGGAGACGACTTCACCAGGGCCGTTGTCATGGTGGATGGAGACCGAAAAGCTCTGGGTTGAAAAGAGATTCTGGCGCCAGCCGAGTGTGTATCTCACCAACAATTCGAATGATCCGTCGGCAGCTTCGAACTGGTATCCGCGGTGTTCCTGTTCCTTGACCTGCTCCAGCACCTCGCCAGCGGAATTTTGATCGAGGCCAATGCCCAGGGAGGCGGCCCTTCGGATGACGGCCGCCCGCCCCGCCTGTTCGGAGATGACCATCCGGGTGCGGTTGCCCACCAGGTCAGGTCGGGTGTGCTCGTAAGCGTCGGGTCGCCGCGCCAGGGCGGAGGTGTGAAGACCGGCCTTGTGGGTGAAGGCGGAGGAACCGACATAGGGACGGTGGGGATCCAAAGTGATATTGACCACCTCGGCTATGTGGTGGGAGATGGAGGAAATCTGTGAGAGCCGCCCGCTATCAACCACGGGGACGCCCATTTTCAGCACCAGGTCTGGGATGACCGTGGAGAGGTCGGCGTTCCCGGTCCGCTCTCCGTAGCCGTTGATGCATCCCTGCAACTGTCTGACCCCCTGCCCGGCGGCGCCCAACGAGGACGCAACCGCGCATCCGGTGTCGTTGTGAAAGTGGACTCCCAGCTCGGCTTGAGGCAGGGCCCGGTCAATCTGGACAATGGTCCGGGTTATCTCGGTGGGCAGCGCTCCACCGTTGGTGTCGCACAGCACCAGCCGTTCCGCTCCGGCTTCCCAGGCCGCCTTAATCACCGCCAAGGCGTATTGGGGATTTGTCCGATAACCGTCGAAAAAGTGCTCGGCGTCGAAGAAAACCCGCCGGCCGTGCGATTTGAGATACTCCACCGACTCGGCGGCCATCCGTATTCCCTCATCGGGCTCACAGCGCAACGCTTCTCGGACGTGATAATCCCATGACTTTCCCACGATGCAGATGATCTCGGTCTCCGCCTCCAGGAGATGGCGCAGTTGCGGGTCGGCCTCCACCCGCCGGGAGGGCCGGCGCGTGGACCCGAAGGCAGTGAGTTGGCTGTTTGACAGGGACAGTTCCGTCTTGGCCCGAGCAAAAAACTCGTTGTCTTTGGGTAGAGCTCCCGGCCACCCACCCTCGATGTAATGAACGCCCAAAGAGTCCAGAAGCGAGGCGATTCGCAGCTTGTCGGAGACGGTGAGGGAGATACCCTCCTGCTGTGCGCCGTCACGGAGAGTCGTGTCGTATATCTCGAGCTTTGGGTGGATGGTGGGGGTCATGGTCTTAGTCCTGTTCGGGGCAATGAAAAAGCCCTCCGCTGGGCGGAGGGCTTGGCGCAGGCTCGGGTTGCCAGCGCCTATGGGTCAATAATGATGGAGCGGGAACTGATCTGTTTCACGGCCCCCATTATGGCAGAACCAAACGGGTTCGTCAACCGGCTAGGATGAACGCTGTTTGTATGGCCACAGCGAAGAAAAAGGTTTTTTCAGGTATCCAGCCCACCGGTGAGCTTCATCTGGGCAATTTGGTGGGGGCGCTGCGTAACTGGACGCAGATGCAGGACGACTATGAGACCTACTACTGCGTGGTGGATCTTCATGCCATGACCATCCCCTATGACCCGGCGGTTTTTCAGGCTGCGAGGCTGGAAACCGCCAAGCTGGTGATTGCGGCGGGGATCGACCCCCGACGGTCGGTGTTCTACTTTCAATCCCAGGTTCCTCAGCATGCCGAATTGGCCTGGGTGCTGTCCACCATCACTGGGATCGGGCAGCTTCACCGGATGACCCAGTACAAGGAAAAGGCCGACCGAAGCGGACAGAATCTGGGCCTTTTGTCATACCCGGTACTGATGGCGGCCGACATCCTGATCCACAAGGTGCATGCCGTGCCGGTCGGGGAGGATCAGCGCCAGCACCTGGAATTGACCCGCGACCTGGTGGAGAGGTTCAATCACCGCTTTGGGGAGGTCTTTCCCGTTCCCGAGCGCATCACCCCACAGGTAGGAGCCAGAGTGATGTCCCTGCAGGATCCCACCTCCAAGATGTCCAAGAGCGACCCCGATGTGCGGTCGAGATTGCTGTTGACCGACTCGCCCGATCAGATTCGTCGCAAGGTCCGGGTGGCAGTTACCGATTCGGAGCGGACGGTCGCCTACGACTGGAAGAACAAGCCGGGCATCTCCAACCTGTTGGAATTGTTGTCGGTTTCCACCAGTTGCCCGGTGGAAGAACTGTCCGCCGAATACCGGGATGTTGGGTACGGTCGGTTCAAGGCGGCGGTGGCCGAAGCGCTTTGTGAGTACCTGGCGCCGGTTCGGGAACGCTATGCGGGTATGGACGACGCCGAAGTTGCCCGCCTTATGGAAGAGGGCGCCGCCGAGGCGCGGCGTCGCGCCGAAATCTCAATGGCCACCGTCTGGGAGGCGGTGGGGTTGTCTGTATAGAGACGGATGACCGTCTTCTAACAGACGAATCTCATTGGGGTGGGGGGGCCCACAACTGGGTGTTGGGCCAGAATTGGCTCCATGCGAACCAGAAAGCCTGGTGGGAAGGGATTTCGGATCCGTCGGAGACTGAAATGGCCCGCAGGCCGTCACCGTCTTTGATCAAGCGGATGCCTGCGGCCGTCACATCTGCGCCGGAGTCGAGCACCGATAGGGCGGCTTCCCGTGGGAAGGCGATTGTCCCTCCGCCTTCCAGTTCCACACCCACCACCAAATCTTGCACACCGAGTCGGGTGTCCACATCTCCAACCGGGAAGATCGGGCCAAAGTCGTCTCTGCCTCGCAGGGGATCGGAGGGATAAGAGCGCCCGAGCCCACCGTCTTCGGCCAGGATGGTCGTGTCGGGATGGGCCTCTTTCCAGGTGCCCCAGGTGGATGCCACCACCGTGGCCTGTTTCAGTCGCACTCCTGCTTCTCTCAGGGGGCCGGAGACCGCTTCGCCGGTGAAGGTATCGAAAACCGATCGGGTGTTGAGGTCGTACATGACCTTGTTCGATCTGTTTAGCAGCCCCGAGGTCCGCAAGACCGGCGTCTCGATCCCTTCGGGAACGTCGTCGGTGAAATAGGCCTGTGCCGACCCGCACAGGGTGCAGTAGGGCATCCCGATCCGTCGGCCCCCCAGGGTGTCGTTGACCATCTCATGGATTTCCATCTGATTTTTGGGATAGGCGCGGGACTCTCCGTTGATGGTGACGCCAAACACCACCCGGTCGTCGGGGTACCAGTTCCCTTCGGAAGCAGGGGTGACTTTTGGATCATCTAGCGCCGGGATACACCCCCGGTTGCAGGGTCCGGTGTCTCCAAGGGGCCGGTCGTCTATCAGAACTCCTCCCCAACTCACCCACCGCCAGTCGATTGTGGCTTGGGCGTCTGCGAAAAAAGGCTCCCACCCGGGCTCGACCAACTGGAAGAGGCGCTTCTTATATTCCCGGTACTCAGGAAAGGCCGGAAGGTCCCAGGCGATGAGCAAGTCCACCGTCCTCTTCCACAGATCCGGAGTGGCGCCGCTCAACACGTCGTCTCCCAGAAGAGTCTGGATGCGGGCGCCAAGCAGCTCTAACAGTTCGACGTTGTTGGCAAACCGCAGAAAGTCGGTGAGGATCCAGGCCATACGGATGTCCATATGAGACACGACTGCCGACAGCTCCTCGTGGCCGAATCTCAACTCGGATTCCAACAATGCGAAGAGCCCACCAAGGTCGAAGCGGAGCGCATCGGACATGGGTCCGGTGGGAAAATCCGGCGGGGAAGGAAAGGTGTCGCCATCACTGGAGACGAGAGCCGCCGACGCTTGCCTGTCTGTCGTGTCCGGCAGGCGGGTGGTGTTTGTCGACTCTGCGGCGACGGGGCCCGCTTCCGGAGTTCCACCTTCTGCTGTCTCCGGAAGGGTTGTGGCGGTGGTCGATGCTCCCGCCACAGTGACATCGGCTGTGGCAGGGGTCGTGGCAGTGTTCGTGGGCGTCTGGGGTGTTGTCTCTCCGCCGCATGACGACAGGATCAGCAAGGTCAGAGCGAGCACCAAGACTGTACGAGTTATGGCTTCTCCTAGAGCAGTTGCTGTTGATGCTACGACAATCGTGAACATTGTTGCCGATCTGGTCGCACCTTTCCTCGGTTCCTCACCAAAGGGACTAATCGGCAGCAGGGCAAGGACGGTTGCACCGTACACGGCGTGTTGAGATATATCACTCAATATCAACACTCCCCTGTTTAAGGCCCAACGGGTCACAAAGCGACTAGTAACCTTGAGTGACTGCGACTTCACAAGAAACAGGGAGAGGGGTAGGTACAATGATATGCTATAATATATTGCCTATCCCGCGTGCCGATTTCCAAAGTCGGAGGACTTGATGTCTCCAACCGCGGCTTGCATCCCGATTAATGGCTGGGTGGCCCTTTGCCACGGTCGGCAAGGTTTCTCCTCCGATGCCTAGGGCCTCCACACCCTGGGAGCCACAGTCGCCAGTTGCTACAAATACTCTCTTGTTATGGAAACCAATGAGATGGCCCAAACGGGGCTGGGTTGTCATATCTGTCACTGGGATTTGGTAGCCTTCGGGGACTAGCTTTTCGGGGAAAATCTCATGGCAGTTGATATCGGCATCGGAAAAACCGCCCGGCGTGTATACGGGCTCGATGACATAGCCATAGTCCCCACTCGCCGCACCCGTGATCCCGACGATGTGGACCTGGGTTGGCAACTGGACGCCTATCCCTTCTCGGTTCCATTGATGTGCGCCTCGATGGATTCAACTATGAGCCCGGCCACGGTAATAGAAATAGGGATACTGGGTGGTCTCGGGGTGCTGAACCTGCAGGGATTGTGGACCCGTTACCAGGATCCGGCACCGATCTATGACGAGATCTCCTCCGCTACTCCTGATCGGGCCACCGCTGTCCTCCGAGAGGTCTATAGCGAACCGATAAAGCCTGCGCTGATCGGTGAGCGCATCCAGGAGATCAGGGATTCGGGTGTGATCACGGCGGCCAGCCTTACGCCGCAGAACACCCTCCAGTATGCGCCGCTGGCGGTTGAGGCCGGTCTCGATCTGCTGGTCATACAGGGAACAGTGGTCTCGGCTGAGCATGTATCTACCCGCACCGAACCGTTGAATCTGAAGGAATTCATCGCCTCCTCTCCAGTGCCCGTGGTGGTGGGAGGATGTTCTTCATATTCCATGGCTCTTCACCTGATGCGCACCGGCGCGGTGGGAGTGTTGGTGGGTGTCGGACCGGGAGCCGCCAGCGGCACCCGAAAGGTGTTGGGAGTGGGAGTGTCTCAGGCCACAGCCATCGCCGACGCGGCCGGTGCCCGGGTACATTATCTATTGGAGACGGGACGGTACGTGCATGTCATCGCCGATGGGGGGATGAGAACCGGAGGGGAAGTCGCCAAGGCGATTGCCTGTGGGGCGGACGCGGTGATGCTGGGTTCCCCCTTGGCCGCCGCGCAGGAGGCGCCCGGGCGGGGCTTCCATTGGGGGATGCTGTCTTCGCATCTCACCCTGCCTCGCGGTGTTCGGGTTGAGATTCCGACCCGCGGGACCCTGCGGGAGATCTTGTTGGGGCCGGCGACAGAAAGCGATGGCCTCACCAATTTGTTCGGCGGGCTGCGCAGGTCGATGTCCACCACCGGGTACTCCAACATATTGGAATTCCAAAAGGCCGAAGTGGCAATAGCGCCCTCCTTCTTAGGCGAGGGCAAAGCTATCCAGCGGTCGCAGCAGGTGGGGATAGGTTGACCTCTTCCGGCGACAATGTACTGGTAGTGGATCTGGGGGCGCAGTACGCCCGTCTGATCGCTCGGCGTATCCGAGAGGCGCGTGTTCACTCCGAGATAGTGCCGGCCCGGGTAACCGCTTCCGAGGCCGCGGCCCGATCTCCCTCGGGAATCGTCTTGTCCGGCGGTCCGGCCTCTGTCTACTCACCGGAAGCGGTCTCCATCGATCCGGACCTGCTGTCGTTGGGGGTACCGGTGCTGGGCATCTGTTATGGGCATCAACTCATCGCCGAAATGCTGGGGGGCCAGGTGGTGGCAACCGGCGGGGGCGAGTTCGGGAATACCATCATGGAGTCGGACGACTCATCTCTGTTGTTGCAAGATTTGCCCCCGGTCTGCGATGTATGGATGAGCCATCGCGACGCGGTAGCGAAACCTCCTCCCGGTTTCACGGTGACTGCGCACACCCCGGGAGCTGTGGTGGCGGCCATGGAGAACCGGGACGCGGGGCTATATGGGGTTCAATTCCATCCAGAGGTGACCCATACGCCGGGGGGGATGGATGTTTTGAAGAGATTTCTCTACGGGGCTTGCGGCGCCCGGGGCGCCTGGACGGCTCGTTCCATAATTGAGACCGAGGTTGAGGATGCCCGCCAGCGGATCGGAGGTGCCCGGGCGGTGTGCGGTCTCTCTGGCGGAGTGGACTCGGCGGTGGCCGCCGCCCTGGTGCATCAAGCCATAGGTGACCGTCTCACCTGCGTCTTCGTCGACCACGGGCTGCTCCGATCCGGTGAACCCGAGCAGGTGGAAGAAGTGTTCGGAAACCACTTTTCCACCAACCTGATTCACGTCAAGGCCCAGTCCCGGTTCTTGGATGCCCTGACGGGCGTTACCGACCCGGAAACCAAGCGAAAGTTGATCGGGGAGACTTTCATCCAGGTGTTCGAAGAGGTATCCGATGGACTGGCGGAATGTCGCTTCCTGGTGCAGGGGACTCTCTATCCTGATGTGATCGAATCGGGAGGGGGAGATGCGGCGGTGATCAAGAGTCATCACAATGTGGGCGGCCTCCCTGAGCACATGCGGCTCGAGCTGGTGGAGCCTCTCCGTGATCTGTTCAAGGACGAGGTGCGGGCGGTGGGTACGCAACTGGGGTTGCCGGACGAGATAGTGTGGCGCCATCCCTTCCCCGGGCCGGGTTTGGCGATTCGAATCATCGGGGAGGTGACTGCCGAGCGGCTGGATATCCTGCGCCGCGCCGATGCCATCGTCATCGATGAAATCCGCCGGGCGGGCCTGTACCGCGATCTGTGGCAGGTTTTCGGCGTGCTGCCGACGGTGCGTTCGGTGGGGGTTCAGGGAGATGAACGGACTTATGCCTATCCGCTGGTGGTGCGGGCGGTGGAGAGCTCTGAGGCGATGACCGCCGACTGGGCGCGGCTTCCCTACGAGGTGTTGTCGGCTATTTCCCGGCGGGTGATCGGAGAAGTGGAGGGTATCAATCGGGTGCTTTACGATGTGTCCTCCAAACCTCCCGCCACTATCGAGTGGGAATGAAGTGATCGGTTCACATCCGCTGCTCCAAGATCTGAACCCCAACCAGCAGGAGGCGGTGACCATCGCCGGGGTGCCCGTGATGGTGGTAGCGGGGGCCGGATCGGGCAAGACCCGGGTGCTAACCCATCGCATTGCCTACCTGATCCGGGAGATGGGAGCACCGCCCGGCTCCATCCTGGCCATAACCTTCACCAACAAGGCCGCCCGGGAGATGCGGGGGAGGGTGGGGGAGTTGCTGGGCGCCACGGTCAACAACATGTGGGTTTCCACCTTTCACTCGGCCTGCGCCCGCATCCTTCGCCGGGAGGCGCATGTCTTCGGCTATCGCTCCACGTTCTCCATTTACGACCGCTCCGACTCGATGCGTCTCATCAGGCAGTGTCTCAATGAACTGGGTCTGGACGCCAGTCGGCTCTCCCCTCAGGGGCTCTTGAAGAAGATCAGCGCCGCCAAAAACGATCTGGTGGACTATGAGACCTTCCTGGACCGCACGGAAGGACCTGTGGAGATAGCGGAGGCCTACAAGCTCTACCAGCAGCGCCTGCTGCAGATGTCGGCCATGGACTTTGATGATCTGCTGATGGTGACCGTGGAACTGTTCGGGGCGGTCCCCGAGGTCCTGGAAAAATACCGGGCTATCTTCCGCCATGTGCTGGTGGACGAATACCAGGACACCAACCGGGCCCAGTATCTGCTGGTTCGTGACTTGGCTCACCAGCATCGCAGCCTGTTTGTGGTGGGCGACAGCGATCAGTCCATATATGCCTTCCGCGGGGCCGACTTTCGGAATTTCGATCGTTTCGATGATGATTTTCCCGAGGCCCGCCGGGTGATACTCAGCCGCAACTACCGCTCCACCTCCACCATCTTGGATGCGGCCAACGAGGTGATAAGCGGCAATCGTCGCTCTGAACCCAAAGACTTGTGGTGTGATCAGGGGGAGGGAGAACCCGTCTTGGTGCATCAGGGCGCGGGGGCTACGCGGGAGTCGCGGTTTGTCGCTGAACAGGTTAGGAAACTGATGGGGGAGGGCTACAACCCGGGGGATGTGGCCGTGTTCTATCGGACCAACGCCCAGTCGCGTGCCCTCGAAGAGGCCTTGCGCAGTGCCAAACTGCCCTATCAAGTGGTAGGGGCGGTGGCCTTCTACCAACGCCGGGAGGTCAAAGACGTCGTGGCCTATCTGCAGGTGGTCGCCAATCCCGACGACGGGGTGGCCTTGCGAAGAATCATCAACACCCCTCGCCGAGGGATCGGACGTACCTCTTTGGGGCATATGGAGCGTTACGTCTCAACGGAGGAAGTGAGTCTGCGGGAGGCTTTGGAAAGAGCAGATGACATTGGCGGCCTCTCCACCCGGGCCCGCAAAGGCGTCAAGGAACTGGCGAAGGTGCTGGCCTCGATCAAGGGGCATCTGGAGTCGGATGGGGTGGGCAGGGCCACTGAGAGCGCCATCTTCGACACCGGCTTGGCGGAGATGGCAACGGCGGAAGGGGGGATCGAAGCGGAGAGCCGCTCCGAGAACCTGGCCGAACTCTCCCGAGTGGCTTACGAATTCGACGCCGACCTGGAGGAGGAGTTGACTCCAACCGAACAGTTGGGTCGTTTCCTGGAAGGCGCCTCGCTGGTTTCTGATCCGGACAACCTGGATGAGGGAGCGGGCGCGGTGGCGCTGATGACTGTCCACAGCGCCAAAGGCCTGGAATTTCCGGTGGTGTTCGTGGTGGGAATGCAGGACGGTCTTTTTCCCCACGAACGCAGTTTGTCGGATCCCGATCAGCTGGAAGAGGAGCGGCGGCTCTTCTATGTGGCGATCACCCGTTCCATGGAGCGGCTCCACCTGAGTTGGAACGACACCCGCTTGGTGGGAGGATCTCCCTATCCGCAGACCCCCAGCCGCTTCTTACGTGAAATTCCCGACCGCCTGGTGAAGCGGGTCGGCGGCCGCCAGCGTTTCTCCTCCAGTGCACCTACCGGGGGTGGTCCCCCCGCAGGGGGTCAAGGCTCTTTCCGCTCCGAATACCGGCCGGTTAGAGGAATAGTTCGCCAATCGGGATTCGAAGTAGGTGATCGGGTACGCCATCCCCAACTGGGAACGGGACGGGTGCTGACCATTTCCGGCCAGGGACCCCGCGCTTCGGCCACCATCTTCTTCCCGGAGTCAAGGGAGCGTCGCGAGCTGATGCTGTCAACCGTGGAGAGAGTGGGGGGATTCGGACCTTGAGGTAGCCGGCTTCCCGGTACCGGGAAGAACAGGTGTTGGGACTCAGGCCAGTTCTTCGTATTTGGCTTGGATATGGGTCTGCAGTTCCACGAAGGAGTCGGCAAACTTTCGCACTCCCTCGGCCTCCAGGGCTTCAACCACATCCTGGTAGTCCACTCCCGCTTCCTCCAGTTGGGCCAACAAACCGCGGGACCGGGCGATCTCTTCGGGGCCGAAGATGGAGGGCCGAGACGATCCGTGGTCGGCATAGGCCTCGATGGTGGATAGAGGCAAAGTGTTGACCGTGTGAGGGGCAACCAATTCATCCACGTACAAGGTATCGCGATAGGCCGGGTTCTTGGTGGAGGTGGAGGCCCACAGCGGCTGCTGGATGCGTCCCCCCTGCGCGGCCAAGCTGTCCCAGCGGTCACCGGAGAATACGGATAGGAACTCACCGTAGGCGGCGTGAGCGTTGGCCACCGCCGCTTTCCCGCGAAGGGCCAGCGCCGACGCGTTGCCCAGCTGCTCCAGCCGGTGGTCCACCTCAGTGTCCACCCTCGACACGAAGAACGAGGCCACCGAGGCCACTTCCCGAAGGTTCCCCCCCATGGTGGAGAAGTCTTCCAGGCCCCCCAGATAGGCGTCCATCACCTCTCGGTAGCGCCCCAAGGAAAAGATCAGGGTGACGTTTACCGAGATACCCTCTCCGATCAATTGGCGTATAGCCGGGATTCCCTCGGGGGTGGCCGGCACTTTCACCAGCAGGTTGGGGCGACTGACCCGCTTCACCCACTCCCGGGCCTCGGCTACGGTGGCTGGGGTGTCCGCCGCCAACTGCGGGGAGACCTCCACCGAGACGAACCCGTCTGATCCACCGGTCCGGCTGTGAACCGGTCTCAGCACATCGCAGGCATCGGTGATGTCACGGGTGATCAGTGCCGCGTATGTTTCGTCGGGATCCGCACCTCGGCGGATGAGGCGCGCCATTTCCTGGTCGTAGTCGTTGCTTTTGGTAATGGCACCGGCGAAAATGGAAGGATTCGAGGTGACCCCGGTGATGTTCTGTTCGCTGACCCGGCGGGAGAGTTCCCCGCTGTCCAGCATTGCCCGGGAGATCTGATCGGCCCAGATGCTTTGCCCGGCCAGGGTCAGGGCGTGAAGAGGGAGAAATGACATGCTTTGTGATTGTATCGGCGGCTCTACCCTTGCACATATGAGAAGACGGGTCCTGATCGCCAAAGCAGGCTTGGACGGGCATGACCGGGGCGCCAAGGTGGTGGCCCGGGCGCTTCGCGACGGGGGGCATGAAGTGATCTACACGGGGCTTCACCAGAGCCCTGAGCAGGTGGTGGCCGCCGCCATCCAGGAAGACGTAGACGCTATCGGATTGTCGGTGATGTCCGGGGCCTATATGTCCATATTCCCTCCCATCATCGAACTGCTGGCCTCCTCCGGAGCGGATCACATCGCCGTCTTCGGGGGAGGGGTGATACCGGCCGAGGATGTGGAGGGGCTCCTGGCTTTGGGCGTGGCCCGGATCTTCACGCCGGGAGCATCGTTGGATGAGATCCTCGCCTGGGTGAGTGCCGACCTCTAGACGGCTGCGTCGGTCAAATCACCGCGGCAGTCGGTCTTCTGCAACCGGGTAGCATATTTGTTTTGTGAACATTCATGAGCATCAGGCCAAGGAGTTATTGGCCTCCTACGGGGTGGGGGTTCCTCCCGGTGTAAAGGCTTCCAATCCTGAACAGGCTGGTGATGCGGCGGTGTCTCTGCTGGAGAGTACCGGCGGTCACATGGTGGTGATCAAAGCACAGATCCATGCCGGAGGTAGGGGGAAGGGGCGTTTCCTGGAGTACCCCGACGCTGGGATCGGCGGAGTGAACATTGTGGCCTCCGGGCAGGCGATGCTGATACGGGGCCGGGTGGTGACAGTGGCCGAGAAGATGCTGGGGTCGACGCTGGTGACCGCGCAGACCGGTCCTTCGGGGAAGGTGGTCAACCGCCTGCTGGTGGAGGCGGGGGTGGACATCGCCCAAGAGTTGTATCTAGCGATACAACTCGACCGCAAGCGTTCCCGGCCGGTCCTGCTGGCCTCCACCGAGGGAGGGGTAGAAATCGAGAAGGTGGCTGCCGAATCCCCCGAGAAACTGGTAACGGAGGTAATCGATCCGGCCGTCGGCATCCGTCCCTTTCAATTGCGGCGTCTGGCCAGGAAACTGGGCCTTTCCGGGAAGGCGGCTTCCTCTTATAGCAACCTGGTGGAAAAGCTGATTACCGCGGCCGGGGGCCTGGACACCGAACTGTTGGAGATCAACCCGCTGGTCATCACCTCTTCGGGTGAGGCGGTGGCTCTCGACGCCAAGGTGGCTTTCGAGGACAATGCTCTCTACCGCCACCCGAAGGTGGCCGAGATGCGGGACGAGAGCGAAGAGGATCCTGCCGAGACCAGTTCTCGAAAGGCCGGGCTCAACTATGTGAAGCTAGACGGTGAGATCGGTTGCATGGTGAACGGGGCGGGGCTGGCCATGGCCACCATGGACATTGTCAAGCATTACGGGGGGACTCCCGCCAACTTCCTGGATGTGGGCGGGGACACCGACGCGGCGCGGGTGGCGACCGGGTTCCGCATCATCACCGCCGATCCCAACGTGAAGGGGATTTTCGTCAACATCTTTGGGGGGATCGTGCACTGTGACATGATAGCCGAAGGGGTGCTGGCCGCCACCCAGGAGGTGAGGCTGTCGGTGCCGCTGGTGGTCCGGCTGGAGGGAACCAATGTTGATTTGGGACGCAGAATGATTGCCGAATCCGGTCTGGATGTGATCTCGGCCGTTGACATGGCGGACGGCGCCCGCCAGATAGTGGAGTTGTGCCGATGAGCATTCTCTGCAACCGCGACACCAGATTGCTAATACAGGGCCTGGGCAGGGCTGGGAGTTTTCAAGCTCAGCAGATCATCGCTTATGGAACGCAGGTGGTAGGGGGGGTCCATCCCCGTCGGGCGGGAGAGATCCTTCGCTTCTCGGGCAAGACCGATCACACCGGAGTCCCCGACAGAACAGACACGTTCGAGGTTGATGTGCCTGTGTTCTCGGGTGTGAGTGAGGCGGTGGACGCCACCAGCGCCAACGCCAGCCTGATTTTCGTCCCACCACCCTTCGCGGCCGATTCCATCATGGAGGCGGCGGAGGCAGGAGTGGAGTTGATCGTGTGTATCACCGAGGGGGTGCCGGTCAACGACATGGTGACAGTGAAGCGTTACCTGCAGTCGCGCTCCTCGCGCCTGCTGGGACCCAACTGCCCGGGAGTCATTACTCCTGGCGAATGCAAACTGGGGATCATGCCCGGCTACATCCACGCCCGTGGGAAAGTGGGGGTGATCAGCCGATCGGGAACCCTTACCTATGAGGCCGTCTATCAGCTAACCAACCTGGGTTTAGGGCAGACCACCGCCTTGGGCATCGGGGGCGATCCGGTGAACGGAACCAGTTTCGTGGATGCCCTGCGACTCTTTGAAGCCGACCCTGCTACCGAAGGGGTGCTGATCATCGGCGAGATCGGAGGGCCGGCCGAAGAGGAGGCTGCCGAATACGTGCGCTCGGAGATGACCAAGCCCGTGGCGGGATTCATCGCCGGCCTTACCGCTCCTCCAGGAAGGCGCATGGGCCATGCCGGAGCAATCATCTCCGGCGGCCAGGGCACCGCGCAGAGCAAGATCGAAGCCTTCCGCCGGGCGGGAATCGAGATAGCCGCCACCCCTCCCGACATGGGTTCGGCCATGTTGGCCGCTCTGAGGAGATAACCAGAGCGAACCTTCCTCCAAAAGTGAGGTGAGTTACTCTTTCGTCTCATGGAATCTGCATCCGTGCTTGCTCATGACGGTGAGGCTTGCCTGTGAAGTTGGTGATGCTGGGAGCGGGAAACGTGGCTCGGAATGTCTTAGGACGATTGGGCGACAGGTGGGAGGTCACGCTCATCGATCCTCTGGATTCGGCCTTGGAGTTGGCTCACCAGGTACGGGAGGTTGAAACCGTTCTGGGAGACGGGTCGAGTCGACTGGTGCTACGCCGGGCCGGGCTGGAAGAGGCCGAGGCCCTGGTGGTCACCAGCCGCGATGACGATATCAATCTTGAGGCGTGCCGATATGCCCAGGAACTGGGGGTTCCCCGGATCATCGCGGTATCGGGAGGATCAGAACAGCTTTCGTCCTATCGGGAACTGGGTGTGAAGGCGGTGTGGGCAGACAACCTGACGGCTCGGCATGTCGAGATCAACCTGGACGGTCGCCGGACACAGTCGGCGGCATTTGCCAGTGGTCTGGCGGAAGCGATGGAATTCCGCATTTCCCACGACTCTCCTCTTCGGGGGGTCAAAGTCCGGTCGTTGGGCCTGCGCACCTGGCTGGTAGCGACCGTTCTCCGAGAACAACGTCTGATCATTCCCCACGGCAACACCGTGCTGGAAGAGGGCGATTTGGTGACAGTGGTGGGCGCCAACGAGGACTATGCCGACATGGTGGAGACCTTCACCGCCGGTCACGCTCGGTTTCCGCTGGACTACGGGCTTTCGGTGGCAGTGTCGCTCACCGCCGCTCCTTCCGACGACGCCGTGCTGGCCGAGGCGGTCCACTTCGTGAAGTTCACCGCCGCTGATTCCATCCTGGCTGTGCATCCCCCATTGGACCGGATGGAACCGGAGGACGCCGAGTCTCTGCACCACAAGATGGACCTTTGGCGGGCACGTCACGAACACACTGAGATAACTTTCATGGCTGCTCCCGGCGCTGGCCTCGAGGGACCCTTTGACTTGGCGTCCTCGGAGTCGGCGGGGGTGGTGGTCTTCCCACGGCCGCGGGGGCGGCGCAAAGTCATGAAGCTGGTGGAGATGAGCCGCCGGAGAGGAGTTCCATTGCTGATCGCCTCGGGGCGTTTTCCATACTCGGGTCCCATGGTGCTATTCAGCGGCGATGAGGAAGAAGAACGGTTGGGCGCCAGGGAAGCGATTGACATGGCCGCCCACTCGGGTACGGTCCTGCAGACGGTGGGGGTGCTTCCTCCCCAGTTCCTGCCCGGCGAGAAAACCCTTCACGACATCCGGAGCCAGATCAGTCGGGTCAGGGAGGAAGCTTCCGTACATGGCGTCACCATCCGCCGCCGTATACAGCGGGGCAATCCGGTGAGGGTGGCGGATGAACTCTCTTCGGATTCGCTGGTGGTGATGGGGATTGGAGGCCATCCATACAGCTACCTTCGTCCGGGGATAGCAGGCCTGATGGCCGCCAGCGTGGATTGCTCGGTGATCCTGGTGCCCTCCCGAGGCTGACCGGCAGTGGAGTCGACCGATGCAACCACCCTGATCCTGGTGGGATTGGCAGCTCTGGGCCTCCCCCTGGTGGCTCGACGTATCCGTCTGCCGCCGGTGGTGTTGGAAATCCTATTCGGGGTGCTGGTGGGCCCGGTGTTGAGGATCGTTTCCTCTTCGACTCTCCTTGAATCGCTGGCCCAGTTGGGTTTCTTGATGTTGATGCTTCTGACTGGTTTTGAGATCAACATCGGGTTCTTCCAGCGTCAGGGAGCAGGACCCATTCTGGTATCACTCTTGGGTTTTGCCGCCACCCTCACCGCCTCCTGGTTCGCCAGCCGGATTTTGGGAACCGACCCGTTCATGGTGATGGTGCTGGCCACCACCTCAGTGGGTTTGGTGGTGCCCAGTCTGCGCTCCGCAGGGGTGGCTTCTCACCCCATTGGCCAGGACATCCTTCTGGGAGCGCTGCTCGCCGACTTTCTGACGCTGTTGGGAGTGACGGTTATAGCCCTGCTGGTGGAAGGGGATGCCGGATGGCGTTTGTTGGGCATACCCGGTTTTTCCTGATCGCGGTGGCGGTGTTGCTGGGCGTCAGGCGAGCGGCATGGTGGCACCCGGATCGATTCAACGCGCTCTTCGCAGCCGAGGACACCGAAGAGATGGGCATCCGCGCCACTTTGGCTTTGTTGTTCGTTTTCGTGGGCGTGGCCAGTCTCCTGGGAATTGAGGCGGTGCTGGCAGCATTCCTTTCTGGGGGAATCATTGCTGTGGTCTTCCGGGAACGGGGTGCGCTTGATCGAAAGCTGTCAGGGTTCTCCTATGGATTCTTGATTCCCATTTTCTTCATTGATGTCGGAATCCGCTTCGATTTGACGGCTGTCACCAATGTGGAGGCCTTGGTGTTCACGGGCAAACTGTTAATTGCGGCCTTCGCGGTCAAGACCGCCTCGGCGGTGGTGCTGATTCTGAGGGGACATCGCCTGCGATCAATCGCCGCCGCGGCGGCCCTGTTATCCGCTCGTCTCTCCTTGATCATCGTGGTGGCCGAGATCGGGCGGCATCTGGGTCTTCTCTCCAGTACCCAAGAGGGAAGCATCATCCTGCTGGCCATCGTCACCACTACCGTGGCGCCCACCCTGTTTCGATGGTTGATCCCCGTACCGGCCGGAGGGGAGTCCGAAGAGGTTGCATCGGAGGGATAGGCAACCAGACCTATCTGCTGTTAGAGGTGGGGGTGCAATCTGGGGAGGCTGCCACCACCGCAACTACCCCCGACCTGGTAACGGGCATATAGTCTGCCCGGACCACGGTGAGGATCTCACTTTCGCAAAGCATGATGGCAAGGCTCCCGGGAATCTCCACTAACCATCACCAGCCGCCAGCCATCATCTTTGAATGGTTGCTGAACCGACCGTGGCGGGGGTGGTTGTCCGGCCGGGATGGGGAGGTCAGGTGCCGGGGCCGTATAGGCCGTATTGGAGGCGGGGGTCGCCGGGGATGGCGTCGAAGCGGGTTTGATAGGCTTCTCCGATCCACCGTGACCGGGCGGTCAGGTTGCGTCCCACCTCCAAGCGGCCGGGCTCCCATCTGCGCAACGCCGCCTTTACATCCCCCCGCTCCGCGGCCAAGGCATCGCGGAGGGTAAAGGCGTCGTCACAGGCTTTGGCGGTGCCCGCCGCGGCATGCGGCCGCACGGCAAACGCCGCGTCACCTATCACACATACCCGCCCCTGGGCCATCTGATGAGAAGCAACATCGAATATGACCTGAATGAACAGATCATTGGCGCCTATCGCCACTTCTGCCACCGCCGGCGCCATGTAATCTCGGCCCTCGTTCCGCACCTGGGACAACAGATCGGAACGGACCAAGCCCGGGGGAACCGAGGCAGACCGCCTCACGCCCTCCCGGTCGGTCAACAAGCTGTCAAGGGGTGAACCCTCGGGACAGTTGTAATACCAGACCAGGTTCATCAGCCGCTCACCGGGCGTGAGACTCCCGGACTGACTGGGTATGGCGTAGGCCAAGGCGTGACCCGACGGCATCAGACAGTAGACCATGGAGTTTTCCAGTTCCTCGGCAGCTGTGGGGCTGAGTTCCCACTCAGGTAGCGTTCCCCGCCAAGCGACGTAACCGGCGTAGGAAGGAGCCACGGTCGGATTCAGGATCGATCTTGCCAGGGAGTTGATGCCGTCCGCTGCCACCAGCAGATCGGCTCGGGTTTCTTCTCCGTCGGCGAACCTCACCCGAACGCCATCCTCAGATTGGGTGAATCCCGTCACCTCTTTGCGCAGGTGGTACCTGTCCACCCCGAAGTCCGACAGCAGACCCCGATAGATCGTGTTCCAGGAACTGATCAGAAACCCCAGAGGTTTCTTGGACAGCACCCGACCGTCGCGGTCGATGAAGGTCCACCAGTGGGGCCGGATCGAGACCTCTTCGGTTCGCAGCGGGCTGTGCTCGTCGAAGTAGCGATGGGTATGGGGGAGCAGGATGATTCCGGCGCCCCGGTCCTGCAGCGCTTCGGAGGAGCGCTCGTAGATATCTACCTCGCACCCCAGGCCACGCAGAAGCAGACCGGCGGTTAGCCCGCCGATCGATCCCCCCATGACCGCCACCCTTGGCCAGGGGCTATGGCTCAAATCAAGCAGGTTTCCCGAAGGTGGCGATCCGATCCACCTTGCAAATGAACAACACTCGTCGTTCGTTTATGGACGGATCACGCAGACCGTAGGGGGGTTCGGCGCCTGTGTACTTGGTCCAGATCTTGTCGACATGGGCGGTCACCATCGCACCCTCGTCCGGGTCATCCTCGGACACCTCCCGCTCCACGGTGCACTTCATGCTCATCCAGTGATAGGGATTGGCCGGATTCATCAATAGCACGGTGATCTGAGGGTTGGCTCTGATCCAGGAGGTCTTTTTGCGGTGGGAGGCAACGTTGACCAGCACCCGGTTGGCGTCTCCGTCATAGTCGAACCACATGGCTGACAGGTTGGGACGTCCGTCTCCACCCATCACCGCCATCACGGCTGTTACCTGTCCGTCCATCAGTTGGCGATAGTCAGGATCGACGTCGCTCAGTCCGGCGATCTGGATCCGGTCGCCTACCGAAAACTGGTTGGCCTGGAGTCCGTTGGCGACATCTAGGAACCTGGCGACAGTAATAGACATTTGGAAAGCTCCTCTCTATCTCTTAGGGGTGAGATTACCTTAGCCGCGAGCGGTTTTGATCACCGCCTGGTAGGCCGTTGGATCAATCCGGGCGTCGATCAGGCGGGGCCGTGGCCCCGCCATAGCCGCCCGTAATTGGGACTGGTTTTCCACTATAACCCCTTCTACTCCCGAGGCGCGGGCGACCGCCGCGAAGTCGGTGGTGTGGAAGCGGACGGCCGAAGGTCCTCCCTGACCGGGGAGTTGCTTCAGTTCGATCAAGCTCAAGGCGGCGTCGTTTAAAACCACCACCACCACATTGGCTCGGGTGCGGGCAAGGGTTTCCAACTCCGCCAGGGGGATCCCCAATCCTCCGTCGCCGGTCAGGCACACCGCCGGGCGCCCGGGATGGGCTAGGGCGGCGCCCAACGCGGCGGGGAGGGCGTATCCCATGGTGGAGAGGCCGTTGGAGATCAGGACTTGGCGGGGGTGGGTAGCTGGCAAGAAGGGCATTGCCACCAGAAAGTGGGCGCCTGCATCCAGGGTCACAGTGGCGCCGCCCTGCTTGGCGGTCCATTCTGCCACCGCCCGAACCGTCTGGTGAGGGGTGAAGCCCGGTCCGTCCTCCCACAATGATCTGCGCGCCGCCTGCCAAACTGCCTGACCTGCTCCCTTTTCCCACCGATTGTCGATCAGATCGGGGGTGATGGACTTGAGGATCGGGCCAACCGGGCCTTCGACATGGGCCCCGCCTGGGAAGAAACGGTGTTTATGGAGCCAAGGGTTGATTTCAATGACCGGTGCCTCGTATTGGAATGGACGGGGGAGTGGTTCCACCGGATCGACTCCCACGGCCAGCACCAGGTCACTTCGCCGTAGAAGAGGCGCCTCGGGAAGGGAGCTGGTGAAAAGCCCGCCGAACTCCGGGGTGGTCTCGTCGATCAGACCCTTGGCGTGATAAGTGGTAAGAGCCGGGCAGCCGGTCTCGGTCACCAACTGTCTCACCTCTTGGGTCCAGGGAAGAGCGCCGGTACCCACGATCAGTATCGGATACTGCGCCCTGCGGGCCAACTCCTGTACGGCTTGGGGAATGGTGTGTTCCAAGGGGAGGGGAGGCGGATCGGGAGGCACCTCGCCCGGTACGGCACTGTCCATGTCCATGTGGACTGCACCCTGAGGGTGGGCCGTGGCCAGCCGGACCGCACTTTTCGATGCCCGAGCGGTATGGGTATGACCGACCGTGCCGCTCCATTTAGTCAGCGGTCTCATCAAGGCGGGTTGGTCGAGTTCCTGATGACCTACCCAGGAGCGGTCGGGCCCGGGAACGGTGTCACCGATCAACACCAGGGGCTGTTTGTCGACCGTGGCCTGGGCCACCCCATTGGCGGCGGAGGCCACCCCCGGGCCCCGGGTAACCAGTGCCGCTCCCACTGAATCGGTCAAGAGTCCATAGGTGGAAGCAGCGATACAGGCGGCAGTCTCGGTGTGGCAGAGCAGGAAAGGGATGCCCTGTTCGGCGGCGGCGCCCACCTTTTGCAGGTTGGGGCCCCCGCCCGGCACTCCGAACAGAAGTCGCGTTCCCCCCGCCCTAAGCCCGGTAATCAACCGGCGGGCTACCTCTGTGGTCATAGGTCAGTCGTACAGCTCTACGGTGATGAAGCGTATTTCGCTATCACCGGCGTTTTCGAAATCGTGGATAACCGAGTCGGCGGGGGTGTGCGTTTGGAAGCTGGTGTCGCCCTCCTTGTAGCGGCGAATGTGATATACGCCGTCGGCGGTGCGTTGCTTGCCGATTCCACCTTGGACAACCGTCCAGAAATAGTGACGGTCGTGAAGGTGAAACCCGCCTCTCTCTCCGGGCCGGAGGCGAACCTCCCACACTCCCACCTCGTCATTTTGGAAGAGCAGGCGGGTGCCGATGTGGCGGTTGCCGTCCTGCGCTGATGCCAATTCCTCGGAAAAGTCCCCGGTGCTGTATTGGCCTTTTTCGATTATCTCCACCATGGCGAACAAGGCTAGTTGAGGCGCCATGAAACTAGGAAACCACCGCCTAAAACGGCGAGGTACGTTGTTCAGGCCCCCAGGGCTGTCGGCGCCCAAATCGAACATGCATGTGTTCTACTGCTTGTCATCATGATCTGATCAGTCGCCGGGCGATGACCTTCAGGGCCAGCACCTCTTCGGCGCCTTCGAAGATGGAAAGCACTCGGGCATCGACGAAGAACCGCGAAACCGGGTACTCCTCGGCGTAACCGTAGCCACCGAAGATCTGCATGCAATCCCGGGTGATTTCTTCCGCCGACCGACACGCCAAGGCCTTGACCATGGAAGCCTCGGTTTGGCCGCGCGGCTCGTCCAGATAGTGGGCTACCTGGTAGGCGAAAGCCCGGTGGGCGGCCATCCGGGCCGCCATTTGCGCCAGGCGCTCTCGGGTGAGGGGGTATTGGTCGAGCCTCTTTCCGAACACCTTCCGGCCTGCTGCGTAGCGCCGCGCCTCCTCAAACGCCGCCTCCATCAATCCCAGCGCCCGTCCGGCGGTCTGGAGTCTCCCGGTCGAGAAAGCCTGCATCTGCAAATGAAAACCCCTTCCCATGCCCTCCTCTTCACCGATCAGAGCAGAGTAGGGAACCACCCAGTTTTCGAACAGAAGCTCGAAGCTGTGCATTCCCCGGTAGCCGATAGTGGGGATGGCCCGGCCTGACAGCCTTCCTCCTCCGGGCTGGGTGAGGGTGAAGGAGTGGCCGGTCTGGGGAGGCTTTTCCATCACGAACAGGGAGAGCCCGCGATGACCGCGGTCTGGGTCCGGGTGCGTGCGCACCAGCACCATTAGCAGTTCGGCTCGCCCGGCGAAGGTTGACCACATCTTGGCGCCGTTGATAACCCAGGTGTCCCCGTCCCTTCGGGCATTAGTGGTCACCGAAGCCACATCGGAACCGTAGTCAGGCTCGGTGACGCAGATGGCCACCATCTTTTTACCCGAGGCGATGTCGGGTAGCCAACGTTCCTTTTGTGCCTCAGTGCCGCCTCTGGTGAGTGCCCGTGCCAACATCTCGGGGCGGGTGATGAGCGATCCTCCTATCGCCAGGGACGCCCGGCTCAACTCCTCGGTGGCCACCACCATCGCCAGGTGGGAGGGTTGGTCCTGGTCGAGAGAACCGCCGTAGTGCGTCGGGATGGACAGGCCGAAGACCCCCAATGCAGCCAACCCTGAAATCACCTCCTCGGGAACGTCGAGGTTCCGACGATGCACCTCTTCGGCACGGGGGGCGATGACTTCTTGGCCGAAGCGTCGGAACTCGCGGCGGGCCAAGAGCAGTTCGGGACCAAGGCCCGGATCGGTGGGCTGTTCGATTTCGGCCAAGGTCGGATCGGAAAGGCTGCCGGCGGCGGTGATCACTTCCCGCACCTCGGGTGACCCCAACCATCGCCGGGAAATCCCTTCCAACTCGGCGAAGCGATCAATTCGCTCTAGTCCCGACCGGGCCAGAAGCGAAGCGGCCAGTGTTCCTGTGGCCGTTCCCATCCTCTCTTCGGAAACCGCCCTCTCCACCGCTCTTAACTCCGCCGATTCCGAAGCTAGGAAGGCGACCTGGTAGCCAAGGCTCTGGCATCCGTCGAGACCTTGGGAATGGCCGGCGGAGACCTCTCCCAATACGCACACAGCCGCGGCTACCGTGTTCTCCAGGGCGTGGGCGGCGGCGGATATCCCGGGGATGGTCTTTTCCTTCAAATCAGGATAAAAATCGTAGGATGACATATATGGGATCCAAAAACACAGATCCGGATCGGACGGTTGGAATTCTGGAAGGAATGCGGGTGGTGGAGCTTTCCGCCTTCGTGGCGGTTCCCCTCGGGGGGCTCACTCTCAGGTCGTTGGGTGCCGACGTTATCCGAGTTGATCCGCCGGGGGGCGGGCTGGACTATGGGCGCTGGCCGGTGACGACCGAAGGTCGGAGTCTCTACTGGGCGGGTCTCAATGCCGGAAAACGTTCGGTTACCCTTGATTTGCGTTCCGAAGAGGGAAGAGCGGCATTGGTGGGGTTGATTACTGCTCCTGGGCCCGACGCAGGGATCTTTATTACCAATCTTTCCCCCCGTTGGCTGTCCTATGAGCGGCTGGCCGAAATCCGACCCGACTTGATTATGGTGACGCTTCGGGGAAACCCTGATGGTTCGGTGGCGTTGGATTACACGGTGAACGCGGCGATTGGGTATCCGGAGGTCACCGGCCCTCCGGACGCCGGTCCGGTCAACCACGTTCTGCCCGCCTGGGATGTGATTGCCGGGAACATGGTTGCTACCGCGGTGCTGGCTGCTGAACGTCACCGTCTTCGAACCGGGGAGGGCCAACTGGTGCGACTGTCCTTGACGGATGTGGCGTTGGCTACGGTTTCCGCCCTGGGGCATATCGGGGAAGTGATGGTCAACGACCAAGACCGGATGGCACATGGCAACTATGTGTTCGGGGCCTACGGACGCGACTTTCCTACCGGCGATGGCAGAAGGCTGATGGTGGTCGTCATCACCGACCGGCAGTGGCTTGACTTGGTGGAGGCCACCGGCTCAAAAGAGGCAGTGGAGGAAATAGAGCGCCGGACAGGTCTCGACCTGGGAAAAGAGGGTGATCGATTCCGGGCGCGAGAGGAGATTACCGCCATATTGGAGGTTTGGTTTGCCTCCCGCACCCTCGCCGAAGCGGGGGAAATCCTGGCACGTCGTCGACTGTGTTGGGGGCCTTTTCAAACCTTCCGCCAACTGGTCACCGAAGATCCCAGGTGTTCTTTGGCGAATCCCCTTTTTGGGGAGGTCAGCCACACGGGCGTGGGTGACTACCTTGCCGCTTCCCATCCCCTTCAATTCGGAGAGGGGAGACCCCCACCCCTGCCCGCGCCCCTGATGGGTCAGCACACCGAAGAGGTACTATCGCAGATCCTGGGAGAAGCCAGCGTCACGGGAAGCCGATTGGTAGCCCCCCCACCTGACGCTTCTCCTGCCCCTTTCGTAACGCCAGGTGATGCTCGGACTTTCCTATGACGCCGACTCGAATCACACCATAATTGAACTCTTGGCGCCCTTTAACCGGTTTGCCCGGTGAACCTTCGCGATTCACAGGCTTTTTGCCCAGCCTGGATGAGATGAACCGTTTCGGTCTTGTTACGGAGACATCGAAGTGAGCATCATCGAGATGAAAAGAGCGCTCCTTTCGGTTTCCGACAAGACGGGCATCGTCGAATTCGCCCGGTGGTTGGCGGGACGGGGTATAGAGATTGTTTCGTCGGGCGGCACCGCCCGGATCCTGCGGGAGAAGGGGGTGGAAGTTGTAGAAGTGGAGGATGTCACGGGGGTGTCCGAGATGCTGGGAGGGCGGGTCAAGACTCTTCACCCGCTTATTCACGGGGGACTTCTGGCTGACCCCGATGACCCTGCCCATCGAGAGGATCTGCGGCGTTTGGGGATCAGTCCTTTCCAGATGATGGTTTGCAACCTCTATCCGTTCATGGAGGTTCCCGGTGTGGAGCAAATCGATATCGGGGGAGTGGCGCTTTTGCGGGCAGCTGCGAAGAACCATGCCCAGGTGGTGGTGTTGTCTTCCCCTGCCCAATACTCGGAGGTGATGGAAGCGGTGGAATCGGGGACACTGGACCGCGCCCGGCGCAGACGACTGGCTGCCGAAGCCTTTTGGTACACCGCTTCCTATGATGCCGCCATCGCCGGTTGGATTTTGCCGCCCGAAGCTCTTCCCGACCGGTTGTTTATGACCCTTCGTCGGGAGCAGATGACCCGCTATGGGGAGAATCCCCACCAACAGGGGGCCTTGTACACGCCGGAGCAAGGCGGATACTGGGGATCCGGGGTGCGGCTCCTTCAGGGAAAAGCCATGTCCTTTAATAACTTTGCGGATACGGAGGCGGCGGTACAATTGGTGGCCGACCTGGACGGGTTGTCCTGCGTGATCGTCAAGCATGCCAACCCGTGCGGGGTGGGAACCGGAGCTGATCCGGCCCAAGCCTTCGCACGGGCTTGGGAAGGGGACCCGTTGTCCGCTTTTGGTGGAGTCGTGGCGTTCAACTGCCCGCTCGACTCCCAAGCAGCGACGGCTTTGGCCAAGGTGTTCGTTGAGGTGGTGGCCGCTCCCAGGGTGGAGCCCGACGCGGCCGAGGCGCTCTCGGTCAGGACCAATTTGAGGGTGTTGGAGATTCCACCCGAGCGGGTACCGGGGCCGGAGATCCGCTCTTTGGGTCCCGACTTCCTGGTCCAGACCCCTGACCGTCCCACCGCAGCGACCGAGGAGTGGCAGGTTGTTTCCAGGGTGCGACCTGATGCCCGGCAACTGGCTGATTTGCGTCTGGCCTGGGTGGTGGCGGCTCACGCCAAGTCCAACGCGGTGGTGATCTGCCGGGATGGCCAGTCGATGGGAGTGGGTGCGGGAGACCAGAGCCGGGTAGGAGCCGCTCACCGCGCCATTTCAACCGCCGGGGATCGAGCTGAGGGGGCGGTTGCCGCCTCGGACGGGTTTTTTCCTTTCCGAGACGGGATTGATGCCCTAGCATCTGTGGGCGTGGTAGCTGTTGTTTCTCCGGGAGGGTCGGTCCGTGACGCGGAGGTGATCGCCGCTGCGGACCAACACGGGATGGCGCTGCTGTTCACCGGCCGTCGGCATTTTCGACACTGATGGCCGCCTTGGTGCTCAGTGGCCGGGCGGTGGCCTCGGTGGTGATGGAGGAGGTGGCCGCCGCGGTTTCAGTTCTGTCAGCTTCCGGTTACATTCCCGGCCTGGCAACGGTCCTGGTGGGTGAAGACCCCGCATCGCAAACCTATGTTCGGGCCAAGCGGCGAGATGCCGCCAAAGTAGGGATTCGCTCCATCCATCATCAATTGGACGAGATCCCCTCCCAAACAGAGTTGGAGGACTTGGTGAGCAGTCTGAGCGCCGATCCCGGGGTGGACGGAATCTTGGTGCAACTACCCCTTCCCAGAGGGCTGGACGAAGGAAGGGTGGTGGCTTGCATCGACCCCCGAAAAGATGTGGACGGGTTGCATTCTGAAAACTTGGGTCGCTTGGTGGCCGAATTGTCGGGTCCCCGGCCTTGCACCCCAGCCGGAGTGATGCGAATTCTTTCTCACTATGACCTGCCCGTTTCGGGCCGGCGAGCGGTGGTAATAGGACGAAGCTTTCTGGTGGGAAAGCCCCTGGCGCTGCTGATGGCCACCAAAGGCGCCGATGCCACGGTCACCATCGCCCATTCCCGCACCGTCGACTTGGAAGCCCTGGCCAGGGAGGCCGACATCTTGGTGGCAGCGGTGGGAAGAGCCAAGATGGTAAAGGCGTCCTGGGTGAAGCCGGGAGCGGTGGTGATTGATGTGGGCATCAACCGCACTGCCGAGGGTTTGGTGGGTGATGTTGACTATGCAGGGGTGAGTGAGGTGGCCTCTGCCATCACTCCCGTGCCTGGGGGAGTGGGGTTGATGACCAGGGCAATTCTGATGTCCAACACCGTGGCGGCCGCCCGTGGGAACATATCACGATTGGGCGGGGTTGTATAGAAGAGATATTCTTTTAGTCGAAAAGACAATGTTTACCTTTCAGGATTTACTCAAAAGAGCCAAGGCGCAGATTAGGGAGGTCATGCCGGCCGAGGTAGAGCCGCGCCTTTCCAATCCCGAATTACTGATATTGGACGTAAGGGAGCACGAGGAATACCAGCAGGGCGCCATTCCTGGATCGCAACTCATTCCCAGGGGACTGTTGGAATCTTCCATCTTCATGCAGGTGCCCGACCCCAACACCGAGATGGTGGTCTACTGCGCGGGAGGCGCCCGGTCCGCTTTGGCCGTCCAGTCCCTGCAGGAAATGGGATACCGCAATGCTGTTTCCATGGCCGGGGGGTTTGGGCTGTGGAAGGCGGAGGGTCGGCCTTGGTCGGAGCCGGTGACGCTCTCCTCCGATCAGAAAGTGCGCTACAGCCGACATACCATGTTGCCGGAAGTGGGTGAGGCGGGCCAAGCCAAACTGCTGAATTCCCGAGTGCTGTTGGTGGGGGCGGGCGGCCTGGGTTCCCCCGCCGCCCTGTATCTGGCGGCGGCGGGAGTGGGGACCCTGGGTGTGGTCGACTTCGACGTCGTGGATGCCTCCAACCTCCAGCGGCAGATTCTGCACAATATGGATCGGCTGGGTCAACTCAAGGTGGAATCGGCGAGGGAGACCATCACGGCTCTTAACCCCGACGTCAAGGTCGAGCCCTACGGGCAGCGCCTCTCAGCCCACAATGTCCTGGAGATAATGTCCGGTTACGACTTGGTGGTGGACGGGGGCGACAACTTCCCCACCCGCTATTTGGTGAACGACGCCTCTCTTCATCTCCGTATCCCGGTGGTGCACGGGGCCATCTTCAGATTCGAGGGCCAGGCCAGCGTTTTCCACCCCTACGTGGGTCCTTGCTACCGGTGCCTCTTTCCCCAGCCCCCTCCGCCCGAACTGGCGCCGTCCTGCGCCGAAGCCGGAGTGCTGGGTGTGCTGCCGGGGATTATCGGTTCCATCGAGGCGATGGAGGCGATCAAGATACTATTGGGAATAGGCGAACCGTTGGTTGGAAAGCTTCTCACCTACGATGCCTTGACCCAGGATTTCCGAACCCTGAAGCTACGCCGCAACCCCGACTGTCTGGCATGCGCTGACGAAAGCCGCCCGCCGGCCATCGTCGAATACGACCAGTACTGTATGCCCGCCGGCTCGGTAACCAGGACCGTCTGACCGACCCGGCCTTTCCCGCCCAGCGGGAGATTTTCCAATGTCTGACGAACACTCACGCATCCACGTTCCCGAGCGCATTCAAGAGGTGATGGTTTCCCATGCTCGTGACTGCTACCCCGAGGAGGCGTGCGGTTTGTTGGCCGGAGATCCTGAGGGTCGTCTGACGATGGCTTATCCGCTCACCAACATCGTTCATTCCCCGGTCAACTACGTGATCGATCCGACCGAGCATTTCCAGACGCTCAGGCATGCGGAAGCGAACGGCTGGGAACTGGTGGGAGTGTTTCATTCCCATACCCACTCACCCGCCTACCCGTCTCCCACCGATGTGGCCTTGGCCGTGGAGCCGGACTGGCTGTACGTGCTGGTCGGCATGGAGCGGATGGATACCCTGTCGGTGCGAGGATTTCGCATCCGGGACCATCAAATCACCGAAACGACTTTAAGCTTCGACACCTCCAGGAGAAGAGTCACATGACGCATACCGTTCGCCTGCCCACCATTCTTCGCATTCATGCCGGGGGAGACGCTTCCGTACCCGCCCGCGGCGCAACAGTGGGAGAGGTGTTCTCCGATCTGGGAAAGCGTTATCCAGCTCTGGCCCGCCAACTACTGAATCCGGATGGTTCGGTGCCGGTGTTCGTCAATATCTTCCTCAACGACGAGGACATCCGCTATCTCAACGGTTTGGATACTCCTGTTTCGCAACCGGCGGAGATCACCATTCTTCCCTCGGTGGCCGGTGGTTAATACTCTCTTGTCCCCGCCCGGGCGATTGACGGCCTCCTCTCCCACTCCTTTAGTGCGCCTGGAGGCCTTTTCCCCGCCCGGTGTGGACATCTACGCCAAACTGGAGTGGTTTCAGCCCACCGGTTCCATCAAGGACCGGATCGCGGCGGCGATGTTGGAGAAAGCCCAGGCCGACGGACAGTTAGGACCGGGAACCCGTCTCTTGGAGCCCTCGTCGGGCAACACTGGGATCGCGCTGGCCCGGCTGGCTCGGCTGTGGAACATTCCGTTAACGGTGGTGATGGCTGAAGGCGTGAGCGCCGAACGAATCAAGATGTTGAAGATCTACGGAGCTGAGATCATCTTCTCTCCCGGAGACCAGGGCTCCAACGGTGCGGTGCGCATGGCCGAGGAGATGGCGGCCACGGGCGACTATTTGATGCTGCATCAGTACAACAATCCGGCCAATGTCGATGCTCACTACCGGGGTACCGGTCCGGAGATTGTGGCCGAGTTGGACAGGGTGGACGCCCTGGTGGCCGGACTGGGAACGGGAGGGACTCTGATGGGCGCCGGTGCGGCGGTCCGGGAAATTCATCCCCAAGTGCAGGTGGTGGCGGCCGAGCCGCCGGTTGGCGAGACCATCACCGGCTTGCGGTCCATGTCGGCCGGCTACATTCCCCCCATCTTCGACCCGGCTCAGATCGATCGCCGGTTGTTGGTGCGCCTGCGGCCCACCATCGAATACACCCGTCTGCTGCTTTCTGCCGAGGGGCTGTTCGCCGGACCCTCCTGCGGGGCGGCACTGGCGGTGGCTATTCGGGTCGCCAGACAGATGCAGTCGGGGACAGTGGTGACCATCTTCCCCGACGCCGGGTGGAAATACCTCTCCACTGGGATTTATACGGGGTCCATCGACCAAGCTGTGGAAAAGGCCGCCAACCAGATCCTCTGGTAGCGAGTTATACGCCCACCCTTCCAGCCGTCACCTACATTTCCCCGCAACCTTCCGGCGAGGTGGGGCGGGTATTGGCGCCAACGGCCGATGTCACATCCCCCTCATACAGTGATTTCATGCACACCTATCACAGTTGGGAGCAGTTGTTCTTCACGGAGCCAGTGGAGAAATGAGATCGATGATGGATGATCCGTTTGTTGACGAAGCTCTCAGGCTGCTACGGAAACTTACTGGGCAAACCTCCACAGGTTTTCGGCCTGGGCAACTGGAGGCTATTAGGCGACTGGTGGAGGGCCGGGAGCGGGTTCTTCTCGTTCAAAGGACCGGGTGGGGGAAGAGCGCGGTTTACTTCATCTCAACCCGGATGCTTCGCGACCGCAGTGCGGGCCCGACTCTGCTGGTCTCTCCGCTCCTTGCCTTAATGCGTAATCAGATTGAAGCGGCGGAGCGTATGGGAGTGCGCGCGATCACCATCAACAGTTCCAACCGCGCCGAGTGGGCTACGTTGGAGGACAAACTCAACCTTGATGCCGTGGACATCCTGTTGATCTCACCCGAGCGGTTGGCCAATCAGAAGTTCCGGTCCGAACTCTTGCCCAAGATTGTTCGTCGTAGCGGCCTTGTTGTGGTTGATGAGGCGCACTGCATATCGGATTGGGGCCATGACTTTCGTCCCGACTACCGTCGAATAGCACGCGTCCTGGATTTCCTCCCTGGTGTGCCTGTCCTGTGTTGCACCGCAACGGCGAATGAACGTGTCATCGAAGATATCACGACACAACTGGGATCAGGACTCACGTTGGTCAGGGGACCATTATCGCGCAGTGGTCTTCGGCTGCACGTACTTGGGATCCCGTCGCAAGCCGAGCGCCTAACGTGGCTTGCCGTAGTCCTTCCCACGTTGGAGGGGACGGGAGTGATCTACTGCCTCACCGTGTCGGACACCCGTCGGGTAGCGGGATGGCTGAAGTCTATGGGAATTGATGCGGTTGCCTACAGTGGCGCAACGGACGCGGGCCACAGGATCGGTATCGAACAGGATCTGTTGTCCAACCAGGTAAAGGTGGTAGTGGCCACTTCGGCTCTCGGGATGGGATTCGACAAACCGGACTTATCTTTCGTAATCCACTACCAGTCGCCAGGATCGCCGATTGCGTACTACCAGCAAGTGGGCCGTGCCGGACGGGCGCTCGGCGAATCCTGGGGAATCTTGTTGCGTGGAAGGGAAGACAAAGACATACAGGACTATTTCATCTACTCGGCTTTTCCACGGGTTGATCTGGCGCAAAGCGTTGTGGAGTTGCTCGAGGAGCGGGCGGAGCCTATGTCTCGTGATGACTTGTTCGAATCAGTGAATGTCCGGTTGGGCCAGCTTGACAATCTTCTCAAAAATCTGGAGGTTGAGGGGGCTGTTGAACGGGAAGGCTCTCGTTGGCGCCGAACCCTGAGAAGATGGAGATTTGATTTTGACCGTGTCGAGCTAGCGACCACTCAACGGAGGACCGAACAAGATCAAATGCTCGACTATGTCCGCACCCGGGGCTGTCGTATGCAATTGCTGGGTGCTTACCTCGACGACGTGGTCTCACAGCCATGCGGTATCTGTGATAATTGCACCGATCAAAGTCTGGCAATGCCCTTCGATCCTGAAGTCGTGCAACGGGCGGTCGAATACCTGCGAATGGTCGAATTGATTATTGAGCCTCGTAAGCAACTGCCGGACCGAAAGAGAATCCCGAAAGACCAGCAACTCGAGACCGGACGGTCGCTGGCAGTGTGGGGTGACAGTGGGTGGGGAACCCTCGTCCGGGCGGGCAAACAGGAACGGCGCCACTTCGATGACCGACTGGTAAACGCCGCGGCAGATCTGATTCAGAGCCGTTGGGCGCCGGAACCTGCGCCGGCTTGGATTACCTCTGTGCCATCGCTTCGGAATCCGCGGCTGGTCGCAGACTTTGCTGCCCGACTGGCGGCATCTTTGGGACTCTCTTATAAGAACGTGGTCGAAAAAGCGCGAGAAACAGCACCACAGAAAACAATGCAAAACAGCCACCGGCAGTACCGCAATGTGCGGGGGGCGTTCAGGATCTGCGGGGCTGTTCCTCCCGGGCCAGTGTTGCTGGTGGACGCCGTCGTAGACTCCCGGTGGACGTTGACAACCGTAGGAGGGCAACTGCGAGGCGCTGGGGCTGGCCCGGTTTACCCATTCGCATTGGCCGATACGGCAGGAAGATCTGGTACATGATGAACGAGGATTCTCTGGCCACAATTCTTCTCGTGAGCCGGGTCCACAGCAAGGGGACGCGGCCTCTCAAGGCGACCGAGTACTGGAAGCTTAGGGAACATGTCGCACATCCGGGCGTTCTCCTGGGTCAGACTGAGAGAGAGCTTGTGGGCGAGCACGGCTTTTCTGAGGAAATGGCGGCAAGGATCATTGGGTTGCTAGATCGGGCTAGAGCTATGGCCTTCGAATTAGAGCAACTCGATCAAACGGGTATCTGCACGGTTACTCCGTTCGATGATGGTTATCCGCAGCGTTTGGTCGACCAACTCGGTTCGAAGGCGCCTGGTCTGCTTCACGCGGCCGGTGCTCTTGAACTGCTCGATCAGCCTGGCATCGGAGTGGTAGGCAGCCGTGATGTTTCTCCCGAGGGGGCGGAAGTGGCAAAGGGCGCCGCGGCAAGGGCAACTCCCTCAGGCTTGGGATTGATCTCGGGCGGCGCCCGCGGGGTTGATCAACTGGCTATGAACACAGCTTTCCAAGCTGGCGGAAATGTGATTGGCGTCCTTGCGGATTCACTGGTGCGCAAGCTAAGGAATCCGGATGTGCGCAGAGCTATCTATGACGATCACGCTGTCATGTGCACTCCTTACAGTCCCAAGGAGCCGTTCAGGGTTTGGAACGCTATGGGACGTAACAAGGTCATCTACGCGTTGTCCAATGTCACCCTGGTTGTTGCCTGCGAGGTGGAAAGGGGTGGTACGTGGTCGGGTGCCACTGAGGCACTGCAAGAAGGATTCGGGCGAGTAGCCGTGTGGAGGGGAGCGGGTGAAGGGGCGGGGAACGAACGACTTCAAAACCTCGGCGCCCGGCCTATCCGGTCCATGGACGAACTTGAGGCTGTCTTGAAGCCGAGAAGAAAGGTTGCTCTAGAGGCCGATGGAAGCGATTCCCCACCTACGAAACAGCTTTCCCTTTTCGAAAAAACCGCGTAAGTAGGCAGGGGTTTCTCCCAAACCGGTTCTGACAAGGGGGTGAGGTGGCGGCCCTAACAATCTCAGAGGGTGGCCAAGAGGCCTCCGCCAGCGGCGGCGAGCAGCACAACCACCCAGGGGGGGAGCTTCCAGAAGGCCAGGAGGCCGAAGGCGACCAAGGCAAGGGCAAGGTCCGGAGGCTCTCGGATGGCATTGGTCCACAGCGGGTCGTAAAGAGCCATCAGCAGGATTCCGATTACCGCCGCGTTGATTCCGCGCAGCGCCGCTTGGACTCCGGTATTGGTCCGCAACGCGGCGAAGAACGGCAGAGCCGCCATCACCATAAGGAGGGAAGGCAGGTAGAGAGCCACCAAGGCCAGCGCCGCGCCCGCTATCCCGTTGGGTTCTGGAGTCATCACCGCCCCCAGATACGAGGAGAATGTGAATACCGGACCCGGGACGGCCTGGGCGGCACCGAAGCCGGCGATGAAGAGTTCCTCGTCGACCCAACCGGGCCCTACCAGTTCCGATTCCAGCAGGGGCAGTACCACCGGTCCCCCGCCGAACACCAGGGACCCGGCTCCGTAGAAGGCGTCGGTGACCTCCACGAACTCGGCCTCGGTTGTACGACGGGCGATGGGAAGGGCCAGCAGCAGACCGAAAAAGACAATGGCGGCGACCACCCCCGATCGTCGACTGAAGGCGGGAAGACCGCGTTCGCCGGGATCCGCGGCGTGATCTCGGCAGAAGCGCCATCCCAGGAGGCCCCCCACCACGATCACCGCCACGGCAGCGGTCCGGGTGGAGGAGGGAAAGGCGATCAGTGCCACGGCGGCTGCGATGGCCAGCGAACTGCGGAATGGGTCAGGCGCCAGTTTGGACCACAGCTTCCACACCGCCAGGCCCACCACCGGCACCGCCACCACCACCAGACCGTGCACCCACCCCTGAGCCCGGTCGCCGATCCGAGCGGCGCCCAGGCCCACGGAGGTGAGGATGATCGCGGAGGGGAGCGTGAACCCCAGCCATGCCGCCAATCCGCCTCGAAGTCCTCCCCGCACCATGCCGACTGCAAACCCCAGCTGGGAACTGGCTGCGCCCGGGAACGCCTGGGAGAGAGCTAGGAGATCGGCGAAGGTCCCCTCGTCCACCCACCGGCGCCGCTGGACGTACTCATCATGAAAATAGCCGAAATGCGCCACCGGCCCCCCAAAGGAGGTGAGGCCCAGCCGAAGAGCCACCCAGAAAACCTCCCAGAACCTTCCCCGTTCCGGGCGGGATAACCCGCCGGCGCCTTTCACTGGCCTCTGCCTGGCCGCGGTGGCAGGACAAAACCCTTGCTGCTGGGTTCCCAAGGTCGTTTAGCTATCACACACATCCCTTCTCCTGGCAATCCACAGCGCATCCTCAAAAGTTTCACCACAATTCGGGCATCCTATATTCGCGCCCCCTAGTTCACAGGCCGATCGCCTGAGGAGTTTCACACTATGGGCGGGTCGCTCGAACCGTTCGCCACGTGGATTCAAGCCCGAGCCCGCCAAATCAGAATTCGCGGTTCACCAAAAAACGCCCCAAACCGTGAAGTTCTTCTGCCACCCTCGGCTCGATATCGGCGGCGGAGAGGGCTTGCGCGGCGCGTTGCAGGCATTCTTGAGAAGCAAAGGCTGTGGCGGCTCGCCCGCCCGCCTCCTCCACGAGCGCGGCTGCTGTGGTAATGTCGTGATCACTAAGGTGCTCCCGGGCGTAGATCTCGGCCAGTAGCGCACCGGCTTTGGTGCCCGAACGCATAGCCACCGTCACCGGGATCGACATTTTGCGCTCCCGCAGGTCGTTACCGGCGGGTTTGCCGGTAACCGCCGGGTCTCCCCAGATACCAAGCAGATCATCCATAGCCTGAAATCCCAGCCCCAGATCTTTACCGAAACTGCGCAACGCCTCCACGGTATGGGCGGGGGCGCCAGCCAAGATCGCTCCCACTGCGCTGGCATGAGCCAGTAGGGCTCCCGTCTTCTGTGAGACCATGTCCCAGCAGTCCTCCACCTCGACAAGCTCCCGACGGTTGAAGGACATGTCCAAGTACTGGCCGGCGATCATCGCCATTGTGGCCTGCGCCAAGTCGGCCGCGGCGGCCATGTGGGCCGGTGTGGACTCCTCCAGTAACACCTGGATGGCCAAAACCATGAGTGCGTCGCCCGCGATGATGGCGTTTCCGGCCCCGAAAACCTTCCACATGGTGGACCGGTGTCGGCGTTCGGCGTCATCGTCGACGATGTCGTCATGGACGAGTGAGAAGTTGTGGACCAATTCCACCGCCACCGCCCCGGGGAGGGCAACTTCGGGTGAAGCTCCCACCGCCTCGGCCGAAAGGAGCGCCAATGTGGGCCGAACTCCCTTGCCGTACCGCCCCTTTGGAAGGGGTAGGCCAGCGGCGTCGGCCCAGCCGAAGTGGTAGCGAGCGGGAACCGATAACTCGGGGGAGAGTCGGTCTACCGCGGCGAGGAGGGCGGGCTGGATCAAGGCGCTGGTCCGGTCCAGCACGTCGGGAATGCGGCGCTTCATGTTCATGCCGCGGCCGGGGACCGGGCGGCGAACCGGGCAGCGAGACGCCCCGCCTCAGCGCCACTGCGCACGGCCCCCTCCATGGTGGCAGGCCATCCCGTATCACACCAGGCTCCGGCCAGGTACACCCCAGGTAGAGCACACTCGGCGCCGGCGCGGAGGTGGTGAGTGCCCGGGGCGCCATAGAAAGTCGCCGCGTGTTCCCGGGTAACGATTGATTCGGTTACGGTGGCATGGGCCGCGGCGGGAAGGAGCCGAGCCAACTCGGCGCTGAAGTGCGAGATCAGTTCCGTCGAATTCCGGCCGATATAGGACTCGGCGGCCGATAAGGAGATGGCCAGACACTGGCGGCCGTCATCGAGCCCCGCCCCCTCGGTGCGGTCGAACACGAATTGCACGTCGCTTCCCACCCCCGCAAACATCTGCAACTGGGTCACGGGGCGATCGTACACCAGGTGTACGTTTACGATTGGCGAAAGACCGAGGTCATTGAGTTGGGTCTGGTCAGGGACGCTTCGGGGCGGAAGCAGCGAATCAACCTCATCGTGAGGCACCGCCACCACCACGGAGTCGGCATTGATGGAATCGCCGTCGACCTGCACCACCAGACCACCAGAGTAGGTATGACGTACGGCTTTGACACTCGCCCGCGTCCTGACTCGGGCACCCGCCTTTTCCAACGCTCGCTGGGCGGCGTCGCCGTGTAAAGCTGACAGTGGCATCCTGGCCCAGCCGATGTCGGCGGCGGCTGCCTGGGTCAGTAACCCGGTGACGAAGACCTTGGCGGCCAGTTTCAGGGACGACTCGGCGGCCGTCACATTGACGGTGGGCAGCACCACCAAATTCCAGAAGGTTTCGATGGCGACCGCATCCTGGCCATGTTCGGTCAGCCAGTCACCGAAAGCCACCTTATCCAAGGCCGGATCTTCAGGATTCAGTCGGCGCAAGGCCCATCCCGCCCGCAGCACCCCCATCCTCTGACGAAGGCCCAGGTGGGGGTAGCTGAGCAGCGCCGGAGCCAAATGAAGTGGGGCCGGACCCATGGTCCGCCGGATGGCGCCGGACCGGCCGCCGGGCGCCAGTACCGGAATATCCAGCCGGCGCTGCAAGAATACGCCGTCAGACGAACCGATTCGCTCTAGGAAGGACAGGTAGGCGGTGCAGCACCGCAAAAAGACGTGCTGGCCGTTATCGAACCAGATACCCCGGCGTTGAAAGGACCAGGTAGCGCCACCCAGACGGGGGCGGCGCTCCAGCAGAGTCACGGCGGCGCCATGGTCGGCCGCTTCCAGTCCTGCCGCCAACCCGGCGAGGCCGCCACCTATCACCACCACCTGGCGCTTCCTCACGGGTTTAGTCCGGATACACAGCGGGCCACTACCAAGGCTTTTTCCCAGACCGGGAGGCTGAGGCGTCCGGTCAGCGGCTGGGTGGGTTGAGCGAGAATGCGTTTCAGTAGCCGCTGATATATACCGGCCATGGCTGCGGTGCAAGCTCGGCTGCGATAGTCCAAGAAACCCAAGAGAACCAGTCCTTGCTCGAACCAGGTCGCCGCCTGCTCTGCTACGTACCGAACCAAATCGCCGACCGGCTCGGTCGGGGCCCACTGGCCGGGAAGGACTCCGAAGCGGCTACGTTCCTCCTCGGGAAGGTAGATACGGCCCATCCGATGGTCTTCTAGGATGTCCCGCAGCATGTTGGTGAGTTGCAAGGCTACCCCCAGGTCGTCGGCCAGTTGTGGGGCTTCTTTCTGGTCTTGGGGGTAGCCCGCCTTAACGCCAAACACCCCCAGGGACAGACGGCCGACCGAACCGGCCACCAGCCGGCAGTACCGAACAGTGTCATCCATGGTTGCATAGTTTTCGCCCCACACGTCCTGCTCGCACCCCTCCACGATCTCGTGCAGGGCCGCCACAGGAATGGGATAGCGGGCCGCGGCGTGGGCGACCCCTACAACCACCGGGTCTGAAGGGTCGGACACCTCACCCTCCTCCAGCCTGTCGATCACCGAGTGGAGGTTGCTCAACTCTTCCAGCTTGCGATCTCGCGTCCAGTCGCCATCGCCGACGTCGTCGATCCGCCGGGACATGGCGTACAGGGCCGCCATGGCGTTGCGCTTGGGGGTGGGAAGAAGCCGGATACCGTAGGAGAAGTTACGCGCGTGTGTCCAGGTGATCTCTTCGCACCGACGATAGGCTGACTCGGGAGTGATCACGGCGTCCTCCCGCTTCGCCTCCTCATTAACGCGACCAGGTACAGGGGAGCCAGGCGGCGAAGGAGTCGCAGGGCCCCCGCTCGGCGGGTACCGCCCAGCACATCGAATCGGGAGGCTTCGATGGCGTCCAGCCCCGCCATGCCTCCTGCAACAAACCCGGCGATGGCCAGGCGGGGATAGCCCCGTAATGAAGCCACCAGCCACTTGCCTTTCTCTATGAGTTCGCGGGCGCGGCCCGTTTCGTAGGCCACCAGGTCCCGCAGGTTCTGGCCGGCCACGGGGGCCAGTAGGTCTTCGGGTTTGCATCCAAAACGCCTCATGTCATCGCCCGGCAGGTAGATGCGTCCCGCCCCGGCGTCTTCGCCCACATCCTGAAGGTGTTCCAGAACCTGCAGGCCACTGCACACGGCATCCGAGGCGGCCAGGCGGTCTTCGGTAGCCGACTCGAAAACAGCCAGCACCATGTGCCCCACGGGGTTCGCCGACAACTCGCAGTATTCCATTAACTCTGCCCAACTGGAGCAGGTCTTCTTATGCTGGTCCAGTCGGTTGGCGGCCAGCAGTTTATCGAAAGGAGTACGGGATAACCCGAAGCGGGCCACGGTGGGGGCCAATTGGCGGAAAAGCGGATGGGAGGGAGTCCCGGCGAATAGGTCGTTGAGTTGTGCTTGAAGCCAATCAAGCGCCGCAAAGCGGTCGCCTGGGTACTCATCACCTAGGTTGTCGGTGAGACGGGCGTAGCTGTAGATCGCCTGTAGGTGTTGTTGTAGATCGGCGGGCAGAATTCGAAGCGCCACGGGAAAGTTTTCTCCGGCGGCCCGTGACATAACGGCGTCAAGAGCGGCAAACTCCTCAATCGCTTGGGCGCGCGCCTGATGGTGGTCCGGCGGTGAAGCGCTCACCGTTTGAATCCGGTTCGCTGAGTTTTGAACGAACACCTCACCCCCGCCCCCGCGTGCACAGTGGGGTTAGCTAAAAGGATGTTTTTTCTCCACGAGAGGCCCAATCAACAATAGCGGCTGTTCCCGAATCGGGCTGGTGGTATGCCTGGTGACAGGTGGTCGGATGAGGCAAGGCAACGAGCCACACCTCTGACCGGGCCGGATTCACAAATTCCCATCCCACCTACCCACTGGCTCGTTTATTCTGGGCGCAGGGACATCGGAATGGGTAGGGTTGCTCTAACCCGAAGCGACCTTCGGGGGCCCTTTTGACCGCCGGCTGATGGTTTTGCTATGAAGATTTCAATAATCACCATTTTTCCTGATTACTTTCCTCAGGCGCTGGGTGTGGGAATCCTGGGCCGGGCAATGGAGGCCGGTCTGATCGAAGTCGAGTTGATCGACTTGCGGGAATATACAAGGGGGGCGCACCGGGCGGTGGACGACTCCCCATTCGGTGGAGGAGCGGGAATGGTGATGATGCCGGAGCCCTTGGCCAAGGCGCTTGATCCTCTGGCGGACAGTCACCGGGTGTTGTTCGCGCCTGTGGGAAGGCGCCTTAAGCAATCGATGCTCGATCGGTGGTCAAAGCTCGATCACCTGACCTTGGTGTGTGGCCGCTATGAGGGAGTGGATGAGCGGATACCCGAACACTTCATTGATGAAGAGGCGTCAGTGGGTGATTATGTGTTGGCGGGCGGGGAGGTGGCGGCCCTGCTGGTCATCGAAGGGGTGGCTCGTCTGCTGCCCGAGGCGGTGGGGAATCCAAATTCGGTGGTGTTCGAATCGTTCCGGGAGGGTTTTTTGGAGGAGCCGGTCTACACCCGCCCTGCCGTCTTTCGGGGCTGGTCGGTGCCGCAGGTGCTGCTGTCAGGTGACCATCAGCGAATTGCAGAATGGAGGGCCACTCAAAGAAGAGAGCGGACCCGTAGCAGGCGACCGGACTTGTGGCAGGGGGAAAGTGATTCTGAACAGTGGTAAGATACAGGTTTGGCGAATGCCACCATCACTTTTTCTCTATCAGACACGAACAGGTTAAGACATGAACGACATCCAATTGCTTGAACAAAACTATCTGCGGGACGACATACCTGACTTCAGGCCGGGCGACACCGTTCGAGTGCATGTTCGCGTCATGGAGGCCGGTCGGGAGAGAGTACAGGTTTTCGAGGGAGTGGTGATAGGTCGAAGCGGGGGAGGTTTGCAGGAGACTTTCACTGTTCGCAAGATCAGTTTCGGGATAGGGGTGGAGCGCATCTTCCCCGTTCATGCTCCCATCTTGAGCCGGATTGAAGTTAGGCGTAAGGGTCTGGTTCGCAGAGCGAAGCTCAATTACTTGCGGGACCGGTCGGGCAAGTCGGCCCGGATCAAAGAGAGACGCGACTGACCGAGATACCACCCAAAGGAGATCTACCGGCTCTCGTTGTCGAAGAGTCGGCGGAGCCGGCGGAAAACAATCACCCGGTAGCCTCGCCCCCGCCTCCGAAGGGCCGGGTCAGGTCGGCGGTGATAGAAATGGCCGTGTTGCTGTTAGGGGCGGTAATTCTGGCGGTGTTGATCAAAGCCCTGTTCATCCAGCCATTCGAAATACCCTCACTGTCCATGCATCCCACCCTACAGGTGGGAGATCGCGTGATGGTCTCCAAAGTCAGCTATTGGTTCGGGGAATCTGGCCGAGGAGATGTGGTGGTGTTCACGCCTCCCGGTCGTGTCAAGCCCGATCGGAATCCCCTGGAGACAGTGTGGCACGAAGTCAGGCAGGCGTTCGGCTGGTACGACATCTCCGAGGCGGACCTTATCAAGAGGGTGGTGGCCACCGAGGGGGACCTCATCGAGGTCCGCGATCGTGAGGTTTGGGTAAATGGAGAGCTTTTGGATGAGCCATATCTGGGTTCTTCCACCCAGGGGGACTTCTTCACGGTAGAGGTGGAAGAAGACCATCTCTTCCTAATGGGGGACAACCGAGGCAAGTCTTCCGACAGCCGGGCATTTGGAACAGTCCACCAGAACAATGTGGTTGGCAAAGCGGTCTTCCGTATCTGGCCTTTCAGTCGCCTGGGCGGGATTTAGCGAACACCCCTTTCCGGGTTCTGCCGGGCGGTTGAGGCAAATGCAGATGGCGAATCGAGGGTGGATAAGCTACCCCTTAAGATGCTCCTCCCCGAAGAGACCCGGTTGGGACTGTGACAAGGCCGCGAGGAACGGTCCAGGAGCCCGGCTTCGCCTTCCTCCCGCCAACGTTTCACCCATCGGTAGGCAGTCTGCCGTGAAACGCCCATCGCCTGGGGGGCGTGGGCCACCGGCCATCCCTGCGTCAGGATCCGTTCTACCAACAGTTTCCGTCCTTTGGGTGTCAACTTCGCTCTAGAGTGTCCCATGAGGGTCTCCCCCTTGACTCGCCGGATTTCACACCCACGAATCAAACCAGGAGGCCCTCACTCATCCAAGCATCTGTCAACAACCTCTGTGGGAAGTACATCTAGCCAGAGAAAAGAGCCCAGAGGACCGCGGCGGCGGTGACCACGAGGGCACCGATCACCATTACGATGTCGCCGGTGGTCTTGCGATGCGGGCGGAAGGGATTGAAGCCCATCTGAAACTCAAGGTAGCGCGTCGCTTTACCCTATGGAAATATGTGGCTCGAAACCGAAGACCGTGGACCTGTCCGTTGGCTGTGGCTGAATCGCCCCTTCCGCAAGAATGCGATTCCTCCGGAAGGGTGGAAGGACCTCCAGCAGGCTTTCGTGGATATTGAGCGTTCCCCGCAGCGGGTGCTGGTGATATCGGGACGAGGGGGTGATTTTTGTGCGGGCGCCGATCTCGACCCTTCTGCTGGTTCCCGGTTCCCAGGAGTGGTCGATGCCCAGAACCGCATGAAGGTGGTGGGGGACACGGCCTTGGCGCTGCGGCGGTTGACCAAGCCCACGCTGGCCGCGGTGGATGGAGTGGCAGTCGGAGCGGGAATGAGCCTCGCCTTGGGATGTGACGTGGTGATCGCCACCCATCGGGCCCGATTCTCGGCCATTTTCTCGCGCCGGGGTTTGAGTTTGGATATGGGTCTGACTTGGCTTCTTCCCCGGTTGGTGGGTGCCCAGTTCGCCAAGGAATTGGCGCTCTCGGGACGAATGGTCTCTGCCGCCGAGGCGCTGCAAAAAGGTCTGGTGTGGGATGTGGTTGAAGAAGAAGGGCTGGAAGAACGCGCCTCCGCCGTGGCGGAGGGGTTTCTGCGGGGAGCTCCGGTGGCACAGATGTTCATCAAGCAAGGGCTGGACCGCTCTTGGGAATTGTCTTTGGAGGAGGTCACCGCTTGGGAAGGACAGGCCCAGGCGATCTGTCTAGGCACCGATGACCACCGTGAGGGCGTGGAAGCATTCCTGGAGAAGCGACCCCCTCGTTTCCGGGGTTCCTGACTCCAGATCCGCCGAAACCGGACGAGCTTGTGATTCAAGGCGTTGAATCGCGCAAGAATCTCGGGGAGAGGAGATAGCCAACTCGCTGGCATTTGGCGCATAGTGGAGGGATGAGTATCAGAGTCTTATCGGCAGCGATGGTGGGGGTGGAGCCTCGGCCCGTGCATGTCGAAGTGCACCTGGGGAAAACCAATTCCAAATTTGGGCTGGTGGGTTTGCCTGACACGGCGGTGAGAGAAGCCCAGTACCGGGTGAAGGCCGCGATGGCTTCGTCAGGGTATTGAGATGCTCCGCAGCGAAGTTACCGTGAACCTGGCCCCGGCCGACCTTCCCAAAGCCGGCTCCGCATTTGATCTTCCCATTTCTCTGGGTGTCTTAATCGCTGACGGAAAGGTGTCGATGCAAGACACCGGGGTGGTGGCGGTGGGAGAGTTGGCTTTGGATGTGCGGGCCTCCCGGGGAGTATTGGGGGCGGCTTTGGTGGCTGCCCGACGGGGGTTTCCCTCCCTGGTTCCCGATGTGGACCTGTATCCGGTGGGACGACTATCCGAGGCGATGGGCGCATTGGAGGGCCGCATCGAACCTGCACTTCCTTGAGAGGTGAAGGCTCCCTCCACTCCGATCCCTGATCTGGCGGATGTACGCGGGCAGCAGTTTGCCCGACGCGGACTGCAGATAGCCGCCGTCGGCCGTCATCATCTGCTCATGTTCGGATCTCCCGGTATGGGAAAGACCATGTTGGCCAAACGTCTTCCCGGGATCCTTCCTCCTTTCGGAAAGAACGAAGAGCTGGAAGTGGCCTGCGTGTGGGCAGTGGGTCACCGCCGTCGACCGGTCTCGGTCCGCCCCTTCCGCGCTCCCCATCACACTGTCTCGGTAGCGGGACTGGGGGGCGGGAGCGGATTCCCGTGCCGGGCGATCTCTCTCTGGCTCACAACGGCGTCCTCTTCCTAGACGAACTGGGGGAGTTTCCCGCCCACCTCATCGACGCGCTTCGACAACCTTTGGAAGAGGGATCTGTGACCATAACCCGGAAGGGAATTTCAGCCCGTTTTCCCTGCCGCACCATGGTGATTGCGGCGACCAATCCCTGCCCGTGTGGCTGGAGCACCGACACTGTGAAGCAATGCAGGTGCTCACCCGCTTCGGTGGATCGTTATCGCCGGCGGCTTTCGGGCCCCTTGTTGGACCGTTTCGATGTGCGGGTGTTTCTGGGGCGTATGGAGACCGATGAGTTGACCGGCGCACCCGGCGAGCGCATGTGCGGGTGTTTCTGGGGCGTATGGAGACCGATGAGTTGACCGGCGCACCCGGCGAGCGCAGTGCGGTGGTGCGCAAAAGAGTGGAAAGTGCCAGGGCGATGCAAATGGGGAGGGGCGCCCTGAACGGAGACTTATCTTCCTCGACCCTCGGCTCACTGCCTTGGAGCAAGGAGGCCAAGCGGGTGCTTACGGGCAACCTCGACCGGGGAAATCTCACCGGCAGAGGATACGATCGGGTACGCAGGGTGTCGAGAACCCTTGCCGACTTGGGAGAATCCGAGCGGGTGGAGGCCATCCACGTTCTGGAGGCGCTTTCCTACCGGACGGGCTTTTAAGTTTGTCCAGGCCTTTGGCCCCGTACTTTTCCCAAGGGCTTCGGCTGGCGTTTTCGGGAATGCACCCCCGACGCATTCAGTCCTTGGTGGAAAAGGCCGGTGATCCGGCCGCGCGGGAGGCGTTAGGAGTCGGCGCCGAGCAGCGGATGGCTGAACTCCGAGTTGCGGGAGTTTCGGTGATGCTGTTTGGCGCGGATGAATACCCTCCGTGGCTGGCCACCATCCCCGACTCACCAGATTTGTTGTTTGTCAGGGGCAGTCTTCCCACCCTCGCCGGTGTGGCGGTAGTGGGATCGAGGCGGGCGACCCGCTACGGTCCCAATTTGGCCAAGACGATGGGCGGGGCGATGGGAAGGCAGGGGGTGACAGTGGTGAGCGGATTGGCGCGGGGAATAGACGGGGCGGTTCATCAGGGGGTGGTGGAGACGGGAGGAACGAGGAGTGGCGGTGCTGGGCTCGGGTCCTGACCGATGGTATCCGGCCAGCCACCGACGACTGGGGGAGGCGTTGCTGAAGTGTGGCGGAGCAGTGGTGACTGAATATCCGCCGGGGACCATCCCCGAGCCTTGGCGGTTTCCTGTCCGGAATCGGATTATCACCGGCTTGTCCCGAGTGGTCTTGGTGGTAGAGGCGGCGGTGGGCGGAGGAGCCCTGATCAGCGCTCGGTTGGGTCTGGAGCAGGGACGGGAGGTTCTGGCCATCCCCGGGGACATTGATCGAGCCACCTCCGGAGGTTGCAACGAATTGATCCGAGACGGCTCCATGCCGGTGCTGGGAACGGCGGAACTGCTGGAATTCCTGGAGATGGAAGGCATCCTCGCCCCACCAACGGTTAATCGGGAAGATCCGATGTCGCCGAGTGCGAACCAGGATCTGGAAGAGGCAATCGGAGAGACCGGCGCCACGGTAGAGACCCTGGGCGACCGGCTGGGATGGCCCCTCTCCCGGCTGCTGGTGGAACTCGGCAAGCTGGAGTCGGAGGGACGGATGGTGAGAGAAGGCGCGGTCATCCGTCTGACAATGTGATTTCCTGATGACGGACAGAGTGCAATGCCAACCCAGAGATTGCTGAATCGTCCAATCCCTGGCTGGTCACGACCCACTGGGGGAGTGCACCTCTCGTAGCCTCTCAAGGCATTTCGCCCCCGGGTGGTGGAATGAACTTTCCGGAAATGAGGAAATCCTCGTCACCGGCAGGAGGGGGTTCATAGCATTGGAGGTGTGGCAGCCATTTCAAACCTTCCCAAGTGGGCCGAGGAGACGGTACAGAGGTATTTGAATTGGCTGGCCAAGGGCCGGCGACTCTCTCCCCACACGGTGAATGCCTACCGCAGAGACATAACACAATTCCTGGCTTTTTGCGACAAGGCCGGGAGCAGGTCTTTTAGTGAGATCGGCCGCAGCGACCTTCGTCGGTTCTTCGCTTCCCTGCACACACGCAGGTTCTCCCGCGCGTCAGTGGTGCGGAAAGGATCGTCCCTTCGATCCTTTTTCGGGCATCTTCACCAGCGAGGCGACATTCCGGTCAACCCCGTGGGCGCGCTGCCCGTTCCCAAAGCCGCCAGCAGCCTGCCAACAGTCCTGTCTCCAGCCCAATTGGCGCAGGCTATCGAGGCGGTGGATGGCGAGGCGCCGGTGGACTTGCGGGACCGAGCCATCCTTGAACTGGCCTACGGGGCCGGACTCCGGGTATCGGAGTTAGCGGCGCTCACTGTCTCTGCGGTGCAGGGAAAGGATCTCACGGTGATATCGGGTAAAGGCGGAAAAGATCGGGCCACTCCTATCGGGATTCCCGCTCAGCGAGCGTTGGGCCGCTGGCTGGAGGATGGCCGCTCTGCTTTAGCCGGGGAACACGCCGGTGAAGCTCTTTTCGTAGGAGTGCGAGGAGGCCGGATGGATCCTCGCCAGATAAGGCGGGTGGTTCGGTCCCGGGTGGGGAGTTTCCCTCACGCTCTGCGTCACTCCTTTGCCACCCACCTCATCGAGGGAGGGGCAGACCTGCGAAGCGTTCAGGAATTGTTGGGACACGCCAATCTGGGCACCACGCAGATCTACACCAGTGTCAGTCATCGGCATCTGCGCGCCACTCACCACCGAACCCACCCGCGGGCCTGATTGCAGGGGATCCGGGTTTGTCTGGGAATCGGGGCGGGGCAGGGCGTTTTCTTTGGATCCCAACCTTCCCTAAACTTGTAGTGCAACGTCGCAGGCCCGCGCCGTCCGCTGGTCGGGCAAGGTCCTTATGGGATCCTGCCTGTGGGGCGGGCGCTTCCTTCCGGGGGCGCTGACCGGAGAAAAACCGGTCAACGGGTCGAGGAAAAACCAGGAAGGAGTCATTAACATGACGTCGACCAAAATGAAGGATCTAATCGACGCGGGTCTTCACTTCGGCCATGAAACACGCCGCTGGAACCCAAAAATGAAGCCGTATCTCTACACCCAGTCAAACGGGATACACATTATCGATTTGCGCCAGACCGTTGGCTTGTTGGAGGAGGCGCTCGTCTTCGTACGCGAGGCGGTGGCAGATGGTGGGAAGATTCTCTTCATCGGTACCAAGAAACAGGCCCGTAACAGCATTGCCCAGCACGCCGAGGCGGTTGGCATGCCATATGTGAACTTCCGGTGGTTGGGAGGCATGCTCACCAATTTCCAAACCATCCGCCAGCGCATTTCCTATATGAAGGAATTGGAATCCGAAGAGAACAGCGGAGAGATGCTGTCCCGTCCCAAAAAGGAAAGACTCCGCCTCAGAAGAGACCTGCAAAAACTCCAGCGAAGCCTGGGTGGGGTGAGCGAGCTCAGCGAGCTTCCCGCGGGGGTGTTCGTGATAGACGTCAATGCCGAGGAAACCGCGGTGAAGGAGGCCACACGGCTGGGAATTCCCATCGTGGCTTTGGTGGATTCCAACTGCAATCCCGAGTTAATAACCTACGTCATTCCTGGCAACGACGACGCTATCCGAGCTGCCGAACTGATTTGCTCGCTGGTGTCAAGTGCCTGTCGGGAAGGACAGGAGCTTGCCAAGAAGAAACAGGAGCTTGCCAAAAAGAAACAGGAGAAGAAGAAAACAGATTCTTCCTCCGCCCCGAAATCCCAGGCCCGTTCAAGAGGCAGGTGATCATGGCTACGTTCACAGCCAAGGACGTGCAGAGTCTCCGCAAAAGTGCCGGTGTGGGCATGATGGATGCCAAGAAGGCCTTGGTGGAGACGGATGGCGATATGGACAAGGCCCATGATCTGCTCCGGGAGAGAGGTCTAGCCCAAGCTGCCAAGCGGGCTGACCGGGATGCCAACGAGGGGACGATCGGGCAATACATGCACCAACAATCGGGGCATCCGGTGATGGGTGTTCTGGTCGAATTGGCCTGCGAGACCGACTTTGTGGCCAAAACCCCTGACTTCAACGAGATCGCTGACGACATCGCCCTGCACGTCTCGTGGGCCTCTCCCCGTTGGATCACCCGGGAAGAGGTGCCCGAGACAGTCCTAGCTCACGAGCGGGACTTGATTGCCCGGGCTGCTACGGCCGAGGGCAAACCAGAGCGGATCATTCCTCGCATCGTCCAGGGACGCATGGAAAAATTCTATGCTGAAAACGTCCTGAGCGACCAGGTGTTCGTCAATGCTCAGAAGTTTGAGGGAACGGTGGGAGATTTGGTGAAAAGCCTGGCGGCGCGGATGGGTGAGAACATAAAGGTCCGCCGGGTGCTACGAGTGGCGGTGGGCGAGCAGGAATCCTGATGGCTCCCCCCCGCCGGGTCCTCCTCAAGCTCTCTGGAGAAGCCTTCTGCGAAGGAAGAGGTGGGTTCGGAATTGATCCGGGCAGCGTAGCGGTTGTCGCCAACGAGATCGGCCGGGCTCGTGCGGATGGAATCGAGACCTGTGTGGTGGTGGGAGGCGGAAACTTCTTTCGCGGCACCGCTCTGGCCGCTCGGGGGCTCGACCCAGCCACCGCCGACTACATGGGCATGCTTGCCACGGTGATGAATGGCTTGGCGTTGCGAGACGCTTTGGAAAAGTGTGGGATGACCACCAGGGTGATGAGCGCCATCACCATGAGACAGGTTAGTGAACCCTACATACGTCTGAGGGCGGTTCGACATCTCGAAAAGGGACGGATAGTGATATTTGTGGCCGGAACCGGAAACCCGTTCTTCACCACCGACACCACTGCTTCGCTGCGAGCGGTGGAAGTCGGAGCCGAAGTGCTGCTGAAGGCGAGCAAAGTGGACGGTGTGTACAGCGCCGACCCTAATCTCGACGAATCCGCCCGACTTCTGGAAACCGCTTCCTATATGGATGTCATCTCCCAAGATCTGAAAGTCATGGACATGACGTCGATAACCCTCTGTCGGGAGCATGAACTGCCTATTGTGGTATTTGACATGACAAAGCCAGGCAACGTGTACCGAGCGTTGATAGGGGAAACGCTTGGTACCAGGGTGAGCTAGGGGATTGCAATGATCGAAGAGGTCTTGGACGAAGCGGCTTTGACGATGGAAGATTCCCTCGAATTCGTCACCGCCCAGTTCTCAACGGTGCGAACCGGGCGAGCCAACCCCCAGATTGTTCAGAATCTGAGGGTCAACTACTACGGCGCTTCCCTGTCTCTTCAGCAACTTGCCAACTTCTCTGTTCCCGATCCCCGCCTCTTGGTTATCCACCCCTTTGACCGCAGCGCCATTCCCGAAATTGAGAAGGCGTTGCACGGCTCGAATCTTGGTATCAATCCTTCCAACGACGGAGCAGTTATTAGGTTGGCCTTCCCTCCTCTCACTGAAGAACGACGGGTTGAGATGATTCGTATTGTCAGAAGACAGGCCGAAGACGGCAAAGTTTCGGTTCGCAACATCCGACGCGGGGCAAAATCGGACTTGGACGCTCTCAAGGGTCTATTCTCAGATGACGATCTGCGCCGCGCTGAACGGCGACTTCAGGACTTGACAGATCAGACCGTGAAACAGGTTGACGAGTTGCTAAAGCGCAAGGAAGCCGAACTGCTGGAGGTATAAAGGGAATGAAGCCACCTGATGTGACTTGGGTTCCCGAGTGGGAACCGGAGGAGGAATCCTCTCTCAGGTCGGTGCGCCAATGGTCGGCAGAGGAATCGGAGTTGGAGGAATCCGAGTCGGAGGAATCCGAGTCGCTCCTCACCGATGAGAGCATTTTTTACAGCCGCACCTCCCAGCATCAGGCTCTGGCTGAGGAAGTGATGGAGGCCGACGCCAAGGAACATCGTCAGCAGGCTGTGGCGGCCGCCATCCCGGGCGTCGAGTCGGGGATGCTGGGTTTCGAAGATGTGACTGGTCGGACCGGGATGGCGACCGAAGAGGTGGAGGCGGCGGAGCAAGCCCATTCCTCGGATCTGGTAACTCGGACGATGAGCGCCGTAGTGATGGTGGCGGTGGTAGTGCTGGCCCTTTACCTGGGAGGGGCATGGTTGACCGGTTTCTTGATAGTTGCCATGATGACGGCGTTGGTCGAGTACTACATGGCGGTCCGTTCCTCTGGATACCGACCCATGGCTCTTTTGGGGTTGCTGGGTGTTCTGGGAGCTGGTTGGGGAGCGCATCTGTGGGGGTTGAACGCGGCCGGAGGGATTCTGGCGGCGGCAGTGGCTATGACTCTGCTCTTCTATGCGGCCGCGGCGCGGAGGTTGGCGGTCGAAAACTCCACGCTGACCGTATTGGGAATGATCTGGATCTCCTTGCTGTGCTATGGGGTGGTGATCGGCCGGGCCGAGGAGGGAGTGTTGCTATTGGTTTGGGTACTGCTCTTGAACTCAATGTTTGACACGGCGGCCTATGTGGTGGGCCGGGCTTTCGGAACCCGACCACTGTCGCCCTCACTGTCGGCGAAGAAAACCGTGCAGGGCTTGGTGGGAGGGATAGTCGCCACATTTGCCTTGGCCGCCATCTTCTCGACCTTGCCTCTGTTGTCTTTTGTCACTCTCTATCCGGCTCTGTATTTAGCGGCGGTCGTCTCGCTGCTTGCCCCGATGGGAGACGCTGTGGAGTCAGCGATAAAGCGGTCTATGGATCTGAAGGACATGAGTACATTCATCCCCGGACACGGCGGCATTCTGGATCGGATAGATGGACTTTTGCTGGTATTGCCCGGCGCTTACTATCTGTTTTCTCAACTCGATTTCCTCTAGGTCTCATTGATCCTTTACATGGGTATGCTCGGCTTATCTAGTCGGCAGGTGTTTTGATGGTCGGTGCCTTGGTCGTGGTGTTAGGCATCGTGTTCTTTGTTACGGTGCACGAACTGGGACATTTCTTGGCAGCCCGCCTCACCGGGATGCAGGCCACCGAGATGTTTTTCGGTTTCGGGCCGAGGTTGTGGTCGGTGAAGAGAGGGGAGACCGAATACGGATTTCGTTTGCTTCCCCTAGGCGGCTTTGTGAAGATCGCCGGTATGGGCCCTTACAGCGACTACGAGACCGACCCCAAGCGTTCCTACTACCACAAGAAGTTCTGGCAGAAGACCACGGTTGCTATGAGCGGGGTGGCCATGAACTTCCTGATGGCCTTTGTAATCTTGGCCGGTGTGTTCTTGGTGGAGGGGGTTGCCGACTTCTCCAACCGGATTATGCAGGTGGTGGAGGAAATGGCGGAAGGCACACCTAGCCCGGCTCGAGAGGCGGGGATCGAAGTGGGAGATGTGATCCTGGCAGTGGACGGGATACCAGCCCATCGGTGGGAGGACACAGCAACTTTGTTGGGGGAGCGTCCCGGTCAGACAGTGGTGCTCAAGCTGGGCAGAGATGGCGACATTGTGACCGTGGAGGCGACGTTGGCCACACTTACCGACCAAGACGGTGCGCCACGGGGTTTCTTGGGGATTGCTCCGTCAATCGAGGGTCGCCCTCTGGGGCTGGGAGAGGCGATGACCACCGCATCGAGTGAAATAGTGGAGGCAGTGGTACTTACTTTCGAGGCCATCGGAAGGCTGGTCAACCCATCCTCCCTGGCGGAACTGGCCGGCGGGATGTTCGGAGGGGAAGTCTCCGAGGACAACCGTCCGGTAAGCCCGATCGGGTTGGCCAACATCGGAGCTCAGATGGGTGAGCGGGGAGTGGCGGATGTGTTTCGATTGTTAGCATATTTGAATGTAGTGCTGGGTGTTTTCAACTTGGTGCCTGCCTATCCGCTGGACGGAGGCCACGTGGCGGTGGCTCTCTACGAGAAGGTCTTCCGGCGCCCCGCTCAGCCCAGGGTGCTTATCTCAATCGCCGCGGTAGTGACCGTTTTGGTGATTTTCCTGGGGGTGGCGGCCTTGGTGCTGGACGTCATCGATCCCATAAGACTGTGAAAGACGCTCGGCTCTACTCCCATCCGAGGAGATCCACCCGTCCCATCGCGGTGGGATCGGTCAAAGTGGGAGGCGATGCACCAATCAGTGTGCAGTCAATGACTACCACCAAGACCCATGATGTTGATGGCACCTTGGCGCAGGTTTACGCCTTGGCCGGCGCCGGCGCTGATTTGGTGAGGATCACCTGCAACACGGTAGAGGCCGCGCAGGGCCTGGCAGAGATCGTACCCCGAAGCCCGGTTCCGATCATCGCCGATATCCACTTCCAGTATCGGTTGGCATTGGCCGCGCTGGAAAGCGGGGTTTGCGGGTTGCGGCTCAATCCCGGGAATATTCGCCGGCCCAGTCATATCAAGGAGGTGGCTCGCGCCGCCGCTGCGCGGAAGGTGCCGATTCGAGTGGGGGTAAACGCCGGTTCTCTGGACAAGGACATGCTGAGCCGCCACGGTGACGCTACCCCACAAGCGCTGGTGGATTCTGCGCTGTTGGAGATCCGTTATCTCGAGGAAGTCGATTTCCGGGATATCAAGATCTCTGTCAAGCATTCCCATGTTCCCACCATGGTCGAGTCTTACCGTCTTTTGGCCGAAGAGATCGACTATCCGCTCCACTTGGGAGTCACCGAGGCGGGACCCCCTCCGGGCGGCTTGATCAAGTCGGTGGCGGGCATTGCCACCCTGTTGATGGAGGGCATCGGTGACACCATCCGGTTCTCCCTCACCGCCGACCCGGTCATGGAAGCAGAATCGGGCCGCCGCCTTTTGGAATACCTGGGTCTTAGGGAACGCCGCAGCCTTGACCTGATCGCCTGCCCCTCCTGCGGACGGGCGGAAGTCGATGTGATCGAAGTTGCCCAGCTAGCTCAGAAAGCCTTGGAGGCGGAGAACCTTCCCATCCAGGTAGCCGTGATGGGATGTGTGGTGAACGGTCCGGGGGAGGCACGATCGGCTGACCTGGGGATAGCGGCTGGCCGGGGTCGAGGGCATTTGTTCATCCGCGGCAAGGTGGTGGCGGTGGTTCCCGAGTCGGAAATGGTGGAGGCTTTGGTGCTGGAAGCCCGTCGCCTGGTGGAGGAGGGTGTAGATGCGCGTCTGGCGGCTGCCGATACATCGGCGGCCGCACAGGCCGAGGCGGATCGGCTTCAGCTGCTCCAATTACGTCCCGACGCCAACTCGGCTGAGAGTCGCCGGCAGAAGGTGGAACTGGTCGCGCGAGGCAAGCGACTGTAAACTTGCGGGCTGGCGACCGTCAGGAGTGAAATTTGAGTTCGGGGATTTCTGGCAAGGTGGCGGTGGTTACCGGTGCAAGTCGGGGAATCGGTCTGGCAGTGGCTGCCGAACTTCTGGATCAGGGAGCCAGGGGTGTGACGATAACTTCCCGGCGCATCGAGAATCTTTCGGATGCGGTCTTCCGGTTGGCGGAAGCGGGCAGAGATACCGAGCGGGTGCTGGCCACCGTGGCCCGGGCCGACCATGATCAGCACGCTGACCGGGCAATCAGGGAGACAGTGGAGCGGTTCGGGAGTTGCGACATCCTGGTGAACAATGCCGCCACCAATCCGGGGGGAGGGGATCTCATGAGTGTTTCCCAGGAGGCGGTGGACAAGACTTGGGCTGTGAATCAGCGGGCTCCCCTGGTGTGGACCCGGCACGCTTGGTTTCAATGGATGCGGGATCACGGCGGGTGCGTGGTGAACGTCGCCTCGATAGGAGGGGTGCGCCCCACTCCCTTCCTGGGCGCTTACAACATCTCCAAGGCGGCTCTCATTCACATGACTCACCAACTGGCCATGGAACTTGCCCCCCGGGTCCGGGTGAACGGGGTGGCTCCGGCGGTGATCAAGACCCGGCTATCGGCCTTGCTGTGGCAATCCGACCCGGAAGGTGCGGCCCGCCGCCACCCCATGCAAAGGCTGGGAGAGCCCGAGGATGTGGCACAGGCTGTGGCGTTTCTTTGCTCGGACCAGGCTTCATGGATCACAGGAGTGACACTGCCGGTTGACGGCGGCATGTTGGGCGCCTCGGCTGGGATGGGATAGTGGCCCATCCCCCATTCGACCGGGAGTTGGGTCTCGCCTACCTGGACGGGCGCCAATCTCCGGCTGCATTGTTCGCCGAAGCTTCCCGGCTTCGCGACGAGGGAAAAGGACGCATCGTCACCTACAGCCGCAAGGTTTTTATTCCCCTCACCACCCTGTGCCGTGATAGTTGCACTTATTGCACTTTCGCCCAGCCCCCCGGCGGCGGAGGCATGTTCATGCCTCCCGAGCAGGTGCTGGCGGTGGCGCAGGCCGGAGAGGCACACCATTGCACCGAGGCGCTGTTCACCTTGGGCGATCAGCCCGAGGAGCGGTGGCCGGCTGCCCGCCGGTTCCTCAACGAACAGGGATGCGAGACCACCCTGGAATACACCCAACGCATGACCGAGTTGGTGAACGCGCAGACGGCTCTCTTCCCCCACGCCAACCCGGGGGTGATGACCTTTTCTCAGATGGAGGCTCTCCGGCCCTCCAATCCCTCCATGGGTTTGATGTTGGAGAATATTTCTCCGCGCCTCACCGAACCGGGCATGCCACACTACAACTGCCCCGACAAGATCCCCTCGGTGCGGGTGCAGGTGATAGAGGACGCCGGCCGGCTGAGAGTTCCGTTCACCACCGGCATCCTGGTGGGAATCGGGGAGAATTCCGAGGAAATAGTTGACTCCCTGACGGCCTTGGCCGCCATGGCCCAAGCCGGAGGCCATATCCAGGAGGTGATCATCCAGAACTTCCGAGCCAAATACAACACCCCCATGCGCCTCAACGCCGAGCCGACTCCGGCTTGGTTCATGCGGGTTGTGGCATTGGCCCGTTGGATTCTGGGCGCCGAAATGAACATCCAGGTGCCACCCAATCTCACCGAGAGCTATGAAATCTATCTTCAGGCCGGCATCAACGACTGGGGCGGGGTTTCTCCCCTCACCATCGACTGGGTCAATCCCGAAGCGCCTTGGCCGCACTTGGAGGCGCTGCGTCGTCGCACTGAGGCGGCGGGTTTCAAATTGCTTCCCCGGCTGCCGGTCTATCCTTCCTTTCTGTCCGACCACTGGATTGATGCTGCTGTTCTGCCTAAGGTGCTGGAGGCCTCCGACTCGCGGGGTTACGCTCGAGCGCCTCAGGTCGAGTTGCAGGACCGTCCGGTGAGTGTGGGTGTTTCGTGAGCGGCATTCCGAGGAGGTAGCCTGGCAAAATGATGGTTGATAACCCCCCCATGGTTACCTTTTTGCGCACCCGCCCGGCGGAGTCGGCCACCAGCGCGGTAGCCGAAGCACGTTGTCGGGAGGGGACAACCACCCTGGAGATGGATTTTCCGTCCATCGCCGATCTGCGGGCCGCCCACAAAGCGGGAATGTTGATCGCCGCCCGGGAATCGGACCCATCGGAAGCGGCTCGGATTGTTGATCCCGCCGAGGCGGTGGCCCTGGCCAAATCGAAGACGCCCGGGTGGCTGGTCACGGTGCTCAACATCGGGGCTGGGGAGATGGTGCTGGATGGTCTGGCCCGAAGCCAAGCAGCCTTTCTGCGGACCGCCCGAAGCGAAGTGAAGGCCGCAGTGGCTTTGTGCCATCTACCCGGGGTGGAGGCGGTGGTATCGGTCTTTGTGGACACCGTGGACCAGGCGCTGGAGGCGGCATCCGAGGGGGCGGGAGATTTGTTGCTCAGGGACTGGGACGCCGAGCGGATCGGGGAACTGCGCCGGAGATTGGCGCCCCGTCCGCTGGTGGAGCGGACCGCGCTGCCGCCCGGCCTGGAAATTGACACTGTTCGCCAGACCCTTTCCAAGAGCGCATTCCGGGCATGGCTCCAGCAGATCGATGCTTCCGGTGCAGCCCGCCCCCGTTATGCGTGGGCGCCCGGTCGCGCCGAAGCGGCACCGGTGCTCTCCCACCGGTTCTCCGCGCAGTGGCCCGACTCCCTGTGGGTGGCGGGGGAGGGTCCGCCTGACTTGGAGGGGGCCGGGGAGCTTCGGCCTATCTTGGAACGCTCTCTCGCCGGATCGCCTCCCACCGTGTTGGAGACAGAGGCCCTGTTCGGGGCTAGGGGTGATCAGGTGGAGGCCGTGGCGTGGACGGCCGATCAACTCCGTCGGCGGACAGTCGGGGATTTGGTCACCTACGTGATCAACAGGAACATCAACTACACCAACCTCTGCTATTTCCGGTGTGGCTTCTGCGCCTTTTCCAAGGGACCCCGAAGTCTCAACCTGCGGGGAGATCCCTACCTGATGTCGATCGCTGACATAGTGCAAAGGGCCCGGGAGGCTTGGGACCGGGGGGCCACCGAGGTGACCCTCCAAGGGGGAATCCACCCTGAGTTCACCGGGGACTTCTATGTGGCGGTAACTGAGGCCATCAAGGCGGAACTGCCCCGGATGCATATTCACGGCTTCACTCCTTTGGAGGTCTGGCAGGGTGCGGAGACCCTGGGAGTGCCCGTCAGGGACTTCCTGGTCCGTCTGAAGGAAGCCGGTCTGGGCACTTTGCCGGGCACCGCCGCCGAGATTCTGGACGATGATGTCCGGCGTTTCCTTTGTCCGGACAAGATATGTACCTCACAGTGGGCCCAAGTGATGCTGATCGCCCACGAGTTGGGGCTCAAGTCCACCGCCACCATCATGTTCGGACACATAGACCATCACCGCTCCTGGGCAAAGCATCTGGATGTGGTCCGGCAGATACAGAGACAAACCGGGGGGTTCACGGAGTTGGTGCCGCTTTCTTTCGTTCACATGGGTGCCCCTATTTGGCTGAACGGCAAGGCGCGTCCGGGGCCTACCTGGGACGAAGTAGTGCTGATCCATGCCGTGGGACGGATCGCCCTGGACGGGCTGGTGCCCAATATTCAGGCGTCGTGGGTGAAACTGGGCCTGGACGGAGCCGGGCGTCTTCTGGAGGCGGGCTGCAACGACCTGGGTGGCACCCTGATGGGAGAGATCATCACCCGCTCGGCCGGTGCCTCCCACGGACAGGAAGTGACTCCGGGCGACTTCGAGAGAACCATAACCGCTATGAACCGGCAGGTTGGTCGACGCGACACCGAATACCGTCTATTCCAATCCGCCTAGTAGGAAACTATGGCAACCTACTACGAATCCATCCCGAAGCATCTGGCGCCATGGATAGAGGCTCAGCCCATGTTCTTCGTGGCCACGGCCCCCTCGGGTGATGCCGGGCACATCAACCTTTCCCCCAAGGGACTGGATACTTTCCGGATCGTCGATTCGCAGACCGTTGCCTATCTCGACCTGGTGGGAAGCGGTGCGGAAACCATCGCTCATCTGCGTCAGAACCGAAGGATCGTGGTGATGTTCTGCGGTTTCGACCAGCCCCGGCGGATTCTGAGAATCTGGGGAGAGGGCGAGGCGCTCTATCCGGGGATGTCCGAGCATTCCAAGCGGGCGGAGAGCTTTCCCGAAATCCCCGGTTCCCGTTCCATCGTCAGGGTGGCTATCCAGAAGGTGGGAACCTCCTGCGGAGGCGGGGTGCCGTTTATGGAAGTGGTCGCCCAGCGGGACTATTTGCCCAACTGGGCGGAAAAAAAGGGCCCTGATGCAATGTGGGAGTACCAGATGAAGAACAACGAGTGCAGTCTGGACGGTCTGCCCGCCATGGACTTTTCGTAGCCTGGCCCCTCACTAACTTCAACTTCCAGATCCTTGTTTGACCCTCGGGTGAGGTGTCTCCCACTGGGATCAGATCCGCTGACTCTTGCGGACCGAGAAGCCAGTTGGATGGGATGTGCCGGTCGGGATCTCCTTGGGGTAACCAGCATGCAGGACGGTGGATCAACCGACGTAGCGTATTGCGGTTTCTCCGAGTCGTTTGGCCATCACTGAGATGGCTTGTGGGTTGTTGTCGATCATCACGAAGCGACGTTTGAGTTGCTGCGCCACGGCGCCGGTGGTTCCCGACCCGGCGAAGAAGTCCAGCACTCGGTCTCCTTCCTGAGATGAAGCGGTGACGATTCTTCGCAGGATGCCTTCTGGCTTCTGGGTCGCATAGCCGGTTTTTTCTCTCCCATTGGTGGAGACGATGGTGTGCCACCACACATCGGTGGGGAGCTTTCCCCTTGCTGCCTTTTTCTTCGAGACCAGGCCCGGGGCCATGTACGGGATCCTTTCAATGGCGCCTTGATCGAAAAAATACCTATCCGGGTGCTTGACGTACACCAGGATGGTGTCATGCTTGGCCGGCCACCTTCTCTTGGACCGGCCTCCGAAATCGTATGCCCAGATGATCTCGTTGGTGAAGCACTCCCGGCCAAAGATCTGGTCCAAAAGGACCTTGCAGTAGTGGGCTTCCCGATAGTCGATGTGGAAATAGAAGGTGCCGTCCTCGGTGAGTAGCCGATGAGCCTGTTCGAGGCGCGGTGTTATGAAATCAAGGTAATCGTCGAAGACATCCGCAAACGAGGTTGAGCCCAAGCGGACCGTGCGATAACGCTTGTCTTGAAACCCGAGCCGATCGCCATTTTCGTTGCGGACCGTTTTCAGGGTTTCCTTTCGTCTGAGCTTCCCACTGTTGAAGGGCGGATCAATGTAGATCAGGCGAAATGATTCGTCGGGTAGCCGAGGCAGGATATCTGCGTTGTCGGCGCAGATCACCCAATTGGCGTGGTTTTCCAGATCAATGGCCAAGTCAGCAATAATGACCCGACAATAGGAGGGGTGAGTAACGCAACACAGCATCTGGGAGATGAGCATGTCCGCGGTTTTGGATGTGGTGAGTGAAAGCGTGGGGATAAGCGTCTGATTCGACCAAAGGCCCGCTGCCCTGACAGGCGTAAAGGCCGCGAAAAAAACACTAGGCCAGGTGATGGACTCTTGTCCCACGCCGTGTCATATTGGTATGTATCCAAACACCAAAGTGGTCCGATCCGACGTCGCTCGGACCGAGTCAGGGATCATACTCCTCGAAAAACCCCCAAAGCGGCTAGGTAGGTCGCGTCTTGACCAATGGAGAGGTGGTGGTGGGGGCGGGCCCTTCGGGAGTGGACTGGGCACCGGATGTTCACAGGTTAGGGCGGACAATCGCCAGGGCGGGTGCGCACAACTAGGCTTTTTAGGGCAATAGCCTCCGTTGGCGCACTTTGTTTTGGTAGGCCACTATGTACCCATCTAGGACCCTCTTGCTCCGCAATGCCGAGAGATTGGTGACCATGGATGACGCCCACACCGAGATCACCGATGGGGGGCTGTTCGTCAGAGATGGGTGGATAGAGCAAGTGGGCCCTACCGGGGTCCTTCCCGACACTGCCGATGAGGTGATCGACTGCCGGGGAGCGGTGGTGACGCCCGGGCTGGTGAACACCCACCATCACTTCTACCAGACCCTGACCAGAGCTCTGGCGCAGGATGCGGAATTGTTCGAATGGCTGGTGAAACTCTATCCGGTGTGGGCGAAATTGACGCCCGAGCATGTCCGAGTTTCGACCGCCACCGCCTTGGCGGAGCTGGCGCTGTCCGGATGCACCACCGCTTTTGATCACCATTACCTGTGGCCCAACGGCGCCTCGGTGGATGATCAGGTGGAGGGCGCCCGGCAAGTCGGTATCCGTTTTCATGTCTCCCGCGGCTCGATGAGCGTGGGTCGTTCTTCGGGGGGACTCCCACCCGACGAAGTGGTGGAGAGCGAGGATCGAATTCTCGCCGATTCCGCTCAGGTAGTTACGCAGTATCACGACCCCGCTCCAGGAGCCATGACCCAAGTGGTGTTGGCTCCCTGTTCCCCCTTCTCGGTGAGCCCGGATTTGATGAAGCGATCCGCCGAGTTGGCTCGTGCCTTGGGGGTGCGCCTGCATACTCATCTTGCCGAAACCCTTGACGAGGAGCGATACTGCCAGGAACTGTTCGGCATGCGGCCTGTGGAATATGCCCAGGAGGTGGGATGGCTGGGTGAGGATGTCTGGTTCGCGCACGCCGTTCACGTCTCCGATCGGGATATCGCCGTGATGGCAGACTCTTGTACCGGTGTTGCCCACTGTCCGACCTCGAACATGCGGCTCGGATCAGGTATTGCGCCCCTTACCCGATACCTGATGGCCGGGGTGCCGGTGGGCCTGGGGGTGGACGGCTCGGCGTCCAACGACTCCTCACACATGTTGGCCGAGGCTCGTCAGGCGCTGCTTGCCGCCCGGTTGGTCCGCGCGCTGGAGCGTTCCCATGCGCCGATGCTCAACGCTCGGTCCGCCTTGAGAGTGGCTACCCGGGGAGGAGCACAGGTGCTGGGTAGAGACGACATCGGTTCCCTGTCGCCCGGCAAGGCCGCTGATATTGCCTGTTTTCGCACCGACGGCTTGGCCATGGCCGGTGCCCACGACCCGGTGGCCGCCTTGGTGCTCACCGGTCCACACCAGGTGGACCGACTCATAGTCCAAGGCCGGAGTGTGGTGACGGACGGTCTATTGGTTGATATGGAAATGGCACCGCATCTGCAGCGCCACCGGAAGCTCGCCCGCCAAATGTTGGACTGATCGATCACATTGGGCAGGTGCCCGACCCCCCTTCTTTACGACCTTTCCCATCACTCTTCTTCTGCGGTGTGCAAAGGGCCCTGTGGATCGTGCTTCTCGACCTCTACCCGGACTTGGCGGCTTGGCGGCGTTGCCACCTTTCCCACAGTGCCAGCATGGAGGGCAACACCAGTATCGCAGCCACGAGGGACAGTCCGACGGCATAAACCGTGACCTGACCCATCTGCTGGAAGGGCGTGAGTCTCGAACTGATCAGGATCCCGAATCCGGCCATGGTGGTGAAGGCGGACCCTGCCAACGCCCCGCCGGTGTGGCGAGATGTCGAGCGCAGTGCGTCATTGAGGTGCTCGAAGCGGACCCGATCCTCCCCGAATCGGCGGGCAATGTGGATGGTGTAAGGGACCCCAATTCCTATCGACAGGGCGGACAGGGTGGCGGTCACCGGTCCGATAGGAATGCCGGTGGCGAACATCAATCCATAGGTCCAGAACACCACCAAGGCGACGGGGGTCATGGTGATCACACCTAGGAGCGGGCGGCGGTTCTCGAACCAGAAGCTGATCATCAGCACCAGGGTGGCGATGACCAGGGTAAAGAGCAGCGATCTTGTTTGTGAGTCCGCCAACTCTATGACGATCAAATTGGTGATAATCCCGGTGGAAGTTGCTATCACGCTGATCCCCAAGTCAGAAAGCTCCGAGAAGTTCTCCAACAGGTCCTCCCGTAGTTGTATCGCCCCGGTCTCCCCGGCCTGGGTGCCAATGTCGAAGAGCAAGGCGTCGTAACCCGACCCGCCTCGGTGGAGAACTCTCCCCGCCTGCCCCGGGGCCGAAACCAACATGGTGTCCCACAGCGCGGTGATGTCAGAGTCGGGGGCAACTCGCAGATCCACACCCAGATTGGCGGCTTGGGCGGCGGAGGCGACAGCCTCGTCAGGCGGACCCGGGGGACCGCCCCTATTGAGGGAGTTGAGCACCGAGATCGGAGAGGTGGCCGAGGGGGTCTTCCCGAACGGTGTCTCGAAAATCACCACGTTCTCCACCTCCGCCAGTCCCATGTTGGCAGAGACCAAAGCGTTGTGAACCTCTGGAGACGAAAGGTTCTCTCCCTCGATCAAGACTTGGGTGGATTCCCCTAAGCCTCCTCCAAATTCGTCCTGCAGGATTTGCAGTGACCGGACTCCGGGGGCATCGCTGGGCAGGAAGTCGGTGAACGAGAACCTCACCTCTAACTGGCTCAATCCCCACACTCCCATGCCTCCCAACATCACGGCGACCAGCACCACAAAAACCGGGACCTTCTCCGCCAGCACCGAAGTGCTGGCTATCACACGGGGAAGCAGGCGGTTTGAGGAAGCCTTCATGCCCGCTGTGGGCAGGGGGCGCTTGGGTTCGAGCTGGCGGTCCACCTTCCTGGCCAGGATCAATACCCGCAGCAAGCCCCAAGACAGCTTGCCTCCCTTTTCGGTTCTTTGATCCAGGAGCTTCCTCGCGGCCGGGAAGAACGTGAGTGTCAGGATGAAAGAGACGATTATTCCAATGGCCGCCAGCAGTCCGAAGTCTTTCAAAGCCGGCACCGGACTCAGAAGATTGGTGAGAAAACCGATGGCGGTGGTGACGGTAGCCAGCGCCAGTGCTACTCCCACGGTGCCGATGGCGGTGCGAACTGCGCCGTCCACATCCTGCCCGCGGCCTATCTCCTCGCGATAGCGGGAGGTGATATGGATTCCATAGTCCACGCCTAATCCGATCAGAAGGATGGGAATGATCTGGGTTATGTTGTTGAACGAGGCGATGACTCCGGCTCGCAGCAGCAGCACCCCTATGCCCTGCATGAAGGCGATGGCGGCGAATATGGTGAAGAGAGTCAGGAGGGTGTCGGCCAGAGTGCGGCGCCCCGACTGGACCAAGGCGCCCTTCCCGGCCGGTTTGAGCCAGTAGACGAAACCGAGAATGACAAAAATGATCAGCGCGGCCATTCCGAAGAGTCGTCCGATCTCGCTGCTGCCATCTTCGGCGCCCTCGAACAGCAGATTGAAGCTGAACGGAATGATTTCCAGCCCGTCTGGAGTCGGTATGGCGCGCAAAGCCTCCGCCACCTCCGAGTCGTTTTCTATGGCCCGATCGAATCCCTCTTCGTCATCTCCTGCCGGCGAGTTGGTGAACACCAGCACCAAGCCCGCTTGGGCCTTGGCCGAGAATACGTTGCCGTCCTTGCTGATCAAGGAGGTGAACTGTGGGTTCGCTTCCGGTCCCGTCATTGCCTTGATGTAAAGGTTCTTCACGTCTGCATCGCTGGCCACCGAAACACCATCCCTGGCTGCCCGGGCTATTGCCGGGTCGAGGTAACTGAACGAAGCGCCTCGTCCCGGTATGGAGGAAAGGTTGTCAGAGAGGGTCTCGCTTGCCAGGGCGGCGTTAATGGCCGTCACCGCTTCGTAGGCTTCCTTGGTGAAGACATCACCTCCTTCGTTGCGAACTATCACCTGAAGGACGCCCTCCTGGGAATCCTGACCAAACAGATCCCTGATTCTGTCGGCGGCCAGCAACTCTTTGTTGTCAGGCGAGAAGCCTTCATTGCCCTGGGCTGTCTCGGCCTGGGTGGCCAGGGAACCGAATATCCCGAAAAGGACCAGGGTGATCAACACCACCGGCCAAGGTGCCTTGGACACGATGAACTGGAACACTTTGACTATGGCTTTCATTTGGGGTCTCAACTCCTTCCGGCAACCCGGCGCCGGTAATTCCTGGCCTCACTCAGAAATGCTATTTCTTTTGTCAGTCCTATAAGGAATCGGTTTCCGGTGCTCTGCCCAAGCTGACTCAGGGTTCTTGACCCTCCAGCCCTATCGGTGATAACCTAGGGGGCTAAAGGGATACCTTGAGGAGCCTTTTGCAAGCCCTACAACCTCTGTCGCTTCGGGATGTCGGTATTTTCTTTGGGTGTTTCCAGTGAAGGGGGGTATGGCCACGACGGTGACTGCTACCCTCGCTAACTCCCAGAGTCAACTGTTCGATTCTTTCCACGAAACCGAACCCGGGAACGAAATTCACCCTGAGATCCAGGACTCTCCGCCCTTGGAGGAGGTTCAGGACGCTCCGGACGTCGCCCAGTACAACGAGAGCGGATATATTGAGGTGGATCCGGCTGGATTTGTGGATTCGTACCGTCCCCTGGCTATCAACGGCAACTTTCGAGGCAAACACATCGTCACGGTCGAGCAATTCGCCCGAGATGACCTAAAGATCCTTTTCGAGGCGGCTTCCACCTTGAAGAAACGGATCCGGTCCGAAGACAGGGGGGTGGTGGAGATCGCCACCGGCCAGGTGCTGGCGTTGCTGTTTTTCGAGTCCAGCACCCGGACCGACATGTCTTTTCAGGCCGCCATGCTCCGGTTGGGCGGCAAGGTGATCGGCGCCTCCAATGGCATCCAGTTTTCTTCCGTGTACAAGGGGGAAGACCTTCCCGACACTGTTAGAGCGGCGGGATGCTACGCAGACGTAATCGCTCTGCGGCACCCGCGGGTGGGGGCGTCCTATCTCGCCGCCCAATACTTGGATTTGCTGGCCGAGAAGATCGGCCGACGGTCGGTGGTGATCAGCGCCGGAGATGGAGTCGGGGAACACCCAACTCAGGCGCTCTTGGACCTGTTCACGATTCTGGAATCCAAGGGAACGGTCGACGGGTTAGCCATCACCATGGTGGGGGATCTGAAGCATGGCCGAACCGTTCACTCTCTGGCCAAGTTGCTGGCCACCTACGGGGCCAGGGAGGCGAAGGTTAATTTCGTCTCGCCCCAATCACTGACGATGCCGACCGTCATAGTCCAGCGTTTGAAGGAAGCGAACATATCGGTGACGGAAACCGGCAGCCTGGATGAAGTGTTGGGCGCATCGGATGTGATCTACTGGACCAGGGTTCAGGAGGAGCGATTCGCCGATCAATCCGGGTATGACGAGGTCAAGGCAGGTTTCATAATGACCCCCGGCGTCATGGATAGAGCCCGCAAGGACACCATTTTGATGCACCCTCTGCCTCGCAAGCATGAGATGGGGGGACCCAGCGACCACGATTTGTTGGATGCTGACCCCCGCTCGGTCTATTTCCAGCAGATGGAGAATGGAATGCTGGTGCGGATGGCCCTGTTAGCCAAGCTCCTGAAGGGGGTTCACATATAGCGCTGCGCCAAGTTGGCCAGAGCGGGCTGACGGCGGCGTGGGAGTGGCTTGGGAAACGGATGGGAACCGGGGGATAACATGGGAACGGTGGTTACCGAATTCCTCCTTCCCGACATCGGCGATGGGCTAACCGAAGCCGAAGTGGTGCGATGGTTGGTGCAGGAGGGCGCCCAGGTTGCCAGGGACGAGCCGTTGGTGGAGGTGGAGACCGACAAGGCGGTGGTGGTGATACCATCCCCGGTGGCGGGGACCGTTCTCCATCACGGGGCGGAGCAGGGTGAAACCATGGCGGTGGGTGGGGTGTTGGCGGTTATCGTATCACCTGAGGATGGCCCCTCCAATCCCGTTCCATCCCGGGGCGCTCGGCCTGAAGAGGCCAGCCCGCCAGGCGATTCTCAACCTGCGGTGACTCAAGAGGAGTCCGCGGCGGTGAAGGCTTTGCCGGTGGTCCGTCGCCTCGCCCGGCAGCAGGGGGTTGATTTGGCGGCCGTATCAGGTTCCGGCCCGGAGGGTCGGATTACCCGGGAGGATGTCTTGGCCGCAGCCCGCCCGAGGAGAACCCCGCCATCTGTCGAGCAACCACCCGCATCCCCACCGGCGACCGAGGGCGATGAGCGCCGGCCACTCACCAGACTGCAAAGGACCATCGCCGCCAATATGAGACGTTCGTGGTCGGAGATTCCGCACGTGACCACCTTCGACGAGGTGGACGCCACCCGGCTGCTGGGGGTTCGTAAGGCTTTGGTCGAGCGGCACGGTTCGCCCATGGCGGTCGATGCCATGGTTATAGCAGCGGTCATCCCGGCTCTCCGCCGCTATCCCGAGTTCAACTCCACCCTGGACGGGGACTTCCTGTCGGTTCACGCCGCATGTCACATCGGAGTGGCAATCAACGCTCCGGATGGCCTGCTGGTGGGGGTGGTGCGCGATGCGGAACAAATGTCGATCATGCAATTGGCGGTCGCCACCGCCGGACTGGCGGAACGGGGTAAGGCCCGTACTCTCGGTGTGAGCGAACTCACCGGCCAGACTTTCACAGTCAGCAACATCGGCGCGCTGGGGGGTAGCTTCGGCACTCCCATAATCCCACCGGACAACACCGCCGTACTGGCGGTGGGAAAAGTCACCGACCGACCGCGGGTGAAAGGTGGAGAGGTGGTGGTGAGACCGATGATGCCTCTCTCACTCTCTTTTGATCACCGGGTAATCGATGGGGCGTTGAGCCGACGCTTCATGGATATGGTGATCGAGAATCTTTCGGAACCGGCTCTTTTCCTAGCCTGAGGAGATCATGACCAAATACGAGATAACCGGACCCGCTACTTGCCGTAGTGCGGAGATTCTGACCACCGAAGCTGCATCTCTTGTTGCCGATGTTCATCGTGAATTCGATTCCCGTCGCCGGCAGTTGCTCGCCCAAAGGAAAGAGCGGCAAAGAGATTTCGACCAGGGGGTTCTCCCTGACTTTCTGCCCGGGACCCGGTCCGTTCGGGAGGGAGAGTGGATGGTGGATGCGGTCCCGGCTACTCTGGCTGATCGAAGGGTGGAGATAACCGGTCCGGTTGACGCCAAGATGGTGATCAATGCTCTCAATTCGGGCGCCAAGATGTTCATGGCCGACTTCGAGGACGCAACTTCCCCCACCTGGGAAAACCTGGTGGAGGGCCAGTACAACCTGCTGGAGGCTCAACTTCGGACTTTGAAGCTGGACACCCCCCGCAAGTCCTACCGTTTGGGACAGGAAACAGCCACCCTCCTGGTCCGCCCCAGAGGATGGCATCTTCCCGAGAAGAACTTCTTGGTGGAGGACAACCCCGTTTCAGGCGCTCTGTTTGACTTCACCCTCTACATGTATCACGGTGGTAGAGCCGCTATTGAAATGGGAAGCGGTCCCTTCTTTTACCTTCCCAAACTGGAGTCCCATCTTGAGGCCCGCTTGTGGAACGATGTGATCTGTTATATATCCGAGCGTTTGGGAATACCCATCGGCACGGTCAAAGCAACGGTGCTGATCGAAACGATCACAGCTGGCTTTGAGATGGAAGAGATTCTCTATGAACTGCGAAGTCACTCAGCAGGACTGAATGCGGGCCGGTGGGACTACATATTCAGCTTCATAAAGAAGCTCCGCAACCACTCCCGGTACGTGTTGCCGGATCGGTCCCAGGTCACCATGACCGCTCCTTTCATGCATGCCTACACCGAATTGGGCGTGGCCACCTGCCACCGCCGGGGGGCTCATGCCATGGGTGGAATGGCAGCCTTTATCCCCAATCGTCGCGACCCGGAGGTTACCGAGCGAGCTTTGGCGGCAGTGGCGGCCGACAAGCGACGGGAGGCCGAGGCCGGTTGCGACGGCACCTGGGTCGCCCATCCCGATCTGATACCGGTTGCGATGGCCGAATTCGATCGGATCTTGGGAGATCGTCCCAATCAGGTCAGCCGACAGCGAGATGACGTGGCTGTAACAGCAGAAGATCTACTGAACCCCGAAATCGAGGGAGGCACCATAACCGAGAGCGGGGTGCGGACCAACGTGTCGGTCGGCATTCGCTACATGGCCTCATGGCTGACCGGTACAGGCGCGGCTGCGATAGACAATTTGATGGAAGACGCCGCCACTGCCGAGATTTCTCGTTCCCAGATATGGCAGTGGGTGCGTCACGGGGCACGCCTTGACAACGGGGCGGTGGTAACCCCGCCGATGGTGAAGGAGATTGCCTCCGAGGAGTTGTCACGCATCCGGGCTGCAGTAGGCAACGACCTGTACCAAGCGGGTCGCTTTGACCGGGCTTGGCAGATTTTCTCCGAGGTTGCCCTGGAGGACGAGTTCGTAGAGTTTCTCACTCTGCCGGCCTATCGCGATTTGTAGATCCGCTTAGGCTTCTCCCATGGTTCGATTCAGCGAAGCTCTCCGTTACCACTCCCATCCTCGGCCCGGAAAAATAGAGATACGGGCAACCAAGTCCACCCTCACCCAGGCTGATCTGAGTCTCGCCTACACGCCAGGTGTGGCCGAGCCCTGTCTGGCTATTCACGAAAACCCCGGCGAGGCGTTCCAATACACCAACCGTGGCAATCTGGTGGCGGTGGTGTCCAACGGCACGGCGGTGTTGGGACTGGGCAATATCGGGGCATTGGCCTCCAAGCCGGTGATGGAGGGCAAAGCCGTGCTTTTCAAGCGGTTCGCCGACATCGATGTCTTTGACCTGGAACTGGACTCCGAGGACCCCGAGGACGTCATTCGCTTTTGCGAGTTGTTGGCACCCACCGTGGGAGGGATCAACCTCGAAGACATCCGGGCGCCTGACTGCTTCCTCATAGAGGAGACGCTGCGCCAAAGATTGAACATCCCGGTTTTTCACGACGATCAGCACGGGACAGCCATCATCGCTGGGGCGGGTCTCATCAACGCCGCCGAATTGAGTGGACGGCGTCTTGAGGATATGAAAGTGGTGGTGCTGGGCGCCGGCGCGGCCGGAGTGGCTACTGCCAAGTTTCTTATCCGGATGGGATTTGATCCACAACGATTGCTGATGGTGGATTCACGGGGGGTGTTGCATTCGTCACGAACGGATTTGAACCCTTACAAGAAAGAGTTTGCCCGGTCAACGGAGGCGAGAACTCTGGCCGAGGCGATGGTCGACGCCGACGCTCTGATCGGGGTTGCCCAGGCTGGGCTGGTCCATCCCGAAATGTTGGAGGGGATGAAGCCCCAGCCGATCGTATTCGCCTTGGCCAATCCCGATCCGGAGATTCCCTATGACGTGGCGAAACGGGTGAGACCGGACGCTTTCGTGGGCACCGGCCGCAGCGACTTCCCCAATCAGGTCAACAATGTGTTGGGCTTTCCTTTCATTTTCCGGGGAGCCCTGGATGTCCGAGCACGGGGAGTAAGCGAGGGAATGAAGGTGGCGGCGGCGGAGGCGCTGGCCAGTCTGGCCCGGGAACCGGTCGCCGAAGCGGTGCTGGAGGCCTATCAGTTGAAAGAGCTCTCCTTTGGTCCTGACTATCTGATCCCCAAGCCGTTCGACCCGCGGGTTCTCACCACAGTGGCTCCCGCAGTGGCCTTGGCCGCCACGCGGGAAGGCTTGGCAAGGCTTCCTTGCCATGACGAAGAGGAGTATCGGCATCGACTGAGCGCCCGCTTGCGGGCTTCCCAGGGTCTGATTCAGGTGGTGACCATCCGGGCGCGCCAGAACCCGGCCAGGGTGGTGTTCCCCTACGGTGATGATCTCCGGTTGGTGCGCGCCGCCCGGCGGGTGCTCGATGAAAGAATCGGATACCCGGTGCTTTTGGCCGACCGAGGTGTGGTCTCAGAACTCTCCGAAGAATTGGGCATCTCCTTGGAGGGCATAACAGTGATCGATCCGATCAGCCAGCCGGAAGAGCGCAACCGATACGCCTCCCGGCTGTTGGAGCTTCGGGGTCATCGGGGCGTTTCGCGCAGTGCCGCGGCCCGGATGGTGTTTGATCCCAATGTTTTCGCCGCCCTGATGGTGGAAACGGGAGACGTAGATGTACTGGTGGGCGGGCTCACCACCTTCTTCCCCGATACGGTTCGCCCGGCGTTGCAGATCATCAAAGTTCGAAAAGGTCGCTCCATCGCCAGCGCCTTGTATGTGGTGGTGGCCGGGCGGGCCGCCTATTTCTTTGCCGATTGCGCGGTAAATATCGCCCCGTCGGCTGGTGAGTTGGCAGAGATCGCCGCCTCGGCGGTTGAGGTTGCTCAGCACCAGTTTGGGAGATCTCCTCGGGTGGCGTTTATCAGCTACTCCGACTTTGGATCGGCTGCTGGAGACGAACCGGCGCGGGTCCGTCAGGCAGTGGAGATATTCCGTGATCGCTGGCCGGAGATCCCCGTGGATGGGGAGATGCAGGCCGACACGGCGGTAGTAGAGAATCTTCTGTCCCAACGCCGCCCCGGCGGACCCCTGAAATACCCGGCCAACATCCTTGTCTTCCCCAACCTCACGGCTGCCAACAGCGCGTACAAGCTGCTGGAGCGTTTGGGTGATGCGGAGGTGATCGGACCTATCCTCACCGGCCTGTCCCGATCGGTCCAGGTGCTGCAAAGGGATGCCTCGGTGGCGGAGATTGTCAACCTCACGGCCTACGGCGTAGCCGACGCCCAACTGCTCAGAAATGAATAGCGGACCGTAGAAACAGACGGGTGGAGGGGCTTTTCGCCGGGAGTCTCCGCAGGCTTTGTCTCGTCACGGAAGGTGGGGTGAACGCGCGGGATGAGAGAGCCTGACCGACCACACACCCCAAAGTGCAGTGACTTCATGGAGATTCAGCTTCGTTGGCGTCGAGGCAGCCTTGGACTCGGGGAGGGGACCATAGGCCTGTGCTAACCCGGTTTTCTGATCGGTGCAGGTGTGGGGGAGTAAGCGCCTTGGTGGTGGAGAACACCCCAACGGTAGAAACCACGGTCAGGTAGGGCGCCCTCTGTGTCGGGGTTGCAGAGGCGGGAATCGTTCACCTCTGATGCCGGGTGGATCAAAGTGGACGAAGAAGCAACCGGATATGCCCGCCGGCGCCAAGAGTGGGTCGCCGGGGAATCGAACCCCGAACCTGCGGGTTAAGAGCCCGTTGCTCTGCCAATTGAGCTAGCGACCCGGAAACTCACAATCCGGAAACTCATAATAGCGAAGGAAAACGGCGTCCCATCGAGTTTATGGTTGTGGTTCTGTCACAGGTTTGTGCCAAAATGGGGCCTTACGGGCTGTGGCGCAGCTTGGCAGCGCGCCTGCTTTGGGAGCAGGAGGTCGTCGGTTCAAATCCGACCAGCCCGACATGAGAAACGATGGACATTGCCCGACATGGCGCCGCTAGCCTTGTCGTGGTGTTGACCGGCGGGTGTAGCTCAATGGTAGAGCCCCAGCCTTCCAAGCTGGTGGTGAGGGTTCGATCCCCTTCACCCGCTCTGTGGGATTTCCTTTGGTGAACACCAGAGCCCCCGTAGCTCAGAGGACAGAGCAGGAGCCTTCTAAGCTCTTGGCCGGGGGTTCGAATCCTCCCGGGGGCGCCGGGGAGGTCCCCCTACATGGCGACCGTAGCTCAGTCAGGTTAGAGCGCCAGGTTGTGGCCCTGGAGGACGGGGGTTCAAGTCCCCTCGGTCGTCCTAATACCCCTTTATGAGGTCCGATGAATTTATGAGGTTCGATGAATGAAAACACCCGATCCTGTGACGGCTGACGTCTCCTTTTCTGACGCCGGCCCGTTCGAGAAGATGGTTTCCTTTGAGATCTCTTCTGTGGACCTCAAACGCGCCATGAATGAGGCTTCCCGTCGGATTTCCCGCGAAGTCAGCATTGCGGGCTTCCGACGAGGCAAAGCCCCTCGGCGGCTGGTCGAGAATCAGGTGGGGATCCAGCGGATACGAGCCGATGCTTTGGATGACCTGGTCCCGACCCGGGTGGACGAGATACTGTCGCAAACCGAGATTGTTCCCGTTGTCCCACCTTTATTGGAATCGGTAACCGATGCCGACCAAGGAGGGGTGAGTGTGAATGTGAGGATCACCACTTGGCCTCGCCTTGAGTCACTTCCCCACTATCGAGGCAGACAGATTCAGATACCGGATGTTCCCTCGGTGTCGGATCAGGTGGATGCCCGCCTCAAGGAGCTCCGTCACATGTACGCTCCGCTCCAAACAGTGGATAAGGCAGTAGAGAATGGGGATTTTGTGATCATCGATTTGACGGTGATGGAGGGAGAGCGTTCTATCGACGCCCTGACTATTGACGGCTTCAGCTATGAAGTCGGTTCGGAACAGTTGACCCCTCAGATTGACGAGAGCCTGGTTGGAAAGACAGCCGGCGATGAGATAAGTGTTGCCGCTCCGCTGCCGGAATGGCTTTCCGCCACACGCCAGACATCGAACGAAGACCAACACGATGACCAGCCGGCGGAGGGCAGATACGAGATCCGGATTGTGGAAGTGCAGTCCCGCTCCATTCCCGAGTTGGATGACGATTGGGCTTCGGAGTACACCGGCCATGACTCGTTGGAAGAGCTTCTTCAGGAGATGGGAGACGAGGTGGAAGAGCGGCATAGCGCAGCCCTTTGGGAGATGTTGGCGGCCGAGACAATGAAGGAGATCACCTCCGAACTGGAGTTGGGTTTGCCCGAAAGGTTGCAGAACGCGCAGATGGAGTTGCTGTTTCGAAACCATCTTGCGTCACTGGAGAATGCGAAACTGGACTATGAGACCTATCTGGAGAGAACCGGCCTTGACCACCAGCAGGTGGTAGAGGGCCTGAGACACCAGGCGGTGGCGGGGCTCAAGGCCCGGATCCTCATAGAAGGGGTGATCGAAGCGGAGGGACTGGTGGTGGATGACGCCGAGGTGTTCAATGCCCTGCGCGAAGCGGCTGGGGAGGCAGAGGATCCCGAAGGGTTCTTGCGGCATGTCGAAGAAAGTGTCCACACCGAGGAAGTAAGGGGTGATATGCTCAGAGCCAGAGCCCGAGCTTTCATGGCGATGCAGGTCCAGCCGGTTGACGCTACCGGCCGACCGGTTGAGATCGAAGCACCCTCGTGGGCGAGGGACTGGTTTGATTCGGCGCCCGGGCCGGCTGAAAGTACAGACACGCGGGGCGACCTCGGAGAGGCCCTCTATGAAGCGGAGGTAATAAATGACCCGTTCCTTGACTGAGGGGCCCTTCCCCACCACCCGTTTTTCGGGTTACATCCCGGTTCCCCATGTGACCGAGCAGACCAGCAGGGGGGAGCGCACTTCCGATATCTACAGTCGCTTGCTCAAGGATCGGATCGTTTTTCTGGGAACCCCCATTGATGACACCGTGGCCAATCTGGTCATGGCGCAGATGCTCCATCTGGAGAGCGAAGATCCAGACAAGGATATTTTCCTGTATATAAACTCGCCGGGTGGGCAGATGACTTCGCTCTTCGCCCTTTATGACACCATGCAGTATGTGAGGCCTGATATCAGCACAGTGTGTATGGGGATGGCTGCTTCAGCAGCCGCGGTGTTGCTGGCGGGAGGCGCCGAGGGAAAGCGTTATGCGCTGCCTCACGCCCGGGTCATGCTTCACCAACCTCACGGTGGCGCCCAAGGCCAGGCCACCGATATCGAAATCCAGGCCCGGCTTATTCTGCAGATGAGGGAGCAGACCAACAGGATACTTTCCCGGCACACCGGTCAGTCTGTGGAAAAGGTCGCTAATGACACCGACCGGGACTATTGGATGATGGCGAGCGAAGCGGTGTCATACGGGGTGATCGACCAGGTACTCACCCGCAAGACTCTCGCTGCTGTCGGGGACTGAGGTCGCCCAAATGGCGCGGGAAGGATCGGACCTCCTCAAATGCAGCTTTTGCGGGCAGTCCCAAAAACAGGTCTTGAAGCTGATCGCTGGTCCGGGCGTCTACATCTGCAACGAATGCATTGATCTGTGCAACGAGATCATCGACGAGGAGACCTCCTCTGACGGGTATCAGGTACAGGAACTTCCCAACCCCACCGACATCTACAAGTACCTCGACTCCTATGTGGTAGGCCAAGAAGTGGCTAAACGGTCTTTGTCGGTGGCGGTCTATAACCACTACAAACGGCTGCGGCTGGCCAATCGCAGCCATTCCGAGGTTGAGGTGGAAAAGTCCAACGTACTTCTGGTCGGCCCGACCGGATCGGGAAAAACGCTCTTGGCCCGAACCTTGGCCCGACAGCTCAATGTTCCCATCGCCATTACCGACGCCACCGCTCTAACCGAGGCGGGATATGTGGGTGAGGATGTGGAGAACATCCTGCTGAGACTGGTTCAGGCGGCCGACTACGACCTGAAGGTGGCTCAGACCGGAATCGTCTATATTGATGAGATAGACAAGGTGGCTCGCAAGGCGGACAACCCTTCCATAACCCGGGACGTGTCAGGAGAAGGTGTGCAGCAGGCGCTGTTGAAGATACTGGAGGGGACGGTCGCCTCGGTTCCCCCACAGGGTGGGCGAAAACACCCCCACCAGGAGTTTCTTCAGCTCGACACCACGGACATCTTGTTCATCTGCGGAGGCGCATTTGATGGATTGGAGGACATCATCGCCCGGCGGGTGGGGAGTGGTTCGGTGGGGTTTGGCGCCGATATCAAGTCTCGCCTCGAACGCTCCGACGGCGACCTGCTTCGTCAGGTGCTTCCCGAGGATCTCATGAAATATGGACTGATACCCGAGTTCATCGGACGGTTGCCGGTGCTCAGCGCCGTCCATCCCCTCGATGTCGATGATCTGGTGAAGATTCTGCAGGAGCCTCGCAACGCCCTGATCAAGCAGTACCGCCATCTCTTGGATCTTGATGATGTGGAGTTGATCTTCACCCCCCAAGCGATTGGCGAGATCGCAGAGCAGGCACTCGCCCGAGGCACCGGAGCCCGGGGTCTGCGGTCAATTATGGAGGACTTGCTTTGCGACCTGATGTTCCAGGCGCCCACTCGCCCCGACATCAGGCGAGTGGTGGTGGACCATCTGATGGTGAGAGAGGGAAACGTGGCCTCGTTGAGAGACGCTCGGGCAAGTAAGCGCCAGCGCGAACAGACCGCCTGAGTTGCTGCGGCGACCATGGGAATCTCCCAGGCTCGGATGAGAGCCGCTTACGATCCCAAGGTAATAGAGCCACGATGGTATTCGCTCTGGGAGGACGCCGGGATCTTCCGTCCCGAATACCGGCCGGAGGGCGATCCTTTCTGCGTGGTGATTCCTCCTCCCAATGTCACTGGGTCCCTTCACATAGGCCACGCCCTCAACCACACCATCCACGATGTCATAGCTCGCCGTCGCCGCATGCAGGGCTGGGCAGTGCTGTGGGTGCCGGGAGCCGACCACGCCGGCATCGCCACCCAGACTGTGGTGGAGAAGTCGCTGGCAGAGAAGGGCCTGAACCGTTTTGATCTGGGCAGGGAGGCTTTCATTGATCGAGTTTGGGAGTGGAAGGAGCGCTTCGGGGGACGGATCACCCAACAAATACGAAGAATGGGCAACTCGTGCGACTGGACCAGAGAGAGATTCACTCTGGACGAGGGTCTGTCCACGGCAGTTCTGGAAGTGTTCGTCCGACTCTACGAGGACGGGCTGATCTACCGGGGGGAGCGAATAATCAACTGGTGTCCCCGCTGTGAGACCGCCTTGGCCGACATAGAGGTGGAGCACCAGGAACTGGATGGAGAGTTGGTAAGGATTTTCTACCCTTTCTCGGACGAATCCGGGGGGGTGACGGTGGCCACCACCCGGGCCGAGACCATGTTGGGCGACACCGGGGTGGCCGTACATCCTGATGATTCCCGCTACCGGGACATAGTGGGTAAAGAAGTCCGACTTCCCTTGCTGGGGAGGACGATCCCCATCGTGGCCGATCGGGGCGTGGATCCCGATTTCGGGACGGGGGCCGTGAAAGTCACCCCCGCCCACGATCCCTTGGACTTCGAGATAGCCGAGCGCCATGGTTTGGAGAGGATTCTGGTGCTGGACGACAAAGCAGTGATCACCCAGGCGGGCGACCGCTTTGCGGGGTTGGATAGTCTTGAAGCCCGGAGGGCGGTGATCGACGCGCTGGACGCGGAAGGGGCCCTGGTCGGCCGGGAGCCGTACCAACACTCGGTAGGGTTTTGCTACCGCTGCGACACGGTGGTGGAACCTGTCTTGTCGACCCAGTGGTTTGTGAAAGTGGATGAACTGGTTCGGCCCGCCATCGAGGCGGTCAAATCGGGCGACAACTGTTTCATCCCTTCCCATTGGGAGAAGAGCTACTTTCATTGGATGGAAAACCTGCGCGATTGGTGTATCTCCCGCCAGATCTGGTGGGGACACCGCATCCCCGCTTGGTACTGCGCCTCCGAGCACATCACGGTTGCCCGCTCCGTGCCTGAAGTTTGCCAGGTGTGCGGAGCAGGGGAATTGGTGCAGGACGCTGACGTGTTGGACACATGGTTCTCGTCGGCGCTGTGGCCGTTCTCCACCTTGGGGTGGCCCGAAGAGACCGAGGATCTGGCCAGGTTCTATCCCAACATGGTTTTGATCACCGGATTCGACATTATTTACTTCTGGGTGGCCCGGATGATGAAGATGGGCCTGCGGTTTCTGGGAGATGTTCCTTTCCGGGAGACGGTGATCCACGGCTTGGTGCGGGACAGCGAAGGGCGCAAGATGTCCAAGTCATTGGGGAATACCATCGACCCGTTGGAGGTGGTGGAAGAGTACGGGGCCGATCCTCTGCGCCTGGCCCTGATCCAGGCGGCCAACCCCGGCCAGGACGTTCCTCTCGACATGGAGTGGGTGGAGGGCACTCGTCGCTTCGGGAACAAACTGTGGAATGCAGTGCGGTACGTCCTTCGCCATCTGCCCGAAAGAAGCGTTCCTCCTTACGGTGGGTATCCGGCCAACCCGGCGCCGGTGGATCGGTGGGTGCTGGCGGGCTTGGGTGAGGTGGCTGCCCGGTTTGATCGGCTCTCCGACGGGTATCGTTTCTCCGACGCCTACAGCCTGTTGTACAACTATTCGTGGGCCGAGGTGTTCGACTGGTATTTGGAGATGTCCAAGGCGGCCCTCGATAGTTCCGACGATTCCCAGGTCACTCAAGAGACTCTGGGAGTGGTGATGCGGGATCTTCTTAAGCTGTTCCATCCCGCCATTCCGTTCCTGACAGAGGAACTGTGGTCGTATCTGGTGGGGACCGAATTGCTGGCCGGCGCCGATTGGCCCAACATTCCTCCCTATGACCCGGTACCCGAGATGGAGGATCTCAAAGCTCTAGTTTCCGGGATACGCCAATTCCGGGCCGCCCAGGGCCTGAGCCACCGCCAGGTCCTTCCCTTGGGGATTACCGGTCAGCCTCCCCGATGGGTTGTAGAACTGGTGGAGAACTTGGCCGGCGCGTCGGTCGAAACCTGGAAGGAAGGGGTGGGCAAAGGCCATGTCCACCTGTCGGCGGGCCGCTGGGATGGCTTCATCCCGCTCCGTGGGTTGGTGGATCCGGAAGCTGAACGTCAGCGGATAGATCGGGCTATCTCCCGGCTCGCAGTGCAGGTAAACCGTTCTTTGGGGAAGCTCGACAATCCGGATTTCGTCGAACGGGCTCCGGCGGCGGTTGTGGAGAAAGAGCGCGGCAAACTAGCCGAGGCTACCGAGCGGTTAGGTTCCCTTCGGCTCCAGCGAGAGGCTTTATAACAGATGAACTACCCAGGGGCTCTTTCCTACCTGGACTCCTGCATAGGTTTGGGGAGAAAGTTCGGCCTGGAACCCATGAGGGCCGTCATGTCCCGAATGGGCGATCCCCACACCCGACGTCGGGTGATACACGTGGCCGGCACCAACGGCAAGACCTCCACCTCACGCATGGCGGGGCAGGTGCTGGTAACCCAGGGTTACAGCGCAGGGGTTTTTACTTCCCCTCACCTTCAGGCCGTGGAGGAGAGGATTGCGGTCAATGGCAGATCTCTCACCCCCCTCCAATTTGCCGAAGCCATCTCGGAGGTGGCCGAGGTGATTGTGGAGGAGGTGGCGGATGGGGGTCGGGGTCTTACCTATTTCGAGTTGACCACCGCGGCCGCCTTCGCCCATTTCGCCCGGGCCGGAGTGGACGCCATGGTGTTGGAGGTGGGTCTGGGAGGAAGGCTGGACGCCACCAATGTGGTCTCTGCCGAAGTGGCGGTGCTAACCGGTCTCGGTTTTGACCACACCCAGTATTTGGGAGACACCCTACCGCAGATCGCTCGCGAGAAGTTGGGCATAGTCGATCCCGGCGCGCGGCTGGTGTGTGGTGCCATTCCACCGGAAGCGGCACCGGTGGTGGAGAGGAAAGCCCGAGCTAGCGGCGCCGAGGTGTTGTGGTTGGGAAAAGACTTCGGGGTGAGGGCGATTTCTGCGATGCCTGAGGGTGGCTGGAGAGTTTCTGTGGACGGCTTGTACGGATCCTATGAGAACTTGCGGTTGCCGCTGCGGGGACGCCATCAAATCCGAAACCTGGCGGTGGCGGTGGCCGCGGCGGAAGCCTGGTTGGAGCGGGGCCTGGATGCCGACCGGCTTCGGGCCGGACTTAGGCGTTTCTCGGTTCCCGGCCGTATGGAACTTATTTCAAGGGATTCCACCCTCCTCTTGTTGGATGGCGCACACAACCCCGAGGCATGCACGGTGCTGGCCAAGTCAATGGCCGAGGAGTTCGGTGAAGGAGGATGGGTGGGAGTTCTGGGAGTGATGGGCGATAAGGATTTAGAGTCGATGATTGCCGCTCTGGCACCCCTTTTGGACAAAGTTGTGGCCTCCCGGGCCGATTCGCCGCGGGCCCTGTACCCCCATGAAATGGCGGGTCGGATCAAGCGGATTTCGGACCTTCCGGTTATCCAGTGCGCTGATCCGGCGGAGGCTATCCAAAGAGCTTATAGCCTGGCCGGGCGGGGAGGGCGGGTACTGGTGGCGGGTTCACTTTATCTGGTCGGGGAAGTCCGAACTTTGTTGGGTCTGTAGAAGGAGCGTGGCTCCTAACCTTGAGGTGAAGGCCGGAGTAGCTCAGCCTGGCAGAGCAGCTCACTCGTAATGAGCAGGCCAGGGGTTCAAATCCCCTCTCCGGCTCAATAGAATCTTCGATATGGCTTGTGAACAAACTTTTATAATGGTGAAGCCCGATGGGGTTGCTCGTGGTTTGGTGGGCGAGATCATTCGTCGGCTGGAATCAAAAGGCCTGCGGATGGTGCAGGCGCGTCTGCAAAGGGTGGGTGAGGAGTTGGCGGGTGAGCATTACGCCGAGCATTGTTCACGCCCCTTTTATCAGGATCTGATCTCGTTTGTTACCAGTGGGCCAGTGATGGCGATGGTTTGGGAGGGAGAGTCGGCGGTGTCGGTGGCCAGGGTCTTAATAGGTCCTACCAACCCGGCAACTGCGCCACCGGGAACCATCAGGGGAGATTTCGGTCTGGAGACCACCAAGAATCTGGTCCATGGTTCCGACTCTCCAACCAGTGCTTCCCGGGAAATAGCCCTGTGGTTCAGTTAGCATTGACATTGGTCGCTAGAGGTTGCTTCCGGAGATGAGGTGCTCTCCATGATATTGGGCAGCCAGGGTATGGCAATTGATCTTGGAACTGCCAACACTCTGGTTTACCTGCGCGGCAAAGGGGTGGTGCTGGGTGAGCCGTCGGTGGTGGCGATTGATTCGCGTACGGGTGAACTTCTGGCGGTGGGCGCCGAAGCCAAACACATGATCGGTCGGACCCCGGCGCAGATCACCGCCATTCGTCCTATGCGTGACGGTGTAATCGCCGACTTCGACATCACCGCTCGGATGATTCGCTATTTCGTGAAGAAAGTCCAGCCCCGCTGGTTCTATCGCCCTGAGATCGTGATATGCGTCCCTTCGGAGAGCAGCACGGTGGAACGGCGGGCGGCTGAGGATGCGGCTTTCAAAGCGGGGGCGCGCCGCGCCTACGTCATCGAAGAAAGCATGGCCGCCGCCATCGGTGAAGATCTCCCGGTTTCCGAGGCCAAGGGCTCCATGGTGGTGGATATTGGCGGCGGAACCACCGAGATCGGTGTCTTGTCCCTGGGAGGAGTGGTGGCAGGCCGGAGTATCCGGACGGCCGGATACGCCATGGACCAATCGATCATCGAGTGGATCCAGTATGAGAAGGGTCTGCGGATTGGGACTCGTACCGCCGAAGATCTCAAAATAGCCATCGGATCGGCTTGGCCCCGCGAAAACCGGATGGCCGAGATACAAGGGCACAACCTCCACACCGGTCAGCCCGACAAGGTCGTGGTATCCACTTCCGAAATCCGGGAAGCTATCAAACAGCCAGTGGACGAAATCGTGGATGCGGTTAGGAAAACGCTAACGGTTCTCAACCCCGACATCGCCTCCGACATCATTGGTCAGGGTATCGTCGTGACCGGGGGAGGGGCCTTGTTGCCCGGGCTCAAAGATCTGTTGGAGAAGGAAATCAAGATCAAGGTGAGGGTGTCCGACAATCCTTTGTTGTCTGTGGTGTTGGGCGCCGGCAAGTGCCTGGAGGAACGACAATCGTTCAGGAACGCGCTTTCTATCACGTCCAGCGTTTGACCTAAGCCAACGGGTTAGCCGTGTACGAGTTCAGGTCCAGAGGCCGGACCATGGTGTTGACCGTTTTGATGATTGTCTCCCTGTTGTCGGCCACCTTGGAGGTGAGATCTGGTAGCTGGGGGGTGATGCGGGTCGGTTTGGGAAGTTGGCTGGTTCCTCTGCAGAGAGTGGCTTCGGAGGTCTTCAACCCCATGGTGGATACGGTGGAGGGTTTGGTGGGCATCGCCACCCTCCGTTCCAGGAATGAAGCGCTGCGCGCCGAGTTGGCCGAAACTTTGGCCGAGATGGCTGCGGTGGAGGACCAACTAGCCAGGTTGGAATCTTTGGAACGGCTGGTGGGATTGGATCTGCCCAATGTGGAACAGACGCGGACTCTGGCCAATGTGGTGGGGAGACAAGTCGGCTTCGAGTTCCACCTGAGGATCGACAAGGGTTTGAATGATGGGGTGGTGCCCGGCAACCCGGTCTTGGACGAGAACGGTTATCTGTTGGGGAGGATCGGGTCGTCGACTGACGCATTTGCCACCGTGATTCCCATCACGGCTGATGTGGAGAGCGTGACGGTGTTGGTGGCGGGGAGTGTGGGCATTCTGCGGCCACGAGTGGGAACGGACCTGCTCAGTCTGGAGATCATCGACCGTCCCCCGATAGTGGCGGAAGGCGAAGACGTGGTTACCTCCCAACTCTCAGTCAACTTTCCTCCCGGCTTGCCGGTGGGGGCGCTGGTGGGGGATGCCCAACTCACCGGGTCGGTGTTGCGTGGGACGGTGAGTCCCTTTTCCGATCCCCAGCGGGTGAGGGCGGTTCTGGTGGTGTCTTGGCCCTCCGGTCCCAATGAGTAGCCGTTTCCGCTCTCGCCGTTACCGGGCTCGCCGAAAGTCCGCCCGAGGCATGGTCAGTTCCCGAATCCGGCGCGCTTCGCTCCTTTCTCGGCCAGGAGGGACAACCCGTTGGGGAGTGGGTTTTGCATGGCTGGCAGTGGTGGTGGCGGCGGTGGTCCTGCAGACTTCGGTGATGGGAAGGATCCAGATAATGGGAGTGTCTCCCGATTTGGTAACGGTGGCGGTTGGTTACGCGGCTTTCCGGCTCAAGGACAATGGGGTTCTCCTCTTGGGTTTCTCAGCGGGTCTGCTATTGGATGTCTCGGGAACCTCAGTGCTGGGGCTGTGGTCATTCTCAATGACACTGGTGGCCTGGGGGGCGGCATTGACCCGTGAGCAGGGAGGCCGGGGAATGTCGGTCAATGCCCTGCGAATATTGCTTCTGACCCTGGCCGGCATAGTCGCCCACACCGTGATCAGCGTGGCCTTTGGAGAATGGTCTCTGGTTATCTGGGAAGCCTTGCGGCGGATGGCGTTGACGCCCAGTATCAATTTCCTGCTGGCCATGGCCCTGTTTCCCATTTCCAGCCGGCTTTGGGTGCCCGCTCTGAAGTGAAAGGGACCTATCGGATCGCGGTGGTGGCGGGGATCTTTGCCTTGCTCTTTGGGTTTTTGGGGATCCGCCTATGGTTTCTGCAGGTGGGAGAGGGGGTTGCCGCGGCGGCGATCGTCTATGAAGAGGGTCTGGTGTCCATCTCAACCCCGGCGCCGAGAGGTGATATCCGGGATCGCAACGGACAGTTGCTGGCCACCAGTCGAATAGTCCCGATGGTGATATTAGACAGACAGTTACTCCAGTCTTCTCAGAAGGAGCAGGCGATCGCCCGACTGTCTGCCCGGTTGGACATTCCTTCGGAGTGGATAGCCGCTTTGTACGACGAGGTCGGGGTAAATCAGCGGTTCCCCTTGGCTGTGGTGGACGCTACCACCGCCTATCAGTTGGAAGAGCAACTGCGTTCATTCCCGGGGGTGGTGGTGGAAAACTACCCCGAGAGGGTCTATTTAACGGGTGGCGCCATGTCACATGTGATCGGGCATCTGGGTTTTCCTTCCGCCGATGACCTAGCGAGCAGACCTTATCTGGATCCGAGTATTCGGATCGGCAAGCTGGGAGTGGAGGGCTTTTACGACGAATGGCTGCAAGGAACACCCGGTGACCGCGTCTATCGGGTTAATAAGGCTGGGCGAATCACCGAAGAGCGGACCGAAATTCCCCCCGCATCGGGCGCCACCGTCTATCTGACCTTGGATGAGCGACTTCAGAAGGTGGTGGAGGACGCCCTGTTGCAGGGGATAGAACTCTCCAACGTGATCAAGGAAGAAGAAAGAAACCAGGCTCTGGAGAAGGGGGAGGTTCCGGCGGCTCTCACTCCCGCGGAAAGGTCGGCCGCAGTGGTGATGGACATCACCAACGGGGAGATTCTGGCTTTGGCAAGCTATCCGGACTTTGATCCGCAACAGTTCGTTTGGGGAATCGATCAACTCGAATTCGCTCGGCTATCCGACGAGAAAGCCTTTCTCAACCTGGTGGTGGGAGGACTGTATCCCCCCGCCTCCACCTTCAAAGTGGTCACCTACACCGCGGCGCTCCTATACAACATACCCTTTGCTCAGGCGATAGAAGGGGTTGATTCGGTGAATCGGAGGATCAACTGCGACGGGGAACTGGTTCTGACCGAAATTGATGAGGGAAGTCCTCAGGTTTTTCGAGATTGGTACTACCCGGCGGAACTGGGGTGGCTGGACATTCACGGCGCGTTGGAGCACTCCTGCAACATCTATTTTTATAATCTGGCGCTGGGGGTGTGGCGCAATTGGCGAAATACCAATCGCGAACATGTGTTACAGGAAATGGCGCGCTCCACCGGGTATGGCTCCTTTACCGGGGTGGATCTGCCTGGGGATCAGGCGGGAATCGTCCCTGATCGGGAGTTGTTTGAAAGTTGGAAGAGGATTCAACTGGAAGACCCGTCTGCTCCCGTCCGTCTGGACCCGGCTCGCTTGGCTCTGGCCAGTCCCTGGGTGGGGGGTGATCTGATGAACCTGGCGATCGGGCAGGGCGATATGTTGGCCTCTCCTCTGCAGGTGGCGATCTCCTACGGGGCGCTGGCCAATGGTGGAACCGTGTGGACTCCGCGGGTGGTGAGCCAGGTACGCTCTCCGGAAGGCGAGTTGCTGTGGGCGGCCATCCCGGAGCCGAAAAACCAGATCGATCTTGCCCCGGGGGTGGTGGCTTCTTTGCTTTCGGATATGAACCGGGTGGTGGTGAGCGGAACAGCCCGCCGGGCCTTTTCGGGATTCGGCGCCTCGTTGGATTTGGTTGGAGGCAAGACCGGGACTGGGCAATCCTCCGCCAATCGAGACAGTCACGCTTGGTTCGCGGGGGTGGCTCCCATCAATAACCCTAAATGGGTGGTTGTGGTGTTGGTTGACCAAGGTGGATCGGGAGGGAGGGTGGCCGCGCCTATGGGCCGTTACATTATGCAGTATCTGATGGGCGAGGAGTTGGATCCCATTGAAGCCGGGGAGGCGACAAACTGATGGCCTTTCTGCCTAGACGTCAAGGTGGCTGGTGGATGGGGAAGGGAGATACCATATCCCGCCCTGACCTGGGGCTGGTGGGTTCGGTGCTGGTTCTGTCGGGGTTCGGGCTGCTGATGATTTATTCGGCTACCCGAGGAGCCTTGGAACGGCGGGAGCTATTGCCGTCGGCATCTACCGAGCGCCAAATGGTGTTTATGGTGATCGGGTTGGTCGTCATGGGGGTGCTGAGCTACCTCGACTATCGGGACTACCGGTTTCTGGCGCCGGTTCTCTATGTGGGTTCTCTGGTCGCTTTGGCGGTGGCGTTTCTCTTCGAACCGGTGAACGGGGTGCAGCGGTGGATCAGCCTTGGCCCGGTGAACATCCAACCTGCCGAGTTCACCAAGCTGGTGCTGGTCATTGTTTTGGCGTCGCTGCTTAGCGAGGGTCCCGAAGAAACCTCCCAGCATCTTCCCTGGCGTAAAGTGGCCTACGCGGTGGTGCTTTCAGTGGTCCCTATGGTGTTCATATTCTTGCAGCCCGATCTCGGCACGATGATGTCCTATCCCGCCATTCTTTTGTTGATGTTGTTCGTGTCGGGGGCTACCCGGGCGCAGTTGATCACCCTGCTGTCGGGGGCGGTGGGCTTGGTGGTGATGGTCTGGCGGCTGGGGTTCCTGGAGTCACATCAGATCGACCGTCTCAGGGTATTCATCGATCCTGAGTTGGATCCCCAGGGGCTGGGTTGGAGCATCCGACAGGCCAGACTGGCGATCTCCTCCGGTCAGGTGACCGGCCAGGGGCTCTTCGAAGGCACCATCACCAATCAGGGCCTGGTCCCCGAGCAGGAGAGCGATTTTATCTTTACCGCGGTGGGGGAACAACTGGGGTTTGTGGGAGGTGTGATAGTGCTGCTGGTTTTCAGTTATATAATCTGGCGACTGCTGCGCATTGCGGTCACCGCCCCTGATCAGTACGGTTCACTGATCGCCACAGGGGTGGCGGTCCTTTTGATGTTCCATGTGTTCATAAGCGTGGGGATGACTCTGGGATTGGTACCCATAACTGGCCTTCCCCTTCCCTTCTTGAGCCAAGGGGGATCTTTCTACCTGACCGCGACGATGGGGATTGGGATGTGCCTCTCGATTTGGAGGCTGCGACCCCATGTTTGGCCGGGCGGCGTAGCGAGGGGGAGAAGCGCTTTTTCGGGATAGCCATGTGGCCGGGGCATCGGGTTTTTGGTCGGAGAAGATTTCACTTTATGTTGCGGAGTTGCATAATATGGTGAGAGAGTTGGAAAAGGCTCTGGCAGGGCCTTGTCTGGCCCACCGAGGCCACAGGCTCAGGAGTTGATCTTCTTGATCTGATCCCAGCGGCGGAGTTCAGCCGAGGGAGCAGGGAAGATTGTGATCAAGAAGAAGAGATTCCGGTTCCCATTGTCAATTTGATTAGGAGGGTTGTTTATGGGTTGGTTACGAAAAGGCCGTACGGAGGTGATTCGCCGAGTCGGCGGTGATTATGTAGAAGAACGGGAGAGGCGCCAGGTAAACGGTTCGGAAGTAGAGATCCGTCGGGTAGCTCCCAAGAGTCTCACCAAGACCAAACCCGTTCCCAGAAAAAGAAAACCCAGGCCTCGTCAGGCCGCCTCCCGCAAGGGCAGTTCGGGTATTGCGACCAGCCGCGGGTCATCTCCGGGTCGCCGGGTTGGTACCCCTCCCGACCCCGCTTCTGTCGAATCGACGGTTCAGCCGACCGCGCTGCGCAGCAAGATATTGGTCAGCGTGGGGGATGAGACCAGAGTGGCCATTATGGAGGGCCCGGATTTGGTGGAGTACTACTCGGAGTGCCCTGGTGAGGGGTCGCTAGTAGGGAGCATTTACCTGGCAGTGGTGCGCAATGTGTTGCCGGGGATGGAAGCCGCTTTTGTGGACATCGGCGAGGGGAAGAACGGTGTTCTCTATGCAGATGACGTATTTGTCGACCCGGACCGGTTCGGCAAAGGTGGTCGTCCTCGGGTGGAGCAGGTTATTTCGGAGGGTGATGAAGTGGTGGTACAGGTCAGGAGGGATGCGATGGGCGCCAAGGGCCCCCGTTTGCGAGGTCACATTTCCCTGGCTGGGCGGTTCCTGGTCCTGCAGCCCGGTTATTCCAACGTGTCCATCTCCCAGCGGCTCTCCCGCGCGGAGCGTTCCCGGCTGCGACAAGTGGTGGATGAACTGGTCCCGTCCGGGTTTGGCGTGATCGTTCGCACCGCCGCGCGGCAGGCAACGGCCAAGGAAATCAAGGCGGAGGTGTCGAAGCTGGCCGACAAGTGGAACGAGATCACCGAGGAAGCCGCCCGCGGGGGAGGTCCACGGTTGCTTTACCGGGACTCCGATCTTTTGATCCGGGTGATCAGGGAGCATCTCTCGTCGGAGACGAGACGAGTGGAAATCGATGACGCTGAGTCTTACCAGCGGGTAGTGGATTATCTTCGCTCGGCTGACCCCGACTTGGTGACCCGGGTGAAACGGTATGACCACGCTATCTCTCTTTTCGACAGGTTTCACGTTGACGACCAGGTGAGGAAGGCATTGAAACGTCGGGTCCCGTTGCCTTCGGGAGGTCATTTGGTGTTTGACTCCACCGAGGCTTTGACAGTTGTCGATGTCAACACCGGACGTTTTGTGGGCCGCTCCAACCTGGAGGACACCATCCTGCAAAACAATCTGGAGGCAGCCGAAGAGATCGGACGCCAATTGCGCCTGCGGGATATCGGAGGAATCATCGTGGTTGATTTCATCGATATGTCCAGAGAGGCCAATCAGCGCAAAGTTCTCAGAAAGCTGAACGAAGTGCTGGCCCGGGACAAGACCCGAACCGAGGCATTCGAAGTCTCCCGGCTGGGGCTGGTGGAGATGACCCGCAAGAATGTCTCAGCGGGCCTCTTGGAATCTTTCTCCAAGCAGTGTGACCATTGCGGCGGGCAGGGTCTGATTATCAAAGATCCAACCTTCTCCTCCCCGTCGCGGGTAGCAGCCGGTATTTGACCTTGGCATTTTGTCGTGTGCTACATAGAATGACTGTTTCAGCATGTATGCAGTAATAGCCAGCGGTGGAAAACAGGCCAAGGTCGCTCCTGGTGACGTTGTCAGCGTGGAGCGGTTGTCTTCAAATTCCGATGAAATCAACTTCACTCCGGTGTTGGTGGTGGACCGAGAGGGAAATGTGTTGACGGGCCCGGCCCTGCGGGGAGCGACGGTTTCCGCACGCCTGCTGGGAGAGGTGAAGGGGCCAAAGATCCGGATCTTCAAGTACAAGTCCAAGACCGGGTATCGCCGGCGGATGGGCCACCGTCAGAAGTATTCCCAGATTGAGGTCCTCGACATCAACCTACCGACCGGGTCTTAAAGGAGAGTCGAGATGTCCAAGACCAAAGCAGGGGGCTCAAGCCGAAACGGACGGGAATCGCACGCCAAGCGACTTGGTCCCAAAGTGTTCGACGGGCAGTCGGTCCATTGCGGATCGGTGCTGGTTCGACAGCGCGGGACCCGCATTCATCCCGGCTTCAATGTGGGCCGGGGAAGTGACGATACGTTGTATGCCCGCGCCTCGGGCGTTGTCAAGTACGGGGTGAGGAACCGTCGCCGCTTGGTGAGCGTCCTTACCGACTGATTCCCCTTCCGGCCGGTCGCGATGTTCGTTGACTCGGTCAGGGTGCATATTCGCGCCGGAGACGGGGGAAGTGGTATGGTCAGCTTCGAGCGTCGGCGGGGGAAACCGCGGGGGAAGCCGCTGGGAGGTTCGGGAGGAAGGGGAGGAGATGTGGTGGTGCGCGCCGACGCTTCGGTGGGCACCCTGTTCCGCTATCAAAGGCATTCGCACCATGTGGCCGAATACGGCGTCGGGGGGGCGGATCGTCTTCGACAAGGACGGCGAGGCGATCCTTTGGTAATACCTACGCCACTGGGTACCTCCGTGTACGACGACGCCGGCGTGTTGCTGGCGGATCTGGTGGAGGAGGGGCAGCAGGCAATTTTGGCGCGAGGCGGAAAAGGTGGTCGGGGAAACGCAGCCCTGGTCAGCGCCAGCCATCGGGTCCCGGCGGTGAGCGAAAAAGGGGAGAAGGGGTCGGCGGGTTGGTTTCGCCTGGAGATGAAACTGCAGGCCGACGCTGCTTTAGTGGGGTTTCCCAACGCCGGAAAAAGCACGCTTTTGTCGAGAGTGTCGGCTGCCCGTCCCAAGATCGCCGACTACCCGTTCACCACCCTTACTCCCAACCTGGGGGTGGTCGAGATTGACAATGACGATTTCACCATGGCGGATGTTCCTGGGCTGATAGAGGGGGCGGCGGAGGGTCGTGGGCTTGGGCATACCTTTTTGCGTCATGTGGAGCGAGCGTCGGTGCTGGTAATAATGCTTGACCCATCTCCTATGGCGGAAGTGGCGCCCGGCGTTCAGTTGGACGCGCTCTTGGGTGAACTGGAGAGGTACTCGGCTCCGCTGGTGAAACGTCCCCGGGTGGTTGCGGTCAACAAGGCTGACCTTCCGGAATCCAAGGAAATTGCTGAAACTATTCCCGGATCCTTTTTGATCTCGGCAGTTACCGGACAGGGCCTGCTTCCCTTCTTGCGTCGGGTCAAGGAATTGATTGGGCGGGCGCGGGAGACGAGCACCGTCCGGGAAGGATTCATCCTCCATCGTCCTCAGCAGCGAGGGTTTGTGGTTTCCCGTACCGATGAGGGGTGGTTTGTGGAGGGGTTGGCCGCGGATCGAGCGGTGGCTCTGGGGAATCTCGATACCCCTGAGGCAGCCCGACTGGCTTCGACCCGCCTGGACCGCCTAGGGGTGAGTCGAGCTCTCCGAGAGGCCGGGGCCCGTCACGGGGATACGGTTTCGATCGGGGGGGTGGAACTTCAATACGAAGATCCCGACATCGGGGGGTGGGAGTGAGGCGAGTGGTATCTCCCGATGGGGTTCTGGTGATAAAGATCGGTTCCTCCAGCCTGGTGCGGCTGGAGGACGGACCCGATGCTGACGCTTTGGAGCGAGTAGTTGAGCATGTGGCACAGGCGTTTGCCCGCGGCCATCCCACCGCGTTGGTCACTTCGGGAGCGGTGGCGGCGGGCCTCCCGGCGTTGGGACTGTCCGCTCGGCCCACCGATTTGGCCGGATTGCAGGTAGCAGCGGCTGTGGGACAGGGTCGCCTAATGGGTCTCTACACCGCCGAGTTCGCCAAGCGGGGACTGGTGGCCGGACAAGTGTTGTTGACCAGGGGAGTGTTGGCGGATCGCACTCCTTATCTAAATGCCCGGATGGCTCTGTTGGGGATGCTGGAGCGGGGGATAGTTCCGGTCGTCAACGAAAACGATTCGGTGGGTGTGGAGGAGTTGCGGGTGGGGGACAATGACCGGTTGTCGGCGTTGGTCTCTCATTTGGTCTCGGCTGATTTGCTCATCTTGCTGACTGATACCCCTGGTCTCTATACGGCTGATCCCTCCTCACAGGACGCGGAGTTGATGGGTGAGATCTCCTCAACCGATCAGAGACTCGACTCCATTGCCCGCCTCCCGGGAGGACAGCTTGGGTCGGGCGGTGTGTTCAGCAAAGTGGCCGCTGCCCGAATGGCAGCTTTTTGCGGCATCCCCACGGTGGTCGCTTCTGCGTCCGAACCGGCGGTTGTAGCCAGGATCTGCAGCGGGGAACGGATCGGCACCTGGGTAAATCCCCAGTCCCGAAAGCTAAGCGCCCGCAAACTCTGGATAGCATTCGGTCAGGAGACCCGCGGGCAGGTAACCGTGGACGCCGGAGCGGTGCGGGCCATAACTCAGCTAAAAAAGAGCCTGCTGCCAGTGGGAGTAAGGAAGATAGAAAGGGATTTCGATGCCCGCGACGCCGTGCAGGTGTTGGACCCGGAGGGAAGAGTTATCGCCAAAGGAATTTCCCGCATCACAGCCCACCAATGCCGAGCCCTCCAAGAGAGTGGCAAACCCACCGTAGAGCTTATCCATAGAGACGACCTGGTAATCCTAGTCGAATAACCCCTCTGTCCGCAACGCTAAGTCGCGAACGTCGGTGTGGGTTTGTTCCCTGTTGGGTTCCCTCCCCCGCCGCCTCCTTGCCGTTGTTTCGCGAATTGTCCAGGTTGGGTGGGGCTAGTGTTTCGCAGTTTGGTTGTTCCGGTCCGGGTGAGTTCGGGTGTTCGGATCCGGTGGGTGTTTGGTAACTTCCCATCCACCCAACATACAACAACCCTGTGACAAGACGACTGAAACACATCGCAAGCCACCCTAAACGCATGCAATATACTTGCGGCGTAGGGCCTTGGGCGGGCCAGGAATGGATCTCGCTGGGTTGGGGCCAGGTATGGGACCGGCGCATCCCGATCCGGGCCAAACTCCTATTTACGCCATACAGAGGGAATGGCCAACACCAGGATGGGGAGAATCTCAAGGCGCCCGACGATCATCAAAAAGGACAAGAGCCACTTGCCCGGAATCGAGACCAGCGCGTAGTTGGTGGCGGGTCCTACGTCTCCCAAGCCGGGTCCGATGTTCCCCAGGCTGGCCACGACCGCCGATATGGAGGAAACAGTGTCGGAGGACCCGAAGGAAAGCTCAATGGTGCTGAACAGGACCGTGCCCATCCCTAGGAGGAACATGTACAACACGAAGAAGGAAAAGATACCCCTGATGAAGTTGATCGAAACAACTTGTTTGTTGAGTCGCACCAAGAACATTCCCTGGGGATGGATGACCCGGCGCAACTCGGTGAAGGCGGTGTGTGCCAGAATCTTGATCCGAAAGCTCTTGATTCCTCCCGCGGTTGATCCGGCCATGCCTCCCACCGTCATCAGAATCAGTATCAGGATTTGCAATGGCGGTATCCAGGCTCCGAAATCGGCAGTGCTGTACCCGGTGGTGGTCACCATTGACACTGCGGTGAAGGTGCCGTCCCGGACGGCCTCCTCCCACTCGGTTCCCTGATTGGCCAGGGCGATGGCCAGAAAGGCTGCGGCGATCAACACCACCACGGCGTAGACCCTGAACTCCTCATGCCGCAAATACCGGGTGGGGTTGAGAAGCGCCCGGTAGTGGAGGGAGAACGAGACTCCCGCCATGGCCATGAATACGATGATGACCCATTGGGTGTAGGGGCTGAACCCGGTGATGGAAGTGGCCTCCGTGCCGAATCCCCCCGTGGACATGGTGGTCAGAGAATGGTTTACGGCCTGAAACAGATCCATGTCGCCTGCCCAGAGCAGCATCAAGACCTCCAGGCAGGTAAGCGCCACATAGATGATCCATAGTCGCTTGGCGGTGTCCTGGAAACGGGGAGTGAGGCGATCGGGACTCCCCCCAGGAGACTCGGCACGGGCCAGTTCCACCCCACCAACTCCCAGCAGAGGCAAAACCGCCACGAACAGCACGATTATCCCCATGCCTCCCAACCATTGGGTTAGTGACCGCCAAAAGAGTATCCCATGAGAAAGTTGGCTCGGGTCGAGCACCAGGGAGGCGCCGGTGGTTGTGAACCCGGAGACCGTTTCAAAAAAGGCGTTTGTTACCTCGGGGATGGCGCCTGTGAACAGATAGGGGAGAGTGCCGCACACCGACATCATCAGCCAGGCGATCCCCACGCCCGCGAACCCTGCCCGGGTGGTCAAGGTGGTGGGCTTTTCCACCGACCAGCGCAACAATGCTCCGCCAGCCACCGTCACTGCCGCGGCTGCCCCTATAGCTCTGGCATCCGAGAACTCACCGTAAAGAAGCGATACACTGGCGGCCAAAAACATCGCCAGGCCCACGGCAATGGCGGTGATGCCGGTGATCAGCAGGATGGAGGCCAACATCCCACGGCGACCCATCCAGCCCACCGCGGCGGTGAGTTTCATGTCTCTTTCCCGTGAAACAGATTTTCTATTTCGGTGATGTGGTCAGGGAGACTAAACACGACGATCCGGTCTCTGGGTCGGATGACGGTATCGCCGCGGGGGAGTATCGGGGTCTTCTTGCGCACGATTCCCCCTACTATCGATCCCGCAGGAAGGTTGATGTCCACCAACCTCCGGCCGGCCACCGGGCTCTCATTGGAAATGTCCAACTCGATCGCCTCCGCGTCCGAGTCACTGAAAGTCACCACCGAGTGAACGACTCCCCGGCGGACATAACGGAGAATGCTTCCCGCCGCCAGCAGACGAGGGGAAACAGCGGCGTCGATGCCCCTCCCTTCCAGCAGTCCCACATAGTGGGGATTGTTTAGGCGGGCTACCGCCATGGGGGCGCCCAGCGCCTTGGCGACCATACATATCAGGGCATTGGTGGCGTCGTCGTCGGAGAGCGCCAGGAGGGCGTCTCTGTCTCCCATATCCAGCCGCCCCAAAGTTTTGGGATCGGCCGGATCGTCGAATATGGACAACACCCGGGGTTCGGCGTCGGCCACCATCCGGCAGAAGTTATGATCGGCGGAGATGAAGACCACCGATAACCACGACTCCCGCAGTTTGCGGATGGCCACTCTGGCCAACCGTGAATCTCCGGTCACCACCACCCGGTTGGCCAAACGAGTCTTGATGCCCAACAACTTGGCGGCGAACCGGACGTTGCGGGGCTCCACCATCATCAGCACATGGTCGCCTTCCAGAACCTGCGTGGCACCCTTGGGTACGATGGTCTCCCCGTCCCTGATGATCGCCACCACCAAGAAGTCATGCTTGGCGTTGACAGGAGAAAGCTCTTTGAGGGGTTCGTGCAGAAGGGGAGAAGCGGGTTGGGCGATGGCGCCCACCAACAGCAACCTTCCTTCGGCGAACTCCCAATGCTCAGAAAGTCCGCTCAGTCGGACCAACCGGACCAGCTCGTCGGCGGTGGCGTCATCGGGATCGATGACCGCCTTAACACCCATGCTGTGCAATCCCGACCTCAAGCCTGAATCGGAGATGCGAGCGACCGTCTGCTTGATGCCCAGGGTGGTTGCCGAGTGACAGGCCAAGGCATTGACCCCATCCTGGTCGGTAACGGCGATCAACAGATCCACCGGGTCACCCACAGCCGCTATGGCTTCTTTCAACATTCCCTGGGCGGCCCCGTTGCCGGTGACGGTTAACACGTCCGATCGCGAATTGAGGACTTCGGCGGTTTGGGGATTCTTTTCAACGACCACCACATGTTGGCCATCGGCGGAAAAGCGCTCGGCTAAGTAGCTGCCAACTGCTCCCGCCCCCACGATGATGATTTTCATTGCGTGTCTACTGAGTTTACAGGGCTGAGAGGGGACGCTCTTCCCCAGATTGTCGGCACACGCGGCCGCGTTAGGTAGACTATGCGGCTCCCGCACCAGGGGAGTTCCCCATTCCTGACCCGTTCGAGTCCCCACAAGTAATAGCCGACGCCCTGGCAGATCAGGGTTATCTGGCCTCCGAGCGGATCTCCCAAGTGATCTTTCTGGCGACGCGTTTGAACAAGCCCGTTCTCGCTGAAGGTCCGGCCGGAGTGGGGAAAACCGAGTTGGCGAAGGCGCTGGCGTCCGCATCCGGGCGGAAACTGGTTCGCTTGCAGTGCTACGAGGGACTCGACGAATCCAAGGCGCTGTACGAGTGGAACTATCGCAAACAGTTGCTGCGCATTTCCGCCGACCCATCGTCGGGGTGGGGGGAGATGGAGGGGGACATATTCTCGGACAGCTTCCTGCTGGCCCGGCCTCTGTTGACGGCCATCTCCTCACCGGATCCAGTGGTCTTACTGGTAGATGAAATCGACCGAGTTGAGATGGAGACCGAAGCGTTGCTATTGGAAGTGCTTTCCGAATTCCAGATCACCATCCCCGAATTGGGGACGATAAAGGCCGATTCACAGCCGCTGGTGATTCTGACTTCCAACAACACCCGTGAACTCTCCGAAGCGCTGCGCCGCCGTTGCCTCTTTCTGCACATTCCCTATCCCAGTCCTGAACGGGAGCGGGCCATCCTGCTGGCGCGGGCGCCGGGTCTTCCCGGGGCGCTGGCGGAGTCGATCGCCCAAGTGGCCCGGAGCCTGCGGGGAATGGCTCTCAAGAAACCCCCCTCGGTTTCGGAGACCATCGACTGGGCGAGGACCCTGTTGACTCTGGGGGTGGAGAGAATTGATCAGGAATTCTTTTCCGAAACCGCTCACGTACTTCTCAAGTATCAGGCCGACATAGACCTGGCCCGTAAGGAATTGGCCACCGATGGCTGATATAGGGTGCTGAGCCTCCTCACCGACTTTGTGGAGGAGCTGCGGACCGCCGGGGTTCCCGTCTCGACGGTGGAGACGATCGACGCAATGGGCGCTCTGGAAGTGGTCGATTTGGCGGATCGCAACGCCCTCAAATCCGCTTTGAGCGCCACGATGGTGAAGTCTGCTCGGTACCTGGAAGCCTTCGACACCGCTTTTGAGGTGTTCTTCGCCCTCAACCGCCCCCCACCTCCGGCGGAGACGGAGCCGGCTCCCCAGGACGTGCCCGCTGATGGAACATCCCAGATGGGGTCGGCGGGTGGGTCGGGTTCTCTGGCCGAGGCGCTGGCTGCCGCTCTGGGCAGCTACGACTGGGGAGCATTGCGCCGCTTGGTGGAACAGGCGGTGAACGAGTTGGCAAGTATGACCTCCGGTCGCCCGGTGGGAGGCGCCTATTACCTTTATCGCACCCTGCGCCGCCTCGATCTGGATTTGCTGCGGGAGATGCTGGCGGAACTGGTGGAGCAGCGAGGTTCCCATCCCGGGTTGAGCGGGGATGCCCTGGAGGACCATCTTCGCACCGAAGAGGTGAACGCGCTGATAGAACGACTTCGGAGGGAATTGATGGCGGAGATACGGCGACGGCTGGTGGCGGACCGGGGAAGACACCCGGTGGCGGCCACCCTGCGGGCCCCGCCGCTGGAAGAACTGGATCTCATGCATGCCTCCGAGTCCCAACTGCGTCGCATCGAAGATCTGATAGGGCCACTCACTCGCAAGCTGGCAGCCCGGCTGGCCCGGCGCGACCTTCACCGCCGGCGGGGTCGTCTTGATTTCCGTCGCACGGTCCGCGCCTCTCTGGCCACCGGCGGGGTTCCCCTGGACATACGTTTTCGTTCCAACCGTCGCTTCCGCCCTGAGATTGTTCTGTTGTGCGACGTTTCCGGCTCGATGGCGACATTCGCCCGTTTCACTCTTCAATTCACCTACGCCATGTCGGCCCGTTTCTCCAGTCTGCGGGCCTTTGCTTTCGTAGACGGGGTGGACGAGATAACCGATCTGCTCACTCCCGGGCTTCGATTTGGGGTGGTGGCCCAGCGGATCTTCTCGGAAGCCGAGGTGGTGGAATTGGATGGCCACTCCGACTATGGAAACGCACTAACGCGGTTCTCCGACCGGTATGGCAGCGAACTGACCCCCCGTTCCACCGTGATTATCGCCGGCGATGCCCGCAACAACTATCGGGACTTCGATACAGAGGCTCTGGCGAAGGCGGCGGCGACCGTGGAGGCCATCTATTGGCTGAACCCTGAACCTCGAGCCTATTGGGACACGGGAGACTCCCTGATGTCCAAGATGGGCGCCTACTGCACCGAAGTGTATGAGGTGAGGAACCTTTCCCAGTTGGAGAGCTTTGTAGAAAGGCTGGCCGACCACCGCCGCCAACCGCCCACCCGGCGGATCAGACGGTCAGTTGCCCCAAGCGTTCGATGAGGTCGACCACTCGATTCGAATAGCCCCATTCGTTGTCATACCAGGCCAGAACCTTTACAAGGTTGGAACCAAGCACTGCAGTGCCCCCGGCGTCGAACACACTGGAATGGGGGTTGCCGATGATGTCGGAGGAAACTACCGGCGCCTCGGTGTACTGGACTATTCCGGACAAAGGACCTGCCGCCGCCTCCCGAACCGTTTCGTTGATTTCCTCGACGGTGACTTCCTCCTTTAGCTCTACCACCAAGTCCACTAGGGAACCGTCGGCCACCGGCACCCGCATCGCCATTCCGTCGAGCTTGCCCTCTAACTGGGGTAGAACCTTTCCCACTGCTTTGGCAGCCCCGGTGGTGGTGGGAATGATGTTCTCGGTGGCCGCCCGGCTGCGGCGGAGGTCGGCGTGCGGCACGTCGGCCAGTCGCTGATCATTGGTGTAAGCGTGGACGGTGGTCATTAGGCCCCGCCTGATTCCGTAGCGATCATCGAGGATCTTGGCGATGGGGGCGAGACAGTTGGTTGTGCAAGAGGCGTTAGAGATGAGGGCGTCATCCGGTCCAAGTAGGTGATCGTTCACGCCCAGGACCACGGTCAAGTCCAGAGGGTCTTTGGGAGGAACTGTGAGGACCACCCGCTCTGCACCCGCCTCCAGGTGTTTGGTCAAGGCGTCTCGGGTGCGGAAGACTCCGGTGGACTCCACCACCACATTGACCCCGAGTTCTTTCCACGGCAGCCGGGCAGGGTCTCGCTCGCACAGCATGTGGATCCGATGTCCGCCCACTGACATCACGCCCTCAGATAGGTCTATCTCTTCCTCCAGAGGGCCCATCACTGAGTCGTAGCGCAGGAGATAGGCCAGCACATCATCGTCGGCCAGATCGTTGACCGCCACCACCTCCAGATCGGGAATATCACGCTCGATCAGGATGCGCAGCACCGACCGCCCGATCCTGCCGAAGCCGTTGATCGCCACTCTGAACTTCATAAGCCACTCATCCTCTCCAGCACTTCCACGATGCGCCTGGAATAGCCCCACCCGTTGTTGTACCAGGTCACCGTCTTGGTCAGGTGGTCGTCCATGACCATGGTTGTCAGGCTGTCAAACACCGCCGACTCGGAGGCCCCGGTGACGTCCGAAGACACGATGGGATCGGTAGAGTATTCGACGATTCCCTGGTAGCGAGTCTCACAAGCTTGGCGGACAGCCCGGTTCACCTGTGCAACATCCACCGGGCTCTCCAATTCGGCCACCAGGTCGACAGTGGAGCCGTCCACTACCGGGACATTGAGGGCCAGGGAACTCAGCTTCCCTGCGAATTCCGGCCGGGCGGCTACCAGTATTTCGGTGGTGTTGGTGGTGGAGGGAATGATATTGTCAGCCGCAGCCCGGCTAGAACGAAAGCCGGAGGTGGGCACGTCGGCCAGACGCTGGGCGTTGGTTATGGCATGGACGCTGGTGAAAAAGGCCCGCCGCAATCCGAAGTTGTCCGCCAGAGTCCACAGGATGGGTGCCAGGGCATTAGATGTATTGGAGCCGAGGGCAATCACCTCAGTGTCGGGCTGGAGGAGGTGGTCGTTAACTCCCCGCAGCAGAATGGGAATCTCGCCCAAAGTCTGGGGCGTTGATGCCAGGACGACACCCCGGGCCCCGGCAGCGATGTGACGACGGCATTCCTCTCTGGTGTGGCGGCGTCCGGTGGATTGCACGACCAGCGAAACTCCCAAATCACCCCAATCCGCATCTCCGGGGTCCCGGGCGGCGATGAGAGGCGTTGACTGTTCACCAACCAACAGGGAACCATCCCGGTAGGCAACCGGCTCAGGGAACCGGCCATAGATGGAATCGTATTTCAGCAGGTAGGCCAAAGCGAGGGGATCGGCCACATCGGCGATGGCTCCCACTTCCAAGAACGGGTGACCTCCGAGCATGCGGAAGACATTGCGCCCGATCCTCCCGAATCCCATAAGGGCAACTTTGACCTTTTTCAAAGGCTTCCTTCCGATGAACGTCTCCTGCCAACTCAAATTTAGTGCAATATGGATAATCAGAATCCAAGGAGAGGAGGAAGGGGCACAAAAGCTGGGGTAGGACTTGAAATGCCAATGCGGGATAGGTCATCTTGCGGGATAGGTCATCTTGTAGGGGTGAAGAGTCACTTTTGGTTTCGGGTGGGATGGTGGGTGACTCTGGCAGCCGCCTTTTCGACGTCGTCCTTCTCCCAGGCATGGGCCGGGCCGCGCTGTGAGATACCCTCGATGCCCCCGGTACCGGGAGAGGTGATTCGTAACTTCGCTCCTCATCGCCAACCAGGCCACTGGGGTGTGGATCTGGCCTCACCGCCGTCCGGGGTGGTGCGGGCACCGGTTTCGGGGACGGCCACCTTTGTGGGGCTGGTGGCCGGAAGGAAATCGGTAACCATCACCCCCCACCCCCGGGTGAGGGTGAGCCTCTTCTATCTGTCGAAGTCGTCGGTGCTTCCCGGCCAACGGATAGCGGTTGGAGCCTTACTGGGGCGGTCGGGTGAGGATCGCGGGTTTTCCGCGGTGCACCTGTCGATGTGAGTGGATGGGCGGTACCGGGGACCCTCAACCCACCCTGGACTGCGACAGATCGGCTGACAGTGTCTGGGGAAGGCTCAAGCTTCTGTCCCAGCAGGGCAGGTGACTGGAGTCCGCCTCAGATGTCGCGGCTAAGGTAGAAGGTGTGATAAGAGGCGTGTTGGGTGGTACTTTCGATCCTCCCCACCTGGCTCATCTGGTGTTGGCGGAAGCTGCTTACCGGCAACTGGGGATTGCAGCGGTGGAATTCATCCCCACCGGAAACCCCTATTGGAAATCCTCCCCTCCACCCACGGCGGCCCATCACCGGCTGGAGATGATCAAACTCGCCACGGCCTGCGTTCCCTATTTCACTGTCAACGAATGTGAAGTTCGGCGGGACGGGCCCAGCTACATGGCGGACACCTTGCATGCCTTCCCCGCCGGTGATGAAATCTATCTGATTCTGGGCGCCGACGCCGCCCGCGGACTGTCCACTTGGAAGCGGTGGGAAGAGGTCATCGGGCGAGTCTGTCTGGCGGTGGCCTCCCGACCGGGAACCGATTTGGAGAAACTTGAGGCGGCGGTCGGACCCGTAGCTGTGTGGCTGGACATCCCTCGGTTGGACATAAGCTCCGAGCAGGTGCGGAGGCTGGGGCGGGCCGGGCGAAGCATCCGCTTCCTGGTCCCCGAAGCCGTCTGCGAATACATCGCCGAAAAGGGGCTGTATGCATCGGAGGGCGGCTTATGATAAGAGGGATTCCCGATCCCCAAGGGGGTGGTTCAGTAGAGACGCAAGAAGCCGTTCGGCTCGTCGCCGATGTGCTGTTTGAGAAGAAGGCCTCCGACATCGTATTGCTTCGGGTGGGAGAGGCGATAGGCATCACCGATGTCTTCGTGATCGCCACCGGGCGGTCCCGGCCCCATATCCAAAGCCTCGCTTTGGAGTTGAAAAAGCGTCTTCGAGAAAAAGGACTGCGGCGGATGGGGGAGGAAGGTCTGGCCCAAGCCGAATGGGTGCTGTTGGACTACGGAGATTTCGTGATACACATCTTCTCTCCCGACCACCGTCAGTATTACGGCCTGGAACGCCTGTGGGGAGACGCTCCCGAGGTTCCCTGGTCGGCGCCGATCACCGAATCCGTGTCCGAACTCACTTCGGCTTGATATATACTTCAAGGATTCTGGGGCTGTAGCTCAGCTTGGAAGAGCGCTTGCATGGCATGCAAGAGGCCACGGGTTCAAGTCCCGTCAGCTCCACAGCTATGATGTGGTGGTTGCCCAGGTCAGAGTGGCAATTGGGGCGGTGTGTTGGGGGTGAATACCACTTGGGGTGTCGGTTTTTGTTGCGGGTTGGTTCGAGGGTTGTGTGGGGGGTGTTGGTCAGATGTTTAGGTAGTCTGCCCAACTGTCAATTATGGCGATCCTCTTATCGAAATGGGCGGATCTGTTGTAGGCGTCTCTTTTTTTGTGGGCTAGGACGGCTTCTGCTACTTTTTCGGTTATGTCGTCCTGCTCCTCTGCCTAGGTCCGGAACGATGCTCTGGCCCCATGAACGTCCGCGGGGATATCGCAGTCTTCGAGGAGTTTGTGCAGGGTGCCGGAGGACATGATCCCGCCTCCGCGCGCGGGGAACACCAGTCCGGTGCGGGTGCCTGTGAGTTCGGCGGTGTCTTCGAGCACTCGTATCGCCGCTTCGGAGAGGGGCACTTCGTGCTCGCGAGAATTATTGACGTTCTCTTTGGATCCGCCAGTCGCGGTTTTCGAGGTCGATCTGGTCCCAGGTGGCTTTTTGGGATTCGCCGCTTCGGACGCAGGTGAGGGTGACGAATATGAGGGCGTTGATAGCGATGGGGGGCCTGTCAAATCCACCGCGCCGATCTCGGTAAACACCTGTTTTGGAGAGGTCCCGTTACGGTTGTTACCCGTACCATGACCCATCGGATCACCGGACTCATAACCCAAATGATCAGTCATCTCCTCAGCCAAAGCACGTTCCAGAATCCGCTTCGTCAACTCCGCCAACACCCCATCAGGACCCAAAAGATCCACACCACCCGCAGCAGCGTCCGAAACCACCGCCTCCACTACCTCATCAGACACCACACCAGCGGCCCACCCCAGCCGCCTCCGTCACATCATGTTCAACAGGCATCAAAACACTCGCCTCTCCGACCAGCTCTCACACCAGCCACAGCAATTAGAGAACCTACCTCACACAGACATGTATACAGGCTCGTCTCCCATGGGTCGAGCACAAGGGGAAGGCAACCGTAGAGCCTCAGCCGGGACCGACGCCTGCTGTCCCCCCGGCCTGCTAAGGGACAATCCGTAGGGACGCTGATTAGGAAATCCTGCCACCCTGTTGCTTTCTACATGAAGTTCGCAGTCGAGAGTTGGGCCTGGGGCCTGTCGCAAAACGAGCTGCGTTGCATCCTCCGCGAGATCAGGTGGATACCCGTACCTGGCCAGTAGCCATCATCCGTATGCGCAACGACCCCCGCACCCGCCAATACGTCCAAAAACGCCAGGCAGAAGGCAAAACCCGCCGAGAAATCATCCACTGTCTCAAACGCCACATCGCAAGAGAGATCTACCACCTAATCACCAACCCACACCAACGGCGCCCACCTGCGCACCCAACGCCACCAAGCCCAGATCAGCCTCACCCACACCGCCCAAGCGCTCCACCCCTACCACACCCTCCTCTCACGACTCGAACGAGGCCTATACCACAACCACCAACCCACTACCAACACTGGCCTCACCCAACAACCGACTTGTAGAAAATAGGATCGTCATAGAAGTAGCCGCTTAGACGATCCCTAGCGCCCGAGCCAAGAACGTGGCCATCTCCCCCCGAGTAACAGAGTTTGTAGGACAGAACCGGAGCGGATCGGTTCCACATCCTACCGTTATCTCAGCGGCGGCTAACGCGTCGATGTTTGCCTCAGAGTATCACCCATGAGTATCACCCCCGGTGTCGGCAAACCCAGCCGCTGGCGCCGCGTCGAGGTTGAACGCACGCACAAAGAACGTGGCCATCTCCCCCCGAGTGACAAGCTGGTCAGGACAGAACCTGAACGGTGCTCTAGCACAACCCACGGTGACCCCAAGGGAGGCTAAGCGGTCAGTGTAAGGCGCCCACCACGAACCGTTGTCCACATCCACGAACCGTGTTGCCGTCTGCGCCGTCGGGTCCTCTCGGTCCAAAACCCTTACCAGCCACACAGCCATTTCCCAGCGCTGCAGTGGCCCGTCCCCGCACAGACCGCCTTCGCAGCCCGTACCATCGAAAATGCCAGCAACGTGATCACTCAGCGCCTCTATAGCAGGCTGATGCGTACCCTCAACAGGTACCTGTTGCCCGCCGGACACCACCAGCGGCAACTCGCCCCAGCACTCTATCGACCCGGTGCTGCGCAGCCCACAGGAATGACTCGCGCCAGCGGACACTGAAGTGAATGAACCCCCCGGCGGCGACGCCCCCCCGGACCGGATGTCACCCCAGCACAACACCGACCCGCGACTTTGTACCCCACAGGAATAGCCTTCTCCCGCCGATACCGCCGCGAAGGAACCTGCTGGCGGCGTTGCCTCCCCGAACTCGTCTTCACCCCAGCACACTACCGACCCGCTGGTGACCAGCCCACACGAATGCCTCGCCCCTGTGGACACTGCGGTGAATGAACCTGCTGGCGGCGTTGCCTCCCCGAACTCGTCTTCACCCCAGCACACCACCGGCCCACCACTGCTGCGCAGCCCGCACGAATGACCCTCGCCTGTGGACACTGCGGTGAAGGAACCTGCTGGCGGCGTTGCCTCCCCGAACTCGTCTTCACCCCAGCACACCACCAGTCCGTCGCTGCGTACCCCACAGGAATGATCCGCGCCTGCGGAGACCGCACTGAATGAACCTGCCGGCGGCGACGCCTGTCCGAAAAAGCTACTGCCCCAGCACACCACCAACCCGCTGCGCAGCCCACAGGAATGACTCAAACCGGTGGACACCGAAGTGAACGAACCCCCCGGCGGCGTCGCCTGTCTGTCATCGTTTGCACCCCAGCACACTGCCGACCAGCCGCTGCGCAGCCCACAGGAATGATCCGCGCCTGCGGAGACCGCACTGAATGAACCTGTCGGCGGTGACGCCCGCCTGGACCCGTTGTTGCCCCAGCACTCCACTGACCCGTTGCTGCGCAGCCCACACGAATGCTCCGCGCCTGCGGAGACCGCACTGAACCAGGGAGGCCGGATGCCGGTTTGGGAGGAGGCGTATGACCAGGTCATAATATTGGATTTTCCGCTTAACTTGGCTGCGGGCCTGCCCACACCAGGTAAGGCATCTTCCGCAGGCAAATCACCTGCATGGACTGACCCAATCCCCGCTGACATGGCCACTAACAACAACGCCATCACCCACAGAACAGGTCGAACTCTAAAAGCCGCCACGAAATCCTGCTTACTACGAAGCAGCCCTGCGGCTACCAAGAGGGATATTCCTTCTAAAAGCCGGATTTTTCACACAATGGGTGTTTCGCGTCCTGGAAGGAGACGAGGTTGGGAGGGAAGGGACCGAGATGGACGTTCTATCCGGTGCTGTCAGTGTTGGTGATGGTGATGGCGCTAATGGGCACCGTGTGGTCGCAGGGGTTCAGCATTTCATCCAACCCTCGCACTGCTGTTTCGTCGGAGGTCCGGTCCCATACGGTTTGACCGTTATTCAATCGGTCGCATCATCGCACCAGGCGTCCTGGTTGGTCTGTTCCATTCGCCGGGATCCCTCTTATGGTGCGGCGCATCGGTCCGACCGTTTTTTGTCAAACGCGGAGGTGAGGTGCGCGATAGCTTCGTTTCCTCGTTTGGTGTATATGGCGAGCGTGCGCGGGTTCTGGTGTCGGCTCTTGGCCTGGAGCAGGATGGTGGAGGCTCCTTTCTCGCCGAGGTGGGTGAGTGAGGAGTGGTGGAGTGTCCACCCGCCACTTGTTTGCTTGAATAGGGTGGAGGCGCGTTCGTAGGACAGCCTTCCCTGGCTGGCGTGTGGGCATTCGTCCCCCGTGCGGGGATGACGTTGGGTCCTCGGCGTCGTCCGGCCAGGTATCGGGAGAGAAGACGCGCTGCTCCGGATGCCCAGAACACGTATTCTTTCTGGCCGCCTTTGCCGGTGATCACGGCTCGTTTGCGGGGAAGGTCCAGATCCTCCACGTTGAGTGCGAGGACTTCCCCGGCCCGAGCGGCGGTCTCGTACAGCATCCTCCACAGGGCCTTTTCTCGCAGGTCTATGTCTCTTCGTGACCAGTGTTTTTCCAGGTCTTGGTAGGGGATCGCTTTGGTCTGGTCGCGGGGTTCCGCCGGCGTACTACCAGCATCATCGGGTCGTGGTCTATCCACTTGTTGCGTTGACAGTAGGACACGAACGACTGGAGGGCGGTGATACGGGTGTTCCAGGTGGCGGGCTGCGCCGACCCCCACCGTTGCTGGAACACATCCAGGAGTCTGCGGGGGTCCAGTTGGTCCAAGCCAAGGTCCTCGACCACGGCCGATAGTGCCTGCCGATATGCCCGGCGGGTGTTAGAAGAGAGTTGCTTGTCCGAAAAGAACGCCTCGACCGCCGACCGCAATCGCGGTGTTACCCGGTAGTCCGCCAAGGCCACCACCCGGGTGATGGTCCTCCAGGAAACTCGGAGCGGTTCGCCTGAGGTTTGATGAGAGTCTTGCGGGATGCTCCCGGATCGTCATCATCGTCCGAGCAGATGGGTTCACATGCGGGGTTCCCAGTGGGCTTCCATCGGTTGCAGGTTTCCTATGCCGATGGAGTGAGCAAAGTGTGGTGGACATCACCCCCCGATCTCTGGTGGACAGGGTGGGGAATTCGGTGATCAACTCTGGGAGCGGTATTTCAGTGATCGCCATTACCACAACTAGCATCATTATCATGACGCCGTCACACTCGCTTCACGACAACCTCATAGCATGGGTTTCAGGCCGCGGCGCGCTACTTGAGCTCTGCGGTTTGTGAGTGGGATGTACGCAGCCGTCGCCGCGGCCCGGAGGGGGGCGGCACGGGCGAGCATGGGGTTTGTCATAAGCAGGAGGGTCCACGCCATATCGGCGGCTGGCCCCTGTGGCGTTCGCGTAGGGCATATTCGGATCTATGCGGTGGCGCAGCAATAGCTAGCGCAGCCTCGGCTGGTTTCGGCATGCCGTCTAGGCGGAGGGAGCGTGGCCAGTGCCGACGCCTCCCCAGTTCGGTGCTTGCGAGAGAGCCTGGATGATCGCAGGCGCGGCCATGACGGAAGGGTGAAGGTGCACAAAGCACGCTGGCGGCGTTATGCGCGCGCCAGCGCTGTCCCATGTCAAAACCGTGGGTCCGGGAGCGGGAGCGTCTGGAGGGTGGCGGTTTGGTTGGCAGTGTTCGCTGTCTTGTTGCCGGTGTTTCCTGTCGGTGCGGTGGGTGCGCCGGGCGCGGTTGATGCGGACGAGGCGCGGTCGGGAGCGCAGGATCTGGGTGATGTGACGGAGTGGGACGAGCCTAGAGTCTTCGATGACGAGGTGGACGGCGCCGACGATTCGGTGGACTATTTCAGGTTCTCGTTGAGCGAGCCGAGGCTGGTGGTGCTGCGATTGCGCCGAATGGAGTTCGACGCCGACCTATTCGTGGAGGTCCCGTCGGGATGGGTGCTGGCATCCAGTCAGAGAACGGAACCGCGAAAGAGTGGATCAGCGTTGGGCTGGCCGCGGGCGATTACTTAGTGAGGGTGGAGGCCCGGGAGCAGGGCAGCAACGCCTATCGGCTAAAGGTGGCCGCCAAGGTCGCGCCGGATGGGACGGTGTTTCATGGGAATACGGAGGGGGTTTCTGACAAGGAGTCCGAGGATGGGGAACTGGTCGACGGGTCGGTCCTGCGCTCCGCGCACGACCCGGACTCGACGCCCTCGGGAGCGACCGATTGGGGGGACGTAACGGGTTGGTCCTCGCCACGGACGTTCGATGACTCGGTGGATGGCAACGACGACGTAGTCGATTATTTCGCGTTCACATTGACCGCCACCAAGCGGATCGGGGCGGGGCTGAGCTTCATGGAGCTCAATGCCGACATTTTCCTGAAAGACTCGTTCGGCACGGTGCTGGCGTCGGGCAGGAACCGCGACAACCGCCGGGAGCGGCTGAACACGGAACTCGGACCGGGCGACTATCTGCTTCGAGTGCAAGCGCAGCAGGGCGGTCTCAACACATATGAGATCTTCTTGCAGACCGCCAAACCCGACAGTGTCACTGCGGGATTCGACACCTCTGCGGTGGTCAGGGTGGGCGCCTGCTTCGAGGGAGCCGACGGCGCGAACATTTTACCGGAGTGGGACATCGACTGGGTGAGGGTCGAGCTCACCGCGGGCGAGGTCTATGTGTTGGAGGTGCGGGGCCGCGACTCTGGATCGGGCGCTCTAGTCGACCCTGAGTTGAAAGCGGTGTATGTGGATCCGTCGGACGCGGCGGTGTTCGACACGTACGACCAAGCGGGCCGGAGTGCCTCCGATGGACTGATCCTTGACAACGGCTTGTCATCCGAGGACCTGGACCAAGACGGATCACCCGACATATTGGACATGTACCCGAACCTTCCCGGTCCAGTGGGGTCGCCCGATCCCATCTGGGAGAAACCGGTTCTGTCGTTTACCGAAGCATATGACCTTGACGACGGTCTTGGCCAGGATGCGTGGCTGCTGTTCCGCGCTGAGCAGACCGGATCGCACTATCTCGTGGTCGAGTCCCAGGGCGGATTCTGGGGCACCTACACCGTGGCCGCGGCCGAAGCAGCCGACGCGCCGGCGGTGTGCGGGAATGAGCCGCCGAGGCTGGAGAGCCCGGCCACAGGAGCAACAGTGGTTGAGAACACGCGGCCGGTGTGGTTGTTGAGGGTGGTCGACGGCGACGGTCAGGACGCTGTTGTTGATGTGCGTTTGGCGGGGTTCGTCCCCGGCGGGGTTCTTTGAGGTGTCTGGCAGCCTGGCGAGCGGCGATCTGCGACTGGTGACGACTGCTGCGCTTGACCATGAGGCCGGCGGCGCCAACTCCGGCGTCTACGAAGCCGAGTTGGTGATGATCAGCGGGGTCGGCGACCGAGAGCGCACTGCGAGACAGCGGTGGACGGTCATCGCGGGAGATGTTGACGAGCCACCGACCTTGGTGCAAGGTCTGCGCGCCGCAGCCATGTCGCACACCACCGCGACGCTGCAATGGGGCGCTTCGTCGTGCGACTCGGCGACCACTTGCCCGTCGATCGGCTATGAAATCTATCGGCTCGACGGGACGGAGTGGATTCTCCTTGACCGTGTTGACGCGCTGTCTTATACGGCTGTGGGTCTCGAACCAGAGACCACCTACCAGTTCCGGGTCGACGCGAACAACGATGAAGGCACCGCTGCTGGTGCTGTGTTTAGTGTCACTACTGACGACCCGCCGCCGGACTGCGCGGGTGACATCATCACAGCGTGCACCGTGGCGGTGGACGCCACGGCGTCGGAATCGGTCACCGAGGCCGGCGACGCCGACTGGTACGCGGTCACGCTGGGGGTGGCGCGCCTGTATCGGTTCGAGGTGTCTGGCAGGGGCAGCGATGCGCTAGAGGACCCGTTTGTGAAGCTCTATGACGACACCGGCGCCGCGGTGGCTGCGGGCGGCGTTGTCGTGGAGGACGCGGAGACCACCGGCGACGGCACCGCGGAGGTTGATTTCCGGTCGGGTATGACGGGCGAGTATTTCTTGGAGGCGGCAGCTTCTGATGGGGTCGGCACCGGCTACTACACGCTCTCGGTGGTCGATCTGACGCCGGCGTCGATGTCTGAGGGTGTCAATGATCTCCCCGAGTCGCCTTTCACGCCTGGACGGGTCGAACCTGACGGTGGGGAGGTGACTGGCGATGTGGGCACGGTCGGCGATGTGGACTGGTTCGCGGTCGATCTGGGGTCGGGCCGCACCTACCGCGTGAGCGTGGTAGGCGGGACCGGCACCGGGGAGTTGGCTGATCCGGCGTTCAAACTTCTCGATGATGCTGGTGCGGAGCTGTCGCCTGCGGTGGGCGACACCGACGACGACGGTGATGGCACGGCCGTCACCGTGTTCACTCCCGCGGTGGCGGGCACGTATTTCGTTGCGGTGTTAGAGGACGGCGATGACGGCACTGGCGCGTACACGGTGATGGTGCAGGAGTTGGACTGCGCGGGGGATGCCACCACGGGCTGTGTTGTGGAGGTGGGCGGTTCCAAGGTGGGCGGGATCGGCGATGCGGGGGACGTGGATTGGTATCGGGTCGCTGTGGGGGCGGGCACTGATTATGAGATCAGTGTTGTGGGCGGGTCCGGCGTGGGGGTTCTGGCCGATCCGGTTGTGAGGGTCTATGACGCTACGGGCGTCACGGTGGTCGTGCAGGACAGCGACACCGACGGTGACGGCACTGCCAGCGTCGCTGTCGCGCCCACCGAGGCTGGCACCTATTTCGTTGCGGTGTTAGAGGACGGCGATGACGCCACTGGTGTTTACACGGTGATGGTGGCGGTCACCAACAGCCCACCGAAGTTCCTCGATCCGTACGCGACGGTCTTGCCGCTCGGGGAGCGGTTGGATGTGTCCTTGATGGAGAACACCGAACTTGCGCTGGACATTGACGTTTTCGACGCTGATGAGGCCGACTCGGTGTCGGGGTACAGCATCGTCGGCGGCGCTGATGAGAGCCTGTTCGAGATCGATGCCGGCAACGACGATGCGTTGACGTTGACGGTCGTTGTGGATTTCGAGATGCCCGTGGACAGCGGCACGGACAATGTCTATGAGGTGGAGTTGCAGGCCACCAGCGGGGCGGGTGCCCGGCAGAAGACCGCGACGGTGCTGGTCGCGGTGACCGTGACCGACGACGATTCCGAGGCTCCGGGACAGTTCATGCCGCAGGTGATCGACGAGAGGGTCGACAGCGTGTCCGTCAAGTGGACCACGCCGCAGACGACGGGCCCTCCCATTACCGGCTATCAGATCCTGCGCCGTCCGCTGCCCAATGGTGAGTGGTCGAACTTGCCTGAGGCGGCTCCGTCGGTCCTTGAGGGTGTCGTCGACGGTCTGGACTCCGGCGCCGCTTATGAGATTGCGGTGGAGGCTCAAAGTGATGAGGGCGAGAGCTTGTCGGACTCGGTGATTGCCTACACCGATGAGTGTGCTGCTTCGGCGGTCGGGTCGTGCCCGCTCGCTGTCGGTAGCCCGGTCACGGCGCGCATCAACATCTTCAACGTCGGCGTTGACGCGGACTGGTTCGTGGTCGAGCTTGAAGCGACCACGCCCTATCGCATTGAGGTCAAGGGCAGCGAGCCTGCTGACCCTGGCGGCACCGTGAGTGATCCTGCCACTCTTGCTGATCCGGCTTTGAGGGTGTTCAACGCGGGTGGTGTCGCAGTGGCTGACGCGTTCGACGCTGACGGCGGCGAGGGCCAGAACTCTGTGCTGGCGTTCACCGCGCCGCAGACCGGTATCTATTACGTCGAGGTACGCGAGGACGGCGACGACGCCACGGGCAGTTACACCGTTGCGGTCGGCACTGACGATACGTGCGGGGCCAGCACCGCGACAGCGTGTACGGTCGCGGTTGACGGGACCGCGGCGGGTACCGCCGAGTCCGGCAGCGACGTGGACTGGTACTCGGTCGGCCTTGACCCCGACGTCGCCTATGTGTTGTATGTCGCTTCGCGCAGCGAGAACTCTGACGGCTTGGGAGATCCGTTGCTGGTGGGCGTGTTCAACGCGGAGGGGGTGCTGATTGGCGGCACTGCTGATTCTGACTCTGGCGCGGGGCAGGACAGCTACAAGCTGTTGACCCCCGACACCGCGGCGACGTACTACGTGGCGGTCGGGTCCGACAGCGGCCTGGGGGGTGACTTCACCTTGTTCGTGTCGCGCCAGAGGCCGCAGAACTCTGTGTCGGAACCCACCGGCGGCGATCTGGCGTCCCATGCCGGCACGACCGGTCACGTATTGGTCGCCGGACAGTCCACCGGCGGGTTCTCCGACGAATCCGACCGCGACATGTTCGGGGTGTGGCTGGAGGCGGGGCGGGTGTATCGGATCGGGGCGAGTGGTGCGTGCAGCGACGACGCGGCACTTGTGGGCGGTACCTCCACAGGCCTGGGGATCTCGTTGGTGGATCATCAGCTGGATGCGTCCCACGGCTCAGCAGCGGTCCATCTCGGCGCCAGCGTCGGCGCGGAGTTCATCGCGTCTGCGTCGGGTGCGTGCCCGCGCTCGGCCATGGACGTTCAGGTGCTCGAATCGCTGTTCGCTTATGTGCTGGCAGCCGATGACGGCGTGGCGGGGGCCGGGACCTACACGGTGTCGGTGTCTGATGTGTCAGCGGAGGTGACGGTGCCCGACACGGCGGGTCGCGATGCTGCTGGGTCCACGTCGACGTCGGGCCGGGCCAGGGTGGGCGTCGCGGTCACCGGAGTGATCGATCCCAGCGGCGACGTGGACTGGTTCGCGATCGAGTTCGAGGCGGGCACCGCGTACCGCATCGATGTGCGCGGCGACAGCGTCACCGACAGCGGCGGCACGCTGGGGGACCCGTACGTGAGCCTGCTCGACAGCGCCGGCGATCCGCTGTCGCCTGCGGTGTTTGACAACGACTCCGGCGCCGACAACAACGCCCGCATCCTGTCGTACACGCCCACGGCGCCGGGCACGTTCTACATCGAGGTGAAAGACAACGCCGACGGCACCGGCACCTACACGGTGGCGGTTGGCGCGGGCGACGCCTGCGCGGCGTCGGTGTCCACCGCCTGCACGGTGGAGGCGGACAGCGCGGCCGAGGGCACGATCGGCGAGGCCAGCGATGTGGACTGGTTCAAGGCGACCGCCCTGGCAGCCGATGTGCCCTACACGCTGTATGTGGCGCCTCGGGGCGCCGCAGTCGACGATCTGGAGGACCCGAAGCTCGAGGGTGTCTACGACTCGACCGGGGTGCGGATCGCGGGTACCACCGATTCCGACTCCGGCGCCGGGCAGGACAGCTATGTGGTGTTCACACCCGACGCCGCCGCGGACACGTTCTATGTGGCGGTGGGCCGCGACAGCGGAGTTCCGGGCGGTTTCAGCGTGTTCGTAGCCCGCCGCGAGCCCGCCGCGACAGTCTCTGAGGACCATGGCAGCGACGTGCACGGCGGCGCGGGCACATGGGCGCACCTGCTCGTCGGCGACACAGCCGTCGGCGACCTCTCCCATGTCGGCGACGCGGACGCTGTGGGGGTGCGGCTGGCGGCCGGGCGGGTGTACCGCCTCGAAGCGAGGGGCGCATGCCCGCAGGAACCCAACCTCAGCGGCGGCACCCTGGCGAACCCGAGCCTGACCCTCAACGATGCCGCGGGCAGCACCGACCACAGCCAACTTGCCGCAGTCGACCCAGCCCAAGGGTTCTCCGGTGAGGGCTCCGCGGAGACGTGTGCCCCCGCAAGCGTCGACGTGCAGGCACTGGACACAGTGCTGGTATACGCCCAGATCACCACTGCTGATGCTGTCGCCCCGACAGGGACCTGGACGCTGTCAATGACCGACATCTCCGCGCACGTCACCATCGCTGAGCCCTCCGACGGCGACGCCACCGCCGACACCGACACCGCGGGCCGGGTGGCGGTGGGCGCATCGGTCACCGGCACGATCGATCCCGACGGCGACGAGGACTGGTACGCGGTGGAACTCGAGGCAGGCGCCGCGTACCGCATCGACGTGCGCGGCGACAGCGCCACCAACAACGGCGGCACGCTGGCGGACCCGCACGTGAGCCTGCTCGACAGCGGCGGGGCTGACCTGTCACCCGCGGTGAGCGACGACAACTCCGGAGTCAACAACAACGCTCGCATAGGGTCATTCACGCCGACTGTCACGGGCACGTTCTACATCGTGGTGTCCGATCCCGACGGAACCGGCACCGGCACCTACACGCTGTCGGTAACCCCCGGCGCCGATTGCCCCACCGACATCGCGACGACCTGCGAAGCCGCCATCGACGGGGCCGTGGACGGCGTCATCCACGCCAACGACGACCAGGACTGGTTCAAAGCGACGCTGGCACAAGACACCGCCTACACGTTGTATGTGACGCCACGCGGTTCGAGTGCCGCAGACCTCGAGGACCCCGAGCTGGTCGGGGTGTATGACTCCTCCGGCGACCTGATCGCCGACACCACCGACGTCGACTCTGGTCTCGGCGCCCACAGCTACACCGTGTTCACCCCCGACGCGGCCGGTGTGTACTACGCGGCGGTGGGCCGCGACACCGGAGGGGTGGGCGGCTTCACCCTGTGGATGGCGCGCCAGCGGCCCGGCGCCACCGTGGCAGAGCCCACCGGCGGCGACCTAGCGCCCCACGCGGGCACCATCGGCCATCTGTTGGCCGCAGGCCAGGCGACCGGCACGATCGCCGACGATCGCGACGAAGACCTCTACGGGATGTGGCTCGAAGCCGGCCGCGCCTACCGGATAGCGGCCCGGGGCGCGTGCATCACAGACGGCCCGCTCCACGGCGGCACCCTCACCGGCTACGGGCTGTCGCTCGAGAACGCCGCCGGCGCCACGACCCACATCGGCACCGCCCAACGGATCCTCGTCTCCTCGACCGGCGCCGGCACCACCGAACTCTTGGGCGTCTCCCCCTCCGGCGTCGCGTTCACCGCCTCAGTCTCCCACGAGTGCGAGACCGCCAGCCTCGACGTGGAGATGCAGCAGTCAGCACCGCTTTATCTGCGGGTTGCCCCGCTCCCAGGCGAGTCAGGCACCTACACCGTGTCGCTGGAGGACATCACCGCGCAGCTGACGGTCTCTGAGCCTGTCGGGCAGGACTTTCCCGCCGAGACCACGACCGCGGGCCGAGCCGGCATCGGCGGCTCCGCAACCGGAACGATCAGTTCCGCCGGTGACACGGACTGGTTCGTGGTCCACCTCGAAGCAGGCGGCCAGTATCAGATCGATGTGCTCGGTGACGTCGACCGGGCCTACGGCGGCACCCTCGCAGACCCCGAAGTCACACTGCTCGACATCGACGGCAACCCGCTGTCACCCGAGGTCAGCAACGACAACTCCGGCTACGACAACAACGCCCGCATCCGTTCCTACACCGCCGCCGCGTCGGGCACCCACTACATCGTGATCGAGTCCGCCGACGGCACCGGCACCGGCACCTACACCGTGCAAGTGCACAACCCCCCGCCCATGCGACCATCTGTACCCACCACCGTCACGGTGCAAAAGTCCGACTTCAGGAACCTGGTCGTCTCCTGGGAGCCTCCCGACGACACCGGCGGCGCCGAGGTCGTCTCCTACCAAGTGGTCTGGGAGTCCACCGTCGATGGCTATGACGACTTCGAAGACCTGCTCAGGCGAGGCAAGGTGGTCGCCGGCCGCACTTCGACGACCATTTCGGGCCTGCTCGACCGGCTGCCTGCATCAGGCACGGCGCCCGAATACCAAGTGAGGGTCCGTGCGCTCAATGCCGCCGGCCACAGCCGCTGGACAGAGCCCGAGACCGAAACGCCCGTGGTGGCCCCCACCGAAGTGAAGAACCTCAACCTCGAAGTGATGAGCGCCAGCAGCATCAACGTCACCTGGGATCCCCCAGACGACAACGGCGGACTGGCCATCACGAGCTATCTGGTCGAATACAAGCCATTCTTCTACGCCTGGTCGCAGGCCAACACAGCAACCATCACCGACACGTCCTATCTCATCTCGAACCAAACCAGCGGCCGGATCTACGACATCAGCGTCACGGCGCTAAACGCCGCCGCCGGGACTGAGGGGGTCATAAAAGAGACGTTCCTGCCGTCGCTGCCCTACACGCCCACCGGCCTCACCCTGTACAGCAACCATCAAGGTTTCACCGTCTCCTGGCAGCTAGCCCCCACCGATAGCAGACCGATCTCCAACAGCGTGCTGCGATGGAGGCGCCTCCCGTCCAACATCTGGAGAACAAAGACTGTCGACTCCGATTCGCGCCGGGCATACGACCTCAGCGGCTTTGGCAATGGCGCCGACTTCGAATTCCAGGTTGCTGCCGAGAACGACGCCGGCCGGGGCTCCTGGACCAGCTCTGTTATCGCGGCACCGGTTCACCAGCCGCAGGCACCCCAAAACCTCAGCATCGACGCTAACCACAAACAGAGTGGCACATCACGCGAATTGCGTGTCACCTGGAGTCATGACCAATCCGATACCGGCTTCACGGTCCGGTGGCGGCTCAGCACTTCGAGCGACTTCGACGCCGACGACACAAAGAGCCTCGATGGGTCCGCCAGATCAACCACAATAAACGTCAACAACGGCAAGCATTACATCGTGCAAGTAACCCGGGGCAGTCAATTCAATAACAACCTCAAGACCGCCACCGTCTCCGGTACCAACTATCAGGTCCGAGATTGGCTCAAGGACGAGTTCTTACCCAACTATACGGACGACTACCCCTGGCTCTCCGAGATCTTTGAGAGACTACCGACATTACCTATCAATGTAGTCTCGGGAAATACGAGCTATGTAAACACGGCTACAACAGACATCGATGGCTGGTCCTTAGCTGGTACTCAGAAGGTGTACCTAACCGAAGATGTGTTTAGCCAGCTCCCAGACAACGCTTACCGGAACCGAGTAGCGATCCACGAATTGGCCCACGTCTACACATTGAATTGGCGGTTCATCAACGAACCGATGGCTGTCCTGAACTTACAGCAACGTCTTGAATTCGGTACGGCATGCGACCTAACGATCGAGTATCTTGCTGAGACCGTGACATATGCAACAACCGGAAACCTGACAGACAGCTATTACCATAACTGCAGCGGGAAGTGGAACAAGTTCAGAAGCAGCACCCTAGCAACCAGCGCGGAGAGCGCACTTGCGGGCGAAACACCAGCATGGTTCGCACAAACATACGAGAATTCGTCGGGAAACATGGACATGGAGCAGATCTGGGACGATCTGACCAACAAAGAACTAGATCCGCAGGAGACTGGAAGGGATAGAGATATTCGTATCTGGGGCTTCCGCAACATGTTCGGTGGCTTCTGCTCGCATTGGGAAGCGCGCACTTCACGGCGGAATCTCAATCTGACGAACCCGGTCAATGACAATAGTGACCCCTATGACGACGTCACCACCAACCCATGGCAAGACGGCGGATGCCTGTCGCGTCGACCCCGCGACGTGACCGCTACACCCGGCTCGGGTTCGCTGGAAATCAGCTGGAAGAAGCCGCTGTGGACCTTCGAGCCAACCGTCGACGGCTATCTCGTGCAGTGGAAACTCGCCCACAAGCCCGATTACCCCTCCAGCCAGCAGATAATCGTCGACGGCCTTACCGACACCACCACCGTCACCATCGACAACCTAGTCAGAAACGGCTACTACACCGTGCGGATCGCGGCGATCGAAGTCGATAGGCCCGGCATCCTGCGAGACCAGTTCGGTCACCAGCGCTACACAGAGTCCGACTTTCTCGCCAACTGAACCGCACCGGGTTTCACGCAGGCTGTGGTGTACCCCGTGTTTCGCGCCCGCCGGTTCTCGTGGTGGGTACAGCGTATCTGACCGATGCGGGCGCGACAGCCCCGCCATCCAGGCGACGGCGGCGTCTGTGTATCCGACTTGGAGCGTTCCGAGCATCCATCGGACGGCTTCGAGTTCCGCGGCCGCGGTCTTCGGCTCCGGCGGGCGAACTGTGGGGGTGAGCGGTAGGTCTGTTGAGGTCTAGAAGGACGCCTAGATGGCGCTGGCGGGATCGGGGTTTGAGGTTGGTTTTGTCAGCCAGATGGTTCCACTTGTTGACAACATCGTTGCGGGCGGACTCCCAGGCGTCGAACGCTTGGCGGTGGGTTTCGTCGTCGAGGATTTTGGGGGTGTCGACCTCGTTGCGTGGGTGAGCACGGTCGAGGCAGGCGAGGGTGTCTGCTATCGGGGTACCGTCGGGTCCGACGTAGCGGAAGAGGGGCTGTTTCCAGTCGGCGGCACGTACTCAGAACATGTAACCGGGTGCGAAGACTCCGGTCGTGCACACCTTCGGTGTTCCCGTCTGAACGTCCATGTATGCGGGCTTGTGCCGCTGGGCTTTCAGGTCGTGGCCAGTTCCAGCATTCGCTGGTACATGGCGTGCGCGTCGAACGTGCCGGAGTTGGCGGTGACCCACTCGTCAACGATGCCGCGAGTCGCTTCCTTCCACCGCTGGAGTTCGGCGTCTTCGAGCAACACTTTGGTGATTCCAGCGGCAGTGTTCTTCTCGGCTGCAGTGGCGCTCGCCCTGTCGTAAAACATGGCCACAGCCTCAGAAACCTGCTTGCCAGATAGATTCTCTATGGCGGCCTGTTGGTCTGTCGACAGCCTGTCCCAAGCGTCTAGGTTCATCACCAGGAACGACGCAAGCACGTAGCAGCCGCACTCTGTGCCGCTCTCCAGAACATCTGTCAGGTCATGGGTTGCCAGCGCGGTGTCAACCGTGAGCAGGCCATCAATCTCGCCTGCCTCCAATGCGCCGCGCAAATCAGGTGCGGCCATGCTCACCGGATTGGCTCCCAGCGCTTTGATCATCGCAGCCTGCACCGGACCTGACGACCGGATAGTGAGCCCGGCGATGTCGTCTGCTGTGGAGGCAACACCCTCCGCAAGCCACAAGTCGCCGGGACCCGTTGTCCATAGACCGAGTATCTTCACGTCGTGATAGTCGTTGCGAAGGGCCTCAAACTCGTCGTAGAGCACCCAAAACGCCGCGGTGGCCTCCGACGAACTGTCAAACACGAATGGCATCTCCATCACTGCAGTCGCCGGGAAGCGCCCCGCCGAATACCCCTGGAGCGCCCATCCGATGTCCTGGCCACCCGCAGCGACGTTTGCATAGGTATCCGCTGCTGGACTCAAGGCCTGTTCCGCGTGGAACTCGACGGTGACTGAGCCAGCCGTCGCCGCGTTTACGTCTGCGGCCCACGGCTCCAGCACCTGAAGACGCAACGGATGCTTAGCAGGAAACGGGTAACCCAAGCTGAGAGTCACCGGGTCAGCTCGGTCGGAAGCGTTGTCGTTGCATGCAGCAGCCACCGCTCCGACCACCAACACCACAGCAAGAAGCCCACCCAGTCGAGTCAACACCAGTATGCGGGCTTGTGAGGTTGACCAACCGCTTCCTGTCTTCTTCATACGCTCACAATCCCATCATCTTCGGAGTAACACAACTCGCACATTCCCAAGTTTAAGGCTGTTCGCCCGGGGCCCCGCCAGCGGACTTCCCTCCCGCTGGGGGCCTTTGGGGGTCGGGGATCTGGAACCAACGCCAGCTCCAGCGGCTCGTGATCGACTACATAGCGTACTACAACTTCCACCGGCCCCACCGATCGCTAATCCAGCGACCACCCCAACACACCACCCCCGACAACAACACGACTGACCACCCGCTACCCCTTCGACTCGTCCGAACGATCCGCTGCGATGGCCTCATCAACGAATACAAACATGCCGCCTTGAACCGTTCCGGGTTTCCCGGAGAGTGTTTTACTTGAGTCCAGCTAGCTGGACTCGCTTTTGTTGACGATGGTAGTTGGCCTCCTTCTCTGCTGGTGGGATGTGTCCTATTGGTTCGAGGAGTCGGCGGTGGTTGAACCAGTCCACGTATTCGAGGGTGGCGTACTCGACCTGGTCGAGGTCCTTCCACGGAGCGCGTTTGTGGATGAGTTCTGTCTTGTACAGGCCGATGACGGATTCGGCGAGGGCGTTGTCGTAGGAATCCCCAACCGAGCCGACCGATGGTTCGATGCCGGCTTCGGTGAGCCGGTTCGTGTAGCGAATGGACAGATATTGCCCAGGTTCAAGGGGTCGTTGCAACACTGCCTTGTTTGAGGGAGTGTAGGTATTCGTTGAGGGCCTCGGCTGGAGTCCTCCAGCCGAGGGTTTTGCGGGGTCGGCTGTTGAGTGCTGCAGCGACAGCGTCGAGGTCGTTGCGTGAGTGTCTGTGGAGGTCGGTGCCTTTGGGGAAGTATTGGCGGAGCAGACCGTTGGTGTTCTCGTTGGTTCCACGCTGCCATGGACTCTGCGGGTCGCAGAAGTAGATGTCGAGGTTGGCCTCTGTGCGGAGTTGAGCATGCTGAGCCATTTCGACTCCTTGGTCCCAGGTCAACGACTTCCGGAGCTGTTGGGGCAGGGTGATGATCGACGCAGCGATAGCGTCTCGTACGGCTTGGGCGCCATGGCCGGCGAGAGGGGGCCCGTTGTGGACCCGTTGCTGTTTTCGGTGGCCTGGCATGGGTGGGAGATGCAACAGCATCGTGAACCGGGTGGTGCGCTCAACCAGCGTCCCGATCGCGGAACTCCGAAGTCCCAGGATCAGGTCACCTTCCCAGTGTCCTGGCACTGCCCGGTCGTCGGCCTCGGCGGGGCGTTGGCTGATCATGATCTCGGGGCTGACGAAGGTGCGGCGCCGCTGCCGGGTCCGTGCCCGCGGGACCCGCAAAGCTCGCCCGGTTCGCAGACACGCCACAAGCTCCCGTTTTAGCGCGCCTCGGCCTTGCACATAGGCCGCCTGGTAGATCGCCTCGTGAGAGATCCTCATGGACTCATTATCAGGGAAATCGATCCGGAGCCGCCTCGAGATCTGCTCAGGACTCCACGACGTTGCCCACCGCCGATCAGCTCGCCTTCCGTGACGGCGACCCGCCCAGCGCACCTGGGGCCCTGGCACCAGCTCACCATCCGGGCGGGCGATCTGACCACCCAAACGATCCTGCACATACTCACGAAGCTCGTCGTTGGCGGCCAGCTTCGCGACCTTCGGGCGGCTGGCACGCCGCTCCGCGTGCCACTGCGCTGTCGTTGCCCGATAAACCACACCACGACTACGAGTTGCGGCGTTGCGCCGCAACTCCCGCGAAATCGTCGACGCGCAACGACCAAGGCGACGACCGATCTCCCGCACCCCCACACCCTGCGCACAGAAGATAGCGATCTCTTCCCGTTCGGTAAACGACAGATAACGGCCCGACACCGAACCCAGAGAGATCGGCGGCATCCCACCAGCCTGGCGGAACCATCTAGACCCAACCGCCGGTGACACCCCCGCCCCGGCAGCAGCGTCCTCGCTCGAGACACCCCCAGCGATCGCTTCCCAGAACCGGACCCGATCCTCACGCCGCGCTTTCGACGGCCGACCAGGCGACCACAACTGACCCCGCATCACACGAACCGCCTCCCGACGCTTCACAACACTCACCGCAAACCTCCTTCATCACCAAGTGTTGCGACCACCAATTGAATCCGCCCAATATCTGTCCATTCGCTACACGAACCGGCTCACCGAAGCCGGCATCGAACCATCAGTCGGCTCGGTTGGGGATTCCTACGACAACGCCCTCGCCGAATCCGTCATCGGCCTATACAAGACAGAACTCATCCACAAACGCGCTCCGTGGAAGGACCTCGACCAAGTCGAGTACGCCACCCTCGAATACGTCGACTGGTTCAACCACCGCCGGCTCCTCGAACCCATCGGAGACATCCCACCAGCAGAGAAGGAGGCCAACTACCATCGTGAGCAGAACCGAGTCCAGCTAGCTGGACTCAAGTAAAACACTCTCCGGGAAACCCGGTACGGTTCACATCTCGAAGGTAACCAACGGACCCACCGAAGCCCTCAACAACCTCATAAAGCGGATCAAACGCATCGCGTTCGGGTTACCCAACTTCGCGAACTACCGAATCCGCGCCCTTCTCTACGCCGGGAAACCCAACTGGGACCTATTGGCCACCGTCACTCCCCACTGAAATCCACTCATACTTAGAAGGTTCCTGGGCTGGGACGGGTCTGACCCAACTGAAATCTGGCCTTGTGCCTTTTCATCGATCTGTCGGCCTGTTCCCGGCCTGGGGCGTAACCCCCTGACCCGGGGCGGATGTGACCTTATAGGAGCTTTGATCTTCCTCCACCGTGAGTGGCCTGTCCACCGCTTGCCGGGTCCGGGGATCGGAAATGATTCTATCCCGCAGAGGAGGAAGGTGTCATGGGAGAAGATGGTCGGGTTGTGTTCGGTGGGGTTGATACCCATCGTGATACCCATGTTGCGGCGGTGGTTGATGGCGCCGGTCGGGTCCTGGGAACGGCACCGTTCGGGGCTGATCCGGTCGGATATGAGCAGATGACCAGGTGGTTCGGAACCCACGGGCACCTGCTCCGGGTAGGAGTGGAGGGCACCGGCAGCTACGGCGCCGGCCTAGCCCGCTATCTGATGGCGGCGGGCATCGAGGTGGTAGAAGTGAACCGGCCGAACCGGCAGTTACGCCGCCAGAGGGGCGGCAAGACCGACAGTGTCGACGCCGAGGCGGCAGCTCGGGCAGCGGCCTCGGGGCAAGCTACCGCAGTTCCCAAATCTGGTGACGGCCCGGTTGAGTGCATACGGATGTTGTTGGTGGCCCGCCGCTCGGCTACCAAGGCCCGCACCCAGGCCGCTAACCAGATCCATTCTGTGGCCGTTACCGCACCTGAACAGGTAAAACGCCAGCTCAGAGGTCTCAAGCTCAAGGCCCGGGTTCGGGTCTGTGCCCGCTGGCGTCCCGGCCAAGCACAGACCACTGCGGCGTACGCGAAGATGGCTCTACGCTACCTGGCCCGCCGATACCAAGCCCTCGACACAGAAATCGCAGAACTCAAGATCGAGATCCGTCGCCTCTGCGCCGAGGCTAACCCGGCTCTGTTAGCCGCCAAAGGTGTGGGCCCTGACACCGCTGCCGCCCTGCTAGTCGCAGCCGGCGACAACCCCCAGCGGATGAAATCGGAACGGTCCTTCGCGGCGCTGTGTGGCGCCAGCCCCGTCCAGGCATCATCGGGACAGACCATCCGGCATCGTCTCAACCGGGGAGGTAACCGCCAAGCCAACAACGCGCTCTGGCCGATGCGCTACCACCCGGATACGCCACGACGCAGCCACCAACCAATACGTGGCACGGCGCCAGGGGGAAGGAAAGAACCGAAAAGAGATCATCCGCTGCCTCAAGCGGCACATCGCCCCACAGGTCTACCGACTGCTGACCAACCCGCCACCAACCCCGAACTGCGCCCGGCTCCGCCGCCGACGTCAACACGCCAACATCACCGTCACCCAGGCCGCCCAACAGCTCGGAACCCACCCCAGCCGCATCTCAGCACTCGAACGCGGCCGAGACCACAACCACCAACTCGCCAGCCGATACCAGACCTGGCTCCTAACCCACGAACCGGCCCCATCACCGACTTGACAACCATAGGAGCATCGATGAGCCGGTTTAGGGGGGGTGCTCTGCCCCGGGAGATCCGCATCCTCGAAGAACTCGGCATGATCAACCCCCAACCCGCCCCCCTAACCAGCGGGAAGTCCGACGCTTCTACCAAGCAGACCACACCCTGAGGTTGACCCGCTTCGGTGGACGCTCTAAGACTTGGGATTGTTCCCAGATAGGAGTGTTCAGAGAATGCCGAAGACGAGACGGCCGTATCCGGCGGAGTTCCGAGCGGAGATGGTTCGCGTGGTCAGGGCGGCTCGTAGCCCTTTCCGAAGGACCGGGATAGGTGCCACACGCTTACGTTGCCGATGTGGCGACCAGGCACTTCGGTACGGCGGACCGAGAAGTCGTACACTCGGGCCTCGCGCCAGGACTGCATGCTCCGTTCGACGAAGCTGGCTGCCCGGGCTCTGGTATAGGGGGCGGTCGCCCAAGGTAGGAACCGGGCCAGTTCGGTCTTGGAAGCGTTGACGGCCCGGTAAAGGGCGTCGATGTCCTGTCTCCTGAAGGGGCGTAGTACGGACCGTTCCGTGTGGCGGTCGATGGGCGGCAGGGTTCCCGCGATGATCTGCTTATGTCCGGTCGTTCCTGGATGGGCAAAGCTGCATCGAGGAGGTTCGGCTCCGGAGACTAGCTAGGCGCAATCCTGCTGAACCGAATGGAACGGGTGGGGGACTCTCTCGATGACTACACCACCCGTACCCTGGTCCTGCACGGCACCGAGGACAGCCCCGTCCCCCTTCTGCCAGTGGGCCACCGGGCGCACTTCCGTCCGTAGATCGGAAGGTCTATCGAAGTATCAAGTATGATTCCATTGACGAACCCCTTGGAGTAGCGCTGCTCAATGACATCATCACCCGGGTACGTGAACAGGTCAGAAGTGGGCTCCAGAAGACAGAATCACCAGAGCCTTGGGGTCATGGGGTACGATAAGAAAACTAGTAGGATAGATTGGATAACAGGAGATAAGGAGGACTGCGTTTGTACACGGTCACCGGAGCCACGGGCTATACCGGCCGGTACATAGCCGCTCTGCTCCTCGACCAGGGACACGCCGTCCAGTCCATCACCGGACACCCTGACCGCCCCAACCCTCTCGGTGACCGGGTGCCGCTGTTGCCGTTCAACTTCGAGCGGCCCGACCTGTTGGAGCGGACATTGCGTGGCACCGACACGCTGTTCAACACCTACTGGATACGGTTCGCTCGTGGCGACCGCACCTTCGGGCGATGTGTCGAGGAAACACGGACTCTATTCCGGGCTGCCAAGGCTGCAGGTGTGCGCCGCGTGGTGCATGTCAGCATCACGAACCCGGACCATCAGTCGTCGCTGCCCTACTTCGCCGGGAAGGCCGAGGTCGAGGATGCGCTGCGTGCCTCTGGCCTCTCGTACGCGATAGTGCGACCGACGGTGCTGTACTCCACTGAGGACGTGCTGCTGAACAACATCGCCTGGTGTCTCCGCAGGTTTCCGTTCTTTCTCCTTCCCGGGTCGGGGACCTACGGCATCCAGCCCGTATTCGTGGAGGACCTGGCCGCATTGGCGGTCGCGGCGGCTTGCGACGACCGGAACACCGAGATCGACGCGGTGGGCCCCGACGTGTTCGAGTTTGGCGGGATGGTGCGGCTGATCCGGGACAAGCTCCCTACCCGGTGTCTGGTGCTGCCGGCGCCCAAGCTGGTGACCTACGCAGCTGCCCGGGTCCTGGGTGTGTTCCTCCGGGATACCGTCCTCACCCGGCACGAGATTGCAGGGCTGTGCTCTGGGCTGATGGTCTCTCGCGCGGACACGCTGCCTCCGGCGCCGACGCGGCTCGCTGACTGGCTGGACCGATACGGATCAGAGCTCGGAGTGACCTACGCTTCCGAGTTCCGGCGGCATTACCGCTAGAGGCCTGGTTTGTCAGTGACGGAGAGGTGGAGTCCTACCCCTTTGAGACGTGCAGCCATCGCCCGGATCCCTGTGAAATCCCGGGTCCTGGCTGGTGGCCAGCACAACCCGGGTACCACCACGACACCCATGGCAACTGCATTCTTGACAGCCGGCGCCTATCGGCCGTCCATCCACACCTGCAGTGCGATCGCGCCGGCGTCGCGTTTCTGGCGGCTGCTGATCGTGAGAGGCGTCCTCCCGGCAGGACAGAAGACGAAGAGCGATGGGTCTCCACCGATGTCGTACCAGCATGCCCGGACGGCATACGGTCGCGACCGGAGTTTGCCGCTGTCCGTCCGTTCCGAAGGTGTGCATGACCTTCCACCTGTCCAGCGCGTCGAACACGATGCGGTCCAGATGGCTTCTCGCGACGGACAGGACCACCACGTGTGGCCGCAGCGCTTCCAACAGCGAATGCCACAGCGGGAGGCCATAGACCTCGAGCGTCGCTCTATCGGAGTTGCTGAGCCTGCTCCATGTCGGGTTGGTGGCGACGGGTGAGCAGATGTCGGTGTGCAAGGCGGTCGAGGGCCAGCCCGGGTAGTAGTTCGACCTAGCGCCGTTGAGCAGCGGCTCGAAGTGTCTGAACCAGGTGTGGTACGGGTCGGTGCGGAAGTAGGCCGAGAGGGCTTTGACGTAGCGATCCCGATCGTCCGCGGTGACGCTCGCAGCGACCGGAAAACGCCGGAACGGCTTGCGTGCCGGGAACTCTTCCAACGAAGGGTTGAGGCCGACGGTAAGCATGCGCACCGGCGATCTGCAGTAGGCGTCGATGTCGCCGAAGAACAGGATCGGGATGGCAGGGCTGACGCGAGACGGCAGGCGCCCGGCGCGCTCGAACGCCCGCCATGCCTGTGCCACTAACGGGCCGAGGCGAGGGATCTGCGCGTTGCTGCCCATCTATGCGAAACCCTTACACCGTTTGATTCGAGAACTCGCGCCACCTCGAATGGTACTGAAGGCAATCGTCCGGAAAGGATGCCAGCTATGGCCTTATGAGTTCTCGCCACGTGGTTACAGCGCGAGTTTCTGGTATCTTGCGGGTCTGATCGGGAGTGGTGTAATCGGCAGCACGACAGGTTCTGGCCCTGTTAGTAGGGGTTCGAGTCCTCTCTCCCGAGCGTTTGGTATCATTGCCGCACGCAGTGGCCCCGTCGTCTAGGGGCCTAGGACGCCGCCCTCTCAAGGCGGTAACGCCAGTTCAAATCTGGTCGGGGCTGCGGAAGACGGCCCGGTCGTCGCTCATCCGCCGAGGATGAACGGACCGGGCCGCTCGTATTTTGAAGGCACGCGGACAGGTGGGCCGGATCCTCGCGAGACGCATCCTCGCGAAAACTGTTCCTGGCGAGGCGGTTGACGTTGTCACACCGGTACCCGATAGTTGGTGATACCAGACACCCGAGCGGCTTCGAACCAGGCGTCAGTCGACCATCCGGGGATCATCGATTCAGGAACCCGGGCGCCCGTGCCGGGCGGGGAGGCGCACGTTCCGATCCCAGGCAAGGTGGTGGTGGGGGTGGGCCCTGAGGAGGGGTCGGCGCCGGCGATTTTCGCGACCCGGCACCCGGTGGTCCACGGGTCCTGAGACCCTGCCTGCCCGGGCAACCCCATCACGTTGTCCGCCGCTGACGCAGAAGCCGCGCTCCGGATGGCAGACGGTCAGGCCTTCCCGTAGACGGGGACCGCGGCACCCGACATGACCCCGGACTCTCCGGTCAGGATGTATTCGGCCACTGCGGCGATCTCGTCGGGGGTGGGCCACTTGACGTAGTCCGAGTAGGGGAGGGTCGCCCTGGTCGCGGGGGTGTCGATCACGGACGGGAGGATAACGTTGACGGTGATGTCGGCCTCCTCCAGTTCCAGAGCCGCCGTCTTGGCCAAGGATACCACGCCGGCCTTGGCGATGTTGAAGGCCGCCTGCCCGGGCGGGGTGTCCACCGCCGCCCGGCTTCCCACCAGCAGGATGCGTCCGCCGCCGCCCGCCTCCAGGTACGGGATGGCGGCTCTGACGGTGCAGAAGGCCGAGCGCAGGTTGAGGTCGATCATCCGGTCGAACCGTATGTCGTCCGTGTCGGCTACATCGCGCCCCCCGGCCCAGCCCCCCACCAGTGCCCCCACCACGTCGACCCGCCCGAACCGTGAGGCGATCGATGCCATGAAACCATCGATCTTCTCCCGCTCGACCGCGTTGACCCTCCTCAGGACCAGCCGGTCCTCGTCGTAGGGGAAGCGTTCCTCGTATTCGACCGCCTCGTCGGGGATCAGGTAGGTGGCGCCGATGCGGTAACCCTTGGCGAGCAGCCGTGTGGTCAGCGCGGTGCCCAACCATCCGGTGGCGCCCGTGAGTACGGCTACAGGATCGCTCATGGCCGCTAAGGATAGAGTGGCCGATTCCGGTTGCGTTCCTCAGCCGGACTTATCGATGATCCACACATCGGCGACGTTCGTGCCGGTCTTCCCGATCCGCAGCAGGGCCCCGGCGCGTTCCAGATACGGGTAGGAGTCGCAGCCGGCCAGGTGTCGGCGGGCCACGTCGGGGTCCGTCACCGTCCTGCCGTCCACGTACCCGCCCGCCGCGTCGGTGGGGCCGTCCACCCCGTCGGTGCCGACCGCCAGGAAGCGGTGGGTGGATCCGGCGATCTCGACTCCCGCGGCCACGGCGGCGTGCTGGTTGCGGCCGCCGCGCCCCTGTCCGGTCACCTCAACGGTGGTTTCCCCAGCCAGGACCCGGACGGTTCCCTCGGGCGTGGCGGCAAGGGCTCGGCCGACCGCTTCGCAGGCCGGTCCCGACAGGGGATCCTCGCCGAGCTCCGCCTCCAGCCCGGCATCGGTGAGATAGCCGGCGGCGGCCCTCCCGGCGGTGATGCCGTCGGCGAGGATGAGGGCCGGGCCCGCCCGGGACCGTTCCCGCCCGGCAACGGCTGGGGTGCGGGCCGATCTGCGGGCCCGCTCGGCCGCCGTACCCCGGATGGAGAACCTTTCGAACACCTCGGAGACATCGAGCGCGGTACGGGGGGCGGCCACGGTCGGGCCGGAAGCCACAACCGCCGGGTCGCCGCCGACGTCGGAGACGACCAGGGTGGCCACATTGCCCCGGCACCGAGCGGCCAGGCGTCCCGCCTTGACCTTGGACACCGCCTGCCGTACCCCGTTGATCACCTCGATAGGGGCGCCGGAGCGGATCAGCCGGTCGTTGAGGTCGCGCACGTCGTCGAGGTTCAGACCGTCGCTTGGTGCTTCGAGCAGCGCCGAGCCTCCTCCTGACACCAGGGCCAGGAGCAGCTCGCCCGGCGCCACCCGCTCGACCAGGGCGATGGCCGCATGCGCCGCCCGGACGCTCTCGCCGTCGGGGATCGGGTGGCCGGCCACGATCAGTTCCGCCCATCCGGGGACATCCCCCGCCTCGTCGGTCACCACCAATCCTCCCGAGATCAGGGAACCGAGCGCCTGGTCGGCTGCCCGACTCATTCCGACGGCCGCCTTCCCGAAGGCCAGCACCGCCACCCGTAGCGCCGCCAGCGGTTCTCCGTCCACCACCACGCTGTCCTCGCGGCGGATCAGCGCCTCCCGGACCAGACGGGCGGGTTCCACCGCGTCCAAGGCGGCGTCCAGCGCCTCCAAGAGGCGGAGCGTGGCGGCGGGGTCGGCCGTCCTCAGATCCCCAAGCCGGGCAGCGGCGGGTCCCATCAGGGGGTGATCCTCTTGAACTCCTCCGCCGCGGTGAGGTCGGCCCCCGCTCCCGCCGCTCGTGCCCGGGCGTGGATCTCGACCCGGAACGCCTCGGTGGCCTCCCCCGTACGTCCGGCGCCGTCCATGGTCGTGGTGGCTTGGCTGGAGTGCTCGAGCAACGCCTCCACCTTGCGATCGACGAAGCCTTCCACGTCCTCCCGGTGATCGGGCCGGTCGGCGGCCCACAGGAGGAGGGCGCCGGGGCGGTGATGGTCGATCCCGCCACCCAGCTGCTCGGGGAAGAAGAGATGGTCCCGGGCCGCCACCACCCCGTCCACGACCGCCCAGCCGGTGGCCCGGTGGTCGGGGTGCAGCATGTAGCGCCGCCACGGGTCGTGGGACAGCAACACATCGGGGCGCAGCCGGCGGATCCACGCGCACATTTCAGCCCGCAACTCCATCGAGTATTCGAGTTCGCCGTCCACGTGTCCGAGGTTGAAGGTGTCGACGACCCCGAGTGCGTCGGCCGCCCGCCGCTGCTCCTCGGCCCTGGTCCGGGCGAGTTCGGAAGGCGAGGCCGAGGGATCCCAGGATCCTTTGGATCCGTCGGTCAGGACCAGCACCGTTATGTGGGCGCCGCCCGCGGCCCACTTCGCGAGGGTGGCGCCGGCCCCGAACTCGGCGTCGTCGGGATGGGCCCCCACAGCCAGTACCCGGCGCGGTGGTGTCAGGTTGGTAGATGACCGGTCCATTCCGGTGCGGTAGTCGACCATGAACCGAGCCTAGGCCGGTGCTGAGGCATCCACGACCCGTCGGTCGTTCGAGGGTAGATGCGCGGGCGGTGGTGCGACGGGCAAAGGGAATCGGGATCGTCCGCACTCTTCCTGCGCGGTCAGCCACCTGGAACGGAGGCGGTAGAGGTCTTACGATCCGGCAATCCTGCGGCTCTCAGCCTATCGGTTCGATTGGTATTGTACGAAAGGCGAATTCGGAGGTTAGGTAGTTGGTCCCATGTTCATCGTGTTGCCAAAGAGCCGATGTCCCCGGGGGTTGGTTTGCCACCCTGCGTACTAGGAGAGTGCTGAGAAACCTCCCGTTGGGCCGGCGGTCGATGACAAAATGCCACGTCAGTGGACGACGGGCCAACCAATTACGCGTCTTTCAGCATTCTCCTAGGAGGCAGCGGCAGCAGTGCGGGTTCCGGACCCTCGGCCCGCTGACAGGGATCGAGCCGGCGACACCCGAGTGCCGGTCCCACATGGATCCTCAATGCGGATAACGCTGGAGAGTCTCCGCGCGGTGGCCATAGGATGCACGATCCTAGGAGGGGGCGGGGGAGGCGATCCGAGGATCGGTCAGATGATGGCCGAAGAAGCGATCCAGGTTCTCGGCCCGGTCGATGTGTACCAACTCGAAGACCTCGATCCCGACGATCTAATCCTCCCGTGCGGGATGATCGGAGCTCCAACCGTGATGATCGAGAAAATCCCGAACGGTGGTGAGGGGCGAGCCATCCGAGATGTCTACGAGGACATCTACGGCCGCGAGTTCAAAGCGGTAATGCCGTTCGAGATGGGCGGAATCAACGGGGTATTGCCCATCGCCTGGGCAGCTCACGCCGGGCTCCCGCTCGTCGATGGCGATTTCATGGGTAGGGCATTCCCCGAGTTGCAGATGCTCACACCGCATCTGCTCGGGATGCCGGGCAGCCCCGCGGTGATCGCCGACGAGCGCCTGCAGACCATCGTCTTCCGAACCCTCGACAACCTCTGGCTGGAGAAACTGGTCCGGAACGCAGTCGCCACATTCGGAGGGTCCGCTTGCGGGGGTATGTATCCGATGACTGCCTCCCAAGCTCGTGGTCCGCTCATACCGGGGACCGTGTCGCTGGCGGAGCAACTGGGACGGGCTATTGGATCCGGCGCGGACGATCCGCTCGAGGCCTTGTCCGAGGTGATCCCCGTTTTCCCGCTCGCAGCCGGGAAGGTGGTCGATGTCGATAGGCGCACCGCCGGCGGGTTCGTCCGGGGGTCGGCGGTCATAGAGGGTATAGACCGGCACCGGAACCAGGTCTTCCGTCTCGAGTTCCAGAACGAGAACCTGGTGGTGTTGAAGGATGGGGAAGCGCTGGCCACCGTCCCCGACGTAATCACCCTGCTCGACTACCACACCGCCCATGGGATCGTCACTGAGGGAATCAGGTACGGGCAGCGGGTGAGGATCGTGGCGTTTCCCAGCCCGAAGCAGTGGACCTCACCCGAAGGTATTGCAACCGTCGGTCCGCGGGCATTCGGGTACGACGTCGACTATGTGGGAGTAGAGCAGCGGTATGGGTGATATCGCCTGGAGGATCGGTATCGATGTCGGCGGAACCAACACCGATGCGGTCGTTCTCGACTCGCAGGACCGTCTGCTCGCCCGAGTCAAGACATCGACCAGCGAGGACGTGACTACCGGAATCGTCAACGCCCTGGAACTCGTTCTCGAAGAACTGGACGGGCCCGTATCCAACATCAGCCACGTGATGCTCGGCACCACCCACGCTACCAACGCCATCCTCCAGCGAAGGGATCTCTACAAGGTGGCCATGGTCAGGATCGGAGGCCCCGCCACCCGCTCCATTCCCCCTCTCGCCGGCTGGCCTTCCGGGCTCCGCTCGGCGGTGTCGTGCGGGGAGGTGGTGATCGACGGGGGAGTGGAGATGACCGGAGAGCCACTGGTCCCGCTGGACGAAGAAGCCGCTCGATCGTTTCTGGGTTCGGTCGCAGGCAGCGCCGAGGCCGTATCGGTCGCCGGAGTCTTCTCACCGGTCGTGGCGGACCAGGAGCTTCGCATCGAGGAGATAGCCCGCGAGGAGATGGGGGATGTCCCGATCTCCCTGAGCAATGAGATAGGGTCTCTCGGTCTCCTCGAACGTGAGAACGCCTGCATCCTCAACGCGGCGCTGGTCCGGGTAGCCCGACGGGTGATCGACGGCCTCACGTCGGCGATAGCGGCCTACGGAATCTCGGCCGAGGTCTACGTGGCTCAGAACGACGGCACTTTGATGGGCCTCGACTACGTCCGCCGCTACCCGGTTCTGACGATCGGGAGTGGCCCTACCAACAGCATGCGGGGCGCCATCTACCTGGCCGGCCTGACCGACGCCCTGGTTGTGGATGTTGGCGGGACATCCACCGACATCGGCATTATCAGCAACGGCTTCCCTCGCGAGTCGTCGACGGCGGTGGAGGTGGGTGGGGTGCGTACCAACTTCCGCATGCCTGACCTGGTATCCATCGCGATCGGGGGCGGGACCATCCTCACCGACGATCCGGCAGGTGTGCGGATCGGACCCGAGAGTGTCGGGTTCCGCATACGCGAGGAGGCTCTCGTATTCGGCGGGCGAACCCCCACCCTCACCGACGCCGCAGTGGTGGGCGGCAGGGCCGATTTCCTGGGCAGCTCCGAACGGTTGACGAACCAAGCCGACCTCCTTGGGAGGGCGATGACGGCATGTGACGAGTTCGTCAGCGAGGCTGTCGACCGCGCCAAGGTCTCGAGAAAGGAGCTTCCGCTCATAGCCGTAGGCGGTGGGAGCATCCTGATCCCTGCAGCCATCCCGGGGGTATCGGAGGTGATCCGGCCGGACCAGTACGACGTGGCCAACGCTATCGGGGCCGCCATCGCTTCGGTCTCCGGGGAGATCGACCGGGTTTACAAGCTCGGTCCCGGCGGGCGAGAGGAAGCGGTGTCGGACGCCGTAGCCACCGCCAAGGGTGAGGCAGTCAGTGCCGGAGCCGATCCGGTCTTGGTGGATGTCGTGGAGATCGAGGAGGTTCCCCTTGCCTACCTGACCGAACCCGTGATCCGAATCCGGGTCAAGGCGGCCGGACCTCTCCGACCTCCAGAACATGTCCAGGAGTCGATGCCATGATTGGGGTGAGCCCTGCGGCTGCCGTGGCCCGGACCAGTCAAGACAAGGAACGATATGACTAGGGAAGCCAGAAAATGACCACAGAATCTAGCTCACGCGTCGGGGCGATCATCCCGACATCCATCGCCGGCCCGGAAGACATAGCCTCCGCTGCCCGATTCGTCGAGGATGCCGGGTTCGGCGAGGTCTGGGTCGCCGAGGACTACTTCTTCTACGGTGGCATGTCTACGGCGGGCTTGGTGCTCGAAACGACCGAATCCATCCAGGTCGGCCTCGGCGTCGTGGCGAGCGTGGCTCGCCATCCGGCTGTGACCGCCATGGAGTTCGCCACCCTCGGCAGGGCCTACCCCGGCCGCTTCCTCCCCGGGATCGGTCACGGGGTACCGGCATGGACCAAGCAGATGGGCCTGTACCCGAAGAGCCCGCTCGGCGTGTTCCGTGAGGTCGCCACCAGCGTCCGCCGGCTGGTCGAAGGCGAGACCCTGGACGAATCCGGTCATTACACCTTCAACTCGGTCACCCTCACCCATCCTTCGCCCGGGTTGGAGATCCTCGGCGGGGTGGTAGGACCCAAATCGTTGCAGCTGTCCGGCGAGTTGATGGACGGGACCGTACTGTCGGTGCTGGCCGGTCCCAAGTATGTCGAGTACTCCATCGACCATACATCCAGAGGCATGGCGAAGGCCGGGCGGTCCGGTGACCACCTACTCCCGACGTTTGCCCTGTTCGCGGTGGACGAGGACGGCGACGCTGCTCGGGCTTCCGCCAGAGGAATCGTCGCCTTCTACCTTTTTGCAGTCGGGCCGACTCCCCTTACCGGGGTTTACGACGCCAACCCGGCGCTCATCGACATGCTCCAGCGGGGCGGGCCGGAGAAGGTCGCTGAGGAAATGCCCGACGAATGGCTCGAAACGTTCGCCGTGGTGGGCACACCCTCCGAATGCGCGACGAAGATCGAGGCCCTGCTGGCTGCCGGCGCCTCGTCTGTGGTCCTGTTCCCGGTCGCTGCCGATCAGAGCCGCACCCAGCTCGAGATCGCGTCCCGGCAAGTTCTCCCCAAGATCGGCAATTGAACATGTGCTACCCGGACCCGCACAACACGAAGGTCGCAGAGCCCGGCTGTAAGTGCCGGTTGCCGGACATATCCGCTCGTAGAGGAGTCGTGACATGAAAGTCAGAAGAGTTACGACCACCGAGGAGGCGTTGGAGGCGCTGGCCGAGCTCGGAAGCGCCGCCCAGCCCCTCGCCGGTGGAACCGACGTGATGGTGCAGCTGTCCCGCAGCGAGATCTCACCCGAGGTGTTGGTACCCATCCATGAGTTGGAGGAGCTGTCCAACATCGAGGTCAACGGCGGGCCACGGGTCGGAGCGCTCGTCACCCATGAGACGCTCGCCAAGGGAGCACTGGGATCGGCTTACCGGAGCGTGGCCGAGGCTGCTGTCACCGTAGGTGGGTGGCAGACCCAGGCGGTGGGAACGCTGGGAGGGAACATCTGCAATGCCTCCCCGGCCGCGGACACCCTACCCCCGCTGCTGGTTCACGATGCCGAAGTGGAGTTGCGATCCAGGACCGGGATGCGCACCCTTTCATTGGGCGAGTTCATCGTCGGTCGAAGAGAGACCCTTCGGGAACCGGATGAGTTGCTTACAGCGGTCGGACTCGCTCCAGGCGCCGAGCGGAGCGGCGATGTGTACCTCAAGGTCGGCCGGAGGGGCGCCATGGAGGTAGCCATCGTGGGTCTTGCCATGCGTCTCGTCTTCGATGAGAACGAGACCGTCTCGACGGCCCGCCTCGCTCTCGCGTCGGTGGCGCCGGTGCCGCTACGGGTACGAGCGGCCGAGGCACTGCTGGAAGGCCAGGCCCTGGACGGATCGACCCTGGACCTGGCGTCCGAAGCAGTACTCGAAGCAATCAACCCGATCGATGATCTGCGGGCCTCGGCTTCCTACCGTCGGCTTCTGATCCCCGGGCTGGTCCGTCGCGCCGCCGGTATGTGCGCCGGCCGGGCCGGGATCTCAACCGAAGTGGAGGAGGTGCAATCATGAGATCACCAGTCTCGTTCGCCGTCAACGGGCGGGGGGTGACGGCCGATGTCGACGGTGCTGCCACCCTTCTCGATGTCATCCGCAACAACCTCGGGCTCACCGGAACGAAGGAGGGCTGCAACGAGGGCGAGTGCGGGGCTTGCACCGTCCTCATCGACGGCAAGCCTGTCCACTCGTGCATCTACCCGGCCATATCCGTCGCGGGTCACTCGGTGGTGACCGTCGAGGGCATGTCGGCCACGGGGACGGGTCGGGCCGTGCAGGAGGCTTTTTGGGACTCCGGCGGTATCCAGTGCGGGTTCTGCACCCCGGGTTTCATAGTGACCGTCACCGCCTTGCTGGAGGAGAACCCCGCCCCTAGCGAGGATGAGGTGCGCCTGGCCCTAGCAGGAAACATCTGCCGTTGTACCGGCTATAGCCAGATACTCGACGCCGTAGCAGGAGTCGTAAGTGGGAAGGAGCGAACGTGACGATTGTAGGTGAGCGATTCCGCCGGACCGACGGTGAGCCCAAGGCGCGGGGCGAAGCCATCTTCGGCGTGGACTATCTGCCCCAGGGAACGATCCACGGCGTGCTGCTCCGGTCGCCGGTGCCCTCAGGCCGGATCGTCAAACTTGATGTGTCGGCGACTGAGCAGATGCCCGGGGTTCGTGCCGTGGTGACCTCCGCCGACATGCCCGACAGCCTGGCCGGATGGGTGCTGCGCGAGCAGCCGATGTTCGCCCGGGATCGGGTCAGGTACGAGGGAGAGCCGGTGGCGGCAGTCGCCGCGGACACCCTCGAACAGGCCAGGCAGGCGCGCGACGCCATCGTCCTCGAGATCGAGGAGACCCCGGCCGTGGCCGACCTCGACTTCGCGTTGAGCGACGACTCGCCGCTGCTGCACCCCGACTGGGAGAGCTACGTGCCCATGCTGGGCGAGTACCCGAGACGTAGGAACATCGCCGCCGAGTGCATCTCGGATCCCGAGGGTGTCGACGAGGCCTTTGCGACGGCCGACCGGATCATCGAGGACGAATACCGCGTGCAGCGGCAGTATCAGGCGTACATCGAGCCCAAGGCAGCTGTCGTCATCTATCAGGGCGGCCGGTACGAGGTACACACGGCCCACCAGTTCCCGTTCAACGTGCGGGACCGTATAGCTCAGTACCTGGACATCCGTCCCTCGCAGATCCGGGTGATAGGTCACACGATCGGGGGAGGGTTCGGAGCCAAGCTCGACGCCGGTATCGAGCCTCACGCCTGCGCTCTGTCCAGGGCGGCCGGGGGTCTCCCGGTGAAGATCGTCAACAACCGTGCCGAGGACATGCTCACGTGTCCCTCCCGCGAGGACGCGGTTACCCGCATCAGGACGGCGCTCGACAAGGACGGCAACATGACCGCCCGCGAGCTCGTGGTGATCGCCGGCAACGGGGCCTACAGCGGTGAGATGCCCTGGCTGGCCTCCATCGCCCTGCACTGCGCGCGGGGCGTCTACAGGGCCGGACCGACCCGGGTCAAGTCCTGGCTCGTCTACACGAACACCGCTCCGACCGGCGCCTTCCGGGGTGTCAACGGTGCCTACCTCTACCATGCCGTCGAGCGGCATATGGACCACATCGCCGCCGAGTTGGGACGCGATCGGCGCGAGTATCGCCTCGAGCACCTGTTCCGGGCCGGTGAGGTGCTCCTCAACGGCCAGGTTCTCGACGACGCGGGCATCCTCCGGGAAGCCTTCGATGTCGTGGAGGGAGCCGCCCCCTGGAAGGAGCGGCTCGCCGCCACGGCCGGTCCGATGAAGGGGGTTGGTATCGGCGCCGCCTGGTGGGTCACCAATCCGATGCCCGGCACCGCGACCCTCAAGCTGAACGAGGACGGCACGATCGGTGTCATCACCGCCGCCACCGACAACGGCTCGGGCGCGGTGACGCTCGGCATCACCCAGATCGTGGCCGAGAAACTCGGTGTGCAGCCGGAGGATGTGTACGTGACTATGCCGGACACCGACGTGGCAGGATTCGATGCCGGTTCGCAGGGGAGCCGCACGACCCGGATCGTCGGGAAGGCCGCCTCTATCGCCGCCGACGAGGTGATCGGTAAGATCAAGCAGACCGCCTCCGATCTTCTGGAGGCGGCACCCAGCGACATCGTCGTATCCGACGGAAAGGCATACGTGGCGGGTTCGCCCGATGCGGGTCTCTCGCTTGCGGATGTGGCGGCCACGGCCACCTGGACGGTAGGTCCCATCCAGGGCACTGGTTCGTTCCTCACGCCCTTCCCCGATTTCAATCCCGGTTGCGCTACCGGACTCATGTTCCCGTCCTTCCCGACCCCCACCTATCACGTCCATCTGGCGGAGGTGGAAGTCGATCCGGTGACCGGAAACGTCAAGGTGACGAGGTACGTGGTGGCCCAGGAGGTGGGGAAGATAATCAGCCCCGACGGCGCCTACGGCCAGGTGTCGGGTGGTGTGACCCAAGGCATCGGCTACGCCCTGTACGAGAGCCTCGCCATCGGTGAGGACGGGCGTTACAAGGAGAGGAACCTCGAGAACTACCGACTGCCCCTGGCCGTCGACATTCCCCGGGTCGAGTTCTTCCCTCTGGAGCATCCCGATCCGGACGGACCCTTCGGCGCCAAGGGAGTCGGCGAGAACTCCGTACTCCTGGGCGGCGCGGTGATAGCGAACGCGGTAGCCGATGCCGTAGGCGCGCCGTTCGATCAGCTGCCCATAAAGCCGGAAGCGGTCTTGAAGGCGATCGCAGCCAAGCGTGAGGCACCTGTGGCATGAGCCGGGACGTGCCGGAGTCATGCGGAAGGAGGACCCGCCACTGAAGTTCGGATAGTTGTGCAGCCACGAGTCGTACCAACCCGAACGCCTCGTGCGATACACCCTCGTCGACGGGGCCGAAGTCCTGATAGAGACCTACAAGCCACTCGTGCATGAGATTGACGCCGACTACGTATCCCTCCAAGTGGCGAGCAAGCAACCGGAGAGGACCATAGAGATACACCGCAAGGAAGTACTGCCCGAGTTGCGTAGTCCCTTGTAGGGACCGATATCACTCTGGGTTCAGGTGGATCTCCAGGATCCCGGCCGACTCCTAAGCTCGCAGCCGCCCTGCGGCGTCAAGGACCGAGTCGATGACGAACTGGTAGCCCGTGCACCGACACAGGTTGCCGGACAAACGCTCGCGAACCTCGGCTTCCGACGGGTTGGGAGACTCCCTGAGAAGTTCTGTTGCGGTGATCAGGATTCCAGAGGTGCAGAACCCGCACTGGAGTCCATGGTTGTCCCGGAACGCTTCCTGCAGCGGGTTCAACCTGCCGTTCTCCGCCAAACCCTCGACCGTGGTAATGGTGCTTCCATCGGCCTGCACAGCGAGCATCAGACACGAGCGAGCCGAGACGCCATCGACCAGGATCGTGCACGCGCCGCAAACTCCGTGCTCGCAGCCGAGATGAGTTCCCGTCAGTCCGCACTCGTGGCGGATGAAATCCGCCAGCGTCAGCCGCGCCTCGCAAACACCCTCATACCGATGACCGTTGATCGTCATGCTCACAGTCTGCATGTCGCTCATCCCACACCCCCCTTCGCTCGTTCGACCGCTTGAATCAGGGCACGTCTCACGAACACCCGGGTCATGTCCCTCCGGTACGCCTCGGACCCATGGATATCCCCAACGGGATTCACTGCTCCGGCGGCCGCCTGGGCCGCAGCCTCGATCGCTTCGTCTGATGGCTCTGTGCCGAGCAGACCGGATTCGGCGTCGCGCGACCTGGCCGGAGCCGCCTCGACACCTCCGAGGGCGATCCGGGCCATGTCACACCTCCCGTTCCGGTCCAGATGCACCACCGCCATCGCGATCACGATGGCGAAGTCACCATGACGCCGAGCAAGCTCGGTAATCGCGGCCCCGGTTCCGTCAGCAGAGCACGGAACCCTGACCGAGGTGATCATTTCAGTCGGTGCGAGTTCAGTGGTCATCGGACCGACCACAAGGTCGTCAGCCTGGACCGTTCGCGTGCCGTCGGAACCTTCGACCACTACCTCACCATCGAGAGCGAGCAGGGCAACCGGGAGTTCGGCTGCCGGATCAGCGTGGGCGAGGCTACCGCCGATCGTACCCCGATTCCGGATGGTGACGTGTCCGACATGGCCGAGCGTCTCCGCCAACACCGGCACGTTGTCACGGACCAACCGGCTGGTCTCGACGGTCCGCTGCCTGGTCATAGCACCGATCACGATGTGCCCGTTGTCCTCCCCGATGTGGTCGAGGTCGGTCGCCGGGTTCAGGTCGATCAGAACTCCGGGTTGGACCAAGCGGTAGCTCATCAACGGCACCAGGCTCTGGCCGCCGGCGAGGAGCTTGGCTTCGTCGCCGTGCTCGCCGAGGAGGGCGACTGCATGTTCGCGCCCCTCGGCTCGCTGATACTTGACTGACGGTGGCTTCATGACGACACCTCCCCGTTCTCTGCGTGCCGTATCTTCTCGAGGAGACGCATGGGGGTCATCGGGAACCTCGTAACGGTGACACCGATGTCGGAGAGCGCGTCATCGATAGCCGAACCGACCAACGAGACACCGGCGATCGTGCCCGACTCGCCCACGCCTTTCATCCCACCGGGAATGTGCGGCGATGGCGTCTCCTGGTGGATGACCTTGAACGGCGGGATTTCCATGGCGGTCGGGATCAGGTAGTCCATGAAACTCGTGGTCAGCAACTGACCCTCTTCGTCATAGACGAGTTCTTCGAACAGCGCCCCTCCGAAGGCCTGCGTGAATCCGCCCGCCAACTGTCCATCGACGAGCAGCGGGTTGATCACCGTCCCACAATCGTCGGTCTGTACGAAATCGAGGAGTTTCACCACGCCGGTCTCGCGGTCCACTTCGACGAGCAAAGCGGCGCAGCCGAACGAGGTCGCCATGTTCTCGGGGTCGTAGACATCGGTTTCTTCGAGCGTCGGCGTCTCGTCCATGGGAAGGCGCCCGTTGAGGCGCCGGTACGCAGCATCGCCCACCTCCTGCATGGAGACGGTCTGGCCGGGTGAACCCTTCACCGAGATGATGCCGCTCTCGATCACGAGGTCGGCCGGGGAAGCCTCCATGAGTTCAGCGGCAATCCGGAAGACCTTCTCCTTAAGCCTGGCCGTCGCTCTGATGATCGCTCCGCCGCCCAGCGGCGCGGCCCGGCTCCCACCGGTTCCGTAGCCCGTGTACGGGCACGAATCCGTGTCGCCGGTAACGACTTTGACATCCTCGATCGGCACCCCGAGCCCGTCCGCAGCGATCTGGGCATAGATCGTATGGGTACCTTGACCCATATTGATCTGACCGCTGTAGACGGTCACCTTGCCCATCGGGTCGATCCGAACGACCTCTTCGTCGAACCCCGAGTGCTGCAGCCCGACCAGATTGAGGATCCGGCTCGGCCCGTACGCGCTGGGCTCAATATGGAACGAGTACCCGATTCCCAGCGACCGGCCGTCGGCGCGGGCATCGGCTTGGCGTTGACGCCACCCGAGTTCGTCGACCGCGGACAGGGTCGAGTCCAGCGCGTCGGCATAACGCCCGCTGTCGTATGTAAAGGCGACGCCGCTGAAGTGCGGGAACTCCTCCGGCGTGGGAAAGTTCATCCTGCGCACCTCGTTGGGGTCCAATCCCAGTTTCCGAGAAGCGATCTCGAGCAGGCGCTCGTGCACGATGTTCCCGTTCTGCACACCCCAGGCTCGGAACGATCCGAAGGGTGAACGATTGGTCATCACGGGTTTCACCGTCACATTGATGTTGGGGATCTTGTATGGACCCATGCAGGTCAGGGTCGACGCCCAGGCGGGCCCGGATCCGACAGTGCCGAGGGCGCCTCCCATCACTCCATATGTGGTACCGCGCAGACCGGTGATGGTGCCGTCGCTCTTGAATGCCATCTCGTAATCGAGCCGCATCTCGCGCGAATGCACCGTTGCGAAGAAGCTGTCACGACGGTCCTCTACCAGTTTGACAGGACGACCCGTGCGCCTGGAGAGCACCGAGGCCATCACCTCCTCGCCATAGAAATCGAACTTGTTTCCGAACCCGCCGCCCAGATCCGGGGTTCGGACCCGGATGTGGTTGACAGGCATTTCGAACACCTCGGATAAGAGATCACGGGCCAGGTTGGGCGATTGGGTAGAAATCCACACATCGAGCGTCCCCGCGAACGGATCCCACGACGCGATGCAACCCCTCGGTTCGAGTGGACACCCCAAGGCCCGACCGTGCTCAAGTATTTCCCCGACGACCAGGTCGGCCTCGGCGAAAGCGGATGCAGCGTCACCGAACTCATAGGTCAGAGATCCGCTGACGTTGTCCGGCCAGTCGTCGTAGATCTTGGGTCCGCCTTCGGCCAGAGCGACATCGAGGTCCGCGACGACAGGTAGAGGCTCGTACTCGACATTGATGAGGGCGAGTGCATCCTCGGCGACGTACCGGTTCGCCGCGGCGATCACAGCAACGGCTTGGCCGACCCACCGAACGCGATCAACCGCCAACGCGTGGAAGCGCGCCATACGTTGCCCTGGAATCGGGTGCCAGATGATCGGTTGCTCGTTTGCGACTGCGGCGAGGTCCTGGCCGGTGACTACATCGAACACGCCCGGCAGCGCACGAGCTTCTGCGACATCGATGCTGGTGATGTCGGCGTGTGCGTAAGGACTGCGTAGGACAGTTGCCTCGAGCATACGGGGTACGGATATGTCGTCGATGTATTGGCCGTTCCCCGCGAGAAGACGAGGATCCTCCCGACGTCGGACTGATGACCCGACGAACTTGCTCGGAGCACTCTCGGTGACGGTCATACTTAGTCTCCTGTGCTGGTCGCGTCGTTCGGTGTGTGAGTGTAATAGGAGCGCGAAACCGGCGTCCCGTCCAGCGGCGAAGTATTTTGCAGTTCCTGCAAGCCTGGACCGGAGGTCGCTGGGGCCCGCCTCAAACTCGATCCAGGCTTGGGCCGCTCACAATCACCGGCAACCCGACGGCGTAGGAAGCGGCCAACCATCCCACTACCAATCCTGTCATCCGCCTCTGCGGGAGGGACGACCAGTTGTCGGCTCGGCGAGCCTAGGCCGGTGGTCGATTATCGACCGAACCTGCACCAGTTGGCGGCGTTGAGCAACCCATACGCCGATTTGACGGACATGTAACCAACGAATCCCGACGTAGATGGGCTGTCGGTGCTAGAAAAGGGGGTAGCGAACGCAGGAGGTTAGGTAGGTGTATCCATCCGCATTCGACTACTCGGCTCCCGAGTCCCTCGACGAGGCGCTGGCCACCCTCGGCGAGGTAGGGGACGAGGGTCGGGTTCTGGCCGGAGGTCAGAGCCTCATCCCGATGATGAAGCTCAGACTGGCGGTGCCTGACCACCTCGTCGACATCAACGGTGTGTCCGAGTTGTCATACATAAGCGAATCGAACGGCGATCTGGCCGTAGGCGCCCTCGCCCGCCACGCCGATATCGCCGCGTCCGATCTGGTGAGCCGTACCAACAGCACCATGGCGTCGGCCGCGCCGTGGATATCCGATCCCCTGGTGCGCAACCGGGGCACCTTGTGCGGTTCGGTGGCCCACTGTGACCCCGAGGGCGACTGGAACTCGGTCATGCTGGCGGTGGGCGCCTCGGTGGTGGCCCGCTCGTCGTCGGGAGAGAGGGTGATACCGATCTCCGACTTCGTGGTGGACTTCTTCACCAACGCTCTCGACCCGGGGGAGATGGTCACCGAGGTGAGGGTGCCCAAATACTCGGGTCCGGCTGGTGGCGCGTACCTCAAGCTGGAGCGCAAGATCGGCGACTACGCCACCGTAGGTGTGGCGACCCATCTCGTTCTCGACGGCTCGGGCAACGTGGCGGAGGCCGGCTTGGGCCTCACCGCCGTTTACGGGCACAACCTCAAGGTGACCGAGGCCGAGGCGATGATGGTGGGACAGACTCCCGGAGACGAACTCTTCTCCGAGGCCGCGGCGATCGCAGCCCGGACCTGCGATCCGGACAGCAATGTGAGGGGTCCGGCCGAGTACAAGCGGGCGGTGGTCGCCGAATACACCCGGCGCGGCTTCGCCCAGGCACTGGCAGCGGCGCGAGGGGAGGGCTGATGCAGATCACCACCACCGTAAACGGGACCAGCGAGACCAGGGATGTCGAGCCCCGTCGCCTGCTGGTCGACTTCATCCGTACCGACCTCGGCCTGACCGGCACCCACATCGGCTGCGACACGACTTCGTGCGGGGTCTGCACGGTGCTGTTCGACGGCCGGCCGGTCAAGTCCTGCACGATGTTCGCTGTCCAGGCCGACGGCAGGGAGATCACCACCGTGGAGGGCCTCGGGCAGAACGGGGGCCTGCACCCGGTCCAGGCGGCGTTCAAGCAGCATCACGGACTGCAGTGCGGCTTCTGCACGCCGGGCATGATGCTGGTGGGCGCCTCACTACTAGAGAGCAACCCCACGCCGACCGACGACGAGGTTCGCTGGGCGATCTCCGGCAATCTCTGCCGCTGTACGGGATACATGAACATCGTGACTGCCATCCAGGCAGCCGGTGGAGAGGGGAGCTGACATGACGACAGTTCGCGAGCTACGCACCAGCCCCGAGGTGGGCGGGGTCGGCCACTCGGTGCTTCGCAAGGAGGACGACCGGTTCATCAGGGGCGCCGGCAACTATCTCGACGACCTCACCCTTCCCGGCATGCTGCACATGGCTATCCTGCGGTCCCCCGTGGCTCATGCCCGGATAGTGTCCATCGACTCCTCGGAAGCGATGGCCCTCGACGGCGTGCTGGCGGTCGTTACCGGTGAGGCTCTGGCGGCGCACGGGCTGGCCTGGATGCCGACTCTGTCGGGCGACACGCAGGCCGTTCTTGCCACCGACAAGGTTCGGTTCCAGGGCCAGGAGGTCGCGGCGGTCATCGCCACCCATCCCTACATCGCCCGCGACGCCCTCCCGTTGATCGATGTCGACTACGAGGAACTCGAGGCGATCACCACGCCCCAGCAGTCCCTCGGCACTGACACCCTGATCCGGGACGACAAGGAAGGTCAGACCGACAACGTCGCCTACACATGGGCGGCGGGTGATCAGGACTCCACGGACTCCGCCTTCGCGGCCGCAGCCAGGGTGGTGAGCCTCGACACCCACTACCCGCGGTCCCATCCGGCGCCGCTGGAGACGTGCGGGGTGGTCGCGGATGTCAACTCGATCACCGGGCAGTGCAACATCTACATGACCAGCCAGGCGCCCCACGCCATCAGGACGGTATTCGCCCTGGTAGCGGGGCTCCCGGAGGAGAAGATCCGGATCATCACGTGCGACATCGGCGGAGGCTTCGGCAACAAGGTGCCGGTGTATCCGGGGTACGTGGTGGCCACGGCCGCCTCGCTGTTGATCGGCAAGCCGGTCAAGTGGATCGAGAGCCGCACCGAGAACCTGATCTCCACCGGTTTCGCCCGCGACTTCCACATGCACGCCGAGTTGGCGCTGGACGGGGACAACCGGATCACCGCCATGCGGGCCGACATCCTCTCCGACCAGGGTGCTTTCTTCTCGGACGCGCAGCCCAGCAAGTTCCGGGCCGGATTGTTCCACATCTGCACGGGCAGCTACGACTTCCCATCCGCTCATGTCACGGCCAAAGGCGCCTACACGAACAAGGCGCCCGGCGGGGTGGCCTACCGGTGCTCGTTCCGGGTGACCGAGGCCTCCTACCTGATCGAGCGGTTGGTGGACAACGCCGCCCATGAGGTGGGGATGGACCCGACTGACTTCCGGGCCCTCAACTTCATCAACGCCGACCAGTTCCCCTACCTGTCGCCCACCGGGTTCGTCTACGACTCGGGCGATTACCACGGGGCGATGGACCTGGCGAAGGAGATCATCGACTACGACGGTTGGCGGGCCCGCCAGGCGGAGCAGAACGCCGATCCCGACGCCACCAAGCTGATCGGTATCGGGGTGGCCTCCTTCACCGAGGTGGTGGGCGCCGGTCCCTCCCGCGAGTACGACATCCTGGGCCTCAAGATGTTCGACTCGGCCGAGTTACGGGTCCATCCGACCGGCAAGGCCATCCTGAAACTGGGTGTCCAGACCCAGGGCCAGGGGCACGAGACCACCTTTGCCCAGATCGTGGCCGAGGAGCTCGGGATCCCGTACTCGGACATCAAGGTCCAGTACGGCGACACCGACAACACGCCCTACGGCCTCGGTACGTACGCGTCTCGCTCCACCCCGGTGGGCGGGGCCGCCACGGCGATGGTCTCCCGCAAGCTGCGGGCCAAGGGCCAGAAGCTGGCCGCCCACCTGCTGGAGGCCGCCGAGGAGGACCTCGAGTGGGAGCCCGGCAAGTTCACCGTGCGTGGCACCGACCAGAGCGTCACCATCCAGGATGTGGCCTTCGCCGCCTACACCAACCATCCGGAAGGTATGGAGGCAGGTCTCGAAGGCGTCACCTACTACGACCCGCCCAACATGACCTACCCGTTCGGCACCTACATCGTGGTGGTGGAGGTCGACACCGGCGACGGGACGTGGAAGGTGCTGGACATGGCGGCGGTGGATGACTGCGGCGTGCGCATCAACCCGATGATCGTGGACGGCCAGATCACCGGCGGCCTTACCGAAGGGTTCGCCAAGGCCAACATGCAGTGGATCACGTTCGACGACGACGGCAACTGCATCGGGTCCAACTTTATGGACTACCTGGTGCCGACGGCGTGGGAGACGCCCAAGTACAAACTGGGCGAGACCGTCACCCCGTCGCCCCATCACCCGATCGGGGCCAAGGGCGTGGGCGAGTCGGCCACGGTGGGTTCGCCGGCCGCTTTCACCAACGCGGTGATCGACGCTCTCTGGTCCAGGGGCGTGTCCAACATCGACATGCCGGTGCTTCCGCACCGCGTGTGGGGCGCGCTCAACGGTGTGGAGGCGGGTCCCTGAACTTTAGGGCTCGGTGACCATCCTCCGGCAGGCGGCTCGCCTGCAGGAGGATGGGCGGGCCTTCGCGCTGGCGACCGTCACCTGGTCACGCGGGCCGTCGTCCGGCAAGGGCGGATCGAAGGCGATCATCCACCCGGACGGCCGGGTGGAAGGCTGGTTGGGAGGTGCCTGTGCAGCCCCGACCGTGGTTCGTCACGCTCTGGAGGCCCTCGGCGACGGCTCGGCACGGGTGCTGATGCTGGGCGAAGGTGACCTCCGGCCGGGTGTGACGGACGTGGCGATGGCCTGTGACAGCGAAGGCGCGATGGAGGTGTTCGTGGATCCGATCCTGCCGTCTCCCCACCTGATGGTCGTCGGGACCTCACCGATGACGGACACCTTGAGACGGATCGCCGAAGCGGTCGGGTGGCGGGCCGAAGTGGTCACCGAAGTCGGGGACATCGGCGGGGCCGGCAAACGCTCCTACATCGTGGTGGCCACCCAGGGTCACTTCGACGAGCCCGCTCTGGAAGCGGCCCTCGCCACTCCGGCGGCGTATGTGGGTCTGGTGGCTTCCCAGAAGCGAGCATCGTCGGTGATCGCCTGGCTGCGGGAACGGGGGGTGTGTGAAGGGGCGCTGACGAGGGTGCATGCCCCGGCGGGTATGGATCTCGGTTCGACCACCCACGAGGAGATCGCCGTCTCGGTGATGGCCGAGTTGGTGGCCTTCAAGGCGGCCGGAGCGGGAGCCCAGGTGGTGGACGTAGAGATGCCGCCCCATGTGGTAGACCCGGTGTGCGGCATGTCGGTGGACATCGCCGCGGCGCGTTTTGTCAGCCACTACGCCGGAGCCGAGGTCTACTTCTGCGCCGCGGGCTGTCAACGAGCCTTCGAATCCGATCCGTCGGCCTACGGAAGGCCTCGTTAGGGACCGATCCGATCCTTGACTCTCTCCAGCCGTACAGGCAACGCAAGGTTGTCACCTACAGCCACCAGACCCAGGACTCTCCGGTAATGGGTGGACAGGCGACGAACTTTGACAGCGCAGCGATGACATTGCCGGGATAGGCGAGCGAGGCCCGGTTGAACCGGGTCGGGTTGGTGAAGATCACCCCCGCGTGGGCTGTGCCCGCGCTCGCCCGGCGAGTCATGAGAAGCGAGAAGACCCCTAGGTTCTCGGTAACCAGCACTCGGTCGGTGGCGGCGGCGTGGTCCAGCAGATCCGCGTCACTCAGTCCCCGCAGGGATGGTTCACCCGCCACGGCGATGACATCGATACCCTTCTCGGAGAGCGCCCCGCCAATGGTCGGCGAGTGCATCTCATCGAGCAGGAGCCTCACTTCCTGAGTAACGCCTGCCGGCGGGCCCAGGCAGCCTCGGCTTCGTCGGCGGCCCGCGCCCTTTCAGCGAGTTCGGCATCGATCTCGTCGGTGTAGTCCGCGTAGTAGGCGAGGCCTGCATCGACCATCGCAATGCTGACTGCCATCAAGTCGGCCGCTCGGGCTCTTCGCTGCTCGACCGGAACGTCTCCGCCGACGATCGCGCCGATGACATCGGCCACTTCGGGCCCGCCGGCCAGCGCGGCCCGCCTCCCGGTCGGGCCCTCCCGGAAAACAACGGCGGGGTGGGCGTCCATTCGCAGTCCCTCGTCGATCAGCCGTTCGGCGAGTGCCGAGACCGCCTGCCGGCGTGACGACGCTCGCGCTTTGAGACGGTGGTAGGCGGCATCGTTGGAGAATCGAATGGACACAACCGGCATGACTACAGTGTAGTCAGTTGTATTCACACCCTTGAAGGTCGATTCAGCCCTTCCCGACCTCTCCGGCCAGCACTTCTTCTAACGAGAGCGGCGTGGCATGTTCTCGGGCCAGTCGGCGAGTTGGATAAGCGTCCCGTGGGCGCTGGACGGATAGATGGATCACTCGCTCCAGACACCCGGATCGTCGTAGAGCCCGACCACCTTCAGCCCGCCGGGCGGCGTCGCTCACCGACGACACCTTGAAGGTGAGGTGGTGCACGCCCTCGCCTCTCGACTGAAGGAACCGCCGGAGGAAGCAATCGTCCGAGACGGGGGCGAGGGCTTCGATCTTGGCGCCGCCCGGCAGCCGGTAGTGGATCCACCTGAAACCCTGCCTGGCGTTGTCGGCCCCCGTGATGAAGGTACCTCCCAGTAGCTGGAATAGCCGAGCCGCCGCCCGGAGGTTGTGCACTCCCGGGGCGACGTGGTCGAGGTAGTCGATCAGATCGGTCAGCGGTTCCAGGTGTTCGGGAAGGTCGAGCATGGTTCCAACATCTCCGGGATGGCGCGAGAATCCGACGCCCCCGCGTCGGGAGGCACCGGATCTCACTGTCTGTCGGGTCCGACCGACCGGGCGGCCGGACGATATTTTCTGTCTAGCTACTGGCGGGCATACCCTCGGTTGGGCCGATGTGCCTCTCGTAGACCTCGTCGAGCCCCCTGCGATGTCGGCTATGTACACTGTGTCCCCGCGCCTGGCCAACCGCTCGGCGATGCCCCGTCCGATTCCTCTCGCGCCACCGGTTGCCAGAGCCCCGATAGGGCGACCCGCTACCCACTCATGGCCCCTCCGCCGGCAGCCGCAGTCATTAGCGCAGAGTGGTCAGCCGTCACCTGACCCCTTCCGTATCCAAACCCCGCTCGGTCAGCCAGGCGCCTCTGGGATGGCGGGCCGCCACCGAGAGATCGGCCGGCCGGTCGATATCGAGGGCGAACCCGAGCGAGGCGAGCACGACGGGAAGGTGGCCGCTGTGCAGATGGCGGTGGAAGCTGGCCACACCGTAGGAGAACGGGAAAGGGCCCGAACCGCCCAAGGCCGGGGTTCCCCCGTCGTACGAGAAGGCTACGACATGGCCGCCGGCTCGGACCGGCTCCAAAGCCCTGCCCACCTCTACCGCTGTGAGGCAGGGTAGGTCGGAGTGCAGGATCAACCACGGTCGACCCGCCGCGTAGCGGACGGCTTCTGCGGCTGCTCCGTCCAGACCCCCGCCCGGCGGATCGGCCAGGACATGGAGGTTCCGGGTGGCCGCCCACTCCCTGACTTCGGGCGAGGATGAGACGATCAGCGGCGCCGGGCCCGCCCGCTCGACCACGCGGGCGGTGCGGGAGGCCAGGGCCCGGGCGAGGAGGGCCCGGGCCGTAGGATCCAGCGCGGCCGCCAGCCTCCGGAAGGCGTCCCGGAAGGATCGGATGGGCAGCGCGACCACCGGGTCCTGCATCCTTGACCCTACGCCCTCGTGGTCTGCGAATGCCCGAGTCGGGGCAGCGGCCGCTCGTCGATCGGTATGTGGATGACCGCCGCGGCGATGCTCAAGGCCACTCCCAACCACCAGACGGGATCGTAGGACCCTGTCCGGTCATAGATGTAGCCGCCCAACCAGACGCCCAGGAAGCTCCCGACCTGGTGCGACACGAACACGACGCCGAAGAGTGTGGCCAGGTACCGGATGCCGAAGACCTGCCCGATTATCCCGGTCGTGAGCGGCACCGTGGACAGCCAGAGAACCCCTATGACCCCCGCGAACAGGAAGACGGTCACCTCCGTCTTGGGCGCCAGCAGCATCAGCGAGATCACCACCGCCCGGAGGGAGTAGATGCCGCTCAGGCCCCGCTTCTTGGACCAGCGCTGGCCGAAAGCTCCGCTGCCGAACGAACCGACGATGTTGAAGGCGCCGATCAACGCAATGGATATGGCACCGACCGACGGCGCCAGTCCGACGTCCTGCACGAAGGCCGGGAAGTGGACGGTGATGAACGCCACGTGAAAGCCGCACACGAAGAAACCGCTGGTGAGCAACACGAACCCGCGGTGGGTGCGCGCCTCGGTCAAGGCTTCGCCGAGGGTCTGGTCGGTGGTGCGCTCGCCACCGGCCGCCGTGCCGTTTGGCAGCGCGAAGGCGAGAGGGATGATCACCAGCAGGATGGCCGCCAGGAGGACCAGGGCGGTGTACCAGCCGAACGCGGTGATGAATCCCTGACCTATGGGTGAGAACAGAACCTGGCCGAGCGAACTGGCCGCCGTACCGAGTCCGAGTGCCAGCGAGCGCCGTTCGGGCCCCACCGCTCGGGCCATCGCCGCCAGGGCCAGCGAGAAGGCGGTGAAGGCCACCCCGAGACCCACCACGACCCCGGCGGTCAGCTGTAGCATCGCACCGCTGCTGGACGCCGCCATACCCCATGTGCCGAGGGCGTACACGACCGTTCCGCCGGCCAGGACGTAGCGGGGGCCGTACCGGTCGGCGATCGCCCCGGCGACGGGCATCCCGATCCCCCACACGAGGTTCTGGATGGCGAGGGCAAGAGCGAAGGTCTCCCGGCTCCAGTCCTGGGCGACCGTCATCGGTGCCAGGAACAGTCCGAAGATCGAGCGCACCCCGAAGCCCACTGTGGCGATCAGACAGCCGGCGACTATGACGATCACCGGCGTCCGCCAACGCTGCGGGCGCGTTCTCGAAACGGTCATACACTCTCTCGTCTGCCGGAAGGCCCCGTCGGAGCAGATCAGCGCAGGATGCTACTTCGCCATTGTGGCGGGGTCGGCGGCCGACGCTGTTGTTCACGACGGTTTGGCCGATATCGTCCCGGCGCTTGTGGGTGGATGCAGGCAATTACACAATTTGCAGGCATTACTTTCGGATTGTGCAGATCCGGTATCGGGGCTGCTTCACACCGTAGGTTCGCCATCGGGATAGTGGCAACGCTCAACGATCTGGCGCCGCGTGTGGCGACCGTCGTCGACGACTAACCCGGCTCTCGCATATTCAGCGTAGTTCTACGGACTCAAGAACCACTCGTCTTCCTCCAGGGTTGTTCGTGCCGAACACTTGTCACCTCGATTCTGCGACGGCGTGCCGGCATCGGCGGCTGCGGTGGACGAACACGTCTGCAATGTACATAATCGATACGAACCGCTCCCTTCGAGTGGTCTGCTGTTAACGAGGAGGAGCTATGGCTCGATTCAGGGAACTCCTGATGGCATGAGGGAAACTGCCGACGGCAGCGAGATCGGGGTCGCGATTGTTGGTGCCGGGTTTATGGGTGATACCCATGCGTATGGATATCGGCGGGTGCGTAGCCTGCGAGTCCCCCCGGCAGTCCTCCCCAACGTTCGCACGATTGTCGATATCGATGCGAGGGCGGCGCGGTCGTTGGCGGCGCGGTGGGGTGTGCCGGAGTGGTCAACGGATTGGGAGGGGGTGGTTGCGGACGACGGGATCGATTTGGTGGATGTCTGTACTACCCCCGATGTGCATCGGGAGATCGGTGTGGCTGCGGCCGGGGCGGGTAAGAGCGTCTACTGCGAGAAACCGGTCGGCCGGAACGTGGGGGAGACTGCGGCTTTGGCGGCTGCGATTCGGGATGGTGGTGGTTTCGGTTACGTGGGTTTCACGTATCGGTGGACACCGGCGGTTGTGCTGGCCAGGAGCCTCATCGCGGGGGGACGGATCGGTGAGATCCGTGAGATCCACTTCGGCTATCAGTCCTCGCCCTGGGCCGACGAGGACCGTATCTGGACGTGGAGATTCGCAGCGGGTGTGGGTGGTGGGGGTGCGTTGGCTGATCAGGGGTCGCATGCGTTCGACATGGCCCGGTTCCTGGTGGGGGAGGTGTCCCGGGTTTCGGGTTACACGCGCATAGCCGTCCCGCTGCGGCCGGATCCTGAAGGGATGGTGCCTGGTGCTATGCGCGACGTCGAGAACGACGACCAGTGGGCGGCGTTTGTGGAGTTCAGGAACGGGGCCTATGGGACTCTGCATGGAAGCCGGGTCGCTCACGGCACCGCGACCGAGTTCGGGTTCGAGGCCTACGGTGCGTTGGGGGCGCTTCGGTGGAACATTCAGAGGATGAACGAGTTGGAGATCTACGAGACCTGCGATGATGCTCTGGACGGTTTTCGTACGGTCCGTATCGGTCCTGAGCATCCGATTCACGGCGACTACGTTCCCCGGCGGGGCCATTCGGTGGGTTTCAACGACTTGAAAGCGATTGAGATCGCTGGGTTGTTGACGGCGCTGGCTGAGGGGAGATCCCCGGAGCCGAGCATGGAGGATGCTCTCTCGGTTGCTCGGATCGTCGATGCTGTGCCACTGCGGCAATGGGTGGATCTGTAAATGGACACCAGCTAGGGAGCGACGCTATGACAAGGTTATCCTCGATGGTCGGTTCAATGGCGGGGCCGGTTTCCCCTGACGACTTGGCAACTTTCCAACGGGCCGGTGTGGCGACGACGGTGGACGGAATCAATCGTCTTGGTTTCCCGGTGTGGGCTACTTCGGTTCGGCCTTTCGGTGCCGGCAAGGAGGCTATTGGTAGTGTCGGTAGGCCGGTGATGCGTGCTGGGGTCAACGTGTCACCTGGCGACGTTGTCGTTGTTGCAGCGGCCGCGCCGGTCCGCACCGAACGCGAGGTTGGTTTACGTTTGGCTGCCGAGGGCGGCACGATGCCGGGGAGGGTCGCGGGACATCTCGACGGTATCGACTTCGATACCGGCAGCGGGTAGCGGCCAGGAGGTTTCTCCGGCTCTTATTGCGAGCCCTTTCAGGGGCGACTGGGGTCGTTTTGGTCTATGGTTGATTCATCGGTTCGGCGATAAACGTCCGGACGGAGGAGGATGCTATGAAGAGGCAATCGCGTATCCGAGTGATCTTTGCGTTAGTTCTGGCTTTTGCTTTGGTGGCCGCCGCTTGCGGTGGCGACGAGGAGCCCGCTACGACCACGGCGGCACCAGCCCCGGCACCTACTGAGGCTCCCGCATCCACTGAGGCGCCGGCATCCACTGAGGCGCCGGCATCCACTGAGGCGCCCGCATCCACGCCGGATACGACCACTGCGCCGACTCCTGCTCCTCCCGAAGCGCCGGTTCGGCTCCCACTGCTGACTGTGGCGGTTGGAATGGAGGATTCGACACTCGCAAGCTGGTGGGGTTTTCAGCCTGAGCGCGGAATGGTGCTCAGACAGATTCATGAACCACTTGTCGATCGCGACCCCGTGACCAACGAGTTCATACCGATGCTGGCAACCGGTTGGGAACAGCTCGATGACGAAACGTGGGAATTCGAACTCCGACAGGGTGTCACTTTCCACGATGGTTCGCTGTTCGATGCTGAGGCGGCTGCCTTTGCCCTGAACTATCTCTTTTCCCCGGAAAACGAGTTGCAGAGCTGGCAGCGACACCGCACCGAGATCGAGGCGACCGTGATCGGCGACTCCAAGATCCGGGTGACCACCGTCGGACTCGTGCCGTTGTTCCTCCAATGGATCTATGAGAACGGCATCCCATCGATGCGTCAGATCCTGGAAGAACCGGAGCTGTACGAGTCCGTACCGATCGGCACCGGGGCCTACAAGTTCGTGAAGTGGGAACGTGGTATTTCCATAGAGCTTGCAGCCAACGAGGATTGGTGGGGGCCGAGCGCAGACGACTCCCCCGGTCAAATCAACTTCGACACCGTCATTGTCCTCATTCGTCCCGAGCCACGGACCAGGATCGCGGCGGTGGAGGCGGATGAGATGGATGTTGCCTGGGACGTGCCATTCGAGGAGTGCCAAGCGCAGCTCGGAGCGAGTTGCATCACCGCTCCCGGGGACAACGTGGTCAACGTGCGGTTCGACTCGCAACATCCTGTGATGTCTGATCCTCGCATCAAGGAAGCGATGGCACTCGCGCTTGATAAGGAGGCAATCGGTCTGCGCCTGTGGGGGTCTCCACCCATCGGTTCGATGGACGTGCCCGGTGCCTTCGGCTATAACCCGGATCTGGAACCCTGGCCCTACGACCCGGAGAGGGCCAAGGCTCTCGTCGAGGAGGCGCGCGCAGATGGGGTTCCGGTTGATATGGAACTGCGTGTGAGCGGCCGCGCGGCCTTTTTCGCCTCGGTAGAGGAACTCACCGAAATCGTCCACTTCAGTCTGCAGGAGATCGGCCTGAACGTGGCGTTCGAGATGCTGGAGACGCCCGAGCATGTCCCGCTCTTCATCGAGCGGGCTGAGAACCTGTCACCGGAGCGCAACTATCTCTTCGTCTCGAGACGGGGCGGCGGAGGTGCGTTCGACTCGAGAAAGTTTGCCGATACCTGGTATCTGTCCACAGGGTGTTGTGGCGTCGAGCCACATGCGGACGTTGACCAGATCATCCAGACAATCAACGACTCTCGTGATCGCGCCGAGCAGGATCGGCTGCTCCAGGAGCTTCACCGGATGTTCCGATACGACATGGAGAAGGTCTTCTACATTCCGATCACCCAACTCAGCAAGTTCCACGGGGTCGCTGCGCATCTCGAGTGGACCCCTCGGCCGGACAGCCAGATGCTTTTCCGGGAGATCGTTGTCCGCCCGTAGTAGAACTGAGAGAAGTGGTTGGTGCTCTCGGTCGACGAGTTGACCCTGGTACCCGGCGGTCGTAACGGCCGACGCTCTCAGCGAAAGGAGTGTCGGTCGGTGACGAGAGCCGACCCGAAAGGGGAACGGTCGCATCGTGGCAGCAACAGGCATGTTGACGGCGTGTCCCCCGGCCGGTCGGTGCGACGGTGCCACTGTGGGCTGCCAGTCCGAAGTGATCCGCTCTGGTGGTACGCCTGCTTAGCTGATCGCTAGAAGTGGCTTGGCTCCGCCCATTCGGCCGGCGGACGCTCCAGTCCGGGGTGGGTCTCCTCTTCCTCATTCTCTTTGTCTTCGTTGTAGGCAGACTGCTTGGAGATCCCGTAGATCTCATTCTCCCCGAAGTAGCGCCGCAGGAGTCTCGAGATGCCCTGAGGGCGAGCCTGGGTCTTGACAAACCGATCTACGAGCAGGTGTGGGAGTACGCAGGGAGGCTGGCTCGCGGCGAGTTCGGCGATTCCTACTGGCAGAAACGGCCCGCCAGTGAGGTCATCCTGGAGCGCGTGCCGAGAACGCTTTACCTTGCAGGCGTGTCAGTTGCGTTGGCCGGAATCGGAGGGATCGGTTTGGGCCTCGTCGCCGCAGTGCGCCCTAATACGTGGCTTGACAAGTTGATCCGTTTGTGGAGTGTCGCTGGTATTTCGATTGTGGGTTTCTGGCTGGGATTGATGTTGATCCTGGTGTTGAGCGTAGAGTTGAGGCTCTTTCCGACAGGTGGCTATGGGGGGTTACATCACGTTGTCTTGCCCGCAGTGACGTTGGCTTTTCGATCTGCGGGACAGGTTGCACAAATGACCCGAGTGACGGTGCTCGGTGAGTACACAAAGCCATACATTGCAGCGATGCGCTTGCGCGGTTACTCGGAAGCCCGAATCCTTGGACACGCGCTCCGCAATGCCGCGGCCCCGGTGATAACCATCTGGGGCGACGAGGCGGCCAATCAGGCGAACGGTGCCGTGGTGGTCGAGGCGGTATTTGCCTGGCCAGGTCTCGGTCTCTTGGTGATTCAGGCTCTGACCCAGCGGGATCTCGTATTGGTTGAAGCCGGCGTCTTCACGATGGGGCTCATCATCGTCCTGGTGAACGCATTGGTCGATGCCCTTTACGGTCGCCTGAACCCCCGGCTTAGAACGTGAGAGGGAAGGTGTGAACGAGAGGCCGCTCGTCGAGGGGCGGTGGGTAGTCCGGGCTCTCAGGATGATCCCGAAACTGGATTGGATCCTGCTTGCGGCAGGTATATGGATGACCCTTGTGTTGGTGGCCACCTTGGTCGGCGAGTGGATCGCGCCGTACGACCATGCACAACAGAGCATTATGGTACGAAACCTCCCTCCAGGATCGCCGGATGGCCAGGGAGGTACCCACGTATTGGGAACGGATCTGCTGGGTCGTGATCTCTTGAGTCGGATAATCGCGGGAGCGAGGGTTTCTATGGTGGTCGGGATCCTCGGCGTTGGGACGGCGGCCTTCGTGGGTACCCTACTGGGAACCTTGGCAGGCTACGCACGAGGGCGAACCGAGGCAATTGTCATGCGTATTGTGGACATACAGATGGCAATTCCCTTTCTCTTATTGGCGCTCGTATTCCTTTTTCTGTTCGGGCGTAGTTTTCTCAATGTGGTGGGGATCCTGGCTCTGTTGAGATGGCCGGTATTCGCCAGGACGGCGAGAAGTCTTGCCCTGAACCTGAGGACCACGGAATTCGTGGAGGCTGCAGGAATGCTTGGCTACTCGCACGCGCGAATCCTCGCAAAGCATATGTGGCCGAATATGGCGTCACCTCTCATTGTGCTCGCAACGCTGGAGATGGCCCGCCTGATCATCGCAGAGGCGACGCTCAGCTTCCTCGGGATGGGGGTGCAGCCTCCGCACACGTCTTGGGGTCGGATGATTGCACAAGGCCGTAACAACATCTCATCGGCATCGTGGAACGTTGTGTATCCGGGTCTGGCGATCTTGTTCACCGCCGGGAGTACCAACATGCTGGCGAACTGGCTAAGAGAGATCACCGATCCGCTGAGAAAGCGGAGCCGTCAGGACTCACGGCGCGGCAATTAGTGTGAAGCGAATGCGAGCAGGAGACCAGGGCACCGGAGGGGCAGGCGGCGCGGCATCGAGAGGCGAGTTGCAGGCGCGTGAGCGGGCTACTGGATCTGCAACGGTGGAGATTCGAGACCTGACCGTTTTCTACCGCACCGGTCGGGAAAGGGTGTTAGCCGTCGATTCGGTGAATCTCGATCTCGTGCAAGGCGAGACATTGGCCCTGGTCGGCGAGTCGGGCTGCGGAAAGACCACGCTCGCAGCCACCATTGCCGGCGCGCTGCCGGAGACGACGGCGGAGGTGAGCGTCGGCATGTTTCGCATGGCCGGTATCGATTTCGGTGCAGATACGGGTCTGAGCCATCCGATGCGGCGGGATGCACGAATCGCGCTCATCTCGCAGGATGCAATGGGGTCGCTCGATCCGTGCTTCTCGATAGGGACCCAACTGTCCGAGACCTATAGGTTGTGGCACGACGTGACGAGGCGCGAAGCTCGATCCCGAGCTGTGGAGTACCTCGACTACGTCGGCCTTCCGGATGGCCCGCGGCTCCGGAAACATTTCCCGCATCAGTTGTCGGGAGGTATGCGACAGAGAGTGGCCATTGCGCTGTCTCTGATGATGGACCCGACGGTACTGGTAGCCGACGAGGCGACCACTGCCCTGGATGTGACGATTCAGTCCGAGATCGTTGATCTGCTCCTGTCGATTCAGGAGGAAACGGGAATGGCGATTCTCTTCATCACTCACGATCTCGCGCTGGCGGGCGAGGTGGCGGACCGAATAGCGGTCATGTACGCGGCCCGCATCGTCGAGCGTGGTACCGCTGACGAGGTCATGCACGAGAAGGCACACCCCTACACCCGCGCTCTGATGGGTCTGATACCGAGAGGTCCGGTCGACTCACATCCGCTGACGTCTATTCCCGGCGCTCCTCCACTGCTGACGGATCGCTCGGACAAGTGCCGGTTCGTAGAGCGATGCGCAATGGCGATGGACATATGCCGGAGCCGGCAGCCGGGCCCCACTCGTTTGTCCGACGGGCAGATCGTGGAGTGCCATCTCTACGGCGAAAATGAGAGCGCAGGATAGGCAGTTGGTGATGGCCCAGACCTCGCGATCGCCGATTCTTCAAGTGCGGAGCGCAAGCAAGGCCTTTGCGGCGCGTGGGAAGGGAGGGCGTCGCGTACTACAAAAGGCTGTTGATGGAGCTTCCGTCACGTTGGACGAAGGCAACACCCTGGGCATAGTCGGTGAATCGGGATCGGGCAAGACGACGCTCGGAAGGATGATCGCCGGTTTGGAGAGGCCGGACGAGGGGGAAATCCTCATTGGCGGTGAGCGGGTCGAGAACCTGGCGCAGAAGCGGAACAGTCGCGTGCTCAGCACGCTCGTGCAGATGATCTTTCAGGATTCGTCTTCGGCCCTCAACCCCAGGATGACCGTGGGGGCAATTCTCCAAGAGGTGCTCTACGTCCATCACGGTCGGGTAGGCGTCGGGCGGCGTCGGGACGGCGTGGGTGAGCTCCTCGACAAGGTGGGGTTGCCCGAGGGAATCATCGAGAGGTACGCGTGGGAGCTGTCGGGAGGCCAACTACAACGTGTGTGCATTGCGAGGGCCTTGGCGGTCAATGCCAAGATCCTGGTCTGCGATGAGCCGGTATCGGCATTGGACGTATCCATACAGGCCCAGGTCCTCAACTTGCTCGTGTCTCTTCAGGCAGAGACGGGGATGGCGCTCGTGTTCATCAGCCATGACATTGGCGTGATTCAGTATGTGAGTCAACGGATAGCGGTGATGTATGCAGGGAGAATCATCGAGGAAGGCCCGACCGTGGAAGTCGTGCGGCGTCCGGTACATCCCTACACGCAAGTTCTACTGAGAGCCGTGCCGAAGGGTCTGGAGGGGCGGCGACCCAGGGCGATGCGCTCCGGAATGAAGATCCAACGCATGATTGCGGGAACGACCGCCGACTGGTCGGGTTGCGCTTACCGCGGGAGATGCGATCGCGCGACAGAGATATGTGCACAGGAAGTGCCGCCCTGGGTTTCCGTGAATAATGGGAGGCGTGCATTCTGTCATCATCCCGGAGAGGCCCGTCGCCCACGGCTTCCTCTCGGCGAACAAGAGGACACCCGAGGGCAGGGGTAGCGCCAAGCGTCAGAAGAGCGGCTAGGGCTCGCACCTATCTGCCGGCTGCTGTCGAGCGTCGGAGGGCTTGGGGGCCACTCGTCGAGACGGGATGGGCCGGCACGACCGGCAACGAGACTAGAAGACGGCGAGGGGAGTCACAGGAGACCCTGTTCCGTACCGGATACGGAGCGGAGCTATCAAAAAGAGGAAGCTCCAACGTCCCCGATCGAGGCAGGCTGTTCTCAGCTCGCTGAAACTGCAAACGTCTACGAGACACAAGCCCATCGCGACGCTCCCGACCTCGTGGATGGGCTGCTCCACCGCTGCATACCCGGACGGAACGACATCATTCGCGGCATCTGCGGCGACCACGGCCACTTGCCGGTCGCGCAGCCAGGGCAGGCAGGCTGCGTGGAGTCCGGGACGGAGCAGCGGCTCCGAGTGCGGTCCTTCGGCGATGCGCCGCTCCCACCATCCCGTACGCACCAGGAGCGCATCACCCTCCTCGACGCGCACACCCTGCGCTTTCTCCGCCTCCTCCAGCATCGACGGAAGGACGGCATCGCCGGCATCCAGCCAGTCCTTCCCCGCGAGTCCTGCGATGTCGAGCAGAACGCCCCGGGTGATGATCCCCTCGCGGAGAGCGTCTATCGACAACTCTGTGGCGCCTTGCTCGGTGGTGACGACGGCCGCGTCGCGCCCGTTGTAGATCCGTCCCCTCCAGATGGAATGGCTCAGCGCGTCGATGTGGGTGACAACGTGGGAATGGAAGACCAGCCCCACAAAATCGACTGCTCCTGGCCTTTCCGGGTTGACGCTCTCGCCGCTGCGGATCATGAAATGTAGCGGCGGGTATGGCACATCCGGGGCGGCTCCCTGTCCTCCGATGAGCGTGGCGCAGGAGACAGCCATGCCTTCGCGGACGGATTGCAGAGCCGAAAGTCGTTTCTCAGGACTGATGAAGTTCAACGTGCCGCGCTCGTCGTCTCGCCCCCAGCGTCCCTCATTGCTCAATGTATCGAAGTAGTCGAGAACATCCGCTTCTGTGGGAATCGCTCGAGAGGTCGGCATGGGCTTCTTCGCAGACTGTTGGATTACTTGTGGCGTGCCAGAAGTGAATATAGTTGACTCTGTGCGGGGAGGGCGGCGGAGTTGGACAGCGATCTGCGAGGTAAGACAGCGCTTATCACCGGCGGTTCGACGGGGATCGGCCGGTCCATAGCGCTCGCGCTCGGCGCTGAAGGTGTCGCGTTGGCCGTGGCGAGTCGCAATCCCGACCAGGGAGCCATCGAAGAGATGAGAGGGCTCGGAGTCACCGCTCTCGCGATTCCCGCCGACCTCAGCACCGAGAAAGGCGCAATACACGCCGTACGGACGACCATCCGGTCACTTGGAAGGCTCGACTTGCTCGTCGTCAATGCCGCGACCGCCCATCATGAACCGGTGACGAAGGTCACGACCTCGAATTGGGAATACACGCTTCGGACCAACTTGACGGGCGTGATGTGGCTATGCCGGAAAGCCGGCGCCGCCATGATCGAACGCGGTGCCGGCTCTGTGCTCGTCGTAGGGTCGACCGCCCAGTACTTTCGCGCTCCGGCGCAGTCGGCCTATCACGTGAGCAAGACCGCACTTGCCGCGTACGCTTCTGCGCTCGCCGTGGAGTTGGCGCCACACGGCATAAGGGTCAACATGCTGGTGCCCGGCAGTTTTCCCACCGCGCTCAACGCGCCGTTGCGAGAGAAGGACGGTGAACGACTACTGGCCGATATCCCGTTGGGTCGGCAAGGCGAGCCCTCCGAGTGCGGACCGGCGGCGGTCTTTCTGCTCTCCGATAGGCTTGCCTCATATGTCACGGGTGCCGAGCTGGCCGTAACCGGGGGCATGCACTTGAGACCCTTCGTACGGATCAGCCGCCGGGAGTTGAAGGCGTTGAACGAACCCGACCTTGCCGAGGCCACATGAAAGAGACCAAAGACGGGCGCGAATTGACGGTCGCGATCGTTGGTGCCGGATTCATGGGTGATACCCATGCGTACGGGTATCGGCGGGTGCGTAGCCTGCGCGCCCCTCCGGTCGTCCTCCCCAACCTTCGCAAGGTCGTAGACATCGATGCGGAGGCGGCACGGTCGTTGGCGGCGCGGTGGGGTGTGCCGGAGTGGTCGACGGATTGGGAGGCGGTGGTTGCGGACGACGGGATCGATTTGGTGGATGTCTGTACTACCCCCGATGTCCATCGGGAGATCGGTGTGGCTGCTGCCGAGGCAGGTAAGAGCGTCTACTGCGAGAAACCGGTCGGTCGGAACGTCGGGGAGACTGCGGCTTTGGCGGCTGCGATTCGGGATGGTGGTGTTTTCGGTTACGTGGGTTTCACGTATCGGTGGACACCGGCGGTTGTGCTGGCCAGGAGCCTTATCGCGGGGGGACGGATCGGTGAGATCCGTGAGATCCACTTCGGCTATCAGTCCTCGCCGTTCGCAGATGCCAACCGGCCCTGGTACTGGAAATTCGCAGAGGATGCCGGCGGTGGTGGGGCTTTGGCCGATCAGGGGTCGCATGCGTTCGATATGGCCCGGTTCCTGGTGGGGGAGGTGTCTCGTGTTTCGGGTTACACGCGGATAGCCGTGCGGCAGCGGCCGGATCCTGATGCGGTGGCGCCTGGCGCCATGCTCGAGGTCGAGAACGACGACCAGTGGGCGGCGTTTGTGGAGTTCAGGAACGGGGCCTATGGGACTCTGCATGGAAGCCGGGTCGCTCACGGCACCGCGACCGAGTTCGGGTTCGAGGCCTACGGTGCGTTGGGGGCGCTTCGGTGGAACATTCAGAGGATGAACGAGTTGGAGATCTACGAGACCTGCGATGATGCTCTGGACGGTTTTCGTACGGTCCGTATCGGTCCTGAGCATCCGATTCACGGCGACTACGTTCCCCGGCGGGGCCATTCGGTGGGTTTCAACGACTTGAAAGCGATTGAGATCGCTGGGTTGTTGACGGCGCTGGCTGAGGGGAGATCCCCGGAGCCGAGCATGGAGGATGCTCTCTCGGTTGCTCGGATCGTCGATGCTGTGCCACTGCGGCAATGGGTGGATCTGTAAATGGACACCAGCTAGGGAGCGACGCTATGACAAGGTTATCCTCGATGGTCGGTTCAATGGCGGGGCCGGTTTCCCCTGACGACTTGGCAACTTTCCAACGGGCCGGTGTGGCGACGACGGTCGAGTCCCTGGGGGTTCCGCAGGGCTATTACCAGATGATGTCCCCGGAGATGGTTCGGCGCACTTCACAGCTGTGTATCGCGGGTCAGGCCGTCACCGTCGCGAATGGTCACAATGACAACCTGATGATGCATGTCGCTCTTGAGGTCGCTGGATCGGGCCAGGTGCTCGTGATTACCGGAACCGGTCCGATGGGAGTCTCTTGGGGGGAGATGGTGACTGTGGGCGCTATGGCGAAGGGGATCACCGGTGTGATCGTCGATGGTTCGGCGCGCGACGTGGACGGAATCAATCGTCTCGGTTTCCCGGTGTGGGCTACTTCGGTTCGGCCTTTCGGTGCCGGTAAGGAGGCTATTGGTAGTGTCAATAGGCCGGTGATGTGTGCGGGGGTCCACATGTCACCTGGCGATGTCGTGGTAGCTGATGGTGACGGGGTGGTGGTCGTGCCGTACGGGCAGGTCGCCGCTGTTGCAGCCGCCGCGTCGGTCCGCACCGAACGCGAGGTTGGTTTACGTTTGGCCGCCGAAGGCGGGGCCATGCCGGGGAGGGTCGCGGGACATCTCGACGGTATCGACTTCGATATCGGGAGCGGGTAGCCACCAGGAGGTTTCTCCGGCTCTAATTGCGAGCCCTTTCTCGGGGGCGGCTGGGGTCGTTTCGGGCTATGGTTGATTCATCGGTTCGGGGATAAACATCCCGGACGAGGAGGATGCTATGAAGAGGCAATCGCGTATCCGAGCAGTCTTCGGGCTACTGATGGCTTTCGTATTGGTGGCCGCCGCTTGCGGCGCCGACGAAGAGCCCGCTACCACCACGGCGGCACCAGCCCCGGTAGTCACCGAGGCACCGATGACACCGCTCACGCTGCGTCTGGGACGCTTTCCGGGCGGAGCCGGGGCCGCTTTCGTCACCCAGTTCATGATCAATGAGGATCTGGTTCAGGAAGCTGGCCACGAGTTCGGTTACGACCTCGACGTCGAGTGGCTGAACATGGCCAATGCAGTCGCCACTGCGCAGGCGCTGCTGTCCGGCGAACTGGACATAGGACCGATGGGAAGCGCAGCCTACATAGCGTTGGTCGTCGAGGAACAGGCGGTGACTCCCATCGCCGTCGCGGAGGGGAACTATAAGTTCGTCATTTCTGTCAGGGGTGACTCCGACATACGGAACCCGCAGGACCTCGTTGGCCGGAAGGTGGGAACCATCTTCGGTACCGGCCTGGTCGACGCACTCTCAGCGATGATCGAACCCATCTTTGGCACCGCTGATCCGGAAGAGGCCGGTATGGAGCTCGTCAACGTCGCCGGCGTTGCCGCGCTGGCCCAGGTTGCCGAAGGACTGGACGCCGCGATTGCAACCGTGCCTGCGTGGCTGGCCGCTCGAGAGGAGCTCGGCGTATCGGCCATCTACAACTCGTACGGATATACCGAGGACCACTACGACGGACCTCTTGGAACTGGAGCAGGAATCCTGATTCCGGAAGCCGAGAACTCCCCCTTCTGGCCCGACGGGTTCGTCAGCCATCGCGCTATCACCGTGGCTACCGACGACATCATCGCAGAGCACCCTGGTGCGGTTGCGGCCTACCTCCTTGCGACCCATCGGGCCATCGAGGAGCTCCAGGGACGCACTGCTGCCAACGTCGCGTCGCTTTCGGCGGCGGACTGGGGCCTCCAGCCGAAGACGGCTTCTCAGCTCGTCACGAACGAGATGCTCCTGCGGCGTGGTTGGGCGTGGCTTACCGAAGGGGAGGCCGACGTGATGACACTGCAGGGAGTCCTACTCCTTGCGGCAGGTGCGCTCTCGAGCGAGGCCGAATGGGATGCCATGGCAGCGAGTCTTGCCAAGGGCGGTGAGGTGGCCAAGATGGCCTATGACGCCGCCGGCGGTGTTCCCACGGCGGATGTGTTCGTGGAAGAAGGAATCGACAAACGTGGCCTCCCCACTTGGGAGGCAGACAGTTGGACGGCGCCCTAGGAGAAGTACTGAACAATGACGATTGCTGTCGGCCCGTCGCTCGCTGACCTGGCACTTTGCTTTGACCGACGGGCCGCTGGCCGATTGCTCAGCACTCTTCTGGACGGGCTCGTTTCCTGAGCCCGGAGGGATCGACTGTGGTCGGCGGAGCAGAGATCAGTCGGAGGTCGCAATCGCCAGATTACGGAGTGGCCCTTTGACCGCACTGCAGGCCAACCGGATCGACGGTCCTGGGAAACGCCGGTGGATCCGGCTTGGAGGCCGCGGAGTCCTTCGCTATGCGCGGTCGATCGGCGCGGTCGTGTTGATCTGGTACTACTTGGCGAACCGGATCGACAACCATGTCCTCCTCCCCACCCCGGATCGAGTGGTCCGTAGCGTCTACCGCTTAGTGACCGGAGGCGGCCTACTCGAGGACTACACCATCAGCGTTCAGCGGCTGCTCATCAGCTACGCTGCCGCCGCCGCCGTTGCGATCATCCTCGGTGTCGCCATGGGCCTAAGTAGAGTCGTGAACGAGTTCTTCGATCCTGTCGTCGAGTTGCTCCGACCGATATCGGCGCTGGCCTGGATCCCGCTCCTGCTCGCCCTCATCGGTGTCTCGAAAACGCTTCCCTTCATCATCATCTTCTCCATCGCCCTATTCCCGTTCCTCTTGAACACTGTCGGCGGAATCCGTGGTGCCAATCCTGTGCTGATCAGAGCCGTGCGGACCATGGGCGTTGGGGGACTCACCATCGTTCGCCGGGTCGTCCTACCCGGCGCTCTGCCGTCCGTTCTAACCGGAGCGCGCATCGCGATGGGGAACGCGTGGATGGCGCTGATTGCATCTGAGCTCATCGGAGCTCCCGACGGACTTGGATACAACATCATCTTCTTCGGCTCGACGTTGAGGACGGCAGACATGATCGCGGTGATCGTCATCATTGCCATCTCCGGCTACTTGACCGACCTGCTGCTTCGAATGTTGCAACGCCGCCTGACGCCCTGGAGACCCGCCGATGTCACGTGACCGCTTCCTCAGGGTGGCTAGGACCCGACGAAACAGGTGGTGGCGGTACCGGCGCCCGGTGATGTCGCGTGACCGGCTCCTCACCGTCGCTCGGATGGTCGCGATTCCTGTCCTTATTGTGGTCGCATGGCAGATCTGGGGCACCAGACTTCCGGAGAACAGCAATGTGCCTGTGCCGTCGGAGGTGGTCGAGGGGGCGATCTTTCTGATATCGTCCGGTGATCTCCAACTAGCCGTTTGGATCAGCCTCCGGCGTGTGCTCTCAGGGTTCCTGATCGCTCTCGCGATCGGGGTTCCGGTCGGCCTGCTCATGGGGATGTTGCGCCCGGTCGAGCGTAACGCCGACCCGGTCGTTCACACGTTCCGGATGATCGCGCCCATCGCCCTGGTGCCTCTCGCGATCGTGTGGTTCGGGCCTCGCGGCACCGCCGCCATCTTCATCGTGGCCTACGGCGCGGTCTTCCCGATCATCCTCAATACCATCAACGGCGTCAAGGAGGTCGACCGGCTGCTTGTCAAGGCCTCCCGTACAATGGGACTCCGGACCCTCAAGATCCTCAGGAGAGTGATACTGCCCGGTGCCCTGCCGAGTGTCTACACAGGGGTCAGGATCGCCATGGGGATGGCGTGGGGAGCCATCATCGCTGCCGAGTTGACCGTGGGATTCAAGGCGTACCCATCGGCAGAAGGAGTAGGTCTCCGCAGCGGTGCCGGGGGTGGAATCGGCTTCATGATGTTCTTTCTCTACGACAACCGGGTCGCCACCGACCTCATCGTTGTCACGATCATCGCGGTCGGCGCTGTGGCCTTTGCCTCCGACCGTGTTCTCAGATACGTCGCACGAAAGGGAATGCCATGGGCTCGTCTATGAGCGAAACCGACGCGGTCATCGTTCTCGATGACGTCTCGAAGACCTTTTGGGTGGAGCGAACACGAGAGTCTGTAAATGCGGTCGAGAGTTGCACGCTCGATGTGAGTCGCGGGGAGTTTTTCACGGTGGTTGGCCCTTCAGGCTGTGGCAAGACCACAATCCTCGGAATGATCGCGGGTTTCGAGGCGCCGTCCTCGGGACGGATCACGATGCACGGGGAGACCATTCATACGACGAGCGCCGAACGGGGCATGCTCTTTCAGGAGTACGCGTTGTTACCTTGGAAGACGGCGAGCGGCAATGTCGAGTTCGGCCTGAAATATGGACCGAAGAAGTACTCTAGGGCGGAACGGGCCGAGATCGTGCAGCGCCACATCGATCTCGTTCGCCTGACCGGCTCGGAGAGCAAGTATCCACACGAGCTGTCCGGAGGTATGCGCCAGCGCTGTGCGCTCGCCAGGCTTCTGGCCTATGACCCTGAGGTGCTACTGATGGATGAGCCGCTGGCCGCTCTCGACGCGCAAACCCGCCGGGTCTTGCAGGAGGAGTTACTCCGCATCTGGGGCCAGCAGCGTGAGAAGGGGGATCGCAAGACGATCATCTACGTCACGCACTCCATCGAGGAGGCGGTGTTCCTGTCCGACCGCGTCGGTGTGATGAGCACGTCGCCGGGGCGGCTGAAGGAGATCGTGGACATCGACATACCCCGGCCACGCACCGAGGAGTCGCGGGGACTACCACGCATCGCCGAACTCGAACATAAGATATGGAACCTCATTCGCGAGGATGCCCATAGGGCAGCGCTCGAGTAGCGCTACGAACGCAAGCCGGCCGCGTCTCCTAACAGGTTGACCGTCCGCGCGGTCGCAGCTATGGTTGGATCGATTGAAACAACGATGTGTGAGTCTCCGACGACGTTGGATTTGGCGGTGCCATGATCGAGTTCGACCCTGATAACCGGACTGTCGACATTGCTATCACATGCCACGACTTCGACCAGTCGTTGAGGTTCTACAGAGACATCCTCGGCTTCGATGTAGTCGTCGATTTGGAGGTCTCCGCAGAAATAGCAACCGGGCTCGGCCTCGCTTCCCGTGGTTTCCACCATGTACGGTTACGAGCAGGCAACACCCTGATCAAGCTCATGGACATCGAACCACCACCGGGCGAGGCGACCCACTCCTTTGCTGCCGGTGTCCGCTGGCTGACGATCTTCGTGAAGAATGTCGAAGCCACTTGGGACTACCTCAAGAAGAGGGGCGTCGACTTCGCCACCGATCCGTACACCGTCCGTGCAGAGGATGAACAGCCGGGCGTACACGGATCAGCCGTGGCGGCTATCGCTCCTGACGGACTGCTTGTTGAGTTCGTCCAGGCATAGCCACTAACGATCGGCTGCAAGTAGACGCGGCCCAGGTCGGCCACGAGGAAGGAAAGCGACAGGTGGTGGCTGCTAGCACCCGAAGGATGCCTGAGACTCGCACGAGGCTACTCCCGGATATCGAAGAAGCCTTGGCATCGGGGGCCATTCATCGCAACCCCCACCCGGTGTACAGGGCCCTGCGCGAGGAGACGCCTGTCTACTGGAGTGGCCTCCTCAAGCAGTGGCTGGTCACGTCGTATGACCTGGTAGTAGAGGTCCTTCTCAATTCGACAGTTTTCTCGAACTACGGGTACGAGTCGAGCTACATCGAGCGGCTCCCTACCGAGTTCCTGATCGAGGTCGACACCCTTCGCCATCACTGGAAGCAGGAGGGGCTCATGCATTCCGGCGGGCCGAAACACACTCGTCTCAGGCGCGCGGTAGGCCCCTCTTTTACCCCGAAGGTGGTTTCCCGCCTCGAGGAGCGAATCCAGGATCGCGTCACGCATCTTCTCGAGAATGCAAAGGCGCGTTACGATCATCAGTACGAAGTCATCCAAGGTCTGGCACAACCGCTCCCCGTAACCGTCCTCGCAGATGTGCTTGGAGTTCCCGAGAGGCATCGAGACCGCTTTCCGGTCTGGTCGGCGAGCGTTCTCCGGTTCTTTGGTAGCCCGCAACCCGACCCCCTCAATGCCGCCGAACTCGATGCCAACCTCGTTGATTGGAGGCGCCTGGTTAGCGATCTGCTACACAGCCGTTCTCGATGTCCCCGGGATGACTTTCTTACTACGGTCGCGAGAGCCATCGATAACGCTCAGATGTCTGCCGAAGACGGTCTGGCTATCTGCGTTCATCTTCTGATCGCCGGTCATGAGACCACGACCAATCTGATCGGCAACACCATCTACTGTCTTGTCACGCGTCCCGACCAGCTTGAAGAGGCGCGTGGATCGACGGAAGCTCTGCAGAGTGCCGTTGAGGAGACGCTCCGCTACGAACCGCCCATAGCGCGGATCAGGCGGGTGTGCGCTAAGAGCTACGAGCTAGGCGGTGTACTCATTCGCAAGGGAGAACCGGTAGTGGCGGTAGTTGCAGCTGCGCATCGTGATCCCCAGACCTTTCAACGGCCCGACGAGTTTGATCTCCATAGGGAGATGCCGAGGAGAGGGCATCTTGCCTTTGGCCTGGGACCCCATTTCTGCCTCGGGGCTCCCCTCGCCCGTTTGGAAGCCGTGGTCGCAGTACGGCAATTCCTCGATCGGTTTCCAGAGATACGTCTCGCACCCTCGACTGCACCGGCTTGGCGAGAGTCGATCAACCACCGGGGTCTCGAGAGCCTGTTGCTCGACACGGGATGAGCCGGCCCAGGCGTCGCTCACAAGAGTGCCCTGCTGGCCGCTGCACATCAGCCCAGCCCGAGTAAGCGCCGCGGGTTATGGGCTGAGATGGCCTGCCAAGCGGCCTCCGACAATCCGGCCGACTTCAGAGCCGTCACGTATTGCTCCACGTTGACCGCCGGATAGGAGGTCCCGAAGAGCATCCGATCCATCAGAAACCCGTTCGCCGCAAGCGTGTAGTCGGATCTACCGGGAAGATTGGCCCAGTAGAGGTCCGGCATCACCCAGAAGTTGGGGCGCCGCCACGCTACGCCGAGGGTCTCGGTGACGAACGGCCAGCCTCCATGCACCGAAACCACCTGCAGGTTGGGGAAGTCGCGTGCTACCCGATCGAGGGGCGCCGGGAAGGCGTACGAGATATCGGGGTTCGCGTCGCCGCCGGACACGAAGACCGGAAGGCCGGTCGCATCGATCTGTTCATAAACGGGATAGAGCACGGGATCATCCGCGTGCATGGGTGGATCGGCTATTCCCGGCTCGACGGTCACCCCGACAAACTCCAGTTGCCGGCAGGTAACCAGATCTGCTTCGGTATCGCCGGGAGTCAACCGAAGCGAGCCGACTCCGAGAAAGCGATCCGGGTGGGTCCGGACGAGTTCGGCCACGAATTCGTTCGAAGTACCGCCAATGAGGTCATTGGATGCACGTGCCGCCAGCACGGCGGTGTCGACACCGGCCCGTGTCATCTCGTCGAAGAAAAGGGGAAGTGACTGCCGTTCGAACGAAGGCGGGATATCGTATCCGCGCTGCCGGAGTCTGGCCCCCATCGCGCCAGGGGAGGTGAACATGCGCTGTTGCAGGAACTCGCCGGCAGGAGGCCTCGCCCGAAGGTCGATCGCACCCGGCATCAGGTCCCGGCTCTCATCCCCATTTGGCGGCCGGCGGCTGGTCACCGGTCGGCAGAGGCACCACGTCCCAGGGGTGATACGAGGCCCAGATCTTGTAGTGCAGCTCTGCCTCGGCGATCGTCCAGATGATCACCCACTGTCGCTCCGCATCGGCCTCCGAGGTGACCTGCATCGGCCAATCGCCGGAAACAGAACCAGCCAGATGTCCGTGAGTCCAACCGTCGCCGAAGTGGGCACGCACCGTGATGGGGTCAACGCCACTCGACTTCTCGATACGATGCTTTACGCGGCGCTGCTCGGGCCAGGAGAGCAGCCAACGCACCTCGATACCTTCGCTGTGGTCGTGCACCGGTCCCTCGATGGTCCCTGATGAGGCAAGCATCAGATCGTTGAACGCGGACAGGACGCGGGTGATCACAGGATCCAGAAGCTCCACCGCGCGCAGGAAGACGGTCTCGCGCTCAGATCGAGAACCGGCCGACTCGTACGTGTCCGATCGGAGGTCCATGAGGTGTCGCTGGTAGTCCTGCACCCGACTATCCAAAGCTATCGACGGTGACCAATTCACGGCTCTGTGCTCCAATCGGCGTGTACCGCTCTTGTAGGATCGATTCTACAAGTGGCCGGATTGCTCGATCAAATATATGATCTATCGCATCCCGGCCCACGACTCGACGGTGCCAACAGTAGTCGTTGTGGGCCGAGCTATAGCGGGGAGGAAGCCGAGATGGTTCACATTGATCCAGAGCGCCGAACAGTCGATGTTGCGATTACGTGCAGCAACTTCGAAGAGTCACTCCACTTCTACCGGGACGTTCTCGGCTTCGAGATTGTGGTGGACACCGAGATCTCAGGTGAGATTGCCACTCGTCTCGGCGTGGCACCGCGAGGGTTCCACCAGGTGCGGCTCCAGGCGGGCGACAGCTTGATCAAGCTCATGGACATCGAGTCTCCGCCCCCACCGGCGCCTCACGGTTTCGCTTCCGGGGTCCGCTGGATCACCGTGTACGTGGAAGACATCGACTCGACCATCGAAGAACTCAAGAAAAAGGGAGTCGAGTTTCTCGCTGATCCCGTGAGAGGTCAGCACGCCGCCGCGGTGGCTGCGATTGCTCCGGACGGCATCCTGGTTGAATTCGCACAGGTCTAGCGTGGCCAGGGCCCGAGTACGCCACCCTGGATTACGTCGACTGGCTCAACCGCCATGGGCTCCTCGAGATCGGTCGGGGACATACCAGCGATCGGACACCAGGCCACGCACGCACTCAGGCAAAACGGCCTCGATAGATTGCGCTGTTCACCGGGAACGTTTGGCCCGGTAGTGGGCAGGCGGACCGGTAGGTGGGTCACGGTACGGTACGGTACGATCGTGTCTTGCGGGGCTGATCCCTCGTGGCGTTGGCGTCCTAAGGAGGTTGTGAAATGGGCCGGCTCGACGACAAGGTGGCGGTGGTAACCGGGTCCTCGCGTGGTCTCGGTGAAGGGATCGCCCGCCGGTTGGCCGCCGAAGGTGCGGCCGTGGTGTGCGCCGACGTGCTCGACGCCTCCGAAGTGGCCGCATCGCTGCCCGCTGCACCTTCCGGTGCCCGCGCTACGGCCGTCCACCTTGATGTCACCGACAGCGCCCGGGTCGACGAGGTGATGCGCGACATTGCCGCCGAGTACGGAAGCCTCGACATCCTGGCCAACAACGCCGGGGTGGCGCAGCCGATCGCCGAGGTCATCGACACCTCCGACGAGGTGATCGATCGCGTGTTCGCAGTCAATATCAGAGGGGTGATCAACTGCTCCCGGTCTGCGGCCCACATCATGAAGGAGAACATGTGGGGCCGGATCATCAACACCGCCTCGCAGACCGGCAAGGTCGGCTGGCCGGGATGGGGCATCTACTCGGTCTCCAAGTTCGCGGTGGTCGGCCTCACCCAGGTGATGGCGCTGGAGTTGGCCCCGTACAACATCACGGTGAACGCCATCTGTCCCGGCACCATGTTCACGAACATGACCAAGACCGGGTTCGGGATGGCGGCCCAGATGGCGGGCCGTGACCGCGAGGATGTGCTGGCCGAGCACATCGCCACCATCCCGATGAAGCGTCTGGGGACCGCCGACGACATCGGGGCGATGGCGGCCTTCCTCGCATCCGACGACGCTAAGTTCACCACCGGGGCTTCCCTCAACCTGACCGGGGGCGAGCAGGTCTTCTTCTAGGAGGGTGGTGTGAAACCCCTTCACGGCCCGTTGATCGATGACATGATGCCTGTTCAGAGGAAGATGGGCCGTTGCTGCCCACCGTTTTAGACCACCCTTCTAGGGAGGCTGGGGCTATCCTCCGGCCGGCCTCATTCGCTGTGGCATGAGCAAGATGCGAGCCGCCGTCTACCACGGCAGGCGCGACATCAGGATCGAGGAGATCGAGGTACCCGAGCCGGGGCCCGGAGAGTTGCTGGTAGAGGTCCACGCCGCCGGGATCTGCGGCACCGACGCCTCCGAATGGGAACACGGACCGATGATGTTTCCGGTGTCGGTGCGCAACGACTGGTCCGGTCACCGCGGCCCGATGGTTCCCGGTCACGAGTTCGGCGGCAGGGTGGTGGACCGCGGTCCAGGGGTGGAGGCGTTCCCTGACGGCACGCTGATGGCCAGCGGGGCGGGAGTGTCGTGCGGATCGTGCGGGCCGTGCCGGGCGGTGATCACCAACTTCTGCGAGCGGTACTTCACGGTGGGCCTGCAGCGGAACGGCGCCCTGGCCCAGTACGTTGCGGTGCCGGCGGGTATCTGCCTGGACGTTGGCGATCTGGGTCTCGACGATGATCGGGCCGCTCTGGTGCAGCCCATGTCGATCGCCCTCCACTCCCTCCGCCAGGGAGAGCCGGGTTCCGGTGACCCGGTGGTGGTGCTCGGAGTGGGTGGGGTGGGCGCCTTTCTCGTCTACGCGGCGGTCCGATCGGACCTGCGGGTGCTGGCCGCCGATCTCGACCCGGAGCGGCTCGAGATCGCCGCCGCGCTGGGCGCTTCGCTCACGCTAAAGGTCGACCGGGACGAACCACTCGCCCCCCAGATACGGGATGCCCTGCGCGGCCCTCCCGCGGTGGTCTACGAGGTGACGGGAGTTCCCTCCGTCCTGACCGCGGCGCTGGAGGTGGTGGCGCCACGGGGGCGGGTGGTGGCCATCGGCCTCGGCACGGTTCCGGTACCGGTCGACGTACGCTCCCTCACCCTGCGGGAACTCTATCTGGTGGGTAGCAACGCCCATGTCTTCGCGGCCGACTTCGCGGACGCCGCCCGGCTGGTGGCCGGCCGCGCCGAGGGTTGGTCGGATGTCGCGCCGGTGGCCCTGCCCCTCGAGTGGCTGGTCGCCGACGGTCTCCGACCGATGGTGGAGCGGAGACCCGAACGGATCAAGACGCTCGTCGACCCGTGGGCGGCCGATGTACGCCCGGCGGCGCGGGCAGGTCTGAGTGGTCTGTCTGCAAAGAGTGGTCTGTCTGCAGAATAACTTGCCGTGCTCCGCTTTTATACCTCAAAAGCATCCCACCATCCACCGAAATGCCCCCAACATCGCCACAAACACCAGAAACTAACCGGCCCCACTACCTCCAGTCATCGTCGCCCCCCCCCAACCGATCGGTGGATTCAGGCTAAACGCGCAGAGCCCCCGGAACTGCGAATCGCAGCCAATCCGGGGCGTGCTGGCACCAAGGCAAGTCGCCGTCTCAAGTTGACTACACGGAAGATCCCTACAAACTCTTGTGCAACTATATAATTTGCTTCTAGCTTCTTCTAGATTAGAACTTGGCTCGGTCCTTGTTGCTTGCCCTGAGCCGCGCGCCAAGGTCGTCGGGAGAGACGAATACTCTTCGCCGACCCTCCACGCCGGCATCGAGCAGTCCATGGGACGTCAGGTCGAGTAGGTCGGTACGAGCCGTTTGCAGAACTACATCATGGCTGTTGGCGTGGCTCCGGTATGTGTAGCGATACCCTGGATGCCGTAGGGCGTGTCCGAGGAGAGCCCGTTGTCTGTGGTTGAGCCCGGGCAGATCCCCGGCTAGGCGTTCCGCGGCCTGCATGCGATCGAGGGTCTCGTCGACGTAGATCGCCAATTCCTCGAAAGCCCTTCTCAAGACCTCGAGTTGGTGGATCAGGAAGTATGTCAGGTCGTTGCCGTCCGTCTCCGTGTGGAGGAAGGCGTGCGCGTACTTTGCCGGTGCCTTCAGGACGATCTCGGAGATCGAGACATACTCGGTAAGCCAGTATCCGGCGCGTAGCGCGGACCAGTAGAACAAGGCGCGGGCCGCTCGACCGTTCCCATCGACGAACGGATGAATGTAAGCCAACCAAAAGTGGAGTAGGATGGCCTTGACCAGCGGATGGGTGAATGATTTTTCCCCGTCGTTGGCGAAGTTGCACATTCGTTCGATACGCTCCGGGATCTGTTCCGCGGGTGGCGGAGAGAAAACGACCTCATCACTGTGCCAGGCGACAACAGACACCCTGGTCTCGTCTGGCTGCTGGAAGCGGCCGCAGTCCCTCCGGTGTTCCAAGGTGTCTTCGGTGAGTATGGCGTGCATTCGCAGGAGTAGTTCCGGCGTCAGGTCCTCTGAGGCCGCTTCCTTGATGTGGCTGATTGCCCGGTAGTTGTTGAAGATCATGCGTTCGGACTTGTCTCGAGGATCCCGGCCTGACCGGAGCATCTGCTTGGCTACGACACGGGTTGTGGAGGCTCCCTCGAGTTGTGAGGACGACAGGGCTTCCTCGATGAGGCCTCGCACCTTGTAGCGATCCCGCGTGGTTCGATCCACGACGGCCGCGGGCGCGGCAGACCGGCCGGTAGCCCGAAAGTCCAGGTTGTGGAGGCTCTTGAGGATCGGGTCCACAAGGCTGTAGGAAAACGGTATCCCGTGTACGTCAACCAATCCGGTAGCCCGGGATGATTGATTGCGGGCGAGGCGCATGCCGGCCCACCACTGTTCGACCGTGAGACCCTCGGGGGGCTCCCGCCGGCGTACGTCATCCCAATGGAGGTATCGACCGTCCTTCAAGGTCGCGCCCACGTTGACCAACCGCACGAACGTTTCTGGCTCGAGGTCTCTTATCAGAGCGTATAGATCTGGAGGTTTGGCGATCCGCGTAGCCATAGCGTCTCCGTAACCGTGTGTAGTGATCGGAAGACCGGTCAAATCCATCTTCTAATCAATACCAGATTAGTACATAAGCCTGGATTGGCTAGGCGTTTGCCCTGGCCGTTAGGGGGACCGGATGGTTTGGCGACGCCTCTCGTTGCGTTCCGCCTCCTCGATGTACCGCTGGGAGTACGCCTTCGTCGGCGGGCCTTGCAAGGAACGCCGCTGCCGGCGCATGCCACGCCGCCATTTCACGGACAGACCACTGGCTAGGATCGGCCGCGCCTGCGACTGAAAGGCGGTTCCGATGGAGATGACCGAGCGTTCGCCCGAGTTCCCGGTTGCCACCACTCCGGCTCCAGGTGTCATGGGGGTGGACTGGGAGCAGCGGGTCGACTTCGACCGGCTGCGCAGGTACCGGCTGGCGCGGGCCCGCCAAGCCCTCGAGGAGTCGGACCTCGGAGCGCTTCTCGTGTTTGACACCGCCAACATCCGCTACCTGACCGCCACCCACATCGGGTACTGGGCCTTCAACAAGATGGAACGGTGGGCGCTGCTGACCCGGACCGGCGAGCCGTGGATCTGGGATTTCGGTTCGGCGGCGCGGGTCCACAAGCTGCAGGCGCCCTGGCTGGTCCCCGAACAGTCGGTGGGAGGAAACACCGGACTGGCAGGATCGATCGGTCCGGAGTCGGGTCTGGTGGCCAAGGCCGTTCGGGAGATACGGGACGTGCTCCACGACGAGGGTGTGGCCGGCATGCCCGTCGGGGTCGACATGGCGGAGACGGAGATGTATCTCGAGCTGGCGCGGGCGGGGATCGAGGTGCGGAACGGGCAGCAGACCATGCTGGCGGCCCGTGAGATCAAGAGTCAGGACGAAATAATCCTCCTGACCCAGGCGTCGGCGATGGTCGACGGTGTCTACCAGGACATCTTCGAGGCCCTCAAGCCCGGTGTGCGGGAGTCGGACATAGTCGCCCTGGCCAACAAGCGGCTCTACGAGATGGGTTCCGAGCACGTGGAGGCCGTCAACTCCATTGCCGGGGAGCGGTGCAGCCCGCACCCGCATGTGTTCTCCGACCGTCTCATCCGGCCGGGTGACACTGCCTACTTCGACATCATCCAGGCCCACAACGGCTACCGCACCTGCTACTACCGCACGTTCGGGGTGGGTCGGGCGACGCAGGCGCAGCGCGATGCCTACAAGAAGGCTCGCGAGTGGATCGACGCCGCCATCGCCCTGGTCAAGCCGGGGACCACCACCGACGAGATCGCTCTGGTATGGCCGGAAGCCGAGGAGTTCGGTTTTCCCGACGAGATGGAGGCCTTCGGGCTCCAGTTCGGGCACGGGGTCGGCTTGGCGGTCCACGAGCGGCCGGTTATCAGCCGCCTCAATTCCATCGACACGCCGATCGAGTTGAAAGAAGGTATGTTCTTCGCGCTGGAGACCTTCTGCCCGGCGGCCGACGGCCGGTCCGCCGCCAGGATCGAGGAACAAGTCGTCTGTACGGCGGAGGGCCCCAAGGTCGTGACCCTGTTCCCCGCCGAGGAACTGATGGTGGCCAATGAGTATTGATATGGACGACACGATGCATGCGGTACCGGATACCGATACCCGGATCGGCATCTACCGGTTGATGCTCGAAGCACGCATCTTCGAGCAGTACGCCTACCAGATGTTTCTCGAGGGGCTGGTCAAGGGCACCTCTCACCTGGCCACCGGACAGGAGGCGATCGCAGCCGGATTCGCCGCCGCCATGCGTCCGGCCGACCTCACCTTCTGCACCTACCGCGGGCACATCCACACCCTGCTGAGGGGAACACCGCCCGGCCCGCTCATGGCGGAACTGCTCGGCCGGGCCACCGGCGTGTGCGGCGGGAAGGGAGGCTCCATGCACCTCACCTGGGCGGCGGCAGGCGCCATGGGTTCCTACGCCATTGTCGGAGCCCACCTTCCGATCGCCGCGGGAGCGGCCTGGGCAGCGATGGAGCGGGGTAGCGGGCAGGTGTCGGTCTGCTTCTTCGGTGACGGAGCTACCAACATCGGTGCGTTTCACGAAGCCCTCAACATGGCGGTCGTCTGGAACCTGCCGGTCGTGTTCGTCTGCGAGAACAACCAGTACATGGAGTACACACCTATCGGGTCGGTCACCGCCGTGGAGCGCCCGGCGGCCGATCGTGCCTCCGCGTACGGGCTCGAAGCGGTTCTGGCGGACGGCAACGATCCCGACGATATGTTCGGTATCGCCCGGAGCTCTCTCGAAAGGGCCAGGGCCGGGGGAGGCCCCAGCCTCATCGAAGCTCTCACCTACCGCCACGGCGGTCACTCCCGCGCCGATCCCGGCAAGTACCGCCCGGACGACGAGGTGGAGAGATGGAAGGCACGGGATCCGATCCCGATGTACAGGGAGAGGCTGGCGTCTGCGGGATCATCGGAGCAGCAACTGTCGGGTATAGAGGAGTCGGTAGAGGCGGCCATGCGCGTAGCCGTCGAGGAGGCGAAGGCGGCGCCGGCGCCCTCCCTGGCTTCGATATCCACCGAGGTATGGGCGGATGGGGGTTCGCAGTGGCGGAACTGATGACCTATCGGGAGGCGGTCGCCTACGGCCTCGCCCAGGAGATGGAGCGGGACGAGACCGTCTACCTGATCGGCGAGGATGTGGCTGCCGCCGGTGGGGTCTTCAAGACCACACCCGGTCTCCTGGAACGTTTCGGACCCCGCCGGGTGCGGGACACCCCCATCTCGGAGGAGGCGATAATCGGCGCGGTGATGGGCGCGGCGATGAACGGCCTGCGTCCCGTGGCCGAGATAATGTTCTCCGACTTCCTGGCCACCTGCTGGGATCTTGTAGCCAACCAGATCGCCAAGATCCGCTACATGACGGACGGCCAGGTGGCCCTGCCGCTGGTCATCAGGACCGCGAACGGTGGCGGGGTGCGCTTCGGGGCCCAGCACTCGCAGAGCCTCGAGAACTGGGCGATGTCGGTACCCGGCCTCAAGGTCGTTGCCCCCTCGACCCCGCGCGATGTCGTCGAACTGATGGCCGCGTCGATCCGCGATCCCGATCCGGTGATCTTCTTCGAGCACAAAGCCCTGTTCGCCACCCGTGGGCCGATTCCGGATGGTGAGCTGGTCGGCGAGCTGGGCAAGGCAGCCGTCGTCCGCTCGGGATCGGACGCCACCATCCTGGCTCTGGCCGCCATGGTCCCGAAAGCGCTGGCCGCCGCGGAGGATCTGGCGGGACGCGGGATCGACGTTACCGTCGTGGACGTCCGCTGCCTGGTGCCCCTCGACACGCAGACGATCCTGGGCACGGTGGCCGAGACGGGGCGCGTCTACACGGTCGAGGAGAACCCGCGGTTGTGCGGATGGGGAGCGGAAGTGGTCTCGATAATCGCCGAGGAGGCTTTCTACGATCTGGACCAGCCGATCGTCCGGATCACCACCGACCACGTCCCGCTGCCGTCCGCCGATATCCTCGAAGACGCCGCCATCCCGTCGGCCGAGCGGATCGTGGCCACAGTGGAGAAGACGATCGAATGATGGCGGCAATCGGCAGGCGCCGGTGCATGGCGATTCCCGCACGGGTACTTGCGTATCGGGGCCGCGAGTCGTCCTGTCGTCTCGCGAAAACCGTCACCGCCGGCTTGCTCGCCGGGCCCTCCCCCACCACCACCTTTCCTGGGACCGGAACGCGTTCCGTCCTACCTCTGATCGGGCGGCCCGGTTCCGAGAATCATGATCCCTCGTGGGGTCGAATGACGTCCGTTCGACACCGCTCGGATGTTTGGCATCCCTCACTATGCAACGTGGGTGTGACAACTTCAACCCCCTCGCGCGGTGGACTTCCCGGAAGTGCATACCGGACTAGCGCGGCGCACCCTTCCGAGCCGGATGCGGGGAGGATCCGATGAGTGACTTCCGGGATGCACGGGTGGGGTTTATCGGCCTCGGTAGGATGGGGTACCCCATGGCAGCCAACATCGCCCGCGCCGGGTTTCCTCTGACCGTGTGGAACCGGACGGCTTCCAAGTCGGAGGCGCTGGCCGCGGAGACCGGAGCGACGGTAGCGGCATCCCCGGCGGATCTGGCACGTGCGGTCGATGTCCTGATCACCATGGTGGCCGATGGCCGGGTCCTGACCGACCTCTACACAGGAGCCGGCGCGATCTGCGGATCCCTGTCGGCCGGGACCGTCTGCGTGGATATGAGCACCGTGAGTCCGGACGAGTCGCGACAGGTGGCGGCGGCGGTGGAATCCGCAGGGGGACGGTTCGTCGATGCGCCGGTCTCCGGTAGCACGGCGCCGGCCAGCGCCGGAACCCTGACCATCATGGCCGGGGGTCGGCCCGAGGATGTCGAGCCCCTGCGGCCGGTCTTCGAAGCGATGGGGTCTCGCCTCTACCACATGGGGCCGGTGGGCTCGGGAGCGACGATCAAGCTGGCGGTCAACTCGATCGTGTACGGCCTCGGGCAGGCGGTCGCGGAGGCCTTGGTGCTGGCAGAGGCAGCCGGCATCGGCCGGGAGACCGCGTACGAGGTCTTCGCCAACAGCGCCATCGCCGCCCCCTTCGTTCACTACCGCCAGGAAGCCTTCCTCAGACCGGGCGAGGTACCGGTGGCATTCAGGATGGTCCTGGCCAAGAAGGACCTCGACCTGGCGCTCGATCTGGCGCGGTCGGTGGGCGCCTCCATGCCGCAGGCCGGCCTCAACCGATCGGAACTGGTGGAGGCCATCGCGGCGGGCTTCGGCGACCACGATATGTCGGCGGTCGCCGAGCGCCTGCGGGCCGCCCTCACCTGACGGCAGGAAGCGTTCGCCTGCTTGGACACGCGAAAACCGTTCACGTTAGGATTCACCGGGTTGTCTGGAGGAAAGGCGGCATCCGGCAACGTCGGAGGTGCCGCGGATGGATGACAGAGCAGGACCCGAGTGAAGGGACGGAAGAATGATGAGAGGTAAGCAGAAGTGGGCCGTGCTCGTCGCGCTACTGGCACTGGCGCTCGTAGCGTCGAGTTGCGCCGGTGAGGACGATGACACCGCCGGGGGGACGATCGTTGCCTTCATCCCGACCACCACCAACACCTACATCGCCGAGTGGGGCCGCGGCGCTCAGGAGAGGGCGGCGGAACTGGGTTACAACCTGGTGATCATCGAGAACAACTTCGACCAGGCCGAACAGGACACCCAGGTACAGCAGCAGTTGGGCGCGGGCGATGATGACGTGGTGGCCTATGCTTGGTGGCCGTCGGACAACGAAGCCGGGGCGGCCTCCCTGCGGGCTCTCGCCGATACCGGTGTCCCGGTCATCCAGACCAACCAGTTGCCGTTCCCCGGATCCGAGAGGTACGTGGTCGGTTACGCGGGCGTGAACGACAAGCTCAACGGCGAGGTAGCTGCCAACCTGCTCATAGAGGCCCGGGATCACATGATCGCCAATGGGATGGAACTCCACGGCGCCGGCGGGCATGCCATCGTCATCGGCTTCGTGGCCGGTTACCAGGCCGGTATCGACCGCTCCGGTGCCGCGCTCCCGATTCTGGCCCGTCAGAATATCAGCGTGCTCGGCGAGGTCGATGTGGGCTTCGGTCCGGCCGAGGGGTACGACGGGACGAAGCAGTTGATTGCCGCCCATCGCAACGCCGGTATCGACCTGGTGTACGCCCACAACTCGGCTCTGGCCGAGGGCGTGATCCAGGCCTTGGAGGAAGAGGGCTATCACCCCGGTCAGGACGTGATGGTGGTGGGTGGTACCTGCCACGGCAACCTCGACCATCTGATCGACGGCTCGGAGTTCGCCACCGGTCTGCAGGCCGCCCGTCTCGAGGGTGTGTTCAGCATCAACACCCTCGACGAGTACCTCACTGAAGGCAGCCTGGCGAGCTTCAACAACTTCATTCCCAACCCGCCGGTACACAGCCCGGCCTACACCCCCGGCAGCAACGAGATCGAGACCGTGATGGTCGAGGGCTTCGGCGTTGCCGACCTCTGCGTCTACTAGCCACTTCGGGATGGTGGGACGGCAGGTCATCGACCGCCGTCCCACCATCGACGACCACAAGACACACCGTGGGGGTCCGGAGCCACCGGATCGCTGCGAGGAACGAGTGTGCAGGAACGATGGCGTGATCGATAGCAGGACATGACGGCCACCAACCTGTTCCACGTGGGGGTGCTGGTGCCCGACCTCGCCGAGGCGACAGCGCGGTTCACCGAAGTGCTGGGTCTCACCTTCAAAGATCCGGCGGTCGCCCACGTCGATCGGTTCGAGCAGATGTCGCGGATGGAGCAACTCGACCTCCGCATCACGTGGTCCGTGGAGGGTCCGCCTCACCTGGAATTACTCGAATCCCAGGACAACGACGGTCTGTACGGGCGGGCACGGGAGGGCCTGCACCACATAGGCCTGTGGGAGCCGGACCCCGAAACCCTCATCGAGCGGTTGCTGGGTCTCGGACTGAAGAAGGAGGCCACCCAGTACATGCCGGACGACCGGATCCTGGCCACCTACACCGAGCCGAACGAGTTGTACGGCACCCGCCTCGAGTTCATCGAAGCGGGCCGCCGTCCCGGTATGGAGGCCTGGCTGGCTGGGGAGGAATGGCTGGACTGAGTGTCGGAGGTCAGTGGCTGTGGCCGGTGGCCGGTTGAGTTGCCACCGCTCCACCAAGGGGTGAAACCAGAGCCTTTGCTGATGGTCGGAGTTGAAAGGAGTCCCTATCACTCTCTCTGAATCCGCGCCACCGTTCGACCTCACGGCGGGCCATTTCACCATCGCCGGTTCACCGGTGGGCGCCGGTTACGGGACCGCGTCACCGTGGCCCTTCGAGGTCCGGGTGGAGGCGGCCGCCGCGGCGGGATACCGCTCGATCGGGATGGGCGAGGCGGACTACTCGGGAATGCGGGCTGCGGGCATCTCCGACGATGAACTACTGGGCATCCTCGACCGGCACGGGATCTGCGTGGCGGAGATCGAGTTCCTCTTCGATTGGATGCACGACGACGAGGCGGCCGGGATCCCGGCCACCATCGCCGAGAACCTCTTCCACATGGCGGAGGTGTTCCGCCCCGATCACGTCAACATGGGGGACGTGAGGTTCCCGCCCGGCCGCCCGATGGACGTGGTAGCCGACCGTTTCGGCGCGGTGTGCGACCGGTTGGCGCCGTTCGGTGTCAAGGCGGCGATAGAGTTCATGCCGTGGACGTCGATCCCCGACCTCGACACGGCATGCGAGGTGATCGAACGCGCCGGTCGAGACAATGCCGGGATAGATCTCGACACGTGGCACTACTTCCGCGGCCCGTCCCACCTCGGTCAGCTGGCCGGGGTCGATCCTTCCCTCATCCTGGCCGTGGCTCTGAACGACGCCGGCCCCCCGCTGGACGACATGGTTCTTGATACCAGCCGGCATCGTCTCCTGCCGGGGGAGGGTACCTTCGACCTGGGGGGCTTCCTCGTTGCGCTGGCTGAGACCGGCGCCCGGCCCCTGATGGGAGTGGAGGTCCTCTCCGATCGCCAGACCGCCCTGCATCCCTCGGAGGCGGCCCGGCTGTCCTTCGAAGCCGCTACCGAGGTCCTGCTGCGGGCGGGTTGGCCGGGAGGGACCGCATGACCATGGCCACCGGCGCCCCCCTCCTGCATCTGTACTCGGTCTCGAAGTCCTTCGGTTCGATCAGGGCGCTCGATCGGGTCGACTTCGAGGTGCGCTCCGGTGAGGTAATGGCTCTGGTAGGCGAGAACGGGGCCGGGAAGAGCACCCTCGTGAAGATCCTGGCCGGTATGTACACCCCCGACGAGGGGAGGATCAGCCTGGCGGGGGAAAATGTCGAGTTCAGCGGGGCCACCCGGTCGGAGCAGGCCGGCATCGCGGTGGTGCAACAGGAACTGTCGCTGGTCCCGACCCTCTCGGTCGCCGACAACATCTTCCTCGGTGATACCAGGCGAGGGTGGAGAGCCACCCCCCGCGCTCTCGCACAGGCCGCGGCGCCCTTCCTGGCCCAGGTCGGGCTGGGGGATCTCGACCCGCTGAGCCGGGTCGAGCGGCTCACCGTCGCCGAGCGCCAACTCATCGAGGTCGCCCGCCTCCTGGCGCGGGACGCACGGGTCCTGATCTTCGACGAGCCCACCGCGGCGCTGGCCGACCGTGAGATCGAACGGGTGAAGGCTGTGGTGCGCGCCCTCCAGTACCAGGGTTGCTCCATCATCTACGTCACCCATCGGCTGGATGAGGTGTTCGAGTTGGCGGACCGGGTCACCGTATTCCGCGACGGGCGCTCGATCCCTCCCGTTGCCACCGCCGACATCACCCTCGACGAGTTGATCTCGATGATGCTCGGCGGAAGCCTGGTGGCTCTCTTCCCCGACCGGGGCGACGTGGCGGCCGGCGATGTGGTGCTCGAGGTGCGGGACCTCCTCACCGAGGCCCTTGCCGTCCCGGTGAACCTCGACGTGCGTGCGGGTGAGATCGTGGGACTGGCCGGGCAGCTCGGCAGCGGCGCCAGCGACACGCTCCGGGCCATCGCCGGCCACGAGCCGCGGGTGTCGGGCAGCGTCACGGTGGCCGGCCGCCCGGTCCCACCCGACTCGCCCGCAGCCGCTATCCGCAGCGGAATCGGCTACAGCTCGTCGGACCGGAAGCGGGACGGGATATTCCTCCAGCGGACCGTGGTCGAGAACCTGACCTCCCCGAGCCTCGGCCTCGTGTCCACCGGGGGCTGGTTGAGCAGGCGGGCCGAACGGGCCATGAGCGACCGGATCGCCCGGACGTTCACGATCGACCGGGCCCGGCTCGGGTCGTTGGCCGGCACGCTCAGCGGAGGGAACCAGCAGAAGGTGGCGGTGGGCAAGTGGACCGGATCGCGGCCCCCGGTGTTGCTGGTCGATGAGCCGACCCGGGGCGTGGACGTCGGCGCCCGGGCCGAGATCTACAGCCATCTCCGGTCCATCGCCGACGACGGCATGGCCATCGTCATCGCCACGTCCGACACCCAGGAGGTGCTAGGGATAGCGGACACCGTGGTCGCCTACTTCCGGGGCGCTCAGGTGAGCATGCGGGACCGGGACGGTACCAACTCGAGGCTTCTCACCCGTGAGATCACCCATCCGCAGGAGGCCGGGTCGTGACCGGCGGTGACGCCGCCCTCGACAGAGCCGGCGCCCCGCCCCGCTCGATGGTCGTCCCGCTGGCCGTGCTGGGTGCGGTGGTGACGCTGGGGGTGGTGGGATGGATCACCACACCCGAGTTCATCACCTACCGGAACTTCCAGAGCATTGTGCGGGCGGCGGCCCTCATCGGGATTATCGCGGTGACGATGACCCTGATCACGATCGCCGGCAGCTTCTTCTCGCTGTCCGTCTCCCAGACTGCCGCCATGTCGGCGATTTCCTTCGCCGCCTTCCTGAGTTGGGGATGGCCGGTCTGGGTGGCGCTCGTCTCGGTGATACTGCTGGCCACGGCCGTCGGTGTGCTGCAGGGCGGTGCGGTCGCCCTCGGTGGCAACCCCATCGTGGTCACGCTGGCGGTGGGGGCGGTGATCTTCGGGATGGTGGCCTGGCTGACGGACAACAAGACGATGCGGACCGGCACCGACGCGGCCGAGTGGATAGGTAAGTCCCGCCCGCTGGAGATTCCCATTCAGACGTGGGCCTTCGTAGTGATCACCGCGGCGACCGCTATCGCGCTCACCCGGACCAGGTTCGGCCGTGAGGTGGCCCTCGTGGGCGCCAACCGTTTCGCGGCCATCACCGCCGGCCTCCGGCCCGGGCGCATCGCTGTCTACGTCTTTGTGGTGTCGTCGCTCGGTGCGGCCCTGGCCGGGATCTTCACCGCCGCTCAGTTCAGCCAGGGGCGCCTCGACTACTTCGACGGGGTCGACATCGACGCCATCGCCGCCATCCTGGTGGGTGGCGCCGCCATCCAGGGAGGGGAGGGCTCGGCCACCCGGACCGCGCTCGGGGCGGTCTTCATCGCCGCCCTCCAGAATCTGATGGTTCTGCGGGGGTTCAGCTTCGGGGTGAGGGTGTTCTTCGCCGGTCTGGCCATCCTCGTGAGCGTGAGTGCGTTCACCCTCATCCGCAACCGGAGGCGGCTGGCATGAGGCGGCCGGCGGCGCGAGTCGAGACGATCACGTGGGCCCGCCTGGCGTTGTTCGTGGGCGTGTTCGTGGTCTTCGCCATTGCTGACCGGCGTTTCGCCGCAGCCAACAACATCTTCACGATCTTCGAAGGTTTCGCCTGGCTGGGACTCGCCGCGCTGGCGGTCGGATTGACCATCATCGCCGGCGAACTCGACCTCTCGGTCGGCTCGGTGGCTGCCGTCGCGGGGATCGTTGCCGTTTCCGTGGTCGAGGACATCGGCCTGGTCGCGGCGGTGGTGGTGGCGACCCTCCTCGGCCTCGCGTTCGGGGCCGCCCAGGGATACCTGATCCACCGGCTGAAGATCCACTCGCTGGTGTTCACCCTCGGGACGCTGATCGGGTTGCGGGGCCTAGCCTTCATGATCTCGGGAGAGAACACCGTAGTCATGAAGAACCTCGACATCGCCGACGCGGTCCGCCACCAGCTCTGGATCTTCTCGCCCTTCAGCCTGGTGACGATCCTCGTGTTCGCCCTTGTCGGCCTGTTCCTCGTATACACCCGGTTCGGTCGGGAGATCTTCGCCATTGGAGGCGGGCGCCAGGAGGCGGCCGCGGCCGGCGTTCCGCTGGTACGTCCCCTGGTGCTGACCTTCGCCCTGTCCGGGTCCATGGCGGCCCTCGCCGGTGCGCTCACCTCGATCAAGTCGGGGAGCGCCGGGCCGGCCGCCTTCCAACAGCTGCTCCTTCCGGCGGCCACCGCGGCCCTGATCGGCGGGGTCAGCCTGCTGGGCGGCAAGGGTTCCGTCTACGGGATCGCCGTCGGGACGCTCACGCTGCGGTTCATCACCAGCGGGTTGAGTCTGGGAGGCGCGCCGTTCTACGTTCTGACGCTGGCCACGGGGGCGGTCCTCATCGTGGTGGTGGTGCTCGAACTGGTCGTCGAGCGGCCGGCGGTGCGGGCCGGGCTGCGGCGATGGCGGACTCGCCGGCGCGCCCAGGCGCGAGGTCAGCCGGGGTGATACACGATCTGGGGATCACGAATATGTCCGTGCGGGCGCCGGACCGGGTAGTCATGGGTCCGGGGGCCTTCGACGATCCCCGGATGCTGATATCGGTGGGTGTGCTCGGCAAGGGGGACTCGGTGGCGCCGCGGCCGTCCGGGCCCGGCCGGGAAGAGGTATGGATCGTCCTGGATCCCGGAGTGGAGACCCTCGGGGCCGGCGTCTCCGCGCTACGCCGCGAGCCGGGTATCCTGGCCGGCTTCTCGGGGTCGGTGCACGGGCTGGCCAACCCGGGTACCACTCCCATTCGCTACATACGAGTAGCCATGGGCGATGCTCTCACCGAGGACATCCCCGTAGCGGCACCGGCGGACCCGGAATGGGAACCGCTCGATCAAATTCGGCTGGAGGCCACCAAAGCCCACGACGGTATGGGCGAGATCCGGTTCCGGAGATTGTGGGACGAGGAGCGGTTCGCCACCCCCTGGGGGTTCGTCGATCACGCGGTTGTCGATTCGGGAACTTCGGTCGGGTATCACCGCCACGATACGGTCCAGGAGTGCTACCTCATCCTCGACGGGACCGGCATCATGAAGGTCGACGACACCGTTTTCGAAGTGGGGCCCGGCGGCTGCGTCCCCAACCGCCTGGGAGGTTGCCACGGTCTCGTGGCCCATCGGGAACCGGTGGAGTTCATCAACCTGGCCCTCTACACGGAGGGTCGTTTCGACGTGACCGACCTGGGCGACGATCTGTCAGGCTGCCTGCCGTAGTCGCATCGACCGGGAACTCCTATGTCTCGTGCCGTCCGGCCGGGGGTGTGCGGGTAGGCGCCGGACCCGGGGAACGAGCCTGGTGACGGTTGGTTGGTTCGTGGCGACGACCAGGGATCGGACAGGCTGAATCTGGCCCGGGGAGTGGGCGATGCAGACCCCTCCGGCGGCTCATCCTCGGGGTGGCGTCACCAGATCGCGAAAAACGCCGCCGCCGACCTCTCCGCCGGGCCCACCCCCACCACCACCCAGCCAGGTCTCAGAGCGCGTTCTCCCCGCCCCCGGTGGGCTGTCCTATGCCGCGATTCGTGATCCCACGGGCGGTCGAAGGACATCCGGTTCGACACCGCCCAGGTGTTTGGTACTTCCATTGTGCAACATGGTCGTGACAGGATCAACCCCCTCGCGCGAGCAGGGTTCTCTCGAGTCGGCCTCCCGTCTGCCAGGGCCCTTTCAGGCGAGTACTCAAGACCGGGTGAAATGGTTGGGCCACCGTCCGGTGACCTGGCATTTTGGCATCGACGGTCGGGCCAACCGGCCCGGCGGGTCTTGACACCCTGCCAGTCCCGTACCGGTCGAACGAGACCGGCAACGAAGGCTCTGATGTGCCTGGCCGCCCCGAGCGGAGGGTGTTGATGTGCTACGAACAGTTGCCGCAATGACGACGGCGGGCCGGAGCCGGCCGAACCCGGCGGTCTTGGGAGAGCGGTTGCGTGCCGTTAGTGTGACCGGGCTTCGCAATGCCGAAGCGGTCGAGGAGGTGCGGCTGTAAACCAGGTGCCGCAGGACCCGCCGACCGGCTCCGGTCTTCGTGTCCATGCTGTTCGAGATAGGGGAGTGGCGGGTTGCAACGTCCTGATCAAGACGGATCGCGGTCTCGGGGTCATGCCTCGGCCGGTGCGCTACGGGATCCGGCCGCCCGGATAGCGGGCGGGTTGTTGCTCCTGACCGCACTGGCAACGGTTGCCATGGTGGTCGGCCGGGTCGGCTCCGGCGCGGATGAACCCACGCTTGCCGAATCCCTCACCTCCATATCGCGGAGCCAGGGCCTGTACACGCTGAGCGGCGCCGGTCGGCTGCTCTCGGGGATCACCTTGATCACCGCGGCCCGGTACCTCTCCAGAACACGGATCATCAAGGAACGGTACGCCTCCTCGCTCACGCCGGCCTTCTTCTCGGTGTCGGGCGTCTTCACCGCAGTGTCGGGCGCGCTGGCGATCGCCCTGGCGGTGCTGGCATCCGATGTCGCTCTGCTCGGTGCCGGATCGCCCACCTACTCCCTGGCTGAGACGACGGCGGACATCAGGTGGCTCACCGGCAAGATCGGCTTCGCGGCAGCCGGGCTGGCGTTACTCCTCATATCCCGGTACCCATGGCGGGTCGGGGGTCCACTCCGATACGTCGCGCCCTCGTCGTCGGTGGTCGGAGCTGCCATGCAGTTCATCTGGGTCGACTCCGCACCCGTCGCCCACCCGGTCGTAGGCGCCGCCTTCCTCCTCTGGCTGGTCGCCGTCGGGTGGATGCTCCTGACCGGCCGGGCCGAGGAGCAGCTGCTGTTCATGGATACGCAGTCCGGCCGTGACGCTCCCCCCGGAGGGGGAGTGCACACCGGCGGTGATGGGAGGTAGCGCTTTGTTGAGGGTCGTGGGCATCTACAACGCGGACGGCGGGTTGTCGGGCGAACTGCGTTACGTCGTGGGCAAGGTGGCGGGCCGAAGCGACTGCGGGTTGTGCGATCTCACCCATGGCTGGAACGCGTTCGGGAAGCGGTCCTGGCGCGAGGCCTGCCGGGCGAGCCCCGTTCCCCTTGAGTTGATCCACCGCAACAAGGCAACCCCGTCACAGTTGGCCGCGGCCGGATCTCTCCCGGTCGTGCTGGTGGGGGAGGAGGGAGCGTGGCGCCGCGCGGCGGACGCCGACCTGATTCGCTCGCTGCGCAAGGAACCGGCCCGCCTCCTGGACCACCTGGAGAAGGTGATCGCCGGCGGGCGTCAGGAGAATGCCGAACAATGACGATTGCTGTCGGCCCGCTGCCCGCTGACCAGGTAGTTCCTGGTTGAACAACCCCCCGTTGGCCCGACGGTCGATGACAGAATGCCACGTCAACAGACGGCGGGTCAACCATTCACCCGTTCTCATTCAGTACCCTCCCAGAACCGGTCGCCACCCTCGGCAGGCGTACGAGGTTGGAGGAGAACGCGCCTGCGCCGCGGCCCGTGTCAGTTCCCCCGGGTATGTATATACGTCATCCGCGAGATCGTTTCAAGCCCCTTGTAGCTGGTCGGGGGGGCCTGCCCACCGGCGGGCGCGTTCGAGGAGATCGATCACCTGGCTGTCCGGAGTGGCCCGGAAGTCGGCGTAGAACATCCCGATGGCGGAGAAGCGCCTGGGCATGGACACGGCCACGAACTCGTCGGCGGCACTCTCGAAGATGGACGGGGCGTCTCGGGGCGCCACGGGAGTAGCCATGACGATGCGAGCCGCGCCCTGCCGTCGGGCGATGGGGCAGGCAGCCAGGGCGGTCGATCCGGTGGCGATCCCGTCGTCGACGATCACGGCGGTTTTCCCCTTCAGATCCACCGATGGGCGGCCGGCCCGGAACAACCCGGCCTGGCGGGCTATTTCCCGGCGCTCACGCTGCTCCACCCGATCTATCTGGTCGGGACCGATTCGCAGGTGCTTCACGCGGTCCTCGTCGATGATCCTGATCCCGCCTTCGCCGATGGCGCCCATGGCCAGTTCCGGCTGGACGGGCACGCCGAGCTTGCGCACCAGCAGTACTTCGAGAGGTGCGGATAGCTCGCGGGCCACCTCGAAACCGACCGGAACGCCGCCCCGAGGGAGTCCCAGGATGACCGCGGGCTCTTCCCGCAGGTGACCGAGCAGGCCGGCCAGCTTACGTCCGGCGTGGGCCCGGTTCATGAATCGCATAGCACCTCCTCGTGATCTGTCTGCAAAATGATCCGGCGTGCCCTGCTCGCCATCGACGGCCCTCGGTTGCGTTCCGCCTCCTCGGCGTATGCTACGGGTACGCCTAAGTCAGCGGGCCTTGCGAGGAACTCCGCTGCCGGTGCATGCCACACACCTCTACTCCACAGACAGACCACTGCTCCCGGACCGATTGTGCCAGGCGCCGGTGCGGTGCGGGGCCGGGAGATGTACGCGGTTTTCCCCGCCACATTGAAGTGGAGCCAGTAAATCGGTACGGTGGCGGGATGTCTGACTTTCTGGTTGCGCAAGCGGTGACCGACACGTGCGGTGCCGATCCGGGGGCTGTCTGCAGCCTGATACTCGACCTCAGCGGGAACTCGCAAGCGGCGCGCATCGCCGACCTCGCGGCCCGGCCGATCAAGGTCGTGCTCATCCTCGTGGTGGCGTGGATCGTCAACCGGCTCGTCCGTCGATGGCTGGACCGGGCTGTCGAAGGTTGGCTGACCCGGCGGGCGGAAGCCGCCGCGGAGGCCCGCGAGATATCGGACGAGGCTTCGGGCCGGATCGACGAGCTACGCGAGGCCGCGCTACGGCGGGCCCGTCGCATGGTCGAGAAGCAGGAACGGGCCGGCCAACGTACCAGGACGCTCGGGGCGCTCCTCCGCTCCGTAGCCTCCGTCGCCATATACGGGTTGGCAGTGATGATGGCCCTAGGGGAGTTCGACGTGAACCTGGGTCCGCTGATCGCCGGGGCCGGGATCCTCGGCGTGGCCCTCGGCTTCGGCGCCAAGAGCCTGGTCCAGGACTTCCTGTCCGGAATCTTCATGCTTCTGGAGGACCAGTACGGGGTGGGCGACGTTGTGGACGTCGGTGATACGGCCGGGGTCGTGGAGGAGGTCAAGCTCCGCACCACCCAGGTCCGTGACATCAACGGCACCCTCTGGCACATCCCGAACGGGGCGATCCGCCGGGTCGCCAACATGACACAGGACTGGGGACGGGTGGTGCTGGATCTCGACGTGGCTTACGACACCGACATTGCCGCGGCGACGACCGTGATCAAGGAAGTCGCGGACGCGGTGTGGCACGAGCAGCTGCCCTACGCGACCATCACCGAGGAGCCCATGATCGCGGGCGTCCAGAGTCTCGGCGACAGCGCCATCTCCATCCGCCTGATGGCCAGGACGGAACCGGGGGAGCACTTCGCCGCTGCCCGGGAACTGCGAGGACGGATCAAGGATGCCTTCGACGAGGCCGGGATCGAGATCCCCTTCCCGCAACGCACGGTGTGGATGCGGACCGATCAGCCCGCGGCCGAGCCAGGCATCGAAATGGCGCGGGATCGCGAGGGGAAGTTCTAGTGGTCTGCCTGTGAAATGGCGTCGTGTCATGGCAAGCAGGGCACGGCAAGTTGTCTTGCATACAGACCACCGGCGGCAATTTTCCCACTGTCCGCTGAGAACGGGCTGCGGGATGACCTGGCGTGCCGGAGCGGGTTAAGGTTCTCTCCTGTGGAGATGCCCTCCCGTCATCGCGAAAGGACGGTATGAACCGGGTTCTGGCTGCGGTCGATCTGAGCCCTCTCGCCAGGCGAGTAGCGGACCGGGCCCGTGTCCTGGCAGAGGCTCACGGTGCCGAACTCAGGCTGGTCCACGTGTGGGAGCCTCCCGATGTCCCGCTTCCCGACGACCTGCTCGAGCGGGTGTACCTCTACCGGCAGAGCCAGGCCGAGAACCTCCTGGCATGGATCAACTCACGGGCCCGGTGCCCCGTGGAGCTGGAGGTCCGCTCGGGGAGTGTGGCGGTGGACCTGACCCGGATGTCCCGACAGGCGGAACTCGTGGTGACCGGGACCTCATCGGTCGACCAGACCCGGATCGGTCCCCGGACCACCAGGCTGGCCCGCAAGGTGCACTCCTCGGTGTTGAGCGTACGCCGGAGGTCGTGTGTCCCGTACCGGCGGGCGATCGCAGCCGTCGATCTGTCCGACTCGAGCGCCGCGGCGATCGACCTGGCCATCACCCTGGCCACCGGGGCCGACACCATCACCGCCGTGGCCTCCCTTTCCTCCTACGACGAGATGATCCTCTCCGATGCCGGGGTTTCTCCCGAACAACTCGACCGGGTGCGGCGCGCCCGCCTCTCGATGCTGGAGGAGCGCCTAGAGAAGTTCGTCGCCGGCTGGGGCGGACTGGTCAGGACCAGGGTCCTCGACGGGCCGGCGGCGGAGACCATAGCCGAGTTCGCACGGCGCCGTAGTGCGGATCTGGTCGTGGTGTCCAGCCGGGGCGCCGGCAACTCCAGCATGGTGCTGCTGGGCAGCATCGCCGAAGCGACCATGTGGAGCGTCCCCTGCGATGTGGCCGTCGCTCGAGTTCCAGGGCGCTTCCGGCGACCCTGAGTCCGTTGTCCGTTGTCCGTCGTCCGTCGCTCTTGATGGTATTCGACTACCGAGACAGCGTTTTCTAACGATAGGCTACAGGCGGTAGTCGTTTCCCTGGCACCTGGCACCTGGCACCTGGCACCTGGCACCTGGCACCTGGCACCTGGCACCTGGACACCTGACACCTGCACCTGACACCTGACACCTGACACCTGACACCTGACACCTGACACCTGACACACCTGACCCCGGCCACCTGCACATCCTGGCACCTCGGCACCTGACACTGGCACCTGGCACCTGACACTGGCACCTGGCACCTGATCACGGGCGGACAGCCAGTACCTCGCCGTGCAGGAAGGCCCAGAAGCCGTCGGGTCGGTCGGTCCAGCGCCGGAAGGCGGCGGATATCTCCCCCAGTTCCGCCCGCGTGGCGTACCCGCCCGTGATGGCGTGGTCTGCGAAGTCGCTGTCGGTGACCCGCACCGCCCATAGCCCGCCCCAGATCGCTCGTTCTTCGGCGTTCCCGTAGGTGGTGGTGCTGCTGGTGACGGTCGGCTCCAGGAATCCGGCCTCGGTGATCCACGATAGGAGGAAGCGCCCTGCGTCGGCTTCGCCACGATTGGCGGCCGTTACCTGGTGGTAGAGGCGGCGCCAGCGGTGGATGGCCGGTTCGGTGGGCGCGTGTGGTGCCGTAGTCGGCGTCCCGCACAGCAACCAGCCCTCCCGGCTTGAGGACTCGGCGTGCCTCTCGCAAGGCCCGGACCGGATCGGCCAGGTGCTGGAGCACCTGGTGGGCGTAGACCACGTCGAAGGTGCCGTCTTCCCAGGGCAGGTCGTAGGCGGAGCCGACCTCGAAGGTCGCGTTGGTGATTCCGTGCCTCGCTACCCGGCTTCGGGCCGCCTCCACCATCTCGGCGGACGTGTCCAGGCCCTTTACCCGACCGGCGTAGCGGGCTAGGCCGGTGGTGATCGTGCCCGGTCCGGATCCCACGTCGAGCAGTACCGTGTCGGGTCGCAGGCGGGGCAGCAGGAAGGCGGCGCACTCCTCGGCCGTGCGCCGCCGGTAGTACCCGACGATGGCCTCGTGGTACCCGTGCGTGTATCGCTCTCCGTCAGGCCGTTCCAGCGTCATAGCACTCTCTTGTGTTTAGGATCGATTACAGGCGGAGGCGGCACGGGTGACCACCCGAGCGCCCTACAAACTACTCGGCAGGGGATGGGCCCTTGCCCTTGAGCCGGGCCAGGTCGGCAAAGAACTTGGGCAGGAGCACGCGCGGGACACGGTGACCATGGACGATGGCCGCCACCGCTATCGCCGCCAACACCAGGACCAGTCCGCTTGTATCCTCGACGGACAGGATCTGGAGGAACCAGCCGTACGCCATCCCCTGCAGCAGCATCCCGGATGCGGCGCTCCGGGCGAATACGAGCAGCCCTCCGAGGACCAGCGCCGGTATCAGCCAGGCCACGGGCGCGTAGCCGCCCATCACCAACCCCACCATCAGACCGGCGCCGACCATGCCGTCGATGGTCGCGTCCCATGGACCGAGCCTGGTCATTCCCGGCGCCCGCCGCGCCAGGATCCCGTCCATCGTGTCGGTGGTCCAGCCACTCACGAGGATCACCGCGCCCAGCAGCAACCGGTCGCCGGCTATCACCAGGGCGAGCAAGACCGCCAAGGCCAGCCGTGCCAGCGTCAGCGTGTCCGCGGCCCGGGCAACTGCGACCGTAACCATCGTATGTCTCCGGAGAGGTATCGCTTCTTGTCGGTTCAAGTATCCTAGAGGCGATCCGATCGGTGTATGGTCGGTCCGGGGCCCGTAGCTCAAGTGGTCAGAGCAGCGGACTCATAATCCGTTGGTTGCAGGTTCGAGTCCTGCCGGGCCCACAGCGGGGTCTTCGCGTGTTGGGCCTGTGTTAGTTCGCGGGTTAGGGGTGTTGGTGGGGGTTCTGGCCTGTTTTCGGGGTGTTCGGGTGTGTTTGGCCGGTGTTCGGGGGTGTGTGGCGGTGGTTGCGGGTGGTGTTGGCCGCGACGGCCGGTTCTGGACGCGTTTGGTTTGACGGGTGGGGTTCCCGTCAGCGGGGAGCGGTAGGGGGTTGGTTTATGGGGGTGCTCGGGTGGGTGTGAGCTGGCCTGGGCGTTGGGTTGGTGCGTCTGGTGGGGTGGTGTCGGGGTTCGTCTGTTCGGCGTGGTCCGCTGTGGCATGGTTGCGGTTCTTGGGGCGGCGGGTTCTTCCGGTTTGTTCGAGGTTGTGGATGACGGCTGCCATGAGCGCGGCGAGTGTGTGGGGAGCGAGACCGAACGCGCGGCAGGAGTCCTTCTCTAGGCTGCCGTCGTCTTTGATCATGCCGTTGACGCCTTCGACGGGGTTGCGTCCGGCGTAGTCGGTTGCCCACTTCGTGGTGCCGTAGGCGTTGCGCTGGTGGTTGTCGAGTTCGTCGACACCGAGGGTGATCATCCCGTCGCAGCAGGTTTCCCTGTCGGCGACGGCGGTGACGGGCAGGGGGGTGCGGCGTTTGCGGCGGTTGGCCCGTTCGGATTTGCGGGTTTTGGCTGTGCTTCTGACTTTGCCTGCGCATTGGGGGCAGATGATCTTCTTCCGCCCGTCGGGGAAGCGTCCGATGACTACCCATGCGTATTTGGCTCGTTCGTCGAACCATTCTTGGCGGTCGGTTCCGGTCAGCCCGTCGGATGGGCTGAGTAGGTGTTCTGGTGTCCATTCGACGAGAGGGGTGCCACAGTTCACATAGATGGGGGTGTTGTTTCTGCCTGCGGTGATGAGCTTGACGCCTCCCTGTTTGTCTTTGGCCTGGTTCATTACGATCTCCCAGCCGTGTTCATGTAGGGGCCGGACGAAGGTCGTTTTCTTGGCGGTGTAGTGCTGGTCGGCTTTCACGACTTCGACGCGGGGTGCTAGCTGCTTCGCTTTGGTGGCTACCTGATATCCGATGGGTCCGACGTGTTGGTCGGCGGCTGCGAGGACCATCGAGACAATGTACGGGGAGACAGGCTCCTGCCGTTTGCCCCGGATGGAGGCGCGTACTGCAACGGCTAGATGAGCGAAGTAGCCGTTGAACCCCCCGGCTGGGTGTTTCGACGTTGCGCTGCGGCGGCCGGAGCCGTCTTCGACGTCCTTGGTGTGTTGGATCTTGCCGTTGAGCTTGAAGATCGTTTCAGGGGGTATGCGGCCGGCGTCGATCTCTGACTGGCGTGTGAAGTCGGTGGTGCGTGCCCAGGTTTGGTAGTCGGTGCCGTCGAGGGCGATCTCGGAGACCTTGCTAGCGACCCATTTGGGAATCGACGGCCCGAGGAAGCGGTCGACCATCCATTGCAGATCGATGCGGGTCCCGTCGGCTGTTTCCGCTCCGTCGCGGAGGAAGCGTTCGATGCGGTGGGCCTGACGCCAGACGAGGTTGTAGGACACGAGCGAGTCGCCACTGTCGGGATCCAGCAGACCCCATTCCACCGCGACTGCAGCGTCGAGACCCGAGACAACCTCGCACAACGTAGTCCGCTTGTAGCTGCCTTGGTGCCGAGCGGCGAGGAGCATGACCGTAAGGATCATCCGGGTAGAGAGCACGGGCTGTTCCCCCGGATGGGCACGCAGGACCTCGTCTATGCGCTTGCAGACTCCGGTGTTGCCCACGTACTGATACATGCGCCGGGCGCTGAAGGCGGCAGTGAGTATCGGTCCCCGGCGGCGGATTCCCTCCTCGGCGGTATCCCCCCAGATGTGGTCACCCGACCGACCTGTTTCGTGGTCGTCGGCGCTGGGATGGTCTCTGGGTAGTCTCCTCTGAGCGTTCAGCTCGTACAGCCGGGCCGGTTCCGGGATGCCCTTCTTGGCGTACCGGTCGCGGCAGCGGCGGGCAGCCCGGGCCGTGCTGCTCACGCTCTCAACCCTTCGAGGGCGGCTTCTACCGGATCGAGGTCAGCGGCCGCAGCTGCCAGCAGCGCGGTGAGGGTGTCACCCGACAACGGACCGGCGATCCGGCGCAGCGCCGACAGGGAAGTACCCGCGTGTAGGTGGGCGACCAGCCATGTGGAACGGGCACGCCGCACCGAAAGGGTACGGCCACTGATCCCAACCTGCCGACACAACATGTACACAGCGGTGCGATGCGTCGCCGAAACGAACCGTTCGCCGTCGGCCAGCTCCACAGCTTCGCGTACGAGGGATGTGTAATCGTGGCGTATCGGCACCATGCGCGGATGCGTGCCCCCGACCCGTATACCGAGCCGGTCGTTTCCGAGGTTGACCAGATCGCCGGTCTCGGCTGCTGCGACCGCCGGACTGAGCAGACCCGCCCCGAGAGTGGCAGCGACCACCCAGCGACGGCCCGCGGGCTCCACCCGGGCCGGCAAACGTGCCGACAGCCGGAACACTGCCTCATCTCCCGGCGTATACGGGCTCGACGGGGGTATGCGCCCGATCGGTTCCCCAACAGGGGCCTCGACCCAGCCGTCCGGGAACACAGCCCGCCCCACCCGGCGTAGAATCCACCTGGTGTGGCGCCGCCACACCACACTCTTATGAGCGTTCGCTTCGAACGCCCAGTACTCCACGTTGGCGGGACACAACATCCGGACATCCACCGTGGCAGACACCCCGAATGTCCAGGCAGCGAACTGCGACGTAACGCGAAGCATCTCGCGGACCATCGAAACGGTATCCGGGTGAGCAGCCGCAACCCAGCAACGTACCGTCGGCCATACCAGCGTTTCGAGGTCTCCGCTGTCATCCGGATAGGTGTCCCAAACCGGTGGGCGCCACAACGACAGCCTCGCCAGCACGTCAGGAACCAGATCGGCAGATAGCGGAGCCCGGGTGAAGCAGGTCACAGCCGCGACCTTGACCGTGGGGAGGCGGTCTGCCGCAGCCAGGGCAGCCGCATCACGGCCTCGTGTTGTATACTATACTGCACAAGAAGCCCCCCAGTGGGTGTAAGGCCCGCGGTGCTCAGAGTTTTGTCAGAACCGTTTGAGCACCGTGGGCTCTTCTGTTTTCGGCGCCCAGTGTAGCCGATTGGCCGTCCGTGGGCAAAGGATCGGCACGCTCGAAACGGTCGATAACCTGGCGTTTAGGTACTCATGTGCTCGCCAAGAGAGACTCCGTGGCAGGGCACCCAGAACCCGCTTCGAACGATCGCTGATCAGGCGCGATGCACTTCGCCAAGAGACTTCTGTAGGACGGTATCAGGATCACGATCCCACTACGGCGCCCTGTAAAAGCACGCAAGGCCCTTCGCATGGCAGATCACGAAATAGCAGCCGCTGAACGGATCGTGGACGACAACTTTGATGAGATGCTGGAAGGGTGGTATGACCATTTTCAACGATGATCTGGCAGTCGCCCAGTTAGAAGTCACCGACAGCGCGATACGTGTCTGGCTGAACGACGGCAGAACGCTGACTGTTCCCGTTGGATGGTTCCCCGACCTAGAATCCACCGACCCCTTACAGTGGGGTCGGTGGATTCCGACAGGTTCGGGGGTTCGCTGGCCGGATCTCGGCGTGGAAACCAAGTTGGGGGATTTGCTGGCGGATAGCCCACTCCAGCATCCCGAAGGGATCGACCATGCCCGTCTAGCCAACGTGGACGTGACCAACCGTAGTCTCTGCGTCTGGTTAAACGATGGCAGAACGCTGACTGTCCCGCTCTGGTGGTTTCCCCGCCTATGCGACGGCACACCCGAAGAACGGAACGGGTGGCATATCAGAGACGGCGGAACCGATATCGTTTGGAAAGATCTGGACGAAGTGTATTACCTAGAAGATCTGTTAGCTGGGGGCTGGTCGCGGGAATCAGCTCGGTCGCTGGGTCGGTGGCTGCTCGCCCGCAGAGAAGGCCGACCCGTCGCCGCCTACCAGATTTCCAAGTTCCATAAGAGTATGCCCCAGCCAGAACCGTTGACCTAACGGGAGAATACTCATCGCTACGCCGCCCACCACCATCAGGTGGACCGACTCTGGTGGGGCTGCGAACAGGTTGCGGCTAGGCGACGTGAGAAGCCTGTCTAACTGCTTATCTAGTTCAGGGAACAGAACCCTTAGCAGGGTACGCTGATCGAAGGTTTGTGACAACGGGCCGCTCTTTTAAGAGTTCTGTGCTTCTCTGGCGGCGTGCGCTGCGCGGAGCCGGGCGAACACATCCTTTTTATATTCCAGCATGTCGGCTTCGTAGTAGACGCCGTGTTTAGCGCAGGCGGGCGGCGCAAGCGCCCGACGGGGATCCACGCGGGAATCACCGCCATCATCTCCCGTGCCCGAACAGCGGCAGTCGCGTAATCATGCTTTCCGATAGCGTTCTGCATCTCGGACATGGACCCGAAGTACGCGTCCGTCGCGGCTGTCGGGGGTTCCCTGAACGCACCGCCAGAACCGAGATCGGACTCCGACGCCGCCTGAAGGGTGGCCGCGTCCTTCTGTAGCAACGCGCCGAGCTTCGTGGAATCACTAGTACTCATACACGACGTCCAGTCGACGAGGCGGGTTCCAGCCATATGACCCTCCCCGCTGGTATCTCCTTCCACGGCCCGACGTCAGAAGCGCTTGCCTTCGTATCGCACGGCCCCCCACCTGGACAACATCGCCATCTGACCTCCGGCCACCTACTTCGATCACTTCTACCTCCCCTGCTCAGCGGCAGCCGTGACGCTTCCGCCGCCGCTCCATGCCCATCTGGCAATTGATACCAACTGGGCCGCTGGCGATCAGCAACTAACCGTACCGGGCTAGCCGCGGGATGCGGGCAGGGCTCCCGCCTAGGCCGCCGGGGGGTCAATGTCAGCTCCACGTATGAAGGTGCCTTACGCGGACCGGGACGGCGTACTGGTTCACGCGTCGCAGGTGGAGCGGGGTTGGGCGTGCGGATGCGTCTGTGTCGGGCACCAAGACCAGACCTCATTTCGCTCATCACGCTGGTGCGGGGGATTGTGACGGGAGTGTGGAACCCGTCTGGTAGCTAGAAGGGCGTTGGCCGCTGTCTCGGCGACTGAGAAGAGGAGACAGACTCCCGGGACCCCTACCATTACCCCTGGTCAGGGGTGGTCGCGAAGACCCCACAGAGGGGTCTTCGCGTGTTATGGGCTGTTGAGTTCGCGGGTTAGGTGGTTTGGTCGGGTTCTTGGGTGGTTTCGGGGGTCTTAGAGCCGGTTTCGGCGGTGTTCGTGGTGGTTGTGGCGCCGGTTATGGGTGCTGGTGGTTTTGGTGGCTGGTTCTGGACGCGTCTGGTTCGACGGGTGCGTTCCCGTCAAGGATGAGCGGTAGGGGGTTGGTTTATGGGGGTGCGCGGGTGGGTGTGGACTGGCCTGGGCGTTGGGTTGGTGAGGCTGCGGTGGTGTCGGGGGTTGCCTGGTCGGCGCGGCCTGGGGTGCTTGGGTTGTCCTTCTCGGGGCTCCGGGTTCGTCGGGTTTGTTTGAGGTTGTGGATGACGGCGGCGGCGAGTGTGTGGCTGTTACCGCCCTAGAGTCGGGTCATCGGAGCATCCGGTCAACGTCCCTGCGAATCTCCGCTACGTAGGCATCGTCCGCGAGGCGGCTCTTGGCAATTTCCATTATCTGTATTGGCCTGCGGCGCGCGTTCTGCTGATGGCGCATCTTCTTATCTCCGGTGATCACCAACGCGAACCCGTCATCGACGGCTTTGTCCAACATCGCCCCGTTGGACAAACCCTTCCAACCCATGTAGTCGACCGTATAGGTTTCGTAGTCAGGGAACAGGTGACGCAGGCGAATATCCAGGTCTTCGTCTATCAGGATCTTCACAGGGATTATCCCAGCGGTCCCTGGTAGCCCTGATCCGCGGCGTGGCGCAACACCGCTTCGACGTGTTCGTAGTCCACGTCGTATGTGTCGCTGAACTCGCGGGCTGTTCTCCCTGCCTTCAGGAAGTCGAACAACGCTTCGACGGGGTGCCAGGTGCCCGCGAACGTGGGCTCCGGCGGGGGTGTGAACCCCACGAAGTGGACGCCTGGCACGTCGGTCACGCAGGTGAGTTCCACGAAGGGGCAGCCTGTCAGATCGACCGTGCCCACCGGCGGGTCGCTGGTCATGTAGTCGTAGACAGCCCTGACAGGTTCCGTATCTATCAGGTGAGCGTCAGGGAAGGTGTCCAGGGTGCCGCCGCCTGTGGTCAGCCAGTCGACCAGGGTGTCCGCTGGGATACGACGCCCGATAAAGGTTGCCTGACCGCCTTTCCGTCCGGGAACGTATTCGAGGGCCGCACAGCCCCGCCAGTCAACCATCCGGAGAACCATCGGGTCGTCGTGACGCTCCGCCCACGAACCAGCAGGAAGCTCAGACGGTGTGTCTTCGGCTGCTCCACTCGTGGTGCCCGAATGTAGCAATGTGTCGCTCATTAGCGTGCCCGACCTACTGTGGTTATCCGATAGAGAGTGTCTAGGCACATTCTACCCGAGAGGACGCTGCTGTGTAGCGTTCCTGCCCGTTCGATTCTCAGTTGGCGAGAGGAGGTGACAGATTCCGGCTGAGGAGGAGACAGACCCGCAGGACCCCTACCATCACCCCTGGTCAGGGGTGGTCGCGAAGACCCCACAGCGGGGTATTCGCGTGTTGGTGGGTGTTGGGTTCGCGGGTTAGGGGGCGAAGTCGGGGTTTTGGCTGGTTTTGGGGGTTTTGGGGGTCTGGTGGGGTGTGTGCGGTGCTGTGGGGTGCCGGTTATGGGTGTTGGTGGTGTTGGCGGCTGGTTTTGGACGCGTTTGGTTCGACGGGTGGGTTCCCGTCGGTGTGGGATGGGTCGGGGTTGGTTTATGGGGGTGCCCGGGTGGGTGTGGGGCTGGTGGGGTGTGGGGGTGGTGTGGCTGATGGGGTGGTGTTGGGGGTTGTCTGGTCGGGGCAGGGGGTGCTGCTGTTGTGGTTGTCCCGGTTGCGGGTTCGTCGGGTTTGTTCGAGGTTGTGGATGACTGCGGCCATGAGCGCGGCGAGTGTGTGGGCGGCGAGACCGAACGCGCGGCAGGATGCTTTGTCGAAGCTGCCGTCGTCTTTGATCATGGAGTTGACTCCTTCGACGGGGTTACGTCCGGCGTAGTCGGTGGCCCAGTTGGTGGTTCCGTAGGCGTTGCGTTGGTGGTTGTCGAGTTGTTCGACGCTGAGGGTGATCATGCCGTCGCAGCAGTACTCGGTGTCGGGGACGGCGACGGTGGGCAGGTCGGGGTTATTCGGTGTCGGGGACGGCGATGGTGGGCTGGTCGGGGTTGTGGGTGCGGTTGGGCCGGTTGGGGTTGCGGGTCTTGGCGGTGGTCATAACGCGGCCCGCGCATTGGGGGCAGATGATTTTCTTGGTTCCGTTGGGGAAGGATTGGACGACCTTCCATTGGTATTTGGCCCGTTCGTCGTACCAGTCTTGGAGGGCGGTGCCGGTTAGGTTGTCGGGTTGGGTGAGTAGATGTGGTGGTGTCCAGACGACGAGGGGGGTGCCGCAGTGCACGAGGATGGGGGTGTTGCGTGTGCCTGCGGTGATCAGCCTGACCCGTTTCTGTTCGTCCGACGATTGGTTCATGACGATTTCCCAGCCCTGTTCGCGCAGCGGCCGGACGAAGGTGTCTTTTTTGCGGGTGTAGTGCTGGTCGGCTTTGACGACTTTGAGTTTGGGTGCGACGCGTTTGGCTTGGGTGGCCACCTCGTGTCCGATGGGTCCGGCTTCTTCGTCGGCTGGTGTGAGGGTCATAGCGACAATGTGTGGGGCGACGGAATGGTGGCGTCTGCCTTTTCGGATGGAGCGAACAAGTACAGCTAGATGAGCGAAGTAGCCATTGAAGTGTCCTGCCGGACGTTTCGACGTTTCGCTGCGGAACCCTTGCCCGGCATCGACGTCGTCTGTGCGTTGTATCTTCCCGTTGGACTTGAGGGTGGTTGTTGGCGGAACACGTCCGGCGTCGACCTCGGCTTGGGGGGTGTAGTCGGTTGTGCGGGCCCACGTTTGGTAGTCGGTGGCGTCGATGGCGATCTCGGTGGCAGCGCGAGCTGACCATTTCGCAACGGAGGGTGCGAGGAAGCGGTCGACCATCCATTGCAGGTCGATGTCGACACCGCCGGGGGTGACCGCCCCTTTCGTGAGGAATGCTTCGATGCGTCTGGCCTGACGCCAAACCAGGTTGTAGGAAACAAACGAGTTGCCGGTGTCGGGATCCAGCAGGCCCCATTCGATAGATATCGCAGCGTCGAGGCCTGCGAGCACTTCACAAAACGCCGTCCGCGTGTATTTGCCCGTCATTTTGACGGTCAGGAGCATGACCGTGAGGATCATGCGGGTGGTAAGCACGGGTTGCGAACCCGGATGGGCACGCAACACCTGATCTATCTGTCTGCAAACCCCGGAGAGGCCCACGTACTGGCATATTCGGCGGGCTTGGGCGGGAGTGGTGATTATCGGCTCCCGGCGGCGGACTCCCTCCTCGTCGGTGTCCCCCCAGACGTTGACGCCCGCCGAGTCGGTGTCGTCGTACCGATCCGCGCTGGAGTGGTCTTTGGGCAGTTTCCGCTCACAGTTCAGCTCGTACAGGCGGGCCGGGTCCGCCATCCCCCGCGCGGCGTAACGTTCGCGGCGTCGGCGGGCAGCCCGGGGCTTGCTCACGATCATGCGCCCAGCCCCCCGACTGCTGCGTCGACGGGGTCCAGACCAGAAGCGGAAACGGTGAGTAGTGCGGTGAGGGTGTCACCCGAAACCGGACCAGCAATATGGCGGAGCGCAGCCAGGCTGGTGGAAGCCTGCAGATGGGCGACCAGCCAGGTGGAGCGGGCTCGTCTCACCGACAGGCTGCCATGCCCACCGAACCCGACCTGGCGACACAACGTGGACACCGCGGTGCGATGCGTTGCGGATATGAGTCGTTCCCCTCCTACCAGGCCCAATGCTTCGGTGACCAAGGAGGTGTAATCGCGTCGGACCGGCACCACCCGCGGATGCCGACCCCGAACCCGCACAGCGACACGGCCACCATCCAAATCCATCACATCGCTTGTCTCAGCAGCTGCGATCGCGGGACTCAGCAGGCCCGCTCCCAGAGTGGCGGCAACCACCCAACGGCGACCTGCAGGCTCCGCCCGAGCGGGAAGGCAGGCCGAGATCCGAAACGCGATCTCGTCGCCCAATGTGTACGGGCGGACGGGAACATGCTTGCGGGTCAGTTCCCCAACCGGTGGGCTTTCAGCGTTGCTACAGCCCTAGCTCAAGGACTGCCGCCTCTTGCAGGAGCCCCCTCAAAATGGGGACACAAATTCGTAGACACTCGACACGTTCAGGTTCCTGAACGACTGTACGATTTCCTTGCCATAGCAGCCTTTCACCACAGTGAACCCGAAGACCCGGAAATCCAGAACCCAGGACAGATCATCTTAATCAGCAACGGACTGGCCGGGGCCGGATGCCCCAGCGTCCTCGAGCGTCTCAACAGTCCCAAACTGTATCTCACGCCATTAGCCAAAGCCCTCGATTTTGCTGCCTCGATGCTCAATGAACCACCAGCTCCTGCCACGGAGGCGTCAACACACTAAGTGTTGGGAGGTGACTGGGAGCCCCGGTATTTACCCGAGGTGTCGTAACATCTCAGAAGCAAGACAACTTAGGGTCTCAATGTCCGGCGTAGCGATCGCCGACCGCAAGTCAATGAATCCCAAAACCGTGACCGATAACGGTTTCGCAAATAACCAAAACTTGTTTCAGAATTGGCCGACAGTGGTTTCGCCGCCCTGTTCGTCGGGTGGTGTGCCGCAGTAGCGACCGCCGGGCATTATGGCGGTATGCCCCGAACACGAGGGAGCAATCCCCTAGGTTGGGATTACCGTGGTTGAGCAGAACGCTCGGCGGGCCGTGCAACCACCGCAACCGCGCCACCCGCGCCGCCGCGCCGCCGCCCGCCGAGGAGCGGCCGAAGTGCTAGCAGCCAACGCGGCCGCAGTCATCGACGCTCTACCCCAAGTCTTTATCGACACCGACCGCGAGGTCCGACAGCAAGCCGCGCGAGCGCTCCTAAACGTCGACCAAGTCGCAGCATCGGACCTCCAAGGCCCTGTTGGCGCCTTCGTACAGAGCCCAGCCTTCCCAGACCACATGGAGTTCCTCTTCCGAGGACTCGCACAGATATCTTCACGCTTACCACCAAACACCATTGATGCGTGCGAGCAGGCCGTCGCTACAGCTGGTGAAGAACTCACAGACATAGTGGCTCCTTGCGCATCTATCCTTCAGTACTGGCAATGGCCGATTGCTATGTAGCTAGACGCGTTCGAGCGTCTAGCCTAAGGGTCGTAGCCGGGGTTGACTCCCGGCGCTCATTGAGGGGGATACCGAGAGGGAACTTGAGGTCCCCTCGTTTACTGCTTGAAGTCCTACCCGGGACTCCCCCGGCTAAGTGCCTGGTAGGGGGTGATGAAGTGCCCGCACCGACGGCCTCGTCCGTGGGCAGCGCCCCCCCATCTCGAGGTGTCGTCCTGCCCAGTTCGGAGGGGACGTCGTCCCCAGGCTCATATTGAACTGCCTGGTGGGGGGTGGTCGCGAAGACCCCACGGCGGGGTCTTCGCGTGTTGTGGGGTGTTGAGTTCGCGGGTTAGGGGGTTTGGGTGGTTTTAGGGGCTCCTACTGTCGCCGCTCTGGGACAACCTCCGTCGCGGATGGCATGACCAGGCCGCCGGTGGCTGGGGTAGCGCAGCCCCCACGTTTCGTGGAACGCGTGCTGGAACTCGACGACGGGGCCGTCACCTGCTGGGGTCGGAACCATCCGCGGTGGGGTTCCCGAATCGCAGCGAGATGGGTTTCTATCGCATATAACTGGCTTAGATACTTCGATCCCGACGGGGGCTCCTGGAGCGCGCTCCCCCAGGTTTGTGCGGGTCGGGGGGGTCACCATCCGCAGCTACCGCCGGAGTCGGAGTCGGGAAGCGGAGGCGACCATTGGTCCGCGCTCCGGCTACTTCTGGTACGGCGACGACAGCAATCCCCGCTGTCGCGCATAGCTCGACCAGTCTGGGTTGCCAAACAGTGGGGATCGCCCACTCGCGTGAGTCCGCCCACCTGCCTCAGGACCTCCCTGAACCCTTTGGCGGAGTGGACTGTCCCGTCAGGCCTGCCACCTTACCGAGATGCTCGGTGGCCACGCTCAGCGGTGGGGGGTATGGAGGTTCCCAGCACGACGGCATGGAAGCGGAGTTGCGCTCCGGTGAGAGGCTTGGAGAGGTTACCAACGCAAACCCGCTCACCACCCTCGAGTGCAGACCGCGTCTAGGTGGACAGACGACCGGGGATCACTCCCCGGTGTCGAGACCTGCCAGCAGTTGGTTTATCCTCCCGTTCAGTCAATCAGGTAGTCATCTCCCCATCGCCTCAGAGGCGACTGGCATGGTCAACTCCTAGCGGAGCACGCCCGCACTTCGTCAACCGTGGCGAGACCTGCCAGCAGTTGGTTTATCCTCCCGTTCAGTCAATCAGGTAGTCATCTCCCCATCGCCTCAGAGGCGACTGGCATGGTCAACTCCTAGCGGAGCACGCCCGCACTTCGTCAACCGTGGCGTGGCGGGCTCTGCAGTGTCCGCACTTGATACGAGTTACGGCCTCCGGGGGAACGGCTGCGACTCTCTCCGGGGTTGGGTGGGCTACTTGGGGTAACCCATAGGTACTGATAGTAGTTGGCACAGGCTCCACGTCCTAGAGACAATGGGGTTGCTCCAGCGGGCCTTCTGCCGTTTCTTGGGTCCTGATGGTGTCTGTCTCTTTCCTGCTGACCTCCCACCCAACCGGGGGTAGGAGCTCAAGTAGCAAGCAGGCGGGGACGACCTCAAGTTCCCTCTCGGTTGATGAGCAGCCGAGATGCCGGTCAAGGTCACCTGGGGGACTTGAACTACCATCAGGGTCCCCATTCCTGCTTCTCGATGCCGACGACCCTGGGGACATCGTGTTCGTCTAGCTCTAGGAACACGACCCAGGCGGTCCAGTCGAAACCGCTGTACTCATCTTTGTCACCTGGATCGTATATGACGACCCAAGGAAAGCTACCGCACTCTTGGGGGAGGTAGATGTAGCCGGGCCTTGGCAGACCCCGCATTGGCACCTGGACGTCGGGATCGCGGTAGTCGGATAGGAATTCGGTAGCGACCTCCTGCAGCGTCGCGGTTACAAGTTCCTCGTCGTTGCCATCGGCTACAAACCCCCAGTTGTACCTTGTACCCGCATGGAGGTCGGGTTCCACACGAACCCATTTTCTGTAGAGGACGACATATAGACCCCGCCAGCAGCTGACCGTCTCGGCCAAACCTATCCCGGTCGTAAGGCCTGCCGCGAACCTGTCGAGCGCTGCGCGCCAACTCCACTCCATTAGCATTTCGGACGCGCACCACTGCTCGGTGACATAGCGTCCGTGAACCCACCCGGTTGCATACCCAGTATTGATCTCGTACCACGGACTCCCGTCAATGATGGCCGTCTGCCCTGTCGGGATGAGGTCGGTCTGGCCACTGTACAGCGCCTCGAGGATTGGAGAGTCGACACCCGGGTTCTCTCGCAGGTTCAGCAAATCGTCATAGGATACCAACACCACCTGCATGGTTCTCTGGGTGGCGGCGCCTTCCGTCGTCGGCCCTCGCCGCCGCCGGTGGGCCAATGCCGGTCCGTGGCGAAACGGTTTACAGGCTGAAGGACCGATACACACGCTGGGTTGGGGGAGGGGGGAGCGGTCAGGCGTTATCACTCCCCTAGAGCAGCAGCGGGGGCCTCAGCCCCGCTAGGAGATATGCGCTGTTCGGTCGGCCCATAAGCAATAGCCCCGGGCCGTAAAGCTACCCCCGAAGGGCAGTCCCACGACCAGTCCCAACGGTAGCCTTCCGAGAACAGCCTCTCCCAAGGGTCAAGGATGAGCACATCCCAGTCGGCGGCCACCTGTTCCCAGTCCGGGAACGGCAACATCAGGCCGGGCGGAATCGCATAGCGTGACGAGAAGCGGTTGAACTCGCGGGAGCGGTTGTCCAAGACAAGAACCCTGGCCGAGGGGTCGAGTATCACGGGTCTTCGCCATCTCACTCCGTCTAGGAAGACGCTTCCGCTGCGGCACCAACGTTCCCACGCGTCGCCGACGGATAGCCAAACGCCCACTGGTTTGGTAGGACTCCGCCTTCGGGTGGGCCACCGAGGGATCTCCGGAGACGGTGAGTACTTGTATAGAACGGGGACCGTCATAGCGCTGTCCATACCCGCCACGCACACCGTATCACGTCGTTGACGATCAGCACCACGGCATCAATAGCGTCGGGATTGTACTTGTGTGATGTGACATGTCGATCAATAACCCAGGTTTCCAGGTCGTCCCGATCGCTGGGACCGATCAGGCCCTCATCGGCCGCCCGGCGCACAACCCAGTTGAAATTGGAGCCGATGCGCACTGGGCAGCCCCGTGCCATGAGTGCTTCTTCCAACACAGCGTGGACGCTCGATATGACAGCCTCGAAGCGTTGCACCAAAGCATCGTGGTAGACGCTTAACTCCGAATCGGACCGGTCCGCTCCGCGGCCATCCACCAACCGCGCTGCGTACTCCAAATCGTGGAGAAAGCCTTCCAACATACTCTTGTTGTTGTCCACAAGCGCCAGCCCCCCGGCGGCTATCACCACCAGCATACCCCCTCCTTCAGGCGGGCGCACCCGGCAGCCCCCGTGTGGAGGCTGACAGCTAGAGGGCCAATCAGGCCGGAGCGTGCTGCTGGTGCTCGGATGCCAGCCTGGTAGAATGAAATAGCCCTCCAGTGCTGTTCTGGGTGGAAGTCGCTACCTGCGGCGGCCCGGCAAACCCCGTTGCGAACCGTCGGTGATTCCACTGGGAGCACCCTTGACCAGTGGTTCCTTGCTCATCTATCCTTCAGTATTGGCAATGGCCGATTGCGATGTAGCTAGACGCGTTCGAGCGCCTATCCTAAGGGTCGTAGCCGGGGTTGACTCCCGGCGCTCATTGAGGGAGGTCTGTGCTGTCTGTTGACCAAGTAAGCAGGGCAGGTCGTAGTCGGGGTTGACTCCCGGCGCTCATTGAGGGTCCTGCGACCTGGTTGTCGGCGACGCCAAGTGGTTCGTCGTAGTCGGGGTTGACTCCCGGCGCTCATTGAAGGGTCGAGCTCAAGAGAAAGGGCCGCTACGGCACGCTTGAGTCGTAGTCGGGGTTGACTCCCGGCGCTCATTGAGGGGGATAGCGAGAGGGAATTTGAGGTCCCCCCGTTTACTGCTTGGAGTCCTACCCGGACTCCCCCGGCTAAGTGCGTGGTCGGGGGGTGATGAAGTGCTTGCCCCGACGGCCTCGTCCGTGGGCAGCGCCCCCCATCTCGAGGTGACGTCCTGCCTAGTTCGGAGGTGACGTCGTCCCTAGACTTATATTGAACTGCCTGGTGGGGGGTGGTCGCGAAGACCCCACAGCGGGGTCTTCGCGTGTTACGGGGTGCTGAGTTCGCGGGTTAGGGCTGTTGGCGGGGGTTCTGGCCTGTTTCAGGGGTGTTCGGGTGTGTTTGGCCGGGGCGTGGGGGTGTGTGGCTGTGGTTACGGGGGTATGGCGGCCGCGACGGTTGGTTCTGGACGCGGTTGATTGGACGGGGTGGGTTCCCGTCAAAGATGAGCGGTAGGGGGTTGGTTTATGGGGGTGCGCGGGTGGGTGTGGACTGGCCTGGGCGTTGGGTTGGTGAGGCTGCGGTGGTGTCGGGGGTTGCCTGGTCGGCGCGGGCTGGGGTGCTTGGGTTGTCCTTCTCGGGGTTTTGGGTTCTTCCGGTTTGTTCGAGGTTGTGGATGACGGCGGCGGCGAGAGCGGCGAGTGTGTGGGGGGCGAGGCCGAACGCGCGGCAGGAGTCCTTCTCGAAGCTGCCGTCGTCTTTGATCATGCCGTTGACGCCTTCGACGGGGTTGCGGCCGGCGTAGTCGGTTGCCCATTTGGTGGTGCCGTAGGCGTTGCGTTGGTGGTTGTCGAGTTGGTCGACACCGATGGTGATCATGCCGTCGCAGCAGTATTTGGTGTCGGCGACGGCGGTGACGGGCAGGGGGGTGCGGCGTTTGCCGCGGTTGGCCCGGTTGCTGCGGGTTCGGGCTGTGCTTTTGACTTTGCCTGCGCATTGGGGGCACATGATCTTCTTCCGCCCGTTGGGGAAGTGTTCGATGACTACCCATTGGTATTTGGCTCGTTCGTCGAACCATTTTTGGCGGTCGGTTCCGGTCAGCCCGTCGAGTGGGCGGAGTAGGTGTTCTGGTGTCCATTCGACGAGGATGGTGCCGCAGTTCACAAGGAGGGGGGTGTTGTCTCCGCCTGCGGTGATGAGCTTGATGCCTTCCTGTCTGTCTTTGGCCTGGTTCATTACGATGTCCCAGCCGTGTTCATGTAGGGGCCGGACGAAGGTCGTTTTCTTCGCGGTGTAGTGCTGGTCGGCTTTCACGACTTTGACGCTGGGTGCTAGCTGTTTCGCTTTGGTGGCTACCTCATATCCGATGGGTCCGACGTGTTGGTCGGCGGCTGCGAGGACCATGGCGACGATGTACGGGGGGACAGGCTGCTGCCATTTGCCCCGGATGAAGGCGCGTATTGCGACGGCTAGATGAGCGAAGTAGCCGTTGAACGCCCCGGCTGGGTGTTTCGACGTTGCGCTGCGGCGGCCGGTGCCGTCTTCGTCGTCCTTGGTGCGTTGGATCTTGCCGTTGGGTTTGAGGATGGTTCCTAGGGGTATGCGGCCGGCGTTGATCTCTGACTGGGGTGTGAAGTCGGTGGTGCGTGCCCAGGTTTGGTAGTCGGTGGCGTCGAGGGCGATCTCGGTGACGTTGCGGATGGCCCGTTTGGGAATCGACGGCGCGAGGAAGCGGTCGACCATCCATTGCTGTTCGATATGGATACCGCTGGGGGTGGTCGCTTCCTTCGTCAGGAAGCGTTCGATGCGTTGGGCCTGACGCCAGACCATGTTGTAGGACAGCAGCGAGTCGCCGCTGTCGGGATCCAGCAGACCCCATTTAATAGCGACCGCGGCGTCGAGGCCCGAGAGGACTTCGCACAACACGGTCCGCTTGTAGCTGCCTTGGTGCTGGGCGGCGAGGAGTATGGCTGTGAGGATCATCCGGGTAGATAGCACGGGCTGTTCCCCCGGATGGGCACGCAGCACTTCGTCTATGCGCTTGCAGACTCCGGTGTTGCCCGCGTACTGATACATGCGCCGGGCGTCGGCCTCGTTCGTGAGTATCGGTCCCCGGCGGCGGAGTCCCTCCTCGGCGGTATCCCCCCAGATGTGGGCACCCGACCGACCTGTTTCGTGGTCGTCGGCGCTGGGATGGTCTCTGGGCAGCATCCGCTGAGCGTTCAGCTCGTACAGGCGGGCAGGGTCCGGCAGGCCCCGGGCGGCGCAACGATCGCGGCGGCGGCGGGCAGCACGGGCCGGGCTGCTCACGCTCTCAACCCTTCGAGGGCGGCTTCTACCGGGTCGCGACCGGTAGCAGAGGCGGCCAGCAGCGCGGTGAGGGTGTCACCCGACAGCGGACCGGCGATCCGGCGGAGCGCGGACAGGGGAGTGGCGGCGTGTAGGTGGGCGACCAGCCAGGTGGAACGGGCACGCCGCACTGAAAGGGTACGGCCACTGATCCCGACCTGGCGGCACAACATGTACACCGCTGTGCGATGCGTGGCCCGAACGAAGCGACCGGTACCTACTAACCCTGCGGCTTCGGTGACCAGGGGGCTGTAGTCGGCTCGGATGGGGACCACACGCGGATGCCTGCCCCCGACCCGTATACCGAGCCGGTCGTTTCCGAGGTTGACCAGATCGCCGGGCTCGGCTGCTGCGACCGCCGGGCTAAGCAGACCAGCCCCGAGGGTGGCGGCGACCACCCACCGTCGGCCTGCGGGCTCCGCCCGGGCCGGCAGGCAAGCCGACAGTCGGAACGCTGCTTCGTCTCCCGGCCCATACGGGCCGGACGGGGGTCTGCGCCCGATCGGTTCCCCAACAGGGGCCTTGGCCCAGCCGTCCGCGAACACAGCCCGCCCCACCCGGCGTAGAAGCCACCTCGTGTGGCGGCGCCACACCAGACTCCTATGAGCGTTCGCTTCTAAAGCGGCTCTTCGGAAATGAGGGGGGAGTAGGGGGTCGGCTAGGTGGTGCCGTAATCCACCAGAAGTGATGGGGGGTCCTCCATAATCGGATGGTTGGTAACAGACATCCGAGGCAGGAGGACCCCTGTGGAAGCTGATCCTACGCGCATGTGCGAGAAGTTGGTAGGCCTGGGCGAGGTTGATCTGGTCGGGATCAACGACTTGGGCGAGGAGGCACCTTTGGAGGTGGTGATCGGGTCCCGCAAGGCCCGGCCGGTGTGTGAGGGCTGTGGCGGCCCTGTGTGGTCGAAAGGCTATCGGAGTGTGGTGTTGGTGGATTTACCGGCGTTCGGACGGCCTGTGCGGCTGCGGTGGAGGAAACGGCGCTGGACGTGTCCGAACTCGGGGTGTGAGATCAGGTCGTTCATCGAACAAGACCCCAAGATTGGTCCCGAACGGGCGTTGTTGACATCGAGAGCGGCTCGGTGGGTGACCATCGGGGTGGGTGGGCGGGGCCGTTCGGTCGACGAGGTCGCCGCGGAGTTGGGTTGTGATTGGCATACGGTGAACAACGAGGTCGTCCGTTGGGGCGAAGCGCTGCTGGGGGCCGACACCGATCGGATAGGCGAGGTCGGAGCTGTGGGCATCGACAAGAAGCGTTGTTGGGGCGGAAAGGCCGGTGGCGCACCAAGGTTTGGTGCACTTCTGTCGTCGATGTGGGAGGCCACCAGCCGGTTCGACATAGTCGGTGGTAGAACGGCTGATAGCGCGGTGTCGTGGTTCCGATCCCAGCCCCCCGAGTGGCTCGACGGGATCCGCTGGGCGGTGTCGGGTCATGTCAGGGCCTTATCGGAAGGCGTACGACCGGGTGTTGCCGAACGCTGTGCAGGTAGCGGACCCGTTCGGTGTCATCCGCTTGGCCAACCAGCGTCTCGACGACCTACGACGAAGAGTCCAAAACGAAACCCTCGGGCATCGAGGACGCAAGGATGACCCGCTGTATCGGATACGGCGGCTCCTCACCGCCGCTTCCGAGAGGATCAGCGACCGCGGTCAAACACGGCTGCGTGGTCTCCTCGACGCTGGTGACCCCCACAGCGAAGTCCGCACCGCCTGGCACGCGAAGGAAACGGTCCGAGGCATCTACGGGGTCGACAGTCCCGCCCTCGCTCTCCGATACACCGTCGGGCTCGCGGACGACCTCCAGGACGAATCCTGCCCACCCGAGATCAACAAGTTGGGTCGTACCATCGCCCGCTGGACCCCCCAGATCACCAACTGGCACATCTCGAAGGTAACCAACAGATGCCACCGAAGCCCTCAACAACCTCATCAAGCGGATCAAACGAGCAGCGTTCGGGTTACCCAACTTCGCGAACTACCGAATCCGGGCACTTCTCTACGCGGGGAAACCCAACTGGGACCTCCTGGCCACCGTCACTCCCCACTGAAATCCACTCATACTTGGAGGGTTCCTGGGCTGGGACGGGTCTGACCCAACTGAAATCTGGCCTTGTGCCTTTTCATCGATCTGTCGGCCCGTTCCCGGCCTGGGGCGTGACCCCGTGACCCGGGGCGGATGTGACCTAATAGGAGCCTTCAACTTCTCCACCGTGAGTGGCCTGTCCAACCGCACACGGGTCCGGGATCAGGAAGTGAGTCTATCCCCTAGAGGAGAAGAGCATCATGGGAGAAGCAGACCAGATTATCTACGGTGGGGTTGACACCCATCGGGACGTCCACGTAGCAGCGGTGGTGGATGGCGTCGGGCGGGTACTGGGATCGGAGTCTTTCGCGGTGGAGGAATCCGGTTATCGGCGAATGGTCACCTGGTTCGAGTCGCGGGGACAGTTGGTTCGGGTTGGGGTGGAAGGAACGGGTAGTTACGGCGCCGGCCTGGCCCGTTACCTGACCGAGATGAACATCGAGGTGGTGGAGGTCAACCGCCCCAACCGCCAACTACGCCGCCAGAAGGGCGGCAAGACCGACAGCGTCGACGCCGAGGCGGCAGCTCGGGCAGCTGCCTCGGGCGAAGCAACCGCGGTTCCCAAGTCCGGTGTGGGCCCGGTCGAGTGCATACGGATGCTGTGGGTGGTGCGCCGCTCCGCGGTCAAGGCCCGCACCCAGGCCGCTAACCAGATACATGCGCTGGTCGTAACAGCTCCCGAGCCGCTAAAACACCAGCTAAAGGGCATGAATCTCAAAGCACGGGTCAAAACCTGTGCCCGGTTCCGACCCGGCACAGACCACACCACCACCGCGTATGCGAAGCGTGCCCTACAGCATTTGGCCCGCCGGTATCAGGCTCTCGACGTAGAGATCGCCCAACTCGAAGCCGAGATCCGGCGTCTCTGCGCCCAGGCCAACCCGGCCCTGCTGGCCACAGAAGGTGTCGGTCCTGACACAGCCGCCGCGTTGTTGGTCGCCGCCGGCGACAACCCCAAGCGAATGAAATCGGAACGGTCTTTCGCGGCGCTGTGCGGCGCCAGCCCCGTCCAGGCGTCATCAGGACGAACCCTTCGGCATCGTCTCAACCGGGGCGGCAACCGCCAAGCCAACAACGCGCTATGGCGGATCGCTACCACCCGGATGCGCACCGACGCCGCCACCAAAGCCTACGTGGCACGACGCAAGGCCGAGGGCAAGAAGAAAAAGGAGATCATCCGCTGCCTCAAGCGGCACATCGCCCGAGAAATCTACCGGCTCCTCACCAACCCGCACCCAACCCCGAACTGCGCCCGCCTACGCACCCGACGCCAACAACGCGGCATCACCCTCACCCAGACCGCCCAAGCCGTCGGAACCCACCCCAATCGCATCTCAGCACTCGAACACGGCCGAGACCACAACCACCACCTCGCCACCCGATACCAGAACTGGCTGCACACCCACCAAACCGCCCCATCATCGATTTGACAACCATAGGAGCATCGATGAGCCGCATTACTCTGGACATGTCTTCCATCGGGCTGAGGCCGTCGGTCCTTAACCTGGCTTGTATGTTCACAGGCATTATGGCTGTCACTTCTAAACCAACCTTGATACCGGACGTCGTGCTTATAAAGTCTGGACCTGATCCTCGTGTGTTGTCATAGAACTTCGTATCAAGTATCCGTTCGGCTTGTTGACGGGCAGTAGCCTCGGCCCACCTACTCAGCTTTCTTTTCGCCGACTCATGGCCCTTTCCATCAAACACAGCATTCTGGATGGCCATTATCCGCCAAGGGCCATCATGGCACTCACGACAGAGGAGGGTCATTAGGTCGTAGATGCCAAACCGCTTAGGGGTCTGGATCTCTTTACCACACTGTGAGCACCTACTCCAGCGATAGCCCGTGGCACGGGTTTCAGTCCTCATAGACGCTCACCCGTCTTCGGTCCTTCCGTGCCGCTGCGGGATGTGGAACCCCGGTCTCTAGATTTTGAGGGCCTGGGCAGCTATCAGCCATCGGGCACCGGCCCACCTATGTATATGGCCTGATCTGAGCTGCCTTCTCGGCCACGCTGAGCCACCCGTTTGGCGTTCGGGGTATGCGTGGAAGCTGACCGCGCTCGATTCGTCGTCGGTTGACAAACAGCCACGCCATCAAAATAGGCACGACGACAGCTTCGACGAACCAGATAACAGCCGGCACCAGCAGGACTATGACCGCAGCGACTGCCACTACAACGATGCTGACATAGCGGGCCGTCGTCACCATCCTATCGGGAATGGGAACCCCCAGCCGGTTGCCTACTGATATCAGGGCATACCCAAGCAGGATCAGCGCGAGCGGTACAGCGCCTTGATACCATGGGTCGAAGTAGGCAGTAGTCGACGACCAGCCACGGTCGGAGAAGAATAGCCACCTAACCGTTTGGACGCACCCGACGATCGTCAACACGAGGTAACTAGCCACCCATGGCGTCGGTTTGCCACCGCTATCGGGGTTCCATCGGTTGTAGCCCGACCCGGGCAAGTCGGTTGGGCGACCCGGCTCGGCTTCGGGCCTCTCAGATTCTCGGAGTAATTCCATGGGTGGGATTCTAGCTCTGTGGGGAGACAAGACCGCATGGTCGGTGGCCTTACGAACTGGGAGCAGGCACCTGGGGTACGGGCGTATTGGCGGCTGTCTCGGCGACTGAGAAGAGGTGACAGATTCCGGCTGAGGAGGAGACAGACTCGCGGGACCCTTGTTGAGTGGCTCTGATGTGTGAGTATCGGGGCTCGTTGCTCGCCGCGGCGGGCAGGGCTCCAACGCCCTCCTGGGGCCTATGCTCAAACCCTCAACCCGGACAACCACCCCTAGATTCTGCAGAGGGGGGACTCCAATAGGCGATAAGAAGGTTAGCGAGGCTATCTGCAAATGTCTGTATCCGCAACGTCGCGTACCGTCTGTCCGGTAGTGGAGCTGACCGTCCGCGACCATCCTGACGCCGACCGTCTCGAAATAGCCGGCCACGGCGGCTATCAGATGGTCGTCGGGAAAGGTGTTTGGTCAACCGGCGACCGGGCCGTTTACGTGCCCGAAGCGTCCGTTCTGCCGGGCAGTCTCATCGAAGAGATGGGCCTGACGGGCAGGCTCGCCGGTAAAGGCAGGGACCGTGTCAAAGTGGTTCGGCTGCGGGGAGTGGTGTCGCAAGGGCTTGTAGTACCGCTCGGGTCGCCGCACCTTCCCACGTTCCGGAACCCGCCGGAGCTGGGAGACGACCTGGCGGAGGCGTTGGGGATCGTCAAATGGGAACCTCCGATCCCGCCGCGGATGGACGGCGTCGCCGAACCTTGTTCGTGGCCGTCAGGGTTCGACGTCGATTCGTGGCAGAAACATCCGGACCTGTTCGCGCTGGGGGAGCGGGTGCAGGTCACCGAGAAGCTTCACGGCACGTTCTGCCTGCTCGGATACGACCCCTATCAGGGTTCGGTGGCGGCGTCGAAACGGATGGCTGGCAAAGCCCGGTTCGTGCCCGACGCCGAAGAGAACGCCGGCAACCTGTATGTGCGGGCGTGGCGTGAACACGCCGACCGTATCGTCGGATGGGCAGAAACGCATGGGCGGAGGCTTCAACTGCTCGGCGAAATCGTCGGCCCGAAAGTGCAGGACCTCACCTACGGGCAGCAGCGTCCGACGTTCATGGCATTCGACGCCAAAGTCGGCTACGGCACGCTCAACCCGGAACAGACGCAGACGCTGCTAGCCGACCTGGGTGTTCCGTCGGTGCCTGTCGTGGAGGGCAGCGTCCCGTTCGATCATGACCTGATGCTGCGGCTGGCAGCGGCGCCGTCAGGCTTCGGCGGCCTCCGCGAAGGGGTGGTGGTCCGTCCGGTCGAGTACCGCACCGCCAGCGGCGCGGGTCGGGTAATCGTCAAATATGTGAACCCGGCGTATCTGCTGCGACGTGGCGGCACCGAACACAACTAGAGAGGGCACCGGGTGGTAGGGGTCCGGTGGGCTTGTGTCGTTTCCAGCGGATGAAGGCGGGTATCGCCGGTTGGTCGCCTGGATGGAATCTGCGGGCCGGCTGGTCCGGGTCGGGGTGGAAGGAACCGGTAGCTACGGCGCGGGGTTGGCCCGGCATCTTGCCGAGGCCAACTACGCCGCCAGAAGGGCGGGAAGACCGACAGCGTAGACGCCGAGGCGGCAGCTCGGGCGGCTGCCTCCCCTGACTGAATCCAAAGTCGCTGGTCAGGGATGGTCGCGTGGGGTGGCGCGGCGGGACCGCTAGGTCTAGGTCTACGAAGGTCGGTGACGGGTTACCGTCGCGGGAGGGATCGCAAGCGACATGCAACGCTTGTGGCTGGCAGTCAGATACAGCGTCCTGGGAGGAAGCTGTCGAGGCGCTTGAGGAGCACGGACCTTGTGTGGGTCAGAACAATCGTCCGTCAACTGACCGCGGGGCCATAACCCCCCGGCGATAGCGGTGCCCTATTCACTGGCCCGGCTAAGCCGTTCGATTCGCAGTCAGTGCGAGGAGGAGACAGATTCCGGCTGAGGAGGAGACAGACTCCCGGGACCCCTACCATCACCCCTGGTCAGGGGTGGTCGCGAAGACCCCACGCAGGGGTCTTCGCGTGTTGTGGGGTGCTGAGTTCGCGGGTTAGGGGTGTTGGCGGGGGTCCTGGCCTGTTTCAGGGGTGTTCGGGTGTGTTTGGCCGGGGCGTGGGAGAGTGTGAGTCAGAACGATAACCCCACCCCAGACGGCTAATGTGGGCCGCCCTGCTGCGGATGACCGGGAGAAGTGTGGGCGATATGGAACTCGCTATATGGATTACATCAGGAGCCACCACGCTCACAGCGGTCGGAGTGCTGTATCAGATGTGGTCCAACGCTGCACGGAGAGTAGTGCCTGGGTATCAGACGCTCCGTGCGTCATATCGTTCTGAAGAGAACAACCATTGGGTACGTGGCAGACTGTCTGACGGCGAATTGGTCGCTGGGAAGGTAGTCGGGCTTACTCGTGTCACCTGTCGGATAGCCCATCCCACAGTCTCCACAAAGGAATACCTGATAACAGCTTTCGTCGACTGGGAAACGTTGATCCGGAGCTCAGGCGAGTTCCCGGACTGGGAACCCTGTGGGTAGACAGCGATCAACTAGTTTCTCGGAATCGGGAGAGACAAGGACTTCCCTGAGACCTTTCCGATCACTGAGTAACCCGCCGGGCCACTTTCCTGACCACCCACGGTCCCCAGGCTGTGTGATCCACGCGACAACTAAGAGCGTGCCGCTAGAGAGCCCTAGATGTTCAATTCCAGACCCAGGGTCTCCCAGAAGAAGGCTTTGATACCCCAGCGCAGGACGTTCGTTCCCCACTCGACAAGTAGCCCCAACATCGGCGTGGCGAGAACCAGAAGGCAAACGGCGACGCCCAGCATCCATTGACTAAGCGGGTGTCGGAGGACTCCAGGTACTCTCATAAGTGTAATTCTAGCCCGATCATCATCACCTGACCAGGAGTGGTGGCGATGTGGGCGGGGACGGCGGCCAGCCCGTCGCAGGCCGATCTGTTACAAGCCTGGATACGACCGAACGGTCGACGATCTGCCGGAACCCCTGGTCCATGCGCTGCTCTAACCCGGCGACATCGCCCTTCAACCCGGCGATGTCCGCGCTGAGCCGGGATTCCATAGCGGTCATCGCCGACTCGGTCATCGACGCGTAGTCCCTAACATCCATAACCCGAACCATACCCCCCACCCCCGACCAGGCACTTGGGGGTACGGGCGCATTGGCGGCTGAGAAGAGGTGACAGATGCCGGCTGAGGAGGTGACAGACTCGTGGGACCCCTACCATTACCCCTGGTCGGGGGTGGTCGCGAAGGTTGTCCCAGAGTCCACCGGCCTCAACCCCGGAGCATGTTCTTTCAGGTCCACATTTCCCCCTCGCTGTGATCGAGGTCTACCTGCCCATGTCAGCCCCTGGAAGCAAGGGAGACAGTTATCCTATGTCGCATGAGCGGATCATGGATATACGACACCACGGTGGTGGGGGTGGAGCCTTTAGGCGAGTTGTGCCTACGGGTTCGCTTCCGGGACGGGACAGAGGGCCAAGTCGAGTCCCCGTATGGTAAGTGGGACTACCCAGGTGGATTCTCGGCTGTGCGGATTCATCAAGGCGGAGTGGCCTGGGGAAGTGGGCACGAACTTCTAGACATCTCGGGCACATGGTTGTACCAGCAGGTAACCGGACTGTCCGACATGGCCCTCGCCCCAGAACAGCACGCCACACGGGTTGTCGATGTCCAGCCTCGTGACAAGTATTGCGTGTGGGTTCGCTTCCGGGACGGGACAGAGGGCATTGCAGACCTGGGCGACCTAGCCGGTAAGGGTGTGTTCAAGCAGTGGGACCACCCTGATGTCTGGGGATCAGTGCGAATTGAGGACGACACCCTGGCATGGGGTTCTAGCGACCCAGCAGAGAGGCTGGACATAAGTAGGGGGTCGCTGTATATCAGGGTGACGGGACTGACCTGGGACGACCTGTCATCCTCTTCTTTCGCCCTTAGCTCAGCCAAGCGATTGAGCGTCAGTGCCTGAACTATGCCGCATGGGCAGTCTCGTTATGAATATGTGGTTCGATGAGCACCCTGGACCGCATTTCCATGCCCACTACGACGGGAAATCAATATGTATCTACATCCGGACCCTGGAAGTCGAGGATATGGGAGGGTTCCATCCGAAGAAGAAGCGCTTAGCATTGAAGTGGGCTAGACAACGTCGTTCTGAACTACTGATCGCTTGGGAGCGGGTCGAGCGGCACCAGCCGCCTGGGCGGATCCCACCCCTCTGATCTAGAGGCAACCGGGCGGGTAATCGGGACGAGATTGACGGGTTCAGCGCGGGACCTGGAGACCACGGTGACACTCTTTGGGCCATTTGATCCACCCTCCCCCCACGAACCGCGTTTGTCGAGGACTCCCTTGCCGCCGCCTCCCGCGGTGCCGCTTCGTAGGCCGAGGTGACGTAGTCCAGGTTCAGGAGGTGACGTGGTCCAGGAACCACCACCGAAGTGCCTGGTCAGGGGTGGTCGCGAAGACCCCACGCAGGGGTCTTCGCGTGTTGGGGGGTGATGGGTTCGCGGGTTAGGGGTGCTGGCGGGTCGCTAGCCTTCGTTTTCATGCCCCGGTTCTTGGAGTCTGCGTTGAGGAATGTGTCTGAGAGAGACATCCAGCGTGCGCTCGACGCCCCGTTCTATGACGAGGGTATAACTACCCGACGGGGGAACCCTGGACTGCTCGTGCAGGGACCATCCGCGTCGTCGGGGCTGCCGATCGAAGTACTCGGAGAGATTGACCCGGACACAGGCGAACTGGTCGTGTACCACGCCCACTGGATGTAAGGGAATCGGCGGCTGGTCGGCAACCGGCGCTAGAGAGCTGCGAGCTTTACCTTTCGGCCTGTAGGCACCCCGTTGGATATCGCCGCGATCCAGACATGATCGGGCAGGTCCGGGTCGGTACGGACGATGCGGCCTTCGTCCCATGCGTAACCGTCCGGTAGCTGACTGATCAGGTAGTCAAGGCCCCTCGCGAAGATGTGGTCGTACGCGCCGGCAGCGGCTTCGTCGGCCTGGCGGAGCAGCCGCGCTTCGAACTCTTCGCGGGTCTCAGTGCGGGTATCTGATCGGGTTGCCATCGCTGCTCACCTTGCCACCGTCAGGGCCGGTTGTCAAGGACAGCCAGCGGTGACTGGAGTTACGCAATCGCCGAGAGACTCCGTGGCAGGGCGCCCAGAACCCGCGCCGCTGGGACATCGCGGTGTGCGACACGTTGGGGTGGGACATCGACCAGGTCGCAGAACTCGGGGAGCTACTGGCGAAAGAACCGACCGTGCGGGGCGTCGCGTACGGTCAGTGGAGAACGTAGGCCCCCGAACCTGCGCCGAGCGCGTGGTTGACCGTCTGTGCTGGGGTCGGCTGCCGGGCACACTACAGTCGAACAAGTACGAGAGTGCCCCTCCTCAGTCACTGGGGTGAGGTGACGTCGTCTGGTGTCTAGAGGTGACGTCCTCCCCTGCCCCCCACCTAACTGCCTGGTCAGGGGTGGTCGCGAAGACCCCACGCAGGGGTCTTCGCGTGTTATGGGCTGTTGAGTTCGCGGGTTAGGTGGTTCGGTCGGGTTCTTGGGTGGTTTCAGGGGTGTTCGGGTGTGTTTGGCCGGGGCGTGGGGGTGTGTGGCTGTGGTTACGGGGGTATGGCGGCCGCGACGGTCGCTCGGGTATCATCACACCTATGACTTCGCCCGCCCGTTCGGTGACCGTATCGCGGACCCGCTTGTTGAGCCGCCCGCCTGTGTCCATCCCCGACGACATGGAAGACCGGACGCTCCCGAAAGCGTCCGGGGTGGTGACCCTACCCGGCCATGTGGCCTGGTCAGCGCCCCGCACATTCGACATGGACAACCAGCGCCAGCTAATAAGCATGTACCAGACGGTGATGACCGAGGGGTTAGACGACGACGTCCGCTACTACATCGACATCGACTTGCTAGTCGAATTGTGGGACGATCTGTGGCTGTCCCCCTATGTCCGCGAAGCATGGTCAGCGTGGCTGCACGACAGGGGACTGATCGACGACCCCGCTGGATGCTGACCGAACTACAGGAACGGACCTGGCGGATACTCGCAGCGGTTCCCGAAGCAGACGGGTTCGCGTTAGCGGGAGGCTCAGCGCTGATCCTGACCGGTGTAGTCCAGCGCGGAAGCAACGACCTAGACGTGTTCGGGACGTACCCTGGGTCAGCCATCCCCTTCGCTGAAGCAGCCCAGCGAGGTCTGACCAGCGAAGGGCTGAACCCGACAGTGGAACGATGGGGAGAGGGGTTCGTCCGTATGCGAGTCACTGACGGTGCTGACACAACATGGGTGGATATCGCGATCGATGTCCGCCGGCACCCGACGGTTGCAGACCCGACCGGACCGGTCCTGAACATCCGAGAGTTAGCAGCCGACAAGATGCTGGCGTTGGGGTTGATGCGGATGCTGGTGTGGTGTTCGAGCGTGGTTGGCCGTTGTCTGTGGTGGGGTTGTCGGTTGCTCGGAGGGCGTGGACTCGTCGGGTGTGTTTGAGGGAACGGTACAATCAGGGGAAATGGACGGATGGCTATGACAACAAAAGAAGCGCTTCCCCAGCGGCTGTACGGATACCTGGACAGCGCCGGCAACTATCAACCGACAGCCGTCCCCAAAATGGAGCTGACCGCCGCTGACCTGCCGCCTCTGATGGTCGTACCCGACCTTCGCGGGTCGTACAGGTATCCGCTGTTGCAGTTCATCTTCGACTGGAACAGGTCAGTCGACAAGGCTCGGTTGATCGCTGAGCCGCCTGTCTACGACGGGGACGACCCTGTGCTGCTGCCGTCTATCGCAGTGGTCGTTCACGCGCTCGCCGACCGGGCCGGGATCCCTATACCCGGCTGGGTGTTCGAGCATCGCGCTCCGACCGACATCGCGTTGTTCGTTCCTGACTACATGCCGAAATACGCGGAGTGGCTCAAACGCAGGTCACATCCGCTGTCCAAGTACCATCGGGTTCATATTCATCCCCGAATGCTCGACAAAGGAACCGACGACTGGTGGCTGCCCTGGGACTGACATATGTCTGAACGGGGACTGACCAGAGAACAGCTAATCGGCCTGTTCGAAGAGTTGGACCTGTGGCTCGCTGCGAGACAAGCCGCCCACTACCAGATTCTGGTAGTGGGCGGTGCTGCTATCGCCCTGCAGTGGAATCCCTCCCGGCTTACCAACGACGTGGACGCTGTCTCGGAAGGTTTCACCGACGAATTACGGGAAGGGATCGCAGCAGTCGCCGCGAAACGGGGCCATGTGCGGGCTGATTGGCTCAACGACGCTTCCAAGATGTCGACTATCTCCCCCCAGGCCGACGCTTCCCCCACCCCCATATACGAAGGGACCAACCTGACCATCTACGGAGCAGGCGCCCGGTACGTGATGGCCATGAAGGCGATCTCCGGCCGTCCCGTAGACCTAGCGGACCTTCCGGTTCTGGTTAGGGCAGCCGACTTCGATACGCTCGACGAAGCGTTGGAGTGGATAGACCGCGCCTACCCACTCCGTTCGACACCTGTATCAGCCCGATACGCTCTCGAACAGATATGGGCTGACCTGCACTGATAATCCCGCAAACCACCACCCGTAGCCCGCCGCCACCCCGTCAGGTCGCAGCACAGGAGCCCTTTCATCCCAGACCCATCATCGCGGAGCGGCTCCTCTCCCTCCGTCAAACCCCCACCAAATGAATTATCGGGGGTTGGAAATGGCCGAGTGGTTTATCGGCGAGATGAAGTCGATCTAGCCGACCCCGGACCCTTTCGACCATCGGCGCGGGATAGCGGTACGGTGTTCTACGCAGCGCAGGCGGCGAGCCCTACACGCACCATGTCCGGCCGGCGCATCATCTGGTCAGCAGCTACGACGCCATAGCCGTTGAATGGTTGAACGTGGCGGGGATGCTCCGCACCAATATGTTTTCGCACAGGATGGCTTCGCAGCGTTGGGCCGCCTATGACCACATATTGGAACGCGGGGAGTGGCCGAGTCGGCGAACGAACGGTGAGCAGGGGCTCGGGATACGGGCGAAACACCGATTCGCAGCGACTGGGAAGAGGAGACAGATTCCGGCTGAGGAGGAGACAGGCTCCTCGGACCCCTACCATTACCCCTGGTCAGGGGTGGTCGCGAAGACCCCACAGCCATCTCAGCCAGCCGCCGTGCCGTGCGCCGCCGCCGTCGGCGCCGCCCACATCACCACACCACAGCAACGCCGCCACACATGTCACACGACACGACGACGGTGGAGTCTTCCGCGTCTTCGGCCTCGGGCCGGGCCAACACGGATCGCGTAGGACCGTACTCAACCAACCGCTGGGGGCAGCGACTCCGCTAGGATAGTTACGTAGCGTTGCGGATATACTCGATGTATTACGGGGTGCGTATTACCATCCGCACGTAATGGTTGCAGCTACCAGGAGGACGAGCATTCTCGATCTCTTGGCTGATCGCGCCAGCATCTCGAGTGGTGAAGTAGCGGATTTGCTTGGCGTGACGCGACAGACCGCGCATCGCCACCTGGCGGGGCTAGTCCGAACCGGAGATTTGGCGCGGACGGGTCAGGGACGCGCTATGTGCTTTCTCCAGAAGTATCGCTGCCGCCGCTTGCTCGGTGGCTTGACGAGTTGGTGGCCACCGAAGCCGCACTCCGCGATGTCCGCGACTCCGTGCGAGAGCGGTTATCTGACCGTGAAGAGCTGCACGCTATTGCTTGGGCCTTCGACTATCGGCTCGTTCTCGTCGAAGGTAAGAAACAACGGTCCAAAGAGGTGGGTCCGTTTCGTCCTTTGTGGGAGACGCCAAACGGCCAGTACCCGCCACCCTTTGAGGAGGTCGAGCCTGACGGGATGGCGCTCTGGGAGAAGCTCGGCAGGCTGGTCACGCACCCCTCTCTCCGCGCCCGTCTCCACGATCTGCTTTGGGAGCGGGAATAGTCTTCCGTCCCTTATACACACGCCCTCCAGGCGATCGATGCCTATTTAGAACTTGCTCCCACTACGGAGGACGGACTCGATTCCGCCAATGCGCTAGGCCGTGCGAGGTTGTTGGCTCGTCGGATCAACGACCATGCCCGTCTCCGTGACGCTGTTGACGCGGCATTTCGCCGAGCCGAAGTAGAACTATCGAGTGTCGATCCCAAGCCCGGCATCGTACTGAGGCTGCTGGACGTAGTGCTACATCATGTCGATGAGGATGCGAATCGTCACTTGGCTGAGAGGCTTTTGGAGCAGGCGAAGCGCACGTTCCAGGATCCGTGGATTCGTGATGACATCATCAGGCGCCAACTAAGCATCCCCGGTAGCCCCGAGCGGAAACAGGACCTGCGGTCCCAGGCAGTGGATCTGTGGCTCAAGGAGGCATCGGCCTTGTCCGGGGTGAAACGCACCTTGTTTCTAGAAGAGGCACTAAAGCGAGCCCAACGGTACGGTCTTCGAGAGAGTGCTGAAAAGATCCGGATAGAAATCCAGGAGAACGAACTAGACAGAGATGAGATGCAGAGCATCTCCGTCGATATGGAACTGCCACATGACCACATCGAGCAGACTCTCGTTTGGATCAGTTCCGGCGATAGCTGGGATGGCTGTCTAGAACGTCTGGTGGCGTTCGGTCCCTTGAGCGGGCACCTGCAGCACAATCTAGAGGCGGTACGCCGCAAGGCAGGGGAGTTCCCTCTGCTACGTCTAATGACCCACCGTGTGCTCGGCCCTTGGAACGAGACTCTCTTCACGCCGAGCAACGAGGAGCAATGGAATGAGCTCGAGTTATCCCGGTACGAGAAAGTCGGGATAGACATGGCCAGCTATGTCCTGGCTGAAGCGCTTGACCGCATCCATGCCTTCCACGGACTGCCAAAACGGCGAGAACTACAGTCGTTCTTCACTACATGCCTAATTGATAGAGAAGCCGCTGAGCGGATGGCGGCAGGCGTGGTGCATTACACACGGCGGCAGTTCGATGAGAGCATCCTAGTTCTCATCCCCCGCATTGAGGGAGTAATTCGCGAACTCGTTCGACAGCTAGGGGCGCCAATCTGGCGGGAACCTCGACCATTGAAGGAACGGCTTTCTTTCGGGAGGCAGATCTCTCTCGGGGACCTCTTGCGGACTCTTGGGGGCCATTTGGATGAAAACTGGCACCGGTACCTAACCACTCTATTCGTCAACCCACTCGGCTCGAACCTGCACAACCTGTATATGCACGGACTGTTACCACAAGGCACACGAGAGCATGCCGCAGCCACCATCCACGCTGTTGGGTTTCTGGCTTCTCTCCGACTGTCGCACGACGAACAACGGAATACCGGGGATGAGAATGGTTCTCTATAGGAAGTCAGCCTTTAAGCATGGTTACGACCCTGAGGATATAGAGCGAGTGTTGGATCATCCCTTAAGCGTTCGGGAGGTTATCACCAGCAGAGGCTCCTCGGCGATATCCAAGATCGGATTCGCGTCAAATTTGACCCTGATAGATGTACGCTATCGATATCATCCCCACAGCGGGGAGCGCGTAGTGTTTCACGCACAGAAGGTTCCCTAGGAGCCTGTGCGGCGGTAGAAGCCCTACCATCACCAGTAGGGACTCCTTGACTACGCGGGACAGTGAAACTACCGTTCGAAGCGATGACCACTCTGAACCCTCCCACCACCTTGGAAGAGCACGAGGAGCAGTTATTGGACCTAGAGAGGGCCTCGGAGTCAGGCGAGTTCGACTATGTTGGCCAAGAGGCAGTCGAATACCTGATCAGCCAGTTGCCGGATGGCTACGTTCTCGACGACGAGAACCGGGTGGTGCGACTGGACCCCAGCCTGCCGGATCATGTCTACATTCCCGCTCTCATCTTCGGCGTGCCGTCCGATCCAGTAAGAATCCCCGTCTACAGGTAGCATTCACCTAGGTCCCCGTGGCGGAGACTGAGGGCGACGGGGTGACTTCCTCCCGGGTGTTCGTCCCGAGACTTGCCGGAACTCAGTGTCATGCCCCGAGTCTGGTGGGTCGCCGCAGCCGAGACTGGCCATGTGGTCGACCTCGGTGGTGGTCGTGTCGGTGTGTGGATCAGGGGTCGGCTTCCGGCGTGTGGTCCCGAATACAAAGACTACACGCCGCTGATTACAGGCAACTCCAGCGCGGGTGGACGGCCAGTGGATGGTCTCCTACTTCGCCTATTGCCGTATTCCGAGCCGCCTCGGTCCCGGCAAACAGATCTGCCCGAAGGATCCCCGCCCGCACATCGCTTCGGAGACCGGAGTGCGGTCCGAGGGGTCCGGCACCTACGCCCCGTGGGACATATCGGACGCCGAGGCCGACGCTGTCCGCGATACCCCAGCCTGGTAGGGGGACGGGGAGGCGGCCAGGGTCTCGGTTCTTGTTGAAGTCAGCGATGTCAGCACCACCAGCCTGGACGGCTGCAACACCCCCCGGGAAGGGATGGAGGTTATCGAACCGGCGGTGGCAAACGAGATTCGGATCAGGTCCGCCTAGACGCGAGTTGTACGCGACCTCACCCATTTCGGTCATGGTTTCTGTAGATCCGATATAGAGTGTTCTCCAATGGCGGCGATTTCGATATTGGGCAGTGGTTCCTCTTCCCACGACAGTCGACGGTGATGCGGATCGCGGCGAGCCGATCGGGCAGGAGACCGTCGTTGGTGTTTTCGGCCGTGGTTCGGTGCTGCGGTTGGGATCCGGCCCGGTGGTGCTGAGTTGAAGGCCACCGATCGTTGGCGGGCCGAGTTGGAGGCCTGGGTGATTCCCCAGAGCCTGCTTGACGCCGCAGAAGAGTCACCCTACGGGTGGGCGCCGTGCGTATGGGCACGCCTTTCCGCCGCTGCTCGCTCTGGACCGCCCCCGATCACCTTCGAGATCGTCCGGGACTTGCTCGGCGAGCACGGTTCGGTGCTCGATGTCGGAGCGGGGAGGGGACGGGCCTCCTTGCCGCTGGCGGTGTTGGGTCATGACCTCACCGCTGTGGAGCCCGACACCGGAATGGCAGATGGTTTTGAAGAAGATGCGGCCCGACTCGGTGTTTCCGCCCGGCTGGTCCGGGGACGCTGGCCGGAAGCGGCGGGGGAGATCCCGGAGGCAGATGTTGTCATGTCGGCTCATGTCGTCTATGACGTACCGGGCATCGGCCCGTTTCTCGCCGCTCTCAACGACACCGCCCGGCGTGCCGTGGTAATCGAGATGACGGATCGCCACCCCCGAGTCGCCACGGCCCTCCTCTTCCGCGCCGTCCACGGTGTCGACCGTCCGGGAGGCCCGTCGGTTGACGATCTGGCTGCGGCGATCGTCGAGGAACTTGGCATCCGCCCCAATGTGGAGCGGTGGGAACGACCCGGGACGATTTGGTTCGAGAGTTGGGATGAGATACTCGCCTTCTACGGGCGACGGCTGACCCTGCCAATAGCCCGACGCCCCGAGTTACGGCCCCTCCTGGAGTCGCAGGTCACCGAGAAGAACGGCCGGCTATACGTCGGGGACCGGGAGGGGCAACACTGCACCCTGTGGTGGCGTACTGATCAATGAAAGCGCCGGACGCGCAGGGTCTGGCTACCAAATGGCAGTGTGGCGTGCGCCGGGGCTGGCATTCGTAGCATGGCCCGACGCCCGCCGATCAGGCATTCCCTGGATGAGCGATGGGCCAACCCTTTGCCCGTCTTGGGGCCCATTCCTAGGAGGGTGGTCAAAAACCCCTTAGCGGCCCGTCGACCGATGACATAATGCCTGTTCAGAGGAAGACGGGCCGTTGCTCCCCCCGTCTTACACACCTTCCTAGCCGGCTTGGTCGGCGAAGCGCCAGAACCGGGTCACCCCGGACGCAATGGCCAGGTCCCGCTCCCGGAAATCCTGGTCACTGCGGTAGCGGATCGTGAGTGACCACTGCCACACGCCGGGGAACGGCAATCCCCACACGCAGTCGACGTCGACGCGGTCACCCGGTTCGCAGTCGCCGCCCAGCCACTTCTCGTCCTCGGGGTTCCCGAGGCCGACCCGCTGCATCAGCCGGCGCCCGTCGGCCTCGACGGCAGCCCGCTGGTCCGACGACATGGCCTGCCACTGGCGGTGCATCGCCGCTGACACCTGCCGGATATCCGACAGGTCGTTGTCGAACCAGGGGAACAACGGCCGTGCCGCCGAGATGATCGCCGCCATCCGCCACTCGCAGCCCGTCGTGTCCGTCACGGCCAGGTCCTCATCCGAGGTCCACCACGGCCAGATGCGCGGGCTGCCCCCACCCACCCCGGGGTCGCCCGTCGTGATCAGGTAGCTGTCGCCGCCGGGTACGCCGCCGTGGGCGCCGGTCCGGGGGACGTCGGTACGCCACCCCACCGACTCGCGGACGCGGGCTATCTGGTCGCTGGGAATCGTCCGGGAGCACGCGATAGCGTCCGGACCGGGCAGGACCTCGAAGGAGCAGTCGATGTCCTCCACGCCGTCGGGACGGGGTGACGGCCGCAGCGTTCCCTCCCACAGCCCCTCGGCGGTCGGTGTCCCCGACAGCTCCTGCGCCCAGATCCCGCTCACTCGTCGGAACCGCATTCGCATCCCGTCCGGTTCGTCCCCCGACCAGATATGCACCGTCGCGCCGTCGGCCACCGGCAGGATCCGGGTGTAGGAATGCCCGACCGTGAACGTCCAATCGCAGATACCCGACCAGCCCGGCGGAGTCGCCTCCACCACATAGAACGTACACGTCGTCCGGGGCAGGTCGGCGTACGCCACCTCGTCGATCACCGCCGTCCAGGACACTGCCCAAGTGCCCTCCAACGCCGGTGACCCCCGCACCCGGTTCCCCTCCCGCGCCAGCCCGGGCGGCAGCGACCCCGACGAGTAACGATCCACCCGCGGCCCCACCAACCGAGGCATCGCCAGGTCATAGTTCCGGTCAACCTCCAAGAAGAACTCACACACTTCGGGATTCCAACTGCCGGGGTCCACCACGATCGTGCAGGGCGTCTCATACCTGGCTCGCCCCACCCGAGCAACGACCTTCCCCCTGTAAGAGCCGTGGGACAGCGCCGTGCCGTACAAGAACGCCTCTCCCTCACCCCGCCCGGAGAGTATCCCGCGAGGCCGACGCCCCGAGTACCGATGATCGTCGTCGATGCTCGATCCCAGGTAGAACGGCAGATAGATCTCCGGATACTCCCGGTCCCCGTAATACTCACCCAGCTCCAACTCCTCATAGCATGGACCCGACCAGCCCGAAGTCGTCTGCGGCTGAGTAGTGACCGTCGTGCCCTCCCGCACCCGGAACACGCACGCCAACGTCAGAGGGTCCCCACTCGACACCGACGCCGTGATCGTCCCACGAGACACCTGCAGCGAGTTACCGTTCGACGTAGGCCGGCCGCTCAACGTCAGCGACGACGACCCCGACACCGACATCCCACCCGGCTGCGCTCCCGAATACGAATAGCCGGTCACCCTCGCATCCGAGTTCATCGGCAGCGCCTGCGAATACGACTGACCCACCTGGAAATCATACGAACACGTCCCGCTCCAATCCCCCGGCCCCGCCTCGGTCGTGGTCGTGACTTCCTCCCCCGCGGTGGTCGAGGTCGTCTCTGGGGTGTGGTCGTGCGGTACCCCCGCAGACCACCAGCCGCACCGGCGGCTACCCCCGATGTCGTACTGGCTCGGCCGCGTCGAAGAACTGCCGTACTCCACCGACTCCCCCCGAGGCGGACCCGTGTTCGTCGACCGGGTATGACCCTGGATCCCCGAACCCGGCAGAACGCACCGAGACGGGCCCGGCCGGTTCCCGATCAGCACTGTCCGGTGTGCTTGATTGGTGAACACCCACTTGTAGACCCCTTCGGTGTAGGAATCGTGCCGGTTGCAGGTCGCGCCGGTGGGAGCGTCCGCGTTCGTCAGGGCTACCTGCTGGCCGTTCACCACGTTGGCGGGTTTCCACTCAGGGCGGGCAGCACAAGTATCCTGCGGACGCTCCCGCCACTCCCCAGTGTCCTCCCAGGCGTCGCAATCGCCTGTGTAGTGGTTGAAGCGGACACATCGCTGCTTGATGTAGCGGTTGTAGTGCCAGAACTGGTACTCGGTGAGCCTCGTCGTTGTCCCCCGGTTCCAGGTGAACTGATATACGGCTTCGTCGTGGCCTGTATGGGCGGCGCTGTCCGGTCCCGGGCCGAACAGCAGCACCAAGCCGAGCAGCACCGCGGCGGCCGCACCCGGTATCCAGACCTTGGGAGAGGCTAGGGTGCGGCGTGCCATGTGTTCTCCTTCCCCGGGGGTTACCAGCCGGGGGTGGTGTTGACCCGGGTGCGCGTGGGATCGTCGGTCGGGTCATAAGCGGCGATCACATGCTCATTGGCCGTCACACGCGGTCGCGGGTCCGGAGGGCACGGATTAAGGGTTCCGCCGTGGTCCCTCACGAAGGGGATAGCAGCGTCGATGTACCGGCAGAAGCCCTGGTAGCTGATCTTCCACTCGCCGTCGACGTAGGTGAAGGGCACCACGTTCCACGCCCAGGCGAAGCTGCCGTCCTGCATCACCGTCCGGATGCGCACGTCGATACGGTCCGGGTCGTTCCACTGCGCCCCGTACAGCTCCACCCGCCGTGTGCTGCGGTTGTCAGCGTCGGCCCAGACGCTGGTCCACGCATCAAGGTCGTTGGCAGCTTCCTCCCCAAAGTACTGCTCAGCCGAGGTCTGCGACTCGGCGAACACCTGCGCTAGCAGGTGGCCGTCGCGGATCGTCGCCATTCGCTGCTCGTGGCTCCCTGCCCGCCAGGCGAGGAACTCTTTCCGTACCTCGTCGAGCACGCATTCGTCCCGCACCTTGAACCACTGGTGGTAGTTGCCGGGGCAGTCCCCGGTGGCTTCGGGGTCGGGGCGGTGGTCGTCGGGTACTCGTAGGTGTGGCAGTGTTCCAATACGGCGTCGCCATGGTTGTGGTATACCTCACCGGTCTGCACCGCTTCGTCGTGATGCTCGTGCTCGCTCGCTTCCACCGGCGCCGCGGTGGTCGTGGTCGAGGTCGCCGCGGTGGTCGTGGGGACTTGGGTAGTGGTCGTGGGAGCCTGGGTGGTCGTAGTGGTCGGTTGGACGACCGCCACCATCGTGGTCGTAGGAACCGTGGTGGTGGTCGTGGCACTCGTTGGCGTGTCGGCGGCCACCGACCCCGAGGAAGTGGTGGTTGCCGGGGTGATCCTTGCGGTTGCTACCACGGTGGGGGCCGGCGCTTCCCGCGTGGAAGGGCTA